>NZ_JAPDRA010000002.1 GCF_026013525.1 Sphingomonas canadensis | reverse complement strand
GCGCACTTGCATGCCTCGCCAACGCGCATTCGATCCGATCAAATACAAGCTGCGAAACCAAATCGAGCGGACCATCGGCAAGCTCAAACAACTCCGGCGCATCGCAACCCGATACGACCGCATCCCGCAAAACTACCTCGCCAGCCTATGCTTGGCCGCCCTCAGCTTCTGGTGCTGAATGTCGATTCAACCTAGGGCCGATCCAAAGGGCCTGTACCGCGTCCCGCGCCGGGTCATTTCGGGTTGACTTATCCCCGGCGCTACCTTAGCTGCGCGCTTCCTCCCGCAGGGGTGTTCCCCAGCGGGTACATGCATTTGGGTTAAGAGACAGAGCCATGTTCGCAGTCGTGCGCACGGGCGGCAAGCAGTATCGCGTTGCCGCAGGAGACAAGATCGTCGTCGAGAAGCTCGACGGAGAAGCCGGTTCGACGGTCACGCTGGGTGACGTCCTGCTCGCCGGCGAGGGCAGCGAGCTGAAGGCGACCGACGGCCTGACGGTCTCGGCCGAGATCATCGCGCAGGCGAAGGGCGAGAAGGTCATCGTCTTCAAAAAGCGCCGCCGGCACAATTATCGCCGCAAGAACGGCCACCGCCAGCAGCACACGATCCTGAAGATCACCGCGATCGGCGCCGCCGAGGCCAAGAAGGCCACCAAGGCGAAGGCCAAGAAGGCCGACGCTCCGGAAGCCGCCGAGGGCGAAGCCCCGGCCGCCGAAGCCTGATCGCGCAGAGTTCGAGGAGTATAGGAAATGGCACATAAGAAAGCTGGCGGCTCTTCGCGCAACGGTCGCGATTCGGCTGGCCGCCGCCTCGGCGTGAAGAAGTTCGGCGGCGAAGCCGTCGTCGCGGGCAATATCATCGTGCGCCAGCGCGGCACCAAGTTCTACCCGGGCACCAATGTGGGCATGGGCAAGGACCACACCCTGTTCGCGCTCGTGGACGGCCGCGTGGCCTTCCGTGAAGGCAAGCTGGGCCGCAAGTTCTGCACCGTAGAGGCGATTGCAGAGGCAGCGGAATAACATCGGGCAGCCAGCCGGGTTGCCCACCAGGGCGACCCGGGTCCGTATCTTTCGGACCAACGCAAAAGGGAGACGGGTCGCCCCGGTCTCCCTTTTTTCATGCTCCCTCCCCCGCCCATTGTCCCCTAGCCGTCATTTCCGCGTGCTTGGGGGCGGGCAACGACGAGGAGAGTCCCATGTTCGCGCGTACCGAAAGACTGACGCTGCGGCCCGGCTGGATCGAGGACGCGCCCGAGCTGGCGCGCGCGATGGGGCACTGGGATGTGGTGTCGAAGCTCGCCCGCGTGCCCTGGCCCTATGACCAGGCGCATGCCGAACAGTTCCTCACCAGCCCGCGCCCGCGCGGCGGCGTGATGGCGCTGATCTGCGAGCGCCATCGCGGCGGCGCCCCGATCATCGGCGGGATCGGCATCGGCGAGGATGCGGACGGCAATTTCGAGCTGGGCTATTGGCTGACCCCATCGGCCTGGGGCCGCGGCTATGCGACCGAGGCCGGGCGGGCGATGATCGCCGCGGCGCGCGATTCGCTGCGGCTGCGGCGGCTGGTGTCCGGGCACTTCATCGACAATCCGGCATCGGGCCGCGTGCTGCGCAAGCTGGGGTTCAAGCCCACCGGCCGGATGATCCCGCGCCACAGCCTGGCACGCGGGCACGAGACGCCCTCCGCGGCGTTCGAGCTGGAGCTTTGTTCGGGCGAGGCGGACAATGATCCGGGTGCCCGAATGGCCGCCTGAGCGCCCGGCGTCCCCCGCAAGGGCCAGGCTGACGCACGGGGCAGGCTGACGCACGGGGCGTGACGGAGGGAGGAGCGGATTCCGGCGCGGGCCGGCGCGCCTCCGTCCCCCTTCCGCCTCCGTCCCCCTTCCGTCGCCTCCGGTGACCACCCGTGGCCCGGCGGGCCGTTCTCCCGCACCCATATTCCCGCTTGACCTCATCCTTGGTTGAGGTTGCATCAGCCATGGCGGCAGCACGCAACGGAGCATCCATGTCCACCGCCTCCCCCTCCCCCACGACGGCCGGGCCCCGCTGGCGCGATCTGGCGGGCGGCGGCCGTGCGCCGTTGCTCGCGCTGATCCTGCTCGGCGACTGGCTGGTGGCGGCCGATGCGCTGGTCACCACCACGCTGATGCCCAGCGTCGGCGCGTCGCTATCCGGCTTCGCCTGGTTCGGCTGGACCACGTCGGCGTTCCTAACCGGAACGGTCGTGGCCGGCGCGTCGGCGGGCTGGCTGTCGGAGCGGATCGGGCTGCGCAACGCGATGGCGCTTTCGGGGCTGGTGCTGACGATCGGCTGCCTGATGTCGGCCGCGGCGCCGGACATGGGCTGGTTCATCGCCGGGCGCGTGTTCCAGGGCGCGGCGGGCGGATGGGTGGCGGGGCTCACCTATGTGGTGATGGCCACCGCCTTTCCACAGGCCATGCTGCCGCGCCTGTTCGCGCTGGCCAACAGCGTGTGGGGCGTCGCGACGCTGCTCGGGCCGCTGATCGGCGGGATCTTCGCCGATGCGGGCTGGTGGCGCGGCGTGTTCTGGCTGTTCGCGGCGCAGGCGGCGTTGTTCGGGCTGGCAACGCTGTGGCTGATCCCGCGCCGGGCCAGCGGCGAGGAGCATGGCGGCGTGCCGGTGGGCGCGCTGGTGCTGCTCACGCTTGCGATCGCGTCGGTATCGGCGGCAGGCGTGATCGAGGCGGTGCCGGTGGCGGCCGGGCTGTTCGCGGGCGGCGTGGCGCTGCTGGCGGCGGCGATCCTGCGCGATCTGCGCAGCCCGCACGGGCTGTTGCCCGCCAGCGTGAAGGGGCGCGGATCGCCGCTGCGTGCCGCCTATGCCGTCTATTTCGCCACCACCGCGGCGGGCGTCGCCTTCTCGCTCTATGGCCCCACGCTGCTGCGCGCCACGCTGGGGCTCAGCGGGCTGGCGGCGGGCTATGTCGTCGCAGCGGAGGCGGTCGCCTGGACCACCGTGGCGATCGCGATCAGCGGCGCGGGCCAGCAATGGCAACGGCGCTGGCTGGTGGGCGGTCCGGTGCTCATCCTGGCGGGCGTGGCGATGCAGGCGGTGGTGCTGGGCGGCGGATCGATGGTGGCGGTGATCCTCTCCGGGCTGTTGCTCGGCACCGGTTTCGGCGCCTGCTACCCCTTCCTGGGCCAGCGGGTGATGGCGATGCTGAGCGCGGCGGAGACGACGCGCGGATCGGCGGCGATCGCCGGGGTGCGCGGCGCGGGCGGCGCGGTGGGCGCGGCGGTGGCCAGCCTGGCCGCCAATGCCGCGGGATTCGCCACGGGGCTTAGCCCCGCGACGGCGCCAATGGTCGCGCTGGCGGCGTTCGGTGCCAGCCTGCCCTTCGCGCTGTGGAGCGTGGCGGCGGCGATCCGCGTCGTCCGCGCCCGCGCCGATCAGGCGGCGGCGGGGCTCACCGCGGCGGCATAGTCGCTCTCGGCCTTGCCGATCAGGTGGCGGTCGTCGTGCTTCCAGGGGTGGAAGCCCGGCACGAAATAGGCCGCCCAGGGGACCAGGATGCGCCGCAGCAGTCCCGGCCTGGCGAGCAGATACCACCACACGCGCCGCCGTGCGCCGCGGGTGATGCCGTCCTGCCGCAGCAGCTCCACCGCGCCATCGACACGCTTCTTCCAGAAGTTGATCGTGACAAGGAACATCATCAGCGAGCGCAGCTTCCACCGGCGCCATGCGCTCCAGTCGCGCGTGGCGTGGATCCAGGTGTCATAGGCGACGCCCTTGTGCTCGATCTCCTCGATCGCGTGCCACGTCCACATCTCGGCCTGGTCGCGGTCCACGCCCTTGAAGAAGTCGGGGTCCTTCAGGATCACCTGGGCCAGGATCGCGGTGTAATGCTCCAGCGCCATGGTGGCGGCCAGGTTCACGATCGGCGGGCGCGTGCGGATGATCGCCAGCACCTCGTCCACCACGCGCTCCAGCGGCTCCAGATCGTATCCGGCGTCCACCACCCGCTTGTTGAAGGCGACATGCTCGCGGCTGTGCATCACCTCCTGCTGCACGAAGGCGCGGATCTCCGCCTCCAGCTTGGGCGGGGCGCCGTCGCGGCAGGCCTTCACCGATTCGATGAACATCGCCTCGCCCTTCGGAAAGGTGATCGACAGCGCGTTCATGAAGGCGGTCGCCACCGGATCGCCGGCGAACCACCAGCGTTCCTGCGCCTGGCCGCGGCCGAAGCGCCGGTCGCGCGGGGTGATCGAAAGATCGGCGGGAGTCTTTGCTTTCGCCACGCGATTCCTCCAAAGCTTGATTCCTTGGGGGAATAAGTATTACTTACATCAATGTCAATAACTCGTAGACGCCTGTCACCGGAGGAATCGCGCGACGCCGCGCTGGAAGCCGCGCGAACGCTGCTGATCGAGGACGGCCCCCAGTCCGTCACGCTGAAGGCGGTCGCCGCGCGTATCGGGCGCACGCACGCGAACCTGCTCCATCATTTCGGTTCGGCCGCCGGGCTGCAGAAAGCGCTGGTCGCCAGCCTGGCCGAGGAAGTGACCGCCAGGATCGGCGAGGCGATCCTGCGCGCGCGCGAAAGCGACCATGACCCGCGCGAGGTGGTGGACCTGACCTTCGACGCCTTCGACAAGGGCGGCGCGGGCGCGCTGGCCACCTGGATGCTGCTGTCGGGCAACAACGACGTGCTCGATCCGATCCTGGAGGCGATCCAGCGGCTGGTGGACCAGATCGGCCGCGATCATCCGCACAAGGACCAGTCGCTGCAGGAAGAGACGCTGCACCTGGTGCTGATGGCGCTGGGCGATGCGCTGCTGGGCGCGCCGATGGCCCGCACGCTGGGCCTGCCGCGCCGGACGGCGCGCGATCTGGCCGCCCGCGCGCTGGCGCAGGCGCACCTCCATCCGGAGCCGCCGGCAAGCTGATCCGCGCAAGTTGAGGCGGAGCGCCGCTTGCTCTAGAGCGCGGCGATGCATTTCCTAGATCAGGCAAAGATTTTCGTCCGCTCTGGCGCGGGCGGCCCGGGCGCCGTCAGCTTCCGGCGCGAGAAGTTCATCGAATATGGCGGCCCCGATGGCGGCGACGGCGGCAAGGGCGGCGACATCGTGTTCGAGGCCGTCCACGGCCTCAATACGCTGATCGACTTCCGCTACACCCAGCATTTCCGCGCGCCGCGCGGCAAGGGCGGCGCGGGATCGAACCGCACCGGCGCGGGCGGCGACGATCTGGTGATCAAGGTGCCGGTGGGCACCCAGATCCTGGCCGACGACGAAGATCGCACGCTGCTGCTCGACCTGACGAAAGAGGGCGAGCGGGTCGTCTTCCTGCGCGGCGGCGACGGCGGGCGCGGCAACGCGAGCTACAAGACCAGCACCAACCGAGCCCCGCGCCAGCACGGCACCGGCTGGCCGAGCGAGGAGGCCTGGGTGTGGCTGCGGCTGAAGCTGCTGGCCGACGCCGGGCTGGTGGGCCTGCCCAACGCGGGCAAGTCCACCTTCATCAACCAGGTGACCAACGCCCAGGCCAAGGTGGGCGCATATGCCTTTACCACGCTGCGGCCGCAGCTCGGCGTGGTGCGGCACAAGGGCCGCGAGTTCGTGATCGCCGACATTCCCGGCCTGATCGAGGGCGCGGCAGAGGGCGCGGGCGTGGGCGACCGCTTCCTGGGCCATATCGAGCGCTGCCGCGTGCTGCTCCACCTGGTCGACGCCAACGATGCCGATGTCGCCGAAAGCTACCGCATCGTCCGCGACGAGCTGGAAGCCTATGGCGCGGGGCTGGTGGACAAGCCCTATATCCTGGCGCTCAACAAGATCGACACGCTCGACGACGAGCTGATCGCCGCCCTCTCCGCCGAGCTGGAGGAGGCAAGCGGCGGCCATGAGGTGATCCCGCTCTCCGGCGCGAGCGGCGTTGGCGTGGACTGGGCGCTCGACAAGCTGCTGGAGGCGATCGGCCCCGAAAACGGCAAGGTGGCCGAAGACGACGACGGCGAAGACGCCATCGAATGGTCCCCGGTGTAGTGCCAATCCTCCCCCGGAGGGGGAGGGGGACCGTCGCGCAGCGATGGTGGAGGGGTAGCTAGCCGCTGGGCGGCAGGGCCGTTGCGACAATGTGCGCGACCACCGCGTCCAGATCGCCCAGAACCTCCTTCGCGGGAATACGAAGCACCCGAATGCCGGCGGCGATCAGCATCGCGTCACGCCGCTGATCGCGCACGGGCCGGTCACCTCGATCGTGCGCCTCACCATCGACCTCAATCGCCAGGCGATGCCTGGCGCAGAAGAAGTCCAGAATAAATGAACCCGCCGGGTGCTGGCGGCGAAATTTGAGACCGCCCGGCCGCTTGCGGAGCTCCTGCCACAGCAGCACTTCGGGCAGCGACATATTCCTGCGCAATTCGCCTGCCAGCGCCTGCGTCTTCTTCGGACCGTGGAGCATATGGCACCCTACCCCTCCACCAAGCTGCGCTTGGTCCCCCTCCCCCTCCGGGGGAGGAATTGGAGCTTGCCAAGCGGCAGCCTTGCGCACAATCGGCATCCATCATGCCCCTGTTCCCTCCCCCCTCCTGCCCCCGGCTCGTGGTCAAGATCGGTTCGGCGCTGCTCGTCGATCCGGAAGGGGCGATCCGGAGGGCGTGGCTGGAGGGCATCGCCGCCGATATCGCCGCGCGCCATCGCCAGGGGCAGCAGGTGGTGGTCGTCTCCTCGGGCGCGATCGCGCTGGGCGCCCGGCGGCTGAAGCTGGCCAGGGGCGGCCGCGCCAGCCTGGAGGATGCGCAGGCCGCCGCCGCCACCGGCCAGATCGCGCTCAGCCAGGTCTGGGCCGAGGTGCTGGGCGCGGAGGGGATCACCGCCGCACAGATGCTCGTCACGCTCGACGACCTGGAGGACCGGCGCCGCTATCTCAACGCCTCCGCCACGCTGGACCGGCTGCTGGGCCTGGGCGTCGTGCCGATCCTCAACGAGAATGACAGCGTCGCGACCGAGGAGATCCGCTTCGGCGACAACGACCGGCTGGCCGCGCGCGTGGCGCAGGCGGCCGGGGCGCAGGGCGTGGTGCTGCTGAGCGACATCGACGGGCTCTATGATCGCAACCCGGCGCTGGAGGGCGCGGTCCACATCCCCCGCGTGGCGCGGATCGACGCGCGGATCGAGGCGATGGCCGATCGCGGATCGGGCTCCGGCATGGGATCGGGCGGGATGGTGTCGAAGCTGGAGGCCGCGCGCATCGCCAATGCGGCGGGCGCGGAGCTTGCCATCGCGTCGGGCCGGATCGATCGCCCGCTCTCCGCCCCCGCGCGCCACACGCTGTTCGAGGCGAAGAAGGCCGCCACCGCGCGCAAGGCATGGATGGCCGGGCGCCTGACCGCCAAGGGCACGATCCATGTCGATGCGGGCGCGGCGAAGGCGCTGGCCGGGGGCAAGAGCCTGCTTGCCGCCGGAGCGACCCGGATCGAGGGCAGCTTCGCGCGCGGCGACCTGGTGCTGATCGCGGGGCCGGAGGGCAAGCCGCTCGCCCGCGGGCTGACCGAATATCCCAGCGAGGACGCCGCCCGCATCGCCGGCCGCCGCAGTGAGGATCATGCCGCGCTGCTCGGCTATGCGCCGCGCTCCACGCTGGTCCACCGCAGCCACATGGCGCTGCTGTGAGGGCGCGCACCGCTCCGGGACCCGTTCGTGCTGCGCTTGTCCAAGCACGCCGGAGCCCGCCCTTCGACAAGCGCATCGCGAACGGAGCCGGTGAACGATGACCACCCTCGCCATCACCGGAGGCACCGGCTTCGTCGGATCGCGCACCATCGCGCTGGCGCTGGAGGCCCGGCATCGCGTCCGCGCGCTCACCCGCCGCGATCAGGCCCCGCGCGACGGCGTCGAATGGATCGCGGGCGATCTCCAGGACACCGCCGCGCTCGCCCGGCTGGCGGAGGGGGCGGACGCGGTGATCCACATCGCGGGCGTGGTCAATGCGCCCGATCGCGCGGGCTTCGCGCGCGGCAATATCGAGGGCACGGCCAACATGCTCGCCGCGGCGGAGGGTGCCGCCGTGCGCCGCTTCGTCCATGTCTCCTCGCTCGCCGCGCGTGAGCCCGGCCTGTCCGACTATGGCTGGTCCAAGGCGGAGGGCGACAAGCTGGTGGAGGCGAGCCCGCTCGACTGGGCGATCGTGCGCCCGCCCGCCATCTATGGCCCCGGCGACCTGGAGATGCTGGAACTGTTCAAGCTCGCCAAAAAGGGGCTGGCGCTGCTGCCCCCCGGCGGGCGGCTCTCGGTGATCGAGGTGGGCGACCTGGGCCGCCTGCTGATCGCGCTGGCGAACAGCGACATCCCCCGCATCAGCATCGACGCCGACGACGGGACCGAGGGCGGGTGGAGCCACGAAGGCTTCGCGCGCGCGATCGGCGCGGCGCTGGGGCGGCGCGTCGCGGCTTTCGCCCTGCCACGCCCGCTGCTGATGGCGGGCGCGCATCTCGACCGGCTGGTACGCGGCAAGGGCGCCAAGCTGACGCCCGACCGCGTATCCTATTTCTGTCATCAGGACTGGGTGATCGATGCCGCCCGCCGCCCGCCCTCGCAGCTATGGCAGCCCGGCGTGCCCACGCCCGATGGCCTGGCCGCCACCGCCGCCTGGTATCGCGCGCAGGGGCTGCTGTAGCGGATCGGCGGCCTGCCGGCCTATCCCTGGAACGCCGCCAGGCGGGCCACCGCCTCCCCGGCGAAGGCCGCGAAGCTGAGCACCAGCCCAGCCAGCAGCGCGCGATAGGCCCAGCCCAGCAGCCGGTATTTCTTGCGGCGGAGGACCTGGCCGTTCTGGTAGAGGTCGCGCGCCATGATCTCCAGCGATCCATGATCATGCGTCACCGCCGCGCGCAGCCGCTCGACGAACTCCGCTTCGCTCAGGCTGGTGAAGGATCCGAAGAACAGCAGGTTCAGCGGCGCCTCCTCGCGCCGCCCGCCCGCGCCGATCGCGGGCATCACCACCGAAATCGCAAGACAGGCGGAGACGAAGGCGAACAGCGCCAGTATCGCCAGCGGTAGCGGCGGCAACCCGTCGCGCGTCTGGCCGATCGCCAGCGTGAAGATGACGAAGGTGGCGCCCATCAGGATCGACGCCTTCTGGTCCGCCATCTGGCTGAGCTGGATGTGGATCGCCTGGCACGTGCGCACCACATGGACGAACTGCGGCGACAATGGCTCGTGCGGTGCAGCTTGCTCGGGCATGCCTGCCTCCCCCCTGCTGCGCCCAGTGTCGCACGCCGCGCCGCGCAATCCAAGCGCGCCCCGCCACGGGCGCGTTTCCGCCGCATTCGCTTGGCACTGGCTGGCTATCCGGCTAGGGAACCGACCCCATGAGCGACCTTCAAGCAACTGCAGATACCGTCAAGCGGCTGATCGAACCCTTCAACAAGAAGGGCGTCGAAATCACCGACGGCACCACCTTCGCGGGCGATCTCGAATGGGACAGCCTCACCGTGATGGATTTCGTCGCGGCGATCGAGGACGAGTTCGACATCATCATCACGATGAACATGCAGGCCGAGATCGAGAATGTCGGCCAGCTCATCGCCGCCGTAGAGAAGCTCAAGGGCTGACCCGATGACCCAAGCCGCACAGACCGCCCCCGCCGCCGAAGCGCCCGCGCGCGACCTGTTTTCCAAGTTCGATCCGATCATCGCCGAGCGCCAGGCGCTGCTGGACAGCGGCGTGCGCGATCCCTTCGCGATCGTGATGGACGAGGTGAAGTCCCCCACCCTTGCCGTGATCAAGGGCAAGGAGACGATCCTGCTCGGCACCTACAACTATATGGGCATGACGTTCGATCCGGACGTGGTGCAGGCCGGCAAGGACGCGCTGGACCGGTTCGGCGCGGGCACCACGGGCAGCCGCGTGCTCAACGGCACCTATCAGGGCCACAAGGAGGTCGAGGACGCGCTGAAGGAGTTCTACGGCACTTCCTCCGCGATGGTCTTCTCCACCGGCTATCAGGCCAATCTGGGCATGATCTCCACGCTCGCCGGCAAGGGCGATTATGTGGTGCTGGACGCGGACAGCCACGCCTCCATCTATGACGGCTGTTTCCTGGGCGATGCGGAGATCGTGCGCTTCCGCCACAACAGCGTCGAGGATCTGGACAAGCGGCTGGGCCGCCTGCCCGCCGACGCGCTGAAGCTGGTGGTGCTGGAGGGCGTCTATTCGATGCTGGGCGATGTCGCCCCGCTGCCCGAAATGGTGGCGGCGGTGCGCAAGCATCCCAACTGCATGATCCTGGTGGACGAAGCGCACGGCATGGGCTTCTTCGGCCCGCACGGCCGCGGCGTGTACGAGGAGCAGGGCGTCGAGAAGGATATCGACTTCGTCGTCGGCACCTTCTCCAAGTCGGTCGGCACGGTCGGCGGCTTCTGCGTGTCGAACCACCCGAAGTTCGAAATCCTGCGGCTGGTGTGCCGCCCCTATGTGTTCACCGCGTCGCTGCCCCCCTCGGTAGTGGCGACGGCGGCCACCTCGATCCGCAAGCTGATGCATGCGCACAACAAGCGCGCGCACCTGTGGGAGAACAGCAAGCGCCTGCACGGCGGCCTGCGCGAGATGGGGTTCAAGCTGGGCACCGATACGCCTCAGTCGGCGATCATCGCGGTGATCCTGAACGATCAGGCGCAGGCGGTGGCGATGTGGCAGGCGCTGCTGGAAGGCGGCCTCTACGTCAACATGGCGCGCCCCCCGGCAACTCCGGCGGGCACCTTCCTGCTGCGCTGCTCGCTGTGCGCCGAACATTCGGCGGAGCAGGTGGAAACCATCCTCGAGATGTTCCGCGCCGCCGGCAAGGCGACCGGCGCGATCGCCTGAATCCGGTTCCGGCCGGGCCGCGGCGGTGCATGCCCGCCCTGGCCCGGCCCGCGGATCGCGGCGGCGGCGCCACCTCCCGCCGCTTCCCCACAACTTTCGTGCTGACGCCCCGCCGAAGGCCCGGTATAGCCGGGTCCACGGCGGCGCTGCCGGCGTCCCGTAAAGCCAACGAAGGTCCCTGCGCGCGCGCATGAATTCGATCGACCGTTACATGGCGCGCGTGATCGCAGTGCCGTTGATCGCGAACCTCGTGATCACGTCGATGCTGCTGATCCTGGATCGCATCCGGCGGCTGCTGGATTTCGTCGTCACCGAAGGCGGGCCGATCAGCGCGGTGTGGCGCATGCTCGCCAACCTGCTGCCCGAATATCTGGGCCTGGGCATCCCGATCGGGCTGATGCTGGGCATCCTGCTCGCCTTCCGCCGGCTGGCGAACTCGTCGGAGCTGGACGTGCTGCGCGCCGTGGGCGTCAGCTACACCCGGCTGCTGCGCGTGCCCTATATGTACACGATCGTGCTGGCCGCGCTGAACCTGCTGATCGTCGGCTATCTTCAGCCCTATGCGCGCTACAATTACGAAGGGCTGCGGTTCGAGCTGCGCACCGGCGCGCTGGGCGCCTCGATCAAGGTAGGCGAGTTCACCAATTTCGGCCGCATGACGCTGCGGATCGAGGAGAGCGCGAACGAGGGGCGCGACCTTTCGGGCATCTTCGTCCACGCGATCCTGAAGGACGGCAGCTATGCGGTGAGCGCCCAGCACGGCACCTTCCTGCGCACCGACAATCCGGACGAGATCATCTTCCGCCTGACCAACGGCACGCTGGTGCAGCATGCCAAGACATCGCCGGTGCCGCGCGTACTGACCTTCACCTCGCACGATCTGCCGATCCCGCTGCCGAAATATGAGAGCTTCCGCAACCGCGGCGGCCGCAACCTGGAGCTGACGCTGCCCGAGCTCGCCCAGATCGGCGGCGATCCCGCGGCCAAGCCGCAACAGCGCGACACCAGCCGCGCGGCGCTGCACTACCGGCTGGTGGAGGTCGTCTCGATGTTCCTGCTGCCGCTGCTGGCGGTGGCACTGGCGATCCCGCCCAAGCGATCGACCTCTGCGCTCGGCGTGTTCCTGTCGATCGTGATGATCGTGACCTATCACAAGATCAACGAATATGGCGAAGGGCTGGGCAGCCTGGGCCGGATCGATCCCATCCTGGCGCTATGGGGTCCGTTCGCGATCTTCACCGGGCTGGTGCTGTGGATGTACTACACCGTCGCCTATGTGCCCGGCGGCCAGCCGATCGGCGCGCTGGAGCGGGTGTTCGCCAAGGCGGGATCGCTGGTGAAACGCTATCTGCCGGGCCGCCGCCCGCCCAAGCACGAGGAAACAAGCGCTTGAGCTGGGCCGATTTCTTCCCGTCCCGCACGATGTCGCTCTACATGGGGCGGATGTTCCTGGTTCGCACCTTCGCGATCCTGGCGGCGCTGGTAATCATCCTCCAGACGCTCGACCTGCTGGGCGAATCGGACAAGATCCTGGCGGTGACCGGCAACGGCGATGCGGAGGTCTGGCGCTATCTGAGCCTGCGCGTGCCGGAGATCGTGGCCACCTTCCTGCCCTTCTCCGCGCTGCTCGGCACGATCATCACGCTCTCCACGCTGAACCAGAACAGCGAGGTGATCGCGATGAAGGCGTCCGGCCTGTCGGCGCATCAGGTGCTGGCGCCGCTGATCGTCGCGGGGCTGGGCGTGGCGATTCTCTCGTTCGCCTTCAACGAGCGCGTGGTGTCGCGCGCGACGGGCACGCTCGCCGCGTGGAAGAAGAACGAATATCACCCGCTGCCCGTCGATCACGGCGATCGCGCCAATGTGTGGGTGCGTGAGGGCGACAATCTGATCGAGGTCGATCAGATCCGCGGCCGCGGCGACGCGGCGGCGCTGACCGGCATCACCGTCTATGAACGCGACGAGGGATCGCTGAAGGCGATCGTCAGCGGTGATCGCGCCACGCGCGATGGCACCGGCTGGCGCATCGCCAACGCCGAGCGTTTCGAGGTGGCGAGCGGCCGCAACCTCAAGCTCGGTCCGCTGCACGTCGGCGAAGGCGTGCGGCCCGATCAGTTCACGCTGGCGACCGTCGATCCCGACGGCATGTCCTTCGTAACGCTGTGGCAGGCGATCGGCGACCTGAAGGACGCGGGCCGGCCCACCCGGGCGCTGGAAGGCGCGCTGTGGCACAAATTCGCGGGGCCGCTGTCGGCGATGCTGATGCCGCTGCTGGGCGCGGTTGCGGCGTTCGGGCTGGCGCGATCGGGCAAGCTGTTCGTGCGCGCCGTGATCGGAATGGCGCTGGGCTTCCTCTATTTCGTCGCGGACAATTTCGCGATGGCATTGGGCAATATGGGCGCCTACCCGCCCTTCCTCGCCGCCTGGGCACCGTTCCTGCTGTTCCTGATGATAGGCGAAGCGGTGCTGCTGAAGACCGAGGAATAAGGGGCGCTATTGTATGCCGCGCTCGCCAAGGTGCCTTCCGTCGATCCTCGGCGCCGACCGGAATCAGGTTGCTACCGGCACAGAGCGTGGCGCATTTGCTCCGGCCCGTTCGCCCTGAGCTTGTCGAAGGGCGCTTCACCGCTTGCGATACCGCCCTTCGACAAGCTCAGGGCGAACGGCCGAACAACCCGCTTCAGACTTGAGGCGCCATGCTCCGGGAGCCGGCTTCGTCGAAGCTTGGCCCGTTCCGGCGCAACGGGCCACGAGCCGGGCCGGTATCCCGGCCCCGCCCTGTCAGCCGCGCGACACCATCGTGCTGCGCGCCAGCCGGGCGACCAGTCCGGGAAGGCCGGGATAGCTCGCCTTGTCATAGGTCGATCCCTGGCCCAGCGCCTTCATCAGCCGGCGGTGCGCCACGCCCAGAGCATGATAGGGCACGCTCGGCACCAGGTGATGCAGCGCGTGATAGCGCAGCCCCACCGGAGCCCACAGCGGCGCCAGCAGGCCCGGCGGCGGCACGTTGACCGAATCCAGATACTGGGCGGTCACCGTCATCTGCTCGCCGTCATTCTCCCACAGGTGCGCGACCAGCGTGCGGATCTGGTTCAGCACCGCCACCGCCGAGATCACGCCCAGGAAGACCAGGAACGCGCGCAGCGGGATCACGCCCGTCGCGGTCAGCGTCACCAGCGCGATCGCCCATGCGCTGGTCGCGATCTCCTGCGCCAGCCACATGGTGCGGAACGCTCCCTCCGGCGCGCGGCGGCGGAAGCTGGGGTTGATCGACAGCGCCGAATAACGCTCCACCACGATCCGGCGCAGCGGCGGAATGACCGCCGAAAGCGGCGCCAGCACCGCGAAGCGCAGGAGCTGCGCCACCGGCGCCAGCGCGGCCACGATCACGAACACCGGCAGCGACCAGGGCTTCATCAGCGCCAGCGGCAGATATTCCGGATCCTCCGCCGTGCCATAGCGCTGGCGCGCATGGTGCAGCGTGTGGACGCCTTCATACAGGAACGAAGGCACCATCAGCGGGATGCCGACCAGCAGGTGCCAGCCCAGCCGGAAACCGGGCAGCGCGCCCTGGCGGATGTGCGTCAGCTCATGGATGAAGCTGCCCGCGCGATACAGCGCGAGCACGGCGATCACCCCGGCCAGGATCGCCCAGCCCGTCGGCGCCGTCATCGCGGCATAGAGCGCGCCATAGCCCACCGCCACGCATGCCAGCATGTCGGGCCAGAAGATCGCGCCGCGCGCGACATGGAGATCGCGCGTCAGCTCTGCGGCGGCGCGCAGCATCGCCTTGTCGTCGGCGAGCGGCAGCCTGCGGGTGGCATCCTGCACGTCCGCCGGGCCGCCGGCGTCGCGCGAAGTGAAGGCAAGCGAACTGTTCATGATCCGTCCCATTGCCCTCAGATAGTGGCTAGATGGTGGCATTCGAGGGTGCGGTATCTTCCGGATTGCCATTGCCGCGCCGGGCTGTGGCTTGACATCTGCGCGGCATGGAGGCGAGTCACCGCCCCGGTAAAACGGCCCGCAACTAAGGATCCCCCGCTTGGCCAACGCTCCCGTCACCGTCCGTCCCGTCGTCACCAAGGCCGATCGCAAGGCGTTCATCGACCTCGCCTATCGCATCAACGCGAAGGACCCCGCCTGGGTGCCGCCGCTGAAGAGCGAATTCGCCAAGATGATCGATCCCAAGGACAATGGCTGGTTCAGCCATGCCGAGGGGCAGTTGTTCCTGGCCGAGCGCGGCGGCCGCGTCACCGGGCGCATCTCCGCGCATATCGACACGCTGGCGCTGGAGATGCCCGTCGAGCAGGGCTTCGGCCCCGGCACCGGCTTCTGGGGCCTGGTGGAGGCCGAGGACGCGGAGACGATGGCCGCGCTGGTGGCCCAGGCCGAGGCCTGGCTGAAGGCCAAGGGCATGACCCGCGCGCTGGGGCCGGTGAGCATGTCGGTGTGGGAGGAGCCCGGCCTGCTGGTGCGCGGCCACGATCATTCGCCCACGATCATGATGGGCCACAACCTGCCCGAATATCAGGGGTGGATCGAGGCGCTGGGATACAGGCACCTGAAGAGCCTGCTCACCTATGAGCTGGACGTCAGCAAGGAATTCCCGCCCCTCGTCCAGCGCATCGTGGCGCAGGGCGAGCGCAACCCCAGCATCCGCATCCGCGAGGTGGACAAGGGCAAGTTCCACAGGGAAGCCCAGATCATCCTCGACATCATGAACGATGCCTGGTCGGGCAACTGGGGCTTCGTGCCGCTCACCCAGCGCGAGGTGGACGACGTCGGCAAGAAGATGAAGCCGCTGGTCTACAAGGAGATGATCCGCATCGCCGAGCTGGACGGCGAGCCTGTGGCGTTCATGATCGCGCTGCCCGACATGAATGAAGCAATCAAGCCGTTCGGCGGCAATCTGCTCCCGTTCAACTGGATCAAGCTGCTGCGCTGGCTGCACAGGCCCAGGGCGCGCACCGCCCGCGTACCGCTGATGGGCGTGCGCAAGAAGCTGCAGAGCTCGCGCCTGACGATGCAGCTCGCCTTCATGATGATCTCGTACATCCGCCGCGCCACCGTGTCGCAATATGGATCGACGCGCGGCGAGATCGGCTGGATCCTGGACGACAACAGCGGGATGATCGCCATCGCCGACGCGATCAACAGCCAGGTGAACCGCGAATATGTGATTTACGAGCGGCCCATCGCCTGACGGGGCAACGGCCGGCGCTTCACGTCCTGAACGGCCGCGGCCCCGGCCCTCTCCACCGGCCGGGCGCCCCTTTTCGGGGTCGGCGGGAGGAGAAGACCGGGGCCGATTCAGCGTGGCTGAAACCGTTCCGGTGAGCTTGGCCGCCCGTTCCCCGGATGGGGCCGGAGCGCGGGCGGCCGGAAGGCTCAGCGGTTCTCGAGCGGATCGATGCCGGTCTCCTTGATCCACTCCTTGCGGGTCATGCAGGTCTTCATCGGCACGCGCGAACCAATGATGTTCTCGACGATGCAGATCTTCTGCGGCTTCTTCGAATCGTCCTTGGCGGCCTGCTCTTCCTGCTTGCCGGCCTTGGGGTCGGCGGCGGCGGCGGGGATCACGCTGCCGGCGGTCAGCGCCAACGCGGCGGCGATGGTGGCGGTGCGGGCGATCATGCGATTGGTGAACATTGGCGGTACTCCTCTTCCCTGACTTGGAACCGCAGGCGCCTTCGTCCGCCTGCACCGGAGACTAGTGCATTAGCTGTGCCAAACACCTGATTTGTTATTTTTCAATAACTTGGCTTCGATTGCCAAACAGTACCGGTGCTATAGCACGGTAAAACACGCCAAGAGTTGGCGCGTCTCGCAGCGCCCCGGCCGACGGCGATGCAGAAAACTGGCGCGGCGCATCCGCGCGCGGGCGATGCCATGGCGGCCAGTCGATACGCTGATGCCGAATCCCGGCCTGCGCCGGGGAAATAACGCCGCCGGGCGCCCTGGCAGCGAACGCGCGCGCGCCTCCCGGGCGGGACGAACTTTGGCGGACCGGCCGACACCTCCGTATCGCGGTCTTCAGCCGTTCGCGCTGTTCTAGCGGATCGTCACCCAGGTCGGCGCATGATCGCTGGCCTTCTCGCGGCCGCGATAGTCCTTGTCCACGCCCGCGCCGGTGAAGCGGTCGGCCGCCATCGGGCTGAGCAGCAGGTGATCGATGCGGAAGCCCGCGTCACGCTGCCACGCGCCCGCCTGATAGTCCCAGAAGGTCCACACGCCCCCGCCCGGAAATCGGGTGCGCAGCGCGTCGGTCCAGCCCTGCGCCAGCAGCGCGCGGTATCGCTCGCGCGATTCGGGCTGCATCAGCGCGTCGTCGGCCATGGCGCGGACGGAGAAGACGTCGTCGTCGTTGGGGATGACGTTATAGTCGCCGACCAGCACCGCGGGCCGCTCCTCGGCCAGCAGCGCGCGGGCGCGGTCGTTCAGCCGCTCCATCCACTTGAGCTTGTAATCGAACTTCGGCCCCGGCTGCGGATTGCCGTTTGGCAGGTAGATCGAAGCGACCACCAGCCCGAACACCTCGCATTCGATATAGCGGCTGTGTTCGTCCTCGGGATCGCCCGCCAGGCCCTTCTGGCGCTCCACCGGCTGGGTGCCGCGCGCCAGCACGGCGACGCCGTTGAAGCCCTTCTGCCCGTGCCAGGCGCCGCCATAGCCGGCCGCCTCGATCTCCTTCAGCGGCAGGCCCTCCTCGGCGCTCTTCAGCTCCTGGAGGCAGACGATGTCGGGCTTCGCCTCGTCGAGATACTCGATCAGCCGCGGAAGCCGCGCCTTGATGCCGTTGACGTTATAGCTGACGATCTTCACGGGCGCGCGCGTCAGACCGAGAAGCTGGAGCCGCAGCCGCAGCCCGATGCCGCGTTGGGGTTCTTCACCTGGAATGCCGCGCCGCCGAGCGATTCGACGAAATCCACGCTGGCGCCGCGCACCAGATCGAGGCTGATCGAATCCACCACCAGCTTCACGCCATCGGTCTCCGCCATGGTGTCGTCGCCCTCGACCGCGTCCGCAAAGCCGAACTTGTATTGAAAGCCCGAACAGCCACCGCCTTCGACCGAGAGGCGCAGGATCGCGGGCTTGCCCTGCTTCGCCGCGATCGCCGCGACGCGCGCGGCGGCGGAGGGCGTGAGTTCGATATCGGGAGCAAGCGTCGCCATGCCCCCGAGATAGGGCCGCCACGCCGCCGAGGCAACGGGCCAGCGGACCGTTCAGGGCGCCTCAGGCCTAAGGAAGCCGCGCCGCTGAGATCAATCGGCCCGGAAACGACGGGGGCCGCCTCGATGGGCGGCCCCTCTCCTCTCCTGACCGGAAAACCGGGGAATTACTTCGGGCCGCCGACGCCGCCCTGCGCACGATCCTGGATGCGGGCGAGATACTCGCCGCTCTGCAGGAAGGGGATGGGGTTCACGGCGCGGCCATCGACGCGCACCTCATAATGGAGGTGGCTGCCGGTCGAACGGCCGGTCGATCCCATCAGGCCGATGAGCTGACCGCGCTTCACGCGGGTGTTCTCGGCGACCAGGATCTTCGAAAGATGGCCATAGCGGGTCTGGATGCCCTTGCCGTGGTTCAGCTCGACGAGGTTGCCATAGCCGCCCGCGCGGCCGGCGCGCGAAACCACGCCATCGGCGGTGGCATAGATCGGCGTGCCGATCGGGCCGGGAATGTCCACGCCCGCGTGCATCGCCGCGCTGCCGCGGAAGGGATCGGAACGCACGCCATAGGTGCTAGTGAACTTCACATCGTCGACCGGAAGCATCGACGGGATCGAGATCACCGTATGCTCAAGCTGGTCGAGCTTCTTCCAGGTGAGGAACAGCGCGCGGAACTGGCTGTCGGCCTCCAGGTCGGCCGCGGTGGCCTCCCCGCCCGACGAAGCGGCGTCTGCGGCCTCATAGGGGCCACCCATGCCGCCCTCGACCAGGGCATAGCGCTCGGGCGACAGGCCCAGGCGGCGAATCTCGGCGGCGGTGGCGGCATAGCGCGCCTGGCCCATCGCCAGCGCACGCCCGGCGGCCTCGCGCTGGCGCTCCTCAAGCCGGCGCAGCGGGGCCAGCACTTCCTCGGCCACCGAGCTGGTGGCGGCGCTGACTTCGGGAACCGGCTGGTTGATCTTGGCGCGGTCCGCGGAACCCGGGGTCATCATCGCGGCGATCAGCGCCTGGTTCTTCTCGACGCGGGCGGCGTGCGCGCGGGCGGCCTCCTTGGCGGCGGCGACATCGGCCTGCATGCGCATCACCTGGCGGCGCATCTCGGCCATCTGGCCCTCGGGCGAAGTGTCCTTGCCCGCAACGCCGCTGGCGACGATCGCGCCGAATGCGGCCTGCACCACGCCGTAGCCGGAGAACAGGATCATCAGCGCACCGGCACAGGCGGCGACCACCTGGGTGCGCGCGGCAATGCTGAACCGGCGCAGGTCGCGCCCGTCGTGGAAGATGAAATCGCGGTTCGTGAAAAAGGATCGGATGCGCGCGAACAGGGTCGCGGTATTCATTGACGAAGC
The DNA here is from genome assembly GCF_026013525.1 of Sphingomonas canadensis. Taxonomy (GTDB): domain Bacteria; phylum Pseudomonadota; class Alphaproteobacteria; order Sphingomonadales; family Sphingomonadaceae; genus Sphingomonas; species Sphingomonas canadensis. The sequence continues at coordinate 494,034 of NZ_JAPDRA010000002.1, read as the reverse complement.
TTTAGCCATAATTCCCCGGCAATCAGCAGGCGGACGCGCCAGAAGTCCGGCGTCCCGCCTATTTTCCCCAATGTCCCGACAGCAGCCCCCCGTTGCCGCGACGCGGTATGATTAGTGCGGGAAGGGATCAGGCCAGGGCAAGGCTTTGCCAGTAATCTCGCGTTAAACCGGCTGCGATCCGCGCCGAGTCGTTGAACGGAGGCTTAATCAATCCGCGAAAATACCGATTCACCAGCGATTGCCAGGTGGATTGCGGAGGGAATCCGGAATCCCTGCAACCCGATTCGAACCAGATTGTTCCCGCGCGGACGTGAATAACCTCATCCTTCAGGATGCGCGTCAGGATCGCTGCGGTTGCGAAATCGCCCGCCGCCTCGAACCGGGCGAGCGTCGTCGGGGTGACGTCCAGCCCGCGCGCCTCCAGCACCATCGGCACCACCGCCAGCCGCGCCAGCGGATCGTGCGCCGTCGCGGCCGCCGCGTCCCAGAGCCCGTCGTGCGCCGGCATCGCCCCGTAACGGCTGCCAAGCTGCGCCAGCCGCCGGTCGAGCAGCGCGAAGTGCATCGCCTCGTCCGCGCCCACGCGCATCCAATCGTCGGCAAAGGCGCGCGGGAAGCGATCGCCGAAGCGCCCCGCCATGTCGAACGCCAGGTCGATCGCGGCGAACTCGATATGCGCCAGCGCATGGATCAGCGCGATCCGGCCGCGCTCCGATCCGCCCCTGCCCCGCTTGGGCATGCGGTTGGGTGGCAACAGCTCGGGCTGTTCGGGGCGCGCGGGGCGATCGGGCATCGCCACGTCGAAGGTCCATTCCAGCCGCCCCAGCCGCCAGTCGCGCGCCGCCGATCGCGCCGTCATCAGCTTCGCGCGCGGATCGGCGGTTAGCAGCACGGCGCGGCAGGCCTGGGCGATCGTGCGCGCGGGTTCCATGGCGCCTGCCCCTTCCCCGGTCCCTGCCGCCGCCCCGCCGTTCAGCGCCCGGCGGCCAGCTCGCGCACAGCCTCCAGCACGTCGATGGCATGGCCGGGAACCTTCACCCGGCGCCAGGAACGCGCCAGCCGCCCCTCCGCGTCGAACAGGAAGGTCGAACGATCGATGCCCATGTAGCGCTTGCCATAGAGCTGCTTCTCCACCCACACGCCGAACGCCTCCATGGCCCTGTCGTCGGTGTCGGTCGCCAGCGGCACGGTCAGGTCGTATTTGGCGATGAACTTCTGGTGCTTGATCGCCCCGTCCTTCGACACGCCCAGCACGGTGGCGCCCAGCGCGGTGAATTCGGGCAGCAGCGCGGAGAAATCCTGCGCCTCGCGCGTGCAGCCGGAGGTGTCGTCCTTCGGATAGAAATAGAGCACGAACGGGCTGCCCGCGCGGTCGCGCAGCGCGATCGCGTTGCCGTCCGAGCCCAGCAGCTCCACCGCCGGGATCTTGTCGCCTTCCTCGATTGCCATGTCGCCGTCCCCGATCCGTGCCGCGCGCGCGGCGTTGTCCTCCGCCGGTAGAGGAAAGCACCCGGATTCGACAAGCGCCGCGCGGCGGCTCAGCGATGGAAGCCGGTGCCCCGCGCGCGGATCTCCGCCCAGCACGCGCGGACGGTGGCGCGCGCCTGCTCCAGCCCGGCGAGCACCGCGTCCCAATCCGCCACGCCCAGCGCGCGCGCCACCAGCGGGCGCGTTGCCGGCGCGGGCGGCCGGCAATCGGGCGCCACCAGCCGCAACGTCACCAGCAGGCGCGAGAGCAGGTCGTGCGCCGCATGCATCTCCGGCCGCATCAGCCCGGCCGCGGCCAGCGCGTCGATCGCCCGGCCGAGCCGGGGATCGAAGGCGGTACGGTGCAGAAGCTGGAGCGTGTGGACCGCGAACTCCAGGTCTACGAGCCCGCCGTCGAGCAGCTTCGCGTCCAGCGGACCCGCCGGCGGCTTGTGCGCCGCCATCTCGGCGCGCATCGCCGCGGCATCGGCCACGATGTCGCGATCGGGCCGCGCGCCCATCAGCACGCGGCGCACCGTCTCGTCCACCACGGCGCGCGCGCCGGGCGATCCGAACACCGGGCGCGCGCGCGTCAGCGCCATATGCTCCCAGGTCCAGGCATCCTTTTCCTGATACTGGCGGAACCCCTCCAGCGAGACGACCAGCGGCCCCTGCGCGCCCGATGGCCGCAGCCGCGTGTCCACCTCATACAGCGGGCCGGAGGCGGTGGGCACGGAAAGCGCGCCGTTCACCCGCTGCGCCAGCCGGTTGTAATAGGTCACCGCCCCCAGCGGCCGCGCGCCATCGGATTCGCTCAGGTGATGGCCGGTGAAGACATAGATCAGGTCCAGGTCGGAGGCGTGGGTAAGCGCCGCGCCCCCCATCCGGCCCAGCGCCAGGATCACCAGCTCGCCATCGGCCAGTCGGCCGTGCGCGCGGGCGAATTCGTCGCGGGTGGCGCCCGCCAGCACTTCGATCGCAGCCTCCGCCACGCGCGCATAGCCAGCCGAAACCTCCAGCGGATCGCTGGTTCCCGCCACGATCTGGGTCCCCAGCGCAAACCGCTTCTCGCCCACCAGCCGGCGGACATGATCGAGCAGCCACTGATAATCGCCGTCGCGCTCGCGCTCGCGCATCTCGTCCACCAGCGCGGCGACATCGGGCATCGGCGCCAGCGCGGTGGCGTCGATCAGGCCGTCGAGCAGCTCCGCGCGCCGCCCGAGCTGGTCGGCCAGCGTCGGCGCGTGGCACAGGATCGCGCTCATCAGCCGCGCCAGCGCGGGCTGCGCCTCCAGCAGCCGGAAGAAGTTGATCGCGCTGGGCAGCCGCGCCAGCATCGCATCGAAGCGCGCGATCGCATGCGCCCCGTCTGGCGCCTGGGCAAAGGCGGCGATCAGCCCCGGCAGCACCGCCTCCAGCGCCTCACGCGCCGCCGCGGTGCGCAGCGCGGGCACGCCGCCGCCGCGCCATCCCTCGATCAGCCGCGCGGCGTTGGCGGGATCGGGCATGCCCGCCGCCGCCAGCTCGCGCTCCAGCGAATCGGCGTCCGCCGCCAGCCGCGGCTCCTCTTCGCCCGCCAGCGCGTCATAGACGCGCCCTACCCGCTCGACATGCGGGCGCAGCATCGCCGTCAGCGCCTCGCCACCGGCCAGCCCATGCAGCCCCGCCACATTGTCCAGCGCCGCGCGATCGGCGGGCAGCTTGTGGGTCTGCAGGTCGTTCACCATCTGCAGCCGGTGCTCGATCGTGCGCAGCGCGACATAGGCGCCGGTCAGCGCCTCCGCCGTCTCCGCGTCGATCCGCCCCGCCGCCGCCAGCGCGGCGAGCGCGTCGCGGGTGGCGGGCGCGCGCAATGCCGGATCGCGGCCGCCGTGGATGAGCTGCTGGATCTGCGCGAAGAACTCCACCTCGCGGATGCCGCCCCGGCCCCGCTTCAGGTCATATCCGGGGCCGAACGCCTGGCCCTGGGCATGATGATCGCGGATGCGGCGGGAGATGTCCTGGATCTCGCGCACCGCCCCGAAATCGAGCGCTCGGCGCCACACGAACGGCCGGATCGCCGCCAGAAAGCCCTCGCCCAGCGCCACATCCCCGGCGCAGGCGCGCGCGCGGATGAAGGCGGCGCGCTCCCACGGCAGCGCCTGCGATTCATAATAGCTGATCGCAGCCTCCACCGGCAGCACGATCGGCGTCACCTCCGGCGTCGGGCGCAGGCGCAGGTCGACGCGGAAGACATAGCCGTCGCCGTCGCGCGCCTGGAGCAGCTCGACCACGCGGCGGCCGATGCGCACCGCCGCATCCTCGGGCGCCTCGCGCTCGCGCCGCGGCAGCGTGGCGGGATCGTAGAGCAGGATCGGGTCGATGTCGGACGAATAGTTGAGCTCGCGGCTGCCGTGCTTGCCCAGCGCGATCACCGTCAGCCCGCGCGGCTCGACCCCGGGGGTGCGTTCGGCGATGGCAGCGGCCACCGCGCGGTCCGCCGCGTCGTCGGCAAAGTCGCTCAACAGCCGCGTCACGCGCCCGAAGTCGTAGATTCCCGCCAGGTCGCCGATCGCCGCGACCAGCGCCAGCCGCCGCCGTTCCAGCCGGAGCTGGCGCGCGACGCTGCCCCCGCCGTCCGCCGCGCGCGCCGCCGCCACCGGGTCCGCCAGCGCCCCCGCCACGTCCGCGGCGATGCCCGGCTCCTGATCGAGCAGCAGGGCCAGGAACGGGGCGTGCGCCCGCGCCCGCGCCAGCGCGTCCCGGATCGCCAGGGGGTCCATCGAAGCCGTCATCGCCGTGCCATTCTGGACGCGACGAACCGTGAAATAGTCAAGCAACAAATGCGCCCTTCGCCCGTTTGAGCGATATGACACAGCAACCCGCAAACCAGGCAGAAAGGGCCGCCTCTCCCTTCCGGGTGGAACGGCCCCGCGCCGGCGATGCGGTGGGGCATGCGCTGCGCGAGGCCTATGAGCGCGACCTTGGCTTGCCCGAGGATATGTCCTCGCTGCTCCACAGGCTGAACCGCGTGCTTTCGCACTCCGCCGACTGAAAACCCGCCGCCCGCGCTCAGCGCTCGCGGCTCAGGTCGTCGACCTCTCCCATGATGGCGTCCAGCGCGCTGCGCCCCTGCGGATCGGCCGGGGTGGAGCGGCGCGACGCGATCTGGCCGCCCGACAGCAGCCCTTCCAGCGCCACGCGCCCGCGCGCGACGCGGCTCTTGATGGTGCCCACCGCGACCTGGCAGATTTCGGCCGCCTCCTCATAGGCGAAGCCGCCCGCACCCACCAGGATCAACGCCTCGCGTTGCGGCTCGGGCAGGTGCATCAGCGCGCGCTGCAGGTCCGAAAGCTCGACATGCCGGTCCTGGCTGGCGGGCGCGGCGAGCAGCCGGTCGGCCACCAGATCGTCCCATTCGCCGCGGAAGCGCGAGCGGCGCATCTGGCTGAGATAAAGGTTGCGCAGGATGATGAAGGTCCAGGCGCGCATGTTGGTGCCCGCCTGAAAGCGCTGGCGCGCCGCCCATGCCTTCAGCAGCGTTTCCTGCACCAGATCGTCGGCCAGGTCGCGGCTGCCGGAAAGCGAGCGGCCGAACGCGCGCAGATGGGGGATCACCAGCGCAAGCTGATCCTTGAACGCATCGTCGGAGAGGGCGACGCGCTCCTCCGCGGGCTGGCCTGCACTGGAATCTTCGGCTTCGGGCTGGGTCATCGAATACCGTTCAGATGCGGGCGGCGCATCGCTGCGCGCCCGGGAATTGTCCGCGCGCGGGATGCGGCGATCGCATCCCCGGCGGCGGAGGGATCAGGCCCAAAGGATGATCGCATAGGCGATGATCACCAGTGCCAGCGACGCGCCCAGGATATAGCGCGTCATATGCGGGGTGGCGCCGGCGCGGGCGCTTTCGCCATCCAGATGGATCGGGGGTTCGGGTTTCGCCATGCTGCTTCAACCCCCCAGCACCGTTTTGGCTCCGTACCATATGGAACTTCGCCGCACGCATGGGGCGGTCAGGCGCCGGCAGGGACGGTCGCCTGATCGAAGAACAGCGCCTGCGCGATGGTGGTCTTCACCGTGGCGCGCTGGAACGGCTTGGTGATCAGGAAGGTCGGCTCGGGCCGCTCGCCGGTCAGCAGCCGTTCCGGGAAGGCGGTGATGAAGATCACCGGCACCGAGAATTCGGCCAGGATGTCCTTCACCGCGTCGATGCCGGAACTGTCGTCGGCAAGCTGGATGTCGGCCAGCACCAGGCCGGGCCGATCCTCCATCGCCAGCGCCACCGCTTCGTCGCGGGTCACCGCCACGCCGGTCACGTCATGGCCCATGTCGCGGACGATCGATTCCAGGTCCATCGCGATCAGCGGCTCGTCCTCGATCACCAGCACGCGCGTGCGCGTCTGGCGCTCGATCTCGGCGATCGCCTCATTCACCAGCTCGGAAACCCGGTCGGGCGACTTGGCGATCAGGAACGCGGTGTCGTCCACCGAAAACCCCTCCATCGCGGTCAGCAGCAGCGCCTGGCGCGACAGCGGGGCGATCTGCGCCAGGCGGCGGCGGGCGATCTCCTCATGCGTTCCGGCCGACGCGCCGCTGCGGGGATCTTCCTCCAGATGCACCGTCTGCCAGATCGCCTGGAAGGTGCGGTACAGCCCCAGCCGCGGCTCCAGGTCGCGCGGGAATTCCTCCGGTGCGGCGACGATCGCCTCCAGAGCGGCGCGGACATAGCGATCGCCCTCCACCTGGCTGCCGGTGAGCGCACGGGCATAGCGGCGAAGGAACGGAAGGTGCGGCGCAAGTTGCTGACCTAGCGACATGAGCAGTATATTCTCCCTTGCGAGCGGTTGCGGAGGTTGCACCTCCGGCACCGCCTTGGCAAATATTTCGCGTCAACCGTGGAGGCTCCCCCCGGATACCGCATCAGGGCATGGAACAAACGAGGCGTTCTTTTGTTTCATGCGCTGGAAGCGTTTGTTGAAAGCGGTTCCGATCCGGGATTGCCCCCGGCAGTTTACGTTTGTAGTCCAATGGCCCGGAGGACCGAGGCCTCAAGGGGGAATGGTGCGTTCCGCGAATGATCGTATGAAGCAGGCGCCGAAGCGGAAGGGCGGAGCGCAGGGACGAACCGGCGGAAAGCCGGTGGGCGACGCATTGCGCCAGGCCTATGACGAGGCGCTGGGCGAGGCGATTCCAGCGGAAATGCTCGATCTCCTCAACAAGCTTGGATAGCCCGCGGGGCCAATGACTGGCGAGCATCCCGAGCCGCCAGGCGCAGACTCCGCTGCCCGGCAGGAGCAGGCTCTCCAGTCGCCGCCCCGGCAAGCCGCTGTGCTCCCCGCCGGGCTGCGCGACCGGATCGAGCGGCTGCCGACCGGCGCCAAGGTCTTCCTCATCCTCGTCCTCGCGCTGCTGCCGCTGGCGCTGATCGCGCTGTTCACGACGCTGCGCACCACCGGCATGGCCGATGCGGAGGCGCGCGCCCGGCTGAATGCCGCGGCCAACGAGAGTTCGGGCGTGCTCGCCTCGATCCTGAAGAACCATATCGCGGAGCTGAAGGAGGGGCTTTCCGCCCTGGAGAGCGACCGCGCCGACGCGCCGGGATGCACGCGCGTCGCCGGTGCCTTCGCCGCGCTGGCGGACACGGGCACGCGCTTCGCGATCGTCGACCGGCGCGGCGAGCTGCTGTGCGGCCAGCGGTTCAGCGTCGCGGGCGCGTCCGTGCTGGGCGCGGACCAGGCGTCGGTACTGTTCCTGCCCGACGGGCTGGTGCTGCGCATCGGCGGCAGCCGCGGGGCCAGCGCCCTCGCCTTCTATCCCACAAGCGCGCTCGGGCAGCTCAGCCGGCCCAATGGCCTGGTCGCGGTCTATGGCTCCGCGATCGTGCGCGGGGCCGAACGGCTCGATCTGCGCCCGCTGCCCGCCGCGGGCGCGCTGGAACGCAACGAACGGGTCGAGGCGCCGCTCGGCGTGGACGGGCTCCAGCTTGAGATGTCGATGCGCGGCGCGGCGATCTCCCAGGCGCTGATCCTGGCCACGGTGCTGCTGGTGCTGATGTGGATCGCCGCTGCGGGTATCAGTTGGTTCGTGGTCGATCGGCTGCTGATCCGGCCGTTGCGCCGCCTGCGCTCGGCCGTCCAGCGCTATCGCCCGGGCGAGGAGATCGATCCCACCTGGTCCGGATCGATGCCCGCGCAGGAGATTCGCGAGCTGGGCGAGACCTTTCGCGAGATCAGCCGCACGGTGCAGGCGCACGAGGCGGGATTGGCCGAGGGGCTGGTGCGCCAGACCCGGCTGACGCGCGAGGTCCACCATCGCGTGAAGAACAACCTTCAGGTCATCGCCAGCCTGATCAACTTCCACGCGCGCGGCCCGCGTTCGCCCGAGGTGGGCGAGGCCTATGCCTCGATCCAGCGCCGCGTCGACGCGCTGGCGGTGGTCCACCGGCATCATTTCGCCGAGATCGAGGAGAGCCGCGGGCTGGAGCTGCGCGCGGTGATCGGCGAACTGGCCGCCAACCTGCGCGCCACCGCGCCCGAGCGGGCGTCCGGCATGACGATCATGCTGGAGGTGGAACCGTTGCTGGTGACGCAGGACGTGGCGGTGGCCGTCGCCTTCCTGATTACCGAGATCGTCGAGCTGGCGATGGCGCGCAGCCCCAACGCGCCCGTACGCATCGCCGCGCGTACCGACGAGACCGCGCCGGATCGCGCGACGCTGCGCGTCCTGTCCCCCGCGCTGGTCGGCAGCCCGGAACTCGATGCGCTGGTGGAAAGCCGCTACGGCCGGGTGATGGGCGGCCTGGCGCGGCAGCTTCGCACCGCGCTCCACCATGATCCGCTGCTCGGCGCCTATGAGGCCGGCATCGCCGTCACCGGGCGTAGCTGAGGTACGAAAAAAATTTGCGCGGCCGGGAACCGGTGTCCGCAAGGATCGTTCTGTTCTTCGGATAGTGACCTTTTGCCCCCCCGCTCTCGCTATCCAAGACATGGGCCCGGAAGCGTCAACCCTCCCCCCCCCCCGGAGACGCTTCCGGGCCTAACATTTTCCAGCGAAACGCTTTTTCACCGAACCTCCGCGCGGAACGAAGCCGCGCCCCCGCGCATTGATGCGCAGGTTTCCAATGGAGGTTCGATCATGCGCAAATATCTCGGCATCGCCATGCTGGCAGGCACGCTGATGCTGGCGGGCTGCAACACCATCTCGGGCGTCGGCAAGGACGTGCGCTCGGCCGGCGATGCGGTGTCCGACGCCGCCGAGGGCGCGAAATAGGCTTCAGGCCGCCCCGGATTCAGCCGCCGCCTGGCGTTCGCGCCGGCGGCGGGTGAACCAGATGGCGCCCAGCGCCAGGAAGTACAGCAGGCTGAGCGGCACCGCGAGCAGGAGCTGCGATCCGACATCCGGCGGGGTCAGCACCGCCGCGATCGCGAAGGCGCCGACGATCGCATAGCGCCACGCGCCCCTGAGCTGCTCAAAGGTGACGATGCCCGCCTGTTCGAGCAGCATCAGCAGCACCGGCAGCAGGAACGAAAGCCCGAAGCCGAAGATGAACTGCATCACGAACTTCAGGTAATTGCTCACGTCCGGCAACGCCTGCTGCTCCACCCCGCCCAGATCGCCCTGGAACCCCAGCAGGAAGGTGAGCGCCACCGGGATCGCCACGAAATATGCCATCGAAGCGCCCGCGATGAACAGCACCGGCGTCATCATCAGGAACGGCAGCAGCGCCTTCTTTTCCTTGCGGTACAGCCCCGGCGCCACGAACTGCCAGAGCTGGTTGGCGATCACCGGAAAGGCGATCATCAGCGCCGCGAAGAACGCCACCTTCAGCTCGACGACGAAGCCGCCGAACACTTCGGTATTGATGATCTTGGTCTGCCCCGCCTTCAGCAGCGGCGCGACCAGGATGGCCAGGATGCCGCGCGCGAAATAGAGGCAGCCGGCAAAAGCCGCGATCAGCGCCGCGAGCGACCACAGCAGGCGGCGGCGCAGCTCGATCAGATGGTCGAGCAGCGGTGCCTGGGTATCGTCGATGTCCCTCATTCGGCCGCCGCCTTGCGCGGGGCGCGGGGCTTGCGCGGCTTCTTCGCCGCCGGGGCCGGAGCGGGCGTAGCCTCCACCTCCGCTTCCGGCGCGGCGGGCTCCGGATCGGGCCGGATCTCGGGCATCGCGGTCATCGCCGGGGCGGGCTCCGCCTCAGGGGCGGGCAGCGCCTCGGGCGGATGTTCGCGCATGATCCGCGCATTCTCCGCCGCCCATTGCTTCTCCAGCTCCTGCAGCTCCGCCTCGCGCACCATCGAATCGAATCCGCTGCGGAACTGGCGCGCCACGCCGCGAGCACGGCCCACCCATTTGCCTACCAGGCGCATCGCCCTGGGCAGGTCCTTGGGGCCGATGATCAGCAGCGCGACGACGCCCACCAACAACAGCTCGGTCGGCGCTACATCGAACATTCGCGGTCAGCCTTGGTGCCGCGCCGCACCTTGGGGGCGCGGACGACGGGGAACGGAAATCAGCGCTCTTCGCGGACCGGCTCGGCCTCGCGCTTCGCGGCGGGATCGGGCGCGGCCTTGCCCTCGATGCGCGCGGCGGGCTTTTCGTCCTCGTCGTCGGCCATGCCCTTCTTGAACTGCTTGATGCCCTTCGCCACGTCTCCCATCATGCTGGAGAAACGATTGCCGCCGAACAGCAATATCACCAGCACGCCGACGATCAGCCAGTGCCAGATGCTCAAGCCACCCATGAAAAATCTCCTCGGTTCACGGGCTATCTAGTCCTCTTCCGTTGCAGTTTCCACCTCGGCTGAGTCGCTTTCGTCGCTTTCGCCCAATCCGGCCTGCTCCAGCGCCAGATCGACCGGGTCCAGCAGCCCCGCGGCCTTCAGGTCGTCGATCCCGGGCAGGTCGCGGCGGCTGGAGAGCCCGAAATGCGTCAGGAAACCCGCCGTGGTGGCATAGAGCAGCGGCCGCCCGGGCACCTCGCGCCGCCCCGCCGGGCGCACCCAGCCGGCCTCCATCAGCACGTCGATGGTGCCCTTGCTGATCTGCACGCCGCGAATCGACTCGATCTCGGCGCGGGTGACGGGCTCGTGATAGGCGATGATCGCCAGCGTCTCGATGCCCGCGCGGCTCAGCTTGCGGCTCTCCTCGCGATCGCGGCGCAGCAGGTGCGCCAGATCGGCGGCCGTCTGGAAATGCCAGCGGTCGCCGCGCCGCACCAGCTCGATGCCGCGCCCGGCATAGGCCTCCTCCAGCGCCTTCAGCGCGCCGCGCACGTCGGCCTCGGCGCCCACATGCGCGCGGATCTCGTCGATGTTCATCGGCGCTTCGGACGCGAACAGCACGGCTTCCACCGCGCGCTCGATCACATCCGGCGCCGCCCCCGCCCCGTTCATGCCCGTCCCTTAAGGTAAAGCGGCGCGAAGGGCGACTTCTGCTTCAGCTCCACCCGCCCCTGCCGCGCCAGCTCCAGCGCGGCGACGAAGGACGAAGCCAGCGCCGACTTGCGATAGCCGCCGCTCGCGTCGTCGGGCAGGAAGCTCTCGATCGTGCTCCAGTCGATCCGCGCGCCGATCAGCTCCGATACGCGCTCGATCGCCTCGTCCAGCGTCATCACGTTGCGCACGGCGACGACGTGCATCACCGGCCGGGTGCGCGCGTTGATCCGGCCATAGGCGGCGATCAGGTCATAGATCTCCGCCTCCCACCGCGCCTTGCGCAGCACGCGCAGCCCCTCCGGCACGCCGCGCGGGAAGACGTCGCGCCCCACCCGGTCGCGCGCCAGCAGCCGGGCGCCCGCCTCGCGCATCGCGTTCAGCCGCTCCAGCCGCAGTTGCAGCCGCAGCGCCAGCTCCTCCGGGCTCGGCTCCACCTCCGGATCGCGCGGCAGCAGCAGCGCGGACTTCAGATAGGCCAGCCACGCCGCCATCACGAGATAGTCGGCCGCGATCTCCAGCTTCAGCTCGCGCGCATCGTTGATGAAGCGCAGATATTGCTCGACGAGCTCCAGGATCGAGATCTGCCGCAGATCTACCTTCTGCGATCGCGCAAGCGCCAGCAGTAGGTCGAGCGGCCCTTCCCAGCCGTCGACATCGATGGTCAGCGTTGCGGGCGCCTCCGAATCCATGCCCGCGATTAAAGCAGCGCGGAGAGGGTAAGGCTACTCCCGCGATTTCTCCCAAATCCTCCCCCGCCAGGGGGAGGATGGGGGCGCCGCAATTCCTCCCCGAGCTTGTCTCAGGGAGGGGGACCGCCGCCGGAGGCGGTGTTGGAGGGGCGGCGCGAAGCGCCGTTGCACCTCGCCGCGCCAACTCCGCCGCCACGTTCCGGCGTCCTCCCCCGCTACCGCGTTCCGCGGTCCCCTCCCCCCGGCGGGGAGGATGGCGCGGGCTCACCCCACCGCCAGCAGCGCATCCCGCTTGGCGACCAGATCGGCGAAGGCGCCGGCGTCCGGCCCGGCCGCCACCGTCGCCATCGCGCGTTCCAGGCGCGCCAGCGTCTCGGGCGGCGCGTCGCCCAGGCGGCCGGCGATTTCCTCCATCTCGTCCATCCGCGCCCAGCAATCGAGCGCCACGTCGCACCCGGCGGCAATCGCGGCGGCGGCCTTCTCGCCCGCGGTGCCGCTCAGCGCCTTCATGTCGATGTCGTCGGTCATCAGCAGCCCGTCGAAGCCGATCCGCCCGCGGATGATCTCGCGGATCACCCGCGGCGAAAGCGTCGCGGGGCGCTCGCGGTCCCATGCGTCGAACACCACATGACAGGTCATGCCCATCGGCGCGTCGTTCAGCGCGGCGAAGGGCGCGATATCGGTCTCCAGCGCCTCCGCGGGAGCATCGACGTGCGGCAGCTCCAGGTGGCTGTCCACCCTGCCCCGCCCATGGCCGGGCATGTGCTTGACGATGCCCACCACGCCGCCGCGCCGCAGCCCCTCGATCACCGCGCGGCCCAGCGCGGCGACGCGCATCGGCTCGCTGCCCAGCGCGCGATCGCCGATCACGCTGCTCGTCTCGGGCCGCAGCACGTCGAGCAGCGGCAGCGCGTCCACGTTCACGCCCACCTCGGCCAGCATCAGCGCCAGCGCATGCGCGTTCGCCCGCGCCGCCTCGATCGCCGAGATGGGCGCCACGTCATACAGCCGGTCGAACACCGCCGGGGCCGGGAATTCGGGCCATTCGGGCGCCCGCATCCGCGCCACGCGCCCGCCCTCCTGGTCGATCAGCACCGGCACGTCGGCGCGGCCGGTCAGATCGCGCAGGCTGTCGGTCAGCGCCCGCATCTGCGCGCGGCTCTCGCAGTTGCGCTTGAACAGGATGAAGCCCAGCGGCTGGGCCTCCCGGAAAAAGGCAACCTCATCGGGCGATAGCGACAGGCCGGCGATGCCGAAGATGACGGGCTTCATGACTCCGCCCTTATCGCCAATTCGCCGCGCGGGGAATCACCCCCGCGCGCGGATCAGTTCGCGACGTAACAGTTCTCGCCCGCGGCGATCAGCCTGGCGCAGATGTCCTTGGCCTGCGCGTTGCTGCCCGCGTTGACGCGCAGGCGATACACGGTCGCGCTGCCCGCCGTACCGCGTTCCACCGCCTTGCCCAGCGGCGCCAGCACCGGGAACTTGCGCGTCAGCCGCGCCCAGGCCGCCTCGGCCCCGGCTTCGTCCGGAAAGGCGCCGAGCTGCATCAGCGCGCCCGATCCGCCGGGGGGCAGCTTGGCCTCCAGCTTCTTGGTGGCGTCGGGCACGGCCATGGTGCCGCCGCCCGGCGAGGGCTGGGCCGCGGGCACGGTCTTGCCCGTCACCGGCTCCTCGGGCCTGGCGCCCATGTTTACCGCTACGTTGCCGGATTCGCCCTGGCTGGCGCCATAGACGGCGGTGCCTTCGCCCTCCACGTTCAGGCCGCCGGGTTCGTCGGGCTTGACCTTATAGTCGCCCTCGGGCGCGGCGATCAGCGCGCCGTTGCCCTGCATCGCCTGCTGCCGCTGATAGATCCAGATGCCGAAGACGACGACCGCCAGCACGGCGACGCCGATGAAGATCAGCAACAGTATCCGCCAGATCGAGGGGCCTTCGCGATAATCCTCTTCGACGGTTTCCAGCCACGGGAGGCGATCGTCATCGCCGAAGCCCTCCCCAGCACGCATACCCATCTTAACTACATCTCCGAAACGGCATCGACCCCCATGATGCCAAGACCATTCCGTACAATTTGCCCGATCGCCTGCGCCAAATAAAGGCGCGCGCATGTTAACCTTACCTGATCCGGGATCAGGAATCTGCGCGCCGGATCGTCGTTGCCCAGATTATACAGCGCATGGAATTCGGCCGACAAGTCATAGAGATAAAAGGCAATCCGGTGCGGTTCGCGCGCGGCCGCGGCGGCCTCGACCATGCGCGGGAACTGTGCCGCCAGCTTGGCGACCTGAAGCTCGCGTGTGTCAAGCAGAGACAGGTCGGCCTCGCCGCAGAGAATCCCCGCCTCCGCCGCCTTGCGATGCACCGAAGCGACTCGCGCATTGGCGTACTGGACGTAGAAGACCGGGTTGTCCTTCGACGCCTCCACCACCTTGGCGAAGTCGAAGTCCATCTGCGCGTCGGCGCGGCGCGTGAGCATGGTGAAGCGCACCACGTCCTTGCCCACCTCGTTCACGACATCGGCCAGCGTGACGAAATTGCCCGAGCGCTTGGACATCTTCACCGGCTCGCCCGCGCGCAGCAGGCGCACCATCTGGACCAGCTTGACGTCGAACCGGGTCTTGCCGCCGGTCAGCGCCTGCACCGCGGCGACGATGCGCTTCACCGTGCCGGCATGGTCCGCGCCCCAGATGTCGATGAGCTGGTCGGCCGCCTGCGCCTTCTGGAAGTGATAGGCCAGGTCGGCGCCGAAATAGGTCCAGCTTCCGTCGGACTTCTTGATCGGCCGGTCCTGGTCGTCGCCGAAGCGGGTCGAGCGGAACAGCGGCAGCTCCACCGGCTCCCAATCCTCGGGCGTCTCGCCCTTGGGGGCTTCCAGCATGCCGTCATAGACCAGGTCGTGCGCGCGCAGCCACGCCTCGGCCTCGGCCGGCTTGCCCGCGGCCTGAAGCTCCGCCTCGGACGAGAAGAGGTCGTGGTGGATGCCGAGCAGCGCCAGGTCCGCCTTGATCATCTCCAGCATCGCGGCGACCGCTTCCTTGCGGAAAAGCGCGAGCCACACCTGCTCCGGTTCACCAACATAGGCGTCGGCATGTTCCGCGGCGAGCTTTTCGCCGACCGGCTTCAGATAGTCGCCGGGGTAGAGCCCCTCGGGGATTTCGCCGATCTCCTCGCCCAGCGCCTCGCGGTAGCGCAGGTGCGCCGATCGGGCGAGCACGTCCACCTGCCCGCCCGCGTCGTTGACATAATATTCGCGGATCACCTTGTGGCCCACGAACTCCAGCAGGCTGGCCAGCGCATCGCCCACCACGGCGCCGCGACAATGCCCCATGTGCATCGGCCCCGTCGGATTTGCCGAGACATATTCGACATTTACGGTCACGCCCGCGCCCGCGTCGGAGCGGCCGTAATCGGCGCCCGCGGTGGTGATCGCGCGCAGCTCCTCGCGCCAGCTATCCTCGGCGACGCTCAGGTTGATGAAGCCCGGCCCCGCGATCGCGACCGACGCGACCTCGTCCAGCTTCTCCAGCTCGGCGGCGATCTTTTCCGCCAATGCGCGCGGATTGGTGCCCGCCGGCTTGGCCAGCACCATCGCCGCGTTGGTCGCCAGATCGCCATGGCTCGCGTCGCGCGGCGGCTCGACCGTCACGTTGCGTCGCTCCAGCCCCGCCGGCAGATCGCCCGCCGCCAACAGGGCGTCGAGCGCGGCGTCGAGATGTGCGGAGAAACGTGCGTAGAGGGTCATTTCCTGTCCAGACGGATGTTAACGTGCGCGCCGCTTACGCCAAAGCGCCCGCGGCTCAAAGCCATACGTCACTCGGCCGCCGCAAGCCCCGCCGCCGCCGCGCCAAGAGTCTGTCCTGTTCAGGCGGCACCAGCCCGCTCCCCCGCCCGGCCACCCAACGCCAGTTTATTCTATGGGTGGCCGGGCGGGGGAGCGGGCCGGGGCCGATTCCGCCAAAGGCGGACAGACCCGAGCCCGCCATCGATCGCATAGACCGCCAGCCCCGCCCAGATCAGCGCGAAGCAGATCAGGTGCGCGGTGGTCAGCGCTTCGCCGAAGAAGGTGACCGCCAGCACGAACTGCGCGGTGGGCGTCAGATACTGGACCAGCCCCAGCGTCGAAAGCGGCAGCCGCCGGGCGGCCCCGGCGAACAGCAGCAGCGGCGTCGCGGTAAACACGCCCGCCAGCGACAGCAGCAGCGACAGAGAAGCCGTGGTGCCGAAAGCGCCTGCCGGATGCAGCACCAGATAGAGCGCGGCGAACGGCGCGAGCCACGCGGTCTCGATCGTAAGCCCCCCCAGCGAATCTACCGGGGCAAGCTTGCGCACCAGGCCATAGAAACCGAAGCTCAACGCCAGCGACAGGCTGATCCACAGGCCGCCGCCCGCACTGGCGGCGAGCACCGCCACGCCCGACGCGGCCAGCAGCACCGCCACCGTCTGCGCCCGGTTCAGCCGCTCGCCCAGCACGGCCATGCCGAGGAGCACGTTGACCAGCGGATTGAGGAAATAGCCCAGGCTGCCCGCCAGCACATGGTGGTTCTGGACCGCCCAGATATAGATCAGCCAGTTGACGGAGATCAGCGCTGCGCTGAGCGCGAGCATCGCCACCAGCCGGGGATTGGCGATCGCGCTGCCCAGCCGCGCCAGCCGCCCCAGCGCCATGACCAGCACCAGCAGGAACAGCACCGACCACACGATCCGGTGCGCCACCACCTCCACGGAACCCACCCCGTGGAGCGCCGCAAAATAGATCGGCAGCAGCCCCCACATCGCATAGGCCGCGATGCCCTGCACCAGCCCGGTGCGGACGGAATTGGTCGTGTTTTCGGCCATGCCGCGCAGTTAGGGACGATGCCGCGCCGCGTCAAAGCACCTGGGGTTTCGCGCCGCGAAGCTGCGCTGTTCCGCGCGTCAGAACCCCTCGGGCAGCCCCGTGGGGCCGATCGCCGCCTCATGCCGGGCGATGGCGTAGCGATCGGTCATGCCCGCGATGAAATCGGCGATGTGGCGGCTGCGCGCGGGCTCCTCCCCGGGCAGCGTCTCGCGCCATTCGGCGGGGATCAGCCCGGGATCGGCCGAATAGGCGGCGAACAGCCCCGATATCACCCGGTCCGCCGCGTCCGCCGCCTCCAACTGGCTGGGGTGGTAATAGAGATTGGCGTAGAGGAACGCCTTCAGCTCGCGCTCCGCCTCCTTCATCGCATCGGAAAAACCGGCGAGCGGGCGCCCGGCGGCGCGCACCTCGTCCACGCTTCCGATATCCGCGATCCGATCGCGCGTGGCGGCGATGAAATCGTTGACCATCGCGCCGATCTGCGAACGGATCAGCTCGCGTGTCAGCCGCTTGCGCTCGGCGCCGGGGAAACCGGCCTCCACGCTGCGCCAGCGCTCCTCCAGCATCGGCAGCGCGAAGAGCTGGTCGAGGCTCAGCAGGCCTGCGCGCAGCCCGTCGTCGATATCGTGGTTGTCATAGGCGATGTCGTCGGCGATCGCCGCGACCTGCGCCTCCAGCGAGGCATGGGTGGTCAGGTCCAGCGGGAAGGCCGCATCGATCTCCGCCAGCGCCCAGCCGGGCTCGAACACCGGGCCGTTGTGCTTGGCCAGCCCCTCCAGCGTCTCCCAGCTAAGGTTCAGCCCGTCCCAGGCGGGATAGGGCCGCTCCAGAACCATCAGCGTGCGCAGCGTATGGCCGTTGTGATCGAAACCGCCCGCGCCCGCCATCGCCGCCTCCAGCGCACGCTCGCCGGCGTGGCCGAAGGGCGGGTGGCCGATGTCGTGCGCCAGGCACAGCGCCTCGGTGAGGTCCTCGTTCAGCCCCAGCGCGCGGGCGATGGTGCGGCCGATCTGCGCCACCTCCAGGCTGTGCGTCAGCCGGACGCGGAAATGATCGCCGTCGGGCGCCAGGAACACCTGGGTCTTGTGGCGCAGGCGGCGGAAGCCGGTGGAGTGGATGATCCGGTCACGATCGCGCTGGAAGGCGTCGCGCGGGCCGCGCTCGATCCCAGCAATTTCCGCGTGCAGCCGCCCGCGGCTGCGATCCGGACGGCACGCCCATGGCGCCTCGCGCACGCTCATGCGCGCCGCCCGCAGACATAGGGGACGATCACTTGGCCGCCAGCTTGGTGATCTTCTGCCCGGCCTCGCTGGTGAAGACGAAGCCGCCCACCCCGTCCTTCTTCACCAGGTTCACGAAGGCCTGCGCCTCCGCCACCGATTTGAACGGGCCGACGAGCAGCCGGTTGGTCGCCTTGAACGGCACCGTCCAGGGCGAGCGCCCCTTGAACGCCGCGGGCGACTTCTTCGAAAGCGCGGCCCAGGTGAGCGGCAGGCCCTTCACCTCGGCGCCACCCGCGATCTGAACCCAGATGCGCGCGGGTTCGGCCTTGGCGGGGTCGGGCTTCTTGGTCTTGGAGGTATCGGGCTTGGCGCCAGGCTTGGTCGCGGCGGGCTTGGCCGCCGTGGGCTTGGCGGCGGCGGGCGTGCCGGGGCGCGGCGCGGCGGCCACCGCCGGAGCGGGCTTGGCAGGCGCCGGCCGCACGGCCGGGCCACCCGGCACGGGCGCATTGGTAGCCTCCATCAGCTTGCGCTCCTCATCCGGCACCGCGATGCCGGCGATGATCGAGGCAAGCACCGGATCCTCCTGCCCCGCGCGGACCGGGCCGGGCGGGCGCGGATCGCTGCGTGGCGCGGGAACCGCGGTCAGGCTGCCGGGGACGCGGCGGCCGCCGCCGGCCACGGCCGGCTGGTTGGCGGGCTTGGGCGGCGGCGCCGCACGCACCGGCTGCGGGACCGGATCGATCACTGCGTCCGGCACGGGGCGATAGACCGGCGGCGGCGGCAGCGGCGGCGCGGCGGAAGCAACCTGCACCGGCGCCGGGGCCGGCACCGGCGCGGCACCGCCCCGGCTGGTCGGCGCGGCGAGGCCGCTGCTGGCGCCCCGGGCATCGCGGCCGCGGCCCTTGTGCGGATCGAGCGCGGCGGGCGCCGGGATCGGGCTGGCGGCAGCGACCTGAACCGGCGCGGCGGCCGGCCCGGCGGGCGGGGCATAGGCGGGAAGCTCGGGCGCGAACCGGGCATCGGCAAGCCGCGCCTGGCTGGGCCGCAACTCGCCGAAATGCACCGCGAAGGCGCGGTCTGCGGCGCCCATCGGCGCAAGGCGGCGGAAGAAGGGGCTGAGCGCGGTGCCCATGTTGCCGGGCATCATGCTCGCGGCGATACGTTCGGCGCCCACGACGTCGCCGTTCATCGCCAGGATGAAGGCGCGCGCGCGCCACGCCGCGCGATCGCTCTTGCGCAGCAGCGGATCGAGCTGCGCCATCGCCTCGTCGGTTCGGCCGGTGATGCCCAGCGACAGGGCATAGCGACGCACCGTCTCGTCATCCGGGCGGATGGCGAGCGCGGCCTGATAATCCCTCTGCGCAAACTGCGGCGCGCCGAGCAGATCATAGGCCAGCCCGCGATCGG
The DNA here is from genome assembly GCF_026013525.1 of Sphingomonas canadensis. Classification (GTDB taxonomy): domain Bacteria; phylum Pseudomonadota; class Alphaproteobacteria; order Sphingomonadales; family Sphingomonadaceae; genus Sphingomonas; species Sphingomonas canadensis. The sequence continues at coordinate 474,996 of NZ_JAPDRA010000002.1, read as the reverse complement.
CGGCATATTCGCGCACCGGCAGCCCGCGCGCCTCGGCCTCCTTGAACAGTTGCAGCGCCTCGCCCGGGCGTTGCAGCTTGATCAGAATCACGGCGCGGCCCGCGGCGATGCGCGGGTTCTGGGCATCGAGCACCTCGGCGCGCGAATAGAAGGCGAGCGCGGCGGGCGTATCCCCCACCCGCCCGCTCAACTCCGCCGCCGAAAGCAGCGCGCGCAGATCGCGGGGATTTGCGGCGATGATGCGCATCTCCGACGCCAGGCGCTCGGCATCGGGATTGGGCGCGGCGACGACTTCCGTGGAGCTGGTCGCGGGCGCGCCGTCCATGGTCTGCGCGGCGGCGGGAAACGCGGTGGCGGCAGCCAGAACGGCGATGGCCCGGCGCAGGAATGCAGGTCTGGTCATATGCGCTCAGCCTATCCCCGCACCCGGGCGTTCCGCCAATGGCCTTTGCCCGCGCGCCTCGCCAAAACGAGACACGCGGGCGACGAACGGCCTATTGGTTGTTCTGCCGGTTGAGGAACCGCGGGATCGGCGGCAGATCGCCGTCGTCGTCGTCGGACTTCGCGCCACCCCGCGAAGCCGCGGCCATACGCTCGAACAGCGTGCCGCCCAGCTTGGGCTTGGCGGCGGGCTTCGGCGCCTCCTCCGCATCGTCGCCGCCGGTCAGCCAGCGGCGGCGGTTGCCGAACTCGGGCGCGCGCGGCTCGGACGGGACCTCCCCGGCCGCGTCGGCGGCGAGATCCTGTGGCGTCTCCAGCCCGTCGCCGACCTCGGCCTCGGACCCCAGCACCAGCTCGTCGCCGGCCGGCTCCTCCGCGGCTTCGGGCTCATAAGCCTCGGGCACGGCGGCGGCGGGCTCGTCGCCGAAGGTCATCGGCTCGGGCGCGGAGATGGTGAAGCCGGGCTGCGGCGCCGGCTCCTCGGCCACGGGCGGCTCGGGCGCGGGCTCTTCGGCCACGGGCACCGGCTCGATCACCGGAGCGGCGGCCGGAGCCTCCGTTCCGCGGCGCGGACCGGCGAAGGAGAAGACGCGCGGCTGCTCGGCCGCGGGAGCAGCGGCGGGCTGGGCCTCCGCGTCGATACCGGTGGCGACCACCGACACGCGGATACGGCCCTCCAGCTCCGGATTGAACGCCGAACCCCAGATGATGTTCGCATCGGGATCGACCAGCTCACGGATATGGTTCGCGGCCTCGTCGACCTCCAGCAGGCGCATGTCCTCGCCGCCGGTGATCGATACGATCACGCCCTTGGCGCCGTTCATCGACACGCCGTCGAGCAGCGGGTTAGCGATCGCCTTCTGCGCGGCGATGAGCGCGCGGTCGTCGCCCTCAGCCTCGCCGGTGCCCATCATGGCCTTGCCCATCTCCTGCATCACTGCGCGGATATCGGCGAAGTCCAGGTTGATCAGGCCGGGCATCACCATCAGGTCGGTGATGCCGCGCACGCCCTGTTGCAGCACCTCGTCCGCCATCTCGAACGCTTCCTTGAAGGTCGTGTTCGCGTTGGCGATCAGGAACAGGTTCTGGTTGGGGATGACGATCAGCGTATCGACGTACTTCTGCAGTTCCTCGATACCCGCCTCGGCGGCCTTGGCGCGGCGGCGGCCCTCGAAGGCGAAGGGCTTGGTGACCACGCCCACCGTCAGGATGCCCATGTCGCGCGCGGCCTTGGCGATCACCGGCGCGGCGCCGGTTCCCGTGCCGCCGCCCATGCCGGCCGCCAGGAACACCATATGCTGGCCCTGCAGCGCCGTCTGGATCGTGTCGATCGTCTCCTCGGCGGCGGCGCGGCCGATCTCGGGCCGGCTGCCCGCGCCCAGGCCCTGCGTGATCTTCGCGCCGAGCTGGAGCCGGTTCGCAGCCGTCGACTGCTTCAGCGCCTGAGCGTCGGTGTTGGCGACCAGGAACTCGACGCCATGCACGTCGGCGCGAATCATGTTCGCAATGGCATTGCCGCCAGCGCCGCCTACGCCGATCACGGTGATCCGCGGGGTCAGTTCATCCACGTCGGGCGGCAGGAATTCGATACTCATCGCCAGTTTCTCCCCTCGGGCGACCGGCGGGAAAACCGGTCGGCACCGATTCCTTGTGCTTCTGCACGAACGCCGAATACGACTCTAGCGAAAAGAAGCATTCTTGTCGCAGAAGCTTAATAATTCGAGCGAAACGCCTGCCACAGCCGTCCCAGCAGCGCGCCCGTATTGGCGCGCGTGACGAGCTGATGCGGCGCGTGGATGCTGCGCACATCGACCGGGTCCGCCGCGGCGAAGCGCGCGATTCCGGCCATGGTGGCGAACTGCGGGCCGCTGTGCGCCTCGGGCAATCCTGCGAAGCCGCGCGGCCGCTCGACGCGCACCGCGCTGCCCAGCGCCTGCTGGGCGTAATCGGCGATTCCCTTCAGCTCCGCGCCACCGCCGGTCAGCACGATCTGGCGCCCCACCGGATCGCCGAAGCCCAGCCGCGACAGCTCCGCGCCGATCTCCGCGATCAGCCGCTCCAGCCGCTGCCGGATCACCGCGATGAGCTGCGCCTTGGTGATTCGCGCCGTCTCCGCATTCTCGTCGGACGATGCGGAGGCGACCTCGATCGTATCGTGGTTGTCGCGCGGGCTCATGTTGGCGGAGCCGTGATAGCATTTGGTGCGCTCCGCCCAGGCGCGCGGCGCGGCGAAGGCGGAGGCGATGTCGTCGGTGATGTCGGCCGATCCCATCGGTATCGAACCCAGCCCGGTCAGCACGCCGCCGCGGAACACCGAGACATTGGTGAGCCCCGCCCCGATCTCGACCAGCGCGACGCCCAGCTCGCGCTCCTCCTCGGTAAGGCAGGCGAGGCCGGTGGCGACCGGCGCCGCGATGATCGAGCGGACCTCCAGATGCGCCGACCGGACGCACAGATCGAGATTGCGGACCGGCGACCCCTCGGTCGAGACGACATGGATATCGACCCCCAGCCGGTCGGCGTGCAGCCCCAGCGGGCGCTTCACCCCCGGCAGCCCGTCTAGCGTGTAGCGCGTCGGCTGGGCGTGCAGCACCATCTTGCCGCCCGGATTGAGCGCGTCGCGCCCGGCCTTGAGCAGCTCGTCGACATCGGCCTGCTCGACGCGATGGCCGCCCAGCTCGACCTCAAGCTTCACCACCTCGGAGCTCATGCCGCCCGCGGAGAAGCTGACCCACACGTCCTCGATGTTGAAACCCGCCAGCCGCTCGGCCTGCTCCACCGCCTCGCGGATCGCCTGTTCGGTGGCGGCCATATCGACCACATAGCCGCGCTTCACGCCCCGGCTCTCGCGCTGGCCGGTGCCCAGCACCATCAGTTCGCCGTCGTCGCTGCGCTGTGCGATCAGCGCCGATACCTTCGACGAGCCGACGTCGAGCGCGGTGATCAATCCTTCGGGTGCTGCCTTGGCCATGATACCCCTCCGTCACTCCCCCGATTTGGCGATGTCGCCCTCGCGCTCCGGCGCGTCCTCGCGGGCCTGGGCGGCCTGGGACGGCGAAGGCGACGGCGCCGGCTGCGCGCGCGGCATCCGGATCACGAACTGCCCTTCGTTGCGCATGTCGAAGCTGATCACGCCGCGGCCGAGCACGCGGAAATCGGCATCGCGCTTGGCGAAACGGGTCAGCGCGGCGACGGCGGCGGCCTCGCCTTCCGGAAGCTGCAGCTTCTCGCCGGTGTCGAAGAACAGGTCCCAGCGGCGATTGCCCACCCAGGCCGCGGCCTTCACCAGCGGCTTCAGCGATGGCGCCGCGTCCAGCAGGCGGCGGCGGGCCAGTTCCTGCGTGTTCGCGGTATCGCCGATCAGCAGCGGCAGATTGGGCATCGCATCGCGCGAGACGGGGGCGATCGGAAAGCCCTTCACGTCGATCAGCGTTAGCTGGCCCTGGTGGTGCTGCCAGATCGCCGCGGGCTCACGCTCGACGATGTGGATCACCAGCGTATCGGGCAGGCGGCGCGATACGCGCGCGTCCTCGATCCAGGGATAGCGCAACAGCCGCTCGCGCACGCCCGCCAGGTCGATCAGCGGCATCGCCCGCGATTTCTGGTCCAGCGCCTGGGCATAGACGGTGTCGCGGTCCATGCGGCGCAGGCCGGTGATCTCGATCGCGTTGAGCCGAAGCCCGGCATCGCCGATCGCCTCAGACACCGCCTGCCCGGCCATCGCGGGCACGCCGAACCAGCTCGCCACGCCGATCGCCCCCGCCCCGGCCAGCCCGACCAGGCCCCAGGCGGTGATGCGGCGGATCGCATCGTGGCTGAGCCCCAGCGCGCTCACCGCGCGATCGATCGCGCCCGGGCCCTGGCGCCGCCGCTGCTGCGGCGGCCGCTTCGCCGCGGGCTTGCGCCCCTTGGCGGGGGGCCGGGAGGGCGCGCGCTTGCTCACGCCAGGGCTTCGTCCACGATACGCTGCACCAGATCGGCATAGCTCATCCCGGCATGCTTCGCCTGCTCCGGAACAAGGCTTAGCGGCGTCATGCCCGGCTGGGTGTTCACCTCCAGCAGGAACAGCCCCGCCAGCCCGCGCTCGTCGTCCCAGCGGAAGTCGGAGCGGGAGGTGCCGCGGCACCCCAACAACCGGTGGGCCTCCACCGCCAGCCGCATGCACTCCGCCGCAATATCCTGCGGGATATCGGCGGGGCAGACATGCTCGGTCAGCCCGTCGGTGTACTTCGCCTCATAATCGTAGAAGCCGCTCTTGGGCCGCAGCTCGGTGACGCCCAGCGGGGTGTCGCCCAGCACCGCCACGGTCAGCTCGCGCCCGCGGACATAGGGTTCGGCGAGCAGCTCGTCGAACTCCTGCCACGGCCCGCGCGTGTCGCGGCCGATCGGGTTGCCATAGTTGCCGCCCTGGGTGACGATCGCCACGCCGACCGAGGAGCCCTCGTTCACCGGCTTGAGCACATAGGGGCGCGGCAGCGGATCGGCGGCGTAGAGGTTTTCGGTCGCCACCACATGGCCCGCGGGCATCGGGATGCCGTGCGGCACCAGCGCCTGTTTGGTGAGCTGCTTGTCGATCGCGATCACCGATGTGACCAGCCCAGAATGGGTATAAGGGATGCCCATCAGATCGAGCATGCCCTGCACCGTGCCGTCCTCGCCCGGCGTGCCGTGGAGCGCGTTGAACACCACGTCCGGCTTCGCCTCGGCCAGCTTCACCGCGACGTCGCGGCCCATGTCGATCCGCGTGACGCGATGGCCGAGCGATTCGAGCGCGTCCGCCACGCCCGCGCCGGACATCAGCGAAACCTCACGCTCGTTGGACCAGCCGCCCATCAGAACCGCGACGTGGAGGTTCACAGCTCTCCTCCCGCTTGCGAGAGGGGCTGGGGGAGGGCCTGTTCAAGATGGAGGACGATCATGGCGACACGCCCTCCCCTAACCCCTCCCGCAAGCGGGACGGGGATGCTGCAGCGACTCCCACCCTCTGAATCTCCCATTCGAGTTCGACGCCGGAACGCGCCTTCACCTTCGCGCGCACTTCCTCGCCCAGCCCCTCGATATCGGCGCTGGTCGCCGAGCCGAGGTTGAGCAGGAAGTTGCAGTGTTTCTCGGACACCTGCGCATCGCCCCGGCGCAGCCCGCGGCATCCGGCGGCGTCCACTTCCTGCCACGCCTTGGTGCCCGGCGGGTTCTTGAAGGTCGATCCGCCGGTGCGGCTGCGCAGCGGCTGCGATTCCTCGCGCGCGGCGGCGATGCGGTCCATCTCGGCCTGGATCGCCGCGGGGTCGCCGGGATGGCCGCGAAAGGTGGCGCTGACGACGATCGCGCCATCGGGCAGCGCGCTGTGGCGATAGGTATAGCCGAGGTCCGCCAGCGCCAGCGTGCGCAGCTCGCCCGATCGCAGCACCACTTCGCATTCGACCAGGATGTCGCAGGTCTCGCGGCCATAGGCGCCGCCGTTCATCCGCACGAAGCCGCCCACCGTGCCCGGGATGGAGCGCAGGAACTCGATCCCCGCGATGCCGGCGTCGCGCGCCTTCGAAGACACCAGGATGCCCGACGCGCCACCGCCGCAGCGCAGCGTCGTCGCGTCCACCTGCTCCACCGTCGCAAAGGCCTTGCCCAGCCGCACCACCACGCCCGGCACCCCGCCGTCGCGCACGATCAGGTTCGATCCCAGCCCCAGCCCCATCACCGGCACCGCCGGATCGAGCGCGGCGAGGAAATCGCACAGGTCCGCGACATCGGCCGGCTCGAACAGCCATTCGGCCGCGCCGCCGCTCTTGAACCACACGAGCGGCGCCAGCGGCGCATCCGGCGTCAGCTTGCCGCGCACCCTGGGAAGCGTCGCTGCCGCGTTCACTTCCAGCCCCACAGGCCGGCCCATTGCTTCCACAGCGCCAGATTGGCCTCGGCGGCCTTCTGCCCGGCCTCGTGCAGCGCGGCGACCTGGTCGCCCGCGTCGATCATCTTCTGCGCGGCGTCGAGCTGGGCCTGCTGGGCGCGCAGCACCTCGCGCTGCATCTCGATCGCGGTGGAGAACCAGTCGCTCATGCCGCCGCGCCCTCGGCAGAGGCGGTGCGGCGCACCTCGTCGATGGCGCCCGCCAGGCTCGCGGCCCATTTGGTGATGTCGCCGGCGCCCAGGCAGACGACGATATCGCCCGGCTCGGCCACCCCGGCCAGCGCGTGCGCCAGCGCGGGAGCATCGGCGACATGCGCCACCGAACGATGCCCGCGGCGCTTCACCGCCTCGACCAGCGCCTCACCGCTCACGCCCTCCACCGGCGCCTCGCCCGCGGCATAGACCGGGGTGACATAAACCATGTCGGCGTCGTTGAAGGCCTGGGCGAAGTCATCCATCAGGTTGCCCAGCCGCGAATAGCGGTGCGGCTGCATCACCGCGATCACCCGCCCGGGCGAACTTTCGCGCGCGGCGGAGAGCACGGCGCGGATCTCCACCGGATGGTGGCCGTAATCGTCGATGATGGTGACGCCGCCCGTCTCGCCCACCTTGGTGAAGCGCCGCTTGACCCCGCCGAAGCGGGCGAAGCCCTTCTGGATCGTGGCATCCGGGATGCCCAGCTCCAGCGCCACGCCGATCGCGGCCAGCGCGTTCTGGACATTGTGGCGGCCCGGCATCGGCAACTCGATGGCCTCGATCGTGCGGGTGGAGCCATCGCGTTGGCGGACCACCGCGTCGAAGCGGTTGCCCCCCGCCACCGGCAGCACATTCACCCCGCGCACGTCCGCGCTGGCGGCGAAGCCATAGGTCACGATCCGCCGGTCGCGCACGCGCGGGATGATCGCCTGCACCTCCGGATGATCGAGGCACAGCAGCGCCGCACCATAGAAGGGCACATTCTCGACGAACTCGACGAAGGCGCTCTTCACCTTCTCGAAATCGCCATAGTGATCGAGATGTTCGGGATCGATGTTGGTGACCACCGCGATCGTTCCGTCCAGCCGCAGGAAGCTGCCGTCGCTCTCGTCGGCCTCCACCACCATCCACTCGCTGTCGCCCAGCCGGGCGTTGGAGCCATAGCTGTTGATGATGCCGCCGTTGATCACGGTGGGGTCCACCCCGCCCGCGTCGAGCAGCGCGGCGACCATCGAGGTGGTCGTGGTCTTGCCGTGCGTTCCCGCCACCGCGACGGTGGACTTCAGCCGCATCAGCTCGGCCAGCATCTCCGCGCGGCGCACCACCGGGATGCGGCGCTCATAGGCGGCCTCGACCTCCGGATTACCGCGCCGGATCGCGGTGGAGGTGACCACCACCGCCGCATCGCCCAGATTCTCCGCGGCATGGCCGATCGTCACCGGGATGCCGCGCGTGCGCAGGCCCTCGATCACATAGCCCTCGGCCACGTCGGAGCCCTGCACGCGATAGCCCAGATTGTGCATCACCTCGGCAATGCCGGACATGCCGATGCCGCCGATGCCGACGAAATGGATCGTGCCGATGTCGGTGGCGACGCCCTTCATGCGCGGTGTTCCGTCATTGCGAAGGCGGGCCGTGCGCCGCCGGTGTTGCCACGCAGGGCCGCACGGCGGACGCCCGCCGGCGCCTCGGGCGCGTTGATCGATTCGACCAGATCGGCCAGGTCGCGCGCGGCATGCGGGCGGCCGCAGCCCCATGCCTTCTTCGCGGCATTCTCCAGCGCCACGGGATCAAGGCCCAGCTTCTGGATCTGCTTGGCCAGCTCAGTGGGGTTGAATGCGCGCTGCGATATGGTGCGCGCGCCGCCCGCGGCCGTGATCTCGCGCGCGTTGGCGGTCTGGTGATCGTCGGTGGCGCTGGGCAGCGGCACCAGGATCGCCGGGCGCCCCGCCGCGGTCAGCTCCGCGATGGTCGAAGCGCCCGCGCGCGCGATCACGATGTGCGACCACGCCAGCCGCTCGGGCAGATCGGGCAGATAGGTGGCGATCTCCGCCGGGATATCGTGATTGGCGTATTTCGCGCGCACCTGATCGATGTCCTCGACCCGCGCCTGATGCGTCACCTGCAGGCGGCGGCGGAAATGCACCGGCAGCAGCGCCAGCCCGTCGGGCACCACCTGGCTCAGGATCGTCGCGCCCTGGCTGCCGCCTGTCACCAGCACGCGGAAGATGCCGTCCTCGTCCAGCATCGGATAGGGCCGGTTGCGCAGCGCCAGCACGCTCTCGCGCACCGGATTGCCCACCAGATGCGTCTTGGCCTTCCACGAATCCTGCAGCCGCTCGACATTCTCGTAGCTGGTGGCGATGGCATCCACCTTGCCGGCGACATAGCGGTTGACGCGGCCCAGCACCGCGTTCTGCTCATGGATCACGGTCGGGATGCCCGAACGGAAGGCGGCAAGGAGCGAGGGCAGCGCCGGATATCCGCCGAAGCCGATCACGCAGGCGGGGCGAAGCTGCTTGTACAGCTTGCGCGCCATCGAACGCCCAGCCATCACCTTGGCCGCCGCGCGCACCCAGCCCAGCGGCCCGCCGCCCAGCCGCCCGGCGGGCAGCACATGCGTTTCCACGCCATCGAACAGCCCGGGATAGCGCACGCCGCGATCGTCGCTGATCAGCACGACATGGTGGCCGCGGCCGGCCAACTCCTCGGCCAGCGCGGCGGCGGGCACCATATGCCCTCCGGTCCCGCCTGCCGCGAGCACATAGGTATGCGATTGGGTCATCTGCCGCTCCACCGGACCGTATAGGACGAGCGCTTCAGATACGGGTTCCGGCGCGTGAATGCGAGCAGCAGACCCATCCCCAGCGACAATGCGATCATCGACGATCCGCCATAGCTGATGAACGGCAGCGTCATGCCCTTCGACGGTGCCAGCCCCGTGTTGACCGCCATGTTGATCGCCGCCTGAACCCCGAACTGCGCCGCCAGCCCCGCCGCCGCGAGCAGCCGGAACGGATCTTCCTCGTCGATCAGCTTCAACAGCACGCGCAGCACGATCGCCAGATAGAGCGCCGCGATCGCCGCGCACGCCAGCAGCCCGAACTCCTCGCCGACCACGGAGAAGATATAGTCGGTATGCGCTTCCGGCAGGCGGTATTTCACCTGCCCCATTCCGGGACCGGTGCCGGTCCATCCCCCGGCGGTCAGCGTCCGCTCCGCCATGTCGGTCTGATAGTGCTCGGCGAGCGCCTTGTCCTTGTCGGGGAACAGGAACGAATTGATGCGGATCCGCGCCGTATCGTAGAACAGATAGGCCGCGACCACGCCCGCCACCGCCGTGCCGAACAGCCCCGCGATCGCCGCGGGCGACAGGCCGGAGATGACCAGCAGCAATATCCAGACGATCGCGAACACCATCGTCTGCCCGAAATCGGGCTGCATCATCAGCAGCACCGCAACCAGCGCGGTCAGCACGCCGGTCACCGCCAGCACGGGCAGCTCCGGGTCCTTCGCGCGCAGCGACAGGATCCAGGCCATCGAGACGATGAAGAGCGGCTTGAGGAACTCGGAGGGCTGGAGCTCGGCCACGCCGAAATCGATCCAGCGCCGCGCGCCGTTCGCCTCGCTGCCGATGAACGGCACCAGGATCAGCAGCACCAGGAACACGCACGCCCCGATCAGCGACAGCCGCCGCGCCAGCGTGGCGGGCAGCATCGACACCGCGAACAGCACCGGCACGGAAGCGCCGACCCAGATGAGCTGGCGCCAGAAATAATACATCGACGCAACCTGGTGTGCGCCGTCCGAATAGCGCCGCGCGCTGGCGGGCGACGCCGATCCCACGGCAACCAGCCCCACCGCCATCAACAGCAGCGTGAACAGCAGCAGCATGCGGTCCACCTCGCGGAACCACACCAGCAGCGGCGATGCGCGCGCCGTGCCGAGCAGCCCGCCGCGCAGCGCCGGAAGCTGGGCGCGGCCGGCCACGGCCTCGTCCCCCGCCCCGCTCATCCGAGCGCCTCCACGGCGGCACGGAAGGCGTCGCCGCGCGCCTCGAAATCGCGGAACTGATCGAACGAAGCGCAGGCGGGCGACAACAGCACCGTCTCGCCCGGTCTGGCATTGGCCGCGGCGGACTTCACCGCCGCCTCCAGCGTACCGCTGCGCTCGACCGGCATGTCGCGCTCCAGCAGCGCCGCGAACATCTCGCCCGCCTCGCCGATGGTATAGGCGCGGGCGACGTGCGCGAAGCCGGGACGGCAGGCGTCCAGTTCGTCCGTCTTGGCGCGGCCGCCGACGATCCAGTGGATATGGTCGAACGCGCGCAGTGCGGGCGCGGTCGAATCCGCGTTGGTCGCCTTGCTGTCGTTGACGAAGCGGACGCCGTTGCGGGTCGCGACGATCTGCATGCGATGCGGCAGCGCTGCATAGGTCTCCAGCCCGCGGCCGATCGCATCGCGCGCGATGCCCAGCGCCTCGCACGCGGCGATGGCGGCGAGCGCGTTCTGCGCGTTGTGCGGCCCCTGGAGCGCGGGCCAGCGCGACTGATCCATGCAAAGGCCCGGCGCGATCTTCGTCACGTCCTCCGCACGTCCGGCGCGGGCGAGGCGCGCGGCGATCGCCTGGCTGGCCGCGTCACCGATGCCGATCACCGCGGCATGCCCCGCCGACTGCATCGCGAACAGCCGCTCCTTCGACGCGGCATAGCCCGCGAACCCGTCATAGCGATCGAGGTGATCGGGCGTGATGTTGAGCAGCACCACGACGTCGCAGTCCAGCGTCCGCGTCAGGTCGATCTGGTAGCTCGAAAGCTCAAGCACATAGACGCCGCCCTCGGGCAGCGGGTCCTGGCTCAGGATCGGCAGGCCGATGTTCCCGCCCGCCAGGCTCGGCACGCCGGCGGTGCGGCAGATATGCTCGATCAGCGCCGTGGTGGTCGATTTGCCGTTGGTGCCGGTGACCCCGGCCACCTTGTGCGGCGGCAGGTCCGCGCGCGCCTGGGCGAACAGCTCGATGTCGCCGATGACCGGCACGCCCGCCGCGCGCGCATGCTCCGCGATCGGGTGGCGGTTGATCGGCACGCCGGGGGAAACGACGACGCCGTCGAAGCCCGTCAGGTCGATGCTCAGCGGATCGGCCAGTTCGGCGCCCGTCACCTGCGCACGCGCGGCCGCGTTCGCGTCCCAGGCGGTTACGTGCGCACCGCTCGCGACGAGCGCGGCCACCGTCGCCTGTCCCGAACGCGCCAGCCCGAGCACCGCATAGCGTTTGCCGCGCCAGGACGGGCTCGTGATCACCGCAGCTTCAGCGTCGAAAGCCCCGCGAGCGCGAGCACGAAGGCGATGATCCAGAAACGGATCACCACGGTCGGCTCGGACCAGCCGAGCTGCTCGAAATGATGGTGGATCGGCGCCATGCGGAACACGCGCTTGCCGGTGCGCTTGAAGAAGAACACCTGGATGATGACGGACAGCGCCTCCATCACGAACAGGCCGCCGATGATGCCCAGCACCAGCTCATGGTGCGCCACCACCGCGATCGTGCCCAGCGCGCCGCCCAGCGCCAGGCTGCCGGTGTCGCCCATGAACACCGCCGCCGGGGGTGCATTGAACCACAGGAAGGCGAGCCCCGCCCCCACCATCGCGCCGCAGAAGATCGCCAGATCGCCCGCGCCCGGCACGTGCGGGATGCCCAGATAGGTCGCGAACTTCACGTTGCCGGCCAGATAGACGATGATCATGAACGCCAGGCTGGCGATGATCACCGGCATGGTCGCCAGCCCGTCCAGCCCGTCGGTCAGGTTCACCGCATTGCCGAACGCCACGATCGTGAAGGCGGCGAAGACGATGTAGAAATATCCCAGATCCGGGTGGATCCAGTTGAAGAACGGCACATAGAGCTGGGTGCCGCTCTGCGCGATGATGATCCACGATGCCACGCCCGCGATGGCGAATTCGCCCAGCAGGCGGATGCGGCCGGAAACACCCGCCGTCTTCTGCTTCCGCACCTTGTCGTAATCGTCGAGGAAGCCGATCATGCCGAAACCGAAGGTCACGAACATGCACGCCCAGACATAGGGATTGCGCAGGTCCATCCACAGCGCCAGCGACACCATCAGGCTGGTGAGGATCATCAGCCCGCCCATGGTGGGCGTCCCGCGCTTGGCCAGGTGGCTTTGCGGCCCATCGTCGCGGATCGGCTGGCCCTTGCCCTGGCGCACGCGCAGCCACCCGATGAAGCGCGGGCCGATCAGCAGGCCGATCAGCAGCGCAGTGGTGATCGCTCCCCCGGTGCGGAAGGAAAGATAGCGGAAGAGGTTCAGGATGCCGGGGAAGCCCAGCCATTCCGCGATCAGGTAGAACATGGTTGCCTTTCCGCCAGCGCGGCCACCAGGGTGGAAAGCCGCACGCCGTTCGAACCTTTAACGAGTACCGCGTCACCCGCCTGCAGCACGGCATCGAGCCGGTCTCGCGCGGCCGCGGCGTCGGGCACATGGACGAAATCCACATGGCCCTCAAGCGCATTCGCAAGCGGCTTCATGCCTTCGCCGACCAGGATCGCATAGGTGATGCCCGCCGCCTGCACGGGGCCGGAAAGCTCGGCATGGAACGCCTCCGAATGTTCGCCCAGCTCGAACATCTCGCCCAGCACGGCCAGCTTGCGGCCGCGCTCATCGCCCAGCACCTCCAGCGTGGCGCGCATCGACGCGGGATTGGCGTTGTAGCTCTCGTCGATCACCAGCGCCTCGCCGCCGACGGCCGGCACCGTCAGCCGCGCGCCGCGCCCGGGCAGCCCGCCCAGTTCGGCCATCGCCAGCCCCGCCAGTTCCAGGTCGCCGCCCGCGGCTTCCACCGCCGCCAGAACCGCCATCGCATTGGAAACCCAATGCATTCCGGGCTGCGACAGGGTGAAGCTCAGCTCGCGCCAGCCGCCCCCGCCCAGCTCCAGCCGCGCGGTGACATAGGTGCCGCCCGATCGCGTGCGCATCGTTTCCAGCGCACGGACGTCCGCCCCCTCGCCCAGCCCGAAGGTCACGATCCGCGCGGCATGCGGCCGGGCCGCGGCGATCAGCCGCTCGCGGTGCGGACTGTCGAACGGCACGATCGCCGTGCCGCCGGGCTCCAGCCCCTGGAATATCTCCGCCTTGGCGTCGGCGATCTCGGCCTCGTCGCGGAAGAACGCGCTGTGCGCCGGGGCGATGGTGGTAACCAGCGCGACGTGCGGGCGGACCAGCCGGGTGAGCGCCGCCAGCTCGCCCGCATGGTTCATGCCCATCTCGAACACGCCGAAGCGCGCGTCGCGCGGCATCCGCGCCAGGCTGAGCGGCACGCCGGTGTGGTTGTTGTAGCTCTTCACCGAACGATGCGCGCAGCCGGGATCGGCGCGATCCAGCGCGGCATAGAGCGCCTCCTTGGTCCCGGTCTTGCCCACCGATCCGGTGACGCCGATCACGGTGCCGCCCATCCGCCCGCGCGATGCGACGGCCAGTGCGTCGAGCGCGGCGGTGGTATCGGGAACGATCACGTGCGGATGCGGCGTCGGCTCGGAAACCAGCGCGCCTGCCGCACCGCGCGCGAAGGCCTGATCCAGGAAGCGATGGCCGTCGGTCGTCTCGCCCTTCAGCGCCAGGAACAGGTCGCCCGGCCCCACCTCACGCGAATCGAACGTCACGCCCGATACGGCGAAGGCGGCCGAAGCCGTGCCGTGGCATGCGATCGCGATCTCTTCGGCGGTCCACAGCCTCATGCGGCGCACTCCCGCGCGACGGCCACATCGTCGAACGGCAGCACCATATCTCCCACGATCTGTCCCTGCTCATGCCCCTTGCCGGCGATCAGCACGATATCCTCCGCTTGCGCCATCTCCACCGCGGCGGCGATCGCCGCGCGCCGGTCGCCGGTCTCGATGCCCTGGGGCACCCCTTTCAGTATCTCCGCCCGGATCGCCGCGGGGTCCTCGCCGCGGGGATTGTCATCGGTCACGATGGCCACGTCCGCGCCCGCGGCCGCCTCCTGCCCCATCAGCTCGCGCTTACCATGGTCGCGCTCGCCACCCGCGCCGAATACCAGGATCAGCCGGCCCTGCGTGTGCGGCCGCAGCGCCGCGATGGCCGCCTCCAGCGCATCGGGGGTATGGGCATAGTCGACATAAAGCGGCGCGCCATTGGCCTTGATCGCCGCGCGTTCCAGCCGCCCGCGCACCGGCTGGAGCCGCGCCAGATTGGCGATGGTCTGCGCCGGATCACCGCCGGTGGCGACCACCAGCCCCGCCGCGACCAGCGCGTTGGCGGCCTGGTATCCGCCGATCAGCGGCAGGTTCACCTTATGCTCGCGCCCATCGGCGGCGATCACCAGCCCCTGCCCCAGCAGCGTGGGATCGCGCGAGACGATGCGCAGCGTATCGCCATGTTCGCCCACGGTGATCAGCCGGTTGCCCCGCGCACGCGCCAGATCGATCACCCGCTCGCTGTTGGGGTCGTCCACCCACACCACCGCCACGCCGTCCGGATCCAGCACATCGGCGAACAGCCGCAGCTTGGCGTGGAAATAGGCGGCCATGTCGCCGTGATAGTCCAGGTGATCGCGGCTCAGGTTGGTGAAGGCTGCGGCGCGCACCGGCAACCCCTCCGTCCGGTATTGCGACAGCCCGTGCGACGACGCCTCGAACGCGAGGTGCGTCACGCCCTCGCGCGCCAGGCCCGCGACGTTGGAGAGGAAGGTCACGATATCCGGCGTGGTCAGGCCGGTGGAGACGCTCTCGTCCGAAGTCGTCACGCCCAGCGTGCCGATCGAGGCGGCGTGATGGCCGGCCATCCGCCAGAGCTGGCGCGTCATCTCCACGGTGGAGGTCTTGCCGTTGGTGCCCGTCACCGCGACGGTGACCGGCGGGAACGGCGCGAAGAAGCGCGCCGCCAGCCGGGCGAAGCGCTCGCGCGGGTTATCGTCGGCGATGTGCAGCGCGCCTTCCACCGCGGCTTCCGGCCGCGCCACCACCGCAATGGCGCCAGCCGCCACCGCCGCCGGGATGAAATCCTCGCCGTTCACGCGCGCGCCCTGAAAGGCGCCGAAGATATTGCCGGGCGCAACCTTGCGATGGTCTATCGCAAAGCCGGTTACCACGGCGCCGTCCGCGGCGCCCCCTGCACCGCCGGTCAATGCCCCCAGGTTCATCGATCCGATGCCTTTTCCTTGTCTTCCTGCGCCACGAGGTTGCCGTAGGCACCAAGAGCGATGTCCCGGTTCGGATCGGGGATGACGCCCATCATGGGCCCTACCCGCGTCACCAGCCTGCCCACCAGCGGCGCCGCGGTCCACCCGGCCGTACGCTGGCCTGCGGATTCGGCATTTCCGATCGGCGAATCGAGCATCGCAATCACCACATAGCGCGGTGCGTCCATGGGGAAAGCCGCCGCGAACGTGGAAACATTCTGATTCTTCAGGTAACCGCCGCCGCCCAGCTTTTCCGCGGTGCCGGTCTTGCCGCCGACACGGTATCCGGCGGCGTTCGCCTTCGATCCGGTGCCCTCCGTCACGATCAGGCGCAGCAGCTCGCGGATGCGCAGGCTGGTCTCGGCGCTGATCACGCGCTCGCCGGCCGGCGCCTTGCCCGGTTCGATGCGCAGCAGCGTGGCCGGCCGCCACAGCCCGCCGTTCACCAGCGCGGCATAGGCGCAGGCAAGGTGCAGCGGCGTGACGGAGATGCCATGGCCATAGGCGGCGGTCATGGTGGTGGTGCGGCCCCAGTCGCCGGGCCACAGCGGCCCTTCGTTCTCCACCTCGAGCGAAAGCTTACGATCGAAGTGCATGGCCCGGAACATCCGTTCCAGCGGCTCGCGCCCCATCTCGTCCGCGATCCGCGCCGTGGCGATGTTGGAGGAATGGATCAGCACCTCCGGCACGGTGATGAAGCGGCCCAGCGGGTGATCGTCGTTGATCGTGAAGCGGCCGATCTTGATCGGCTCGGTGGCGTCGTAACGCTTGGCCATCGACTTGATCGTGCCCGCCTCGATCGCCGCGGCCACCGCGATCGGCTTGAAGGTCGATCCAAGCTCGTACCGGCTCTGCGTCATGTTGTTGCGCGGGATCGGGCCGGCAATCGCGTTGGGATTGAAGGTGGGGAGCGACGCCATCGCCACTACCTCGCCGGTCTCGACGTCCAGGATCACGCCGGCCGCGCCCTTCGCCTGGAAGCTGACCATGGATCGCGCCAGTTCGTTCTCCAGCGCGCCCTGGACGCGCATGTCGATCGAAAGCGCAACCGGGGCGGCGCGCGCGCCCTCGCCCTGCAGCCGCTGGTTCAGCGCGCCTTCCATACCCCAGCCGCCCGTGCCGTCCGAACGGACATAGCCCAGCACGTGCGCCGCCATGGTGGACTGGGGATAGAGCCGGTCGGGCTCGCGCATAGGCTCGATCGCCGGCTCGCCCAGCGCGTTGACTGCCTTCACCAGCTCCGGGCCGGCGCGGCGCTTGAGCCAGGCGAACTTCGAGCCCGTGTTGAGCAGCACGAAATACTGCGCCTCGGTCTTTTCCGGGATAAGCTGGGCGAGCTGCTTCGCCAGCGCCGAGCGATCGCCGATCACGCGATCGGGGTGGATCGCCAGCGACCATCCATCGACGGTGCGCGCCAGCGGCTGACCGTTGCGATCGGTGATGTCGCCGCGCGCGCCCAGCCCGGTGAGCTGCACCGCGGCGCGCGCGGGCTCGGCCATGATCGCCAGCACCGCCAGCCGCCCGATGATGAACACCATGCCCACCGCAAACAGCAGCGCGAGCACCATCAGCCGCACCTGGGCGATCGCCACGAGCGATTGGCGGGCCCCGCCCGCCCGGCCCGTACGGGCCGGCGGTGCGACAAGGACGATCAACGCAGCTTCTGCGCTTCGGCGGCGGCGAGACGCTTCAGGTCTTCAAGCGTGTTGTTGTCCAGCATCGCCACCTGGCGAACCTTGACGACTTCCCCGCCCCGGCGCGCGCCGGCCGCGGCCACCGCCTGGCGGCTGGAGCCGGCATCGGCGGTGACGATCGCGGGCGAGGTGGCGGCCATCGCGGTGCGCACCGACGCGGGCACCACGGCAGCCGCAAGCTCGCGGCGCGGCGCGTCTTCACCGGCCACGGCGGGCTGGCCGAGGCTGGCTAGCTGCGCCTCGCTGGTCACATATTGCGCGGCCTGCGGGGCGGCGAGGCCCAGCGCGGTGCCGTTCCACTCCTCAAGCTGAAGCTGGCTCGCGCGCGCCGCGAACTCGGTCTCCAGCGCAAGAATCTCCTTCTCAGCGGTGCGGATCTTCGCATCCACCGAGGCAAGGCGCGTACGTTCTGCGGAGCCATAGGAAGTCGCGAAGCTGCAGACCGGAGCAACGATCATGCAACAGACCAACCAGCCCAGCCCCTTCATCCTGGTCACAGCCATCAGTCCACTCCTTCCGACCATGGCGCGGCGGCAGTACGCCGCGCCACCCGAAGCGTCGCTGAACGCGCGCGCGGGTTACGGTTAATCTCCGCCTCGCCGGGCCGGACGGCCTTGGCGAGCGACTCGAAGCTCGGTGCCGCCTTCGGGCCGGCGGCGGGCCTGTGGCGCGAACCGGCGGATTCGCCGCCCGAACGTTCGCGCAGGAAACGCTTCACCAGCCGGTCCTCCAGGCTGTGGAACGTCACCACCGCCAGGCGGCCGCCTGGCTTGAGCACCCGCTCGGCCGCGGCGAGGCCCTCTGCGAGCTCGTCCAGCTCGCGGTTCACATGGATCCGGATCGCCTGGAAGGTCCGCGTCGCGGGGTCCTTCTTCTCGTGCGGCTTATGTCCTAACGCCTTCTTTACCACGTTCGCGAGTTCGGAAGTCCGCTTAAGGGGTCGCGCGGAGACGATGGCGCGGGCCACGCGGCGCGACTGGCGCTCCTCGCCATAGTGATAGAGTATGTCGGCGATCTCCGCCTCGTCGGCGGTGTTCAGGAAATCGGCCGCACTCATCCCCTCGCCCGACATGCGCATGTCGAGGTCGCCGTCCTTCTGGAAGCTGAAGCCGCGATCGGGATCGTCGATCTGCATCGAGGAGACGCCGATATCCATCGTCACGCCATCCACCGGCGCGAAGCCGCGGCGCGCGAGCTCCGCCTCCATCTGGCTGAACGGCGCCTCGATCAGCACAAGGCGCCCGCCGCTTTCGGCGACGAGCGAGAGACCGCCCTGGACCGCACGGGGGTCGCGGTCCAGGGCAGCCACCTCGGCACCCCGCTCGAGGATCGCTTTGGTATATCCGCCCGCGCCGAAGGTCGCGTCGACGTGGCGCTCGCCCGGACGGGGATCGAGCGCCGCGACAACCTCGTCGAGCAGCACGGGGATATGGGGCGCCGCGCTCACAGCGCGATGCCCTTGGCCTGGCACAGATAGGCGCAATAGGAACGCAGCCGCGCAAGCTCCGGCGCGGTCGTCGCCATCAGCATCTCGGGCGCCCAGATGTTGAACGTGTTGCCGGCGCCCGAAAACGCCGCCCACTTCCCGATCTTCGCCTCCGCGCGAAAGAACGGGGGCAGGATGAAGCGGCCGCTGGGATCGAAGCTGGCGCGCTCCACCGGGCCGAACGCCTGCTGCATCGCGCGCTCGCCCACGCCGGCGGCCTCGGTGAAGGGGGCGGCGGCGGGATTGTCGATGCGGCGGTGCTTTTCCTGCGACCAGGCAAGGTCGTGCGCCGAAAGGCAGGGCTCGCTCTCGTGCAAGCCGATGACGACGATGCGGCTCTCGCAGTTACGCTCGATGGTCGCGCGCAGGTCGGCGGGGATCGCTACGCGACCCTTATCCTCGACGCTCTGCAGCGCAAATCCTTCGAAGACGTCGCGAGACACCTCAAACCCCTGAACCCCGGGGCAAAGGCCACCCGCCCCCGGAAGGCGCGGTGAAACGCCGCCTTCCGGCGCAACTCATGTTGGACGGTGAATAGGACTCTGCCCCGATTAGCTGAGGTTTCGTTTACCACAGCCATTCAGGGATTCAATGCCGGAAATGGGTTTTTAGCCCCAAATTCCCCCATGTTCTAAATATGTTCTATTAAATCTTGCTTTGTTCTTACTTCTCGCCGCCAAAACGGCCCCGCCGCGCCTGACGGAATCCGGATCGCGTTTCCGATGCTGGTTAACGATGCCATCGAAGCCTGTTTCCCTGGGGCGGCGGGGCCTTCCGGTGCCGCGCGGGCCGGTTTCGGCGCCACCGCGCCGGCTTCCGGAGCCTGTCCCTGCTACTTGCATTAGCACAAATCGCGGCAAGACACATCGCCGCATGCGCGCGGAATCGCAGAAATCCGGCGAGTCGCCGCACTTGCGGGCGATGGAACCAAAGGCTCCCAGCCTCCGGAAAACCCGCCTGGGGGGCGAATGGGGCTATTTGGGGCCGGGATTCCCGCCGGCTGGTGGCGCGTGCGCCGCATCCTCTTGCGCGGCCGTGCTGGGCGCCACGCCCAGCGTCGCCAGCGGCTCTTCCTTCGCCTTGCCGGCGGCGGTGTTCGACAGATCGGTGATGTTCGCGACAACCGCCGCGTTGGGCGCGCCGACGGCGGCCACCGGCTCATCGCGATTGGCGGAGGAGAAGATCGCGCTCGCGAGCCCGATCAGCACCAGCACCAGCGCCAGCCCCGTCATCCCGACGCGGACGCGCTGCATCGCCTGAGCGGATTCCTCTGAGGTTCCGGGCTTCATACGTGTTGCATAAATGTAACGCCTTAACGGCGCGTTGTCGAGCCGCGCGATCAGCGGCGTTCGAGCCAGTCCGGGACAGCCAGTCCCTTCGCTCGCAGCCACTCCGGATTATAGAGGCTTGAAAGGTAACGGAATCCGGTATCGCACAGGATCGTCGCGATGCGATGCCCCGGCCCCAGCTCGCGCGCCAGCGCCACCGCGCCGGCCACGTTGATGCCGGAGGATAGGCCCAGCGCCAGCCCCTGCTCGCGCATCAGCTTCCACACCCATTCCAGCCCCTCCTCGTCGGAGATCCGGAACTGGGTGTCGATCGGCGCGCCCTCCAGGTTGGCGGTGATCCGCCCCTGGCCGATGCCCTCGGCCACCGAGCTTCCCTCGGCCTTCAGCTCGCCATGGGCATAATAATTGTAGAGCGCCGCGCCATGCGGATCGCTGAGCGCGATGCGGACCTTCTCGTCATGCGACTTGAGGCCCAGCCCGACCCCCGCCAGCGTGCCGCCGGTGCCCACGGCGCAGGTGAAGCCATCGACGCGGCCCTCCATCTGCTCCCAGATCTCGTTGGCGGTGCCGCAGATGTGTGCGCGGCGGTTGGCGATATTGTCGAACTGGTTGGCCCAGATCGCGTTGGGCGTCTCCTCCGCGATCCGGCGGCTGGTGTGGACGAAATGGCCGGGGTTCGAATAGGGCGCGGCGGGCACCAGAACCAGCTCCGCGCCCAGCGCGCGCAGCGTGTCCATCTTCTCGCGGCTCTGCGTCTCGGGCATGACGATGATCGTCTTGTAGCCCTTGGCATTGGCCACCAGCGCCAGGCCGATGCCGGTGTTGCCCGCCGTGCCCTCCACGATCGTGCCGCCGGGCTGGATCAGCCCCTTCTCCTCGGCATCGCGCACGATGAACAGCGCCGCGCGATCCTTCACCGACGCGCCGGGATTGGTGAACTCGCACTTGCCGAAAATCTCGCAGCCGGTGGCCTCGCTGGGGCCTTTCAGGCGCACGAGCGGGGTGTTGCCGATCAGGGACAGCGTGTCGGGAGCAATCTGCATGGCGCGCTAGATAGGGGCGCTACCGCCCCCGGGGCAAGCAAGCGAAACTATCCGCGCCCCACCCCGGCCTGATCCAGATGCGGCCCCAGCCGCCCGGCGAACCACAGGAAGAACATGCGATAGTCGCTCAGCAGCGACCACAGCGGATAGGTGAAGGTCGCGGGCCGGTTGCGCTCCACCCCGAAATGCGCCGCCCAGGCAAAGCCATACCCCGCCAGCGGGATCGCCAGCCACCACCAGCCCCCCGCACCCACCGCGATCAACAGGAACCAGAAGGTCAGGAACGTGCCGGCATAGTGGAGCGCGCGCGTCGCGGGCTTCGCATGCTCGCGCAGGTAATAGGGCCAGAAGTCGGCATAGCGGGTGATGGTGCGCGCCATGGGCACAAGCTATCGCAGCCTCATGCACGACCGCAAGCAAAGCTTCCCGCCAGTCGTCGATCCGCGCGTCCGCCTGCTGGTGCTCGGATCGCTGCCAGGCGAGCGGTCGCTGAGCGAGCAGCGCTATTACGCGCATCCGCAGAACCAGTTCTGGGCGCTGATGGCGGCCGCGACGGGGCGCGACCTGCCCGCCCTGCCCTATCCCGGCCGGCTTACCGCGCTGCTGGAGGCCCATGTCGGACTGTGGGATGTCGTGGCCAGCGCGCGCCGCCAGGGCAGCACCGACGCCGCCCTGCAGGACGTGGAGCGGCACGACATCGCCGCGCTGGCCGAATCGCTGCCCGAATTGCGCGCGATCGCGTTCAACGGCGGCACGGCGCTGCGCCACGGGCTGCGCCAGCTCGGGCCGCTTGCCACCCGCTGGCAGGTGGTCGCGCTGCCGTCGAGCAGTCCGCTGCATACCATTGGCCTGGCGGCGAAACTCCCGGCATGGAGGGCGCTCAGCGCCCATATTTCGCCATGATTTGGACGCAATTCCTACCCGATAACTAGAAATGGCCTTGCCACCCTTGCCGCAATCGTGCCACAAATACGGCACAATTAAGGCAGGAGGCGCAAATGCGTGTCAGGTTGCTGGGTTCGGCCGCGCTGGGTGCGGCATTGCTCGCGGGGTGCAGCCAGGGGGGCTCCTATTCCGCCGGTCCCGTTTCCACCGAGGCTTATGCCGATCCCGCGGCGATGCCGCCCGAGATGCGCGAGCGCTATGCACGCAACGATATCTCGCCGGTCCGCAACGTCGCCGAGGCGCCGGTCTCCACCTTCGCGGTCGATGTGGATACGGCGGCCTATTCCAACGTCCGCCGCTTCCTTGTCGGGGGTGCCACGCCGCCCAGGGACGCCGTGCGCACCGAGGAGATGATCAACTATTTCCGCTACGACTATCCCCTGCCCGCCGATCGCGGCGCGCCGTTCAGCGTCACCACCGACGTATCGACGACGCCGTGGAACCCGCAGACGCGGCTGCTGCGCGTCGGGCTGCGCGGCTATGACCTGAACTATCGCGAGCGGCCGGCGGCGAACCTGGTGTTCCTGGTCGACGTGTCCGGATCGATGGACCAGCCGGACAAGCTGCCGCTGGTCAAGGCCGCGCTGGCCACGCTGGCGGATGGGCTGCGGCCGCAGGATCGCGTTTCGATCGTGGTCTATGCCGGTGCCGCGGGACTGGTGCTGGCGCCGACCAGTGACCGGTTGCAGATCAAGGCCGCGCTGGACAATCTGAACGCGGGCGGCTCCACCGCGGGGGGCGAGGGCATCCAGCTCGCCTATGCCACCGCGCGCGCGAACCGGATCGAGGGCGGGATCAACCGCGTGATCCTGGCCACCGACGGCGACTTCAACGTGGGGCTGAGCGACCAGCGCGGGCTGGAGGAGCTGATCGAGCGCAACCGCGACGACGGCATCACGCTGACCGCGCTGGGCTTTGGCCGCGACAATCTGAACGACGCGATGATGGAAGCGATCGCGGACAAGGGGAACGGCAACTACGCCTATATCGACACCGCGATGGAGGCGCGGAAGGTGCTGGACGAGCAGCTCGGCTCCACGCTGTTCACGATCGCGGGCGACGTGAAGGTGCAGGTGGAGTTCGATCCGGCGGCGGTTAGCCAGTACCGGCTGATCGGATATGAGAACCGCGCGCTGCGCGAGGAGGACTTCAAGAACGACCAGGTCGACGCGGGCGAAATCGGCGCCGGGCATCAGGTGACCGCGATCTACGAGATCGTCCCCACGGGCGCACAGGGCTGGTCGGGGCCGCGCCGCTACGCCGGGAACCAGCCCGCCGCCGCGCCCGCCCAATCGGGCAGCGGCGAGATGGCCTTCGTCAAGCTGCGCTACAAGCTGCCCGGCGAGAAACAGTCGCGGCTGATCGAACGCCCGGTGCCGCGCGCGCTGATCGCCGGGGCCGCCGCGCCGCAGGGCGACATGGCCTTTGCCGTGGCGGTCGCCGGCTTTGCGCAGAAGCTGCGCGGCGATACGCTGCTCGGAAGCTGGAGCTATGCCGACATCCGCCGGCTGGCGGGATCGCCGGCCGACTATTGGCGGCGCGAGTTCGTCGAACTGGTGGGCATCGCCGAAAGCGGCCGGTTCGCCGCCGAGGCGGACGGCCTGCCGGAGAACGCGGCGCTTTGAACCCGTCCCCCGCCGGCGGGCGATCTGGGGTCCCGCCGGTGCGCCGCGGCCCGGCCGTTTGCCCCTTTGGGCCGGGCCGCGGCGGAACGGGAGCTCAGCCCTGTTCCGCGCAGCCCTCGCGCGTTTGCCCGCCGACCTGGATCTTCACGGTCAGCGGCAGGACGGTTTCCGCCGGCGTGTCGCACGGCTGGGCGGTGAGCGTGACCGTCATCGGGCCGGCCTGGCCATAGCTGGTGCTGTAGGTGGCCGAGGTGGCGGTGATCACCGGCGCGGCCGGAGCCAGCGTCGCGGGTTGCGGCGTCTCCACCGAATAGTCGGTATAGACCAGCGTGCTGCCGTGAATCTCCAGCAGCCAGAAGGGCTCCTGCCCCGTCGCGCGCACCTTGCCCGCCAGATCGACGCCGCCGAGCGTGGATGCAGAAGGCGTCGCGGTGGCGTTGACCGGCGCGGGTTCCGCCATGTTCGCCGGCTCCGGCGGCGGGGGCGTCAGGTTCATCGTCTCGTTGCCGGCGTCGTTGCCGGGGGCAACCGTCACGCTGCCCTGCCCGCATCCGGCCAGCGCTAGCGCCAGCCCAGCGGCGGCCAGCCGCTGGCTCCGGAGTGGATTCATCCGCATCGCATCCTCCCTCTATGCCCCGCCCGGCATCCGCCCGCGGGGCCTGCGCCTAACAACCACGGCGGCGCTCCGGAGAGAAGCCCCGCAATGGCGGAAATACAGAACGCGGGTCTGGAATATCTGCAACAATTCTGAAATAGCGGGGCAAATTCGTGAGCAGGGCTACATTTCGATGCGTATTTCCGGCCTGTTTGGCAGGCTGATGTGTGTCTTCGGCAGGCACCAGCGCTCGCGCGGCAAGGCGCGCGAGACCCCTTCTGGCTGGCAGAGCGTGTGCATCCACTGCGGCGTCCGCATGCACCGCGGCCTTGACCGGGTGTGGCACGTCACGCGCGACTGAGCCGCCGCCTTTGCCGGAAGGCATGGGTGTCCCCCGGCGCATCGTTCTGCTAATGTTCGCGCGCGATGCCCGCAGCGATTCGCCCTGATCCCGATTGCGGCGGCGCGGCGGATGGGGCTGCGCCGGCGCCCCTGCTCGCCTTTCCGCCGCGGCCGCTGCGCTGGCTGTTCCTCGACCTGAACTCCTATTTCGCCAGCGTCGAGCAGCAGTTGAACCCCGCCTTGCGCGGCAAGCCGGTGCTCGTCGCCCCGGTGGATGTGGACACCACCGTGGCGATCGCCGCGTCGGTGGAGGCGAAGCGCTACGGCATCTCCACCGGCACCCCGGTCTGGGAAGCGAAGCAGAAGTGCCGCGACCTGCTGATCGTGCCGGCGCAACATGAACGATATGTGGCGTTCCATGAGGCGATCCTGGCCGAAGTGTGGCGCCATATCCCCGTCACCCTGGTCTGCTCGATCGACGAGGTGGCGTGCCGCCTGCTCGACAACGAGAACAGCCCGGAGGCCGCCGTGGCGCTGGCGCAGCGGATCAAAGCGGGCATCCGCGCCAATGTGGGCGAATGCCTCACCAGCTCGGTCGGCATCGCGCCCAACCGGCTGCTCGCAAAGCTGGCGTCGGACCTGCAGAAGCCGGACGGGCTGGTGGTGATGACCGCGGACCAGCTCCCCCAGCGCCTGTTCGGGCTGAAGCTGCGCGACATCGCCGGCATCGGCGCCAAGATGGAGCGGCGGCTGGCGCAGGAAGGTATCCTGGACATCCGCCAGCTTTGCGAACGCCGCCCGCGCGACGCGGGCAGCGCCTGGGGTGGCGTGAACGGCGACCGGCTCTGGTATCTGCTCCACGGCGTCGATCTGCCCGAAAAGCCCAGCCAGACGCGCAGCATCGGCCACAGCCATGTGCTGAGCCCGCAGAAGCGCGGGATCGCGCCCGCACGGCTGACCGCGCGCCGCCTGGCGCTGAAGGCCGCGAGCCGGCTGCGCCGCAAGGACTATCGCGCGCGGCTGCTGGTCCTTCATGGCAAGTTCGAGGACGACAAGAGCAACTGGCGCACCTCGATCCGCCTGCCCGCGACGCAGGACAGCTTCGTCGTGCTCCATGCGCTGGAGAAGCTGTTCGCCCGGCTGGTGGAGGCGGGGCGTGCGCGGCCCGGCGGTTTCCGGCTGCGCATGATCGGCGTGACGCTGGCCGAGATGGAGGGCGTGGAGGGCGAGCAGGGATCGCTGTTCGCCGCGCTCGACCCAGACGATCCGCTGGCCCGCGAGACTCGCACGCTGGCGCTCAGCCGGGCGATGGACCGCATCAACGAGCGATTCGGCCGCAATGCGGTAAGCGTCGGGCCGCTCCATGGCGGGCGGATCGACGGCGTGGGCACCCGCATCGCCTTTGGGCGAATCCCGGAGATCAGCGAGTTTCACGAATAGCTTGGCCCGCTTTGGGGCAAGAATCGCGCTGCGCCGCAACAACTTTATGATACGATATAACTCCAGAGGACTTGACGGGCGCCTTGGCGCCACGCCATGAGCGCGGCGCTATGAAAAGCCTCCCCCTGATCGCCGCCGCTGCCGCAGCGCTCCTGTCGCTCTCGGCTTGCAAGAACGAACCCGAGGTCGTGGACTCCATCGCGAAGGACCCGCTGGCCGAGCAGATGAAGAACGCGCCGAAGGCGGAGCTGCCGCCGGCAGTCGAGTCCTCGGTCAGCTTCCGCTGCCAGCCGGGCAACAAGCTGCTCTATGTCGACTTCTTCCAGGGCGGCAAGATGGCCGTTCTGAAGAAGGAGAAGGACGGCGCGCCGACCATGCTGAACGCGCCTGAGGCCGGCCAGCCCTTCGTCGGTGCGGACGGCTCGAAGATCACCGGCAACGCCAAGGCCGCGACCATCTCGGTCGCCGGCGCGGCCCCGGTCACCTGCAAGGCCTGAACCCCCTCCAGCAGTATCCGTAACGAACGGGCCGGCGGGGCTTCCCTGCCGGCCCTTTTTCATGCGACCTAGCGGCCAGGGAAAACCACAGGAGTCCGCGTGGCGACGGTCGCGATCTACAGCCTCAAGGGCGGGGTGGGAAAGACGACGCTGGCGGTCAATCTCGCCTGGTGTTCGGCCACGCTCTCCGCACGCCGCACGCTGCTGTGGGATCTCGATGCCCAGGCCGGCGCCACCTATCTGACCGGCGCGTCGCCCGCCGGGCGCGATCAGGCACAGGCGGTGTTCACCCGCGACGTGGCGCCGGAAAAGCTGGTGCGCCACACGGCGTTCGAACGGCTCGACCTGATCGCCGCCGACACCTCGCTGCGCGGGCTGGACCTGCTGTTCCACGAACTGGACAAGAAGAAACGCCTGGCCAAGCTGCTCGCCGCGCTCGACAAGGCCTATGATCGCGTACTGCTCGATTGCCCGCCGGGACTTACCGAGACGAGCGAGCAGGTGATGCGCGCCGCCGACCTGATCGTGGTGCCGGTGATCCCCTCCCCGCTCTCCACCCGCGCGTTCGAGGAGGTGGCCCAGCATCTGGACCGCAAGGGCGGCAAGGCGGGCAAGGCGCCGCTGATGCCGGTGCATGCGCTGGTGGACCGCCGCCGCAAACTCCACGCCGCCGCGCTGGAGGCGCATCCCGACTGGCCGGTGATCCCGATGGCCAGCGTGGTGGAATCGATGGCGGCGCGGCGGATGCCGGTGGGCGCCTTCGCCCCGCGATCGGCGGGGGCGCAGGCCTTCGCCGCGCTGTGGCAGGCGATCGAGCGGCGGCTGGCGGGCAAGAAGGGCTGATCGCGCGATGAGCCATCACCATCGCCAGCCGCAGCAGCTCGATCCGGAGCTGGTGCTGCGGGCCTATGCGATGGGCGTGTTCCCGATGGCCGATCATCGCACCGCGCGCAGCGTCTATTGGGTCGAGCCGCGGCTGCGCGGGGTACTGCCGCTCGATCGCTTCCACCTCTCGCGCTCGCTGCGCAAGACGATCCTGTCGGGCCGGTTCGAACTCACCGTCGATCGCGCGTTCGAGGATATCATCCGGCTGTGCGCCGAAAGCGTGAACGGCCGGCCCGAGACCTGGATCAACGGCGCGATCGAGCAGGCGTTCATCGCGCTGCACCGCCGCGGCTTCGCCCATTCGGTGGAATGCTGGCACGACGGACGGCTGGCGGGCGGGCTCTATGGGCTGGCGCTGGGCCGCGCCTTCTTCGGCGAATCGATGGTGACGCGGGTACGCGATGCGTCAAAGGTCGCGATCGCGCATCTGGTCGCGCGGCTGAAGGCCGGCGGCTTCACGCTGCTCGATTGCCAGTTCCAGACCGATCACCTCGCCTCGCTGGGCGCGATCGAGATCGGGCGCGAGGATTATGTCGCATTGCTGGGCGCCGCGCTGGGCGAATCCGCTGCGGGGCTCTCGGCCGGCGCGGCGTCGGTGGACGGCGATTTCTTCGCGCTCGATTCGTTGCCCGATCCGGCGCCCGCGCCCTTTGGCCCGGCGCCGACGGATACCGTATCCGGCCCGCTGTCGCGGAAGGTCATCGCGCAACTGATGGCCCATACGTCATAGACCGGGTGCTGGACGACGTTCAGCGCCGGACGGTCCTTGTACAGCCAGCCCGAAAATACGCGGTGCCAGCTCTGATCGGGCTGGCGCACGTCGAGCTGCGCGAAGACGCCGGTGTCCTGGAAATTCTCCCAGGGCGCGGTCTTCTCGCAGGCGCGGACGCGGACGATCACGTCGCCGGTGCGGGCCGACTGGCCGGGCTTCAGCGTGATCTGGCGCGACTGGCCGTTGCGCTTGTTGAGCAGGCCGATCACGGCCACGCGATCCTTCATCGGGGTCGCCGCCGCGGCCAGCGCGCTGCCGTCCGGCGCCACTGCCACCACCTGCGCCTCACCCGAAGGCGCGGCGCCCTCATCGGTGGTGATCACCTGGTCGACGGCGCTGTTGTCGTCCGGCTTGCCCTTGCCGCAGGCCGCGAGCACCAACAGCGCCAGCGCCGCGGGCACGGCTCGGGCCGCGCGGATCATGCCTCGGGGGTCCAGGCCTCGTAATCGCCGGTCGCGCCGATCCGCCGGCCGCCCGCCTCGAGCGCGCCGGAAGGGCGATAGGCCTGGCGGGTGCCGGTCAGATTGGCCTCGGCCGGGCGTTCCCACACGCGCTGCGGCGGCAGGGCGCGATCGGGCACGTCGTCGATCTGGTGGTGAAGCCAGCTAAACCAGTCGGGCGGAACGCGGCTGGCGTCGTTCTGGCCGCTGTAGATCACCCAGCGGCGCGGGCGGCCGTGAACGTCCTGCCCGCCTTCCCAATAGACGTTGCCGAGCGAATCCTCGCCCATCCGCTGCTTGCCGCGAAGCGACAGCATGGTGCCGATGGTGGCGCCTTCCCACCAGGTGAAGATCGACTTCAACAGACCCATGGCGAGCCCCTTAGCGCGGCCCCGGTGGCGGAGGCAATCGGAATGCGCGCGCCCGGACGGCCCAAATCGGCCGGACCGGCGCTATTTCTTCGCCACCGGCTCCCAGCGGACCTTGTCGCCGGGCGCGATGCCCAGCGCGGCGGCGCGGCCGGCCAGAAGCTCCAGCACTGCGCTCACCGGCTCGCCCGAAAGGTGGCGATCGTCGGTGAAGGGCGCCGCATCGGCGGCGATCGACGCGATCGTCCCGTCCTTGCGGATGAACAGGATGTCGAGCGCGGTGGGCGTGTTGACCATCCAGAAGCTCGCCTCGCGCGGGGGGCCGCCATCGCCCGGAAAGGGCGCGAACAACATGCCGCCGTCCTGCGGAATGTTCGTCCGGAACATCAGCCCGCGTTCCTGCTCGTCATGGTTGCGGGCCGATTCGACGCGGAAGCGATGCATCGCCCCGCCCTTGCTCTCGATCGTAACCAGCGTATCCGCCGGATCGGCGACGGCCAGGACCTGCGGCGCGGCGCAGGAAGCCGCGGCGGGGGCGAGCAGCGACAGCGCGGCAAGGGCCGCCAGCGCGCCGGGAAATCGGGTCATCGGGTCAACCGGTCCTTTCGACCGCCACGGCGAGCGGCCCCTTGTCTCCGTCGACGATGCGCGCGCGAAGCTGCTGGCCGGGTTCGACCTCCTCGATCTCGGCGCGGCGCAAGGTCTCCATATGGACGAATATATCCGCGGAGTTGCTTTCGCGCACGAGGAATCCATAGCCTTTCAGGCGGTTGAACCACTTCACCGCCACCGGTTCGAAGGGGCCGGCGGTCTCGATCAGCTTCAGCCGGTCGGCGCGTTCGCCGCCGCGGGCGCGCGGGGCCTCGATCGCCTGGCTCAGGTCGATGGCGCGGATCTCGCGCGCCTGCATGCCGCGCTGACGCTTCACAGCGACGCATTCCACGCGCGCGCCTTCGGGAAGGCTGCGCCTGCCATGTTCTTGAAGAACCGTGAAATGAATCAATATGTCGCCAAGGCCGGGATCGTCCGCGACGACGAAGCCGAAGCCGCGCGTCACGTCGAACCACTTGACCACGCCGGAACACAGATGGCCTTCACCGGCGAGGTCACTCTCCTCTTCCCCGGTTGCCATTGATCCGACGGAATATTCGTTCGTCAGAAGCTGCGGGTCGGCACGCATTTTCTTTTCCCCCAGCCCATGACTTTATCACAGAATTCCCAGCGGGGAACCGCTTTGTGTCGATTTGTGTCAGTTGCTGTCGAGCAGCGCTTCGGGGTCCTCGCCCGGCTCCATTCGCGCGATGGCGCGGGCCAGCGCCGGGGCGTGGCCCGCACGCACCATCGCCGCCACCTGCTTCTCGCGCATCCGGGGGTCCCCGCCCTCGCGCGCGAAGGGGCCGATGCGGCGGCGGCGGGCAAAGGCGAGCGCGCTCGCGCGGCTGTCCGCCTCCACCATCGGAGCGACGACGGCGGCGTCCTCCTCCTCGATCCCGGCGAAGCGCAGCGCCTGGCTGACGCGCCGGGCGCCCAGGCCGCGCCGCCCCATCGAAGCGGCGCGCGCCTCGGCAAAGGCGCGGTCGTCGACATAGCCGAGCTCAGCGCAACGTTCGGCCACCCCGGCGGGATCGGCGGGCGCCTCCCCCTCCCATCCGCGCTCGCGCAGCTTTCGCGTCAGATATCCGGCGAGACGCGCCCGTGTCGTAGCGTAACGCTCCACATATCGCAGTGCCAACCGCTCCAAATCGGCACTCGTCAGGGGCTTCAGGGGCTTTGGCGGGCGGCTCATGCGCCTTGATTGTGCCACAGTAGCAACCGATTTTGAACGACAGTCCGCGGCAAGGCCGGATGCAGTTATTGCGTTGGGGGGCCAACGGTTTGCCGCGAACAGGGGCACAGGAACAGGAATGGTTTTGGACGTTACCGGATCGCTCGAAGGCAAGGCGGACGACGCGCTGACGCTGGCACCGACGCCGACCGACGACAGCCTGCCGCGCCGCTACGCCGACTTCGAGACGCTTGGCGAAGCGCTGGATTATGCCGCAAGCGGCGTGCGCGGGCTCAACTTCCACGACGCGCGCGGCAATCTGTCGCGGCCGTATCCTTTCGCGGAGCTGCGCGAGGATGCGCTGGTGCAGGCGCGGCGCCTGATCGCCGCCGGGGTGAAGCCCGAGGACCGCATCGCGATGATCGCCGAGACGGGGCCGGAATTCGCCTCGCTGTTCTTCGGCGCGATCTATGCGGGCGCCTGGCCGGTTCCGCTGCCGCTGCCGACCAGTTTCGGCGGCGCGCAGAGCTATATCGACCAGCTTCGCGTCCAGCTCGATAGCTGCGATCCGACGATGCTGTTCTACCCGCCGGAGATCGGCACGATGTGCGCGGAGGCCGCACGCCAGGCGGGCACGCAGGGTGTCGACTGGTCCGAGTTCGCGGATCGCGCCGCCCCGGATGCGCCGCTGCCCCAGGCGAAGGCCGAAGACATCGCCTATCTGCAATATTCCAGCGGATCGACGCGCTTTCCGCATGGCGTGGCGATCACGCACCGCGCGCTGCTCAGCAATCTTTCGGCGCACAGCCACGGCATGCACGTGGGCGACGGTGATCGCTGCGTCTCCTGGCTGCCCTGGTATCACGACATGGGGCTGGTCGGCTGCCTGCTCTCGATCGTCGCGAACCAGGTTTCGACCGACTATCTGAAGACCGAGGATTTCGCGCGCCGCCCGCTCGCCTGGCTCGATCTGATCAGCCGCAACCCGGGCACGACCCTCTCCTATTCGCCGACCTTCGGCTACGACATCTGCGCGCGCCGCATGTCGAGCCAGATGAAGGCGAGCGAGCGTTTCGACCTCAGCCGCTGGCGCGTCGCGGGCAACGGTGCGGATATGATCCGCCCGGACGTGATGCAGAAGTTCGTCGACGCCTTCGCCGATGCGGGCTTCAAGGCATCGGCCTTCCTGCCCAGCTACGGCCTGGCGGAGGCCACGCTGGCCGTTTCGATCATGCCCCCGGGCGAGGGCATCGTGGTCGAGCTGGTCGAGGAAACTCAGCTTTCGGGCGGCAGCCACGGCGCCGGCCGGCCCCAGCGTTTCCGCGCCATCGTCAATTGCGGCAAGGCCGCGAAGGACATGGAGATCGAAATCCGCGAGGAAGACGGCACGCCGCTGCCCGAAAAGGCGATCGGCAAGGTGTGGTGCCGCGGCCCCAGCGTGATGGTGGGCTATTTCCGCGATAAGGATTCGACCGAAGCCTGCCTGGTGGACGGCTGGCTCGACACCGGCGACATGGGCTATCTCAGCGACGGCTACATCTACATCGTCGGCCGCGCCAAGGACATGATCATCATCAACGGCCGCAACCACTGGCCGCAGGATATCGAGTGGGCGGTGGAGCAGCTCCCGGGCTTCAAGCAGGGCGACATCGCCGCCTTCGCGATCACGACGCCCGGCGGCGAGGAAACGCCGGCGGTGCTCGTCCAGTGCCGCACGTCGGACGAGAAGGAACGGCTGCGCCTGCGCGACGAGATCCGCGAGCGCGTCCGTTCGGTGACCGGCATGAACTGCGTCGTCGAACTGGTCCCGCCGCGCACCCTGCCGCGCACCAGCTCTGGCAAGCTCAGCCGCGCCAAGGCCCGCAACCTCTATCTCAACGGCGAGATCAAGCCCTACGCCCTCGCGGCCTGAGGCCTACCCAGCAAGGACCCGCCGCCCCTCCCCCGGCCCATCGCCCCGGGGGAGAAGGTGGTGCGTGCGCGTGTTCCGGCGAATTTAGCGGATCGAACGCCCGCAACCTAACCTCTCGTCAACCTCCATCGCGCTATCCCGTGGCGCGTGACCAGCCAGACGACCTCCCAGTTCGCCAAGCCGCGCATCGACGCGCGCGCGCTGCTTGGCCTCTATGATCCGGCGGACACCACCGACTGGGGGCCGATCCGCGCCGCCCAGCTCCACGCGGGCAGCCAGCTCGCGCTGTTCCTGCTTGCCGCCAATGTGATCGGCGCGGCGCTGATCACGCTGATCCTGGCGCCCCAGGTTCCGCTGTGGCAGCTCGCAAGCTGGGGAGCGCTGGTCGCGGCCGTCGCGGTGGCGGTCACCTTCCGCCGCCTGTCGCGGCGCCACCGCGAGGCGCTGTCCGCGCCGCTGGGCGATGTGCGCGATACGCTGCTGGACGGGATCGCGCTCAGCGCGGTCTGGTCGATCCCGCCGCTGGCCTTCGGCCATCTTGCCGATCCGGATGCCGCGCTGGGGCTGTGGATCGTACTCACGTTGCTGATGACCTCCAGCGCGGTGGCGATGGCGGCGCTGCCGCTGGCGACGATCGCGTTCGTGACGATCACGGGCGGCGCGGTCGTCGCGCAACTGATGCTGACCGGATCGGCCACGCTGGCCGCCGCCGCGGCGCTGTTCACGCTGTTGCTGGCGATGACGACCTTCTCGCGCGGCAAGGCGCTGGTGGTCGTGCGCAGCCAGGAAATCGCCATCGCCGAGCGCGACGAGACCGTAAGCCTGTTGCTGCGCGAGACCGAGGAAGACAAGAACGCCGACTGGCTGTGGGAGATCGACGCCCAGCGCCGCGTGGCGCGCGCCAATCCGCGCTTTGCCGTCGCCGTGGGCGTGGACCCCAAGACGATCAACGGCATGCCCTTCCTCCAGGTGCTGGCCGGACCCACCTGGGAGAGCGGGAACTTCGCCCCCGCGCTGCGCCTGCTGGCGGAAAAGCTGAAGGGGCGCGAGGCGTTCCGCGATCTGCTGCTGCCCGTCTATGTCGGCGGGGAGGAGCGATCCTGGGAGATGTCCGCCACGCCGCGCTTCGATGAAGGCGGCACCTTCATCGGCTTCCGCGGCGTCGGTTCCGACGTCACCGAGGCCCGGCGCTCGGCCGAGAAGATCAACCGGATGGCGCGGTATGACACGCTAACCGGCCTGCCCAACCGCCTGCTGATCCACGAGACGCTGGCCCTCGCGATGGGGGAGGCGGAGAAATGGGGCAGCCGCTGCGCCTTCATGATGATCGACCTGGACCGGTTCAAGGCGGTCAACGACACGCTGGGCCATCCGGTGGGCGACCGGCTGCTGGGGCGCGTTTCGGAGCGCCTGAAGCAGCTTGTGACCGCCAACGAGATGATCGGCCGGCTGGGCGGCGACGAGTTCGCGGTGGTGGTTCGCGACGCGACCGACACCGCCGCGGTCGAGCGGCTGGCGCAGAGCATCATCGACACGCTCTCGCGCCCCTATGAGGTCGATCAGCATACGCTATACATCGGCGCATCGGTGGGCCTGGCCACCGGCCCGCGCGACGGGCGCACCGCCGAGGCGCTGGTCCGATCGGCCGATCTGGCGCTCTACCGGTCAAAGGACGCGGGCGGCGGGGTCTTCCACGCCTATGAGCCCCAGCTCCACATGGCCGCCGAAGAGCGGCGCGTGCTGGAGATCGCGCTGCGCAGCGCGGTCGAGAACAACGAGATGCACCTCACCTACCAGCCGGTCGTCGATGCCGAGAGCTGCACGCTGACCGGGTTCGAGGCGCTGCTGCGCTGGACGCATCCCGAATATGGCAACATCTCGCCCGCCAAGTTCGTGCCTCTGGCGGAGGAGGCGCGGCTGATCGCGCCGATCGGCGAATGGGTGCTGCGCACCGCATGCGAAGAGGCTGCGCGCTGGGACCTTCCCGCCCGCATCGCCGTCAACGTCAGCGCCGAACAGCTCCACAACCCGGCCTTCGCCGGCTTCGTCGCCCAGGCGCTGGCGCATTCCGGCCTGCCGCCGCAGCGGCTGGAGCTGGAGGTGACCGAAAGCGTGTTCATGCACGAAGGCACCATGGCCATCCAGGTGCTGGAAAAGATCCTGGACATGGGCGTGCGCCTCAGCCTCGACGATTTCGGCACGGGCTATTCGTCACTCGGCTATCTCAGCCGCACGCGGTTCAGCTCGATCAAGATCGACCGCAGCTTCGTCCAGGGCGCCTCGAAGGGCGTGAAGGAGGCAATCGCGATCATCCGCGCCGTCGTCGCGCTGGCGGAAAGCCTGGGCATGGCGACCACGGCCGAGGGCGTGGAGACCGAGGAAGAGCACCAGATGGTCCAGCGCCTGGGCTGCACCAAGGTCCAGGGCTATTATTTCGGCCGCCCCCTCCCGGTGGAGGAGGCGCGCCGCCTGGTCACGCGCCACGACGGGGAGAGCGCGGCGGCCTGACAGCGCCGCCCCCCCCCCGGCGTTCGGACAGGTCTTCAGTACCCCGCTGGACCACCCGGGCCGCTCCCACCCTCGGGCACCGGGCTGACGGTCCCCTTCACCCGGATCACCTTGCCGGGTTCGTTCACCGCGTTGCTGGTGATCGTCACGGTCTTGCTGATCGGGCCGGGTCGTTTGGTGTCGTACTTCACCGTGATTTCGCCATTGGCACCCGGCGCGATCGGTTCCTTCGGCCAGGTGGGCACGAGGCAGCCGCAGCTACTCGTCGCCTTCGAGATGATCAGCGGGGCGTTTCCGGTGTTGGTGAAGCGGAAGGTAGCGGTTCCGTTGCCGCCATATTTGACGGTGCCGTAATCATGCACCTCTTTGTGAAACTCGATCTTCGCCCCGTTTGCGACCTCCTGCGCGCTGATCGCGGAAACCGGGACGACAGCCGCCCCAAGCCCGAGCGAAACGACGAACGCCGCGGACATGGCGGCCAGAGCAAGTTTCTTCACGCGATACACTCCTTCATACAGACGCAAACCCGCGCCAAGGATAGGACCGCGCCGCCACGCGGCAACTGGACATATGGCTAGGGCATTCAAAACCCCCGCTGCCCCCTTGCCCCGCCCAGCGCGTCTCGCTACAGCCGCACCCCGCACAGGGGCGTAGCTCAGCTGGTTAGAGCGTCGGTCTCCAAAACCGAAGGCCCTCGGTTCGAATCCGAGCGCCCCTGCCACTGCCGGGTCCAGTCATAAGGGAAGACGATGTTCCGTCCGATGTACGACTGGGTCCTGCGCATGGCCCATCATCGCCATGCGCTTCGCAGCCTGGCTGGCGTGTCCTTCGCCGAAAGCAGCTTCTTCCCGATCCCGCCGGACGTGATGATGGTGCCGATGGTACTCGCGCGGCGGGACCAGGCCTATCTGATCGCGGGCGTCTGCACCGCGGCTTCGGTGATCGGCGGCATCTTCGGCTATGCGATCGGCTATTTCCTCACCGAATTCGCGCATCAGGTGCTGGAGTTCTTCCGCCACAATGCGTTCGAGGATTTCACGCGCGCCTACAACGAATATGGCTGGGCGATCATCCTGGCGAAGGGGCTGACGCCGATCCCGTACAAGCTGGTGACGATCGCCAGCGGCCTCTCCCACTATCCGCTCGGCCTGTTCATCATGCTGTCGGTGATCACCCGCGGCGCGCGCTTCTTCATCATCGCCGCGCTGCTCAAGCGCTATGGGGCGCCGGTGCAGGCGTTCATCGAGAAGCGGCTGAACCTGTTCGCCTGGGGCTTCCTGCTCCTGCTGATCGGCGGCTTCGCGGCGATCGCGCTGCTCTGATCGCGGCGGCGCGGGCGATCGAAACGCCGGCGGCGCGGGCCGCTTGCGCATCCCGTTGTTCGTCGCTAGATACCGCTCCCAATCCGACAGCGTGGATGGGCTGCACCGGTTCCCTGGAAGGGACCGGGCAGCGGACCCATGTCTCGCGAACGGAGAGCTTTTTTCGAGCGAGGCGGCAGTGGCCAAAGTCAATCCCCTGGAGTTCCTTCGTCAGGTTGAGGCGGAGCGCAAGAAGACCAGTTGGCCTTCGCAGCGCGAAACCGTGATGACCGGCGTGATGGTGCTGATCATGGCTACGTTGCTGGGCATCTTCTTCCTGGGTGTGGATACGCTGTTCGACGTGATCGTCCGCTTCCTGCTCAGCCTCGCGCAATAAGGGGACGCGAAATGTCGCGCTGGTACATCATCCACGCCTATTCGGGATTCGAGAGCAAGGTCCGGGACCAGATCCTGGCCGACGCCGCCCGCCTGCACCTCGACCGTTTCGTCGAGGCCGTCGAGGTTCCGGTCGAGACCGTGACCGAGGTCCGCCGCGGCAAGAAGGTCCAGGCCGAGCGCAAATATATGCCCGGCTATGTGCTGGCCAAGCTCGACATGAACGACGACGTCTATCACCTCGTCAAGAACACGCCGAAGGTCACCGGCTTCCTGGGCTCCAGCGGCAAGCCGCAGTCGATCCCGGAGGCCGAGGCCGCCCGCATGCTCAACACCAAGGACGAGGCCGCCGCGGCGCCCAAGGCCAAGGTGAAGGTGGACTTCGACATCGGCGACACCGTGAAGGTGATCAGCGGCAACTTCGCCACCTTCTCGGGCATCGTCGAGGAGCTGGACTACGACAAGAGCCGCGTGAAGGTCTCGATCTCGATCTTCGGCCGCGCCACGCCGCTGGAGCTGGGCTTCGAGGACGTCGAGCGCGTCAAGTAATCCCACGCACGCGCGCAACGCATCACGGGGCATCACGGGAAGGCCGGGGCGGAAGCTCCGGCTTTCGCCGTTTTTGGGGGGCCTCGCCCGCGTCCGTGCATTCCGCATAAACCAGTCCTTCACCGGCCTGGCCTAGTGTGGAACCATGGAGTCCGGTTCCCAACCTGACAACGCCGACGACCGGCGCCGCAAGGATCGCAGCGCGACCGACATGCTCGGGCGCGTGCGCCGCGCGTCCGGTGCGCGCGAGAATGTGCGCCTGCTCGATCTGACGCCGGGCGGATGCCGGGTGAACAATCCGGGATACCGCGTCGGCGAGACGCTGTGGATTTCCATCGGCAACCTTACGCCCATCGAGGCGCAGGTGCGCTGGTCGTCCGCGCATTCCGCCGGCCTGCAGTTCCGTTCGCCGCTCTATCCGGCGGTCGCCGATCATCTGCTGGGCTCCGCCGCGACGGCGCCGGGCCAGCCGCTCCCCGCTCCGGTGACGCCCGCGCGCGGCAAGCCGGCCAATCCCGCCCCCGTCACCGAGATCCGCAGCGGCTGGATTGCCGCGCTCCGCGATCCCTACCGCCGTTGAACCGCCAGGCAGCCACGCACACGATGGACCCCGCATCCTCCCCCCGACGCGCGATCCCGCGCCTGGCCCGCTGAGCCCCGATGCCGGCACGCTCCTCCGCCGTCCTCGCCAACCGGCCCCAGCGTTTCTGGGACCGCGTGGCCGTGCTCGGCACACAGGAGCAGAGCGGTACGCCGCCCCTGCTGCGTACCTATGAAGATATGCGGCTGGGCTGGTTCTGGGCGACCGACGCCGAGGGCGACCTGACCTATCTATCGGACTGGATCGAGGAACAGATGACCGCCGGCAGCGGTGCCCCGGTGCTTGGCCGCACCCTGCTGTCGGTGTTTTCGGCAGAGACGCGCGAAGACACGGAATCGACGCGCACCCTGCCCTTCCTGCTCGCCAAGCATGCGCCGTTCGAGAATATGCTGGTGCGATCGGACGGGCCGGAGGGCGTGCGCTGGTGGTCGCTTTCCGGCCGCCCGAGCCTGAACGCGGCCGGCGAGTTCACCGGCTATCACGGCCATGGATCGGACGTGACGCGCCAGCGGATGGAGGCGGAGGAGAACGCCCGCCTCGCATCGCATGATTCGCTCACCGATCTGCCCAACCGCCGCCAGGTTTCCGCACGGCTGGAGACGCTGCTGAACAAGGCCCGGCTGCACGGCGGCGACTGCACCTTCATGCTGATCGACCTCGACCGCTTCAAGCAGGTCAACGACACCATGGGGCACCAGGCCGGCGACATCCTGCTCCAGCAGGTGGCCGAGCGGCTGGTGAACATCCTGGGCGATCGCGAGAAGGTGGGCCGGCTGGGCGGCGACGAGTTCGTCGTGCTGCTGCCCGATTTCAGCAATGAGACCAAGCTCCAGGCGCTCGCCCAGACGATCATCGAGCAGCTCTCGCAACCCTATTCGGTCAACGGCGCGCGCTGCATCATCGGCGCGTCGGTGGGCGTGGCGATCGGCCCGGGCAACGGCGCGAATTGCGACGAGCTGATCCGCAACGCCGATCTGGCGCTCTATTCCGCAAAGGCGGCGGGCCGCGGCCGCTATCGCTTCTTCTCGCGCGAGCTGCTGGAGGCGGCGGAGGAACGCCGCACGCTGGAACACGACCTGCTCGACGCGCTGGCCCGCGACGAGATGGCGGTCCATTACCAGCCGATCGTCAACGCGGTGACCAACGAGGTGACCGGCTTCGAGGCGCTGCTGCGCTGGAACCATCCGCAGCGCGGCGCCATTTCGCCCGCGATCTTCGTGCCGATCGCCGAGGAAGCGGACCTGATCGTCCGGCTGGGCGAATGGACGCTGCGCCGCGCGTGCGAGGATGCCGCCGCCTGGCCGGCCGACCTCAGGGTCGCGGTGAACGTCTCCGCGGTGCAGTTCGCGCTGCCCAACCTGCCGTCGGTGGTGCTGAGCGCGCTCGCATCCTCGGGCCTGGATCCGCACCGGCTGGAGCTGGAGATCACCGAGAGCGTCTTCCTGGGCGATTCGGGCGAATCCGACGCGATGTTCGAAACGCTGAAGTCGATCGGCGTGCGCCTGGCGCTCGACGATTTCGGCACCGGCTATTCGTCGCTCGGCTATCTGAAGACGGCGCCGTTCGACAAGATCAAGATCGACCAGAGCTTCGTGCGCGGCGCCACGCGCAACGGCACGCGCAACCAGGCGATCATCAGCGCGATCGTGGCGCTGGCCACCGCGCTGGACATGGAGACCACCGCCGAGGGCGTCGAAAGCTTCGACCAGCTCGAAATGGTGCGCTCGCTCCACGTCAGCCATGTGCAGGGCTTCATCTACAGCAAGGCCGTGCCGCAGCAGCAGTTGCTGGAGCGGCTGGAGCAGGGCGAATGGGTGATCGCGCCCGCCGGCCCGGCCTTTCAGCGCAGCCTGCGCCACGCCACCTTCCGCCGTATCGGCGCGATCCACCACAACCATTATTATCCGGTGATCCTGCGCAACCTGTCGTCCAGCGGCGCGCTGATCGAAGGGCTGGTGGACGTGCCCGAAGGCACGCAGTTCGTGCTCGATTTCGGCGACGGCCAGCTCGTGGTCGCATCCGTCCGCCGCTCGATGGGCAACCAGCAGGGCGTCGAGTTCGAGGAAGAGCTGGTCCATGATTCCGCGGGCGGGCTCTACACGCGCACGCGGGTCTCTCCCCAGGCGCTGGCGGCGCTCGGCATCCGGCTGGATGCGTTCAACAACAACGATCAGGTCACGATCTTCCCGGTCGAAGGCCAGCTCTCCATCCCGGCCTTCCGCACGCTTACCTGAGCCTGCCA
This sequence comes from Sphingomonas canadensis, assembly GCF_026013525.1. Lineage (GTDB taxonomy): Bacteria > Pseudomonadota > Alphaproteobacteria > Sphingomonadales > Sphingomonadaceae > Sphingomonas > Sphingomonas canadensis. The sequence continues at coordinate 434,768 of NZ_JAPDRA010000002.1, read as the reverse complement.
GCCGGGAGGATCAGGCCGGAGCCTGGTCCTTCCCGTCCGCGCCCTTCCGCTTGCGGCCCCGGCGCGGCTTGGCGCCTTCCCCGTCCTCACTGGCGATCGCCTCCCCCAGGTGGCGCAGCAGCAGTGCGATGGCAGGCGCGGTCGCGGGATCGTCCTCCTCGCCCAGCAGCCGTTCGACCACGCGGGCGATGCTGCCGAGCGCGGCATAGCCGAACAGGGCGGCGTTGCCCGCCATCTGGTGGCACCGGCTGAAAAAATCCGCGCGCGCATCCGCCCCGCCATCCTCGCCGAAGGCGATCGTCGCGGCACGCAGCTCCTCCAGCCGCTGGCGGAATTGCGGCCGCAGCTCCGCCAGCGCCGGGTTGGCCGACGGGGCCGGCGCCGCCGGGGCGATGCTGGCCCAGCGGCGCAGCACGCGCACCAGCATCGCGGCGTCGATCGGCTTGGCGAGATGATCCTGCATCCCCGCGCCCAGCGCCGCCTGGACATCCTCCTGATAGGCGTTGGCGGTCAGCGCGACGACCGGAAGCTGCTCGCCGCCGATTCCGGCATCGCGGATCAGGCGCACCGCCTCGAACCCGTCCATCTCCGGCATCTGCAGGTCCATCAGCACCAGGTCATAGCCGCGGCCCTGCGCCTCCGCCGCCAGCACGGCGGCCACCGCGCGGCGGCCGTCCGGAGCGATCTCGCAGGCGATGCCGAGCTGCTTGAGCACGGCGGCGATAAGCTGCTGGTTGATCTCATTGTCTTCGGCCGCCAGCACGCGCGCGGGCAGCGTGCCCTCCGGCTGGCCTTCGTCGAGGACGTTCTGCGAATCCGCCGGGGCATCGGTTTCCGCCAGCGGCAGCGTGAGGATGAAGCAGGAACCCTTGCCCAGTTCGCTGGTGACGTTGATGGAGCCGCCCATCAGCCGCGCCAGGCTGCGGCTGATGGCCAGCCCCAGCCCGGTTCCCCCTTGCGCGCGCGCGGAGCCCGTATCGGCCTGCACGAATTCTCCGAAGATCGCTTCCAGCCGGTCGGCGGGGATGCCGACGCCGCTGTCATGCACCTCCAGCACCAGCAGCCGGGCACCCTCGATCCCCTCGGCCCGGGCAGCGACGCGCACGCCGCCGTCCTGGGTGAACTTCACCGCGTTGCCCACAAGGTTGGTCACGATCTGGCGCAGGCGCAATCCGTCGCTGCGCACCCAGCGCGGCAGCGATGCGTCCAGCTCCAGATCCAGCGCGATGCCCTTCTGCCTGGCGGCGGATTCGAAGAGGCGCACCGAGCGGCGGATCGCATGGGTAAGATCCACCGTCTCGTCCGCGACGGACATCTGGCCCGCCTCGATCTTCGAATGATCCAGAATCTCGTTCAGGATGCGCATCATCATCCGGCCGGATTCGGCGATGATGCGCGCGCGCTCCTGCTGCACGGGGTCCAGATCGCCCGCCAGCAGCAGGTCCGCGAAGCCGAGGACGCCGTTCATCGGGGTGCGGATCTCGTGGCTCATGCTCGCCAGGAAGCGCGACTTGGCCTGCGTCGCGTTCTCGGCGCGCTGGCGCTCGGTCTCCAGTTCCTCTTCCATCTCCTTGCGCCGCGTCACGTCACGCAGCGACGCGACAATCTCGCGCGGGGTCCCCGCGTCGTCGCGCACCGCCTGGCAATTCGCCTCCATCCAGATCCAGGCATCGCGCCGCGCATGCCGGGCGCGATAGGTGACCACCGCGCGCTCAAGCTCGCCTGCCGCCATGCGGCGGAACACCTCCTCGATCCGCGGACGGTCTTCCGGGTGGAAGCGCTGCAGCACGGGCTGGCCCAGCACCTCCTCCACCTCATATCCCAGCACCTGCCGCACGGAGGGGGTGACGAACAGGCAGCGGCCCTTGGTGTCCAGGCGGAACACCGCGTCGGTGACGTTGCTTGCGAACAGGCTGAGATCATGCTCGCGCTCGGCCAGGCGGCGCTCGGCGCGACGGCGGTCGGTGATGTCCAGGATCAGCAGCATGAAGCCCGTCACCTGCCCGTGCTCGTCGAACTCGGGGCTGCCATAGGTCATCACCCACATCGCCTCGCCCAGGCGGTTGGCGAAGCGGAACTCGCGCTGGAACGGCTTGCCCTGGCCGATCAGCGTGCGCCATTCGGCCAGCGCATCGGGCGCCCGGTCGCCGTACAGCATCCGCGCCCAGCCGATGCCCAGCACCTCGTTCAGCTTCATGCCGGTAAGCTGGAGCCACGACGGGCTGGCATAGGTCATGTCCCCGGCCGCGTCGGTCAGCACGATGCCGGCAGGGGACAGGTTCGAGATGAACTGCATCCGCTGCTCGCCCTCGGCCAGCGCCACGCGGGTGCGCGAAAGCTCGCGCAGCGCCACCGCCACGGGCAGCGCCGATACGAAGGTGGCGAGCACGAAGGTCTGGAGGACGAAGGTGCGCGCCTCCGCGTCGCCGTCCACGAGCTGGATCGGCCCATTCCCCAGCGTGGTGCCCACCGATGCGACCACCGTGACGACCAGCGTGGCGACGGCCGCGCCCGAAACGCCCAGCCGGAACGCCGCCATCAGCACGAACGGTGCCGCCAGGAACAGCAGCGGAAACTGCGACTGGGCGAAGACCGCGATCGTAACCGCGGTGCCCGCCACCATCACCGCCACCCATTCAAGCACAGTCTGACGCGACAGGCGGTGGCGCAGGCGGAGCGCCTCCGCGGTCACGAGTACGATCGGGGCGATGATCAGGTTGCCAAGCCCGTCGGTCAGCGCCCAGGCGGCCCAGCCGTCGAACGCGAAGGCGCGGCCCGGCGCGGCCAGGATCGCCACAGCCAGCAGCGCGGCAGCCGCCGGCGCGGCAATGCCCGCCGCGATCACGAAGCGGGTCAGTCCGCGCGTCGTGCCGATCTCGTTCTCGGCGCCCATCCCGCCCGCGCGGATGATGGCGGAGGCGATCAGTATCTCGATCAGGTTGCACGCCGCCATGCCCGCGCCGGTCGACAGCGAATGGCCCGTGAGCAGATTGGCCGCCAGATAGCCCGCGAACACGGCGCTCAACAGGCTGCTCTTCCCCTCCCCCCGGCGCAGCATCAATACCGCCAGGACGATGCCGTTCGGAATCCAGATCGGCACGATCCAGGATTCGTGGCGCTGCATCGCCGCGCTTAGATATGCCAGAATGGCGGCAACGATGGCCGCGACCAGACAGCGGGCGATATTGCCCGCCATCCCGGTCCGCCCTTGGCGGCTGCTAAGCGCTTCTGCCATCTTGTGCATTTGTTCTATTTCATCGGGGCCAGCCAATACAGTATTTCACGGAGTCAGGGCGCATCCTTCGCTGCGCAAGCGCAACCCGGTCCGGGGCGGCGCAATCGGCCCCATGGCGCGCAACGCCGACGATTGCGTTCCGCGCCGCGCTGCGCTAAGGGCGCCGCCTTCCAGCGCGACAGCATTGGAAATCTGCGGGAGGCTGTCCCCCCGGGGCCGCCGGCTGTACCGCTAGACTTGATCTGGGCAAGGCGATCGCTCGCCGCGCCTTTGGAAAGAGAGTGACATGGCAAAGAAGATAACCGGCTATATCAAGCTGCAGGTGCCCGCGGGCGCCGCCAACCCCTCCCCGCCGATCGGCCCCGCGCTCGGTCAGCGCGGCGTGAACATCATGGAGTTCTGCAAGGCGTTCAACGCCTCCACGCAGGAGCTTGAGAAGGGCGCCCCGATCCCGACGGTGATCACCGTCTACGCCGATCGCAGCTTCAGCTTCGAGACCAAGACGCCGCCGGCGTCGTTCCTGCTGAAGAAGGCCGCGAACCTGAAGTCGGGCTCGAAGGAGCCGGGCAAGGTCTCCGCGGGCAAGATCACCCGTTCGGAGGTGACCAAGATCGCCGAGGTCAAGATGAAGGACCTCAACGCCAACGATATCGAAGCCGCCACGCGCATCATCGAGGGTTCCGCCCGCGCGATGGGCCTTCAGGTTGTGGAGGGCTGATACGATGGCGAAGCTGAGCAAGAAGCAGAAGACCTGGACCGTCGACAGCGAGAAGCTGCACGGCGTGGACGAGGCGATCGCGATCGTTAAGGCGAACGCGACCAGCAAGTTCGACGAGACCGTCGAGATCGCGCTCAACCTGGGCGTCGATCCGCGTCATGCCGATCAGATGGTGCGCGGCGTCGTCACGCTGCCGAAGGGCACCGGCAAGACCGTGCGCGTCGGCGTGTTCGCCCGCGGCCCGAAGGCCGAGGAAGCGCTGGCCGCCGGTGCCGATGTCGTCGGTGCCGAAGACCTGCTGGAAACCATCCAGGGCGGCAAGATCGAATTCGACCGCTGCATCGCGACCCCGGACATGATGGGTCTGGTCGGCCGCCTGGGCAAGGTGCTGGGTCCCAAGGGCCTGATGCCGAACCCCAAGCTGGGCACCGTGACCATGAACGTGGGCGAGGCCGTGAAGGCGGCCAAGGGCGGCCAGGTGGAATATCGCGTCGAAAAGGCCGGCATCATCCACTCCGGCATCGGCAAGGCGAGCTTCCCGGCCGAGGACCTGCGCGCGAACTTCGACGCGCTGGTCGATGCGGTGGTGAAGGCCAAGCCGTCGGGCGCCAAGGGCAAGTACCTCCGCAAGGTGGCGCTCAGCTCCACGATGGGCCCGGGCGTGAAGGTGGACGTGGCCGAGGTCGCCGCCGCCTGATCCGGCCTTTCACGGTTGAAACAACGCAGGGGCCGGGGGGAAACCTCCGGCCCCTTGCTTTTGCCCCCCGTCCCGCCCGCGGCCGGCCGATCGCGCGGCGTGGCTACCGGAAGGTTAACGCGCGCCTCGTGGCAAGACCCGGCTCGCGCGGGGCCGCGATCGGGAGCATTGGCGCACGATGCTGCCCGATCTTACCCGCCCGCCCTATGCGATCGCGCCCGACACCGGCACGGGCCTGGTGCATGTGAAGGTCAACGCGCTGCTGTCGCGTGAGACGTTCGATGCCTATGCCGCCGATCTTCGCGCCGCCGCGCGCGATGCGCGGGCGCGTTCCGGTTATGTGCGCATGCTGATCGACTCCACCAGCGGCAGCATCCTGCCGATCGGAATCGCCCAGGCCGCGGCCGCGCTGAAGGATGAGCTGGTCGGCAAGCCCGGCGATCGCGTGGCGGTGATCGTCGTATCGATGCTGCAGCGGCTGCAGATGCAGCACATGGCGCTGGGCGAGAACACCATGGCGTTCCTGAGCGAGGCGGAGGCGCGCGCCTGGCTGGCCGGCGCCGCCGCGCCGGATGCCCAGGATACCGGCCCCGCCGAAGACCAGCCGTACCTCGCCCGCGCCGCCGCGCGCTGAGCGCCGGTCCGGTTTGGGCGGGCGGCCGCGCCGGCCCGCAATCACTCAGCCGTAGACTTCGCGCATCCAGCCGCGCGTCACCGTCACCCGCGCGCCCTTGGGCGTGACGCCGAACAGCAGCTCGGCGAACTCGTCGGGCACGCCGATGCAGCCATGGGTGGCATAGCGCCCGTCCACCTCGCTACCGCTGCCGTGGATCGCGATCCCGCCCCAGGTCAGCCGCATCATCCACGGCATCGGCAGGTGATAGATGTTTGAGATATGGTCCCGCTTCTTTTCCAGGATGCGGAACTCGCCGGTGGGCGTCGGCTTGCCGTCGTCGCCATAGATGATCAGCGTGCGGCCGATCTCGGCACCGCCGCGATAGACGTACATCCGTTCGGCATCCAGATCGACGACGATCTCGATCGCGCCGGCGGCTCCCAGTTCCGGGTTCCACAGATATTCGCCGGGCTCCAGCTCGGTGCCGGGCTCCAGCACCTGGATCACGCGCGGCCCCTGCGCCGCGGCATGCGCGGGCAGCGGCACGGCCACGATCGCCATCAGCATCGCGAACAGGGTGAGTATCGCCTTCACGCCCCCATTATCGCCATCGCGGCGCGGCTTGGCTATCGGGCGATTCCCGCTGTCCCGCGCGGGAACAGCCGCCGCGGCCGTTAACCCGCCCCTTCCCCGCCGCTTGTCCGCGGCACGGCATTGACTTTCGCGGCGTTCCGGCTATGTGCGCGCCTTCGCTTCGCGGGCCTGCCCGCGGGCGTGCCGTCCGAGACAGCGGGTGGCCGGAATATGCCGGCCTTAATCTCCCGCCAAGACGGGGACAGATTTTTGCCGCGGCCTCCGTGCGATGGAGCGCTTCGGGTCCAGCCAGGGGATTTCTCTGGCAACGACGATCGTGCCCCTCGGACATTTGTGGACCGGGTATCGCGCAAGCGGTGCCCATTTGAGGAGAACGGCATGGATCGCGCTCAGAAGACCGAGCTCGTTTCCGAGCTGAACCGTACCTTTGGCGAGGCCAGCGCGGTGGTGATCACCCGCAACCTCGGCATGAGCGTGGCGCAGTCCACGGTCCTGCGCAACAAGGTGCGCGAAGCCGGCGCGAGCTACAAGGTCGCGAAGAACCGCCTTGCCAAGATCGCGCTCGAGGGCACGGATTACACCGTGCTCGCGGACCTGTTCACGGGTCCGACTGCGGTTGCCACCTCCACCGATCCCGTGGCTGCGGCCAAGGCGGTGGTGGATTTCGCCAAGACGACCGACAAGATCGAGATCGTCGGCGGCGCGATGGGCAAGCAGCTTCTCGACGCGGAAGGCGTGAAGGCGCTCGCCTCGCTGCCGTCGCTGGATGAACTCCGCGGCAAACTCGTCGGCCTGCTTCAGGCTCCGGCGAGCAAGCTCGCGGCCGTCACCCAGGCCCCGGCGTCGCAGCTCGCGCGCGTGTTCAAGGCATATGCGGAGAAGGACGCCGCCTAAGGGCGGCTCCGGCGACCGAACCCCTGATCAACTGAATATATTTGGAGTTTTAAAATGGCTGACCTGAACGCTCTTGTTGACCAGCTCTCCGAGCTGACCGTCCTCGAAGCCGCTGAGCTTTCGAAGCTTCTTGAAGACAAGTGGGGCGTGACTGCCGCTGCTCCGGTCGCGGTTGCGGCTGTTGGCGGCGGTGCCGCCGCTGCCCCGGCTGCCGAAGAGAAGACCGAGTTCGACGTGATCCTGACCGGCGACGGCGGCAAGAAGATCAACGTCATCAAGGAAGTCCGCGCGATCACCAACCTGGGCCTGACCGAAGCCAAGGCGCTGGTCGAAGGCGCTCCGAAGGCCGTCAAGGAAGGCGTGTCGAAGGACGAGGCCGAGAAGCTCAAGAAGCAGCTCGAGGAAGCCGGCGCGACCGTCGAGGTCAAGTGATCGCCGCGTAGCAGCGATCATCCCTGCCCCGGCCGGGACCAGCTACGAGCAAAGAAAGAGGGGCGGTTCCCATATGGGAGCCGCCCCTTCTTCTTTGGCTTCGCGCCGGACCGGGATCGTATCGCTCCCGGCCCTGGTCCCCCCGCTTTCGCAGGGAGCCCTTCCTCCCCCTCAGGGCACCGTCACCGTCTGCACGGGCAGGCCCTTCAGCTCGGGCAGCGCTTCGAGCTGGGGCTTGATCTTGGCGAGGTCGCCCACCGCCACCAGCGTCAGCTTGCCGAGCGGCAGGTTCGCCGCCGCCGCATCGCGCATCTGCTCGGGCGTCACCGCCAGCACCGCGGGGATATAGGTTTCCAGCCAGTCGGTCGGCAGCCCCAGCAGATCGCGCCCCGCGACCGTGCCGATCACCGCGTTCGACGTCGAGTTCTGGATCGCGAACAGTCCGGCGATATAGGTGCGGATGCCCTTGCTCTCCTCCGCGGACGGCGCCTCGGTCTGCATCCGGCGGATCTCGCCGAACACCTCCTTCAGCGCGGGGCCGGTGACGTCCGTGGTAATATCCGCCTCGAACGTCCACAGCGCGTCCCCGGGAGAGAAGGCGGTGTCCGACCCCGGCGAATAGGTATAGCCCTTGTCCTCGCGGATGTTGGTGGTGATGCGCGAGCTGAAGGCGCCGCCCAGCAGCTCGTTCATCGCCCGGTTCGGCACATCGCCCGGCGCGCCCGCCAGCGGCGCATCGAAGGCAAGGCGCAGCGTGGTCTGCGGCGCGTCCGGCCGGTCGACCAGGATCACCGCGGGGCCCGCGGTGTGCGGGCTGGCCAGCGCGACCGGATCGGGGCCGGCCGCCCAGCCCTTGAACGCCTTGCTGATCGCCGCCTTCACCGCCACGGAATCGAACCGCCCGGCGATGTAGAGATGCGCGCGCCTGGCGCCGAACTGGCTGGAATGGAACGCCTTCACCTGATCGATGGTGTAGCCCGAAAGCTGCTCCGGCGTCGCCAGCGGACGGCCATAGGGATGATCCGGCCCATAGATGCGGCGCGCGAGCGCGACATTGGCCAGCACGCCCGGCTGCGCCAGCGCCTGCGCCAGCGCGCGGCCCAGGTTGCTCTTGACGCGGCCCAGCTCTGCGGCGGGCAGGTTCGGCCGGATCGCCACATCCGCCACCAGCCCGATCGCCTGCGGCGCGAACTCCGACAGCACGTTCATCGTGATGTTGGTGGTCAGGTTGCCGGTGCCGACGTTCAGGTTGCCGCCCATCCCCGCCGCGGCGGTGGCGACATCGCCCGCGGACTTGCCGCCCGCGCCTTCCTTCATCAGCTCGCCGGTGACGCCCGAAAGCCAGGTGTTGCCGTCTTCATTGATCGAGCCCGCGCGCACGCGCAGCGACACCACCGTCTTGGGCGCCACGCCATAGGGGATCAGCGTCACCTGCATGCCGTTGGGCAGCGTATAGGTCTCGCTCGGCGGCAGCTTGAACGGCTTGGGATCGCCGACCGGCGGCGCGGGCGGAATCTCCTGCGCCATCGCCAGCGAGGGCGCCGATACCGCGAGCGCGGCGGCGAAAAGGAACAGCGCGCGCTTCATCACTTGCCTCCCTGCGGCTTGGCGCCCTGGGCGGCGCCGGGCTCGATGACGTAGATCGAGCGGTTGGTCTTGCGCAGATATTCGCGCGCGGTCTTCCGGATCAGCTTGGGCGTCACCTTGGCGAAGCCCTCCTCGATCCGGTTGATCGCCGAGGGATCGTTGTCGAACAGCGCATAGACCGCGAGCAGATTGATCAGGCCGATGCGGCCGCTGCTGTCGATCGTGCTGTAGAGCTGCGAGCGCATCTTGGTGCGCGCGCGGTTCAGCTCCGCGGCGCTGACCGGCTTGGCGATCAGCTCGTCGATCACGCTGTCCACCGCGGCGGTGATCTGCGCGGTGGTGTGGCTGGGATCGTGGGTGAAGTTGACGCTCCACAGCATCGGGCCGTTGTAATCGAACATGTTGCCCAGGCCCAAGTTGATGCCGCCGTCGACATCGCCGGAAATGTCCGCCTCCTGCACGATCTTGCGATACAGTCGGCTGTCGTTGCCCTGGACGAGGATCTGGTCGATCAGGCCCATGGCATACCATTCGGGCGTGCCGCGCTTGGGCACATGATAGCCGAAGGCATAGCCGGGCTTGGGCGCCTTCGTGTCGACCCGGCTCTTGAACTTCTCCTCCGTCTGGCGCGGCTCGGAGATGTCGGGCAGCGTCACCGCAGGCTTCGCGGGCATCCAGCCGAAGTATTTTTCGACCATCGCCTTCGTCGCGGCGTAATCGATGTCGCCCGCCACCACGAGCACGGCGTTGCTGGGGCGATAGAAGGCCTCGGAGAAGGCCTTGGCGTCCTCCACCGTCGCCGCCTCGATCTCCGCCAGGTCGCCGTAGAAATTGTGGCTGTTGTACCAGTTGGTGTTGGCCAGCATCGGCAGGTCGATCCACGGCCAGGTGCTGTAGGGCTGGTTGAGGACATTGCCCTTCACCTCGTTGCCGACAACGCCCTGCTGGTTCTTCAGCACGGTTTCGTCGATCACCGGATTGGCCATGCGATCGGCCTCAAGCCACAGCATCCGCTCCAGCGCGCTCGACGGCACCACTTCGAAATAATTGGTGAAATCGAAGCGGGTGGAGCCGTTGTTGATGCCGCCCGAATTGGTGATGGTGGTATCGAACACGCCCTTGGGCGCGTTCTTCGATCCCTGGAACATCAGATGTTCGAACAGGTGCGCGAAGCCGGTGCGTTCCTTCGGCTCGATGCGGAAGCCGATGCCGTAATAGACCGCGACGGTGACCGTGGGGGCGATATTGTCCTTCGCCAGCACCACGCGCAGCCCGTTGGGCAGGGTGAAATACTGGCTTTCGACCTTCAGCCCGGTATTGGCTGCGGCAGCGGCGGCGGCGGGCTTGCCGCCCGGACCGGCCCAGGCCTGCGGCGCAACGGCGAATGCCGCGAGCGCTGCGGCTGCGCACATCGTTCTCAACTTCATGAAACCTCCCACAGAATCGCGGAACTGTATTGGCGTAACACTACACAAGGACGTCCGGAAGGGACTCCTCGCGGCGCCTGCTCCCGCGTATGTCCGGCCCCTGCGCCCGGCGCGTTTCCGCGATGTTGCCGGGCGCTTCCCCCATTGCGCGCCGGCGCGCGGCGGCGGATAGAGGCGGCAACACAGGAGGGGAGCCACCAGGGGATGGAGCCGCGGCAGACGGCGCCGGGATATCTTCCGGCGGTGGACGGCTTACGCGCGCTGGCAGTGACCGGCGTGATCGTGTTTCACCTGTGGCCGGAAGCGCTGCCGGGCGGGTTCACCGGCGTCGACATCTTCTTCGTGATCTCCGGCTTCGTCGTCACCGGATCGGTGATCGGGCGGCGTTTCGAAACGCTGCGCGCGATGCTGGCGTGGTTCTACGCGCGGCGGCTGGTGCGGATCATGCCGGCGCTGGTGGCGATGCTGATCGCCACCGCGCTGGCGGCGCAGCTCTTCATCCCCGAAGCCTGGCTGAGCAACACGCTGCCCCAGGTCGGGCGCTTCGCCTTCTTCGGGCTGAGCAACATCGTGCTGGCGACCGATACCGACACCTATTTCGGGCCGCAGGCGGGATACAATCCCTTCACCCACACCTGGTCGCTGGGGGTGGAGGAGCAGTTCTACCTGGTCTTCCCCTTCCTGCTCTTCTGGTATCTGCGCGACCGGCCGGGGCGCGCGGCGATGGGCGAAGGGCGGATGCTGGCGATCGTCGGCGGGCTGACGATCGCGTCGCTGGCGGCCTGCGCCGCGATCGCTTCGCTGGACGGGCCTTATGCCTTCTATCTGATGCCCGCGCGCTTCTGGGAGCTGGGCACGGGAATGCTGCTGTGCCTGACGGCGCGGCATTGGCGCGGCTGGATCGAGGAGATGGGCGGGCGACACCGCGCGGAGCTGACATTGGGCGCGGCGGCGCTGGTGGCGGTGGGGCTGGCGGTGCCGCGCGGCACGGCCTTCCCCTTCCCGCTCGCGCTGCTGCCGGTGCTGGGCACGGCGGGGCTGATCGCGATCGTGGCGGCGGCGCCGGCATCGCCGCTCGCGCGGCTGCTGTCGCTGCGGCCGGTGGTGGCAGTGGGGCTGCTCTCCTATTCGCTGTACCTGTGGCACTGGCCGGTGCTGGTGCTGTTCCGCTGGACTGTCGGGTTGGGCACGCTGCCGCTCCAGCTAGCCGCACTGGCGCTGTCGGTGGTGCTGGCGGCGGCGTCCTATCTGCTGATCGAGCGTCCGCTGCGCGCCAGCCCGCGGATCGCGGCGATGCCGCGCGGGCGGGTGGTGGCGCGCGCGATGGGCGGCACGCTGGCGGGGGCGGCGGTCGCCTTCGCGCTGTTCGCCGCGCACGACCGGATCACGCTGAGCGTCACGCGCGATCATGCCGCCTGGTATGCCGACGAGCGGCACCCCAATGATCCGGCGATCACGCGCTGCGGCGTGCGGGCGTCGCGCGATCCGGCGGCGCCCAACCTGTCGCTGTGGGAGCCGGAGGGCTGCAAGGGCGCGGCGGGCGGCTTCACGCTGCACGCGATCGGGGATTCGCACGCGATCGCCTATACGCCGGTCTATCGCCAGCTCGCCGGCGAGCTGGGCATCCGCGCGCGCGCCTGGGCACGGCCGCGCTGCCCCTTCCTGAAGCTCAACGAGCCCGCCAATCCCGGATGCCGCCCGGTGTTCGAGCATATGCTGGCCGACCTGAAGGCGAAGGCGAGGCCGGGCGACGTGGTGTTCCTGCCCGCGCTGCGCCAGGCGCGGTTCATCAACCAATATGGCACCGACATCCTGCCCGCGGGAGCCGGCGGGGCGGTGCCCGAAGCGGTGATCGACGATGCGCGCGCGTGGCTGCGCCGGGTGACCGCGATCGGCCTGCCGGTGATCATCGAGGCGCCCAAGCCGCTGTTCCCCGCCCCCGCCTTTCGCTGTTCCGACTGGTTCAACCGGGGGAACCCGGTGTGCCGCGGCGGGCTGGAGGTGCCGCGCGAGGTGCTGTTGCGGCGGCGCGAGCCGGTGATGGCGGCGCTGCGCCGGCTGGAGCGCGAGGTGCCGGGGGTGCGGGTGTGGGACCCCTTCCCCATCCTGTGCCCGGGCGCGGTGTGCAGCGCCTTCGCGGGCGGGAAGCCGCTGTTCCTGGACGGGGACCATCTGAGCGGCTTCGGCAACCGCACGCTCTATCCGGCGCTGCGGGCGGAGGTGCTGCGCGCGGCGGGGCGCGGCGGCGGGCGCTGAAAATAGGCCCGCCCCCAGGACGGGGACGGGCCGGAGGTTCGCCTGGAGACCGGTTCAGGCGCGTGAAGGATCAGACGTGTTCGGGGCGTCCGCGCAGTTCGGCGGAGACGTCGTCGTGCATCGCCGGGCGGTCGACCGCGATCGGGGCGATGCCGCCGCCATTGTCGATGCCGACCTGGAAGGTGGCGGCAGTGCGGCCCTCGCTGCCGTCCGGCAGGCGATAGCGCGCCTCGGCGACGACCAGCGGCGCGAAGCTGCCGTTGATCTCCGAACGGTGGACCGCCAGCGTGCCGTCGATGCGGGTGCCCTCGCCCGGGCGGATCGTCTGCGGGGGCAGCGCGCCGCCCTGCTCGATCAGCAGCGCCTCCATCTCGCTCGGGCGCGTGCCGGGCGGGAGCATGAAGGCGGCGATGCGCACGTCCTCCGCCGGGGTGTCGCCCGCGTTGCCGACGATCAGCTCGATCTCGACCAGCGCCTCGTCCGCGCTGGTGCCGGCGCGCACCGGGCGCATGCCCAGCTCCAGCCACGGGCGGGCGGCGACGGGGGCCGGGCGATCGGCGATGCCCGCCAGCTCGTCGCGCGCGGCGCGGCTGGCGTGAAGCTCCGCGCCGATCGGGCCGGCGGGCGCCGCATCCGCTTCGGTCGCGGCGATGGGGGCGGCAGCGATCGGAGCGGCGGCGGCCGGAGCATATTCCTCGCTCGCAGCGCGGCGGCGGCGGAACAGCAGCGCGAAGGCGATGGCACCGGCCAGCACCGCGCCCAGCGCGATCCACAGCCAGTTCGAACGCTGCGGCACATTCTCCTCGACCACACCGGTCTCGACTGCGGGCGGAGGCGGCAGCGTCTCGACCGGCTCGACGGGAGCGGCAGCCTGCGGGACGGGAGCGGTTTCGGCGGCGGGAGCCGCGGGCGGCGGGGTTTCGGCGGGCTGGGCCTGCGCCTGGGGAGCGGGAGCGGCGGCGCGGGGCGCGGGGGCGGCGGACGCGCGGGCCGGGGCGGCGCGCGCGGCCTGGCGCTGGGCCGGACGCGCCCGGGCGGGCTGCGGCGCCGGTTCCGCCGTGGCGGCCGGGGCCTCCTGCACCACCGGGGCGGCGGGCGCGAACACGACACGCGGCTGGGCAGGCGCCGGGGCCGGCGTGGTCTGGGTCGACACCACCGGGGGTGGCGCGACCTCCTGCGCCATGGCTGGGGTTGCAACGAGCGCGGCACCGAAAATCACGGCGAGGCGCGGGGCGGGCTGATACGCACTGGTCTTCATGACGGCGGGACAACGAATGGAACCCGCCGCAGGCTGCGCCGCCTGCGACGACCGGAAGCCTGAAATCGACGAACCGATCAGCGGCCCGCCGGGCGCGTCCCCTGCGGCACATAGCGCGTCATCGCCAGCCCGGTCTGACGGCTGTTGCCGCGATCGAGCCAGATCGGGCCGAGCTTGTCCCCCTGCCCCGCCGTGCCGACCATGAAGTCCGCGGAGAAGTGGCGGATGCTCAGCCCGCCGCGCCAGCGGATGTCGAGCATCACGATCGGCACGAACATCGGCCGCGCGCCGACATTCACGACATGCAGCGTATCCCCGGCGATCGAGAGCGTGCCGGGCACGCGCGTTGCGCTGCGCGCAGGCAGGTCGAACGGATCGGCGACGGGCGGAACCGGCGGGCGCGCGTGGAAGGCCGAGAGCATTAGATCCTGGTCGGGCCGCGCGCTGGCCATCGCCAGCGTCAGCCGGATGCCCTCCGCCGGGACGTCCGAAGGATTGCCGAGCACCAGCTCCAGCTTCAGGTCGACGCGCCCGTCGGCCAGCAGAATCTCCGAGGGGCGCATCTCTATGACGAAGGGATCGCCCGGAAGCTGGAGCGACACGGGCTTCGGCTGCGCCGCCGGAGCGGGCGGCGGAGGCGGAGGCGCGGCGGGACGCGCGGGAGCCCGGGGCACAGGAGCGGGAGCGGGCGGCGGCGGCGGCACCGGCACGGCCTGGCGCGGTGGCGAGGACGAACGCCTGCGCGCGGGCCGCCGCCGCCTGCCGCCGAACCACCACCAGGCCGCGAACGCCGCCACCAGCAGGCCGCCCGCAAGCATCCACAGCCAGTCCGGCCCGGTGCGCACGCCCCCGCCCTGCTCCGGCACCGGGCTGGCGGATGCCTCCGCAACGGGCGCCTCGGGCGTGAAGCCGGGCGCATCGGAAGGCGCGGGCAGCGGCGTTGCCGATGGCGACGGCGTTGGCGAGACCGTGGGAGAAGGCGATAGCGTCGCGCGCGGCGTGACGCTGGGCGCCGGCGTCGGCGTGGCGCGTGCGGATGGCGTGGCGGAGGGGCGCGGCGATGGCGTCGCGCGCGGCGTGGCGCTGGCGGACGGCCGGGGCGAGGGCCGCGCGCTGGGCGTGGGCGCCGGGCGGCCGCCGTTGCCCAAATCGAAGGTCTCCGCCCCGGGGAGCGTCATGATCGTGGACGAGCGCGTGGGCGCCGGGGCGGGCGCGGGCGTCTGCTGGCCCGCGGCGGGCGCGACGATCGCTGCGGCGGCGGCCGCCGCGCCAAGGCCGTTCACAAGATTGCGGAAAGTCACCGGCATCGCCTAACCAGATCCAGAAGCCGTTCGAGATGATGGGGCGCCAGGGCGTGGCGCGCGCGGGGCGGAGCGATGGCGCATCGGCGCGGGCTTGTCGAGCCTTGCGCGCACACGCGCGTTTCCGGGCGCTGCGCGCATGTGCGCGTGCCCGTTGCGGCGTTTGACAGAATCCAACCGCGATCCTATATCGCGCCCCTGCCCCACGACCGGGAAATGATGCGCCGTCGCGCAGCGCATCGCACGAATTGGTCGGCCGAGGCATCACAGACGCTGGAGTGGCTGGAGTTTTTCCGAATTACGGGAAGGCGATCCGGCCTCTTTGCGTCTGTTTTCTGCGTGTCTGACCCGGCGGTTACCGGGACGCGATTACAGGCTGACGAGGCACAAAAAACCCATGGCGACCAAGGCAATCGAAGGCTCGGGCTCGGGCGGCACGCTCAAGCGCCGCATCCGCAAGGTTTTCGGCGACATCCACGAAGTGGTGCAGATGCCGAACCTGATCGAGGTGCAGCGCGAAAGCTATGAGCAGTTCCTGCGCTCGAACCCGGCGATCGGCTATGTCTCCGGACTGGAGAAGACGCTGCGCTCCGTGTTCCCGATCCGCGATTTCGCGGGCACTGCGGAGCTGGACTTCGTCAACTATGAGCTGGAGCCGCCGAAGTTCGACGTGGAGGAGTGCCGCCAGCGCGGCATCACCTATGCCGCGCCGATGCGCGTCACGCTGCGCCTGATCGTGTTCGAGGTCGATCCCGATACGGAAGCCCGTTCGGTCCTCGATATCAAGGAGCAGGACGTCTACATGGGCGACATGCCGCTCATGACCGAGAACGGCACCTTCTTCATCAACGGCACCGAGCGCGTCATCGTCAGCCAGATGCACCGGTCGCCGGGCGTGCTGTTCGACCATGACCGCGGCAAGACGCATGCGAGCGGCAAGTATCTCTTCGCCGCGCGCGTCATCCCCTATCGCGGATCGTGGCTGGACTTCGAGTTCGACGCCAAGGACATCGTCAACGTCCGCATCGACCGCAAGCGCAAGCTGCCGGTGACGAGCCTGCTGTACGCCCTGGGGCTGAACAGCGAGGAGATCCTCAACTATTTCTACAACCGCGTCACCTTCGTGCGCGGTCCGAACGGCTGGCAGATCCCGTTCGCGCCGGAGAACTGGCGCGGCGCCAAGCCGATGTTCGACATCGTCGACGCCAAGTCGGGCGAGGTGATCTTCCCCGCCGGACAGAAGATCAGCCCCCGCGCCGCCAACAAGGCGCAGAAGGACGGGCTGGAAACGCTGCTGATCCCGACCGAGGAGATCTTCGGCCGCTACAGCGCCTATGACCTGATCAACGAAACCACCGGCGAGATCTATATCGAGGCCGGCGACGAGGTTTCGGCCGAGAACCTTGAGAAGCTGGACAAGGCGGGCATCGACCGCATCGAGCTGCTCGACATCGACCATGTCTCGACCGGCCCGTGGATCCGCAACACGCTCGTCGCCGACAAGGCCGAGGAGCGCGAGCAGGCGCTGAGCGACATTTATCGCGTGATGCGCCCCGGCGAGCCGCCGACGCTGGAGACCGCCGAGGCGCTGTTCCACGGCCTGTTCTTCGATTCCGAGCGCTACGACCTGTCGGCCGTGGGCCGCGTGAAGCTGAACATGCGCCTGGGCCTGGACGCCGAGGACACGGTGACCACGCTGCGCACCGAGGACATTCTGGCCGTCGTCAAGACGCTGGTGGACCTGAAGGACGGCAAGGGCGAGGTCGACGATATCGACAACCTCGGCAACCGCCGCGTCCGCTCGGTGGGCGAGCTGCTGGAGAACCAGTATCGCGTCGGCCTGCTCCGCATGGAGCGCGCCGTGAAGGAGCGCATGAGCTCGGTCGACGTGTCGACCGTGATGCCGAACGACCTGATCAACGCGAAGCCCGCGGTCGCCGCGGTGCGCGAGTTCTTCGGCTCGTCGCAGCTTTCGCAGTTCATGGACCAGACCAACCCGCTCTCCGAGGTGACGCACAAGCGCCGCGTCTCGGCGCTCGGGCCGGGCGGCCTCACCCGCGAGCGCGCGGGCTTCGAGGTGCGCGACGTCCATCCGACCCACTATGGCCGTATCTGCCCGATCGAGACGCCGGAAGGCCCGAACATCGGCCTGATCAACTCGCTCGCCACCTTCAGCCGCGTCAACAAGTACGGCTTCATCGAGACGCCGTACCGCAAGGTGATCGACGGCAAGGTGACCAGCGAGGTCGTCTATCTCTCCGCGATGGAAGAGGCGAAGCACACGATCGCCCAGGCGAACGCCGAAACGGACGCCGAAGGCCGCTTCACCGAGGAGCTGGTGTCGGCGCGTCAGGCGGGCGAATTCCTGATGGCGATCCCCGACACGATCACGCTGATGGACGTGAGCCCGAAGCAGCTCGTGTCGGTCGCGGCGTCGCTGATCCCGTTCCTTGAGAACGACGACGCGAACCGCGCGCTGATGGGATCGAACATGCAGCGTCAGGCCGTGCCGCTGGTGCGCGCCGAGG
This sequence comes from Sphingomonas canadensis, assembly GCF_026013525.1. Lineage (GTDB taxonomy): Bacteria > Pseudomonadota > Alphaproteobacteria > Sphingomonadales > Sphingomonadaceae > Sphingomonas > Sphingomonas canadensis. The sequence continues at coordinate 417,225 of NZ_JAPDRA010000002.1, read as the reverse complement.
CGCCGTTCGTCGGCACCGGCATGGAAGAGACCGTCGCGCGCGATTCGGGCGCGGCGATCGGCGCCAAGCGCTCCGGCATCGTCGATCAGGTGGACGCCACCCGCATCGTCATCCGCGCCTCCGGCGATCTGGAGGCGACCGAGAGCGGCGTGGACATCTATACGCTGATGAAGTTCGAACGTTCGAACCAGTCGACCTGCATCAACCAGCGTCCGCTGGTGAAGGTGGGCGATGTGGTGAACGCCGGCGACATCATCGCCGACGGCCCCTCGACCGAGTTCGGCGAGCTGGCGCTGGGCCGCAACGCGCTCGTCGCGTTCATGCCCTGGAACGGCTACAACTATGAGGACTCGATCCTGATCTCCGAGCGGATCGTGAAGGACGACGTGTTCACGTCGATCCACATCGACGAGTTCGAGGTGATGGCCCGCGATACCAAGCTGGGGCCGGAAGACATCACCCGCGACATCCCCAATGTGGGCGAGGAAGCGCTGCGCAACCTCGACGAAGCGGGCATCGTCTATATCGGCGCCGAGGTGGAGCCGGGCGACATCCTGGTCGGCAAGATCACGCCGAAGGGCGAAAGCCCGATGACGCCGGAAGAAAAGCTGCTCCGCGCCATCTTCGGCGAAAAGGCCAGCGACGTGCGCGACACCTCGCTTCGCCTGCCGCCGGGCGTTTCGGGCACCATCGTCGACGTGCGCGTGTTCAACCGCCACGGCATCGACAAGGACGAGCGCGCGATGGCGATCGAGCGCGAGGAGATCGAGCGCCTGAAGAAGGACTCGGACGACGAGCGCAACATCCTCAATCGCGCCACCTGGTCGCGCCTGCGCGAGATGCTGCTGGGCCAGGTCGCCACTTCGGTGCCGAAGGGCCTGAAGAAGGGCGCCGAGATCGACGGCGACCTGCTCGACAGCGTCGATCGCCACGAATGGTGGAAGTTCGCGGTGCAGGACGACAAGGTCCAGGGCGATCTTGAGGCGGTGAAGGCCCAGTATGACGAGGCCGTGAAGCGCATCAAGGACAAGTTCGAGGACCGCCGCGAGAAGCTGGAGCGCGGCGACGAGCTGCCGCCGGGCGTGCTCAAGATGGTCAAGGTGTTCGTCGCGGTGAAGCGCAAGCTGCAGCCGGGCGACAAGATGGCCGGCCGCCACGGCAACAAGGGCGTCATCAGCCGCATCCTGCCGGCCGAGGACATGCCGTTCCTGGAGGACGGCACCCCGGTCGATCTGGTGCTGAACCCGCTGGGCGTGCCTTCGCGCATGAACGTGGGCCAGATCTTCGAGACGCATCTGGGCTGGGCCGCGCGCGGCCTGGGCAAGCAGATCGCCGAGGCGCTGGAATCCTGGCGCGAGGCCAATCCCGACGCACCGGCCGGCAGCATGCCGGAGGTGGTGAAGGACCGGCTCAAGACGATCTACGGCGAGCAGTATCACGGCGAGATCGACGCCCGCTCGTCCGACCAGATCGTCGAGCTGGCGCAGAACCTGAAGGGCGGCGTACCGATGGCGACGCCGGTGTTCGACGGCGCCCGCGAGGCCGATGTGTCCGACATGCTCACGCTTGCCGGGCTCGACACTTCGGGCCAGTCGACGCTGTTCGACGGCCGCACCGGCGACGCCTTCGATCGCAAGGTGACCGTGGGCTACATCTACATGCTGAAGCTCCACCACCTCGTGGACGACAAGATCCACGCGCGTTCGATCGGGCCGTACAGCCTGGTCACCCAGCAGCCGCTGGGCGGCAAGGCGCAGTTCGGCGGCCAGCGCTTCGGCGAGATGGAGGTGTGGGCGCTCCAGGCCTACGGCGCCGCCTACACGCTGCAGGAAATGCTGACGGTGAAGTCCGACGACGTGGTCGGCCGCACCAAGGTCTATGAGGCGATCGTCAAGGGTGACGACACGTTCGAGGCCGGCATTCCGGAGAGCTTCAACGTGCTCGTCAAGGAAATGCGCTCGCTGGGCCTCAACGTCGAACTCAAGGCGCTGGAAGATGCGTCCGAGGACGGCGACGGCCTGGCAGAGGCGGCGGAGTAAGCCGATCTCTCCCCTCCCGCTTGCGGGAGGGGCCGGGGGAGGGCCTGTGGGCCACGGACCTCCCCGACGAAAGACAAGCCCTCCCCTAGCCCCTCCCGCAAAGCGGGAGGGGAATTGGAGCAGAAAATGAACGAACTGACCAACTTCGCGAACCCGATGGCCAAGCCGGAGACGTTCGACCAGATCCAGATCGGCATCGCGTCGCCGGATCGCATCCGCTCCTGGTCCTTCGGCGAGATCAAGAAGCCGGAGACGATCAACTACCGCACGTTCAAGCCCGAGCGTGACGGCCTGTTCTGCGCGCGCATCTTTGGCCCGATCAAGGATTACGAGTGCCTGTGCGGCAAGTACAAGCGCATGAAGTACAAGGGCATCGTGTGCGAGAAGTGCGGCGTGGAGGTCACCGTCTCCAAGGTCCGCCGCGAACGCATGGGCCATATCGAGCTGGCGGCGCCCGTCGCGCACATCTGGTTCCTGAAGTCGCTGCCGTCGCGCATCGGCCTGCTGCTCGACATGCAGCTCAAGCAGCTTGAGCGCGTGCTGTACTTCGAGTCCTACATCGTCACCGAGCCGGGCCTGACCCCACTGGAGAAGTATCAGCTCCTCACCGAGGACGAGCTGCTCGAGGCGCAGGACGAATATGGCGAGGACGCCTTCTCCGCCGGCATCGGCGCCGAGGCGGTGAAGTCCATGCTGATGGACCTCGACCTGGTCGGCGAGCGCGAGGACCTGCTCAAGGAGCTGGCCGAGACCAAGTCGGAGCTGAAGCCCAAGAAGATCATCAAGCGGCTGAAGGTCGTCGAGAGCTTCATCGATTCCGGCAACCGCCCGGAATGGATGATCCTGGACGTGATCCCGGTCATCCCGCCCGAGCTGCGCCCGCTGGTGCCGCTGGACGGCGGCCGCTTCGCGACGTCGGACCTGAACGACCTCTACCGCCGCGTGATCAACCGCAACAACCGCCTGAAGCGCCTGATGGAGCTGCGCGCGCCGGACATCATCGTCCGCAACGAAAAGCGCATGCTGCAGGAGGCGGTCGACGCGCTGTTCGACAACGGCCGCCGCGGCCGCACCATCACCGGCGCCAACAAGCGTCCGCTCAAGTCGCTGTCCGACATGCTGAAGGGCAAGCAGGGCCGCTTCCGCCAGAACCTGCTCGGCAAGCGCGTCGATTATTCGGGCCGTTCGGTGATCGTGACCGGGCCGGAGCTGAAGCTGCACCAGTGCGGCCTGCCGAAGAAGATGGCGCTCGAGCTGTTCAAGCCGTTCATCTATGCCCGCCTCGACGCCAAGGGCCTGAGCATGACGCTCAAGCAGGCCAAGAAGTGGGTCGAGAAGGAGCGCAAGGAAGTCTGGGACATCCTGGACGAGGTGATCCGCGAGCACCCCGTGCTGCTGAACCGCGCGCCGACGCTCCACCGCCTGGGCATCCAGGCGTTCGAGCCGGTGCTGATCGAAGGCAAGGCGATCCAGCTCCACCCGCTGGTCTGCTCGGCGTTCAACGCCGACTTCGACGGCGACCAGATGGCCGTCCACGTGCCGCTGAGCCTCGAGGCGCAGCTTGAGGCGCGCGTGCTGATGATGTCGACCAACAACATCCTCAGCCCCGCCAACGGCAAGCCGATCATCGTGCCGTCGCAGGACATGGTGCTGGGCCTCTATTACCTGACCATGGAGAAGCAGGCGGAGCCCGGCGAGGGCATGCTGCTGGCCGACATGGCCGAGGTTCACCAGGCGCTGGATAGCGGCGCGGTGACGCTGCACACCAAGGTGATCAGCCGCGTGTGGCAGACCGACGAGAACGGTCAGCAGTACATGAAGCGCTATGAGACCACGCCGGGCCGCATGCTGCTGGGCGAATGCCTGCCCAAGTCGCACAAGGTTCCGTTCGAGACGGTCAACCGCCTGCTGACCAAGAAGGAGATCGGCGACGTCATCGACACCGTCTATCGCCACACCGGCCAGAAGGAGACCGTGCTGTTCGCCGACGCCATCATGGCGCTGGGCTTCCGCCACGCATTCCGCGCCGGCATCTCGTTCGGCAAGGACGACATGGTGATCCCGGCCGCCAAGGAGGCCATGGTCGACGAGACGCGCACGCTCGTGAAGGATTACGAGCAGCAGTATCAGGACGGCCTGATCACCCAGCAGGAGAAGTACAACAAGGTGATCGACGCCTGGAGCCGTTGCGGCGACCAGGTGGCGGCGGCCATGATGGACGAGATCAAGGCGGTGAAGAAGCTCGACAACGGGCGTGAGGCACCGATCAACTCGATCTACATGATGGCCCACTCGGGCGCCCGCGGCTCGCAGGCGCAGATCAAGCAGCTTGCCGGCATGCGCGGCCTGATGGCCAAGCCGTCGGGCGAGATCATCGAGACGCCGATCATCTCGAACTTCAAGGAAGGCCTGACCGTCCTTGAATATTTCAACTCCACCCACGGCGCCCGCAAGGGCCTGGCGGACACGGCGCTCAAGACGGCGAACTCGGGCTACCTCACCCGCCGCCTGGTCGACGTGTCGCAGGACTGCGTCGTCATGGAGGAGGATTGCGGCACCGAACGCGCGCTGGAGATGAAGGCGATCGTTCAGGGCGGCAGCACCATCGCTTCGCTGGGCGAGCGCATCCTGGGCCGCACCACGGCCGAGGACGTGGTCGACGCGAAGACCGGCGAGGTCGCCATCCCCTCGGGCACGCTGCTCGACGAGGCGATGATCGCGCAGATCGAGGCGCTGGGCGTCCAGGGCATGAAGATCCGCTCGCCGCTGGTCTGCGAAGCCAAGTTCGGCGTCTGCGGCAAATGCTATGGCCGCGATCTGGCCCGCGGCACGCCGGTGAACATCGGCGAGGCTGTCGGCGTCATCGCGGCGCAGTCGATCGGTGAGCCGGGCACGCAGCTTACGATGCGTACCTTCCACATCGGCGGCGCGGCGCAGCTCAACGAACAGTCGAACCTGGAAGCCCCGGTGGACGGCAAGGTCGAGTTCCGCGACCTGCGCGTGATCGAGGATCAGCGCGGCCGCCGCGTCGTGCTCAGCCGTTCGGGCGAGCTGGCGATCCTGGACATGGACGGCCGCGAGCTGGCCGTGCATCGCATCCCCTATGGCGCGTACCTGATGTTCGACGATGGCCACATCGTCAGCGCGGGCGACCGGATGGCGGAATGGGATCCGTTCACCATGCCGGTGATCACGGAAACCGCGGGTGTCGTGAAGTATCAGGACCTGCTGGAAGGCAAGACGCTGACCGAGCAGACCGACGAAGCGACCGGCATCGCCCAGCGCGTCGTCATCGAATATCGCGTCACCTCCAAGTCGAAGGAGGACCTGCGTCCGCGCCTGACGTTGACCGGCGACAACGCGGCCGAGGCTGCGCGCTACATGCTCGCCCCGGGCGCGGTGCTCTCGGTCGAGGACGGTGCGCAGGTGCAGGCGGGCGACGTGCTGGCCCGCGTCGCGCGCGAGAGCGCCAAGACCCGCGACATCACGGGCGGTCTGCCGCGCGTGGCCGAGCTGTTCGAGGCGCGCAAGCCGAAGGAGAACGCGATCATCGCGAAGGTCTCCGGCCGTGTCGTGTTCGGCAAGGACTACAAGGCCAAGCGCAAGATCGGCATCCAGCCGGACGATGGCGGCGAGGTCGTGGAGTATCTGGTTCCGAAGTCGAAGGTGATCGACGTTCAGGAAGGCGACTACGTCAAGCGTGGCGACAACCTGATCGGCGGCAGCCCCGATCCGCACGACATTCTCGAGGTGCTCGGCATCGAGCCGCTGGCGGAATATCTCGTGTCGGAAATCCAGGAAGTCTATCGACTCCAGGGCGTGAAGATCAACGACAAGCACATCGAGGTGATCGTTCGCCAGATGCTGCAGAAGGTCGAGATCATCGAGAGCGGCGACACCACCCTGCTGGTGGGCGAGCAGCTCGACCGCGACGAGATGGACGAGCAGAACGCCAAGCTCGCGCCCGGCCAGCAGCCGGCGCAGGGCAAGCCGATCCTGCTGGGCATCACCAAGGCGTCGCTGCAGACCCGCAGCTTCATCTCGGCGGCGTCGTTCCAGGAGACCACCCGCGTCCTCACCGAGGCGGCGGTCCAGGGCAAGCAGGACACGCTCAACGGCCTGAAGGAGAATGTGATCGTCGGCCGCCTGATCCCGGCGGGCACCGGCGCGGGCATGAACCGCCTGCGCGTGGCGGCATCGTCGCGCGATGCGGCGCTCCGCGTGGCGCATCGCCGGATGAACGAGGCCTCGCTGATCGCGCCGGAAAGCGCCGCCGAGGAGCATGCCGCCGAGCTCGCCCGCTCGGTCCGCGACTCCCAGGGCGCAGGCGAGGATCCGCTGGCCGCAGTCGTGCCGAGCGGCCACGGCCTGGATGCCGACGCGGGGGATTACCTCAACGAGGAATGATCCCGCGCCGGCGGCCAGCCTGCCGATGCAATGCGAAAGCCGCCGTCCGGGATGCCGGGCGGCGGCTTTTTCGCGGCCGCGGCACCCGGGCCGGGCCGGGCCGGACATTGGGAACAATACGTATGCAACACATACGATTGCTATTTTTCCTAAATATACCAATTAATTATATGGCATCCGGCGCACCGCAGCCGATTCCTCTTTGATCCCGATCAAGGCTGTGCCCCGCGCGATACCGGCATGGTCCCGGCATCGAGATGACAACATCGCAGGCGGGGAGACGGACATGGCCAGCGTCCTGAGAATGCCGGACAGCCGCGCCGCGGTGCAGCGGGCGCGCGTGATCCCCGGAACCCCCGTGTTCGACGGCGCCGCCGCCAGCCGCGGCTATGCGATCAACGCCATGTGCTTCTCGTTCAACTCCGCCGAGAACCGCGCCGCCTTCCTCGCCGACGAGGACGGCTATTGCGCGAAATACCATCTGACGCCCGAACAGCGCTCCGCTGTGGCCAGCCGCAGCGTGCTGGCGATGCTCGATGCGGGCGGCAACGCCTATTATCTCGCCAAGCTGGCCGGGATCTTCGGGCTGAACATGCAGGACATCGGCGCGCAGCAGACCGGCTGCACCGTCGAGGAGTTCAAGGCGCGCCTGGCCGCGCACGCCGAGGAGGAATAGCCATGGCGGAAATCGTCGGCGGGCTGTTCACCAGCCATGTCCCCGCGATCGGCGGCGCCATCGCCAAGGGGCTGGAGAGCGATCCTTATTGGAGCCCGTTCTTCGACGGGTTCGGCCCGGTCCACGAATGGCTGGAGCGTGCCCGGCCGGATGTGGCGGTGATCTTCTACAACGATCACGGCCTCAACTTCTTCCTCGACAAGATGCCGACCTTCGCGATCGGCGCGGCGCCCGAATATCGCAACGCCGACGAAGGATGGGGCCTGCCCGTGCAGGGCGCGTTGCGCGGGCACACCGCGCTGAGCTGGCACCTGATCGAATCGCTGGTGGCGGACGAGTTCGACATCACGACGTGCCAGGAGATGCTGGTCGATCACGCGCTGGTGGTGCCGATTCAGCTCGCCTGGCCCGCGACGACGGACTATCCGGTCCGCATCGTCCCGATCGCGATCAACACGGTGCAGCATCCCCTGCCCTCGCCCCGCCGCTGCCTGGCGCTGGGCCGCGCGGTGGGCGAGGCGCTGCGCCGCTGGCCGGGCGACGAGCGCGTGGCGATCTTCGGCACCGGCGGGCTCTCGCACCAGCTTGAGGGCAAGCGGGCCGGGCATATCAACAAGGAATATGACCGTTTCTGCATGGATTCGCTGGCGGCGGATCCGGAGGCGCTGATCCGCCACAGCGCGCTCGATATCGTCGAGCTGGCCGGCAGCCAGGGCGTGGAGATCCTCAACTGGATCGCCGCGCGCGGCGCGCTGGGCGAGGCGGCGGTGGAGCGCAGCCGCAACTATCACATTCCGATTTCCAACACCGCCGCCGCGACGATGCTTCTGGAGCCGCGCGAAGCGGTTCCGGCCTGAAGGGACTCCTCCCTGGGGGAGGCGGGCAGCGCCCGTCTCCCTCTCTTTTTTCAGGCCCGCCCACGCACCCGGCCCAGCACCAGCTCCCCTGCCAGCGCCGCCAGCATCGTCAGCCCGGTCAGCGGCAACAGCACGCCGAGCGCCAACATCGCGATCGACATGTTCCGCATGCCCCGCCGCGTGGCCCGTGGCGGCGCGCGCAGCCGCCCTTCCCGCCGCCGCTTCCACCACAGCACCGGCCCCGTGATCCCCAGCACCCAGATCGCGATGCACCCCGCCAGCATCAGCAGCCGGTTCGCCTCGCCATATTGCTGGCCCTGGTGGGTGGCGATGCCCCATTCGATCCAGCGCGCGCCCGCGCCGAAATCGCCATAGCGCGCGTCCTGAAGGATGCGGCCGTCGGCGGCGTCGAGATAGACGGCATGCGCGTCCTGCGCCCGCACGGTGGCGGCGGACACCAGATAGGGCGCATCGGCCGTGCGCGGCAGCGTGAGCGTCCAGGGAGCGGAGAGCCCCGCCCATTGTGCCCGCGCCACCGCAAGGTCCGGCGTGGCACGGCTCGCCCCGCCCTGCGAGGCGGGGGCCGGCTGGCGCTGCATCGACCAGGGCAGGCTGGCCGTGCCACCATCATGGTCATGGCCCGCATGCGATTCCGCGGGCGCCGCCTTGGCCGGGGCCTTCTCCCAGGGGTTCGGCCCCGGGCTCTTCGGTCGGCCGAGCCCGCTCGACTTCACCCAATCGTTCAGCCCCGCTCCGGCGAACACCGTCCACGGCATGCCCGTGGCCGCCAGGAACAGGATCACCGCCGCGGCCAGCACGCCGGCGGACCCGTGCAGATCGCGCCAGAACAGCCGTGACCGCGGCCTGCCGCGCACGCCCACCGCGGGCGATCCGCCGCGCGGCCACCACAGGATCACGCCCGTCACCACCAGCACGATCGCCCAGCCCGCCACGATCTCCACCAGCGCGTTGCCCACCGGCCCGGTGATCGCCAGGCTGTGCAGGTCGCGGATCGTGGCCATCAGCCCGCCGCCCGCCGCCGTGCCCAGCAGCACGCCGCGATAGGGATCGATGAACGCCAGCCGCCGCGAACCATCCGGCATCGCCAGCGCCATGCGCCAGCTCTCCGCCGGACCGGCCGGGCGCGCGACATTGGTCACGCGCCCGCCCGACTGGCGCTCCACCGCCGGGATCAGCGCCGCCAGCGGCCGCGGCTCTCCCTGCGGCGCCGCCCAGCTCCAGCCGCCGTAGAAGGCCCGTTCGATCTCGGGCTTGTAGAGATAGAGCGCGCCGGTCGCCGCCAGCCACAGCAGCACCGGCAGCACGATCAGCCCGGCATAGAAATGCCAGCGCCACGCGGCGCGGAACAGGGCACCGCCCTCCCCCGCACCGATGGCCGGAGCGGTTCCCGGCACACTCACCGGCTCAGAACCCCACCCGGACGCCGCCGTAAACGGCGCGGCGCTCGATCGGGTAGAAGGCGACGCTGGCGGCGTTGGCGGTGATCGCCGCGGAGATGTCTCCCACCGCCTTCTTGCCCGTCAGGTTGCGGGCATCGAGGAACAGCGTCACCCGGTCCAGCTTCGCCTCCGCGCCCAGGCCGATGGTGGCATAGGCGGGCACCTTGAACTGGTTGCGGTAATCCGCCCAGGCCCCCTCGGGCACCCATTCGAAGCGCGGCGTGACCGACAGCGCATCGCCGCCCAGCCGCAGCTCCGCGCGATACAAATGCTGCGGGATCACCGGCAACCGGTTGTCGCCATATTGCGCGTCGCCGCGGAAGCGGAAATCGCTGAAGGTCCACATCTGCCGCAGCTTCAGCCACGGCAGCGGGGCCAGGTCCAGCCCCGCCTCGATCCCCTGGTGCCGCGTCCGCCCGCCGTTGAAGGTCGATGCGGGGAAGCCGGGGCTCACCGTATATTGCAGCATCTCGCCCTTCAGGCTGGCGCGGTAGAAGGTCAGGTCCCAGCTCGCGATGCCCGCGCTGCCGCGCGTGCCCATCTCGAACGTCCAGGCGCGCTGGGGCGCGACATCAACGAAGCCCGCGATGGGCGCCTGCACCAGCTCGCCGAAGCCGGGGAATTCCACCGAACGGCTGTAGTTGGCGTAGAACTGGACCTGATCGCCCGCCTCCCACACCACGCCCAGCTTGGGCGAGAAGGCGTCATAATCGCGCGTCGCGTTGTTGGCGGGAACCAGCCGGTTGTCGATCTTTCGCCAGCCGTCCGAATGCACGCCGCCCAGCACCAGCGTCAGCCGCTCCACCGGGGTCAGGCGCAACTCGGCATAGGTGTTGATCGTGTGCGCGCGCTGCTTCACGTCGCTGGTCAGCGCGCCGCGATCGCCCGCCACGTTCACATATTGCTTGGCGTTGACGTTGCCGAAGCGCGCCTGGCTGCCCAGCGTGATCGATATGGGCATGCCGCCCAGTTGGCTGTCCCAGTCCAGGCTGGCGAACAGGCCGCGATCCTCCGACTTCTGGTCGATCACCTGGAAGATCGGATGGAAAAGCTGCTTGGCGTTGAAGTGCCCGCCAAAGGCGAACGCCGCGCCGCCGCCCAGATCGACGCTGGTGCGGTTCTGGATGCGGACCGAGGTGATGTCGCGTTCCTGGTCCATCGCGATATTGTTGGCGCGCGATAGGCCGGGCGTGCTCAGTGCCTCCGCCAGCGTCAGCGATCCCGGCAGATCCTGGCGGATATAGCTGGCCAGCGCATAGAAGCGCGTCTCGATCCGGTCGTTCAGGCGCAGCCCGGCATTGCCGGAGAAGCGCAGCGCCCCGCGGCTGGAATGCTGGCGCTCGCCATCTGAACGATCGCCTGAAACCGCCAGCCACACGTCGCCGCGATCGTCCGAAAAGCCGCCCGACACCAGCCCGCGCACCGTGCCGAAGCTGCCGCCGTCCAGCCGCAGCGTCACGCCCGGATGGCTGCGCCCGGTGGGGGAAACGGCGTTGATCGCCCCGCCCAGCGTCGATCCGCCGAAGCGCAGCGCGTTGCCGCCGCGATAGACGTCGATCCGCGCGAGCAGCGCCGGGTCCAGTTCCTGAAAGTCGCCGTTGTCATCGGCCAGGTTGACCGGGACGCCATCCAGCAGGATCGTGAGCCCGCGCATGTGGAAGCCGCGGCTGAGCCCCGAACCGCGCACCGACAGGCGCACCTCCTGCCCGAAGCGCGGCTGGGTGTAGACGCCCGGCGAGAGCGCGAGCGTGTCGCGTAGCGAAACCGCCAGCACGTCCTGATATTCGTCGGAGGTTACGGTGTCGGTGCCGCCGGGGCGCAGCGTCACGTCGACCGGATCGAGCGCGGGGGCGGTCACGACGATGCTGGGATCGGCCGGGTCGGCGGCGTCGCTCTGGGCCAGGGCGGCGGAGGGAAGGACGGCGAACGCGGCGGCACAGGCGCCGCAAAGCAGGAACGGGAAACGCATCTGAAAATCCTCGATCGCGGGCGCCGCCGGCTGTGGCGCGCGCACGCAGGGTCACGGGCCGGCGGAATGCCGGCGTCGGTCGGGGTTTCAGGCGGTTGCGGGTGGTCCGGTGGCAGGCGGCGGCGGCGCGGCGAGCCCGCGGCCGATCGCCGCGATCAGCGCGGGTGCCGCCGGGGCGCGATCCTGCGCATGGAAGGGCGCGGCCGGCGCCGGCACCGGATCGGTGGCCGCAAAGGCCATGCCCAGCCCGGCGAAGGCGCAAGGATTGTCGCGCTGTTCGCCCTGGCCATGGCCCTTGCCGGACTTGCCCTCGATCTCCACGAATATCTCGGCGCCCGAGGCGGACGAGCAGAGCGTGAGCAGCAGCCCGCGGCTCTCCGCCGAGGGCATCCAGCCGGAGGGGACGAGCACGCGAACGGCCAGCGCGAGCGCAACCAGCGCTACCGCAAGCCCCCGTGCCGGGCGATTGGCGAATCGGCCCCCCATCGCGGCGGGCCTATAGGCCCCAGCGGCGGGCCACGGCAACCCGCCCGCCGCGCCACTGGCCCCGGCGCCCTGCCCGCGCTATGTGCCGCGGCCATGGCTACCGAACTCTACGACCTGACCGTCCCGGTCTTCCAGCGCGGCTTCGCGGCGCTATCCGCCTTCCTCGAAAAAGCGCGCGCGCACGCCGATGCGAACGGCATCGCGCATGCGGAGCTGCTGGAGGCGCGGCTCTATCCGGACATGCACCCCCTGCCCTATCAGGTGCAGCGCGCGAGCGACGCGGCGAAGTTCACCATCGTCCGCGTCGGCCAGGTCGAAAATGTGCCGATGGCGGACGAGGAGAAGAGCTTCGCCGACCTGCAGGACCGCATCGCGCGCACGCTGGCGCTGGTCGCCACCGCCACGCCGGAGGGGATGAACGGGCGCGAGCAGGCCACCATCACCATCGCCACGCCGAACCGCAGCTTCGAGATGAGCGGCATCGATTATGTGCGCGGCTTCGTGCTGCCGAACTTCTATTTCCACCTCACCACGGCCTATGCGATCCTGCGCATGAAGGGCGTGCCGCTGGGCAAGATGGACTTCCTGGGTTCGGTCTGAGCGGGCTGGGGCCGATTCCGCCAAAGGCGGACAGACTCTAGACCGCCACGCTCGGCACGCTGGCAGGCTCTTCGTCGCTTTCCTGCGCGATGGCTTCCTGCACGCTGGCGCCGAAGCGTTCCCACATGCGCAGCGCGACCACCACCACCCAGGCGATCCAGGCCGAGGTGAGCAGGATCAGGATCTCACCCGGCCCGGCGTCGCCGAACATGCGCACCACCGCCCACACGGCCAGGCCGGCCGCCAGGATACCCATCGCGAGCACGGCATTGTGGAAACGCCGCGTGCTGCTGCCCAGCAGCGCATCGGCTCCTGAAATCACCGGCGGATCGGCCGCCCCGGCCTCCTGCCCCTGTACCCCCTTCATGGTTTCCCCTCCCATGACGGATGCATGTCCGTTTTGTTACATTGACGCGAAACCGGTGGCATAGGCAAGCGGCAGATCGCGCCACCGTGCCGATTCCGGGATTCGCCGCATCACATCTCGACGATATGGCTCGCCAGCCGCTCGGCCTCGCCACGATCATGGGTCACCATCAGGATCGGCAGCCGCACCGTGTCGCGCAGCCGCTCGATCACCGCCATGATCTCCTCACGCCGCGCGCGATCGAGGAAGGAGAGCGGCTCGTCGAGCAGCAGGAAGGCCGGATCGCTGAGCAGCGCCCGGCCGATCGCCACCCGCCGCGCCTCCCCGCCCGAAAGCGTGCGCGGCCAGCGATCGAGCAGGTGGCCGATGCCCAGGAATTCCACCACCTCCTCCGGCGCCAGCGGGCCAGTGCGCTCGCCCCGCGCGCCATAGGCCAGGTTCGCGGATACGCGCAGGTGCGGGAACAGCCGGGGTTCCTGGAAAACATAGCCCGCGCGCCGGGCCGGCACGGCCAGATCGACGCCCGCCGCGGCATCGAACAGCGTCTCGCCGCCCACGCGGACATGCCCGGCATCGGGGCGCAGCAGCCCCGCCACCATGTTGAGCACGCTCGTCTTTCCCGCGCCCGAGGGGCCGAACAGCACGGTCAGCCCGTCCGCGGGCGCGATGCGGCACGCGATCTCGCCATCGCCCACCCGGCGCGTGACGGCGATGTCAAAGGACATGCGTGCCCCTCCCCGTCCGCCGCGCGATCAGCTCCGACGCGACGAGCGCCGCCAGCGACAGCAGCACGGAAACCAGCGCCAGCCGCAGCACCTGCCCCTCCGCCCCCGGTATCTGGAGCGCGGCATAGATGGCGAGCGGCAGCGTCTCGGTCTCTCCCGGCACGTTGGAGACGAAGGTGATCGTCGCGCCGAACTCGCCCAGCGCGCGGGCGAAGCCGAGAACCGCGCCCGCGATCACGCCCGGCAGGCTGAGCGGCAGCGTGACCGTCAGGAACACACGGCGCGGGGTTGCGCCCAGCGTCGCGGCGGCATCCTCCAGCCGCCGGTCCACCGCCTCGATCGAAAGCCGGATCGCGCGCACCATCAGCGGCAGCGCCATCACCCCGGCCGCGATCGCCGCGCCGCTCCAGCGGAACAGCACGCTCGCGCCGAACCAGCGCTCGAGCCAGCCACCCACCGGCCCCTCCGGCGCGAAGGCGAGCAGCAGCAGCCATCCGGTGACTACCGGCGGCACCACCAGCGGCAGATGGACCAGCCCGTCGAGCAGCAGCTTTCCCGGGAAGCGCACGCGCGCCAGCACCCAGGCGAGCGCGAAGGCCACGGGCAGTGCGGCCGCCACCGCGACGCCCCCCACCTTGAGCGACAGCGCGACGACGCCCCATTCCTCCGGCGTCAGCATCGCGCCGCCATCACCATGTCTGGAACCCGTGCCGGGCCAGCACCGCCTTGCCCTCCGCCGAGAGCAGGAAGCGGCGGAACGCCTCGGCCTTCGCGGGCTGCGGTCCCCGGTTCAGCCGGGCGATCGGGTAGCGGATCGGCGGGTGGCTGTCCGCCGGGAACACGCCCGCCACGCGCACCCGGGCGGATGCGCGCGCGTCGGTGGCGTAGACGACGCCATAGGCCGCCGCCCCGCGCTCGACCAGCGCCAGCGCCGCGCGGACATTCTCCGCCCGCACCACGCGCGGCGCCAGCGCGTTCCACAGCCCCAGCCGGGTCAGCGCCGCCTTGCCGTATCGGCCCGCGGGCACCGAATCCGGGTCTGCCATCGCCAGCCTGCCGTTGCCCAGCATCGCCGCCAGCGGGCTCCCCGGGCGCAGCGGCACCGGCCGGGCGTCGCCGCTGCGCGCGACCAGCACCAGCCGGTTGCCCGCCAGATCGGCGCGCGTCCCCGGCACCAGCCGGCCGCGCGCCTGGAGGAAATCCATCCACTCCCTGTCGGCCGAAACGAACAGATCGGCGGGCGCCCCCGCCGCCGCCTGCCGCGCCAGTGCCGAGGATGCGGCGAACGACAGCACCGGCCGGGCATTGCCCTTGCGCGCCCAAAGGTCCGCGGCCTCGTTCAGCGCCTCCTGCATGCTCGCGGCGGCCAGCACCAGCGGCCCGCGCTGCGGCTGCGGCGGCGCGGGCGCGGCGCCGAGCAGCAGCGCGGCAAGCAGCAGCAGGAACAGTCTGGCCATGGCCAATCCCTTGCCCGCTCCACGGCGGGCTGGCGAGTCAGTTCAGCTTGCCCAGCGCGGCGGGCGTGACCGGAGACGGCGGCGGCGCCTCCACCGCGGCCCAACCCTCCAGCTCGCGGCGGCGCTGGGCGAGGAGGTCGCTGCGGCAGGAGGCGGGATCGGCGGTCTCTGCGCAGCGCTGGCGCTCGCCCTCCCACATGCGCTGCATCTCGGCCAGATAGGCGCGGTCGTAGCGGCCCGCCTTGGCCATCAGCTCGCCATAGCGGGCATCGACATCGCGCTCGGCCTGGGTGGTCGCGGCGGCCTTCTGCGTGGCGCCTTCCTCCCCGGCGCGGGGGCGCAGCGCGTCCGCGAGCACGAAGCCGGTCGCCCCGTCGCGCTCGCGCATCACCCACAGCCAGGCGGGGCCGCCATCGCGGCTGCTGGAACCGGTGGCGACGACGGTATCGTGCAGGTCGAGCCGCTCGACCTCGGCATATTCCTCGCCCGGGCCAAGGCGCAGCGGCACCGTGAGCGCTCCCGCGGCGGGCAGCACGCGATAGCCGCGCGGGCTGGGAAAGGTCTCCAGCGCCGCCGGGGGACCAGGCGTCGCGGCGGAAACATCGCCGATCGCCGCGGCGCGCGCGCCCGCCGGCCCCAGCCCCGCAAGCAGCGGTCGCCACTGGTCCTGCGAGACGAACAGCGCCCCGGCCAGCCCCGCCAGCACGACCAGCCCCGCCCAGCGCCCGCCGTTCGACCGGTTGCGCGCCGCGTGAACGGGAACATAGGCCACCATCGCCCGCGACGGGCTGCGCGGCGGCAGTGCCGGAGGCACTCCGGGTGCCTTGCGCGCTGCCGGCAGGCGGCTGGGCGTCGCCTGGGGCTGTTGGGACGACGCCGCGCGCGGACGCTCCGTGCGCGGGCGCAGCGGGATGACCTTCGCCGCGCTGATCCGCGCCTCATGCCCGCAGAAGCCGCAGCCCGATCCGAAATGCGCATGCTCTTCCGGCTTCGCGGTGCAGGGCACCAGCTTTTCCATCAGCGCGTCCAGATGATCGCGCCACTCCTCCGCGCTCGGCCGGCGGTCGCCGGGCAGGAAGGCGCAATCGAACATCACGCGCGTACCGCGGCGGAACATGCGGTGGATGCTCGCCTGGCTGGGCGTCGCGCCCTCCAGCGGGGCCAGGCCATAGGCATAGACGCCCTGCAGGATGCGGGTCTGCAGATCGGTCGCCTGATCGCCGCTGCCCGATCCGCCCGAAAAGGGATGCACGCCGTTGTTGAGCAACTGGAAGATGATCACGGCGAGCGCG
This sequence comes from Sphingomonas canadensis, assembly GCF_026013525.1. Taxonomy (GTDB): domain Bacteria; phylum Pseudomonadota; class Alphaproteobacteria; order Sphingomonadales; family Sphingomonadaceae; genus Sphingomonas; species Sphingomonas canadensis. The sequence continues at coordinate 400,890 of NZ_JAPDRA010000002.1, read as the reverse complement.
AACAGGTCCTGCTCGATGCCCAGCTCGCCCGGGGACCGCTGCCAGCTTTCGGGCGCGATATAGTCGTCGCTCACCTGCTCGGCGCCGATCCGCCCGCCGCGCCCCTGGATGCTGAAGCCGTCGGTATCGACCACCGCCATCCAGCTCACCGCCGGATAGAAGCGCAGATTGGCCGGCTTCATGTCGATCATGTGGTGGCCGGCGCGATGCAGCTCGGCGAACACCGACGCCAGGTTGCGCGCCACCAGCACGCGATAGCCGTAATATTCGGACAGCTTCTCCACGCGGCGGCTGCTCTTCTGGAGCAGGTTCACCAGGCTGGTGGAGCGCGCGAAATCAATCTCCGGCATCAGGAAGCCGACGAAGCGCCCGCTGCGATCGAACAGCTTCGCCTGGGGCCAGGCGATCTGGGGATAGGCGATGCCGCGATGCGTCGCCGGGGGCAGGTCCGGCGGGCTGGCGAGCATCGCGTCGACCTTCGCCTCATATTGGCGGGCGGCGGCGCCATGATAGATTTTGGCGGCCGCGCCGCGCATCTCGACGATCGAATAAACCTTGCCCGCGGCGCCTTCGCCCAGCAGCGGCCCCAGCGTAACCGGCCGCCGTTCGGCGCCGCGCCCCAGGAACAGCTCGGTCATCGCGCCTGCGCCCACACCAGCGTCTTGTCGTCGGCGGTGCGCTCGCGCGCGGCGATGCTGTCCAGCGTCGCGCGCAGCGCCAGTTCGCCCTCCTCCCGGCTGGCGTTCGCCAGGAAACGGCCGATCGGCTCGAAAAAGGGCATGTGTGGTTCCGGCCCATGCCCGTTCGTCTTGAAGCCCAGATCGGTCACGCCGTCGCTCATCACGAAGATCGTGTCATAACCCGGTTCGATCGGGCGGAAGCGCAGGTTCTCGCGCCAGTCCTGCTCGGTGAAGAAGAAGGTCGTGTCGGCATATTCGCCGTTGCTCGGCGGCGACAGCAGCCAGCGGCCGGCAGGCGCATCCAGCGCCAGCGCCGCGCCATCGCCGATGTGGAAGAACTGCCCGCCCTTGCCCGGCACCGCCACGGCGCCCACCAGCGTGGCGTGGAAGGCGTCGATGGTCAGGCCGCGCTCTGCGGCCAGCTCGCCCGCGGCGGCGCGCGCCGCCTCGATCCCCGCGGCCACGGCATCGGGCACGCCCGCCAGCGCTCCCGCCTTCAGCCTGCGCCCGGGAAACAGCCGCGCCAGCGCCTCGGCCACATGATCGCACAGGATCCGCGCCCCCTCCGCGCCGTGGCGGGCCGATCCGGCGCCGTCCGACACCACGGCGATCAGCACACCGCCGGGGGTCACATGGACGCGATGATGATCCTCGCAGGCGTCGGCCGCATGGCACGGCCCCGCCACGGAGGTTCCCGCAACACGCCACGCCCGGGCAGCCATTATCCGGCGCGTCCCGGCACCACCGCCCAATCGGACGGGGCCGCCATCTGGATGCTGTCGCTGGGCGCGGACTTGGATCCCGCGCGCGCGCTGCGGCTGAGCCACAGGAAGAACTCGCGGAATGCCAGCCCCTTCAGCGCCAGCGGCTGGCGCGGGCTGAAGCGGCCCAGCTTGGTCAGGTTCGCATCGCCCACGCCGACGCAGAACACGGTGGCGTGTCCCGATTCCTCGGCCTTGCGGCATTCGTCGGCCGCGGCTTCCCAATCGGGATCGGTCGGTTCGCCGTCGGTCAGGATGAACAGCCAGGGGCGGTTATAGGGGATGCCGTGATCGCGATAGCGCGCCTTCTCGGCCTCGATCTCGTCCAGCGCGCGGCGCACGCCGGTGCCCAGCGGGGTGGTGCCATTCGCCTCGATCTCGGGCGCCTCGAACTCGATCGCGTCGGTCCAGTCGCTGACGACCTCCACATCGTGCGGGGCGCCGACGCGCAGCACCAGGATGCGCACCCGCTGGCGGGCCACATCGTCGGCCTTCAGGTCCTGCTCCAGCAGGCGCAGGCCATCGTTCAACGCGCCGATGGCGTTGTTCTGCGCCATCGACGACGAACCGTCGAGGACGACCACGCAAGGCAGGCGCTGGCTGGTATTCTCAGCAAGCGCGACGTCGGGAATAAGGTTCACACGCCCCTCCACCCGGCAGGGCCCCCCGCCCAGCCAGCCGGGACTCAAGCCCGGCGGCACCCGGTATGAAGGAGTCGCCGTTTTCCCGCAAGGATTTGGCCATCAAATCGCGGCTCTGCGCGACACGCCGATGCAACACGACTGTCATGTTCCGCGGCCATCGGCGGCGGCCATGCCCGTTCCGGGCGGTTCAAGGGGATTCGAATGATGATGCGGCGTCCTATCGGCGGCACTGGCGGTGCCCTGCTCCTGTTCCTGACCGCCGCATGCGCGCCCGGGACGCCGCGCCCGGCCGCTATCCCGCCGGCGCCGACGGTGGAGGTTCCCGCCGCGGCGGAGACGGTGGCGGTCGCCACCACGGCCGCCGACGCCGCGGACGATCCCGCGATCTGGGGCCGCTCTGACGGCGCTTCCGCAAACTTCGGCGGACATGATGTTCCGGGCCTGATGCTCGGCACCGACAAGAAGGCCGGGCTCTACGTCTATGCGCTCGGCGGCGAATCGCTCCAGTTCCTGCCCGAAGGGCTGCTCAACAACGTCGATCTGCGCAGCGAGGGCGCGGGCTTCGTCGCGGGCGCTTCGGATCGCGGGCGGATGGGCGTGGCGCTCTACCGCTATGACGGGACCGGCGAGCTGAAGCCCGCGGGCTTCATCAAGTCCGACGTGGTCGAGCCCTATGGCTTCTGCATGGGCCGCGTGGACGGCACGCTGATCGCGGTGCTCGTCGCCAAGGACGGCGCGGTGCGCGAGTACACGCTCGACACCGCCGGCGCGGAGATCACCGGCACCGAACGCCGCCGCTATGCGGTAGGGTCGCAGTCCGAGGGATGCTCGGTCGATGACGCGACCGGCACGCTCTTCATCGGCGAGGAGCTGGTGGGCCTGTGGCGCTATCCGCTGGGCGCCGCGCCGGGCACGCGCACGCTGGTTTCCGGCGTGGCGGACGGGCGGCTGGTCCCCGATGTCGAGGGGGTGACGCTGATCCGCGACGCGGAGGGCACCTATGTCATCGTTTCCAGCCAGGGCGACAGCGCCTTCGCGGTGTGGGAGGTGAGCGGCGCGGCCGGGGCGGAACGCTATCTGGGCCGCTTCCGCGTGGCCGCCAACGGCGCCGTGGACGGCGTGAGCGGCACCGACGGCGTGGACGCCTGGACCGGCGCGATCGGCCCCTATGCCGCCGGGCTGGTGGCGATGCAGGACGATGTGAACGAAGGCGCCACCCAGAACTTCAAGCTGGTCGGCTGGGCCGAGGTGAAGGCCGCGCTGGTCAAGTAAGCCGCAGGCGATCCGGGGCGGAAAATCCCGCTCCGTCCCGGATGCAACCCGCTGGCGAATCGAAAGTACCTCGGTTAACCTTTGGCGTTTCCGGGGGAATTTCTTGTGATTATCGGCATCGATCTGGGCACGACCAACAGTGCGGCCGCCATCTGGCGCGACGGCGGGCCGGTACTCGTACCCAATTCGATCGGCGATCTGCTGACCCCTTCGGCGGTGAGCATCGGCGACAAGGGCGAGGTGTTCGTCGGCATGGCCGCGCGCGAGCGCCAGCCGACCCATCCGCGCCACACGGTCACCGCCTTCAAACGCTATATCGGCACCCAGCAGACGGTGGCGCTGGGCAAGCGCAGCTTCGATGCCGAGGAGCTGTCCGCGCTGGTGCTCAAGAGCCTGAAGGCCGATGCCGAGGCCTTCACCGGGGAGGAAGTGACCGGCGCCGTCATCACCGTTCCCGCCTATTTCAACGATCGCCAGCGCAAGGCCACGCGCCGCGCGGGCCAGCTCGCCGGGCTGAAGGTCGAGCGGCTGATCAACGAGCCGACCGCCGCCGCGCTCGCCTTCGGCATCCAGACGCGCGAGCAGGAGCCGTTCCTGGTCTTCGATCTGGGCGGCGGCACCTTCGACGTGTCGATCGTCGAGGTGTTCGAGGGCGTGGTGGAGGTCCGCGCATCGGCCGGCGACAACCGGCTGGGCGGCGAGGATTTCAACGCCCGCCTGATCGACATCGCCCGCCCCAAGCTGGATCCGGGCAAGGAGCTGGAGAAGGTCGATCCGGTCGTGCTGGTCGAGCTGCTCCGCGCCGCCGCCGAACGCGCGCGCCGCAAGCTGAGCGAGGCGGACGAGGCCGATTTCACCATCGTGTGGGACGGCAGGGAATACAGCACGACCGTCAGCTCGCTGGCGTTCGAGGATGGCTGTGCCCAGCTCCTCCAGCGGCTGCGCGATCCCGTGCTCCGCTCGCTGCGCGATTCGAACATCCGGGTGGAGGCGCTGAGCGAGATCGTGCTGGTGGGCGGCGCCACGCGCATGCCGATCGTGCGCCGCGCGATCACCCGCATGTTCGGCCGCTTCCCCAACGCTACCGTGCATCCCGATCACGCCGTGGCGCTGGGCGCAGCAGTGCAGGCCGGGCTGCTGGCGCGCGATTCGGCGCTGGAAGAGGTGCGGTTGACCGATGTCTGCCCCTTCACGCTGGGCGTGGACATGGCCGAGCCGGACGGGCGCGGCGGATACCGCAGCGGCATCTTCAGCCCGATCATCGATCGCAACACCGCGATCCCCACCAGCCGGGTGAACTATTACACCACGCTGTCGGACAACCAGCGCGAGCTGCGCTTCGGCATCTATCAGGGCGAGGCGCGCGAGGTTGCCGGGAACGTGAAGCTGGGCGAGCTGAAGGTGCCGATCCCGCCCAAGCCCGCCGGCCATGTGAGCGCCGAATGCCGCTTCAGCTATGATTCCAGCGGCCTGCTGGAGGTCGACGTGACGATCCCGGGGACGGAGATCACCCGCAACCTGGTGATCGTCGACGAGAGCGACTTCACCGCCGCCCAGATCGAGGAACGCCGCGCCGCGCTGGCCAAGCTGAAGCTGCACCCGCGCGACGAGGCGGAGAACGCCGCCGTGCTGGCCCGCGCCGCGCGCTGCTACGAAGGCTTCACCGGCATGCAGCGCGACATGATCGGCCAGGCGATCGGCGCGTTCGAAGGCGCGCTTTCCACACAGGACCCGCGCGTGATCCGCGAGGCCCGCGTCGCGCTGGTGGCCACGCTCGACCAGATCGAGGGCGAGCGCTTCCTGTGAACGGTGCCGACGCCTGGCACGAGCTGGGGATCGAGCCGACCAACGACCCGCGCGCGATCCGCGCCGCCTATTCGGCGAAGCTGAAGGCGATCGACGTCGATCGCGAGCCCGAGGCGTTCATCGCGCTACGCGAGGCGTTTGAATTCGTACAATCCTTTGTAAAATCTATAAATAGTACTCCAGGATCGACGAGGGAAGCGGCTCCCGATCCCCCGGAAGAACCTTCACGCGAAGCGGAGGAACCGTTTCGATCCGACTGGCCCGCGCAACCACCAATCGGCACCCAAGCGCATTATCACGCGCTTGAAGCACTGCTGACTGACTGGGCGGGTCAGGACCCCTGCCTTTCCGACGGTGAAAAGAGCGAAGCCTTGGCTCACTGGACGGCAATCGCGGCGGATCCGCACCTCCAGCAGATTAGCGCCCTGGACGAGCTGGAGCGCTGGGCAGCCTGGCTAATCAGCGCGACGCTTCCGCGGTCGAATGCCCTGGTCATGCCCGTGGTGAGCTTCTTCCGCTGGGAGCGCGCGATGGGCAGCATCTCCAGCGACCCCGGCGTCGAATATATCCTGCGGCACTACAAGGCGCTGCAGTTCCTGGACCAGGCACGGCTACCGACGCATTCGCATCATCCGGCGTGGGTAGAATTGCGCAGCAAGGCCTATCCCAAGTCGAACCGGGGCCGGGTCGATCCGCACACCGTCTACAACATCCTCACCACCGTCCGCTTCTGCTGTCCCGAAGTTGAGCGGCAGTTCGATCCCCTGCGGGTCGAGATGTGGAAGAACAATACTGCCGATCCAGCCTATCTGCGGACCGTTCAGCATGACTACGGGCCGGAACCCGGCGGATTGCCCCGCTGGGTGTCGTGGCTCATCCCCGCCTGGTTTCTGCTCGCAATAATCGCCGCATCATTTGGACATAGACCATGACTGGCGGCAGACATCCGCACCCGGCCTGGGCCGCGCTGGGGATCGAGCCGACCGAGGATGTGCGCGCGATCCGCGTCGCCTATTCGGCGAAGCTGAAGGCGATCGACGTCGATCGCGAGCCACAGGCGTTCATCGCGCTGCGCGAGGCGTTCGAGCAGGCCAAGTCGATGGCGCCCTGGGTCAACCATAACTGGGATGACGAGGACGAAGACGAAGACTGGGACGAGGAGGGAGACGAAACCGCCGAAGCCGCCGTGGAGGACGCCGCCGGAGCGGCGCGGCGCTATTCGGACTATATCGCCTCCAGCCATCCCGGCGTGCGCGCCGGCGCGGCAGCCGACGGCGCGGACGCCCCGGCGGAGACGGCAGCGGAGCCCGAGGGCGAACCCCCCGACGAAGCGCTGGCCTTTCGCGACATCGCGGGGCTGCTGCGCCCCGGCGGCGTGCCGCGGATGCGCCCGGTGGACGAGGCGGAGGAGCGCTGGCTGGGCGAACGCTTCGCCACCGGCCTGGGCGATCCGCGCATGGAGGAGCTGGGCTATCGCGCCCAGGCCGACCGCCGCTATGCCGAGCTGATCGCGGGCTGCTGGCCGGTATCGGAGCCGCTGCTGGGGCCGGCGATGCGCGCCTTCGCCTGGGGCGATCTGCCGCCGCAGCATCGTTCGCCCCAGGTCGCGTTCCTGCTGGAAAAGGTCGATGGCGATCGTTTCCTGAAGAGCGCGGCGGGCGAAGGCGCCGGGCCGGTCGCCGAATGGAGCATCCCGTCGGTGCCCGAGGCGCCGCTGGCCCCGCCGCTTGTGCCCAGCGAGGGCGAGGGCTTCGTCGAGGCGAGCGACTGGCGCGATCCGGCCCCCGCCCCCCCGGCATCGGACGCGCCGCTGCCCGAGACCGCCGAATGGGCCGAGGCCGAGCCGGCGGCCCCCGCGAGCGGCGAACCGCTGCCGGAGCCCCAGGCGTGGGACATGCCGCCCGCGCAGGAGGAACTACCGCCTCCCCCGCCTCCTCCGCCGCCGCCCTCCCCATGGCAATCGCCGACGCCCGAGCAGATCGAGGATCACGCCCGCGCGCTGGCGGCGCTGCTGTTCGCGCATCAGGGCGAGCATAACCGCTGGTCCACCGCGGAGGAGGACGCGGCGATGCTGGCGCACTGGCGGGCGATGATCGCCGATCCGCGCATGCACAACCTGACCTTCTACGCGGATTCGGAACGCTGGTTCAGCGAGGTGCTGGCCCAGAGCGCGCCCTTCTCCGACGCGCTGGTGATCCCCGCGGTCGAATATTTCGGCTGGACGCGCACCGACGGCACGATCGCCCAGACGCGCGCGATCGGCGAGGTAAGCGACCGGTACCGGATGCTGGCCTTCATGCGCGCCTGCCGCACGCCGGGAAGCGAGCATTACGACGCCTGGCAGGAGCTGATCACCCCGGCGGACGAAGGATCCAAGCGCGGGCGGATCAGCGTGGCCAAGGTCCACCGGCTGCTCCACCGCGTGCGCAGCGAGTACCCGGACCTGGAGGGCTGCTTCGATTCCTTCCGCGTCGGGCTGTGGAAGCCGTCCACGGATCAGGGGGCCGCATCACCGCCCCCGCAGGATCGGGGCGAGCCCGTGCCCGCCGAGGAATGGGTGATGCGCTTCGCCTGGCCGATCGCGATACTGGTGGTGATCTTCCTGGTCCGCGCGTTCGCCGGGATCGCCGATCCGCTTCCGTCCGGCAAATCCGGCACGGACGCGCCGCCGGTGGTTAGCTTGCCGATGCCCTCCTCCTCGGTCTCCAACCTTGACAGCGACGCGCAACAGGTGCTCACGCTGATGAGTACCGGCATGCCGGAATGGGCGGAGGTGAAGAAGCGCAACCCCAAGCTTGCCGGCGCGCTGAGCGCCAGTTGGGCCAGCGCCAAGGACCGCGGCAAGACGACTCTGGAGTGGTTCCGCATCGTCAGGGAACTGCTCAACCAGCGCTTTTCGGACGGGATCGTTCGCGCGCCCTATGCACTCGTCGCGGACTATCGTCGCGTGACTGCCGAAATCGCCCGCAGCCTGCGCGAGACCGATCCGGCGTGGTGCGACGCCTATTTCAACTCCGATGAACTTCCCTCCGCGGCAAGGCAGGTGGTCCGGGGTTTCGATTCCCGCTTAGACCCGATCTACACGCGCGTCGTGATGGAAACCGACGGCGATCCGCCGGAGAAGCGGGACACGAGCTACACGATATCGGGCGGCACCACCGAAAAGGCGGCGCGCCTGGCGGGCATGAGCCGGGAAGCGTTCCTGGAGGCGCTCAACGGCGAAGGCACGCCCGCCACGCGCTGCGACGCGCACATCGCACTGATCGATGCCGCGCTGGCCCTGCCGCCAAAGGAAGGGCTGAAGCTGCTGCGCGCGATGTGAGGGGGGATTATTCCTCCCCCATCCTCAATGCGGCGATGAAGGCTTCCTGGGGGATCTGGACGCTGCCGTATTCGCGCATCCGCTTCTTGCCTTCCTTCTGCTTTTCCAGAAGCTTGCGCTTGCGGGTTATGTCGCCGCCATAGCATTTGGCGGTAACATCCTTACGCAGCGCCGCGATCGTCTCGCGCGCGACCACCTTGCCGCCGATCGCCGCCTGGATCGGGATCTTGAACAGGTGGCGCGGGATCAGGTCCTTCAGCCGCTCGCACATGCCGCGCCCGCGCGATTCCGCGGTGGAGCGGTGGACGATCATGCTCAGCGCGTCGACCGGCTCGTTGTTCACCAGGATCGACATCTTCACCAGATCGCCGGCACGATGGCCGATCTGCTCGTAATCGAAGCTGGCATAGCCGCGGCTGATGCTCTTCAGCCGGTCGTAGAAATCGAACACCACCTCGTTGAGCGGCAGCTCATAGGTCACCTGGGCGCGGCCGCCGACATAGGTGAGATCCTTCTGGATGCCGCGGCGGTCCTGGCAGAGCTTCAGGATGGAGCCGAGATATTCGTCGGGCACATAGATCACGGCGCGGATCCACGGCTCCTCGATCTCGTCGATGCGGTTGGGATCGGGCATGTCGGCGGGGTTGTGGAGCTCCAGCTCCTGCCCTTCCGCCTCGCCCGCCGCCTTGGTGAGCTTGAGCTTGTAGACCACCGACGGCGCCGTGGTGATCAGGTCCAGGTCATATTCGCGCGTCAGCCGCTCCTGGATGATCTCCAGGTGAAGCAGCCCCAGGAATCCGCAGCGAAAGCCGAAGCCCAGCGCCGCGCTCGTCTCCATCTCGAAGCTGAACGATGCGTCGTTCAGCCGCAGCTTGTGGATGCTCTCGCGCAGCTTCTCGAAGTCATTGGCGTCCACCGGAAACAGTCCGCAGAAGACCACCGGCTGCACTTCCTTAAAGCCCGGCAGCGCTTCAGCCGCGGGCTTCTTCGCGTCGGTCAGCGTGTCGCCGACGCGGGCCTGGGCCACTTCCTTGATCTGCGCGGTGATGAAGCCGATCTCGCCGGGGCCGAGCTCCGGCAGATTCTCGATCTTGGGCCGGAAGCAGCCGACGCGATCGATCAGGTGCGTCGTGCCGGTCTGCATGAACTTCACCTGCGCGCCCTTGCGGATCACGCCGTCCATCACGCGCACCAGGATGACGACGCCCAGATAGGGGTCGTACCAGCTATCGACCAGCATCGCCTTCAGCGGCGCATCGGCATCGCCCTTGGGCGCGGGAATGCGCTCGACGATGGCGTCCAGGATCTCGTCGATGCCGATGCCCGTCTTGGCGCTGGCCAGCACCGCGTTGGAGGCATCCAGGCCGATGATCTCCTCGATCTCCGCCTTCACCTTCTCGGGCTCGGCGGAGGGCAGATCGATCTTGTTGATCACGGGCACGATCTCGTGATCATGCTCGATCGACTGATAGACGTTGGCGAGCGTCTGCGCCTCCACGCCCTGGGCGGCGTCGACCACCAGCAGCGCGCCCTCGCACGCGGCCAGGCTGCGGCTCACCTCATAGGCGAAGTCGACGTGGCCGGGCGTGTCCATCAGATTGAGGACATGGCCCTTCCACTCCAGGCGCACGGTCTGCGCCTTGATGGTGATGCCGCGTTCCTTCTCGATATCCATATTGTCGAGCACCTGGGCCGACATCTCGCGCTCAGAGAGGCCGCCGGTGCGCTGGATCAGGCGATCGGCGAGCGTCGACTTGCCATGGTCGATATGCGCGATGATCGAAAAGTTGCGGATCTTGGAAAGGTCGGTGGACATGGTGGCGGGGCGTTAGCACCGGGCGCGGGCGATGCGAAGGGGGTAGCGGCGCGGCGCAAGGGACGCCGAAACCGCCGTCAGCAGCACCAGTTCTGCTTGCCCCGGTTCCAGTCCTCCATGTTCCGGTAGTATTCGCGCTTGCGATCTCGGATGAAGGTGTCGGTGCTCTCGCGCGCCGACTTGACGATCGCGTCGCCCCAGGCAGCCCAGTTGGGCGTGGCATAGATGTCGCGCGGCGCCGCAGGGACCGGCGCCGCATACCGGCCGCGCTTCTCCCAATAGGCAAATTCCGCCTTGCTGATCAGCCCGGGATCGCCGCCCGTGCTGCGCGCATAGTTGAAGAAGGCGTCGCTCGCGATCGGACAATTGGCCAGCATATAGTTGACCGTCTTCGCGCCGCGCAGTTCGCCGCCCGGCGACCATTCGCAGATCCTGCCCGAAGACAGCAGCCATTGGTGGCGATCCTCCAGTTCCTTGTTCGATCGCTGGGTGGCGGCGAGGCGATCGCGCTCGCGCTGGGCCGCGAAATTGCGCCGCGCCGCCTCTCGATCGGCGGCCAGATTGCCGAGCGCATCGCGCGCGTTGACGCCGGTCGATCCGGCCGGGTCAGCCGACGACTTGCCCAGGGTCTGCGCGTCGATGATCCGCCAGAGCGGATCGCCCGCCGCACGCACGGCGAAGACGTCCACCCAACGCTGGGTATCGTCGCTTCCGCTGCGCTCGATATGGCGTGCCAGGCCGGTGTAGACGGGCAGCGTGCCCGCCCGCGCGAGTACGGACTGGAGCGTGCCCAGCCCCGGCCGGACGCGCAGCCCCTGCGGCGTCTCCTCGACGATCGCCCAGCCTTGGGTCGTCGAGCCGGACCAGGGATGCGTATCCAGCCGCAGCGGAAACACGCCGATCGCGCCCGCGGGCAGCGGCAGCGGCTCTCCGCCAGGCCCGATCGGCTGATAGAGCTTGCCATAGGGCAACACCGCATGATCGCCGGTGAGGATAGCCGACAGATAGTCGACGGCGAGCACGGGATAATCATAGCGGCCGTTCCGCCGCCACTGCCACAGGGTCCTTCCCTGTTCCGGGGAAATGGTTTCCCAGCGCTCGATGGCGCCGATGGCGGGCGAAACCGGCTCCCCGCGCATGTTGAGGACGCGGCTGAGCGCCGTGCCGTCGGGCGCGGTGAAGTTCGCGATCAGCGTACCCTTCACCTGATACAGCCAGCTCGCATCGGCGGGCCAGCCCTTGCCGCCCAGATTGGCGATGCGGGCGGGATTGGCCAGATCGCCCAGGATCAGAGCGACCTCGTTCGGGCGGGCCGCATCGCCCCAGGCGAAGGGCGTGCGCATACCGTTCCAGTCGAAGGTCGAGAGCTGAGCCCAGGAGAGCGCCTCCTTCCGCTCGCCCTTGCCGATCTCGTACAGATGATAGGGGAAGCCGCGCCAATCCTGCAGGCTGCGGGCCTTGTCGGGGCGCTGCACCGCGGCCAGGGTCCGGGTCAGCACGGTTACGCTGTGATATTGGGCGGGGATCAACAGCTTGCCGCTGGCGTCGGCAAGCCCGGCCCAGGCCCGGCCCTGGCTGGTGCAACTGATCCGGACATAGGCCTCCCGAAAGCGGGTACCGTCGGGCAATTGAAAGCTCTCGCCGAGCAGCGGCTTCCTGGCGCTGCCGAGATCGCATTTCTGCGCCGCAGCCGGCGTGCCGCACACACCGATAAGGATCGCGGCAACGGCCAGAAATACGCGCATGAAACCCTCGCCTGAAACTATCCGAAATGGTGTCGCGGCCCGAAGCAGCGCCAGGCATGGACCCGCCACGCCGATATGCCGGATAAGCGGCCGGATACCCGGGAGGTGACGGATTTCGCGCATGCCGGCGGTCATATCCGGCGGGTTAGCAGGAGCAGCCCGGGTTGTGGAAGGGGCGCAAGACATGCCCGCTTGCGGTGCCGCCGCTCCACCCCCCTCATCCGCCCCATTGTTCCGCCGCCGTCACCTCTGCTAGGCTGGGCGGCGATCATGGCTGCGCGGGAGTCGGGCTGGCCCCCTGTCCTGCCCCTCGCGCCCTGTTCCGCGTGTTTCGATTGGGGAGAGAATGATGCGTAAACTGATGCTCGCCACCGCGGCCGCAGTGCTTTCACTGTCGGTCGCCGCCGTTCCGGCGCAGGCGCAGTCGATGTCCTCCGGCAAGCAGAATAAGGACGGCACCACCAAGGGCGCTTCCTCCGGCCGCAAGGCGCAGGAGAAGAAGCAGGCCACCATGCCGCATTGTACCCGCGTGCTGGGCACGATCGCCATGGTCGAGCCGGAAAAGCAGTGGTGGCGTGAACTGAACCTGGGTTCGCCCGAGGCGATCCTGAAGGTGTTCGTGCAGGAATCGGGCTGCTTCACGCTGGTGAACCGCGGCCGCGCGATGCAGAGCCGCGCGATGGAGCGTGCGCTGGCCGAGAGCGGCGAGCTGCAGAAGGGCTCGAACATGGGCAAGGGCCAGGTGCGCGCCGCCGATTACCTGCTGGAGCCGGACATCGTCTCCTCCAACAAGAACTCCGGCGGCTTCAACCTGGGCGGCATCGCCGGCGGCCTGTTCGGCGGCACCGTGGGCGCGATCGCCGGCGGCATCAACGTGAAGAAGAAGGAAGCCAACGTCACCCTCTCGATGGTCGATACGCGCACCACCGAAGAATATGTGGTCGAAGGCTATGCGCGGAAGACCGACATCGGCTTCGGCGGCGGCGGCGGTGCCGGCTGGTGGGGCGGCCTGGCCGCGGCCGGCGGCTCCAGCTACCAGAACACCGACATCGGCCAGGTGCTCGTGCTGGCCTATCTCGACGCCTATACGAAGCTGGTCCAGCGCCTCGGCGGGATCTGATGCGGACGGCGGGGCTGCCCATGGCGGCCCCGCCCTCCCATCGAATGCACCTTCCCGCGGGGGGCCTTGCCCCGCGCCGCGCCTTCGCTACCATCGGCGCAAACGCCGGGAGAGGGCGATGCGCCATATCGCAGTGATCGGTTCCGGCCCCGCCGGCTATTACACCGCCGAAGCCTGTCAGAAGACCTTCGGCGAAGACGTGCGCGTCGACGTGATCGACCGGCTGCCCGTCCCCTATGGCCTGATCCGCACCGGAGTCGCGCCGGACCACCAGTCGATCAAGGGCGTGTCGCGCCGCTACGAGGCGGTGGCGCTCAGCGAGAATGTGCGCTTCGTCGGCAACGTCACGGTGGGCGAAGACCTGACCGTGGACGAGCTGCGCGGCCTCTATGACGCGGTGGTGCTGGCGACAGGCGCACCGCTCGATCGCCCGCTGGAGGTGCCAGGCGCGGACCTGCCGGGCGTGGTGGGGTCCGCCGCCTTCGTCGGCTGGTACAACGGCCATCCCGATTTCGCCGGGCTCGATCCCTTGCTCCATGGCCCGGGCGCGGTGGTGATCGGCAACGGAAACGTCGCGCTCGACGTGGCGCGCATCCTGGCGAAGACCGAGGGGGAGTTCCGCGGATCCGACATCGTCCGCCACGCGCTGGAAACGCTCCAGCAGGCTCGAATCGAGACGATCACCATCCTGGGCCGCCGCGGGCCGCACCAGATCGCGATGACGCCCAAGGAGCTGGGCGAACTCGGCGAGCTCCAGCGCGCCCAGCCGATCGTCGATCCCGCCGACATGCCCGAGGAGCTGGACGATGCGATGCTGGAGCCCGGCCAGCGCAAATCGGTGACGCACCTGCGCGCCTTCGCCGCCGCGCCCAGCGATCCGCGCAAGAACGTCCACATCATCTTCGATTTCTTCGCCATGCCCGTCGCGATCGAGGGCGAGGGCAAGGTGGAGCGCGTGATCGTGGAGCGCACCGCGCTCGACGCCTCCGGCCGCGCCAGCGGCACGGGCGAGACCTATGCCATCCCGGCCAGCTTGGTGGTGAGCTGCATCGGCTATCGCACCCCGCCGATCCCCGGCGTGCCCTATGACGAGACGGCGGGCCGCTTCGCCAATGACGAGGGGCGCGTGCTGCCGGGGCTCTACGCGGTCGGCTGGGCGCGGCGCGGGCCGACCGGCACGATCGGCACCAACAGGCCCGACGGCATCGGCATCGTCGAGAAGATCGCCGCCGACATCGGCTCCGGCAGCGGGAAGCAGGGCCGCCCGGCGCTCGACGCGCTGCTGGCGGCGCGGGGCGTGGAGGTGGTCACCTTCCGCGACTGGCAGAAGATCGAGGCGGCCGAGGTCGCCGCCGCGCGCGAGGGCTCCCCGCGCGAGAAGTTCACCAGCGTCGCGGCCGCGCTGGGCGTGGCACGGGGCGGCTGAGGCGCCGCCGCGGCCGCCCCGCCCCCCTGACGCCCGCCGATCGCGATTTCTTGCGGAAAACCACGCCCCAAGCCGCTTGCGCACCCGCAATCGCCCCGTTATAGGCGCCGCTCCAAGCTAGACCGGTCCGCCCCCGAAGGCATCAGGACCGGGCTCCGTCGGGGAGTAGCTCAGCCTGGTAGAGCACTGTCTTCGGGAGGCAGGGGCCGGAGGTTCGAATCCTCTCTCCCCGACCATTTCCGCCTGCGCGGATCAGCATTTCGGACGCCCGCATGGGGTTTTCCGGCTGCTTCGCGCGGCCTTTACGGCTGCTCAGCGTTTCGCGGGATAATCCGGCGCCTCGCGCGGGATCGCGGCGTTGCGCCAGCGGGCTACCGGCAGCGCGAGCGGACGCCCGTCGCCATCGAAGCCCCGGCGGATCAGCGTGGCGAGCTGCTGGCTGGTGCCGCCGATCGTCGCGCGCGTGCGCACCCAGAAGGTGGTCGAGCGGAACGAGGTGCCCCAGGGGATGGTGACGTTCGCGTCGGTCAGATCCTTGGCGGTCAGGAAGCCCTGCCGCGCACGCAGCGCCGCCAGCCGCCGCGCCACGGCGGGATCGCGGAACAGGATCGCCAGCATCGCCTCGTCCGCGGCGTTCAGGTTCACGCTGGTATTGCCGGGCAGCGCGGTGACCAGCGGCTCGATCCGCGCCAGCACCACCGGATCGAGCCCCAGCAGGCGCAGCGGGCGCAGGTCGGTGACTGGCCCCTTCAGCCGCACGAAGGCGATGATCGCCTCGATGTCCTTGTCGTCGATGCCCACCTCGCGCGCCATCGTCTGGAACAGCACCAGCGCGCCCGCCTCCCCCGATCGCAGCGAGTTGACATTGAAGCGCCCCTCCGCGTCGGCGATGGCCAGGTCGAAGGTGCCGCCCTCGATCGCCGCGCCGCGTTCGGACAGCTCGGCCCATGGCTCGCGCGCATGATCCTGCCCCGGCGCCTGCTCCAGATCGCGGCGCAGCGCCACCTCGGCCGATAGCTCGCCGCCGCGCGCCACCGCCAGCGCGCGCGCCGCCTCGCGCATGCGCAGGCCCCGATCGAGCGCCAGCTCCTCGCGCGTGATCAGCAGCAGCACCAGTCCGCTGGCGATCGCGACGAACATCAGCACGTTGATCAGGATCATGCCCTGCTCGTCGTCGCGCGGCGCCCTCATCGCGGGCCTCCGGCGTTCGGACCGGCCAGGTCCTCGGCGCGCGACGGGAGCACGACGACCCGGCGCAGCAGCCCCTCGGGCGTCCGCATCTCCAGCGCGATGGCGCGCGGGCGGCGATCGGCCTCCTCCGCGCTCGCGGGCCATTTCTCCACCCAGCCGGAATCGCCGCGAAAGCGCCAGCGCGCCTCGCTCGCGCCGTCCAGCAGCGGCTGGGGCATCAGCCCGGCCTGGCGCACCAGCGCGCCGCCTGCGAGCAGATAGCGCACCTCCAGCGGCGGCCCTCCTGCACCAGGCGCGGAGCGAGTGAAGCTGAGCGCCGGCCCCTCCCCCGCCACCCGGCCCGCGGCGATCTGATCCAGGTCCGATGTCACAACCGCCACGGTGCGCTGGAACGCGGCGAGCCGGTCCAGCTTCGCCTCGGTGCCGCCCTGCACGCGCAGGATGCCGTCCACCATCGCCAGCCCCGCCACCGCGATCAGCGCGAACAGGCCGAGCGATATGATCAGCTCGATCAGCGTGAAGCCCTGTTCGCCCCCGCTCCCGGGCGGGCCGTTCCTCACGCGCCAGAGCTCACCGCGACGGGCCGGTATCCCTCGGCGCCCGCCATCACGATCGCGAAATCGCGCGCCACGCTGCCATCGGTGCGGAAGCGAACGGGGCCGGTAACGCATTGGAAGCCCTTGCTCGCCAGCAGCCCGTCGGCGCTGAGGCTGTTCGACGCGCGCAGCGCGTTGGCGATGCCGGCGGCGTCATAGGCCAGCGCCGCGATCGCGCCGGGGGCGCCGCCGTTGCGCGCGGCGAACTCGCTGGCGAAGGTGCCGAAGGCGGCGGGATCGGGGCTGGCCAGCCATGCGCCGTCGAGCGCGGCGAGCGCGTCCGGCCGGTGATCCAGCGCCTGGAGCGTGCCGAGCAACTGCACGCCCGAATCCTTGAGGCCGCGCGCCACCGCCAGCACCGGCTCGCCCGATCCGGGCAGCAGCACCGCATCCGGCGCGGCATCGCCACCCGGCAGGGCCTCGGTCAACGGCTGGACGTGGATGCGGATACCCAGCTCGGCTTCCATCCGGCCCGCGGCGAGCGCGGCCGCGGCGGACCATGGGCTGCCGTCATCGAGCACCGCGACGCTGCGCACGCCCCGGCCGCGGGCATAGCGCAGCACCGCGCTGGTCACCTGCCCGGCGGTGATGCCGAAGATGAAGGTGCCCGGCTGGCGCAGCACGGCATCGTTGGAAAAGGCGATGACGGGCACCCGCCCGGCGATGGTGGAGGAAACCGCGGGCACCTCCTCCGCCAGCAGCGGGCCGAGCAGCATCGCGGGCTTGATCTTGAGCGCAGCCGTGGCCGCTGCCGCGGCGCCGGCCGCTGTCCCCTGGGTATCGAATACGCGCACATAGGCGCTGTTTTCCGCGAGCAAGGCGGCCTGGCGCATGCTAATGCCCAGCCGCGCCCGCGCGCCGCTGAGCGGAACCAGCAGGGCGACCGGGCGCTTGTCCTTCTTCTCGGTGCCCGCAGCCAGAGCCAGCGAGGGAACGCCCAATGCCGCCGATGCGATCACCCCGGACCGCGCAAGCCGCAGCAACTGACGGCGATTCAGGTTCGGCTGGGGCATCGGCGACTCGGGATTCACGGGATCGGGCGCGGGGGCGTCTTATCCGCTTCGGGCTGCTGGGCATAGCCTCCTATGCCGTCGCGCTGATCGTCACCATGCCGGCGGGCGTCGTGTTCAAGAATCATCCGTGGCGCAGCGGCGTATCGGGGACGGTGTGGAGCGGCTCGGTGGGCGTGAACGGCATGGCGGCGCTGCACTGGCAATGGGCGCCGCTCCGCTCGATCGCCGGGCTGGGCTTCGCGGCGGACTGGCAGGCGGAGGGGCCGGGGATGGCGCTGGCCGGCCGCGCGCTGGCCGGGCCGGGCAGCGTCGCCTTCGACAAGGTGGAGGGAACGGCCAACGCCGCGCTGCTCGATGTGGTGCAGCCGGGCCTGCCCTTCGCCTGCGACCTGGCCGGACAGCTGAGCTTCGATCGCGTGGTCGCGCGCGGCGCTGAACGGATGCTGTCGGGCCGCGCGCTGAGCGAGCCGGGATCGTGCCGGGCGCGCGCGGGCGGAGCCGCCACCGCCATGCCCGCGCTGGTGCTGACCGCCGAGAAGACCGGCGCCGAATCGCGCATCCGCGTGGCCCCCGCCGCCCAGCGGCTGAAGACGCTGATCGACGCACGGCTGAAGGAGAACGGCACGCTGGCGGTGACCGTCACCGACGAGGGCGCCCGTGCCATGCCCTTCCTGGGCGCGCGCGGCGGCACCACGATCGAAGGGCGGATGTAGGGCGGCGGGCCCCTACACGCCCACCAGGCTGTTCAGGTTGATGATCGGCAGCAGGATCGACAGCACCATGGTGAGCACCAGCCCGCCCATGATCAGCAGCACCAGCGGCTCCACCAGCGCCACCAGCGCGGTCACCAGCACATCCAGTTCGCGCTGAAGCTCGTCGGCGGCGCGGCCCAGCGCGGGGGCCAGCTTGCCGCTCGATTCGCCGCTGGCGACGATCGCGACCAGCATCGATGGGAACACCGCCGCCTCGGTCATGGCGGTGCGCAGGCTGGCGCCTTCGCGCACGCGCTGCGCCACGCCCAGCGCGCGTTCGCGGACATAATGGTTGGGCGTCACCGCCGCTGCGGCGTGGAGCGCATCGACCAGCGGCACCGCGCTCTCCACCAGCGTCGCCAGGCTACCCGCGAAGCGCGCCGAGTTATACTGGCGGCTGAACCGGCGGATCGGCCGGCGCTCGGCAAAGAAACGGTGCAGCCTCAGCCGGTTGGCGGGCACCCGCACCCAACGGCCGAAGCCCGCCGCGCCCAGCAGCAGCGCCAGCAGCAGCCACAGCCCCCAATCGCGCAGGAACCCGCTGACCGCGATCAGCGCGCGTGTGAGCAGCGGCAGCTCCGCCCCGCGCGAGACGAACACCTTGACGATGTCCGGCACCACATAGACCAGCAGCAGCGCCATCATCCCGAAGCTCGCGACCGCCAGCAGCGCCGGATAGAGCAGCGCGAGCTGGAGCTTCTGGCTGTTCGCCTGCCGCGTCTCGACGAAGGCGGCGAGGTGGTTGAGCACATGGCTGAGCTTACCCGAAGCCTCCCCGGCCGCCACCGAGGCGCGGTAGAATTCGGGAAAGGCGCGCGGATGATTGCCCAGCGCCGCGGCAAAGCCGCGCCCGTCCAGGATCGCGCCGCGCACCTCCAGCAGAAGCGTGGATACCGCCGCCTGTTCGGACTGGGTGGCGACGAGGCGCAGCGCCTCCTCCACCGGAATGTCGGAGCCGACCAGCGTCGCGATCTGGCGCGTCACGGTGGCGAGCTGGCGCGCGCTGATGCCGCGGCGCAGGAAGGGCAGGCCGATGGCCCCGCCCCGCCGCTCGCCCGCAGGCTCGACCGACAGCGGCAGCAGCGCCTGATCGCGCAGCATCGCCCGCGCGGCGGCGGGGCTCGACGCCTCGATCACACCCTTGCGCGTGGCGCCTCCCCTGTCGGCGGCCTTATAGGCGAAGGCGGGCATCAGACCCTCCCGGAACGCACGAAGACCGGCAGGCTATTCGGCATCGCGCACCACCCGGGCGACCTCCTCGACGGTGGTCAGCCCGGCGCGGATCTTCTCCACGCCGTCTTCGAGCAGCCCCGGCCCCGCCTCGCGCGCGGCATTCTCCAGCACGGCTTCGGACGCGCCTTCATGGACGAGCTGCTGGAAGGCGTCGTCCACCGCCACCACCTCATAGACCCCGGCGCGGCCCTTATAGCCTTCGCCGTGACAGGCCGGGCATCCCGCCGCGCGGCAGATCGCGTTGCCGGGGCGCAGCACGCCGCCCAGCAGCATCGCATCGGCCATGCTCGCCACATCCTCGCGCCGGCATTCGGGGCACAGCCGCCGCACCAGCCGCTGCGCCACCAGCCCCACCAGCATCGGCGCGAGCAGATAGCGCTCCACCCCCATGTCGATCAGCCGCGTCACCGATCCCACCGCGCTGTTGGTGTGCAGCGTGGAGAGCACGAAATGGCCCGTCATCGCGGAACGCACCGCCACCTCGGCGGTCTCCTGGTCGCGGATCTCGCCGACCATGATCACGTCGGGGTCCTGGCGCAGGATGGCGCGCAGGCCGCGCGCGAAGGTCAGGTCGGTGCGCGGGTTCACCTGGGTCTGGCCGATACCGGCAAGCTCATATTCGATGGGATCTTCCACCGTCATGATGTTGCGCTTGCGATCGTTCAGCCGGTTGAGCGCGGCATAGAGCGTGGTCGTCTTGCCCGAACCGGTCGGGCCGGTGACGAGCAGCAGGCCGTGCGGACGCTCCAGCAGGCGGCCGAACAGCTCGCGGTCACGCTCGCTCATCCCCAGCGCGGAAAGATCGAGCCGCATCGATCCCTTTTCCAGCAGGCGCATCACCACGCGCTCGCCATGCTGGGTGGGGATGGTCGAGACGCGGGCGTCGACATCGTGCCCGCCGATGCGCAGCGTGACGCGGCCGTCCTGCGGCACGCGCTTCTCCGCGATGTCCAGCTTGGCCATCACCTTGATGCGGCTGACCAGCAACGGCGCCAGCGCGCGCGGCGGCTCCACCATGTCGCGCAGCACGCCATCGACGCGGAAGCGGACCACCAGCCGCTTCTCCTGCGTCTCGACATGCACGTCCGACGCGCCCTCCTTCACGGCTTCCAGCAGGATCGCGTTGATCAGGCGGATGACCGGCGCATCGTCGCGCGTGTCGAGCAGGTCGTCCACGCCCGCCACGCCCTCGGCCAGCGCGGCCAGATCGATATCGCCCAGGTCCATGTCCGCGGCGGCGCCGCCGGCATAGGATTCGCCCAGCGCGCGATCGAATTCGGCATCGGCCACCGCCACGAAGCGCGCGCCCGGCGCGATCCGCTGCACCTCCAGCATGGCATCGAGCGGCAGACCGGCGCGGTGGATGCATTCGACCACGCCCCCCGCCCCGGCGCGCAGCAGCACGCCGTTGCGCCGCGCATAGCCATAGGGAAGCTGCGGCGCGGCCTCCGCGATCGGGGCGGCCTCGTTCATGGCGCGAACTCCACGCTGGCCGAAACGCGGCCCGCGGCGGGCCTGCGCTGGACCGACACCTTGGTGACGCGCAACGGCTGGGTGGCGCCCACCTCGGCGATCCAGGCCATCACCGCGTCATAGCCCGCGTCGGCCACGGTGGCGCGCGCACCGCTGCCCAGCGGCTCCACGGTGGCGACCACGCCATGGGCGCTCGCGATCGCCGTCACCGCCTGAACCGGCGCGCCGCTGACAGGTGCCGTGCCGCCGGGCTGGCCGGGCGTCAGCTTGCCGGCGGCGCGGATGCGCGCGCTCAGCGTCTCATAGGTGCGGATATCCTCGAACGCTTGCGCGCGCGCCGAAAGCACTGGGCGTACCGCGCCGAACCACAGCAGCAGCGCGAGCAGGATCGCGCCGAGCACGCCCAGCATCACGCGCTCGCGCGGGGATCGCTCCGCCCACCATGCGGCGAATCGGGCGGCGGCGGCGCTGAGCGCGGGCGGGGTGGTGAAGCGGCTCATGCGCCGGCCGCCGTCACGCGGACCGCGCCGCCGGTCTCCGCCACCTCTGCCTTCACCCCGGCCGAGGCGAAAGCGGCGCGCAGCCGCGCGGCCAGATCGGCCGGCGCGGGCGCCGCGAAATCGAGCGTCAGCCGGTTGTCGGCGAACTGCATCGCGCTGAGGCTGACCGGCCCCAGCGGGGCCATCGCCGCGAACACCCGGTCGGCCAGCGGCAGGAACGTCTGCTGCGCTCCCCCCGCCCCGCCGCCGCGCGGCAGCATCGCCGCCACCGACGCCGCCAGATCGTCGCCGAGCGGGGCGCCGGGCGCCGCCAGCGCGGCGAGCGTGCGCGTCTCCGCCTCGCGCCGGTCCGCGATCACGCCCAGCGCGATCGTGTCGGCGACCAGGATCGCGGCATGCGCGGCAAGGCCGATCCCCGCCACCCAGGCGACGCGCCTGCCGATCGAGGATACCGGCCGCCGCGCGGCATAGGCGCCCTGCCGCAGATCGAGCGTGATCGCGGCCAGCGCCAGATGCTCCGGCCCGGGATCGAAGGGGTTGAACGCCGTCTGCATGTCATCGGGCAGACGATCGCCCATCGCGTTGATTCGCGGGCGGCCCGCCGCCTCCCATGCGGTGCGCAGCAGCGATTCGGGGCAGGCGAAACCGGTGCCGTCGTCGCGCATCACGGTGGCGCGGCCCGCGGCGAGCCGCACGTTCCACCCGCCTCCGGACGCGGGCGGCATCAAAAGCGCATCGGGCACCAGCGCCGCTTCGCCCGCGCCCGCCGCCTCCAGCCCGGCGATCCAGCCGCGCATCACCTCATGCCGCACCACGCCCGCCAGATAGCGGTCCCCGCCCAGCGGGGCGCCCAGGGCGAGGTGGACCGATTCGAGCGGCTCGGCGATTCGCTCCTCGATCGCGAAGGGCAGCGCCGCGATCCGCTTCGCCGCGCTCTTCAGCGGAAGCTCCACCGAAAGCAGCGTTACCTGCTCGCTGGGCACCAGCGCGATTGCGGGACCCGGCCCAGCGGCTATGATCACGCCGCCGGCGGAGGCCGACCAAAGGCCGCTGGCGCGCGAATCGCGTGCGCCAATTGCCGATCCGGCTGTAACATTGCTTTCATGGACGGAACGCATGGGTCAGCGATGCGCACAGGTTTGAGACAATTCAAGGACAGCGTGACATTGCGCGTCCACAAGAGCAAGCGGCACGGGCACGGCGAGGCCGGGCTGACGCTGATCGAGATGCTGATCGTGCTGGTCATCATCGGCATCGTCGCCACGCTGGTGGTGGTCAATGTGATCGACCGGCCGGACGAGGCGCGCGTCACCGCGACCAAGAGCGACATCAAAACGCTCCGCACCGCGCTCTCGATGTACCGGCTCGACAATGGCGACTATCCCACCGCCGAGCAGGGTCTGAACGCGCTGTACGCCGCCCCCACCCCGGCCCCGCCCGCCTGGCGGGCCTATGTGCAGGACGCGCCGAAGGACAAATGGGGCCGCGATTACGTCTATGCGCGGCAGGGCGGCGGCTACACGATCACCTCGCTGGGCCGCGACGGCAAGCCGGGCGGCGAGGGTTCCGACGCGGACATCGTCGAGCAGGGCCAGTAACGGCCGGTGCCGGGGGGCCGCGCCATCCGCCGCGATGAAGCGGGCCTCACGCTGGTCGAGATGCTGGTGGTGCTGGCGATCATCGGCGTGATCTCCGGCGCGGCGGTGCTGGGCATCGGCGCCGCCACCCGCGCGCCGACCGCGGAGGCCGAGGCCCACCGGCTCGCCACCCAGCTCCAGGCCGCGGGCGATGACGCGATGCTGGGCGACCGGCTGATCGCGTTCACCGTCGCCGAGGACGGCTATGGCTTCGCCGATGTGGCGGACGGCAAGCTCACCCAGCGCACGCGCGGCCCGCTCGGCTTCCACCGGCTGCCCGCGGGCATGGTGATGACGCTGGACGCCAAGCCGCCCGTGATGCTGGGTGCGGACGGATCGGGCCAGCCGGTGACCGCCACGATCGAGGCGGGCGGCCAGACCTGGCGCGTCGCCTTCGACGGCATCACGGCAACCGCCAGCGCGGTGCCCGCGTCATGAGGTCGCCCTCCCCCTCCGCGCCGCCGCCCGCGCAGGGCGATTCGGGCTTCTCGCTGATCGAGGCGCTGGTGGCGCTGGCGGTGCTGGCCATCGCCACGGTGGGCCTGATGCGCGCGGTGGAATCGCACGTCGATTCGACGCGCGGGCTGGAACTGCGCCAGACGGCGATGTGGGTCGCCGAGAACCGCATGGCCGAGCTGGAGCTGGGCGAGGCCGGCGAGCCCGCGTCTCAGGTGGAGATGCTGGGCCGCCAATGGCGCGTCGAGGTGGCCCGCGACCGCACCGACGATCCGGAGATCGAGCGCGTGCGCATCCGTGTGTTCGGCACCGGGGATCAGGCGCCGCTTGCATCGCTCGACGGCTTCGTCGACGGAAGGCGCACATGATGCCGCTCCCGAAACTCTCGCCGCGCCAGGCCGGACTGGCGGTCACGCTGTTCACCGCTGCGGTGGTGGTATCGGTGGCGGTGGCGCTCGCCGGGCTTACCTGGCGGATCGCGGGCCATGCCGGAACCGGGCCGGTGCCGCCCGCCATGGTGGCCAAGGGCGGCGGCGCTGCGGCAGGCCCCGGCCCCTCCGTGAACACCGCCCCGTTCGGCAAGGCGGCGGACGGCGGCGCATCCCAGCCCACCGCGCTGCCGCTGGTACTCCATGGCATCGTCGCGGCCGATCCGCAGAGCCTGTCCGCCGCCTTCATCGCGGTGAACGGCCAGCCACCCGCCCCCTTTTCAATCGGCCAGAATGTCGCGGGCGCCACGATCCAGTCGATCCTTCGCGACCGGGTGATCCTCAGCAACGGCGGCCGCGCCGAATATCTGGCGTTCCCCGATCCGGCGCAGCAGCCCCCCGCCGGGGCTGGTGCGGCGCCCGCCGCGCCAGCGCCGGGAACGCCCAACGCGCCGCCCGCCCCCGCGCCTGCGCCTGTGATCAAGGCAGCCCCGGCCGCCGCCGATCCGGTAGGCCCGCTGCTCCAGCGGCTGGGCGCGACGCGCGCCGATGGCGGCTTCCGCATCAATTCCGCCGCGGTGCCCGGACTGGAGCCCGGCGACGTCATCCTTTCCGTGAACGGCACGCCGCTCAGCGATCCCACCGCCGCGGGCGCCGCCTTCTCGGCCGCGCAATCGGCGGGATCGGCGACGGTCCAGGTCGCGCGCGGCGGCAATCGCCTCACCATCACGATCCCGCTCAGGTAGAAGAGACGCCAGTGCAACCGATTCGCTCCTCGATAGCCCTGGCCGCGCTGCTCGCGATGGCCGTAGAGCCCATGCTGCTCGCCGCCTCTGCGCTGGCGCAGGAGGCCGCGCAATCGGCCGATGTCGTCATCAACATGCGCGGCGTGGAGATCGCCGACGTGGCCGATCAGGTCTCGCGCATCACCGGGCGCACGCTGATCCTGGACCCGCAGGTGAAGGGGCCGGTGACGGTCACCTCCTCCACCCCGCTGACGCCGGGCGGCGTATGGGAGCTGTTCCTATCCGTGCTGCGCGCCAACGGCTGGGCGGCGGTACGTTCGGGCCGCACCTGGCGCGTGGTGCCCGCCGCCAACGCGGTGCGCGAAGGCGGCGTCCCCTCGCGCGGGGCGGCGGGGCAGCAGCTCACGACGCGGATGGTGCGCCTGGCCAACGTGCCTGCGGCCGAGGTTGCGCGCGTCGTCCGTCCGCTGGTGGCCACCTTCGGCAGCGTCGAGCCGCTGACCAATCCCAACGCTATCGTCATCACCGACTATGCCGACAATGTCGCCCGGATCGAGGCGATCGCCCGCCAGCTCGATGGCGGCGGCGGCACCAGCTTCGCGGCGATCACGCTGCGCAACGGCAACGCCCCTGATGTGGCCCAGGCGCTTCAAAACGTCCTGTCGGACGGCACGGCGGGCGGCGGCAGCGTCCGGGTGGCTGCGGACGTGCGCAGCAACACCGTTATCGTGCGCGGCATGCCCGCCGCCGTCGCGGAGGCGCGCAAGATCGCGGCCACGCTGGATCAGCCCGGCGGCGCCACCCCGATCACGCGGATGTTCCGCCTGAACTATGCCGACGCCGAATCGGTGACCGAGGTGCTGCGCGGCGTGCTGGGCCAGTCGGACGGCGCCAGCAATCCGGTCGCGCGCTCGCTCGCGCCGGGCGGAAGCCGCCTGTCGCAGTTCAATCGCAGCTCCGGCTCCTCCTCGCCGATCTCGACATTGGCCGCCAGCAACGCGCTCGCCAACCAGGCGGCGCAGTCCGGCGCGGTGCAGGCGCTGGGGGGCGCAGCCCCGGCGGCGGCGTCCGGCACGCCTGCCGCCGCGCCGCAGGGCTTCTCCACGCCCGAGCTGAACATCCAGCCCGCCCCGGAGCTCAACGCCATCGTCGTGCGCGGAACCCCCGCCGCGATCGCAGGCCTGGAGCCGCTGATCGCCGATCTGGACGTGCGCCGCCCCCAGGTGATGATCGAGGCCGCCATCGCCGAGATCACCGGCGACGACGCGGAACAGCTCGGCGTCCAGCTCGGCACCTCGGGCGCGGTGCTCGACGCGGTAGAGGGCGCGGGAACCTCCTTCTCCAACGCCGGCCCGTCGCTGGGCCAGATCCTGAGCGCGCTGGACGTGCCCGCCGGAGCGATCCTGGGCGAAGGGCTGAGCGCGAACATCGCGTTCGGCGACAATTTCTCCATCCTCGTCCAGGCGCTGGGCGTTTCCACCAAGGCGAACCTGCTGTCCTCGCCGCAGGTCACGGTGCTGGACAATATGCCGGCCGAGATCGTGGTGGGCCAGAACGTGCCGTTCGTCACCGGATCGATTCTGACCGACACCAATTCGGCGACGCCCTATACGACGATCGAGCGCAAGGACGTGGGCATCACGCTGCGCATCATCCCGCGCATCAACGCGGGCGAGGTCGTGCGGCTGGAGGTGGTGCAGGAGGCTTCGTCGATCGCCACCGGCCTGACGGTCAGCGCTTCGGACCTGATCACCAACCGGCGCAGCATCGCCACCACCGTTCTGGCCGACAACGGCCAGACAATCGTGCTGGGCGGCCTGGTCTCCGACGATTATATGGAGGCCAAGCGCCAGGTGCCGATCGTGGGCGACATCCCGATCGTCGGCGAGCTGTTCAAGAGCCGCCGCGAGACGCGCAACAAGCGCACGCTGTTCATCTTCCTGAAGCCGACGATCCTGCGATCGCCGGAGGATGCCGCCGCGGTCGCCAAGTCCAAATACGCCCGGCTGCGTTCCGACGAACTGGACCTGGGCAAGTCCGGCGGGCTGCTGCTCAAGCCGCCCACGCCGCGGCTGACGGTGGAGATCGACGGAATCTACTGAGCGGCGCGGGGTAGCCCGAGCCGCCCTATTCGCCTTCGGGCAGCGCCACGCGCACGCGCTCGCTGCCGCGCGTGAAGAAGGCCGCGTCGATCGCCAGGCTCTCCAGCTTCCAGCCGTCGACACTCTCGCCCACCGCCAGGTTGCGCGTCGATCCGTCGGCGGTGCGCACCATCGCCACCGCGTCCTGATCCAGCCGCCCGGCAATGCCCACCAGCGCCGGAGCATCGGCGGGCGCCTCGCCGGCCGCGCCCTCGCCCGCAGGCGCTCCGGCGAACAGCGGGCGCTGATAGACCAACGCAAGTTCCGGCCCGGCGGTGACCGTCAACGGCCCGGCGGGGGCCGCGGGCGCCTTTGCGGGCGCTCCGCCCGCGCCGGGGAGCAGCAACAGCACCGGCATCGCCACCGCCGCCAGCCCCGCCGCGCCCAGCGCCGCCATCTCGCGCCGCGTGATCATTGCCGCACCGCCACGGCCTCGGCCGTCAGCCGCAATCCGCCCTCGATCGGATCGATCCGCCATGCGGCCAGCCGCACCAGCGGCGGCTCGCGCTCCAGCGAATCGGCGAGCGCCAGCACCGCCTTCTCCGGCCCGGAAAGCCGCAACCGGACGCGGGCGAGCGCCCCCTGAACCGGCAGTTCCGCCGCTTCCTCCACCAGCACGCCGCCGTCCTTGGCCCGCGCGCGCACCCGCGCCACCAGCGCCGCCGCCTCACCGGTCACCAGGCCGGGCGCCACCAGAGCAGGCTGCGGACCCGCGGGAACGGCCGCGTCCGCCGCAGCCTTGGCCCGATCGGCCCGTGCGCGCGAAAGATCGCCCAGCGCGCCGCCCGTGGCGGGCGCGAGCAGCAGCGCGAGCAGCAGGCCCGCGCCCGCCCCCACGGCCAGCGGCGGCACCTTCATTGCGCCAGCTCCTTCAGCGAGACGATCATCATCGTATCGGCCTGGCGCTGGCCCGCATCGCGCAGCCCGGCGAGCAGCGGCTCAGCACGGATCGCGGCCCGCAGCGCATCCGGATCGGGCGCGGCGACATCGGCCTCGATCCGGCCGTCCGCGCCGCGCGCGATGAACTGGACCCGCGCCTCCGGCGGCAGCGCCTTGGCCAGCGCCTCCAGCGTGGCGCCGGCCCCCGCACGGCGGACGAGCGCGGCCAGCACCCGCCGGTCGCGCGCCGCCGCATCGCGCGCGGCGATACGGGGCGCCGCCGCCTCCGTCATCCGCCGGGCATCCGCACGCGCGGCCCCAGCCATCAGCTTGGCGCCCGCGATCGTTACCAGCGGCCCCGCGGCGATCAGTGCTGCGAGCGCGCCCGCCACGATCCAGTCGCGCCTGCCGGGCGGCGGTGCGGCCTCGCCGTGGGCCAGCATCGCCCGTGCCGCGGCGGCGATCCGGCCGGCAAGGCTGTGGCTGGGGGAATCGTTCGGGGGCGCATCCATCGCCGCGCCCCCTAGCGCGCGGCGGGCCGCTAGGCAAAGCCGCGCGTCCTTTGGCGTCCCGCTCATCAAACTGCCGCGAAACAGTCTCCGTCGCGAAACAGGAATCGCATCAGCAAGTCACCCCCCCCTCCCACGGAGAGCGCGTCCGGGCGCGGCGTTCGCGCGGCGGCTTCGATTCGATTGACAGGGGAACCCGATGAGCAATTCCAGCGATATCCAGTTCGGCTACACCGACGGCGACGTCGATACCAACCTCACCGCAGGCCCGACCCTCAACGATCTGGTCGCCCAGCGCTATTCGCGCCGTCAGACGCTGCGCAGCGGCGCGGTTGCCACCGCCGCGGCGGTGTTCGGCGGATCCATGCTCGCCGGGTGCGACAACAGCGCGCTGCCGGCCGATCCGGCCCCTGCGATGTCGGTCGGCCAGGCAGGAACCGCGCGCGCCGGCAACGTGGTGACGCTCACCGCAACCGCCTATGACAACGGCACGATCACCGGCTACAGCTATTCGCAGCTCTCAGGCCCGGCGGTCACGCTGGTCAACGCGGGCACCGCGGAGTGCAACTTCATCGCCCCGGCCGTTTCCGCCGCCACCCCGCTGGTGTTCCGCACCTCGGTAACCGACGATTCGGGGAACGTCGTGACCGTCGACACCACGGTCACGATCCAGCCGGCGGCGCTCGGCTTCACCGCGGTCGCCAAGAACAAGCTCGACGTGGTCACCGTTCCGGCCGGCTACAAGGTCCAGATCGGCGCGCGCCTGGGCGATCCGATCGCGACCGGCGTGGCTGCCTTCGCCAACGACGGCACCGACGGCAACTACGCGCAGCGCATCGGCGATCATGGCGACGCGCTCTACTGGTACGGCCTCAACACCGCCGGCGGCCGCGACGACAACAGCTCGTTCCGCGGGCTGATCGTGCAGAACCATGAGAACATCAACCAGCAGTACCTGCACCCTGCAGGCCCCACCGCGCCGGGCGGCATCCGTCCCGAGGCGGAGGCGATCAAGGAGATCGAGTGCCACGGCGTCAGCGTCGTCGAATATGTCGAGGGCGCGAACCGCTCCTGGTCCTATGTGCAGAACAGCAGCTTCAACCGCCGCGTGACGCCGAACACGCCGGCCACCTTCTCCGGCCCGGCCGCGGGCAGCGCACTGCTCAAGACCGCCTATTCGACCAACGGCACCGCGGGCCGCGGCACGCTGAACAACTGCGCCAATGGCCACACCGGCTGGGGCACCAACCTGACCTGCGAAGAGAATTGGGCGGGCTATTTCAAGCGCGGCGCCGGCGACAATGCCAACCGCACCGCGCGCGAGGTCACCCAGCTCAACCGCTATGGCATCTCTCAGGGAGCCGCGGGCAGCTATGGCTGGGCCACCGTCGTCCCCGCCGATCCGGCGAACACCAGCTTCCGCCGCTTCGACCTGACCGTGGACACCACCAAGCCGGCCGACGGCACGGGCGACTATCGCTACGAAGCCAACCAGTTCGGCTGGGTGGTCGAGATCGACCCCTATGACCGCACGATCGCCCCGCGCAAGCGCACCGCGCTCGGCCGCATGGGCCATGAAGGCGCATGGCTGAGCAAGACGATCGCCGGCAAGAAGCTGGCCGTCTATCTCGGCGACGACGCGCGCGGCGAATATCTCTACAAGTTCGTCTCGAACGTTGCCTGGAGCGATGCCGACGCCCAGGCCGCGAACCGCATCGCGATCGGCGACAAATATCTGGATGCCGGAACGCTTTACGTCGCGAAGTTCAATGCCGACGGCACCGGCAACTGGCTGCCGCTGGTGTTCGGATCGGTGCCGGATCGCCCCGCGGTGGGCGCCGATCCGGTCTATGTCTTCCAGGACCAGGCCGACATCCTGGCCAACGCGCGCCTGGCGGGCGATGCGCTGGGCGCCACCAAGATGGACCGTCCGGAATGGACCGCCGTCAACCCGGTGAACGGCGAGGTCTATCTGACGCTGACCAACAACAACGCCAGCGTCCGTCCGCTGAACGGCACCGATGCGGCCAACCCGCGCCACTATAACGACCCGAAGGGCGCGACCAACCAGTTCGGCAACCCGAACGGCCACATCATCCGCCTGCGCGAGACCGGCGACGATCCCGCCGCCACCGGCTTCACCTGGGACATCTATCTGTTCGGCGCGGGTTCCGATCTGGATCCGGCCAACATCAACATCTCCGGCCTGACCGCGGACAACGACTTCTCCAGCCCGGACGGCCTGTGGTTCGGCCGTCCCCAGAACGCATCGGGCCTCGTGAAGCCGGTCCTGTGGATCCAGACCGACGACGGCGCCTACACGGACGTCACCAACTGCATGATGCTGGCGGCGATGCCGGGCACCGTCGGCGACGGCGGCGCGCGCACGATCACCAACACCGGATCGGGCGGCGCCACCGCCACCCAGGCGACCCGCGTCGGCGCCCCCGCCACCGCGGCGACGCTGAAGCGCTTCCTGGTCGGCCCGGTCGAGTGCGAGATCACCGGCGTCGATACCACGCCGGACGGCCGCACGCTGTTCGTCGGCATCCAGCATCCGGGCGAGAACGGCACGCCGGCCGCGCCCTCCAGCCACTGGCCGGCCAGCCAGGCGAGCGGCAGCGCCGGCGCCACCGTGCGCCCGCGCTCGGCGATCGCGATCATCACCAAGAATGATGGCGGCGTCGTCGCGCTCTGACGCGCAGCCGGGCTGAAGCAAGAGGGGGCGGCGTCCGCGATCGCGGGCGCCGCCCCTTCCCTTTCCCGGATCGCTTGAACCCCTGAGTATCTGATCCGCCCCGTTCGAAAACGATCCGGATTAGCGGCGCGATGCCGCCGGCGATCAGCGCTGCGGGCGCGAGCGCACATGGGCGATCCCGCCCGGATCGATGCTGATCAGATAATAGTCGCCCGACTTGCACTGGGCGCGCCACACCGGCAGCCCCTCGTAATCGTCCATCCTTTCGGACTTGAGGACGCCCTCGCACGGCAGGTCGAGGTCGATCAGCGCACGCACCAGCGTGATGTTGCGCAGCGAATCGTTCATCGCCAGCACCTTGGCGGTGACGTTGCCCGCCTCCGCGGCGTTGCCGCCGATATCGTTGCCCAGCGCGTTGGCTTCGGCTTCGGCTTCACCGGCGGTGTTGGCGGCCGGCTCCTCGCCGGTGCCGCCGCAGGCGCCAAGCGCCAGGGCCATTGCGCCCATCAGGGCGGCGATCGTCGTCCTTCGCATCTCCGTCTCCTTTCGCCGCCGCCGGGCGGGCCAGAGTTTGTTTGGAAATGCGCGGAAGCGCGCATTTCCGGGCGGTACTAGCCCGCTTCCCCCGGTCAGCGTTCATAGGCCTTGGGCAGCCCATCCTCCTTGGGATCGAGGTAGCGCTGCCGCAACCGGGTCTGGCGGTTCTCCAGCGGCTGCTCGACGCCGTCGATCAGCACCGTCACCGGAGCGGTGGCCAGCTCCAGCGGGTCGCCGTCCCAGATCACCACGTCGCCGTGGCGCCCCGGGCGCAGCGAGCCATAGTCGCCGCCCAGCCCCAGCGCCTCGGCAGGCTTGGAGCTGATCGCGGCGAAGGCCGCGCCCCAATCCAGCCCGCTGGCACCCGGAACGCGCGTCAGCGCCACAAGGTTGCCGGCATATTGCCGCGCCCAGCGCGCCTGGCGGGCATCGTCCTGATTGATCGTGCCGACGCCCACATCGACGCCGGCCGCCTTCATCCGCCCGATGTTCGACTGGGTGGCGGCAAGCTGTTCGAACGTGCCGGGCAGGTCGTTCAGCGCGGTGGCGATCACGGGAACGCCCGCATCGGCGATCTGCTTCGCCACCGTCCAGCCCTCGGTCGCGCCGACGAACACCAGCTTCAGCGACGGCATCTCGCGCTTCAGCTTCAGCAGCACCAGCATGTCCGACGCGCGCTCGACATGCACCAGCAGCGGCATCCGCCCCTCGGCCACCGGCACCAGCGCGGCGGCGTCGAGCCGGGTCAGCATCGCTTCCTTGCCGCGATCGAGGAACCGGCCCGGGTTGCGGGCATATTCGCGCGCCTCGAACAGCGCGTTGCGCAGCATCGCATAGGCCGCCGGGCGGCTGCCGCCCGCAGCACCCGCCCCCGCCTCGCCATATTCCATGAACTGGAAGGCCTGGGCCTTGCTCACCGCATCCATGTCCGCGCCCAGATCGATGATCGCGCCCTGGCCCGCGAAGATCGACCCGGCGGTTTCGGGCGCGACCACCGCGCGGGTGACGCCATCGGTGCGGTTGATCGCGATCGGGCTGGAGCGCGGGTTCACCGCAGGCGCCACGTCGATGGCGGCGTTGAACGGCGAATTGCGCGCGGAGCTGTCGTTGGTGCCTTCCACCGCATCCACCTCGACGATGCCCAGGCGGGTGAAGCCGGCGAAGATGCCCGGCGACACCCATTTGCCGCCCGCATCGATCGTCCGCACGCCCGCGGGCACGGACACCCCCGTGCCCGCCGCGGTGACGCGGCCGTTGCGGATCACCACGGTGCCGCCCTCGACGGGGCCGGAGCCGTCGCCGATGACGAGCTTCGCGTTGACGATCGCCACATCCTGCGCGGCGGCGGGCGCGGCAAGCGCGATTGCCGCCGCGGCGGCGCTGATCAGCAGGTTGCGCATCACTTCACATCCCCCTCGCCCGGCTGGCCGAGCTCGAAATCGGAAACCGGACGCCGCTTGGGGTCCTTGGCGTCGAACATCAGCGCGCCGTCCACCCACACCATCGCGGGGCGGGTGTAGACGCTGAACGGATTGCCGTTCCACAGCACGATATCGGCCATCTTGCCGGGCTTCAGGCTGCCGGTCTTGTCGGCGATGCCCAGCGCCTTGGCGGGGTTGATCGCCAGCCAGGTCCAGGCATGTTCCTCGGTGATCTTGAAGCCCGCGCGCAGCCCCGCCGCGCGCGCCTTCGCAACCTCCTGGTTCAGCCGCTGGATGCCGTTGTCGTCGTCCGAATGGATCATCGCGCAGGCGCCTTCCTGGTCGATGATCGCCAGGTTCTCGTTCACCGCGTCATAGGATTCCATCTTGAAGCCATACCAGTCCGCCCACACGGCGGCGCAGGTGCCGTTGGCCTTCAGCAGATCGGCGATCTTATAGGCCTCCACCGCGTGGTGGAACGCGCTGACATGGTATCCGAACTCCTTGGCCATATCCATGACGATGGCCATCTCGTCGGCACGATAGCAGTGGTTCTGGACCAGGATCTCGCCTTCCAGAACGCCGCGCAGCGTATCCATCTGGATGTCGCGCGCGGGCGGCTCGCCGCCCTTCTCCTCATACCGGTCCCAGCGGCGCTTATATTCCACAGCCTTGGCCCAGGTCGCGCGATCGACGGCGATGTTGCCCATCCGCGTGGCGGGCGAACGGCCCTTGGCGCCATAGACGCGCTTGGGGTTCTCGCCGCACGCCATCTTCAGGCCATAGGGCGCGCCGGGGAACTTCATACCCTGCATCGTGCGGGCATAGACGTTCTTGAGCACCACGGATCGCCCGCCGAACAGGTTGGCGGAGCCCGGCAGGATCTGCAGCGTGGTGACGCCGCCATTGGCCAGCGCGCGGCCGAAGCCCGGGTCCTGCGGCCACACGCTGTGCTCGGCCCAAACCTCGGCGGTGACCGGGCCGGTCATCTCGTTGCCGTCGGAATGCGCCTGCACGCCGGGGCTGGGATAGTCGCCCAGGTGGCTGTGGATGTCGATCACGCCGGGGGTGACATAGGTGCCGCCGCCGTCGATCACCACCGCGCCGGGCTCACCGGTCACGTCCGCGCCCAGCGCGACGATCTTGCCGTCCTTGAAGAAGATCGCGCCCTTGTCGATCCGCCCGCCCTCGCCATCCAGGATGGTGACGTTGGTCAACAGCGTCGGCACGCCGGGATAGGCCTTGTAGGTCGAGGGATAGGGATCGTGGTTATACCCCTTGCCCTTGCCTGGGGCGCTGGCGGCGGGTTCGGCCGATGCGGTCTGCGGCTTGGCGCCGCCGCCGCTGGCGCAGGCGCCCAGCGCGGAGGCGGCCGCTCCGAGGATCAGGATTGTGCGGATCAACTTGCAGCTCCCTGGACAGGTTCCTGGCGCGGATCGCGTCCGCGCCGATGCACCAGTGATCGCGTTACCGTGCCGCTTTGGCAAGGCGCCTCTGCGCGCACCGCCCCGCCGCTCACACGCCGGAAAAATCAGTTTCCATTCGCGCCGCAGCCAGTAAGCTTAGCACGCATGACCGACCCGGGCGGGGTGTCGAGTAGCGTGGAGAGCCCCCAGCGATGATGCCGGGAACGAATCCGGCGCCCATGGGCAGAAGAATGGCGTCGCTTCTTGCTGCGCTGGCGCTTTTCTGTTGCCTGCTCTCCTTCGCGGGATGGTTAACGGGCTCCGCAAGACTTGGC
Organism: Sphingomonas canadensis; assembly: GCF_026013525.1. Classification (GTDB taxonomy): domain Bacteria; phylum Pseudomonadota; class Alphaproteobacteria; order Sphingomonadales; family Sphingomonadaceae; genus Sphingomonas; species Sphingomonas canadensis. The sequence continues at coordinate 366,347 of NZ_JAPDRA010000002.1, read as the reverse complement.
GGGTTCGGCCTAGCGACTTCGCCGATGTGGCCGGCCACCGCGATCGGCTATGCGGCGATGGCCGCCGGCCTGATCGCGGCGATCCGCGAACGGCATGTGCTGGCGTTGTGGTTGTGGGGGGCGGTGCTGGCCATCGCCGCGGCCGCGCTGTTCCAATCGATGACGGGCCTTCGCCTGGGCACTGATCTGCTGCTCTTTCCCGCTCAGGTCGGCGCGGTGCCGGTTGCCGATCCGGGGAGGACGGGGCCAGGCGGAGCGCTGGTCCTGCTGCTTCTCGCCAGCTCGGGCTATGCGGCGAGCCACGGGCGCTGGATACGCCGGGAGGCGAGCGCGCTGCTCGCCAGCGCGGTGCTGGCGATCGGCCTCGCCATGCTGCTGCTGTTCGTGTTCGCGCCCGCGGCGGGCTCTCCGGCGATCGCGCTGCGCGCCTCGCTGCCGGGCGTGATCGCGTCGATCCTGCTCTCGCTGGCACTGCTGGCGTGGAACCTCGACTTCGGCCTGCTGCGCGGATCGCGCGCGCTGAATGCCCGTGAGGCGCAGCTCCGGCTCGTGCTGGAAACCGTGCCCGACGCGATGGTGCTGGTCGACGAGCACGGCACGATCCGCGAGTTCAGCGCGGCGGCGGAGCGGATGTGGGGCCATACCGCCGCCGAGGTGGTCGGCCAGAACCTGAAGATACTCGCCCCGTCGCACCAGCACAGCGCCTTCACCGCGTTGTTCACCCGCGCGCCCGGCAGGGCGGACGAGGCCTCGCTCGCGGTCGGCCAGGCCGCCGACGGGCGCAGCTTCCCGGTCGAGGTGGTCACCGGCGCGCTGCCCGCCGGGGGGGAACGGCTGATCACCATCTTCTTCCGCGACATCTCCCGCCGCCTGGATGCGGAGGCGCGGCTGGCGGAGCTGCATGCGGAGCTGGCCCACGTCACGCGCCAGTCGGCGATGAGCGAGCTTGCCGCCGATCTGGCGCATGAACTGAACCAGCCGCTCGCCGCGATCGCCAACTTCCTCGCCGCCGCGCGCACGCTGGCCGAACGTGGCGACAGCGGGGAAAGCGTCGCCGAGGTGCTGCGCTTCGCCTCCGAACAGACCCAGCGCGCCGGCGAGATCATCCGCCGCATGCGCAACTTCACCGCCCGTGGCGAAGTCGCGATGCGGCCCACCGAGGTGGACAAGCTGGTGCGCGAGGCGGCCGCGCTGGTCTTCGCCGGAACGGGCCATTTTGACACCGATGTGGCGTTCGATCTCGATCCCGCCGCACCCCGGGTCTACGCCGACGGAGTCCAGATTCAGCAAGTTCTTGTTAACCTTCTTCGTAATTCTTTGCAGGCAATGCGCACCACTTCTGGAGGTAAACGCCAGATTAATATTCGTTCGTGTAAGATCGGTAAGGTTGAGATCGAAATTACGATCATCGACAGTGGTCCGGGAATCCCCGGAAACCTGCTTGATGATATTTTCTCCCGCTTCGCCACGTCAAAGCCAGGCGATAGCGGAATGGGTATTGGACTTTCGATCAGTAAGCGTATCATTGAAGCGCACGGTGGGACATTGAGTGCCGGAAACCGGCCCGAGGGAGGAGCAGAGTTCCGCTTCACCCTGCCCGCCGCAACGGAGGGTGAAGAGAATGAGTAGGACAATATACATCGTCGACGACGACGACGCCGTCCGCGCCTCCCTGCACAGCCTTCTGTCGGTCCGCACCGGGTTGCTGATTCGCGGTTTCCGATCGGGCGAGGCGTTTCTTGAGGAGGCGCCGGATCTGGACCCGGGGGTGCTGCTTCTCGATTTCCACATGCCGGGCGCATCGGGACTGGACGTTCTGCGGGCGATTCGGGGGAACGGCAAGTTCGCCGCGATCATCCTCACCGGGCGCGGCAACGTGGACCTCGCGGTGCAGGCGATGAAGGCCGGCGCGCTCGACTTCATCGAAAAGCCCTATGAGGCCGAAACGCTGATGGAGATGGTCGAAAACGCCTTCCAGCGTTTCGAGCAGGACAGCGAGGTCGCGGCACGGGTCGAGGTGGCCAAGACCAAGATCGCCCGCCTTTCCCCGCGCGAGAGCGACGTCCTGCGCGGCCTGATCGAGGGGCAGGCGAACAAGGTTATCGCCTATAACCTCGATATCAGCCCGCGCACGGTGGAGATCTATCGCGCCAACCTGATGGAAAAGCTCGAGGTGCGCAGCCTTTCCGAAGCGCTGCGCATCGCCTTCGCTGCGGGGCTGATCCCCGATCCCTGATCCCCGGGCTCAGCGGGCGGCATCGGTCCAATAGGGCAGCCGCGCATAGAGCTCGGGATAGGCGCGGATGCGATGGACCGGCAACAGCCGCGGTTCGTCCGGCAGGCACTCGCGCTCGCCTTCTTCCACCAGCACCACCACCTCGATCCACAGCGGATCGTCTACCAGCGCATCGATCCACTCCCCGGAACGGCCCGCCACGGCTTCGGCCTCCACCACCAGCACCGCGCGCTTGCGGATGTGGCGCGTCACCGCTGGATCATGGATCGCCTGGGCGGTCACCACCTGAGCCCCCGCGAACGACAGGCGCGCGGCCAGGATGCTGCGCAGACCCGCATCGCGCAGCACGAGCACGATCATGACATCGACTTCGCTCACGTTTCCCCTTCCCAACGCGGCGGCCAGATTGTGGAAGAAACGATAGGCACGCCACGGCGCGGCAACGACTACGGGCTTGTACCTAATCCCGTTCGTTTAGAATATTATAGTATTACAATAATTTAACCGGGACGCGGCGCGGCGGCGTGACAATCCGGCGCCCGCCGCCTAGGGAAAGGGCCTCGCAAGCAAGGGAACAAGTGCGATGCTCGTCGCGATCGAGGGCGCCGACGGCGTGGGCAAGGCTACGGCGGCGGCGCGGCTGCACGCCAGGCTGACGGCCGCAGGCCGCAACGCCATCGTGATCGGCTTCCCCCGCTATGGCGAAACGGTGGCCGGCGTCACCATCGGACGGCTGCTGGCGGGCGAGTTGCCCGTAGCCGCCAGCCCGCATGCCGCCGCGGTGCTCTATGCGCTCGACCGGTTCGAATGGCGCCAGGCGATCCTGGATGCGCAGGCCGCGCATGATGTGGTGATCTTCGATCGCTACATCGCGTCGAACATGGCCTATCAGGCCGCGAAGATGGACGGCGCGGCGGCGCGCGCGCTGATGGACTGGATCCTGGCGCTGGAAACCGGCCAGTTCGCCCTCCCCCGCCCCGATCTGTCGATCTATCTCGACACGCCGTGGGAGATGGCGCGCGAGCTGATCCTGCGGAAAGCGCAGCGCAGCTACACCGATCGCGCCTATGACGAATATGAGGCCGATGCCGCGCTCCAGGCCCGCGTGCGCGCCAATTACGAAGCGATGGTGGCCGCCGGGCTGCTCGCCCCCTGGCGCGTGGTGCGCGCCAGCGAAGACGGCGCGATGCGCGATCCCGAAGTGATCGCCGCCGAAATAGCGAGCCATATCCCCACCGCCGCGCGCTGAACCGCGCCCTCCGTAAAGCCCGCGCTTGACAGCCGCGCCCGCCGGAACCAATGGTAGCGCTATCAAATAGATGACCCAACGGACGGGCGGGGACTTGGAAGCGCGGTTTTCAGAAGATATGCTGCCCATCGATCATGGGCAGGCCAGCTTGATCGGCCGGGTGCTGCTTTCCGCAGGCCCCACTCCGGTGGCGGTGCGCGATGGCGTGGTCCATGATCTCTCGGGCGTGGCGCCGACGGTCGCCGACCTACTGGAACGCGATGATCTGGCGACGCTGACCGGCCCCGCGCTGTGCGATGTTAGCGCGCTCAATGCGCCCGGCCAGCCCCGGCTGCTGGCCCCGGTGGACCTCCAGTGCATCAAGGCGGCGGGCGTCACCTTCGCCGTTTCCGCGATCGAGCGCGTGATCGAGGAGCGCGCCCGCGGCGATTCCGCCCGAGCCGCCGAGATCCGCGGCGACCTGGAGGCGCGCGTCGGATCGGGCATCCGCGCGGTGGTTCCGGGCAGCGACGAGGCGGCGGCGCTCAAGGCGGCGCTGATCGAGGCCGGCATGTGGTCGCAATATCTTGAGGTCGCGATCGGCCCGGATGCGGAGGTGTTCACCAAGGCGCCGGTCCTCTCCGCGGTCGGCTGGGGCGCGGAGATCGGCGTGCGTTCCAACAGCGACTGGAATAATCCGGAGCCAGAAGTTGTGCTGGCGGTGGACCGCAACGGTAACATCCGCGGCGCGACGCTGGGCAACGACGTCAACCTGCGCGACATCGAAGGGCGCAGCGCGCTGCTGCTGGGCAAGGCGAAGGACAACAACGCCTCCACCGCGCTCGGCCCCTTCATCCGCATCTTCGACGATGGCTTCACCATGGACGACGTGCGCAGCGCCACCGTCGATCTGGTGATCGAGGGGCAGGACAACTACCGCCTCGAAGGCACCAACAAGATGAGCGAGATCAGCCGCGATCCCACGGATCTGGTCCGCCAGACGATGAGCGAGCATCAGTATCCGGACGGCTTCGTGCTGTTCCTGGGCACGCTGTTCGCGCCGATCCAGGATCGCGACGATCCCGGCCGCGGCTTCACCCACAAGCTGGGCGACGTGGTAAGCATCTCCGCGCCGAAGCTGGGCAGGCTCGTCAATCGCGTCACCACCTCGAAGGACGCCGCCCCCTGGGATTTCGGCATCCGTGATCTGATGCGTAACCTTGCCGCGCGCGGGCTGCTCGCATCGTGAGCGGCCGCGCCCCTTCCCAAGTCACGATTTTCGCGCGCCCGGGCGCCGCGCGCTGTTCCGGAGTAGCAATTTCTAATGTCGGAAGCTGATCCCATGCTCAAGCCGCTCACCAGCGAACAGCGCGCCATCTATCCCAGCCTTCGCGGAAAGCGCGTGCTGGTCACCGGCGGCGGATCGGGCATCGGTGCGGGCATCGTCCAGGGCTTCGTCCGCCAGGGGTGCGACGTCACCTTCTTCGACATCGCAGAGGAGGATTCGCGTGCGCTGGTGGAAAGCCTGTCGGGGGTCCAGCAGCCGCCGATCTTCCAGCGCGTAGACCTGACCGATATCGAAGCGGTTCAGGCCACGATCCGCAAGCTGATCGACGACAACGGCCCGTTCGACATCCTGATCAACAACGCCGCCAACGACGATCGCCACACGATCGACCAGATCACCGAGGCCTATTGGGAAAACCGGCTGAACGTGAACCTGAAGCACCTGTTCTTCTGCGCCCAGGCGGTGGTGCCCGGCATGCGGCAGAAGGGCGGCGGCGTGATCGTGAACCTGGGCTCGATCTCGTGGCATCTGGGGCTGGAGGGGCTGACGCTCTACCAGACCGCCAAGGCAGCGATCGAAGGGCTGAACCGCAGCCTGGCGCGCGAGCTGGGGCCGGACGGCATCCGATCGGTCTGCATCGTGCCCGGCAACGTTCAGACGCCGCGCCAGATGAAGTGGTACACGCCCGAGGGCGAGGCGGAGATCGTCGGCGCGCAATGCCTGAAGGGGCGGCTGGTGCCCGACGACATCGCGGCGATGGCGCTGTTCCTGGCGTCCGACGATGCGCGGCTGATCACCGCCCACGAATATTTCGTCGACGCCGGTTGGCGCTGAGGCCCTGCCGGTGGCCGTCCAGCGCTCCGAACCGGTCAGCATCTGGGCGCTTGGCGGCCCGCTGCTCGAAGGGCCGGTGTGGGTCGCGCGCGATGCAGCGCTGTGGTTCACCGACATCAAGCGCCACCGCATCTATCGCTATGATCCGGCGAGCGGCGAGCGCAGCGAATGGGCCGCGCCGGATCAGGTCGGCTTCGTGCTCCCCATCGCGGGCGGCGGCTTCGTCGCGGGGCTGAAGACCGGGCTGGCGCGCTTCGATCCGGCAGACGGCAGCTTCGCGCCGCTGTGCGATCCAGAGCCGCAGCATCCGAACAACCGGCTGAACGACGCCACCGTCGATCCGCTCGGCCGGCTGTGGTTCGGCACGATGGACGATGGCGAGGCGACGGTGAGCGGCTGCATCTATCGCCTGGGCGCGGACGGGGCCTGCGTGCGCGAGAGCGATCTCTGCTCGATCACCAACGGCCCCGCGCTGAGCCCCGACGGGCGCATCCTGTATCACACCGATACGCTGGGCGGCCTTATCCATGCCTGCGACGTGGGCGAGGACGGCCGCCTTTCCAACCGCCGCCTGTTCGCGGCCATCCCCAATGAGGAAGGCTATCCCGACGGCCCCACCGTGGATGCCGAGGGCTGTGTGTGGACGGGCCTGTACAAGGGCGGTGCCGTCCGCCGCTATTCGCCCGCGGGCGAGCTGCTGGAGGTAATCCGCTTCCCCGTGAGCGCGATCACCAAGATCGCGTTCGGCGGCCCCGGCCTGAAGACCGTCTACGCCACCACCGCCCGCAAACACTGCACACCGGAGGAAGTGGCGAAGGAACCCCGCGAGGGCGACCTGTTCGCGTTCGAGGTGGCCGTACCGGGCCTCCCCTGCCCGGAAATCCGGGTGGGGGTTTAGGGGGCCGCCCGTCTCCCTCCAATCCTTCCCCGCCAGGGGGAGGGGGACCGCGAAGCGGTGGAGGGGGAGGTTTCCAGAACATCCGCCGGGGCTTCCTCCCCCTCCGTCACGCTGCGCGTGCCACCTCCCCCTGGCGGGGAAGGATTGGGACGCCCCCTAACCCTCGAACGCCGCGATGATCGGGCACGGCCCGCTGGTCCCTGCCGCGCATTCGCCCGCCAGACGCTTCAACGACGCCCGTGCCGCCTCCAGCTCGGCGATCTTCGCGTCCAGCGCGGCGATGCGCTCCTCGGCCAGCGCGCGGGCACGGGGGCGATCGCCGGTGGCGTCGAGCGCGAGCAGCTCGGCGATCTCGTCCAGCGTAAAGCCCGCCGCCTGGGCCGACCGGATGAAGCGCAGCCGCCGCGCGTCCGCATCCGTATAGCGCCGCACACCGCCGTTGATGCCGCCGCCGCCGCGATCGGGCGTACCGAGCAGGCCGCGGCGCTGGTAATAGCGCACCGTCTCCACCCCCACGCCGCCCGCCTTGGCCAGCCCCGCGATGGTCATGCTTTTCATGCTTGACTCCGTACCATGGTACGGAACCTATATGGGCCGGGTCCGCTCTTGGACAAGATGAGGAGAAGACCCATGACCGAACCGACCCAGGGGTGCACCTGCAACCCGTGCCGCTGCAATCCGTGCAACTGCGCGCGGAACAGCAAGCGCTGCGGCTGCAAGCGCTGCGGCTGCAAGAACTGCGGCTGCTGATGCCCGCGCCGGGCCGCGCCATCCCCCCTCTTCCCGGCGCGGCCCGCCCCCATTCCCGGCGAACGAACGAGCGAGACCCGCGATGACCGGCAAGCCCCAGGCCACCCTCTACCGGATGGTGATGCCCGATCACGTCTGCCCCTATGGACTGAAGGCGCTGCACCTGCTGCGCAGCCGCGGCTATGCGGTGGACGACCGCTGGCTCACGACCCGCGCGGAAACCGATGCGTTCAAGGCCCAGCATGGCGTCGCCACCACACCGCAGACCTTCATCGACGGCGTCCGCATCGGCGGGCACGACGATCTGCGACGGCATTTCGGCCTGCGCGTGCGCGATCCCAAGGCCACCAGCTATGCTCCGGTGATCGCGCTGTTCGCGGTGACGGCCGCGGCGGCGCTGGCGCTCAGCCATGCCGTCACCGGAGCAGCCCTCACGCCACAGGCGCTGCAGTGGTTCGTCGCGCTCAGCATGTGCGTGCTGGCGATCCTGAAGCTCCGCGATGTGGAGAGCTTCGCGACGATGTTCCTCAACTATGACCTGCTCGCGCGCCGCTGGGTGCCCTATGGCCGCGTCTATCCTTATGCGGAGGCGCTGGCGGGCGTGCTGATGCTGGGCGAGCCGCTGATGCACCGGATCGCGATCCCGATATCGCTGTTCATCGGCGGCATCGGCGCGGTTTCGGTTTTCAAGGCGGTGTATATCGACCGGCGCACGCTGAAATGCGCCTGCGTGGGCGGCGACAGCAACGTGCCGCTGGGCTTCCTCTCGCTCACCGAGAATCTGATGATGGTGGGAATGGCGCTGTGGATGCTGCTGGGGTGACTTTGGCGCGGGAAACCGTCTAGCGCGGGACCGATGCCGCAAGACGCCCCAGCCGAACCCGAAACCCATGACGCTATCGTGCTCGGCGCGGGGGCGGCAGGGATGTTCTGTGCCGCCATGGCGGGCCAGCGCGGGCGGCGCGTGCTGCTGATCGATCATGCCGGCGCGCCGGGGCGCAAGATCCTGATCTCCGGCGGCGGGCGGTGCAACTTCACCAATCTGGGCACCGCGCCCGATCGTTTCCTGTCGGCCAACCGGCATTTCGCCAAATCGGCGCTCAGCCGCTTCGGCCCGCAGGATTTCCTGGCGCTGGTCGACCGCCACGGCATCGCCTGGCACGAAAAGACGCTGGGCCAGCTCTTCTGCGACGGATCGGCGAAGCAGATCGTGGCGATGCTGATGGACGAATGCGATCGCGGCGGGGTGGAGATCGCGCTGGGCCAGCCGATTGCGGCGGTGGAGCATGCGGACGGCATGTTCCGCGTCACCGCCGGCAGCCGCACCGCCCGGGCGCCCGCGCTGGTGATCGCCACCGGCGGCCCTTCGATCCCAAAGCTGGGCGCGACCGGCTTCGCCTATGATCTGGCGCGCCGCTTCGGGCTCAAGGTGGTCGAGCCACGCCCTGCGCTGGTGCCGCTGACATTGGGGCCGGACGAGGCGTTGTTCCGCGAGCTTTCGGGCGTCTCCGCCCCGGTGGTCGCGCGTTGCGGCAAGGCGGCGTTCGCGGAAGCCGCGCTGTTCACGCATCGCGGGCTATCGGGGCCGGCGATCCTCCAGGTCTCTTCCTATTGGCGCCATGGCGAGGCGATCGCAGTGGATTTTCTTCCCGGCGCGGCACCGGGATGGCTGACGGAGGCCAAGCGCGCCCAGCCGCGCGCCACGCTGCGCAGCCTGCTCGCCCGCACCCTGCCCGACCGGCTGGCCGAGGCGCTGGCCGAACGGCTCGCGCTGAACGGCGAGCTGGCGAACCTGCGCGATGGCGCGCTGGCCGAGGCCGAGCGCAGGCTGACCGGCTGGCGCTTCACCCCCAGCGGATCGGAGGGCTTCGCCAAGGCCGAGGTGACCGTGGGCGGCATCAGCACCGCCGAGCTCTCCTCGCAGACGATGGAGGCGCGGCGCGTGCCGGGGCTGTTTGCGATCGGCGAGGCGGTGGACGTCACCGGCTGGCTGGGCGGCTATAACTTCCAATGGGCCTGGGCCAGCGGCTGGGCCGCCGCGCAGGCGCTATAGGCCGCCCGCCGCATCAGCGCGGCTGGATGAAATGCTCCAGCTTGGCCAGCGTCTGGTGCCCCAGTTCCACCGCGCCGAACCCCTTGGCGTTCTGGAACTCGGCGGCGGTGCTGAATATCATCCCCAGCGTCACCTTCGTCGCGCCGTCCCATTCCTCGAACGAAGCCCAGGCGTCGGCGTGCTTCGGGCCGTTCTCGCCCCATAGCAGCGAATAGCCCAGCCGTTCCTCCGGCAGCACCTCGTGATAGAGATGGTGGTTCGGGAACACCGTGCCGTCCGGCCCGATCATGTCGAACACCCATTCGCCGCCGCTTCTCAGGTCGATGCGATCGGTGCGGCACGAGAAGCCATCCGGTCCCCACCATTGCGGCAGCGTCTCCGGGTTCACCCACGCGCCCCACACCACGGAGCGCGGCGCCCGGATCACGCGCTGGAGCAGCATCGTGCGCTCCGCCACGGCCGCCAGATTGTCGAGCCCCGCGCCGAATCCTTCGCGATAGCCCGCCGCCATATCCTTCGCGACGGCGGAAAGCTGCACCGTCACCACCAGCCGGCTGCGCACCGCGTCGCCGGAGAAATCCGCGGTCACCAGCGCGATCGACAGCGTCTCGCCCTCCGCCGAGACCACCTCATAGTTCACGCTGCGCAGCGCAGGCTGCAGCGCCAGCCAGCCGCATTCGCAGCGGATGTCCGGCTGGCCCGCAATCTTGCAGAGTGAAACCTCGCGCCCGCCCACCCGGCTATCGGCCTCAAGGAACGCCACCGTCACTGCAGGCGACGGCGCGGCCCACACCGCGCGGGCGGCGGGCGCGGTCCACGCCTCCCACAGCACGTCCAGCGGGGCCGCAGCCTCCCGCTCGAAACGGAGCGTGGCAAACCGGTCCTGGGGGCCGGCGGGCACGGCGGCACTGTCCTGCGTCATTCTTCGCGTTCCTTCATCACTCGCATCACGAAAGCGTCCAGCCGGTCCAGCCTGCCCTCCCAGATCGCGCGCTGCTCATCGAGCCAGGTCCGCGCCGGATCGAATGCCTCGGGCACGATCGCGCAGGTGCGGATCCGCCCGTCCTTGGAGGTGGCGATCAGTCCAGCCTCCTCCAGCACGGACAGGTGGCGCATCACCGTGGGCAGGCGCAGCCCCGTCGGTCCGGCCAGATCGGTCACCCGCGCGGGCATCTTGGCCAGCCGCGTCAGGATCGCCCGCCGCGTGGGATCGGCGAGCGCGTGAAACAGCCGCGAGAGATCGGGATCATAGTTAGACATATCGCTAAGTATTGCGAGCCGGCGCGGCGGCGCAAGCGAAAACTTTGCCGATCGGCTAAGTTTCTTAGCCCCGGATATTCCCCGGCGAAGGCCGAGGCCCGGGTTCGACGCAGACCGCATTGGGGAAAGCCCCCGCCGCCGGCTCGCAAGCCATCCCGGCCGCAGCGGCCCGCGCTAGTGATTGTGCCGCGGCACCTTCTCGCTCGTCCGCCGGTATTTCAGCGCGAACTCCAGCACCCCGCCATCGCCTAGCTGGCCCGTCTTCTCGCGGTACAACTCCTCCCAGGGCGTGTTGCTCTGCGGCACGGCCGGGATCGTCTCCTCCGCCAGCCTGCGCGCGATCTCGGCCATATCCACCAGCGCGTCACAGGTGCCGGTGTTGAGATCGATGCGGATCGTGTCTCCCGTGCGCAGCCAGCGCAGGCCCCCGCCCGCCGCGCTCTCGGGCGAGGCGTTGAGGATCGAGGGGCTGTCCGACGTGCCCGATTGCCGCCCGTCGCCCAGCGTGGGCAGGCTCTGGATGCCCTTCTGCAGCAGCGCGTCGGGCGGCTGCATGTTCACCACCTCGGCCGATCCGGGCCAGCCGAGCACGCCCGATCCGCGGATGACGAGGATGCAGTTCTCGTCGATCGCCAGCGCGGGATCATTGATGCGGTGATGATAGTCGTCCGATCCGTCGAACACGATCGCGCGGCCCTCGAACACCCCCTCGGCGCCGGGGCGCGAGAGATAGCGGGCGCGGAAATCCTCGCCGATCACGCTGGTCTTCATGATCGCGAAGTCGAACAGATTGCCCTTCAGCACCAGGAACCCCGCCCGCTCCTTCAGCGGCGCGGCCCAGGGCAGGATGACGTCCGCATCCTTGATCGGCGCGGCAGCGACATTCTCGGCCAGCGTCCTGCCGGTAACGGTGGCGACCGAACCGTCGATCGCGCCCGCCTCGATCATCACGCGCAGCACGGCGGGGATGCCGCCCGCGCGGTGGAACCGCTCGGACAGATAGGCGCCGGCCGGCTGCATGTTGACGATCAGCGGCAGGTCATACCCGGCCATCCAGTCCGCCGCGTCCAGCGTGAAGCCCGCGTGGCGGGCCATCGCGTTCAGGTGCGGCTGGGCGTTGGTCGATCCGCCGATCGCGGTGAGCAGCTTGATCGCGTTGAGGAAGGATTGCCGGCTGAGCACCTTCGACGGGCGCAGGTCCTCATAGGCCATCTCCACGATGCGCCTGCCGGTCTCAAAGGCGATCTGCCCGCGTTCGCGGTACGGCGCCGGGATCATCGCGCAGCCGGGCAGGCTCATGCCCAGCCCCTCGGCGATCGAGTTCATCGTCGATGCCGTGCCCATGGTGTTGCAATGCCCGGCGGATGGCGCGCTCTCCATCGCGCGCTTCAGGAACTCCTCCTCGTCGATCTCGCCCGCGGCCATCTTGCGGCGGCTGCGCCAGATGACGGTGCCGGAGCCGACCAGCTCGCCCTCATGCCAACCGTCGAGCATCGGCCCGCCCGAGAGGACGATCGCCGGGATATCCACCGTGGATGCCGCCATCAGCGAGCTGGGCGTGGTCTTGTCGCATCCGGTGGTCAGCACCACCGCGTCGATGGGATAGCCGTTGAGGACCTCGACCAGCCCCAGATAGGCCAGGTTGCGGTCCAGCGCCGCGGTGGGGCGGCGGCAATTCTCGAAGATCGGGTGGAGCGGAAACTCCATCGGCACGCCGCCCGCCGCCAATATGCCCTCGCGCACGCGCTTCACCGTCTCCAGATGGATGCGGTTGCACGGCGCGATGTCCGATCCCGATTGGGCGATGCCGATGATCGGCTTGCCGCTACGCAGCTCGTCCGGCGTGATGCCGTAATTCATGAAGCGCTCGAGATAGAGCGCCGCCATGTCGCTGCGGCCCGGGGCGGCGAACCATTCGCGCGATCGGAAGGGGCGGACGGGGGTACGGGTCGTCAAGGCACGGCTCCAAACAAATTCCTCCCCGAGCTTGTCTCGGGGAGGGGGACCATTCGCGCAGCGAATGGTGGAGGGGCGGCGGCGGGATACCGCCGCTTACGCGGCGCCCCCGCCACCACGCCCTTCGGGCGCGGTCCCCCTCCCCGAGCAAAACTCGGGGAGGATTTGGGACGTCAGCCCTCCATCGCCTCCAGTTCCTTGCCCTTGGTCTCATGGATGAACCGGACGACCAGGAAGAAGCTGATCACGGCGCAGACGCCGTAGAAGCTGTAGCTGGCGGCAAGGCCGATCGTGGTGAGCATGATCGGGAAGGCCTGGGCGATCGCATAGTTCGCGGCCCACTGGAAGAACCCCGCCACCGCGAGCGCCGAGCCGCGGATCTGGTTCGGGAACATCTCGCCCAGCATCACCCACATCACCGGACCCCAACTGACGTTGAAGAAGATCACATAGATGTTGGCCGCCCAAACCGCGATCTTGCCCGAATCGTCCGGCAGCATGAGCTTGCCGTCGACCAGCCCGCCCTGGCTGAACGCATAGACCATCGCGAACAGCGACAACGCCATGCCGACCGAGCCGATCAGCAGCAACGGCTTGCGGCCGATGCGATCGATCACCGCGATCGTCACGAAACAGGCAGCGATCGAAACCGCGCCCGACACGATGTTGATGATCAGCGAATCCTGCTCGGAGAAGCCGGCCGCCTGCCATAGCGTCGCGCCGTAATAGAAGATCACGTTGATGCCGACGAGTTGCTGGAACACCGCCAGCATGATGCCCACCCACACGATCGAACGGACGCCCAGGAAGCCCCGGCCGCCCGCGGGCGTGAGTACGTCGCTGAGGCGCGGGCGGTGATCGTTGGAAAAGCTCGCCTGAATCTCGGCGACCTTGGCGGAAGCCGCGCCCGCGCCGAACAGGTTGGTCAGGACCGAATTGGCTTCCTCGTTCCGCCCCTTCGACACCAGGTAGCGCGGGCTTTCGGGGATGAAGAACAGCGCGATCAGGAACACCGCCGCCGGCACCGCCTGGAGCAGGTACATCCAGCGCCAGGCCTCGATATCGAACCAGATCTTGTTGGTCGAAACGCCGGCGACCGAGGTGACGTAATAGTTGGCAAGGAACGCCGCGGTCAGGCCGGTGATGATCATCACCTGCTGCACCGTGGTCATGCGGCCGCGGATGCTGGCGGGCGCGACCTCGGAGATGTAGGCGGGCGACAGCACCGATGCGGCGCCCACCGCCATGCCGCCGATGATCCGGGCGATCACGAACAGCGTGTGATCGTGCGCGAAGCCCTGGACCAGCGCGCCGCCGAGGAACAGCACGGCGGCCAGCCGCATCACGGCACGGCGGCCCATCGCATCGGCGAGTACGCCCGCCAGCGACGCGCCGACCACGCAGCCGATCAGCAGCGACCCGACCGTGAAGCCCAGCCCCTTGTCGTCGAGCCCGAAGGCGGCGATCAGGCCCGGCTGCGTGCCGTTCACGGCACCGCTGTCATATCCGAAAAGCAACCCGCCGATCGTCGCCACCGCGACGATGGCAAAGACGAGGCCGATGTTCGTCCTCTCCGCCGATGCATTCATCCCTTGGAACCCCTCTCCCTCAGTCCGCGTGGAATCTGCGGGACTGTTAGCGGTAACGGTGGCCCCATTACGGATGAAAAGCAAGCGCCGGAAGCGCCCGCGAAGGCGCCCCGGCGCAGGATCAGGCGCGGCGTCCGCGGCTCCGCGAGGGTTCGGAGACGACTGCCGGAGGCGGCCCGGAGGATTCGCGCACCACCAGCTCGTAATCCAGCACCTGCTCCTCGAACCGGGGCGTCTCGCCAGAACGCAGCGCGCGCAGATGGGCGAGCAGCAGGTTCAGCGCGGTCTCCGCCATCGCGGCGGTCGGCTGGCGGATGGTGGTCAGCTCGGGCCAGACGGTGGTGGCGAGCTGGGTATCGTCGAAGCCGACGATCGACAGGTCCTGCGGCACGTTCATCCCGCGGCGGTGCGCCACGCCCACGGCGGCGGCGGCCATATCGTCGTTGCAGGCGAAGATCGCCGTCGGCGGATCGCCCCGGTCGAGCAGCCGTTCGGTGGCGATGATGCCGGATCGAAAGGTGAAGTAACCCTGCTCCACCGGCATGTCGGCCACGTCGAGCCCGGCCTCCTCCAGCGCCGCGCAGAAGCCGCGATAACGCTCCAGGCTGGCACTCTGGTTCGGGTTGCCGCGGATGAAGCCGATGCGGCGGTGGCCCAGCCCCAGCAGATAGCGGGTCATCGCCGCCGCCGCGCCGTAATCGTCGATCCGCACGTTGAGCGATCCGGCCGGCGGCACTCCGATCGCCACCGAAACCGCGGGGATATCGGCCGACAGCAGCTCGGCCTGCACGGGCGCCGCCTCCGCCAGCGGGCACGGCAGGATCACGCCCTCCACATCGGTGGCGGCGAAGCGGCGGGTGGCTTCCGCCTGCTCGTCCGATCGCTCGCTCTCGCACGCCTCCAGCACCAGATGGCATCCGGCGCGGCGCGCGGCGGCCAGCGCGCCGATCAGGAATTGCGAGAGATAGGCGTCGGACGGGTTCGAATAGAGCAGGCCGATCCGCATCGCCTCGCCCGCGGCCAGGCTGCGCGCGGCGCTGTTGGGCGAATAGTTGAGACGCTCGATCGCTTCGAGGACGGCGGCGCGGGTCGTCGCGCGGACGTTGGTGCCGCCGTTCACCACGCGCGAAACCGTCATCGCGGACACGCCTGCGGCGCGTGCGACGTCCTGAACGGTAACGCTACCCCGGCTCCTCCGGCTGGGTCTGCTCATCGGCCCTCCGCGCGGGTGCATATAAGTCGCCCCGCCAGATTGCAATTGCGTTGCCGCGCACGATCGCGCGCAGTCTCGGTTGACCGCCGCGAAGCGCCGCCTCTATAACTGATAGCGCTACCATAAGAACGGCGCCCCGCGCCGCGAGCCGAGGAGAGGAAATCGATGGACGTGTCCGGTCGCCGCCAGCCGGGGGCATCCGCCGCCCGCATCCGTATCGCTGCGCTTGCCGCGGTTGCCGCGATCGCGCTGTCCCCCATGATCGCGCCCGCGCTCCAGGCACAGAGTGCGAAGGCCGACGCCCGCGCCACCCCCGGCCAGCCGCTCTACAAGGACGCATCCCAGCCGGTCGACCTGCGCGTCGAGGACCTGCTCAAGCGCATGACGCTGGAGGAGAAGGTCGCGCAGATGGTGGCGGTATGGCTGGAGAAGGAGAAGATCCAGTCGCCCGACGGCGAGTTCGATGCGGCGAAGGCGTCGCGGAACTTCCCCAACGGCGTGGGCCAGATCGCCCGCCCCTATGACCGCCGCGCGATCACCCAGGGGCCGGCCGCAGGCGCCGCGGCGGGCACCGTCAACCGCGGCCCCGCCGATACCGCGCGCTACATCAACGCCGCGCAGAAATGGGCGGTGGAGAAGACCCGCCTGGGCATCCCGATGTTCATGCATGAGGAGGCGCTGCACGGCTATGTCGCGCCGGGCCGCACCAGCTTTCCGCAATCGATCGCGCTCGCCAGCAGTTGGAACCCCTCGCTGCTGGAGCGCGTCTTCTCGGTCGCCTCGCGCGAGATGCGGGCGGTGGGCGCCAATCTGGCGCTGGCCCCGGTGGTGGACGTGGCGCGTGATCCGCGCTGGGGCCGCATCGAGGAGACCTATGGCGAGGACCCCTATCTGGTCGGCGAGATGGGCCTGGCCGCGATCCGCGGGTTCCAGGGCGCCACGCTGCCGCTGGCCAAGGACAAGGTGTTCGTCACGCTCAAGCACATGACCGGCCACGGCCAGCCGGAGAGCGGCACCAACATCGGCCCGGCGAACGTGACCGAGCGCACGCTGCGCGAGGTGTTCTTCCCGCCCTTCGAACGCGCCGTGACCGAGCTGCCGGTGATGAGCGTCATGCCGTCGTACAACGAGATCGACGGCCTCCCCAGCCACGCCAACAAATGGCTGATCCACGACGTGCTGCGCGGCGAATGGGGGTTCAAGGGCGTGGTGCTGAGCGACTATTTCGCGATCCGCGAGCTCAACACCCGCCACAAGATGTTCGGGACCATCGAGGAGGCCGCGCAGCGCGCGATCGATACCGGCGTCGATTTCGAGACCCCGGACGGCGAGGCCTATAACACGCTCCCCGCGCTCGTCCGTTCGGGCAAGGTATCCGAGGACCAGATCGACATCGCGGTGCGCCGCATCCTGAAGATGAAGTTCCTCGCCGGCCTGTTCGAGAATCCCTATGTCGACGAGAAGGCGGCGGCGAAGAAGACCGAGACGCCCGACGCCGTGGCGCTGGCCCGCGAGGCGGCCCGTGAATCGGTGGTGCTGCTGAAGAACAGCAACGGCCTGCTCCCGCTCGACGCGGGCAAGATCAAGCGGCTGGCGGTGATCGGCACCCATGCCAAGGACACGCCGATCGGCGGATACAGCGATATCCCCACGCATGTGGTGAGCGTGCTCGAAGGGCTCCAGGCCGAGGGCAAGGGCAAGTTCCAGGTCGATTTCGCCGAGGGCGTGCGCCTGACCAAGAGCCGCGTCTGGGCCGCCGACGAGGTCGAGCTGGTCGATGACGCGACCAACGACAAGCTGCGTGCCGAGGCGGTCGAGATGGCCAAGGGCGCCGACACGATCGTGCTGGTGCTGGGCGACAACGAGCAGCTCAGCCGCGAGGCATGGGCCGACAACCATCTGGGCGACCGCAACTCGCTCGACCTGATCGGATCGCAGAACCAGCTCGCCAAGGAGCTGCTGGCGCTGGGCAAGCCGGTGGTCGTGGTGCTGCTCAACGGCCGCCCGCTGTCGGTCAACTATCTGGCGGAGAACGCCCCCGCGATCGTCGAGGGATGGTATCTGGGCCAGGAGACCGGCAACGCGATGGCCGATGTGCTGTTCGGCCGATATAATCCGGGCGGCAAGCTGCCCGTTTCGATCGCGCGCGACGTGGGGCAACTCCCGATCTTCTACAACTACAAGCCCTCGGCGCGGCGCGGCTATCTGTTCGCCGAAACCTCGCCGCTGTTCCCCTTCGGCTTCGGGCTCAGCTACACCAGCTTCGACATCTCCGCGCCCGCGCTGTCCTCCGCCACGATCGGCGTGAGCGAGAGCGTGACCGTGAAGGTGGACGTGACCAACACCGGCGCCCGCGCGGGCGACGAGGTGGTGCAGCTCTACGTCCGCGACGATCACGCCAGCGTGACGCGGCCGGTGAAGGAGCTGAAGCGCTTCCAGCGCGTGACGCTCCAGCCGGGCGAGAAGCGCACGGTGAGCTTCACGCTAAATCCGCGCGATCTCAGCTTCTACAACGTCGACATGCGCCGCGTGGTGGAGCCCGGCACCTTCACCATCTCCGCCGGCGCGGATTCGGCGACGCTGAAGAGTACCACGCTGACGGTGGAGTAACCGCCCGGCGCCCCGCCCCTTCCGGCTTTCCGGGAGGGGCGCGGGCGGCGGCCGGCTACGCGCCCGGCCGGCGGGTCACTCCGGCTTCGCGGCAGCCTCCGCATCCAGCCATGCCGCGGCCCACACCAGCGGCGCGTTCCAGTTGATCGCCACCTCGTTCAGCGCATAGGCGCTGATGTCGTCGGCCCAGCAGCGCATCGGCGCGCAATTGCCCTTCAGCTTCTGCGCCACCGGATCGGACATGCTGCTGTTGTTCGGCCCGCCCGAAAGCACGCCCGGCGGCGGCGGAGGCAGCGAAACATCGGCCGAGGGCGCCCAGAAACGGTGGTGCGGGTTCGCCATCGCGCGGATACCGAAGCCGCTGACGAACGATATGTCCAACGGGTTGCGGCCGAGAAGGAAGTCGATCGCGTCGATCACGCCATCGCGATATTTCTTCTCCCCGGTCAGGTCGCCCGCGACGCCAAGGATCATCGCGCGGTTTAGGATCGACGCGGTGGACCCCCAGGGCCAGGATGCGGTGGCAAAGGGGATGCGATAGCCGGTCGCGTCGCGCTCCTTCAGCCAGCCGTCCGCGGCGGAAAAGAGCGCGGCGCGCAGCCGCTTCGTCTCCTTCCCTGACAAGCCGGACGGCACCGTCGCCAGCGTGATCGCGCCGAGCGGCGCGGTGCGGGGCCAGCCGGGCTCGGTCACGGGCGCGGCGAAATGCTTCGATCTGCGGACCACCTCGCCATAGAGCTGCTTGCCCGTGGTCGCGTAGAGCTCGGTTGCTGCCCAGAAGAACTCGTCCGACACGTCGCTGTCGCCATAGCCGCCGCTGCCGTCGAACGAATTGGTGGCATAGATTTCCGGGTTGCGCAGCGCCGCCGCCCAGGCGCGCTCGGACGCGGCCAGGCACCGTGCGGCGAAGGCCGCGTCGATCCCGCGCCAGATCCGTGCGCACTGGGCCGTCACCGCCGCCAGGTTGAGCGTCGCCGCGGTGGTAGGCGGATACAGCAGCCGATCCTGCGTGTCGCGATGCGGCGGCGTGGGCAATGCGGTCCAGTGGCGGTCGGCCACCTTCTGGTGCGCCATCCCCGAAGCGTCGATCGTCGCGAAATCGGGCGGCGTGGTCATCCAGACGGGCTGGCCCGGCGACGCGGGCTTGAACGGCCCCGCGGGCACGCTGGCGCGCGTCCCCTCCGGCACCTGCATCTTCAGCAGGAACTCCAGCTCGAACCGCGCCTCGTCGAGCAGGTCGTTGACGCCGTTTCCCGCCTCCGGGATCGCGGCGCTGCCGTCGGCGAAGGGCGCCGCGCCCCGCGCCTGGCCGCGCTCATAGGCGTTGAGCAGCGTCCACACCGATATGCCGCCGTTGACGACATATTTTCCCTGGTCGCCCGCGTCATACCATCCGCCCGCCAGCTCCCGCGAATAGGAGCAGCCGGGCCATTCCAGCCCGCGCATATCCTTGCCCCTGAAGCAGGCGGCGGTCTCCCCCGCGTGCCCGGCGGGGCGCGCCCAGCGCTCTCCCACCAGCCGCGCCTCGATCGGCACGCCCGCCCGCTGGTGGTAGAAGAAGGCCAGCGCGTCGAGCGCCAGCCGCCCGCGCGCGCCGCAGGCGATGGTGAAGGGCCGGCTCAGCCGCTCCCCGGCCTTCAGGCGATAGCCCGTCCCCGGCGTGGCGAATCCGCCGAAATCGATGATGTGGACGCTCTCGCCCGCCTGCGCATCCGGCCCGAATACGATGGTGCGGCCGCTCAGCACCGGCTTCCCGCGCGCGTCGCGCAGTTCCCAGGCGATCGGATCGCCGGATTCGTCCGTTAGCATCGCGCGCTTGGGGCCTGCCGCCTCCAGCCCGGTCTGGTTCATGCGGATCGGGCTGACCGGCCCGCCATCGGCGCGCGGTTGGCCGGCCAGCGCCGGCAGGGCGAGCATTATGGCGAGTGCCAGCGGCGCGGCGGCTATCGATCGCTTCATGTTCCTCTCCCTTGTCGCGGGCCTATTCGCCCGATCGCGCGAACACGCCAAAAACCGCGCCCACGAATCCGCCTGCGGACTTGGTACTCAGCGGGCGGGCGTCCAGGCTGCCCAGACCAATCCAATTTGGTTTGTTTCTCTGCCCATGATCATCCAGGTAGGCAAAGCGATAGCTCTCGCCGTCGCTGTCGATACGCAGCCGGACGGGCTCACCCGCAGGAATGGCTAGCGTGCGCGGCGCGCCGAGCGCCAGCCCGGGCGGCTGCTTCCCGCCGGTGCGCGAGAGTACCGAGACCTGGAGCCCGCCGCCGCGCGCCGTGACCGCCAGATAATACCAATATTCGTCGTTCTGGAGCACGGCGATCCCGGCGCTGTCGCCATCCTTGCGGGGGTGCAGCCGCACCTCGGTCTCGGCACTGGCCATCATATGCTGCTGGCGCCGCGCCAGGAACGAGGGGTTGCCGAAATCCGCCAGCCCCACCGGCCGCACGTCGAGCACAAGCGCGCCCCTTTCGAGGCGGAACCAGTTCCCCTGCGGGTTGCGCATCATCATCCAATAGGGCGGCAGCGCAGCCCCATCGAACTCGTCGCGCACCGTGAAGGGGCCGCTGGCGGGCACCGCTGGCGTAGGCGCGGCGGGCAGCCCCTTGCGATCGGCGAAATAGGGGATGGCCTGCCCCGGCCGGGTGATGACCGGCCATCCGTCCACCCATTCCACCGGCATCAGGAACGTCTCCCGCCCGGTGTTGTAATGGTCGCCCTCATAGGGCCGCACCGCGAGGAAAGTGGCCCACCAATCGCCCGCGGGCGTGGTCACCAGTTGCGCGTGCCCCGCCGAGGTGATCGGCATCGCCCGGTCGCGCGGCAGATCGCGCTGGGTCAGGATCGGGTTGCGCGGGCCGGGAACATAGGGACCGGTCACGCTCTTCGACCGCAGGATCACCTGGCTGTGCCCCTCGGCGGTGCCGCCCTCCGCGCAGCTCAGATAATACCATCCGTCCTTGCGGAAGATGTGCGGCCCTTCGATCCAGATCGGCTTCGTGGCGATGTCGACGCCGCCGTTCACCAGCATCTGGCGCGGGCCGATCGTGCGCAGCTTCGCCAGGTCGAACTCCTGGATCCAGATCGCGCGATGCCCCTGGTAGAGCGGCGTTCCCTCCGGCGGGCCATTGTTGACGATCCAGGTGCGCCCGTCCGCGTCGAAGAACAGCGAGGGATCGATGCCCCCCTCCAGATCCGGCAGCCAGACGGGATCGGACCACGGCCCCGCCGGATCGCGCGCGGTGATCACGAAGTTCCCGCCGCAATCGACGCAGGTGTTGAGGATGTAGAAGACGCCGTCCTTGTGGCTGATCGCGGGCGCGAACACCCCGCGCGACAGGCCCAGCTTCTTGAAATCGAGCTGGCTGCTGCGATCGATCGCGTTGCCGATCTGGGTCCAGTGGACCAGATCGCGGCTGTGCCACACGGGGATGCCGGGGAACCAGGCGAAGGTGGAATTGACCAGGTAGAACTCGTCGCCAACGCGCGTCACGCTGGGGTCCGGGTAGAAGCCCTGCAGCACCGGATTGGCATATTCTCCCTGCCCGGGCCGCCCGGCCGCATCGTGCGGATCGCGCCCGCTATATTCGAACCAGTCGAACGAGGCCCAGGCCCCGGGCGATGCCGGAACCTGGGCCTGCGCCTGCGGGGCCAGCAGGAACGAAGCGACAGCCAACGCTGTCATCCTATGCGGGAACGCGCGCATCATGCCGCCTCCGCCGCGCAGTTCTGGCGGATGAACTCGCGGTGCGCGGGCATGTAATCCGCCGAATTGGCGATCGCCTGGCGGATATGCGCCAGCCGGTCGCGCGTCTCTTCCAGGCTCATCACCTCGGCGACGGGATCGAAGCCCTTCGGCTGCATGAGTTGCCCGAACATCACCGCGAACCAGCTCGTGTCATTGAACAGCTCCTCATTCTCGCGGAACACGCGGCCGTGCTCGCGATAGACGCGCATCTTCTCCGCCAGCCGTTCGGGGATCTCCATCGTGCGGCAATAGTTCCAGAAGGGGGAATCGGTCCGTTCGGTCGCATGATAATGGAGGATCAGGAAGTCCCGGATCTCCTCGAACTCGGTCAGCATGATGCGGTTGTACCGCTCGCGCCCGGCGGGGGCGAAGCCGCGATCGGGGAACATCGCCATCAGCCGGGCGATGCCGCTCTGGATCAGCCAGATGCTGGTGGATTCGAGCGGCTCCATGAAGCCAGAGGCAAGTCCGATCGCGACGCAGTTCTTCTCCCAGAAGCTGTTGCGGTGGCCGGTGGTGAAGGGAACGGTGCGCGGCTCGGCCAGCGGCTCGCCGTCCAGGTTGGCGAGCAGGATCGCGGTCGCCTCGTCCTCGCTCATATAGTCCGTCGAGAAGACATGGCCGTTGCCGATGCGGTGCTGCAGCGGGATGCGCCATTGCCAGCCGGCACTGTGCGCCGTCGATCGCGTGTAGGGCGTCCAGGAATCGACGCTGGCGCAGGGCACCGCCACCGCGCGGTTACATGGCAGCCAGTGCGACCAATCGGTGTAGCCCGCCTTCAGCGCCTGTTCGATGATCAGGCCGCGGAAGCCCGAGCAATCGATGAACAGCTCGCCCTCCACGGTGGCGCCGTCCTCCATCGTCACCGATTCGACGAAGCCGTCGGTGCCGCGCAGATTGACGCCGGTGATCCTGCCCTCACGCCGCACCACGCCGCGCTCCTCGGCGTAGCGGCGCAGGAAACGGGCGTAGAGCCCGGCATCGAAGTGGAAGGCATAGGCGATGTCGGACAGCGGCGAATTGCCCGCGTCGATCGATCGCATGAACTTGTCCATCTGCCCGGCCTTGGCCTGGAGCGACCATTCGTCGATGTCCGGCGCCTCACCCGCCTGGTGCATGCGCAGGAAATAGGCGTGGAAGGAAACGCCTCCCATATCAAGGCCATAGCGGCCGAAGGGGTGGAAATACCGGTGCCCGATCCGGCCCCAGTTCACGAACTGGATGCCCAGCTTGAAGCTGCCCCTGGTCTCGCGGATGAACTGGTTCTCGTCGAGGCCCAGCATGCGGTTGAAGGTCGCCATCTGGGGAATGGTCGCCTCGCCCACGCCGACGATGCCGATCTCGTCGGATTCGATCAGCGTGATCTCGCAATACCGGGTCGTCAGGATCCGCGCGAGGGTGGCCGCGGTCATCCAGCCGGCGGTTCCCCCGCCGACGATGACGATCTTGCGGATGCGGCTGTCGGACATTCCTGTTTTCCCCTGGATTTCAAGCGCCTGCGGTGACTTGCGGCATCGGCGCGGGCACCGTGGACGGGCAGTGTTTCGCGAGCCATTCGTGGTGGCGCGGCATGGCTTCGGCGGCGCGGGCGAAGGCGGCGCGGATGCGGTCCAGCCGGTCCTTGACCTCGGCCGGGTCGATCGCGTCGACCAGCCGGTCCCAGCGCCGCGGCATCACGCCCTGCCCCAGCATCACCGCGATCCAGCTCGATTCGGCGAACAGCTCGTCCTCATAGCGGAAGAAGCGCCCACCCTCGGCGAAGAGCGCCACCTTGCGCGCCAGCGTATCGGGCACCTCCATCTCGCGCACGCGGCGCCACAGGTCGCCGGTGCGGCGCTGGTTGGCGTGATAGTGGAAGATGATGAAATCGCGCACCTGCTCAAGCTGGGTGATGCTCAACCTATTGTATTCATTGCGTTCCACCGGCGAAAAACCGCGATCGGGGAACAGCGCCAGCAGCTTTGAGATGCCGGTCTGGATCAGGTGGATGCTGGTGGATTCGAGCGGCTCCAGGAATCCCGAGGCAAGGCCCAGCGCGACGCAGTTGCGGTTCCACACCAGCTTGCTCCGCCCCGCCTCGAACCGGATGACGAAGGGGTCGCGCAGCGGCTCCCCATCCAGGTTGGCGAGCAGCGTGGCGCGCGCGTCCTCATCCGATATGTCATTGGAACAATAGACATATCCGTTGCCCACCCGATGCTGGAGCGGGATGCGCCATTGCCAGCCGGCCGCGCGCGCGGTGGATCGGGTGAAGGGCGTGACCTCCTCCCCCGCCGAGGCGCTGGGCACCGCCACGGCGCGATCGCACTGGAGCCAATGCGCCCAGCTTTCGAAACCGGTGCCCAGCGCCTGTTGGATAAGCAGCCCCCGGAAGCCCGAGCAATCGAGGAACAAGTCGCCTTCGATGTTGCCGGAATTCTCCAGCTTCACCGACTCGATGAAGCCGTCCTCGCCGCGCAGCGCGACGTCCACCACGCGGCCCTCGCGCCGCACCACGCCGCGCGCCTCGGCATATTCGCGCAGATAGGCGGCGTAGAGCGAGGCATCGAAATGATAGGCATAGGCAAGCCGCGACAGCACCGAATTGGGATCGGCCACCGGGGGCAGATATTTGCCCGCGCGCATCGCCACCGCGCAGAAATTATAATCCTCGATCCATCCCGCCGCGCCGCTCTCATGCAGCTTGCGCCAATAATGGTGGAACTTCACGCCATCGAGATCGAAGCCGAATTCGCCGAAGGGGTGGGCATAGCGATGCCCCTCGCGCGTCCAGTCGACGAACTCGATGCCCAGCTTGATCGAACCGGCGGTGCGGGCCAGGAAATCGGCCTCGTCGATGCCCAGCAGCGCGTTGAAGTTGCGGATCGGCGGGATGGTCGCTTCGCCCACCCCCACCGTGCCGATCGCATCGGATTCGACGAGGGTGACCGAGACGCCCGCGCGGACCAGCTTGGCCATCGCCGCCGCCGCCATCCAGCCGGCGGTGCCCCCGCCGACGATCACCACGCTGCGGATCGGCCCGGATGCGGTCATGCGCGCACCCCGGCGGCGGCCAGCGCGGCGCCATGGCCGGGAAGCTGCTTCGCGGCCTGGAGGATCACCTCCCGCAGCCGCCCGAAATGCTGCATCAGCGCGGGTTCGGGAATGGCATCGGCCAGCGCGTCGTAGCGGCGCTGGCGCACGCCCTGGCCATCGAGCACGGCGATCCATTCGGGCCGGTCGAACAGCTCCTCGTCATAGACCGGCAGGCGCCCTCGGCTGGCATAGAGATCGAGCTTGTATTGCAGCGGATCGGGCACCGCCATCGCGCGGGCGGCATCCCACATCGGATCGCCCTTCCGCCCGTTGGTCTTGTAATGGAGGATCAGGAAATCGCGCGCGCGATCGGCCTCGGCCAGCTGGATGCGATCGAACTCCGCGCCCTCCGGCCCGTCCGCCGCATGCGGGAACAACGCGATCAGCCGCCGCAGCGCCGAATGGACGAGCTGGAGTGCGGTGCCGTGGAGCGGATCGAACAGCGCCGCCGCCGCCCCGATCGCCACGCAGTTGCGCCGCCAGAAGCTGGCCCGCCGCCCGAAAGCCACCGGCACCGGCGCCGCCCCGCCGAACGCCGCGCTGGCCGCCGCATCGTCGAGATGGGCGGAGGAATAGACCAGCGCCTCCCCCTGCCCGCGCGCCAGCGGCAGCATGCGCCGCCAGCCGGCATCGAACGCGCCGGAATGGGCATAGGGCGGCGGCACGCCCTCCGCCGCGTTGCTCCATTCGATCGCGCGATCGCACGGCAGCCATTGCGACCAGCCATCGAACCCCACGCCCAGCGCACCGCCGATCAGCAGCGCGCCCGGGCCGGTGCAATCGAGGAACAGATCACCCGCCACCTCCCCCGGCCCGGTTTCGATCGCCGCGATCGATCCATCCCCGGCCAGCCGCACCGCGCGCAGCGGCGCCGGATGCGCGGCCACGCCCGCCGCCAGCGCGCGATCGCGCAGCAGCGCCGCGAACCCCGCGCGATCGAGATGCAGCCCATATCCCAGCGCCGACAGCGGCGACCGGCGATCCGCGCTGGGCCGGGCGAAACGGCCCGATTGCGCGGCCACCGCCGCGAGCGAGAAATCGGCCAGCCGCACCTCGCGCCGCCCCGCGCGCAGCCGCGCGGCGAGATGGTGGAAGGCCACCGGCCCGATCGGCGCCCCGGTTTCGCCATGCGGCAGGAACCAGGTGACGCCCTCACCCGCCCATCCGCTGAAGGCGCCGCCCAGCGAAAAGCTGCCCCGCGCCGCGCGCATCAGCGCATCCTCGTCAATGCCGTTGGCGATCAGGAAGGCGGCGAATTCGGGCAGCGTCGCCTCGGCCGGGCCGAACGGACCCAGGCTGTGGTCCGGCCCGCCGGTTTCCACCAGCGTCACTCGTTCGCCCGCACGCGCATTGGCCAACGCCAGCGCGCTCATCCACCCCGCGACGCCGCCCCCGGCGATGACGATATCGCGGATATGCCCCATCCCGCGCCCTCAGGCCGCCGCGGCCGCGGCAAGCTCCGCGAGCGCCGCCTCATGGGTGGGGAAGCCATCCGCCATGGCAATATTGCGCGCCGTCATCGCGGCCATCGCCGCCAGAACCTGGTCCTCCGCCACCTTCTCCGCCAGCGGATCGGCGTGGCGGGGCAGGACGCGCTGGCCCAGGTAGACGGCCAGCCAGCTCGGCTCCAGGAACATGCCGTCGCGATAGTTCACCACCACGCCGCGTTCGCGGAACAACGCCATCTTATATTCCAGCGAATCCGGCAGCCGCATCGTGCGGCAATGGTTCCAGAAGTCCGAATCGTCGCGTTGGGTGGCGTGATAATGGAGGATGATGAAGTCGCGGACGCGCTCATATTCGAACGCCATCAGCCGGTTGAACTCCTCCGCATCGAGCGGGTCCCACGCCTGGGTGGGGAACAGATCGAGCAGCCGGCCGATCGCGAGCTGGATCAGGTGGATGCTGGTCGATTCGAGCGGCTCCAGGAAACCCGAGGAAAGCCCGATCGCCACGACGTTGCCCACCCATTGCCGCCTGCGCTTGCCGGTGACGAAGCGCAGCCGGTTCGGCTCCGCCATCGGCGGCGCGGCGATGGCGCCCAGCAGCGTCTCCAGCGCGTCCTCATCCGAAAGGAATCCGCTGGAATAGACATGGCCGTTGCCGCAGCGGTGCTGCAGCGGGATCTTCCAAACCCAGCCCGATTTCTGGGCGGTGGCGCGGGTGAAGGGGGCGATCCGCTCCTCGTTCGCGCAGGGCAGCGCGATGGCGCGATCGCACGGCAGCCAGTGCGTCCATTCCTCATAGCCGGTCTTCAGCGCCTGCTCGATCAGCAGCCCGCGGAAGCCCGAGCAATCGACGAACAGGTCCGCCTTCAGCTTCTCGCCATTCTCCAGCGTGACAGAGCGAACGAAGCCGCTCTCGCCCTCCAGCGCGGCATCGACGACCTTGCCCTCCTTGCGCTGCACGCCGCGCGCCTCGGCATATTCGCGCAGGAAACGGGCGTAGAGCCCCGCATCGAACTGATAGGCATAGTTGTAGCTGTTGAGCGGCGACGCGGGATCGGTGCCGGGATGGCGGAACCGGCCGCGCCGCGCCGCCTGGACCGGCAGCGAGAACGCCTCGAAATCCGGCACCGGCCCCCGCTGGCGCATGCGCAGCCACTGGTGATGGAACGGAACCCCGCCGATATCGCCGCCGAACGCGCCGAAGGGGTGGATATAGCTGTCGCCGATCCGGCCCCAGTTCACGAATTCGATGCCCAGCTTGAACGTGCCCTGGGTGCGCGCCATGAACTCGGCCTCGTCGAAGCCGAGCGTCGCGTTGTAATGGCGGATGTGCGGCACGGTGGCCTCACCGACGCCGACCGTCCCGACTTCGGCCGATTCGATCAGGCGAATCTCGACGGGCGTGCTGCCGAGCTTGTGCGCCAGCGCCGCCGCGGTCATCCACCCGGCGGTGCCGCCTCCCACGATCAGGATGCGCTTCACGAGCATCGGCTTTCCTCTCCCAGCGGAATTGTTAGCGCTCCCGTCCGGCGAGCGTCAACGCGGCGCAAACGGTCCTGCGGATATGGCAGCAGCAGCGCCATTTCGTTGCATATTCGACACGCAACGCGCCCGTTAATGGCCAATTTGTGACAAGATGGCTTGATCTCGGGCCCCGATCTCCATTAGCTACGCGCCTGATAAGCGAACACCATAAGGTGATAGCGCTAACAGGAGGGGAGGATAGCTTGATGGTCAAGCTCGTTTCATTCAATCGTCGTGACAACGCTGCCATGTCGCGCTCGGGGCTGCTTCGCGCCGGGGTTTCCGCGGCGGCGCTGGCGGTTCTTTCGGTGGCCGGTCCTGCATGGGCACAGGATACGCAGGCCGAAAGTGCGCAGGACCAGGACAGCGGCGACGAGATCGTCGTCAAGGGCTATCGCGATTCGCTGCAGAGCGCGCAGAAGCTGAAGAAGGATTCGGACGTGATCGTCGACTCGGTCACCGCCGAGGACATCAGCGCCCTTCCCGACCGCTCCGTGACCGAGGCGCTGCAGCGCATCCCGGGCGTGTCGATCAACCGCTTCGCCGCCGGCGTCGATCCCGACCACTTCTCGGTGGAGGGTTCGGGCGTGGTCGTGCGCGGCCTCACCTATGTGATGTCGGAGTTCAACGGGCGCGAAACCTTCAGTGCCAATAACGGCCGCGCGCTGAGCTTCGCCGACGTGCCCTCCGAAATGCTGGGCGGCGTGGACGTGTTCAAATCGCCGTCGGCCGATCACATCGAAGGCGGCATCTCCGGCGTGGTCAACCTGCGCACCCGCCGTCCGTTCGACGCCAAGGGCTTCACGATCGCTGCTTCGGCCGAGGCCAATTATGGCGACTTCGTGAAGAAGTGGGCGCCGACGGGATCGTTCCTGATCAGCAACCGCTGGGAGACCGGCGTCGGCGAGTTCGGCGTGCTGGCCAACGTGTCCTATTCGCGGCTGAAGACCCGGGCGGACCGTTTCCAGCTCTCCAGCTTCCGCCTGCGCAACATCTATTCCGATGGGGACGTCGTCCAGAACACCCGTGACGCCAGCGACATCGGGGGCGCCGCGGCGCCGACCACGATCACCGGCAGCGGATATTTCCCGCGCGGCGCCGTGGAAGGCACACAGGAGTTCGACCGGGAGCGCTATGGCTATGGCGCGGCGGTTCAGTGGCGCAGCAACGACGGATCGATGGAGGCGCTGCTCCAGTTCCTGCGTTCCGACGCGCGCCAGGAATGGACCGAGCGCACGATCGAGATCGCGACCGACAACGTCGCGGGCAACGGCGACTCCCGCCGCGTCGTGGGCACCACGCTGGCGTTCGATTCGGACAAGCTGTTCTCCAGCGGCACGATCACCGGGCCGACCGGCTGGCGTGCGGACCAGTTCACCGGCGCCGCCCGCGTGCCGATGCTGGGCCTTCAGTCGAACAATATCCGCCGCGATCAGCAGCAGAAGCTGGTGACCGACGATATCGGCTTCAACTTCAAGTGGGACGTGAACGAGCGGCTGGGCCTGAAGTTCGATTACCAGCACGTCCGCTCGACCACCGACCTGCTGGACAATACGCTCTGGATTTCGACCTATCAGAATGCGTTCATCCAGTTGAACGGCAGCAAGTTCCCGACGGTGCAGTTCACCCCGCCGCAGGTCTGCAGCGGCCCCTCCGCCAACGCGACCAACCCGCCGGGCGGCGACAACGACTGCGCCGGATTCGGATCGCGCCCGGCGGACGTCGCCGGATCGCAGTACAGCCCCGCCTATTACGGCGCCGGGCACAACAGCTTCGCGGATCCGTTCAACAGCTTCTATCGCGCGGCGATGGACCATATCGAGCAGAGCGACGGCAATTCCGACGCCTTCCGCCTCGACCTGGAATACAGCTTCCCCGACAACAACTTCCTGAAATCGGTTCAGGTTGGCGGCCGCTATGCCGACCGCGACCAGACTGCGCGCTTCTCCACCTATAACTGGGGTGCGCTGTCCGAGCAGTGGGGCAACAACGGCCCGATCTGGCTGGATACCCCCGTGAACGGCGACAGCACCGATCACAGCACCGGCACGCCGATCGGCGGATGGGAGGCCTATGGCTTCCCCAACTTCTTCCGCGGATCGGTTGCCAACCCGCTCAATGGCCAGCCGCGCCTGTTCTATGCCGGCGATACCGTGGGCGACTATGCGGGCATGATCCGCTACGCCAACATGATCGTCCGCGAATGGACAACCAACCCGACGGGTGGCGGCAGCGGCTGGGTTTCGCTGGCGAACCGTCCGGGAGTGGTCGCGGGAACGCCGTTCCTGCCGGGCGAGATCAACCCGATCCGCGAGAAGAACTGGGCCGGCTATGCCATGGCCCGGATCGACAGCGAATTCTCGAACGGGTGGCGCCTGACCGGCAACGTCGGCGTGCGCTACACCACCACGGATCGCACGTCCTCGGGCACGCAGAGCTTCCTGCTCGGTAACTTCCCGACCGACACGGATTGCGCCGCGGTGGTGCCGCCGAACGATCCGCCGCCGTTCTGCACCTTCAGCGTCGCCGTGCGGAACCAGGCGCGGGCCTGGGCGAACGGCGCCAACATCGCCAGCACGGTGAAGACCAATTACAACTATTGGCTGCCGAGCATGAACCTGAAGCTCGAAGTGGGCGGCGGCGTTCAGTTCCGCGCTGCCTATTTCAAGGGCGTGGCGCCGCCGCAGACCGGATATATCCGCAATTTCTATCCGCTCACGCTTGCGCCGGTGCAGAATGTGAACGCCAACGGCCAGGCGATCCCGGGCAGCTACACGCTGCAGGCGACCGCCACCGTCGGCAATCCCTATCTGAAGCCGACCACCGCGGACAATT
Organism: Sphingomonas canadensis; assembly: GCF_026013525.1. Taxonomy (GTDB): domain Bacteria; phylum Pseudomonadota; class Alphaproteobacteria; order Sphingomonadales; family Sphingomonadaceae; genus Sphingomonas; species Sphingomonas canadensis. Next base: position 335,802 of record NZ_JAPDRA010000002.1, on the reverse strand, counting down.
TCGACCTGACCGCGGAGTGGTATTTCTCCGACGTCGGCCAGGTCACGCTCTCCGGCTTCTACAAGCGGCTGCACGGCGTGCTGACCAACACCACGGAGCGCCTGGACTTCACCAACGCGGGCCAGACGTTCAGCGCGGTGGTGACCACGCCGGGCAACTCGCCGGATACGGGTAAGATCCTGGGCTTCGAGGTCGCCTATCAGCAGACGTTCGACTTCCTGCCCGGCTTCCTGAAGGGCCTGGGCCTGCAGGCGAACTACACCTACGTCCATTCCTCCGGCGTTCCGCAGAGCACGCTCTCGTCGACCGATCCGGACGTGGGCGCGGGCCGCGTGACGACGATAAATACCGCCGAGCTGCCGCTGCAGGGTCTGTCCAAGCACACGCTGAACATCACCCCGTTCATCGACATCGGCCCGTTCTCGGCCCGTGCGACCTATTCGTGGCGTTCGGACTTCCTGCTGACGGTGCGCGACGTGATCGTGCCCTATGATCCGATCTTCAACGAGGCGACGGGCCAGCTCGACGCATCGGTGTTCTTCGCGATCACGCCGAACATCAAGGTCGGCATCCAGGGCTCGAACCTCCTCAACGAGGTGACGCGCACCACCGCGGCGATCGATACGGACACTGACCCGAACACGCCGGGCAACATCCGGGTGCCGCGCGGCTGGTACATGAACGATCGCCGCTTCTCCGGCATCGTCCGCTTCAACTTCTAGGCATCGACGATCACACCCTGCCCTGGCGCTGCCGGTTCACCCCGGCGGCGCCTTTTTTTTCGAACTCCGGATCAGGACGGTGCGTAGGTGAGGAAGATGTTGGCGGTGAGCCGCCCGCGCCGGGGATCGGCGGAGAGCGGCGCTGCGGGCGCGATCAGCCCGGAGTGGAGAAGATGGCTGCGATAGACGAGCATCCGATCGAACGCGGCCGGGACCGCGGCAGTCTGGACGAACGCGCCGCTATCGCCGGCGGCATAGCCCGGGCCGGGCGGCGCATCCTGCGCGCGCGCGGCCCGATAGCGGACGAGGCGATCGGGCGTCACCCGTTCGAATCCGGTGGCGCGATGTCGGAAGAAGCCCGTGCCGCCATGTTCCGGGCCGCACAGATAGTGGAGCAGCGCGAGCTGCATTGGCGTATCGGTATCGACATGCGGCGCGCGCTGATCCGCGACCAGCCGTTCGGCGGGCAGCGTGACCATCGAATAATTGCACTCGGCGTGCGCAGGCCGCGCCGCGCCGAGGCCGAACGCCTGGCACAGCAGCGGATCGAGCGCGCGGACCACGGCAGCGACATAATCGAGCGGCGCCGCCGCGCGCACGCCGGGATAGCCGCCCGCCGGGCCATAGGCCGGGGCGAACACGCCCTCCCCCGCGGCATGATCGACCAGCGCCATCGGGTTGCGCATCAGCCCGCCGATGCGCAGGATGGGCTCGCCTTCCTCGCCCACCCGGGCGGACGCGACCCGCGGGCGCGAATTGAGCGAGAACGCATGCGACGCAACGGTGGACACCGCACGACCCTGGCGCAGCGCGCTTTCCTGGCTATGTCAGCTATTTTCCATATGTGTCTGAATTACCTTGTCATGTTTCCGGGAAGGCGGGCCACGGAATGAATGGCGGCGGCGGACGCATCGGCGAAATGGATGCCGGCGCGCTGGAGGGCGGCGCTGCGGCGCTGGCCGCGGCATACCGCCCCGTCGTGATCCGCGGACTGGCCGCGCGCTGGCCGCTGGTGGCGGCCGCGCGCGAGGGCACGGGCGCGCTTTCCAGCTATCTGCTCGGCTTCGATCGGGGCGCGGAGGTGGAGGCCTTCTGGGCGGCGCCGGGGGCCGGACGGCGCTTCTTCTATGCCGCCGACATGCGCGGCTTCAACTTCGAGCGCCGCCGGGGGCCGCTCAGCGGCCTGCTGCGCTATCTGGAGGGGATCGAGGCCGCCGCCGAGCCGCCCGCCGTCTATGCCGGCGCGCTGGAGACGGCGCGGCTGCTGCCCGGGCTGGCCGAGGCGAACCCCCTGCCCGCCGCAGAGGCGATGGGTGGGGTGCCGCGCATCTGGATCGGCAACGCCAGCATCGTCAGCACCCATTTCGACGCTTCGGACAATATCGCGGTGGTGGCGGCCGGGCGGCGGCGCTTCACGCTGTTCCCGCCGGACCAGATCCACAATCTCTACGCCGGGCCGCTCGACCATACGATGGCCGGGCAGCCCGCGAGCATGGTGGACCTGGCCGCGCCGGACCTGGACCGCTACCCGCGCTTCGCCGAAGCGATGGCGCATGCCGTGTCGGCAGAGCTGGAGCCGGGCGATGCGATCTTCATCCCGGCGCTGTGGTGGCACCATGTCGAGGCGCTGTCGCCGGTCAACGTGCTGGTGAACTATTGGTGGGTGGATTCGCCCGACATGGCCGCGCGCTTCGACGCGATGGTCTATGCCGCCACCACGATCGGCCCGCTGCCCCCGGAACGGCGCGCGGCGTGGCAGGCGATGTTCGACACCTTCGTGTTCCGCAAGCATGGCGATCCGGCGGAGCATCTGGCGCCCGAACATCGCGGCGTGCTGGGCACGCCGACGCCGCGGCTGCGCGATTATGTCCGCCAGTATCTGCTGCGGGGGTTGCAGCGGCCCTGAAGGGGGACGGTGGCCGGCCGGAGACGCCCGGCTCAGTTCCCCGGAGCGTAGCGGTTGTCGATCGCCTTGTAATGGTCGAGCGGCATGGGCGGGGCGGCGTGGCCTTCGGGGAGCGGGCGTTTCGAGACCGACTGGAAATAGGCGATCGATGCGTCGCGCCACCATTGCGCCTCCTCGCGCTGGATGGCGAGGAAGTCGCGGACCTCCTCCCAGCGGCGCCGGTCCACCCTGCTCTCCAGCGCGGCCCAGCGCGCCTGCATCGCCGCCACCGCCGCGACGCCGCGATCGTAGCGGACCACCAGCTCGTCCCACAGCGTCCGGCCCGAGGAGCGGACGCGGAAATCCCAGGGCAGGTGATGGAACCACAGGAGGAATTCCTCGGGCACCTTCTTCACGCTGCCGAAGCGATCGGCGAGTTCGGGGGCATATTGCGCCACCGCGTTGCTGCCCGTCCTGCTCCGGTCGAAGCCGATGCCGGCGGCGTCGGCCTTGTGATAATAGGCCGGGTTCCATTCGGGCCGCGCCAGATCGGATACCCAGGGGCCGGGGCCATAATGGTGGCCCGTCGCCATCAGATGGGCGAGGCCGAGCGGGGTCATGTAATCGACCACCGCCTCGTGCGATCCCATCATCATCCCGGCGATGGCATCGACGGTGGCGGGATCGCCGCTCCACGTCATGCGGATCCATTCGCGCGCGATCGCCTCCGCCCCGCCCTGCGGGTTCCAGGCGAGGCGGCCATAGGCGTACCAATTGGCCTGATCGAACTGCGAACCGGACCAGTTGCGGTCGCTGCCGATATTGGCGACCCCGGCCATGCCGGTGGGCGCGGCGGCATCCACCGCGGTTTCCAGCACATCGGCCACCGTGGTGCCGCGCGCCGGGCGGAAAGTATCGGCGGCCAGCGCCTCCTCCCACATCGTGCCGAGGTAGACGAGGTGGGTGGCGAAGCCGAGATATTCCTTGGTGATCTGGAACTCCATCATCATCGGCGTGCGCGGCATCGCGCCGAACAGCGGATGGAAGGGCTCGCGCGGCTGGAAATCGATGGCGCCGTTCTTCACCTGCACCATCACATTGTCGCGGAACCTGCCGTCGAGCGGCTGGAACTCGGTATAGGCCTGCTTCGCGCGGTCCTCCGGGTTCTCGGCGGCATAGACGAAGGCGCGCCACATCACGATCCCGCCGTGCGGCGCCAGCGCGTCGGCCAGCATGTTCGCGCCATCGGCATGGGTGCGATGATAGTCGTTCGGCCCCGGCTGCCCCTCCGAATTGGCCTTCACCAGGAAGCCGCCGAAATCGGGGATGACGCGATAGATTTCGTCCGCCTTCGCCTTCCACCATGCCGCGACCGCGGGATCGAGCGGATCGGCGGTCTTGAGTCCCCCGATCTCGATCGGCGCGCTGAACCGCGCGGTGAGATAGACGCGGATGCCATAGGGCCTGAACGCCCCCGCCAGCGCCTTCACCTTCTCCAGCCAGATGGGCTTCAGTATCTCGGCATTGGCGTTGACGTTGGTCAGCACCACGCCGTTGATGCCGATCGAGGCGTTGGCGCGGGCATAATCGGTGTAGCGCGGATCGAGGTGCAGCGGCAGCTTCTGCCAGTCCCACAGCGATTGCCCCGCATAGCCGCGCTCGACATGGCGATCGAGATTGTCCCAATGGTTGAGCACGCGCAGCTTGAGCTTCGGGGCGTCGGCGATGTCGAGCGCGTCGATCCGCTCGCGGAGCTGCATCGCCTTGAGCAGGCGGAAGGCGCCGTAGAGGACCCCCTTCTCCCCGTTCGCGGCGATCACGGTGGCGCGGCGCCCGTCGATCGTGACCGAGCGGATCAGATAGCCCTCGTCGCCAAGACCCGCGAGCGGCAGCCCCAGCGCTGCGACGATCGGCGAGGTGGCGGGTGTGCCGATCACCACCGCGCCATCCGCCGCCACCGATCCCGTGCGCGGCAGGCGATGGCCCAGCATCCCCTTGACCCCGCGCTCCAGCTCCGCCGCGGCGGCCGCGATCGTGGCGCCGCCGCCCTGCACCACCAGCGCGGTGACGGCGGGATCATAGGCCTTGTGCCATTCGCCCTCCACCGGGCGATAGCGCAGCCACAGGTCGTACCCGTCCTCGGCGCGCGCCACGCCCGGCAGCGCGATGGCAAGCACCAGCGCCAGCGAAACAAGCCACTTCACCATGCGTATCCCGTCCTCTCCACATCGGCCGGCATAGGATGCCGTTGACAAAGCCGATAGCATGGGCCGATAGCATGGCACCATTGGTAGCGCTATCATCAGACAATATTGTTCAGAGTCGCAGGAGGGGGATATGGCGGAGCGCGCAGATCGCAAGGCGAGGAGTCGCCGCGCATGAGCCGCATCAAATCGGCACGGGTGATCATCACCTGCCCGGGCCGCAACTTCGTGACGCTGCTGATCGAAACCAGCGACGGCGTGACGGGACTGGGCGACGCCACGCTGAACGGGCGCGAGCTGGCGGTGGCCAGCTATCTTTCCGAGCATGTCGTGCCGATGCTGATCGGCCGCGACGCGCACCGGATCGAGGACGTCTGGCAGTTCCTCTACAAGGGCGCCTATTGGCGGCGCGGACCGGTGACCATGGCGGCGATCGCCGCGGTGGACATGGCGCTGTGGGACATCAAGGGCAAGGTGGCGGGGCTGCCGCTCTACCAGCTTCTGGGCGGGGCGAGCCGCGAGGGCTGCATGGTCTATGGCCACGCCAACGGCCGCGACATCGAGGAGACGATCGACAACGCGCTCCACTACAAGGAGCAGGGCTATAGGGCGATCCGCCTGCAATCGGGCGTGCCGGGGCTGGCGGCGACCTATGGCGTGTCGAAGGACCGCTATTTCTACGAGCCCGCCGACGCGGACCTGCCGACCGAAAGCCTGTGGTCGACCGAGAAATACATGCGATCGGTGCCGCCGCTGTTCCAGAAGGCGCGCGACGCGCTGGGATGGGACGTCCACCTGCTGCACGACGTCCACCATCGCTGCACCCCGATCGAGGCGGGGCGGCTGGGCAAGGAGCTAGAGCCCTTCCGCCTGTTCTGGCTGGAGGATGCGACACCAGCCGAGAACCAGGCCGCCTTCCGCGTCATCCGCCAGCACACCACCACGCCGCTGGCGGTGGGCGAGGTGTTCAACACCATCTGGGACGCCAAGCAGCTCATCGAGGAGCAGTTGATCGACTATATCCGCATGACCGTGGTCCACGGCGGCGGGATCACCCACCTGCGCCGCGTCGCCAGCCTGGCCGATCTCTACCAGGTGCGCACCGGCTGCCATGGCGCGACCGACCTGTCGCCGGTGTGCATGGCCGCGGCGCTGCACTTCGGACTCTCGGTGCCCAATTTCGGAATCCAGGAATATATGCGCCACACCGACGAGACCGACGCGGTGTTCCCGCACGCCTATCGCCTGGCGGACGGCATGCTGCATCCGGGCGATGCACCCGGGCTGGGCGTGACCATCGACGAGGCCCTGGCCGCCAGATACGAATACAAGCGGGCGTACCTTCCGGTCGCGCGGCTTGAGGACGGCACCGTCTTTAGCTGGTGAGCCCGCAACCGAGGAGAGGAAGATGACCAGGCTCACGCGCCGTACCGCATTGGCCGCGGGCGGCATCGCGGCGCTGACGGCGGGCGCCGGCCGCGCCCTTGCCATGGCACAGGGCGAGCCGGGGCTGAACGCGGTGGCGAAGACCCGCGGCCTGCGCTTCGGATCGTGCGTCTCCTGGAGCCAGTCCGGCGCCGACCGCGCATCCTTCGCCAACCCCGCCTATGCCGCGCTGCTGGAGCGCGACTGCGGCGTGCTGGTGGCAGAGAACGAGTTCAAGTGGCAGGCGCTGCGCCCCGATGCCAAGACCTTCGACGTCGAACGCTTCGCCGACATGATCGACTATGCCGAGGCCAAGGGCATGGCGATGCGCGGCCACACGCTGTTCTGGCACAAGACCGAGCGTTTCCCCCGCTGGCTGCTCGACCATGATTTCGGCGCGGATCCGAAGAAGGAAGCCACCCGCCTGCTGACCCAGCACATCAAGACGGTGGGCAAGCTCTACGCCGGGCGGATCGCCAGCTTCGACGTGGTCAACGAGACGGTGGACGACCAGACCGGCGCGTTGCGCGAATCCAACGTGTCGAAGGCGATGGGCGGAACGGAGGCGATGCTGGACCTTGCCTTCCACACCGCCCGCGCCGCCGCGCCGGACGCCGAGCTGGTCTATAACGACTATATGAGCTGGGAACCCGGCCAGGGCCCGTTCCGCAGCGGCGTGCTGAAGATGCTGGAGGCTTTCCGCAAGCGCGGGGTGCCGTGCGACACGCTGGGGCTGCAATCGCACATCTGGGTGGGCAACGAGCCCACCGCCCGGCTGGTGGGGCGCCAGGAATCCGACTGGCGGGCCTTCCTGGACGAGGTGGTGGGCATGGGATACCGGCTGGCCATCACCGAATTCGACGTGAACGACGCGGCGCTGCCCGCCGATATCGCCACGCGCGACCGCGCGATCGCGGACTATTCCAAGGCCTATCTGGACATCTGCCTGAGCTACACGCAGCTCAAGGACGTGCTCGCCTGGGGCATGTGCGACAAATACACCTGGCTCAACGGCTTCAGCCCGCGCAAGGACAAGGCGCCGATGCGCGCCACGCCCTATGACGCGGCGTTCAAGCCCAAGCCGCTGTACACCGCGATCCGCCAGGCATTGGCAGCCGCCCCGGCGCGGTGATGCAGGCGGCGCGCCCAGGGGTGGTGCCAATCGCAAAACGATCCGCTATCAGCTCCCCCGGGCGCACTGGCCGGCGCCTGGATGGAGAGGTGCGATGGCGGCGGATGCCGCGAGTTCGGATGCTTCGACGGGTTCGCTGCTGAGCGAGCCCGGGGCGCTGCGCATGCTGGAACCGCCGGCGATGCTGCGGCTGGCCGATCGCATCGTCGCGCTTCATGCCGCGGCCCCCGCGCTGGCGGCCGACGATGCCGCGCTGGTGCGCGCGCGGCTGGCGGCGGACGATCCGCTGCTGGCGGCGCAGGCGGCCGAGCTGACGCGCTGCACCCCCCATCTGGACACCCGCTCGCGCTCCGGAAGGGTGCGGCGCGGCCATGGCGACATCGGGCTGGCCAGCATCGCGATCGTGGACGGCGAGCTGCGCCTGGCGCCCGGCGCCGGCGAGCCGATCGACGTGCTGCTCGATCTGGCGGCGCTGCTGGCGGACCTCTGGTCGATCGGCCTGGGCACCCAGGCGAACATGATCGCCAACCGCTATGTCGACGTATCGCCCCAGGGCGCGGCGGGATGGACGCTGCTGCCGCTGTTCCTGTCGCTGCGCACGCGCGACGCGCGGCTGGCGCTGGAGCTGCTCAACCCCGTGCCGCCGCGGCTGGTGGCGATCGGCGGGCTTTCGGGCACGGGCAAGACGACGCTGGCGCGGATGCTGGGCAGCCGCATCGGCCGGGCGCCGGGCGCGCGCATCCTGCGCAGCGACGTGTTCCGCAAGCGCATCGCCGGGCTGCCCCCCGAAACCCGGCTGCCCCCCGCCCATTACACCCGCCGCAACGACGAAGAGACGTTCGAGGCGATGTTCGAATCCGCCCAGCAGCATCTGTCGTGCGGGACCAGCGTGATCCTGGACGGCGTGTTCATGAGCCGCAGCGAGCGCGAGGTGGCCGAGTTGCTCGCCCGCCAGATGCGCGCGCCCTTCACCGGCATCTGGCTGGAGGCGCCCGAGCAGGACCGCATCGCCCGCGTCGCCGAACGGGCCGGCGACGCATCCGACGCCAGCATCGACGTGGTGCGCGATCAATCGCGCCGGCCGGTGGGCGATCTGGGCGGATGGCACCGGATGCGGGTGAACCGCCCGCTGGACCTGATCGTTCCCGCGGCGCGCGCCGTGCTGAACCGCGTGCGCCGCTGAGGGAGCCGATGGCCGAAATCGTAACGCTGACGATGAACCCCGCGCTGGACGTGACGACCAGCGTTCCGCAGGTCGAGCCGGTCCACAAGCTGCGCTGTGCGCCGCCCCGGCGCGATCCCGGCGGCGGCGGGATCAACGTGGCGCGGGTGGTGCGCGCGCTGGGTGGCGACGCGATCGCGCTGTTCCCCGCGGGCGGGCCGACGGGCGCCGCGGTGAGCGCGCTGCTGGCCGGGGCCGGGGTGCCCGCCCTGCCCGTCCCCATCGCCGGAACCACGCGCGAGAGCTTCACCGTGGACGAGACCGGCAGCGGCGACCAGTTCCGCTTCATCCTGCCCGGCCCGCAGATCGCCCCCGCCGAGCTGGACGCGGTGATCGCCGCGCTGGAGGGAATCGGCGGGCCGCCGCGCTGGATCGTGGTGAGCGGCAGCATGCCGCCGGGTGTGGAGGCGGCGGCGCTCTACCGCCGCATCGCCGCCATCGCCGCGCGCACCGGCGCCCGGCTGGTGATCGACAGCTCCGGCCCCGCGCTGGCGGCATGCGAGGGCGTGCGCCCGTTCCTGATCAAGCCGAGCTACAGCGAATTGGGCGCGCTGGCCGGACGCGATGTGAGCGAGGAGGCGGCACAGGTGGAAGCGGCCCGCGAGCTGCTGGCGCGCGGCTTTGCGCAGATGGTGCTGGTGTCGCTCGCCGAGCGCGGGGCGCTGCTGGTCAGCGAAGCCGGGGCGGAGCGGTTCGCGGCGATCCCGGTCAAGGCCGTGAGCGGCGTCGGCGCCGGGGATTCGATGATCGCGGCGATGGTGCTGATGCTCTCACGCGGGGCGGAACCGGCGGAGGCGGTGCGCTGGGGCCTGGCCGCCGGCGCCGCCGCGCTGCTCGCCCCCGGCACGCAGCTCGCCCGGCGCGAGGATATCGAGCGGCTGCGCGCCGCGCTGGGATAGCGCCGGATTCAGCCCGAGGACGGATTCAGCCCGCCGAACAGATCGTCGAGGATCGCCAGAACGCTGGCGGCGGCATCGTTCGTCAGCGAATAATAGATCGTCTGCCCGTCGCGCCGCGCGGAGACCACGCCGCTGGACCGCAGCACCGCGAGCTGCTGCGAAACCGCGGTGTCGCGCGCGCCCGTCAGCCGGGCCAGCTCGCCCACCGACTGCTCGCCGTGCCGCAGGTGCAGCAGCAGCGCCATCCTGCTCCGCCCGGACAGCGCCTTCAGGAAGTTGGAGGCCCGAACGGCGCCGTCGGAAAAGTCTGTCGTCACACGACAATGGCTATTCGGGGCAGGCGCCGGTTGCAACAGCTATCATACGGAAAAACCTACGTATTATTGCAGGTAATGGCAGTGTTGCCGGAAAATCCGCCGTCACCGCGCCGGATCGGGGCGGGTGACAGCGCCCCAACGCGATGATAGGGCGCCGGGGTTCCCATGATCGCGTTGCCGCTCTCCAGAATCGCACAGATCGTCGGCGGCGTCCTGACGGGCGGCGAAGACCGCACGATCCACCGTATCTGCACCGATTCGCGGGCGGCTTCGCCCGGCGCGCTGTTCGTCGCGCTGAAGGGCTCGGCGACCGACGGGCATCGCTTCCTGGCCGATGCCCAGCGCAACGGCGCGGCCGCCGCGCTGGTGGCGGAGGGCGCGCAGGTGCCCGCCGGGCTGGCCGCCATCGCCGTCCCCTCCCCGCTCGCGGCATTGCAGGATCTGGCCCGCTGGCACCGGCGCGAGGCGCTGGGCCGGGTGCTGGCGATCACCGGCAGCAACGGCAAGACGGTGGTAAAGAACATGCTGGAGACGCTGCTGGCGCGGCGCGACGTGTTCGCCTCGCCCGGCAGCTTCAACAGCCAGCTCGGCCTGCCGGTGGCGGTGCTTTCGGCCGGACGCAGCGTCGAGCTTGCAGTGCTGGAGGCCGGCATCTCCCAGCCCGGCGAGATGGCGCGGCTGGAACGGATCGCGGCGCCCGATATCGGCATCCTGGTCAATATCGGCAAGGCGCATTTCGCCAGCTTCGGCAGCCGCGAGGCGATCGCGGCGGAGAAGATGGCGCTGTTCGCCAGCCTGCCGCCCGAAGGCTGGCTGATCGTGCCCGACGGCGAGCCGCTGATCGAGCCGCATCTGGCGAAGCTGAAGTGCCGCATCGTCCGCGTCGGCGCCGATGCGGGCATGGTGCGCATCGTCCCCGGATCGTTCGTCAGCAACGGGCAGGTGCTGGACCTGATCGAGGGCGAGGAGCGCCATTCGGTGGAGGTCCGCACGCGATCGCCCGAGATCGTCGCGGACCTGCGCATGGCCGTTACCGCCGCGCGGCTGCTGGGCGTGCCGCTGCGCGAGATCGCGGGCGCGCTCGAAGGCTATGCGCCCAGCCCGACGCGGATGGAGGTCCTCTCCTCATCGGAGGGCATCCGCATCATCAACGACGCGCACAGCGCCGATCCACTCTCCGTCCTCGCCGCGATCCGCACCGCCGCGCTGAGTACGCCGGCCGAGGGGCGTTTCCTGTTCGCGTTCGGCGGGATGCGCGAGCTGGCGGGGCTTTCGCTCGAGGAACATGCCCGGGTGGGCGCCTGTGCCGCCGAATATGGGTGCAGCCACCTGGCGCTGGTGGGGCCGGACATCCCGGCCGCCACCGCAGAGGGCTATCGCGCGCGCAAGCCCGATGGCGTGGTGATGCACGCGGCCGATCCCGACGCGCTCCAGCACGAGCTGCGCCCGCTGCTCCGGCGCGGCGACACCGTGCTGTTCAAGGGGCCGCGCGGGCTGGGCCTGTCCAACGCCGCGCGCCACCTGTCCGGATCGATCGCCCAGCGCGCGCTGTGGGTCGATCTGGGCGCCATCGCGGGCAACATCGCCAAGTTCCGCCGGCATTGCGGCGGCGAGGTGGCGGTGATGGCGGTGCTGAAGGCGCTGGCCTATGGCACCGATCTGGTCCAGCTCGCGCGATGGATGCCGCAGCTCGGCGTCGCGCATATCGGCGTATCCTCCACGCAGGAGGGCATCGCCGCGCGGCTGGCGGGGGCATCGCAGGAAATCTACGTCTTCCTCCCCGATCGCGACGACATGGACGCGCTGGCCGAATACCGGCTGACGCCCGTGCTCTATTCGCGCAGCATCGTGGAGCGGTTCCTGGCGCGCGCGGCTTCGCGATCGGCGCCGCTGCCGGTGCATCTGAAGGTGGATACGGGCATGCACCGGGTGGGCGTTGAGCCCGGCGAGGCGGTGGCGCTGGCGCGGCGCATCCGCGACTGCCCGGGGCTGCGGCTCGACGGGCTCGCCACCCATTTCGCCTCGGCCGAGGATGCGGGCGCGGACGATGCCACGCTGGATCAGATCGCCACCTTCGACGCGGTGATCGCCGCGCTGAAGGCCGAGGGGTTCGACGGGCTGCGCATCCACGCCGCCAATACCGCGGGCACGATCCGCTTCCCCCAGGCGCACTACAACATGGTGCGCGTGGGCATCGGGCTCTACGGCATCCATGCCGCGCCGGTGGACCATGACCCGCTGGCGCTGGAGCTGGCGATCGGCGTCACCAGCCATGTGGCCAGCACGCGCGAATTCTCACCCGGCAGCCGCTTCGGCTATAACGCGACCTTCACCGCGCCGCGCCGGGTGCGCGTGGGCGTCGTCCCCTATGGCTATGACGACGGGATGCCGCGCAGCCTTTCGGGCAAGGGCCATGTACTGATCGGCGGCCGCCCGGCACCGATCGTGGGCGCGATCAGCATGGACCAGATGCTGGTGGACGTGACCGACATCGGCCCGGTGGAGGACGGCGCGGAGGTGCTGCTGTACGGCACGCACGGCGGGCATGTGATCCGGCCGGAGGCGGCGGCGACGCTGGGCGGCACGATCGCGCACGAGTTGATGGTGCGGATCGGCCGCAAGGTGCAGCGCATCTATATCGAGCCCTGAGCGCGGCGGCGTAACCTTTCCCGGCGCGCGGGCGAATGGCATCGTGGAGCGGCGATGCGGGCAAGCGAGGAACAGTTGCGGATGCTGATGACGGCCGGCCTGGCGGGCGACGCCGGGGCGCACCGCAACCTGTTGTCGCTGATCGCCCCGGTGCTGCGCGGCTTCTTCACCCGCCGTCTGGGCGAGCTGCGCGACGATGCCGAGGATCTGGTGCAGGAAACGCTGATCGCGGTGCACACGCGCCGCGCGACCTATGACCCCCGCCGTCCCTTCACCGCATGGATGTATGCCATCGCCCGCTACAAGCTGATCGACCATTTCCGCCGCCACCGCCGCCATGCAAACATCGAGGACCTGTCGGCGATGCTGGTGCGCGAAGGCTTCGAGGACGAGGCCGGCGCGCGGCTGGATATCGGCCGCCTGCTGCGCGGCCTGCCCGCCAAGCAGGCGCGGGCGATCGCGGACACCAGGATCGACGGGCTGAGCATTGCCGAGGCATCGGGCCTGCGCAGCATGAGCGAATCCGACGTGAAGGTTTCGGTGCATCGCGGGATCAAGGCGCTGGCGGCGCGGGTTCGGGGGAAATGACGATGCACGCGGACCTGCTGATCGACCGGCTGGCGCAGGACGTGCCCCCCGTGCGTCCGGGAGGGCCATCGCGGCTGATGCTCGCGGCGCTCGCAGGGGGTGCGCTGGCCACCACCGTGGCGATGGGGCTGATCGCCGGTTTCCGGCCCGATCTGGCCGCCGCGATGGGATCGCCGATGCTGTGGATCAAGCTGGGCTATGCGCTGGCATTGTGCGTGATCGCCACCGCCGCCGCGCTGCGGCTCGCGCGGCCGGAGGCGCGCACGCCCGCGCCCTGGCTGATCGCCGCCGCGCTGCCCCCGGTGCTGCTGCTGGCGGGCATCGCGGCAGGCGAGATGATGCGCAGCCCCGTGTCGCATTGGCCCGCGATGTGGCTGGGGGGAAGCTGGCGCGAATGCCCGTGGCGCATCCTGTTCTTCTCGCTGCCGGTGATGGCGGCGCTGATGCTGGCGATGCGGCGGCTGGCGCCCACGCGGCTGGCGCTGGCGGGGGCGGCGGCGGGCCTGGCTTCGGGCGCGGCGGCGACCTTCGTCTATTCGCTGCATTGCGCCGAGCCTTCGGCGCTGTTCGTGCTGAGCTGGTATTCGCTGGGCATCGCCGCGGCGACCGGGCTGGGCGCGCTGCTGGGGCCGCGGCTGCTGCGCTGGTAGCGCGCCGCGCTATTGGTGGATGCGGCGCAGCTTGTCGATCAGGTCGCGCACCTCGGCAGGGCTGAAGCGGCTCTTGAGCCAGCGCTCATGCTCCAGGATCGCTTCGCGCGCGTTCACCAGCGCCTCATGGCCCAGCACGGTCATGTGCAGCGTCTGGCGGCGCTTGTCGCTGGACGAGCGCCCACGCTCCACAAAGCCGCGCTTCTGCAGCCGGTTGACGATCGCCATCACGGTCGCGCGGTCGATCTGAAGACGCCTGCCGATGTCCGCCTGGGCGATATCGGGATGATCGTCGATCAGCCACAGCACCGAAACCTGCTTCTGGGTCAGCCCCAGATCCGTGAAGGTTTCGGTGAAGTGGCGATAGACGGTTCCATAGGCCAACCGGATGTGGAAGCCCAGGATCGAGTCGATCTCGCCGATGCCATCCGCGTCCGCCGCGGACGGCGGCCCTGCCGGGCTTGTTTCCGCCATGCCGCCCGGATGGGGGAAAAGCCCGCGCCCGTCAATCCGCCCGCCACGCTTGCCGGCGGACGGATTGCGGCGCGGGGACTTCACAGGCCGAAGGCCCGCTCGGCGTTGGTCTGCATCAGCTTCTTCTTGGTGCTGTCCGGAATGTCGAGCAGGTCGTGGGTACGCACCTCGTCACCGACATATTCATAGGGATAGTCCATCGCATAGAGCACACGATCCTCGCCCATCACGTCGAGGCACAGCTTGATCGCGGGCGGCGATGCCATGCCGCTGGTGGTGACCAGGATATTCTTGCGCATGATCTCCGGAAGCCAGCGCTTCAGCGGCTTCATCCGCTCATAGCGCTGCGAGGCGACGCCCGCGCGATGCATATAGTCCAGGCGGAACAGCCAATAGGGCAGCGCCTCGCCGCCATGACCGATCATCACCTGAAGATCGGGATAGCGATCGAACACGCCCGACGTCATCAGCCGCAGCGTGTGGAACGCGGTCTCCACGCCGAAGCCGAACAGCGCGCCGTCCAGCCCGGCCTCCACCATCGTTCCGATCATCGCGTCGGGCGGCGACTGGGGATGGATGTAGAGCACCTGCCCGGCATCGGCCACGGCGCGCAGGATCGGATCGAACTGCGGCTCGTCCAGATAATGGCCCTGGGTGTGGCTGTTCACCATCACGCCGTGGAAGCCCAGTTCGCCGGCGCCCCGACGGATCTCGGCGGCGGACCATTCGGGGTCCTGCGGTGCGATCGAGGTCATGCCGTAGAAGCGGTCCGGATAGCGCTCGCATGCATCCTTCAGCGTGTCGTTGGCACGGCCGACCATTGCGGTCGCCTCCGCCACGTCCAGGAACGGCTGGACGCCGGGCGAGGTGAGCGAGAGCACCGCCTTGTCGATGCCGGTCGCATCCATGTCCGCGATACGGCGCTCACCCAGGTCGAGCAGGCGCTCCATGATAAGCTGCGCGCGTTCGGAGGTGCTGGTGGCATAGAAGCCCCAGAGCGACGTGGTCGCCTTGTCCGCGGTGCCGTCGCGTACCATGCGCAGATAGACGTCGATGATCTCGCGGACGCCAAAAGCTTCCTCGGACGCGATGCGCAGATAGCCGCGATCACCGCCGGTCTTCAGTTCGTGTGTCAAGCTATACTCTCCAGTCTTGAAACTACGCAGCTCGGGCCGAAGCGGCCGGATCAGCCCTCATGCACGGCCTTCACCACCAGGCAGGCCTGCACGCCTTCCGGCCCGTCCTCCGATCCGTGGCCAGACCATTTCACGCCGCCGAACGGCGCGTCGGCGCCCCCGATCATCGTGGTGTTGATCCCCACCATCCCGCTCTCAACCTCGCGCGCAAGGCGGCGCTGGCGCTTGGCGTCCTGCGTCCAGGCATAGGCGGCCAGGCCATAGGGCAGCCGGTTCGCCTCGGCGATCATCGCCTCCTCGTTCGCGAAGGGGTTGGCGATCGCGACCGGGCCGAACGGCTCCTCGTTCAGGATGTCGGCATCCAGCGGCACTTCGGACAACAGCGTCGGCCGGTAGAAGAAACCGCGGTTGCCGATCCGCTCGCCGCCGGTGTGCAACTTGCCGCCGCGCGCCACGGCATCGCCGATCAGCCGCTCCATCGCGTCCGGGCGGCGCGGGTTGGCCATCGGCCCCATCTGGCTGGCGGGATCGAGCCCGTCGCCCACCACCAGCCGCGCGGCGCGCTCGGCAAAGCCCTGGCGGAAGCGGTCGAACACGTCCTCCTGGACGATGAAGCGCGTCGGCGAGACGCAGACCTGGCCCGCGTTGCGGAACTTGGCCGGGACCATCGTATCGAGCACCTGATCGACATCGACGTCGTCGAACACCAGCACCGGGCCATGGCCGCCCAGCTCCATGGTGGTGCGCTTCATGTCCTCTGCGGCCAGCTTGGCGAGATGCTTTCCGATAACGGTCGATCCGGTGAAGCTCAGCTTGCGGATCACCGGCGATCCGAGCAGGTGGCGCGACACCTCGTCCGGCACGCCGAACACCGCCTGCGCCACCTCCTTGGGCAGCCCGGCGTCGAGCAGGCACTGGAGCACCGCGATCGCGCTGGCGGGCGTTTCCTCGGCCGATTTGAGGATCACCGAGCAGCCGGCCGCGATCGGCGCGCCCAGCTTGCGGCCGGGGTTTCCGATGGGGAAGTTCCACGGCGCGAAGGCGGCGACGGGGCCTACCGGCTCCCAGGTGACCGTCGATCGCGTGCCCGCCGGCCGCACCAGCGAGCGGCCATAGAGGCGCGCGGCCTCCCCGGCATAGAAGTTGAACAGGCCGACGTTCATCAGCACTTCGATGCGCGCCTCGCCGATGGTCTTGCCTTCCTCCATCGTCGCGACGCGGGCGATATCCTCCTGCCGCTCCAGCATCAGCCGGGCCGCGCCCTGGAGCACGGCGGCGCGCTGCTGCGGCGTGGAATCGCGCCAGATGCGGAACCCCCGCGCCGCCGTTTCCAGCGCGCGATCGAGATCGGCTGCGCTCGCCAGCGGCAGCTCGCCCAGCGTTTCACCGGTGGCGGGATTGACGACGGCATGCGTGCGGCGCCCGCCGCCCGTGACGCGCTCGCCGTCGATGATCATGCAAAGCTCGGGATAGGCCATGGATACTCCTCAATGCGCCGCCGGAACGGGGGCCGCCAGTCCGGCGCGCGCGGCCGGGGCACTATCGATCGGCATTGCACCCTCTCCCCCGCGCGGCCAAGGGGCCGCGCCCAGCCGGTCGAAAATTGTATCTGACACATACAATCAATCTTCGGCGATCGGCAACGGCAGAAACCGCCAGATAGGCCCCCGCCGCATCGCGAATCCATCCGTTTCACCCCGCATTACACGGCCTGCCGCATGCCCATGCGCATGCCCATGCCCTTGCCCTTGCCCTTGCGGTGCCGGTGCCGGACAATTGCCAGCGGGACGGCGTGCCGGTGGCGAAGCTGCGGCGGCAATCGCACCTCGCCCCGGCCGATCCGGTCGCGCTGGCGGAGCAAGACTTCGGCACAGCAGGATCGAACGCGGCAGAGATGGCGTGGCCGTTGAATTTCACGGCCGGCCTCCGGCGGATGCAAGCGGGGGCATTGCGGCCTGCACCCGCGCGGCATAGGCTTTCATTGCGCGCCGCGTCGCGCGGGCGAGGGGGAGAAGCCGGTTGCTGATCGCGAAGCTTGCATGGGCGCTGGCCGCCGTTTCCGCGCCCCAGGCCGCACCCGGCCCGGATGCCGACTGGATGTTCCTGGTCGAATCCGAAAGCGGCATCCGATACGATTACGACTCCGCCTCGATCGTGCGAAAGGGCGACATCGTCGCCTTCTGGATCCGGGCCGACTTCACGGGAGCGGAGGATACCAAGGCCGACGATCCCGCCGAATCGCATTCGCGCGAGGAGATCGATTGCGCGGCCAGCACGATCCGCCTGCGCGAGATGATCGACCTGGACGAGGACGGTAAGGAAACGTTCCACTTCAGCCTGTCCGAAGCGGAGACCAAGTGGCTGGACATCTCCGACGGTTCGATCGCCGCGGCGAAGTTCCTGAAGCTCTGCGTCCGCTGAACCGCTGCGTGCGCGGGCACGAAAAAGGGCGCCGGGATTGACCGGCGCCCTTTTCGTTCCAGCACGGAAGGCGGCGATTACTCGGCCGCGGCTTCCTCGGTGCGGACGTCGCGGCGCTCGGCGATACGCGCCGACTTGCCGGTGCGGCCACGCAGATAATAGAGCTTCGCACGGCGCACGACGCCGCGGCGGACGACCTCGATCGAATCGATGTTCGGCGAATAGAGCGGGAAGACGCGCTCGACGCCCTCGCCGAAGCTGATCTTGCGGACGGTGAAGCTGCTGCCCATGCCCTTGTTGGCGCGGGCGATGCACACGCCCTCGAAATTCTGGACGCGGGTGCGGTCGCCCTCGACCACCTTCACGCCGACCTTCAGCGTGTCGCCCGGGCGGAATTCCGGAATCTTCTTGGCTTCGTTGAACTTCTTGATCTGCTCGGCCTCGAGCGTCTGGATGAGGTTCATCTCATTCGTCCTTGCTTCTCTGCCGCGCGCCAGAGGGAGGCTTGACCCGAGCGCCCTCATGGCGCTCCCAAAGGTCCGGCCTCCTTAGCCGTGTATCGGTCTCGGCCATCTGCTTGCGCCAGGCCGCGATCCTCGCATGATCCCCCGATCGCAGCACTTCGGGGATCGTGCGCCCTTCCCATTCGACAGGTCGGGTATATTGCGGATATTCGAGAAGCCCCGTCTCGAAGCTCTCGTCCATGCCGCTGGAAGCCGCGCCCATTACGCCGGGAATGAGGCGAATGCAAGCGTCGAGCAGCGTCAGCGCCGCCATCTCGCCCCCGGACAGCACATAGTCGCCGATCGACACCGGTTCGATGGCGCGCGCCTCGAACAGCCGCTCGTCGATCCCCTCGAACCGGCCGCACAGGATCACCGCGCCCGGGCCCGCCGCCAGATCGCGCACGCGGGCCTGGGTGAGCGGCGCTCCGCGCGGCGTCATCGCCAGCACCGGGCGGCCGGCCGCGGCCACGCTGTCCAGCGCGGACGCCACCACATCGGCGCGCATCACCATCCCCGCCCCGCCCCCGGCCGGGGTATCGTCCACCGATCGATGCCGGTCGGCGGCGAAATCGCGGATTTGCACCGCCTCGAACCGCCACAGCCCCTCGCGCAGCGCACGCCCGGCGAGCGAATGGCCGAGCGGGCCGGGGAACATCTCCGGATAGAGCGTCAGGATCGTCGCGGCGAAGGTCACAGGGTCCAGTTCTCGATCTGCAGGCCGGGAATATCGGCAAAGTCGCGTTCGTTGTCGGTGACGAGCACCGCTCCCAGGCTCAGCGCATGCGCACCCAGCAACCGGTCGAAACGCCCTCGCCGGAACGGAAGAGACGCATAGGCCCAGGCCGCCGCACCATCGAAATCCAAGAGTATGATCTGCTCGACGAATGCGTCCAGCACCTCGACGGGCGGAGCCTTGCCGTTCGCCGATCCCAGCGCGATCTCGGCGAGGGTGACGGCCGAGATCGCAACCGATCCGGGCTCGCGATCCTCCAGGCGTTCACGCAGCCGCGGATGCGACCCGGCGAGAGCGTAGAGACACATGTCCGTGCCGAGCAGCGCGATCGTCATTCGGGCGTGCTGGAATCGGGCCAACCCGGCCAGCCGGGCCGATCCCACGCGCGCGGCGGATCATCGAAGTCATCACGCGACGGCACGGTCAGGCCCGGCGCCTTTCCCCAAAATTTGCTCACGTCGATCTTGCGCTTCACGTCCGCCGGTTCGACCGTGAAGCGGCCCTGCTCCTCGCGCACGCGCATCTCGCGGCCGGGCTCGATGCCCAGGCCCTTCGGCAGGCGCAGCGCCACCGAATTGCCCGACTTGAAGGTGCGGGCGCGATATTCCTTGGTCATCACGGCCTCCGTATATACATCAGGTATATACGCGCCGCCGGAGCGTCAAGCCCGCCGCGACGGAGCGCTCTCCACCGTCAGGGCGGTGCCGGTGCCGATCACCCCCGTCAGCAACAGCCCGGCCATATATCCGGTCACGCCGACAGGCCCCAGCGCCAGTTCGCCCGACAGCGTGAGGAAGGGGATCGCCAGCGCCGGCCCCAGGCCGATGACGTAGAGCAGCGCGTCCTCGGCCAGCCAGGGCGCGCGCCCGCGCCGCGTCAGGGCGAGGATCGCCAGCGCGAGGAGGTGGACGGCCATCATTTCGAAGAGGGCGAGCATGGCCCCTTGTCTAGCAGGCCCGCCGGGCGATGTCCCCCCGTCAGTCCCCGCCGCCGCAACCGCCGCAGCCGCCGCCACCACCGTCGCCGCCGCTGCATCCGCTGTCGCTGCTGCACCCGCTGCCGCCGGAGTCGCTGCTGCCGCTCGACGTCCGCAGGCTGTGGAACGCCGCCCAGCCCGATCCGGCGAGTACCGCGGTGCCGAACAGCGCAACCGCCATGTCGGTCTCCGGCGCGGTGGGCGCCAGCCGCAGGCGCTCGCTGCGCGCCCGCGCCGAGGCCAGCACCGCCAGCGCCCCGCGCGTCCGGCGATCGAGCACGGCGAAGCGGATCAGCGCCAGCACCCCGGTAATCACCAGCAGCACCGTCAGTGCCTCCACCGGCCGTTCGCGCTCCAGCCCGACGTTCAGCTTCACCAGCCCGATCGCCATCACCAGCAGATAGGGCAAGGTCTGCACGATCCGCGCGCGCAGCGCCTCGCCGCCGTCGAGCAGCAGCCCCGCGTCGGTGAGCCGCTGTGCCACCCCGTCCGCCTGCCGGGCGACCGCGGCCGAAACCCGGGTCCAGCGCGCGTCCTGGGGCAGCGCGAGCACCGCACGCTCGGCCGCGGTGCGCCCGCGGGCATGCTCGCCATGCTGAAACCGGCCCCCGGCGTCGATCGCGATCGCGCCGGAGGCGAGCAGGCGGGAGGTGACCGTCTCCGCCAGCCGCGTGCGGCCGCCGGCCAGATAGGCAAGCTGGTCCGGATCGGTCACCGCAGGCTCGCGCCCCTCCGCGCGCAGCCAGCGCGGCAGCAGCATGCCCGCCACGATCGCTGCCGCCAGCAGGGCCAGATACAGCAGCAGGAACATCGGCCCGGTAAGATCAAAGGGTGAAGTCATCGCAGTCAGCCTTTCGCTTCCAACACGATCATCGACACAAGCAGGATGGCAAGCAGCGCCACCGCCGCAACCGCCGCCCAGGCAAGCGAGCGCGGCACGATCAGCCGCCCGCGCAGATCGACGCGGCGCAGGTGCGGCGCCTCCAGCAACAGATGCGCGGCCGGGGGCCAGATATCGGCGGGCGGCGGGCCAAACTCGGCCTCATAGCGTTTCAGCGTATCGGCATATTGGGCGAAGTGGCGGTGGCGCTCCCCCTCGCCCCCCAGCGTCGGCCCGTGGTGCAGCGCGCGGCCCAGCACCTGGGGGCAGAAGCGCTCCCAATAATCGCGCGAATAGGTGAGGTGCAGGTGCCAGGCCTGGTCGACCGGGTCGGAGGGCGTCACGTCGCGCGTGCCGGTGACAGCCAGGAAGGCGAAGCGCTTATATTCCTCGATCACGCGGCCCGCATGGTCGAGGCTCCAGCCGTTCTCGCGCGCAAGGCGCCGTGCGAAGCCGAGCGCGGCGTCTTCCGGGCCGATGGTGTAGCGGGAAAGCAATGCCCAGACCGGGTGATCCCGGTGCGAAGCCTGCGGGTGCGCCGGTTCGCTCATCTAATTCCCATATATCCGATATATATTACGCCATCGTGACGCCCTGCCCGCCTAGGGCGCCGGACGCGGATTGAAGCGCAGCGCCTGAATCGCGGGCGGATTGGTGGGCGAAAGCAGGATCTGGCCGTCGAGCTGCCCCTTCTCGCAATTCCATCGGAACGCGGTCGAAAGACTGCCGGTCGGCGCAAGCGGCTCGGCGGTGGAGCATTCGCCCACCAGGCCCTTGATCCGGGCGAATTCCGCGGCCCAGTTTTCCGCCGAACGATCGAGCAGGAAGTTCATCGCCAGCCGCCCCTCCAGCGGCCCCAGCCCGCCCGCGCGATAGGCGGCACGCGCGATATCCTGCATCTCGCCCAGCAGCGGGTTCAGCGGCACCGGGCGCGGCGCGATCACCCCCGCGCGGGCCAGCGCCCACAGCGACTGCCATACCGGCAGCGACGGCGCCTGATAGGTGCGGTTGGCGAAGCCGAACACCGCCGTGCCCGTCTCCGGCGCCAGCACCACGAAGCTGCCGTAGCCGGGATAGCCGCCGCCATGGAACAGCGTGAGCCCAAGGTCGCAATCGGGCGACACGCGCATGCCCATGCCATAGGCGATGGCATGGACGCATTTGTCGTCCGCCGCCGCGCCGGGGCGCGGGGCGATACGGACGAAGTTGAGGCCCTGCGCCATCTCGCGCACGGTCGCGCGCTTCACCGGCCCGGCATCGGGATCGTCGCGCGCCGGCCAGGCGGAAAGCAGGAACGCGACCCACTTCGCATAGTCTTCGGCGGTGGTGTTGATCCCGCCCATCGCGCCGAACGCGCCGTCCTTCATGAACGGCTCCAGCACCCACTGGTCATTCTCCCAGCGATAGCCGGCGGCCAGCCGGTCCTTGCCGACATTGCCGACCTCATAGCCGGTCTCGCGCATCCCCAGCGGCTCCAGGATCGTGCGCCGGATATACTGCTGGTACGGCATGCCCGAAACATTGGTGACGATGCGGCCGAGCAGCGCATAGCCGAAGTTGGAATATTCATGCTGGCTCTGCCCCACCCGGCTCCACGGCACGCCCGCGGCGATGGTGCGGGTGAAATCGGCCTCGCTCATAACCTGCTGGCGATCGCCCCAGGGATCGTCGGTGACGAAGCCGGCGACATGCTGGAGCAGGTCGCGGATGCGGATGCGCGGCGCATCGGCGGTGGGATAGGTCCAGCGGCGCATCTGGGGGATGTGCTTCTCCGCCAGATCGTCCAGCGAGAGCTTGCCCTTGTCGCGCAGCGAGAGGATCGCCAGCGCGGTGAACGCCTTGCTCATCGATGCGATGCGGAAATGGGTCTGTGCGGTGACGGCCGATCCGCCGATCTCCTGTACGCCCCAGGCGCCGAGGTGGACGATCCGCCCGTCGCGCACCACGGCATAGACCATGCCGGGAACGGGCGTGCGATCGCGGAAGTCGGCGAAGGCCTTGTCGATGGCGGCGCGCGCGGGCGCGGGAAGTTCGTTGTGCTCCGCCACCGTCTGGGCGGCGGCGGGGAGCGGCGCGAACGCCATCGCCAGGGCCGAAGCCAGCATCCACCGCATCACCGAATCTCCCTGATCGCCACGCCGATGGCGCGACGATACCGGGGCGGCCTCAATCCGCCCAGCCGTCCGCGATGGTGAGCGTCAAATCGTCCCAGCGGGGCACGGCCCGGGGCTGCATCGGCACCATGAAGCGCGTGCCCGGCCGGTCGCCCGCGGCGGGCCGCTCGACCTCGATCACGTCGCCCGCGCCGAAATTGTCGACCGCGACGACACGGCCGATCGGCTCCCCGCCCTCGGAAACGGCGGCGAGACCGATCAGGTCGCAATGATAATATTCGCCCTCGCCCAGCGGCGGCAGCGCGGATCGCGGTACGGTCAGCTCGGTGCCGCGCAGCGCCTCGGCGGCGTTGCGATCGGCCACCTCGGCGAAGCGCGCGATCGTGCCGTTCGGGCCTTGCCGCGCGCTCCGCAGCGTCAGCGCGCCGCCGTTGAAGGCGCGGAAGGCGGCAAGGTCCTGCGCGAAGACCTTGAGCCGCACCTCGCCCGCCACGCCATGCGCGCCGATGACGACGGCCAGCGTGACCACCCGCTCTCCCCTCCCGGCAGCGGGAGGGGATGCGGGAAGGCTTTTCCCTGTCGGGGCGGAATGGCTCACAGGCCCTCCCCTGACCCCTCCCGCAAGCGGGAGGGGGAGTAGGATCAGGCCTCGGCCGGCGGGGTCTCTTCGGCGGTCGCCTCGGCGACCTGCTCGGCCTCCGGAGTCGGCTCCGCGGTGGCGGCTTCCACCTCGGCGGCGACGACGGCCACGGCCTCGGCGGCCTGGGCTTCCTCGGCGGCCTTCTGCTTCTCGGCACGCTCCTCGGCGCGCTCCTTGGCCTTCTCGCCCGGCTCGGCCTTCTTCGGGTTGTTGCGCGCGGCGCGCTCCTTGATGCCGGCGGCGTCGAGGAAGCGGGCGACGCGATCGGTCGGCTGCGCACCGACGCCCAGCCAATAGCTGGCGCGATCGCCGTCCAGCTTCACGCGCTCCGGCGAATCCTTGGCGAGCAGCGGGTTGTAGGTGCCGATCTTCTCGATGAACTTGCCGTCACGCGGGCTGCGGCCGTCGGCCACCACGATCCGGTAATAGGGGCGCTTCTTCGAACCGCCGCGCGAAAGACGCATGGAAAGTGCCATTGTACTTCTCTTCCTTCTCTAACTCTAAGTCTTAAATCACTTCTTTTTCAGGAAATTCTCGAAACCAGGGGGCAGCTTCGGCATGCCGGGGCCGCCCAGCCCGGGAAGGCCGCCGGGGCCGCCCAGCTTGCCCATCATGTCGCCCATGTCGGGCGCACCGGCCGCGCCGGGGCCGCCCGCTCCCCCCATGCCGCCCATGCCGCCACCGCCGCCGCCGAACAGGCCCATCAGCCCCTTCAGCCCGCCCATCTTCTTGATGCGCTTCATCGCGGTCTGCATTTCCTGGTGCATTTTCAGCAGCTTGTTCACATCCTGAACGGTCGTGCCGCTGCCCTTGGCGATGCGGATCTTGCGCTTGGCGTTGATCAGCTCGGGCTTCTCGCGCTCCTTGGGCGTCATCGAGGTGATCATCGCGTCCATGCGCAGCAGCACCTTGTCGCCGCCCACCTGATCCACCGCGGCCTGGGCCTTTTTCATGCCCGGGATCATCCCCGCCAGCGCGCCGATGCCGCCCATCCGGCGCATCTGGCCGAGCTGGGCGCGCAGATCGTTCATGTCGAACTTGCCTTTGGCAAGCCGCTGCGCCATCCGCTCGGCGTCTTCCTGCTCGATCGAGGCGGCGGCCTTTTCGACCAGCGACACCACGTCGCCCATGCCCAGGATGCGGCCCGCGACGCGCTTGGGATGGAACGGCTCGAGCGCGTCGAGCTTCTCGCCCATGCCCGCGAACTTGATCGGCTTGCCGGTGACGGCGCGCATCGAAAGCGCCGCGCCGCCGCGCGCATCGCCGTCCATGCGGGTCAGGACCACGCCGGTCAGCGGCACCTGTTCGCTGAAGCTGCTGGCGACGTTCACCGCGTCCTGGCCGGTCAGGCTGTCGACGACGAGCAGGATCTCGGCCGGGTTCGCGATGCCGGCGACCGCCTTCATCTCGTCCATCAGCGCCTGATCGACATGCAGGCGGCCCGCGGTATCGAGCATCAGCACGTCAAAGCCCTGGAGCTTCGCGGCGGAGAGCGCGCGCCGGGCGATGTCCACCGGCTGCTGGCCCGCGACGATGGGCAGCGTCGCCACATCCGTCTGGGTGCCGAGTACGGCGAGCTGTTCCTGCGCGGCCGGACGGTTCACGTCCAGCGACGCCATCATCACCTTCTTGCCCTGCGACTTGAGCAGGCGGCCCAGCTTGGCCGTGGTGGTGGTCTTGCCCGATCCCTGGAGACCGACCAGCATCACCACCGCCGGCGGGGTGACGGCCAGCTCCAGCTCCGCCGTTTCCGGCCCGAGCATGTCCACCAGCGCGTCATGGACGATCTTGACGACCTGCTGGCCGGGCGTGACCGAGCGCAGCACCTGCTGGCCGACGGCGGCCTCGGTGATCTTGTCGACGAAGCTGCGGGCGACGGGCAGCGCGACGTCCGCCTCAAGCAGGGCGACGCGCACCTCGCGCATCGCCGTGCGCACATCGGCCTCGGATAGCGCGCCGCGCCCGCGCAGGCGATCGAATACGCCCCCCAGCCGCTCGCTAAGACTATCGAACAATCGCCAAACTCCATCCTGCCGTGCCGGAAACGCAAAACACGCCGGCGGACGAAACCTCGTCGGCCGGCGTACGCCCTTGGGCGTCCCAATGCTTCGCGTCCCATGGAACGGTCGGGCGGGCACATAGCGGCGGACGGGCAAAAGCGCAAGGCACGCCAAAACCTTGCGCGGCTTAACCCGATCTACACTCTCGCGGTGACAAAACGTTCCGTCACCTTTGGGGGAGCAGCTTGCAAATGTCTCTGGATCTAGACGTCCCCGTCCGGAACCAGCCCGCCAAGGCTCGCCAAGACCTGTTGACCGGGGCGATCAGCGTCGCCGCGATCCTGATGTTCGTCGGCACCGGAAGCTCGGTGCTGGCGACCACGCTGCAATATTATTTCCAGGGCGGCGCGCCCGCGGACCGCACGCTGGTGATCGCGCTGCTGCTCAACGTCGCGCTGATCCTGTTCGGCTGGCGGCGCCACAGCGCGCTGCGCGACGAGGTGCGCATCCGCGCCGCTGCCGAGGAGCGCGCCCAGCACCTCGCCAGCCGCGATCCGCTGACCGGCTTCCTCAACCGCCGCAGCCTGGCCGAGGAAGGCGCGGCGATGTTCGTCCGCGCCGAGCGCCGCCGCAAGGCGATGGTGCTGATGATGCTCGACCTCGATCACTTCAAGACCATCAACGACATGCACGGCCATGCCGTGGGCGACGCGCTGTTGCGCGCGGTGGCGGCCGAGATCGCCGCCGCGATGCCGCCGATCGCGCTCACCGCCCGGCTGGGCGGCGACGAGTTCGCCTGCGGATTCCTGTTCGACGCGGCCCAGCCCGACACCGTCGAGCGAATCGCCGAGCGGCTGGTGAACCGCATGGCCCAGCCGTTCGAGGCCGAAGGGCTGCACCTGCACATAAGCTGCTCGCTGGGCGTGGCGCGATCGGACTTCGATTGCCCCAGCATCGACGCGCTGATGCGGTCCGCCGACATCGCGATGTATGCGGCGAAGAAATCGGGCCGCAACCGCTATGCCTGGTTCGATCATTCGATGGAGCGCGAGCTTCAGGTTCGCAACGAGCTGGAGAGCGGGCTGCGCACCGCCATCCCGCGGATGGAGATCGTCCCCTATTTCGAGCAGCAGATCGACCTTGCCTCGGGCCGCCTGCATGGTTTCGAGGTGCTGGCCCGCTGGGAACATCCGCAGCGCGGGCTGATCAGCCCCGAATTGTTCATCCCGATCGCCGAGGAAACCGGCATGATCGCGGAGCTTTCGCTGTCGATCATGCGCCAGGCCTTCACCACCGCGCGCGACTGGGACCCTTCGCTCAGCCTGTCGATCAACATCTCGCCGTGGCAGCTCCGCGACGCATGGCTGGCGCAGAAGATCATCAAGGTGATGACCGAGACCGGCTTCCCCGCGAACCGGCTGGAGATCGAGATCACCGAAAGCTCGCTGTTCGACAATCTGGCGCTGGCGCAATCGATCGTCGGCAGCCTGAAGAACCAGGGCGCGCGCATCGCGCTCGACGATTTCGGCACCGGCTATTCGTCGCTGGCGCACCTGCGCGCGCTGCCGTTCGACCGGATCAAGATCGACAAGAGCTTCGTCATGTCGCTGAACGAGAGCGCGGATTCCGCCGCGATCGTCAACGCCATCGCGCGGCTGGGCGAATCGCTGAACCTGCCGGTGACGGCCGAGGGCATCGAAGACGGACAGGTGGAGGAGCGGCTGCGCTCGATCGGCATCGCCAAGGGCCAGGGCTGGTTCTATGGCAAACCGCTGTCGGCCACCGGCGTCCGCCGCCTGCTGGCCGAGCGCCGCCTGCTCCAGCAGCCTGCCGCCAGCCAGGTTCCGGCCGCCGCCCAGCCCGTACAACTCGCCCCCGAGCAGGTCCCCCTGGCCGAGCCGCAGGACGAGGCCGGACGCCGGATGGCCGGCTGACCCGCGCGCGGCACGGCCGCCCGGCGCGGGATTACCGCGCCAAGCCAGGCTGTGGCGCGGTCAATAAAAAACAGGTGCTACCGCGCGCGATCAGCCATTAGCTGGCATCGCGACACCAGATTGCGGCAAAGACACCTGAATGAACACCCGGGCACTGACCCATCTCCAGCGGCTCGAAGCCGAAAGCATCCACATCCTGCGCGAGGTCGTCGCGGAGGCCGAGAAGCCTGTGATGCTCTATTCCGTCGGCAAGGATTCGGCGGTGATGCTGCATCTTGCCAAAAAGGCCTTCTATCCCGCGCCGCCGCCCTTCCCGCTGCTGCACGTCGACACCACCTGGAAGTTCCGGGCGATGTACGCGCTGCGCGACAAGGCGGCGCACGACGCGGGCATGGACCTGCTGGTCCACCATAATCCCGAGGCGATGGAGCGCGGGATCAACCCGTTCGATCACGGCGCGCTCCACACCGACATGTGGAAGACCGAGGGGCTGAAGCAGGCGCTGGACAAATATGGCTTCGACGCGGCGTTCGGCGGCGCGCGGCGCGACGAGGAGAAGAGCCGGGCCAAGGAGCGCGTGTTCAGCTTCCGCTCCGCCAACCACCGCTGGGACCCCAAGAACCAGCGGCCGGAGCTGTGGCGGCTGTACAACGCGCACAAGGCCCGGGGGGAGAGCATGCGCGTCTTCCCTATCTCAAACTGGACCGAGCTCGACATCTGGCAATATATCATGGCCGAGGGGATCGAGATCGTGCCGCTGTATTTCGCGGCGCCGCGGCCCACGGTGGAGCGCGACGGGCTGATCCTGATGGTGGACGACGATCGCTTTCCGCTGAAGCCCGGCGAGGTGCCGGTGGAACGATCGGTGCGCTTCCGCACGCTCGGCTGCTATCCCTTGACCGGCGCGGTGGAGAGCGAGGCCGCGACGCTGGCCGAGGTGGTGCAGGAGATGCTGCTGACCACCACCAGCGAACGCCAGGGCCGCGCGATCGACAAGGACGCGGGCGGCGCCGGCATGGAGAAGAAGAAGCAGGAGGGGTATTTCTGATGAGCGCCCCATCCTACCGCCCCGACGATCTGATCGCCCAGGACATCGAGACCTATCTCGCGCTCCACCAGAACAAGACGCTGCTGCGCTTCATCACCTGCGGCAGCGTGGACGACGGCAAATCGACGCTGATCGGCCGGCTGCTCTATGATTCGAAGCAGATATTCGAGGATCAGCTCGCCGCGCTGGAGAGCGACAGCAAGCGCGTCGGCACGCAGGGGCAGAACATCGATTTCGCGCTGCTGGTCGACGGCCTCGCCGCCGAGCGCGAACAGGGTATCACCATCGACGTCGCCTATCGCTTCTTCGCGACCGAGAAGCGCAAGTTCATCGTCGCCGACACGCCGGGCCACGAGCAGTACACCCGCAACATGGTGACGGGCGCGTCCACCGCCGACCTGGCCGTGATCCTGATCGACGCGCGCAAGGGTGTGCTGACGCAGACGCGGCGGCACAGCTATCTCGCGCACCTGATCGGCATCCGCCACATCGTGCTGGCGGTGAACAAGATGGACCTGGTCGGCTATGACCGCGCGGTGTTCGACGCGATCGTGGCCGATTATGCCGCCTTCGCGAAATCGATCGGGATCGAGGCGTTCGTGCCGATCCCGATATCCGGCCTGGCGGGCGACAATATCGCGGCGCGATCGGCCAGCATGGACTGGTATGACGGGCCGGTGCTGATCGACCATCTGGAGACGGTGGAGCTGGACGTAACCGCCGATCAGGCGCGGCCGTTCCGCATGCCGGTGCAGTGGGTGAACCGTCCCAACCTGGACTTCCGCGGCTTTGCCGGGCTGATCGCCAGCGGCACGCTGAAGCCTGGCGATGCGGTGCGGGTGCTGCCTTCGGGGCGCACCTCCACGGTGGCGCGGATCGTGACCATGGGCGGCGACCTGCCGGAGGCGGTGGCGGGGCAATCGGTCACCATCACCCTGGCCGACGAGATCGACTGTTCGCGCGGCGACGTGATCGCGGCGGCGGACGACCCGCCCCAGGTGGCCGACCAGTTTCAGGCGACGATCGTGTGGATGGACCAGGAGGAGCTGCTCCCCGGACGCGCCTATTGGCTGAAGACCGGCACCTCGACCGTTTCCGCCACCGTGCAGCAGCCCCGGCACGCGATCTGCGTCAACACCATGGCCGAGCTGAGCGTGAAGACGCTGGGGCTGAACGATATCGGCGTGGCGGAGGTCTATACCGATCGCGGCATCCCGTTCGAGCCCTATGCCGGCGATGGCGCGCATCACAGCAAGGACCTGGGCGGCTTCATCCTGATCGACAAGATCACCAACCGCACCGTGGCCGCCGGAATGATCGCCTTCGCGCTGCGCCGCAGCCAGAACGTCCATTGGCAGGCGATCGAGATCAGCCGCGAGGCGCATGCCGCGCAGAAGCACCAGCAGCCGCGCCTCCTGTGGTTCACCGGCCTTTCGGGATCGGGCAAGTCCACCGTCGCCAACCTGGTGGAGAAGAAGCTGCACGCGCTGGGCAAGCACAGCTTCCTGCTCGACGGCGACAATATCCGCCACGGGCTGAACAAGGACCTGGGCTTCACCGACGCCGACCGGATCGAGAATATCCGCCGCGTTGGCGAGGTGGCGAAGCTGATGACCGACGCCGGGCTGATCGTGCTCACCGCCTTCATCTCGCCGTTCCGGGCAGAACGCGAGATGGTGCGCCGGATGCTGCCCGAAGGCGAGTTCTTCGAGATCTTCATCGATACCCCGCTGGAGGTGGCGGAGGCACGCGACGTGAAGGGCCTGTACAAGAAGGCGCGCGCGGGCCAGCTCGCCAATTTCACCGGCATCTCCAGCCCCTATGAGGCGCCGCTGAACCCCGAGATCCGCATCGACACCACCCGCACCGCGCCTGAAGAGGCGGCCGAGCAGATCGTCGAGGCGATCATGGGCGTGTGGAGCCCCGTGCTGTGAGCGCCGCATCGCTGACCGACGCCGCGCTGGCCGCGGAAGTGGCGGCCGAGGCGGGGCGCCTGCTGCTCGCCATCCGCGAGGAAGGGCATCAGGGCCGTGCGCTGGGCGACGAGGGCGATCGCCGCGCCAACGCGCTGATCCTGGAGCGGCTGCGCGCCGCGCGGCCGGACGACGGCTTCCTGTCCGAGGAATCGGCCGACGACCGCAAGCGGCTGGATTTCCGCCGCGTGTGGATCATCGATCCGCTGGACGGCACGCGCGAATATGGCGAAGGCCGCAGCGACTGGGCGGTGCATGTCGCGCTGGCGATCGACGGGCGGCCGGAGGTGGGCGCGGTCGCGCTGCCGGCGCTGGGCCTCACGCTGGCCACCGACGGCGCCTATGCCCCGATTCCCGCGCAATCGCCGCCGCGCATGGTGGTGAGCCGCACGCGCGCGCCCGCCGAAGTGACCGCGATCGCCGGGGCGATCGGCGCCGAGCTGATCCCGATGGGATCGGCGGGCGCCAAGGCGATGGCGGTGGTGCGCGGCGAGGCCGACATCTATTTCCACGCCGGCGGCCAATATGAGTGGGACAATTGCGCCCCGGCCGCGGTGGCGCTGGCCGCCGGGCTCCACGCATCGCGCGCGGACGGATCGCCGCTGGTCTACAACAACGCCGATACGCGCGTGCCCGACCTGTTGTTCTGCCGGCCGGAGCTGGCCGATCACCTGCTGGCGCTGATCGCCGCGGCGGGAACCGCGCCCGCATGATGGATGCGCTCAACGCGCTGGCGGGGCTGCTCGTCGGGCTGATCGTCGGGCTTACGGGCGTGGGCGGCGGTTCGCTGATGTCGCCGCTGCTGATCCTGATGTTCGGCGTGGCGCCCGCCACCGCGATCGGCACCGACCTGTGGTTCGCCGCGGTCACCAAGACGGTGGGCGGCTATGCCCATCATCGCCACGCCAGCGTCGATTTCGGCGTGGTGCGGCTGCTGGCGATCGGCAGCATCCCCGCCGCGCTGCTCACCGGGCTGTGGCTGTGGCATCTGGGGATCGAACGGATCGGGCCGGGGCTGCTCTCGCACGGGCTGGGCGCGGTGCTGGTGGCCACGGCGGTCGCCACGCTGTTTCGCGGGCGGCTGGTTCGGGCGGCGGCGCATGTCACGCTGGGCGCGGGTTCGGCCTTCCGCACGCTGCGCGCGGCGGCGACGGTGGGCGCCGGAGCGATCCTGGGGCTGCTGGTCACGCTCACCTCGGTCGGCGCGGGGGCGCTGGGGGCGACGATGCTGCTGATGCTCTATCCGCGCCGCCTGTCGCTCAGGAAGCTGGTGGGCACCGATATCGTCCATGCCGTGCCGATCGCGCTGGTCGGCGGGCTGGTCCACCTGCTGATCGGGACCGTCGACTTCCGGTTGCTGGGGCTGCTGCTGCTGGGATCGATCCCGGGCATCGTGATCGGCGCGCGGCTTTCGGCGCTGGTACCGGAAAAGGTGATCCAGCCCGCGCTGGCCGCCGTTCTGGCATTCGCCGGATACAAGCTGCTGGCATGATGCCACGGCGTGCAGGGCCGATCGGTCCGTCGCGCGGAGCCGGTTGTCCGCCGCATCGTTCCAGCGGCGCGACGATCCTGCGCTATGGATTCCCGCGCCGATAACCGCTATCGGCGTATATCATACTAATTACGTGGGCATTAAGTCCGCGGCCAGCCCGGGAGATGTCCGTGGACCTGACGACCATCGAACCAGCCGCCTTCCTCGCCTTTGTGCTCGTGGGATTCGCGGCGCAGATGGTGGATGGCGCGCTGGGCATGGCGTTCGGCGTGATTTCCAACACGCTGCTGCTCAGCCTGGGCGTGCCGCCCGCGGCGGCCTCCGCCGGCGTGCATGCGGTGGAGACGGTGACCACCGCGGTTTCGGGCGTCAGCCATGTCGCCCACCGCAACGTGGACTGGAAGATCTTCTTCCGGCTGATGATCCCGGGCGTGATCGGCGGCGTGCTGGGCGCCTATGTCCTGTCGAACATCGATGCCTCGCTCGCGAAGCCGTTCATCCTGATCTACCTGACGCTGATCGGCCTGAACCTGCTGTATCGCGGCTGGCGCTTCCCGCCGCAGGACCGCAAGCCCAAGGTGATCGAGCCGCTGGGGCTGGCGGGCGGCTTCCTGGACGCGGCGGGCGGCGGCGGCTGGGGGCCGATCGTCACCTCCAACCTGCTGGTCCAGGGCGCCAGCCCGCGCAAGACGATCGGCACCGTCAACACCGCCGAGTTCTTCCTGACGCTCACCATCTCGATCACCTTCCTGTCGCAGCTCGGCTGGGCGGCGGTGACGCAGGCGACGGCGGGGCTGCTGCTGGGCGGGATCATCGCCGCCCCCTTTGGCGCGATGTTCGCCAAGCGTGTGAAGCCCCGGCTGCTGCTGTTGCTGGTGGGCGTGGTGCTGACCGTCACCAGCCTGTTCAACCTGATCAGCAGCGGTGTGCTTTTGCGCTGGTTCGGATAACCCCACTTGACCCGGCCGGGCCGGGCAGTTTTGCTGCCCGCCAAGGCCGCACCGGCCGGGAATATCGGGGACGCGCATGGAAATCGTCTGCTACGTCATGGATGGCTGGAAGCCGCGGATCCGCCCGGCGGCGCCCAAGCGCGAGTGGATGGAGGCGAGCTTCGAGCGCTTCGCCTATCGCTGCCTGCCGCTGGCGATCGCCAATTCGCACGGCTGGGAGGTGCTGAGCCCCTGCGGGTTCGAGGCGCGCTGGAACGGCGGGCTGCTGCCCACCGATGTGGAGGTGCGCGCCGATCCGGGCGCCAATCCGCGCGACGTGCCCGTGGCGCTGTTCGGCCAGGCGACGATCACCTTCCATATCGAGGGCATCATCCGCACCCCGCCCGGCTGGAACCTGTGGGTGGGCGGATCGCCCAATTCGGCCAAGGACGGCATCGCACCGCTGGGCGGCGTGATCGAGACCGACTGGTCGCCGTACAGCTTCACGATGAACTGGCGCTTCACCCGGCCGAACCAGTGGATCCGGTTCGAGGAGAACGAGCCCTTCTGCTTCTTCTTCCCGGTCCAGCGCAATCTGCTGGAGGGCGTGGAGCCGGAGATCCGGCCGCTCTCCAGCCAGCCCGAGCTGGAGCGCGACTTCCTGAGCTGGTCCGCATCGCGCGACGCCTTCCAGAAATGGGTGGAGGAGACGCACCCGACCGCGCCTGCCGACAAGTGGCAGAAACTCTATTACCGCGGGCTGAAGCCGGATGGCGAGCCGGGCGCCGAAGACCATGTTTCCAAGCTGCGCCTGCCCGAATTCCGCTGCCCCGCCGGCTTCCACGCGCCGAAGATCGAGGAAGAGGAGATCGTGGTGACCGCCCGGGTGGAGCGCAAGGCGCCTCCCCCGCCGCCCGAGCCGGAGCCGGAGCCGGAGAGCGAAGCCGTGGCCGTGGCTGCGGCGCCCGCCGCGCCGCTGTTCACCGGCATCCGCGACGAGCTGGCCGCTTCGCTCACGCCGATCGATTTCGACGCGCTGTTCGAGGCCGCGCCGCCGCGCCGCGCGCGCAATTCGATCGCCGATCAGCCCGCCGTCCCCGCCGAGCGTGCCGCCAGCCGCGACCTGGCCCGGCGCGACTGGACGCTTGCGGTGGCCGAGCGCCAGCGCGCGCTCTCCACGCGAACCGGCGGCATCCCGCGCGTCCACAGGCTTTCCGGGCAGGATTTCCTCGACGAATATTACGCCCCCGGCCGCCCGGTGATCATCACCGGGGCGATGGAGGGCTGGCCGGCGCTGGAGCGCTGGACGCCCGAATACCTGAAGCAGCGCGTGGGCGCCGCGCCGATCGAATTCCAGGGCGGGCGCGAGGCCGCCGACGATTTCGAGCTGCTGAAGGACAACCACAAGCACCGCATGGCGTTCGACGCCTTCATCGATCTGATCGGCGGCAGCGGCGGCGGCAACGACGCCTATCTCACCGCCTATAACGCCAGCACCAATCGCGAGGCGCTGGCGGTGCTCGATTCCGACCTGGGGCATCTGGGCGAATATCTGACGCGCGATCCCGGGATGCTGTGGATCGGCCCGGCGGGCACCTTCACCCCGCTGCATTTCGATCTGACCAACAACCTGCTGGCGCAGGTGGTGGGCACCAAATGCCTGGTGCTGGTCCCGCCCAGCGAAACGCCCCGGATGGCCAATCACCGCCACGTGTTCAGCGCGGTGCACGACATCACCGATCCGGAATGCCTGGCCCGATACCCCCAGGCGCGCGACGTGCGCCAGTTCGAGGTGGAGCTGAACCCCGGCGACCTGCTCTATATCCCGGTCGGCTGGTGGCATCAGGTCGCGGCGGCGACGTTCAGCGTGATGCTGACCTACACCAGCTTCCGCTGGCCCAACGACGCCTATGAGACGTTCCCGGGGGATTGACCCCCGGGAGCAGCCGGATCAGGCGGCCGACACCGACGATGGCGTATAGCGCCCGGCATACCAGGCCGCGGCATCGCGCAGGAACAGCCGCGACACGGCAAAGCCCCGCAGCAAGGTGATCGCCAGCATCAGCACGCCGGGGAGCCCCGCCGCCAGCGCGCCGGCATAGAAGTTGCCCAGCGCCAGCACGATGAGCACCAGGGCGTGGATCGCCAGCAGCCAGCGCGCCAGGTTGCTGCGCATGCGGACCGCCAGATAGAGCAGCCCCAGATAGAGCAGCGCGACCAGCACGCCCCCCACGATCGCCGGCGCAAGCCCGACGGTCTGGAGGTCGAGACTGCGCTGGAGCATGTCCCAGCGGGTCCACAGCGAATAGATGTCGAGAAAGGCCGATAGCAGCCAGGCGGCGAAATAGAGACGTTCGGCCAGGACGACGGACTTCGGACGCATTGCCTTCCCCTGCTGCGCAACCCGGGCCACCATAGCGCGCTTCGCGCGCGCGGCAACGCCGGATGCGGCCTGCGGGCGGGCTTCTTCGAGGGAAGCCAGGCGAGCGGATGTCCGCACCGGCGCCTGAGGCAACAAAAAATGGCGCCCCGGGAGAGACTCGAACTCCCGACCTGCGGTTTAGGAAACCGTTGCTCTGTCCTGCTGAGCTACCGGGGCGTGGGGCGGGTTGGTAGTGGCGGCGGGCGTGCCGGTCAATTGCGCGCCTGGGGCGGAACCACTGGCAGCGGCAGCAGCGCGACCTCCACGCCGTCCTCCACCAGCTCGCGCGCCTGTTCCAGCGTCGCCTGGCCGTGGATCGGGGCGGCGTCCTCCTCGCCGCTGTGCATCGCGCGGGCGCGATCGGCGAAGGACATGCCCACCCATTGCGATCCTTCGAGCAGCTTCGCCTGCATCTCCGCGACGACGGCGATCGCCTGCTTGAGCACTTCGGGCGGCGGCTCCGCGCCTGCCCCGCCGCCGGGGGCGGGCGCAGGGAGCTGGGCGCCGGCGGCTGGGCGCGCCTGATTGCCCTTGGGTGCGACATTGGGCGCCATCACCGCCTTCGACACCTGCGTATCGCCGCACACCGGGCAGGCGATCATCCCGGCCGCGCGCTGCTCCTCATAGGCGGCGCTCGACTTGAACCACGCCTCGAACACATGGGTTCCGGGGCATTTGAGATCGAAGACGATCACAGCGCCTCCACCTCCGGCATCGCCCGGCGGTGACGCAGCACGGGAACGCGCGCGCGCGCCGCATCGACGCGCGCCTGATCGATCTCCGCAAAGCCCAGCCCCGGCGCCTCGCCCATGTCGAGCAGCAGCTCGCCCCAGGGATCGGCGACCAGGCTGTGGCCATAGGTGGCGCGGCCGTCCTCATGCTCGCCGGTCTGCGCGGCGGCGATGACGAAGGCCGCCGCCTCGATCGCGCGGGCGCGCAGCAGGATGTGCCAGTGCGCCGCACCCGTCGGCCGGGTGAAGGCGGCGGGCAGCGCGAACAGCGTCGCCCCCGCATCGCTCAACGCCGCGAACAGCCCGGGGAAGCGCAGGTCGTAACAGATCGCCAGCCCCAGCCGCCCGAGCGGCGTATCGACGGTCACCGGCCCCTTGCCCGGCGCATAGGTAGCGGATTCGCGCCAGCTTTCGCCCGTCGGCAGATCGACGTCGAACAGGTGCATCTTGTCGTATCGCGCGCGGATCTCGCCCGTGCCGTCGATCACGAAGCCGCGATTGGCGAGCTTGCCGCCCTCCTGCAACAGCGCCAGGCTGCCCAGATGGACCCATACGCCATGCTTCGCCGCCGCCTCGCGCACCGTGGCGAGGACGCGATCCTCCTCCTCGCGCGCAAGCGACGCGGCGGCGCGCTGACGGTTGGAATCGAGCAGGCCCGACATCTCCGGCGTGAACAGCATCGCCGCGCCGCCCGCCGCCGCACCTGCGACGCCTTCGGCCAGCACGCGCGCGTTGGCGGCGGGATCGACCCCGCTCGTCATCTGGAGCAGCGCGGCGCGGGTCACGCGGCGAGCAGCGGGTCCAGCCCGCCCGAGCGATCGAGCGCGGCAAGATCGTCCGATCCGCCGATGTGGCGGCCGTCGATGAAGACCTGGGGCACGGTGGTGCGCCCGCCCGCGCGTTCGATCATCTCGCCGCGCTTGGGCGTATCGAAGGTGATGTCATATTCGGTGAAGTCCGCGCCCTTGGCTTCGAGCAGCGCCTTCGCGCGCGCGCAATAGGGGCAGAACGCCTTGGTGTAGATCTCTACGGTCGCCATGGCCCAGAGGTGAGGTGCCCGCGGCGGCTTGTCAATCGGTGCCATCCCCTTCCAGCACGCGCGCCCAGCACAGCACGGTGACCCGCGCCGCCCCGCCCCGGCGGAGCACCCGGGCACAGGCGCGTGCGGTAGCCCCGCTGGTGTGGACATCGTCCACCAGCACCACCGCCCGCCCTTTCAGCGTCGCGCGCGCGTTCCGCGCCAGCGCAAAGGCGCCCGCCACCGCCTTTGCCCGCCGCCGCGCGCCCAGCCCGCGCAGCACCGGCGTGGCCTTTACCCGGCGCAGCAGGAAGGGATCGGCCGGCACCCCGGTCTGGCGCGAGAGCGCGGCGGCGATCAGCGCGGCCTGGTTATACCCCCTGCCCCATATCCGCCAGCGGTGGAGCGGCACGGGCACCAGCAGCCCGGCGTCCCCGGGCATCAGCCGCGCCATCGCCTGCGCCATGGTGATCGCCGCCGCGGTGCGCCCGCCATATTTCAGCTTGAGCGCCACGCCGCGCGCGACATCGCCATAGGCCACGGCGGCGCGCACGCCATCGTGCGGCGGCGGATCGGCCAGGCATTCGCCGCATTGCGCGCCCTCGCCCCGGTCGTGGTCGAACGGCGCCTGGCAGGTGGCGCACCATGGCGGCCCCAGGAAGCGCAGGCTGGCCCAGCAGGCCGCGCAGAAACGGTGATCGGCATGCACGATCTCGCCGCAGC
Source organism: Sphingomonas canadensis (assembly GCF_026013525.1). GTDB lineage: Bacteria > Pseudomonadota > Alphaproteobacteria > Sphingomonadales > Sphingomonadaceae > Sphingomonas > Sphingomonas canadensis. The sequence goes on along the minus strand of NZ_JAPDRA010000002.1, from coordinate 297,959 downwards.
CCGGGCAGCGCGGCGGCAACGCCAGATCGGCGAGGCGGGAGAGCGGGGCCATCAGCCGCATGCCGCCTTGTCGCCGCGCGCGCATCGGCGCACAAGCGCCCGCGTGACCGCCTCCCCCGTTCCCGAAATCTTCGATCGTGCGATCCGCCGCCGCCGCCGCGATCGCGCCGCGCCTGGACACGCCGGCTTCACCTTCCTGCGTGATCATATGCTGGAGGGCATCCACGACCGGCTGGCCGCGGTGACGCGATCGTTCGCCGAGGTGCTGGACCTGGGCAGCTTCGGCGGCGGTTTCGACCTGCCGGGCGCGCGGATCACCCGGTTGGACCCCGGCGCCGCCTTCGCCCGGATCGCGGGTGGCGTGCAGGCGGAGGAAGACCGGCTGCCCTTCGCGGAAGCGAGCTTCGACCTGATCGTATCGGCGGGGGTGCTCGATCAGGTCAACGACCTGCCCGGCGCGCTGGTGCTGGCCCGCCGGCTGCTGCGGCCCGATGGGCTGTTCCTGGGGGCGTTCACCGGCGCGGGCAGCCTGGCCACGCTGCGCGCCGCGCTGCGCGAGGCCGAGGCGGAGCGGCCCGCCGCGCGCATCCATCCGCAGATCGACGTGCGCTCCGCCGGCGATCTGCTGACCCGCGCCGGTTTCGCGCTGCCGGTGGCGGACGCGGAGACGCTGACGGTGCGCTATGCGAGCATCGCCGGGCTGTTCCGCGACCTGCGCGGCATGGCGGCGACCAACCTGCTGCCCGGCACGCCGCCGCTGACCCGCGGCGCCGTTGCCCGCGCGGCGGCGGCCTTCGCGGACCGCGCCGACCCGGACGGCCGCACGCCGGAGCGATTCGAGATCGTCTATATGACCGGCTGGGCGCCCGACGAATCGCAGCCGAAGCCCGCGCGCCGCGGCAGCGCCGCCGCCTCGCTCGCCGACGCGCTCAAGCCGCGGACGGCATAGGGGCCGCGCAGGCGGCGGGCCGCTCGCGTCAAACCAACGCTTCGAGCAGGCCGATCAGCGGCTTGTCCGCCGGGGGCATGTCGAGCCCGTGCAGTTCCAGCGGGCGGACCCATTTGAGCGCGCTTGCATGCCGCGCCTCGGGCACGCCCTGCCATTTGCGCAGCGCATAGAGCAGCAGCAGCAGGTGCCGGTCGCCCAGCGGCTCGCTGGCGAAGGCGGCGGGCGCCAGGCACGATGCCTCGGCCGCGATGCCCAGCTCCTCGTTCAGCTCGCGGACCAGCGCGGCCTCCGGTACCTCGCCCGGATCCACCTTGCCGCCCGGGAATTCCCACAATCCCGCCATGGGCTTACCGGCCGGGCGCTGCTGGACAAGTATGCGCCCGTCCGCGTCGATCATCGCCGCCGCCACGACGATCAGCAAAGAACCTGAAACTGTTTGCAGCACTTCATTAATCCAACTTGACTAGATTTCGCCTTGTTTGAGGGAGAAGCGCCGGCAATGCGAGGGCTGATCGACTTTGTGCGGACGCTGGCCTGCGATCGGCGCGGTGCGTCTGCCGTCGAATACGGCTTTATCCTCGCGCTGATCGTGCTTGCCATCATGGCGGCGCTCGTCGAGCTGGGCACGGTTACCACCAGCATGTGGAACAACGTCAGCAGCAAGGTTCAGCAATCGAACTGAGCCGGTTCGGTAGCGAAATCGCAATATCGCCCCTTAGGCGTTTCTTTACCCCTACCCCCTAGTTTCAGCGATGCCGAGCCGGAGACTCCGGTGCGGCCGGGTGAATGAAGCAATTGGGACGATGGAGACCGTTATGCAGAAGATTCGTGCTTTCCTGAAGAACAGCAAGGGCGCCACCGCGATCGAGTACGGCCTGATCGCCGCGCTGATCGCCGTCGCCGCGATCGCCGCGATGCAGGGTCTGGGCAACCAGCTCAACAAGACCTTCGGCAACGTGACGTCGAACATGAAGGCTTCGTAAGCCTTCATTCGAACACGAATGCGAACATCGGGGGCGGCGGGACCATGGTTCCGCCGCCCTCTCCCTATGCGCGGCCTGCGCCGCACGATACCGGCCGGCGCGAATGGTAATCGCGCGCTTCAGCCCAATCGTTTCCGAATGGTGAACCCGGCCACGAGATGCTCGTTGCTGCCCGCCAACAATCGGGGTTGCGGGCAAGCTCGGGAGGGTATCGATGATTCGCAAGCTGCTTCGCAGCCGCAAGGGCGCGACTGCCATTGAGTATGGGCTTATCGCGGCGCTCATCGCCGTCGCGGCAATCGCCGCCATGCAGGGGCTGGGCAACCAGCTCACCACCACCTTCAGCAACGTCACCGCCAACATGAAGGCCTCGTAAGGCCTTAACCGGGCAATGGAGAGGAAGGCGGCGGGGCCGGCGGGCTCCGCCGCCTTTTGCGTTCCGGACGGCGCCGCTTCAGCGACGCCGCGCAGAAATCAGCGCGCGCGGCCCATCGCCAGGAACTTGGCCCGCCGCGTCTGGCGCAGCGCATCGGGGTTCAGCCCGTCCAGCTCGCCCAGCGCGCCCTCGATCGCATCGCCCAGCGCGCCGATCGCCCGCGCCGGATCGCGATGCGCGCCGCCCAGCGGCTCGGGCACGATGCCGTCGATCACGCCCAGCTCCAGCAGGTGCTGCGCGGTCACCTTCATCGCCTCCGCGGCCTCGGCGGCCTTGTCGGCGGTGCGCCACAGGATCGATGCGCAGCCTTCCGGCGAGATCACCGAATAGACCGCGTGCTCCATCATCAGCACCTTGTTGCCCGCCGCCAGCGCCACCGCGCCGCCCGATCCGCCCTCGCCCAGGATCGCCGCGACCAGCGGCACGCCCAGGTTCAAACACGCCTCGGTCGATCGCGCGATGGCTTCGGCCTGGCCGCGCTCCTCGGCCTGGATGCCGGGGAAGGCGCCCGAGGTATCGACCAGCGTCAGCACCGGCAGGCCGAAGCGGTCGGCAAGCTGCATCAGGCGGATCGCCTTGCGATAGCCCTCCGGCTTGCCCATGCCGAAATTATGCTTGAGGCGGCTGGTGGTATCGTCGCCCTTCTCGTGCCCGATCACCAGCACGCGACGCCCGCGGAACCGGCCCAGCCCGCCGATGATCGCCTGATCGTCGGCAAAGGCGCGGTCACCGCCCAGCGGCATGAAATCGTCGATCAGCCCGGCGGCATAATGTTTGAAGTGCGGCCGCTCCGGGTGACGCGCGACCTGGGTCTTCTGCCACGGAGTCAGCCTGGAATAGGCTTCGCGCAGGAACTTGTCCGATTTCGCCTGCAGCGGCGCGATTTCCGCGGCGATATCCACGTCGCCGCCCTCTGCGGTGCGGCGCAGCTCGTCGATGCGGCTTTGCAGCTCGGCGATCGGCTTCTCGAAGTCGAGGTAGGTAGCCATCAGACCGCGGCGGTTACGCATGCTTGGCGCCCGCGTCAACGATAAGGCTGGCGCCCGCCCCTCATGCGGGCGGGCGCCGCGGCCTCACGCTGCCGGCATCGCCTCCACCACCGAACGCAGCCGCGACGCGCTCAGCTCGTCCACGGGCGCGAAGATCATCATGCGCTGGCCCGGCGCCTCCTCGATCACATAGGAGGTGTGCTGCATGGTGATCGATCCCACGCCGGCCACCTCCAGCGTGTGCATCCCCTCGAAATGGGCGACGATCTCCGATTCGTTCCAGAACTGGCGGAAGGTCTCCGAAACCTCCAGCATCTCGGCGATCAGCGCGTCGAACACCTCCAGCCGGGTGGTACGGCTATAGTCCCATTTCAGCCGGGCGGTCAGCTTCCGCGCCATCTCTTCATAGCCATATTGCTGCGAACGGTAGCGCGGCTCCAGCATCAGAATCTTGAACAGGTTGCGGTCCGACGGCGGCAGTTGCGAATAATCGCGGAACAGGTGCGTCACGATCCGGTTCCAGCCGATGATCGTCCAGTCCTCGGTCAGCACCTGGGCGGGGATCGTCAGGCTGTCCATCATCCGCTGGATGGCGGGATGGACAACGTCGTCGGGGGTGGTCGCCAGCGGCGGCGGACGATGCTGCGCCAGCGCGAACAGATATTCGCGCTCCTGCGGGTTCAGCTTGAGCGCACCGGTCAGCCGCTCCAGCATCGCCGCGGAGAGCTGGACGTCGCGGCCCTGCTCGAACCAGGTGTACCAGGTGACGCTCATCCCGGAGAGCGTCGCCACCTCTTCGCGGCGCAGGCCCTGGGCGCGGCGGCGCTCGCCGGCGGGAAGGCCGACCTCGCCCGGCGCGATGCGCGCGCGCGCGGCCTTAAGGAACCGCGTCAGTTCTTCGCGCTGTGCCATGCCAGCAACCGGTTAGTGGTGATAATGGAATAGGCGCTCGCCTTTCGCGCGCGCCGCTCTTTCTGCAAGCCTCGTCCCATGAAACGCACCATAGCGGTTCCGATGCTGGAGAGCGAGCTTGGCTGACAAGGTATTCATCACCTGTGCCGTTACGGGCAGCTCGCCGATGCCGAACCACCCGCACTTCCCCTTCCGCAACGAGCATGTCGCCGCCGAAGCGCTTGCCGCGGCGGAGGCCGGCGCGTCCATCATCCACATCCACGTCCGCAATTCCGAAACCGGCGTGCCCAGCCAGGAGCTGGAGGATTACCGCGCCGTGGTGGGCATGATCCGCCAGAAGAACAATGAGGTGATCCTGAACGTCACCACCGGCCCGGGCTGCACCTGGATGCAGAGCGAGGAAGACCCCGCGCTTCCCGGCCCCGGCACGCTGATGTTCACCGCCGAGCGGCGGCTGGAGCATATCCTGGACCTGAAGCCCGATATGTGTACCCTCGACATCTGCACGATGAACCTGTGGGGCGGCGCGGCGATCAACCTGGACCCGATGATCACCCGCATGGGCCATATGATCCAGGATGCGGGCGTGCTGCCCGAGATCGAATGTTTCGAGGCGGGCGACTTTGTGTTCGCGGACGACCTGATGGCCAAGGGCGCACTGCCGAAGCACGCGCCGTACAGCTTCGTGCTGGGCACCAAATACGGCCTGCCCGCCACGCCCGAGGCGATGATGTACTCCAAGAACCAGTTGCCGCGCGGCGCGAAATGGACCGGGTTCGGCGTCAGCCGCCACAGCTTCCCGATGGCGGCGCAGGCGGTGCTGCTGGGCGGCAACGTGCGCGTGGGGTTCGAGGATACGATCTACCTGCGCCGCGGCCGCCTGGCCAACAACAACGCGGAGCTGGTGAACTGGGGCCGCGAGATCATCGAGCATCTGGGCGCCGACGTCGCCAGCGCGGGCGAAACCCGCGAGATGCTGGGCCTGGCGCACTGAGCGGCCGCGCCGGGGCTCAGCGCCCCCGCGCCAGCCGCTCCTCGTCCGGCGTGAAGGCGGAGCGGCGACCCGGCCCGGCCGTATCGGGAACCGCGGTGACGAAATAGGCCACGCCGCGCCCGCGCCGCCGATCGATCCACAGCCCCGATCGCAGGTTGTATGCGCTGCCCGCATGGCCGCTGCGCAGCCGCCCGTCGCCGAAGGGATCGTCGGCACATCCCGGCGCGCGCGTCGCCAGAAGCTGCACCGCCAAGCCATAGGCGCAATAGAAGCCCTGCTCGCTGTCGCCGTTGGCGCCGTCGAAAGTCCAGTGCGGCCGTTCGATCTCCGCGATCGACGCGGGGGTCAGGAACCCCTCCCCGCCCGCCAGCAGCATCCGGCCGATCCGCGCCAGTCCCAGCGGCGAGATGCGGAGCCCGCCCTGCGGCCCGAACAGCGCGCCGTTGTCGCCCGGGCGATAGGCGGAAAGGTCGCAAGCGCCCTCCGCCACCACCAGGCACGGCGGCGGCGCGCCTTTCAGGTCGTCGCGCCGCACCTCGCCCTTCTCATTGTACAGGACCACCGCATGCGCCACCGCGCCGGCGCCGCAGCCCGACCAGTTGAAACAGGCGTCGATCCCCAGCGGCGCGAACACCTCCGCCTGCATCACCGCGTCGAACCGCCGGCCGGTGGCCGCCTCGATCACGCTCGCGATCACGGGGAAGTTCAGGTTGGTGTAGCGAAACCAGGTGCCCGGGGCGTGGGCTGCATCCCAGATCGCCGGGCGCTGCATCCAGTCGCGCAACGCGGTGCCCAGCGGGATGATATAGTCGGCATCGTCGGTGATGCTCGAACGGTGCGACAGCAGCAGGCGCAGCGTGACCGGCACCTCCGGAAAGGCCGGGTTGCGCAGCCGCCAGCCCAGATAATCCGAGACGTCGCGATCGAGCGACAGCGTGCCCTTCTCCACCAGCCGCATCACGCCCAGCGCCACCGCCAGCTTGCTCACCGATGCGACACGCACCGGATCGCCCGCCGCCACCCGCCGCCCGGCCGCGCGATCGGCCGGCCCGCGCGCCTGGACGGACGTGACGCCCCGCCGGTCGAACGCCACGCGAACCTCGGCGGCGCCGCCCGCGGTCTGCGCCGTGGCCGGTGCCCCGCCCATCGCATGAGCCAACAGGCCCGCCGCCAGCGCCGATCGCGACATCCGCATCGCCGGAGTTTCGCCGCCGCGCCCTCGCCGCGCAAGCGGGTCCGCGCGCGGGCCAAGAAAAAACGGCGGGCACCAGGGCCCGCCGCGTCAGTTTCAGGAACCGGGACGCGGACAGGCCGCGCCCCGGGAGGGTATCCTCAGAATTCCTTCTTCACGCTGATCCGCCACTCGCGCGGGCGGCCCACCTGGGCATAGGCGGTACCGGCGAACGCATAGACCGCGTCGAACCGGAACGGCATGTAGTATTTGTCGAACAGGTTGGTGACCTCAAGCGCGATCGAGAGGTCCTTGTCCTCGTTGTTCCAGGTCAGGCGTGCGTTGGCGAGCGCGTAATCGTCGAAATAGCGATACTGCGTGCCCGCCGCATCCAGGCCATAGCCGGCGAAGGTCTTGTCGCGATACGAGATGTCGAAGCGCGGCGTGATCGAACCGGTGCCGCCCAGCGAGGCTTCGTACTGGATGCCCATGCTGGCCTGGAACTCCGGCGACACGATCGGATCGTTCAGCGTGGTGCTGGCGCCGACCGCGGGCGAGATGCGGGTATATTCCGACCCGCTCAGGCTCACCGAGGCGTCGATCATCAGGCCCTCGACCGGCTGGGCGGAAAGTTCGGCTTCGAAGCCCCAGATGTTGCCGTCGCCCGCGTTCGCCACGACCGCGCAAGGGCCGCCGCCATAGGCCGAGCAATCGGACAGCGGGAGCTGGATGTTCTTGTACTTGTTGTAATAGGCCGCCAGGTTCAGGCGCAGCGTGCGATCGAACAGGTCGGTCTTCAGGCCGGCCTCGTACGACGTCACCGTTTCCGGGTTGAACGTACCCTGGAGGGCGTGCTGCGGCAGGAACGGACGCGCCGTGACGCCGCCGCCCTTGAAGCCGGTAGACGCGGTGAGATAGGCCAGCACCTCGGGCGAGAAGCGGTAGTCGACCGAGACGCGCCAGTCGATCTTGTCGCCGTTGTAGTTGGCGGTCAGCCCATCCAGCGCCTCGACGCCGAAGCCCACCGCGCCCGTGGTGCCGTCAAGCCGCTTGCGGACGAAGGTATAGTCCTTGTGCTCGTCGGTGTAGCGGATGCCCGCGGTAACGTTCAGGTTCGGCGCGGGGTGCAGGATCAGCGTGCCGAATGCGGCCTTGGTGTCGGCGTTGATCGGATCGTTGCCCATGAACTGCAGCGGCACGCCCGGGACGATGTAGCGGATGTCCTGGATCGTGAAATAGGTGCTGCGCTGATCCGAATAGAAGCCGCCCACGGTCAGGTCGGCGATGTCGCCGAGCGACGCATTCAGGCGGACCTCCTGGCTGAAGAACCAGAAGTCGAGATCATTGTAGCCGCCGGCCGCGCGGGTCAGCGTCGGCGTGAAATCGTCGTCGGTGCCCCATTTGTTGTTGTATTCGCGATAGGCGGTGATCGACTGAAGCTGGATGTTGTCGCTCAGGTCGATGTCGATATGGCCCGAGAAGCCGAATCCGGTGAACTCGTTGCGGTTCCCCTGCGACCAGTTTCCGGCCGCGCCCGAGGCGGGCAGATACCAGCTCGCATAGGTACAAAGCGGGCCGCACAGGAAGCTCGCGGCATCGCCATTCGCGACGATCGGCACCTCGGCGGCGCTGGTGCGGTCCGAACGCTGATAGTCGCCGATGAGCTGGATGTCGAAACCCGCGCCTTCATAGCGGACGGCGCCGCGCAGGCCCGAATAGTTGATCCCGCCCAGCTTATCGACCACGCAGTCGCGCGCGGTGGTGACCGACGGCAGGATGCCCTGGGCGTTGCCCGGCTTGGCGCAACCATAGTCGATCTGGTCGACATAGCCGTCCTGGCTCTTGTGGACGCCGGAGATGCGGGCGAACAGGTTCTCGCCGAGCGGGAAGTTGGCGCCCGCGCGCACCTCGATGCGGTTGCGCGTGCCATAGCCGAGCTCGGCGAAGGCCGAGCTTTCGGCGTTCGGCTTCTTCGAGAACAGCTTGATGGCGCCGCCGATCGAGTTGCGGCCCGTCAGCGTGCCCTGCGGGCCGCGCAGGATCTCGACGCGGTCGAGGTCGAGCAGGTCGAAGTTGGCGCCGGTCAGCGACGCATAATAGACGTCGTCGACATACATGCCCACGCCGGGCTCATAGGCCGGGTTGAAGTCGAACTGGCCGATGCCGCGGATCGATGCGCCCATCGAATTGCCATATGCGCCGCCCATCTCGTTGAGCGTGACGCTGGGCGCCTGGCGCGCGATCGCTTCGACATCGTCCTGGCTGCGGGCCTCGAGCAGGCCGGCATCGACGGCGGTGATGGCCAGAGGCGTATCCTGAAGCCGCTGCTCGCGGAACTGCGCGGTGACGACGATGTCGTCGTTCTGCTTCCCCTGGTCGCCGGATTCATCCTGAGCCCAGGCCGGTGCGGCAGCCATCATGGCGGCCGCCGAAGCGGTAAGGAACATCATTCCGCGCGCCGCGGAAAAACTACGGGTAACCCCCATCATTGGCATTCCCTCCTAATGTCTCGGACTGGCGGACCGGGCCCCTTCGGGGGCGATACCGTCTCCACACACTCCATTGCACCTTCGGCGAGATGCAACTTTGTGAGTAGGACATACGGTTGTCGTGTTGACAAGACACAGTGAAAGAAATCGCCGCAATGGTGCTATTGCATCACATTCTGCAACAATCCTAGTATTACTGATAACTGGTACTTAAAGTAATAGCTTTGCAACTACCATTGACTTGCCGCACTGCCGCAGCATGCACCTTCTTGAGCGGCTTTCCGTATGTGTTACATACATCCGCCAAGAAGATTCCCGCGCGGCGGGCGCAGGGTGGGAGAGGCCGCGTGGAGGCCGCAATCAACTATGTCGCGCGCACCGGTGAGCGGATGCGCTATTTCGCCAACGATCATTCGCGCGATACGGTGGTGGTCGCGGCGGCGCCGATGGCGATCGCGGATGCGCGCGACGGCGGCACGACGCTGGATCGCCAGGGCTTCGTGCTGGTCCGGCACGTCAGCGCCGTGACCGACTTCGCCGATGCCGCCGCGGTAGCCGCGACCCATCCGGACGAGATCGCCGGGCTGCTTCGCCGCCTGACCGGCGCGGACCATGTGCGCGTGACGGGCAACGGCGCGCTGCGCTTCGCCGAACGATCGGACCTGTCGGGCGCGCTCGACAATTCGCGCCCGGCGCGCTTCGCCCATGTCGATATCTCGGACGCCACGGCGGTCCAGTTCTCCGGACGATCGGCGCCCGAGGGGCGGCGGATACGACGGGTCGCGCACTACAATGTGTGGCGCGCGATCTCGCCGCCGCCGCAGGACGTGCCGCTGGCGCTGTGCGACGCGCGCTCGGTGGCGCCGGAAGACCTGATCGCCGCCGACGCGATCTTCGATCGGCCGGGGCATCCGGACTGGTCGTTCGAGGGGCTGGTAGTGGCGCACAACCCGGCGCACCGCTGGCACTGGTTCAGCGATCTCGATCGCGATCAGGCGGTGGTGTTCAAGACCTGGGACAGCGATCCTGCGGCGGCGCATTGCGTGCCCCACGTCGCGTTCGACAACCCGGACTGCCCCGCCGATGCGCCCCCGCGCGCCAGCATCGAGATGCGCGCGATCGCCTATTGGCTGGAGGATTGACGGCCGGCGCGGACAATTCCACTTTCGCCACGGCCCGAATATTTGTAAGCGTTGCATACAAAATAACAGACAGGGGGACGATGATGGGCCAGCGCCAGCACGCGCCGCGCGATTCCGCGCCGGCATTTGCGCCGCGCCCGATGTGGCAAAGCCCACCCCTCAGCTCCCGCTTGCAGCCTGCCGCCCTATCGCCCTATCGCCCTGGATGCGCACGCACGGACAGGTGCGGCCGGCCGCATGGCCACGGCGATTTGCTGCGCAGCATTCCGCGGCCGCGCCGCATCCGAAAGCGCCGGGAAGGCACAGCGAATTAGTATGTGTTGCATATCATTTCATTGTATCATCGGCGCGAAGGGGGTAGTTTGAGTTCCATGTCCCAAACCCCGACGACAGACCGCGAGGCGCGCCTCGATGCGGCGATTCGCCGCCATGCCGGAGAGGAAGGCCCGCTGCTGCCGATCCTCCACGCGGTGCAGGCCGAATTCGGCTGCGTCGACGAAGCCGCCAAGCGCCGCATCGCCGATGCGCTGAACCTCACCCGCGCCGAGGTGCATGGCGTGGTGAGCTTCTACCACGATTTCCACGACAAGCCCGAGACGCGCCCGGTGCTGAAGCTGTGCCGCGCCGAAAGCTGCCAGGCGCGCGGCGGCGAGGCGCTGGCCGCGCATGCGGAGCGGGTGGCGGGCGCACGGGTGAAGATCGAGCCGGTCTATTGCCTGGGCCTGTGCTCCGTCGGCCCCAACGCGATGGTGGGCGAAGACCTGTACGCACGGCTCGACGAGCGCGGCGTGGCCGAACTGATAGGTGCGATGTGACGGTGGTGCGGATTTCCGACGATGCGCTGGCGATCGCCTGCGGCGCCGATCGCGTCGCCCGCCGCTTCGCCGAACTGGGCCATGAGGTGGTGCGCGTATCGAGCTGGGGGATGCACTGGCTGGAACCGCTCGTCGAGATCGACGGCTTCGGCTATGGCCCCGCCAGCCCGGCGGACGTGGAGGCCATCCTGGCCGATCAGGCCGGCGGCCTGTGCATCGGCAAGATCGCCGATCATCCCTTCATCGCCGCGCAGACTCGCCTCACCTTCGCGCGGGCGGGCAAGACGCGCCCGCTGAGCCTGGACGACTATGCCGCGACCGGGGGCTGGAAGGGGCTGGAACGCGCACGCACGATGACGCCCGAGGCAGTCGTGGAGCAGGTGAAGGCTTCCGGCCTGCGCGGCCGCGGCGGCGCGGGGTTCCCCGCGGGCATCAAGTGGGACACGGTGCGCAAGGCGGCGAACCCGCGCAAATACATCGTCTGCAACGCCGACGAGGGCGACAGCGGCACCTTCGCCGATCGCATGCTGATGGAGGGCGACCCCTATCTGCTGATCGAAGGGATGACGATCGCCGCGCTCGCGGTGGGCGCGCAACGCGGATATATCTACATCCGCTCCGAATATCCGCACGCCATCGCCAAGATGCGCGCCGCGATCCGCCTGTCGGCGCAGATCGTAGCCCCCTTCGTGCTGGAGGTGCGGGTGGGCGCCGGCGCCTATGTGTGCGGCGAGGAAACCTCGATGCTCAACAGCCTGGAGGGCAAGCGCGGGGAGGTTCGCGCCAAGCCGCCGCTGCCGGCGCTGGAAGGGCTGTTCGGCTGCCCGACGGTGGTCAACAACATCCTCACCGCCTCCGCCGTGCCCTTCGTGCTGGCAGAGGGCGCGCAGGCCTATGCCGATTACGGCATGGGCCGTTCGCGCGGCACCATGCCGATCCAGCTCGCCGGCAACGTAAAATACGGCGGCCTCTATGAAACCGCGTTCGGCGTGACGCTGGGCGAGCTGGTCGAGAAGATCGGCGGCGGCACCGGCAACGGCCGCCCGGTGAAGGCCGTCCAGGTCGGCGGACCGCTGGGCGCCTATTTCCCCCCCGCCCTGTTCGACACGCCGTTCGATTACGAAGCCTTTGCGGCGAAGGATGGGCTGATCGGCCATGGCGGCATCACCGTGTTCGACGATACCGCCGACATGGCGGTGCAGGCGCGCTTCGCCTTCGAATTCTGCGCGATCGAAAGCTGCGGCAAATGCACGCCGTGCCGCATCGGCGCGGTGCGCGGGCGCGAGACGATGGACAAGGTGATCGCGGGCGATCGCCCCGCGTCGAACCTGGCGCTCGTGGCGGACCTTTGCGAGACGATGAAGCTCGGATCGCTCTGCGCGCTCGGCGGCTTCACCCCCTATCCGGTGATGAGCGCCATCACCCATTTCCCCGGCGATTTCGTTCGCGAGAGCGCCGATGCGGCGTGATCCCCTCCTTGCTCATCCCCTGGCGGGGGAAGATGCCCAAGCGCAGCTTGGTGGAGGGGTAGCCGCCCCCATTCGTGCCGCCCGTGGAGGGTACCCCTCCACCGTCCTCCGGACGGTCCCCCTCCCCCTCCGGGGGAGGATTGGAGAATTGTCATGACCTATCAGCGCCAACCCGATTTCGGCACGCCCGAGAGCCATTCCGGCGAAACCGTAACGCTGACGATCGACGGCCGCGAGACCAGCGTGCCCGCGGGCACGACCGTGATGCGCGCGGCGGCGGAGATCGGCACCTCCATCCCCAAGCTGTGCGCCACCGACAGCCTGAAGCAGTTCGGATCGTGCCGCCTGTGCCTGGTGGAGATCGACGGCCGCCGCGGCACGCCGGCGTCCTGCACCACGCCGGTGGAGAACGGCATGGTCGTCCATACCCAGACCCCGCAGCTCCAGAAACTGCGCAAGGGCGTGATGGAGCTCTACATCTCCGATCACCCGCTCGATTGCCTCACCTGCGCGGCCAACGGCGATTGCGAGTTGCAGGACCAGGCCGGCGCGGTCGGCCTGCGCGACGTGCGCTATGGCTATGAGGGCGCCAGCCACCTGGGCCAGGCGAAGGACCTCTCCAACCCCTATTTCGATTTCGATCCCAGCAAGTGCATCGTCTGCTCGCGCTGCGTGCGCGCCTGCGACGAGGTTCAGGGAACGCTCGCGCTCACCATCGACGGGCGCGGCTTCGGGTCGAAGGTGTCGCCGGGCATGGCCAGCGACGATTTCCTGTCCTCCGAATGCGTGTCGTGCGGCGCCTGCGTCCAGGCCTGCCCCACCGCGACGCTGACCGAGCGCGCGGTGGTGGAGATCGGCACGCCGGAGCGCGCGGTGGTCACCACCTGCGCCTATTGCGGCGTCGGCTGCACCTTCCGCGCGGAGATGCGCGGCGAGCAGCTCGTCCGCATGGTGCCGTGGAAGGACGGCAAGGCCAACCGCGGCCATAGCTGCGTCAAGGGCCGCTTCGCCTGGGGCTATGCGAACCACAAGGAACGCATCCTCAACCCGATGATCCGCGAGAGCATCGACCAGCCCTGGCGCGAGGTGAGCTGGGACGAAGCCTTCGCCCATGCCGCGAGCGAGATCCGGCGCATCCAGGCCAAATACGGCAAGGATTCGGTGGGCGGCATCACCTCCAGCCGCTGCACCAACGAGGAGACATTCCTCGTCCAGAAGCTGATCCGCGCGGGCTTCGGCAACAACAACGTCGATACCTGCGCCCGCGTCTGCCACTCGCCGACCGGCTATGGGCTGAAGACCACCTTCGGCACCAGCGCGGGCACGCAGGATTTCGACAGCGTGATGCAGGCCGACGTGATCCTGATCATCGGCGCGAACCCCACCGACGGCCACCCCGTCTTCGCCAGCCGCATGAAGCGGCGGCTGCGCCAGGGCGCCAAGCTGATCGTCGTCGATCCGCGCCGCATCGACATGGTGCGTTCGCCGCACATCCAGGCCGAGCACCACCTGCCGCTGCGCCCGGGCACCAACGTGGCGGTGCTGACCGCGATGGCGCATGTGATCGTGACCGAGGGGCTGGCCGACGAGGATTTCATCCGCGAACGCTGCGATTGGGACGAATATCGCGAATGGGCGGACTTCGTCTCCCAGCCGAAGAACTCGCCCGAGGCGCTCCAGCCGGTCACCACCGTCGATCCGGAGGAACTGCGCGCGGCCGCCCGCCTCTATGCCACCGGCGGCAACGGCGCGATCTATTACGGCCTGGGCGTGACCGAGCACAGCCAGGGATCGTCCACGGTGATGGCGATCGCCAACCTGGCGATGGCGACCGGCAACATCGGGCGCGAGGGCGTGGGCGTGAACCCGCTCCGGGGCCAGAACAACGTCCAGGGCGCGTGCGACATGGGCAGCTTCCCGCACGAGCTGTCCGGCTATCGCCACATCTCGGACGCCGCCGCGCGCAAGCTGTTCGAGGATGATTGGGGCGTCACGCTGGACCCGGAGCCGGGCCTGCGCATCCCCAACATGCTCGATGCCGCCGTGGACGGCACCTTCAAGGCGCTCTACGTCCAGGGCGAGGACATCCTCCAGTCCGATCCGAACACCAAGCATGTCTCCGCGGGCCTCGCCGCGATGGAATGCGTGATCGTGCAAGACCTGTTCCTCAACGAAACCGCGAACTACGCGCACATCTTCCTGCCCGGATCGACCTTCCTGGAAAAGGACGGCACCTTCACCAACGCCGAGCGCCGCATCCAGCTCGTCCGCAAGGTGATGAGCCCGCTCAACGGCCTGGCCGACTGGGAGGTGACGCAGAATCTCGCCAACGCGCTGGGCCTGGGCTGGAACTACACCCATCCGTCGCAGATCATGGACGAGATCGCGCGGCTGACCCCCACCTTCGCGGGCGTCAGCTTCGCCAAGCTCGACGAACTCGGATCGATGCAGTGGCCGGTGACGGACAAGACGCTCGCGATCGGCACGCCCGTGATGCACATCGACGGCTTCGTGCGCGGCAAGGGCAAGTTCGTCGTGACCGACTATATCCCCACCGACGAGAAGACCGGCCCGCGCTTCCCGCTGCTGCTCACCACGGGGCGTATCCTGACCCACTATAATGTCGGCGCGCAGACGCGGCGCACCGGCAACGTGGTGTGGCATCCGGAAGACCTGCTGGAGATGCACCCGGTGGATGCCGAGGACCGCGGGCTGAAGGATGGCGACTGGGCGCGGCTGGCATCGCGCGCGGGCGAGACGACGCTGCGCGTGAAGATCACCGATCGCGTGGCCCCCGGTGTGGTCTATACCACCTTCCACCACCCCGCGACACAGGCCAACGTCATCACCACCGACTATTCGGACTGGGCCACCAACTGCCCCGAATACAAGGTGACGGCGGTGCAGGTGGCGGCCTCCAACGGCCCGACCGAATGGCAGGAGGAGTATGAGGCGCTGAGCGAGCGCTCGCGCCGCATCGAGCATGACGTGGAACCCGCCGAATGAGCGGCGGCACGCACGAGCACCTGGTCTATATGGCCAACCAGATCGCCCGGAACCTTGCCGTCCTGGGCGACGAGGAGGCCGCACGCGAAACCGCCGAGCATATCCAACTCTACTGGGATCCGCGGATGAAGGCGGCGATCTACGCCGATCCGGCTGGGCTCGATCCGGTCGCCGCCCGCGCCTTCGCCATCCTGCGGGAGCGGGCGGCGGCGAAGGCGGGCTAGGACGCGGCCGGGCAGGAGCGGCATCCATTCCCCCGTCCGTTCGCCCTGAGCTTGTCGAAGGGCGGTCTCCACGGGCGTATCGCAAGCGGCCAGGCGCCCTTCGACAAGCTCAGGGCGAGCGGGTCAGATTGAATGCACCCTGCCCTAATCGTGGAGATACAGGGCAACGCCGATCATCGGCTGATCCGTCCCGTTCGTGATCGCGAAGGTCGCCTTCTTGCCCAGGCCGGCGGCGAGCCCGTCGATCGTGCCCGACAGCGCGTCGTTGAAACGTTCGTCCGCGTTCCCGGCGGCGGGGAGCGATGACCGGTTCACCAGGAACAGCACCTCGCAGATCGAACGCCTGCAGGAGACCTGCTTCTCCGCGATCGTTCCGACATCGAGCGCCGCCAGATCGCCGACAATGCGCCGCTCCGCGCCATCGGCCCACGCCGCCTCGCGGCGTTCCGCCCGAAAGGATGCATGAAGCTCCGCCGGATTGCGCATTCCTTCCGGAAACGCCTGGGGCCCGACATTCTGCCAGACGTTCCGGAAGAACGGAAAGTCCGCAATTCCCTGCGCCTGCGCCGGAAATCCCGTAGCGGCGAGAATGCCGATCATGCCAAACATTGCCGCGGATCGGACAGAATAGCGAACACACATATTACGCATAGCCACATCCGCGAATCACAGAAGAATGCCACATAATATTTGAAAATTCTCCGACAGTACATGCGGATTGTCAACTCGATGCAAGCCCTGTCATCCCGCCACGCGCAGCCGCCGCAGCGCCGCGGTCATCGCCGCGATGGTCTGCGCGTCCAGCGATTCCGCCAGCCACGCCTCCTCGCCGTCCGATTTCGCGCGCACCTGCGCCGCCAGCGCCTTGCCGGTTCCGGTAAGCTTCAGCGGCTGGGCGCGGCCGTCGGTATCGGCACGGGCGATCAGGCCGCGGCGCTCCAGCGCGGTGATCAGCGGCGCCATGTTCGCACGCTGGATGCCCAGCAGGCGGCCGACGCCGCTCTGCGTCGCGCCCGGATTGGCGTCGAGGACCATCAGGATCGACGCCTCGGCCACGCGAAGGTCCAGTTCGGCCAGCGCTTCGCCGAAACGCGCCATCACCAGCGCCGACGCGCGGCGCATCTGGTATCCCAGGTTGCCGGCGAGCGGATCGCGCAACCCGCCCGTACCGGCGCCTTCCTCTTCCCCGTTCATTTCCGGACCCTACCGCTATTGAACATAGCAATCAACGTTGCTATGCGACATAGCTAAGGAGAGGGACGCGACGGCGCCTCCGGCCGCTTTCGATCGCGGGCCGGCGCAGGGCGAAGGCTCTCCGATCCGAAGCCATTTCTTCGCATAGAACGGGAAGCCGCATGACCGAGACCAGCCCCAAGGGAACCGTCGCCTACGAGGTCGTCGACCGCATCGCCTGGGTGAAGTTCAACCGCCCCGACAAGCGCAACTGCATGAGCCCGACGCTGAACCAGGAGATGCTCGAAGTGATCGAGAGCCTGGAGTTCCGCGAGGACGTGGGCGTGCTGGTGCTCACCGGCGAGGGCACCGCCTGGTCCGCCGGCATGGACCTGAAGGAGTATTTCCGGGAAAACGAGCAGAAGGGCCTGTGGGCGACGCGCAAGGCTCAGCGCCAGGCCTATAGCTGGTGGGAACGGCTGCGCTGGTATCACAAGCCGACGATCGCGATGGTCAATGGATGGTGCTTCGGCGGCGGCTATGGCCCGCTGTTCTCCTGCGACCTGGCGTTCGCGGCGGAGGACGCGCAGTTCGGCCTTTCGGAGATCAACTGGGGCATCCTGCCCGGCGGCGGCGCATCGAAGGTCGCGGCCGAGCTGCTCTCGTTCCGCAAGGCGATGTATCACGCGATGATGGGCGAGAACCTGACCGGCACCCAGGCCGCCGAATGGGGCCTGGTGAACGAGGCGCTGCCTGGCGACAAGCTGAAGGAGCGCGTGACCGAGGTGGCCAATGTGCTGCTGGCCAAGAACGCCGTGGCGCTGAAGGCGACCAAGGACGCGGTGCGCCGCGTGCGCGAGATGACCTATGACAATGCCGAGGATTATCTGATCCGCGCGCAGGAGGCCGCCAACAGCTTCGACGCGCACGGCCGCAAGGAAGCCACCCGTCAGTTCATCGACGAGAAGAGCTTCAAGCCCGGCCTGGGCGCATACGATCTGAACAAGCAGAAGGCCTGAACCGGCCGGCGATACCGGGCTCCCCTCCCCGGAAAGGAGGGGCTTGGGGGCGGGTGGGCCTCCACAAGCCGGAACGCCCATGGACAGCAACCCACCCCTACCCTCTCCGTTTCGGGGAGGGGCATCGGGAGGACAGATGAAGCCCGCACGATTCACCACCGCCCAGGTGCGGCGGCTCCTCAGCCCGCGCTCGGTCGCGATCGTGGGCGCTTCGGACAAGCCGGGCGCGCTCGGCGCATCGTGCCTGCAGAACCTGCTCGATCGCGGCTTCAGCGGCGACATCCACCTGATCAACCCCAACCGCGACCGCATCGGCGACCGCCCCTGCCTCAAGTCGATCGACGACCTGCCGGAGGGTGTGGACGCCGCCGTGCTGGCGATCCCCGGCCCCGCCGTGCTGGCCACGGTGGAGGCGCTGGCGAAGCGCAAGGTGGGATCGGCGGTGATCTTCTCCGCCGGCTTCGGCGAGGGCGGCGAAGAGGGCAAGGCGGCGCAACGCGCGCTCGCGCGGATCGCGCACGAGGCGGGGATGGTGGTGGAAGGGCCGAACTGCCTGGGCCTCACCAACCTGGTTGACGGCGTGGCGCTGAGCTTCATCGAGATGCCGGGCGATCCGCTGGGCGGCCGACCGGGCGTGGGCATCGTATCGCAATCGGGCGCGATGGCGGTGGTGCTGGCCACGACGCTCCATGCCAAGGGGCTGGGCGTCTCCGTCTCGGTCTCGACCGGCAACGAGGCAGCGAGCGGGGCCGAGGACTATATCGATTACCTGATCGACGATCCGCACACCCAGGTGATCGCGCTGATCATCGAGCAGTTCCGCGACGCGGGCCGCTTCCTGGAGCTCGCGCGCCGCGCGGCGCAGGCGGGCAAGCCGATCGTGCTGCTCCACCCCGGCCGCAGCGCCGCCGCGCGCGAGAGCGCCGCGACCCACACCGGCGCGATGGCCGGCGACTGGGACGTGATGCGCGTGAAGGTGACCGCCGCGGGCGTAACCGTGGTCGAGAATCTGGAGGAGCTGGGCGACGCGACCGACATCGCCCTGCGCGCAGGGCGCGTGCCGGCGGGCGGCACCGTGGTGCTGGCGGAATCGGGCGCGTTCAAGGCGCTGACGCTCGACCTGTGCGACGGCATCGGCCTGCCGCTCCCCCGGTTCGGCGCGGAGACACATGCGGCGCTGCGCGCGGCGATGCCGGATTTCATCGAGGTCTCCAATCCGCTCGACCTTACCGCGCAGGCGCTGGTCGATCCCGGCATCTATCGCCGCACGCTGGAGCCGCTGCTGGCCGATCCGGCGATCTCCAGCATCGTCATCGCGATCATCCAGACCGAGCCCAAGACGGCGATGCGCAAGTTCCCGCCGATCCTGGAGACACTCTCCGGCCTGGAGCGCACCAAGCCGGTGATCTACGCAGGCCTCGACGAAGGCGCCGAGGTGCCCGCCGAACCGATCGCCGAGCTGCGCCGGATGGGCGTGCCCTATTTCCCAACCGCCGACCGCGCGTTCCGGGCCATCGCGCGGCTGGCAGGCGCCGGGATCGCGGCGACCGACGGACAGGCGCCGGTGGCGCTCGACCTGCCCGTGGGCGGCGGCGCTATCCCCGAATACCGGTCGAAGGCGCTGCTGGCAGAGGCCGGCATTTCCTTCCCGCGCGGCCGCTTCGCGGCGACCCTCGCCGAGGGCAAGGCCGCTGCGGCGGAGGTCGGCTATCCGGTAGTGCTCAAGGCCCAGGCCGCCGCGCTCAGCCACAAGAGCGACGCGGGCGGCGTGAAGCTGAACATCGCCGACGATGCCGCGCTGGAAGCGGCCTGGACCGCGATGGAGGCCTCGGTCGAGGCCTATTCGCCCGGCCTGAAGCTGGACGGCATGCTGATCGAGGGCATGGGCGAGCGCGGGCTGGAGTTCATCATCGGCGCGCGCAACGACGCGGACTGGGGCCCGGTGATCCTGGTCGGCTTCGGCGGCGTGCAGGCGGAGGTGCTGAAGGACGTCCGCCTGATCGAGCCCGGCCTGCCGCACGACGCGATCGTCGCCGAGCTGCGCAAGCTGAAGAGCGCGGCGCTGATGGACGGATGGCGCGGGTCGCCCGCGGTGGATGTGGACGCGGTGGCCGGAGTGGTGACCGCGCTGGGCCGCGTGCTGATGGGCACGCCGGGCATCCGCGAGATCGATCTGAACCCCGTCGTCGCCTATCCCAAGGGCGCGGTGGCGCTGGACGCGCTGATCTATACCTGATCCCATCCCGGGGGGCCGCCGCGGAGGCGTATCGTCCGCGGCGGCCCAATGCGTGGCGCCGGCCGGATCGTATGACTTGCAAACAATCTTCCGCGCGCGCAGTCTCCGGCGCAACAAGGAGGGGAAGCGCATGAAGGCGTGGCAGCTCGGCAAGGGCGCGAAGTCGCTCGACGACCTGCATCTGGTCGAGCTTCCCACCCCTATTCCCGGCGCCGGCGAAGTGTTGATCCGGGTGCGCGCCTGCTCGCTCAACTATCGCGACCAGGCGGTGGTGACCGGCAACTATTTCGGCGGCGTGATCCAGCAGGACCTGATCCCGCTGTCCGATGGCGCGGGCGAGGTGGTGTCCACCGGCCCCGGCGTCACCCGCTTCAAGGCGGGGGACCGCGTCGCCGGGCTGTTCTTCCAGAACTGGCTGGAAGGGCCGCCCAATCCGGCCGCCGGCCCCGCGCTCGGCGCGCCGCCGGCGCATGGCATGCTGGCCGAATATGTCCTGCTGCCCGAACGCGGCGTGACGCATATCGCCGCCTCGCTCAGCTTCGATCAGGCCGCCACCCTGCCCTGCGCGGGCGTCACCGCCTGGCATGCGCTGATGGAGGGGCCGAAGCATGTGGGGCCGGGCCGCAGCGTGCTGGTACTCGGCACGGGCGGCGTTTCGATGCTCGCGCTCCAGATCGCCAAGGCGGCGGGCGCCTTCGTCATCGCCACATCGGGATCGGACGCCAAGCTGGAGCGCGCCCGGGCGATGGGGGCGGACGCCACGATCAACTACAAGGCGATCCCCGAATGGGGCGCAGAGGCCGCGCGGATCGCTGGCGGCGGCATCGATCATGTCGTGGAGGTGGGCGGCACCGGCACGATCAACCAGTCGATCGCGGCGGTCGGCTTCGGCGGCGAGGTGGCACTGATCGGCGTGATGACGCGCGGCGACACCCAGCCGCACGGGCTGATGATGAAGGGCGCCAGCATCCGCGGCATCTTCGTCGGATCGGGGGCGATGGCCGCGGCGCTGAACCGCGCGATCGACGTCAACGGGATCAAGCCGGTGATCGGCGCCACCTTCGCCTTCGATGCGGCGAAGGAAGCCTATCGCCATGCGATATCGCCGGACCTGTTCGGCAAGACGGTGATCACGGTTTGAACCGGCGGACACGCCGGCAGGGCAATTGGAGGCATTGCGGATGGATATGAAACCGGCCCGGATGCTAGCGGGCGGCGCATGACCACTTTCGTGATGATCCACGGCGCCTGGCACGGCGGCTGGAGCTTCGAGCCGCTGCGCGCGCGGATCGAGGGCGCCGGCCACGCACTCGTCGCCCCCGACCTGCCCGGCATGGGCACCGCCGCGCCGACGCTGGCGCAGTGGGGCGATTTCGCCGCCGCGCTGTGCCGCGCCGCGCGGCCGGGCAAGGTGATCCTGTGCGGCCACAGCCGCGGCGGCATCGTCGTCAGCCAGGCCGCCGAGACGACGCCGGAGGCGATCGACGCGAGCGTCTACATCTGCGCGATGCTGATCCCGCCGGGCATGTCGCGCGCCGACTGGAAGGCGCGGCAGGTACCCAATCCGGCGTTCGACGCGATCATTCGCCCCGGCCCCGGCTACAGCACGATCGACACCGCCCACGCGATCCCGGTGTTCGCCCAGCTAAGCCCGCCCGATGCCGCCGCAGACGCCATGACGCGGCTGGCGGGCGAGCCGAACGGCCCACGCGGCACGCCGCTGATGCTTACACCGGAGCGCTACGGCAGCGTTCCGCGCCACTATATCGAATGCCTGCACGACCGCACGATCCCGATCGCCGACCAGCGCGCGATGCAGGCGATGCAGCCCTGCGCCAGCGTGCGTTCGCTGGAGGCGGATCACAGCCCGTTCCTGTCGGCGCCGGATGCCCTTGCCGACGCGCTGCTGCAGATTGCGGAGACGGTGGCGCAATAGGCCAACCGCCGTGCGGCTCAGGCCAGTTCCTCGTCCGGGAAGGTCTCGGTATCGATCTGCGTCTGCTGGAGTGCCGGATAGCGCGCACCGCGGATCGCGCCGGGGGCGAAGATCGCGTCGATCGCGGCAGTCAGCTCTGGCGTGATCGTCACCTTCAGCGCGCCCAGATCGTCGTCCAGATGGGCGATGCTGCGCGTGCCGGGGATCGGCACGACATTCGGCCCGCGCGACAACACCCAGGCGAGCACGAGCTGCGCCGGCGTACATCCGGTCTCTCCCGCCAGCGCGACGAACCGGTCCACGGCGTTCAGATTGTGCGCCAGATTCGCGCCGTTGAAGCGCGGCATCGCCTTGCGGATGTCGCCGTCCCGGTAATCGTCGCTGCGCACCGAACCCGCCAGCAGCCCGCGCGCCAGCGGCGAGAAGGCGACCAGCGCGATCCCCAACTCGCGGCAGGCGTCCATCACCGCGATTTCCACGTTGCGCGAGGTGGGCGAATATTCGTTCTGCACCGCCGCCACCGGATGCACGGCATGCGCGCGCCGGATGCTGGCCGCGCCCATCTCCGAAAGGCCGATCGCGCCGATCTTGCCCGCCTCCTTCGCCCGCACCAGCGCGCCCATCGAATCCTCGATCGGCACCTTCCGGTCCAGCCGGTGCATGTAATAGAGGTCGATGTGATCGGTCCCCAGCCGCTGGAGCGAGCGATCGAGCGAGGCGGAGATCGTCTCCGGCCGGCCGTCCAGCACGCGCTGGCCGTCGATCAGGTCGAGCACGCACTTGCTGGCCAGCGTGAATTCGCCGCGCCGGTGCATCACCGCCTGGGCCAGCAGCCGTTCGTTGTTGCCGCTGCCATAGAGCGCAGCGGTGTCGAGCAGCGTCACCCCGCTGTCGAGCGCGTGGTTCAGCAGCCGCGCACCGTCCTCGGCGGAGGGCGCCACGTCATAGGCGTGGCTCAGGTTCATGCACCCCAGCCCGATCGCGGACACGGTGAAGGGGCCGATCGTGCGGGTGGGCAGCATGGTCATACTCCTGGAAACCGTTGGGGCGGACGACGCCTTCCCTGACGTCAGCGCCGGTCGAGTACAAGCGCGGAAAGTGCCGATCGCGCCCAGGCGATAAAGGCGCGGTTGGTCTCCCGCACCACCCGCGCGGACTCGCGATATTCCTCGACATATTCGCCGAGCCGGACGGCGGGCCACCGCGCCTGATGGAGCGCCGCGGCCGAGCGCATCTGGGAGAAGCGGTTGCGGAAATCGCGCACGAAATCGGCATCGCCCAGGCCGCTGAAAAACTGGTCCGCCTCACGCCCGACGGCGGAGATCTGATCCGACAGCGCCTTGCGCAGCCGTATCAGATCGTGCCGGCGGTCGTCGTCCGCACGGCCCGCTATCGCCGCGAGATCGGCCTGCACCTTCTCGAGCAAGTCCAACTCCCGCATCAGCGCGGCGCGATCCGCCATCCCTTACCCCTCCAACTGTTTCTCCAGCGCGTCGAGGATGCGGTAGCAGGGCATCACCTGGGCCACCGACGAATTGGGCTCGCGCCCTTCGCGGATGGCGGCGATGAACTCACGATCCTGCAGCTCGATGCCGTTGTTGGAGACGGCAACGCGCGAAAGGTCGACTGGCTCCTCCTTGCCGGTCACCAAATCGTCATAGCGCGCGATCCAGGTGCCGTTGTCGCAGATATAGCGGAAGAAGGTGCCCAGCGGCCCATCGTTGTTGAAGCTCAGCGACAGCGTGCAGATGGCGCCGCTCTCCGCCTTGAGCTGGATGGACATGTCCATCGCGATGCCCAGCTCCGGATGGATCGGCCCCTGCACCGCGTTGGCCGCCACGATCGGCCCGGCCTGATAGGCGAACAGGTCCACCGTATGCGCCGCATGGTGCCACAGCAGGTGATCGGTCCACGAACGCGGCTCGCCCTTGGCGTTCATGTTCTTGCGGCGGAAGAAATAGGTCTGGACGTCCATCTGCTGCACGGCGATGTCGCCCGCCACGATCTTGTCGTGGATATACTGGTGGCTGGGATTGAAGCGCCGCGTGTGGCCGGCCATGCAGACCAGCCCGGTCTCCTGGCTCTTCTTCAGCACAGCCTCGCCATCGGCCAGGCTGTCGCACAGCGGGATCTCCACCTGCACATGCTTGCCCGCGTCCATGCACTGGATCGCCTGGGCGGCGTGCATCTGGGTGGGGGTACACAGGATCACCGCGTCCAGGCCCGGCTGCTCCAGCGCCTCGGACAGTTCGGTGGTGGCGTGCGGGATGCCGTATTTGGCGGCGACGGCCTGGGTCGGCTCCAGCCGCCTTCCGACGACCGAGACCACCTCGACGCCGTCGATATTCTTCAGTCCGTCGAGGTGCTTCTCGCCAAAGGCGCCGGCACCGGCGAGCGCGATCTTCATCATGGGCTCCTTGTCACTTCTGGAGCCCCTCCCCGCGGGAGAGGGGCCGGTGTCGGTTCACGCAGGCTCGAGCACGAGCTGCCCCAGCGCGGTGTTCGACGCCGGGATGTGGTAGAAACGGTGGATCTCCTTGGCCTTCGGCCCCAGCGCGCCGCGCATGATCAGCCACATCACCAGCTCGATCCCCTCCGATCCGCTCTCGCGCAGATATTCGATGTGCGGCATCTGGCGCAGGCGATCGGGGTTCGCGGTCAGATCGTCCATGAACGCGGTGTCGAACGCCTTGTTGATCAAGCCCGCGCGCGGGCCCTGGAGCTGGTGGCTCATGCCGCCCGTGCCCCAGACCTGGACGTTCAGATCCTCCTCGAAGCTTTCCACCGCGCGCTTGATCGCCTCGCCCAGCTTCCAGCAGCGGTTGCCCGAGGGCGGCGGATAGGTGACGACGTTCACCGGCAGCGGGATCACCTTGCACGGCCATTCCTCGGGCTCGCCGAAGACCATCGACAGCGGCACCGTGCAGCCATGATCGACGTCCATCTGGTTCATGATGGTCATGTCGAACTCGTCGAGGATCAGGCTCTGCGCGATGTGCCAGGCCAGGTCCGGGTGGCCGATCACATCGGGCACGGGGCGCGGGCCCCAGCCCTCGTCGGCCGGCTTGAACCGCTCGGCGCAGCCGATCGCGAAGGTGGGGATGATATTCATGTCGAAGGCGGAGGCATGGTCGTTATAGACCAGCACCACCACGTCCGGCATGTTCCCGGGCTGCTTGATCCAGTCCTTCACCCACTGATAGCCCTGGAACACCGGGCCCCAGTAATCGTCGCCGGTCTTGCCGGTCTGGATCGCGGCGCCGAGCGCGGGAATGTGGCTCGACGTGATACCCGCCGTGATACGCGCCATGGTCAGCGTCCTTCCTTGATCGAGCGCTGGCCGTCCGGCGAACGGCCGCCCGCCAGCATCATCTGGGCATATTCGTCCTGCGTCATGCCGGTCATCGAACCCGCGGCGAACTGAAAGCTCTTGCCGTCGGTCGAGAACAGCTTGGACAGGAAATAGATGTTTCCGCCCTCGTCGATCATCGCGTTGTAATCGCGGGCGAGCACGGCCTGCTTGGCGGCTTCCGTCATGTCCCACTCGTCGAGATAGGCGCGCTCGTCCGCCTTGAAGCGTTCGCGGTTCTCCGCCTTCATCAGGCTCATCGCGAACTGGTTCAGCCAATATCCCTTGCGCGCGCGCTTCGCGGTGAACACGCGGGTGCCGGGGATGTCGTCGAACTCGGCGAGATATTCGTGGATGTCCTTCGGGCCGCTCATAGCCCCCTCTCCTTCAGCTTGGCGTCGAGCCGCGGGAAGACGCGGCGGGCATTGCCCTCAAAGATCGCATGCTTGGCCTCGGCGCTGACCGGCAGCGCGTCGACATAGCGTTTGGTGTCGTCGAAATACTGGCCGGTGGTGGGATCGATGCCGCGCACCGCGCCCACCATCTCCGATCCGAACAGGATGTTCTTGGTCTCGATCACCTCGGCCAGCAGGTTCACGCCGGGCTGGTGATAGACGCAGGTATCGAAGAACACGTTGTTCATCAGATGCCCGTCCAGCGCCGGCTTCTTCAGCATGTCCGCCAGCCCGCGATAGCGGCCCCAATGATAGGGCACCGCGCCGCCGCCATGCGGGATGATGAAGCGCAGCGTGGGGAAATCCTTGAACAGGTCGCCCTCGATAAGCTGCATGAAGGCGATGGTGTCCGCCGCGATGTAATAGGCGCCGGTGGCGTGCATCGCCGGGTTGCAGCTTCCGGAGACGTGGATCATCGCCGGCACGTCCAGCTCGACCATCTTCTCGTAGAAGGGATACCAGAACCGGTCGGTGAGCGGCGGATGCTGGAAATGCCCGCCGCCCGGATCGGGGTTCAGGTTGCAGCCGATGAAGCCCAGCTCGTTCACGCAGCGGTCCAGCTCCGCGATCGATCCAGCCATGTCCGCCTTCGGGCTCTGCGGCAGCATGCACACGCCGATGAAGGTCTCGGGATAGAGATCGCAGACGCGCCCGATCAGGTTGTTGGCGTTGCGCGCCCATTCGGTGGCCACGCTCTCGTCGCCCACATGCGGCGCCATGGTGGACGCGCGCGGGCTGAAGATCGTCATGTCCGCGCCCCGCTCCTTGATGAGCTTGAGCTGGTTCTTCTCGATCGTCTCGCGGATCTCGTCGTCGCTGATCGCGGGATAGGGCGGGAAAGCCTCGCCCGCCTTGAACGCCGCCTTCTGCGCATCGCGCCACTGGTCGTGCTGCGGCGGCGCAGTCGTGTAATGGCCGTGGCAGTCGATCACCAGCGTCATGCAGCCTGCTCCTTGTCGTTCGAATCGATCGCGGCGACCTTGGCCGCCAGGCCCGGCTCCGGGGCCAGCCCGCGCTCGCCGATCGCGCGCTGCCACATCACGGTGCCGCGGGTCATCACCGGCTCGACGCCCAGCGCCTCCAGCGTCTTGACCACTTCCTCCATCTCGGCCGCGCGGCGCAGCCCGTGGACCATCATGCGATCGAGGCAGTAATCGGTCCGCGCCGGCCAATCGATGCCCGGGAAGCTGCCGCCCAGCGATCCCATCACCGCATCGGTCACGCCCGCGCGCGCGGCCGCGATGGCGCATTCGGCGGCCAGCGCCTCCATGCCCTTCACCATCACCGAACGCACCATCTTGATCGCCGATGCGGCGCCCACCGGCCCTTCCACCACGCGCGTTCCGGTGAAGCCCGCCGCCTTCAGCGCGGCCTCGCCCGCAGCGGCATGGGGGCCGCTCAGCAGCAGCGGCGCCGCCAGCCTGCGCGGATTGACCGGGGAGAGGACCGCCGTGTCCACATAGCACCCGCCCGCCGCATCGATCGCGGCGGCGGCGGCACGCTTCGTCTCGGGCGCCACGCTGTTCATGTCGAACCACAGCGCGCCCGGCGCCAGCAGCGGCGCGCAGCTCCGCGCAGCCTCCAGCGCCTGATCGGCGGTGACCACGCAGATCACGGCCCCGGCACCGGCAAGCGCCTCGGCCGCGCTGCCGCATGCCTGCACGCCCGCCGCGGCGAACTCCGCCAGCTTGGCTTCGCGCAGCGCGGGCACGTCTGTCTTATGGTCATAGCCGCGCGCGGGCGCGCCGCCCGAAAACGCCTGCCCGGCCTCGCCGAAACCGATGAACGCGATTGCCACCATCGCGCGGATGCTTAGGCCAGCCGCCCCGGCGCCCGCCAATCCAATTCGCGACCGCCATATTGAATTTTACGAATTCCAGAACGGCGAGTGTGCGGATAACACCCCATAAACCGGCCACTTTGCCATAAACATCGTATAAGCTTATGGGCATGCCCAATTTCGGATTGGAGCTTCGCCGCAACGGTCGGCTATCTCCCCGGCGCTTTTTCCGCAGGAGGACAATATGGCGGGTCGTGTGGTTCGGAACATTGCGCGCGCGGCGCCCGAGGTGATCGACGGGCTCGCCGCCTGTGGCGTGGCGACGGTGCATGAGGCGCAGGGGCGGATCGGCCTGCTGGCGCCCTATATGCGCCCGATCTGGCCCGGCGCGCGCGTGGCGGGATCGGCGATCACCATCTCGGCGCCCCCGGGCGACAACTGGATGGTGCATGTCGCGATGGAACTGGTGCAGCCCGGCGACATCCTGGTGCTGGCCCCCACCAGCCCGTGCGACGACGGCTATTTCGGCGACCTGCTGGCGACCCAGGCGATGGTGCGCGGCTGCCGCGGCCTGGTGATCGAGGCGGGCGTGCGCGACGTGCGCGACCTGAAGGAGATGGGCTTCCCCGTCTGGTCCAAGAGCGTGTTCGCCCAGGGCACGATCAAGGGCACGCTGGGCGACGTCAACCTGCCGATCGTGTGCGCCAACCAGGCGATCGAGCCGGGCGACGTGATCGTCGCCGACGACGACGGCCTGTGCGTGGTGAAGCGCGACGCGGCGCCCGAGGTGCTGAAGAAGGCCCAGGCGCGCGAGGCGAACGAGGCCGAGAAGCGCGCCCGCTTCCTGAAGGGAGAAGCCGGCATGGACATCTATGGCTTCCGCGAGCCGCTCGCCAAGCTGGGTCTCAAATATGAGTGACGGCACGCGCGTCATGTGGATGCGCGGCGGCACGTCGAAGGGCGGGTTCTTCCTCGCCGACGACCTGCCGGACGACGCCGCCGCGCGCGACGCGCTGTTGCTGCGCGTGATGGGCTCGCCCGATCCGCGCCAGATCGACGGGATGGGCGGCGCCGATCCGCTCACGTCGAAGGTCGCCGTGGTCCGCAAGTCCGATCGCGAGGGCGTGGACGTCGATTACCTGTTCCTCCAGGTCTTCGTCGATCAGCCGATCGTTACGGACAGCCAGAACTGCGGCAACATGCTGGCCGGCGTCGGCCCCTTCGCGATCGAGCGCGGGCTGGTGGCGGCGCAGGATGGCGAGACGCGCGTGGCCATCTATATGGTCAACACCGGCCAGGTCGCTGTCGCCACGGTGCAGACGCCGGGCGGCGTTCCCGCCTATTCAGGCGATGCGGCGATCAGCGGCGTTCCCGGCACCGCGGCACCGATCCCCCTAGCCTTCCGCGACACCGCGGGCTCTTCCTGCGGCGCGCTGCTGCCCACGGGCAACGGCGTGGACGAGATCGACGGGGTGCGGGTGACGCTGATCGACAACGGCATGCCCTGCGTCGTCTTCCTGGCCAGCGACGTTGGCGTCACCGGCTATGAGGACCGCGACACGCTGGACGCCAATGCGGCGATGAAGGCGAAGGTGGAGGCGATCCGGCTGAAGGCCGGGCCGATGATGAATCTGGGCGACGTGACGGAAAAGTCCGTGCCCAAGATGATGCTCGTCGCCCCCCCGAAGGAGGGCGGGGCGATCGCCGTCCGATCGCTGATCCCGCATCGCGTACACGCCTCGATCGGCGTGCTCGGCGCGGTCAGCGTCGCCACCGCGGCGCTGGTCGAAGGCTCCCCGGCCGCGGCGGTGGCCCGGGTTCCCGAAGGGCGGACCAAGACGCTGGGCGTCGAGCATCCCACCGGCGTCACCGAATGCGTGGTGACCGTGGACGATGCCGGGCAGCCGGTGGAAGCAGGCATGCTGCGCACCGCGCGCAAGCTGATGGATGGCGAGGTTTTCGCATGAGCACCGACGAATTTGGCCGCGTCCGTAGCTGGACGCTTGAACCCACCAAGCCGCGCTTCGTGCCGCCGCCGGGCGCGGTGGACGCGCATTGCCATGTGTTCGGCCCGATGGCCGATTTCCCGTTCAGCGCCAAGGCCAAGTATCTGCCGCAGGACGCCGGGCCGGATCAGCTCTTCGCGCTGCGCGACATGCTGGGCTTCGAACGCAACGTGATCGTCCAGGCGAGCTGCCATGGGACGGACAACAGCGCCACGCTGAACGGCATCGCCAGATCGAACGGAAAGGCGCGCGGCGTGGCCGTGGTGGATCCCGCGATCTCGGAGACCGAGCTGGCGCTGCTCCATGCGGGCGGCATGCGCGGCATCCGCTTCAACTTCCTGAAGCGGCTGGTGGACGATGCGCCCAAGGACAAGTTCCTAGACGTCGCCCGGCGGCTGCCCGCGGGCTGGCACGTCGTCGTCTATTTCGAGGCGGACATCCTGGAGGAGCTGCGCCCGTTCCTGGACGCCGTCCCCGTGCCGCTGGTGATCGACCATATGGGCCGCCCGGACGTGAGCCAGGGGCCGGACGGCGCCGATATGCGCGCCTTCCGCGCGCTGCTCGATTCGCGGCCCGACATCTGGTTCAAGGCCACCTGCCCCGACCGGCTCTCGCCCCAGGGCGAACCCTATGACGATTTCGTCGCCGCGGTGGCGCCGCTGGTCGCCGATTATGCCGATCGCGCGCTGTGGGGCACCGATTGGCCGCATCCGAACATGGAGCATCGCATCCCTGACGACGGCGGGCTGGTGGACGTGATCCCGCGCATCGCGCCCACCGCGGAGCTCCAGCAGAAGCTGCTCGTCGACAATCCGATGCGCCTCTACTGGGCCGATTGACGATGGGCACGATCACCGTCCGCGACGCGGTCTACGCCTTTCTGGCGGATCAGGGGATCGACACCATCTTCGGCAACCCGGGCTCGACCGAGCTGCCGATGTTCCGCGACATGCCCCCGAGCATCCGTTACGTGCTGGGCCTTCAGGAAGGCGTGGTGGCGGGCATGGCGGACGGCCATGCGCAGGCGACCGGCCTGCCCGCGCTGCTGAACCTGCACAGCTCGGCCGGCGTCGGCCACGCGCTGGGCAACATCCACACCGCCTATCGCAATCGCACGCCGATGGTGATCGTGGCCGGCCAGCAGGCGCGTTCGATCCTGCCGTTCGAGCCCTTTCTGTTCGCCGAGCGGCCGACGGAGTTTCCGCAGCCCTTCGTCAAATGGGCGGTGGAACCCGCGCGCGCGGAGGACGTGCCGCTGGCGATCGCGCGCGCCTTCCACGTCGCGATGCAGCCGCCGCGCGGGCCGGTGTTCGTATCGGTGCCGGTGGACGATTGGGACCGGCCCTCCACCCTGCTCGCGCCGCGCAGGGTGAGCACCCGGCTGGACGCCGATCCGGGGCTGCTGACCGAGGCCGGGGCGATGCTGGCGCGCGCCGAGCGGCCGGTGATCGTCGCGGGATCGGGCGTGGGGCGCAGCGGCGCGGGGGCCGCTCTGGCGCATCTCGCCTCGCTCCATCAGGCGCCGGTATGGGCCGCGCCCTTCGCCGCGCGCGAGACGATCGACGAGAACCACCCGCTGTTCGCGGGTTTCCTGCCCGCCGCGCGCGAGCCGATCGTGGCAGCGCTTTCGGGCCACGACCTGGTGCTGGTGATCGGCGCGCCGGTCTTCACCTGGCATGTCGAGGGCTTTGGCCCGGCGGTACCGCCCGGCGCGGCGCTGGTGCTAATCGACGACGATCCGGATTTCGCGGCGCGCGTGCCGCAGGGGCTGGCGATCACCGGCGACATCCCGGCCGCGATCGAGCGGCTGACCGCCACACGCGCACCGGATCGCGGCCCCCCTGCCCCACGCCCCTCCTATCCCGCCCCGGCCGGCGGATCGATCACTTCCGATCTGCTGATCGCGCGGCTCCAGGCGCTGCGCCCGCACGGGATCGCCATCGCGGAGGAGGCGCCCAGTTCGCGCCCGGCGCTCCATCGCCATTTCCGCGTCGGCCCGGGCGATACCTTCCACGCCTGCGCCAGCGGCGGGCTGGGCTTCGCGCTGCCCGCGGCCGCCGGGCTGGCGGTGGCCGGGCGGCCCACGCTGGCGCTGATCGGCGACGGATCGATGATGTATTCGATCCAGACGCTGTGGTCCGCCGCACGCTACGCACTCGATCTGCGTGTGATCGTAGTGAACAACTGCGGCTATGCCGCTCTCGATCAGTTCGGCGAGCAGTTCGGCGTCCAGGGAGCGGAGACGGCGCTGCCGGGCCTCGATTTCTGCGCGCTCGCCCAGGGCCACGGCCTGCCCGCGGCGCGCGTTTCCGATCCCGCCGGGCTCGACGAGGCGCTCGTCGCGCTGTTCGCGCGGACCGGTCCGTCGCTGCTCGAGGTGATGGTCGCACGATAGGGGGCGGAGCGCCACGAGCCCCTAAAATTGTTTGCCTTGCATACTAATTTCGTGCGAAATTCCGCGCAGCAATTCGGAGGGGAACCATGGCAACTATCGTAGGCGGCATAGCCACCTCGCACACACCCACCATCGGCTTCGCGCTCGACGCGAAGAAGCAGGATGATCCCGTGTGGAAGCCGATCTTCGAAGGCTATGAGCCGGTGAAGGCCTGGCTCGCCGAAAAGCAGCCCGATGTGCTGTTCTACATCTACAACGATCACATGACGGCCTTCTTCGCCGACCATTATTCCCACTTCGCCCTCGGCATCGGCGCGGAATATGGCCCGGCGGACGAAGGCGGCGGCCCGCGGGACCTGCCCCCGATCCAGGGCGATCCGAAGTTCGCGCAGCATATCGCCACGGCGCTGGTGGCGGAGGAGTTCGACCTCTCCTACTTCCAGGGCAAGAACCTTGATCACGGCGCGTTTTCGCCGCTGTCTGTGCTGCTGCCGCACGAGAATGGCTGGCCGGTCCGGATGATCCCGCTCCAGTGCGGCGTGCTGCAGTTCCCGATCCCCTCGGCCAAGCGTTTCTGGAAGTTCGGCAAGGCGCTGCGCCGCGCGATCCAGAGCTATCCGGAGGACATCAAGGTCGCGATCGTCGGCACCGGCGGGCTTTCGCACCAGGTCCATGGCGAGCGCTGCGGGTTCAACAACACGCCGTGGGACATGGAGTTCATGGAGCGGCTGACCAACGATCCGGAATCGCTGATCGACACGCCGATCGCCAGGCTCGCCGAACTGGGCGGGCTGGAAGGTGCCGAGGTGGTGATGTGGATGCTGATGCGCGGCGCGCTGGCGGAGAAGGTCACCAAGCTGCACCAGACCTATTACCTGCCGTCGATGACGCCGATCGCCTGCATGATCCTTGAGGACGCTTCGGACGAGAAGCCGGCGGAGAGCGACGCCGCCTTCGCCGCACGCATGAACCGCGATCTGGCGGGGATCGAGAAGCTGGAGGGCACCTATCCCTTCACCATCGAACGCAGCGTGAAGGGCTATCGCATCAACCATTTCCTCCACTCACTGGTCGAGCCCGAAATGCGGCGGCAGTTCCAGGAGAATGAGGAGGAATGCCTGGCCCAGGCCGATCTGACCGACGAGGAACGCGGCCTCATCCGGCGGCGTGACTGGATCGGGATGATCCATTATGGTGTGATCTTCTTCATGCTCGAAAAGCTCGGCGCGGTGACGGGGGTGGGCAACATCCACATCTATGCGGCGATGAAGGGCATGAGCATCGACGATTTCCAGAAGACCCGGAACGCCGCGGTCACCTATGGGGTCGCCGGGAAGCAATAGGTTCGCCCGATTGCCGGGGCTTCGGCCCCGGCATTTGGCGGAGGGGGTTCATTCCGCTGTCAACGGGCCCCCTCCGCCTACCCATTCCCGCTCAAGCTCGGCCGCAGCATCGTGCAGCAACGCCAGGAAGCGCCGGCCCACCGCGCCGGGCCGCGAACCCTTGCGCGTGGTGACGCCGATCTCGCGCTCGACATGCGGATAGGGGCCGGCGATCGCCTCGAGCAGCCCGGCAGAGGTCTCCAGCGCGATCTGGTCCGGGGATAGCAGCGTGAGGCACTTGCTCTTGCTCAGGATGCCGCGGATCGTGGTCACCGATCCGCACTCGATCGGCGCCGGGGGCAACGGCCGCCCCTCGAACAACCGCTCCCATCGCGCGCGCAACGGGGTGCCCGGGCGGCCGACGATCCAGGGATAGGCCGCCAGATCCTCCGGCTGCGGCCGCGTTCCGGCCAGCGGATGCCCGGCGCGCGCCACCACCACCAGATGCGAGGTGAACAGCGGCACCTGTTCCAGATCGGCGGGCGGCTCCGGCCGCAACGCGCCGATCATCAGGTCGATCACGCCATCGCGCAGCAGCTCGACCAGCTCGCTCCACGACCCATCGACGATATCCACCGATGCGCCGGGCACCGTCTCCACCAGCCGCGCCACCGCGCGCGGGATCAGCTCCGCGCGCGAAAGCGGCATGGCGCCCACCACGATCCGGTCCCCGTGCGGCGCGCGATCGGCGGCGATCTCCGCCAACGCCAGCTCGATCTCGCGCTCGGCGATGCGCACCCCGCGCGCCAGCCGCCGCCCGGCCTCGGCGATCGCCACGCCCCGTCCGCTCCGCTCCACCAGCGGCCCGCCGCATATCCGCCCCAGGTCGCGCACCGCCCGGTGGAGCGCCGGCTGCGACAGCCCGGTCGCCGCCGATGCCGCGACGAAGCTGCCGCCGTCCACCAGCGCCAGGAAGGCGCGCAACTGCGTCGCGGTGATCGCCTGGCACGCGACCGATCGGCCGCCGCCCGGCGCCGCCGCGCGCGCCGCCGCGTCCAGCCCGTCGAAGGCCGCCGTCACGCGCTCGGCAAGCAGCCGCCCCTCGGCGGTGGGCACCACGCCGCCCGGCCGCCGCCCGAACAGCGTCAGGCCAAGCTGTTCCTCCAGCCGTGCCAGCCCCTGGGTCAGCGCGGGCTGCGACAGCGCCACGACATCCGCGGCCGC
The DNA here is from genome assembly GCF_026013525.1 of Sphingomonas canadensis. Lineage (GTDB taxonomy): Bacteria > Pseudomonadota > Alphaproteobacteria > Sphingomonadales > Sphingomonadaceae > Sphingomonas > Sphingomonas canadensis. The sequence continues at coordinate 263,485 of NZ_JAPDRA010000002.1, read as the reverse complement.
GCTCATGCTGCCGCGCGCGATGATCACCGGCAGTGCGCGCAGGTGCCGCAGGTTCAGATCGAACGGCGCGAGCGTCATGCCCGCACCCTTAGAGCGATAATCCGCCGATGGGGAGGCGCCGCGCGCGGCTGCCCCGCGATCAGTGCCGGTCCAGCTCAGCCAGATCGCGCCCCGCGGTTTCGGGAAGCAGCAGCGTGGCCAGCACCGTGCAGATCACGCCCGCGAAGCCCATCAGCATCATCCCCGTCGAAAGCGCCATCGCCCCCGCCAGCAGCGCCACGCCCTGGATGAAGATGAAGCTGAACGCCCGCCCGAAATTATAGGCGAAGGCCTGGCCGTTGGCGCGGACCTCGGTTGGGAACAGCTCGGTGAAATAGGGGCCGAACGAGGCATAGATGCCGAACTGGAAGAAGCCATAGATGCAGCCCGCCGGCATCAGCGTCCACGCCGAGCTGCCGAGCGGCGCATAGAGATAGAAGGCGGAGGTCAGCACGAACCCCAGCCCGAACAGCCGGAATATCGTGGCGCGGCCCAGCCGGTCGCTCAGATAGGCGTTGACCAGGAAGCCGAAGAACCCGCCCACGCTGTTCACCAGCACGAAAAACCCGGCGGCCGAGATCGTCAGCCCCCGCTCCTGCGTCAGGAAGGTGGTGAGATAGTTGCTCACCGCATAGCCCGATCCCTGCGCGCCCAGCGCCAGCAGCGCGGTGAGCGCGGTGATGCGCAGGTAGCGCGGGTGGAAGATCAGCAGCGGGGAGCTGTGCCGCCGTTCCTTCAGCGCACGCTCGCGGGCGGCCTTGAACAGCGGCGAATCGTCGTTGCCCCGGCGCAGGAAAAACACCAGCGCGGCGGGCAGCAGGCCGATCCAGAACACCACGCGCCAGCCCAGATCCTGCGGGAACAGCATCACCACCGGCCCGGCCAGCAGCGCCGCCAGCCCCGATCCGATCGCGGCGCCGCTGTGGACCACGCCCAGCGCCTTGCCGCGATGGCGCGGCGAGATCATCTCGCCCAGCAACACCGCGCCCACCGCCCATTCGGCGCCAAAGCCCAGCCCCTGGAGGATGCGGATCGCCAGCAGTTGCTCGTAATCCTGCGCGAAACCGGAGAGGAAGGAGAAGAAGGAGAACCACAGGATGGTGATCTGGAGCACGCGCACGCGGCCGAAGCGATCCGCCAGCCATCCGCCCATCCAGCCGCCCAGCGCCGACGCGAAGTAATTGGCGCTGGCGATCGAACCGGCCTCCGCCAGCGTCATGCCGAACGCCAGCACCAGCACCGGGATGAGATATTGATAGACCAGCGCGTCCATCGCATCGAGCGCCCAGGCGGCCGAGCAGGTCCAGAACACGCGCCGCACCGGCGGCGTCGATTCCGCATACCAGGCGGAAACGCCTTCGGGCGCGGCGCCCGGTTCCGGTGTTGCAGACGACATCAATAGGCCTCTTCGTAGATCCGGATCGCGTCCTCGCGATGCACCTCGCGCACGTTGCGCTCCAGCAGCCGGGTGACGGTCATCGCGCCATCGGCCATGCGCGGAATCGAATCGCGCGTCACGCCATGGAGCGAGAGCTTGAGCGGGATGCCGCAATCCTCGCTCAGCCGCCGCACCCGGTCCAGCCCGCGCCGCGCCACCGCCTCGCGGCTGCCCGCCGGATCGCAGCCCAGCGCCTCCGCCACCAGCGCATAGCGTTCGGTGGCCGCCGGTAGGTTGAACGCCAGCACGTGCGGCAGCAGCAGTGCGTTGGAGATGCCGTGGGCGATGTGGAACTCGCCGCCCAGCGGATAGGCGAGCGCATGCACCGCCGCGGTGTTCACCGGCCCCAGGCACAGCCCGCCATACAGGCTGCCCCGCGCCATCGCCGTGCGCGCGTCCAGATCCTCCCCGTCGCGCACCGCGTCGAGCAGGCTGGCGGCGATCAGACGGATGCCCTCGATCGCCAGCGTGTCGATCATCGGATGCGCATAGCGATTGGCGAACGCCTCGATGCAATGGGTGAGCGCGTCGAGCCCGGTCGATGCCGTCACCGCGGGCGGCATCGAGAGCATCAGCAGCGGATCGACATAGGCCGCGTCGGGCACCAGATGCGGGCTCACCACCCCCTTCTTGAGCAGCGCGTCCTCATCCAGCACGATGGCGATCGGCGAAACCTCGCTGCCCGTACCCGCCGTGGTGGGGATGCAGGCGAGCCATGCCGAACGGCCCTTCAGCCGGTCGACGCCCGATATTTCCTCGATATCCTGCGTGCCGTCGAGCAGCGCGGCGACCAGCTTGGCCAGGTCCATGGCGCTGCCGCCGCCCAGCCCGATCACCGCGTCCACGCCCGCATGCCGCGCGATGGCCAGCACATTGTCCAGGTCGCGGCGCGCGGGCTCCTGCAGGCAATCGTCCCAGATCACCACGCGCCCGCCCTCGCGCCGGATATCCAGCGCCAGCCGCTCGGCATGGCCGCGCGTGGGCGGCGTGGTGACGATGCAGACCGATGTCAGCCCGGCGCGGGCCAGGTCGTGCGCGACCTGGTCCATCACGCCCGCGCCGAACGCCAGCCGCCCGACCTGTTGCAGCGATATGGTGGTTTCGAGTTCCGGCACCGGCGCTTACCCTGGAAAACGCGGCGCGATCCGCCTGGATTGCATCGCCCTTATGCCTTCCAGTTCAGCGCGCGGCGCACGGCGCCGCTGAAGATCTGCTCCTTGTCGGACTTCGAGATCTCGTTGCTGTGGAGCATGTAATAGAGCGCGTCGGCATAGGGCTTCCAGTCCTTGCGCGGGGGGAAGCCGTCCGGTCCCTGGGGCGTTTCGGTTCCCCAGCGCTGGCGCGTGAAGTCGCTCGCCCACATGCAGCGGCCGGGGCCGAAGGCGTGCAGGATCTTGTGGATGTGCGGCCAGATATCCTTGTAGGGATAGGGCTTGGTCGAGATGATCGGCGTGCCGCACAGCTTGACGAACACATTGGGATATTTCGCCAACGCCAGCAGCCCGGGCAGCGCGTTCCAGCGATCGGGCGTCGGCTCCACCATCGACTGGGTGACGCCGAAATGGTCGATGATGATGGTCAGGTCCGGATGGCGCTCCGCCACCATCGCGGCCACCGAGGCAAAGCCGTGCGCGCCGAAGAACATCGGGATCTTCAGCTTGGCGGCCAGCGCCCAATAGCGATCGAACGCGCCCTGCTCGATCAGCGGGGTGCGCTCCAGCTTGGCGCCCGGCACGCGCCACACCTTGGAATAGTTGGTCAGCAGGATCCGGCAGGCGAGCATGCCCGGCGTCGCCTTGAACGCCGCCATCTGCTCCTCAAGGTCCGGCGCGGCATAATCGAACACCTCCACCGCACCGAACAGGGCGGGATAGCGGCCGACGGCGGCGCGATTGAACTCTCGCCGGGCATAGACGATCGCCTTGTGCGCGCCGACGCAATCGATCGCCTCGCGCGCAAGCTCGACGTTGATGAACAGCTCAAGCTCGGGCGTCAGCTCGAATTCCTTCGGCTTTTCCGCCCGCATCCCGCCGCCGATATGCGGCTCGTGAATCTGCGCGTCGATGATCTCCATGCACACTCTCCAAATATCGTCTCGGCCTGCGCCGGCGCGGCGCCCGGGGCGTCCCCCGGATCAGATGCGTCGCGGCCGGCCGCCGGGAAGGCCGGCCGCGACGATAGGCAGGTGTCAGAAGCGCTTCGATACCGTCAGCGACCATTGGCGCGGCGGCGCCGGCTGGGCGTTGATCTGCGGGAAGCCGATGTCCTTGTAGACGAAGAAATTCCGCCAGTAGAAGTTGTTGAACAGGTTCACCACGCCCAGCGAGACCGAGAAATCCTCGTCGTCGTTGTTGTACGTCAGGCGCCCGTTGAAGGTGGAATAGCCGGGCTGATTGGTCTCCAGCCGGGTGATGCTGTACTGCATGCTGCCGGTGTAGAACCAGTCGAGGCGCGGGGTGATCGATCCCTTCAGCATGGGGAAGGGAATCTCATACTGGATGCCCGCGCTGGCGGTCCATTCGGGGATGTTCGCCAGCCGCTTGTTCGATGTCGCCGGGCGCGCGTCGAGATCGGCCGAGCTGAACTTCGAATAGCCAACCGTGGCGGAGATCGACAGGCCGTCGATCGGCCGCGCATCGATTTCGGCCTCGAAGCCCTTCACCTTACCCGGCGTGTTGAGGAAGAAGGTGCGCGAGGTGCAGGTATAGCCCGGCGTGCCCACGGGCGCCGGCTGGCACAGCGTGGTGCCCGGCGTGCCGCCCGGAACCTGGACCTGGTTGCCCGGAACCGGATTGCCGCTGGCATCCAGCAGATATTCGGCGCCGCCGGTGCTGGTGATGCGGGTCTTGTAGTCGGTGTAGAAGCCGGTGGCGTTCACGCGAAGCCGGCGATCGAACAGATCGGTCTTGATGCCCAGCTCATAGGTGACGATCTCCTCGCCGGGATACTGGCCGACCTGGCTCGCCTGGAACGGGCGCGAGTTGAAGCCCGGCAGGCGGAACCCCGTCGCCGCGGAGGCGAAGATCATGGTGCGATCAGCCAGCTTGTAATCCAGCCCCACCTTCCAGTCGAAACGCTTCTCCGAAAGATCGATCACGAAGATCGTGCTGCCGGTGGGCGCGATCGTATAGGACGTGGACGAGGCGTTGGTGCCGTCGAGCACGGTGTAGAAGTCCACGCCCTTGCTGTCGTCGGAGTAACGGCCGCCCAGCGTGACGCCCAACCCTTCGAACGGGCGCAGCGTGGTGTTGGCATAGACCGCCTTGCTGGTCGGCTTGTAGTTGTTGTTCTGGCTGCGCAGCGTGTTGTTGTAGGGCGAGGTGCCGGTGAAGCGCTGGTTGCCCTCGCCGTTATAATAGAACAGGCCGACCACCCAATCGATCCAGTCGCGGCTGCCGGCCACGCGAAGCTCGCCGGTCCAGTCCCAGTGATCGACGTCGTTGCGGTTGTTCTCCATCGCCACCGGCGATGCGTCCACGTCATAGGCATAGGTCGCAGCAATCTCGCGATAGCCCGCGACCAGGATCACGTCGATGTCCGGCGCCACGGTGTACACCGCCTTGCCCGAGAAGCCCCAGCTATTGAACGGGCTCTCCGTCGGGTTGCGCACGCCGCCGCGGAAGGGCGAGCCGTTGTAGAACTGGTTGCCCGGGATCGCGGTGCCCGCGGCGACCGGATCGGCGAAGGTGGCATAGGTGGTGTAGGGATCGCCGGTCACGAAGCGCGTGTCATAGGCGAAGGTCGGGCCGCCCGGGCGCGTCCAGGTGTTGAACAGCGTCGTGACGTTCGGGCGCGCGGCGGAAATCGCGGGATCGACGGTGAGCAGCGAATCCGCCGGAACCTCCGAACGATCCTTCAGCCAGTCGGCGGTGAAGGTGATGCTGAGGTTCGACGCGGGTTCCCAACGGAGCTGACCGCGGATCGCGTTCACGTCCTCGCCGCCCTGATAGCCGATCGTGCAGTCGTCGGGCGCGCCCAGATGAGATCCGTTGATCAGGTTCGCGTCCTGGAACGGGAAGTTGCCCGCCAGTTCGGGCGTGCCGCGGCGGATCATCTCGCAGCGGAAGTCCAGCCGGCGCTGATAGCCGCGCCGTTCCTTGTACAGGCCGGAGATCGCGATCGCGACATTCTCGGCGATCGGCATGTTGATGCCGGCGCGGACCTCGCGCAGGTCGTAGTTGCCGGCGGAAGCCTGGAAATAGCCCGAAGTCTCGTCGAGGCTGGGCGCCTTGCTGACGATGTTGATCGCACCCGCCAGCGCGTTGCGGCCGAACAGCGTGCCCTGCGGCCCGCGCAGCACCTCCACATGGTCGAGCTCGAGCAGGTCGAACATCGATCCGAACAGCAGCGGATAATAGACGTCGTCGACATAGAAGGCGACGGCGGGCTCGCCCGCAAGGCTGGTGTCGACGGTGCCGATGCCGCGGATGAACGCCGACATGCCCGGGCCGTACACGCCCTGCGAACGGCGGAACGATGCGTTGGGGATGACGCTGCCCAGATCGGCCGCATTGGCCAGGCCGCGCTGCTCGAGCAGTTCTGAGGTGACCGCGGTGATCGTCACCGGGGTGGACTGGAGGTTGGTTTCCTGGCGGGTGGCGGTGACGACGATATCGTCGAGGCCCTGGCCTTCCTCCGCGCCGGCCCCGGACTGCGCCGGCTCTTCCTGAGCGCTCGGCTGCGCATAGGCGGCCTGGGCATAGGTCAGCGCCAGCAGCGACGCGGACAACGCCGAAATGGTTCGAATCATGTCACCCCTCCCTGGGATTTTAGGCATTGTGGTCTTCAACGAGGCCCAGTTAGGCGGGGGGACGGCTCTGAATCTTGCAGAATGCGGCAGTGATCAAGGAACCTGTCGGCAACGCGCGATCAATCGGCAGGCCCTGAAACGCCGACGCGGGGCACCTTTCGGAGCCCCGCGTCCATGGCTTGCCGCGCCGGCGCGCGATCAGAGAATGTTGCGCACCATCGGATAGGGCAGCGCCGGCCCCTGGCGCAGCCGGAAGCTGCAATTGGCCGAATAGAGATCCACCGAATCGCGCACCGCCAGTTCGCGGCTGACGCGGAAATTTCCGTTGAGCAGGCGCACGTTGCCGCCTTCGTTGCGCGCCACCACGCCTTCGCGCGCCACGCGCACCGGGCGGCCGTCGAACAGCGCCTGCAGCGCCTCGGTATCGTCATGGACACCATCGGCGTGCAGCAGCGGCGCGGGCCGCTCCGCCGCGGCGGCGGAAAGCGGGACGAGCGTGGCCGCGCCCAGAGCTACGGTGCCGCCGATCAGGCCGCGGCGCGAGAGGTTGGTGCGATCCATTCTGATGTCCCCTTCGATCGGCGTCAGTGCCGGCTGCCGCGCGTGCGGCGGAATTCGGTGGCGGTCATGCCGTAGCGCTGGCGGAAGGCGCGGGCGAAATAGGCGGAGCTGTTGAAGCCCCATTTGAACGCGATCTCGGTGATCGTCAGGTGGCGCCAGCCCTCGCTCGCGATCTGCGTCGCGCACTCCTCCAGCCGCCGCCGCAGGATATAGGCCGACACGCTCTCTGCATCGTCGGCGAACAGCATGCGCAGATAGCGCGGGGAGATGCGCAGCCCCTCCGCGATGGCACCCGAGCCCAGATCGGGGTCCTGCAGCCGCTCCTCGATGAACTGCCGCGCGCGCGCCTTGCGCAGCCCGACGATCGTCGAGTTGGTCATGCGGTGGCCCAGGCCGATCGAATAGGCCGTGGTCACCATGTCGAGCAGATGGCCCGCGATGCGATCGCCATAGCCGTCGGGAAGGCCGCGCTCCATCTGGCTCCAGATGCTCTGCGCCATCGCCGCGGCGGTGGGGGTCATCCCATGCTGCGCGGGCAGCTTGAGCCCGCAGAGCTGCTCCGGGCAGGGCAGGTGGTTGCGCAGCAGCGCGGGCGTGGCGCGCATCAGCAGCAGGCGCGAATCCGCCTCGAAATGGATGCGATGCGGCGCAGCATTGTCGCACAAGGTGAAGTCGCCCGCGCGCAGCTTCTCCTCATGGCCATAATGGTTGAACGTCGCCGACCCGCGCACCAGCAGCAGGAACGAGAACAGCCGCGACGTGGAAAGGTTGATGTGGGTGGGCGTGCGTTCGATATCGGTGCTGCTGGTGCGGATATCGGCCATCACCAACGATCCGAGCGGGCTCATCCTGAGCTCGGCGTCGAAATCCTCGCGCGCGGGCATGAAGGTGACCTGCGCGAACTGGTCGCGATAGATGTCGTTCCAATAGGCCGCCCGTCTGGTGTTCGGGCAATCCGCGGTGCGAAAATGTTGCATCCTGCTCCCCTTGCGGTCCCGCTTGTATCCCCGGGTGCGCGTTCGAAATGCTGTCCGGCCCGGGATAGCGCAGCGTGCCGCAACCTCCCAACGCTTTCGCCCTTTCGTTATCCGCGCGAAATCTTCCCGGGCGCTTCCCCTTCCCTTCAGGCGAAATAGAGCCGCAGCGCGGTGCGCGACATTTCCGCGCGCATCGCCGCATCGGGCACCCATTCGCGAAAACACTCGAGCGCGCGCGCATAGGTCACGCGCCCCTCATAGCCCACGAAAGGGGCATCGCTGCCCCACAGCAGCCGGTCCGGCCCCACCTTCTCGATCAGCCTGCGCGCCACCAGCGCGGCGATCGCGCTGCCGTCGGCGTCGGGCACCGTCTGCCAGGCGCTGGGGCCGAGCAGGCGGAAGCCCGCCGACATCTTGATCCAGGTTCGGCCGCGATCGACCGATTCGAGCATCGCCGCGATGCTGTCGCAGCCGAGCGGATCGGCGGGGTCGGGATGGCCGAAGTGATCGACGACGATGTCCACCCCGGTCTCGTTGAGCGCATCGAGCACCGGGCGCAGCGCCTCGCCCTCGATCGCGACATGGACGTGCCAGCCCAGATCGCGCACGCGGCGGAACAGCAGCCGGTATTCGTCGTCGCGGAAATCGGGCAGCGAGGTCGCCCGCGCGAGCTGGAGGCGGATGCCCACCACGCCATCGGTACGCATCTGTTCCAGGATGTAGCGATCGGTGTTGGGCGCCACGATCGCGGTGCCGCGCAGCCGCGGATGCTGGCGCAGCTCCGACAGCATATAGTCGTTGTAATAGCCCGCGATGCTGAGGCCGGAGATCACGCCGAAATGCACGCCATGCTGATCGAGCGTGGCCAGGAAATCGGCGGCGGTGAAGGCATAGTGGGTCTGCGTCCACGCCCGGCTGGAAACGGGCATGTCGTCCAGGAAGATGTGCGCGTGGCAATCGACGATCGGCGCGTCGGCGGGCGCGCGCGCTGCGGTGCCATCGGCATCGGCAAGGGGTGCCGCGATGTTCATGCGGGCATCCTGCGGGAACGGGAAAGGTCAGTTGCGTGCAAGGCCGGGTCTCCTGCGCATCTCAGCTCCGCCGCCCGTCCGACCAGCCGAGCAGCAGCGCGGGCGCGCGGCCGCTGACCGGATTGCGGAAGTGGAAGCCCATCGGCGCGATTTCGGGAAAGGGTGCGAACTGGACGCCGCGCAGCGGGGCGTCCGGGGGATATTTGGCCACGGCCTCCGGCGTCGGCGCGAAACGGCGGCTGGAGCCCGGCTCGATCGCCGCCCATCCGCCGGTATAGCTGGCGAGCCAGACGTAATCGAGATCCATGCCGTGGATCCGCCACACGCCGTTCTCGCGCGTCACCTGGTTCTCGTAGATGCCGGAGATGTAGGAACCGTCGCCGTCGCGCTGGCTGTTGAACTGGAACAGCCGGAGGCGGATGTTCACCCGCGCGCCGTCTTCGGAGATGCTGACGAAGGGCTGCGTCTTCTGGTGGATCGCCAGGAATCCGGGCGACCGGCCCTTGTTGCCGTACCGGCTGAACAGCGATCCGCGCACCCGCTCGCGGCCGACATAGGTACCGATATAGGAAAGCTCCTTCCAGCCATCGGCGGCGAAAAGGTCGGCGGTGTCGTCCCAGCGATATTCGTCGATGTAATAGCCATAGGCGTTGGACACATTTTCGGCGCCGTCGAACGCCTCGGCGAAGTCCAGGTCGCGGCGGATCGCGTTCCAGTCGGGCGCGCGCGCGGGCTTCGCCGGCGGGGCGAGCCGGGGCGCCAGAGCGGCGCGCGGTCCGGCGGCGGCCGGATAGGCCGCGCTGCCGGGAAGCTCCGGCAGGTCCTTCGCCCAGCCCGCGGCATAGTCCGCGCGCATCCGCGGGGTGCGCTTCATCGCCGCTATCCGCCAGACGCCGTCGCGCTTCTCGAACCGGTTGTCATAGATCGCTACCGACCAGAAGCTCTTGCCGCGATGCTGCCCCGTCTGGCCGATCTCGATGCCGCGCACCCGGGCGGAGCGCCCGTCCGCCGCGACGGTAACCACCGGCACTAGCTGGGGCCGGTCGTTCAGCTCGCCCTCGGCCAGCCCGGATGCGCCCAGGCTGGCGCGGATCGCCGCGCGCCCGCGCATCACCGCGCCGCCATCCTCCAGAACGCCATCGGGCGCGAACAGATCGGCCACATCGTCCCACAGCTTGCGATCGGTGTAGAAGCCATAGGCGGCCTGGAGGTTCTGCACATGGGTGGCGGCGGCAAGCACCTCCGCGTCGCCGGCCAGCCGGGCCAGGCGGCGCGACGCGCTGCCCTGTACCGCCGCCGCGATGCCCGCGGGAATGGGCGTGCCCGCGCCATCGGGCGTGTAGTGATAGGGCACCAGCGGCACCTCCGCCGCCACATTGCGCCAGCCAGGCTGATAGGGGCCGGCGAACTGGGGGTGATAGCGCAGCGCCTTGATCTTCCAGGCGCCGTCCTCGACGACATAGTCGTTCTCGTGGATGCCGCCCGCCCAATCGGCGCGCGCGCCATGCTCACCGGTCATCGCGACCTCGTGCCAGCGGCCTTTGGCGCTCCGGCAATCCGGCGCGAGCGTGATCACGGGGCTGAGGAACAGGCGCACGTTTAGCCTGCCCGGCGCCAGGTGCTTGGCGCCGCCGCCCATCGTCTCGACGATCCAGGCGTGGATCGCCGCGCGCCCCTTCACCACCGCCGGGGGCACCGACAGCTCGGCATCCTCGGCCACCAGCGCGGCCATCTCGGCCCATTGCCCGGCTTCCGCGAACTGCGCCCAGGCGTGCTGGAGCCGCTTCACCTCGCGCACCGCCCGGATCCCCGCCGCCCTGCCCTCCAGCGCGGCGAGCTCCGCGGCCGAAGGGGGCGACGGAGCGGGCTCCGCCGCGCGCAGCACCGCTCCCGGTCCCGCGACGAGCGCAGCCGTTCCGGCAAGGAGCAGCGTGCGGCGGTTCACTTCGCCATCGCCTCCTTGTAGACGCTGGTGTCGATCAGCTTGGCCAGTTCCTCGCGGCTGCGCGGGGTGCGCTTGTCCTGGATCGCCAGCCACTTCTCCTCCTCGACCAGCACGTCGAGCAGATCGGGGACGAGCATCGCGGGATAGCGCTGGTGCTTCCACGAACGCTTGGCCTGTTCGGGCGTGTGGCCGCCATATTTGACCAGCAGGCCCTGCGCCTCGGCGGGATCGCTGCGCAGCGCGGCCGAAGCCTGGATCACCGCGCGGACGAAGGCGACGATCTTCTTGCGCTCCTCCGGATTGTCGAGGTTCGCCTGGATGGTGTTGAGGCCGAAGATTTCGCGATAGATGCCCTTGCCGGGGAAGACGATCGCATCATCGCCCAGCAGCGCCTCTGCGTCCGCGCTCATCGGTTCCCAGATGGCGATCGCGTCGACCCGGCCCTCCGCCAGCGCCTTGGGCATGTCGCCCAGCGGCGAAACCGGCACCAGCGTCACGTCCGCCTCGGTCAGACCGGCCGACTTGAGCATGTTGTGGAGGAAATAGCCCGCGGAGGTGGGCGGCACGGTTGCGATCCGCTTGCCCTTCAGGTCGGCGACGCTCTTGATCCCCGCCGACTTGCGGCCGACGATGCCATAGATCCCCTCCGACACGGTGAGGATCACGCGCAGGTCCGGCCGCTTGAGCGAATAGCGCAGGATCTGCGTCTCCGCATGCGTCGCCACATCGGCCACGCCGGGCGATCCGTATCCCGGGATCGGCTCGGCACCGAGCAGGTTCGGGATGCCGCCCATCTTCACCGTCGCCGGGCCGGGATAGAATTTCTCCGCCGCCAGCAGCACCGGCGCGATCTCGAATGTCTGGATGTTGCCGTGGACCGATACCGGGGGCATCGGCGCGGCGGCGGGCGTTTCGACCCGCGACTGCGAACCGGCGCAGCCCGCGGCGGCCAGCCCGGCCGCGGCGATTACGAACATGCGGCGATAATCGCCCAGCAATTTCAGCATATGCACCCTGGCAGCCTCCCCGCGGCGGATGGCCGCCGTCACTTCTTCGGGGTCTGGCTAGACAGGGCCGCCGGGTGCGGCAATTCAAATGGGGGGCGATTGCCCCGCAGATAAAACTTTGCTTCCGATAGGGTCAACGCAAGGGCCGGACCCGCCGGTTCAGCCCCGCGCCTCCGCCACCGCGCCCGCCGCCGCGCGGCCGAACAGAGTCGCGTCGTTGCTGACCATCACCAGCGAAAAGCCCATGTCGAGGTAGATGCGCGCCTCCTCCGGCGTGCCCGCCGCGGCACCCGAGAGGATGCCGGCCGAACGCGCCATCTGCGCCACGCCGGCGGACAGCGCGCGCACCTCCGGATCGGACGCGGGCCGCCCGCTCGACAGGAACAGGTCGCCATGACCGATGAAGATGCCGTTGACGTGCGGCAGCGCGGCGAACTCGGCCGCGCGCTGGAGCGAGTCCCAGTCCTCCAACTGGATCATCCGCACGCATTGCCCGTTGCCGTGGCGCAGATAATCCTCGACGGGCTTCAGCCCCCAGCGCCCCGCGCGCGAGGTGGAACCCAGCCCGCGCGTCCCTTCCGGCGCGAACACCATCGCGCGGGTGATCTCCCGGGCTTCCGAAATCGAGGTCACGCGCGGCACCAGCAGCCCGTCGGCGCCGCCGTCCAGGATGCGCTGCACCTCGGTCTCGCTGCGATCGGGCAGGCGGACGAGCGCGCCCATTCCCATTTTCTGCGCCGCGAACACCAGCCGGTAGACCAGGTCGCCGGGGTGCGGCGCATGCTCCATGTCGATCACCACGAAATCGAACCCGGCATGGCCCAGCAGCTCGACCGTCTCGAACGAGGGGATCTTGACCCAGGTGCCCAGCAGCCCCCGCCCGGCGCCCGCCGCCCGCGAAAAGAAACCTTCCATCCTGCTCCCGTCCTTTCGAAGCCGTGCGCCCGCACGCGCAGCCGCAGCGATAGGATTAGCCGCGCGGACGGGCTTGCCCAAACCGGAACCCGCGCTTGCCCCGCCCGCTTGACTCCGCCGGGCTGCGGGATCACATCGACATAATAACAATTGATACGGTTCCTGAGGAGAGACGATGCGCCCGACCCACGTGATCCTTGCCGCCGCCCTCGCCTGTGCCGCCAGCCCTGCGCTCGCCGCCGTGCCCGACGCGGAATGCACGCTCACGCCCAAGGAGGTCGTGACGAAGTTCGTGACCGAATTCTACGTCGGCAAGAAGGTGCGCCAGGCGTTCGAGACCTGGGTCGATCCCGGCTATATCCAGCACAATCCGATGGCCGCCTCCGGCCGCGACGCCGCGATCCGCTTCCTGGAGCCGTTCTTCGCCAACAACCCGGATATCAGATACGAGATCAAGCGCATCATCGCCGACGGCAACCTGGTGGCGGTCCACACCCATGGCCGCTTCTCGAACGAGGATCGCGGCATCGCCGTGGTCGATATCCTGCGCGTCGAGGGCTGCAAGGTGATGGAGCATTGGGACGTGGTGCAGCCCGTTCCCGAAAAGGCCGCCAACGAAAACGGCATGTTCTGAGCCCTGCGCTTCGAAGGCATGAAGGTCCTGCTCCCGGACGGCAACGCCGGGATCGGCCCGGCGGCGGCGCTGCTCAAAGCGCCGCCGGTTCCGCGTCCAGCAGGATCGTCTTGCTCTCCAGATAGGCCAGCATACCCTCGATCCCGCCCTCGCGTCCGAAGCCGGAGGACTTGAACCCGCCGAAGGGCAGCGCGAAATCCAGCCGCATGCCATTCTGGCCGATGCCGCCCGTGCGCATGCGGCGCGCGACGCGATAGGCCGCGTCGGCATCGGTGGTGAGCACCGATCCGGACAGGCCATAGGCCGAATCGTTCGCCACCCGGATCGCGTCTTCCTCATCCTCCACCGGGATCAGGCTGAGCACCGGTCCGAAGATCTCCTCCTGTGCGATGCGGCTGCTGTTGGAGACATTGGCGAACAGCGTCGGCTCGATGAAATAGCCGCGGTTGAGATGCTTGGGGCGGCCGCCGCCGGTCACCAGGTCGGCGGTCTTCCTGCCCTCCTCGATGAACATCTCGATCCGTTCGAGCTGGCGCTTCATCGCCACCGGGCCGAGCTGGCTGGCGGGATCGTCCGAATGGCCGATCACCACCTTCTCCATCTCCTCCTTGATCGCCTGGGCCAGCGCATCGTGGCGATGGCGCGAGACGAGCACCCGGCTGAGCATCGCGCAAATCTGGCCGCTCATCATCACGATCGTGCCGGTCAGCAGCTTGGCGGCCGCGTCGATCGGGAAATCATCGCGCACGATCGCGGCGGACTTGCCGCCCAGTTCCGTCGTACAGCGCGCCAGCCGCTCGCCGCACACGCTGGCGATGCGGCGCCCGGCGGCGGTGGAGCCGGTGAAGCTCACCTTGTCGACGCCCGGGTTCTGGACCAGATGGTCGCTGGCGTCGCGATGACCGCAAACCAGGTTCAACGCGCCCGCGGGAACCCCCGCCGCCTCGGCCGCCTCGGCGATGATATAGGCTTCCAGCGGGGTTTCGGGCGATGGCTTCATCACCACCGTGCAGCCCGCGGCGAGCGCATAGGCCGCCTTGGCGAGCATGATGCCATAAGGCGCGTTCCACGGCGCGATCGTGGCGGCGACGCCGCACGGCTCATAGGCGAGCACGGCCGTATGGGCGACGGCGCTGGGACGTATCTGCTCGAACTCGAAATCGCCGGCCAGACGCAGGATCGTGCGCATGTTCGCGGTGCCGCCGGCCTGCATCGGCACGGAGAAGCTGGCGAGCCCGCCGATCTGCGCGGTCCATGCACGCGCGATCTCCGCATTGCGCGCCTCCAGCACGTCCGCCATGCGCGCCAGCACGGCGAGCCGCCCGGCCTTGGACGTGCGCGGCCAGGGGCCGTTGTCGAAGGCGTCGCGCGCGGCCGCGACCGCCGCATCCATGTCCGCCTCATCGGCCTCCGCCACAGCGCCGACCACTTGCTCGGTGTCGGGCGATATCAGCTCGATCATCCGGCCCGAATGCGGCGCCCGCCACTCGCCGCCGATCCACACCTTGTCCGGGTGCCGCACGTCCACGCCTTCGGGCTTCATCGCTCTCCGTCCCCTTGGGAATCGTCCGATCCGATTGTTATACTAATTCGTATACAGAAACCGCACAAGCCGGGGCGGCCTGGGTTTCATCGCGATGGCCGCCGGCGGGCGCGACGCAGGGGAAATTCAGGCGGCGCGGGGCGGCGAAGGCCAGTCCGCGATGCGCCGGTCGAGATGTTGAAGCGTCGCATCGAACCGCGCCCGATCCGCGGCGGAAAGATCACCGAGGAGGAAATCGGACAGGCTGGCGATGCGCGCCTCAGTCTCGCGGAACCTGTCCCAGCCTGCCTGGGTGAGCTGGTGTGGCTTGCGGCGGCGGTTGCGGGTATCGGCGACGGGCTCTACGAGCCCCAGCTTCTGCAAAGCATCAAGCGAGCGGCTGACGTTCATCGGCAGCATGCCGATCCGGTCGGCCAGCTCGAAACCGGCCATGGCGCCTTCGCCGCCCAGCGCCATCAGGATGCGAAGATCGTTGGGGGCGATCCCGATCGGGATCGATGCGCCGTCGCGGATCGGCTTCTGGATCAGCGAGGCCACCTTCAGCAGCCGCATCAGCGCAGACATCTCGCCCGGCCTTTCGCCGCCGTTTTGCTTCATCCCGTCCTCCGGACCCATGCGCATAGCGGTGCCGCGCCCGCAAAGCCAAGGGGCAAAGGCAGCAGGCCCGCCGGTTCGCGGGAGCAGGACGGGCGGTTCAGCCGGGGCGCTTCTTGCCGCGGCCGGGCTGGCAGATGGCGTGGCAGGCGACAGGGCATGGCTGTTTGCCGTGCCCGTCCTGCCCATCGCCTCCGCCGACCGGCACCTCGACGCTGCCGCCGTTGCACAACGGCATGCGGATCGTCCGCTCCGCCCCCAGCACCGGGGCAGGCAGCGCCAGCAGCAGCGCGGGCGCGATGCGGATCAGCGACCGCCTATTCATCGGCCGGGCCGGTATCGTCGATCAGGATGCGCAGCGCCGATCCGTCCGGATCCTCGAACTGGCCCGATTGCAGCGCCCACAGGAACGCCGCCAGCCCGGCGAAGCCGAGCAGCAGCGCGATGGGGATCAGGAACAGCAACCCGTTCATCGCGCGCACCTCCGCAGCCTGAGCGCATTGGCCACCACCACCAGCGACGAGCCGGACATCGCCAGCGCGGCGATCAGCGGCGTCACCAGCCCGCAGATCGCCAGCGGCACGGCGAACAGGTTATAGCCCACCGCCAGCGCGAAATTCTGACGGACGATATTCTGGGTGCGCCGCGCGGCGCGGATCGCGGCCGGCACGGGCAACAGGCTGTCGCCCAGGAACACCAGGTCCGCCGCCGTCTGGCCCACGTCGCTGGCCGATGCCGGCGCGATCGAGACGTGCCCCGCCGCCAGCGCCGGGCCGTCGTTCAGCCCGTCGCCCACCATCAGCACGCGATGGCCCTGGCGATGCAGCCGTTCGATCTCCGCCAGCTTGTCCTCGGGCGTCAGCCGCGCGGTGGCGAACATCCCCAGCGCGTTGGCGACGGTGCGCACCGCCTCCGGCCGGTCGCCCGAAAGGATCGCCGCGTCCAGCCCCAGCGCGCGGATCTCCGCCACCGCCGCTTCCGCATCGGGGCGGACGGGATCGGCAAAGCTCAGCACGCGCGGCGGATTGTTCCCCAGCGCAAAGGCGGTGACGAGCATCGACTGCGCCGCCTCCACCCCGATCCAGCTCGGGCGGCCCAGCAGCGCGGCCTGGCCCCGCCAGCGCCCGGCGACGCCGATGCCGGGAACTTCCTTCAGATCCTCCACCGCGGCGGCGCGCACGCCGCGCTCCTCCAGGGCCTGCGCCAGCGCGCGGGCGATCGGATGGCGGCTCGCCCGCGCCAGCGCCAGCGCGACCTCGGCCTCTTCGCCCTCCAGCCGGCCGGCGTCCTCGGGCACCGGGCGGCCCAGCGTCAGCGTCCCGGTCTTGTCGAAACGCACAACATCGGCCTCGGACAGACGCTCCAGCGCCGATCCGTCCTTCACCAGGATGCCGCGCCGCATCAGCGCGCCCGCCGCAACCACCTGCGCGGCGGGAACGGCCAGGCCCAGCGCGCACGGGCAGGTGATGATCAGCACCGCCACCGCGATCAGCAGCGATTCATGCCAGCCCGCGCCCGCGATCATCCACCCCGCGAAGCTTGACGCCGCCAGCGTGTGGACGGCGGGGGCATAGAGCCGCGCCGCGCGATCGGCGATGCGGACATAGCGCGAGCGCCCCTGCCCCGCCGCCTCCATCATCCGCGCGATATCGGCGATGGTCGTGCCCTCGCCCGCAGCGGTGACGCGCACGGTGATCGGCGCGTCCAGGTTCAGCGTGCCCGCCAGCACCTTGCCGCCCTTGGCCACCGGCTCCGGCCGGCTCTCCCCGGTGATCAGCGACCGGTCCAGACTGGAACTGCCCTCCTCCACCACGCCGTCCGCCGCCAGCCGCTCGCCCGCCGCGACCAGCAGGCGCATGCCCGGCTCGATCGCGTCGGCGGCCAGCCAGCGCGCGGCGCCGTCCGGCAGGATCACCATGCCGCCCGGCGCGGTCTCGCGCAGCAGCGCCTCAGCCCCGCTGCGCGCGCGATCGCGCATCACGCTGTCCAGCCAGCGGCCGACCAGCAGGAAGAACAACAGCATCACCGCGCCGTCGAAATAGGCGTGCGGCCCGCCGGTGATCGTCTCGAACAGGCTGAGCGCGGTGGCCAGGATCACGCCGATCGAGATCGGCACGTCCATGTTGGTGCGGCGGCGGAGCGCGCTCCACGCCGATTTGAAGAAGGGGCGGCCCGAATAGGCGATGGTGGGCATCGCGATCAGCGCTGAAAGCCAGTGGAACAGCTCGCGCGTCACCCCGCCCGCGCCGGACCACACCGACACCGACAGCAGCATGATGTTCATCGACGCAAAGCCCGCCACGGCCACCGCGCGCAGCAGATCGCGCGATTCGCGCCGCTCGATCTCGCCCGCGCGGGCCAGCGGCTGCGCCTCGAACCCGATCGCCTCGATCGCCTTGCGCAGCGCCTCGGGCGTCAGATCCTCGTCATGGTCCACCAGCACGCGGCGGGTGGTGAAGTTCACGCGGGCGCGGCGCACGCCCGGCATCGGCGCCAGCTCGCGCTCGATCTTCGCGATGCAGCCGGCGCAGCGGATGCCGGGGACGCTCAGCTCGCTGTGGACGGTCATGCCGCCACGTCGCGCAGATAGTCGGCGGCGCGGCCGTCGCGCTCGATGCGGATGCGCACCCGCCAGCGCCCGGCGGGCAGCCGCGTGGCGGCGACGAAGCGGCCGGGCTCCGCCTCATTGAACGCGAGCGGGATATCCGCCGCGCGGCCCAGCGGGTGCATCGCCACCGCGGTCACGCGCGCGCCGGTCAGCGGCGCGGTGGCCGATTGCGCACCGATCACCAGCCGCCCGTCGATGGCCTCCGCCTCGGCCTTCCAGCCCAGCTTCTGCTGCGCGTCGGCCTCGGCCAGCCAGGTGTTGAACTGCTGGCTGGCGACATAGCTGTTCTTGACCACCGTGCCGCCGAAGGTGCGCGCCGCCAGTGTCGCCATCGCGACGTTCACGGCGATCACCACGCCGAAGAACCCAACCATGCACGCCAGCATGTGCCAGCCGGTGAAGCGGCGCGTCATTGTCCATCCTCCGGGCGATCGAACCGCGTTTCCTCGCGGTCGGTGTTGGGCGTGTCGTCGCGGCTTTCGACGCGGAAGGCGAAGTCGGCCGGTGCAGGGCCGGATCGCGGCGCGCTGACGTAGATGCGGCGCTTGGTCACCTGGTCCGCGCCGACGGTGAATTCCATCACCTGCGCGGCCTTGTCCTCGCTCTCCAGCGAATCCCACATGCGCGCGCCGGGCAGGCCTTCGATGCTGATCCGCACCGGGCGCTCGCGCGTCTCCATGTTGCGGACCTTGACGGTGTAGGCATTGCGCACCTCGCCGCTCGAAAGCTGGACGTAGAGCGGGTTGCGCTCCTGGCCCACCGACAGATCGAGCCGGGTGCGCGCGCCCAGCGAGGCGAGCATCGCCACGCCCACCGCGACCCACAGGCCGAAATAGATCAGCGTGCGCGAACGCAGCAGCGTGCGCTTGATCGGGACCGGAGCCCCGCCCTTGCGCTCCACCTCGCAGTCCTCGAACGTCGCATAGTCGATCAGGCCGCGCGGACGGCCGATCTTGGCCATCATCTCGTCGCAGGCGTCGATGCACAGCGCGCAGGTGATGCAGGCGAGCTGCGGCCCGTTGCGGATGTCGATGCCGGTGGGGCACACCGCGACGCAGGCGTTGCAATCGATGCAGTCGCCGGTCTTCTGGCCCTCGACGCGCTTCAGGCCATGGCTGCGCGGCTCGCCGCGCCAGTCCTTGTAGGTCACCGTCAGCGAACGCTCGTCGAGCATCGCCGACTGGATGCGCGGCCACGGGCACATATAGATGCACACCTGCTCGCGCATCCACCCGCCGAAGATATAGGTGGTGGCCGTGAGCACGCCGATCGTGCTGTAGGCGATCGGCGCCGCCTGGCCGGTAACCAGATCGCGCAGCAGCGTGGGCGCGTCGGCGAAATAGAAGATCCAGGCGCCGCCTGTCAGCACGCCGACCGTCAGCCATGCGGCATGCTTGGTCACGCGCTTGGCCACCTTGCCCACGCTCAGCGGCGCCTGCTTCAGGCGAATCTGGGCGTTGCGGTCACCGTCGATGAAGCGCTCGATATGGAGGAACAGGTCGGTCCACACCGTCTGGGGGCAGGCATAGCCGCACCAGGCGCGGCCCACCGTGGCGGTGAGCAGGAACAGGCCGATCCCGGCCATGACGAGCAGGCCCGCGACGTAATAGAATTCGTGCGGCCAAATCTCGATCGAGAAGAAGTAGAAGCGGCGGTTGGCCAGATCGACCAGCACCGCCTGGTCCGGAGCATAGGGTCCGCGATCCCAGCGGACCCAGGGCGTGACATAGTAGATCGTCAGCGTGACCGCCATGACGATCCACTTCAGACGGCGGAAGAAGCCGTCCACCGCGCGCGGGAAGACGTCGGGGCGGCGGGCATACAGCCCGCCGCCCTTGCCCGTCCGGTCCTTGTGGCTGGACATCATTCGCCGCCGCCCAATTGGTGGACATAGGCCGCCAGCATCTTGACGGTGACCGGGTCCAGACGGCCTTCCCACGACGGCATCACGCCGGCGCGCGCGTTGGTGACCGTCTGGGTCAGCGCGTCGCGGCTGCCGCCATAGAGCCAGATCGGATCGGTCAGGTTCGGCGCGCCGAACTGGCGGCCGCCCTTGGCGTCGTTGCCGTGGCACGCCGCGCAGTTGGCGGCGAACAGCGCCTTGCCGCGCGCGGCCGACTGGCTCGGCTTCTCCTGCTTGGAGAGGTAGCGGACATAGGACACGACGTCGTCGATCTGCACCGGCGTCAACAGTTGGTCGCGGCCGAACGCGGGCATCTGGGACACGCGCGTCAGGTCGTCGCCGGGCTGGCGGATGCCATGGCGGATCGTCTGGTAGACGGTCTTGATGTCGCCGCCCCACAGCCAGTCGTCATCGTTCAGGTTGGGGTAGCCGGGGCTGCCCGCCGCGCCCGAACCATGGCACTGGACGCAATTGACCTTGAACGCCGCGCGTCCGCCCTCCACCGCCGCGCGCATCAGCGGCGAATTGGGGTCGATCGCCTCGATCGGCGTTTCGGCCAGCGCCTTGTTGGTGGCGGCGCGGCCGGCCTCGGCGGCGGCCATCTCCTTGTCCAGCGCGCCCCGGCTGGTCCAGCCGAAGGTGCCGGCCGTCGCGTTCTCCACCAGCGGGATCGCCGGATAGACCACGCAATAGCCGATCGCGAAGACGATGCAGGCATAGAAGGTCCACAGCCACCACCGCGGCAGCGGCGTGTTCAGCTCGCGGATGCCATCCCATTCATGGTTCTTGATCTCGCTGCCGGTGGCGGGATCGATGGCCTTGGTTTCTTCGTCGCTCATTTCCCCGGTTCCTCGTCACGCAGCACCACGGTGCGCGCATGTTCGTACTCGTCGCGGGCGGAGGGGCGCAGCGCGCGTCCCACGGCGAACAGGAAGACGCCGAACAGGAAGACCAGCCCCCAACTGTCGGCGAAGTGGCGTGCCACGTCATAGGCGCTCATCGTGCCTGCTCCTTCGGCGCGGCCTTGCTGGTATCGACCAGCGTGCCCAGCATCTGAAGATAGGCGACCAGCGCATCCATCTCGGTCACCCGCTCCGGATTGCCGTCGAAATCGCGCGCCTGTGCCTTGGGATAGCGTGCGATCAGGTCCGCCGCATCCGCCCCGGGCGTCGCCTGGGTGCGCACGTCTTCGTCGGCCTTGGCGACATCGGCGTCGGTATAGGGCACGCCCACCCGGCGCAGCGCCGTCAGATCGCCGCCGAAGCCCTTGGTGCGCAGCTCGCGATCGGCCAGGAAGCTGTATCCGGGCATGATCGATTCCGGCACCACGGAACGCGGGTCCTTCAGGTGCTGCACGTGCCATTCGTCCGAATAGCGGCCGCCGACGCGCGCCAGATCAGGCCCGGTGCGCTTCGACCCCCATTGGAACGGATGGTCGTACATGCTCTCGGCCGCCAGGCTGTAGTGGCCATAGCGTTCGACCTCGTCCCGGAAGGGACGGATCATCTGGCTGTGGCAGTTGTAGCAGCCCTCGCGGATATAGATGTTGCGGCCCGCCTGCTCGAGCGGGGTGTAGGGACGGACGCCCTTCACCTTCTCGATGGTCGAGTCGATCCAGAAGAGCGGCGCGATCTCGACGATGCCGCCGATCGCCACCGTGATCAGGCCGAGCACCATCAGCAGCGTGACGTTGCGCTCGATCTTGCCGTGGTCAAAGAACTTGCTTGCCATTTTTTCGCGTCCTTATGCGGCAGCCGGAACGAGCGGCTTGTCTGCGGCGGGATTATAGGTGGCGTCGTGCATCGGCGCCTCCTCGCGGACCTTGCCCTTGATGGTCATCCAGATGTTCCAGACCATGAACAGGCTGCCGAGCAAGTAGAGCAGGCCGCCCGCGGCGCGGATGAGGTAGTAGGGATGCATCGCAGCCACGACCTCGGCGAAGGAATAGACCAGGTAACCGTCCTGACCATATTCGCGCCACATCAGGCCCTGCATGATGCCCGCGACCCACATCGCCGACGCATAGAGGACGATGCCCGCGGTCGCGCACCAGAAGTGCCAGTTGATCATCCGCAGCGAATAGAGCCGCTCGCGCTTCCACAGCTTCGGCGTCATGAAATAGACCGCCGCGAAGCTGATCATGCCGACCCAGCCCAGCGCGCCCGAATGCACGTGGCCGATGGTCCAGTCGGTATAGTGGCTCAGCGAGTTGACGCTCTTGATCGACATCAGCGGTCCTTCGAAGGTGCTCATGCCGTAGAAGGCGAGCGCCAGGACCTGCATGCGAATGATCGGATCGGTGCGGATCTTGTCCCATGCGCCGGAGAGCGTCATCAGGCCGTTGATCATGCCGCCCCAGCTCGGCATCCACAGCATCACCGAGAACACCATGCCCAGCGTCTGCGCCCAATCGGGCAGCGCAGTATAGTGGAGGTGGTGCGGACCCGCCCAGATGTAGAGGAAGATCAGCGACCAGAAGTGAACGATCGACAGGCGATAGCTGTAGACCGGGCGCTCGGCCTGCTTCGGCACGAAGTAATACATCATGCCCAGGAAGCCCGCGGTGAGGAAGAAGCCGACCGCGTTGTGGCCGTACCACCATTGCGTCAGCGCGTCCTGCACGCCCGCGAAGGCGGAATAGCTCTTGGTACCGAAGATGGTGACCGGCATCGACAGGTTGTTGACCAGGTGCAGCATTGCCACGGTGACGATGAAGGCCAGGTAGAACCAGTTGGCGACATAGATGTGCGGCTCATGCCGCTTCACCAGCGTGCCGACGAAGACCGCCAGATAGGCGACCCAGACGACCGTCAGCCAGATGTCGACATACCATTCGGGCTCGGCATATTCCTTGCCCTCGGTTACGCCCAGGACATAGCCGGTGGCCGCCAGCACGATGAAGAGCTGGTATCCCCAGAAGACGAAGCGCGCGATGCCCGGGAAGGCGAGCCGCGCACGACAGGTGCGCTGGACGACGTAGAAGCTCGTCGCGATCAGCGCATTGCCGCCGAACGCGAAGATCACCGCCGAGGTGTGCAGCGGCCGCAGGCGCCCGAAGCTGCTGTACTCCAGCCCCAGGTTCAGCGCCGGAAAGGCGAGCTGCAAGGCGATGTAGAGCCCGACCAGGAAGCCCACGACGCCCCAGAAGACCGTGGCAATGGTGCCCCAGCGGATGACGTCGTCGTCATACTCGCCGGGCTTGGGCGCGGCCGGTGCGTCACCGGCGCTCCGCATCGAGAGGAAGGCCGCAAGGAAACCCGCGGCGGCGAAGATCGCGGCATGCACCGCGAAGGCAGGATCCACCGTCACCGCCGCGGCGAACACCGCAAGGATGGCGAGGGAAAGCCAGGTCATGCTCCTGGCAACATATGCGTCCATTCGATGGGCCCCCTGGCTCGTCGTGCGCTTGCAAAAATTGGGTGAGGTTCGCGGGAAAGCGTCCGCCAAGATGGACCGCTCCCCAGCGCTCCTCGCCCGGGCCGCTCTTGGAACCGGGGGGCTGGGCCGGGTATACGTAATGGTCCGAACCGGGTATCAAGCGGAGTGGCCGCCCGCGCAGAATCAAGGCCTTAGGAACGCGAGGTCCGTCGGGCGCACGGCCCGGCTGCGGCCTGCGCGGGGCAACGGCGCCGCGATCATGCAGCATGCCTGCGCCGCCCGGCGTGGCCGCGGCGGGCACCGCGGTACGCGAAGCCCGCGGAAGCGGCCCAAAAAACATGCCGGAAGGCGCTTTTCGCTTCCCCTGGCAGCCGGGTTGCCGCATCGGGGAGCGCATGGCTCCAGCGTCGCATGCGCCAGATTCCGGCGCAGTCCCGTCGCCCTTATCGATCCCGATCTTCCGCGCGGTATGGGCGGCGAACCTGGCCGCCAACCTGGGCGGGATGATCCAGTCGGTCGGTGCCGCATGGACGATGGTGGCGCTGGCCGGATCGCCCCAGCTCGTCGCGCTGGTGCCGGTGTCGATATCGCTGCCGATCGTACTGCTGGCGCTGCTGTCCGGCGCGGTGGCGGACAATTTCAACCGGCGCCACGTGATGCTGGCGGCGCAGGGATTCCTGTTCTGCGTCTCGATCGGGCTGGCGCTCTGTTCGTGGTTCGGGCTGCTCTCGCCCTGGCTGCTGCTGGGCTTCACCTTCCTGGTCGGCTGCGGCACCGCGCTCAACAGCCCGTCGTGGCACACCTCGGTGAGCGAGATGGTGCCGCGCGCGGCGCTGCATTCGGCGGTGGCGCTCAACAGCATGGCGTTCAACATCGCGCGCACGCTGGGGCCGGCGATCGGCGGCGTGATCGTCGCCACGCTGGGCGCGACGGCGGCGTTCCTGGTCAACGCGGTCAGCTATTTCTGGCTGGCGGCGGTGCTGTTGCGCTGGCGCCCCGCCACGCCGGAGCGGACCACCCCGCGCGAGCCGATCCGCGCCGCGATGGCGGCGGGCGTGCGCTATGTCGCGATGTCGCCGCACCTCACCATGGTGCTGGGCCGCACGCTGCTGTTCGGCAGCGGGCTGGCCGGGGTATCGGCGCTGCTGCCGGTGATCGCGCGCGACCTGATGGGCGGCGGCCCTTCCACCTTCGGCATGATGCTGGGCGCGTTCGGGCTGGGCGCGGTGGGCGGCGCGGCGGCCAGCGGCAGGCTGCGGCGGCGCTTCTCGAACGAGACGATCGTGCGCCTCGCCTCGCTCGCGCTGGTGCTGTCCACGGCGGCGGTGGGGGTCAGCCGCAACATGGTGTTCACCCTGCCCGCGCTGATGCTGGGCGGGGCGAGCTGGCTGCTGGCGCTTTCCACCTTCAACGCGACGATGCAGCTCGCCGCGCCCCGCTGGGTCGTCGCGCGGGCGCTGTCAGTCTATCAGATGTGCGCGTTCGGCGGGCTGGCCGCCGGAAGCTGGGGCTTCGGATGGGTGGCCGAGCACCATGGCATCGTCACCGCGATCTTCGCCGCGGCGGGCTGGCAGGCGGTCAGCGCGCTCGTGGGGCTGCGCATGCCACTGCCCAAGGTGGACGACCTGAACCTCGATCCGCTGCGCGACTGGCGCGAGCCGGAGACGTCGGTGCCGGTCGAGCCGCGCAGCGGGCCGGTGGTGGTGCTGATCGAATACCGGATCGCCCCCGGCGACGTGCCCGCGTTCCTGGCGGCGATGAGCGAACGCCGCCGGGTCCGCCGCCGCGACGGCGCCTATGGCTGGTCGCTGCTCCACGACCTGAGCGACGCGGAGCTGTGGCTGGAGCGCTATCATGTGCCGACCTGGGTGGACTATGTGCGCCACAACCAGCGCCGCACCCATGCCGACGCCGCCAATTTCGCGCGCATCCTGGAATATCACCGCGGCGAGGAACGCCCCCGCGTCCGCCGCATGCTGGAGGTGGAAACCGGCCCCCCGCCCCGCGACACAGGCCCGCACGAGCTGCCGGGGACGGTTTAGACGGGCTCCTTTTACCTCGCCGAAACGGCGGCACCCACGGCAAGGACGCGGCCGCCCCGGCTCCACGGGAGTCTGCGTTCAGCCGGACAAGGAACCCAACTCAGGCTTGCGGCGCGATGCTCTAAAACCGCCCGTCGCTCCAGTGGAAGCGCAACGCGGGTTCGCGGCCGCTCACCGGATTGGCATAGTGGAAGCCCAGCGGCCCGATGTCCGGATAAGGCGCCACCGGCAGCCCGCGCAGCGGGCCGTCCGGCCGGGGCTCGAACGCCGCGATCGCCTCCGGCGTGGGCGAGAATTTATATGCCAGCCCCGGCTCCACCCCGGCCGGGCCGGTGCGATAGTTGGAGAGGACGATATATTCCAGGTCCATCCCATGGATGCGCCAGATGCCGTCCTCGATCACCGCCTGCTCCTCATAGAGCCCCGCGATCGTGCTGCCCTCTCCCTCCCAGGCGCTGTTCACCTGGAACATCTTCAGCCGGATCTGCGCGCGCTGGCCGTCTGGCGAGACGCTGACATAGGGCTGGGTCTTCTGGTGGATCGGCAGGAAGGTCGGGCGGCGGCCGTTGCGGCCATAGCGGCCGACCAGCGAATCGCGGATGCGCTCGCGGCCGATATAGGTGCCGATGAAGGACAGCTCCTTCCACCCGTCGCGCGCGAACAGCTCCGCGCTCTCGTCCCAATGCGCCTCGTCGAGGAAATAGCCATAGGCGCAGGCGACATTCTCCGCCCCGTCGAACGCCTTGCCCACCGCCAGCGCGGTGCGCGCCGCATCAAGCACCGGGTCCGCCACCGGCAACGCCGCGGGCGCCGGATCGCGCACCGGATGAGCAAAGCCGATCGCCGGCCCGCGCGCCTCCGGATATCCGGCCACGCCGCCCGCCAACGGCTCCAGCCCGTCCGCCCAGCCCAGCGCATAATCGGCACGCAGGCGCGGCGTGAGCTTCAGCGCGGCGAAGCGCCATACACCCCCCGCCTTCGCCAGCCGCGCCTCGGCGATCCGGATGCCCCAGAAGCCCCGCCCGCCGTGATCGGCGAGCATCTGCAACTCGATCGCGCGCAGCTCCGCGCTGGTCCCATCCTTCGCGATGGTGACCACCGGCATCAACTGGAGGTGATCGAAGAACTCGCCGTGCCGCAGACCGGCGGGGCCAAAGAGCTCCAGCCCGGCGCGGATCGCCGCGGGGCCGCTCCAGGCCCCCTCGCCCGCCACCTCCAACATGCCGTCGGCGTCGAACAGATCGGCGATGTCGTCCCACATCTTGCGGTCGCAATATTGGCCATAGGCGGCCTGGAGGTTCTGGATCAGCCCCTCGTCCACCAGCCGCTGTGCCCGCGCGGCCAGCGCGGCGGGATCGGAACCGTCGTCCAGGCCCGGCTCCGGCGGCACTGGAATTCCGGCGCTGTCCGGCGTGAAGTGGAATGGCACCAGCGGCACCGCGTCGGAGACATTGTTCCAGCCCTCGGCGTAATCGCCCGCATATTGCGGATGATAGCGGAGCGCCGCGATCTTCCACGCGCCCTCCTCCAGCACATAGAGGTTCTCGTGGATGCCGCCGGACCAGCGCGCGGTGGCGCCGTCGCGTCCGGTCATCGCCACCTCGTGCCAGCGTCCCTGGGCGCTCAGCCCATCCGCCGCGATCGAGACGACCGGCGACATCATCAGCCGGACGTTGAGCACGCCCGGCCCGGGCGCTGCATCGCCCTGCCCCATGGTTTCGCCGAGCAGCGCCAGGATCGCATCGCGCCCCTGCGCCTCGGCGGGCGGCAGCACCAGCCGGCCGTCGCGCGCGAACAGCTCCGCCAGCGCGGCCAGATCGCCCGCCTCGGCATAATGGCCCCAGACGTGCTGGAGCCGCTTCACCGCGCGCACTGCCTCGGCGTTGGCCAGGTCGGCCGCCAGCTCCGCCCAGCCGCTCATGCGCTCAATCGATCGAGAAGAAGCTGCGCGCGATGTGCCGCACGCCGCCATTGGCCTGCACCGGATCGTGCTTCGAGTTGAAGTAGTAGATCACGCCTACGCGCCCGTCGTCGGTGGCCCAGGCGTTGGGATAGCCCAGGTCCCAGCTTCCGCCATCGTCGCGCACCACGATCTCCGGACCCCAGGTCTTGCCCTGGTCCTCGCTCACCACCGCGCGCAGGCCATAGGGGCGCACGCGATAGCCATAGACCACCACCAGCCGCCCGTCCGGCATCTGCACCAGGCTGCCCGGCGCGCCGAAATCGTTGACGCGCGACAGGAAGCCCCAGGTCTGGCCGCCGTCGTCGCTGTAATAGACCTCGCTCCACATCACGCCGGTGGGATCGCGCTGGCAGCGCATCATGCACAGGATGCGGCCGTTGGGCAGCATCTGCCCGCGCGGATAGAACCAGCGGTGCCCGCCGAAGCGATAGGTGCAGTTCCAGTTGCCGTCCGCGGCGCCATAGGGGTCCTGCTTGGGCGTGACGAACGACATGAAGCGGAACTCGGACCCGTCGTCCAGGCTGCCATAGACCAGCGGGCGCCGGTTCCACCCGTCCTCGCTCACCTCCGTCAGGAACAGCAGCACGCGACCGTCCGGCCGCACCATCGACGAGTTGATCGCGGAGAGCGAGAAGAGCCCGTCCAGCGGCAGCTCCGCCGGCGGCGTCCAGCTATGCCCCGCGTCCTTGGAGATGCGGATGAACGAGCGGCTTTCCGGCTTGCCGAATTCCCAGCTCCCGTTGGCGACGATGGTGTCGGCGTCCAGGAAATCGAACGGGCCATATTCGGCCAGGTTCTTCGGCTCCCCCTCCTTCGGCGCGGTGAGGCGCGGATAGAGATCATAGACCGGATCGCCCCAGGTCTTGCCGAGGTCGGACGAACGCACCGTCACCATGCGCGTGGCGCGGCCGCCGCGTTCGCCAAGCTGATCGTGGCTGATCTTGGCGGGATCGCCATATTCGGCCTCCATCGCCATGAAGTTCTGCACCAGCTCGCCCGCGCCGGTCTGCCAGAAGCCCATGGTGTGCGGCCAGGCGCAGAACTCGTTCTCGCGGCGATAGACGATGGCGTGATCGGCATCCTTTGCGGGACGCGGCGGGCTGAACTTCTTGATCATCATGTCCTCTGGTTACGCCTGCGCTGCCCCTTCCCGGCGGAGAAGGAGTGGGGGATGTGGAAGCCTCTCCGCAAGCCTTTGCTGCGGGTGGGCAAGGCCACCCCCAGCCCCTTCCCTTTGCGGGAGGGGATCGTTGCGCGCCCGTGTCAACCCGCGGCCGAATAGACCCGCGCGGCGTTGTCGTGGAGGAACTTGCGCGATTCCTCTTCGGTCAGGAAGTCGGCGGCGGCGCGGGCCATCGCCGCCTTTTCGGTATAGTTCCACAACATGCTCTGGCCCACGTCGGAGCCCCACATCAGCCGGTCCGGGCCGAAGCTGTCGACCATGCGGCGAACGATGTGCGCGGGGCGCACGTCCTCGGCCACCAGCCGCTCCATATTGATCTCGGTGATCTTGAAATGGACGTTGGGCACGTCCTCGAACAGCGCGATGGTGGTGTCGATGCCGAAATGCGGCGCCTTGGGCATCACCACTTCCTCGCCCGCCTGCTTGGCCAGCCCGACCTCATATTGGGTCATTCCGAACGGCATGCCGCCGTGATCGAGCAGGATCGGCAGATCGGGGAACTGGCGCGCGATGATCTTGATCAGCGGCAGCAGATAGGGAAGCTGCTTCATGAACAGGATCAGCGTCATCGGCGTGCCCAGATCGGCGCAGGTCTTCCAAACCTCCATCGCGGCGGGCGAGCTGATCCAGGCGGTGTCGAGGATATAGGGCCGCGTGTGCGCCATGCGGAATCCGCGGACGTGGCGGTTCTTCACCATGTCGCGATAGGCGCCCGGCGTCTCCGGATCCTGCGGGTCCAGGATCACCACCGGATGCAGCCGGCCGGGGAAGCGCTGCGCGGAATCCAGGATATAGCTGTTGTCATAGCCATAGAGGTGGCCGCGCTGGACGAGGCAGGCGTCGCTCACATTGTGCGCGTCCATCATCTCGATCAGCGCCTCCACCGTCACGGTGAAGTTGGTGCGCGCGGGCGTCGGCAGATCGGGCCGCAGCGCCTTGGGCTGATATTTGTCCCAATCGTCCGAAATCAGGTGGGCGTGCGTGTCGAACAGCGGCAGATCCATGGCCCTTGGCTTTCCCTTCAAGGTCTTGCGGGTGGCGGCGCACGGGCGCCGCGGGTTGCCCGCCGCGGCTGCCGGTGCAACCGCGGCGCGCGATCAGGTCAGAACTTCTTCGAAAGGCTCAGATACCATTCGCGGGGCGGCGCGGGCTGCCCGTTGAGACCGGCGTTGCCGATGTCCTGGTATACGAAGAGGTTGCGATAGTAGAATTTGTTGAACAGGTTGGTCGCACCCAGCGACAGATCGAAGTCATGTTCTTCGTTGTGATAGGTGATCCGGCCGTTGAAGGTCGAATAGCCGGACTGGTTCGTGTCCTTGCGGGTGACGCTGTAGACCATGCTGCCCTGGTAATACCAGTCGAGGCGCGGCGTGATCGATCCGCCCAGCATCGGCACGGGCAGCTCATACTGGATGCCCGCGCTGGCGGTCCAATCCGGCACGCGCAGCACGCGCTTGTTCGACGTGGCGGGCAGCGCGTCCAGATCCGGCGCGGAGAACTGGCTGTAGCCGAAGCTGCCGTTGATCACGAGGCCGTCCACCGGGCGGATGTCGATCTCGCCCTCCAGGCCTTTCACCTTGCCCGGCGAGTTGAGGTAGAAGGTGCGCGAGATGCAGGTCACGCCGATGCCGGCGGCCGGATTGCGCGCGCCGTCCGTGCCCGCGCTATAGGCGCGGCAGGTGGTCGCGCCGTCCTGCGCCATCGGGATCACGGTGGAGTTGCCGGTCACCGGGGCGCCGGCGTTGTCGAGCCGGGCCTCCTGGCCCGCCACGCTCAGCACGCGCTCCTTATAGTCGATGTAGAAGGCCGCGAAGTTCACCCGCACCTTGCGATCGAAGAAGTCGGTCTTGGCGCCGATCTCATAGCTGACCAGATTCTCGCCCGGGGTCGGGCCGGCCTGGCTGGGCTGCGAGGGGCGGACGTTGAAGCCCGGCAGGCGATATCCGGTCGCCGCCGAGGCATAGACCATCACATCGTCGCTGAACTCGTAGTTGACGCCCAGCTTCCAGTCGAACCGGGTTTCGCCCGGCACGGTCACGAAGCGCGTGCTCTGCGGCTCGTTGGGCACGAACACGGTCGATCCGGGGGGCGTACCGTCAAGCACGTTGTTGAAATCGACCGCCTTCTTGTCGTCCGAATAGCGGCCGCCCAGCGTGAATGACAGGCCATCCAGCGGATGCACGTTCAGGTTGACATAACCCGCCTTGGAGACCGGATCATAGGTCGTGTCCTGATAGCGCTGGGTGCCGTTCTGCATGCCCATCGGCTGGGCGCCGTTGAAGGCGTGGCCGTCATAGTAAAAGAAGCCCGCGACCCAATCGAGCCAGTCCATCTTGCCCGAAAGCCGCACCTCGCCGGTGAAATGGTCTTCCTTGATCCGGTGGAAGATCAGCGTCTCCGAAACCGGCGAGCCGTCGTTGTCGAACGAGAAGCTCAGGTCCATCTTGCGATAGCCGCCGACCAGCGTCAGATCGATGTTGTCGGCGATGCCATAGACGACCTTGGCGGAAACGCCCCAGGTCTTCAGCGGGGAATCGCGCCCGTGATCCAGCCCGCCGCGGAACAGCGAACCGTTGTAATAGGTGTTGCCCGCGATCACCGTGCCCGCCGGGATGGGATCGCGGAACGTGGCATAGGTGGTGAAGGGATCGCCGGTGATGAAGCGCTCGTCATAGCGGAACGCAGGCTGCCCCGCGACCGACCAGCGCGCATAGGCGGTGTCCAGATTGGCCAGGCCCGCCGCGGTCACCTTCGAACGATCGATGGCATAGACATAGTCGGCGGCGATATCGTCCTTGTTGTCGATATAGTCGCCGATGATCGAGACCGACAGGTTCGCCGCCGGCTCCCAATAGAGCTGGCCGCGCACCGCGCGCTGATCCTGCCCGCCCAGATGATCCATCGTGCAATCGTCGACCGATCCCGAGGTCCAGGCCGTCGCCGCGCTGGCGAACGGGAAGCTGCCGGCGAGCTGCGGGGTGCCGCGGCGATACATCTCGCAGGTGAAGTCCAGGATGCGCTGATATCCGGTGCGCTTCTTGGAGAGCATGGTCGCGCCGATCGCCATGTTCTCGGTCAGCGGCACCGAGAAGGAGGCGCGGAAATCGCGGCGGTCATAGCTGCCGACCGTCACCTCGATCTTGGCGCTGGCCTCGTCGAAGCTGGGGCGCTTGCTCACCATGTTGACCGCGCCCGCCAGCGCGTTGCGGCCGAACAGCGTGCCCTGCGGCCCGCGCAGCACCTCGACATGGTCCAGGTCGAGCAGGTCGAAAGACGATCCGAACAGGAACGGATAATAGATGTCGTCGATGTAGAAGGCGACCGCCGGCTCGCCCGACAGCGCCGAGTCATGCTGGCCCACGCCGCGCAGGAAGGCGGTGACCGCCGGGCCATAGGCGCCCTGCGCCTGGCGGAACGATGCGTTGGGAACGATGTTGCCCAGGTCCGCGGTGCTGGTAAGCCCGCGCGTCTCCAGCGTCTCGGCGGTCACCGCGGTGATCGCGATCGGCGTGTCCTGGACGAAGGTGGCCTGGCGCGTCGCGGTGACGACGATCTCGCCGTTGCCGGAGCCGTCCTGGCCGGCGGCGCCGTCCTGCTGCTCCTCGGCGGCAGGTGCGTCCTGCGGCGCGGGAGCCTCCGCCGCCGCCGCCTGGGCCGCGACCAGCGTCGCCAGCGACACGGTGGCCATTGCGAGTTTCTTGATCAAATTCCCCTCCCTCACATTTCTTACGTGCGGTTCTACGATTGGCCGGAAACTAGGAAGGGGCCGGGAAGGCCGCTTGACCGGGACGGCTCAAGAATTTTGCTGAGGGCCCGGCCCGTCCGGATGCCGCGCGGCACCCCGATCCGGCACCGTGCGCGGCGCCTGATCGGTTCGAAATACGGAATATAAAATATTGATTCATAATAATTTTCATAAACCGGGATGCCCCCGCCCGGTTCGGCCATCCGTGCCGGCCCAGCGCATCCGGCCCCGCTTCTGACAGCCCAGGCGGCGCCGCACCACTCAAGAATCGCGGCGTTACGTGCAAGTCCGCGGCGCGGGGCGGGGCGGGACGGCGCGCCGCCCTCCCCGTCGCTGCCGCGCGGCATCAAGGGGTGAACACGGTCCGCGCGATATGGCGGACGCCGCCGTTCATCTGCACCGGATCGCTGGCCAGGTTCATGTAATAGACGGTCAGCAGCCGGTTGGGCGCGATCTCGATCACGCGCGGATAGCCCAGGTCCCAGCTCCCGCCGTCGTCGCGCAGGATCATCTCCGATCCCCAGCTCCGCCCGCCGTCCTCGCTCACCCGGTAACGGATGCCCGACGGCATCAGCCGGTAGCCATAGACGCACACGATCCGCCCGTCCGCCATCTCCACGATGTCGCCGGGCGCACCCCAGTCGTTGACGCGCGACAGGAAAGCCCAGGTACGGCCGCCGTCCAGGCTCTCGTGGATGTCGGTCCAGATCACGTTGCGCGCGTCGCGCTGGTATCGCAGCGACGCCAGCACCCGCCCGTCGCGCAGCACGATCAGGCGGGGATAGAAGTGCGGCAGCGGCGAAAAGGGCGATTTGAGCACATAATAGGGCGACGGCGGCCGCTCCGGCGTCATGAAGCTCAGGAACTGCCAGTCGCTGCCGTCCGTGGTGCCATAGACCAGCGGCCGCGGCGAAAGCGCGTCGGGCGCGTTGGTCTGCAACCCCAGCAGATGCACCCCGTCCGCGCGGGTGGCGTACATCGACGATCCGAAGTGGGTCAGCGATCCGAGCTCGAACTGCGGCAACAGGATCGGCCGCCGCCAGCTCCGCCCGCCATCGGTGGAGGCGCGCAGCCAGGCCTGGGCGTTGCGCGCGAACAGCGCGGGAATGCCCCCGCCCATGATCAGCGTGTCACGGCTGGCGAAGTCGATCGGCGGCAGCCCGGACCAATCGTCCGCGCCGCCGCCGGGCAGGTCCTCCGCCCGGGCGGTGTCCATGTCGAACACCTCGGTCACGCTCGACGGGTCCCAGCTCGCCCCGCCATCGCGCGAGCGGATGGTGACCAGATGCCCCTTCTTGCGCGCGATCTGGCCGTGATCGACATTGTCATAGGCGTCGTAGCTGGTCTGCACCCGCTTGAACCCGGCGACCACGCTGCCGTCGGCGACCTGCCACAGCCCGCAGTAGAACACCCAGCCGCAGAACTGGTTCTCGTTGCGATAGACGATGCCATGCTCGGCGCTGGCATCGTGGCGCGGGCGGGCGAAACGATCGGTGTGCGTCATCGCGTCAGGGTCTCCAGCGCGTCCAGGCGATGTGACGGACGCCGCCGTTCACCTGCACCGGATCGCTTGCCAGGTTCATGTAGTAGATCGCCAGTATCTCGCCCGGCGCGCACTCGATCACGCGCGGATAGCCCAGGTCCCAGCTCCCGCCGTCGCCGCGCAGGATGATCTCCGATCCCCAGGTCCGCCCGCCGTCCTCGCTCACGCGGGCGCGCACCCCCATCGCGGGCGGGACGCGATAGCCGTAGACGCAGACTATCCGTCCGTCGCTCAGCTCCACGATGTCGCCCGGCGATCCCCAGTCGTTGACGCGCGACAGGAAGTCCCAAGTCCGCCCGCCGTCCAGGCTCTCATACACATCGGTCCAGATCGCGTTGCGCGGATCGCGCTGGTAGCGCAGCGTGCTGATCACCCGCCCGTCGCGCAGCACGATCAGCCGGGGATAGAAATGCGGCGCCGGGGCGAACGGCGATCCGCCCGGATAATAGGGCGAGCGCGGCATCTCCGGCGTGACGAAGCTGAGGAAATACCAGTTGTTGCCGTCCGCCGAGCCATAGACCAGCGGGCGCGGCGAGCGGCTGTCGGGCATCATCGTGTTGAGGCCCAGCAGGTGGATGCCGTCCGCCCGCGTGGAATACATCGACGATCCGAAGCCGGAGAGCGCGGGCAGCTCATAGCGCGGCAGGATCGCCGCGGGACGCCACGTCCGCCCGCCGTCGGTGGAGGCACGCATCCAGGCCTGGCCGCCCGGCGCGAATAGGCGCGGCAGCCCGCCCGACATGATCAGCGTGTCGCGGCTGTCGAAATCGAGCGGCGGCAGGCCGGACCAGTCGGCCGCGCCGCCGCCGGGCAGGTCCTTCTCGTCCTGCACGTTCATGTCGATGATCTCGACGAAGCTCTCCGGGTCCCAGCTCCGCCCGTCGGCGGAACGGATCACCCAGATCTTGCCCATGTTGCGCGTCAGCTTGTTGTGATCGACGTCGCCATAGGCGCCATAGTCGCACGGAATGCGCTTGAAGCCCGCCGCGAAGCCCCCGTCGGCGGTCTGCCATAGCCCGCAGTAGAAGGGCCAGCCGCAGAACTCGCCCTCGTTGCGATAGACGATGCCGTGTTCGGCGCTGTCCGCCGGCCGCGGGCGATCGAAACCCTTTGTCACATCCTGCTCCCGCTGCGTCGGCGCGGCGCCCTGCCCGGACTCCGCATCATTGCCGGCTATAAGCGGGCCTGGCCGGAATCTTTATCGAATGGGACGCAAAACTTGCCTGGCTGACGCCCCTCCGGTCAAAAGCCGGTCCAGTCAAAAGGTTGAGCCGTGCCGCCCCTCACGCTCGCGCCCCGCTCCTGCTAAAGCCTGCGCCGCCTGCAACGATACCGGACACGGGATCCCGGAGAGGAGAATCAATGGCTCAGTTCACCCCGCGCGACGAGGATGTGGCGTTCCAGCCGCCGCCGATGACCTGGCGGAGCTGGTACACGGTGGTGATGCTGGGCGTGATCCTGATGCTGTCGCACATCGATCGCGGCGTGATCTCGCTTCTGGTCCAGCCGATCAAGAAGGACCTGGGCCTCAGCGATACCGAGATGAGCGTGATCATCGGCATCGCCTTCTCCTCCGCCTATATCGTCGCGGGCCTGCCGCTGTCGCGCCTGGCGGATCATGCCAGCCGCAAGCTGATCCTGGTCGCCGGGCTGTCCTTCTGGAGCGTCGCCACCGCGGCTTCGGCGATGGCCAACAGCTTCGGCGCGCTGTTCGCGGCGCGCATGGCGATCGGCGCGGGCGAATCGGTTCAGGCGCCGGCATCGCTCTCGCTGATCTCCAATGTGGTGCCGCGCCACCGGCTGCCGCGCGCCTTCTCCATCTATTCGACCGGCGGCTTCGTCGGCATGGCGGCGTCGATGGTGATCGGCGGCGTGCTGATCGGCCATCTGGCGGAGATGCCGGACATCACCCTGCCGGTGCTGGGCACGCTGCACGACTGGCAGATGGTGTTCCTGATCTGCGGCATTCCCGGCCTGATCGTCGCGACGCTGTTCTTCTTCACCGTGCCCGAGCCGCCGCGCCCGCCGAAGAGCGCGGCCACGCCCAAGAAGCAGCTTCCCGGCCGCGACGTGTTCGATTTCCTGAAGGACAATCGCGTCTTCTACATCCCGATGTTCCTGGGCGCGTCGCTCTGGTCGATCGAGGCGCTGGGCATGACGGCGTGGCGCGTCGCCTTCTTCGAACGCAGCTATGGCTGGGGGCCGCAGACCGCCGGCCCGCTGCTGGGCATCATCGGCATCGTCACCATGCCCTTCGGCCTGGCGGCGGGCGCCGCGATCGGCGAATGGCTGGACAAGAAACGCTATCCGGATGCGATGCTGCGCCTCTATTGCTGGTCGCACGCGCTGATGCTGCCGCTGTCGATCCTGGCGGTGCTGGTGTGGGACCCCTGGGCCGCGGTGATCCTGTGGGCGCTCTCGAACTTCTTCACCGGCGTCGGCCATCCGGGCATGAACAGCGCGATCCAGATCGTGACGCCCAACCATCTGCGCGGCCAGGTGAGCTGGCTCTACCTGTTCTTCGTCAGCATCGTGGGATCGGGCATGGGGCCGATGATCGTCGCGCTGACCACCGATTATGTGCTGCAGGACGAGGCGCAGCTTCGCTGGGCGATGGTACTGGTGGCGGGCACGCTGGGGCCGCTGGGGCTTTACCTCAGCTTCCGCTCGATGAAGCCCTATGGCGAGATGGTGAAGCGCATCTGGGCCGCCGAGGAGGCCGCCAGACCGGCATAGCCGCCGCGCCGCCGCTGCAAGCTTTGTATCCCTTTCGGTCAAGCATGCGGCGGCGGCACGGGCTAGCGGTGTCGGGATAATGGCGCCGGGGGTGCTCCGGCACCACTTGGGAGCCCGAAATGTACGAATCCGATGATCCCCGCTCGCGTCTCTCCTCGACGGGGTCTGCACCGCCGCCCGTGACGCGCGCAGCTCCGGGCGGCGGCGCCTTTTCCGCGTCGAGCTATGCCCGCTTCTACGCCGAGGCGCCCCAGGTGGCCGAAGGCGGCGCGAAGAGCTGGTACGCGCGCGGCGCCAACTTCGTCGTCGCCTGGTCCGAGGTGGAACCCGGCACCCGGCTCGATCGCACCGGTCAGGACGACGAATATGTCCTGCTGATCCCCGATGCGGAGACCCGGGCGGTCGTCACCGCCGGCAACGATCGCCAGGATATCCCCGGCTTCACCATCACCATGATCCCGCCGGGCGACAGCAGCGTGGAGATCACTACCGGCGGCCGCATCGTTCGCCTGTTCTCCGCCCGGACCGCCGATATCGCCGCGCTCGCCTCCAACGCCGATGCCTATGCGGAGCCGCCCGCGCACATCCCGCCCTTCGAATATTGGCCCGATCCCGAAGGCGGCTTCCGCATCCGCAGCTACAGCCTGGACGTTCCCGACGAGGAGGGTCGCTTCGGCAAGATCTGGCGCTCCACCAACTTCATGGTCAACGTGTTCCAGCCCCAGATCGGCCCGCGCGATCCGGCCAAGCTGTCGCCGCATCACCATGACGATTTCGAGCAATGCTCGCTGTGCATCGGCGGCACCTATGTCCACCATCTGCGCTGGCCGTGGACCGCCAACCTGGCCGATTGGCGCGACGACGAGCATGAGACCTGCGGCACGCCGTCGATCTGCGTCATCCCCGCGCGCGTGATCCACACCTCGGCCGCGGTCGATCCCGGCGTGAACCTGCTGGTCGACATCTTCTCCCCGCCCCGGACCGATTTCTCGAACATGCCGGGCTGGGTGCTCAACGCCGCCGATTATCCGATGCCCGAATAGCGGGCAGAACCTTTGAAGCGGCACAGCAGCCGTTCCGGCGTCGCTGAAACACCCGCGGCCTTGGCGGTTGGAATGGCAGGCGCGGCCGCTATATGCCGCGCATGACCAGCCTTGCCGACCTCCGCGACGAATATGCGTTCCTCGATGCGGACGATCGCTATCGCCTGCTGATCGACCTGGGCCGCGCGCTGGAGCCGATGCCCGGCGCGCTGAAAACCGACGCGACGCTGGTGCGCGGCTGCTCGGCGTCGGTGTGGGTCTATCCGATGGCGGCGGAGGGCGGGCGGCTCCACTTCCTGGCCGATTCGAACGCGGCGATCACCAAGGGCATCATCGCGCTGGTGCTGCTGGCGGTGCAGGACAAGGCCCCGGCGGAGATACTGGCGACCGACATCGCCGAGGCGCTCGACCCGTTCGACCTGCGCAACCAGCTCAGCTCGAACCGGACGCAGGGCATCCCCAACATGATCGCGCTGATCCGCGAGACCGCGGCGCGCTATGCGGCGGGCTGATCCTCCAGCCCCAGTTCGGCCGCCACCGCGTCCAGCGCCATCCCCGCCGGCACGATCAGCCATTCGCGGCTGGCCGCGCCGTTCAGCACCGTCACCGCGCCCTTGGGGCATACGCCCAGGCACTTGACCTCGACGATGCCGGCGCGCGCCTTGCGCCCCTTCTTCAGCCGCAGGTGCTTGCGCAGCGCCTTGGCGAGCGGCTGGCGCCCCCTGGGGCCGAACCCGCCGT
This sequence comes from Sphingomonas canadensis, assembly GCF_026013525.1. GTDB lineage: Bacteria > Pseudomonadota > Alphaproteobacteria > Sphingomonadales > Sphingomonadaceae > Sphingomonas > Sphingomonas canadensis. The sequence continues at coordinate 225,166 of NZ_JAPDRA010000002.1, read as the reverse complement.
CCAGCTTCTTGGAGCATTTGGCGCAGACCAGGACGGCGTCGTCCCAGTTCGAGCGAAGGCGCAGCGCCTTCAATCGCCCTTCCACGTCCGCCGCTCCTCGGCGGCGCGCAGCACGTCATAGGCGGCCTGGATCGCCTGGAAACGCTGCGCCGCATCGGCATCGCCGGGGCGCACGTCCGGGTGGTTCGACTTGGCCAGGCGGCGCCAGGCGATGCGCACCGCCTCGAAATCGGCGTCCGCCTCCAGCTCCAGCACCTCCAGCGCGCGCATCTCGTCGCGCGATCGGCTGCCGTCGCCGGGGCCGGCCCAGCCATAGTGCGAGGCTTCGGCAAAGCCGTTCGCCTCGCGCCGCTCCTGCGCCTCGCGCTTGGCGGCTTCCTCGGCGGTCAGGCCTTCGAAATAGTTCCAGTTGCGGTTGTACTCGGCGGCATGCGCCTCGCAGAAATACCAGCGTTCGCGGCTGTTGGGCGATTTGGGCGCGGGGCGGTCCCCCGGCTTGTCGCATCCGTCACGATCGCACATGCGCACGCGCGCGGCCTCACGCTCGGCGCCATAGGCACGCCAGCGCGGGAATCCCCAGTCCATGGTTCGCGAGTTCCGCGCCATCGCGCCGAGATAGGCCGCCAAGGTTACGAGCGCCAGCGCGGGAACGCGCCGGAAACACAAAAATCCGTCCCGCCGCGGGCGGGCGGTCCATGAAAAAACGCCAGAGGGCCTGTAAGCCGGGTTCTGTCCACCCCCGGCTTGCACCGGGGGATGGGCGGCCATTCCTCTAGGACGGCGCTCACGCGCCGCCTCAAGCAACCAACCCGGGCGACGAGCCGGAACAGGCCCATATGCCGCCCCTATTCGGTCTTGCTCCCGGTGGGGTTTGCCGTGCCGCTTCCGTTGCCGGTCGCGCGGTGCGCTCTTGCCGCACCCTTTCACCCTTGCCCTCACCCCGGCTTGCGCCGGGGCAGTGGGCGGTCTGCTCTCTGTGGCACTTTCCCTAACCCCCGCCTGAGCGGGGGCCGGCGGGCGTTACCCGCCACCGTCGTTCCGTGGAGCCCGGACTTTCCTCGCGCACCCGAAGGCACCCGCGGCCGCCCGGCCCTCTGGCTGGGGCCGCTATCCTTCAACCTGTCGAATAGAGCAAGAGGAACCGGCCAGCGCCGCCCGCAACCGCTCCGACAATTCCGCGCTGCCAAACTGCAGCCCGTCACTCGTTACGAGAACCGCTTCACCCTGAGCGGTATGGAGCATGGAATAGGCGCCCCCGCAGCGCCGCAATTGGGCGGCGCTCTCGCGAAGACCGGCCCGCCACCCCAACATCTGGAATGCGTGTTGCGAGCGTACCGAACAGCTCTGCCTGAAGAGGCAACATCGCCCCGAGCGGTGTGAAAGAAAACGGCGATAAAAACCGATCGCCCGGCATGCCCACCGTGCCGCATGCGCGTCGAACCGGGCCGGGACGGGATCATGGCGAGCCAGCAGGAATACCAGCGCCACCACCAGGCGGCCGATCATCTGAGCTTGACCGCGGTTCCCCACGCATAGACCTCGAACGAGGGTTGCACGCCGTTGCAACCCATCTGCTGCGTGGACATGCGATAGTCGTAACCGACGTGAATCAGTGCGTCGCCGCCAGACCGGGCTGCGGCTTCCTGCAACGAACCCGTCACGTCCCGATAGGCAGCCTCGATCGCGATGCCGGCCGGCGAACCACAACCGGCCTTCTCCGGTACTCGGGAAGCTGTCGCGTGGACTATTCCTATCACCTCATAGTCCTGATTGATGTTTCCTGCCGCTGTCAACATGCGCTTCCTTCCCCCGTACATTTGGAACGACAGTTGGAAGAGTATCAATTCCAATTGAATTGATACATATCATTCGCACGTCATAAATAGTCCAATTCAGAACTACTCACGCGGTCCACGAAAAACCCGCCGCGCCGCGGGCCACCAGCCGAGATATGCCTCCGCCGCCAGCAGCGGCAGCACGAAGGCCAGCCACCCGCGCGAGGCGTAGCGTAGTTCCGGGCTCTCCAGGAACCAGAACAGCCGGTCCTCCCAATCCTGCATCAGGTGGAGCAGCAGGAACGAGGTGGCGATGGCGAAGCTGCGGATCGCGAAGGCGCGGTGCGTCGCAAAATCGCGCCGCCGCGCCGCCTGCCAGGCGATGGCGCAGAAGCCGATCCACACCAGCCCGAACAACATCAGCGGAAGCTGGGTGCCCTCGTGCGGCATGGTGGCGCCCAGCCAGATCGCGAACAGGCCGGAGAGCATCGCCGCGCCCAGGAAGACCTGTCCCAGCGCGCGGTGGAGCCCCGGCCGCGCGCGGCGCAGCGCGCCGACGAACTGCAACGGCGCGATCAGCACCAGCGGCGCGGCGGTTACCACATGGCCCAGATAGCCCGGCTCGCGCGGCTCGCCCGAATAGGGCCGCTCCGCGCCGATGCGCCACAGGTCGCCCGCCAGATACCAGAGCGCGGCGATCGCCACCGCGCCCCAGAACGCCGGCCCCAGCCAGCGGGGCAGGCTCAATCGTCGCCCTGGGGCTTGGGCAGCAGCAGCGCGAGGAGGATGCAGCGGCACTCCATGTCGATCGTGCCGTCCACCAGCTCGGGCCGGAACCGCCGCTGGAACGCCACCACCGCCGCCAGCGGATTGGTGACGTCATAGCCGAAACGCTCCAGCGCCATCAGGAAGCCCGCGTCGGTCCAGCCCGGGTCCATCAGGTTCTTGGTCGGCCGTGGCAGCGCCAGGCGGAGCCGCGCGAGCTGGCCCCAGGGGAACAGCTCGCCCGGATCCTGCTTGCGCGCGGGCGCCACGTCCGAATGGCCCACCACATTGCCGCGGGTGATGCCGTACCGCTGCTTGATGTCGGAGACGAGCCAGATGACCGACGCCATCTGCGCGTCCGGGAACGGCCGGTATCCCCATTCATGCCCCGGATTGACGATCTCGATCCCGATCGAACAATCGTTGATCCGGTCGGTCCCGCGCCAGTGCGACTTGCCGGCGTGCCAGGCGCGCTTGTCCTCCGCCACCATGCGCACGATCACGCCGTCCTCGGCGACCAGATAGTGACAGGATACCTTCGACACCGGATTGGCGAGCCAGTCGATCGCCGACTGCGCGTCCTGCATGCCGGTATAGTGCAGCACGATCACGCTGACGGGCGACGGGCGCTCGTCGAAATTGGGCGACGGCGTGTCGATGAATCTCAGGCCGTTGTCGGGTTCCATCGCCCCATGGATAGGAGCGATTGCGCGCGAGCGCCAGCGTCAGCGAAGCGCCAGCCGCGTGGAATGCGCCGGAGTGCCCGGGTCCACCGCCTGATACAGCCCCCGGAACCGCTCGGACGGCACGAAATGATCGCTCAGCCCGATCACCGTCTCGCCCGCACCCAGCACCAGCAGACCGCCTGGGCGCACCGCCGCGGCCAGCGTGTCGAGCACCTTGCGCCGCAGCGCCGCCGAGAAATAGAGCAGCACGTTGCGGCACAGCACGATATCGAACCGGCCCGGCGGCGGGCCGTCACCGGCCAGGTTATGCTGGCGGTATTGCACCTTGCGCACCAGCTCTGGATTGGCGACCCATTCGCCGCCGCTCCCCTCGAACCACGAGATCATGCGCAGCACGGAAAGCCCGCGCTGGATCTCGAACTGCGAATAGCGGCCGGCGCGGGCACGCGCGAGCGCGGCGCCGGAAACATCGGTGGCGATGATCTCCGGCGGCGATTGCCCCTTCGATTCGCGCTCGGTGAACATCATCGCCAGGCTCAGCGGCTCCTGCCCAGTCGAACAGCCGGCCGACCACAGCCGCAGCCTGCGCCCCGGCATCTCCGCCTGCATCTCCCAGGCCGCGTCGCCGATGCTCTCCAGCACCGCGGCGTCGCGGAAGAAGCTGGTTTCCTGGTTGAGCAGCGCGTCCACCACCATCTCGGACAGCTCCGGCGTGCGCGACACGACCAGCGCGGCGACCAGTTCGTCGAGGGTCGCAAGCCCGCGCTCGCGGATCAGCGGCTTCAGCGCCGTCTCGATCCGCCAGGCGCGGTTGGCGGCGATCTGCTGGCCGGTGCGTTGCTCCAGCAGCGCCGCGATCATGTTCATCGCGGCGGCCGAGCCCTGGATCGGTGCGCTGCCGGGCATCAGCCTGCCCTCCGCTGGCGCGCGACCAGCCGGCCGATCTCGTCCGGCGGCAGCACCGCGGTGGCATGGCCGGCGTTGGCCACGGTTCCGGGCATGCCCCACACCACGGAGCTTGCCGCGTCCTGCACCAGGATGCGCGCGCCCGCGGCCGACAGCCGCCGCGCGCCCTCGCCGCCGTCGCGGCCCATGCCCGACAGCACGATCCCCAGCGCGCGGGCGCCGAACACATCGGCCACCGACTCGAACATCGGATCGACCGAGGGCATGCAGCCGCTGGCCACCCGCTCCGAAGTCAGCCGGATCGCGGCGCCGTCGCACATGCGCACGACATGAAGGTGCGCGTTGCCGGGCGCCACGATGATCCGGCCCGGGCGGATGCGCATGCAATCGGTCGCGACCTCCGCCGGGCGCCCGCCGAGCACGGCGAGCTGCGCGGCGAAATAGCTCATGAAGCTGGCCGGCAGATGCTGGGTGACCAGGATCGGCACCTGAAAACTCGCCGGGATCGCGCGCAGGAGCTGGGACAGCGCATGGATGCCCCCGGTCGAGGCGCCGATCGCGACGATGTCGAAGTCATAGTCCAGCGCGCGCAGCTTCGGAGCGGCGGCCACCGCGGCGATGGCGGAGGGCGCGGGCGGCGGCGGGGCCGGCTGCTCGATCACGCGCGACAGCCGCTCTTCCAGTATCTCGGCAAAGCGGCCGCCGAAGGCGTTGATCCCGGGCTTCACCAGCGTGTCGGCGGCGCCCAGCGCCAGCGCCTGGATCGTCGTGGCGGCGCCCTCCTCTGCCGAGGAGGAGACGATCACCACCCGCGCGTCGCCGCCCGCCGCCAGCAGGTCGGGCAGCGCCGTCAGGCCGTCGATCCCCGGCATCTCGATATCGAGCAGGATGATCTCAACCTGATGCGCGCGCAGGAATTCGAGCGCCGCGCGCGCATCGCTCACCGCGCCGGCGACCATGAAGCGGTCGGTTGCGTCGATCATGCGGCCGATCACCGATCGCGCGACGACCGAATCGTCGACGATCAGCACGCGGACCGGCATCGGCGGCATCGCCGCCCGCTTCTCCGGAACCTTTTCTGGGGTGCGCGCCGCGCGTGGCATTGCCGCGTGCCTCAGGCGACGCCGACAATCTGCAGCTTGCTTTCCAGCGTCTCGCGATCGAACGGCTTCATGACATATTCGTCGGCGCCCGCCTCGATCGCGGCGCGGATATAGGCCATGCCGTTCTCGGTGGTGCAGAACACCACCTTGGGCCGCTGCGGCAGCCCGGAATCCTTGAGCGCGCGCAGGAAATCCATCCCGCTCATCACCGGCATGTTCCAGTCGAGCAGGATCACGTCGGGCGGGGTGGCAAGGCACGAATCGAGCGCCTCGCGGCCGTCCCCGGCTTCGCGGACCTGGAAGTCCAGCGTCTCCAGGATATGCCGCGCGACCTTGCGGATGACCTTGGAATCATCGACGACGAGGCAAGTCTTCATAGTCCCAAATTCCCCAAAATCCCGGCAATCCCCGCCTGGTTCATGCCCGAAACCCGTAAGCGCCCGGTTAATCGCCTCACGCCGCCTGCGCGGTATGGCCCGGCACCAGGCTGACCAGATCGATCGCCAGCACCGGCTCTCCGTCGCGCTCCACGATGCCGCGGCCGGTCGCGCGCCATGCGGCGTCGAGCGCCACGCCCGCGGAAAGCGGCAGCAGATCGAACGGCGCGACATCCTCCAGCGCATCGACCAGCAGCGCATAGTGATGGCCCTCGATCTGGGTGATCACGGCGCGGCGCGCCACCTGTCCGGCCTGTTCCAGCCCCAGCGCGGCCTGGGTGTCCACTACGGTCACCACGCGGCTGCGCAGCGCCGCCAGCCCGCGGACATGGCCCGCGGCACGGGGCACGGCGGTCACCTCGCCGATATCCACCACCGATTCGACCTGTTCCGAATCGATCGCCACCGTGCGGCCGGCGATCTGGGCGATCAGATAGAGATGGGTCACCGGCTGCCTCCGTTCGCCACGCGCGATTCGATCGCGGCGAGCAGCCCGTCGCGGTCATAGCGGTAGATGCTTTCGTCTGCCTTGCCGGCGGCCGCCTTTCGGCGGCGCAACCGGACGAGCGGGGCCGGCTGTCCTTCGACTCCCTCCGCCTCGGCCGCCGCGAGAACCACGTTCGGCGTCTCGCCCGCCGCAAGCTCCGAAACCACACGATAGCCCGCGCTTTCCAGCAGCGGGCGGACGAACGCGGCCATCCAGCCGTCGCCGTCGCCGGCCAGCAGGCACAGCGGGGCAGGCCCATCCTCCGCCCCCGCGCCATATTCGGCAAAGATCCAGAATGCGTCGAGCAGCTCCACCTGCTCGCCGTCGAGCAGGACGACCCCGCCAACCGGCCCCGGCGCGCGCGCGGGGATCACCTCTTCGGGCAGCACCACGATGTCGAGCGCGTCCTCGATCGCATAGGCGACCTCGCTCTCGCCGTCCTTCAGCCGGAGCAGGCTCACGCGGCCGTCGGGCAGCCGGTCCTGCGCCAGCATCGGCAGGATGCGCCCGTCGATCGCGACGCGCAGCCGGCCCGCGGCATTGCGGATATGGATCGCGTCGATCTGTTCCACGCGATCGACGATCCCCAGCGGCACGGCGCGGCGCACCCCGTCCAGATCGGCGAAGAGCAGCGCGGGAACCCCGGGCACCTCGGTCTCTCCGGCGGCATCCTCGTCGGCCCCGGCGTCGCCCAGGCCGCGGCTGAAATCGAGCCCCGCCACCGCCGCCATGCCCGCCACGTCGAGCATCAGCATCGGCAGCCCCGAATCGGGCAGCGTCTGTCCGGCATAGAGGCCGGTGGACATCACCGCGGGCGACGCCGGCTTGATCACCAGCTCCTCATTGTCCAGCACGGTATCGACGGCCAGCGCATAGCTGCCCTTGCCGATGTTCACGATCGCCAGCATCTGCCCTTCGTCGCGGGCATCGGCGGAAATGCCGAGCAGGCGGCCCAGGCCGATCAGCGGGATGCGCCGGTCGCGCACGGTGGCGATGCGCGCGCCGCCCACCATGTCGATGCGGATCGCGTCGCCGCGTTCGGTCACGATCTCCTCGATCGCCTGGCGCGGGATCGCGAAACGCTGGCCCCCCGCCCCCACCACGATCGCGGAGATGATCGAAAGCGTCAGCGGCACATGGATGGCGATGCGCAGCCCCTTGCCCGGGGCGTTGTCCAGCTCGACGCGCCCGCCGATCTGCTCGATCGAGGCGCGGACCACGTCCATCCCCACGCCGCGGCCGGAAATCTCGGTAACCTCGTCCTTGCTCGAAAGTCCGGGCAGGAACACCAGCGCAAGCCGCGCCTTTTCCGAAAGCGCGCGCAACTCGTTCTCGCTGCCATGGCCCGCCGCGGCGGCCTTGGCGATCAGCCGCTCCACGTCGATGCCGCGGCCATCGTCGGCGATCTCGACGATGATCTGGTTGCCCGATTGGCGCGCGGCGACCACCAGCCGGCCGTTCTCGCGCTTGCCCGCGGTGCGGCGGGCGCCGGGCGCCTCGATGCCGTGGTCGATCGCGTTGCGCACGATATGCACCAGCGGATCGCGCATCACCTCGATCATCTCGCGATCGAGCTCCACGTCGGCGCCCTCGATATGCAGCGTCACCGATTTGCCGAGCCCGGCGGCGGTATCGCGCACCATGCGCGGTAGCGCGCTGAACAGCGCGTCGATCTTCTGCATGCGGGTGCGCGTCACGGTATCGCGCATCTCGCCCACGGTCAGCGACAGCCGCTCCAGCGCCGCCTCGATAGCGGGGTCGATATCCTCCGCGCGCAGGCGCCGGGCCAGCTCGTTGCGGGCCAGCACCATGTCCGACATGCCCGACATCATCCGGTCAAGCAGGTCCACGTTCAGCCGCACGCTGCGCGCGGGCGCACGCTGGGCGACGGCTCCGCCAAGCTGCACCACCTCCTGCGCGCCCTCGGCCAGCGCGGCGATCAACAGGTCGTCGCCGCTGTCGTCCAGCCCGGTGCCCGCGTCGATCGCCTCGACGATCTCGCCGATCCGGTCCACCACCGCCAGCACGCCGTTGACCAGCGCGCGATCGGGCGTGCGGTTGCCGCTGCGCACCTGCGCCAGCACGTCCTCCGCCGCATGGCTCAGCCGCGCGAGCCGCGGCAGATCCAGGAAGCCGCAGCTTCCCTTGACGGTGTGGACGAACCGGAAAATGGCATCCAGCCGCGCGCGATCGTCGGGCTGGGCCTCCCATGCGACGATCTCGCCCGAGAGCGCCTCCAGCGTCTCGCGCGTCTCTGCGATGAATTCCTGAAGCAGATCGTCCATTCAAGCCCCGCGGGTTGCGCGCGAAGAATGGCGCATCGCAGTTAATAGGCCGTTAGTGGGGGCTCCGGGGATTCGTCCCTCATAACGGCCCGCCTGCAATGATTGGCTGGCCAGACAGCAGACGAGCCCCTGCGAAAATGACTCGACCCGAACGGGAAATGACCTCAGATTTCCCCAGCGAGTAACCGTCGCCTCCGGTGCGTCTTCCCATCAAGCTGGACAAGCATGCCAACGGACAACTGGGAATGGACGATCGGCCCGCTGCTGGTTGCCATCATCGCGGGCGCGATCCTGTGGGATCGCAGGCGCGCGCGCCGCGGCCAGAGGCCCGTTGAGCGCAGCCCCCACAGCGCCCCGTATCGCGCCCCTTCATACTGCCGAGAGCTGGACCTTGCGGAAGAGGAGGTACCGGCGCGGCTGCACACGGCCGACCTCGATTCCGAACGCGAGCCCTACCGTATCTATTCCCGCCGTTGGGACCTGGAGCTTGCAGCGGAGGAGGTTCCGGCACGATTGCGCGGTGCCAGCCTGGACTTCGAACGCGGACACGACGACTATGGCGAGAGCCGGTGGCGCGAGGACCAGGCGCTGGCGCGGGAATGGGGCGAGCGCCAGCCCGCCACGGAACTGCTCATCGCGCCGATCCGCGCCGCGCTAGATTCCGCCGGTGTCGCGCCGCACGAACTTTCGGTGACCCTGCTCGTCGATCAGTCGGGCTCGATGGATGGCGTACCTATCGCGGCCGCGGCTGGCGCGCTGGCGGTGCTATCTTCAGCGCTGGCCGAGATCGGCTTGGCGCACGAGATTCTCGGCCATTCGACCGCCGGCTGGTGGGGCGGCTTCCCCTATGTACATTGGAAGGCGCACGGCCGGCCGCCCCGCCCCGGACGCCTCTGCGCACTGCTGCACATCGTGTACAAGGCGATGGACGATGCCGAATGGAGCGCGGAATCGCAGCGCGTCTTCGTGCATCCGGGAATCCGCCGCGAGAATATCGACGGGGAGGCGCTGCAATGGGCGGCCGCGCGGGCGATCCGATCCGCCGCCCCGCACCGGCTGTTGATCGTGATGTCGGACGGCGCCGCGGTGGACGACGCCACGCTGCTGCAGAACGGGCCAAACTATCTGGAACGACATCTGCTCGAGGTGATCGCGGAGACCGCCGCCAGCGGACTCGCGTTGGGAGCGGTCGGCATCAACCATGCCGTCGGCCGCTATTACGACCGGTCAGGACAGGCTGGACCGGAGGCGATCGCCAGCGTCACCGCCGGCCTGATCGCCGGTCTGGTCACCCCGCCTTGAAGCTGGCTCCGAACAGCAGCACCTCAGCATCCGGGGGGCTGACCTGGAGGCTGCCGCCGCCCTGCTCCACCAGCGCGTGGACCAGGAAGGCGGCCGCGGCGCGCGGGGTGATGGGCAGTTCGTCGCGCCCGCCCGCCAGCGCGCTGCGCAGCTCGGGGTCCAGCACGATGCGCGGGCCATCGGCGCGGACCACGATCTCCACCGTGCCGCCCGCAACCTCCGCGCCGATATCGAGCTGACCGCCGCGGATCAGCGCATCGCCCGCGATCAGCGCCAGGTTCAGCAGCACCTTGATCGCCGCCTTGGCCAGCACCGGCTCTTCCACCATCCAGCCGATCCGGATGCGGTGGTTGTCGCCGAACAGCCCCTCGATCGCGGCCTGCGCCTCGCGCGTGTCCACCGTCTCGCCGAAGCCACCCGCCGCGCCGAACGCCAGCCGGAAGAACTTCAGCTTGTTGGCCGAAGCCTTGGCGCTCTCGTTCAGCAGTTCCAGGCAGCGGGCGCGCATCTCCGGGTCATGCTCGTCGGCGAGCAGCTCCAGCCCGTTGTTGAGCGCGCCCACGGGGCTCAACAGGTCATGGCACAGACGCGAACAGAGAAGACTGGCGAAGTCGGTGGGGCTGATATTCAATTTGTTGCTCCCAGCTTTCCACCTCTTTGGCGCAGCATCGAAAATGCTGCAAGCCGGGGATGACCCGGAAGCGGCCCGGCGCCGCCCGGACGCGCATTCTCAGCGTTTTCCGCCCCCCGCGATCGGGCGCGTGTAGAGCGCGCGCATCGCCGCCTCCATCCGCTCGCGGTCCACCTCCAGCACCACGTCCTGCGCCTGTTCGCCCAGCTTGGGGCGATAGGCCTCGGTCCACGACAGCGTGTCGCCATAGCCCGCGGTCATGCTCGTCTCGAAATCGACGTAGAGCGTGTCGCGCTTCGTCACGATGCCGGGTTCGAGCCACACCATCGCGGCCAGCTCGTCCCACATCGGAAAGCCCACCGCGATCGATCTGGCCAGCGCCCCGGTCAGCGGATTGGGCGCGCTGCCCAGCGAATCGAGGAAGCCCCGCGTCCATTGCGTCCCGGTGGAGGGATCGACCGGGATCATCGTGATCCTGCGCCACGGCGCATGCGCCATGATCCGCGCGGCCTCCGGGTCCCAGCGGATGTTGAACTCGCGCCGCGGCGAATTGACGAACTCGCGCGCGAACTGGTCGGCGGACGGGTTGGACAGGTGCTGGCGCGGGTTCAGCGAACCGCCCATATACACCAGCTCCTTGATGTTGCGGGCGAATTCGGGATCGAGGCTCAGCGCCAGCGCGATGTTGGTCATCGGCCCCGTCGCGAACAGCGTCACCTGCCCCGGATATCTGCGCGCCATGCGGATCAGGAACAGCGCGGCGATCTCGTCCGAAGCCTTGATCGACGGGTTGCCATAGGAAAGGTCCGGCACATCGGCCGGATCGGTGACGCCGGGATGTTCCTGGATCGTGTCGCCCGGCCAGTAATCGGTCCACGGCCCCTTGAACACCAGCCGCCCGTACATCCCCTCCCAGCGGATCACCTGCTCGCGGCTGTTGAGCAGCGGATAGACGGCGCCGGGCACCACCGGCACGTTCGGCTTGCCCGTCAGCTCCAGCGTGCGCAGCGCGTGCGCGGTGGCGGTGTCGCGCCACACCGATCCGCTGGTGGTGGTGATGCCCAGCACCTCCACGTCCGGCACCTGGAGCAGCAGCGCGGGAACCCCGTTCAGCCCGATCACATCGTCGTCGATCAACACCAGCCGCCTGGGCGGATCGGCCGGGCGCGCGGCGGCGGGCAGCGAGAGGAACAGCGAATGGAACAGGGCAAGGAACAGCAGGATGCGCGGCATGCGGTGGCTCCGGATGCGGCATCCCCTCCCGGTTTTCGGCCAGCATGGCGGAAGCCCCGCGCCGCCGTCAATCGCCCGCCAGCGTCACCGTCCGCACGATGCCGATCGCCTCCAGGAACGCCGCGTCATGGCTCACCACGATCAGCGCGCCGTCATATCCCGCCAGCCCCGCCTCCACCGCCGCGATCGAATCCAGGTCGAGGTGGTTGGTCGGCTCGTCCAGGATCAGGAGTTGCGGCGGCGCCACGCCCAGCACACCGGCCAGCGACGCGCGCAGCATCTGCCCGCCGCTCAGCGTGCCCGCCACCTGCAGCGCGGCGTCGGCGCGGAAGCCGAAGCGGGCCAGCGCGGCGCGGCACTGGTTCTCGGTCGCGCCCGGGTTCAGCCGCGCGAAATTGTCGCGGATCGCCGCGGCGGGATCGAGCAGCGCCGCGCGCTGATCCAGCATCGCCATCGGCACGTTCAGCGTCACGCTGCCCCGCCACGGCGCCAGCGTGCCCGCGATCAGCGCCAGCAGCGTCGTCTTTCCCGATCCGTTCGGCCCGGCGATCGCCACCCGTTCCGGCCCTGTGACGTCGAGCGAGAGGTCCCGGATCACCGGCCGGCCGGGGGCATATCCCGCGTCCACCCCGTCGATCCGCAGCACGCGCCGCCCCGGCGCCAGCCCGGAGGGGGGCAGATCCACCGCGATCGCGCGCAGCCGCTCGATCCGCGCACGCGCCGCCGCGGCCTGCTCCGCCGCCTCCTCGCGCTGGCGCCCGGCCAGCCGGGCGTTGGCGCCGCCGGTCTCCTCCGCCCGGCGCTTCATCGCGCCCAGCAGGATCCTGGGCGCCCCGCCCTGCGCCGCCTTGCGCTTGCCCGCGCCGTCCTTGCGCGCCTTGCGCTCGGCGGCCTGCCGGGCGGCGCGCGCGGCATCGGCCGCACGCTTCTCCGCATCGGCCAGGTCATGCTCGGCCGCCGCCAGCTCCACGTCCTTGCGCGCGCGATAGGCGCTCCAGCCGCCGCCGTAGCGCGCCGCGCCCAGCCCGCTCAGCTCGACGATCGCGTCCATCGCCTCCAGCAGCTCGCGGTCGTGGCTCACCACCACCGCCCCCGCGCGCCATCCGGCGATCAGCGCATGCACGGCGTCCCGCCCCGCCCGGTCCAGGTTGTTGGTCGGCTCGTCGAGCAGCAACCATTCGGGCTCCGCGAACGCCGCCCCGGCCAGCGCCGCGCGCGTCCGCTGCCCGCCAGAGAGCGCGGCGAGCGGCGTATCCGGCCCGGCATCCAGCCCCACCCGCCCCAGTGCCGATGCGATGCGCTCCTCCAGCGTCCAGTCCGCCCCGGCCAGCGCCTCGGCGTCCGCCTGCCCCGCCTCCGCGCGCCGCAGCAGCGCCAGCCCTTCGCGCGCGCCGAACAGGTCCGCCACCGTCTCGCCATCGCCTACCCGCAGCGACTGGCGGACCAGCGCGATCCGGCCCGGCGCCGCGATGCCGCCCGCGCGCGGCGCGATCTCGCCCGCGATCAGGCGCAGCAGGCTGGTCTTGCCCGTGCCGTTGCGGCCGATCAGCCCGGTGCGCTCGCGCCCCAGGCTCAGGTCCAGATTTTCGAAAAGGCGGCGCCCGTCAGGCGCGGAATAGCTTAGGCTGGCGATCGTGATGGCGGACATGCGCGGGTTCCCTGGCGGCATAGCGGTTCGGCGATGCGGTCAGCGGGAAATCCATTGCCCTGTCCTTTGCGAAACGGTCCGCGCGATCTAGGCGCGCAGCCCCGGCGCCGCAAGCGCGCGCGTTCCGCCGATCCCCTCTCCCCCGCGATCCGGCGGATATGCTAGGCCCTGCGCGATCCTAAGGGAGAGGAACCCATGCACCGCCGCCTGCTGTCCACCGCCGCCATTCTGCTGCTCGTTCCGACAACGCTGCCATATGCCGCCGCGCAGCAAGCGGCTCCCGCGTCCGCGCCGGTCCGGATCGCCAAGGCGCGCATCGACGCGGCGCTCGCCGCGATGGTGGCGGACGGGCGCGCGGCCGGCGTATCGGCGCTGATCTGGAAGGACGGGCGCGAAGCCTATTTCGGCACCGCCGGCGACGCCGATCGCGAGGCGAAGCGCCCGATGGCGCGCGACACGCTGGTCCAGATCTTCTCGATGACCAAGCCGGTGACCGGCGTCGCGCTGATGCAGCTCTGGGAACAGGGCCGGTTCGGGCTCGACGATCCGCTGTCGGAATATCTCCCCGAATTCGCAACGATGATGGTGCAGGACGGGGTGGACGCATCCGGCAGCCCGCGCTGGCGCCCCGCCAGCCGCCCGATCCTGATCCGCGACGTGATGCGCCATACCGCGGGCTTCGCCTATGGCGCAGGGCCGAGTCTTGCCGAGACCGCCTTCGCCGAGGCCAAGCCGCTCGACCTGGGGCACGACCTTACCGAGTTCGGCCATCGCCTCGCCCGCGTGCCGCTGGTCTACGATCCCGGCACCCGCTGGCATTACAGCGCGGCGGTGGACGTGCAGGCGCTGCTGGTCGAACGGCTTTCGGGAATGCGGTTCGAGGAATATGTCCGCCGGCACATCCTGGATCCGCTCGGCATGCGCGAAACCGGCTGGACCCAGCCCGCCGATCGCCTCCCCCGCCTCGCCGCCGCCTATCGCAAGGAGCCGGGCGGCGCGCTGGTGCGCAAGACCGATGCGGATATCCGCGCCTTCAACTTCGATCCCGCGCGCAAGCTGACGATGGGCGGCGCGGGCCTCGCCTCAACGCTCGACGATTACATGCGCTTCGCCCGCATGCTGCTGGGCGGCGGCAGCCTCGACGGCGTGCGCATCCTCAAACCCTCGACCCTGCGGCTGATGACCACCGGCCAGCTCGATCCGCGCGTCACCGAGCGGCAGTGGCTGCCCGGCAAGGGCAACGGCGGCTTCGGCCTCGACTTCTTCGTGCGCACCGGCCAGCCGAAGGACGCGGAGGAAAACCGCGGCGCGGTGGGCGAGTTCTTCTGGGACGGCGCCTGGTCCACGCTGTTCTGGGTCGATCCGGCGAACCGGCTGGCGGCGGTGTTCTTCGTCCAGTCCGATCCCTTTGACGGCACGATGCACCGCGATTTCCGCAAGGCGATCTATGGCGCGGACTATCTGGGTCCGGAGGGGGATTAGGCGCTCAATCCAACAGCAGCTCCATCGCCACCGGCTCGAACCGGCCGTGCTCGCCGCCGTGCCCCGCGCGCCACAGCGTCGCCTGGCCGCCGCCCGCGATCAGCCACAGCCGCCCGTCGGGCGCGGCCATCTGCGCGTCGGTGGCACTGGGCCAGGGATCGCCGCTGGGGTGCGAATGCCAGAATCCGGCGATGCGCGGCCCGCCGCCGCGCTCCGCACGCAACGCCGTGAACAGCGCGCCGGGATCGATCTCGAAGCGGGTCTCGGGATCGGCAGCGGCGTTGGCGGTCAGGCTCCAGCCGGTGATCGCCTGCGCGTCGCCGAACAGCAGCCCGCATGCTTCCCGCGGCGCGGCCTCCGCCGCGGCGAGCTGGATTGCCTCAGCAACACACCTTGAAATCCTACACCGCATTCCCACCTGTGTACGACAATGAACCGGGGGGTTTCCATCATCGAGGCAAGGATCGCGACGGACGCCGATGGCTGGCGGCTCGATCGCGCGCTTGCCGATGCGGTGCCCACCCTGTCGCGTGAACGGCTGAAGGTGCTGATCGCCTCCGGCCATGTCAGCGGTCCGGAAGGGCCGGTGCGCGACGCCAAGCGCAAGGCCGCGGCCGGCGCGCTGTTCCAGGTCGCGGTGCCCGAGCCGGAGCCCGCGCACAACGAGGCGCAGGAAATCCCGCTCAACGTGGTGTTCGAGGACGAGCATCTGATCGTGATCGACAAACCCGCCGGGCTGGTGGTGCATCCCGCCGCGGGCAACCTGGACGGCACGCTGGTCAACGCGCTGCTCCATCATTGCCGGGGCAGCCTGTCAGGCATCGGCGGGGTGGCGCGGCCGGGGATCGTCCACCGGATCGACAAGGACACCTCCGGCCTGATGGTCGCCGCCAAGACCGATCGGGCGCATGTCGGGCTGGCGAAGCAGTTCAAGGCGCATACGATCGACCGGCGCTACCGGGCGGTGGTGGGCGGCCTGCCGAAGGCCGGCAACGGCACGGTGGAGGCGCCGCTCGCCCGTTCACCGGCCAATCGCAAGAAGATGGCGATCGTGCCGGGGGGCAAGCGCGCATGTACACATTGGCGTCTGCTTGTTCCGCTTCGCGATTCCGCGCTGTTGGAATGCCGGTTGGAAACGGGGCGCACGCATCAGGTGCGCGTCCACATGGCGTCGATCGGCCATTCGCTGCTCGGCGACCCGGTCTACGGCAGCCCGCGCAAGGCGCATCGTGAACTTCTGGAAACCCTGAATTTCCGGCGCCAGGCCTTGCACGCAGCCCATCTGGGGTTCATTCATCCGATCCAAAGCAACGCTTTGGCGTTTGAAAGCGAATTGCCTGCGGACATGCAGGAACTGATCAATAGACTCAACGTATAGATTTGGGCCGCGCCGTTGCTCGCCTATATAGGGGGAGCGGCGCCGCCCGCGTGAAAGGGAGAATAGATCATGGCTAGCGGAAGCAACGTCCCAGCGACGATCCCCGCACTCGGCGGAGAGGCGAGCCTCAACCGCTATCTGGCCGAGATCAAGAAGTTTCCGATCCTGGCGCCCGAGCAGGAATATATGCTCGCCAAGCGTTTCCAGGAGCATGGCGATCCGGAGGCGGCGGCCCAGCTCGTCACCTCGCACCTGCGCCTCGTCGCGAAGATCGCGATGGGCTATCGCGGCTATGGCCTGCCGATCAGCGAGCTGATCAGCGAGGGCAACATCGGCCTGATGCAGGGCGTGAAGAAGTTCGAGCCCGACCGGGGTTTCCGCCTGGCCACCTATGCCATGTGGTGGATCCGCGCGTCGATCCAGGAATTCATCCTGCGTTCGTGGAGCCTGGTGAAGATGGGCACCACCGCTGCGCAGAAGAAGCTGTTCTTCAACCTGCGCCGCATGAAGGCCAAGCTCGATGCGTTCGAGGACGGCGACCTGCGGCCCGAGGACGTGGCCAAGATCGCGACCGACCTGGGCGTCACCGAGGAGGAAGTCACCTCGATGAACCGCCGCATGGCGATGGGGGGCGATACCTCGCTCAACGTGCCGCTGCGCGAGGACGGCGAGGGCCAGTGGCAGGATTGGCTGCAGGACGAAGGCCCGCTGCAGGACGAGGCCGTGGCCGAGGCGCAGGAGGCGGACGTCCGCCACGCGATGCTGGTCGAGGCGATGGACGACCTCAACGAGCGCGAGCGCCACATCCTCACCGAACGGCGCCTGACCGACGATCCCAAGACGCTTGAGGAACTGAGCCAGGTCTATGGCGTCAGCCGCGAGCGCGTCCGCCAGATCGAGGTTCGCGCGTTCGAGAAGCTGCAGAAGGCGATGATGCGCATCGCCGGGGAAAAGCGCCTCCTGTCCCACGCCTGACGGCTGGTTCGTTCGGGGACGCGCGGGACAGCGCGGCGGCGATGCGCGCTTGCCGCGCGCCGCCCGGTGCTGCACTGCACCAGTCGCGATGAACCACGGGCGCGAAGACGAGAATCGGGGTCCGGAAGCGCCGGACGAGACGCCGGAGGCCGCGCTGCCCTCCGCGCCCGCTCCGCTTTCCGCGATACCGGCTCCCGAAGCCGCGGAACACGCGCCCGAAACCGCGGAGCGCCCGCCCGAATCCGCGGAGCGCGCGGACGCCGAGCCGCCCGATATAGCCGACGGGACCGACGCGGCAGCGCCCATCCCGCCCGTCAGCTTCCCGCTGGCCGAGCCGCCCCCCGATGACGATAGCGGCGCGCGCATCGGCCCGCCCCCTTCGCCGCCGGTCCAGCTATCCGCGCCCGAAGGCTGGCCATCCGCAATGGCGCCGATGCCGATCGGCCGCCTGCCCGCCGATCCCCCGGCACCGCCACCGCGCCCGCCACACCGTGCGGCGGAGGTGCCCGCCGCACCGCTCGCGCCTCCCCCGCCCCTGCCGAAGCGCAAGCGCCGCCCGCTGGCGCTGCGCATCCTGTTCTGGATCCTCAAGGCGATCCTGGCCTTCATCGTCGGATCGGTGCTGTGGGTCGCGATCTATCGCTTCGTGCCCCCGCCCTACACGCTGACGATGGCGGGCGACGCCATCCAGGGCCGCAAGGTAGTGCGCGACTGGATGCCGCTGGACCGGATGGACCCCGACATGGCCCGCGCGGCCATCGCGTCCGAAGACGGCAATTTCTGCACGCACCACGGGTTCGATTTCGACGCGATCCGCAAGGCGATCGAGAGCAACCTGAAGGGCAAGCGCCTGCGCGGCGGATCGACGATCAGCCAGCAGACCGCCAAGAACGTGTTCCTGTGGCAGGGCGGCGGCCTGTTCCGGAAGGGGCTGGAGGCCTGGTTCACGGTGCTGATCGAGACGATCTGGGGCAAGCGGCGGATCATGGAAGTCTATCTGAACGTCGCGGAGACGGGGATCGGCACCTATGGCGCCAACGCCGGGGCGATCCGCTATTTCCGGCACGACGCATCGAAGCTGTCGGTGCCGGAGGCCGCGCGGATCGCCGCGGTGCTGCCATCGCCCAAGCGCCGCGCGGGCGTCGAGCCCAAGGGCTTCACCCGCCGTTACGGCAACACGATCGCCGCGCGCATCCCGGTGGTGCAGCAATCGGGCTTCGACGCCTGCGTCCGGTGAGCCGGGGGCTCCGGCCCGCGCCCCGGCGGATGCCGCGGAGATCAATCTTCAGGCGCCGGATACCCTAGCGGGCGGAGTTCGACACCGCGTCGCCAGCCTTCTCCGCGGCTTCGCCCACCTTCTCGGCGCCGCGCTCCACGCTTTTGGCGGCGGCGGTGATCGCGTCGGTGCGAGCGGCCTCGTCGCGCTTGTTCTCGATCAGCAGGAAGGCGGCGACCGCGATGCCGAACAGCACCACAACCGCCGCCAAAAACAGCGTCCCGCCGCCGCCGCGGCGCTCGATAATCGTCGTATGGGTCTCGCCGCCCTCGCGGGGCGCCCGATATGGATCACGCATCGGAATCTCCGTTCGTCACCCCGCAAAAACGGGGAAGCGGCGGGCGAGGTTCCGCCCGCGGCTCAGAACGGCAGCTTGAAGCCCGGCGGCAGGGGAATGCCCGCGGTCATCTTGCTCATCGAATCCTGGGCGGCGGCATCCGCCTTGGCCCGCGCATCGTTGAACGCGGCGGCCAGCAGGTCCTCCAGCATCCCCTTCTCCGCGGGGTTGAGCAGCGAATCATCGATGTTCATGCCGATGATCCGGCCCTTGGCGGTGGCGCGGACCTTCACCAGCCCGCCGCCGGAAACGCCCTCCACCTCGACGCTGTCCAGGTTCGCCTGCGCCTTCTGCAGCTCGGCCTGGACGTTCTGCGCCATGGCCATGATGTCTTCGAGGCTCTTCATGCAACGTTGCTCCGTGTTCTCGTCCAGCCGCTAAGTTCGGCATCGGGAAAGGCTTCCATCGCGGCCGCCACCATCGGCGACCGCAGCACCGCATCGCGCTCCGCCGCCGCCTGCGCCTCGATCGTCTCGCGCACGCTGGGAGCGCCCGCGGCTTCGGAGAGCGCGATCTTCCACGCCCTGCCGGTCAGTTCCTTGAGCGCCGACGCAAGCTCCTGCGCGAACTCGCGCGGCATCGGCCGCACGGTCCCCGCCTCGATCTCCGGCGGAGCGAAGCGGATCGGGCGCAGATAGTCGTGGACCTGCTGCGCGAGCTGGAAACGCCCCTTGTCCTGCAGGAGTTGCGCAAGCTCCGCCATGTCGCGCGGCCCCGCGGGCGCCGGTGCGGGAGCGGGGCCACCCGCGCCGCCGCCGGCCGGCGCCTGGAACGCGCCGCTCGCGATCTGCCGCGCCAGTTCGCCCGGATCGGGAAGCTGCGATGCGTGGATCACGCGCAGCAGCGCCATCTCTGCCGCCTCGATCGGCAGTACGGCGCGCGCCACCTCGTCATGCCCCTTCAGCAGCAACTGCCACAGCCGGTGCAGTGCCGGGAAGGAGAGCGCCGCCGCCCAGCGTTCCAGCGCCTGCACCTCCTCCACCGCCTGCCCGGCCGCGGGGGTTGTGCCCAGCTTGGTCAGCGTCACACCATGCACCGTTTCCAGCAGCGTGCGCAGCACCGCCTGCGGATCGACGCCCAGATCATATTGCCCGCGCAGCGACGCCAGCGCGGCGGGCGCGTCGCCCTCGACGAGCAGGCCGAACAGATCGCGGATCGCACCGCGATCGGAAAGGCCCAGCATCGCGCGGACGGCAGCGGCGGCCACCGCCCCGCCCTCCATCCCGGCATGGGCGATCGCCTGGTCCAGGATCGAAAGCCCGTCGCGCGCCGATCCCTCGGCTGCGCGCGCGATCAGCGCCAGCGCCTCCGGCTCCACCTCCGCCCCTTCCGCCTCGCACACCATGGAGAAATGCTGGGCGAGCAGCTCCGCCGGGATGCGGCGCAGGTCGAACCGCTGGCAGCGCGACAGCACGGTCACCGGCACCTTCGCCACCTCGGTGGTGGCGAACAGGAACTTCACATGCGCAGGCGGCTCCTCCAGCGTCTTCAGAAGGCCGTTGAACGCGGCCTTCGAGAGCATGTGGACCTCGTCGATGATGTAGATCTTGTAGCGCGCCGAGACCGCGGCGTAGCGCGACGCCTCGATGATCTCGCGGATGTCGTCGATGCCGGTATGGCTGGCGGCGTCCATCTCGATCACGTCGATATGGCGCCCCTCGGCGATGGCGCGGCACGGCTCGCACGCGCCGCACGGATCGATCGTCGGCCCGCCCTGCCCGTCCGGACCGATGCAATTCAGCGCCTTGGCGATCAGCCGCGCGGTGGAGGTCTTGCCCACCCCGCGCACCCCGGTGAGCAGGAAGGCATGCGCCAGCCGGTCGCGCTTGATCGCGTTGCCCAGCGTGGTGACCATCGCATCCTGGCCGATCAGCTCGCTGAACGTCTGCGGCCGGTATTTGCGCGCGAGCACGCGATAGGCGCCCTTGGCACCCTGGGGCTGCGGCGGTTCGTCCAGGCCAAGGAGGGAATCGGTCATTGCCCAACCCTTAGAGCGATTCCGGCGCGGGTGGTATCACCCGACAGGCCGGAAATCGCAGCGGCCGATCGGAACGGCGCGAAGCCTGACATGACGGCCGGCGATATGGGGAAGGTGGGAGCCGGAACGACCCGCAACGAAATCGTTGTGGCTGCTTCCTTCCGGATCTGACCAGGTTGGCGACGGCTACGTCCGCCCGACTCCCGCGGCGCATATGGGGGATGGCGGGCGCCCAGACAAGAGCGATCGCGCCGCGCACCGTCCCGCGGGCGGGCGCCGCCGCGGGGCCGGTATCAGTGGACGCCGGCCTGGGCGGAATGCGCGACAATGATCGCGGCGGTGAACATGAAGCTGAGGATGCCGATCGCCAGCGGCGACGATCGCGTGCGAAGCAGCAGGGACATTGCCTTTCTCCCGGCATCGCGGCGGGTCTGCCGCTCGACAAGCGCCCAGATGCCAGCGCCCAGCGCGGCAAGGAATTCGTGGATAGTCACGAGGGGGAACCTCCTGAGGCGCCGCCGGCGGCAAGCGCGATGCGATCGGGGTCAAGGTCCTGCATGCGCCAGGCGAGATCGGCGCCATCGCCGCGGCGGCGCGTGCCCGCCGAGGCGGTGCGGCCGCGCCCAACCTCCGCCTGCATCAGCGTGACGAAGCGGCGCAGCACATCCTCCGCCACCAGCGCCATGCGCAGCCGCGCGTCGGCATGGGCGGTGGGCCAGGCGCAGGCGATCTGGTGCGCCACCACGAGCTGATCCAGGATATCCGGCCGCTTGCCGCGATAGGCGCGCGGCAGGTGGCGCCCGTCGAACGAACGCGCGTTGCGGAAGAACAGCCGCCCGCGCTCCACCAGCACGGACGTGTCGACCATCAGTTGCGCCAGCCGCGCACGCTCCTCGGCGGCGGTCAGGCGCATGCGGGGGCTGCCGCAGATCAGGCGGAGCGTCTGGAGCGCCGAGATGCCCTCGTTCGCCCAGTTGTGGACGTCGTCGCGCCGCAGCTCGGACCGGCGCCAGCTAAGCCAGGTGGCGATCAGCGCGACGGCGGTGACGAGCGCCGAAACGGCGCCCGCTATCGCTTCGATATGATCGACGATCCAGTTGATCATGCCCGTCCCCACGCGAATCGGGCATATCAGCTAGCGGCCCTGCATGTCGCGGTGCTCGGAGGGCATGCGCACGGTCAAACCGTCCAGTTCCGGCACTAGCTGGATCTGGCAGGCCAGCCGGCTGGTGCGCGTGGCACCCATGGCGAGGTCGAGCATGTCTTCCTCCTCCTCGCTCGCGGGGGGCAGCCGCGCGAAATCCTCCGCCGCGACGATGACGTGGCAAGTCGAGCAGGCCATCTGCCCCTCGCACGTGCCCTCCAGCGGCTGGCCGGCGTTCTGCGCCACGTCGAGCAGGTTCGCGCCGGGCGCGGCCTCCACCTCGCGGGTGGTCACGCCGTCGGCGGCGACGAAGCGGACGCGGATCATGCCGCCACCCGCTGCGCGCGCGCCGCGCCGTCGATCCGGTCGAGTGCCGCCATCAATTCCTCCTCGCTGGTGTAGCGGCCGAAGCCGATTCGGATGCTGGCCCGCGCGTCGGCGTCGGTCAGCCCGATAGCCTTCAGCACATGGCTGGGCCGCCCCGAGCCGCTGGCACAGGCCGATCCCGCCGAAAAGGCCAGATCGCGCAGTTCCGACATCAGCCGCGCCGCGTCCAGCCCGGCGGTGCGCAGGTTGAGATTGCCGTGATAGCGTTCCTCGCGCGATCCGTTGAGCGTCCAGCCAGCACTCGCCATCCGCTGGAAGCCCGCGCGGAATAGCTGGGTGACGTGCGCATGATCCGCCCCGAACCGCGCCCGGGCCAGCCGCGCCGCCGCGCCGAACCCCGCGCACAGCGCCGGACTCAACGTGCCCGATCGCCCGCCGGGCTCCTGCCCGCCGCCATGCAGCAGCGGTTCCAGCGTCACCCCGTCGCGAATCCACAGCGCGCCCACGCCCTTCGGCCCGTGGATCTTATGCGCGGAGACGGCGACCAGATCGCATTCCGCCGGAATCCGCTCGCGGCCATACCCTTGCACCGCGTCGCACAGGAACAGCGCCCCCGCCTCATGCGCCAGCGCGGCGAGCTGGGCGACGGGCTGGACGGTGCCGATCTCGTTGTTGACCAGCATCGCCGCCACCAGCCCCGTGCCGGGCCGGATCGCGGCGCGGGCGGCGGGGAAATCGACCAGCCCGTCGGGGTTGACGGGCAGCACCGTCACGTCCCGCCCCTTGCGCGCCTCGGCCGCTACCGTGTCGAGCACCGCGGCATGTTCGGTGGCTAGCGTGACGATGGGGCCGGAGCTGCCCTGGATCGCCCAGTTGAGCGCCTCGGTCGCGCCGCCGGTGAAGCTGAGCGTGCCGCCGCCGGGCATCAACTCCGCCACCGCCTCGCGCGCCGCCTCCACCGCCGCCTTGGCCGCGCGGCCGGGCGCGTGGGCGGAATGCGGGTTTGCGAAACTGTCCCTGAGCCACGGCAGCATCGCCTCCAGCGCCTCGGGCGCGAGCGGGGTGGTGGCCTGATAGTCGAGATAGGTCATGCGGCGCCTTCCATGATCGACGCGCGCGCATCAAGGAAGGCCTCGAGATCGCTCGGCGTGGTCGACCAGCCAATGCTGATGCGGATCGCCTTTGCGGCCTCTCCGGCGGGCACCCCAAAGGCCGCGAGCGCGCGGCTGGGCTTCAGCGTGCCCGAGGAACATGCGCTCCCGGCGGACACCGCGAAGCCCATCGCATCGAACCGGATAAGCTGCGCCGCCGCTGGCATCGGCATCGTCGCCGCGAAGATATGCGAGCACAGCATTCCACCCCCCAGGTGCTCGCCATGCGCAAATAGCGCATTCCTGAAGTCTAGGCGCTGCTCGGCCGATGTTCCCCAGCTCTCCACCCCGCCGGCCTCGAGCGCAGCGGCGAAACCGAGCGCACTGGGCAGGTTTTCCGTTCCGCGCCGGTAACCGAACTCATGCCCGCCGGCCGGCTCCAACGTCGCGAGATCGCGAACCAGCAGCGCTCCGATGCCGGGCGGACCGCCAAGCTTGTGCGCCGATACGACGATCAGGTCCGCATCGGGAAGCGGCATCTTCCCGGCCGACTGCGAGGCATCGCAAAGCATCAGCCCGCCCACTTCGCGCACCGTGCGGGTCTCGTCGAAAAGCAGGATATTGCCCGTTTCGGAGTTGACCGACTGGATCGCGACCAGCGGCACGCCGTCTCCGCGCGCCAGCCAATCGGCCAGAAACCCGGCATCGGGCGCCCAATCGTCGATCGGCAACACATCGGCGCCGGGAGCCGCGGCGAATACCGCGTCATGCTCGACCGCCGAGACTAGCCGCCGCGCGGCCTTGCTGCGGTTGAGCGCGATCCAGATCGCCTCGCTCGCGCCCGAGGTGAAGATCAGCTCGCCGTCCCAGCCCAGCGCGGCCTTTATCCGCGCCCGCGCATCCTCCAGCGCCGCGCGCGCCGCCCGTCCCTCGGCATGCGGCGAGCTGGGGTTCGCCCAGCGGCGCATCCCCTGCTCCACCGCCGCGATCGCCTCGGGCCGCATGGGCGTGGTTGCGGCGTGATCCAGATAGATGCGGCTCAAGTGTCGTTCCAATTGCGCGAAATCGCTCTGTGCCTATATAGCGCCCAACTCCACGTGCTCCACCGCGCGCATCCAAATTGAACAGGTTCCAGATGCCCGAAGTCATCTTTCCCGGTCCCGAAGGCCGCCTCGAAGGCCGTTTCGCCCCCGCTCCGCGCCCCCGGGCGCCCGTGGCGATGATCCTCCATCCGCACCCGAACGCGGGCGGCACGATGAACAACCGCATCGTGCAAGAGCTGTACAAGACCTTCCAGCGCCGCGGATTCGCGACGCTGCGCTTCAACTTCCGCGGCGTGGGCAAGAGCCAGGGCGTGTTCGACAACGGCATCGGCGAACTTTCCGACGCCGCGAGCGCGCTCGATTGGGTGCAGAGCTTCCACCCGGAAGCCTCGACCACCTGGATCGCGGGCTACAGCTTCGGCGCGTGGATCGGCATGCAGCTCCTGATGCGCCGCCCGGAAATCCGCGGCTTCATCTCGGTCGCGCCGCCGGCGAACATGTACGACTTCACCTTCCTGGCGCCCTGCCCCAGCAGCGGCATCATCATCCAGGGCGACAATGACGAGGTCGTGACCCCCGGCGCCACGCAGAAGCTGGTCGACAAGCTGCGCACGCAGAAGCACATCACCATCCACCACGACACCATCCCGGGCGCGAACCACTTCTTCGAGCACGAGATGCCGCAGTTGATGGGCAGCGTGGACAAGTATCTGGACATGCGTCTGGACCCGAACTCGCCGATCCGCTGAGGCGAGGGAGCCGCGCCGCCCGCGCATCGGCGGGCGGCAGCCCCCCGTCAAACCACCCAGATCGCGATGTTGCCCGCCACCACGGCGGAGCAGACCAGCATCAATAGGCCCTTCTGCCGGTCGCCGCGGCGGAGCATGCGATAGCCGCCCCAGGCAAGCAGGATCGCCCCCGCCGTCGCCAGGCTGAGCAGCATCGATGCGGTCTGGCTGATCGGCTGATTCACGGGCACGCTCCCTCGATTGCCCGGTCCGCCTGCCCCATCGGGCGCGGCGCCGTCAATCGATCCGCGACCATGTCTGCGAGCGGCAACCGAGTCCGCCGAGCAGGCACCCCTTGCCCACCAGGGTCCGGTCATCGATCCGCGTCACGGTGCCCGAAAAGGTCTTGCCGATATCGGGCACATAGACGCGGCCGCGCCACACGTCCTTGCCGGCCGGGCGGAAATCCTGGAACAATTGCACGCCGACCAGCGGATCGGTGCCGCCGCGCCGCGCGTCGGCCTTGGCCTTCTCATTAGCCCAGACCACGGTGCCGCAGGTCGCATCGCCGCAGCGATGGACCTTCACATGCACGCTGTTCTGCGGGTTTCGCCAGGTGCCGAGCGACCCCTGGCCGGAGGATTGTCCGCCCGCCGGCCCCGCCGCCAGCAGCGCGGCGATCGCGAGAAGAGCGCCGCGCACCGCGCTCAGCGCTTCAGCTTGCTCGCGCCGCCCGCCAGGATCGCCGCGCTGGCCTCCGCCGCGCCGCGATAGGCTTCCTGGTGCGTTACGCTCCAATAGACCAGCTTTTCCAGCGGGATGGGCTCCCCGGAAACCGCGCAGCGCACATGGCTGCCGCGCCTTAGTACGTCGAATTGCGGGGTGCGGTAGCGAAGCACCGCCAGTCCGGACGAGTCGAGCATGGAAAACCGGTAGCAGATCAGCCCGCGGAATTCAGCACCGCTGCATAGGCTTCCGGATCGACATTCCCGCCGGAGAGAATCACCAGCGTCCCCGGCTTCACCGCCACCTTGCGCGCCAGCAGCGCGGCGAGCGCGGCGGCACCACCCGGCTCCACCACCAGCCGCAGCACGCGCGCGGCCCAGCGTTGCGCCTCGCGCACCTCCGCCTCGCTCACGGCCAGGCCAATCGCGCCGCGCCGCGCGAGCACCTCGAAGGTGAGCGGCGACACCCGCGGCGTCATCAGCGCGTCGCAGGCGGTGGGGGGCGCGTCCTCCGCCACACCCTCGATCCAGCCGGCCTCCAGGCTGCGGCGCATATCGTCCCAGCCCTCCGGCTCGACGACGGTGATCTCCGATTCGGGCAACGCGAGCGCGAGGCCCGCGGCCAGCCCGCCGCCGCCACAGGGCGCGATCACCAGATCGGGATCGGGCAGCTTCATCTCCACCATCTGGCTCATCGCCTCGATGCCGGCGCTGCCCTGGCCCTCGATCACCCAGGCGTCGTCGAAGCTGGGCACCAGGGTGGCGCCGCGGGCATGCGCCAGGTGGGCCGCGATCTTCTCGCGATTCTCGGTCCGGCGGTCATAGGTGACCACCTCCGCGCCCAGCGCCAGCGTGGCGTCGCGCTTCACCCGCGGCGCGTCTTCCGGCATCACGATCACCGCCGGCATGCCCAGCCGCCGCGCCGCCCAGGCCACGCCCTGCGCATGATTCCCGGAGGAAAAGGCGACCACGCCGCGCGCCCGCTGGCCGGGGTCCAGCGCGGTCAGCCGGTGCCATGCGCCGCGCACCTTGAACGCGCCGATCGGCTGCAGCGTCTCCGCCTTGAACGCCACCTGGCGCCCGTGAATTTCCGCTGTCAGCAGAGGGGTTTGCGGCAGAATTGCTGCGATCTTGGCAGCAGCATCGCGGACGCCCGCCCGCGTCGGCTGTCGCACGATAGTCACGATCCACCCCCCACGTGAAATTCCCGATCCATAACCGCTTTACATGCGGACTCACCGCTCTTATGTGCGCCTTCCGCTGCCCCATGGGACTTCCAACCGCAAGGCAGCTTTTGTCACCGTATGCCGAAAGGCAATTGGAGGTCCCTTGAATTGCACAAGCATCATAGCGCGCTGGGGCTAGCTATCGCCCATCGACCGGTCCAGCCGGTCACGCTCATCCGTCCGCACGCCGCATCGCGTGCCGCCCGCTTCTTTGTGGAGAAGTTTCCGGGCCGCTCGATGTATGCCGTGAAGGCGAACCCCTCGCCCGAACTGATTCGGGTGCTGTGGGAAAGCGGCATCACGCATTTCGACGTCGCCTCGATCGCGGAGGTGCGGCTCGTGGCGCGCACGCTGCCCGAAGCGACGCTGTGCTTCATGCATCCGGTGAAGGCCGAAGAGGCGATCGCCGAGGCCTATTTCACCCATGGCGTGCGCGTGTTCAGCCTCGATTCGCTCGAGGAGCTGGACAAGATCATGCGCGCGACCAACGGCGCCGCCGATCTGACGCTGTGCGTGCGCATCCGCGTTTCGTCCGACCTGTCGAAGCTCAGCCTCGCGTCGAAGTTCGGCGCCGGCCCGGGCGAGACCAAGGCACTGTTGATCGCCGCGCGGCAGGCCGCGGACGCGCTCGGCATCTGCTTCCACGTCGGCAGCCAGGCGATGTCGCCGGACGCCTATGCCCAGGCGATGGAGCGCGTGCGCACCGCGATCGTCGAGGCGGGCGTGACCGTGGACGTGGTGGACGTGGGCGGTGGCTTCCCGTCGAGCTATCCCGGCATGGAGCCCCCGCCGCTGGAGCGCTATTTCGCGACCATCCACCGCGCGTTCGAGAGCCTGCCCGTCAGCTACTCGTCGGAACTGTGGTGCGAGCCGGGCCGTGCGCTGTGCGCCGAATACAGCTCGCTGATCGTCCGCGTCGAGCGCCGCCGCGGCGACGAGCTGTACATCAACGACGGCGCCTATGGCGCGCTGTTCGACGCCGCGCACATCGGCTGGCGCTTCCCCGTCCGCCTGCTGCGCGAGCCGGAGAGCCATGCCAAGCCGGTCGAGTACAGCTTCTACGGCCCGACCTGCGATGATCTGGACCATATGGCCGGCCCGTTCGAGCTGCCCGCGGACGTGCGCGCGGGCGACTATATCGAGATCGGCATGCTGGGCGCCTATGGCAGCGCGATGCGGACCGCCTTCAACGGCTTCGGATCGGGCGAAACCATCGAGGTCGCGGACGAGCCGATGACGAGCCTGTACGAATCGGCTCCGGAACGCGAACTGCCGGCGAACGTCGTCACGCTTTGATCTGATGCGCCCTTCCCGCTCCCCTCCCGCCTGCGGGAGGGGTTGGGGGAGGGCGTGTCACACGATATACGCGCCGCCCAGCTAACCCATTACAGCCCCTCCCATCGGGTGGGTTCCCCGGGTCAGCCATGCCCCCGGCATGGCTGAGAAATGTCCGGGGGACATTTCGACCCGAGTTACCCACCCGATCCTCCCCGCAAACGGGAGGGGGACAACGGAGCCGAAGATGACCGACAGCCTGACCAAGACCGCGGCGGCCAATCCGCCGATCAACGACACCCGCAAGGCGGAGCTGCTCTCCACCGAGGTCGAGCATATCGACATCACCAAGTTCGACGCGCGCCCGATCGTCGAGGCGATGCGCAAGATGAGCTTCACCAGCCGCGACCTGGGCCGCGCCACCGACATCTACAACCAGATGCTGGCCGATCCGGAATGCACCATCTTCCTGGTCATCGCGGGCTCGACGTCCGCGGGCGGCTGCATGGACCTCTATGCGGAGCTGCTGCGCAACAACATGATCGACGGCGTGGTCGCCACCGGTGCGACGATCGTCGACATGGATTTCTTCGAAGGGCTTGGCCACAAGCATTATCAGGCGCTTGAGATCCCCGACGACGATACGCTGCGCTCGCTCTACATCGACCGCATCTACGACACCTATATCGACGAGGAGGATCTCCAGAACGTCGATCACACGATCTTCGAGATCGCCGAGACGCTGGAGCCGCGCCCCTATTCGAGCCGCGAGTTCATCCGCGCGATGGGCAAGTATCTGGTCGAGAACGGCAAGAAGGAGAACAGCCTGGTCAAGCTCGCCTATGAGCATGACGTGCCGATCTTCTGCCCCGCCTTTACCGACAGCTCGGCCGGCTTCGGGCTGGTGAAGCATCAGGTGGACGCGATGAAGGCCGGCCGGCCCTACATGACGATCGATTCGGTCGCGGATTTCCGCGAGCTGACCGACATCAAGATCGCGGCGGGCACCACCGGCCTACTGATGATCGGCGGCGGCGTGCCCAAGAACTTCATCCAGGACACGGTCGTCTGCGCCGAGATCCTGGGCCATGAGGACGTCGCCGTTCACAAATATGCGGTGCAGATCACCGTGGCCGACGTGCGCGACGGCGCCTGTTCGTCCTCGACGCTGCAGGAGGCCGCGAGCTGGGGCAAGGTGAACACCGGCATCGAGCAGATGGTGTTCGCCGAGGCGGGCAGCGTGATGCCGCTGCTGGCGTCGGACGCCTATCACCGCGGCCATTGGAAGACCCGCGCCAAGCGCGCCTGGGGCAAGCTGTTCGCCTGATCGCGTCGCGCGGGGCTCCACGCCGGAGCCCCGCGCCTCCGCTCCGGCGCCAATAATAGGTTGCATTAACGAACCCAGTTCGTCAGTTTCGGAACCGGAACGGACGAAGGGGAGAGGATATGCACAGCCCGATACTGGCGCCGGTCGTGGCGCTCGTCGTCTGGTCGCTGGTGATGCTGCTGTGGCTGCTCGCGGTGCGGCTGCCGGCACTGAAGAAGGCCGGAATCGACATCGGCAAGGCGCGCGGCGGCCGCCCCGGCCTGCTCGATACCGTGCTGGACGAGAAGGACCAGTGGCCCGCCCACAACTATATCCACCTGATGGAACAGCCGACGCTGTTCTATGCCATCGCCATCACGCTGGCCGTGCTGGGCCAGGGCGGCGGGTATAGCCTGTGGCTCGCCTGGGCCTATGTCGGCCTTCGCGTGCTGCACAGCATCGTGCAGGCGACCTTCAACAAGATATCGATCCGCTTCCTGCTGTTCGTGCTCTCCACCGGAGCGCTGATCGGGCTGGCCGCGCAAGGCGTCCGCGCGCTGATGGTGGCCGGGCTGCTCTGGTAGCGGGCTGCGGAGGGGCGAACGGTGGAAGCTTGCGGCGAGCGGAGCCGCCGGGCGCGGCGCCGCAGTCAGCCGAACAGCCGCGCCAGGCTGCGTTCGAGCATCAGCAACTGCCATAGCGTGCGGCCGTGCTCGGCGCGGCCGGCGCGATGGTCTTCCGCCAGCTTCGCGATCGCCGCGGTGTCGAACCAGCCCGTGCCCGTCAGCACCGGCGACCGGCCCAGCGCCTCCGCCTCGCCCGCCAGCGCCTTGCGGAACCAGGCGCTCACGGGCGTCACGAACCCCATCTTGGGCCGGTACAGCACCTCGCGCGGCAGATAGGGCTCCATCGCCTTCTTAAGGATCCACTTGCCCTGCCCGCCGCGGATGCGCAGCGAGGGCGGCAGCGTGGCGGCGAACTCGACCAGCTTATAGTCGAGCAGCGGCTCGCGCGCTTCCAGGCTGACCGCCATGCTGGTGCGATCGACCTTGTTGAGGATGTCGCCGGGCAGCCAGTGCTGCAGATCGGCATATTGCGCGCGGTCCAGCGCGTCGCGCGCCGGGGCCTGGCGCATCGTATCGGTATAGCGCCGCTCCGCGCGATGGCCGTCGAGCGCGCGGACGGCATCGGCGCTGTAGAGCCGCATCCGCTGCTCCGGCGTGGTGACGCCCACCGCCTTGGGATAGGCGAACTCGCCGCCCTCCGCGAGCGCGAGCAGCGTCGTCTTCGCGCGGAACGGGCGCGGCGCCCAGTCCGCCTTTGGATAGAGCCGCCCCAGCGTGCCGAACACCGCGCCGCGCAGCCCCTGGGGCAGCAGCCCGCGCACCCGCTCCTCGGCGGCGAAGAACTTGTAGCGGCGGTATCCCGCGAACGCCTCGTCCGCGCCGTCTCCGGAGAGCGCGACGGTCACATGCTCGCGCGCCAGCTCGCACACGCGATAGGTGGCCAGCGCCGAGGCATCGGCGAAGGGCTCGTCAAAGGCGCCCACCAGCGTGTCGATCAGCGCGAAATCGTCCGGCGCCACGGTGCGTTCGCGATGTTCGGTGGCGAAGCGCTGGGCGATCAGCCGCGCATAGCTGGTCTCGTCATGGTCCGCCTCGTCGAAGCCGATCGAGCAGGTCTTGACGGCGTTCTTGCTCGTCTCCGCCATCATCGCGACCACCGCGGAACTGTCCACCCCGCCTGACAGGAAGGCGCCGAGCGGCACGTCCGCGATCATTCGCGACGCGACGGCAGCGCGCATCCGCGCGACCAGCTCCGCCTCCAGGTCGCGCAGCTTGCCCGTGGCGCGGCGGGAGAAGTCCGCATCCCACCAGCGCACCGGCTGCGGCACCGGCTTGCCGCGCTCGATCAGCAGGAAATGGGCGGCGGGAAGCTTCTTCACGCCCGCCACCAGCGATGCGTCGTCGGGGACATAGCCCAGGCCCAGGAAATCCTCGACCGCGCGGAAATCGGCCGCGCGGCGGAACAGCGGATGCGCGAGCAACCCCTTCAGCTCCGACGCGAAGGTTACCGCGCCGTCCGACAGCTCCGCATAATGGAGCGGCTTCACCCCGAAGCGGTCGCGCGCCAGGAACAGGCTGCGCCGCTCCGCGTCATACAGCGCGAAGGCGAACATGCCGTTCAGCCGCGACAGCATCGACGGCCCCCAGGCGCGCCAGCCGTGGAGCAGCACCTCGGTATCGCTGTTCGAGCGGAACTGCGCGCCCATCGCCTCCAGCTCGGCGCGGACTTCCTGGAAATTGTAGATCTCGCCGTTGTAGCTGACCGCGAGCTGCTCGTCGGGCGTCAGCATCGGCTGGGCGCCGGCTTCGGTCAGGTCGATGATCGCCAGACGGCGGTGGCCCAGCCCCACGCCCTGCGCGGTCCACACGCCCGCCGCGTCCGGCCCGCGATGCGCCTGCGCGTCCGCCATCGCGGCGACGCGCGCCGGATCGACGGGCTTTGGCGAGCGGGGATAGTAGATTCCGGCGATGCCGCACATGCTTCGGCGTTACCCTTCACCCGTCGCTTCGTCATCCCCGCGCGGCGGGGTTTCCGCTCATAATTCTCGCGCGAAGACGTCCGGCTGCCGGCGCAGGAGCGCCGCGCCCTTCAGCGCGTCCCCGCCATCCGGTCGGCCAGCGCATCCGCGGGGCCGGCGGCGCGCAGGAAATCCGCGATCGCCGCGCGGCCGCCCGCATCGCTCTCCGCCGACAGCAGCAGCGCCACGGCGCGCTGGTCGCCGCCCAGCAGGCGCGCCTTCAGCGTCTCCAGCTTCACGCGCCGCTCGCTCGCGGTGGTGACGCCGCCGATGCGGTACCAGGTCGCCACCTCGCGCTCGACGCGGCCGGGGCCGATCATGCGCAGCGCGCCGCCGCCGTCCAGCGCGGGAAGATCCTCGATCCGCACCCAGCGATCATTCTCACGGATCGCGCCGATGCCGAAGCCCACCAGCTCCTTGCCCTCATGCTGATTGGCATAGATCGCCACCGCGACATCCACCGCCCTGCCCTGCGCATCGGCATAGCGGCCGATCAGGAAATGGTCGGCGCCAGGATAGTTGGGGGTCCAGGGCGCACGGACGCTGAGCGCCACGCGGCTCCAGCCCGGCACCTGCGGCAGCTCCACCTGCCGCGGAACCGGTGCGGCGCGCGCGGACACCAGGCTGCTCCAGCCCAGGAACAGGCTGGCCACCGTCAGCACCAGCAGCGCCGCGACCGGCGCTTCCAGCCGCCGCCCGGCGTCGCGCTGGAGCGCGGCGGGATCGAACCAGGCCGCGTCCGGATCGCGATCGAACCAGCGCCAGCCGATCGCCAGCACCGCCGCCATCACCAGCGCGAAGAACAGCCAGCCATAGACGATATGGTCCATGCCGGTGGCCTGCTCCACCGATGTCCACCAGGCCGCATAGATCGTCCCGAAGGCGCGCAGCCCGTTGGCGATAACCGGCACCACCAGCGCCACGCCCATGAAAGCCGCGCGGCGCCGCCAGGAGACGAAGCAGACGTTCGCCGCCAGCGTGCCGAACGCCAGCATCGCGATGAAGAACTTGGCGCCCGAACAGGCCTCGGCGATCTCGAAAAAGCCGTTGGGCGTGGTGATCAGCACCCCGTCCACGCTCGCGGGCACGCCGAACAGGTGGAGCAGCGGCATCGTCATCGCGACGGTGATCTGCTGCAACGGCCCTTCGAACCCGTCGCCGAAGGGCACCAGGAACAGCATATAGGCGAGCGGAAACAGCAGCGCCTGCGCCACGTTGCGGCCCAGCAGCGTCACCACAGCGCCCTGAAGCATCACGATCAGCCCGGCATGGCGCAGCAGCGCGACGCCGCCCGCATCGCCCAGCAGCCACGAAAGTCCGCCCGCGCCGGCGATCGCCAGGCCAGGCCACCAGCCCGCCGGAGCCACCTGCGCCAGCTCGTGCCGGCGCTGCCACACCAGCCAGCCGATCACCGGCGCGATGAACAGGCAATGGCCGAAGGTAGTGTTGGTCCAATAGATGCGGGCAAGGTCGATCGCGTCGCCGCGGAACATCAGCAGCAGCACCGCCCAGGCGCCTGCCAGCAACGCCGCATGCCGCCGCCAGCGCGCGTCGAACGCAGGCGCCGGGCGCGCGAAGGCGCCGGGCGGGATCGCGATCGTCACGCGGCCGACCGGCGGGGCGGCTTCAGCCCCAGCAGCCCGTCGAGCGGCGCGAGCCGCGCCTCCCAGCTATAGCGTTGCTGCACCTGCCGGCGCGCCGCTGCGCCCAGCTCCGCCGCCTTCACACGATCGGACAACAGCTCGTTCACCGCCTCCGCGATCTCGCCCACCGTCGATCCGACGCGGATCGTTCCGCCATGGTCGATGCCGGTCGCGGCGGCCTCGGATGCGACCACCGGCCGCGCCATCGCCATGCCCTCCAGCACCTTGTTCTGGATGCCGCGCGCCAGCTTGAGCGGCGCGACCACCACCGCGGCGGCGGCCAGCCAGCCGCGCACGTCGGCCACCTCGCCGGTGACCGTCACGCCCGGATGCTTGCCCAGCGCCTTCACCGCATCGGTCGGATTGCGGCCCACGATGGCGAAGCGGGCGTCGGGGTGGGCCAGGCGGATATGCGGCAGGATCGTCTCGACGAACCAGGTCACGCCCTCGATGTTCGGGCGATAGTCCATCTGGCCGGTGAAGACGATCAGCGATCCCATTACATCGACCCGCTTGAAGCTCGCCTGCGGATCGAACTGCTCGGTATCGATGCCGTTTTCCACCACATGGACGCGCTCCGATCCGGTGCGCTCGCGGAAGAGCTGGGCCTCCGCCTCGCTGACGAACAGGCTGGCGTCGGCGCGGGCCGCAACGGCGCGCTCATGCTGCTGGAGCAGCCGCGCCTCGCGGCCGAGCATCCAGCCCACCGGCCCGCGCGCGCTGCGCGCATAGGCGGCGAACTTGGCCGAATCCATGTCGACGAAGTCCATGATCACCTTCTGGCGCGTGCGCTGCGGCACATATTGCGCCATCTGGCTGGAGAAGACGAAGATCGTGTCGATCGCATGCCGCGCCAGCAGATTGTCCACCTCGGCGCGGAGCTGCGAATTGTCGAACGCGGTCAGCGACACCGGCTTGTGCAGCATCAGCGCCTGCATCCCCGCCACCGCCTGCCCCTTGGAGCGCCAGACGATCGCGCGGTTGCCGGTGTATCGCGCCAGCCCGCCCTTGCGCTTCAGGTCCTTCTCGTCGTCGGCGAAGGCGATCAGATGCACGCGCTTGCGCTGCGAGAGATACTTCAGGATGTGGAAGCCGCGGATCTTGTCCCCCCGATCGGGCGGATAGGGGATGCGATGCGCCAGGAACAGGATGTCGCCCATCAGCCCAGGCCCTTCGCGATCCAGGGGCCGGCGCGGTTGGCGAGCCACAGCGGCATCCGCTTCCACAGCGCGACCTGCAGCCGGTATTTGGGGTTGAGCGGATTCGCGTCGCGCGGGCTGGCGCCCTCCTGCGTGCGATCGAAATAGGTCAGCGGCTTCGGCTCGAAGCCCCAGTTCTTCTTGAACGCCGCGGGGCCGGTGCCGACCTTCGAGCGGCCGAAATCGAAACGCGAGCAGCCGCGTTCGCGGGCATGGTGCATCAGCTCAAAATACATCCGGTCGTTGGCGCGTAGCGCCCGCGCCGCGGCCGTTCCGCCACCCCAATAGGGATAGACGGTCCCGTTCCAGTAAAGGCTGAGTACGCTCGACACCGCAACTCCACGATGGCGCACTATAAGCACGTCCGCGGATTTGCCAAACTCCCGCAAAACCTCGGAAAACAGCGTGCGCGGGAACACCGGCGTGCCCAGGTTGCGGACCGATTCAGCATAGACGGCATAATGGGCCGCAACATCCTCCGGCGCGCAGCCGGTGGCGATGTCCAGATCGAAGGTCAGCGATCGCCGCACCTCGGCGCGCTGCTTGCGCGGGATCGCCAGCAGCTCGGCCTCGTCGTCCACCGCGATCGGGCGGACGAAGCTCAGGTAGCGGCTCGAATCGCTGGTCCATTCCGGCCCCGGTAGCGGCCCGCCACGCAGCTCCAGCGCGGGCACGCCCAGCCGCCCGGCAAGCTCCCATGCGGCCTGCGCCAGCGGCGCCACCGCCGCCGTTCCTTCGGCCAGGATGCCGCCGCCCACGCCGAAACCGGCGGAAACCAGCGCCTTGCCGAACAGCGGCGAACGGCATTCGGTGAGCGGCAGCACGCCGGCGATCTCGCCATTGGCGCGCTCGGCGACCAGATAGTGGCTGCGCTGGCCGCAGCCGCGCGCCACGGCCGCGCTCCAGGCGGGCAGGTGGAAGGGGGTGCCGCCCGGGCAATCGTGGACGAACGCGCCGATGCGTGCGCGATCGATCGCCTCCTCAAGCACGGCGACGCGGATCGCGAGCGGCTGGCGGAGCAGCGGGGCGTTCATGCGGCGATCCTTCCCTCGGGCCGTTCGGCGGCGGCGCGCGCGATCGCGTCCATCCGTCCCCAGCGATGCGCGGCGAGCAGCGTGCGCAGCTTGCCCGCCATCGCGCCCAGCCGCGCATAATGGCGCAGGCGCGACTTGAGCGGGGCATTATGGACCCGCGGCTGCCCCGGGTCGATTTCCCAGGGGTGGAAATAGAAGACCGCCGGCTCGCCAATCCGGTTCTCGGCCTCGATCGCCGCACTGGTCACCGATCCGGGCAGCAGGCGGAAGAAGCCGCCCCCGGCGGTAACCTTCTTGCCCAGCACATGCGCCAGCGTCACCGGAATCTCCACGAAGGGCGAACCGGGCACGGGGCGGAAGGCGTGGCGGGGCGCCTCCGCCCAGCCGTAATGATCATGGTGCAGCGGCGCGACGCTCGACGAATAGGCGTATCCCGCCTCGGCCAGCACCGGATGCGCCCAGGGCGTGCGCCGGTCGATCGAGAAGCTCGGCGCGCGATATCCCGCGACCTTCGTGCCCGATGCGTCCTCCAGCGCCGCGCGTGCGCGGGCGATGTCGGCGCGGAACTGCTCCGGCCCCATGGTGAAGACGCGCTGATGGTCCCAGCCGTGGCTCGCGACCTCATGCCCGGCCTCTGCGATGCGGCGGATCAGCGCCGGATAGCGTTCCGCCACCCAGCCGAGCGCGAAGAAGGTCGCCTGGACCCCCGCCTCGTCGAGCAGCGCGAGCACGGCATCGGTGTTGCGTTCCACGCGATGTTCGAGCGAATCCCATTCCTCGCGCGCGATCACCGTTTCGAACGCGCCGACCTGGAACCAGTCCTCGACATCGACGGTGAAGGCGTTGACGACCATCGGCGCGCGGCTCAGGCGGCGTTGCCGCGGAGCGCCGCGATATCCGGCCGCTTGCCGGATTCGCCCGCCTCGACCCAATCGACCAGCAGCGTCAGCACGCGGCGCAGCGCCTCGTCCTGGGTCTTCAGATGCGTCTCCAGCTCGGCGATCCGCCGGTTGAGCGCCACCTCGTCCACCGTGGCGGCAGGCGCGGGCGCAGGCGACGGCGCGGGCGTACCCAGCGGGCGGGGCTCTCCGGCATGTACCGGCGCGGGCGAACCGATCGCGCGCGGCAGCACGTCGTTCAGCTCCAGCGGCTCCTCCGCCGGGGCGGGCGCGACCGGCTGGGGCGCGGCGCGCGGGCGCAGCGTGCTTTCGGGCGTGTCGCCGTCCAGATCGGCGATCACGTTCGCCACCTCTTCACCGCCGAAGGTCTCGATACCCTCCACCGCGCCGAACAGCAGCACGCGGCTGGCGAGCTGGTTCAGCCGCCGCGGCGACCCGCCCGACCAGCGATACATCATCGCCACCGCGTCGTTGGTGAAGCGCGGCTTGCCCCGCCAGCCCACGCAGGAGAGGCGATGGATCAGATAGGGTTCCACCTCGTCGGCATCCATCGGCGCCAGATGGTGCATGGCGATCACGCGCTGGCGCAACTGCTCCAGCCGCGGGTCCTGCAGCGTCAGCCGGAACTCGGGCTGGCCGAGCAGGAAGATCTGGAGCAGCGGATAGCCGCCGGCCTGGAAGTTGGAGAGCATGCGCAGCTCTTCCAGCGTCTCGAACGGCAGCGCCTGCGCCTCGTCCACCACCAGCAGCGTGCGCCGCCCGCTACGCGCGACGGCGTGGAGCCCGCGCTCGATCGCGGCGAGCATGCTCGCCTTGGATGCGTTGCCCGCGTCGATATCCAGCCCCGCCGCCACCAGCCGCAACAGATCCTGCGGGCTGAGCTGGGTGGAGACGATCTTGATGACGTTGAGCTGCTCGGGGTCGATCTGGCTGAGCAGGTGACCCATCAGCGTGGTCTTGCCCGCGCCCGGATCGCCGGTGATCACGACGAAGCCCTCGCCCTGGCTCAGGCCATAGCCGAGGTACGCCATCGCCTTGCGGTGCGTGGCGGTATCGAACCAGAACCTGGGGTCGGGGGTCAGTTGGAACGGCCGGCCCTGCAACCCATAATGGTCGTCGTACATCACTCGGCCCCCTAGAAGCCGTACCTGAGGCCCAGCAACGCCTGGGCGGCGGTGATCGAATTCCCGGTCTCGTCTTCCGAGCCGTAAACCCCCACCGCCGCGGTGCCGCTGAGCTTGCCGAAGCGGTGCGAGTACATCGCATTCGCACCCCAACCGTAAAGGCCGCGTGCACCCGGCAGGTCCGAATTCGAATAATTTCCGAAAACGCTGCCGCTGATCGCCGCATTCCGCCCCAGCTCGCGCGAGGCGAAGGCCTGGATGTAATAGCTTTCGTCGAACGATCCGTTGACGTTGACCCCGGTGCCGAAGCCCGTGGCGGGCGCGATATAGTTGCGGCGCTGATATCCGCCGCCCAGGCCCATGCGGATCGGCCCGCGCGCCAGCACCACCACGCCCGTCGCGCCGCGCGCACGATAGTTGGCGGTGGCGGTGGAGGCCAGGATGCCGTTCATGCAGCTTCCCGCCGCGCCGCCCGTGGTGCCGAAGATGCAGCCGCTATACTGATTGCCGAACGGATCGACGGTGGTCACGAAATCGGTCGGCAGCGCCGCCAGCCCGCCGTTGATCTGGCGGCCGAAGCTCTCGACCGAGTCATAGACGCCGATCTGGATGCCGCTCTGCGGGCCGATCTGATAGCTGAACGAGCCGGTATAGCTCATCGAGTCATAGCGCTGGCCGACCCGCGCCTCCAGGAAGGTGCGGCGGCTGGGGCGCCAGATCACGCCCGCATCCCAGAAGATGCCGTCGAAATCATAGGCGATGCGCGGCGCCGATGCGGGATCGGTCACCATCCGTCCGGCCGCGTCGCGCACCGGGGCGCCCGTGCCGTCGAGCAGCGGATCGCGCTGGGTGATCTCGATCTTCTCATATCCCACGCCGCCCGCGAGCGCGAACCCGCGGCCGACCGGCAGCACCACGTCGCCGCGCGCGTATTTGCCGTCGTATTTCTGGTCGAGCTGCCCCGCGTCCTCGCGCGTCCAGCTCGCGCTGGCGGTGATGCCGACGGGCAGCACCGTGCCCGATTTCACGCCGGTGCTCAGCGTCGCGACATGCACCTTCGAATCGTCATAGACGTCGAGCGGCGGCTGCCCCGGCACCGTGCTGGGGATGTCGGGCGCCTCCGCCTTGGTATAGCCGAAGCGATAGGCGCCGTTGACGAAGACCGGGCCGACGTTGGTCGCCAGGTTCGGGCCGATATAGGCCGAATAGACCTGGCTGGTGTTCGATACGTTGCCCGCCCCGGTGGCCGGAACGGGGCCGCGCGAATCGGAACGCGCGCGCGCCGCCATGCCCCCCGCCTCGATGCTCAGGTCCGGGGTCACCCGGCCGCGCACGCGGGCGATGCCGCTGTGGATATCCTGGTCCGCGACGTTCTTCTGATAGTCGAAGCGATGCTCGTACTTGTACGAGACCTGCACCTCCACGCGCCGCGTCTGGATCGATGCGTCGATCCCCGCCGCGACCGTGGTATAGGTCAGCACGTCGCCCCCGTTCAGGTCCGCGGTGGCCACCTGGCCGACCTCGATATAGGGCGTGATGTCGTTGCGGCGCTCCTGCGCCTGGGCCGGGGCGGCGATGCCGCAGCCCAGGACCAGCGCAGCCGCCGATGTGGTGACGAACAGCCGGGTCACTTCCCCGCCTCCCCATAATAGCTTCCGAAGCGCCGGCCCCCCGGCTGGAACGAAACCCCGTTGAGCAGAAGCTGGATATGCTCGCAGGCATCCAGCATCGCGGTCGCCTCGCGCAGGTCGCTCTCGGTGGTCTTGTCGGCGCGGACGACGAGCATCACCTGCCCGGCGTGCAGCGCCAGCACCGAAGCCGGCGAGGCGGCCAGCGCGGGCGGCGAATCGAAGATCACGATGCGGCGCGGATTGGCCGCCGCCAGCCCGTCCAGGATCGCGCGCGCGCGGTCGCTGGCCAGCAGTTCGGTGTCGCTCGCGGTGCGCGTGCCCGCGGGCAGCAGCGATAGCTGCGGGATATCGGTGTCGATGATGCAATCCTCGACATGCGCCACCGCGCCGGAGAGCGCATCGAGCAGCCCCGGCCCGGCCGGAATGCCCAGCCGCTGGAGCACGTCGGGCTTGGCGAAATCGGCGTCGACCAGCAGGATTTCGACGTCCTTCTCGGCCGCCATCGAAAGCGCGAGGTTGATCGCGCAGAAGGTCTTGCCCTCGTCCGGCTGCGCCGAGCAGACCAGGATCATGCGCGAACGCATCGCATCCTCGCCCGCCACCGCGCGCGCGGTGAGCAGCAACTGGCGCTTCACCAGCCGGAATTCCTCGGCCAGCGTGGTCACATGGCTGCCGGGGACGATCATCCCCTGTTGCGCCAGCAACGTGCGGTCCACCGGGGCAATGCGGCGGCCGGGGCGCGGCGCGGGCGCCTCGGGCACCGGCGGAACCTCGGGCACCGCCAGCACCTCGGGCGCCACCGGAGCGGCGGGCGCGAAGGCGGGGCCGTCCAGCGGATGGCCGCGGCGCAGGCGCGGAAGCTCCAGCCCGTCGAGCGGATAGGCGGGCGCGGCGGGCGCCATGCGCGGCTGCGCGGGCTCCGCCGGGATCTGCTGCTGAGGCTGCTGCGGGACCTGGGGCGCGCCGTAATGGAACTGCGCGGCTGCGCGCTCCAGCAGCGTGCCCTTGTACCGGCGCGGGGTCTGGTCGTTCATCGGATCAGGCCCCCAATCCGCGCTGGATGAAATCGACGCCCACCAGCCCCACCCAGGCAAAGCCGAGCGCGGCGACGCCGCCCGCGAACAGCACGAGCCGCCTGCGCCGCATCGCGCGCTGGGCGGAGGAGATCACCTCGCCGATCGATCCGATCACGGGCATGCCGCTGGCGCGCTCAAGCCGCCGCGCGGTGGAGAAGGTCGTCTGGAGCCGGCCGAGCATGAACGCGGCGCCCAGCCCGGCGAACAGGCCGGCCATCAGCACGCCGGTGAGCAGCAGCGGCCGGTTCGGCGCGGCCGGCGCGCGCGGCTGGGTCGGCGGATCGATAACGCTGAACTTCGCCCCCTCGGTGCTCGACTGCACCTGGCTCTTCAGCTTCACCTGCTCGCGATCGGCGAGCAGCTTGTCATACTGGTCCTTCAGCACCTGATAATCGCGGTCGATCGTCGCCATCTCGGCCGCCTGGGCCGGATTGTCGGTCATCGCCGCCTGGATCTTGGCCAGATCGGCGTCGATCGCGGACTTGCGCTGGATCAGCGCCGCGACCTGCGCCTGCTTGTCCGCGCGCATCGACTGGAGGCTGAGGTACAGCGGGTTGCTGGCGCTGCCGCCGCCGGAGATCGGCTCGTTGCGCGCCGCAGCCTGGGCGGCGGCAAGCTGGCCCTTCAGCGCCACCATGTCGGGGTGGCTGTCGGTCCAGCCGCGTGCCCGCGCCTCGGCGATCTGGCCCTGGATCGCGCCCAGACGGGCGCGCGCCGGGCCGGCGGTTCCGGCCGCTCCGGCCACGTTCGCGGGGGTTCCCGCCATCTGGGCGTTGACGGTGCTGAGCGCGCTCTGCGCGGCGGCGAGATCGGATTCGACCTGGGCGAGCTGGGTGCGCGCCGCGCTCATCCGGTCGGCAAGCGATCCGGTGCCGGGCAGGTTGCCCAGGTAGCGCGTCTGGAAATCGGCCTTCTTGGCCTCCGCCTCCTGCAACTCCTTCTGCCGCGCGGCGATCTGATCGTCCAGGAAGCGCAGCGACTGGCCGGTCTCGTCGCGCGTCTCGGCCAGGTTGCCCTCGACGAACACGTCGATCAGCTTCTGGTTGATCTGCTTGGCCAGCTTGCCGTTGCCGGCGGTGACCGCAATCTCGAACAGATTGTCCTGCTGGGCCGTGAGCTTGATCATGCCCTGGAGCGAGGCGATCCGGTCCGCGACGTCGCGATCGGTGGCGACGGTGCGGGCGATGTCGGTGCCGCGCACCACCTTTTCCAGGTTCACCGCGGAGGTGAAGGTCTGGCGGACGCGATCGATCTCCTTCTGCTGATCGGCCGCCGCGGCGCCATTCTGCATCGGCAGCAGCTCGCGGAACTGGATCGAGACGCGCGAGCGCGACTCATATTTGTTCGGCATCTGCGACACGACGAGCCAGCCCGCGAGGCACACCGCCCAGGCGACGGCCAGCGCTATCCAGCGCCGCATCCATACGGCGTGGATCGCTGCCCGGATTTCGTCGTAGAGGCTCCCCATCCCGCGCGGCCCCTTTAGAACATGCTCTCGGGGATGATGATCACATCGCCCGGCTCCAGCTTCACGTTCGCGCTGGTATCGCCCTTCTTGAGCAGGTCGGAGAGGCGCAGCTTATATTCGCGCTGGCGGCCGGTCTGCTTGTCGACACGCACCAGCCGCGATCCGTTGCCCGAGGCGAACTCGGAAAGCCCGCCCACCGCGATCATCGCGTCCAGCACGGTCATGTTGGCGCGATAGGGGATCGAGGCCGGCTTCTCGGTCGCGCCGACGACGCGGATCTGCTGGCTGTAGGTGCCGGAGAAATTCTTGACGATCACCGAGACGATCGGGTCCTTGATATACTCGCTCAGCGCGTATTTCAGGTCGTCCGCGAGCATCGCCGGGGTCTTGCCGACGGCGGGCATGTCGTTGATCAGCGGGGTGGTGATGCGGCCGTCCGGGCGCACCTGCACCTCGGCCGAAAGCTCGGGGTTGCGCCATACGAAGACCTGGAGCTGGTCCATCGGGCCGATGACATATTCCTCGCCCGGCCCTTCGCGGCTGGCGACGAAGGTGGCGGGGGGCAGTTGCTGCCCGCTTCCGCCGCCCATGCAGCCGGAAAGCAGCAGCGCCGCCGCAACCGGCGCCCAAATCCCCAAGCGAATACCCTGAAAACGCATGCTCGAGCCTCCCTCCTGGCGCGGGTGGAGGCGCAGCCGACGTCTCGGATGCATGCCCGCGCAGGATCGGGGACCAGCTATGGGGTGAAGAGGTTAAGATGGAGTTAGGAGTTTATGGCGCCCGCCAGAAGTTCCATTGCGGGACCATGTCCCAGAAACGCGGAGGGGCTCGCGCTGGGGCCATAGGCGCCGGAAGCGAAGATCGCGATAACGTCACCCGCCTCCGCGCGCGGCAGCGCGACGCGGTCCGCCAGCCGGTCCAGCGGGGTGCAGAGCGGGCCGACCACCGTCACCACCTCCTCGGCCGCATCGGCCATGCGGCCGGCCACCGCCACCGGATAGTTGCGCCGCACGACCATCCCGAAATTGCCCGTCGCCGCCAGGTGATGGTGCAGCCCGCCGTCGGTGACCAGGAAGACCTCGCCCGCGCTCTCCTTGCGGTCCACCACGCGCACCAGATAGACGCCCGCCTCGCCCACGATCCAGCGGCCCAGCTCGATCGCGAAGCGGCTGCCCGCCAGCTCGGGCGGAAGCGCCGCCAGCCGCTGGCCCAGCGCCATGCCCACGCCCTCCACATTCACGGGCAGGTCGCCGGCGAAATAGGGGATGCCGAAGCCGCCGCCCAGGTTGACGAGCGGCGGCACCGCCCCCGCCTCCCCCGCCAGCCGTGCGGCGAGCGTCACCGTCGCCGCCTGCGTCTCGGTGATCGCGCCCGAATCGAGCGCCTGCGATCCCGCGAAGATGTGGAAGCCGCGCCAGTCCGCCCCCGCCGCGACGATCTGACGCACCAGCGCGGGCACGCGCGCGGCGTCGATGCCGAAGGGGGACGCGCGCCCGCCCATCTTCATCCCCGATCCCCGCAGCTCGAAATCCGGGTTCACCCGCACCGCCAGCCGCGGGCGGATGCCGGTGCGATCGCCGATCGCCAGCGCGCGCCGGGCCTCGCCCTCCGATTCCAGGTTGACGGTCGCGCCCGCGCGGATCGCCGCCTCCAGCTCGCCGTCGCGCTTGCCGGGGCCTGCGAAGCTGATGCGGTCCGCGGGCATCGCCGCCAGCGCCTTCTCCAGCTCGCCGCCCGACGCGACGTCGAACCCGCCGACCAGCGGCGCCACCGCCGCCAGCAGCGCGGGCAGCGGATTGGCCTTGATCGCGTAATGGATGTCCACGATCTCCGGCATCGCCGCGCGCAGCCGCGCCAGCCGCGCCGCGATCATCCCGAAATCATAGAGATACAGCGGCGTCCCGCCCGCCTGCGCGATCCATGCGCCGAACGGGCGGCCCGCCACGGTCAGCTCCGGCGCCCCGGCGAATTCGGGCGGGATCGGGCCGGATGCCTTTGCGCCGTTCACTGTCCTTCTCCCACACTGTTCAGGCCGGCGCGCAGCGCGGTGCGGTCCAGCTTGCCGTTCGCATTGTGCGGCATCGCCGCGCGCCACTCGTAACGGGCGGGCTGCATGAAGCTGGGCAGGTCGCGCCGCAGCCGGTCGCGCAGCGCGGCCTCGGCCGCCGCCGCATCGCCCTTGGCGCGTGCGATGACCACGATCGCCTGCCCCAGCCGCGCGTCGGGCACGCCGAACGCCGCCGCCTCCGCCACCACGCCGCAGGCCAGCACCGCCTCCTCGATCTCGGTCGGGCTGATGCGGTTGCCGGCCGACTTGATCATCTCGTCGTCGCGGCCGACGAAGCGCAGCAGCCCATCGGCATCCGCCACCACCGTATCGCCGGACCACACCGCCATGCCCCCGCTTTCGGCGAAGTCTGGCGCGGGGCGGAACCGCTGCGCCGTCCGCTCCGGATCGCGCCAATAGCCCTGCGCCACCAGCGGCCCGGCATGGACCAGCTCGCCCGGCTCGCCCGGCGCGGCGGGGCCGCCGCCGGGGCGCACCACCATCACCTCGGCAAAGGGGATCGCGCGGCCGATCGAATCCGGGTGCGCGTCGACCAGCGCGGGATCGAGATAGGTCGATCGGAACGCCTCCGTCAGCCCGTACATCGGATAGAGGTCCGCCGCCGGGAACCGTTCGCGCAGGCCCGTCACCATGCGCGGGGTGAGCGCGCCGCCCGA
Source organism: Sphingomonas canadensis (assembly GCF_026013525.1). Lineage (GTDB taxonomy): Bacteria > Pseudomonadota > Alphaproteobacteria > Sphingomonadales > Sphingomonadaceae > Sphingomonas > Sphingomonas canadensis. Next base: position 180,235 of record NZ_JAPDRA010000002.1, on the reverse strand, counting down.
ATTGGTCAGCCGCCGCAGCCGGGCCGCCGTCTCCGCCGGCCACTCCGCCTCCAGCAGTTGCACCCACAGCGGCGGCACCCCCGCCAGGCTGGTCGCGCCGAACCGCTCGACCGCCTTCACCACGTCGCGCGCGGTCAGATAGTCGAGCGGGACCACGCATCCGCCCGCGTGCCAGGTGGATAGGAGCTGGTTCTGCCCATAATCGAAGCTGAGCGGCAGCACGCCCAGCACGCGATCCGCGGGCGTCAGCTTCAGATAATGCGCCACGCTGGCGGCGCCCAGCCACAGGTTGGCGTGGCTCAGCATCACGCCCTTGGGCCGCCCGGTGGAGCCGGAGGTATAGAGGATCGCCGCCAGCGCCGCCGGATCGGCCGAGGACGGCGGCAGCGCATCCGCCCCGCGCGCCTCCTCCTCGGTCGCCACGCGGCAATCTGCGGGGACGTCTCCGGGCTGGAGCGCGGCGATGCGCGCCGCCTGGGTGAGCAGCAGCCGCGCGCCGCTGTCGGCCAGGATATGCGCCACCTGCGCATGCTTCAGCACCGGGTTCACCGGTACATGCACCAACCCCGCGCGCGGCGCCGCCAGCGGCATCAGGCAGGCGGTGCGCGTCTTGGGCAGCCAGCTCGCCACCCGATCGCCCGGCGCGAACCCCTGGCCCGCCAGCCAGTGCGCCAGCGTGCCCACCGCCGCCTCCAGCCCCGCATAGTCCAGCGTGCCCGCGCGATCCTCCAGCGCGGGCGCCGCCGCGCCGCCGCGCAGGGGCAGCGTGTCGATGGGATAGGGTCTCGGATCGGGGGGCACGGCGCCAGCATAGTCTTGGCAGCGCCCCCGCCAAGTCTTACGGGAACCAAAAAACGGTTCAGGGGGCCTCAATTGCAGTCCAAGGGAACAGCCGGGATCGACAAGGCGGTACGCGCGGTGATGGCCGACGTGCTGGGCCTGGATGCGGCGCGCGTCGCCGCCTTCACCGATGATACGCCGCTGTTCGGCGCGCTGCCCGAGCTCGATTCGCTCGCGGTCGCCGGGCTGCTGACCGAGCTTGAGGACCGGCTGGGCATCCTGATCGAGGATGACGAGGTGGACGGCGAGATGCTGGAGACCTTCGGTTCGCTGAAGCGCTTCGCCGCGGAAAAGGCGGGCACGTGATATCGGGCTACGACTGGCCCGGCGGGCGCGAGGCGATGCTTCGCTTCGGTCCGTCCGAAGGTCCGGTCGTGGTGGCCGCGCTGCCGCTGTTCGAGGAAGCGAACCGTACCCGCGCCTTCGCCGTCACGCTGCTGCGCCTGCTGGCCGGGCACGGCATCGGCGGCGCGCTGCCCGATCTTCCCGGCACAAACGAGAGCCTGGTGCCGACCGAAGAGGCGACGCTCGGCCGGATGCGCGAGGCCTTTGCCTCCGCCACCCTCGCCTTCGAATGGGAAGGCCGGAGCTGCTATGTCGCAGCGATCCGCAGCGGCGCGCTGATCGACGCCCGCGCGGAGCCCGACGGCCGCTGGTATCTGTCGCCCCAGCCCGGGCCGGACCTGCTGCGCGAGCTGACGCGCATCGCCCAGGCCGGCGCGCGCGAGGGCGGCACGGCCTTCGATCCCGCCGCGCTGACCGACGCCGCCGGTCCGGTCGAGATCGCGGGCAACCGCATCGCCCCCGCGCTACTGCGCGAGCTGGCCGCCGCCCAGCCCGCCGATGGCCCCCGCGTGCGCACCGTGCGGCTGGAGACCGACGCACGGCCCGCCGACCGGAAGATCGACGCCAGCCCGCTGTGGCGCCGTGCGGAGCCGGACAATGATCCCGCGCTTGCCGCGCTGCTCGCCGCCGACATCGCCGATTGGGTGCGCGCATGCGAAGGATGATCGCTTTCGCCTGCGCCGGCGAGACGCTGTTCGGCACGCTCGACGAAGGCGCGGGCCAATCCGGGCTGCTGATCATATCCGGCGGCAACGAGATTCGCAGCGGATCGCATCGCGGCATGGCGCGGCTCGCGCAACAGACCGCGGCTGAGCTGGGCGTACCCGTGTTCCGCTATGACCGGCGCGGCGTGGGCGATTCGACCGGCGCCAACCAGGGGTTCGAACACAGCGCGCAGGATATCGCCGCCGCCGCTGCCACCTTCGCGGCGGAGGTGCCTGGCATGCGCCGCATCGTCGCCTTCGGAAACTGCGACGCCGCCACCGCGCTGGCGCTGTTCCATGGCGCGGCTGGCATCGACGCGCTGCTGATCGCCAATCCCTGGACGATCGAGCAATCCGCCGCGAGCGACCTGCCCCACGCCGCCGCCATCCGCGCGCGCTATGCCGAGCGGCTGAAGGACCCCCGCGAATGGCTGCGGCTGCTGCGCGGCGGCGTGAACATCGGCAAGGTGCTGAAGGGCATCGGCAAGGTGATCGGCAGCCGCACGGGTCCTGCCGCCGCCGCATCGCCCGATAGCCTGGCCGCGCGGCTGGGCGCGGCGCTGGGATCGGCGCAGGTGCCGGTGACGCTGCTGATCGCGCGGCGCGACAATACCGCCATCGCCTTCATGGACGCATGGAAGGGCGAGGCCTTCGCCGCCGCCCGCACCGCGATCACCCCCGTCGAGCGCGACACCGCCAGCCACAGCTTCGCCGGTCCGGGCGACGAGGCGTGGCTGTTCGATCGGGTGAAGGACGCGCTGGGCGGATAGGACGACTCAGGCGTGGTTGCGCATCGCGCGGCAAAGCTGAATGGCGATCCTCGCCAGATTGAGCGCCGTGTTCCGTAGATGCGTGACGGGGGCGTTGGCCCCCCTCCCCCCTGGCGCGGGAGTACAGGGGGTTTACTCCGCCGCTTCGTGCGCCTTCGTCTCGAAATCCGCTTCGGCCAGGAAGCGCTCGGCGTCGAGCGCGGCCATGCAGCCGGTGCCTGCCGCGGTCACCGCCTGGCGATAGGTCTTGTCCATCACGTCGCCGCAGGCGAACACGCCCGGCACGCTGGTGCGCGTGCTGCCCGGCTCGACCTTGATATAGCTGTCGTCGTCGAGCGAGACATGGCCGCGGAACAGCTCGGTCGCCGGATGGTGGCCGATCGCCACGAAGCCGCCGTCGACCTCGATCGTCGAAAGTTCGCCCGTCTGGGTATCCTCCAGTTCGATGCCGACCAGCCCCGCGGTGCCGCCGCCGTCGATGAAGCGGTTGACCTGCTTGTTCCACAGCACCTTGATCCGTTCGTTGGCGAACAGGCGCTGCTGCAGGATCTTCTCCGCGCGGAAGCTGTCGCGGCGGTGGATCAGCGTCACGTCATGGCTGTGGTTGGTGAGGTACAGCGCCTCTTCCACCGCGGTGTTGCCGCCGCCGATCACCGCCACCTTCTTGCCGCGATAGAAGAAGCCGTCGCAGGTGGCGCAGGCGCTCACGCCCTTGCCCTTCAGCAGATCTTCGGAATCAAGGCCCAGCCACTTGGCCTGCGCGCCCGTGGCGATCACCAGCACGTCGCCCAGATACACGGTGCCGCTGTCGCCGGTCAGGCGGAACGGGCGCTGGGTCAGGTCCACCTGGGTGATCGTGTCCCACATCATCTGCGCGCCGACATGCTCGGCCTGGGCCTGCATCTCCTCCATCAGCCACGGACCCTGGATCACCTCGCGGAAGCCGGGGTAGTTCTCCACATCGGTGGTGGTGGTGAGCTGGCCGCCCGGCTGGATGCCCTGGACGACGATCGGCGCCAGCCCGGCGCGCGCGCCATAGATGGCGGCGGTGAGGCCCGCGGGGCCGGAGCCCAGGATCAGCATGCGCGTGGAGTGGGTGGCGGTCATTCTCGTCCGTTTCCGAAGTTGCGTCGGGCGCTTCTAGGGGGAGCGCCCCGTTCGGCGCAACATAGGTTGCGCGCGCAATCGGACAACGGCGAAAGCCAGACAGCTTTACTGGCGGGCGCGATAGCCCCGCTTGCGATCAGCGCGCGGCGAACACCGCCACGGCAAGGATGCCCCAGAACGCGATCGACACCGCCAGCGCGATCAACAGCCCGCTGCCGGGCGGCAGGCGACCCTCGCGGTCATGCGAGGCCAATCCAGAAGGCAGGTGGTTGAGCGACTTCATACTCCCCTCCCCAACAGACTCGTTCTCTACGCCCAGCTTCTAAAACAACTGCTGAACGCGCGTCTGTTCGGGAAACCCTCGCTCCGGGTTATCCCGTAGGTTCGGTCAGCACCCCCTCGATCGAATAGCGGCCGATCGCGATCACCTGGCCGCCCGGCGCATCCTCCGCATCGACGCGGACGAAGGCCAGGTCGAGCGCGGTGGAGCCGATGCAGTTCTCGTCGCGCAGCCGCCGCACGACATCGGTGACCGGCAGCTCCAGCCGCACCTTGCCGTCCACCGCATTGTGCATGGCGGCGGCGATCTGGAACGGGCCGATCGTGCCGATCAGGCGGCTGTCGTCCTGCACCGGCCCCATGCCGGGCAGGTTGGCATAGATGCGGAAGAAATAGCCGCCCTCTGCGCCCGCGGCTGTCAGCGAGACGTCGTTCAGCACCAGCACGAGCTGGTCGGGGCCGGGAGGACCGTCCTGCGCGCCATGGCCGCTGTGGCCGGGCCGCATGCCGGATCCGCCCTCCATATTGTCGCCCATCGCCTCTGGAGGGGGCGGCGGCGGAGCGGCGGCGGGCGGCGGAGGCGCCGCCGCGGCAGGCGCGCGCGGGGCGCCGCGCCGCGTCCGCTTGCGTGGAGCCGGAGCGGGTGCGCCGACGATCGGCGCCTCCTCCACCACCGGCATCTCCACCGCGAAGGTGGCGCTGGCCAGCACCGGATCGGACCCCAGCGCGATGCTGCCGTCGGGCATCACCTGCGGCGGCGGCGGAGCGGCCGCTACCGGAGCGGGCGGCGCGGCGGCGGGACGCGGCGCCCTGCTGCGGGTCGCCTTGCGCGGCGGGCGCCTTCCGCTGCCGCCCTCGGCGTCGCCCGCGGTCACGGGCGGCGGAGCGCCCACCACAGGCGCCTCGTCCGCCGGGGCCGCCATCTCGACCGGCGGCGCCTGGGAAGGCAGCACCAGATCCTCGTAGCGATAGCCCAGCCGTTCGCACGCGATCGTATCCGCCTTGGCCAGGTCCATCGTCCCGGTATAGGCGAAGCGCCCCGCCCAATAGGACGCGCTCTCGGGCGGCATCGCCCCCGCATGGCCCGATGCCAGCCACGCCGCCCACAGCCGGTCCACATTGGCGTGGTGCAGCCAGAACACGATGTCCTGCGGCGATTGCATCGTCGCCATCCGGCCGCCAACCAGATTGTGGATGTTGTTATGGGGCGAAGCCTCGATCCGCGATTCGAAGCTGTTGCCCACACCGCGCTCGAACTTGCCCAGGCCCGGATCATAGGCGGTGAAGCCCAGCGCGGGGGCGATGGTGCTGCCCTTGCGCGGCTCCCACAGCGGATTGGTCGCCGCGTCGCCGCGGGTCACCTCCTCGGGCACGCGCGGATCGCGGTAATAGTCCCAATAGGGCAGCCGGAAATTGCCGTTGCCGGTCAGTTCGGCCAGCTTGCGCTCGAACAGCGCCAGATAGCCGCGGTGCCAGGCGAGGAAATAGGGCTTGCCGTGCGGGCAGTGGGTGGCGTGGATATTGGCCCAGAACAGCCAGGAATCGGCGCTCTCGATATTGGGCTCGCGCTTCAGCCGGGCGATGGCTTTCACGAAAGGGGCGAACATCGGCCCCTTGGCGAAGCGATTCCACGGCTCGCGCGGGCGCACGCCCGGCAATTCGGGCACCGCCCGTGCAAAGGCCGCGCCGCTGCCCATCAGCGCCAGCACCGCGAGCACGCCCCGCCGGTCGATCATCCTTCCCCCCAATCCCGATTCGCCCCGCGCGATCATAACGCGCCCGTGCCCGCGTGAAATCCGTTCCACGCGCCGGATGGCGGGCTATAGTCCCGCAATGGCAATAGGGGGGACTGAGAGGATGATCCGGTATCTGCTGGCGATGCTGATGGCGCTGGCCTGCGCGATCCCCGCGGCGGCGCAGCCTCCGGCGCCCTCCCCGCCCCCAGCCCCGGTGCGCGTCGCGATCGAGACCGACGCGGGCACCATCGTCGCGGAAATCTTCGTCGCCCAGGCGCCGGTCTCCGCTGGCAACTTCCTGCGCTATGTCGATTCGGGGCGGCTCAACGGGATGAGCTTCTATCGCGCCGTGCAGGTCGAGCATCGCTGGGGCTTCGTCCAGTTCGGCGTGCGCGCCAATCCGAAGAAGGTGTTTCCCCCGATCCGCCACGAACCCACCAGCGAGACCGGCCTTTCGCACCTGAACGGCACGCTATCCACCGCGCGGCTGGCCCCCGGCACCGCGCAGGGCGATTTCACCATCATGGTCGGCGACCAGCTCTATATGGACGCCGATCCCGCGCGCGCCGAGGAGAAGGAGGGCTATGCCGCCTTCGGCCGCGTCGTGGAGGGGATGGAGGTGGTCCACGCGATCCTGGACGGCCCGAAGAGCCCCACCGGCTATTTCAAGAACGAGGAACTGATCACGCCGGTGAAGATCATCCGCGCGCGGCGCCTGCCCTGACGGGCGAGGCCCGTTTCCGGGCGATGAGGTGGTAGCGGAGGAGGGACTTGAACCCCCGACACGCGGATTATGATTCCGCTGCTCTAACCAGCTGAGCTACTCCGCCCCGGCACCCGGCCTTACGGCGAGCGCGCGACATAGGTAAGTGCCGCGCACCGGTCAAGCCAATTGGATCAGCCGAACATGTGGCGCGACAGCGGCTCCCAAGGCCCGCCGCGATACCACCATGCCGCCAGCCCCGCGATCGCCAGCGGGCGCGGCTCGAAGGTCGCCGCAAGCTCGGTCCGGGTCGCGATCGCCGTCATGCGCGGCACGTTGTTCTGGATGGTGACGTGCGGCGCCCATCCGGCGCTGTCGGTAGGGCCCAACAGCCCGGCCAGCGCCTCCGCCAGCCGCGCGCGGATCGCCAGCAGGCCCGGCGATTCGATGCGGATGGCGACGCCGTCGTTCAGGTCCATCAGCCCGCTCAGCCGCGCCTGCGGCGGCTTCACCCCCCGCGTCTCGCCCGCCAGCCGGCGCTTGACCTCGGCGGCGGCGGAGGGCGGCAGGTGGCTGAACATCGTGCAATGCGCGGGCACCACATTGTGCGCGGCCGGATAATAGCGGCGGCGCAGCGCATCCAGCCGGGCGAAATCCTCGCTGCCGAACAGCGCGGTGACGATCAGCGGGGCGGGCCGTTCCGGCTCCACCCGCGTCAGATCTCCACCTGGCTGCCCAGCTCCACGACGCGGTTGGTGGGCAGCTTGAAGAACTCCATCGCGCTTTCCGCGTTGCGCAGCATCCAGGCGAACAGCTTCTCGCGCCAGATCATCATCCCCGGCCGCGACGAGGGCAGCAGCGTCTGCCGCGCCAGGAAGAAGCTGGTGTCCATCATCCGGAACTCGGCGCCGCAATCGTTCACCTGCTTCAGCGCGGCGGGCACGTCGGCTTCCTGCATGAAGCCGTATTTCAGCACCATGCGGTGGAAGCCCTTGCCCAGATCCTCGATCTGCATCCGCTTCTCGTCGGGCACGAAGGGCGAATCGCTGATCTTCACGGTCAGCAGGATCACGCGCTCGTGCAGCACCTTGTTGTGCTTCAGATTGTGGAGCAGCGCGTGCGGCACGCCTTCGGGCGTGGAGGTCATGAACACCGCGGTGCCGGGCACGCGCGTCGCCGAATTGGCGGCCGAATCGATGAAGATCTTGATCGGCATCGCGCTCTCGCGCAGCCGCTGGAGCATCAGCTTGCGGCCCTTCGACCAGGTGGTCAGCAGGGTGAAGACGATGAAGCCCACCAGCAGCGGGAACCAGCCGCCGTCCGGAACCTTGGTCAGGTTCGCGGCGAAATAGGCCAGGTCCACGGTGAAGAACAGCGCCAGCAGCGGCAGCGCGTACCGCTTCTGCCACTTCCACAACGAGAACAGCACCACCGCGAGCAGGCAGTTGTCGATGAACATCGCGCCGGTGACGGCGATGCCATAGGCCGCGGTCAGGTTCGAGCTGGTCTGGAAGGTCAGCACGAGCAGGATCACCATGACCATCAGCGCCCAGTTGACGATCGGGATATAGATCTGCCCCGCCGTCGCCGCGCTGGTATGCTCGATGCGCAGGCGCGGGATGAAGCCGAGCTGGATCGCCTGCTGCGTCACCGAGAATGCGCCGGAGATCACCGCCTGGCTGGCGATGATCGCCGCCATCGTCGCCACGCCCACCAGCGGAAGCTGAAGCGCCTCGGGCGCCAGATTGTAGAAGGGGCTCTTCAGCGCCGCCGCGTCGCGCATCAGCAGCGCGCCTTGCCCCATATAGTTGCACATCAGCGCCGGCAGGACGAACCACAGCCACGACACGCGGATCGGCTTGCGGCCGAAATGCCCCATGTCGGCATAGAGCGCCTCAGCACCCGTAACCGCCAGAACGACCGAGCCGAGCGCCAGGAAGGCAGCCAGCGGATCGTCTGCGAAGAAGGCCACGGCATAGAGCGGATCGAGCGCCCACAGCACCTCGGGCGTCTTGATGAAGCTCAGCACCCCCAGCGTCGCGATGACGAGGAAGTAGAGCATCATGATCGGGCCGAACAGCGCGCCCACGCGCGACGTGCCGGTCCGCTGGATCGAGAACAGCAGCACAAGGATCGCCACAGCGAACGGTACGATCAGCCCCGACAGGTTCGGTGCCGCCACCGCGATGCCTTCCACCGCCGACAGCACGGACACCGCCGGTGTGATCATCGAATCGCCATAGAAGAGCGCGGTGGCGAACACGCCCAGCAGCACGATGCCCGCCGTCCAGCGCTTCTCCGATCCGCTGCCGGAGATCAGCGCGAGCAGCGCCAGGCTGCCGCCCTCGCCCTTGTTGTCGGCGCGCATGATGACGACGACATATTTCAGCGTCACCACCGCCATCATCGACCAGAACATCAGGCTGATCACGCCCATGATGTGGAGCTGGTCCAGCGTCAGCGGGTGATGACCGGCGAAGGTCTCGCGGAACGCATAGAGCGGGCTGGTGCCGATATCGCCGAAGACGATGCCGATCGCGCCGAGCGCGAGCTTCCAGGTCGCGTCCTGCGCATGGCCGTGGCCGGCGTGCGAATCGTCCTGCGCGTGGTCCTGCGCCACGCCCTGCGGGCTATCTGTCACGGGAGAGGCTGTCGTGCCGGGAGTTCAAGAGGATGGGTCATGCGAGACCAGCTTAGCCCTCGTAAATGTGGCGCGCCGTTAGCACGTGCAACATGCCGCCGCAATGGGCGCTCTTCCTATGGCGCGGCACCGCGCAGCCCAGCGCGTCAGCGCAGCCCGGCGAAGATCGCATCGCCCTCGCTGCGGGTCGGCACGGATCGCAGGACGAAGCTGGAGTTGATCGTCACCACCCCCGGCAGCCGCCCGAGCTGCTCGCGGTGCAGCCGCTCGTAATCGTCCAGATCCCGGCACAGGATCTTCAGCCGGTAATCCTGCCCGCCCGAAACCAGCGCGCATTCCACCACCCCGTCGATCTGCTCCACCGCGCGCTCGAACAGCGCCAGATCCTCCTCGGCCTGGGTGCCCAGCGTGATATCGACAAGCGCCGTCACCCGGTATCCCAGCCGCCGCAGCCCCAGCCGCGCCGAATAGCCGCGGATATGCCCGCTCGCCTCCAGCGCCTGGATGCGCCGCGTGCAGGCCGATTGCGAAAGCCCCACCTCGCCCGCGATCTGGCTTACCGGCGCGCGCGCATCGGCCACCAGCCGCCGGAGGATCGCTGCGTCAATTCTGTCCATTGCGCATGAATATCTCATAATTCCTAGATATGATATGGATATATGCGCGATTGCCCCGGTCTGCGCGGCAACTTGCAGAGACTCGCACCCCAGCCCCAGTGTATGGCCACTGCCACGAAGCATTTGGGGAGACAGGCAATGCGCGTCGGCGTTCCGAAGGAGATCAAGAACCACGAATATCGCGTCGGGCTCACTCCGGCGTCGGTGGCGGAGCTGACCGCCGCGGGCCATTCGGTACTGATCGAGACCAACGCCGGCATCGGCATCGACTTCACCGATGCGGATTATGTCGCGGCCGGCGCCACCATCGCCCCAAGCGCGGCGGCGGTGTTCGCGGGCGCCGACATGATCGTGAAGGTGAAGGAGCCCCAGCCGCAGGAGATCGCTCTGCTGGAGCCGCGCCACACGCTGTTCACCTATCTCCACCTGGCGGCCGACAAGGCGCAGGCCGAGGGGCTGATGAAGTCCGGCGCGACCTGCATCGCCTATGAAACCGTCACCTCCGACGCGCGCAGCCTGCCGCTGCTTAAGCCGATGAGCGAGGTCGCGGGCCGCATGTCGATCCAGGTCGGCGCGCACTATCTTGAGAAGGAACAGGGTGGCCGCGGCGTGCTGCTGGGCGGCGTGCCCGGCGTGGCTCCGGCGCGAGTCGCGATCCTGGGCGGCGGCGTGGCGGGCATCAACGCCGCGCAGATCGCGGTCGGCCAGCGCGCCGACGTGACCATCTATGACATCAACAACGATCGCCTGGCCGAGCTGGATCTCCATTTCGGCAGCCAGATCAAGACCGCCTATGCCAGCAAGGCCGCCGTCGCGGCCGCCGTGGCGCGTGCGCATCTGGTGATCGGCGCGGTGCTGGTGCCCGGCGCGGCCGCGCCCAAGCTGGTCACGCGCGAGATGCTGAAGACGATGAAGCGCGGATCGGTGCTGGTCGATATCGCGATCGATCAGGGCGGCTGCTTCGAGACGAGCCACGCCACCACCCATGCCGATCCGGTCTATGAGGTGGATGGCATCATCCATTATTGCGTGGCGAACATGCCCGGCGCGGTGGCGCGCACCTCGGCCTTCGCGCTCAACAATGCCACCCTGCCCTTCGTGCTGAAGCTGGCGAACAAGGGCGCCGAAGCCGCGATGCGCGCCGATCGCCACCTGGCGGCGGGGCTGAACGTCTCGGCCGGCAAGATCCGCCACGCCGCGGTGGCCGAGGCGCTGGAACTGCCGTTCGAGGCCTGGAACTGATCGATTCCCCCGGCGCGGGCCGGGGGAAACCCCTTCAGGGCGCGGCCTGGCCGTTCGCGGGTTCGGGAGCGGCCGGCTCGGGCGGCCCGGCCGGGGCACCCTGCCCCGCGCCGGCCGCCAGCACCTCGTCCAGCCGCGCGAGCTGGGCTTCCAGCAGCGAACGGTAGCTCGCGTCGGCGGGCGACAGCGCCACCGCGCGTTCCCACAACGGGCGCGCGGCGGCGAACTGCCCCGATTTCACCTGAGCCAGCCCCATGAAGAAGGGCGGCCCGGGGTGATCCGGCGCCAGTTCCATCGCCCGGCGGAAGGCATAGGCCGAGGCGGGCGACACCATTCCGCCGTCATGCTCGGCCAGCGTCACGCCCAGCCAGGTCCACAGCCCGGCGTTCTTGGGCTCTTTCTGCACCGCGCCCAGCATCGCCCGCACGGCCGAATCGCGCGCGCCGATCCGCGTCATCGCATCCGCCATGCCGAAATAGCTGTAGGCGGTGTTGTAGCGGCCGAACATCGTCTCGCGGATCTCGATCAGCCCGGGGTCGATCTCGCCCTTGCGCTCGACCGCCGCCACCGGATGCCCCGGCTGATCCGGGCTCCCCTGCCAGGCATAGCCGGCCGCGCCCAGCGTCAGCGCGGTGGCCGGGATCGTCCACAACCGCCGCGGAAAGCCGCCGAACCACAGCCCGGCGAACGCCAGCACCGCCAGCCCCAACAGCATCGCCCAGCCCATCAGGCCTCCTCCCCCTCGATCGTGGGGTCGCTCTTGCCGAAGCTGCGCCGCGCGATCAGCAGCCCGGCGGCGATCAGCAGCAGCGGCAGCAGCCACAAGGGCGCCGTCAGCCAACTGAACGGCGGATCATAGGTCACATAGTCGCCATAGCGTTCGACCAGCCATTTGCGCACCTCGGCGGGCTGCTGGCCCTCTGCGATCTTCTCGCGCACCAGCGCGCGCATGTCGCCGGCCATCTCCGCGTCCGAATCGGCGATCGACTGGCCCTGGCACACCAGGCAGCGCAGCGTCTCCATCAGCTTGCGCGCCTCGGCCTCCTTCGCCGGGTCCTTGAGCTGGGAATAGGCCAGCTCCGCCGGGGGCAGCGCCGAATCGGCGAGCACCGGCACCGCGATCATCGCCAGCAGCGCGGCGATCAGGTGGCGCAGCCTCATCGCGCCGCCTCCGCCAGCGCGGCGAGGATCTCCGGCACATCTTCCTCGCGGATATCGCCGATGTGCTGCTTCACGATCCGGCCCTTGCCGTCGATCACGAAGGTTTCGGGCACGCCCGACGATCCGAGCGCGAGCTGCGCGGCGCTGCGCGGATCGTCGCCGATACGGGCATAGGGGTCGCCATAGCGGCTCAGGAACGCCTCCACCGCCTCCGGCTTGTCGCGCACCGCCACCGCGTCGATCTCGACGCCAGCCGCCTTCAGCTTCATCAGTTGCGGCGCCTCGGCGATGCAGGGGATGCACCAGCTCGCGAAGACGTTGAGCAGCCGCGGCTTGCCCGTCGCCAGCTCGGCGGTGGTGAAGCCCGGCCGGTCGAGCAATAGCGGCTTCAGCGCCATCTGCGGCAGCGGCTTGCCGACCATGCCCGAAGCGATCGTGCGATCGGACGGCTTCCACAGCTCGCGCGCGGCGAAGCCGAAGACCACCGCGAACGCCAGTAGCGGCGCCCAGATCAGCAGCCCGCGCTTCATTCGCCGTCCTCCGCCCCGGCTGCCGGACGCCGCTCGCGCCGCAACCGCCCGATCATCGCCATCAGCCCGCCCAGCGCGATCAGGGCGCCGCCGAACCAGATCAGCGTGATCCATGGCTTCCACCACAGCCGCACCTGCCAGCGCCCATCGCCGGTGCCTTCACCCAGCACGGTGTAGAGCTGGCCGTCCGCCATGGTCTTGATCGCGGCCTCGCTGGTGGTGGTCACCGGCGAGCTGAAATAATGCTGGCCGGGGAACAGCACGAAGGGCGCACCGCCGCTGCGGGTGACATCCAGATGCGCCTGCATCGCGGAATAATTAGGCCCGATCGCGGGGCGCACATCGGCCAGCTTCACCTGGAACGGGCCTACCGTGGTGGCCTCGCCGGTACGCAGCGCCACAAGCCGTTCCTGCTTGAACGCCGCATCGCTCGCCATGCCGGCGATGCTCACCGCGATGCCGACATGCGCGATCACCATGCCCCAGATGTGCAGCGGAGTGCGGCGCAGGTTGCGCTTCCACAGCGGCAGCACGCTGGCCACCGCCAGCCCCGCCGCCAGCGCGAGCCCGATCAGCGCCACCCAGTCGCTGCTGCCGCTCAGCGCCGCCAGCGCAGCGAACGCCAGCACGGAAACCACCCCCGGCAGCGCCATCTGCCGCCCCAGCGCGCCCCAGCGGTCGCGCCGCCACTTCAGCAGCGGCCCGGCCATCGTCGCTACCACCAGCACCAGCGCCACCGGCACGCTCGCCTTGTTGAAGAAGGGCGCGCCGATCGAAAGCTGCTGCCCCATCGCCTGCGCCAGCAACGGATAGAGCGTGCCGATGAACACGATGCCCAGGATCACGCTGAGCAGCAGGTTGTTGAGCACCAGCGCGCCCTCGCGGCTGACGAGCTGGAAGGTCGATCCCTGCGTCACCGTGCTCACCCGCGCGCCGAACAGCGCCAGCGCCCCGCCGATATAGATGCCCAGCAGCGCCAGGATGAAGCTGCCCCGCGTCGGGTCCACCGCAAAGGCGTGGACGCTCACCAGGATGCCCGATCGCACCAGGAAGGTGCCGATCATCGACATCGAGAAGGCGACCACCGCCAGCATCAGCGTCCAGGCGCGCAGCCCGTCGCGCGTCGCCAGCACCGTCACCGAATGGAGCAGCGCCGTCGCCGCCAGCCACGGCATCAGCGATGCGTTCTCCACCGGGTCCCAGAACCACCAGCCGCCCCAGCCGAGCTCATAATAGGCCCAATAGCTGCCCGCGGTGATGCCGATCGTCAGGAACACCCAGGCGATCAGCACCCAGGGCCGCATCGCCCGCGCGAACGCCGGCCCCACCTCGCGCGTCAGCAGCGCGCCCACCGCGAAGCTGAACGCCACCGAAAGCCCGACATAGCCGAAGTAGAGCGTCGGCGGGTGGAAGGCGAGGCCGGGGTCCTGCAACAGCGGGTTCAGCCCCATCCCCTCCGGCGCGGGCGGGTTCAGCCGCAGGAAGGGGTTGGAGGCGATCAGGATGAAGGCATAGAAGCCGATCGCGATCGCCGCCTGCGCGCCCAGCGTCGCGGCCAGCGTCTTGCCGTCGATCCGCCGCTCCACCAGCGCCACGCCGCCTCCGGCCATGGCCAGCACGGTGACCCACAGCAGCATCGAGCCTTCATGGTTTCCCCATGCGCCCGCGAACTTGTACAGCCACGGCTTCTCGGAATGGCTGTTCTGCGCGACGAGCTGCACCGACATGTCCGATTGCAGGAACAACAGGATCAGCACGCCGAACGAGAGCATCGCCAGCACGCCCTGCGCCACCGAAACGCGGCGCGTGGCCGCCAGCAGCTCGGCCGACCCCGATCGCGCCGCGCCCCAGCCCAGCGCGAGCTGGACGAGCGCCAGCCCCGCGGCGAGCCACAGCGCGGCCAGGCCCGCTTCGGCGATCATTGCTTCAGGCTGTCCGTCTTGTACATCTTTCCGGCCATCTGCGGCGGCATATAGCGTTCGTCGTGCTTGGCCAGCAGGTTGTCGGCGGTGAAGCTGCCGTCGGGGTTGAACTTGCCTTCGGCCACCACGCCCGATCCTTCCTTGAACAGGTCCGGGGTCACGCCGCGGAAGCTTACCGGCACGGTCGCCTTGCCGTCGGTCACGGTGAAATGGACGGTCACGCCGTCGGCGGCGCGCTGGATCGATCCGCCCGCCACCATCCCGCCCAGCCGCACGGCGCGGCCCAGCGGCAGCTCCTGCCCCTTCACGTCCGCCGGGGCATAGAAGAACGCCGCCTGGTCCTGCAGCGCGGAAAGCGCGAGCAGCCCCGCCCCCACCACCGCGGCGACGCCGAGCAGCGCGAGTACGAGCCGCTGGTGTTTCGGCTTCACCATCATTGCCGCCGCCCCAGCGCCTCTGCCGCCGCCTCGGCCGCGCGCATCGCCAGCCAGCTCTGCACCGCCAGCCCCACGGCGCCGGCCAGCGTCACGGCATAGGCCGCGGTGATGAATGCCCAATGGTTCATCGCGCGGCCATCCGCTTCATCCTTGCTTCCACCTTCTGCTGGGCCAGCAGCGCGCGCATCCGCATCAGCACTACGCCCGCGAAGAACAGCGTGAAGCCGATGCCGGTAAAGCCCAGCGGCCACAGCATCGATCCGTCGATCTTCGATCCGGTCAGCCCGATGCTCTGCCCCTGGTGCAGCGTGTTCCACCACACCACCGAATAGCGGATTACGGGCAGCAGCACGCTGCCCGCCACGCCGAACAGCGCCGGCACGCGCCCGTCGCCGCCGCGATCGGCATCGGCGCGGGCCAGCGCGATATAGGCAAGATAGACGAAGAACAGCAGCAGCATGCTGGTCAGCCGCCCATCCCATTCCCACCAGGTTCCCCAGGTCGGCCGCCCCCAGATCGAACCGGTGATCAGGCAGATCGCCGCGAACACCGCCCCCGCCGGGGCACAGGCCCGCGCCGCTATCGCCGCCAGCGGATGCCGCCATACCAGATAGACCAGGCTGGAAAGCGCGATCCCGCTCCATCCCGCCATCCCCAGCCATGCCGCGGGAACATGGATGTAGAGGATGCGCACGCTCTCCTTCTGCAAATAGTCGGGCGGGGTCAGCGTCAGCCCGGCAAAGGCCCCGAACGCGGCCAGCACCACACCCGCCCAGAACAGGACCGGCGTCAGCGGCCGCGCGATCTTCAGGAAACGCGCAGGGTTGGCGAAGGCGTGGAGCGCAGGCACGGGCGGGGGGATAGCGGGGTTCGCGCGCGGAATCTACGTCCGGGATTGTCTCAATGGACGCCCCCGCGGCCCTTCCCGCGCCACTGCCCCGCGCGGACGCGGCAGGCCCTTCGCGATTTGCCGCCCGCCGCGGACGTGGAATAACCGCCACGGCGCCACGGGCGTCGATTCGGGGGAGAGACGGGGCCATGTCGCGACCAATCGGGCTGCTGATCGCCGCGGCCGGCGTTGCCGCCGGCTTCATCGTGCTGATCCAGCTCGGCTTCATATGGCATGGCGATGCCGCCCCGCCCGCGATCGCCGCCGCCTTCCCGTTCGCCGCCGCCCTGTTCGCGGTGCTGGCGCTATGGGGCGCCGCCGCGCTGTTCCGCAACGCCGGGCAGGCGGGAACGCGCCGCCGCGCCGCACGCGCGCTGCGCCGGGACGCCGATGGCTGGCGCCGCGAACGCGAGGCGCTGATCGCCCGCCTGGAGGCCGATCCGCAACTGAACGCCTATGCCGCCCGGATGCGCGCCGGCGAAAGCTGGAACGAAGACCAGATCGCCTATGATCGCGATCCCGATGCCGTCACGACCTGCAGCCATCTCGCCCCGATCGAACGGGCGATGCGCCGCCAGGGGATCGCGGTGAAGCTCCAGCAGCCCGGCATCCTGCACGCCCAATGCGTGGTGGACGAAGCGGCGCTCGATCAGCGCTTCGCGCTCGCGCGGCCGGGCTGGTACGGCCTGGTCCCTGCCTGGGACCGTTCCGCCGAAGACCCGCCCGCCGCCGTCTTTCGCTGCGACGAGCACCCGGCGACGATCTTCGTGGTGGAACGCGGCCAGGCGCAACCCGGCGTCCCGGCGTTCCCGGCCCAGGAGCGGGCTGGTGCCGCCTGAACAGGACGGACTCTAACCGAAATCAACGCCAGCGATCGCGCCGCGCAAGCGCCGGGGCCGTTCAGCCCCGGCCGATCAGCCGCTGGGCGATCCGGTCGGCGACCAGGCTGGCGGGGTCGCCGCTCGCTTCGCTCTCGTCCCAAACCTGGTTCAGCCGCGCGGGGATGGCTTCCACCTTGCGGTCCACCTCGGCGCGGTCCTCGACGCCCAGATACTCGAGCCCGACGTTGATGATGCCGCCCGCGTTGATCACGTAATCGGGGGCATAGAGGATGCCGCGCTCGTGCAGCCGGCGCCCGTCCTGGGCGGTGGCGAGCTGGTTGTTCGCGCCGCCGGCCACCACCTGGCAGCGCAGCCCCGCGATCGCGGATTCGGTCAGGATCGCGCCCAGCGCGTTGGGGCTGACGATGTCGGTTTCCAGCGACAGAATCTCCGCCGTATCCGCCGTATCCGCGCCCAGCTCCGCCGCCAGCGCGGCTGCGCGCGCGGTGTCCACATCGGCCAGCATCAGCCGGGCGCCGTCGGCCGCCAGCTTGCGTGCCACGCCGCCGCCCACGCTGCCCACGCCCTGGATCGCCACGCGCACACCCGCCATCGTATCGGCGCCCAGCCCGCGCTTCGCAGCCGCCTTGATACCCAGGTAGACGCCCGTCGCGGTGGTCGGCCCCGGATCGCCGCCCGGCTTGCCCGCCTCGGCCGGAAGGCCGGAGACATAGCGCGTGTCCGAAGCGATCGCCGCGATGTCCGCCGCGCTCATCCCAACGTCCTGCGCGGTGACATAGCGGCCGCCGAGCGTGTTGATCGCGCGGGCAAAGGCGCGGAGCATCTCCGGCGTCTTGGTGCGCGCGGCGTCGGCCAGGATCACGCCCTTGCCCCCGCCCAGCGCCAGCCCGGCCATCGCGTTCTTGTAGCTCATGCCCCGCGACAGGCGCAGCGCATCGGTGAAGGCGCCGCGCGAATCTGCATAGTGCCAGAAGCGCACGCCGCCCGCGGCCGGCCCCAGCGCGGTGGAATGCACCGCGACGACCGCGCTCAGCCCCGATTCGCGATCGGTAAACAGGTGAACGCCCTCATGGGCATCGAAATCGGGGAAGCCCCAGTCGGTGATCACGATCCATTCCTGCGGATGCGGCCGCGCCGCATGGTCAGCCAACGCTGATTCGGAAGATAATGGGGCGATCGACGGGACTTGAACCCGCGACCCCCGGTACCACAAACCGGTGCTCTAACCAACTGAGCTACGATCGCCGCGAAGGATGCGCGCTTAGCCGCAGGCGCAGCCGAGCGCAAGATAATGTCATGCCCTGCGAACGCTGTTTCGCGGGGCCGGGAAACAGGCCCTAGCCGCGCGACACGCGCACCGCTTCCTCGGGCGTGGTGACGCCTTCGCGCGCCAGCGCGCGGGCGGCCGACCCCAGGTTCGGCGCGTTCAGGAATGCGTGGCGGGCGATGATCGCCTCATCGCCGCCGTCATTGATCAGGCGGCGCAGCGCCGAATCGGCCACAATCCCTTCGAACACCCCGGTCATGCCGTCATAGCCGGTGCCGCCGCACGCATCGCAGCCGGCCGGCGCATAGACCACCACGCCCGGATCGAAGCCGAGCAGCGACGATACCGATCCCTGCGCCTGCACCGGCTGGCGGCATTCACGGCACAGCCGCTTCACCAGCCGTTGCGCGATCACCGCGCGCAGCGTGGAGGCCAGCAGGAAGGGCTCGATGCGCAGCTCGCGCATCAGCCGGATCGCGCCCACCGCGTTCGGCGCAGGCACGCCGGCAAGGACGAGCCGGCCGCTCTGCGCCGCCTGCAGGGCCGCCGCGGCGGTCTCGCGATCGGCGACGCGGCTTACCAGCACGGCATCCGGATCCTGCCGCAGCAGCGCGTGCAATCCCTCCGCCACGCGGCATCCGCGCGCGGGATCGGCGATCACCCGGCCGACGCCCGGCATCGGCGGCCCATCGAAATCCTCGACCGCCAGCAGGTTGCGCGCGCCATTGTCCAGCCGGTGCAACAGCGCGCGCAGCGTGGTGCGCTTGCCCGATTTGGGAGGCCCCGCCACCAGCACCAGCCCCTCCGGCCGCTCGAACAGCGGCTCCAGCGACTGGATCAGCGGCGCGCGCATGCCCAGCGCCTCGAGCGCGCCGTTGCCCTGCGCCAGGGCGCCCAGGTGAAGCACGATGCGATCGGCCTCGGGCGTGGCCAGCGTCGCCACGCTCACCTCGCGGCCCGCGACGCGCAACCCGCCAAGGTCCAGCCTGCGCAGCGCATCCGCGGCTTCGGCGCCGCCCGCCACCGGCATCGGCTCGGTCAGCCGCCCCGCCACGCGCATGCGCACGCGCGCCGCCTCCGCGCCCAGCTCCAGATGAACATGGGTCGCCTCGCGCGCGACCGCTTCCGCCAGGATCGTGCCGACCAGCCCGGACACGGCGCCGCCGCCCGGGCGCGCGCCTGCGGGGCGCGCCTCCGGTTCCAGCACCAGCGCTTGGGTTTCCAGCTCCATGCCGCAGCTTTGCCGTGATTACCTTTGGAGCGTTCCGCGTAGGGCGGTTTTGTGACGTGCCGCTTGCGCTTTTGTTACGTCGCGATGGCAGTTGCGGGCGGCACTGGAAACGGCTCCGGCGATTTGGCAAGAAGCCCGCGATGGCCGAGATTCCCGCCGCTACGCCCGCCGCCACGCCAGCCGACATGGGCGCGAACTTCGGTTCGGGGCACCCTTCGGAGCCGGTGGTGGCGCGCATCGCCGCCCACCCCGGGGTTCAGCGCGTGCCCAGCCCCAAGGTTTCGCTGTTCGTCGTCCGCGACTTCCTGACGCCGGAGGCCTGTGCCGCGCTGGTCGAGCGGATCGAGGCGGACCGGCGCCCGTCCACCATCTCCGATCACAATGGCGACTATGCCTTCCGCACCAGCGAGACGTGCGACCTGGACCCGGCCGACCCGCTTGTCGCCGGGGTGGAGGCGCGGATCGCGGACTTCCTGGGCCTCGATCCCGCGCACGGCGAGCCGCTCCAGGGCCAGCGCTATGAGATCGGGCAGGAGTTCAAGGCGCACACCGACTATTTCGAGCCCTCGGGCGCCGATTTCGCCAAATTCTGCACGATCGCGGGCCAGCGGACCTGGACGGCGATGGTCTATCTCAACGATGTCGAGGCCGGCGGCGCGACCCGGTTCAAGGCGCTCGACAAGATCATCCAGCCGGAAACCGGCAAGCTGGTCACCTGGAACAACCTGCGTCCCAACGGCACGCCGAACCCTTCGACGCTGCATCATGCGATGAAGGTCCGCGCCGGGCGGAAATATGTGATCACCAAATGGTATCGCGAGCGCCCCTGGGGCTGGTGAGCCGCCGGTAACCGTCCCCGCCCGCCAGTATTCGGAACGAAAACGATGGTCCCGCAACGGAAAAGGCCCGGGCCCGCCGTTGCGGAGCCCGGGCCTGATCCCCCTTTTGGCCTGGTCAAAAGGTCGCGCTAAGCCCGATCGAGAAGTTCCGGCCCAGCGCGTAGCTATTGATGTCACGCCGCACACCGTTCGGGAAGACCTGATATTCCTCATACTTCCGCCGCGTGATGTTCCGCGCCTCGAACTTGATCTCAAGATCGGTGCCCAGCACGCGAAATCCCTGACGCGCGACGATGTCGAAACGCCAGCCCGGCAGCTCGACAATGTTCGGCTCCGGAACGCCGGTGCCGCTCGGCGGCACGGGGCCGCGGGTGGTCACGCGCTCGCTGGCGTAGGTCGCCAGGAAGGTGAGCTGCGAGGTGGTTTCCTTGTCCTCGATGCCGAACTGGAAGTTGGCGATGTGGTTCGACTGGCCGACCAGCGGATCGCCGTCGACGAACAGGTTGTTCGCCGGGACATAGGTCGCCACCGCGCCCTGCAGCGGGCTCGGCACCAGCTCGGTGCCGACCTGCAGCTCCGACTTGGTGTAGGTATAGTTCGCCGCCAGCAGCAGGCGCCGCGTCTCGAAGCCCGAACCGAGGAAGTCGAGCGGGAAATACTTCTGCACATCGACCTCGCCGCCCCACAGGATCGCGCCGGGGGCATAGGAGAAGCCGACCTGCGGCGAGTTGGCGCCGCCGGGGAAGAAGGCCACCGTCTCGATCGGGTTCTTGATCTTCTTGTAGAAGCCCGCCGCGGTCACCCGCTGGTCGCGCCCGAAGAACCATTCGAGCCGCGCCTCATAGTTGTAGAGCTGCGAGTCGTTGAGCAGCGGGTTGCCGAAGAACTGACGGCCCGTGTCGTAATCGGTGTAGAGCTGGGGCGCGAGCTCGCGGAACTGCGGGCGCGCGATCGTCTTCGACGCATGCAGGCGAAGCTGCCAGTTCTCGCGGAAACCCCAGGTCAGCGTCGCCGCCGGCAGCCAGTAGCCGTTGGCGAGGCGCGTGTTGAGCAGGCCGCTGGTGTCGACGCTCTCCACCGCATCCTCGTAACGCACGCCCACGGTGGCGCGCAGATCGGCGATCGGCTCGATCTCCACCTGGCCATAGCCGGCGTTGATCGTCAGCGCGCCCTCATATTCCGCCGCGCCCGAGGCCGCGGTGGTGTTGTGCAGCTCGATGCAGCTCGTTCCGGTGAAACCCGGGATCCAGCGCGAGCAGCCGTTGAGGATGGTATCGTCCGACAGCAGGTAATCGGGCCGGAGCTGGCCGAGCACCAGCGGCAGCGAGCTGCCGTTCGGGCCGTAATATTGGAACTGGTAACGGCTCGAGAAGCGGTCGGTGTCGCTGTAATAATAGCCCGCCGAGACCGAGAAGGGGAAATCGGTGGGGATGCGGTAGGCGAGGTCCAACTGGCCGCCCCACAGCGTCTCGTCCAGATCGCTGAACGCCACCGTCGCCGGGGTCAGCGTGCCCAGCGTGTTGACGTAGTCGTTCACCGGGGTCGAGAAGATCGATTCGATGAACTGGTAGCGGAAATAGCGCTCATACGGCGACTTGCGCTTGGTGTTGGCATAGGAGCCGCGCGCATCGACCGAGAGATCGCCGAAGCGGAATTCGCCCGCGATCTGCGAGTTGATGAGCTGGCGCTCGAACCAGTTGGTCGACTGGTCGATGAACGGCTGGTTGCCGTTGATCACGTCGAAGTTGTTGCCTTCGCCGCCCGCACCCAGGCTGGTCTGCTTGATCGTGTCGTGGATGTAGACGTTGGTCAGGCGGATCTTGTGCTCGCCGAACTCCGCGCCCAGGCCCAGCAGGCCGTTCACCAGCACGCGGTTGTCGGTGGTTACGGTGCGGAAATCCTTGGTCAGGCCGCCGTCGTTGTCGCCGGCGAACTGCTGGATCGCATCGCGCGTGCGCCACGAGTTGCTGAAGCCGCCTGCCGCGATCGCGCCCAGGCGCACGGTGCCGACGTCGATCGATCCGCCCGCGCTCAGGTCCCACGAAAGATTGGGCGGGATGTGGTAGTTGGTCTGGACCAGCGTCGTCTCGGCGTTGGTCAGGCCGGTGATCTGGTTCGACGTCAGGATCGCGGTGCGGTTGCGCCCCGCGTCCAGGATCACCGACGGAACGTCGCGCTCGCCCGAGTCATAGCCGAAGAAATCGGCTTCGCCGCCGTCATAGACATAGCCCAGCTCGCTGGTGGTGGACGTGTCGAAACCCACCGACGCGCCGGCGGTGATGAACGCCTCACGCGGCACGGCGCGGGTCGTGAGGTTGATCACGCCGCCGCCGAACTCGGCCGGATAGTTCACCGAATAGCTCTTCTGCACCAGCGCCGATGCGACGACGTTGGTCGGGAAGATGTCGAGCGGCACGACGCGCTTCAGCGGCTCCGGGCTGGGCAGCGGCGATCCGTTGAGCATCGACGAGGAATAGCGGTCGCCAAGGCCGCGGACATAGACGAAGCCGTTGCCGACGACGCTGAGGCCGGTCACGCGGGTCAGCGCGCCCGCGATGTCACCTTCGCCGGTACGTGCGATCTCCTCGGTGGAAAGCACCGATACGACCTGCGGCGTGGCGCGCACCACATTGGGGATGTTGCGGCCGACGACGACGATCTCGTCGGTTCCCTGCATGTCCATGCCGGGCGCGGAGATATCGACACCCTCGTCGGCGGGTGCTTCCTGCGGCGCCTCTTCCGTGGCGGGGGCATCCTCCGTGGCGGGAGCGGTCGCGTCCTGGACCTGCTGGGCGAGCGCTGCGGGCGCCACCAACTGCGTGGTTGCGAGGAGAAGGCTCCCCAAGGCGAGCGGCTTTTTCATCGGCGTATCCCGGCTGTGGTCATTTGGAAACGAGGCGCGGAGCGGCGCCATGGCCGCCCCGCGCCCCGCGATGCGCGTCAGCTCAGAGCGGCAGCGCGGTGCAGTTGCCGCTCGCCGAGCCGAAGTTCGCCCGGTTGGAGTTGCAGGTCCACTTCTGGAACCAGGTCGCGTTCGGATCGCCCGCCGTCGGCGAGATCGCGCCGAGATAGGCGGCGTTGACGAAGAACGCGGCCAGGCCGGACGCGGGCTGCGGGTTGAAGTTCGCAGCGTTCACCGCGGTGATGCCCGCGGCGCCCGTGCCGGGCAGGAAGCCGCTGGTCAGCGCGTTCGCCGCGGTGCCGTTGATCTCCACATTGTTGCCCGGGATTTCGGTAAAGGCCTGCTGCTCCGCCGCGGTGACGCTGACGCCGTTCACCGTGGTGGTGGCATATTTGGTCGCGCCGCAGGCGAAGTACATCGACTGGAGCTTCGGCGGGCCGAAGTCGGCCAGCGCGCCCAGGCTCTCGGCGGCGCTCGGCGAGGTGCTCGAGGGCGTCGAGTCCGCCGGGCGAATCGTCGTCTTGTCGGCACCCACGACCGCGCTGGCCGCGGTGACCATGCAGGCGTTCGGCGTCACGACGATGCCGTTCACCAGGCGGACATCGGCCGCACCGCGGATGCGAAGCGCCGGCTGGTTGGCGTTCGAGTTGGTGTGGACGAACGTGAAATTGGCGATCTGGCCCCAGGTGCGCGGCAGCGCGTCGTCGTTGTTGTTGGAGTCGATCTCCATCATGTAGTTGTCCGACTGGGTGTTCGTCGGCTTCTGCACCGCCAGCAGGAACTGCACCTGGCCGCGCCAACCCACATCGAAGTCGAAGCTGTCGTCATCGGCGCCGGTGATCGCCACATACTTCATGTTCGCGCGACCGCCGAAGATCTCGATGCCGTCGTCCGAGCTGTTGTGCGAATGGACGTGATCGATCGTGGTGCCATAGCCCACGCCGCCCAGCGTCAGGCTCTGCAGCTCGACGTCGGGCGCCAGCGTGGTGCCCGAGAAGCGGAACTGGACGTAGCGCAGCGTGCCGCTGTTGTCGGCCGGCGCGTTGCCGCCGTACAGCGCGGTGCCGGTGCCTTCGACCACGTTCTCGCAGTTCGCGGCGCCGCCGGTGGTGCCGCCCAGGTTGCAGTTCGAGACAGGCGCGCGGCCGGCCAGGATCAGGCCGCCCCACTGGCCCTGCGACTCCTCGGTCGCGGTGCCGGCCAGGTTCTGCTGCGAGGTGAAGATGATCGGCAGCGTCTCGGTGCCCTCGGCCAGGATGCGCGAACCACGGTTGATGACCATGAAGTCATTGTCGGCGTTCGAGGCGTTGGCATAGAGGATCACGCCGGGCTGCACGGTCAGGATCGCGCTCGACCCGCCCGGAGCGGTGCCGGCGCCGCCCATGTCGATGCCCACGTCGACGCGGCTGTTGATCTCATAGGCGACGCCCGGGAGCTTCGCGAGCGTGGTCGTGCCGGTGATCAGCGACGGCAGGCGGCAGCCGCGGAACGAGCCGACGACGCCCACGTCGGTGGTGCCCGACGGGCAGGACGCGGCCGGAGTACCCGGGGTCGGCGTCGGGGTCGGGGTCGGCGTCGGGGTCGGCGCGGGAGCCGGCGCGGGAACGACGATCACGCCCTCACCGGGCGAACCGACGCTCACGGCGCCATCGCAGGCGCTCAGCGCTACGCCGGCGCAGCTTGTCATGAGGATGAGGCCAAGACGGCGGTGCATGCTTGCCATAAAATCTCCGTTCCGGCGGAAGGCCGGGTTGAGCGGGTGCGGGTCGTGCGGGATCGACTCGGTTCCCCCTGCCGATCGCAAGGGCCGCGCTACGGACGGAGCATGACTCGGGCGTGCGAGTTCGAAGACTCTAGCGGGTCAGTAAAATGACGGGATTATGACGATGCTGCGGGGCAACATGCGCCGGATGCGGCCCGGCGGGCGGCGCCGCCGCGCCATCGCCACAAGCAAAAGGCCCGCCGGTCTGGGGGGACCGGCGGGCCTTTCTATATGGTGGGCGCGGCAAGGATTGAACTTGCGACCCCTGCGGTGTGAACACAGTGCTCTACCACTGAGCTACGCGCCCATTGCCCATTCGGGCGAAGCGGGAAGCGGGCCTTTAGGCGGCGCGCAGCCGCCTGTCCAGCCCCCCGTTCGCCATATCAGTTGACCGCGTCCTTCAGGCCCTTGCCCGCCTTGAACTTGGGCTGCGAGGTGGCCGGGATCGGCATCGGCTCGCGCGTGCGCGGGTTGCGGCCCATCGAGGCCTTGCGCTTGCTGACCGAGAAGGTGCCGAAACCGACGAGACGCACCTCGTCGCCTTTCTTCAGGGCGGTCTGGATCGCTTCGAACACAGCCTCGACGGCGCGGGTGGCGTCGCCCTTTCCGAGCCCAGAGGTCTCCGCGACCTGGCTGATAAGCTCCTGCTTGTTCATCTTCCGGGGATCCCCTTTTTGGCGGCGGCGCCGTGACTCCATGCTCGCGGCGGATACGCCAGCAAGCACGGCGGCGCCGCCGCCGTCAACGCAATTCCGCCTTGTTTCCGCCCGGAACGGCGAAAAGCCCAACCGTTTCAGTGGCGATGCGCAGGCCCGGAGATGCCCGGCATGCCGGCCGGCGGCTGCGCCGCCAGCTCGTCCGCATCGGTCCAGTCGATGGCGCTCAGCGGCTCGGTCAGCGCCAGGCGCAGCACCTCGTCGACATGCTTCACCGGGATGATCTCCAGCCCGGCACGGATGTTGGCCGGAATCTCCGCCAGGTCCTTCTCGTTCTCGGTCGGGATCAGCACGGTCTTGATGCCGCCGCGCAGCGCCGCGAGCAGCTTTTCCTTCAGCCCGCCGATCGGCAGCACGCGGCCGCGCAGCGTCACCTCGCCGGTCATCGCCACGTCGCGGCGGACCGCGATGCCGGTCAGGGTCGACACCAGCGACGTCACCAGGCCGATGCCCGCGCTCGGCCCGTCCTTGGGCACCGCGCCTTCGGGCAGGTGGACGTGGACGTCCTTGCGCCCGAACACGCTGGGCTTGATCCCATAGGCCGGACTGCGCGCCTTGACGAAGCTGAAGGCGGTCTCGACCGATTCCTTCATCACGTCGCCCAGCTTGCCGGTGGTCTTGATCGCGCCCTTGCCGGGCACGGTCACGCTCTCGATGGTCAGCAGCTCGCCGCCCACCTCGGTCCAGGCCAGGCCGGTGACGGCGCCGATCTGATGCTCTTCCTCCGACAGGCCGTGGCGGTATTTCTGCACGCCGGCGAACTCGGAGAGGTTGCCGGGCGTGATTGTCACGCTCTCCGCCTTGCCCTCCAGGATCTTGCGCAGCGCCTTGCGGGCCAGCTTGGCGATCTCGCGCTCCAGCGTGCGGACGCCCGCCTCGCGCGTATATTGCTGGATCAGCGCGCGCAGGCCCTCCTGCGTCAGCGTGAACTCGCCGTCCTTCAGGCCATGCGCCTCGATCTGCTTGGCGATCAGGTGGCGCTCGGCGATCTCGACCTTCTCGTCCTCGGTATAGCCCTCCAGCCGGATGATCTCCATCCGGTCGAGCAGCGGCTGCGGCAGGTTCAGCGTGTTCGCGGTGGTGACGAACATCACGTCCGAAAGATCGATGTCGATCTCCAGATAATGGTCGTTGAACTTGCTGTTCTGCTCCGGGTCCAGCACCTCGAGCAGCGCGCTCGCGGGATCGCCGCGGAAATCCTGGCCCAGCTTGTCGATCTCGTCGAGCAGGAACAGCGGGTTGCTGGTCCCCGCCTTGCGGAGATTGGTGACGATCTTGCCCGGCAGCGAGCCGATATAGGTGCGGCGGTGGCCGCGGATCTCGGCCTCGTCGCGCACGCCGCCCAGCGACTGGCGGATGAACTCGCGCCCCGTCGCCTTGGCGATCGACTTGCCCAGGCTGGTCTTGCCCACGCCCGGCGGGCCGACCAGGCACAGGATCGGCCCCTTCAGCTTGTTGGTGCGCGCCTGGACCGCGAGATATTCGACGATCCGGTCCTTGACCTTCTCAAGCCCATAGTGATCGGCGTCGAGGACATTCTCCGCCTCCACCAGATCCTTCTTCAGCTTCGACTTCTTGCCCCAGGGCAGGCCCAGCAGCACGTCCATGTAATTGCGCACCACCGTGGCCTCGGCGCTCATCGGCGCCATGGTCTTCAGCTTCTTCAGCTCGGCCTGCGCCTTGGTGCGCGCTTCCTTGGAAAGCTTCAGCGTGGCGATCTTCTGGGTCAGCTCGGCGATCTCGTCGCCCTCGCCTTCCTCGCCCTCGTTGCCCAGCTCGCGCTGGATCGCCTTGAGCTGCTCGTTCAGGTAATATTCGCGCTGGGTCTTCTCCATCTGCCGCTTCACGCGGCTGCGGATCTTCTTCTCGACCTGGAGCACGCCCAGCTCGCCTTCCATGAAGGCGAACACCATCTCCAGCCGCTTCTGCGGGTCCTGCTCGACGAGCAGCGCCTGCTTGTCGGCAACCTTCACGGCGATGTTGGAGGCGACCGAATCGGCCAGGCGGCTGGGATCGTCGAGCTCGGCGAGCTGCACCGCGGTCTCCGCCGGCAGCTTGCGGTTGAGCTTGGCGTAATTCTCGAACTGCTCGATCACGGAGCGCATCAGCGCCTTCAGCTCGGCGCTGGCGTTCTCGCCGGTCACCTCGCTCGCGGGAACGGGGCTGACCTTGCCGGTCAGGAAGCCGCCGGCCTCCTCTATCGCATCGAGCTGGCCACGCTCCTTGCCCGCCACCAGCACGCGCACCGTGCCGTCGGGCAGCTTCAGGAGCTGGAGCACCTCGGCCGAGACGCCGGTATCGTAGAGGTCCTCGCGCTGGGGATCGTCCTCGCTGGGATCGAGCTGGGCGACGAGGAAGATCTCCTTGTCGTCGGCCATCGCGGCCTCGAGCGCGGCGACCGACTTGTCGCGGCCGACGAACAGCGGCACGATCATGTGCGGGAACACGACGATGTCGCGAAGCGGAAGAACGGGATAGGATTGCTTCATGGGTACTCCGGCGGCCCGATTCCGGGCCTCACTTGACCACTATATGGGTAGTGCCGCCGCGGCATCAATCATGGAAGGAAGGAAAGCTTGACCGCACGGCCGCTCGCCCCGCTGCTGCTCGCCGTCGCGGCGCTGCCGCTTGCCGCCGCCGCGCCCGATCCGGGGCCGCTGCCGCTGACCGAGGTGACCATGCGATCCGGCGGCGTGCTGGTGCCCGAGCGCGCGGCGCTGCGGCTGGACCATGTCGATCTGGCGGTGGAGATACTGCCCGGCGAAGAGGCGCTGAAGGGCGTCGCGACGCTGACCATCACCACCTCCGCGCCGCAGACGCGGCTGCTGATCGACCTGGACCGCAACCTGCCGGTGAGCGCGGTTAGCATCGACGGGAAGGCGCTGGCCCCCGGCGCATGGACGAACCCGGACGGCCAGCTCGTCATCACGCTGCCCCGCCCCGCGGCGGCGGGCGCGAAGCTGGTCGCGCGCATCGCCTATGGCGGGCGCCCGCATGTGGCGGTGAACCCGCCCTGGGACGACGGGCTGGTATGGGCGCGCACCGCCGACGGCAAGCCATGGGTGGCCACCACCGCGCAGGGCTATGGCTGCGACCTGTTCTGGCCCTGCCTGGATTTCCCGCAGGGCGAGCCGGGCGGCGCGACGATCCACGTCACCGTGCCCGCCGGCCTTTCCGCGCCCTCCAACGGCGTGCTGACCGGGGTGGACCGTCTGCCCGACGGCCGCTCCACCTGGCATTGGAAGAGCGGGCCGATCAATCCGTACAATATCACGCTGGCCGCCGGCCCCTACAGCGAGCTGAGCGCGCGCTATCGCAGCCGCTTCGGCAATTTCATCCCGCTCAGCTTCTGGCACATCGGCCGCGACGCGCAGGCGCGCGAGCTGTTCGCCGAATTCCGGCCGACGCTGGATTTCTTCGAGAAGTTCGTCGGCCCCTATCCTTGGGGCAAGGAGAAGCTGGCGATCGTCGAGACGCCGCACCTGGGCATGGAGCACCAGACGCTCAACGCCTATGGCAACAACTACGCGAACGACGGCAACGGCTTCGACTGGCTGTTCCAGCACGAGCTGGCGCACGAATGGTTCGGCAACCAGATGACGGTGGCCAACTGGGACGATTTCTGGCTGCACGAGGGCTATGCCCAGTACATGCAGCCGCTGTACGGCCGCACCATCGGCGGCGAGGCACAGTACAAGCGGATGATGGCCGAGTTCCGCGCGATGATCGTCAACAACGCCCCGCTCGTTTCCGGCCGCGTCCGGATCGAGGAAGAGGTCTATGAAGAGGCGCTGGGCGGCCCGGCCGGCGACATCTATTACAAGGGCGCGTGGATGCTCCACACGCTGCGCAACACGATCGGCGACAAGGCCTTCTGGGAGGTGACGCGCCGCATCGTCTATGGCCGCCCCGATCCCAGGCCCGGCAATTTCAAGCCGCGCTTCGCCTCCACCGCCGAGTTCGTCGCCATCGTGAACCAGGTCACCGGGCGCGACTATGGCTGGTTCTTCGACGTCTATCTGCGCCAGGCCGCGCTGCCGCGGCTGGAGGCGGTGCATACGGGCGACGTGCTGAAGCTGGCGTGGAAGGCGCCGGGCGGAAAGCCCTTCCCGCTGCCGGTGGAGGTCGCGGTGCGCGGCAGCATCATCAAGGTGGGGATGCAGGGCGGCACGGGCGTGGTGAAGGTGCCGGCCGGGGTGATCCCGGTGGTGGACCCGGAGGCGAAGCTGCTCAAGCGATGATCCGGCGCCGCGGGCTGGCGCCCCGGCAGGCCGAAGGGGGGAAACGGCATGAACGACACGACGGATTCGAGCCTGTGGAACCCCGATCTGGCCCCTACCGGGCCGGATCAGCGGACCTGGATCTGGTATCATTACGCCGCGCTGTGGATCGGCATGATCATAGCCGTTTCGGGCTGGATGCTCGCGGCGGGGCTGGTCGAACAGGGCATGTCGGCCGGGCAGGCAACGTTCACGGTGCTGCTGGGCAACGTCATCGTGCTGATCCCGATGCTGCTGATCGGCCATGCGGGCGCGCGATACGGCATCCCCTATGCCGTGCTGGTGCGCGCATCCTTCGGCACCACGGGCGCACGGCTGCCCGCGCTGGCCCGCGCGCTGGTGGCGTGCGGATGGTATGGCATCCAGACCTGGATCGGCGGATCGGCGCTGCTGACGCTGCTGGGCGTGCTGCTGGGGCAGGACCTGCGCGGCACGCCGATGCCGCTGCTGGGCATCAGCTTCCCCCAGTTCGCCGCCTTCATCGCCTTCTGGGGCATCCAGCTCTTCTTCGTGCGCAAGGGGCTGCTGACGATCCGGCGGCTGGAGACCTGGACCGCGCCGGCCAAGATCCTGATCTGCGCGGCGCTGGTGTGGTGGGCGGTGAGCGCGGCGGGAGGTTTCGGCCCGATCTTCCACACGCCCTCTGCCTTCGGCCCCGGCGGGGCGAAGGAGGGGCAGTTCTGGAGCGTGTTCTGGCCCGCGCTCACCGCGATGGTGGGCTATTGGGCCACG
Source organism: Sphingomonas canadensis (assembly GCF_026013525.1). Lineage (GTDB taxonomy): Bacteria > Pseudomonadota > Alphaproteobacteria > Sphingomonadales > Sphingomonadaceae > Sphingomonas > Sphingomonas canadensis. The sequence continues at coordinate 149,741 of NZ_JAPDRA010000002.1, read as the reverse complement.
CTGGCGCTGAACATCCCCGATTTCACCCGCTTCGCGCGCAGCCAGCGCGATCAGGCGCTGGGCCAGGCGATCGGCCTCCCGCCGATGATGGGGTTGATCGCGCTGGCCAGCGTGATCACCACCAGCGCGACCGTGGTGATCTATGGCACGGCGATCTGGGACCCGGTGGCGCTGGCGGGCACGCTGGCGGGGCCGTTCGTGCTGCTGGGGCTGATCGTGATCACGGTGGACACCGTTTCGTGCAACATCGCCGCGAACCTGGTCTCCTCCGCCTACGACTTCTCGTCGCTGTGGCCGGCGCGGATCAGCTACCGGACCGGGGGGATGATCACCGCGGCGCTGGGCATCCTGATCATGCCGTGGAAACTGCTGGAATCGACCGGCGGCTACATCTTCGTCTGGCTGATCGGATACAGCGCGCTGCTCGGCCCGATCGCCGGGATATTGATCGCCGATTACTGGATCGTGCGGCGCACCCGGATCGACGTGGAAGCGCTCTATCGGGCCGACGGCGCCTATGCCTATCGCGGCGGATGGAACCCGGCGGCACTGGTCGCCTTTGCGGCGGGCGTGCTGCCGAACCTGCCCGGCTTCCTGGCGACGGTGGCGCCGGACGCTTTCGGCTGGATCGGCGGCTTCTGGACGGCGGCCTATCCCTATGCCTGGTTCATCGGGCTGGCGATCGCGCTGCTGGTCTACACGGGGCTGATGAAGCTTCGCCGCTGATCCGCGCCGTCACGCCAGCAGCCACACCGCCAGCATCCCCGCCAGCGAGGCAAGCACCGCCGCGAACAGCGGGGCGGAGGCGCGCACGCCCTGCCTGCCCCCGGCGATGGTCAGCGCCATCAGCCCCTTGATCGCGGTGTTCACCAGGATCGGGATCGAAAGCACCACCCCTGCCGTCCAGCCGTCGATCGTGCCCGGCGGGAATCCCGCCAGCGTCAGCACCGCGGCGTCCACGTCCACCATGCCGGTGATGCCCAGCAGCGCCGCAACGCCATGGCTGCCCCAGCGTTCCAGCGCCCAGCGGCCGACCACCGCCAGCACCGCCACCAGCCCCGCCAGCAGCAGCGCCGGCCCGAAATCGAGCGGGTTGCCCAGCTTGACCTCGCCCGTCTCGCCGCCCTCCCCCTTGCGGCGCAGCGCCAGCGCGGCGAGCGCCAGCGCCACCACCAGCGCCGGCATCATCGTCAGCGCCAGCGACAGGCTGGCATAGGGCGCGAGCATGAAGGTGAGCACCTGCACGCGCACCAGCATCACCGTGGAGGCGAGCGCGATCCCGGCGACCAGCGCATGTTCCGCCCCGCTCTTCTCGCGCAGCCGCCGCGCATAGGTGGCGGTGACCGCGGTGGAGGAGACCAGCGCCCCGGTGAGCGCGGTCACCAGCAGCCCCCGCTCCGGGCCGAAGCGGCGCGCGGCGACGTAACCGGCGAAGGACAGGCCCAGCACGATCACCACCACCAGCCAGATCCGGTGCGGGTTCCATGCGTCATAGGGGCCGAAATCGGTGTCGGGCAGCAGCGGCAGCACCACCAGCGCCACCAGCGCGAAGCGGACCGCGGACTCGATCTCCTTTTCCGACAGCCCCTTGAGCAGGCCGTGGAGCCGCGTGCGCGCCGCCAGCACGGCGATCACAACCGCCGCCGCCGCCAGCGCCTGCACCGCCATTCCGCGCGCGGAGAGATAGCCCAGGCCGAAGGTGATCAGCCCGACGACGGTGGTGGTGGCCGACAGGCTCTCGTCGCGCCGCAGCGCCGCGGCATAGCCCGCCACCAGCGCCGCGCCCGTGCCCGCCGCGATCATCGCCGCGACCAGATCGGGCAGCATCGCCGCGATGCCGCCGCCCAGCCCGATCAGGCCGAAGGTGCGGAAACCGGCGACGCGGCCGCCGTCGGGCTCGCCGCGCTGATGCCAACCGCGCTCCAGCCCCACCAGCAGTCCCACCGCCAGCGCCGCGGCCAGCGCGCGCATCGGCTCATCGATCCAGGCAAGCATCGCGAATTGCTACGCGATCCGGCGCGGATGCGAAAGCGAGGAGCTGTGCGAAGCGGGGCGGCCTCAGCCGTCGAGCGCGGGGCGCGGCGGGCGCGGCTCGCGCGGCCTGCGCATCAGCCAGGCGAGCCACAGCGCAAACAGCGCCTGCCAGGGCAGATGCACCGCCTCATACCACAGGATCGCGCGGCCGGGATCGTCCAGGCGGCGCAGCGCGTCGGTCCATTGCAGCCCGCGCGCCATCGCCTCCGCCCCCAGCGCGCCCAGCGCGGCGATGCCGATCAGGATCGCGACCAGGTGGCGCCTGCCCGGCGTGGTGAGCTGCACCAGCCGCAGGAGACCCAGGCTCAGCGCCGCACCGGTCGTCCCGCCGATCGCACCCGCGATCCGGTCTCGCTGCGGGTCGAGGCCCGGATTGGCGAGATCGAAGCTGCTCGATGCGTAATACCAGGCGGCATAGTTGGCCGCGACGTGCGCCAGGGGCAGCAGGACCAGGAAATAGCCGATCCGCCGCGTGCGCCCCGGCCGGTTGAGCGTGCCCAGCACGAACGGCAGGCCGAACACCGGCGTCAGGTACAGGCTGGGGCCGATCAGCGGATAGGTCGCGATATCCGGCCTCCCCGCCATCGCGACCAGCAGCAGCACCGCATAGAGCAAGGTGCCCGCGAGCAGCCAGCGCAGGCTGAGCCCGAATTCGATCCCGCCATAGGGCGAATACCATCTCTCACGCGGATCGTGGACCGTCCCGGCTGGATCTGTCGGTTCGTGGCTCACGGATAGGCAGCATAATTGCCCCAGGCGCGATTCGCAGCCGCCAAATACGCGGAAGCGAAACGTCCGCGTGCCACAAGGAAGCACCCCGCGACTTGTTGACCGCTGGGTCATCAATGGTTAGTGACCAGCTGTTCAGCAAGGAGTTCCCGTGAACGCCGAACCCAGATGGCGCCGCCGCAAGGCGGACCGGCCCGGCGAGATCGTCGCGGCGGCGATCGCGGTGTTCACCGAACGCGGCTTCGCGGCGGCACGGATTGACGAGATCGCCGCGCGCGCCGGGCTCTCGAAGGGCGCGATCTACCGCTATTTCGACACCAAGGAGGCGCTGTTCCGCGCGGTCGTCACCGATGCCGTGCGCCCCAATGTGCGCAAGGTGCTGGACACCGCCGCCGCATGGCAGGGGGGCGTGCCCGATCTGGTGCGCATGCTGCTGCCCACCGTCGCCGGGCTGGCGATGAAGCTGCCGGTCGGCGCGGTGCTGAAGATGGTGATCGGCGAATCGCGCAACTTCCCGGAACTGGCGCGCGTGTGGCACGACGAGGTGGTCCAGCCCGCGCTGTCGCTGCTCATGCGGCTGATCGCCGAGGGGCAGGCGCGCGGCGAGCTGCGCCCCGGCGATCCGCGCACCCACGCCTTTTCGCTGATGGCGCCGATGCTGCTGGGCGTGATCTGGCGCGAGACCTTCACCCCGCTGGGCGCCGGCGATGTGGACTTGCCGGCGGTGGCGCGCCAGCATGTCGAAACCGTGCTTGCCGGAATGGAGACGCGCCGATGAAGCCGCAACGCGCCGTGGTGTTCGTGCTGGCCGCGCTGGCGCTGGGCTTTCTGGCGTGGCGGCTGCTGAGCCCGCAGTTCCAGCCCGCCCAGTCGCTGTCCGGCTATATCGAGGGCGAGTCGCTGTACCTCGCCTCCCCCGTTTCGGGATCGGTGGCGCGTGTGTCGGTGCGGCGCGGCGACCGGGTGGCGGCGGGTGCGCCGCTGTTCGCCGTCGAGCCCGAGCAGCAGGCGGCGCAGGACGATCAGGCCGCGGCCGAATATCGCGCCGCGCTGGCCCAGGCCGACGACGTCCGCAAGGGCCAGCGCCCCGCCGAGCTGGGCGTGTACCGCGCCGAGCTGAACGCCGCCGAGGCGCAGGAGCGCGAGACCCGCGCCACGCTGGCACGGGTGCAGCCGCTGGTGACCCGCGGCTTCTATCCGCGCGCGCGGCTGGACGACGCGAAGGCCGCGCATGACGCCGCCGCCGCGCAGGTCACCGCCGCCCGCCAGCGGCTGGAAGCCGCGACGCTGGGCGCGCGCGAGGATCAGGTGCGCGCCGCCGACGCCCGCGTCGCCCAGGCCCAGGCGGCGCTGCGCCAGACCAGCGCGCGCACCGCCACTATGTCGCCAAACGCCCCCGCCGCCGGCCGGATCGAGGATGTGTTCTACCAGACCGGCGAATATGCCGCCGCCAACCAGCCGATCGTCGCGCTGATCCCCGACAACCGGGTGTTCGTGCGTTTCTTCGTGCCTGAGGCGCAGGTGGCGAAATACCGGCCCGGCGCCCGCGTCCGCTTCGCGTGCGACGGTTGCCCGGCGGGGCTGACGGCGGTGATCGCCTATGTCAGCCCACGGCCGGAATTCACCCCGCCGGTGATCTACAGCCGCGAATCGCGCGACCGGCTGGTGTTCCTGGTCGAGGCGCGGCCGGAGGGCGACGTGACGCGGCTGAACCCGGGGTTGCCGGTCGACGTGGTCCCGCTGTGAGCGCCGCGGCGATCGACGTCCAGGGGCTGAACAAGAGCTTCGGCGGGCGTCGCGTGGTGAAGGACGTCGCCATCCGCGTCGGCGAAGGGCGGATCACCGGCTTCCTCGGTCCCAACGGTTCGGGCAAGACCACCACGCTGCGCATGCTGTGCGGCCTGCTGACGCCCGACAGCGGCGGCGGCACCGCGCTCGGCCTCGACATCATCGCCGACGCCGCCGAGATCAAGCGCCAGACCGGCTATATGACCCAGCGCTTCTCGCTCTACGAGGATCTGACGGTGGCGGAGAACCTGATGTTCGCGGCGCGCGTCCACGAGCTGGACCGGCGCAGCGAGCGGGTGGACGCCGCGCTGGAACAGCTCGGGCTGGCGGAGCGGCGCGCGCAACTGTCGGGCACGCTTTCTGGCGGATGGAAACAGCGGCTGGCGCTGGCCGCCGCGACGCTGCACGAGCCGCGCCTGCTGCTGCTCGACGAGCCGACCGCGGGCGTCGATCCGCTGGCGCGGCGCACCTTCTGGGACGAGATCCACGCGCTGGCCGGGCGCGGGCTGACCGTGCTGGTCTCCACCCATTATATGGACGAGGCCGAGCGCTGCCACGACATCGCCTATATCGCCTATGGCGAGCTGATCGCGCGCGGCACCGCGGATGAGGTGATCGCGCAGTCTCAGCTCCACACCTGGCGTGGCGAAGGCCCCGGCATCGACCGGCTGGCGCGCGAGATCGCGGGCAAGCCGGGCGTGGAGATGGTCGCGCCCTTCGGCCTGGCGCTCCACATCAGCGGCACCGATCCCGCCGCGCTGGAGGCCGCGATCGCCCCCTACCGTCAGCCGCCGCTGCGCTGGTCCCCTGCCGAGCCGACGCTGGAGGACGTGTTCATCCACCTGATGGCGCACGCCCGGGACAATTTCCAATGAGCGCCCCGCGCCGCCGCAGCAGCTTTTCGTGGCTCCGCATCTGGGCGGTGCTGGTCAAGGAGTTCACCCAGCTCCGCCGCGACAAGCTGACCTATGCGATGCTGCTGGCGGTGCCGCTCGTCCAGCTCCTGCTGTTCGGCTATGCGATCAACAACGATCCGAAGAACCTGCCCACCGCCGTTCTGGTGCAGGAGAATTCGGCGATGTCGCGATCGGTGCTGAGCGCGATCGCGCGCACCGGATATTTCCGCATCGAGCATCAGGCGCGCACCCCCGCCGAGCTGGACCGGCTGGTGCGCGACGGCGAGGTGCAGTTCGCCATCACCATCCCCGGCGATTTCGGCCGCCGCGTGGTGCGCGGCGACGGGGCGCAGGTGCTGATCGAGGCCGACGCCGCCGATCCCAGCGCCACCGGCAGCGCGCTCGCCGCGCTCGCCCAGTTGCCGCAGGAGGCGCTGAAGCGCGAGCTGACCGGCGCGCTGGCCCGCTCGCCCGGATCGGCGCCGCCGTTCGAGCTGGTGGTCCACCGCCGCTTCAACCCGGAGAACATCACCGCCTACAACATCGTCCCCGGGCTGCTGGGCGTGATCCTGTCGCTCACGCTGGTGATGATGACCGCGCTGGGCGTAACCCGCGAGCATGAGCGCGGCACGATGGAAAGCCTGCTCGCCACCCCCGCCCAGCCGATCGAGGTGATGATCGGCAAGCTGGCGCCCTATGTCGCGGTGGGCGCCGTTCAGGCGATGGTGATCCTGGGGCTGGGGCGGCTGTTGTTCGGGGTGCCGATGGCGGGCGGCTGGGCCGGGCTGGCGCTGGGACTGCTGCTGTTCATCATCGGCAGCCTGGCGCTGGGCTTCCTGATCTCCACGGTCGCGCGGACGCAGCTTCAGGCGATGCAGATGTCGTTTTTCTACATGCTGCCCTCGATCCTGCTTTCGGGCTTCATGTTCCCCTTCCGTGGCATGCCCGAATGGGCACAGGCGATCGGCACGGTGATCCCGGTGACGCATTTCCTGCGCGTGGTGCGCGGCGCGCTGCTGAAGGGGCAGACGTTGGCGGAGATGGCGCCGAGCATCCTGGCGCTGGCGGTGTTCGTATGCACCGTCACCGCATTGGCGCTGGCCCGATACCGCACGACGCTGGACTGAGGGGCGTGCGCCTCAGGGAACGGCCGCGGCGGGACTGCGCGCGAAGGCCCCAGGCGAACAGCCCATGCGGCGGCGGAACGCGGTGCTGAAGGCGCTGGCGGATTCATAGCCGATCTCCTCCGCGATCCGGTCCAGCGTCTTGCCGCCCAGGCTCAGCGCATGCCGCGCCAGCGCCATCCGCCACCGCGCGAGATATTCGATCGGCGCGCAGCCCATCGCCGTTCCGAAGCGGGCCGCGAACGCCGATCGCGACATGCCCGCCACGCGCGCCAGCCCGGCCACCGTCCAGGACGCGCGCACCTCGGCATGGATCGCGCCCAGCGCGCGGGCGAGCGCGGGATCGCGCATCCCCGCCAGCAGGCCGGCCACCGCGCCGCCCCCGGCCACCGGCTGCTCGCGCAATGCCTCAACCAGCAGCACCTCCAGCAGGCGGCCCAGGATCATGTCGCCCCCGGGCCGGTCCGCATCGCATTCGTCCAGGATCAGCGCCGCGATGCGCGAGAGCCGCCCCGTGTCCCGCTCGCCGGCGCGGACATGGATCATCGCGGGCAGCAGCGCGAGCAGCAGCGGCGCATTGACCCGGTCGATCTCGAAGCTGCCGCCCAGCATGCGGAAATCGGGGTCGCCCGCCGGATCGCCATGCCGCACCGGCAGGCCCGCAGGCACGCCGGGAACGCAGGCGGCGCCGGGGCTGCTCGCCATCTCGAACGCCGGGGTGGAGGGGAGCAGCACGAAATCGCCCGCCGCCAGCCGCACCGGCGCCTGCCCCGCCAGCGTGAGCCAGCAGCCCCCCTCGATCACCAGCGCAAAGCCGGGCACGTCCTGCGCGGCATAGCGCACGCCCCATGTGCCGCGCCCGGTGATCGCCTTTGAAAGCGCGGTGTGCGGGCGGAGCAGGGCAATCAGGTCGCTGAGCGGGTCCATCTGGACGATCCATAATCAATTCTAGAGCTATGATTATAGATCATCCAAACGGTCTGTCTATGCAGGCTTTCGACAATGGAGGCTCGCATGACTAAGACCGTTCTGATTACCGGCACTTCCTCAGGCTATGGCAAGGCGATCGCCGGGCTGTTCCTCGATCGCGGATGGAATGTGATCGCGACGATGCGGCGGCCCGATCCGGCCGTCTTCGCGCCGAGCCCGCGGCTGAAGCTGCTGCAACTCGACGTGACCGGCGCGGACAGCATCGCCGCGGCCATCGCCGGGGGCGCAGCGCATTTCGGCGCGATCGACGTGCTGGTGAACAACGCGGGCATCGGGCTGGCCTCCGCGTACGAGGCGACGCCCGACGCCACGGTGCGCGAACTGTTCGAGACCAACAGCTTCGGCACCTTCGCCATGTGCCGCGCGATCATCCCGCTGATGCGGCGCCAGGGCGGGGGGACGATCGTGAACCTCACCTCCAGCGCGGCGATCGCGCCGATGCCGCTGGTGGCCGCCTATACCGCGAGCAAATGGGCGGTGGAGGGGTTCACCGAGGCGCTGGCCTATGAGCTGCACCCCTTCGGGATCGCGGCGCGGATCGTGGAGCCCGGCTATGCGCCCACCACCGCCTTCACCGCCAACGGCGGGCCGCGGATGCAGGGGCTGATACCCGCCGACTACGCCGCGTTCGCCCAGGGCTGTTTCGCGCGGATGGCCGATTATCCCACCGCCTATTGCACCGAGGCGGAAGTCGCCGAGGCCGTGCATGCCGCCGCGACGGAGAACGGGCGCAGGCTGCGCTTCCCGGCGGGCGCCGACACGAAGATGCTGGCGGCGCTACGCTGGTCCACATCAGAGGCGCATTATGCCGATCGGATGCGCGCGATGTTCGAGCCGCAGCCCGAACCGGCCTGACGCGCCGCGCCGGCCGCAACGAAAAGGGGCGCCGCAATCGCGGCGCCCCTTCGCAATCCAGTCCGTCCGTGGATCAGGCCGTCCGCGGATCAGGCCGCGTCGCCGGTCTTTTCCTTCTTGGAGTAGACGCGCACAGGCTCCTTGGTGCCGCCGACGACGTCCTTGTCGACCATCACCTCGTCCACGCCGTCCATGCTGGGCAGATCGAACATCGTGTCGAGCAGGATGCCTTCCAGGATCGAGCGGAGGCCGCGGGCGCCGGTCTTGCGCTCGATCGCCTTCTTCGCGACCGCGGTGAGCGCGTCGTCGGTAAAGCCTAGCCGCACCGATTCCATGTCGAACAGCTTCTGATACTGTTTCACCAGCGCGTTCTTCGGCTCGGTCAGTATCTTCACCAGCGCGTCGGTATCCAGATCCTCCAGCGTCGCGATCACCGGCAGGCGGCCGACGAACTCGGGGATCAGGCCGAACTTGAGCAGATCCTCGGGCTCGACCTGCTTCAGCGTCTCGCCGGTGCGGCGCTCGTCGGGCGCGGCGACATGCGCGCCGAAGCCGATCGACTTGCCCTGCAGGCGATCGCCGATGATCTTCTCCAGCCCGCTGAACGCGCCGCCGCAGATGAACAGGATGTTGGTCGTATCCACCTGCAGGAATTCCTGCTGCGGATGCTTGCGCCCGCCCTGCGGGGGCACCGAAGCCGTGGTGCCCTCCATCAGCTTGAGCAGCGCCTGCTGCACGCCCTCGCCGGAAACGTCGCGGGTGATCGACGGGTTCTCGGCCTTGCGGCTTATCTTGTCGATCTCGTCGATGTAGACGATGCCGCGCTGCGCCCGCTCGACATTATAGTCGCTGGCCTGGAGCAGCTTCAGGATGATGTTCTCGACATCTTCGCCGACATAGCCCGCCTCGGTCAGCGTCGTCGCGTCGGCCATGGTGAAGGGCACGTCGAGGATACGCGCCAGCGTCTGCGCCAGCAGCGTCTTTCCGCAACCGGTGGGGCCGACGAGCAGGATGTTCGACTTCGAAAGCTCGACATCCGCGCCCTTGGCGCCGTGGTTCAGCCGCTTGTAGTGGTTGTGAACCGCGACCGACAGCACGCGCTTGGCGCGCTTCTGCCCGATGACGTAATCGTCCAGGACGTCGCAGATCTCCTGCGGGCTCGGCACGCCGCCGTCCTTTTTCGAGACGAGCGACGACTTGGTCTCTTCGCGGATGATGTCGTTGCAGAGCTCGACGCACTCATCGCAGATGAACACGGTCGGGCCTGCGATGAGCTTGCGCACCTCATGCTGCGACTTGCCGCAGAACGAGCAGTAGAGCGTGCTCTTCGAGTCACCGCCGCTTAGCTTCGTCATTCAATCCATCCTTGGCGCCTTGAGGGGCGCGTTACACCACCCGCCATCCTACACGCGGGGGTTTATCCGGCAATCCAGAATCTGGGCGTATAACCCAGCTTCCTTAAGCAGCTCCTGACGACGCATCCTCGGCCGGAACGGGGCGCTTTTCGAACACCTCGTCGACCACGCCGAACTTCTTGGCCTCGGGCGCCTCGAAGAAGCTGTCGCGATCCATCACCCGCTCGATCTCCTCGATCGGCTGGCCGGTGTACTTTGAATAGAGCGCATTCATCCGCGCGCGGATGCGCAGGATCTCGCGCGCCTGGATCTCGATGTCGCTGGCCATGCCCTGCGCGCCGCCCGAGGGCTGGTGCAGCATGATCCGCGCGTTGGTGAGCGCCACGCGCATCCCCGGCTCGCCCGACGCCAGCAAGAAGCTGCCCATCGACGCCGCCTGGCCGATGCAGACGGTGCCGACCTTGGGCCGGATATACTGCATGGTATCGTGGATCGCCATGCCGGCGGTCACCACGCCGCCCGGCGAATTGATGTACATCCAGATATCCTTCTTCGGGTTCTCGGACTCGAGGAAGAGGAGCTGGGCGGTGATCAGCGAGGCCATGTGATCCTCGATCGGCCCGGTCACGAACACGATGCGCTCACGCAGCAGGCGCGAATAGATGTCGAAGCTGCGCTCGCCGCGGCTCGACTGTTCGATGACGATGGGAACCAGGCCGTCGGTGATGCGGCTGTCGCTCAGGGGATGCATTTCAGGATATCTCGTATTTCTGTTTTGCCCGGGCCTTACATCGGCGCTCGGGTTGCCGCGCGCAAGGGGGGATCACGGTGAACGGCGGCGCTCAGTCCGCCAGCGGCCCCGGCACCGCCAGATAGGCCAGCCGCCGCACCTCGCGCCGCCCGCGCACCACCGTGTCCAGGATCAGCCCGGTGAAATAGTTGAGGAAGGCCAGGATCATCAGCCCCGTCGCCAGGATGGCCGTGGGGAAGCGCGGCACCAGCCCGGTCTTGAGATAGGTCGGCACCAGCGGCAGCGCGATCGCGAGCGACAGCAGCGCGAACACCGCCGCGATCGTGCCGAAGAACAGCCGCGGCTTCTCGATGCGATAGAGCGTCAGGATCGTACCCAGGATGCGCAAGCCGTCGCGATAGGTCGAAAGCTTCGAATGCGAACCTTCCAGCCGGGCGAAATAGGTCGTCTCCGCCTCGCCCACCGGCATCTTCAGCTCCAGCGCGTGGACGCTGATCTCGGTCTCGATCTCGAACCCGGCGGACAGCACCGGAAAGCTCTTCACGAACCGGCGGGAAAAGACGCGGTAGCCCGAGAAGATGTCGGTGAAGCTGCGCCCGAACAGGCTGGTGAGAATGCCCGTCATCATCCGGTTGCCGAGCACATGGCCGCGGCGATAGGCCTGCGCCTCCTCATGCACGCGGGTGCCGACGACCATGTCGAGCCCCTCTTCCAACAGCCGCCCGACCAGCGCCGGGGCGGCGGCGGCGTCATAGGTCGCGTCGCCGTCGGCCATCACATAGACGTCCGCCTCGATATCCGCGAACATGCGGCGGACCACGTTGCCCTTGCCCTGCGTCCGCTCGCTGCGCACCACGGCGCCCGCCGCGCGCGCTACCTCGATCGTGCGGTCGCCGCTGTTGTTGTCATAGACATAGACGGTGGCGCCGGGCAGCGCGGCGCGGAAACCCGCAACGGTCTGCGCGATGGCGGCTTCTTCGTTGTAGCAAGGGAGCAGGACGGCGATGCGGGGCGTCATGCGCCCGCTCATAGGGCGGATCGCAGGAGGATTCGACGATTTTCGGCGGGCGGCGGCGATCCCGGTTGCCTGCGCGCCGCGCCGGGCCTATCTGGCGGCAAGGGTCAGCAGTCCACCCAGGCGTCACCGCCCCGCAAGGGGAGCTAAACCTGCCACTCGCACTTCGGGCCAAACGTCCCTTCCCGTGCCGCGTCGCAAGCCGGTGACCCCCGACATCCGCCCAGGATCAGGCACATGGAGGATGACGTGTCCAGAGAAGTGATCGCCTATTCGGTTTCCGACATATCCGCGCTGGCCAAGTCGCTGCGCGCCCAGATGGCCGCGCGCGAAGCCCCGCCGGGCCATGTCGAGATGCTCAACATCCTGGCCCGCGCGGCCGGGCACCGCAATTTCCAGCACCTGCGCGCGCAGGCCAACGCCCGCGACGCGCTGGAACGCCCCGCCCCGCCCGCGGCCGTGCCCTTGGACCATGTGCTGGTGCAGCGCGCCGCGCGCTATTTCGACGCAGACGGAAAGCTGGCGCAATGGCCCGCACGAACGGGGCTGCAGCACCTGTGCGTCTGGGCGCTATGGGCTCAGGTCCCGCCGGGCGAGGTGTTCAGCGAGCGGCAGATCAGCCTATTGCTCAACACGCTCCACAATTTCGGCGATGCGGCGATCCTGCGCCGCGTGCTGAGCGAGAACGGGCTGATGACCCGCACGCGCGACGGCCGCATCTATTGCCGCCGCGAACAGGCGCCCCCGCCCGAGGCCGCGGCGCTGATCCGCTACCTGGAGTTGCGCCGCCGGAGCGCCGCGCAGCCCCGCTGAGGCCCCGGCCGGGGGAACGCCAGCCCGCACCCGCGCGGACATATCCCGCAAAGGCGCGCAGCCGGAAACGAGACCGGCGTCCGGCCGCCCCGCCGAAACGGGGAAGCCGGGCGCCGGTCCACCGCCCTGAACGGGCTATCAGTCCTCGGACTTCTTCTTGGCCGGGGCCTTCTTCTTCGGCTTCTCGGCGGCAGCCTCCTCGGCGGGGGCGGCTTCCTCTGCCTTCGCCTTCTTGGCGGCCGGCTTCTTGGCGGGCTTCTCCTCGGCGGGAGCTTCCTCGGCCTTCGCCTTGGCGGCCTTCTTCGGCTTGGCCGGGGCGTGATCATGGCCGTGATCGCAATCCGGGCCATGGACGTGCGGGATGGCGCCGTCCTCGCTCTCGATCGCGGCTTCCAGCTCCTCGCGCGTCACTTCGCGCTCGGTCACCTCGGCCTTGCCGAACAGGAATTCGACGACCTTGTCCTCGAACAGTGGCGCGCGGAGCTGCGCGGCGGCCATCGGCTGCTCGCGCAGCATCTGGATGAAGCGCTCGCGGTCGGCCGGCGAATATTGCTGCGCGGCCTGGCCGATGAGCTGGTTCATCTCCTGCGGGGAAACCTCGACGCCGTTGGCGGTGCCGATTTCCGACAGCAGCAGGCCCAGGCGCACGCGGCGCTCCGCGATGGCGACATAGTCGCCGCGCTCGGACTCGAGCTCGGCCATCGCGGCGGCGGGATCTTCCTCATGGCCCGCCTCATGGGTGAGCTGCGCCCAGATCTGCTCGAACTCGGCGTCCACCATCGAGGGCGGGACCGGGAAATCATGGCCGGCGGCCAGATGATCGAGCAGCTTGCGCTTCATATGGGTGCGGGTGAGGCCCGCGCTCTGCTGTTCGAGCTGGCCCTTCAGCAGGCCCTTGAGCTGCTCCAGGCTCTGGAGGCCCAGGCCGGTGGCCAGCGTATCGTCGATCGGGGTCGGGATGGCGGTCTGCACCACCGTCACCTTCACCGCGAAGCTCGCCGCCTTGCCGGCCAGGTTCTCGACGGGATAATCGGCGGGGAAGGTCACCTCGATGGTGCGCTCGTCGCCCGCCTTGGCGCCGGAGAGCTGCTCCTCGAAACCCGGGATCAGGCGGCCCGAGCCCAGCTCGACCACCATGCCCTCGCCGGTGCCGCCCTCGAAGGCGACGCCGTCGACCGATCCGGCGAAGTCCATCACCACCTGGTCGCCCTCGGCGGCGGCGTGATCCTTGGGCGCATCCTCCCACCGGCGCGACTGGCGCGCGAGCTGGGCGAGCTGCTCCTCCACCGCCTCGTCAGAGACCGGGACCACCAGACGCTCGAGCTTGATGCCCTCGATCGACGGCGCGGGCACATCGGGCAGCACCTCCAGCTCGACGGTGATCTCGGCGTCCTTGCCGTTCTCATATCCGTCGGCCAGGCTGACCGCCGGCTGCATCGCCGGGCGCAGCTTGTGCTTGGTGATCAGCGCCTGGACGCCGTCGCGGATCGAGTTGTTGAGCGCGTCCTGCGCCAGCGCCTCGCCGTGCATCTTGCGGATCAGGTTGGTGGGCACCTTGCCGGGGCGGAAGCCCGGCATGCGCACCTGCGGGGCAACCCGCGCAACCTCGGCATCGACCATCGCGTCGATGTCCTTGGCGGTGATCGTCAGCGTGTAGGCGCGCTTCAGGCCCTCGTTCAACGTCTCGACAGTCTGCATTCTTTCAGGCTTCCAACTATTCGAATGGGAATCACGTGCCCGGTTGCGCGGGTCACGAGCGACGGGCTGGTGCGGGCGAAGGGACTCGAACCCCCACATCTTGCGATACTGGAACCTAAATCCAGCGCGTCTACCAGTTCCGCCACGCCCGCATGGGCACCGCCGGTCGGCGGGCTCTATAGCAACCGGGTGGCGCGGGGCAAGGCAAGAAGCGAATGCCCACACCCGCGCCGGATTTCCCGCGCCTCGATCGGGGCAAACGCTCCCCGAAAGCCGCCCGTGCGGGGCCTACTTCGCGGCCACCGGCAGCAGGACGGCGCTATCCATGATCGCGCGGGCATCCGCGATGCCGTTGTCGAAGTAATAGATCGACGGCGCGATGAAGGTGATCATGTAGAGCTGCCCGCGTAGCACAGCAGCACGCGCCTCCCCCTTTCGCACCAGATCGTTGTTCTGGACACTGTAGGTGAAGGTGAAACGCACCCCGGGCTGCCCCACGAACTGCGCGGGCTCAACCGAATCGACACTGAAGAGCGACGTCTTCAACGCAATGCGGTTCGAAGCCTCGAACAGCGCCACCACGTCCGGCGCGAGCATTTTCGAGTTGAACTTCGGCAGCGGGCTATTTTTCTTGTCCACCTCCCGGAAGATCGGTTCGCCGCTGGTGACGCCCGAGTAGAAAGCCAGCTCGTTCAGCGCCAAACCGTCCTTCGTCCACAGCTCGGACTTTTTCGACGGCCGCAGCGACCACCTGTTCCACACCCCGCTGGGCGCCGTGACGGTCAGGCCGGTCTTCGCCACAGCGATCGGCTTGCCCTGGGCAATGGCCTTCCACCCGGCGGTCGCGCTCTGTGGCGCCAGCAACAGCGCGGCCGCAGCCGCGAAAGACAGAATTCGACGTATCATTTCATCCCCCAGCAAGCATCCGGATCATCGGCGCGTCGACCGCGTCCGGCTTGAGTCTAAGATATTCCTTCAGTTGCTCCCTGCCCTCGTCCGCAGAATCCAGCCGCAGCAGCGACAGGCCCAGGCCACGGCGCACCTCGGGGTTCGCCGGCGCCTGCGCCATCGCCTCGCGATAGAAACCCGCGGCCTTCTCGAAATCGCCAGCGGCGCCGCGCGCGCGATAGGTTTCGCCGCGGGCGTACAGAAGATCGGCGGTCCAGGTGCCGCCGGCAAGGCTGGCAAGCAGGAATTCGGTGGCCCCCAGATCGTTCAGCTTGATCTGGTCATCAATCAGGCTGGGCCACAGGGTGGCGAGCATGGCATGATAGCGGTCCACCCCGTTAACCGGCTCGCCGTTCGCCTTCACCTTTTCGGACAAGGCGAAGAGCGCGGTCATGCGATCCGCCGTGGGCGGATGCGTCGCGAAGATGCCGCCGTTCTTATCCTTGCGGCTCTTTGCCTGGCGTGCGGCCGCGGTGGCATCCGCCTCGTCGCGTATCTGCCCCCACACCAGCGCGCTTTCGCGGGTATCGTAGCCCGCGTTCGCAAGCATATAGACCGCCCCGGAATCGGCAGCGGACTCCTGATCCCGCGAAAAGCTGAAGACGGTCGAGAGCTGTCCCATCGCCACCAGCGAACCGATCAATCCGAACATCGACAGAAACGTGGCCGATCCCGCCCTGGCCCGGAGCTCGCGCCACAGCAGCAGGAAATGGCGGTCGCGATAATGGACATATTCATGCGCCAGCACGGCCGCCAACTGCGCTTCGTTGCGAACGCGCAGGAACAGGCCCGACCAGACCTGGATCATGCCGTTCGGCGCGCTCGTCGCGTTAAAATATGGAGTGCGGACGACATATAGCCTGATCGGCGCGCATTCGGCCTGGCCGATCGTTCTGCACAGCACGTCGCGCACATAGGCGTTGATCGCCGGATCGCGGATCACGAAGTTCGAGGTGCGCAACTGGCGCTCTTCCTCGTCCGCCATCATCCATAGACCGCGTTCGTCCTTGTCCTTTGGGACATAGGCGGCCTGGGTCACAGGCGGCGAGGCCTCCTGCCCTGGCGCGGCCGAGGACTGCGGCACCATCGAACCCGCCAGCAACGAGGACACCGCCAGCATGGCGGTCCCGCGGCGAAACATCTAGTTGCGCTTTGCCGTGGCCGGCGCCTCTACGGGGCGCCCGGGCAGCCCATCGAGAAGCTGGCCGACCCGCTTCTGAGCACCCTCGGGCGTGCGCACGTCACCGCCCATCTGGGGATCGGCGTTCAGCCAGATGACATCGCCGGTCTTCAAATCGATCAAGCCGGCATAGCCGACGTGAATTCCCGGTATCACGGCGACCCCGAACATCGCCCCGAAAATCTGCGCGGCCTTGCGCCCGCTGGACCCATAGGCATCATGCGTGAACAGGAAGAGCCCATAGTCCGCGCCCGTCGCGTCGGCCAGCGCCGACACGCCCTCGCCGAGCGTCCAATCCAGCCCTTCCTTCTTGGATTGCAGCCGGTTTCCGACAAACAGCCGGTGAATCATGATCGCGTCAGCAACCGCGCCGAACAAGGCGCGATATTGCGCCAGACGAACGCCGTCCTCGCCCTCCGGCTCGCCAACGAACGAAACCGTCGCGCCCTGCACGCCATGGGCACGTTCGATCTCCGCGGCGATCAAGGTGCGCGCGGTCGCGGTCCAGTCCGCATTCGGCTCGTCCAGACCGCCAGCGGTAAGCGTCCCGACGCGGACGTCGGGGCGGAACACAACGATCTTTACTTCGCGATCCTTGGGATAGGCGAAACCCGGACGAACCGCGTGCCGTTCCTGAGCCGCGGCTACTGTTGGCATCACAAGAAAGATCGCAGCCAATGCCGCGAGGCAACGAAGAATCACAGTAAGCCCCCCATTCGCACCAGCGGCGCGCCACGAAACACTTATCGCCACGCAATTGGCCGACAAGTGAAAACTCAAAATTCTCCGCCGGAACGGATTATTTCATGCCCGGGCTGGCCTCCCCTCCCGGTCGCGCGCCCCTGATTTCCTCCAAATCCGGCGCCGAATCGGCACCTCCCCGCCGGCAATTAGATACCGGGTACCCGCACAGCCGCAATCGGCCTCATTTGGGGATAAGCCGCGCAGCGGCGGCACCATGTACTTGCGCCGCGGCGCCCACGGTGAAATTAGGGACCGCATGCGAAGCCTGATCCTTGCCGCCGCCCTCCTGGCCCCGCTCGCCGCGCCCGCCGCGACCGCCTGCTCCGTGCAGCCGGGGTATCGCACGCCGACCAATTTCGAGCTGGTCGAATCCGCGGACCTGGTCGTGCTGGCCCGCGTCGAGCAGCTCAAGAAGAACGATCCGCAGTATCTGAGCCACATCGCGCTCAAGCCGGTGCGCACCTACAAGGGCCAGGCGCCCGGCGATGCGATCCGCGTGCGCGGCACCGCCACCGCCGCGCCGAACGTGACCCCGCTGGACAAGGCGCACCCCTCGGTTTCCTGGGGATCGTGCCAGCGCACCGCCTTCTCGCGCGGCACGCTGGTGGTGGCGGCGTTCAAGGCGACGCCGGAGGGCTTCGTACCCCTGCCCGCCCCCTTCGCCCGCACGATGGAGGATGTGGAGAGCCGCGACGGACTGTGGGCGCGCGCCGCCGAGATCTATGGCCCGCTTTCGGCCCAGCCTGCGGAACAGCGCCGCGCGGCGGTTGAGGCAGAGGTCGCCCGGCTGGAGGCCGACCTGGAAGAGCGGACCGCTTCACGCGCGATCGCCACGGACCTGCGCGCCTATCTGACCGCCACCGCCCCGCGCTGAGGCGGACGCACGCCGGAACCCGCGGAACCCCCGGTGGCGGCGCCGCGCCTTGGGAGCATCGCGCCTCAAACCCGAATCGGCCTGATCGACCGTTCGGCCTGAGCTTGCCGAAGGCCGAACGGGTCAGATCATCCGCGCCCCGCTTTAGCCCAGCGCCTTCTTCAACAGCTCGTTGACCACCGCCGGGTTGGCCTTGCCGCCCATCGCCTTCATCGTCTGGCCGACGAAGAAGCCGAACAGCTTGTCCTTGCCCGAACGGTATTCGATCACCTTGTCCTCGTTCGCGGCCATCACCTCGGCGATCACGGCCTCGATCGCGCCCGTGTCGCTGGTCTGCTTCAGCCCGCGCTCCTCGACGATCCAGCCGGGCGCCTCGCCGGTTTCCAGCATGATCTCGAACACCTGCTTGGCCAGGCTGCCGGAAATGGTGCCGTCCGCCACCAGCGCGAGCAACTCGGCGCCGCGCTCTGGGCTTACCGGGCTTTCGTCGATGCCACGGCCCAGCTTGTTGAGCGCGCCATAGAGGTCGCCGATCAGCCAGTTGGATGCGGCGCGCGCCACCTCCTGCTCGCCCTTCTTCTGGATGCGCGCGCTTTCGGCCAGCAGCGCCTCGAACCAGCGCGCGGTCTCCGCCTCGGCGGTCAGCACCGCGGCGTTATAGGCGGGCAGGCCCAGATCGCTCTCATAGCGGCGGCGCTTGGCGTCGGGCAGCTCGGGCAGGCTCGCCTCGCACTCCGCCAGAAAGGCGTCGTCCAGCTCCAGCGGCAGCAGGTCCGGATCGGGGAAATAGCGATAATCGTGCGCATCCTCCTTGGAACGCATCGATCGCGTCTCGCCGCGATCGGGATCGAACAGGCGGGTTTCCTGGACGATGCGGCCGCCGCTCTCCAGCACCTCGACCTGGCGGCGCGCCTCGGTCTCGATCGCCTGCATCACGAAGCGGACCGAGTTGACGTTCTTGGTCTCGGTGCGCGTACCCAATTCCTCGCCGGGCTTGCGCACGCTGACGTTCACGTCGGCGCGCATCGATCCCTGGTCCATGTTGCCGTCGCACGATCCGACATAGCGCAGGATCGAGCGCAGCTTGCTGAGATAGGCCCCGGCCTCCTGCGGCGATCGCATGTCGGGCCGCGACACGATCTCCATCAGCGCCACGCCCGCGCGATTGAGATCGACATAGCTGCGCGTCGGATGCTGATCGTGCATCAGCTTGCCGGCGTCCTGCTCCACATGGATGCGTTCGATGCCGATGGTCTTCACCTCGGCATCGGGGTCCTTCTCGTCCAGGCTGATCTCGATCGCGCCCTCGCCCACCAGCGGGTGATAGAGCTGGCTGATCTGATAGCCCTGCGGCAGATCGGCGTAGAAATAGTTCTTGCGATCGAAGCGCGACCATTTGTTGATCACCGCGCCCAGCGCCATACCGGTGCGCACCGCCTGGCGGATGCATTCCTTGTTGGGCACGGGCAGCATGCCGGGCATCGCGGCGTCGACCAGCGACACCTGCGTGTTCGGCTCCGCGCCGAAGGCGGTGGCGGCGCCGGAAAAGAGCTTGGCGTTGGAAGTGACCTGGGCATGGACCTCAAGGCCGATCACGACCTCCCATTCGCCGGTGTCGCCCTGGATTCGATAAGTGGAAGCAGCCGATTCAGTCATGCCGGGCCGACTAGCACGGCGGGGGCATTAGGGAAATCACAGTGATGTTGCCGCACGCGGCCTTAATCGCGGGCATGATCAACCGCGATCGTGGGGGACGTGCGATCCGAACGCTTCGAGGCACTGGACATGCTCCGCGGGATCGCGGCGCTGGCGATCGTGACGCGCCACTTTCCCTGGCTGGGCGATGCCCCGGTGGCGTTGCCGCGTTCCTATCTGGCGGTGGACCTGTTCTTCGTGCTGAGCGGATTCGTGATCGCGCACGGATATGGCCGGGCGCTGGCCGGGGGGATGGGCGTGCGCGCGTTCATGCTCCAGCGGCTGGCACGGCTGGGGCCGCTGTACCTGCTGGCGACGCTGGCGGGCGCGGCGGTGTGGCTCGCCGCGATGGCCGCGGGCGATCCGGCCGCGCCTGCGCCGGGCCATTGGATCGCGGCGCTGATCCCCAACCTGCTGATGCTGCCCGCCCCGCCGATGAGCGCGGCGCTGGCGGACGTGCCCTATCCCTTCGTCGGCCCCGCTTGGTCACTGTTCTGGGAGCTGGCGGTGAACCTGGCGTTCGCCGTGCTGGCGCTGCGGCTGAGCAGGCGCGTGATCGCCCGGGTACTGGCAGCGGGGCTGGCGCTTCTGGCCGTGGCGGCGGCCAGCCATGGATCGCTCGACACCGGTCCTTATTGGTCCAGCTTCTCCGGCGGCGCGGCGCGGGTGGTGTGGAGCTTCTTCGCGGGCGTGGCGCTGTACCGGTGGCGGCCACGCCTCAGGCCCGGATTCCGTGTGCCGGGGTGGCTGACGACCTGCGCGATGCTGCTGCTGTTCTCGGTACCGATGACGATGCCGGGCGGCGCGGCCTATGATTTCGCCTGCGCGGCGATCGGGTTTCCGTTGCTGGTGCTGCTGGCGGCGGACGCGCACGATCCGGCGGTGCCGCGCGCGGCCGGGCGATGGCTGGGATATTGTTCCTATGGCGTCTATGTGCTGCACGGGCCGGTGCTGCTGATGCTGGAACGCGCGCTAAGCGCGGCCGGCGGCCCGCCCCTGGCTTCGCTGGGCTATGCCGGAGCCCTGTTGTTCGCCGCGCTGGCGCTCGCCGCGGCATGGGCCGCGACGCGCTGGATCGACACGCCCGCAAGGGCCTGGCTGAAGGCGAGGCTCGCGCGCCCCGCCCCGCTTACCACCAGGCGTCCGGCCGTGCCGTGAAGCCCGCGCGCTGCTCGATCGCAAGGCCCGCGTTGAGCACGCCCTGTTCGTCGAGCGGCCTGCCGATGATCTGGAGCCCCAGCGGGAGCCCGTCCTTGTCCAGCCCGCCCGGCACGCTCATCGCCGGGAGCCCGGCCAGGCTGGCGGGCACGGTGAAGACGTCGTTCAGGTACATGGCGATCGGATCGGCCTGCTTCTCGCCCAGCGCGAACGCGGCCGAGGGCGCGGTGGGCGTCAGCAGCAGATCGCACTGCGACCAGGCATTGTCGAAATCGCGCGCGATCAGGGCGCGGACGCGCTGCGCCTTGGTGAAATAGGCGTCGTAGAAGCCTGCCGACAGCACATAGGTGCCGATCAGGATGCGGCGCTGCACCTCGGCGCCGAATCCGGCGGCGCGGGTGGCGGCATACATCTCCTGAAGGTTGGCGCCCTCGGCCAGCTCGCGCAGGCCGTATCGCACGCCGTCATAGCGCGCGAGGTTGGACGAGGCCTCCGCGGGCGCGATGATGTAATAGGTCGGCAGCGCGTATTTGGTGTGGGGCAGCGACACCTCCACCACCTCGGCGCCAGCGTCCTTCACCCAGTCTATGCCCTGCTGCCACAGCGCCGCGATCTCGGACGGCATGCCGTCCACCAGATATTCGGCGGGCACGCCCACCCGCTTGCCGCGCAGGTCGGCGGAGAGATTCTCCTCCCACTTGGGCACCGGCAGGTTCAGCGAGGTCGAATCCTTCGCGTCGTGGCCCGCCATCGCCTCCAGCAGGATCGCGCAATCGCGCACGTCGCGCGCCATCGGCCCGGCCTGATCGAGCGACGAGGCGAAGGCAACGATGCCCCAGCGCGAGCAGCGGCCGTAGGTGGGCTTGATCCCGCTGATGCCGGTGAAGGCCGCGGGCTGGCGGATCGATCCGCCGGTATCGGTGCCGGTGGCGCCAGGGCACAGCCGCGCCGAAACCGCCGAGGAGCTGCCGCCCGAGCTGCCGCCGGGGGCCAGCGGCGCATTGTCGCCGCCGCCGCGCCGCCACGGCGAGATGACGTTGCCGAAATAGCTGGTCTCGTTCGACGATCCCATCGCGAACTGATCCAGGTTCAGCTTGCCCAGCATCCCCGCGCCGGCATCGAACAGTCGCTGCGACACGGTGGATTCATAGACGGGCTTGAACCCCTCCAGCATGTGGCTGGCCGCGGTGGTCTGCACGCCCTTGGTGGCGAACAGGTCCTTCATGCCGATGGGCACGCCGGCCAGCGGCTTCAGCGCATCGCCTCGGGCCACCGCCTCGTCGGCCGCGCGGGCGGCGGCCAGCGCGTGATCGGGCGTCTCGACGATGAAGGCGTTCAGCGCCTTGGCGCGGCTGACCTTCACGATGAAGGCGTCGGCCACCTCGCGCGCGGAGAAATCCCCCTTGCGGACGCCATCGCGGATCGCGGCGACGCCGAGTTCGGTAACGTCGGTCACAGCTTGCCTCCGTTCGCGCTGAGCCCGTCGAAGCGCTGCCCGGAGCGAGCGGAACTGTACGGGGCGGCCATCATTCGACCACCTTCGGCACGGTGAAGAAGCCGTGCTCGCCCTGCGGCGCGTTGGTGAGGACCGCGTCGCGGATGCCGCCATCGGTGACGACGTCCTCGCGCAATTGCATCCGGTTGGGGATCACCGCGGTCATCGGCTCGACCGACGCTGTGTCGACCTCGCCGAGCTGCTCGATCCAGCCCAGGATGTTGTTGAGCTCCGGCACGAGGCGCTCGGCAGCGGCATCGTCGATGGCGATGCGCGCGAGGCTCGCGACCTTCTTCACGGTGTCTTTGTCTACGGACATGGGGGCGCGACTAGCAGCCACGCCCCCCTATCATCAAGCGCCGCCTATTCGAACGGTTCGCCAACCGGCACGCCACCGACGAAAAGCTGGCGCCGGGGCACCGTGCGCACCTCGACCTTGCCGTCCTTGAAGCCCGCGGCGGCGGTTGCCGGCTGGCCGGGCTGCGGCTGCCAGTTGGCGCGTTCCCACGCCTTGCCGTCGAAGCGATACCGGGTGCCGCCCTGACAGCCGGAATTGGCGATCACCGGCATGGCCACCGACAGCTTCGGCTGACTCTTGTCCGGCGCCGGGGCCGGCGTGGGCTCCGGTTCCGGCACGGCGTAGCAGGAATCGCTCAGCACGATCGCCTCGGCCGGGGATACCATCAGCACGGTACATTTGCTGTCGCGCACGCAGTCAAAGGCATCGGCCAGCGTGTCGCGCAGCCCGTCAGGCAGCTTGGCGCCGGCGGGAAGCATACGCGCGTTGACCGTCACCTTCCCGGCATTCTCAACCTGCTGCCGGGCCATATCCAGGCCCCAGCGATTGTCTGACTTCGCCGCTTCCACCGCCTTCGCCTTGATCGCGGCATTGGGCGATGCCTTCAGCTTCTCCAGCGCGTCGCGGCCGGGCTGGCCGAAATCGAATGCCAGCGCCGCCCAGTCGAACTTGTCCGGCGCCACCTTGCCCGATTCGAGCCGGGCGAGCTGATCCTGCACCGAGATCGCGTTGAAGCTGACCAGCGGCGTCGCCAGCACCAGCGACACCAGCAGCACCACGAACGCCAGCCCCAGGTTCGCGGGCCGCGCGCTTTCCTGCCATTCCAGCCGCCCGCGGACCAGCGACACCCAATAGGCGATGCCATAGAGCGCCGCGATCCCGACGAAGGTGGCGGCCCACAGCCGGTCCGGCGTGAAACCATATTGGCTGATGCGCAGCCCCGTGCCCAGCGCCGCCAGCGCGACCAGCGGCAGGATCACCACCGCCAGCGCCAGCGATCCCCAGCGCAGCACCGCGATCCGCGATTCCTGCTCGTCCGAATTGCCGATCACCGCATTGGCCAGGATCAGCGCACCGATCACGCAGCTCAGCAGCACCGGGGTGGCATGATCGGTGGCGCCCCACAGCGCGCTGAGCCCGGTGAAGGGCAACGCACCCAGGAACACCGCCAGCCCGATCGCCAGCACCGGCGCCAGCACCGCCAGCACCGTCGCGACGACGCGCTGGAGCAGCCGCACCACCGCATCATGATCGCGCAGCACGCCGAGCCCGGTGCCGAACGCCAGGCCGGTCAGCGCGCGGATGAACCAGTCCTTCTCCAGCAGCTCGCGCAGGAAGGTCAGCTCGATCAGGTTGAACAGCGCGGCGAGCAGCCACATCAGCAGGAACACCACACCGACGAACACCCAGCAGGCTACCCACAGCACCACATTGGTCCAGGCATGATCGTGGACCGCGGGATAGGGGAAGGACGGCGCCCCCTCTCCATGCGCGGCCTGGAACAGCGGGGCGGCGATGGCGATCGCCAGGAACAGCGCGAACAGGCGCCAGCCGTCGCTGCCTTCCCACAGGTGCGGCGGGCCGTTCCACCAGGTGACCGCCGCGGCGACCGCGCCGGTGGCGACCGCGAAGACCAGCGGAAGTATCCAGC
Source organism: Sphingomonas canadensis (assembly GCF_026013525.1). GTDB lineage: Bacteria > Pseudomonadota > Alphaproteobacteria > Sphingomonadales > Sphingomonadaceae > Sphingomonas > Sphingomonas canadensis. The sequence goes on along the minus strand of NZ_JAPDRA010000002.1, from coordinate 125,650 downwards.
TTCGCCGCTCGACGGTGAAGCCGATCATGCCCGCGGTGACGACCAGCGCGACGAGTTGGATGAGCTGCCAATGGGTCCTGGCCGGATCGAAGTCCTGCCGGAGGATCAGATGCACGCCGACGCCCGTCGCCAGCCCGAGCAGCGCCAGCGCCACGGGGCGCCAGTTCCAGTCGAGGCCGCCGTCTTCGGCATCGCCGTCGTCATGCGCCTCCCAATCCGCTTCCTGTGCCGTTTCCATGCTCCTGCTCTCCACCTGCGCCGGTTGATCCTTGTCCCGTTGCGGGACAATCTCCGGCTTGTGTTGCAACTGTGCCATCGCCTCGCGGTTCGTGCGGGCCATCGCGGCTTCGATTGCCACCAGCGATTCGTCGCGCGGCGCGGAGTCGCGCGGGCGAAGGAAGCCGCCCTGCCACGCCAGCGGCACGCCCGCCTGGGCAAGCGCCGCGGAAACCAGCGCATCGGGGAGTTGCGCTTCGGGGTCGGCCGCGGCCGGATCGGCGAAATCCCGCCATTCGGGATGGCCCTGCGCGGCGCGCGCGATCGCATCGGCGGCGGCACCGCCCTGCCACCCGATCACGCCGATCAGCTCGCGCAGATTCATCGGCCTCTCCCCCGCGCGAATATCCTCCGCGGGAACCCGTCGCGTCAATCGCGGTTGCATGGTTCGCAACCATCGCCCACGGGGATCGCGGTTGCCCCGGCGCCGCTAATGCTGCATTGCACAATGGAGATTGGGTCGTGGCCCGGAAGTTCCTTTATGCCGTCGTCATATTGATCGTGCTCGCCGGGGCCGCCCTCATGACCTACCGGTTCTGGGGCAAGGAGCTTCTGCGCCTTGCCATGGTGCCGCGCGTGGCCGTTGAGCAGCTCGCGCCGCCGCCGTCCTATGCGGGGGCCGAGATGTGGATCGCGCGGCCGGACAAGCCGGGCAATCCGGCGCTGTGGGTGCCCGCCGGGCAGAGCACGGCCGCCGATCCGCCCGCCGCGCTGTTCTTCATCCACCCGACCTCATACCTGGAGGCGACGCACTGGAACGCGCCGCTGGACAATGCCGAGGCGAATGCCCGCGCCGAGCTGTTCCTGCGCGGCCAGGCAAGCGCGTTCAACGGCATCGCCGCGATCTGGGCGCCGCGCTATCGCCAGGTGGCGTTCGGCGCCTTCCTGACCAGCCAGGCCGAGGCAAGCCGCGCGCTGGACTTCGCCTATCGCGACGTGGCCGCCGCCTTCGCCGCCTTCCTGGAACAGGCGGGCGACCGGCCGATCATCCTGGCCGGGCACAGCCAGGGCGCGCTGATGCTCACCCGGCTGCTGGCCGATCAGGTGGCGGGCAAGCCGGTCGCGAAGCGGATCGTGGCCGCCTATGCCGTCGGCTGGCCGATCTCGCTGACCGCCGATCTGCCCGCGCTGGGGCTGCCCGCGTGCGAGCGCGAGGACCAGGCCGGCTGCATCCTTTCGTGGCAGAGTTTCGCCGAGCCCGCCGACCATGCGATGGTGACCGACATCTTCGACGCTACCACCGGGCTGACCGGCAAGCCGCGCGCGGCGACGGCGATGGTCTGCACCAACCCGCTCACCGGCCGTGCGGGCGGCAGCGCCCCGGCAGAGGCGAACCTGGGCACGCTGATCCCGTCGAAGGACCTGAAGTCGGCCGAGCTGACCGCCGGGCTCGTCCCCGCGGCGTGCGACGGGCGCGGCTTCCTGAATATCGGCGCCAGCCCGCCGAACATGGGGCCGTACATGCTGCCCGGGAACAACTATCACGTGTTCGACTACAGCCTGTTCTGGGGCAACGTCCGCGCCGATGCCGCGCGGCGGATGGCCGCGTTCGGGCGGAAATGATCACCACCGCCCCCGCCGAATTCCGCGCCGCGCTGCCCGATGGCGGGCGGCTGATGGGGCTGGACGTGGGCACCAAGACGATCGGCACCGCGCTGTGCGACGCCGGGTGGAGTTTCGCCAGCCCCGCGCTGCTGGTGCGGCGGACCAAGTTCAGCAAGGACAAGGCGGCGCTGGCGGCGCTGGCGGAGCAGCAGCAGGTGGTGGGTCTGGTGATCGGCCTGCCGCTCAACCTGGACGGAAGCGACAGCCCGCGCACCCAATCCACCCGCGCCTTCGCCCGCAACATGGAGGATATGGGGCTGCCGATCCTGCTGTGGGACGAGCGCTGGTCCACCGCCGCGGTGGAGCGCACGCTGATCGAGCAGGACGCCAGCCGCGCGCGCCGCGCCGAGCTGATCGACAAGATGGCGGCCGCCTATATCCTGCAAGGCGCGATCGACGGGCTGGTCGCGGCGGGCTGAAACCGGCGCGGGTACTGGACAAGGCCCCGCCAGCGATCAAGTATCGGCAAATATTCGTCCGGATCGCTTCGGCGGATCGGCCTGGAGGGGGAAATATCATGCGGAACGCAACCCGGCTTTTGCTTGGCGCAAGCCTGATCCTGGGCACCTGCCTGCCCGCCGTGGCGCAGACCGCATCGGGCGCCCCGCCTGTGGCGGCGCCGGCGCCCAGCCCCTCCCCTGCCCCGGCGTGCGACGCAACCGCGATCGATTCGCCGCCGGGCAAGGCATGGTGGGCGGAAAACCGCTGGCGCTATGCCGACGATGCCGCCGCCACCGCCGCCTATCAGGCGCTGGTGAAGGGCCAGTCGCCCTGGCCTTCCTGGTACGTGCCCACTGTGCCCAACCCGCCGATCACGGTGCTGCCCACGGGCACGCGCTTCCAGATGGCGATCGCGCCGGGGCAGCAGCCCGATTCGCCGGGCGGCTGGGGCACGTTCGACTATATCGCCGATGTGGAGGACGTTCGTGCCCATCTGGCGGTCACCACCGGGTTCAAGGCGGCGGTGGACCGCGTGGTGACCTATGAGGTCGTGCGCCTGCTGCCCGTGACGATCGGCCCGGTGGGGCCTCAGGTGGACGCCGGCACCTGTAGCTACCTTCCCGGCCGCTGGTCGCAGTTCAACATGCTGCCCCCCTGGAACGAGCGGATGGGCTATCTGAAGGTGATCGAGGTGCGGCCGATAAATTGAGGCGTTCCGGCCGCTTGCCACCCCCCGCCGCGGCGGCTAACCAGCGCCTTTAATGCCTCCGTCCGATCATCGCCCCGCCGCCCAGATACCGGGCGGCGCCGTTTTCCCGCACCGGCACCTGACTGGCATCGCGGGATTGGAGCCCCACCAGATCCTGTTCCTGCTCGACGAGGCGGAGCATTGGGTCGATTTCAACCGCGGGCGCGGCAAGAGCGACCGGCGGCTGGAGGGCATAACCCAGATCAACGCCTTCTTCGAAAACAGCACGCGCACGCTGCTGAGCTTCGAGATCGCGGGGAAGAAACTGGGCGCCGATGTGGTGAACATGCATGCGGGCCAGAGCAGCGTGAAGAAGGGCGAGACGCTGATCGACACCGCCGTGACGCTGAACGCGATGCGCGGCGACGTGATCGTGATCCGCCACAGCAGCTCGGGCGCGGTGCAGCTCATCGCCGACAAGGTGGGCTGCCCGGTGCTGAACGCGGGCGACGGCTGGCACGAGCACCCTACCCAGGCGCTGCTCGACGCGCTGACGATCCGGCGGCGGCGCGGCGCCATCGCGGGCCAGCGCGTCGTGATCTGCGGCGACATCCTGCACAGCCGGGTGGCGCGATCGAACATGCTCTCGCTCACCGCGCTGGCCGCCGAGGTGCGCGTCTGCGCCCCCGCCACGCTGATGCCGGTGGGGATCGAGCGGATGGGCGTGACGCCCTTCAAGGATTTCGACGCGGCGCTGGAGGGCGCGGACGTGGTGATGATGCTGCGGCTGCAGAACGAGCGGATGAGCGGCGCCTTCATCCCCTCCACCCGCGAATATCATATGCGCTACGGCCTGACCCCCGAGCGGCTGGAGCGCGCGAAGCCCGACGCGCTGGTGATGCACCCCGGCCCGATGAACCGCGGCGTGGAGATCACGTCCAGCGTCGCCGATCATCCCGAACGCTCCGCGATCACCGAGCAGGTGGAGATGGGAGTCGCGGTGCGCATGGCCTGCCTCGACGTGCTGACGCGGCGCGCGCGCGGCGTGGAGGGCTGGGCATGAAGCGCTATTTCCTCAACAGCCGGATCGGGCCGGAGGGGCTTCAGGCGCCGCTCGCGACACAGGGCGACGTCATCGCCCAGATCGGCACCGGCGAAATCGCGGGCGACGGCGAGGTGATCGATTGCGCGCAGATCGTGCGCGGCGGCGGGTGGCTGATGCCCGCGATCATCGATCTGGGCGTGTTCGCGGTCGATCGCCGGGCGTGCCACGCGGGGGGCATCGCGCGCGTGGGGCTGATGCCCGATCAGTCCCCCGTGCTCGACGATCCCGGCATCGTCCGCCGCGCCGCGCTGATGGGCAAGCCGGAGCTGTGGGTGCATCCGCTGGCGGCGGCGACCCAGGGGCTGAAGGGCGACGACCTGGCAGAGATGGCGATCAACCAGGCCGCGGGCGCGCGGGCGGTGGCCACCGGGCGCGGCTGGATCGCCGATTCGGGCGTGATGCGGAAGGTGCTGGCCTATGCGCGCGATTGCGGGCTGGCGGTGATCGCGCATGCCGAGGACGGCGGGCTGGCCGCGGGCGCGGTGGCGACCGAGGGCGAGACGGCGATGCGCCTGGGCCTGCCCTCCGCCCCTGCCGCCGCAGAGGCGCTGGCGATCGCGCGCGACCTGATCCTGGTCGAGGAGACGGGCGCGCGGCTGCACTTTCGACAGGTCACCACCGCGCAGGGGCTGGAGCTGGTGCGCCGCGCCAAGGATCGCGGCCTGCCGGTCACCTGCGGCATCACCCCAGCCCATCTGCTGCTGTCTGACATCGACGTATCCGATTTCCGCACCTATGCACGCCTCTCCCCGCCGCTGCGCAGCGACGCGGACCGGCGCGCGTGCCTGGCGGCGCTTGCGGACGGCACCATCGACGTGCTGTTTTCCGGCCATGATCCGCGCGGGCCGGAAGAGAAGCGCCTGCCCTTCGCCGATGCGGAGCCCGGCATGTCCGGCGCAGAGACGCTGTTCGCGCTGGGCATGGGCTTCGTCCATGACGGCACGATCGGGCTGGCGCGGCTGTTCGAGCTGCTGGCGGAGAACCCGGCGCGCATCCTGGGGCTGGACGCCGGGCGCATCGCGCCCGGACTCGCCGCCGACCTGATCCTGGTCGATCCCGGCAAGCCCTGGCGCATCGACGCCGAGGCGATGGTGGCCCGCGCCGGGAACACGCCCTTCGACGGGTTGCCGGTGCAGGGCAAGGTGGCGGCGATCTGGAAGGGCGGCAAGCGCGTCGGCTGAGGCCGGGCGGTCACATGCCGCGATAGGGCTCGCAGGCGATGCCGTCGCCATCACGGTCAAGCGGCGGGCGATAGCCCGGCTCGCTGGCATGGATCGGCGCGGTGCCGGCCGCGCGCGCGTCGTCGCACCGCCGCCAGTAATCCCCTGGCTGCGGATCGCGTGCGCGCCACCATCCCGCGCGGATGCCTACCTCCCGGACGATCTGGTGGATCCGGGCGCGTTCCGTCTCGCCCAGCGCGACGCTGCCCGCGCCAATCGCGGTGCCGCCGATCGCGGCGATGCCCAGATAGGTTAGCGCGTCCTTGACCACGCCGATCCGGCGCTTGCGCCGGTAGCGGGCTCCCAGGCGGATAGGAACCGCCCGGAAGCTCCGGAAGCCGTTAGCGCGATGCGAGCTGTGTCGCACCGCCCTTTGCCCAGCTCGCAAGCTGGTCGCCCGCGCCGGTGCGGACGAAGCAGATGCTGCCCTTGGCACGAACCTGGCGGCACAGCGCATCGGCATCGGCACGTGCGAAGCCGCCGACCGAGACGCGATAGAAATTACCCGCCTTGGTGGTCACGCGCGCGCTCTGCGGCTGGTACCGGCCCACGGCCGGCACGCGCGAGGTGAGCCGGTTCCACGATTCGCGGGCCACGCCGACGCTCGAATAGGCGCCGAGCTGGACATAATAGCTGCCGCGCGCGGCGACGGCGGGCGCGCGGCGCTTGGCCGGGGCCGCGGCGACCGACTGGCGCGGCGCCTCGCGATAATAGGCCGGGATCGCCTGCACGATCTCCTCGCGCGGGCCGAACACGACCTGCGGGCCGGTTCCGGCGACCTGCGCCATCACCGGGGAGCTTTCCACCACGGTATCGCTCTCGGCCGCCGGGCCTGCGTCGTACCCGCTTTCGGCGACGAGCTGATCGGCGTTGGCGGGCACGCCGGGCATATAACTGTCCACCGCATCGGCGGCGGGCGCCTCGGCCACGGGCGCGGCGGGGACATCGGCTGCGGCCAGGCCGGTGCCGGGGGCCGGGGCCACCAGCGCAAGGCGCTGCGGCAGGCCGGCATCCTCGATTGCGCGCACGCCGAGCAGCGAGGCGACCTGATCATAGGCGTTGGTCGGCCGCGCGAAGGCGACCCATTCGAGCATCCGCGCGTTGAGCTGGTCCGGCGGCACATCGACCGCGGCGACCGACTTGGATTCCTCCCAGCGGCCCGCCAGCGCCAGCGCGAGCGCCAGATTCTGCCGGGTCTTGGCGGTGGCGTCGGCGGCGCGCGCGGCGGGCTCCAGTATCTCGATCGCCTTCACCGGATCGCCGGCGAGCGCGAAGGCCAGCCCGCGGTCGCCCGCCGGGATGGTGTTGGCATGCACCTCAAGCGTGTTGCGCGCGCCCGACCAGTCGCCCGCGGCGATCTCCGTCAGCGCCAGGTTCAGCGCGGCGCGGCCGTCGCTGGGATTGAGCGTCAGCGCGTCGCTGAACGCCTGCCGCGCCGAGACGAAGCGGCCGGAAAGCAGATAGGCCTGCCCCAGCAGCACGCGATATTCGGCGATCTGCGGCGAATAGCCGACCGCGGCCTCCGCGAACTGCACGGCGCGGGCGGCGTCGCGCTTGGCCAGCGCCTTGCGCGCCTTGCCGGCGTCGGAGGCGGCGGCCTTGGCATTGTCGGCCGAGGCGGCGACCGCGATCATCCCGGGCGCGCTTATGATGCCGGCGCCGGTGAGGCCGAAGGCCGAGAGGCCGATCCACATCAGGCTGCGGGTCTTCATGGTCATTCCCTTCCGTCCCGTGCGGCGACCTGGCGGGCCAGGCCGTCGACGTCGGTGAGCGTTTCGAGGAAGGCGTCGAGCGCCTCGGTGACGAGTTGCTGCGCCGATTGGTGACGGACCGCCGAGGCGAGGCGCAGGCGCAGGTGGCGATCGGGATCGAGACGAAGCGTGAAGGCGGCCTTGGCGCGCGCATCGCGCGGCTCGGGCGCGGCACGCTCGATGGCGACGGCGGCTGGCGCTTCCGGCTGCGGCGCCTGGCGCGGCGCGGCCAGCCGCGCGTCGAGCTGGGCGCGCTGCTGCAGCACCGGCGGCCTGGCAGCAACCGGCGCAGGGGCCGGCGCCGGCTCGGGCGTCACGGAAACCGGCTGCGCGACGGCGGCGGCATGGCCTTCGCCCATGTCGTTCCAGCCCAGATCGTCATGCGCCATCTGGGCGGGCGAGAGTGCCACGAAACCCTGGGGGCGCATCGCCGGGCGGGCATGGCCCTTGCGCGCCAGCAGGCCGGACGAAAGCGAAGCCGCAGGCTTGCCGTGCATCGCCACCTCCCTCAACTGCTCACCACGCGGCGGCCGAAGCCACCCGTGGGCCGCGCCACGCCGAAGCCGCCCATCGGCACTGCCGGGGCGCTGAACACGGTGCGGCGGAAGTTCTTTTCGAGCCGGTCGTTGATATAGGCCCAGAGCGCGCCGACCTCCTGCGCCGACTTGCCCTGGGGATCGACCTCCATCACCGTGCGGCCGTCGATCATCGACGAGGCGAAATCGGTGCGGTGGTGGATGGTGACCGGCGCCACCGTGCCGTGCTGCGACAGCGCGACCGCGGCTTCGGAGGTGATCCGCGCCTTGGGCGTGGCGGCGTTGACGACGAAGATCAGCGGCTTGCCCGCGCGTTCGCACAGATCCACCGTAGCGCCCACGGCGCGCAGGTCGTGCGGGCTGGGGCGCGTCGGGATCACGATCAGTTCGGCGACCTGGATCACGCTCTGGATCGCCATGGTGATCGCCGGCGGCGTATCGATCACGGCCAGGCGGAAACCCTGCTGGCGCAGCACCTCAAGATCGGCGGCGAGCCGCGCAACCGTGGTCTGGGCGAAGGCCGGAAGCTCGGTGTCGCGCTCGTTCCACCAATCGGACAGCGACCCCTGGGGATCGATGTCGATCAGCACGACCGGGCCTGCGCCCGAACGCTGCGCCTGCACCGCCAGGTGCCCGCTGAGCGTGGTCTTGCCGGACCCGCCTTTCTGCGATGCCATCGCCAGGACGCGCATGTACCCCTCGGAACTCCCGCTTCTGAACCCCGGGAATGCCATGCCGTCGGATAAAGAAAGGTTAATGCGTGCCGTGCAGGGACGGCCCCCTATCCGGCGCGGGGTAAGGATTTCTTTCCCAATCGATGGTTAATTGGCATTTATCCATTGTTGCGGGGGCGCGGAGTCGGGTCGCATGAAGTCTGTTTGGATCACGGCCGGGGCGTTGGCCGCGGCGATGGCGATGACGCCTGCATGCGCGCAGGCGCAGACGCAGGACAATCCCGTCGAGCAGGGCGTGAAGGCCTGGCAGTCGGGCGACTACAAGGGCGCCGTCGACCGCTGGCGCGGCCCCGCGGTGGCCGGAGACGCCGACGCGCAGTTCAACCTGGGCCAGGCCTATAAGCTGGGCCGCGGCGTGACCGCCGACCTGAACCAGGCCGAGGACTGGTATCGCCGCGCGGCCGTGCAGGGCCATGTGCAGGCGCAGGACAATTACGGCCTCACCCTGTTCCAGAACGGCAAGCGCACCCAGGCGGTGGAGTGGCTCAAGCGCTCCTCGTCCCGCGGCGAGCCGCGCGCGCAGTTCGTGCTGGGCACCATGTATTTCAACGGCGACGGCATCGACCGCGATTGGGTGCGCGCCTATGCGCTGATCGTGCGATCGTCGCAGTCCGGGCTGCCGCAGGCATCCGCCGCGCTGGCGCAGATGGACCGCTATATCTCCCTCCAGGACCGGCAGCAGGGCCTGACGCTCGCCCGCCGTTACGAGGAGGAGCAGGGCCGGCCGCAGCCGCCGGTCCAGTTCGCCGACAACACGCCGCCCAAGCCGCAGCCGAAGCCGCAGACAAAGCCCGACGCCAAGCCGCGCCCGGCGCAGGTGGCGATCGCGGACAAGCCGGTGGTGAAGCCCGCGCCGCCGAAGCCTGCGCCGCCCAAGCCCGCGGTGGTGCGCGACGGCGGGTGGAAGGTTCAGGTCGGCGCGTTCGGCGATCCGGGCAACGCCCGCAAACTGTGGGGCCAGCTCGCCGGCCGCTTCCCGGGCCGCCAGGTCTATTACGTCAAGGCGGGCAATCTTACCCGGGTGCTGGTCGGCCCCTATGCCTCGCGCGCGGAGGCCAGCGGCGCCTGCGCTTCGGTGAAGCCCTGCGTGCCTGTCGGCCCCTGAAGGGGCCTCAACGCACCCAATCGGCGGTAGCGATCCCCTGCGCCCACAGCAGCGCGGAGAGATCGCTATGCTCCAGCCGCGCGCCTGCCGCCGCGGCCACCACCGGCTTCGCGCGATAGGCGACGCCCAGCCCGGCGCGGCGGATCATCGGCAGATCGTTGGCGCCGTCCCCCACCGCGAGCGATTGCGCGAAATCCAGCCCGCGCTCGGCCACCGCGCCCTCCAGCGTGCGCTCCTTGGTGCCGCTGTCGACGATCGGCTTTTCCACCGTGCCGGCCAGCTTGCCGTCCGCGATCACGAGCCGGTTGGCGATCACGCGCTCGAACCCCAGCCGCTCGCCCACCGGCCCGGCGAAACGGGTGAAGCCGCCCGAAACCAGGATGGTCAGCGCGCCCCTGCCCCGCATCGTCTTCACCAGCGTCTCCGCGCCGGGCGACAGGCGCACGCGCTCGGCCAGGCAGCGCTCGATCGCGCTTTCCTCAAGGTCGCGGAGCAGCGCCACCCGGGCGTCGAGCGCCTCGGCGAAGTCCAGCTCGCCGCGCATCGCGCGTTCGGTCACTTCGGCAATCTGCGCCTTGATCCCGGCATAATCGGCCAGTTCGTCGATGCATTCGACGGTGATCATGGTGGAATCCATGTCGGCGACCAGCAGCCGCTTCTCGCGCCCCGCCTCAGGCTGGACGACCACGTCGGCGCCCGCGAACACACCCTCCAGCGCCGCGCGCGCCGCCGCCGGATCGCCCGCGAAGGGCAGGTCCGCCGCGCGCCCCGGCTCCAGCCAGCGCGGGGCATCCGCCGCCGCGCCCGCCGCCGCCAGCCGGTCCGCGGCTTCGGAAAGGTCTCCTGCGCGGACACTCTCTGCTATCAGCGTGGCGATGAACATCGACGAACCCTTAGTGACCGAAACCCCGCCCCGGACCGCGCCGGGCCGCCCTTCGCCGGGCCGGGGGCGGACGGAGGACGGGAGATGACCGAATCCCTTCCGAAGGTGGCGCTCATCGCAGGGCCGACGGCAAGCGGCAAGTCCGCGCTGGCGCTGGCGCTGGCGGAGCGGCGCGAGGGCGTGGTGATCAACGCGGATTCGGCGCAGGTCTACGCCGATCTGCGCGTGCTGACCGCGCGTCCGAGCGAGGCCGAGGAGGCGCGCGTGCCGCACCGGCTGTTCGGCCATGTCGACGGCGCGGACGCCTATTCGGCGGCGCGCTGGGCGGCGGAGGCGCGCGCGGAGATCGCCGCGGCGCACGATGCCGGGCGGCTTCCGGTGCTCGCCGGCGGCACCGGCATGTACCTGCGCACGCTGATCGACGGCATCGCCCCGATCCCGGAGATCGACCCGGCGGTGCGCGAGGCGGTGCGCGCGATGCCCGTTGCAGAGGCGCATGCCGCGCTGGCCATGGAGGATCCCGAGGCCGCCGGACGGCTGCGGCCCAGCGACACCACCCGCGTCGCCCGCGCGCTGGAGGTGGTGCGCGCCACCGGCCGCCCGATCGCCGCATGGCAGGCCGAGCGCGTGGGCGGTATCGGCGGCGGGATCGATCTGATGCCGCTGGTCCTGCTGCCCGACCGCGCCTGGCTGGCGGCGCGGATGGACGCACGGTTCGAGGCGATGCTGGAAGCGGGCGCGATCGAGGAGGTGCGCGCGCTGGCCGCCCGCACCGATGTTCCCGCTTCGGCGCCCGTCCGCCGCGCGATCGGCTTTCCGGAGATATCGCAATGGCTTGCCGGGGAAATCGCGCGCGAGGAAGCGATCGCGCGGGCGCAGGCCGCCACCCGCCAATATGCCAAGCGCCAGTATACCTGGTTCCGCCGCCAGCCCCCGGGGCATTGGGAGCGAACGGCGGAGACAGAAACATACGCAATCCTTGATGCTTTTGAAAGAAAATTCTTCTTATAGGCCTTGACCTGTAGTTTTCGTGCGACTAGCAGCCCGCTTCCGGCGGTGCTATTGCGCCCGCCCAGAAGGAGTAGAGCCGTGAGCGAGAAGAGCGGAGCAGACATCCTGATCGAGGTGCTGACCGACCTCGGTGTGGAGGTGGTGTTCGGCTATCCGGGCGGCGCGGTGCTCCCGATCTATGACGCGCTGTTCAAGCAGGACGCGATCAAGCACATCCTGGTCCGCCACGAGCAGGCCGCGACGCATGCCGCGGAGGGCTATGCCCGATCGACCGGCAAGCCGGGCGTCGTGCTCGTCACCTCCGGCCCGGGGGCGACCAACGCGGTCACCGGCATCACCGACGCGCTGATGGATTCGATCCCGATGGTCGTCATCACCGGCCAGGTTCCCACGGGCCTGATCGGCACCGACGCCTTTCAGGAAGCGGACACGGTGGGCATCACGCGCCACTGTTCGAAGCACAATTATCTGGTGAAGAACCCCGCCCAGCTCGCCAGCGTGGTGCGTGAGGCGTTCCACATCGCCACCGCCGGCCGCCCCGGCCCGGTCGTGATCGACATCCCCAAGGACGTCCAGGTCGCCACCGCGCAGGAACGCAGCAACGCGCCGATCCGGCACAAGGCCTATGCCCCCCAGGTGAAGGCCGATCCCGCGCGGATCGAGGAAGCGGTGGACATGCTCGCCGCGGCCGAGCGCCCGATCTTCTACACCGGCGGCGGCATCATCAATTCGGGTCCGGAGGCGTCGCGCCTGCTGCGCGAGCTGGCTGCCCTCACCGGCGCGCCGGTCACCTCCACGCTGATGGGCCTGGGCGCCTTCCCGGCATCGTCGCCGCAATGGGTGGGCATGCTGGGCATGCACGGCACCTATGAGGCGAACCTGGCGATGAACCAGGCCGACCTGATCATCGCGCTGGGCGCGCGCTTCGACGATCGCGTAACGGGGCGGCTCGACGCCTTCAGCCCCAACAGCCGCAAGGTGCATGTCGATATCGATCGTTCGTCGATCAACAAGAACGTGCGCGTGGACCTGCCGATCATCGCCGACGTCGGCTCCGCGCTGGCGGACATGATCGAGGCATGGAAGCGCCGCAAGCATCCCACGCCGGACCTGGCCGAATGGTGGAACCGGATCGAGGGCTGGCGTGCGGTGCGCTGCCTCGATTTCGAGGATCGCAAGGACGTGATCATGCCCCAGCGCGCCATCCGCGCGCTGTGGGAGGCGACGAAGGACAAGGCGCCGGTCATCACCACCGAAGTGGGCCAGCACCAGATGTGGGCCGCCCAGCACTTCGATTTCGACGATCCGAACAAGTGGCTGACCAGCGGCGGGCTGGGCACGATGGGCTATGGCCTGCCGGCCGCGATCGGCGCGCAGCTCGGCAATCCGGACGCGCTCGTGATCGACATCGCGGGCGAGGCCAGCATCCAGATGAACATCCAGGAGCTGGGCACCGCCACGCAGTATCGCCTGCCGGTCAAGATCTTCATCCTCAACAACGAATATATGGGGATGGTGCGCCAGTGGCAGCAGCTCACCTATCAGAGCCGCTATTCGGAGAGCTATTCCGACGCGCTGCCCGATTTCGTGAAGCTGGCCGAGGCCTATGGCTGGAAGGGCATATTGATCGAGACGCCGGACCAGCTCGACGCGGGCATCGCGGAGATGATCGCGCATGACGGGCCGGTGATGGTCGATTGCCGCGTGGCGAAGCTGGCCAATTGTTTCCCGATGATCCCGTCGGGCGCCGCCCATACCGAAATGATCCTCCAGTCCGCCCAGGTCTCGGGCGAGATGGACGACGAAGCCAAGGCGCTGGTCTGATGGGCAAGATTATGCGCGGACTAGAGCCGCAATTCGATGCCAGTTTGATCGAGCATGCCAAGACTCTCGAAGCCGCCTTGGCAGACGGTCGATTGACGCCTGTCCAGTATCGGAAGCTCAAGGCAAAGAACGACAAAATGCTGCAATATCGCGGCCTCAGGTAGTCAAATGCATATCAAGCAGGAACTCAACGAGCGGCACACGCTCGCCGTCGTCGTCGATAACGAGCCGGGCATCCTGGCGCGGATCGCCGGCCTGTTCACCGCGCGCGGCTATAATATCGAAAGCCTGACGGTGAGCGAGATCACCGAGGACAAGGCGGTATCGCGGATCACCATCGTCACCAGCGCGTCGCCGCATGTGATGGAGCAGATCATCGCCCAGCTCGACCGGCTGGTGCCGGTCCACAAGGTGACCGACCTGACCGTGCTCGGCCCGCATGTCGAGCGCGAGCTGGCGCTGGTGAAGGTGGCCGGCACGGGCGATCACCGGATCGAGGCGCTGCGCCTTGCCGAGGTCTATCGCGCGCATGTGCTGGACGCCACGATCTCCAGCTTCGTGTTCGAGGTGACGGGCGGGCGCGACAAGATCGACAAGTTCGTCGAGCTGATGGGCGAGCTGGGGCTGGTCGAGGTCGCGCGCACCGGCGTGGTGGCCATATCGCGGGGACGCGAGGCGGCCTGAAGAAATGCTTTCGTGCGCCTGCGCATGCAGGGCCCTAGGGGGGCAGCCACCCTGGGCTCCTGCTCGCGCAGGGGCACGCTGAACGACAAGGGAGCGAAGAATGCGTGTCTATTACGATCGCGACGCCGATCTGAACCTCATCACGGGCAAGAAGATCGCCATCCTGGGCTATGGCAGCCAGGGGCATGCCCATGCGCAGAACCTGCGCGACAGCGGCGTTAAGGAAGTCGCGATCGCGCTGCGCCCGGGCTCGGCCTCCGCGAAGAAGGCCGAGGACGCCGGCTTCAAGGTGCTGAGCAACAAGGATGCGGCCGGATGGGCCGACATCCTGATGATCCTGGCGCCCGACGAGCATCAGGCCGCGATCTGGGAGAACGACCTGAAGGGCAATATGAAGCCGGGCGCCGCGCTCGCCTTCGCGCATGGCCTGAACGTCCACTTCGGGCTGATCGAGCCGCCCGCCGACATCGACGTGATCATGATCGCGCCCAAAGGCCCCGGCCACACCGTGCGCAGCGAATATAAGCGCGGCGGCGGCGTGCCCTGCCTGATCGCGATCCACCAGGACGCGACCGGCAACGCGCATGACGTGGCGCTGGCCTATGCCAGCGGCGTCGGCGGCGGCCGTTCGGGCATCATCGAGACCAATTTCAAGGAAGAGTGCGAAACCGACCTGTTCGGCGAGCAGGCGGTGCTGTGCGGCGGCATCACCCACCTGATCCAGGCAGGCTTCGAGACGCTGGTCGAGGCGGGCTATGCCCCCGAGATGGCCTATTTCGAGTGCCTGCACGAGACCAAGCTGATCGTCGACCTGCTGTATGAAGGCGGCATCGCCAACATGCGCTATTCGATCTCGAACACCGCCGAGTATGGCGACATCAAGACCGGCCCGCGCATCATCACCGCGGAGACCAAGGCCGAGATGAAGCGCGTGCTGGCGGACATCCAGTCGGGCCGCTTCGTCAAGGATTTCGTCCTCGACAACCGCGCCGGCCAGCCCGAGCTGAAGGCCAGCCGCAAGGCGGCCGCCGCGCATCCGATCGAGCAGGTGGGCAGCGAGCTGCGCGCGATGATGCCGTGGATCGGCGCCAACAAGCTGGTGGACAAGGACAAGAACTGATCGGCCTGCCCCGCCGCGCGCTTCAGGGAAACCGGCTGCGCGCGGCGGCGAAGGCTTCGTCGAGGCCGGTCAGCCGGTCCGACAGCTTCACCTCATGGTTGGCCGATCGGGTGCCGTCGACCAGATCGGCGGAATAGCCGGTCATCTCGTGCGGCGGTGCCGACGCGCGCGCCCGCACAAACTGGAACGCCGCGACGCCCTGTTGCCGCGTGGCCTTGGCGATGACGTCGCAATCATATTGGAAGCCGAAGCGCCCGTTCGCGCCGTCCACCACCGCGCTGGACGATGTCCATTCGGCATAGGGCTTGCCGTCCGCCCCGCGCGCCCAGCCGCGCACCACCACGCCCTCCAGCGACTGTTCGATATGCTCGACGGTGTATTTCGCGCCGTCCGCCGCGTCGAAGCGGCCGATCCACGTGCCCTCGACGAACGCCGGCCCATGGACCTTCGCCTTCAGCCAGGTCCAGTCGCGCAACAGCCTCTCCATCAGCCGCGCCGCGCTGGTATAGACCGCCGCCGCCGCCAGCAGCGTGGCCAGGAATTGCAGCGGAAGCGCGAAATCGATGCCCAGGAACGGCAGCGACGCGCCCTCGATCAACGGCAGGACCAGCTTCAGCGCCGCGAACATCAGCGCGACGGTGATGGTGAGCACGAGCGCTCCGATGCGGCGTCCTGCGGTCATGCGCCGGAGAATGCCATGGATTCTCCGGCCGCCAAGAAGAAAGCCGCCGCGCGCGTAGTGCCCGGGGGTCAGACGCGGAAACGATGCGTTTCCCCGCCCGGGGTTTGACCCGCCCCGCCCGGCGCGCGACGCTGAACGCTCCATCACAAAAGGAGTATCCATGCGTCTGCGAACCCCCGCGCGCCTGCGCGCCATCGCCGTTGCGGCGGCCGTTGTCCTTGCCGCTCCGGTCGTCGCGCATCAGGCGGCCCAGCTTCCGGGCTCGGCCGACGTATCGCGCGTCACCGCCGGCACCTATGCCGTCGATCCGGGCCACACGCTGATCGGATGGCGTGTCAACCATTTCGGGTTCAACGATTATTTCGGCCTGTTCGGCGATTCCACCGGCACGCTGACGATCGATCCGGCCAGGCCGGGCGATGCGAAGGTGGACATCACCATCCCGGTCCGGCTGGTCACCACCGCCAATGCCGCGCTGACCGGCCACCTGCTAAAGCCGGGGCAGGACGGGAAGCCCGCCGACTTCTTCGGCCCCGCCCCCGCCGACGCGCGCTTCGTGTCGAAACGGGTGACGGTGAACGGCACCACCGCCGCCATCCTGGGCGATCTGACGCTGAACGGCGTGACCAGGCCGGTGACGCTCGATGCCAAATTCACCGGCGCGGGCGCCAATCCGTACAACAAGAAGGAGACGATCGGTTTCGCCGCGACCGCGGAGATCAAGCGCAGCGATTTCGGCATCGCCTATGGCATCCCGATGGTCTCCGACGCGGTGCAGCTCGACATCACGGCGGCCTTCGAGAAACAGTAGCGCTGGCCGCTCGCCGCATACGAAACGGGCCGGGGCATCGCTGCCCCGGCCCGTCTTGTCTCGCCGGATCGTCCGCGGATCAGAAGCCGCCGCGGATCGTGATCCCGTAGAAGCGGGGATAGCCCGGATAGGCGGCATAGTTGCCGGTCTGCTCCGGAACCGGGAAGCCGGTGATGTGGTAATACTGGTTGAACAGGTTCTCGACGAAGAACTCCGCGCGCCAGTTGTTGTCCGCAGAGGTGATGCCCACGCGGGCACCGACCAGGGCATAGCCCGGGTTGTACAGCGCGGTGCGGCCGGTGACCGGATCCGGGCTGCCCGACGGGATGTTCACCTCGCTGTTGTAGCGCATGTTGACGTGGATCAGGCCGTTGATCGAGTCCGACAGCGCCGGCGTCCAGGTGGTGGAGATGGCCACCGTGTGCTTCGGCTGGTTGCTGAACTGCTTGCCTTCCTGGCCAGCGAGCGGCGTGCCGGTAAAGTTGTTGCTGCCGGCATATTTGGCGCTGATGTAGCTGTAGCCCAGGTTGAAGGTCAGATCACGCGCCGGACGGATCACCGACTCCAGCTCCACGCCCTTGCTGATGCTCTTCGGCACGTTCTGGACGACGAAGTTGTTGCCGGCGAACACCAGCGACTGCAGGCCCTTGAAGTCCTGATAGAACAGCGCGCCGTTCAGCGTGAACGCGCGGGTCGGGCTGGCCTTGAAGCCGATTTCATAGGCGTTCACCGTCTCCGCGCCGAAGCGCAGGTCCGAACCCTGCGGGCCGTTGCCGCCAAGCAGCACCGAATCGAAGGTCGCCTGATCGAGGTTGTAGCCGCCCGACTTATAGCCGTGGTCGAAGCTGGCATAGGTCAGCAGCTCGTCCGAAACCTTGAACGCCAGCTTCGCGGTGCCGGTGATCTCGTTATCGGTGAAGCTGTCGGCATAGTTGCCGTTGAACTCGGTGTTCACCGCCGGGTTGCAGCCCAGCAGGAACAGGTTGTTGAACAGCCCCATCTGGCGCAGCACATTGGCATAGGCGTTGGCCGCGGCGTTGCCGGCGCGCACCTGATCGAAGAAGCCGCACGAGCCGGTATTGTTGTTGATGGACGCCGCCATCGTCTTCTTTTCGTGGTTCCAGCGCGCGCCCAGCGTCAGCGACACCTGATCGCTGATGTTGATGATGTTGTGGGTGAACAGCGCGAAGGCGTTGGTCTTGACGCTGAAATCGTCGTTGTTGTTGCCCTGGCCGGCGGTGACGCCGGGCAGCGGGCTGGTGACCAGCGCGGCCAGCCCGGGGACCGGAGCCGACGGGAAGCCCGGGATCACGCAGGCGCCGGCCGGAGCCGTGCCCACCTGGGCGCGGAAACAGCCGACCAGCAGGCCGAGCTGCGCGCCATAAGCCGACTGGAGCGCCGGAACGGTGTTCGGCACCAGCGGGTTGAGCAGCGCCTGGCCGACCAGCGGCACACCGCCGCCCAGCGAACCGAAGAACTGCAGCGGCGTGCCGAAGCCCGCCGGCGGCGCAGCGCCCAGCGCGCCCGCGAAAACGGTGTCGACGTAACGGTTGCCGTCGTTGCCGAAGCGCACCGTATCGGTCAGCTTGTTGCTTTCGTTGAGGTAGAAGCCGCCGACCAGCCAGTCGAGCGCGCCGTTGAACGCCGAACCCTGGAAGCGCAGTTCCTGGGTGAAGTCGGTCAGCGCGCTGCGATAGCCGTCGCGATAGGCGCGATCGATGCCCGAGAAATCGATGTCCTGGTTACGCAGCACCCGCCAGTCGCGATAGGCGGTGATCGAGGTCATGCTGACGTCGCCGAAGTTCCAGTTCAGCTCGCCCGAAACGCCCCAGTCGCGCACCGCCTCGCCATAGTCGCGGTTGGGCGACATGGCCTGGATGCGATCGCTGGCCGGGCCGGTGTAGAGGCCGACGCGGCCCTGGGCGGCGGCGACCGACTGGATCACCGGCGCGAGCGAGCCGCGGACCACCGAAACGGCGCCGCAGCACTGCTCGTCGGTCTCGTAATAGTCGGCGATCAGGCGGAAGGTGACGTCGCCATTGTCGTACAGCGCCTGGCCGCGGACGTTCCAGCGATCGATGTCGTTGATCGCGCGATTGCTGTTGGCGTCCTGGATATAGCCGTCGCGCGTGCGATAGCCGGCGTCGACGCGCAGCGCGACCTGCTCGCTCACCGGGCCGGTGATCGCGCCCTTCACCTCGATCGCGTCATAGTTGCCGTAGGAAGCCTCGGCATAGCCGCCCAGCTCGAACTTCGGCTGCGCGGTGAACACGCTGAGCGCGCCCGCCGAGGTGTTGCGGCCGAACAGCGTGCCCTGCGGGCCGCGCAGCACCTCGACACGCTCCAGCTCGGGCAGCTCGGAGATGGCGACGCCCGCACGGGCGCGGAACACGCCGTCGATGAACACGCCCACCGCCGGTTCGAAGCCGGGGTTGTCGCCGCCCGTGGTGATGCCGCGGATGTAGATGGTGGTGCCGGTGGCCGAGGACTGGCCGGTCGAGCTCTGGAACGAGGGAGCGAGCTGTTCCAGGTCGCGGACGTTGCTGACGCCGGCGTTCTGGAGAAGCTCGGCGCCCACCGCGGTCACGGCCAGCGGCACTTCCTGCACCGTCTCGTTACGGCGGGTGGCCGTGACGACGATGTCGTTCGCATTCTCATATTCGGTGGATTCGGCCTGGCCATCATCCTGCGCCGGGGTATCCTGGGCCGCGGCGGGCGCGGCGAAAAGCATCGCAAGTGCCGATGCCGCGAGCAGATCGAACTTCTTCATGGGAAACATCCCCTCCCCTGCTGGCAAGCGCTACGGTCTTTCAGCCGTTCGCGCTTTGCAAAAACTCCTTACAACAACTAACGCTCCGCGCTTCCGTGCGTCAACGGGATTACTTGGGTGAATCGCCCGGAAAACGGCGGTTTTTCCCGACGCGATACAAGCGTGCAACAGCCCCTTTCGGCGAAAGCTAGCTTGCCGTAGCGTCAACTTGTGATGGGAAGGATGACGAAAACGATGGCCGATCTTGCGGAAGGCGCCGACGACGGCGACCTGATTGCCGCTCCCGCGAAGATTCCGGTGCCGGAGAGCGTCGCGGAGGCGGTTCGCACGCTGATCCGCTGGGCCGGCGACGACCCCGAGCGCGAGGGTCTGGTGGACACGCCTGCCCGCGTGGCGCGCGCGTGGAAGGAATATTGCGCCGGCTATGGCGAGGATCCGGCGGTCCACCTCGCCCGCGTGTTCGAGGAGGTCGGCGGCTATGACGAGATCGTGCTGCTGAACGACATCCCCTTCCAGTCGCATTGCGAGCACCACATGGCGCCGATCATCGGCAAGGCGTCGATCGCCTATCTGCCGCGCGACAAGGTGGTGGGCATCTCCAAGATCGCGCGCGTGCTCCACGGCTTCGCGCGGCGGCTGCAGGTGCAGGAACGGCTCACCGCGGAAGTCGCCGACTGCATCTGGGAGCACCTCCAGCCCCATGGCGTGGCGGTGGTGATCGAGGCGAGCCATAGCTGCATGACCGCGCGCGGCGTGCGCACCCCGGGCGTGGGCATGGTCACCAGCCGCATGATGGGCGTGTTCCGCAGCGACGAGCGCAGCCGCGCCGAGGTGCTGAAGCTGATGGGATATTGATGCGCATCCTGGTGACGGGGGCGGCACGGCGGATCGGCGCGGGCATCGCGCGCCGGCTGGCGCTGCGCGGCCATGCCGTGGCGATCCATCACCATAATGCGCCGGAAGAGGCCGCCGCGCTGCGCGATGCGATCGCGGCCGCGGGCGGCAGCGCCTGCATCGTCACCGGCGAACTGTCGCAGGCGGCCACGGCCCCGGCGCTGATCGCCGCGGCGCGCGATGGGCTGGGCGGGCCGGTGGAGGGGCTGGTGAACAACGCCTCGCAATTCGCCTGGGACGCGCTGCCCCTCGCCGATTTCGCGCTGCTTGACCGGCACATGCGCATCAACCTGGGCGCTCCCGTGGCGCTCGCGTCGGCGCTTGCCGCGCAGGACGATCTCGACGCGGGCGCGGTGGTGAACCTGCTCGACCAGAAGGTGGCGAACCTCAATCCGGATTTCCTCACCTATACGCTCAGCAAGTCGGCGCTGGCGGCGGCCACCGAGCTGCTGGCGCGCGGGCTGGCGCCGCGGGTGCGCGTCAACGCCGTCTCCCCCGGCCTGACGCTGCCGAGCCTGGACCAGAGCGCGGAGGAGTTCGCCCGCCATTCGCGCGAGAACCTGCTCCAGCGGCCCGTGGCGCTCGACGATATCGCCGCGACGGTGGAGCATCTGCTCACCTGCCGGTCGATCACGGGGCAGAATATATTCGTGGACTGCGGCCAGCGCTTCCTGGCACGCGACGGCGACGTGATGTTCGAGGGGCGCGAGCGACCGCATGGCTGAATATCTGATCCGGCTGGAGGCGCTGGAGCTGGTGATGGGGCTGGGCATCCATCCGGAGGAGCGCGCGGCGCCGCAGCGCGTGCTGGTGACGGTGGAGATGCGCTGCGCCTATCCCGCGCCGGTCGAAGACCGGATCGACGCGGTGGTCGATTATGATTTCCTGCGCGAGTCGATCCGCAAGCTGGTGGCCGAACGGCATTTCGACCTGCAGGAAGCGCTGTGCGACGAGATCGCCGCGCTGGCGCTGCGCGATCCGCGGGTGACCGAGGCGCGCGTGCGATCGCTGAAGCCCGATTTCTATCCCGACGCGCGCGTGGGCTGCGAGGTGGTGCGCGGCCGGGGCTAGGGCGATCCGCGACCGGCGGAACCGCCGGCCGCAGCACGTCCCGCCGCCGCCTGCATCAACGCCCGGATCAGGCCCGGTTGGCGGCGCTTAGCACGGCGCGGACGCTGGCGGTGGCGATGTCCGCATCGATGCCCACGCCGAAGATGGTGCGCCCATCCTCCGTACGGCATTCGACATAGGCCGCGGCCTGCGCGTCGGCGCCATGGCCGATCGCATGCTCGCTATAGTCCACCACGTCCAGATTCGGCCCGGTGGTGCCCGCCAGCGCGTCGATCACGCCGGAGATCAGGCCGTTGCCCTTGCCCGAAATCGAGCGTTCCTCGCCATCGATCGCGACGCGGCCGACGAAGGTGCGGCTGCCCGTGGCCCCGCTTTCCTCATAATCGACCAGCGCGAAGCGATCCTTCTCGCCCGGCAGGTACACGCGCTCGAACAGGCCCCAGATGTCGGCGGCGTTCAGCTCGCGGCTCGTCTCGTCGGCCAGGCCCTGGACGTGCTTGGAGAATTCCGCCTGCATCCGCTTGGGCAGCTTCAGCCCCTTGTCCTGCTCCAGCACCCAGGCGACGCCGCCCTTGCCCGATTGCGAGTTGACGCGGATCACCGCCTCATAGCTGCGGCCCAGATCGGCGGGGTCGATCGGCAGATAGGGGACGTTCCAGATGCGGTCGTTGCGCTTGCCCTGCGCCTCGAACCCCTTTTTGATCGCGTCCTGATGGCTGCCCGAAAAGGCGGTGAACACGAGGTCGCCGGCATAGGGGTGGCGCGGGTGGACGGGGATGGCGTTGCAATATTCGACGGTCTTGATGACCTGATCGATGTCCGAGAAATCCAGTTCCGGATCAACGCCCTGCGTGTACATGTTGAGCGCCAGCGTGACGATGTCGCAATTGCCGGTGCGCTCGCCGTTGCCGAACAGGCAGCCCTCGACACGGTCCGCGCCCGCCATCAGCCCCAGTTCCGCCGCGGCGACGCCGGTGCCGCGATCGTTGTGCGGATGCAGGCTAACCACCACGCTGTCGCGGTTGCGGATGTTGCGGCAGAACCATTCGATCTGGTCGGCATAGACGTTGGGCGTCGCGCATTCGACCGTGGCCGGCAGGTTGAAGATGATCGGCTTTTCCGGCGTGGGGCGCAGCACGTCCATCACCGCCTCGCAAACCTCCAGGCTGAAATCCAGCTCGGCGGTGGAGAAGGTTTCCGGGCTGTATTCGAACAGCCAGTCGGTGTCCGGCTGGGCGGCGGCGCAATCGCGCAGCACCTTGGCGCCCGTGATCGCGATCTCGCGCACCTCGTCGCGCGTCATCTTGAACACCACCTCGCGCCAGGCCGGCGAGACGGCGTTGTAGAGATGGACGATCGCGCGCGGCGCCCCGCGCAGGCTTTCGAAGCTGGTCTCGATCAGGTCGCGGCGCGACTGGGTGAGCACCTGGATGATAACGTCGTCCGGCACCTTGCCCTGCTGGACCAGGCCGGAGATGAAGTCGAACTCGGTGGCGCCCGCGCTGGGGAAGCCGACCTCGATCTCCTTCACGCCCACCTTGCACAGCAGCTCGAAGAAGCGGGTCTTCTTCTCGCCGTCCATCGGATCGATCAGCGCCTGGTTGCCGTCGCGCATGTCGGTGGACAGCCAGCGCGGCGCGCGGGTGATCGTGCGGCCCGGCCATTGGCGGTCGGGCAGGTCGATGGTGGGGAACGGGCGGTATTTTACGCTCGGATCGCGAAGCATGTGCGTGTCTCTCGGGTACGGCCGGACGGTGCCGGCACGATTGTCGGTCTGTGGCTATGGAAACCCCTTAGGGGAGACGCGCGCAGCACTTCGCCCCTAAGGGCGGATAAGTCGCAGACCGAGGCCGAGCCGCATCGTCATGCGGCCCACATGGCGAATGCAGGTTAATTTGTCCACCTATTCGCCGGCGCTATTCGACATTTCGCCGGTTTCCGGCCCCGTCGAGGGCGTTGCGGACGGGGATGCGGAGGGCACCGGGGTGGGCGTGGCCACGATCTCGGCCATCGGCGGGGGATCGGAATAGTTGGTGCCCGTGGTGCCGCCGCCACCGCATGCCGCCAGCATCAACAGCCCGCCCAGCGCCAGATATCGCATCGCCGCAAATCCCCTTCCAACCGGCCACCGATAGCACGGCCGGGCGCCCTCTCCTACGCCTCTGGGGCGCTAATCCACAGCAAAGAGCGCCTAAGAGCGCGTGGAGGGGGTGCATATCGCAAAGAAGCGCGATACATCACGCCCCGCGACAACGGCGGCCAGGTCCTCGCGAAAGCCGCCGGCGCGACCAACAAATAGGCCCGAACGGGCACGCACAGGAGAACAGGACTATGGCGGAAACGAAGGCACGCGGCGGCATCGCCAAGCCGGTGACCCCTTCCCCGCAGCTTGCGGAAATCGTCGGTGCGGCCGCGCTGCCGCGCAGCGAAGTCGTCAGCAAGATCTGGGAATACATCAAGAAGAACAACCTCCAGAACGCTGCGAACAAGCGCGAGATCATCGCCGACGCGAAGCTCAAGCCGATCTTCGGCGCCGACAAGGTGACCATGTTCGAGATGAACAAGCACCTGAGCAAGCACCTGAGCTGAACCGGTGCCGGGGCCGGCCCGCGCGCCGGCCCCGCCCGAACGCGGGCCGCCCCGGCGCGGTCCGCGACTCGCGCCGGGCATCGGCGCGGCACACCGGAAACCGGCTCAGCGCAGCTCGGGGAGTTCCGGACCTTCCATGAAATCGGGGCGGGGTGATTGGCCCGCGGCCTTCATCTTCGCGATCCGCGCGATCTCGCGCTCGCTCATCGCGATGCGCTGGCGCTCGCTCGAATGGGTGGCGATGCGGAAGATGCCCGCGCCCTTGTCACGGCGGAAACGCTCCCAGAAGCTGGCGATCGCGCTGGTGGGATAGCCCGCGCGATCGAGCAGATAGACGGCCAGCCGGTCCGCCTCGTCCTCCGTGCGGCGCGTCAGCCGGGCGTTGCGGCCGAACATCTGCGGCAGCCCGCGCTTGATCCCGGCCGCGTCCAGCCGCTCGCGATGGCGCAGGATATTGTGCGACAGCTCGTGCGCGACGACCACCGCAAGCTCCTCCTCGCTGTCCGCGTAGAAGATCGTATCGGTGGAGATCTGGACGTAAGTGCCGTCCGCCTTGGACTGGAAGCCGTCCTCGGCGCTCACCTCGAACCGGGAGGCGCAGCCGCGGTCCAGCGCGATGTCGAGCACGCGATGCTCCCCGCCGTGCGATACGCCCAGGGTCAGCGCGCCATCGGCCACTGCCGCGTCGATCTGGCCGATCAGCGCCGCGGTTCGCGCGTAGGAGCTGGATCGCGCGCCGCTGCCCGGCGCGGGCGGCGCGCCGTCGATCGTCTCCAGCGCGTCGCCCGGCTCCAGCCCGGCACGCTCCGCCGCACTGCCCGGCGCCACCGCCAGCACCAGCGGCGCCCCGCCGGCGCCGAAGCCGAAGGTGGCGCGCGCCGCCGCCTGCTCGCCGCCCGGATACTGGCTGATGTCATGCACCACGAAGCCAGCGAGCGGCACCTGGGGGCAGAGATCCCCCGCGGAAACCGCCAGCCGGTAGCCAACCGCGAGCAGCCGGGCGTCAAGCTCCTGGAGCAGCAGCAGCTTCTCATCGCCGGGAGCGGGCTGCGCGATCACCGCAGGGGCATCGCGCGGCACCGCCGAAGCGGCACCCGCGGCCAGAGCCAGCGCCACGGCGGCGATCATCAGGGGCGGACGCATGCCCCCTTGTTCCAGCACCGCCGCCTGTGCGCAACCATTGCGTACACCACGCATGGCCATTTGCGCGCCGGAGCGCTATTGGGGCGCGCGAAAGCCCCCAACCGATCAAGAACATGAATTTTTTCCGACGCTTCGCCAAGGCTCCACGCCAGCACCGAATCCCCCCCGGCCGCCGCATCTATGCGATCGGCGATATCCACGGGCGCGCGGACCTGCTCGATCAGTTGCTCGACGCCGTCGGGCAGGACGACGCCGCCCGCCCGCGCGCCGACACCGAACTGGTGTTCCTGGGCGACCTGATCGACCGCGGGCCGGATTCGGCGGCGGTGGTGCGCCGCGTGCGCGAGCTGTGCCGCGCAGGCGTCGCGCGGCTGCTGAAGGGCAATCACGAGGAGGTGTTCGTCAACGCCGCGTTCGGGGACGCACGCTGCGCCCGCGGCGTAATGGGCCTGGGCGGCGTCGCCACGCTGAAAAGCTATGGCATCAGCGAGGATCAGGCGCGCAACGGCAGCTTCGACGATCTCAGCCGCCTGATCTCGCGCCGCGTGCCGCAGGACGACATCGCCTTCCTGGACGGCGCCGAGGACATGATCGTGATCGGCGACTATCTGTTCGTCCACGCGGGCATCCGCCCCGGCGTCCCGCTGGAGGAGCAGAAGGGCAACGACCTGCGCTGGATTCGCGAGAGCTTCCTGAAGAGCGGCGCCGACCATGGCCTGATGGTGATCCACGGCCATTCGATCACCCCGGACGTGGAGGAGATGCCCAACCGCATCGGCGTGGACACCGGCGCCTTCTTCAGCGGCAAGCTCTCCGCGATCGGGCTGGAAGGCGCGGCGCGCTGGGTCGTATCGGTGCAGGGCGAGGCCGCCGAATATCAGGGCGACGATACCTACAGCCCCAGCATCTGAGGGCCGCTGGCCGGCTCCTAACGCTGGAGCCCCAGCAGGAAATCGAACACCGCGTCCCAGGCCGCCTCGGCGCCTTCGGGATCGCGCTCGGCGATCAGGATCGACGATCCGTGCGCGCCCTTCACGGGCACGAACTGGCGCTTGGCCTGCCCGGGCACCGCCTCCACCAACGCCTTCGCCGACGCGACTTCCTTCGCATCGGCGGACGAGGTGACGAACACCGGCACCTTCACCTTCGCCGCGGCATCGCGCACGCTGGGGTTGCCGTCGAAATATTCGGCGGGCGAAAAGGCGAGCACCGCGGTCACGTCGCGCGGATTGTCTGCCGCCACCAGCAAGGCGAGCGAGGCCGAATAGCTGCTGCCCCACAGGATCACCGGCAGATGTTCGGACTTGGCCCATTCCAGCGCCGCGTCGATATCCTTGCGCGCGTCGAGATAGCTGCCCTCGCGCCCCAGCGATTTGACCGTGAAGTTGCCGCCGAACATGTCGCCGCCCGCGCGCTGGTCGATCGCCAGCGTGGCGAAGCCGCGCGCGGCCAGCCGCGGGGCGATGGTGGCATATTCGCCCTGCCCCGATCCCGCCTGGTGCAACAGCACGATCAGCGCCTTGGCGCCCTGCGGCTTCAGATAGTCGCCATAGACGCGCACGCCATCGGCGGCGATCAACTGCACCGGGGAGCGCTGCTGCGGTGCCTCCGGCGCCTTGCGCGGGGCGGTGCCGCCGCATGCCGCCAGCGCCAGCGCCGCAACCAGCGCGACACCCGGGCGCCACATGCTCAGATCAATCCCGCCAGCGGGCTGGACGGATCGGCGTAGCGCCGCTGGCCCATCCGGCCCGCGCGATAGGCCAGCCGGCCGCTCTCCACCGCCAGCCGCATCGCGGTGGCCATCATCACCGGGTCCTTCGCCTCGGCGATGGCGGTGTTCATCAGCACGCCGTCGCAGCCCAGCTCCATCGCCACCGCCGCGTCGCTGGCGGTGCCGACCCCGGCATCGACCAGCACGGGCACCTTCGCGCCCTCCACGATCAGGCGGATGGTGACGCGGTTCTGGATACCCAGCCCCGATCCGATCGGCGCGCCCAGCGGCATGATCGCCACCGCGCCCGCCGCTTCAAGCTGCTTCGCCGCGATCGGATCGTCGGTGCAATAGACCATCGGCTTGAAGCCTTCGTTCGCCAGCACCTCGGTCGCGCGGAGCGTCTCGCGCATGTCGGGATAGAGCGTCCTGGCTTCGCCCAGCACCTCCAGCTTCACCAGGTCCCATCCCCCCGCCTCGCGCGCCAGGCGCAGCGTGCGGATCGCGCTGTCGGCGTCGAAACAGCCGGCGGTGTTGGGAAGGTAAGTGATCTTCTTCGGATCGATATAGTCGGTGAGCATCGGCGCGCCGGGATCGCTCACGTTGACGCGCCGCACCGCGACGGTGACGATCTCCGCCCCGGAAGCCGCGACTGCGGCGGCATTCTGCTCGAAATCGCGATATTTGCCGGTGCCGACGATCAGGCGCGAACGGAAGGTACGGCCCGCGACCGTCCAGGTATCCTCATCAACCGCCCCGTGATCGCCGCCGCCGACGAAATGGACGATCTCCAGCGCGTCGCCCTCCGCGACGGTGACGCTGGCCAGCGTCGAACGCGGCACCACCTCCAGGTTGCGCTCTACCGCCACCTTTTCGGGCGCGAAGCCCAGTTCGGCGGCGAGCCCCGCGAGCGTAAGCCCCGCGGCAACGCGCCGCGGCTCCCCGTTGAGCATGATCGAGACGGTAGCGGTGCCGTGCAAACCTATAACCTCCGTTCGGGCGTGGCGTGTCGAACCCCCGCCCGCCATGGAGCCACGCCCTTCGGCAAGCTCGGAGCGAACGGGATGACAGGCCGCCCCATTTGATCGCGGACGCGGCGTCATATAGGGAGGCGCACGCCTCGCCCGCAACCGAAAGACTGACAAGTGGCCGATACGATCTATGTCCTGAACGGGCCGAATCTCAACCTGCTCGGCATGCGCGAGCCGGAGATCTATGGCACCGACACGCTCGACGACATCGCCGGCGGGCTCGACGATCGCGCGCGCGAACTGGGGCTGCAGATCGACTTCCGCCAATCGAACCACGAAGGCCATCTGATCGATTGGCTGCACGAGGCGCAGGCGACGGGCGCAAAGGCGGTGCTGCTCAACGCGGGCGCGCTGACGCACACTAGCCTGGCGCTGTACGACGCGATCCGATCGATCCGCACCCCGGTGATCGAGGTACATCTGTCGAATCCGGCCGCACGCGAGGCCTATCGCCATCACTCCTATGTCGGTATGGCGGCAAAGGGGACCATCGCCGGCTTCGGAGCGCAATCCTATGCGCTTGCGCTTGAAGCGGCGGCGCGACTCTGACACAGGGCGCGTTTTCACAGAATAACGGGAAAGCATGAGCGAAAAGACCGAAATGGGCGCGATGCGGATCGACATCGATCTGGTGCGCCAGCTCGCGGCGGTGCTCGATGAGACCCAGCTCACCGAAGTCGAGGTTCAGGACGGCGAACGCCGCGTGCGCGTCGCGCGCAAGGTGAGCGTGGCCGCGGCACCCGCCCTGCTCCAGGCGCCGCCCGTGGCCGCGGCACCCGCAGCCGCCGCCGCGCCGTCGGCAGAGGCCGCGCCCGCCGCGGTTTCGGCGAACGCGGTCAAATCGCCGATGGTGGGCACCGCCTATCTGGCCGCCGAGCCGGGCGCCAAGCCCTTCGTATCGGTCGGCCAGACCGTGAAGGCGGGCGACACGCTGCTGATCATCGAGGCGATGAAGGTGATGAACCCGATCCACGCGCCCGCCGCGGGAACGGTGAAGGCCGTGCTGATCGAGGACGGCCAGCCCGTCGAATATGATCAGCCGCTCGTCGTCGTCGAGTAAACCGGTGCCAGAGATCAAGAAGCTCCTGATCGCCAACCGCGGCGAGATCGCGTTGCGCATCCACCGCGCCTGCCACGAGATGGGCATCAAGACGGTGGCGGTGCATTCGACCGCGGATACCGAGGCGATGCACGTGCGGCTGGCGGACGAGGCGATCTGCATCGGCCCGCCGCCCGCGGGCGAGAGCTATCTCAACATCCCCGCGATCATCTCCGCGGCGGAGATCAGCGGCGCGGACGCGATCCACCCCGGCTATGGCTTTCTTTCGGAGAACGCCAAGTTCGCCGAGATCGTGGAGGCGCACGGGCTGATCTTCGTCGGCCCCAAGCCCGAGCATATCCGGGTGATGGGCGACAAGGTGGAGGCCAAGCGCACCGCGGGCGCGCTGGGCCTGCCGCTGGTGCCGGGTTCGGACGGCGCGATCAGCGACGTGGCCGAGGCGCGGCGGCTGGCCGCCGATATCGGCTATCCGGTGATCATCAAGGCGGCCTCGGGCGGCGGCGGACGCGGCATGAAGGTCTGCACGTCCGAAGACCAGCTCGAAACGCTGATGAAGCAGGCGGGCACCGAGGCGAAGGCGGCGTTCGGCGACGCGACCGTCTATATGGAGAAATATCTCGGCAACCCGCGCCACATCGAGATCCAGGTGTTCGGCGACGGGAACGGGAACGCGATCCACCTGGGCGAACGCGACTGCTCGCTCCAGCGCCGCCACCAGAAGGTGCTGGAGGAGGCCCCCTCCCCCGTGCTCTCGACCGAGGAGCGCGACCGGATCGGCGGCATCTGTGCCAAGGCGATGGCCGACATGGCCTATCGCGGCGCGGGCACGATCGAGTTCCTGTGGGAAGACGGCGAATTCTATTTCATCGAGATGAACACCCGCCTGCAGGTGGAGCATCCGGTGACCGAGGCGATCACGGGGCTGGACCTGGTCCGCGAGCAGATCCGCATCGCCGAGGGCCACCCGCTGACGCTGCGCCAGGCGGACGTCCATTTCCGCGGCCACGCGATCGAATGCCGCATCAATGCCGAGGACCCGCGAACCTTCGCGCCTTCCCCCGGCCAGGTGAAGCAATATCACGCGCCCGGCGGTATGAACGTGCGCGTCGATAGCGGGCTCTACGCCGGCTATCGCATCCCGCCCTATTACGACAGCATGATCGCCAAGCTGATCGTGTACGGCACCACGCGCCAGGGCGCGCTGCGCCGCCTGCGCCGCGCGCTGGAGGAATTCGTGGTGGAGGGCGTGAAGACCACCATACCGCTCCACCAGGCGCTGCTCGACGATCCGCAGTTCCAGGCCGGCGACTATACGATCAAGTGGCTGGAGGAATGGCTCGCCCGCAACGACGAGCAGGCGTGACGCGAACCCGCTGACAGCGCGCCCTGCGGCCGCTACAGCGTTCCCGGAAGGGAGTGCGGTGATGCTGGGAATGCGATCAGCGATGCTGGTTCTGGCGGCGCTTGGCGCGATGGCGGGGGCCGTGCCGGCAGCGGCGCAGCCGCGCCCGATCGCGCCGGGCACGCAGGTGGAATGGTCGGCGGACAAGGCGCCGCGGCCGGTGACCTATCGCTCCGGCGACTTGATGATCGAGGTCCGCCCGCTGCGCGATGGCGAGAATGCCGCGCCGCAGGTGACGGTCAGCGGCCCCGGCTTCCGCCCGGTGACGATCACCGGCTCCAGCATCTGGTCATCCGCGACGCACCGGATCGGCGCCGGGCGGCTCGATCCCCGCGGGCGGCGCTATGTCGAACTCCAGTCGTTCAGCGGCGGCGCGCATTGCTGCAACGAGGTGCAGCTCGTCGTGATCGGCCAGGAGGGCGCGCGCAGGCTGGAGCTGGGGGCGTGGGACGGCGAGCCCGGCGATGCCCCGCGCGACGTGGACGGCGACGGCTTCACCGATTTCGTCCAGCGCGACGATCGCTTCCTCTACGCCTTCGCCTCCTATGCCGGATCGCTGGCGCCGCCGCAGATCCTGAACGTGGTCGATGGCCGGGTGGTGGACGTCTCCGCGCGCGCCGGGTTCCGCCCACTGTTCGTCGAGGCGGTGAACTTCGCCCGCCCCTATTGCCTGGGCCGCGATGCGCAGGGCGAGCCGAACGGCGCCTGCGCCGCCTATGTCGCCGCCGCAGCGCGGATCGGCCAGTTCGACGCGGCCTGGGCCAAGATGCTTCGCACCTATGACCGGCGGAGCGACTGGGAATATCCCACCGGCTGCCGCCTTCCGCTGAGGAGCGGCGAATGCCCGCGCGGCGCTACGATCCGCTATCGCGGCTATCCCGATGCGCTGCGCGCGTTCCTGGTGCGCTCCGGCTATATCGCGCGCTGACCCCCCAACCGACCGAGAGGCACGCATGAAGGCCACGATCTGGCACAACCCCCGCTGCTCCAAATCGCGCGAGACGCTGGCGATCCTTCAGGAGACGCCGGGCGTCACGGTCGAGGTGATCGAATATCTGAAGACCCCGCCCAGCCGCGACAAGCTGGCCGCGCTCTATGCCCGCGCCGGCATCACGCCGCGCGATGGGCTGCGCAAGGGCGAGGAAGGCGCCAAGCCGCTGAAGGACGCATCCGACGACGCGATCCTGGACGCGATGGCCGCCGATCCGATCCTGATCGAACGCCCGCTGGTGGAAACCGGAAAGGGCGTCCGCCTGGGCCGCCCGCCCGAGAAGGTCCGCGAGATCCTGTAACGGCGCCCCGCCGTCCGCGGATCGGCCTTCCGCAGAACGGCCCCGGCAGGCGCGGCGTGATGGGATAACACCGCGCCTTCCGGGACCGCTGCCGGCGCGCATGACGGCGCCGGCTCCGCCACGGCCAGCGCGCGGATGGGGCGCCGGGCCGTGACGAACTGGGATTCGATGGTCACGCGCCGGGATGACCGCGCAACACCTGATCCCCTGGAGTCGAAATTGCGTACAATATAGTTGATCAAATAATCCCGTCGCGTCGCGGAATATCGCCCGCCATCGTCCCGGCCACCTTGATTCTACGCCCGGACGGCATGTTTCGACTCCGAATCAATTGAAATACGTAGGAAATTGATTCCGCTACTTTGCAAGGAATGCAAGCGGGACTCCGTTCGCCGTGGCTCAATTTGGCTCTTTTCTGGAAACGGATTCATTCGACTCCGAAATGGAGAATTGACGCGCCGCAATGGCCGTTCGCCGGCAAGCAGCGCGGGGCTAGCCCCAGGGTGCC
The DNA here is from genome assembly GCF_026013525.1 of Sphingomonas canadensis. Classification (GTDB taxonomy): domain Bacteria; phylum Pseudomonadota; class Alphaproteobacteria; order Sphingomonadales; family Sphingomonadaceae; genus Sphingomonas; species Sphingomonas canadensis. The sequence goes on along the minus strand of NZ_JAPDRA010000002.1, from coordinate 93,703 downwards.
GCCGCCGCTAAGGGCTCGCGCATGACCGAGATCACGCCAGAGATCGTCGCCGAGCACGGCCTGAGCCCCGAGGAATATGAGCGCGTGCTGCACGCGCTGGGCCGCGAGCCCAACCTGACCGAGCTGGGCATCTTCAGCGTGATGTGGTCGGAGCATTGCAGCTACAAATCCAGCCGCATCCACCTGAAGAAGCTGCCCACCACCGCGCCCTGGGTGATCTGCGGCCCCGGCGAGAACGCGGGCGTGATCGACATCGGCGACGGCCAGGCCGCGATCTTCAAGATGGAGAGCCACAACCACCCCAGCTACATCGAGCCCTATCAGGGCGCGGCGACGGGCGTGGGCGGCATCCTGCGCGACGTGTTCACCATGGGCGCGCGGCCGATCGCCAACATGAACGCGCTGCGCTTCGGCCGGCCCGATCATCCGAAGATGCGCCACCTGATCGCGGGCGTGGTCCATGGCATCGGCGGCTATGGCAACTGCGTGGGCGTGCCGACGGTGGGCGGCGAGGTGAACTTCCACCCCGCCTATGACGGCAACATCCTGGTCAACGCGATGACCGTGGGCATCGCCGATACCGACAAGATCTTTTATTCGGCCGCGGCGGGCATCGGCAATCCGGTGGTCTATGTCGGCTCGAAGACCGGGCGCGACGGCATCCATGGCGCCACCATGGCCAGCGCCGACTTCACCGAGGATTCGGAGGAAAAGCGCCCCACCGTCCAGGTCGGCGATCCCTTCACCGAAAAGCTGCTGATCGAGGCGTGCCTGGAGCTGATGGCGTCCGACGCGATCGTGGCGATCCAGGACATGGGCGCTGCGGGGCTCACCTCCTCCTCGGTCGAGATGGCGTCGAAGGGCGGCGTGGGCATCGAGCTGGTGATGGACAATGTCCCCCAGCGCGAGACGGGCATGACGCCCTATGAGATGATGCTGAGCGAGAGCCAGGAGCGCATGCTCATGGTGCTCAAGCCCGGGCGCGAGGCCTTTGCCGAGGCGATCTTCCGCAAATGGGAGCTGGATTTCGCGGTGATCGGCACGGTGACCGAGCCGGGGCCGGACGGGGGCCGCATGGTGCTGAAATGGCGGGGCGAGACCGTCGCCGACATCCCGCTCGGCCCGCTGGCGGACGAGGCGCCGCTCTATGACCGCCCGCACGTGCCCACGCCCAGGCCTGCGCCGCTGGCCGACGCGCCCGAGAGCGCCGATCCGGCCGCGGACCTGCTGAAGCTGATGGGATCGCCCGATCTCGCCAGCCGCCGCTGGATCTGGGAGCAATATGACCACATGGTAGGCGCCGACACGGTGCAGCGCCCCGGCGGCGATGCCGCAGTGGTGCGCGTCCACGGCACCGGAAAGGCGCTGGCGATCACCACCGATTGCACCCCGCGCTATTGCTTCGCCGATCCGGTGGAGGGCGGCCGCCAGGCGATCGCCGAGGCGTGGCGCAACCTGACCTCCGTCGGCGCCACCCCGCTGGCGGTGACCAACTGCCTGAACTTCGCCAACCCGCAGCGGCCCGAGATCATGGGTCAGATCGTCGGATGCCTGGAGGGCATGGGCGAGGCGTGCCGCGCGCTCGACTTCCCGATCGTGAGCGGCAACGTGAGCCTCTATAACGAGAGCAAGGCGACCGGCGGCGGCAGCGCGATCCTGCCCACCCCCGCGATCGGCGGCGTCGGGCTGATGGCCGATTGGCGCAAGAGCTGCACCATCGCGTTCAAGGGCACCGGCGACACGGTGATCGCCGTGGGCGAGCGCGGCGGCGACCTGGGCCAGTCGCTGTGGCTGCGCGAGATCCACGGTCGCGAGGAAGGCGCTCCCCCGCCGGTGGACCTGGCGGCGGAGAAGCGGACCGGCGATTTCGTCCGCGCGATGATCCAGAACGGCTCGATCACCGCCTGCCACGATGTTTCCGACGGCGGCATGGCGGTGGCGCTGACGGAGATGGCGCTGGCCTCCGGCATCGGCGTGCTGGTCAACGAGCCCCAGCCCTTCGGCATCGCCGGATCGCTGTTCGGCGAGGACCAGGGGCTCTACATCGTCACCGTCTGCGATACCTGCCTGGCCGATTTCATGGCCGCCGCGCATCGCGCCGACGTGCCCGCCGACCCGATCGGCCGCACGATCCGCGATCGAATCATCTTCGAGCTGGACGAGGGCGACTGGACGGTGAGCCTGGCCGATCTGCGCGCCGCGCACGAGGGCTTCTTCCCGGCGCTGATGCGCGGCGAGGTCGTGGCCTGACCGGGCCGGATGAGCCCGGCGCAGGTTGCGGCATCGCGCCGCGAAACCGGATCGCGTCCTTCGCCAGTTTGAACGCGCGGTTGTCTGGCGCCGGGGCAGCGGTGTCCGGACGGCGGCGTCGGGCCACCGCTATTTGAATCACGCGAAGGCGCGAAGATGCGTCGCCCGCTCGCGCCGAAGGCGCCCATTCAACCGGCTGCGCGCTGCGGCGCGGGAAAGGGAGGGCTGCTGTCGCGGCAAATCCCTCTTCGCGCCTTCGCGCCTTCGCGTGAAACATAAACGAAGGGATACGGCTCAGCGCGAACGGGTCAGATGAAACATACTCGACTTTAGCCCACGCCTTTGCAGGGAGCGCAGCTCAAGAACTGGCCGCAAGCGCCCCCCCCGCGCTATTCGCGCGCGTAGGGCTGGAAGCTGCAGTCGGCGGAGCGAACCATGACGTAGATCACGTCATGCTCCGCCGAATAATCGCCCGCCTCGACGAACACCGGCACGCCATTGCGGTCCGCCAGCGCCTCCAGCTCGGCGGGCGCGAGCTGGCGGGGCAGACCGAATTTCGCGAAGCTTCCGCCCTCTATCGCAATCCTGTCGCCATTCTCGAACCACGGTTTGCCCGCGGCCTCGAACTGCGGCGTCGCGTTGGGCGAGGCGATCAGCACGCCCCGCTCGTCATGGAAGGCGCAGGCCGGCGCCGCCAGCGCGGCCGCGAGCAGGACGCTGACGGGCATCGCGCGGCTCAGCCCTCGACCGCGTAGGGCTGGAACTCGCAATCGGCGAGCCGCACGAGCAGATAGATCACCTCGGGCTGGGGCGTCCCCGGCTCGGCATAGAAATGGCCGCCCTGATAGGATTTGAACGGCACGACATCGCCCTTCGAGAGCACGCGCGGCAGGCCGTATTTGGTGAATTTCCGGCCCGCGATCGTCACCGGATCGTTGTTGATGTACCAGCCCGTCGTGCCGATCCCGGCATAGCCGGCCGCAGGCGCGGCGACGCAGGTTTCGGCCGGCACCGGGGCGATCGCCGCAAGGCTGACCGCGATCAAGGCATGGAACGCCATTACATCCTCCCTAATCCACTATGATTCGCGAGCGATGCTAGCCGATCCGCGCCGGGGCGGTTAGGATGTTTGCGCAGGAGGATTCCCGATGACCACAGGCTATTCCGGAACGCCGCTTGCGCAGAAGCTGGGCTTCGCGCGGGGGATGCGCGTGTGGTTCCACCGGATGCCGGACAGCGTTCGCGACTCGATCGACCCGGAGGGCCTGAACGTCGACGAGCAATTCTGCGCCACCGATGGCATGCAGGCCGCGCATATCTTCGTCACCGAACGCGAGGAGCTGGAGCGCGAGATCGCAGCACTGCGCGAACTGGTGGTGCCCAGCGGCTTCATCTGGGTTTCCTGGCCCAAGAAGGCGTCGAAGGTCCCCAGCGAGATCACCGAGGACGTGGTGCGCGAGGTGGCGCTGCCCACCGGGCTGGTGGATGTGAAGGTCTGCGCGGTCGACGATGTCTGGTCGGGGCTGAAGCTGGTGGTCCGCAAGGAACTGCGCGGCGGGTGAGCCTGGCGGCGGCGCGCGGCGTCCCGCCCTGCCCCTGCCCCCTGCTTGACCCGGAGCGCGTCTGCCGTCACCCATTGGCGCGGGGGGAAATCGCCATGGCCACCAGCGCACCGGACCGCATCATCTCGCTGGACACCGTCCGCGGCGTCGCGGTGATGGGCATATTGCTGCTCAACATCGTCGCCTTCGCGATGCCGCCCGCCGCCTATTTCAACCCCGCAGCCTATGGCGGGCACAGCGGCACGGACCTCTACGTCTATCTCGGCAACCTGGTGCTGTTCGACGGCAAGATGCGCGGGCTGTTCTCCTTCCTGTTCGGCGCGTCGATGCTGCTGGTGATCGAAGGCGCCGAGGCGAAGGGCGAGAGCGCGGCACGGGTGCATTATTCGCGCATGTTCTGGCTGCTGCTGTTCGGCCTGGCGCACCTGTGGCTGGTGTGGTGGGGCGACATCCTGAACCTCTATGCCCTGATCGGTATGATCGCCTTCCTGTTCCGCCGGAAACAGGTTCCCACGCTGATCGGCGCGGCAGTGGCGCTGATCGTAATCCAGACGCTGATGATGGGCTCGCTTGCGGGCATGGTGGCCTATCTTCAGTCGATCGTGGACGGCGGCGATCCGGCGGCGGCGCAGGAGGCGGCGAAGGGGCTGGCGGGTTTCAACGACGGCTTCGGCCGCCCCGGCCCCGAAGCGATCGCCAAGACGCTGGCGGAATATCGCGGCGACTATGCCACCGTCGTCGCCGCGCGCTTCAAGGAGGCCGCCTTCTCTCCGATCAGCAGCGTGCTGCTCTTCGGCTGGGAAACGCTGGCCTATATGCTGCTCGGCATGGCATCGCTGAAGAGCGGGCTGCTGGCGGGCACCTGGGCGCGGGGCCGCTATGTACGGTGGCTGCTGGTCTGCTTCGCGATCGGCATCCCCGCCTATTGCGCGATCGCATGGTGGGTGGTGTCGAGCGATTTCGCGCTGATGGCGGTGGTCGGCGGGGTGATGACTGCGGCCACGCCGGTACGCCCGCTGATGGTGGTGGGCTGGGCCTGCCTGATCCTGCTGCTGATGCGCCCCGGCGGCGCGATCAGCGCCCGCATCGCCGCCGCGGGGCGGATGGCCTTCACCAACTATCTGATGACCAGCCTGATCTGCACCACGTTGTTCTACGGCTATGGCCTGGGCTGGTACGGCTATCTGTCACGCGCGGAGCTGTATCTGGTGGTGGCGCTGGTGTGGCTGGCGATGCTGCTGTGGTCGAAGCCCTGGCTGGATCACTTCCGCTATGGGCCGCTGGAATGGGTGTGGCGCAGCCTTTCGCGCGGATCGCTCCAGCCGATGCGCGGCGCGGCCTCCGCAGGCGGTTGAGCGCAAACCGCCATATTGCGAACGCTACGCAATAGGCATTGCGAATCGGTCGCATTAGCCTTATCTCGACGGCCAGAGAGCGAGGGTTCGATGGTCGTCTGCGTCTGCAATGCGATTCGCGAAAAGGATGTCCGCACCGCCGCGCGTGAGGGCGCGACCAGCGCGTGCCAGGCCTATCGCGCGCTCGGATGCCAGGCGAAATGCGGCCAGTGCGTGCCCTTCGCCCGCCAGATCATCAATGCGGAACGCGCTGCTGCATAGCATTCGCATCTGGGCGAACCCGCAGAAATCAGCCATTTTCAGGGTGTTCGCGCAGCACCGGTGGCGCTAGGATCGGCCCCTTCTCCAGACAGGGGTTCCGGCGATGAAGGGCGACGCGAAGGTTCTCGAATATCTCAACGAGGTGCTCAAGAACGAGCTTACCGCGGTCAACCAATATTGGCTGCATTATCGCATGCTCGGCAATTGGGGCGTCGCGAAGCTGGCCGAGCTGGAGCGCCACGAATCGATCGACGAGATGAAGCACGCCGATTCGCTCGCGGAGCGCATCCTGTTCCTGGAAGGGCTGCCCAACTTCCAGCTCCTCGGTCGCCTGCGCATCGGCGAGACGGTGGAAGAGGTGCTGAAGGCCGATCTGGAGCTGGAGGTGGAGGCGATCGCGCTGCTGCGCGAGGCGATCCCCCATTGCGAGCAGGTGCGCGATTTTGTGAGCCGCGATCTGCTGGTCTCCATCCTCGAAAGCGAGGAGGAGCATGTCGATACGCTGGAGACGCAGTTCGAGATGATCGCCCGCATGGGCCTGGAGAATTATATCCAGCTCAACAGCAAGGCCGCCGAAGCGAGCTGAGGCCCGTCACGATGCGACAGGCGGGGCTGCGGCCGATCCCGCCAAAGGCGGACAGGCTCTAGCCCGCGCGGCGCCCGAAGGCGGGGCGGCGCGCGACCAGCGGATTGGCCTCGCGCTCCAGCAGCGCCAGCGTCGAATCGAACAGCGGCCGCAGCCGCACGACATAGCTCAGTGCCTGATCCGGCGTGTCCTGCCGCTCGACGCAAGCGCGCGCGATCGTCTCGATCGATTCGGCCAGGTCGGCCAGCGGATCGGCCCCGAACTGACGCGATTCGCCCTTCAGCGTGTGCGCGGGAATCACCAGCGCAGCGGCGCTGTTGCCGCGCATCGCGGCTTCGATCTGGTCTACCGACTTGATCCCGTCTTCGCGGAAGTAACCGAGAATGCGGACGAAATTGGCGCCAAGCTCCGCCCGGGCCTGCGAATAGGCAGACCAGTTCACCAGCGCACCGTTACTGACCGTAGCTTCCATTTCCCCGTCTCCGCACAGCGAGGCAGCGGAAGTTCTACGGTAAGGGAAGTAAACAGCTCGTTGATCCGCCTCTACGGAATGACGCGGAAACCACGGATTTCATTCGTTTCTATAGCGTACAGATCCGCGCCCGCGGCCGCGGCGAGCTGTTTCAGCTCGCGTTCGGCATTGGGATCGTCGGCCAATATTTCGAACGGCTCGCCCGGGTGTTCGCGCAGCGCCCGCGCCGCGCGAATCGCCGGCCAGGGGCAGCGCATCCCGCGCGCGTCGATCCGGATCACCCCCGCTGCTCGCGATCGCGATCGAATGGGTTGCGCGGCGCGCGCATCGTCAGGCGCACCGGCACCGCGCCGAAATCGAACTCACGGCGCAGCGAGTTGATCAGATAGCGCTGATAGCTGACGGGCAGCATGTCCACGCGCGTGCCGAACAGGACGAAGCTGGGCGGGCGCGTCTTGTTCTGCGTCACATAGCGCGGCTTGATCCGCTTGCCGCCGGGCGCGGGCGGCGGATTTGCCTCGATCGCGCGTTCGAACCAGCGGTTGAGCTGGCCGGTGGTGATCCGCCGCGACCATGCGTCGCGCGTCTCGAACGCCACCTGCATCAGCGTGTCGAGCCCCTTGCCCGTGGCCGCCGATACCGTGAGCAGCGGCACACCCTTCACCTGCGCCAGCCCTTCGTCCAGCGCGGCCTTCACGCCGTTGAACAGGCGGCTGGCGTCTTCCGCGACGTCCCATTTGTTGAGCGCGAGGATCAGCGCGCGGCCTTCCTGAAGCACGCGATCGGCGATCTTCAGGTCCTGCACCTCCAGCCCCTTGGTGGCGTCGAGCAGCAGCACCACGACCTCGGCGAAATCCACCGCGCGCAGCGCATCGGCCACCGACAGCTTCTCCAGCTTGTCCTGCACCTTGGCCTTCTTGCGCATGCCGGCGGTGTCGATCAGGCGCACGGCGCGCGCGGTGCCGTCCGCCGCCTGCCATTCCCAGGGCACGGCGATCGAATCGCGGGTAATCCCGGCTTCCGGCCCGGTGAGCAACCGGTTCTCGCCCAACAGCTTGTTGATCAGCGTGGACTTGCCCGCGTTGGGGCGGCCGACGATCGCGAGCTTGAGCGGGGCATCGGGCGAATCCTCGTCCTCGTCCTCCGCCTCCTCCTCGGGCAGGTCGATCCAGGGCTGCAGCGCTTCGGACAGGTCGCCCACGCCCTCGCCATGCTCGGCGGAGATCGGCACGGGCTCGCCCAGCCCCAGCGCCATCGCCTCGATCACGCCCGCCTCGCCCGCGCGGCCCTCCGCCTTGTTGGCGGCGAGCACCACCGGAGTTCCCGCGCTGCGCAGCCAGCGGGCGATCTCTTCGTCCAGCGGGGTCACGCCCGCGCGCGCATCGACCAGGAACAGCGCGACATCGGCCTCGCGCACCGCGGATTCGGTCTGCACGCGCATCCGGCCGGGCAGGCTGGCGGGATCCTCATCCTCGAAGCCTGCCGTGTCGATCACGCGGAAGGCGCAGCCCAGGAGCTGCGCCTCGCCCTCGCGGCGATCGCGGGTCACGCCCGGCATGTCGTCGACCAGCGCCAGGCGCTTGCCGACCAGCCGGTTGAACAGCGTCGATTTGCCGACATTGGGCCGGCCGATGATTGCGACGGTGGGAAGGGGCATCGTTCAAAACCTGCTCCCCCTCCCGCATGCGGCGGGAAGGGTCGGGAAAAGGCCCGCAGCGGCGAGCCGTAGCGCCGTACATGCCCTCCCTGCGCCGCTCCCGCAAGCGGGAGGGCCGGAAGCGATCAGCGATAGGCCGTGATGCGGCCCTTGTCGTCGATCACGTACAGCATCTGATTGGCGATCACCGGCGCGAGCGAAAGCGTGCCGCCCACCTCCATCGCCGAAAGCACGCTGCCGTCCTTCGGAGAGACCGAGACGATCTCGCCACGGCTGTTCAGCAGCAGCAGGCGGTTGCCCGCCAGCACCGGACCGACCCAGCCGATCGCGCCCTTCTGCTTCTTCTCGTTGCGGTAATGCTGGAGCTGCGCGATCCAGCGCACCTTGCCGCTGCCGCGCGCGATGCACAGCAGACGGGCATCGTCGGTGACCACGAACAGCCATTCGCCCGCCACCCAGGGGGTGGAGATGCCGGCGATATTCTGTTCCCAGGCGCGCTGGCCGGTACCCATGTCGATCGCGACCATGCGGCCGCCCTGGCCCACGGCAAAGGCGCGGCCGCTGTCGATCACCGGCGCCGCATCGATATCGGAGATCGACGAGACCGAGGTGGAGATGCTGGTGCGCGAAAGCACGTCGGCCCACAGCATGCCGCCGTTCTCGTAACGATAGGCATTGAGCTCGCCCGACGAGAAGCCGACCACGACGGTGCCCTGCGCCGATGCGGGGGCCGCGACGCCGAACACGCCCTGCGTCTCCGGGCTGCCAGCGGCGCTCCAGAAGACCGAGCCATTCTCCTGCGTCAGCGCGAAGATCTGGTTGTCCTGCGTGAGCACATAGATGTTGCCGTTGGCGATGGTCGGCGCGCCGCGCAGCGGGCCGGCCGGGCGCACGCGCCACTTCTCCGTGCCGTTGGCAGCATCGAGCGCGACCACGTCGCCCAGCCCGTTGGTGGCGAACACCGTGCCGCCGTCGAAGCTGACGCCGCCGCCGAAGCGCGAGTTCTTGTTCTCCTTGTCCTTCACCGTCTCGGCCTGCCACAGGCGGGCGCCGGTATCGGCGGCGAAGGCGTTCACGACGCCGTCGGTATCGACCACGAACAGCTTGTTGTCGGCCACCACGGGCGCAGAGGCCAGCCGCTCGCGCTTGCTCGCCCCCTTGATGCTGGCGGTCCAGGCGCGCGTCAGCGTCTCGCCCAGCGCCAGGTGCCCCATCGACTTGGCCGCGTTGCCGCCCGGCTGCGACCAGTCCGCATTGGCATAGGCCTCGGGCACCAGGACGTCGGAACCCGCCAGCGCCTTGTCGGCGACGATGTCGTTCTCCGCCGCCAGGATCGGGCGGCGTTCGCCCAGCACCGGGGTTTTCTTCGCGCCCTTGAACGCGCCGCAACCGCTAAGCAACGCCAGCGCCGCAATCGCGGCGGCAACCCTCACCCTATTCTTCATTGTGCCTTGCCATCCCCAGTCTGAGCCGCGACGTCCACTCCCATCGAGGTCGCCATCTCCGCCGCACGCTGACGGATCGAGTCGGGCACGTCCTTGTTCTTCGCGATTTCGCCAAACAACTTGGCGGCCTCCGCCTTCTTGCCCTGCTTCAGATAGGCGGCGGCGGTAAGCTCGCCCGCGCTGCCGAACCAGGACGATCCGGGCGCGGCCAGGCCCTTCAGGCGATCGACGACCTGCTCGGGCTTGAGCTGGTCGAATTCCAGCGCGGTCTGGCGCAGCAGCGCCTCGTCGCGGAAGGGCTGCGGCAGCTTCGCGTCGCCGGCAACCTCTGCATATTTGGCGGCGGCGCCCTTCGGATCCTTGGCGTCGATCAGCTCGCCCGCCTCGATCAGCTTGGCGATCGCACGATATCCGTCGCCGCCGGAGGCCGCGACCTTGCGCAGCTTCTCCAGCCCTTCGTTACGGCGGTTCTCCAGCAGGTCCTTCACGCCGGCGGCGAATTCCTCGCCCTGCGCGCCTGCGGCCCGTTCGGACCGGGCATGATAATAAAGATAGCCCGCGAAGATCAGCAGGCCGGCCACAACCGCGCCGACGATGATCCGCCCATAACGCTGCCAGATCATCAGCAACTGATCGGCACGCACCCCTTCGTCGACCTCGCGGATGAAGGCCTCGTCAGTGGTGCCGGAAGGGGGAAGCGCCAATTTCAACTCCATGGGGTACAGGTGCGGGCGCGGACATTAGCCGCGGCGGAGACAGAGGGAAAGCTGCTCGATGGGGTCCTTCAGTCCCGCGCCGGATATATCTGTTCTGGCCCGGGAAAAGCCCGCGAGCGCACATCGGCCGCATAGGTCTGAACCGCGGCGGAAATGCGGCCAGCCAGGTCGTCGAAACGCTTCACGAAGCGCGGCGTGCGCTCGAACAGGCCCAGCATGTCCTCCGCGACCAGCACCTGCCCGTCGCAGCGCGCCGAGGCGCCGATGCCGATGGTGGGGCACGACACCGCCTCGGTGACCGCCACCGCGATCGGCTCCACCACGCCTTCGACCACGATCGCGAAGGCGCCGGCCGAATCGATCGCACGCGCGTCCGCCAGGATCTTCTCCTGCTCCGCCGCGCTGCGCCCGCGCGCGCCATAGCCGCCCAGCGCATTGATCGCCTGGGGCGTCAGCCCGACATGGCCAATCACCGGAATCCCGCGATCCGAAAGGAAGCGGACGGTGGGCGCCATCGCCTCCCCGCCCTCCAGCTTCACCGCCGCCGCGCCGGTCTCCTTCAGCAGGCGGGCGGCGCTGGCGAAGGCCTGTTCGGGCGACGCCTCATAGCTGCCGAACGGCATGTCGACCGCCACCAGCGCGTGATAGCTGCCGCGCACCACCGCAGCGCCATGCGCCGCCATCATCTCCAGCGTCACCGGCACGGTGGACGGCAGGCCGTAGACCACCTGCCCCAGGCTGTCGCCGACCAGCAGGATGTCGCAGTGCGGATCGAGGATCTGGGCGGTGCGCACCGTATAGGCGGTGAGCATCACCAGCGGTTCGCCCCCTTCCGCGATCTCCGCCTTGCGCCGCCGGATGGCGGGCACGGTGAGCCGGCGCATCGGCGCGGGCGTGGGGTTCGCACGGCTGGTGGCGGTATCGAGCGTGTAGGTGGACATGGGCGCGCTCCCTAGACCCGCCCCGCCGCGCACACCAGCGCCGCTGCGCCAGATGGACGGTATTCTTGACTCAATGTTATATATATTTTACATTGAGTCGCATATTTCGAACATTGGGAGCATGTGCAATGGCTTTCCGGGAAAAGATCGCGTGGCTCACGCTGCTTGCGATGCTGATCGCCTATTCAATCTATTTCGGGCTGATCCTGTCGCGGCCGGAGCCGCCGACGATGCTGGGGATCATCTGGCTGTTCGGCACGATCTCGCTCGCCCAGCTCGTGGTGGTGATCGCCGGCAGCATAGCCATCGCCGTGCTTTCGGGCCGCGAGGCGCGGGCGCGGGCCGACGAGCGCGAACGGGCGATCGCCCGGCGCGGCGCGCGTGCCGCCTATTATGTGCTGATGGCGGGCATGATCCTGGCCGGCGTGGTGATGCCGTTCAGCGAGCCGCCGTGGAAGATCGTGAACACCGCGCTGCTGGCGCTGGTGATCGCCGAGGCGGTGAACAACATCGTCGTCCTGATGAGTTACCGGAGGGGCTGGCATGGCTAGAATCGCCAACCAGATCCGCACGCTGCGCTTCCTGGCGGGCGAGATGACCCAGGCCGAGCTGGGCGACCGGATCGGCGTGACCCGCCAGACGATCGCGGCGATCGAGCAGGGCAAATATTCCCCCACGCTGGAATCCGCGTTCCGCATCGCCCGGGTGTTCGGCAAGCCGCTGGAGGAGGTGTTCCAATGGGAGGAATGAACACCGCCGCCTCCCCCGCGCACGCGCCAGTGCCTTGATATGGATCGCTTTCCGGCGCGGCGGGCGATTCCAATCCGCGGCAAACCGCCCTATCCTGCCGCCCGGGACGAAGGAGACGGCATGCAACGGGTTATGGGCGGGCTGGCGGCGCTGGCGATGATCGCCACGGCTGGCCCCGCCGCCGCCGAAAGCTGGCGCAGGACCGCGTGGAGCGGCGCCGCGCCCGATCGCGCGGTCTATCTGGTGGACACCGATTCGATCGTGCGGACGGGCGATACGGTGCGTTTCCGCACCACCACGATCTGGGAAAAGCTGGCCGCGCCGCGCGACTTCGACCGTTCGATCGCCGAGCGCGAGGGCAATTGCGCCACCGGTTCCTCGGGCATCCTGCGCACCAGCTATTATGCCGGCGGGCGGATCGTGCGCCAGAACGCCGCAGCAGGCTTGCTGCGCACGCACGCTCCGGGATCGCTGATGGCGCAGGTGCTGAACGCGGTTTGCGGCAAGGCCGGATACCAGTCCGGCCGGATCGCCGACCCGGAGCGCGAGGTGCGCACCTGGCTCAGCGCCAATCGCTGAGGCCGTCTCGGGGCGAGCGATTCGACGGCGCGGAACTTCCCCCGGCCGCGCGGAGCAGGAATGGTGCCCCCAATCGAACGAAGTCCAAACCCGCACAAATGCCAGGGGCAGCGTTCGAGCGATGCGAGAATGGTGCCCCACGTCGGTCGAAACCGCGAACTGGGTGCTTACGGTCCCTCTTCCTGCTTCAGGCCGCTATAATCAAGCCATCGCTCTTTTGGGAAGCGGCGTGCCGATCCGCGAGGTCGCACGTGAGTTAGGCTACAGCACTGGAGGGAATTTCGCCAAGAGCTTCCGGGGTTGGGCCGGGTGCACGCCAACCGAATGGCTAGTTCAAAATGAGATTACGCAACCGCTCTCCGAGCGCGTTGCAGACGCGGAGCGACTGTTGGCGAGCGGCCGCTATACGATCGCGGGCGCAGCTAAGCTGGCAGGATTTTCTTCGGGGACAGCCCTGAGCGTGGCGTTCAAGCGGGTTCACGGTCGCTCCGCCACTCAGTGGCTATCCGAGAACAGAAATGCGCTGGATTGCTCGAAGCCCGGCGTAGAGTGGGTGTCCCCAAGCGGCAGGAAAGTTCTGATCGAGTCGCGGATAATGCCTCCCGCAGGGCGCTCGCGGCGATAGCCATTCGCCGTATCCCACCAAGACGAAAGAGGTTGAGAACACCGCTGCCGTGCGCCATCGTCCTCGGCCAGTGGAGGAGCTATGGTTCAGTATACACTGAGGCAACTAACCATGGCCAGCGACAAGCTGACTGACGATCTGGACGCGGGTCAACTTGCGGTGGCGACTAAGTATATCGATGCTCTTACCCATCCACTTGCACCGGACGATATTCGGAGCGCGATGGCGCTACTTCCAGCTGAAGGAGACACGGCCGCCGGTCTTAATTGGTCGCTCTTGCACGCAATCGAGGCGGCACCGGACTGGCCCATGTGGGAATTGCTCGCAGATCGAAGCAACGAGTGGGTCCGCATCTTGCGCCTGAGACTTGCAAATGCGGACATCCATCCTTCTACAGAAGACGAATGGGAGCGGGGAAAATGATTATCTCGGAGCGCGATGGCGTGTACTCAGCGCAGCACATCACTGGCCCTACGCATAACCTGCTCCGGATGAGGCTCCGCAACGGAGCAGACGCTGATTTCCCCGTGACGGTGCTTCCACCTGTAGGCGATTGTCGCCATCATGATGGGCTAAAGGCTGAAGAAGTGATCCCGGCCATCCGTGCGGGGGTTATGAAAGCAAACACGAAATTGGGAACCGACTTTGCGGTTGAACACGCGGAAATCGTAGAGAACGATAGCCGGCAGCCTGCGGTGTACGAACTCCTCGCCCGTCGGATTGTCGAGACCGCGGTAGCGAAATCGCAGTAACGGGTCCAATCAGCGGTCTTCCACAGGGACAGCCTTCCACGCTTCAAAGCTGGGAAATATTTCTGACCAGGGCCATTCCGCTCGGCTTTCTGCGCGCCACGTTAAATGCACCTGTGCAAAGCGACCGTCCTCAAGGCGGAACAAGACATCATCTCGCCGCCACCGCCTCGCCAATGCTGTACCTGAAAAAGGATACAATACGTGAAGGGGGTGAACCTCCCGAAGCAGCTCAGCCTCAAGCTCCTGCCGCTCGGACTCGCTTTCGATGCCGTACCAATCTCCGTCCCATGAGTATTCAGCCGTCATGCGCTATCCCAGTGTCAAAGAAGTTAGGTAATTGCGACGCTGGCGTGCAGCGTCGAACGTAGCAGGCGGATTTTCTCCACTCGTTCTGGTGCGCCGCTTAAAGTCCCAAGCCGTTGATCGAGCGCGCGGATTGCAGCGCTGATCTCGGCCTCGTCGCAGCGTCCTCTCAGCTTGATAGCCGCGAAGGCCAGTGCAATGTCGGCCTCCTGTCTTATCCAATCCAGCTGAATCTCGTCGATTTGCCCGCGCGCCTTTTCGGGGGTCAGGCCCCATCTTCTCAGTAGCCGATCGACATAGCCTTCGTAGGAGGCGGTGGGGTTACGCTTGTTCCAACCCTTGAATGCGGCGAGCAGATCGCTCCCGGTGTCGTTTCCGTGAGGTGAGTCGTCGTCGGTCTCGGACCAAAAGAATGGCGCATTCAGGGCTCGCCGTGCGTCCGGATGATACTTCGCCCATTCTATGTCCAGATCGTCTACCGAGGTCGGGACTTTTCGAGCCGCCTTTCGGGCCTCGTCCATCTGCCTCATGTAGGCCAGTAGCTCATCCGGACTTGCTGGCAGGGCGGCCTTGGCTTCCTCGATCGCGGCGTTGAACCGCGACACGTCAATTTTGCTCCAGATCGCCGACTTCAGGCGGAGGCCTTCAATGAGCGCCTCAGACAATTCGTCCAACGCTCGTGGCAAGATGTGAGCGACGGCATAGATGCCACCTGGGCGCGCGAACGACTCGGCCTCACGGAGTTTGCTCGGATATTCGAGATCGAGTTTTCCGGCTTTCGCTCGATACCGCGCGCGGACCTGCTGTGGGAATTTCTCGATATGGCGCTCAAGAGATTGCTCCAGCGTCGGTCGCGCCGGGCCTTCGTGCCGAATGAACGCGATGACCTCGATCGCCAAATCCGCCGGCTCGACTGCCTTGAGTGTCAGCTCAAGATGCTGTGACGCACTGGTGAGGATTGACGCCCCGTAGGAGTTATATGCCCTCGCTAAGCACAGAATCTTCACGGGTGAATCCTCGGATGATTTCGTCGGCGATGCGTAGAAGATGAAACTGATGAGA
The DNA here is from genome assembly GCF_026013525.1 of Sphingomonas canadensis. Lineage (GTDB taxonomy): Bacteria > Pseudomonadota > Alphaproteobacteria > Sphingomonadales > Sphingomonadaceae > Sphingomonas > Sphingomonas canadensis. The sequence goes on along the minus strand of NZ_JAPDRA010000002.1, from coordinate 78,387 downwards.
GCTAGCTGTTGGAACAAAGTGGCGGATGACCTTCTCACAGCCGAACGCATTGAAGAGATCGTCGCGCGTGCTGCCGAGCAGCAATCGGAGAGCCGTGAAACGGCGTCCAGCCGCATTGCGCAACTCAAGCGGCAGCTTGTCACCGCAAAGCGCAAGGAAACCAACCTGTGGGACCTCGCTGCGGATCAAGGCGTGAAGGCGCGGCAAGGGTTCTTGAGCAAGCTGGACATGATTCAAGAAGAGGCCGCCGATCTCCAGCGCCAGATCATTGCCAATGAAGAATTGGTGGCTCGGTCAATTCGCCCGCTGACGAGCGCCGAGGCGGCCGAGAAGGCGGCAGAAATGCGCGATTTGCTGCTGAGCGCCGACATTAAGCTCAAGCGCCGTTTCGTGCACGCCGTTATCGAGGATGTCGTTGTAAACGAAGACGAAATCAAGATTGAAGGGGTGAAGTCGAACTTGGCAGAGACCGCCGCCGGCCTGCAAATTGCCACGTCGCCCCCGGTTCGTGGTTTTGACCGCGAATGGTGCCCCTGGCCGGACTCGAACCAGCATGCCTTGCGGCAACCGATTTTGAGTCGGTCGCGTCTACCAATTTCGCCACAGGGGCAGCGCGGGCAGGGGCTAGACGATGCGCCCGCCCGCCGCAAGCGGCCTCCCGGCCGGCGGCCTAGCTATTGGGGCCGTTGGGCGGCGGCCCGTTGGGGTTGCCCGCGCTGGTGCTGGGCGGCGGAGGCGCCGTGTCCACCGATGGCCCGACCGCGTTGGTCGACGGAGGCGGCGGTGGCGGGGGCGGGGGCGGAGGCGGCGGCGCGGACGGCGGCGGAGCCTGCGTATTGGGCGGCGGCGCCTGCGTTGGCGGCGGCCCCTGCGTATTTGTGTTCGGCGGCGGCTGGTTGGTCAGCGGCGTCTGTGGCCCCGGGAACATGGGATTGCCGCCCGGCGTGCCGAAGCCGCCCGGCCCCTGATCGTCGGGCGCGCGCGGGAAATCGCCCGGCAGCGCCCCGGGCGCGCGCGGCGGCAGCGGCATCGGCCCGCGCGAGGGCGCCGGCGGCTGCCACACCGGGCCGCCGTCCATATCCGGCTCGACCACCGGCCAGTCGAAGCGCTGTGCCAGCGAGGGATAGAGCAGCGCCTGAACCTTCAGCAGCCCTTCGGGGGAGATCACGAACGGGCCGATCGGCGCCGCGCCCGGGCGGGGCACGTACACGGCCAGCATCGGGCGATCGAGCGTCACCTTGCGCCCGCCCGATTCGACGTCGATCGCGCCGGGATGCGTCATCCCCTGTGTCGCCGGTCCCGGCCCGCGCAGCAGGATCAGCGAGGCGGTCTCCGGATCGCTGCGCACGCCCGCGGGCACGCCGCGCTCGCCCGCCGCGATCAGCGCCGCGGACGGCCCCACCACGCCCTCCAGGATGGTGCCGCGCACGCCGATCGACGCGACCGGCGTCTTGATCTGCGATCCGCCGCCGTTCGATCCGCGGCCCGACATGAAGCGGAAGGCGCCGCCCGTCACCGTGGCCCCCATCGTCCGCGAGCTGCGGTTGGGATCGTAGACATAGCGATCGATCGTCAGCCGCGCGTTCGAGCCGACGGTGAACACCGATTTGTCGAGCAGCAGCACCTGCATCTGGCTGCGCGCGCCGGTCTGCACCAGATCGGCGATCGCGATCCGCTGGCGCAGCGCCACCGGGCGGGCCATCGGCTGGCCGGGCTTGCGCAGCCGCACGTCGTTCTTCACCGCGGAGGTGACGCCGATGTTCTGCGCGGCGGCGGGCACCGGCACGGCGGCGGCCGCGAACACCGCGGCACCGGCGAGCAGCGGCAGGCGAAAGCGTTGCTTGCGTCCCATGATCAGAACCCTCCCGGCCGGGCGACAGGCCCGCAGGCGCCGGTCACCTCGCCCCACAGCGCTTCGTCCACCTGCACCGATGCGTCCAGCGCGGCAATCTCCGCCCGGCCGCCCTGCTTGTCGTCGAGCCGGCAGAGCAGGCTGGCGTGGAGCAGGACCGCCTTGTCCGCGCCCGGATTGTCCATCAGCACGCGCTCCAGCGTGGCCACCGCGCCGATCAGGTCGCCATCGCCGATCTGCTGGCGGGCGAGCGCGACGCCGCGATCGGGCTGGGTGGAGCCATCGGCCAGCGCGTCCAGCTCGGCAAAGCCGTCCTGCGCATGGGCGGGGCTCGCCATTGCGGCCGCGCCGCCCAGCGCGAGCAACAGGAGCATGCGGTGTCGGAATGCCACGGGCGCTCTCCTCAGGTCCGCCGCGAAATCGAGTCGGCGGCGTAACAGGCTAGCACCCCGGCGCCCGCCCGGAAACCTGCCGCGCCCGGCAGGAGCGTTCAGTTGCGCGGCGGCTGGCGGCGGTAGCTGAGCGCCTCCGCCACATGGATGCGGCCCAATCCCTCGCTGCCCGCCAGGTCGGCGATCGTCCGCGCCACGCGCAGCACCCGGGTGTAGCCGCGCGCCGAAAGCCGCATCGCTTCGGACGCCTGGGCCAGCAGCTTGCGGCCTGCCTCGTCCGGGGTCGCCACAGCATCGAGCAGCGGCCCTTCGATCTCCGCATTGGTGCGCGCCGGGGCATCGGCGTAGCGCGCCGTCTGGACCGCGCGCGCCGCCGCCACGCGCGCCGCGACCTCGGCCGATCCCTCCGCCGGGGGCGGCAGCACCAGATCGGCGGCGGTGACGGCCGCCACCTCGACATGCAGGTCGATCCGGTCGAGCAGCGGCCCGGATACCTTGGCCTGGTAATCCGCGGCGCAGCGCGGCGCCCGCGCGCAGGCGAGTGCCGGATCGCCCAGATGGCCGCAGCGGCACGGGTTCATCGCCGCGATCAACTGGACACGCGCCGGGAAGGTGACGTGCGCGTTGGCGCGCGCGACGCTGACGGTGCCGGTCTCCAGCGGCTGGCGCAGCGAATCGAGCACCGCGCGCTGGAATTCGGGCAGCTCGTCCAGGAACAGCACGCCCAGATGCGCCAGGCTGACCTCGCCCGGGCGCACGCGCAGCCCGCCGCCGACCAGCGCCGCCATCGACGCCGAATGATGCGGCGCGCGGAACGGCCGCGTCCGCGTGAGCCGTCCGCCCGAAAGCGTGCCCGCGACCGAGGCGACCATCGAAACCTCCAGCGCCTCCGGCATTATGTAGCAAACGCACCAACGTCCGGATAGATGTAATCGCCTGTGGTGCGTAATGTCAGCATATGACGGACTATGCAGTTGAGGCGCTGAAACGGAAGCGCGCGGAGACAACCGGCGAGATAGCCCGGTGTCAGGCACGGCTAGAGAAGCTGGCGAGCGACCTTGCCCACATAGACGGCGTGCTGGCGATCCTAGCGCCCGATCTGGTGCAGGAAGCCATACTCCCCAAGGTATTCACGCCTCCGAAGTCATGGAGCAAGCGGGGCGAAATGAGCCGCACCGTTCTCAATATCCTGCGCACGGCCAAGGAGCCGCTGACAACACGGGAGATCGCGGGGATGGTCATGCGCCAGCGCGGGCTACCAGAGCCCGACAGCGCCTCCCTGAACGTCATGACGCGCCGCGTAGGGCATTGCCTCAGGGACAAGCGCGAGCATGGCGCCGTGCGCTCGATCGAGGAAACGGGGCTTTGGTTGCAGTGGGAGATTGTGCGGTAACCTTAGATGGCACCCGGTCGAGTCAGGGCCGCGTAAATCTGTTCCCAAGAGCCGTGCATTACCAAACCGGCGTACTTTGTCGGAATATCCGCTTGGCGAGCGATATCGGCGAGGCTCAACACTTTGCTGTCATAGTACGGCTTAAGAACGCTCCGTGCTTCCAGTGGCATTAGGATAGCAAGCGCGCGCCATTCCGCGAGCCGGTCCAGATTCGTTTCAATGCCCTCTTTCAGAGGGTCCTGCATTTCGGGCGGCAGTCCGATTTCCTCGGCCAGCCTGTCGATCGCTTCCGGGTCTGCCGTCTGCGCCCAAGCAGGGTCAACCGTATGAAAAAGCTCTTTGCAGCAAATCATCCGCTGCCAATCTTTCGAATGGCCGCGATGATAATAGATATTGACCATGCGCTTCGGGTCGCCGCCGTAGACACCCCCGCGATCATGCCAAATTTTGATAGCTCCCTGCAGGATGTCAGGGTCGAGATCAGCGCCGATAAACTCAACGTCGTCGTCGTGACCACCGTCCCGTAATACGGCCAGCACGTCATTGACGTCGATAGGGAGGGTGGTTCGGCCTTCAAAGGCCTTAATTAGATCGGCTGCCTTCATCTGTGCCGGATAGGCAACAAAAAAGCCCGGAGCAAGCCCCGGGCTTCTTGGGTGATTTTGGTGCCGTCGCTCAGAGCGCAGCAACAAACTCGCGCATATCCATTACGGGGTGATCGCTAACCGGCGCTTGCTTGCTGATAGTGGCCGTCCGCTGGCGATGTTGCATCTTCGCCGAGCGAAACTGTTCGTGGATCTCATCGACAGTGATAATGTCGTCCCTCCGGCCTCGGAAGAACTTCACGTTCACCAATTCCTCACCATGCCCAGAGAATGGGCACTCGGCCTTATCAATCTCATTCGACATAGCGGTTCCCTTTCCGTTCACTCATCCACAACATTTATAGAAGCTAAATGCTGTCTATGAGGTGAATCTGTTTAAATTACGTCACTACCTAAAAGCAAGTGCATCTTAAATGATTACAATCGCCTATGTGGGTGTTGTAACTGCCTCTTGCAAGGCGCGCTTGCTCAAAAAAAAGATTCTGTCAAGGCTTGAACCGCGCGAAAAGTGATTCGGTTCCGGTCATCCGGCCTTCCGCTGCCAGTACGCCGCCCACTTGCGCGACACAGGCGAAGCCATCGCGCTTTCCGCCACCAGCATCGCCTGCGAGCCGTTCGACACGCGGCGGTTATCCTCGCGCCACGAAGCTTCCTGCGCGTAGGCATACAGGTACGGCCCGGCGATATGGTGGTGCGTGCCGATCTCCATGCGACGCAGGCGGGAGAAGTAGCTTTCGGCCTGATTGGTGCAGGCGCCTTCGTCCATGAACTGGACCGAGTGATTGACGCGATGCACGTTCCAACCGGCGTGCAGCGCATCCCAGCCGGTGCCTTCGTCGGCGTGGATCGTGGCGAGCGTGCCGACATGATCGCGCACCATCGGCACCGCATCGCCTTCGTTGCGCACTACGAAGGACAGCGACTTGCCTCCGCGCTCGCGCATCACAACGACGCACTGGCGCTTGCCGGTGCGGTTCATGGCTAGGCGGCGGTCCTTGCGATCCGCCTTCTCATTCTCAGGCTTCACGTATCCGCCGAAATAGGCGCCGTCGATTTCCACCACGCCATCAAGGCGGCGGTTCTGCTGTTCGAGCGCCATCGCCTCGCGCAGCTTGTGGCTGAGAACGAAGGCAGTCTTGTACTGGACATCAAGATCGCGGCTCACCTGGAGCGCCGAAACGCCCTTGGCGCCATTCACGAAGATGACGATCGCGGCGAGCAGGTCAACGAACGTGAGCTTGCGGCTCGCGAAAATCGTGCCGCTCGTGACGCTGAACTGGTGGTGACACGCGACGCACTTGAAGCGGCGGCGCGACGTGATGTTGTACGTCTCGGCGCAACCACAGCGCGGGCAAACCGCTTCGCCGTCCGTCTCCGGCCAGCGAAGCTGGCAGAACGTCTCGTAGGCCTCGGCGTCCGACATGCGGAAAACCTGCTTGAGGCTCAGCGTGCGGGCGGCGGCGGAAAGAAGGAAATGCTGCATGTCATCGTTTCCAGTGCTTATGCACTGTGCATGATGGCAACATGTACCGTTGTCAACGGCAAATGCATCGCATATGATGGCGTTTCACATCACAGGACGCGATACAATGCCGGTTGCTGAGAAGGAATGGGAGGACCGCGTTAAGCGGCTGCTGAAAGCCGAGCTGGCGCGCAAGGGGATCACCTACGCGCAGCTCGTTGGGAAACTTGCCGATATCGGCGTCCACGATACGGAACCGAACATTCGCAATAAGATTAGCCGTGGGAAGTTTACGGCCGTGTTTCTCGTTCAGTGTCTTGAGGCCGTCGGAGCGAGGGGGATTGATGTATCACCTTAACCTGCGCCTCCAAATCTTTGCCGGTCTTAATGGACAGCAATACATCGGTGTAATATGGATTGCCAGAATGGAGTTCAATTCCGACAAGATATTCTTTATTCTCTTTTAATGGGAAATCTCTTTCTGCCAAACGGATAAGAAATGGTGGCTTGCTAACTTTATCCGAAATATCACGCGATAGCAGTAATATATTTTTCCGTTGTCCAGGTTCTATTTTATTTAAATTCTTCGCAACTTTCATTGCGCCATGGAGATTAAGTGATTCACCTTCAACTTGAATTCGATCCAATATGGCATACCACTCATTGATAGCTTTATCGTGAACATTCTCTATCTGGATGATGATACTCATCTTGTAAGGCACGCCGTCCTGTCGAGCTTCAAGTGTGCCTTTTGGCTTTGCGATGGACGCTTGCAACACCGCCTTTGGGTAGGGATAGTCGAAGCCGGTCGAGTCCAATGGGCGATGCGTAGCTAAAGTTGGCAACTGAAATGGGGGCGCCAAGCGTGGCGAATCCGGCTCATCCATGGCGGGTTTTGGCGCTCGCGATGGCGAGCGCTCCCTTCTCGCCAAAAGCGTATCTATCCATACGCCAGCAACCATCCCCCCAAGAGCCGTCATAGAGTAGAGGACAGGTGATGACGTGGCAAAATCGATGATGGCGCCCATCACGCGATCCCATGTCCGGCCGGCGTTCGCGTACCAACCCTTGTCCTCGGCGACGTGAATGAACCACTCCCCAAGGACCGCGACGATAATCGCGCCGACGCCACCGACCAGTAGCCAAGTAAGGACAGCCCTAACGGTATTCCGCATGGCGCCAGTTCTGAAGCGAAGTCATCGCGTTGTGGAGTCGAAATAAAAACTGACACGCCCTAGCTCCTTAGTTGGAGCGGCACAGCGCAAACGCAGGCGGACGTATCGCGGGCGATGATACCCGTAACCGCCTTGGTGCGTTTGCTACATAATGCCGAGCGCCTCGGCCGCGTCGAGCGGGGGCAGGATGCCCGGCAGGCACGAGGCGAGCAGCGACTTTCCCGCGCCCGGCGGGCCGGACATCAGCAGATTGTGGCCGCCCGCCGCCGCGATCTCCAGCGCACGCTTGGCTGTTTCCTGCCCCTTCACCTGGCGCAGGTCGGGGCCGTGGCCCGGCGCCTCCACCTCGCCCGCGGCGGGCGCGGGGAGGAGCTGGCTGCCCTTCAGATGGTTGAGCAGCCCGATCAGGTCGGGCGCGGCGATCACCTCCACGCTGCCGGCCCAGGCGGCCTCCGGGCCCTGGGCGGCGGGGCAGATCAGCCCCTTCCCCGTCTCCGCCGCGTGCAGCGCCGCCAGCAGCACGCCCGGCGACGGCGCGATCCGCCCGTCCAGCCCCAGCTCGCCCACCACGACGTGTCCCGACAGCGCCTCCGCATCCACCACGCCCATCGCGCCGAGCAGCGCCAGCGCGATCGGCAAATCGAAGTGCGAACCCTCCTTGGGCAGATCGGCGGGCGAAAGATTGAGGATGATGTGCTTGGGCGGCAGCGCCAGCCCGATCGCGGCCACCGCGGCGCGCACCCGCTCGCGGCTTTCCGCCACCGCCTTGTCGGGCAGGCCGACGACCGCGAACTTGGGCAGCCCGGCGACGAGGTTGCACTGCACCTCCACCGCGCGCGCCTCCAGCCCCAGATAGGCGACCGTCGAAACGCTCGCGATCATGCCGCTCCCCCCGATTGCGGGCGCGACGATAGCGGCTTTTCTCCATTGTGGAATGGCTTGCGGCCGGAACGGAGCAAGCAGGCGCGTCTTGTACCCGCAACACGCATCGCCCACATGGGGGCCGATGCCCGCCCACGCCCCCCGCCGCCGCAACCCGCTGGTGCGGTCGATCCTGTTCGCGACGGGCGTGCTGGTGATCATCGCATCGCCCATCGTCGGCGCGATTCCCGGGCCGGGCGGAATCTTCGTGTTCGCGGCGGGCCTGGTGCTGGTGCTCCAGAATTCCGCCTGGGCGCGCAAGCGGTTCGCCCGGTGGAAGCGGCGCTATCCCAAATTCGGCAACCTGGCCGACACCGCGCTGAGGCGCCGCAGCGCCCGCCGCCGCTACAAGCGGGAGCAGGACGCGATCCTGGACGCGGGCCTGCCGCCCGCCGATCCCGACTGGAGCATCCCTTCCGACTGGCCGCGGCTTGCCCGGCACGCGCTGCGCCGTCTGCTGGGCCGCACGCCCCCAGCCGGGCCGCGGGATTCGACTCGTTGACTTGCCGTCCGGCCTTCTCTAAGGGCACCGCTCACAGGGCCGCCCCAGTGGCGGCTTTTTCCGTTTACGAATACCGAGGATGAGCGATGAAGCGGACCTTTCAGCCGAGCAACCTGGTGCGTGCGCGCCGGCACGGCTTCCGCGCGCGGATGGCGACCCCCGGCGGCCGCAATGTGATCCGCGCCCGCCGCGCCCGCGGCCGCAACAAGCTGTCGGCCTGATCCGGCTTACCCGGCGGCAGGACTATCTTGCCGCCAATTCGGGCCGGCGCGCGCCGATGCCCGGCTTCGTGCTGCTCGTCCGCGATCGCGCGGACGGCGATCCCGCGATGCGAATCGGCATCACCGTTTCGGGCAAGGTCGGCAATGCGGTGATTCGCAACCGCATGAAGCGGCGCTTCCGCGCGCTCGCGCGCGAGCTGCTGCCCCAGGCCGGGATGGCTGGCGCGGATCATGTGCTGATCGGCCGCCAGGGCGGCATCGAACGCCCCTTCGCGGAGCTGAAGGCCGAGCTGGCGAAGGCGCTGGCGCGGGTGAAGCGATGATCGCGAAGCTGCTGATCCTCGTCGCGCGCGCCTGGCAGCTCGGGCCGTCGCTGATCCTGCCGCCAAGCTGCCGCTACAGCCCAAGCTGTTCGGCCTATGCAATCGAGGCGCTTCGCCGCTATGGCGCCGCAAAGGGCGGCTGGCTCGCGATCAAGCGAATCGCCCGCTGCCATCCGTGGGGCGGCCACGGCCATGATCCGGTGCCTTAGTTCAGGCAAAACTCCAGGGAAGCTGTAAGGTGAAGGAAGACCAGAAGAACCTCGTGATCTTCGCCGTTCTGGCGGCGCTGATCCTCTTTGCCTGGGGGCCGCTGACCCATTGGCTGGCGCCGCAGCCGGCCAAGCCGCCGGTAACCGCGAGCGCGACGCCCAAGCCAGGCACCGCCGCCACCCCCGGCAGCGCGCCGTCCGCCGCGGACACCACGCCGCTGCGGGACCGGACCGAGGTTCTGGCCGCAAGCGCCGGCGAGCGCGTGGTGATCGACACCCCCAAGCTGAAGGGATCGATCAACCTCAAGGGCCTGCGCTTCGACGACCTTGAGCTCGCCCGCTACGACGAGACGGTCAAGAAGAACTCGCCGCCGATCCGGCTGCTCTCGCCCTCGGGCGCGGAGACCGCCTATTTCGCCGAGTTCGGCTGGCTTGGCCCCAATGTCCAGCTCCCCGGCCGCGATACGCTGTGGCAGGCGAGCGCCAAGCGGCTGGCGCCCGGATCGCCCGTCACGCTCACCGCGACCAACGCTTCGGGCCAGCGCTTCCGCACCGAGATCGCGGTGGACGCGGACTATATGTTCACGATCCGCCAAACGGTGGAGAACCCCACCGGCAGCGCGATCAGCCTGACCCCCTATGCCCGGCTGAACCGCGCCGAGCGTTCGCGGGATATCGATCAATGGGCCGCCCACGTCGGCCCGATGGCGGTGGCCAACGGCGCCGCCAACTATATCGACTATAACGAGGTCGATAAGGGCGAGAAGAGCTTCGACACCCAGGGCGGCTGGGCCGGCTTTACCGATCATTACTGGCTGACCGCGCTGATCCCCGCCCAGGGCGCACAGGTGACGCTCAAGCAGCTCGCCACCGCCGACAAGCGCTACCAGGCCGAATATGCCGTGAAGGAGGCGTTCGACGTCGCTCCCGGCAAGGCGATCACCTACACCAGCCGCTTCTTCGCCGGCGCCAAGGAGGTGAAGCTGCTCGACGCCTATCAGGAACAGCTCGGCATCAGCCACCTGAACCGCGCGATCGACTGGGGCTGGTTCGAGATCATCGAGATTCCGATCTTCTACTATCTCGACTGGCTGTTCCGCCTGGTCGGCAACTTCGGCGTCGCGATCGTCCTGTTGACGATCACCATCCGCGCCCTGCTGTTCCCCGTGGCCCACAAGCAGTTCCAGTCGATGGCGAACATGCGCGCCATCCAGCCGAAGATGAAAGCGCTGCAGGAACGCTACAAGGACGACAAGCCCAAGCAGCAGCAGGAGATCATGAAGCTGTACAAGGAGGAGAAGGTGAACCCGCTCGCGGGGTGCCTGCCGATCCTGCTGCAGATTCCGATCATGTTCGCGCTGTACAAGGTGCTGCTGATCACCATCGAGATGCGGCACCAGCCCTTCGTGCTGTGGATCCGCGACCTTTCCGCGCCCGATCCGGCGACGATCCTGAACCTGTTCGGGATGCTGCCCTTCACGCCGCCCAGCTTCCTGGCGATCGGCGTGGTCCCGGTGCTGCTGGGCGTTTCGATGTACGTCCAGATCAAGCTGAACCCGGCGCCGATGGACGAGATGCAGAAGCAGATCTTCGCGTTCATGCCGTGGATGCTGATGTTCATGATGGCGCCGTTCGCGGTGGGCCTGCAGGTCTACTGGATCACCTCCAACGTGATCACGATCGCGCAGCAATGGTGGCTGTACAAACAGCACCCGGTGCTGTCGCAGAAGCCCGCGAAATGACGGAGCCAGCCCCGGAGGAGGAGACCGGCCAGGCCTTCTCCCCGGAGGCGCTGGAGGCGGCGCGCAAGCTGTTCGCGGGGCCGGTGGCCTTCCTGAAATCGGCGCCGGCGCTGAAGTTCCTGCCCGATGCGGAGGTGCCGGAGGTGGCCTTCGCCGGGCGGTCCAACGTCGGCAAGTCCTCGCTGCTCAACGCGCTCGCCGGGCGCAACGCGCTGGCGCGCACCTCCAACACGCCGGGACGCACGCAGGAGCTGAACTTCTTCGACGTGGGCGATCCCCTCGCCTTCCGGCTGGTGGACATGCCCGGCTATGGCTTCGCCAAGGCGCCGAAGGACATGGTGCGCCAGTGGCGGTATCTGGTGAACGACTTCCTGCGCGGCCGCCAGGTGCTGAAGCGCGCGCTGGTGCTGATCGATTCGCGGCATGGCATCAAGGAGGTCGACCGCGACATCCTGGACATGCTCGATCAGGCGGCGGTCAGCTATCGCATCGTGCTGACCAAGGCCGACAAGGTGAAAGCGACCGAGCTGGACGCCGTGCGCCAGCGGACCGAGGCCGAGGCGCGCAAGCGGCCCGCCGCGCATCCGGACATCCTCGCGACATCCAGCGAGAAGGGCATGGGCATTCCCGAGCTGCGCGCCGCCGTGGTGGAAGCGGTCGGCTGACCCCGGCCGCGCGGGGTTGACCCGGCGTCCCGCTGCGGCTCCAATCGCGGCAAAACACCGGAGGATGCCGTGAAACCCATTGCCGCCCTCGCCGCCGCCGCGGCGCTGTTCGCCGTTCCCGCCGCCCAGGCCGCGCCGCTCTGCAAGACGTTGAAGGCCGTGCTGCCCGTGGCGAAGAAGGACAAGTGGATGGCGGCCCTCAAGACCGGCGAGCCGGTAAATGGCGAATGGATGGCGAAGGAGCAGATCGACGGCTTCAAATGCGTGATCACCACGGGCAGCACCCCGGGGATGACGCGCGGCTTCTTCAACTGCACCTGGGCGGGCAATCGCACGGGCCAGCCGGTGACCGTCACGGTGGCCGAGATCGCCCGATGCCTGGGCAAGGAGGGGACCGTCGAGAAGAAGACCTATACGACGACGACCCTGTGGGACGTGCGGGCCAAGCCCCGGATTCTGATCGCGCTCAATGAGTTCAGCGACCGTCTGACCAAATTCTCCTTCTCGGTCATCGCGGAGTAAGGTCATGGAAACGCTGGAAATCCGCTCCACCGTCACGTCCGGCGGCCAGCTCGTGCTGACGCTCGACGCGGTGCCGCTCCCTGCGCTGGAGGCGGACCAGATCCTGGTCCGGATCGAGGCCGCGCCGGTCAACCCATCGGACCTGGGCCTGCTGCTCGGCCCTGCAGACGTGGACACGATCGCCGCCGCCGATGGCAGGGTGACCGCCACCATCCCGGCGGCGCGCATGCCGATGATGGCGGCGCGGCTGGATCAGGCGATGCCGGTCGGCAACGAGGGCGCGGGCGTGGTGATCGACGCGGGCACGGGCGCACGCGCGATGATCGGCAAGACGGTCGCGCTGGTGGGCTGCTCCACCTACGCCACCCATCGCATCGTCCGTGCGCACGAGGCCTGGGTGCTGCCCGAAGGCGCCACCCCGGCGCAAGGCGCGTCGGTGTTCGTCAATCCGCTCACCGCGCTGGCGATGGTGGAAACGCTGCGCAAGGAAGGGCACAGCGCGCTGGTCCACACCGCCGCCGCGTCCAACCTGGGCCAGATGCTCAACCGCATCTGCATCGCAGACGGCGTGCCGCTGGTGAACATCGTGCGCAGCGCGGCGCAGGCGGCGATCCTGCGCGGCATCGGCGCGAAGCATATCGTGGACAGCAGCGCGCCCGATTTCGCCGAGGCGCTGGCCGCCGCGGTGGCGGAGACGGGCGCGACGCTGGCGTTCGACGCGGTGGGCGGCGGACCGCTGGCCAACCAGATCCTGCGCGCGATGGAAGCGGCGGCGCAGGCGCGGATGCCCGCCTACAGCCGCTATGGCTCCTCGACCTGGAAGCAGGTCTATATCTATGGCGCACTCGATACCGGCCCGACGCAGCTCGACCGCAGCTATGGCCTGGCCTGGGGCGTCAGCGGCTTCCTGCTCACGCCCTTCCTGATGAAGGCGGGGGCGGAGACGATCCAGCGGCTGCGCGCCCGAGTGGCGGCAGAGCTGAACACCACCTTCGCGAGCCATTACAGCGCCGAGATATCGCTGCGAGAGGCGCTCGATCCCGACGTGATCCGCGCCTATGCCCGCAGGGCGACCGGCGAGAAGTATCTGATCAACCCGGCAAAGGGCTGAGGCCGCCCTGCGCCGGGGCGGGACAGGTCCAGCGGTTGCCGCCCCAGCCCCGCCCGGCTATCCCCTGCGGCCATGCTAAAGCTCATCATCGGCAACAAGGCCTATTCGAGCTGGTCGCTCCGCGGCTGGCTGGCGTGCAAGCTTTCCGGCCTGCCGTTCGAGGAGGTGGTCGTCCCGCTCTATGACGAGAGCTGGGACAAGCGGCGCGAGGGCGACGAGTTCGCCCCTTCCTCCGGCAAGGTGCCGATCCTGTGGGACGGCGACGCCGTGGTGTGGGACAGCCTGGCGATCGTCGAATATCTCAACGAGAAGTCCGGCGGCGACAAATTCTGGCCGGCGGACCCGGCCGCGCGGGCGATGGCGCGTTCGATGGCCGCCGAGATGCACTCGGGCTTCGCCCCGCTGCGCCGCAAGCACGGCATGAACATCCGCCAGGTCTATCCGCCCAAACAGCCCGACGAGGACGTGCTGCAGGACATCGGCCGGATCATGGAGATCTGGGCACAGGCCCGCGCGCGCTATGGCGGCGACGGCGAGTTCCTGTTCGGCCCATTCGGCGCGGTGGACGCGATGTTCGCGCCGGTGGTGACGCGCTTCGTGACCTATTCGCTGCCCGTCGCCCGCTTCGCCCCGGCCTATATGAACGCCGTTCTCCAGCACCCCTTCATGCAGGACTGGATCGCCGCCGCACAGGCCGAGGACTGGGTGATCGAGAAGTTCGAGCAGCCGGCGGATTGAGCGCGATAGCCTGAACGACCCGGTGGAAGGCGAAGCCCCTCCCCGGCAGCCGCTTCAGAACCCGCTGCCGTCCTTGCGGCGGAAGCCGGTGCCGTCGAACAGGTGCATGTCGATATCGGGATAGTGGCAATCGCTGGCGGCGGGCCTGCCCACGGCGATGAAGACGCAATCGGCGTCGCCGCGGTTCTGGAGGACGTGGCCGTTGGCGACGCCCTTGGGGAACACGGCGATGTCGCCGGGACGCAGCAGCGTCTCGCCCCCGTCCTCGACCAGCACCGCCTCGCCGGACAGCATCACGACGAACTCGTCCTCGCCCTCATGCCAGTGGCGCTGGGCGGACCAGGCGCCGGGCTTCAGCGTCGCATGGGTGAAGCCGAAATCGCTGATCCCGCTGGCCGGCGCCAGGCGGCGATACCAGCGATCCTTCACCACGCCCGCATATTCGGGCGGATAGCCGGTGGTATTCACCTGCGGGATTGCGTCTAGATCGAGCTTGGGCAATGTCGCCTCCACCTGTTCCGGAGCGCTGCTTTGCCCGATCCCATCGAACTGACCAAGGCCCTGCTCGCCGCCGAGAGCGTGACGCCCGCGCGCGGCAGCGTTTTCGACGTGCTGGAGGCCGCGCTGACGCCGCTGGGCTTCATCGTCGAACGCTTCGTCGACGGCGAGGCGCCGGACGGGCCGGTGGAGAATATGCTCGCCGTGCGCGGCAGCGGCGGGCGCCACTTCGCCTTCGCGGGGCATCTGGACGTGGTGCCCCCCGGCAAGGGCTGGGCCAGCGACCCCTTCGGCCCCGAAGTGCGCGGCGGCCTGCTCTACGGGCGCGGCGCGGTGGACATGAAGGGCTCCATCGCCTGCTTCGCCGCGGCGGTGGCGCGGGTGGAGACGCCGGGCACGGTGAGCTTCATCATCACCGGCGACGAGGAAGGCCCCGCCACCTGGGGCACCCCCCGGCTGATCGAGCGGATGGTGGCGCGCAACCTGATCCCCGATATGTGCATCGTCGGCGAACCCAGCTCGCACGTCCGGCTGGGCGACATGATCAAGATCGGGCGCCGCGGCTCCACCATCATCTGGATCGACGTGCCGGGCAAGCAGGGCCATGTCGCCTATCCCCATCTGGCCGACAATCCGATTCCCAAGCTGGTGGCCGCGCTGCACGAGATCGAGGGCATCGTGCTGGACGAGGGGACCGACTGGTTCCAGGCATCGAACATCGAACCGACCGACATCACCGTCGGCAATCCGGCGGGCAATGTGATCCCCGGCCATGCCGCCGCGCGGCTGAGCATCCGCTTCAACGACCTGCATCGCGGCGCCGATCTGGTGGAGCGCATCCGCGCGATCGTCCACGCCCACGCACCCGAAGCGGTGGTGAAGGGCACCGTCTATGGCGAGGCGTTCCTGACCGCGCCGGGCGCGCTCTCCACGCTGGTGCAGGACGCGGCCGAAGCCAGACTGGGCATCCGCCCCCAGCTATCGACCACCGGCGGCACCAGCGACGCGCGCTTCCTGTCGAAGATCTGCCCGGTGGTGGAATTCGGCCTGGTCAACGCGACGATGCACAAGCTGGACGAGGCGGTGGCGCTGGACGACCTGGAGGCGCTGACCGGAGTGTATGAGGATATCCTGCGCCGGGCGTTCGCCTGAGGCCCGGGGCGAACCGGGGCAGCGTCAGCCCGCCGCGCGTTCCCAGCCTTCGGTGCGGACCCATTCCAGGAAGGCGCCCTCGGCCATCGGCTGGGCGATCGCATAGCCCTGGAGAATGTCGCAGCCGATCACGCGGAGCACCGCGGCCTGGGCCTCGCTCTCGATCCCTTCGGCCACCGCTTCGCAGCCCAGGCCATGGACCAGGCCGATCACCGCCTGGGCGATGGCGCGGGCCTCGGCGTTCTCGGCGACCTTCTCGATCAGGCTGCGATCGAGCTTGACGCGATCGACCGGCAGCTCGCGCAGGCGCGCCAGGTTCGAATAGCCGGTGCCGAAATCGTCGATCGCGATGCTGGCGCCGTCGGCGCGGAGCAGCGCGATGGCGTCCACCACCTCTTCGGAACAATGCATCGCCAGCGTCTCGGTGATCTCCAGCTCGAGCAGCTTGGCGGGGGCGCTGGCGGCCAGCATCGCCTCGCGCAGGCGGCGGAAGAAGCTGGCGTGATCGAGCTGGCGCGGGCTGATGTTGACCGCGAGCCGCTGGGGAATGCCCATGCGGCCCCAGCGCGAGATGGTCTCGGCCACCTCCTCGATCACCCATTCGCCGATCTCGACGATCAGGCCGGTTTCCTCGGCGCGCTGGATGAAGGCGGCCGGCATCTTCAGCCCGTCGCGGTGCTTCCAGCGCAGCAAGGCCTCCGCGCCGACGATATGGCCATCGCCTGCGCTCACCTGGGGCTGGAAGACCAGCGCGAACTCGTCCTTGTCCACCGCCTCGCGCAGGTCGCTCTCAAGCTGCGCGCGCTCGGCGATCTCGGCGGCAAGCAGATCGGTGAAATGCTCGGCGCGGCCGCGGCCCAGCGACTTGGCGTGATACATGGCGGCATCGGCGGCACGCATCAGATCGTGCAGCGTCGTGCCATGCTCGGGGCGCATCGCGATGCCGATCGAGGCGCCGATCGACACCTCCTGATCGGCCAGGTCGAACGCCTCCGACAGCGCGTAAAGGATGCCCCGGCCGATCCGGTCGGCATCGCGCACGGTGCGGATTTCGGGGAAGAACATGGTGAACTCGTCGCCCGCCAGCCGCCCGATCAGCGGCGGCCGCCCATTGCCCTCCGCGGTAAAGCGGTCGGCCACGGCGCGCAGCCGGTTGGCCACCATGCCGAGCAGCATGTCGCCGGTGGCGTGGCCCAGCGTGTCGTTCACCGCCTTGAAGCGATCGAGATCGATGAAATAGAGCGCCGCGACCGTGCCGGGCTGCATATCCGCCAGGACGCGCTCCGCGGTCCGGCGGAAATTGGTGCGATTCGCCAGCCCGGTGACCGGATCGAACATCGCCAGCCGCTGGACGCTGTCCAGGTTGGCGTTGAGCTGGCGGAACAGGCCCTCCATCGCGGTGGCGAGCGGGGGGACGCATTCCTTCACCTCTTCGGGGATTTCTCCCTCAAGGTCGCCGTTGGCGGCGCGCGAGAGGCGGGCGATGGCGGCGTCGATGGCGGAGGCGGTGGAGGCGACGGTACGCTCGGCCGAGGCCCAGCTCATCACGCCGCAGACTATCGCGGCGATCAGCGCGCGGCCCGCGCTTTCGACGCTGAGCGTGTGGGTGGAGCCTGCGGCGAGCGCAAGGATGAACGCCACCGCACCGGCGCACATCGCGAAGGCGATTGCGCGGCTCTTTAGCGAAAATCCTTCCACCGGTCCGATTGACCCCTCGCTACGGCTTACCGGGACACCCTCCTGTCCGGTTCGGCAGCGCGCAGAGTTGCAGAAAGGGGTTAAGAATTTCGTTCCGATACCGGGGCGGAACGATCCCGCCGCAGGACAATATAGAGCGCCCCCGCCCCGCCGTGGCGCGGGTGGGCGGCGCGGACCGCGGCGATCCGCTCCGCATGGCGCGATGCCGCCAGCCAGTCGCCCACCGCCGCCCGGATCGCGCCGCGGGCGTGCGGGCGCTGCGATTCCGGCCGCGGCGGCTTGCCGGTGACGAGCAGCAGCACGCGATCGCCGCGCGCGATGGCGTGCGCCAGCCCGCGATCGAGCCGGTCATAGGCGGAGCCGAGCGTATGGCCGTGCAAATCCACGGTGCTTTCGGGCGCGACCAGCCCACGCGACAGGCGGCGGTCCCATGAGGCGTCGAGCGTGGCGGCGGCGGCCGGGACGGCACGGGCGGCGGGCTGCTGGACCGGCCGCGCGGGGGCGGGATGCGAACGCGCCCGGGGCGCAGGCGCAGGCGGCTGGGCGGCGGCGGGCGCGACCCCCTCCCCCGCCGCCGTCCGGGCCGGGCGCGGCGGATGGAGCGGCGTGACGCTCTGCGCCACCCGCCGCCACAGCGCCGCCTCCTCAGCCGAAAGGCGCCTCACTGCGCGGGCGGCGGCAGCCGGGAGAGCGTGCCCAGCGGCAGCAGCAGCCAGGCGCTCCCGCGCGCGGACATGCCGCCCGCGATCGCGCGCGCGTCGTCGCCCGCGCCCCAGAAGGTGTCGAAGCGGTTGGCGCCCTTGATCGCCCCGCCCGTGTCCTGCGCCACCCAGATGCCGGTCGCGTCGGTGCGGTCCATCGACAGGAACACCGGGGCGCCGAGCGGCACATAGGCGGGATCGGCCGCCACGGTGGTCATTCCCGTCACCGGCAGCCCCATCGCGCCGAGCGGGCCGGCGCCCTTCAGTTCCTGGAAAAACACGAAGCTCTTGTTTTCGCGCATGATCGCGCGGCCCTGTTCGGGATTGGCGCGCAGCCAGGCCATGATGCCCTGCATCGAAGCCTGGCCGGGCGCGAGCAGCCCGCGCTGGCGCATCAGCGCGCCGATGCCGGTATAGTCGCGCCCGTTCTGCCCGGCATAGCCGATGCGCATCACCCCGCCATCGGGCAGCCGCAGCCGCCCCGATCCCTGGACCTGGAGGAAGAATATCTCCACCGGATCGGCCGCCCAGGCGATGATGGGCGCGCGACCGTTCAGCGCGCCCTGCTCGATCGCGGTCCGGTCGTGATAGGGGACGAAGCTCTGCCCATCCACGCGGCCGCGGATGCGCTTGCCCTTCAGCGCGTCGGAGAAGAGGCCCAGGTCCACCTCCACCAGATCGGCCGGCTTGGCGTAGATCGGCACCTCATAGCCCGGCCGGCGCTCACGCGACCCGGCGATTTCGGGCTCGTAATAGCCGGTGGCGAAGGCCTTTCCGTCGGCGATCTGCACCGTTTCGAAATAGCGGGCGAAGAAGGCGGCGGCATCGCGGCCCGGCCAATCCTGCGCAGCGGCGCAGGACGGCGCCCAATCGGCCCCGCGCGTCAGCCCGGTGACATCGGGCCGGCGCTGGAGCGCGCCGCAGCTCAGCTTGTAGGCGGCCAGCGCGCGCGCCGCTCCGGCGGCATCGATCGGCAGATCGGCCACGGCAGGGCCAGGACGCGCCCCAGCGGCGAGCGCGGTGGCGCTGCCCGCGGGCGCGGCTGGCGCGGGAGCGGCCGGGATCGGCGTGGCCGCCGTCGGCTGGCGCACCGGGATATTGGTGGAGGGGTGCGAAGGCGCGGGCGTATAGGATGGCTGGTACGGCCGGGCGGGCGGCGGCCCGCGCTCTGCCGAGGGCGGCACGAGCCCGCCGCATCCGCCCAGCAGCGCGGCCGCGGCAATGGCAGCAATTCGGCGCATCGCGGGTTCCCCTTGTCGATCCGGTTGTCGATCAGGCCGACAGACCTAACCCGGCGCGGCGCCGCGCTCAATCACCCGATATGACGGAGAACCCCGCGGCGCGCGCGGAGCACGGATCACACCTCGTCGGTGTCGACCAGCTTCCAGTTGGGATCGGAGCTGCGCAGCGTGCGCTGGAAGGTCCAGATGTCGTGCGTCTCGACCGCGTCAGTAAGCGATCCGGCGACGACGTTGCCCTCCTGGTCGCGCGTCACCGCGGCGATATCCGCGTCGAAGCGCACCGCGATCCGCGCCACCTTGTTCTCGACCGAAGCTTCGATCACCTGGACGCGCTCGATCGCGATCAGGCGGTTCTCCAGCACATGGCCCGCCGCCTTTCGCTCGGCGATGGCCTCGCCGAAGGCGCGGCGCACGTCATCCTCGACCAGCCAGTCGAGCGTCTCCTCGTCGCCCTTCCAAAAGGCTTCCAGGATCATGCGATAGGCCGCCTTGGCGCCTTCGAGGAACTGGGGCAGGTCGAACGCCGGATCGGCGGAGATCACGGCGCGCAGGCCGGTTTCGGCTCCCACATCCACGTTGCGGCCGCCCGGCTCGCGCGCTTCGGGCGGGCTTTCGATCCCGCGCGGCATCGGCGGGGCCGGCATCCGCTCCTCGGCGGGCTTGGGCAGCGGCTGCTCGTGCCCGGTGCGCTTGCCAAGGACGGCATAGAGCCGCAGCGCCAGAAACGCCGCCACCATCGCGAACAGGATTACGTAGAAAAGCACCAAGCCTCCTGAGCGTTGTCGCATCCAACATAGGGGGAATGGCCGCAGGATTCAAATCCGGCGGACGACGCGATCGTGCGGCACCTCCGCGCGCCGGAGCGGGACGCCCCGGCCCCGAAGCGCGCCGTTGAATCGCGGGTGCGGCCCTGCTAGGCGCGGCGCCTGAAATTGCCGCGCGAAAACCGCGCGGATCCCCGTTGAAGAGGAAATATTCTGATGGCCGAGCCCGAGAACGAAGCCTTCGGCGAGCCCGTTGCCAATGGCGCAGACACCGCGCCCGCGGTCGGCGTGATCTCGCAATATGTGAAGGACCTCTCGTTCGAGAACCCCAACGCTCCGGCGATCTACCAGAACCAGAACGCGCCGCAGATCGAGGTTAACTTCAACATCGGCTTCGGCCAGGTGGCCGAGGAAGTGTTCGAGGTGATCCTGAAGGTGGACGTCCGCGCCACCGCAGAGAGCACGACCGCCTTCGTCGTCGATCTGGAATATGCCGGCCTGTTCGGGCTGCGCAACGTTCCGGCCGAGCAGATCGAGCCGTTCCTGCTGGGCGAGGCGCCGCGCATCCTGTTCCCCTTCGCCCGCCGCATCATCGCCGACGCGGTGCGCGACGGCGGCTTCCCGATTCCGCTGCTGCTGGAGCCGATCGATTTCGGCGCCGTCTACATGCAGCGGCTGCAGGCGCAGGCCGAGGCGGCCGCGCAGGAGGCCGGCCAGGCCTGACCGCCTGAGGCGGCCCGGCCCGTTCCATGATATCCTCCCCCGCCGGGGGAAGGAGGACGGCGGAACGCGGTGGAGGGGGAGGATGCCAGTGCCCAGCCGACTCGCCCCCCCGCCGCCAAGCGCCGCCCCATGGCCATCCGCGCGGCCGGACCCGAGGACCGCGCGATGAAGCTGGCGCGCACGCTGGGATCGGTGGGCGGGCTGACGCTGGTCAGCCGCATCCTGGCGCTGGTCCGCGATTCGCTGCAGGCGACCTTCGTCGGCGCCAGCTTCGCTTCGGACGCCTTCCTGGTTGCGTTCCGCCTGCCTAACATGTTCCGCGCCTTCTTCGCGGAGGGCGCGTTCAATGCCGCCTTCATCCCGATGTTCAACCGCAAGGCGGGCGAGGAAGGCGGCGGCATGCCCGCCGCGCTGGCCTTTGCCGAACGCGCGCTGGCGGTGCTGTTCGCCTTCCTGCTGCTGTTCACGGCGGTGATGCTGGCGGCGTCCTGGCCGATCACCTGGGGGCTTTCGGGCGGCTTTTCCAAGCAGGCGCCGAGCAGCGAGGAATTCGCCTTCGCGGTCACGCTGTCGCGGATCACCATCCCCTATCTGATGCTGATCAGCCTTGCCTCGCTGCTGGGCGGCATCCTGAATTCGCTCGACAAATTCTGGGTCAACGCGGCGGCGCCGATCCTGCTCAACGTGGCGATGGTGGCCGCGCTGCTGTTCTTCAACGGCGATCCGTTCGAAACCGCGCAGGCCCAGGCGATCGCGGTACCCGTGGGCGGCGTGCTCCAGCTCGGCTGGCTGTGGTTCGCGTGCCGGCGCTCGGGCGTGTCGCTGAAGCTCAGATGGCCCCGGCTGGACGACGATGTGCGCCAGCTCATGAAGCTGATCCTGCCCGCCGCCGCAGGCGCGGGCGCGGTGCAGATCAACCTGGTCATCTCCACCGCGCTCTCGGGCTATCTGCTCGACGAAGGCTCGATCTCGTACATCTATTACGCCGACCGGCTGAACCAGCTTCCGCTGGGGATGATCGGCATCGGGCTGGGCACGATCCTGTTGCCCACCGTATCGCGGCTGCTGGGCGCGGGGCGCGAGGCGGAGGCGATGGAGACGCAGAACCGCGGCATAGAGCTGGCGCTGTTCCTCACCCTGCCCGCGATGGTGGCGCTGATCGTCGCCGCCGAGCCGATCGTCCGCGGACTGTTCCAGCATGGCGTATTCACCGGCGAGGATACGGTGCGCTGCGCCTGGGCGCTGGCGGCCTTTTCGGCCGGCCTGCCCGCCTATGTGCTGGTGAAGGTGCTGACCCCCGGCTTCTATGCGCGAGAGGATACGCGGACGCCGGTGCGCTTCGCGATGATCGCGGTGGGGGTGAACCTGGCGGGCAACCTGGCGCTGATCCCGCTGATCGGCCATGTCGGCCCGCCGCTGGCGACCGCGGCGGCGGGGTGCGTCAACGTGGCGCTGCTTTATCGCACGCTGCGGCTGCGCGGCGATTTCGTGGCGGACGCGCAGCTCCGCCGGCGCATCCCCCGGCTGGCGCTGGCGGCGGTGCTGATGGGCGCCGCGCTGTGGGCTGGTGACCGCGTGCTGGACCCGTGGCTCACCGGTTCGCTGGTCGAACGCGGCGTGGGGCTGAGCCTGCTCGTCTCGGGCGGCGGGGCGGTCTATGGCCTCGCCTGCTTCGTCACGCGCGCGTTCACGCTGGGCGACCTGAAGGCGCTGATCCGGCGGCGGCGGGCCTAGAAGCTGTCTGCCCCTGGCGGAAGCGGGCCGGCCGGAAGTTCCCCATCTTCGCGCTTTCCTGGCCCCGCCAGCCCCGCTAGAGCCCGCGCGTTCCCGGCACAATCGAGCGCGGCGCGCCCCCGCCGCCGGGAATCCGCGGCCGGTCCAACGGCCGAACGGTCAACCGGGCGCGGAGTAACGATTTCATGCGCGTCGTTTCAGGCATCCAGACCACCGGCAACCTGCACCTGGGCAACTATCTGGGCGCGATCAAGCAGTGGGTGGCGATGCAGGACCAGGGCGAGTGCCTGTTCTTCCTCGCCGATCTCCATGCGCTGACCGGCAACGTCAGCCCGCAGGAACTGGCGAATTCGACGATCGAGATGGCCGCGACGCTGATCGCCGCCGGGATCGACGATCGTTCGACGCTGTTCAACCAGGCGCGCGTCCCCGCCCATGCCGAGCTGTGCTGGATCCTGAACGGAACCGCGCGGATGGGCTGGCTGAATCGCATGACGCAGTGGAAGGACAAGGCCGGCAAGAACCGCGAGGGCGCCAGCGTGGGGCTGTTCACCTATCCGGTGCTCCAGGCAGCCGACGTGCTGGTCTATAAGGCGACGCACGTGCCGGTGGGCGAGGACCAGAAGCAGCATCTGGAGCTGGCGCGCGACATCGCGGCAAAGTTCAACACCGATTTCGGCGTCGAGCTGTTCCCCCTGCCCGAGCCCTTCATCAGCAAGGCCGCGCCGCGAATCATGAGCCTGCGCGACGGCAGCGCGAAGATGAGCAAGTCCGACCCCTCCGACATGAGCCGGATCAACCTTTCCGACAGCGACGAGACGATCGCGCAGAAGTTCCGCAAGGCGAAGACCGATCCGGAGCCGCTGCCCGATGTGTTCGACGCGCTGGACGCGCGGCCGGAGGCGAAGAACCTGGTCACCATCTTCGCCGCGCTGTCCGATCGCGATCCGCAATCGGTGGTGGACGAGTTCGCCGGAAAGGGCTTCGGCGCGTTCAAGCCGGCGCTGGCGGACCTTGCCGTGGCGGTGCTGGGGCCGGTGCGCGAGCGTCTGGTGAAGCTGCTCGACGATCGCGGCGCGGTGGCGGCCGAACTGGCCAGGGGCGCGGCCAAGGCCAACGCGCTGGCGGCGCCGACGCTGAAGGCCGCGCAGCAGGCGGTGGGGCTCCAGGTCTAGCGGGCGGGGCGTTCCCGTCGCCCCTTCCCGGCCCGTCGCCCCTTCCCGGCGGGGAGGGGTGACGCTTCCCGGCGCAGGCCGGGAGAGTAGACAGACTGAAGCGGCCCCACGCCGCTTTCCCGCCGCTCGTCACGAGCCGGTCGAAGGGCGCGGCGCCGCGAAGCCATCGCCTGCGGGAACGCCCTTCGACAAACTCAGGACGAACGGATCGGCTGCGGGATAGTCACGCGCGGAGCACGCGGGCGGACGCGCCCGCATCCGCAACCCGATCGGGGTGGAGGCGTGACCAAGCTTGCCCCGCTCTCGTCTCCTCCACCCCGCCCCCACCCTGGGGGGTGGGATTGCGCGGGGACCCTCAGGCCCCTTCGAGCTGACGCATCAGCTTACGGACGGCGCCGTCGATCTCAACATCCTTTCCGCGCAGCTCCTCGATGCGGCGGACGGCGTGGATCACGGTGGAATGGTCGCGGTTGCCGAACTTGCGGCCGATCTCCGGCAGCGAGCGGGTGGTGAGCCGCTTGGCGAGATACATCGCGATCTGGCGCGGGCGCGCGATCGCCACCGCGCGGCGTTCCGAGATCAGGTCGATCTTCTTCACCTCGAAATGGGTGGAGACGGCGTTCTGGATCTCGTCGATGGTGATGCGGCGCTGGGTGGCGCGCAGCACCTCGCCCAGCGTCTGCGTCGCGAAATCGAGCGTGATCGCTTCATTGTTGAGCTGGGCATAGGCGACCAGCCGGTTGAGCGCGCCTTCCAGCTCGCGGACGTTGGCGGTGATGCGCTGGGCCAGCAGCTCGATCACCTCGCCCGGCATCGCCACCTGGGGCATGTCTTCCAGCTTGCGCTTCACGATCGCGCGGCGCAGCTCCAGCTCCGGCGCGCGGATGTCCGCCACCAGCCCCGCGCCCAGCCGCCCGGCCAGCCGCGATTCGAAGCCCTCCAGCGCCTGGGGCGCGCGGTCCGCCGCGATCACCAGCCGCTTGCCCGACGACATGAACTCGTTGACCGTGTGGAAGAATTCCTGCTGCGTCGAATCCTTGCCGCCGATGAACTGAAGATCGTCGATCATCAGCAGGTCAACGCCGCGCAGCCGCGCCTTGAAGGCATGGGTGTCCTTCGCGCGCAGCGCCTGGACGAATTCGAACATGAAGCGTTCGGCGGGCATGTAGATCGCCGTCGCGCCCGGATTGGCTTCCAGGAAAGCGTGGCCGATCGCGTGCATCAGGTGCGTCTTGCCCTGGCCGGTGCCCGAATGGAGGTAGAGCGGGCTGAAGCGCGGGCTGCCCGGCTCGGCCACCATCGCCGCGGCGTTGAACGCCACGCGATTCGACGAATCGACCACGAACCGGGCGAAGGTGAAGCGCGCGTCGAACGCGGGCCGCTCAGCGGGCGCCGCGACGGGGGCGTCCGCCACCGGCCCGGCCGCGGCGGCAGCGGCGGGCGCCGCGATCCGGCGGCCCGGCTCGGCCAGCGTCTCCAGCGTGACGCTGCGCACCGACGGCAACACCGCCTTGAATTCCAGCAGCAGCCGTTCCGAATAGTGATTCTTCACCCACTGGGTCATGAACGCCGAGGGCAGGCCGAGTCGTACCGCGTCCGAATCGCTCGATTCGATCAGCACGACGGGCTTCAGCCACTGGTCGAACAGGCGCTGGCCCGCGGAGCGGCGCAGATTGGCGCGCACATGGGCCCATGCCTTCGCGACGGCGCTATTCTCTCCCTGATTCAAGGCGCAAACCTCTGCCATCTTTCCCGACAACCCCTTAACTCACGGAAGCATCTGCCCCCTTCCGTGGACGCCACATCCACCGCGACAAAGCTCTCCCGTCACCGGAAACGCATCCGGCGCCACTGCACATTCGTCGCTTGTCGGGCTGCCAGAACGCGGCGCCCGGAGGACTGTTCTAAGAACCCGAAACTGAGTCGTTCAAGAGGGCCGCGCGCAATAAAATTGAAATAGTTTTGTTGACATCGCGGAACTCAAGGAATTCTGCGGAACAGCCAGTTGCACGCTAATTACATCGTTGAAATGAAACGATATTAATCAAGATTGCGGGCGGGATGGCACGCGACTCGCGCGTTCCTGCGGGTTCCGCCGATTCGTCTTTTCGCATGCAATAACGGGGCCGAAACGGCCATTTCGCACACGCAAAAAGAGCCGCCGGAGACTCTCCGGCGGCATCCCGATTTCAGAAAAATGACGGTTATGCGAGCGCTTCGAGGCGCTTCGTGAGACGCGAAAACTTGCGCGAGGCGGTGTTCTTGTGAAGCACGCCTTTCGCAACGCCGCGAGCCAGCTCAGGCTGCATGGCGGCCAGCGCGGCGGTCGCGGCAGCCTTGTCGCCCGACTCCAGCGCGGACTCGGCCTTCTTCACGAAGGTCCGGATGCGGCTGACGCGCGCACCATTGATCTCCGCGCGGCGCGCATTGCGCCGGATACGCTTCTTCGCCTGCGGCGTATTCGCCATGCCGTCTTGTTCCTGCTCGAAAATGAAGGGCGCGGGAAACTGGCCCACGCCCGGAAAGCCCGGCCCCTTAACGGCTGAGGCGATTCGGGTCAACCACCGGATGCGCGTTCACCGCTGGCATTTCGCGCACCAGAAGGTGGAACGCCCGCCATCCACCCGGCGCAGCACCGGGGCGCCGCATGCGCAATCCTCCCCCTCGCGCCCGTACACGCGCCACTGCTTGGCGAAATAGCCCAGCTCGCCATCGGGCCGGGCATAGTCGCGCAGCGTCGATCCGCCCGCCGCGATCGCCGCCTCCAGCACCTCGCGCACCGCATCGACCAGGCGGGCCAGCCGCGCGCGCGCGATCCGCCCCACCTCGCGCACCGGGGCGATGCCCGCCATGTGCAGCGCCTCGCACACATAGATGTTGCCCAGCCCGGCCACGATCCGCTGATCGAGCAGCAACAGCTTCACCGGCGCGATCCGTCCGTCGAAGGCGGCGGCCAGATGCGCGGCGGAGAAATCCGGCCCCAGCGGCTCCGGCCCCAGCGCCGCGAAGGGGGGCCAGGCGGCCAGCTCAGCGCTGGGCACCAGATCGACCGAGCCGAAGCGCCGCGCGTCGTTGAGCGCCAGCCGGTGCCCCGGCGTATCGAGCAGCAGATGATCGTGCTTGCCCGCCTCCGCCGGATCGATGCGCCATCGCCCGGACATGCCCAGGTGGAACACCATGGTGTCGCCCCGGTCGGTCTCGACCAGCCCATATTTGGCGCGGCGGCCCAGGCCGGTGACGGTGGCGCCGGTCAGCCGCTGGCCCAGGTCGTGCGGGAAGGGGCGGCGCAGATCGGGGCGGTTCACCGTCACCCGTTCGATGCGCTGCCCTTCCAGCACGGGGCGCAGGCCGCGGACGGTGGTCTCGACTTCAGGCAGCTCTGGCATCGCCGCCCCCTAGCCTCCCCCGCCGCGCCCCGCTAGAGCGCCCCCATGTCCGACACCGTTTCCTTCGGCTACGAAGACGTCGCCCCCGAGGAGAAGACGCGCCGCGTGGGTGCCGTCTTCTCGAATGTGGCCAGCCGCTACGACCTGATGAACGACGCCATGTCCGGCGGCCTGCACCGGCTGTGGAAGGATCGCTTCGTCCGCCGCGTGAAGCCGCAGGCGGGCGAGACGATCCTCGACATGGCCGGCGGCACCGGCGACATCGCCTTCCGCCTGGCGAAGTCCGGCGCGGCGGTGACGGTGGCCGACATCAACCCGGAGATGCTGGCGGTGGGCGTCGAGCGCGCCGCCGAACGCGGCATCGACAATCTGGTGTGGACCGAGGCGAACGCCGAGAAGCTGCAGTTCCCGGACCGCTTCTTCGACGGCTATACGATCGCCTTCGGCATCCGCAACGTGACCGACATCCCCGCGGCGCTGCGCGAGGCGCATCGCGTGCTGAAGCGCGGCGGCCGTTTCTTCTGCCTGGAATTCTCGACCACCGTCTGGCCGGGCTTCGCCCAGGTCTATGACGCCTATTCGCACCATCTGGTGCCCAAGCTGGGCAAGCTGCTGGCCGATGACGAGGACAGCTATCGCTACCTGATCGAATCGATCCGCCGCTTTCCCGACATGCCCAGCTTCGAACGGATGATCGGCGAGGCGGGCTTCATCCGCACGCGGGCCGAGCCGGTGCTGGGCGGGCTGGTCGCGATCCATTCGGGCTGGAAGATCTGATGCGCGCCGGCGCCATGCCCGCGCGGGACGCGGCGCGAACCGCCACGTGACCCACCCCGTCGTCCACCTCTGGCGGCTCCTCAAGTGGGGCCGCACGCTGGCGCGGCATGGGGCGCTGACCGGGATCGAGCGCGATCCGCACACGCCCGCGCAGGTCCGCCGCCTGGCGCGGATCGCCCGTTTCGGCGCGCGCGTGCCGGCGGTGCCGCGCTATGCCGATGCCTTCCAGGCGATCGGCCCCGCCGCGATCAAGCTGGGCCAGACGCTGGCCACCCGCCCCGACATCGTCGGCGAAGCGGTGGCGAACGATCTGTTGCGCCTTCAGGACGCGCTGCCGCCGCTGCCCTTCGCCGTCATCCGCGCGCGGATGCAGGCCAGCCTGGGCAACGGGCTGGAGCGGATGTTCGCCGCGATCGAGGAGGTGCCCGTGGGCGCCGCGTCGATCGCCCAGGTCCACCGCGCGGTAACCACCGACGGGCGCAAGGTGGCGGTGAAGGTGCTGCGCCCCGGCGTCGAGAACGAGTTCGCCCGGGCGATCGAGACCTATGAATGGGCCGCAGCGCAGCTAGAGGCGCTGGGCGGCGAGGCTTCGCGCCTGCGCCCCCGCCTGGTGATCGAGACCTTCAAGCGCTGGACCGCGCGCGAGCTGGACCTGCGGCGCGAGGCCGCGTCCGCGTCCGAACTTAAGGAGCATATGACGTCGGAGCCGGGCTATATGGTCCCGGAGATCGACTGGCAGCGCACCACCGGCAAGGTGCTGACGCTCGAATGGATCGACGGCATCAAGCTCTCCGACCGCGAGGCGCTGGTCGCCGCGGGGCACGACACGCACGCGCTGGCCGAAACGCTGGTCCGCGCCTTCCTGCGCCAGGCGATCTCGGACGGCTTCTTCCACGCCGACATGCACCAGGGAAACCTGTTCGCGCTGCCCGACGGGCGGATCGCGGCGATCGATTTCGGCATCATGGGCCGGATCGACCGGCGCGCGCGCGTCTGGCTGGCGGAGATCCTCTACGGGCTGATCACCGGCAACTACAAGCGCGTGGCCGAGATCCATTTCGAGGCCGGCTATGTCCCGCCGCACCATAATGTCGACGAGTTCGCCACGGCGCTGCGCGCGGTGGGCGAGCCGATGCGCGGGCTGCCGGTGAAGGAAATGTCGGTCGGCGGCATGCTCGACGGGCTGTTCACGATCACCCGCGATTTCGACATGCAGACCCAGCCGCACCTGCTGTTGCTGCAGAAGACGATGGTGATGGTGGAGGGCGTGGCGCGCGGGCTCGATCCCGAGATCAACCTGTGGGAGACCTCCGGCCCGTTCGTCGGCGAATGGATCCGCACCGAGCTTGGCCCCGAGGCGATGGTGGCCGACCGGCTGGTGGAGGATTTCCGCACGCTGGCGCGGCTGCCGCAGCTCATCCGCAACATCGAACGCCGCTTCCCCACCCCCGGCGGCGCGCCGCCCGCCCCGCCGCTGAAGGCGATCGAGGTGGTGCGCGTGGGCGGCGGCTGGCGCTACGGCCTGGTCGCCGCGCTGGCGGCCGCGGCGGGCGCCGCCGCGATGTACCTGCTGGGCTGAGCCCCCCGATCCATGAAACCTGCCCGCCTATGAAAAAGGGCCCGCCGCGCGTGCGTTGCGGCGGGCCCCGCCGGCCCCGGGAAGAGGGCCGGATCAGCCTTGCGAACAGGCGATCAGCTTGCCCACCGCATCATGGCTCTGCCTGAGCGGGATCACCTGGACATGCTCCTTGCCGTCCACCTGATAGGCGAAGTTGACCTGGCCCGAATTGGCGAACCCGTCGGTCGAGGGCATGTCGGCAACCTTCTCGACGATCGTGCGCCATTCGAATCCGTTGGAATCCGGCACCAGCGCCGCGGTGGCCTCCAGCACGCCCTCGCGCGCCGTGCCGAACCAGTAGGAGACCTTCATCGGCGCATTGTCCGCCGCCGAGCCGAGGCCGGAGAAGCCGATCTTGAACTCGGTCGCGTTGCTTTCCAGCCGCACGCCTTCCTCGCTGCCCGTCAGCACCATCGCGGAGCAGCCGCTGGCCAGCTTCTCGATCTCCCAATCGCCCACCTTGGCGAAGGGCGTGCCGGCCGCCGGCGCGGCTGCGGGGGCAGCAGCGGCAGCAGCAGGGGTGGCCGCGGGCGCGGCGGCATTGGCCGGCGCGGCGCCGTTCCCGGCGGGTGCCCCGCCCCCGCCGCAGGCCGCCAGACCGGCTGCGAGAAGCGGCGTCAAAATGCTGAGATTACGCATGTTTCTTTCCCCGATAACGCGGCCCCGCACGCGGCGTCCGCCCTACCCCGCAACAACCCCGCGGGCCGCCCCAAGTCAACGGGACGAATGTACAGTCCGCGCCGCTGCCGGTCGCATCTCGACACCGCTCCCGCTGCCCGTGTAGTCCCGCGCGGGAATGGCCCGTTCGGATCCCCTCTGGCTTGCCGCGCCGTCGCGTTTCGCGGGCCTGCGCAAGGCGCACGCGCGGCTGGCGCTTGCGCTGCTCGCGCTGCTCGTCGCGGCCTGCTTCGCCGCGCTGGCGATCGGCGATCCGCCCGCGCTGGGCGCGTCCTCCGGCGGCGATCGCAACCGCACCGATCTGGGCGTCTATGAGGATATCGTCGCCGGGGTGCGCGGCGGCGGCAATTATTACGAGGTGGCGGCGGACGCGCTGCGCGCGGGCGGCTATCCGCTGCGCCCCTTCCTGACGATGCGCCAGCCCGCGCTGGCGGCGGCGGAGGCTTCGATGCCGCCCTGGCTGCCCGGGATGCTGCTGGTGGCGCTGGCGCTGTTCACGGGCATGGCGTGGATGCTGCGGCTGACCGAGGCGATGCCGCGCCTCGCCCCGCGGCTGATCGCAGCCCTCCTGCTCGCGGGGTCGATGCTCGCCTTCTTCCAGCCGGGGCTGGCGGCCTTCCACGAGATCTGGGCCGGGCTGCTGGTGGCGCTCAGCCTGGCGCTGCGGCGGCCGGGGCGCTGGATCGAGGCGGCGGCGATCGGGCTGGCCGCGATGCTGATCCGCGAGACCGCCGCGCTCTATGTCCTCGTCATGGCCGTCTTCGCCTGGCGGGAGGGCGCGCGGCGCGAGGCGATGGGATGGGGCGCGGCGCTGCTACTGTTCGCCGCGGTGCTGGGCGTCCATGCCTGGGCGGTGGCAGGCGTCACCGGGCCGAACGATCCCGCCTCGCCCGGCTGGCTGGGGCTTCAGGGGCCGGGACTGTTCGTGAAGGGCATCGCGCTTTCCACCGCGCTCCAGCTCGTGCCGCTGTGGGCCGCCGCGCCGCTGGTCGGGCTGGCGCTGTTCGGCTGGGCGAGCTGGAACGATCCGCTGGCGGCGCGCGCGCTGGCGCTGTTCGCGGGCTATGCGCTGGCGCTGGCGCTGTTCGCGCGGCTCGATACCTTCTATTGGGCGCTCATGGCGTCCCCCGTGATACTCGCCGGACTGGCCTTCGTTCCGGACGGGCTGCGCGATCTGGCCCGCCAGTCGCTCGACAGGCGGCGGGTTACCGTGACAAGGATCGCCCAGTGATCCAGCGCATCCTCCTGATCGTCGGCGGCGGCATCGCGGCCTACAAGGCGTGCGAGCTGGTGCGCCTGTGCCGCAAGGCCGGGATCGCGGTGAAATGCGTGCTGACCGATGGCGGCTCCCATTTCGTCACCCCGATGACGCTGGCGGCGCTGAGCGAGAACCAGGTCTTCACCACGCTGTGGGACCTGAAGGACGAGGCCGAGATGGGCCATATCCAGCTCAGCCGCGAGGCGGATCTGATCGTCGTCGCCCCCGCGACCGCCGATCTGCTGGCCAGGATGGCGGCGGGCATCGCCGACGATCTGGCGACCACGCTGCTGCTCGCCACCGACAAGCCGGTGCTGGCCGCCCCCGCGATGAACGTGCGGATGTGGCAGCACGCCGCCACCCGCCGCAACGTCGCCCGGCTGCGCGCCGACGGTGTGACCGTGCTGGAGCCGGACGCGGGGCCGATGGCCTGCGGCGAATACGGCCCCGGCCGCCTGCCGGAGCCCGAGGCGATCCTGGCCGCGATCCAGTCGCATGGACGTCCCGCGCAGGGCAGGCTCGCGGGCCGCCACATCCTTGTCACCGCTGGGCCGACGCATGAGCCGATCGATCCGGTGCGCTACATCGCGAACCGATCGTCGGGGAAGCAGGGCTTCGCGATCGCCGGGGCGCTGGCCGCTCTGGGCGCGCGGGTTACGCTGGTGGCCGGACCGGTGGCGCTGGCGACACCGCCGGGCGTAACGCGCGTCGATGTGGAGACCGCGCGCGAGATGGCCGCCGCTGCCGCCGCCGCGCTGCCCGCCGACGCCGCGGTGATGGTCGCCGCCGTCGCCGACTGGCGGACCGAGGCGACCGGCCAGAAGATCAAGAAGGACGGCAAGGGGCCGCCCATGCTGACGCTGACCGAGAACCCCGACATCCTGGCAACGATCGCCGGGGATGCCCGCCGCCCGCCGCTTGTGATAGGATTCGCGGCGGAGACCGGGGACATGATCGAGCACGCCATCGCCAAGCGGGCACGCAAGGGCGCCGACTGGATCGTCGCCAACGACGTTTCCGGCGACGTGATGGGCGGCGACGACAACAGCGTCCATATCGTCACCGCGCAGGGAGTCGAGCATTGGGATCGCATGCCCAAGGATCAGGTGGCGGCACGGCTGGCGGAGCGGATCGCCGATGCGCTCTAGGCTGATCGCCCTCCCCCTGTTCGCCGCCGGGCTGGCGCTGGCGGGCTGCGCGCCCCACGCCGGCGGCCCGGCCGGCCCCGGCGCGCCCCGTCCAGCGCCGGGCCTCAGGCTCCATGTCGAGACCTTCCGCACGCTGGCGCCGCGCCGCGTGCGCACGCTGGTGGTGGTGCTGCACGGCGATGCCGCCCCGGGCACGCGCGGCGACGAACTCGCCTTCGCCGCCGCCTCGCAGCAGGCGGTGCCGGATAGCGCCGCGGTGACGATCCTTCGCCCCGGCTATTCGGACGCGAAGGGCAACAAATCCCCCGGAGATCCCGGCAATGCCACCGGCGACAGCTATGACGCGCCCCGGCTCGCCGATGTCGAGCGCACCATCGCCCGCCTGCGCGCCGCCTATCCGCGCGCGCGCGTCGTGCTGGTGGGCGACGATGGCGGCGCGGCGATCGCCGCCAACCTGGCCGGGCTGCATCCCGCGCTGGTGGACGGTATCGTGCTGGCGGGCTGCCCCTGCTCGCTGCCCGAATGGCGCGCGCACATGGCGAAGCGCACCGGGAACAAGGCCTGGTCGGCGGCCACCGCCAGCCTGGACCCGCTCAAGACGGCGGGCGGCGTATCACCCGCCTTGCGCGCCGCGGTGCTGGTCGGCGCCGATGATCCGCTCATCCCGGTCCGCTTCGCGCGCGCCTATGCCGAATCGCTGGTGCTGCGCGGCGTGGCGACCGATTATCGAATCCTGCCCGGCAAGGGCCACGACCTGCTCGGCGATCCGGAGGTGCTGGCCGCCACCGTCCGCCTTGCCGCCAGCCTGCCGGAGAAGCGTTGATGCTGCCCCCGATCCGTATCGCGATCCTGCGCCTGCCGCATGGCGAGGGGCTGCCGCTGCCCGCCTATGCCACCGCCGGGGCGGCGGGGATGGACGTGGTCGCGGCGGAGGACCTGACGATCGCGCCGGGCGCGCGCCACGCGGTCGCCACCGGCTTCGCCATGGCGATTCCCGAAGGCTTTGAGGTGCAGGTGCGCCCGCGTTCGGGCCTGGCGCTGAAGCATGGCGTGACCTGCCTCAACACCCCCGGCACCATCGACAGCGACTATCGCGGCGAGGTGAAGGTGATCCTGGCGAACCTGGGCGCCGACCCGTTCGTCATCGCCCGCGGCGATCGCATCGCCCAGCTCGTCCCCGCCCCCGTCCAGCGCGCCGAGCTGGAGGAAACGGCCTCGCTGGACGAGACCGCGCGGGGCGCGGGCGGATTCGGGTCCACCGGCCGGTGAGCCTTGTCGCGATCACCCTGGCCGCGGCGCTGCAGATCGGCCCGATCGACTGGAACGCGCTTCCGGTCCTGCCGCTGCGTTCGCCGCCGGCGATCACCCCCGCGATGAACGCCTTCGTGGGACGCGAGGCCGTCTCGCGCCACTGCAAGGTTCAGGGCACGGCGCGCCGCGGCAGCCTGACCGTGGACGTCGCGATGCTGATCGACGGATCGGGCGAGTTGCGCACCGCGATACCGCGCGCGATCAACTGCCCGACGGTGGAGCAATATGCCGCGGGGCTCGCCGCCGGCTTTGCCCGGGGCAACATGCTGCCGCGGGTGGGTGACAATCCGCTATGGTACAAGACGAGCTTGACCTTCTCCTGGCAGCGATGACGCTGACCGACGATGAGCTCGACCGCTATGCGCGGCATATCGTGCTGCGCGAGATCGGCGGCAGCGGCCAGGCCCACCTCACCGAATGCCATGCGCTGCTGATCGGCGCGGGCGGCATCGGATCGCCCGCGATCCAGTATCTTGCCGCCGCGGGCCTTGGCCGGTTGACCGCGATCGACGACGATCGGGTCGCGCTCTCCAACCTCCAGCGCCAGACGCTCTACGCCACGCGCGAGATCGGGCGGCCGAAGGTGGAGGCGGCGGCCGATGCGGTGGCGCGGCTGAACCCCGGCGTCGCCTTCACCGGCATCGCCCGGCGCATCACCCGCGAGAATGCGCGCGAGCTGCTGGCACAGGCCGCGCCGGACGTGATCCTGGACGGCAGCGACAATTTCGATACCCGGCTGGCGGTGGCCGACGCCGCGCACCGGCTGCGCATCCCTCTCGTCTCCGCCGCGGTCGCCGAGTTCGAGGGACAGCTCGGCGTGTTCCGCGGCTGGGAGAAGGACAAGCCCTGCTACCGCTGCTTCGTCGGCAGCGATCCGCAGCGCGAAGGCGTGAGCTGTTCCGAACAGGGCGTGCTGGGCGCGCTCACCGGCATGATGGGCAGCCTGGCCGCGCTGGAGACGATCCGCGCGCTGGTGCCCTTCGGTGAAGACAGCGCGGGCAAGCTGCTGCTCGCCGACGCGCTGTCGCTGCGCTTCCGCACGCTGACGCTGCCCAAAGACCCCGGCTGCTTCGCATGCGCGGGCTGACGATCCTGGTCGCGGGCGCCGACGCCGGCCGGCTGCGATCGGCGCTGACGCTGGCCTGCGCCCATGCCGCGCTGGGCGGGCGCACGCGGCTGTTCGTCCATGAGGCCGCGGTGCCGCTGCTCGCGCCCGGCGCGGACCCGGACGCCGCGCTGCTGGCCGCGCACGGGCTTCCCGATCGCGCCGGGCTTATCGCCACCGCGGCGGAGGCGGGCGTGGCGCTGATCGCCTGCCAGACCGGGCTCGCGCTGGCCGGACTGGCAGAGCGCGACCTGCCCCCCGGATTCGAGACCGGGGGACTGATGGGCCTGCTAGCGACGCTGGACGACGACCGGCTGGACAGCGTCTAGAGTCTGTCCTGTTCCGGCGGCACCGGAGCCCCCTGCCCTCACCCCAGCGTGGTCAGGAACTCGCGCACCGAAGGCCCGATGTCCTCACGGCCCAGCGCCATCGCGATGTTGGCGTGGATGAAGCCCGCCTTGTCGCCGCAATCATAGCGCGTGCCCGCGAAGGTGACGCCGTGGAACGGCTGGTCGCCGATCATCCGCGCCATCGCGTCGGTGAGCTGGATCTCGCCGCCCGCGCCCTTCTCCTGCCCTTCCAGCACGCGCATCACCTCGGGCTGGAGGATGTAGCGGCCGATCACCGCCAGGTTCGACGGCGCCGTGCCCGCCTTGGGCTTTTCGACCAGGCCCTTCACCTCGGTCAGCGCGCCGTCGCGCGTGCCGGGGGTGATGACGCCATATTTGTCGGTCTGGTCCCAGGCGACTTCCTGGGCGCAGATCATGTTGCCGCCGGTCTTGTTATAGGCCTCGACCATCTGCTTCAGGCAGCCCGGCTGGCCGACCATGAAATCGTCCGCCAGCAGCACCGCAAAGGGCTCGTCGCCCACGATGTCGCGCGCGCACCACACGGCATGGCCCAGCCCCATCGGCTCCTGCTGGCGCACATAGGCGACGTTGCCCGGCTTCAGCCGCGATCCGTCGAGCACCGCGAGCGATTTCCCGCGCGAGGACATGGTGTGCTCGAGCTCGTAGGAGATGTCGAAATGGTCCTCGATCGCGCTCTTGCCGCGGCCGGTGACGAAGATCATCTGCTCGATCCCCGCCTCGATCGCCTCATCGACGGCATATTGGATCAACGGCCGGTCCACCACCGGCAGCATCTCC
Source organism: Sphingomonas canadensis (assembly GCF_026013525.1). Lineage (GTDB taxonomy): Bacteria > Pseudomonadota > Alphaproteobacteria > Sphingomonadales > Sphingomonadaceae > Sphingomonas > Sphingomonas canadensis. The sequence goes on along the minus strand of NZ_JAPDRA010000002.1, from coordinate 42,439 downwards.
TTGGGAATCGCCTTGGTCGCGGGAAGAAATCGCGTTCCCAGTCCCCCGACCGGGAACACTGCCTTGCGCAGCGGTTTGATCGACATGCTGACCCCTTCGTTGTGGTCCGCTGGATATACGGCGCTTCGCTGCGGTGCAATACAATGTGGCAAACGGCGCGATTACCTGCACGGATATTGAAATGTCAGGGAAAGCGATAGCTCCTAGCTTCGGGGCCGGGACATTCGAACCCGTCCCCGAAGATCAGGAGAGAATAGCATGGCAGGATTCGACATCCTCACCCTCAACGGCGAGGAATGGAACGACGCGGGAAGCGTATTCGGCGGAATCAAGGTGAACGTGACGGACACGGCCTCCTCCGCCGCGTCGAAGTTCCTTGAGTTCACCTCGGGCGGCGACACGATCTTCAAGGTTGTGAAGGATGGCGAGATCGTCATCAGCAACGCGGCGGGAACCTCGCTGGGCGGTATGGTACGCGCCGGCAACGCAGGCGAAATGGCGCTCACCTCGCTGACCAGCCCCAGCACCGGCCGTCCGGCCCAGGTGATGCGCTATTATTGGGAGAACGCCGCCGCCATCGGCGATGCCGCGGTGCTGCGCGGCATGGGCACCAATCGCTTCTCGCTCGAAAGCGCGGCGACGATGACGATGATCGCGCAGAATGCCCGCTTCGAATGGGAAGGGCTGGGCGCCACGCGGCTTTCGGTGATCGGCTATGAGGCCGGCTCCTCCACCGGCCGTACGATCGATTTCAACAACAGCGGCCAGCCGGGCACGCGCGCCAGCCCGGTGGTGTCCTTCTCGGTGGTCGATCCCGCGGACGACATCGTCCATTTCGGCACCTATGATTCCGGCACAACCACCTGGACCACGCTGGCCAAGGTGGACGGCACCGGCACGATCGAGGCGCCGGCCGCATCGCTGGGCTCGCTGGCGCTGGCCCCGGACGCGGACGCGGGCGCGATCGCCGTCACCGGCTATTCGGTCACGGGATCGGGCGCGACGCCTGCGATCACGGTGACGGGCGAATGGAACACCAGCGGCACGCCCGCCGCGATCGATGTCGATATCACCGATACCGCCAGCAACGCCGCATCGGCGCTGGCGGACCTGAAGATCGGCGGCACCACCCGCTACCGGTTCGACAAGGTGCGCGCGACGATTACGGGCACCACCAATCCCGCCGCGCGGCTTCAGAGCAGCACGAGTTCGGGCACCCCGGCGCTGGAATTCGCCAATTCCACCAACACCGTATTCTCGAAGCTCGCGCACAACCTGAACACCGGCGAAGTCTATCTCGGCGCGACGGGCGGCAGCGGTCACTATCTCTCGTTCCGCGTCAACGCCTCTAGCGAGATCATGCGCCTGCTCGCCAATCTGAACGTGGGGATCAACGGCACGTCGTTCGGCGGCGGCGTGAAGTGCATCTTCATCGCCGACGCCACCACCGTCCCGTCGAGCGACCCGTCCGGCGGCGGCATCCTGTTCGTTGAGAACGGCGCGCTCAAATGGCGCGGCTCCAGCGGCACGGTGACCACCGTCGCGCCTGCCTGACCGTCGCGCGTTGACAAAACCGGTGGCGCGGAGGAAGGCCGTGGAATGTGCGGGATCAACGGCATATTCGCATGGTCTGGAGAGGCGCCGCCGGTTGACCGCGACGAACTGATCCGCACGCGCGACCACATGGCGCCGCGCGGGCCGGACGGCGAAGGGCTGTGGACCGGCGAGGGCGGGCGAATCGGCCTGGGCCACCGCCGCCTGGCGATCATCGAGCTTTCCGCGGCGGGCGCCCAGCCGATGGCCAGCATCGACGGCCGGCTGATGCTGACCTTCAACGGCGAGATCTACAATTACCGCGCGCTGCGTGCCGAGCTGATCGCGCAGGGCGTCACCTTCGCCAGCCATTCGGACAGCGAGGTGATCCTGGCGCTCTATGCGCGCGAGGGGGCGGCGATGCTGCCCCGGCTGCGCGGCATGTTCGCGCTGGCGATCTGGGACCTGGAGCGGCGCGAGCTGTTCGTCGCGCGCGACGCGCTGGGCATCAAGCCGCTCTATTACAGCAACCGCGCCGGCACGTTCCGCTTCGCCAGCCAGGTGAAGGCGCTGGCCGCGGGCGGGGCCATCCCGACCGCGATCGAGCCCGCCGCGCTCACCGGCTTCTACCTGTGGGGCAGCGTGCCCGAGCCGTGGACGATCCTGGCGGACGTGTTCGCGCTGCCCGCCGGCAGCTCGATGGCGATCGGCGCGAACGGCGCCGCCGCCCCGGTTCCCTTCCACTCCGTCAGCGCCGTCTATCGCGAGGCGGAGGCCGCATCGGCCGCGGGCGGCGCCGTGCCGGACCTCGCCGCCGCGCTGCTGGACAGCGCCCGCCATCATCTGGAGGCCGATGTGCCGGTCGGCTGCTTCCTGTCGGCAGGGGTCGATTCGGGCGCGCTGCTGGGGCTGATGCGCGATACCGGCGCGCGCGACGTGCCGACGGTGACGCTGGGCTTCGACGAGTTCGCCGGCGCGCATGATGACGAGGCCGGGCTGGCCGCCCAGGTGGCGGCGCATTACGGCATGCCCCACCGCGTCCGCCGCGTGTCCGAAGCCGAGTTCGCCGAGGATCTGCCGCGCATCCTGGCGGCGATGGACCAGCCGACGATCGACGGCGTGAATAGCTGGTTCGTCAGCAAGGCCGCGCGCGAGATGGGGCTGAAGGTCGCCGTGTCCGGGCTCGGCGGCGACGAGCTGTTCGGCGGCTATCCCGCCTTTCGCGACCTGCCGGCCTGGACGCGGCGCTTCGCCATGGCCCGCCCGTTCGGCGCGCTCGCCCGCCAGTTGCTCAGCGGCATCGGGCCGGAACGGCTGGGCCTGAACCCCAAGGCGGCGGGGATGCTGGAGCATGGCGGGAGCTGGACCGGCGCCTATCTGCTCCGCCGCGGCGTGTTCATGCCCTGGGAGCTGCCGGAGCTGCTCGATCGCGATCTGGTCCGCACCGGGCTCGACCGGCTCGGCCCCGGTTTCGGCGCGGAACGCGCGTTCGAGGGCGGCGAGCCCGCGAGCGATTTCGGCAAGGTCGCGACGCTGGAAGCCGCGCTCTACATGCGCAACCAGCTCCTTCGCGACACCGATTGGGCCAGCATGGCGCATTCGCTGGAGGTGCGCGTGCCGCTGGTCGATCCGGTGCTGATGGCCGCCACCGCCCGGGCGATGACCGCCCCCGGCGCGCGCCTGGGCAAGGCGCCGCTGGCCGCCGCCCCCGCCCTGCCCCTGCCCGGCGCGATCCTGCACCGCGCCAAGACCGGCTTTTCCACCCCCGTGGGCAGATGGGCGCAGAAGCTGATGGGCGATGCTCCGCTGCCCGCGATCGCCGCCGGCCCCCGCTCGCCCTGGGCGCGGCGGTGGACCTGCCACGTCGCGGCCAGTCTGGGCGGCGGCCCCCTCGTGGCGAGCGCAGCCGCGTGATCGAAACAACAGCGCTAACCGCATGACCAGCTCCCGGCCGGTTGGCGGCTATTGGCGCCAGGTCAGCACGCTGATGGGCGGCACCGCCGCCGCGCAGGCCATCGGCATCCTCTCGATGCTGGTTCTGGCGCGGCTCTATTCGCCGCATGAATTCGGCGGATACGCGCTGTTCTTCGCCATTTCGGGCCTGCTCGCGCTGATCTCGACCGGTAAATATGATGGCGCGGTGTTCCTGGCGCGCGATGCGGACGAGGCAGCGGAGCTGGCGCTGCTTTCGCTCTGCATCGCCCAGGCCGCGGGCATCGCCCTGCTGGCGCTGCTGCCTTTGTCGGCCCTGCTCGCCGGCGCCGCAACCGACCATCCCTTCCTGTTCATGTTGCTGCTCGCGCCCGCCACCGCAAGCGGCGGCGCCGTCGCCGCGCTCACCGCCTGGGCCACCCAGATCAAGCGCTTCGCCGATATCAGCGCGGCCAGGCTGCTTCAGGCGGCTGCGGCCGCCGCGATCAGCATCCTGCTCGCCTTCGCCAATTGGGGCGAGATGGGGCTGATCGCCGGGTTCGTCGCCGGGCAGGTGCTGTTCGCGGCGATGCTGGGGTTCCGCCTGGGGCTTTTCGGATACCTCCGGCGCCTCCGCCCGGGGACGGTGCTGACCCATGCGAAGGCCAACGCGCGCTTCCCGCGCTACCTGGTCCCGAGCGAGGTGTTCAACTATCTCGGCGCCCAGCTCGTCGCCTTTGTCACGCCCGCGCTGTTCAGCGCGGCGGCGCTTGGCCAGTACAGCCTGGGCCAGCGGGTGGCGGCGATGCCGATCAGCGTGATCGGATCCGCGATGGGATCGGTGTTCCGCAGCGCCGTCGGGCCTCAGCACAGCACTCCCGAGGATATCCTGCCGCTGTTCCGGTCGACGCTGAAGCGCCTGTGCCTGGCGGGGGCGCTGGTGACGCTGCCGCTGCTGGTAGCGGGGCCGCAGCTCTTCGCGTTCGTGTTCGGCGCGAAATGGCACGATGCCGGCTTCTACCTTCAGCTCATGTCGCCGGTCGTCTTCGCCCGGTTCGTCGTAAGTCCGCTGAGCGTGATACTGCTTCTCGCGGGCCGCCAGCGGCTGGACGCGATACTTCAGGCCATGTACGCGATGTCCGCTCTCGCCGCGGTGGGAACGGGTGCCTGGCTCGGCAGCTTCGTTGCAATGGTGGTTTCGCTCACGGTCTTTCAGATGCTGCTGTACGCCGGGTATCTGATCATCTCCTACAGGCTCGCAAAGGACATGAGCGCTCGATGAGCATCGAAACCGCCTATTACGAGAATCCTGACTTCTGGACCGACGAAGCGTTGGCGGGCGAGCATGATCGCTATGCCACCACCGCCTCGCTGATCCCGGGCGACGCGCAATCGCTGATCGATGTCGGCTGCGGGAACGGCGCCTTCGTCCACTATCTGATGGCAAGCGGGCGGCCGTTCGGCTCCATCCACGCGGTTGACCGTTCGGAAGCCGCCCTGCGATGCGTGCGCGCCGAAAAGTCCCAGGCCCCGATCGATGCCCTTCCCTTCGCGGATCGATCGTTCGATATCGCGACCTGCCTGGAGGTGATCGAGCACCTGCCCTTCGGCGTCTATGAGCGCGGGCTGGGCGAGCTGGCGCGCGTCGCCTCCCGCTATGTGCTGATCAGCGTGCCCTATGAAGAGGATCTGGAAGGCACGCTGATCCGCTGCCCTTCCTGCACCTCCCGGTTCAATCCGGACTATCACATGCGCCGCTATGACGATGCGATGCTGGCGAGCCTGCTGGAACCGCACGGCTTCGCGCCGGTGGACAAACGGATGTCGGGTGCGATGGCGCGCTATTGGCTGGTGCCGGACTGGACCGAGAAGCGCCGCCGCGACGCGGGCAAGCGCGGCAACCCGTTCCACACCCCGATCCCCTGCCCGATCTGCGGCTTCACCCTGCCGCCGGAGGGAAGCCTGCCTTCGGCCCGGCCGGCCGCGCAGTCCCCGGGCACGAGCGGCGGGCTGAAAGGGCTGGCCAAGCGGCTGCTCCGCCGCGACACGCGCTACGGCGCCATCGCGATGCTGTACCAGCGGCGGGACTGATCGATGATCGTGATCGTCGACTATGACGCCGGCAACATCGGCTCGGTCGCCAACATCTGCCGCAAGGCGGGTGGCAAGGCGGAAATCTCCGCCGATCCCGATCGCATCGCAGCGGCATCGAAGCTGATCCTGCCCGGCGTCGGCCATTTCGGCCGCGCGATGGAGCGGCTGAACGCCAGCGGCATCCGCGCCGCGCTGGACGCCGCACATGCCCGTGGCGCCCCGGTGCTGGGCATTTGCCTCGGCATGCAGCTCCTTTCAGGCCACAGCGTCGAGGGCGACGCCGATGGGCTCGGCTGGATACCCGGACGCACGATCCGCTTCGACGTGCCCGCGCCGCTCAAAGTGCCGCACATGGGCTGGAACGCGGTGCGCTTCGTCCGGCCCGATCCGCTGGCCGAAGGGCTGGAGGAGGAGGCGCGCTTCTATTTCGTCCACAGCTATCATGTCGTGCCGGAGGATGAGGGCGACGTGCTGGGCGTCACCGATCACGGCGGGCGCGTGGTGGCGGCGGTGCGGCGCGGCAATGTGTGGGGCATCCAGTGCCACCCGGAGAAGAGCCACCGCTACGGCCTCACCTTCATCCGCAACTTCATCGAGAAGGTGCCGGGCGCATGAGCATCGGCGTCTCCGCGCGCGCCATCCCCTGCCTGCTGCTGCGCGGCGAAGGGCTGGTGAAGACGGTTCGCTTCCGTAACCCGAAGTATATCGGCGACCCGATCAACGCGGTGCGGCTGTTCAACGATCTTGAGGTGGACGAGCTGATCCTGCTCGACATCACCGCCAGCACCGAGCGGCGCGAGCCGCCGTTCGATCGCATCGCGGAGATCGCGGGCGAGGCGTTCATGCCGATCTGCTACGGCGGCGGGGTCACCAGCCTGGATGCCGCGCGGCGGCTGTTCAAGTCGGGCGTGGAGAAGGTGGCGGTGACGACCGCGCTGGTCGAAAACCCCGCGCTGGTGCGCGAGATCGCGGACACCTTCGGCGAACAGGCGGTGGTGGCGGGCATCGACGTGAAGCGCGACCTGTTCGGCCGCCAGCGCGCGCGCATCCTGGGCGGGCGCAAGGGCACCGGGCTCGATCCCGTCGCGCTCGCCGTGCGCGCGGCGGAACTGGGCGCGGGCGAGATCCTGCTGAGTTCGATCGATCGCGAGGGCACCTACCAGGGCTATGACCTCGATCTGGTGCGCGCGGCAGCGGCGGCGGTGCCGGTGCCGGTGATCGCGCTGGGCGGCGCGGGCGAGCCGGAGCATCTGCGCAGCGCGGTGGACGCGGGCGCCCAGGCGGCGGCGGCGGGCAGCCTTTTCGTCTACAAGGGGCCGCACCGCGCCGTGCTGGTCAACTACCCCAAACGCGCACGGTTGCAGGCGCTGTTCGCGGCGAATACCCCCGCCTGAGCATGGCCGGCCCGCTATCCTACCGCGTCTGCACGCGCTGCGTGATGGACACCACCGATCCGGACATCCGCTTCGATGCCGCCGGGGTGTGCAACCATTGCCACGAGCATGACGCCGCCATCGCCACCCAGGTGCTGCATGGTGCCGAGGGTCAGGCGCGGATGGTGGCGATCGCGGACAGGCTACGCCGCCGCAACGCCGGGCGCCGATATGACTGCATCATCGGCGTCAGCGGCGGCGTCGATTCCACCTACGTCGCATGGCTGGTCAAGGATCTGGGCCTGCGCCCGCTGGCCGTCCATCTCGACAACGGCTGGAACTCGGAAATCGCGGTCAGCAACATCGCCGCGACGATCGATGCGCTGGAGATCGACCTCTACACCCATGTCATCGACTGGGAGGAGTATAAGGACATCCAGCGCGCCTTCCTTCTCGCCTCCGTGCCGGACGTGGAGGTGCCGACCGATCACGCGATCAACACCATCATGTTCCGCGTCGCGGAGAAGTTCGGCGTGCGCACGGTGATGCGCGGCGGCAATGTGATGACCGAGAGCCATCATCCTCCGGCCTGGTCGCAGGGCCATATGGACTATGGCTATATCTCCGGCATCCACCGCCGCTTCGGCAGCGGGCGCGTGAAGACCTTCCCGCACATCAATTTCGTCGAGTTCCTGCGCATGTACCGCGGCGGCTTCGTCGAGACGATCGACGTGCTCAACTATGCCGATTATTCGCGCGAGAAGGCGCTGGACCGCATCCAGGCGGACCTGGGCTGGCGCGATTATGGCGGCAAGCACCATGAGAGCGTGTTCACGCGCTGGTTCCAGGGCGTGTACCTTCCGCGCAAGTTCGGCTTCGACAAACGCAAGATGCACCTCTCCAGCCTCGTCTCGACGGGCGAGATCACGCGCGATCAGGCACGCGCCAAGCTCCAGCAGCCGACCTATGACGAGCAGTTGCAAGAGGATGACTGCGCCTTCGTGGCGAAGAAGCTGGGGTTCACCCGCGCCGAGTTCGACGCGATCATGGCCGCCCCGCCCGCGAGCTTCGCGGACTTCGAAAGCTGGGAGAAGCGGCTGACAGGCCCTTTCTTCAACGCTGCGCGCAAGGTGTACCGGACGATGAAGAAGGGCGGCGCCTGATGCGGATCGCCTATCTCACCGAATGGTCGCCTTATGCCGAGAGCGGGGTGCTGCGGAAGATGATCGGCCAGATCGCGGCATGGCGCGCGGCGGGGCACGAGGCGGAGATATTCACCGTGGTGCCGCCGCAGGACCGGCCCGCCGCGCCTGGGTTCGACGCGCACGGGCGCGTGATCGGCGCGATCGGCCAGGCGATGCTGGACCGGCATCCCCGCGCGCGGCTGGGCTTCGTCAACAAGATCGTGACGGTGCCGCGGCTGCGCCGCGCGCTGCGCGCGTTCGGCACCGATCTGATCTACTATCGCCAGAACGGCCCCTGGTATCCAGGGCTGGGCGGTATCCTGCGCCGCTGGCCGTCGGTGGCGGAGATCAACACCTATGAGGGCGCCGAGAACCGGCTGTGGGGCGGCACCTTCAACCGGTTCCAGGCGGCGACGCGAGCGCGCGTGCTGACCTCCGTCGGCGGGTTCGTGTGCATGACGCGCGAGATCGCCGAGCACGAGGCCTGGGCCGGCAAGCCCGCGGCTGTGATCGGCAACGCCTTCTGGGGCGATCCCAGCCCCGCGTCGCCCGCCGGCAATGCCGATCCGGCCTTCGTCTTCACCGGATCGCCGATGACGCTCGACGATTCCGCCAACTGGCACGGCGTGGACAAGATCTTCGCGCTGGCCGAGGCGATGCCCGCCAGCGCCTTCCATGTCGCCGGCATGACCGCCGCCGATTTCGCGGACCGGCCGATCCCGCCCAACCTGGTCTTCCACGGCATGCTCGGCGCGGCGGCGCTGTCGGCGCTCTATGCCCGCTGCGACATCGGCCTGGGCACGCTGGCGCTCCACCGCAAGGCGATGGAGGAGGCCTGCCCGCTTAAGGTACGCGAATATCTGATGCACGGCCTGCCGGTGGTGATCGGATACCGCGAGGCGCAGGAGGAGCTGAACACGGCTCCCTATGTCCTGCCCGTCGGCAACCATGAGGCGAACGTGCGCGAGGCGATCCCGCGCATCGCCGCCTTCGCGCGCGAATGGACCGGGCGCCGCGTGACCGCCGACCTTTCGTTCCTCACCAGCGCGGCGATCGAGGCGAAGCGCCTCGCCTTCCTGGCCCAAGTCGCCGGCCGCCAGGAACCTGTTCTGCCAAAGTTGGCGTCTGGCACGGTGCCGGCTTCCTGACTATAGCCGCGTGCGAGCGCCGCAATTGTTCGACGTGCGCGAGGGGATTGCATGCAGCGGGTATTGGTGACGGGCGGCGCGGGCTTCATCGGCTCGCATGTGGTCGACGAGCTTCAAGATCGCGGGGCCGAGGTCCACGTCATCGACAATTTCCTGAACGGGCGGCGCGAGCATCTTGCGGGGCTTCCCGCCGGGCGGCTGCACGAGGGCGACCTGCGCGACCGCGAATGGCTCGCCGGGGCCGTCGCCGCGATCGCGCCGGAGGAGGTATATCACCTCGCCGCGATACATTTCATCCCCTATTGCGACGCGCATCCGGCCGAAGCGGTGATGATCAACGTGGCCGGCACCCAGAACCTGCTCGATTCGCTTGCGGGCACGCCCGTAGCGCGGCTGTTCTTCGCCTCCACCGCAGCGGTCTATCCTCCCAAGGAAGGCGCGCATGTCGAGGGTGACCCGGTGAGCCCGATGGACGTCTATGGCGCCACCAAGGCCGCGGGCGAGACGCTGGTGCGCGCCTTCGGCCGGGCCAGTGGCGTCGCGGTGACGATCGGCCGCCTGTTCAACGCCGTCGGCCATCGCGAGACCAACCCCCACCTGCTGCCGGAAATCATGAAGCAGCTCGCCACGGGCACGCGCACGCTCAGCCTGGGCAACATCGATCCGCGCCGCGACTTCATCGACGCGCGCGACATGGCCCGTGCGATCACCGCGATCACCGGGCATCCGGGCACCTACAACATCGGTGCCGGCCGCCAGTACAGCGTCGAGGAGGTCGTGCGCATGTGCGAGGCGATCCTGGGCGAGCCGATCGCGATCGTTCAGGACCCCGCCCGCATCCGCAAGGTGGAGCGCCCCAGCCTGCTCGCGGGGACGGAAGCGCTACGCTCCGCCTCCGGCTGGGAGGCGCGCATCCCGTTCGAAACCACCCTCGCCGAACTGCTCCGCGCCTGAACGGCCGCATGCGGATCGCGATCATCAACCACGGCCTGTTCCCCTTCCTGATGGGCGGGATGGAGCGGCACACCCATTTCCTCGCCCACCACCTGGCGCAACTGGGCGAGGACGTGGAGGTGATCGTCCCCGAGCTGAAGCCGGAGCAGACGGCGGCGTTCGCGGCTGCGGGCAATCCCTACAAGCTCGTCCAGTTCCCCTGGCCGTCCGCGCGGCTCTGGCTGCGCTCAAACTATCTCTTCTCGGCGCAGGCCGCGCCCTATCTGCGCAGCGGCGGCTTCGACGCGGTCTATGCGCAGGGCTTCAACGCCTGGGCCTATCTGGCCGGCCCGCGCGACGACGGGGCGGTGACGCTGTACAATCCCCATGGGCTGGAGATGTTCAAGACCGTGGGGCTGGAGCAGACGCTGAAGAGCTGGCCGATGCGCTGGGCCGGACGCGCGCACGCGCGGCTGGCGGACCGCACCGTGTCGCTCGGCGGCGGGCTGACCGATGAGGTGCGCCGCTTCCTGCACGCGCCCGGCGCGCGGATCGTAACGCTGCCGAACGCGGTGGACCTGGACTATATCGACGGCTTTACCGGCGGCGCGCGCGCGGCGGACGGCATCCCGCGCTTCGTGTTCGTCGGGCGGCTGGAGGCCAACAAGGGCGTGGCCTATCTGTGCGAGGCGTTCGCCGGGCTGGATCGCGCGCACCTGACCATCGTCGGATCGGGGCCGCTGGAGGCCGATCTGCGCGCCCGCTTCGCCGGCCCCAATATCGAGTTCGCCGGCCGGCTGGACGATGCTGCGCTGTTCGCGCGCTATCGTGCGAGCGACTGTTTCGTCTTCGCCAGCCTGTACGAAGGCATGCCCACCGTGATCCTGGAGGCGATGGCGTGCGGCCTGCCGGTGATCGCGACGCGGATCGGCGCGGTCACGACCATGGTGGACGATGCCAACGGCTTCGTCGTGCCGCCGGCCTCCTCCGCCGATCTGCGCGGCGCGATCGAGGCTTTCCTGGCGCTGCCGCCCGCCGCGCGCGCGGGCATGGGCGCCGCATCACGGGCGCGGGTGACGGACAACTTCACCTGGCAGCACGTCGCGCGCGCGACGCGCGATACCGTCGCGGAACTGCGCCGATGAGCAATCCGGACGGGCCGCGCCTCCTGTACCTGGACGATATCCCCACGCCCTATCGCCTGGGCGTGCAGCGGCGCATCGCGGAGGATTGGCCGGGGCCGTTCCGCCTGGCCTATTGCGCGCAAGCCGAGCCGGGGCGCACCTGGGACCTCGACTTCACCGGGCTCGATCCGGTGATCCTGCCGGGCAGCCAGTGGCGGCCGCCGCGCCAGGTGAACCCCTTTTCAGTCAAGTGGAACCCGGGGGTGGGCCGCGCTCTGGATGCCTTCCAGCCGGACGTTGTGGTGCTTTCCGGCTATGTTCACCCCACCATGTGGATGGCGGCCCGCTGGTGCATCGCCAATCGCGTTCCCTATGCCGTCAGTTGCGAGACGAGCGCGCGCAACTCCGCCAGCTCTGGCCTGCGCTGGTTCGTCAAGCGCGCGGTGGCGGGATGGCTGGTGCGCAACATGGCGTTCGGCCTGCCGGTCGGGCGCGAGGCGGCGGAGTATCTGCGCCGCTTCGGCCCGTGCGACGTGCCGATGCACTATTTCCCCAACACGCCGGACACCGCCCCGATCGTGGAGGAGGCGGAGCGGCTGCGCGCCAACGGCGGCGAGCCTTCGCTGCGCGCCGAGCTGGGGATCGCGCCGGACGCGCGGATATTCCTGTTCGTCGGCCGCCTGATCCCGGCCAAACGCCCGCTGGACGCCGTGGTGGCGCTGAGCCGCGCCGCCGGAGCGGAGGGCGCGGCGCTGGTGATCGTCGGCGATGGCGAGCTAATGCCCCAGGTGCGCGCCGCCGCCGATGCCGATCCGCGGATCGTCACCACCGGCTGGATCAGGGATCAGGCGCTGATCGCCGGGCTGATGTCCATCGCCACCGCGATGATCCTGCCATCCGGGCACGAACCCTGGGGGGCGGTGGTCAACGAGGCGATGGCGGCAGGAACGCCGGTGATCTCGTCCGACCGGGTGGGCGCCGCCACCGAGCTGATCGACGACGGCGTCAACGGGTTCCTGGTGCCGGCGGGCGACGTGGCCGGCATCGCCGCGGCGATGGAGGCGCTGCTCGCCGATCCCGCGCGCGCCGATGCGATGGGTGCCGCCGCGCGCGCCACCGCGATCGCCCAAGGCGAGGAATTCGCAGCCGGAAACTTGATTTCGGGCGCGCTAGCGGCGACTGCTGCGAGGCGGGAGAGCAAGTGATGGCGGCCCATGCGAGCGATGCGTTGATCCAGTTCGGCTGCGGGCTTTCCGCGTCGGTCTGCCGGGGATTGATCGTTCGATGAACGGGCCGCTCGCCCAGCTCTTCGCGCGCCTCTCCGGCGACGTGCAACGCCCGCCGCGGCTGATGTACGCGCTGCTGATTGTCACGATCCTGGCCTTCACCGCCGCGAACAGCTTCGGCTCCGCCTTCTCCCGCGCGATGACGCTGGGCAAATGGGCGCCGCTGGCGGCGCTTACGGTGGTTTCGATCATCACCTTCTTCCGGCTGCGCACCCACCCGAAGGCGCCGGCGCTGGCGTCGATCATGATCGGAGCGCTGGCGCTGCTCACCGCCAGCTCGGCCATCAGCTCGCGCTCGCCCACGGTGTTCCTTAACGCGCTGACGGTCTTCGGCACGATCGCGGCGGGCTATTCGATCTCGGCCGTTCTGGTCGCGACCAACAGCCGGATGGCCTATTACCAGCTCATCGCGAACCTCTGCCGCATCATCGTCCTCTCGACGCTGCCCTTCTACATCCTGAACATCGATCTGGGCCGCGGCGGCGGCGCGATGGGCCTCAATGCCTGGACCGACAACGCCAACACGCTGGCGACGATCCTGGCGCCCGGCACGGTGGTGTTCGTTGCCGGCTGCCTGGCCCGCGGCGAGGGGTGGCAGTACAAGCATCTGCCCTTCCTGATGATCTCGCTCGGGCTGATCTGGGTCACCGGTTCCCGCGCGACCGTGGTGTGGATGATCCTCTCGGTCGGCGCCTTCTGGATCTATCGCCGCGGACTGGCGCTCAACACGCTGCTGGTGCTCGGCTTCGCGATGATCCTTACCATCTGGTGGCAGCCGATAATGGCCTATCTGGGCGACGCGCTGGGCCTCACCTCCGAATCGCTGCGGCGGCGCACCAGCGTGCTCAGCGGACGTGAGGAGGTGTGGCGCTACGGCTGGTCGCTGTTCGAGCGGCGGCCGTTCGAGGGCTATGGCCTGGGCACGTCGGAGGAGATTCTGACAGCCGCCAAATGGCGCTTCGTCCGGCACCAGGGCGGCCACTTCCATTCCTCCTACCTCACCGTCCTCGTCGAGCTCGGGCTCTGGGGACTCGTCACCTTCGTGCTCGGGCTGGGCGCCACGATCGTGCAGGCGCTGCGCGATTCGCGGCGCACGCAGAATCTGTCGAACGAGGCGTGGGTCTATTCCGCCCTGCCCTTCGCCTTGATGATGGGCGCGCTGGGCCATGCCGGGTTCGAGACCTGGGTGCTTTCCGCCGGCAATGTGAATACGCTCAACTTCTGGACCTGGTTCTGGCTGATCCACCACCAAACCCAGGTCAAGGTGCGCGCCAAGCCGCAACTGCTGCTGCCTGCGCCGAACGCATCGCAAAGGCTGCGGCCCGCCGCATGAAGCTGCTGCTGGTGTCGGCGAGCTTCGACCGGAGCCACGGCGGCCCCGCCTATTCGGTGCCGACGCTCGGCGCGGCGCTCGCGCGGGCGGGCGCCACCGTGGGCCTGTGGTGCGCGGACGGCGCCACCCCGCCCGAACGGCCGGGCGACGCGGCGTTGCTGGGCGGGACGCTGGACGAAGCGATCGCCGCATTCGGCAGGCCCGATCTGATCCACGACAACGGCATCTGGCTGCCCCACAACCACCGGCTGGCGGGGCTGGCGCGCCGGCTGGACATCCCTCGCGTCGTCAGCCTGCGCGGCATGCTGGAGCCCTGGGCGTTCAACCATAAGTGGCTGAAGAAGCGCATCGCCTGGCACCTTTACCAGCGCGCCGACCTGCGCTCCGCCAGCCTGCTCCACGCCACCAGCGAGGCGGAGGAGCGCAATGCCCGCGCCCGCGGGCTCGACGGCCCCTATTGCATGATCGCCAACGGCATGGACCTGCCCGCCGGCGCGCCGCGCCTGCCCCGCGCGCCGGGTGCGCCGCGCACCGCGCTGTTCCTGGGCCGGGTCTATCCGGTGAAGGGGCTGCCGATGCTGGTAGACGCCTGGGCGCGCGTGCGGCCGGCGGGATGGGAGCTGGTCATCGCCGGGCCGGACGAGGCGGGCCATGCCGCCGAGGTCGCCGCACGCATCGCCGCACACGGGCTAGGGGGAACGGTGCGGCTCCGCGGCCCGGTCTGGAATGGCGAGAAACGGGCGCTGCTGCGCTCCGCCGACCTTTTCGTACTGCCCAGCTATAGCGAGAATTTCGGCATCGCCGCGGCCGAGGCGCTGGCACACGGCCTGCCGGTGATCGCCACCACCGGGGCACCGTGGCAGCTTCTGGAGGAGCATCGCTGCGGCTGGTGGGTCGCGCCCGAAGCGGAAGCGATCGCCACCGCGATCGCCGCCGCCACCTCGGCGAGCGATGCCGAACGCGCGGCGATGGGCGACCGCGGTACCGCGCTGATCGCCGAACGCTTCCGCTGGGACGGCATCGCCGCCCGGTTCCTTGCCCAATATCGCGCGCTGACCACGCGGGACCTTGGAGAATCCTGAAGGGCGCGGCGTTTTTCTTTGTTCAATTGCACTTCCGGGGCAGACAAGCCCGGCACAAGGCGGCATTGCAGCGCCGAAATACGGGGACCGAGGATGCTGGACGAACTGCTTGCACGTATCGAGGGGCGCGATTTCACGATCGGCATCATCGGCATGGGCTATGTCGGCCTGCCGCTGGCGCTGACTGCGGTGGACCGCGGCTTCCGCGTGCTGGGCTTTGATGTCGATCCCGATCGCGTCGCACAGCTCAACGCGGGCGTCAGCGCGATCAAGCATATCCCCAGCGCGTCGATCGCCGCCGCCGTCTCCGCCGGCAGCTTTTCCGCGACCTGCGACATGAACCGGCTGGGCGAGCCGGACGCGATCCTGATCGCCGTCCCCACCCCGCTCGACCGGCATCAGGACCCGGATCTGTCCTATGTCGTGAAGAGTACCGAAGCGATCGCCCGGCGGCTGCGCGCGGGCCAGCTCGTCGTGCTCGAATCGACCACCTGGCCCGGCACCACGACCGAGGTGATGAAGCCGATCCTGGAGGCGGGCGGGCTGCGCGCGGGCAAGGACTTCTTCCTGGCCTTCTCGCCGGAACGCGAAGACCCCGGGAACCCGAAATACTCCAACGCCATCATCCCCAAGGTGGTGGGCGCCGACGATCCCGCATCGCGCGCGCTGGCCTGCCGCCTCTACGACAATCTGGTCGCGGGCACCGTTCCCGTCAGCTCCTCGGCTACCGCCGAGGCGGTGAAGCTGACCGAGAATATCTTCCGCTCGGTCAACATCGCGCTCGTGAACGAGTTGAAGCTTATCTACGACGCGATGGGCATCAACGTGTGGGAAGTGATCGACGCGGCGAAGAGCAAGCCCTTCGGATATATGGCATTCTATCCCGGCCCCGGCCTGGGCGGGCACTGTATCCCGATCGACCCCTTCTACCTCTCCTGGAAGGCGCGCGAGTTCGAAGTGCCCACGCGCTTCATCGAGCTTGCCGGCCTCATCAACAACGCGATGCCCCAGCACGTCGTCCACCGGCTGGCGGAGGCGATCGACAAACAGAGCGGGCGCGGCCTGAACGGCGCGCGCGTGCTGATCATCGGCATGGCCTACAAGAAGAACGTCGACGACATGCGCGAGAGTCCGTCGCTGCGCCTGACCGAACTGATCGAGGCGCGCGGCGCGCACACCGATTATCACGATCCCCACATCCCCGTTATCCCGCGCACGCGGGAGCATGCCGCCCTTGCCGGGCGACAGTCGGTGGCGCTGACGCCAGAGGTGCTGGCGAGCTATGACGCGGTGCTGATCGCGACCGATCATGACGATGTCGATTGGGGCCATGTCGTCGCGCACGCCCGGCTGGTGGTCGACACGCGCAACGCCTGTGCCGGGATCGATACGGACAAGGTGGTGCGCGCCTGATGGCGGCTGGCGGCCTTCGCGAGCTGCCCGGGCATCCGGGAGCGCTGGCGCATGAGAGCAGCTATGTCGATTCCCCCGCCACGATCGGCGCGGGCACGCGCATCTGGCATTTCTGCCACATATTGCCCGGCACCGTGATCGGCCGCGATTGCGTGCTGGGCCAGAATGTGATGGCCGGGCCGGACGTGCGGATCGGCGATCGCTGCAAGATCCAGAACAACGTCAGCATCTATAAGGGCGTGACGCTGGAGGACGGCGTGTTCTGCGGCCCCAGCGCCGTGTTCACCAACGTCAACAACCCGCGCGCCGAAATCGTGCGGATGGATGAGGCGCGGCCCACGCTGGTGCGCCGCGGCGCTTCGATCGGCGCCAATGCCACGATCGTGTGCGGCCATGTGCTTGGCGAATATTGCTTCATCGCCGCGGGCGCGGTGGTGACGCAGGACGTGCCCGATTTCGCGATGATGGCGGGGGTGCCCGCGCGCCGCATCGGCTGGATGAGCCGGGCCGGCGCCCGGCTCGGCCCCGGCCTTGTCTGCCCGATCGACGGATCGCGCTACCGGGAGACCGGCGATGGCCGACTTGCAGCCGAATAAGCCCCCGCGCATCGAACTGATCGATCTCGCCGCCCAGCAGGCGCGGCTGCGCCCTGCGATCGACGCGGCGATCGCCCGTGTGCTCGATCACGGCCAATATATCATGGGGCCGGAGGTCGCCGAGCTGGAGGGCGCGCTGGCGACCTTCACCGGCGCGCGGCATGCGATAAGCTGCGCCAGCGGCACCGATGCGCTGCTGATTTCGATGATGGCGCTGGGCGTGGGGCCGGGCGACGCGGTGCTGTGCCCCGGCTTCACCTACACCGCCACGCCGGAAGCGATCGCGCTGCTGGGCGCGACGCCGGTGTTCGTCGATGTCGATGCGGGGAACTTCAACCTTGACCCGGCCGGAATCGCCGCCGGCATCGCGCTTGCCCGCGCAAGGGGCCTGCGCCCGTCGGGGCTGATCGCCGTCGATCTGTTCGGCCTGCCCGCCGACTATGCCGCGATCCGCCAGGCGGCGGAGGGGCTGTGGATTCTGGCCGATGCGGCGCAATCCTTCGGCGGCGCGACGCCTGCCGGGCGCGTCGGCACCTTCGGCACGCTCACCGCGACCAGCTTTTTCCCGGCCAAGCCGCTCGGCTGCTACGGCGATGGCGGCGCGCTGTTCACCGATGACGACGATCTGGCCTCGATCTGCCGTTCGATCCGCCTTCATGGCCGCAGCACGGTGGACAAATATGATATCGAGCGGATCGGCGTGAACGGCCGGCTCGACACCATCCAGGCCGCGATCCTCCTCCAGAAGCTCAGCGTGTTCGAAGAGGAGATCGCGCTGCGCCAGGCGGTGGCGCACCGCTATGCGGAGGGGCTGGGCGACGTGGTGCAGGTCCCGGTGGTGCCGGAGGACGCCGTCTCGGTCTGGGCGCAATATACGATCCGCGTGCCCGGCGGCCGCCGCGATGCCGTGCAGGCCGCGCTGAAGTCCGCAGGCGTGCCCAGCGCCGTCTATTATCCGCGGCCGGTCCACCATCAGGGCGCCTACCGCCACTATCCGTTCACCGGCAACGGCCTGCCCGTGTCGGAGCGGCTTTGCGCGGAGGTGCTGAGCCTGCCGATGCACCCCTATCTGGCCGCGCAGGACCAGGATTACGTCATCGCCGCGCTCAGGGCCGCGATCCGGGGCTGAGGCTCCGCGTCAGCGGACGCGGCGTTGCGCCGAAATCCGCACGTCGCCCAGCCGCGCGCTGGCCGAGCTGGAAGCGTCGATCGCGGAAAACTCGATCTCCAGCCACCGGTAGCGGCAGGAATCGGGTTCCGCGGTGAAGCGCAGGTCCACCTCGCCCTCCAGCCGCGCGAGCAGGGGGGGCGTGGCGCCCGCCCCGGCGCAGCGCAGGTGGAACAACAGCTCCGATCCGCTCGGCAGCGTGGCCGTGGCGAGCTTGGCGAGCAGCGCATAATCCCCCGGCGGCACCTCCACCAATTGCCGCGCCACGACACCGCTGGAGCCCGATTCGGCGCTGACCTCGAGCACTCCGGCAACCGGATCGAGCGCCGCGCCGGTGCGTCCGTCGCTAAGCAGATCCCAGTCGAGCGGCGGCAGCGTCTCTTCTTCCGCAAAGCCCGGGTTGCGCACCAGCCCCACCGACAGATCGATCGGCGCGAAGCGGCGGCCGAGCTGCATCGCCAGATCGAACCGCTCGTTCTTGACCAGCGCCAGCACCAGCTCGCGATCGATGTCGCCGGCTTCCTTGGTACCGCCCAGCATCTGCTCGCGCAGTTGCACCGCGTTGGGGAGCGCCGCCGGGACTTCGGTGACGGCCGACCAGAACTGGCCGCTCCAGTCCGGATTGCGTGCCAGCGCCGCGCGGAAGAAGGGCACCACGCCCGGCTGGGCCAGGCCCTGCGCCAAAGCCGGGACATAGAGCGTGGCCTGATCCGGGCGCACGCGCAGCGCCTCGTCCACCAGCCGCAGCGCCGCAGCGCCATCGCCGGACTTGCTGGAATCGAGGATCAGCCACGAATTGGCGATCTGTTCGCGCTTGCTGAAGGCGTTGGCCATGCGGAACAGCTCGCCTGCACGCCGCCCGTCGCCGCGCGCCTCGCTCGCCATGGCCAGGATCGAGATCGCGGTGACGGCATAGGGCTCGCGACGCAGCGCCTCGCGCGCCAGCGCCGCCTGGCCCGCCGCCGCGCCGCCGTTCTGGAAATTGGTGCCGGCCAGGATCAGCTTCTGCGCCGCCAGATTCTGATAGGCGAAGCCGTTGCGCGGGCTGACCGACAGCGCCAGCGCCGGGCTGGAGCCCTTGGCCACGCCGCCCAGCGCCGATGCGCCCAGGAACACCGCAGCCAGCAGCGCCACGCCCCAGATCAGCAGAACCCGGGGCTGAAGGATCGAACCCGCAACCGGCATCAGGCGCGCTGCCCCGCCGCTCCTTGCTGCCGGGCCTCGCGGCCCTGGCCATAGCCGTACCCATAGCCATAGCCGTAGCCATAGCTGCTGTTACGCCCGTCGAGCTTGGTAACCAGCGCACCGAAGATCTTGGCGCCCGGTAGCTCCAGCCGCCGCAGCGCGCCGCGCACCACGCGGATCTTGCCCACGTTCGATTCGATCACGAACAGCACGCCGTCGACGAAGCGGCTGAGCAGCGGCGCATCCGCCAGGCCCAGAACCGGCGGCGCATCGATGATGATGTGCGCATAATCGCGCGACAGGGTAGCCAGCAGCTCGCGGAACCGCTCCGACGCGATCAGCTCGGCCGCGTTCGGCGGCGTCGGGCCTGCGGTGATCACCGAGAAGGGCTGCCCCTCCGGCCGCTGGATGATGTCGCTCACCTGCACCGCGCCGACCAGATAGTTGCTGAGCCCCGGGCCGTGCGATCCTTCCACCAGATCCTCGAGCCGGGTGTTGCGCATGTCGGCGTCGATCAGCAGCGTCGACGCCCCGGTCTCGCCGAACAGGCGCGCCAGCGCGAAAGCCGACAGGCTCTTGCCCTCGTTCGGGCGCGAGCTGGTGAGCATGAAGACCTTCGGCGCGCCCTTCTCGGTAAGGAACGACAGGTTGGTGCGCACCGCCAGATAGCTCTCGTAGAGATGCGTCTTCTTGTCGCGAAGCTGCGCCGCCACGTCGCGTTCGTCGACGCGCGGGATCGTGCCGAGCAGCGGAAGGCCCAGCTCCCGCTGCACATCGGCCGGATCGCGCAGGCTCTGGTCGATCTCCTCGGCCACGATCACATAGGCCGCCGACAGCATGATGCCGACCAGCAGCGCAACCAGGATGTTGCGCGGCAAATAGGGATCGGACGGGCTGCCGGGCACGCGCGCGACATCGACGATGGCGATGTTGTTGGTGCCCACGCCCGCGACGCCGATTTCCTTGTAGCGCTGGAGCAGCCCGTCATAGAGCTGGCGGTTGGTGTCCACCTCGCGCTCCAGGATCGTGTACTGGATCAGGTCGCTGCGCTGGGTGTTGTAGTTCTGCTTCAGCCCGTCGAGCTGGGTGCGGAGCTTGGCCTCCTTGGCCGCGGCGCTGCGATAGGCCGCCTCCGCATCGCCGCGCGAACGGCCGGATTCCTGCTGGATGCTCTGGTCGAGCGCCAGGATCTCCGAACGCAGCGCCTCCGCCTCGGGATAGCCGGGCTCGAACTTGGTGAGCAGCGCCGAATAGCGCGCGGCAAGCTCGGCACGGCGCTGGCGCAGGCTGGCGACGGTGCCCTGCGACGGCGCGTTCGGATTGGCCACGGAGGCACGCATCGCCGCCTCGGCCGTGATCCGCTCGGTAATCGCTTCGGACAGCGCGGCGTTGAGCGCGGTCAGCTCGTCGCCGACCAGCGTCTTGCTGCCCGCCGAACGGCCCTGCGCGTCCGTCGCGGTCAGCGCCACGATGCCGCGGCTGGAGGCATAGGCCACCAGCTCGCGCTCCGAAGCCTCAAGCCGGGTACGAAGCTGGTTCAGCCGCTGCTCCAGGAAGGCGCGCGCGTCGGACGTGGTGGCGAAGCGGCGGTCCAGGCTAGCCTGCACATATTCCTGCACCCAGGCGTTGGCGACCTTCGCGGAGAATTCCGCGCTCGGGCTGACGAAGTTCACGTCCACCAGGTTGGAGTTGCCCACCGGATCGACCTCGATCCCGTCGAGCAGGATCGACGCCGCGCTCTTCAGCCGCGCCGCCTGCTCGCCGGCGCTGCGCTTCGCCTTGGGCGCGCTGCCGGCGTCGGCGCTGCCGCCCGAATACATCGCGAAGAAGCGGTCGTCGTTCTGGAGGCCCAGCACGCGCGCGACACGCTCGGCCAGCGAATGCGCGCGCAGCAGATTGTACTGGGTTTCATAGAATTGCGCGTCGCGGCCGCGATCCTCCACCTGCACGCCTTCCAGGTTGGTCACCTTCGGCTGGATGCGGCTGATCTCCATGCGCGCGGTGGCGCTGTATTGCGGCTGGGTGAGCAGATAGACGATCACCCCCACCGCCATGCTGAGTGCGAGGATGATCGCGATGACCAGCCAGCGGCCGACGACCGCCTGCCAATAGCGCTCGAGGATCGAAACCGCCTGCTCGTCCAGCGACATCCGCCGCTGGGCCGGCGCCGCCGCTTCCACCGTCTCGCCGCCGAAGGGCGCTTCTTCATACACCGTCGACACGCGCGGATTACCTCGTCAGCAGAAGGATGAGCGGCGCGGTGAGCACCGGTGTTGCGGCCAGGAAGTCCTGGAACATGCGGCGTGCCTTCGAATCGCCGACGATCACGATGTCGTTCGCGAAGACCTCCGGATCCTCGTAATTGCCGCGCCGGATCGCCGCGAGGTTGTAGAGGCCCACATAGCGCTGGCCGCCGACGGTGCGGAAGATCACCACATCGTCCAGCCGGGCATATTCGGATGTTCCGCCCGCGGTGGCGACCGCGCGCATCAGCGTCTGGCGGCCGATCACCTGATACTGGCCCGGCTTCAGCACCTGGCCGTCGACCGTGAGCGCCTGGCTGACGCGCTCGACCACGTTCACGCTGACCTGGGGGTTCTTGACATAGGGCCGCAGCCGCTCGGTCAGGTCGGCCACGATCGTGCGCGGATCGCGGCCGGCGGCCTGAACCTCGCCCACCAGCGGGAACAGGAAGGTGCCGCTGGCGTCCACCGTCACGGCGCGGTGCAGGTCCTGCACGCCGTATACGTCGATATCGATCTTGTCGAAGGCGCCGATCAGCAACGGCTCGCTCTCGGTCAGCCGGTCCGCCGGCTGGGGGCGCGGCATGCCGGTTTCGGGCGCCATCTGGATGCCCGGGGCCTGCGCCATCTCGCGGATGCGGCCCTCGCAGCCGGAAAGCAGCATCACGGCCAGAAACGCGCCTGCCACGGCGGCGGCGGGTCTGAACTTCATTCGCCTTCCCCTCGAATCACGGTATCCTCCGGTCATTGGGATACAGCCAAGCCTCTGCACCATCTAGCGCCGCTGCGACGATCTGCGCCGCCCCGCGTCGGCCGCCGGTTCGGGCGGGTCGGCGAACAGGGCGATCAGCAGCACCGCATAGAGCATCATCGACGGGACGCGCAGCGGATAATCGAGCAGGCTGGCGGCCAGCAGCAGCACCAGCGCGAAGCCGGCGCACGCCGCCAGCCGCACGCGCTGCTTCGCTGCGCCGCGCAGCCGCCAATGCTGCGCCCCCCGCTGCACCGCCCAGGCCGCAAAGGCCCCGGCCAGCGCCAGCGCGGGCAGCCCGCCTTCGATGATCCACTGCAACCAGTCGTTATGGGCGTTGTTCAGATAGGTTTCCTGCAGCAGCGCGGCCGTCTCATAGCGCGGAAAGACGTTCTCGAACGCGCCGAAGCCGATGCCGAACAGGAAATTGTCCGAAGCCATCTTGCTGATCACGCCGAACGCCCGGACGCGCAGCTCGTCCGCGACGGAGAGGTTCACCAGCCGGTCGATCGTCTCCCCGCGGGCGAACAGCAGCGCCAGCGCCACCAGTGCGGCCACGCCCAGCACGGCAAGGCTCAGGTTGCGGCGCAGCCGGTCCGCCCTGCGCATCGCATCGGCCCGCCGCGTTCCCAGCTCCACTGCCGTGCGATATGCCGCGACGAAGCCGAGCGCGAGCACGCCGACCAGCAATCCCGCGCGCGATCCGTTGATCAGCAGCACGACCAGCAGCAGCAGACCCGCGCACAGGGGCAGCACCAACCCCAGATCCGGCCCGCGCCTGCGCCCGGATGCCGGCCGCCGTTCCAGCACCAGATGACCGACGAAGATCAGCATCGTGGCGGCCAGCACCGCGTTGTGATTGCGATTGGCGAACAGGCCGACGGCGTTGCCCTCATTGGTGATCGCATAGAGGTACAGCGGGCCGTGCCCGCCCATGGCGAGCTGGGCGAGGCCCAGCAGCGCGCTGGCCGAGGCCGCGATCACCAGCACCATCGGCAACAGCCGCCGCCGCTCGTCCGGCAGCACCGAATAGAGCAGCAGCCCGGCCAGCGGCACGACCAGCGAACACAGCGAATTCAGCGTCTTGGACGGCGAAAGCGAGATCGGGCGCCAGATGCCGTCCAGCCCCGCCGCATGGTCCATCGCGGCGATGGCGGCACGATCGGGCAGCGATTGCCACAGCGCGGGCGGCAACGGGACGAGCTGGAGGATCATCCACCCCGCCAGCCCCAGCAGCAGCAGCAGCGGCACGCGCAGCCGCGCCAGCCCGGTCCCGCTGCCGACGGTCAGCGCATAGGCGATGAAAAAGGCGCAGGCCGGGCGCAGGAAGACCAGCGACTGGATGTCGTCACGCGATCCGCCGCCGGTAAGGAATACCAGCGCGACAAAGGCCAGGAACACGATGAAGCGGCGATCGCCGCTGCGCATTCCCCGGCGCGCGGTAAGATGCGCGGCGCCGCCGCCCGGGGCCGGACCGAATCCCGATGATCCTGCCAAAACCCCTTACCCCTCGAACATCCCTGGATTGATTGCTTCGCAAGGGGCGATCCCGAACCCCGCGCTTCGATTTTTTCTCGAATGGTCACGGGGCTATAGGTCCGCCCATCCGGAACCGCAACCGCCATCGTCCGGGCGCCGCGAACGGCCGCGCGTTGACCCCCGCCCCGCCCGCTGCCAAGGCGGGCGGATGGAGAAGAGGCGATCCCGCAGCATCGGCCCCGCCACGGGCAACCGGGGCGTACAGCGGCGATGAAACTGTCGATCGTCACCGTTTCCTGGAACGCGGCCGCCACGATCGGCGACACGCTCCGCTCCGTCGCCGCGCAGACGGGCGCGGACATCGAGCATATCGTGATCGACGGCGGATCGCGCGACGACACGATGGCGATCGTCGGCCGCTTCCCCCATGTCGCCAGGGCGGTCAGCGAGCCCGACAAGGGCATCTACGACGCGATGAACAAGGGGCTGGCGCTGGCGACCGGCGACGCGGTGGGCTTCCTCAACTCCGACGATTTCTTCTGCCGCACCGACGCGGCGGCCCGGATCGCCGCCGGGCTGGAGGCAAGCGGCGCGGACCTCGTCTCCGGTGCGGTCGCCATCGTCGCGCGCGACGACATGGCGCGGGTGCGCCGCCATTACCGCGCCCGCGGCTTCCAGCCCTGGATGCTGCGCTTCGGCCATATGCCGCCCCACCCGGCCTTCTATGCCCGGCGCGAGGCGCTGGTGCGCGCGGGCGGGTTCGACGCCGGGTTCCGCATCGCGGGCGATTTCGAGCTGATCGTGCGGCTGTTCGCGGGCGGCGCGCGGCTGCACACGCTGGACGAGACGCTGGTGGGATTCCGCGACGGCGGCGCCAGCGTGGACCGCCGCACGATGAATGGCGAGATACTGGGCGCGCTCCGCCGCAACGGCATCGCCAGCGCGCCCGCGCTGCTGTGGGCGCGCTATCCGTTCAAGGCGGTACAGCTCCTGCGCAGGCCCAGCGACTATCATGTGCCGCCCTGGATCGGTTAGCGCTGCCTTAAGCCCCGGCTGCTAGGTGCCGGGCGCATGAGCAAGCCGCGCGTCCTGATCGTATTCGGCACCAGGCCCGAAGCCATCAAGCTGTTCCCCGTCGTCTCCGCATTGAAGGCGGAGGGCAGCGTGGAGGTGCGCACCTGCGTCACCGCCCAGCATCGCGGGCTGCTCGATCAGGTGCTGGCGATCGCCGGGCTGGTTCCCGACAGCGATCTGGACATCATGCAGCCGGGCCAGACGCTCGACGCGCTCACCGCGCGGCTCCTGCTCGCGCTGGGCGAGGTGTTCGACCGCGAGAAGCCCGACCGGGTAATCGTCCAGGGCGACACCACCACGGTGATGGCCGCCGCGCTCTCCGCCTATTACCGCAAGGTGCCGGTCAGCCATGTCGAGGCCGGGCTGCGTTCGGGCGACATCTACCAGCCCTGGCCGGAGGAGGTGAACCGCCGCGTCGTGGCGCCGATCGCCGACCAGCATTTCGCGCCGACCCAAACCGCCGCGGACGCGCTGCTGCGCGAAAACATCGATCCCGCCACGGTGCATGTCACCGGCAACACGGTGATCGACGCGCTGCACTGGACGCGCGACCGGATCGCGGCCGATCCGTCGCTGGCCGCCGGGCTCGATCCGATCGCGGCGCGCTTCGCGGGCAAGCGGATCGTGCTGGTCACCACCCACCGGCGCGAGAATTTCGGTTCGGGGATGGAGGGGATCGCCCATGCCATCGCCCGCATCGCGGACCGGCCGGACACCGCGATCCTGTTTCCGATGCACCCCAACCCCAATGTCGCGGTGGCGATGGACGCGATCCTGGGCGACCGGCCCAACGTCGCGCGCATCGATCCGCTCGACTACCCCCATTTCATCCGCGCCCTGGAACTGTGCGAGGTCGTGCTCTCCGATTCGGGCGGGGTGCAGGAAGAGGCGCCCGCGCTGGGCAAGCCCGTGCTGGTGATGCGCGAGACCACCGAGCGGCCGGAGGGCGTGGCCGCCGGCACCGCGAAGCTGGTCGGAACGGGCACCGCACGTATCGTTTCCGAAATCTCAACCCTCCTCGACGTACCTGAGGCCTATTCCGCGATGGCGCGCGCCCACAATCCGTTCGGCGACGGTCACGCGGCAAAACGGATCGCAGGGATAGTCGCCGAATGGGCCCGGAATCTGAACTGAAGGTCGCAGTCGTCGGGCTTGGCTATATCGGCCTGCCCACCGCCGCGGTGATCGCGCGCACGGGCGCGATGGTGCTTGGCGTGGACGTGCGCGAGGACGTGGTCGCCACGGTCAACTCGGGCAGGGTGCATATCGAGGAGATCGACCTCGACGGCCTGGTCTCCGGCGTGGTGGCGCGCGGCACGCTGCGCGCGTCGACCCAGATCGAGCCGGCCGACGTGTTCGTGATCGCGGTGCCGACGCCCTTCTGCGAGAATCACGCCCCCGACATCGGCTATGTCCTGAAGGCCACCACCACGGTGGCGACGGTGCTGAAGCCCGGCGACACGGTGATCCTCGAATCGACCTCGCCGGTGGGCACTACGGAGAAGCTGGCCGAATTCCTCTCGCAACTCCGCCCGGACCTGAAGATCCCCGGCCATTGCGATGGCACGCCCGATGTCGCCGTCGCCTATTGCCCGGAGCGCGTGCTGCCCGGCCGCATCGTCGTCGAGCTGATCGACAATGATCGCTGCATCGGCGGCATTACCGCGCGGTGCAGCCGCAAGGCGCTGCAATTCTACCGCCGCTTCGTGCGCGGCGCCTGCGTCACCACCACGGCACGCGCGGCGGAGATGACCAAGCTGGTCGAAAACGCCTTCCGCGACGTCAACATCGCCTTCGCCAACGAGCTTTCGGTGATCGCGGGCGGCATGGGGATCGACGTTTGGGAGGTGATTCGCCTGGCCAACCGCCATCCGCGCGTGAACATCCTGTCGCCCGGCCCCGGCGTGGGCGGGCATTGCATCGCGGTGGACCCCTGGTTCATCGTCCATGGCGATCCCGAGAACGCCCGGCTGATCCGCACCGCGCGCGAGGTGAACGATGGCAAGACCGACTATACCATCGCCCGCGCCGAGGAGCTGATTGCGCAGATTCCGGGTGCGCCGGTCGCGTGCCTGGGCCTGGCGTTCAAGGCGAACATCGACGATTTCCGCGAGAGCCCGGCGCTGAAGGTCGCCGAGCATCTGGCCGAACGGCACGGCAGCCGCATCCGCGTCGTGGAGCCGCATGCCGGCGCGCTGCCGCCCAGCCTGGCGCAGCATGGCGCCACGCTGATCGACATCGACACCGCGATCGAAACCTGCCCGGTCTTCATCGTGCTGGTCGATCATGAGGTGTTCAAATCGATCCCGCTGGGCGAGCGCGCGAACAAGCTGGTGTACGATACGCGCGGCATCTGGCCGGATCAGCCCAGGCCGGACGCACCGTCGGCGGGATTGCGCCTGGCGGTCTGAACCGGCGGCGCGTTCCTGCTCCAAAGCGGGACTCGCGATCGTTGCCGGAACGCAACGCGCTGCGCAGCATTTTGCATATCGGGCCTGCGCGGGCTTGCCCGTAACGATCGAATCGCCTAGCCCGTTTGATAAGTAGCGCAGGTTTCGCAGCAATTGGCATCGCATCTTCTGATGGACGCTAAGCACCGGGACCAGCAAACAGTTCCGGGTGGACACCGCCAATCCTATCGGATAAGGCTGGGGAAAGCCCGACAATGGCTTGAGAGGGAGAACGCGAAGTGAAATCCAAGAAGTTGGTGGCAATCGCGACCGCGCTTTCGCTGGTCACGATTTCCTCGGCGGCGATCGCCCAGTCGGCGGCTCCCGCCCCCGCGACCGAAGAGGTTTCGGGTGAGAGCCAGATCAAGGGCAGCACCGCGGTTGTCGGCCTGCTGGCGCTTGCGGCGATCATCGCCGGCTCGGTCATTGCGGCCGGTGGTAAGAAGAGCCCGACCAGCCCGTAACAGGCGCGCGATATATCGCGTTTCGAAGGAGCCGGGCCGAAACGCCCGGCTTTTTCTTTTTTGGAGCTTCCGTGGTCCTTCGCTCCCACCCGGCGGCACCCGCCGCGTTCCTGATCGCCGCCGCGCTGCTCCCGGCCGCCGGAATCCCCGCGACGGCCATCGAGGCGGCCATTGCCTCGCCCCTTACCCGGCCCCAGCCCGAATCGGGCAGCTTCCTGCGCGAAGCCGACTATCGCATCGCCCGCATCGGCTATCGCATCGCCACCCGCGGCAGCGCGCTCTGCCCGCAGCAGGTTCCGCTCGGCGGCATGCTGCTCCACCATCTCGCCGAATATGGCCGCGCGGATCGCCCGGCGATGGCCACGCAGGGCCTGGACCGCGGGCCGGGCGTGCTCGCGGTGGTTCCCGGCGGCCCCGCCGATGCCGCCGGCCTGCGTGCGGGCGACGTGCTGCTCGCCGCAAACGGCGCTGCCTTCGCCTCCCCGGTCGAGATCGCCGCGCTGCCGGACCGCGACCAATGGCGCCCCCGGCTGGAGGCCGAGGAGGCACGGCTCGAATCGCTGATGGCTGCCGGCCCGGTCCGGCTCGCGCTGCTGCGCGACGGTGCCCCGCTAGCCGCCACGCTGACCCCGGTGAGGGGCTGTCCGCTGCGCGTCCGCCTGGCCGCCTCGTCCCAGCTCACCGCGGTCACCCAGGGCGGCCGCTACATCGTCCTCACCGATGCGCTGGTGGCGCTGACCCGCAACGATGACGAGATCGCGTTCCTGATCGCGCATGAGCTGGCCCATATCGCGCTGGAGCACACCGCCCGGATGGCGGAGGCGGGCGTGCCCAGGCGCGGCATCGCGCGGGGCGCGGGCGCCAACGGCCGGGTCGTCCGCCGGACCGAGGAAGAGGCCGACCGGCTGGGCGGAGAGCTGGTGCTGGCCGCGGGCTATGACCTGGCGCTGGGCGTGGAGATACTGGCGCGCATGCCGGAGGGGCTGCCCAACTTCGGGCTGTTCCGCACCCATCCGCCGACCGGGGAACGCATCCGTGCGATGCGCGCGCTGGCGGCCGCCCACGCCGCGCGCTGATCCGGCCGCGCGGGGCGCGCTATTTCGATCCGAAGCCCGTCAGCATCGTGCCCACGGTCCGCATCATGATCAGGATGTCGAGCCAGGCCGAGAAATGCTTGATGTAGTAAAAGTCGTAGTGGAGCTTGATGTGTACGTCGTGCAGCGCCGCGACATGCCCCTGGTTCACCTGCGCCCAGCCGGTGATCCCCGGCCGCACGATGTGGCGATAGGAATAGAAGGGCAGCTCGCGCTCATACCATTCGGATAGCGCCAGCGCCTCGGGCCGCGGGCCGATCAGGCTCATCTCGCCGCGCAGCACGTTCACGAGCTGGGGCAGCTCGTCGATCCGGGTGCGCCGCAGGAAACGCCCGGCGCGGGTGATGCGCTGATCGTCGTCCTGGGTGATCGCGGCGTCGCGGCAGGCGGTATCGTCGGGGCGATGCTCCATCGTGCGGAACTTGAGCACGTCGAAGGGCCGCGAGCGATAGCCCATGCGCTGTTGCCGGAACAGAACCGGCCCCGGCGAATCGAGCCGAATCCACAGCGCGATCAGCAGCAGCGGCACCGCCAGCAGCGGCAGCGCCATCGCGGCGAGCATCACGTCGCCGGTCCGCTTGATCTTGCGATAGGCCAGGTTGGGCAGCAGCGATCCGAAGCTGTTTTCCGAAAGATGCTCGATCTCCACCCGCCCGGTGAGCGATTCGCGGAGCTGCTTGGTGTGATAGACGACCCGGCCCGAAACGGCCGCCTCCGCCAGCATCCGCTCCCATTCGGCGGGGTGATCGTGGCGCAGGTCGGCCACGATCGCGCCGTGCCGGTCATGGTCGGGCACGCGCGGCTCGTGCAGCACGATCCACTGCACCCAGGCCGCGTCATAGGCGATTTCGGTATTGCCAAAGGGCACGAGGTAGAAATGCCGCCGCATGAACTTCTGCGACAGATGCGTCGCCAGGAAGCCGAATACCATCGACGCGACATAGCCCGTTGCCAGCATCGCCCCCGAATAGGGCAGGCGCAGCCCGAACATCATCAGCACGGCGATGCCGAAGGCGGCGGTGAAGGTGGGGATAATATAGGCAAAGCCGCGCGTGCCCGGGAACGACGTCACCCGCCGGTAGAGGAACAGCGATACCACCGCCGAGCCATAGCTGGCGATCGCGCTGTTGATGATCGTCGCCTCGGCGAAATGATCGAGTGCCTGGGTGAAAAGATAGAGCAGCGGTACGAACAGCGCCGCCACCGTGATGCCGATCAACTGGAATCCGAGCGATTCCCAGAAGCTGCGGGTAATTGGCGCAGTCCGGTCCCGCGTCATCAGCATTTGGCATCCTCGCTCACTGCGTAGTTCCGAAGCATTCCCCGGCCGCAACGACGGATCATCTTGTTGTGATTCGATCCATCCTGCGGTGCTTCGCTACGCCATACACTGCCAAGCCGCCCGCCCGCCGCGCAGTCATAGTCCAACATCGCCGGCGATACACCCGCTTTTTCCGGAACCCGCGCGCCATGCGGGACACGGGCGAAGGACGGGCCGCGCCCGCTCCTTAGCATCAGGGGGTGGGGAACCGGGGCGGCTTGCGCCCCGGCGCGGGATCAATGCCCTTCGGCACCCGGCGGCAAGGCGGGGGCTTCACCCGGCGGGGGAAGCGCGCCCTGCTGCTCGAGCTGCTGGCGCATCGCCTCCTGCTGCTGGCGGCGCTGCTCCTCCACCTCGGCGGCGG
This sequence comes from Sphingomonas canadensis, assembly GCF_026013525.1. GTDB lineage: Bacteria > Pseudomonadota > Alphaproteobacteria > Sphingomonadales > Sphingomonadaceae > Sphingomonas > Sphingomonas canadensis. Next base: position 11,836 of record NZ_JAPDRA010000002.1, on the reverse strand, counting down.
ACATCAGCTCGGACATCTCGACGTCGAACACCACCATCTTGCCCCGCATCTCCGGCGGCACGCCCGGAAGCGCATCGAAGCCGAGCGAGGCAGGCAGCCAGATGCGGAAGGACGAGCCCTTCTTCATCAGCTTCATAGCCTCCAGGAAGCCCGGCATCATCGAGGGGCGGGTGGGATCGTTCGGCTGGATCGGAAGCGGCGCCGTGGTGCGCGGCTGGAAGACCGTGCCGTCGCGGAAGCGGCCCTCGAGGCTCAGATTGGCCATGTCGCCATCCTTGGCGAGCGGCCCGCTGCCGGACTTCAGCACCACATATTGCAGGCCGGACGCCGTGGTCTGCACGCCGATCTGGCCCTTGTTCCAGGCCAGATAGTCGGCGTCGGTGCCCTTGGCCGCCACCACCGCGCGCGTTCCCGTCCAGGCCAGCGCGACGGCAAGGAGCGCTGCCAGAACGATGCCCAGCCACAGCCACAGCTTGTAGCTGGACTTGACGGGCGCGATGGGCACGGCGGTCACGGACATGCGGCGTAATCCTGGCTCTGCCGGTGCGCCGGATCGGGCGCGGCCGGGGTCTATGGGCTGGGCGTCAAATGTCACGGGACGCCCGCGGGCGCAAGCGCGCCCGGCGGGCTATCGGGCCTCAACGGGCGCCGTCGCGCTCCAGGCGCTTGCGCTCGAGCTTGCGCGCGCGGCGGACCGCGGCGGCGCGCTCGCGGGCGCGCTTCTCGCTCGGCTTCTCATAGTGACGGCGCAGCTTCATCTCGCGGTAGACGCCTTCGCGCTGCAGCTTCTTCTTGAGCGCGCGCAGCGCCTGATCGACGTTGTTGTCGCGAACGATGATCTGCATAAAGCCGTCTTTGCTCCAGTATCAATTCAATAGAATAGGGTTCGCCGGAGCGCGGGGCTACGGCGTTGCGGCGCCCCTATCAGGGGCACGGCACGATTACAACCCTCGCGGGGCCGGGACCGGGCCGGCGGCGCATGCAGACTGTGCCCCAAAAGCCACAATGCCGCCATATTACACGGGATTGCAGCGCCGTAATGCCGCGGATAGGTTCGCAGCACAGCCCGGCTGGGCATGACACCGATCGCCGACGCCTTGAACTACGAAACCCGTCTTCTGATTGTCGACGACGATCCCGGCATCCGCGAGCTGACGGCCGCGTTCCTGTCGCAGCATGGCTATGTCATCGATTCAGCCGCCAACGGCGCCGAGATGCGCGAGGCGATGGCGCACCACGATTACGCACTGATCATTCTCGACGTGATGATGCCCGGCGAAGACGGGCTGCAGTTGCTGATGACGCTGGATCGCAGCACCGGCCCCGCGGTTATCCTCCATTCCATCATCGGCGGCGACGTGGACCGGATCGTGGGGCTGGAGATGGGGGCGGACGATTATCTGCCGAAGCCGGCGAACCCGCGCGAACTGCTGGCCCGGGTCCGCTCGGTGCTGCGCCGCGCCCGCGCCGGAACGGGCACCGCGCCCGATCCCGTGCGCCGCTCGCTGCTCCATTTCTCCGGATGGCGGCTCGATCCCGTCGGCCGGCAGTTGCTCGATCCCGACGGCGTGGTGATCAACCTTTCCGATGGCGAGTTCCGCCTGCTGCTCGCGCTGGTCGAAAATCCCCGCCGCGTGCTTTCGCGCGACATGCTGCTCGATCTGTCGCGCGGCGTGAACGCGGAACATTTCGATCGCGCCATCGACGTTCAGATGAGCCGCCTGCGCAGGAAGCTCGGCCGGCCGGGCGACGCCGACATGATCCGCACCATCCGCAACGAAGGCTATATGTTCGTTGTAGACGTTGTGCGGCGCTGAGAACGGGGTGATCGGATGAACGCCGAAGACGCGCGCGCGCCATCGATCGTCCGGCCGATCGTCCTGCTGGTGGTGGCGGCGGTGGCGGTCGCGACGTTCGTGCAGTTCGCGGTGACCTTCAGCGGCCCGCCGCCCCGCAGCGCTCCGGTGGCCTTCTCGCGCATCGCCGAAACCCTGCGTACCGGAACGGACCCGTCGCCCATGGGCCGCCCATTGAAGGTGACGATTCAGGGCGCCCCTCCCCCGCCCCTGCCGGGCGGAGAGCCCTCCCCGGCGCTGGATGCGCGCATCGCCACGCTGATCCCGGGCGCCGCGGGAAAGGTGATCGGAGATTATGTCTGGCGCGGGCCGGCGCTGGGCGACGCGGTTCCCGACACCTTCAGGATCGCGATGGCCACGCGCGGCGGATTCCGCGTCGTGGAGACGGCGCCCGAAGCCTGGTTCACCCGATGGCATGCCGTGACGCTCACCTCGATGTTCGCGGTGCTCGCGGTGCTCGCCTATGCCGCCTGGAGGATAGCGCTCGCGATTTCCGGACCGATCGCGCGGCTGGCGCGCGCGGCCCATGGCGTCCGGCTGGAAAGCCGGACCCCGATTCCGCGCGAAGGCCCGCGTGAGGTGCGCGAGCTTGCCGACGCGATCGATTCGATGCGGGCGCGCATCCTGGAATCCGCGGAGGCGCGAACGGCGATGCTCGTGGCCATCGCGCACGATCTGGGCACACCGCTCGCCCGGCTCGCCTTCCGCATCGAACAGATGCCCGAAGGCGCCCGCGAACGCGCCGCCGCGGATATCGACGAGGCCCGCTCGATGCTCGCCGACGTGCTCCGCCTGTCGCGCGATTCCCGGACGAGCGAGCAGCGCGAGCGGATCGAACTGGGCAGCATGATCGAAAGCGTCGCGGAAGACCTGCGCGACGGCGGTATGCCCATAGACGTCTCCCCGGGTCCGCGCGCCGTGGTGGCCGGAGACGCCCAGGCGCTGCGCCGCATGCTCGTCAATCTGGCGGAGAACGCCGTGCGATACGGCGGCATCGCGCGAATGGGCTGGACCAGGTCCGAAGGCCGCGTCGATCTCTGGGTCGATGATGACGGACCCGGCTTCGGCCCGCATCCGGAATTGCTGTTCGCGCCCTTCGTGCGCGGCGAGGGTTCGCGCAGCCGCTCCACCGGCGGCACCGGCCTGGGGCTGGCCATCGTGCGCGGAATCGCCGAAGCGCACGGCGGCCGCGTATCGCTGGAAAGCCGCACGGGCGGCGGCGGACGCGCCATGGTGCGGCTGCCGGCGGAGTGACGCCGGGCAAGGCGCGCGCTGTAACACGCTGAAACATGTTGCGATGCCAAGAAATCCTGCGGCGCGGCGAGGCTGCGACTCCGGTGGCCGACTTGGAACGGCCGATGGAGACGGAGCTGATGCTCATGGCGCACGAAGACCATGCCGGCGAACACGGCCACGGGCTGGCGCAGGATATGAAGATGCTGACCGCGCTGGCCAGCCGCCGCCGGGCGCTACGCTGCTTTGCCGGCGCCGGAACGGCGGGGCTGCTCGCCGGATGCGACAGCGGAGGGGTTACCAGCGGCTCGGTCGTCGCGCCGACACCCACACCGACACCGACCTCCACCAGCGCGACACCGACGCCGACGCCGACGCCCGCCGGCTCGTGCGTCGCCGATTCCAGCGAAACCAACGGCCCCTACCCGGCCGACGGAACCAACAGTTCGGCCGGCGCCACCTCGAACGTGCTGACACTCAGCACCGCCGTGCGCAGCGACATCCGTTCCAGCTTCGTCGGAAGCTCCACCGCCACCGCCGCAGGGGTCACGATGACGATCACGCTGACGGTGGTGAACGTCAACGCCGCCTGCGCGCCGCTGGCGGGATATGCCGTCTACATCTGGCAATGCGATCGCGACGGCAATTATTCGCTCTATAACCTGCCCGCGGAAAGCTATCTGCGCGGCATCGGCGTTACCGACAGCAACGGCCAGGTCACCTTCACCACGATCTTCCCGGGATGCTATTCCGGCCGCTGGCCGCACATCCATTTCGAGGTGTTTTCCAGCCTCTCGACCGCCACCAGCGGCCGCTACGCGACGTTGATCGGCCAGTTGGCGATGCCGGCGGCGATCTGCGCCACCGTCTACGGCAGCGCGTCGGGCTATTCGGCCAGCGCATCCAACTATTCCCGCATCACCCTGGCGAGCGACAATATCTTTGCAGACAACAGCGCCGCCCAACTGGCGCAACAAACTCCCGCGATCTCCGGCAGCGTCGCCGCCGGATACACCGCAAGCGCGCTTATCGGCCTGGCGCGCTAATCCGATCAGCCCCGCCCGCCATTGCCGGGGCGGGGGGCGTACCCGGTTTTCTCCCCTGAAGGACCCGGTGCGCCGACGAGGGTCTTTGCCGTCCCAGGCCCCTTGGACGGTCAAAGGCCCTCGTCCTGCCCTTGCCGGGGGGCAAGCGTGTCCCGCCCGCCAGCGGTGCTTCCTGCGGGCGGGACATTGCGATAGGGACCGGGGGATGCCGCCGCTGTCCCCCGAGTTCCGCCTCGTCTGCGCTACGTGCCGCTGGCCGCGGGGTGAGGCGCGCATCGCGGCGGTGCGCGCCGCGGCGGCGGATCCCGCACTCGACTGGGACCGGGTGATCGCCGTCACGAAGCGCCAGCGCGTATGGGGCATGGTGGCCAACGGCCTGGCCGAAGCGGGGGTCGCTGCCCCGCCCCATGTCGCCGAGGCGCTGGACAAGCGCGCCCAGCGGATCGCCCGGACCAACCTGTTCGCCGCGGCGGAGGTCGCGCGGATCGGCGCGGCGTTCGATGCGGCGGGCATCGACTGGATGTGCTTCAAGGGGATGCCGCTCGCGATCGAGGCGTTCGGCAACCTGACGGTAAAGATGTCCAACGACATCGACCTGCTGGTGCCGCAGGATCAGGTTCCCGCGGCATGCCAGGTGCTGCGCGACGCCGGCTATGCGCGGTTCAGCCCGGGTCCCGAGGTAGCCGACGCCCAGATCCCGCGCTGGATGGAATTGTGCAAGGAGAGCGGCTGGCGGCATCCCGGCAACGGGCTGATCGTCGAGCTGCACGCGCGGCTGATGGCCAATCCCGCGCTGCTGCCCCAGGCCGCGCTGGGCATGCCGCGGCGGCGCATCGCGATTTCGCCCGCCACCACGGTGCCCACGATGGGGCGGGAACTGCTGTTCGCCTATCTGGTCGCGCATGGCGCGCACCACGGCTGGTTCCGCATCAAATGGCTGGTGGACGTCGCCGCGCTGCTCTCCGCGAGCGACGCCGTCGCGATCGAGCGTCAGTACCGCGCCGCGCAGGCGCTGGGCGTCGGCCGCTGCGCCGCGCAGGCGCTGCTGCTGGCGCATGACCTGCTCGCGCTGCCGCTCGATCCCGCCTTCGAGCGCGAGCTGCGCCGGCCCGCGATCCACCGGCTGCTGGTGCGGATCGCGCTTTCGGTGATGGCCGGGCGGCACGAGGCGGAGGAGCATGACGGCCCGGCGGCGCGCTCGCTGTTGCCCGCCACCTTCGGCAACCTGCTGCTGCGCCGGGGCATCGGCTATAAATGGCGCGAGCTTGCCAGCATGGCCGCCAACCCGGTGGACCGCGCGACGGGGCGGCTGCCGAAGGGGCTCGGTTTCCTCTATCCGGTGCTGGGCGGGTTCCGCTGGATCCGCCGGATGACGGGCCTGATGGACGGGCACGCGCCGGCCAGGGGAGGATAGGATGGCGCAAGCCGGGGGCATGTCGCGCACGCAGCGCATCCGATCGATCGTCGGCGGATCGGCCGGCAATCTGGTCGAATGGTACGACTGGTATGCCTATGCCGCCTTCGCCCTCTATTTCGCGCCGCATTTCTTCCCCGCCGACGATCCTACAACCGAGCTGCTGAACTCGGCCGGGGTGTTCGCGCTGGGCTTCCTGATGCGGCCGATCGGCGGCTGGCTGATGGGCATCTATTCGGACCGGCACGGGCGCAAGGCGGGGCTGGCGCTGTCGGTCACGCTGATGTGCGCGGGATCGCTGATGATCGCGCTGACCCCCGGATACGAACAGATCGGCGTGGCCGCGCCCGCGCTGGTGATCCTGGCGCGGCTGATGCAGGGCCTGTCGGTGGGCGGCGAATATGGCGCCAGCGCCACCTATCTCAGCGAGATCGCGGGAGAGAAGCACCGCGGCTTCTTCGCCAGCTTCCAATATGTCACGCTGATCTCCGGCCAGCTCGTCGCGCTGTGCGTGCTGCTGCTGCTCCAGGCGACGCTGGGCAAGGGAGCGCTGGACGATTGGGCGTGGCGCATCCCCTTCCTGCTGGGCGGCGTGCTGGCGGTGACGGTGTTCTGGCTCCGGCGCGGGCTGGTGGAGACCGAAAGCTTCCAGAATATCGAGCATCAGGCCCAGGGCCCGCGATCGGGCTTCTGGAAGCTGCTGACCGAGCATCCGCGCGAGACGATCACGGTGATGTTCCTCACCGCGGGCGGCACGCTCGCCTTCTATGCCTATTCGATCTACATGCAGAAGTTCCTGGTCGATACCTCGGGCTTCTCGAAAGAGGCCGCCTCGCGGATCAACGCGGCCGCGCTGTTCGTGTTCATGTGCCTCCAGCCGCTCGTCGGCGCGCTGTCGGACCGGATCGGGCGAAAGCCGCTGATGGTGGCGTTCGGCGTACTGGGCACGCTGCTGACCTATCCCATCTTCATCGCGCTGGAGGGCACGCGCGACGCGCTGAGCGCGTTCCTGTTCGTCACCGCCGCGCTGGTGATCGTCAGCGGCTACAGCGCGATCAGCGGCGTGGTGAAGGCAGAGATGTTCCCCGCGCACATCCGCACGCTGGGCGTCGCCCTGCCCTATGCCATCGCCAACGCGATCTTCGGCGGCACGGCGGAAACGATCGCCTTCTGGTTCAAGAAGGGCGGGTGGCAACAGGGCTTCTACTGGTATGTCACCGCGATGATCGCGATCTCGCTGGTCACCTATCTGCGCATGCGCGACACGCGCCGGCACAGCCTGATCCTGGAGGATTGATCAGCCGTCCGGATGCTCCGGTTCAGCCGCATTGCGGGCCGGAGCGGAGCAAACTGGAAAGCCGCTACAGTATCCCGCCGCCGCCGCGGATCGCGAGCACGCGGCCGATCGAATCGAACAGCGCGTCCATCGCCACCGGCTTGAACAGCACATCGTCGGCCCCCGCCTCCAGGCAGCGTTCGCGCAGGTCGATCGCGGTATCGGCGGTGACGACGATGATCGGCAACTCGGCCTTGGCGTCGCCGCGCGCGCGGATGCGGCGAATCGCCTCCATCCCGTCCATCCCCGGCATGCGCAGATCGACCAGGACGACGTCGTAATCGTCCTCGTCGATTCGCTTCAGGCCTTCCTCGGCCAGAGCCGCCTCGGCCATGGTGGCCCCGGCGACATCGAGCATGTCTTTCACGACCCGTCGGTTCATCGGATCGTCCTCGATGAAGAGGATGTTCATCCGATCCCGGCCCTTTGAAGGGAGGTTGTTTTTGCGACCTTGTACATATCGGACATGGGTATCGCGCTATGCGGCGCGCGAAACAAGCGGCCCCGGACTCGGGCTGTCGGAATTTTCTTTCGTATCCGAAATGATTTTTTCTACCAAAGCCGCCCCCGCCACAGGCTTTTCAATGACTTGACCGATTCCGGCCGCCGCCAGCGCATCGCGCACGGCATCGTCCGGCTTCAGCCACAGGATCGTGGTTTGCGCGCCCAGATCGCCCGCTGCCCGCGTCAGCGGCGCAAGTGCCGCGAACGGGTCCTCCCCGGCGGCCTTCAACGTCATTTCGTCGACCAGCAGATGGGTGACGCCGGGCGCGGCCAGCTCAGCCGCGGCCTCATCGGGATTCGCGGCGAATTTCACCGCGCCGAAGCGCGGCTCGAACAGCGTCTTCAGCATCGAACGCGCGATCGGATTGCGATCCAGGATCAGCAGCGTGCCCGCGCCGGCGCCCTTGGCCTCCTGCTCGGGCGCCTCGGCGGGCACCAGCGGCAGATCGACGGCGAAGGCCGAACCCTCGCCCTCGCGGCTTTCCACGGCGATGTCGCCGCCCAGCGCGCGCGCCAGGTTGCGGCAGATGGTAAGGCCCAGCCCCGTGCCGCCGAACCGGCGCGTCGTGCCCGAATCGGCCTGTTTGAACGATTCGAAGATCTCGTCGAACTTCTCGGCCGGAATGCCGATGCCGCTGTCGCGGACCTCCAGGCGCAGGCGCCGCGCGTCGCCCTCCCCTTCCGCGGCCGCGCGCACGCTCACCGCGCCCTTCTCGGTGAACTTGATCGCGTTGGAGAGAAGGTTGAACACGATCTGCCGCAGCCGCCCGGCATCGCTGACGATCCAGTGCGGCGCATCGGCCAGGTCCAGCGAAAAGGCCAGGCCCTTGGCGCGCGCCTGCTCCTCCCACATGCGCGTGACTTCCTTCATCGTCGCGCACAGGTCCATCGGCGCGGCGTCCACGGTCAGGTTACCCGTCTCCATCTTCGCCACGTCCAGGATGTCGTCCACCAGGCTGCGCATGGTGACGCCCGCGCCATGGACGATGCCGATGCGGTCGCGCGTGCCCGCGTCCAGCTTCGGATCGGAGAGCATCACCTGGGTCATCCCCAGGATGCCGTTCAGCGGCGTGCGGATCTCGTGGCTGGTGGTGGCCAGGAACTCGGTCTTGGCCTTCAGCGCCTTCTCCAGCGCCTCGTTGGTCTCGCCCAGCACCACATTGGCCGCGCGCACCTTGTTGCGGCTGCGGCGGATGCTGATCAGGCCCCAGGCCAGCGCGCCCATTACCACCAGCGTGGCGGCGCCGATGCTCAGGAACATGGTGCGCTGGAACTGTGCGGCGCGCTCCACCTGCTCGGCGCGCAGCGTCGCGATCTTGGCTTCCCTGCCCGCGGTATCGAAGCGCGCGGCCATCAGCGCGGCGCTGGTGCTGGTCGCCACCTTCGCCGATTCGTCGTTCAGCCGCTTGAGCGCCTCCAGATGCTGCAGCGCCAGCGCCGGCTCGCCGACATGGCTGAAGATCTCATGCGCGTAGAGATGGGCGTTGCGATAGTCGATCGAGGTGGTCTTCAGGTCAACGCCGTCGAAGGCGTCGCGGATCAGCTCGGTGGCACGGCGCCAGTTGCCGCGATCGGCCGCCATCCGCGCCGAGGTGGCGAGCAGGTGGCGGCGCAGCATCGGCGGCGCATCCGCATCGCGGATCAGCGCGAATCCCCGCGCCAGCGTGCGTTCCGCATCGGCGAACTTGCGCATGTTCACCTGGCTGCGCACCAGGTTCACCAGCACGCGCGCCTCCAGCAGCGGCTTGCCCAGCTTGCGGGCGATCTCCACCGCCTTCAGATGCTCGGCCTCCGCCTCCGGATAGCGTTCGAGCACCAGCAGCACGTTGCCGCGGTTGTTGTGCAGCGACAGCGACAGCATCGGATCGCCGTCGAACAGCTCGGCGGCCTCGCGCAGATATTGCTCGGCCTTCTCGTTGTCGTTCGCGGTCGAATAGAGCGTCGCCATGTTCTGATAGGCGATCGCCTGGCTGCGCGGTTCCTTCACCTCGCGGAAGATGTAATAGGCCTGCTGGAAGTTCGATAGCGCCTCCGCGGCCTGGTCGCGCTGCATGAACAGCGCGCCCTGCGACATCAGCAGGTCGCCGCGCAGCTTGATCGGCTCGCGGATGCCGTTCACCAGCGCCAGGCCCTGGGCGAGCAGCGGCGCGGCCTTGTCCGGCGCGTTGGATCGCAGGTGCGCCTCGCCCGCCAGCCAGCGCGCGGTGGCCAGCGCCAGCACGCGCTGCCGCTCGTCGGGCAGCTTCGCCGCCAGCGCCTCCGCCTGCGCCACATGGCGCAGCGTGGCCTGCTGGTCGGTCATCATCTCCGCCTTGGCGGCGGCAAAGGCGTCCTCGACCGGCTTGGGAAAGGGTTGCGCCAGCGCCGCGCCGGGGATCGCCGCCAGCGCCGCGAGCCACAGGAGCGCCGCGGAGAACAGACGCAGCGCGCCGCGCATCACGCGCGCTTCCAGAAGCTCTCGGGGCGGATGAACGAATGCTGCGCGCCGCCGGGCGAAAGCAGCGGGTTCTCCTCGACGAGGAAGTGGCGGAAGGCCTCGATCGCGAGCGGGCGCGAGATCAGGAAGCCCTGCACCATGTCGCAACCCATCACGCTGAGCAGCGCCAGCGCCGACGGGGTCTCCACGCCTTCCGCGGTCACCTCCATCTCCAGCGCGTGCGCCAGATCGATGGTGGAACGCACGATCAGCGGATCGCGATTGCTGCTGGTAAGCTGCAGCACAAACATCTTGTCGATCTTCAGCTCGCGCGCAGGAAGCTGTTTCAGATAGGCGAGCGAAGAGAGGCCTGCGCCGTAATCGTCGATCGCCAGCTCGACACCGATGTCGGCGAACTGCTGGAGGTGGCGGATCGCGACGTCCGGATCGCGGATCACCGCGGTCTCGGTGATCTCGAAGCCGATGCGCGCGCCGCCGCGGCGGATCAGGTCGCACGCCTCGGCCACGAACACCGAATCGGCCAGCAGCACGCCGGAGATGTTGATGAAGATCGGGAAATCGTGCCCGTCCTGGGCCAGCCGCTTCTGGTCGGCGATCACCTGCTCGAGCGTCCACATCGTCAGCGCGCCGATCTCGCCGGCCTGTTCCGCCACCGAGATGAAGTCGCCGGGCAGGATCAGCCCGCGCGTCGGATGCTGCCAGCGGATCAGCGCCTCGGCCGATGCGATCTCCTGGCGGCGGACATGGACCTTGGGCTGATAGGCCAGGAACATCTCGCCATTGCTGATCGCGCGTGGCAGCTCGCGCATCAGGGTCAGCTTGTCGAACGCCAGGTCGGCGCGCGACAGGTCCAGCATCACCACGCGGTTCTCGCCGCGCGCCTCGTCCAGCGCGGTCTCGGCGGCTTCGGAAAGGCGGACGTCGTCGGTCTCGGAAGCCGGGGCGGCGGCGATGCCGAACACCATCTGCAACTGATGCGCCTCGCCGTCCAGGTCGAGCGGGCGCTGGAAAGCCTGGCGCAGGGCGTCAATATCGGCGGCGGCATGTTCCGGCGCCTCACGCTCGAACGCGATCTCCACCATCCACCGCGCCGCCGACGAAATCCGCGCATCGGGGCAAAGCGCAAGGATATGATCCGCCACGTCGAGCGACAGCCGGTCGGCGCGCGGCCTGCCCAGATGGCGGCGCAGCGTGGCGAAGTTGGTGATCTCGCACAGGCAGAGCACGTGCCAGTAGCGGCCCTCGGCAGCCGGCACGCGCGACGCGGCGGCGCCGGCGCCGTTACGCGCGGCCATCCGGCGGGGCCGTGCCGCTTTTCGCGCAGGATGCATGGGCATTTCCGCAGCCGTGCGCCGCACAGGCAGCGTTCCGCCACGCGCGTCCGCATTGGCGTTCGCGCGCGATGCTTTGCCGTCGGCGGCCACTATTGTCTCTCTCGCTGCAGACATCTGCCCGAGGACTAGCCCGACAGCCTTGAAGGAACGGTTAAGTCTGCCGCTAACCTCTGATTAATAATGGTTAACAGTCTGCAATATCGTGGAATCCCGGATTGCATCATGGTTAATTTCCCGTTAACCACCGAATCGCGCAAAATTGCGCACGATGGGAGACTAACGATGTTCGCGTTCAACCTTTTCTTCCGCGACGGTGAGGGCGGCGAAGACATTCGTCCGTTCTGAACGATCGCCACTTCCGGGCCGGCGGTGATGCTGTCTCACTGGTGAGGCAGCGCTGACCGGCCCGGATGGTTTCAAAGGCCGCGCCCTTCGTGGGACGCGGCTTTTTTGTTGCACCTTCGTTTCGGCTGCGAAAGTTCCCGCATCCTGCGGCGGTCGCGCCCTTGCCCTCCCCGTGACGTGCGTTAAGGGCAGGCGGAACGTCGGCACCAAGGGGATCACCATTGCGTATCACGATGATAGGGACGGGCTATGTGGGCCTGGTATCTGGGGCGTGTTTTTCGGATTTTGGCCATGAGGTCGTGTGCGTGGACAAGGACGCGCGCAAGATCGA
>NZ_JAPDRA010000019.1 GCF_026013525.1 Sphingomonas canadensis | reverse complement strand
GTCGCCGACGGCACCCCGGACGCGGCCCGCCGGCTGGAGCGCGTGTTGTGGAACGACCCCGCCACCGGCGTGATGCGCCACGCCGACGCCGGCTATGACGAGGCCGTGGATTGCGCCCGCGCGATGGGGCTGGACCTGCCCTCGCTCTAATCGCGGGACGGGCGGGATGGCCCCGCCCCGGCACAATGGGGGCCGAAGTCGAAGGGCAGCAATTCGGTATTATTGCACGTGTCACCGTAATTCCATGCTGCCGATGCAATGCGTGCGCTGTTGAGCAGGAACCAAGTAACTGGCATCAGAATCGTCAACATGCCTGTCAAGCCATGAGGACAGAAATGCAGAGTTTTATGCTTGGGGCATATTGGGACGCTCGGCGTGATACGCTCGATACTTGTGTTGAGAAAGCGGCAAGATTTTTTGCTGGGATGGCGGAAATAGACCCGCTGTTAGCGCAATGGTATGAGAAGGGTCGATCTCGCAAAGACGCCTTGACCAAGAAAGTGGACATTCTTGATCGTAAAAGACTTGAGGAGCTTCTACTCAAGGGAAGAAACAGAACGGATGTTGGACGAGAGATCATCGATGATCTTGGCTTTAGTATCCGCCTTTGGAACGGTGCGAGCCAGGAGGAAGCTGAGGCGACTGTAGGCATCCACTGCGGTTGTTACAGCGAGCGAGTTGGCAACAACGTTATCATTGATCTCCCATGTCAATCTGAAAGCTCGCCTTGGGTTTCGAAAGCCAGCTCGCTTCTGGCGTTAGTAGCTGAAACATGGCGTCCGAAATGGGCTGGAATCATGTCAGAGCGAGCCATGCGCGAACGAGATTTTAGCAGCCACCCGTTTGTGGACTGGATGGTGTATGTGCCTCGCCCGATTGCTGCGGTGCCGTCCCCTGGGCGTATTGAAACACTAGATGGTTTAGGCTCGATCATCGTTGTGCAGCCTGATCCCCCACTCGGGGCTGACAGTGAGGAAGCTTCTCGAATTAGACAAGTTGAGCGACTCTTGGCTGCATAGCCGCATTTATGAACAATAATGGCTCGCGAATGCATCTAGTGGCGACTCAATCTAGTCAGCATGATTACGGTGACACGTGCAATAATCCGTTTACTCGCTTCGCGCCGCCGCTAGCCTCGGGCCATGGCGAGGCTTCGTCACATCGCCCTCCCGGGCATTCCGCATCATATCACCCGGCGGGGCAACCGGCGCGAGCGGACTTTCTTCGAGGACGGCTCGCCGATATGGAAGCGCGCACCGGCCTGGCCCTCGCCCCCGCAAAACGCGGGCCGAAGTCGAAGGGCAGTAATTCGGTATTATTGCACGTGTCACCGTAATTCCAAGATATCTTGGGGGGGGAGCTCGTAAGAGCTCGAAAAGAGACCGAAGTTGACTATATTTTTGTAAACGGGCCTTTCGCGGGCAAGAAAGTTGATTTTGTCTTGACGCCATCGACGAGGGCGGAGGCTGATAATATAAATAAGTATTTCTACAGAAATAGAAATAATCTATTTAATAGTATCGAAGATCACCTGGAAAAGGCGGACATTGTTCCGATTGATTCGCGATTTTTTGATCCAGTAAATTATGATTTACTTATTGGCACTGTGAACCGTATACCAGTGAAAGATCGATCTAGAATAATCATATATAGGTGATATAATGGCTGGATCAATATTAATTAGTGATGACTCTAGGGTTTCTACTAGTACGATTAATTTATATGAAATTGTGGATTCAACTAGAGATACACTCAAGGCAATGGCGCCAGAATTAATAGCGCCTATATACGAATCAATGGATGTTGAAAGCATGCCATTTATTCGCTTGGACATGCTTAATTCAAAAGATCTAATGCGATTTTATGAAGCCACAAAGAGGGCAAGATTGCATTGTGACATAAATCCCGCGTGGGATAGATTAATAAAAGAAATTGAGAAAGATGGCAGGTTTATTTCATGAGTTTCGTCACGAATTCCGGAATTAACGGAATTACGGGGAATTACGCGGGAATTACGGTGACACGTGCAATAATCCCTTTACTCGCTTCGCGCCGCCGCTAGCCTCGGGTCATAGCCGAGCTTCGTCGCATCGTCCTCCCGGGCATCCCGCATCATATCACCCAGCGGGCCAACCGGCGCGAGCGGACCTTCTTCGAGGACGGCCCGCCGATATGGAAGCGCGCACCGGCCTGGCCCTCGCCCCGGCAAAACGCGGGCCGAAGCCGAAGGGCGGCAATTCGGCAATATTGCACGTGTCACCGTAATTCTAGAGCGGTTGAAAAAATCGAGTCGGAGGCTACGATACTAGCCACATCTATGCCGGTTTTCATAAACGAGACAGCAAAAGGTGCGGATGGAAAGTCGGTAACGACAAGGAGATCGTACAATATTGCGCCGGATGGTACCGAATTTTCTACTGCTAGAGAGGCGGCTATAGACGCAATTGCTTTTGCCTTCGCGCTTCGCAGTGTATTGGGTGATAACTGGGAGCGTGGCGGATACATATACATGACGCCGACAGGTCGATTTGTGCGAAGCAAGATCATGCTCGGCACGCTTGCCACGACCGGGTACGCGCCGGCAGGTGTGGAGGCTGGTCGTCCTTGGGTGCCGATGACCAGAGCGTCCAGTTCTCAAACCCCCGGGCGTGTCGTGGCGGGTTTCCACATCCATCCCACGGGGGTAAAGGAAGATGCTAATTTCTCCATGAAGACGGCAAGAAGCTCTGGAGGCGATGTAGAGAGTTTTGTCAGATACAATAAAGGAAGGGTAAACCCCGTAATATTCTTCCTTGGAGGAAACGATGGAAGTTTTGACACATTGCAACCTATTGCAAATTCTCCATATTATATAAAAGATGATGGCTACAGAAATCCCGTTTATCCCCTTGACGCAGGTACGCCAACTTGCTAACTAGGGGCCATGAGCAAGAGCCCTTCCGCATCGCCTGAGTTTTCGGTTCGCGAGTTCTTCGTGCGCTTCCCCAATGACGACGCCTGCCTTGAGCACATCATGCAGGTTCGCTTCGGCGGAACCCGCTTTGACTGCCCTTCGTGCGGTGTCGTGGGCTCGACGTTCCACAAGCTGGCAAAGCGCCGCACCTATGTTTGCGCGCACTGCGGTCACCATGTGAACCCGACCGCGAACACGATCCTGCATGACACGCGGACCCCGCTCGTTTCGTGGTTCTATGCCATGTATCTGTTCTGCACGACGCGCCACGGCGTGAGCGGCAAGGAACTGCAACGCCAGCTCGGGGTCACGTACAAAACGGCATATCGCATCGGTCAGCAAATCCGCGACCTGACTGCCAAGGCGCAGTCGTTTGACGCGCTGCTGTCCGGTCACGTCGAACTGGACGAAGCTTATGTGGGCGGTCGCCGGTCGGGCGGGAAGCGCGGCCGTGGCGCCCCCGGAAAGACGATCGTCATGGGCCTTGCGGAGCGCGGTGGTGCCATGAAGGCGGTTGTCATCCCCAATGTGAAGAAAGACACGCTGCGCGACGTAGTGCTTGAGAACGTCGAGCCCGGCTCGGTCGTCTCGACCGACGAACTTATGTCCTACGGCTTACTCTCTGGCGATGGCTACACGCACGGCGCCGTGAAGCATGGCGCGAAGGAATACGCTCACTACGATTACCGCAGCGGCGAGACGTTCCACGTCAACACCGTCGAAGGCTTCTGGCGGCTGTTCAAGGCTTCGGTTCGCTCCACGCACGTTCAGATCAGCGCGAAGCACATGGAGCGCTATCTGAGCGAGTTCACTTTCCGCGCGAACCACCGCGAGCGTGTGAACGGGATGTTCGATCTTCTGGTTGGGGTGCTGTGATGCGACCTAACAGGCGGCCAAACTCAGCGCGATCGGCGGGGCCTACGCCATCGGACTCGACTTGTCGGATGAAGGGTTCGAGATCACCGGCCCCCAAGGCGTCCGCTAATGTCATTCGTTCCACGCTATGCCCTCTCGTCATGATCGAATGGGAGGATAGCGCCCAACCGATCCCAAGCTGGTCCTACCTAGCATCATTTGATGCACCTGGCACGATCCGCTGCGTATCCGTTGGCTGGATGATCCGCGACGACGACCAGATGAAGGCCCTTGCTCCCAACATGGGGGCGATAGACGACGAAAACAGCGTGCAGGTATCCGGTGTGATCCAGATACCCACACGCTGCGTCGTACACATCACCCCGATAGCCGAAGCTACCGCTTCTTAAGTGCCTGCCCCTTGGTCTGATCCTGACTCATCACGGAAGCCGCGATGGTCTTGATCTGAGCCTTGGTCGGCTTGGGGTTCGCGCCCGAAAGGATGCGGGACGCGATGGTGGAGACCCTTGGAGAGGTCTGGCGGGGCGGCGATTTCGAGCCGCCGGCGGGCTTTTTGGCCATGGGAAGGGGCCTTTCGTAGTCTGATATATGGACAGACTCACTGTCCTATGGTAGAGAGCCGCCGTGGCGCTCCCTTAGGGACGCCACGGCGGTGAAAGCTCTTTAACAAGAGCAAGGGTTTCGGTGGCTGCAACCACCTACTCCCCCACTGATGGCGGACCATCAGCACCTCCAATCCCCGGGGACCAACGCTCCCCCGGTGAGCCGGTTGACACCACAAGTTGAAGCCAGACGACCGTAGGCCCACGCAGGGCCTGCGGGCCGTCGCCGTCCGAGTCGCCCCCGTCCGGTAACCTTTCCATAATCGAGCTTGCACATACATTCAACCGCAGATACGGAATTGTGTGAATGTTAATTCCTGAGATTCGGATGGGAGCGCGGACGATGGATAAGGCACTCGAAACGGCGCAGGCGCGACTGTCAAACACTGTCGCTGAAATCGGTGCGCTAAACGAGCAAATCAGCGCTCTAGAGGCTAAGCGCAGCGCGCTATGCAAGGACCTAGACCGCCTCAATTCTTTCATAGCAACATGGTATGAAATGGCGGGGGTACAGCAGCCCGGAATTGTAGAACATGTGGACAACGGTCCCGCGCCAAGCGGAAAGCGGCAGCGTCCGAAGAACCCGGATCGTCGGGATGTTGCCAGCGCGGCGGTAGGGTATATCCGCGAGCGCGGCGAGCCGATGTCACGGCGGGAAATATTCGAGCGGCTGGCAGCGGACGGTATCACCATCCAAGGCAAGGACCCGGAGATGGTCCTGAGCACGATGCTCTGGCGCGAGAAGGGGATTATCCGGCGGCTCCCCGGCGGCGGCTATTGGCCGAGAGACGACCACCACGCGCTGGATGACATTCAGATAGACCCTGATCTCTAACCCCGCGCTCCTAGCGACGGCGCGACATCCCTAGGGAAAGGGCATCAGCGCCCATTACATGCGTCAAGGGGATAAACGGGACAGAAATTTTTTTGAAACCAGATAATTAGGAGAAGAGGCGTGTTAACGCGGAAACTATTGAGAAATCTCTATTTATTATGGGGA
>NZ_JAPDRA010000018.1 GCF_026013525.1 Sphingomonas canadensis | reverse complement strand
GCTCAACTCGTATCGCTTGATCCCCATGGTGCCTCCGCAACTGCAGAAACCCATGAATCAGACATCCCTACCTTTGGAAATCCTCTGAATGTCGATACAGCCTAGATATAGGGCTCGGACAACAGCCGGTAGGCGTCCTCGGCCTCAAGCGGACGGGCGTAGAGGAAACCCTGGCCATAGGTGCATCCCAGCGCCGCCAGCGTCTGCGCCAGCTCGTTGGTCTCGATGCCCTCGGCGGTGGTCTGTTTGCCCAGCGCCTGCGCCAGGCTCAGGATCGCACGGACGATGGCGATCTTGTCGCGATCGGCCAGCATCCCCGTCACGAAGCTGCGGTCGATCTTGAGCAGGTCGATCGGCAGCCGCTGGAGATAGGCGAGGTTCGAATAGCCGGTGCCGAAATCGTCCATCGCCACGGTGGCGCCCAGATCCTTCAGCGCCTTCATCGTCTGGGTGATGCGATCGGGATCGGTCACGATCGCGCTTTCGGTCAGTTCCAGCGTCAGCCGGTGCCCGTCGATGCGGTGCGCGTCGAGCGCGGACTTCACCATCATCGGCACATTGTCGCGCTGGAGCTGGATAGCCGAGAGGTTGACCGCGATCTTCACGCCACATTCGCCGCCGGCCCGCGCATCCCATTGCGCCAGCGTCCGCGCCGCCGCGTCCATCGCCCAGCGGCCGAGCGGCACGATCAGCCCCGCCTCCTCCGCCACGGGGATGAAGTCGTTGGGGGACAGCTTGTGCCCTTCCTCGTTGGTCCAGCGCGCGAGCGCCTCGAACGAAGTGATGCGCCCGGTGGCCAGATCGCAGATCGGCTGGAAGTGCAGCGTCATCGCGCCGGTTTCGATCGCGCGGCGCAGCTCGGTCTCCATGCCGAACTGCTCGCGGGCGATATCGAAGGCGCGGGTCTGATAGACTTCGGTGCGGCCGCTGATCTTGGCGCGCTTCATCGCGAACTGGGCGTTGCGGACCAGATCCTCGGGATCGCCGTCATTGTCCGATCCCAGCGCGATGCCGATCGAACAGTCCACCCGGATCTCGAAGTCCGAGAGGCGGAAGGGGTTGGCCAGCGCCGCGTTGATCCGCTTGGCCACGTGCAGCGCGTCGTTCGGCCCATCGTCCAGCGTCAGCAGCATGCCGAACTCGTCGCCGTTCATCCGTGCCAGCGTGTCGCGGCCGCGCAGCGCGCCCTTCAGCCGGCGCGCGACCGAGATGAGCAGCTCGTCGCCCGCCAGTCCGCCCATGCAGGCGTTGACGCGGCTGAACCGGCTGAGGTTCACCACCATCACCGCATAGCGATCGCGCATATCGGGGGTGACCGCGGCCTCCACCTCGTCGCTGAAGCCGGCGCGGTTGGGCAGCCCGGTAAGGCTGTCCGTCATCATCTCGCGGCGCAGGCTGTGCTCGGTGCGCAGTTCCGCGGTGTGATCGACCAGCGTGACCATGCAGCGCGGCACCGACCGGCGATCGGTCCGCCGCGCGAAGGTGACGTTGAAATAGCGGCAATCGACTTCCTCGCCGAACTGCCACGCGATCTCACAGCGCGCCTCATCCGATTCGAGGAAGCGGCGAAGCTGGCTTCCCAGCAGCCGGATCAGCGGCGATTCCGAAGCGACAGCACCCAGCCCCGCCATTCGGAATGGTCGGTTAACCGCATCGAATTGAAAGCTTTTTCCGTGAAGTTCGACGATCGCGGCGGGAACGGGAAGCAGATCGATCATGATCGCGCCAGAGCCCGGGCCAAAGGCGTGCGCGTCCTCACGCTGCGCAGCGCGCGGCACAGGTTCGCCAAGCAAGGTCTTTGCCTTCGGGATCGCCATCAGCTCCCGGGCTAGCCGTAATTGGTTAAGGCGCTCTGAAGGAAACGGAATTTCGCTTGCGCAACAATCCCTTTGCAATCACCCCGGCCAGCGCGGCGATCAGAAGCGGTTGTCCCGCGGGAAGCCCTGCGGCGGCATCCGCCCGGCCGCGCCGCGCGCCGTGCGCCACGGCGACAGATCGGTCTCGGTCCGCGTCCGGCCGCTCTCGCCGCCCATCGTCCAGCTCAGGCCGTCGGCCAGGCGGAAGGTTCGCACGTCCGAAAGCCCGCCGTCGCGGAAACGCTGGAGCTGTACGCCCTGCCCGCGCGCCAGCTCCGCGACCTCGGCCAGCGGGAAGACGAGCAGCTTGCGGTTGTCGCCGATCGCCGCGACCATATCGTCCTCGGGCGCGATCGGGCGGACGACGCGCAGATGCGCGCCGGCCCGGGGCGTCATCACCTGCTTGCCCTTGCGCGTCTCGGCGATCACATCCTCTGCCTTCACCACGAAGCCGCGGCCGTCGCTGGCGGCGACCAGCAGCTTTTCCGCCGCGCCCGCCGGCATCAGGCTCACGATGGCGCGATCGCCCTCCAGGTCGATCATCAGCCGCACCGGCTCGCCGAACCCGCGCCCGCCGGGCAGCTTGTCCGCCGCCAGCGTGTAGAAACGGCCATTGTCCGCCGCCAGCAACAGCTTGTCGGTGGTCTGCGCCGGGAAGGTCAGGAAGGCCTCGTCGCCCTCCTTGAACTTCAGATCGGCGAGCTGGCCCGGCTCGATATGCCCCTTCATCGCGCGGATCCAGCCGCGCTTGGAAAGGATCACGGTGATCGGCTCGCGCTCGATCATCGCCTCCAGCGGGATCTCGCGCGCGGGCGCCGCTTCCTCGATCAGCGTGCGGCGGCGGCCCAGATCGGTCTCGGGGCCATAACGTTCGCGGATCTTGCCCAGATCGCGCTTCATCCGCGTGCGCTGCCGCGCCTCGCTGCCCAGCAGCAGCTCCAGCTCGGCCTTCTCCTTCTCCAGATCGGCCTGCTCGCGCTTCAGCTCCATCTCCTCCAGCTTGCGCAGGCTGCGCAGCCGCATGTTCAGGATCGCCTCGGCCTGGCGGTCGGTGAGCTGGAATTCGGCCATCATCACCGGCTTGGGCTCGTCCTCGGTACGGATGATCTCGATCACCCGGTCCAGGTTGAGGAAGGCGATGATGTAGCCCGCCACCAGCTCCAGCCGGTCGGCGATCTTGGCCAGCCGGTGTTCGGTGCGGCGGCGCAGGACGACGAACTGGTGATCGACCCAGGCCGCCAGCGCCTCGCCCAGCCCCATCACGCGCGGCGTGCGGTTGCGATCGAGCACGTTGAGGTTGAGCGAGAAGCGCACCTCCAGGTCCGAAAGCCGGAACAGGCTGTCCATCAGCGTCTGCGGGTCCACCGTGCGCGCGCGCGGTTCCAGCACGATGCGGATGTCCTCGGCGCTCTCGTCGCGCACATCGGCCAGGATCGGCAGCTTCTTGTCGTTGATCAGCGCGGCGATCGCCTCGATCAGCTTGCCCTTCTGCACGCCATAGGGAATCTCGGTGATCACCGCGACCCAGGTGCCCCGCCCCTGATCCTCCTGGTGCCAGCGCGATCGGACGCGGAACGATCCGCGCCCGGTGGCATAGGCCTCCGCGATCACGGCGGGCGGATCGACGACGATGCCGCCGGTCGGGAAATCAGGCCCCTTCACATGCTGAAGCACGTCGGCGTGAGGATTGTCGATCAGCGCGACCGCGGCATCGATCAGCTCGGCGGCGTTGTGCGGCGGGATGTTGGTCGCCATGCCCACCGCGATCCCCGCCGCGCCATTGGCCAGCAGGTTGGGGAACAGGCCGGGGAACAGCTCCGGCTCCTCGTCCTCACCATTGTAGGTGGGGCGGAAATCGACCGAATTCTCGTCCAGCCCCTCCATCAGGTCGATCGCGACCTGGGTCAGCCGCGCCTCGGTATAGCGATAGGCGGCGGCGTTATCGCCATCGATATTACCGAAATTGCCCTGGCCGTCGACCAGCGGATAGCGCAGCGAAAAAGTCTGCGCGAGGCGGACCATCGCGTCATAGACCGATGCGTCGCCATGCGGGTGGTATTTGCCGATCACGTCGCCCACGACGCGCGCGCACTTCTTGTAGCCCTGGGCCGGATCGAGCCGCAGCAGCCGCATCGCCCACAGCAGGCGGCGATGCACAGGCTTCAGCCCGTCGCGGACATCGGGAAGCGAGCGCGCCGTGATCGTCGAGAGCGCATAGACAAGGTAACGCTCGGAGAGCGCGCTGTCGAAAGGTACGTCAGAGGGGCTGCCCGGCTCGGCCGGGCTGCTGTCGGTATCGAGTGCCATTGGCGCTCCGATAGCAGCCCCCCGGCGCGGTGGCCATCACGCGCGCCCGGCTCCCGCAGGCCTTTTCCACAGCTTTCGCCGGCTCAGCGGGCCAGTTCCTCCGCGCTGGGCGGGATCAGCGCGCCGAAGGGATCGTCACCCATCGCGCCGCGCACCTCCGCGAGTATCCAGTCGCGGAAGGCGCGGACCTTGGACAGGTGGCGCTTGCTCTCCGGATAGACCAGCCAGAAGCTGCTGCGATACTGGACGAAATGGGGCAGCACCTGGACGAGC
Organism: Sphingomonas canadensis; assembly: GCF_026013525.1. Lineage (GTDB taxonomy): Bacteria > Pseudomonadota > Alphaproteobacteria > Sphingomonadales > Sphingomonadaceae > Sphingomonas > Sphingomonas canadensis. Next base: position 7,245 of record NZ_JAPDRA010000018.1, on the reverse strand, counting down.
TGGCCGCTGGCGAGCGCGTGCTGCCACATCGGCGGGCTGAGCGCGGCGACGCCGTGGCCGGCGATGGCGGCGTTGCCTTGCTGCACCTGCCAGTCCATCCGCACGCCGCCCTGCCGATCGGGCACCACGCCGCCCATCGCGGTGCTGAACCACAGCTCCCACCAGTCGTCGTCGGGGGAAAGGCGCGGGACTTCCAGCAGGTCCGCCGGTTCGCGGATCGGCCGGTGGCGGGCCAGGAATTCGGGGCTCGCCAGCGGCGCGACGGGCATGCGCATCAGGAAGTGGCTGACCAGCGCGTCGCCGGGATGCACCGTGCCGCGCACCGCCGCGTCGAACTCGCCGGTGGAAAAATCCACCTTGATGTCCGACGTGTCGAGCCGCACCGCCAGCTCCGGCCGCGCGACCTGGAACCCGCCCAGCCGCGCCGCCAGCCAGTTGGTGGCGAAGGTCATCGGCGCGCTGACCGTCAGCACCGCCTCATTCTCCTGGCGCAGCGAGGCGAAGGCATCGCCCATCAGGTCGAACGCGGAGGTGATCTGCGGCGCGATCCGCCTGCCGATATCGGTCAGCACGATCCCGCGCCCGCTGCGCGCGAACAGCGGCACGCCCAGCCGCTCCTCCAGCAGCTTCATCTGATAGCTGACCGCCGCCTGGGTCATCCCCAGCTCCTCGGCGGCGCGGGTGAAGCTGCCCAGACGGGCGGCCGCCTCGAACACGCGGACGGCGGCTAGCGGCGGAATTCTGCGCATCGCCTTTCATAAGCACAACTGATGATAGTCCCGCAACGATTTGTTGGATGCCGGCACCGTTCGGGAGCAGAGGAGCGCCATCGCCCACACGGAACACCGAGGGAACAGGAACATGCTCAAGACGCTCATTGCCCTGCCGCTGCTGATCGCCGCGGCGCCCGCCATCGCCCAGGACGCGCCGGTCGCGCGCGTCAGCTACGCCGATCTCGATCTGGGCTCCGCCGCGGGCCGCGCCCAGCTCGAACACCGTATCCAGGCCGCGGTGCGGCTCGTCTGCGAAGACCCCAAGACCCGCGACCTGCGCCGCGAGGTGCAGAACCGCGGTTGCCGCGACACGGCGCTGGCCAACGCGGCGGCGCAGCGGGAGAAGGCTTTCGCCAACGCAGGCCAGACGGCATTCATCGTGCGCTGACTTTCCCTGGCAAGCGATGAACCGCGGGGTGGCGCCAGGCCGGCGCCGCCCCGCGAACGCCGTGGACACACAAGTTCTATTGATGAAAGGCGCCGCCCGACGCCTCCCCCCGCACGCGCGCCTGCATCCGCGTTCCCGCAGCGGGAAGCTTCCCGAAACGAAACAACGCCGGCACAGCGGAGTTGGGAGGCGGCCAAAACTGCGTTAAGTCCCCGCATCGTCCAGGGAGGGAAAGATGCGAGTCGTTGCTGCACTTTCGGCGTTGCTGCTGCTGGCGGGTTGCGACCTCGCCGGTTCGGACAACGGCAAGAAGGCGGCCGCCTCCGCCGCCGAGGATTTCGGCGCACCTTCCCGCGGCTATGACTATCGCTATGCCTATCGCCTTCCCGGCGAGCAGCTTAAGGCGGTGCTCCAGTCCAACGCCGACGCCTGCGACAAGCTGACGCCCACGCGCTGCCGCATCCTTTCGATGCGTTACAAGGTGGATGGCGCGAACAAGATCCGCGCGATGCTGATGATCACCATCGATCCGGCCATCGCCCGCACCTATGGCGAAGCGGTGACCAAGGCGGTGACCGGGGTCGACGGCGTGCTCGTCGACACCGAGGTGACCGGCGCCGATTCGACCAGCTCCGCGCGCGGGGCCGCGCTGATCAAGCGCCTGCAGGACCAGCTCGCCAACGCCCGATCCCAGGCGCAGGGCGACGGCGGCGACGCCGCAAAAGCCCGGGCCGACCGGCTCCAGACCGCGCTCGACGCCATCGCCGAGGTTGAGGCGGGCCAGGGCCAGTCGCTGGCCAATGCGCCGGTGCTGCTTACCTATGAATCCAGCTCAGCGCTCACCGGCCTGGGATCGGCGCAGGCCAATTTCCGCAACGCGGGCCACACGCTCGAAAGCTCGGTCGCGCGGCTGCTGACCGTGCTGGCCGCGATCGGCCCGTGGATGATCGCGCTGATCCTGATCATCGCGCTGCTGCGCTTCATCGTCCATGGCCGCGGCGGCGGCGCGGGCGACGAGGACTATGCCGAGCAGCAGCAGGAAGAACCGCGCGACAACCGCAACCTGATCCAGCGCTGGTTTAACCGCGACGACGACGAGCCCCAGCCGCAGGGCTGAGGCGGCTTCCGCCCGGGCCGGCCGGCGCCGGGCGGAATGCAGGAGCCCTAGAATGGATCGCCTGCGTCACGATCGCGCTTGACTCGATTAGATGATGTAACGTTATATCATTTAATGATAGCCATCCAATCCCGTGCCGTGCGCATACCGTTGGCAATCGCCGCGGGCATCCTGACACTGGCCATCTTCGTGATGCTGGTGATCCAGGCCCGCCCGCTGCTCACCGCGGACATCTCCCGGCCCATCGAGGCCTATAACGTCACCCCGGCCGCGCCGTCCGGAGCCGTGCCGGCATCGCGCGATGCGCCCGCGCTGGCACCGGAAATCAGCGAGGGATCGCCGGCCGAGGTGGCGGAAGAGACGCAGGTAACCACCGCTCCGATCGCGATATCGCTGCCCAAGCTCGCCTATGCCTACAAGCTCGGCTTCCGCCTACCGGGCGATCGCATCGCCGCCGCACAGGGGGCGCACCGCAAGCTCTGCACGGATATGGGGCCTGCGCGCTGCCAGCTCGTCGCGATGGAGCGCGGGTCCGCGGACGATATCCAGGCCAGCGCGTTCCTTCGCCTGCGCGTCGACAGCGGCCAGGCGGGCGCCTTTTCCGACGCGGCCGTGCGCGCGGTGGCGCAGGCGGGCGGACGCACCATCGCCACCAGCGTGACGGCCGAGGACGTATCCAAGGACATCGTCGACGCCGAGGCGCGAATCCGCCAGCGCGAGTTGCTGGTCAGCCGCCTGACCGAGATGTTGCGCACCCGCGCCGGCCGCGTGTCCGAGCTGCTGGAGGCGGAGCGCAGCGTCGCGCAGGCGCAGGAGGAGCTGGACCAGGCCAAGGGCTGGCTGGCGGAGCTGCGCGCGCGCGTGGCGACATCGGAATTCGAGATCCGCTATCAAGCCGTCGCGGTACAGGCGACACCGCGAGTGGCCGGAAGCCAGTTGGGCGAAGCGGTCCGCGGATCGGGTGCCGCCTTCATCGTCGCGCTGCGCAGCCTGCTGACGCTGCTGATCTATCTCGCGCCCTGGCTGCTTCTAGCGGTGCCCCCGCTGCTGATCCTTCTCCGGAGGACGAGGCGCGCCGCGGAGGCCTCCAAATCCGCCGAACCGGAGGCCGGGGAGGAGCAAGGCTGATTGCACCCCCCTCCCCCTTCCGGTATAGCCCTTCGCCATCCAACGCCCCGGCCGCCGCATATCCCGCGCCGCCGGGGCCAGCTTTTTTGCAGGGGTTGCCTACGCCATGCCACGCCGCCGCCAAATCTACGAAGGCAAGGCCAAGATCCTGTATGAAGGTCCCGAGCCCGGCACGCTGATCCAGTATTTCAAGGACGATGCGACCGCGTTCAACGCCCAGAAGAAGGGCACGATCAGCGGCAAGGGCGTGCTCAACAACCGCATCAGCGAGCATATCTTCACGATGCTGGGCAACATCGGCGTGCCCACCCATTTCATCCGCCGCCTCAACATGCGCGAACAGTTGATCCGCCAGGTGGATATCGTGCCGATCGAGGTGGTCGTGCGCAACGTGGTGGCCGGTAGCCTTTCTAAGAAGCTGGGGATCGAGGAGGGCACGCCGCTGCCCCGCACGATCATCGAATATTATTTCAAGGACGACGCCCTCGGCGATCCGATGGTGACGGACGAGCATATCCTGTGCTTCGGCTGGGCCAGCCAGGAAGAGCTGCACGACATGGCGGACATGGCGATCCGCGTGAACGATTTCATGTCGGGCCTGTTCGCCGGGATCGGCATCCGGCTGGTGGACTTCAAGCTGGAGTTCGGCCGCATCTGGGACAACGACTACAGCCGCATAATCCTGGCCGACGAGATCAGCCCGGACGGATGCCGCCTGTGGGACATGGCCAGCGGCGAGAAGCTCGACAAGGACCGGTTCCGCCGCGATCTGGGCGGCGAGGTGGAAGCCTATCAGGAGGTCGCGCGCCGCCTGGGTCTGCTGCCGGAGGGCGAGAATTCGGCCGTGCTCGACCTGGAAACCCACCGCAAGCGCCGCGGAAAATAGTCCGCGGCGCCCGCGGCCCGCACGAAAGCCGGGCCGCGCGGCGTTTTCCGATTGCCCGAATCCATCCATGCGGCCATAGGCGCGGGGCATGAAGCTTCGCGTCATCGTCACCCTTAAGAACGGCGTGCTCGACCCCCAGGGCAAGGCCATCCAGCACGCGCTCGCCGGCCTCGGCTTCGACGGAGTCGAGGACGTCCGCGCCGGCAAGATCTTCGAACTGGAGGTTGCCGAGGGCACCAGCGACGCCGCCATCGAAGAGATGTGCCGCAAGCTGCTCGCCAACACGGTGATCGAAAACTACCGGATCGAGCGCGCATGAAAACCGCGGTGATCGTCTTTCCCGGCTCCAACTGCGATCGCGATATCGCGGTGGCGCTGGAGGCGGTCACGGGAACCGCGCCCGCGATGGTGTGGCATGGCGAAAGCGCGCTGCCCGGCGGGCTGGGCCTGATCGCGCTGCCCGGCGGCTTTTCCTACGGCGATTACCTGCGCTGCGGCGCGATCGCGGCGCGATCCCCGGTGGTGCGCGCGGTGATCGAGGCGGCCGGGCGCGGCGTGCCGGTGATCGGCATCTGCAACGGATTCCAGGTGCTCACCGAAACCGGGCTGCTCCCGGGCGCGCTGATGCGCAACGCCGGGCTCGATTTCGTGTGCCGCGACGTGGGGCTGAAGGTGGAGACGAGCCAGTCGATCTTCACCAGCGCCTATCGCGCGGGCGAGGAGATCAGCGTGCCGGTGGCCCACCACGACGGAAATTATTTCGCCGACGCCGATACGCTGGACCGGCTGGAGGGCGATGGGCGCGTGGCGTTCCGCTATACCAGCGACGTGAACGGATCGGCGCGCGGCATCGCGGGCATATTGAACGCATCGGGCAATGTGCTGGGCATGATGCCGCACCCCGAACGCTGCGTCGAAGCCGCCCATGGCAACACCGACGGCCGCCGCCTGTTCGAAGGGCTGCTCGAAGCGGTCGGCTGAGGCGGCCGCGCCTCGCGCGCACTAACCAATAAGGCGGGTTTATTCAAAGCTCCACGGGCCTTTCTCCGATGGAGCGCAATGCGTCACGCCTTAAATCGGAATCGGGTTGCTCCACCGTTCGCCCTGGGCTTTTCGAAGGGGTTCCGGCCACCGGCGATGCTCTCGAGGGACGCGCCCTTCGACAAGTTCAGGCCGAACGGGTCAGACCAGGCACGCCCCGCCCTAACCGTTCTGGTTCAATTCGTCCGGCCCGGCGCGCTCGCCGAACAACGGGGTGTATCGCGCCAGCAGCAGGATCGCGACGGGCCAGAACATCGTGTTCCACAGATCGTGGACGCTGAACGGAAGGCTGACGGCGAGCGGCACGCTGGTCATCAGCCCGTCGCGAATGTCCCACGCCTCCCCCGCCAGCGCCGCCGCCAGCACGATCGCCGCGGGCTTCCAGCCGCTCAGCCGCCAGCGGAACAGCCATGCGCTGCCGAACAGCAGCAGCAGCGCGACGTAAATGTGCAGCGCGTCCTTCTCCAGCCCCACATGCTGGATCAGCCACAGTTTGCTTTCCTGCAGCCACGTGGTCCCCGGCGTCACGATCGCCGGGGGGTAGACGATCGCCGCGTTGCTCACACCCGCGTCCGGAATGGCGTGAAGTCCGTGCCCTCGTCATAGATGTCCACGCCCTCGCGGCGCTTCAGCCAGTTGACGACGACATAGGTCACCGGCGTCAGCGCCGCTTCCCAGCCCACCTTCATCAGCCAGTTGGTGATCATCACCGTCATCACCTGCTCGTTCGACCACACGCCCAGGAAGGCGAGCGGATAGAAGATCAGGCTGTCCACGCCCTGGCCGAACACCGTCGATCCGATGGTGCGGGTCCACAGCATGCGCCCCTGGGTCCAGATCTTCATCCGCGCGAGCACGTAGGAGTTCACGAACTCGCCGACCCAGAAGGCCGCGACCGACGCGCCCACGATGCGCCAGACCTGGCCGAAGGCGGCCTCATAGACCTCCTGCCCTGCCCATCCGGCCGCGGGCGGCATGATCACGATCACCCAGCACATCACCGCCGCGAAGATCGCCGCGGCGAACCCCGCCCAGATCACCCGGCGCGCGCGGGCATAGCCATAGACCTCGGTCAGCACGTCGCCGAGGACGTAGGAGATGGGGAAGAACAATATCCCCGCGCCGAAGGTGAGCCCGCCCAGCGTAGCAACCTTCGCCGCGCCGACCACGTTGGACAGCACGAGCACGACGCAGAACGCCGCCATCAGGAAATCGAAATAGCGGAAATGGCTTCCCGCCAGCGCGCGTGCGGCGACGTGCGCCGGCCTGTCCGTCCCCTCGGTCATGGCGGGACTATGATCGCGGTTCCGCACGCGCGCAATCCGCGCTAGTTGGGCCGGGTGCGCGCCCGTAGCTCAGTTGGATAGAGCACGAGCCTTCTAAGCTTGGGGCCGCAGGTTCGAATCCTGCCGGGCGCGCCATTTCACTTTTTGGGCTTGAGATATCCTCCAACGCCTTGAAAGGCATGGATATTTCGGGGGTTTGAAAGCCGGATTTCCGGCAGTAGACGAGATGGCCCGGAAAGACCAGTTTCAGCATAGCTCTACGGTCCTCCAACCTACCTGTTTCCCATAGATTCCAAGGGTTTGCCAGAAACGCCATCGAGGTTTGAAAAACCTCGTCATAGTCGCGCGCGGGCGTGCCGCATTTGGCGATATTCTCCGCCAGAATCAGCTTGTCGCGTTCCAGCTCGCCGATCTTGCGCTCATAGGCTGTGATGACGGTCGGGCTGTCGGCTTCGACAATGCGGTCGAGAAACTGGCTGATCTTCTTTTCCACGGCGGCGGCCTCCAGCTTGAGCGCCGTGCGGCGCGCTGATGCTTCTTTGGCGCGGCTGACCCTGTCCCGTAAAATGTATCCGGTTGGTATGAGAGGGATCTGGCAAGATCGAAGCTGAGCGAGCTGGAGATTT
>NZ_JAPDRA010000017.1 GCF_026013525.1 Sphingomonas canadensis | reverse complement strand
ATCTCGTTGAACGCCAGCCCCAGCCGGTGCCGGTCCCCCAGCCCGACCCAGCAGATGCGCGCGGGCAGGCCCTGGAAGTGGATGCGCTCGCGCGCCATGTCGAGCCAGTTGTGGAGGTGGCGGTCGTCGGGCAGCAGCTCCTTCACCTTGGCGTCGGTCTTCCAGATGTCCTCCGGATTGCCCGACAGCGCCGCCCAGCGGAACGGGCCGATGCCGCGGCAGAACAGCGGGCGGATATAGGCGGGGACGAAGCCGGGGAAGGCAAAGGCGTCCGCCACGCCCGCGTCCTTCGCCACCTGGCGGATGTTGTTGCCATAGTCGAAGGTGGGGATGCCCATGCGGTGGAACGCCAGCATCGCCTCCACCTGCACGCCCATGGACTTGCGCGCGGCGGCCTCCACCTCGTGCGGCGCGCTCTCGCGCCTGGCGAACCACTGCTCCAGCGTCCAGCCGAGCGGGAGGTATCCGTTGATTGGATCATGGGCGGAGGTCTGGTCGGTCACCGCATCGGGCCGCACGCCGCGGCGGACCAGCTCCGGAAACACCTCGGCCGCGTTGCCCAGCAGGCCTACCGATACCGGCTTGTCCGAGGTGCGAATGATCTCAAGCGCTTCGTCGATGCTCCTCGCTTCGCGATCGAGGTATCCGGTTTCCAGCCGCATCGCGATGCGGCTCGGCTGGCATTCGACGGCCAGGCAGGATGCGCCCGCCATCGTCGCCGCCAGCGGCTGCGCGCCGCCCATGCCGCCCAGCCCGCCGGTGAGGATCCACCTGCCCGAAAGATCGCCGCCATAATGGCGCCGGCCCATCTCGACGAAGGTCTCGTAGGTGCCCTGAACGATGCCCTGGCTGCCGATGTAGATCCACGATCCGGCCGTCATCTGGCCGTACATCATCAGCCCCTTGCGATCGAGCTCGTGGAAATGATCCCAGTCCGCCCATTTGGGGACCAGGTTGGAATTGGCGATCAGCACGCGCGGGGCATCGGCATGGGTGCGGAACACGCCCACCGGCTTGCCCGACTGGACGAGCAGCGTCTGATCCTCCTCCAGCCGCCGCAGCGCCGCGACGATCCGGTCGAAGCTCTCCCAGTCGCGCGCCGCGCGGCCGATGCCGCCGTACACCACCAGGCTCTGCGGATTTTCGGCAACTTCGGCGTCGACATTGTTCATCAGCATGCGCAGCGGCGCCTCCGCCAGCCAGCTCTTTGCGCTGATCTCCGGGCCGGTGGGCGCCTTGATCCGGCGGGTGTTGTCGATGCGGGTCATGGGCTTACCTCAGGGCGAATTCGATTGCGGCGGCAAGGACATAGCGGAGCGCCATGCGGCACGGCTCGGCGCGCTCCTCATTCCATGCGGGCGGCCAGGCGGCCGGCGCCACCTCGTCCAGATAGGCGCGCATCGCCAGCTCCATCTGGATCGCATGCACCCCCTCCCCCGGCTGCCCGTAATGGCGGGTGATCCAACCGCCCTTGAAGCGGCCGTTGAGGATCGTGCTGCCCCCTGCGGTGCAGATGCGCTCCACCGCGCGCTCCAGCGCGGGATCGCACGAAGCGCCTGAATTGGTGCCGATATTGAACAGCGGCAGATCGCCGTCGAACAGCCGCGGCGCGCGGCTGCGGATCGAATGGGCGTCATAGAGCACCACCTGCCCATGCCCCTCGCGCAGCCGGGCGATCTCGCCGCGGATGGTGGCGTGATAGGGATCGAACCAGTCGCGCCGCCGCCGCGCGATCTCCTGCGCGTCCGGCTCACGCCCCTCGCGATAGAGCGGGATGCCGTCGAAAGTCTCGGTAGGGCACAGCCCCGTGGTGGTCATCCCCGGATAGAGCGACTGGCCGGAAGGATCGCGGTTCACGTCGATCACGGTGCGCGAGATGGTGGTGCGGACGATCGTGGCGCCGAGCGATCCGGCGAAGGCATAGAGATGATCGACGTAGAGGTCCGCGTCATAGCGGGCGATCGGCAGCGAGACGAGGTTGCCGGCGATATCTTCCGGTATCTCGGTTCCGGCGTGCGGGATGCTGACGATCAGCGGCGCATCGCCGCGCTCCACCCGGATCATCGCGCGACCCCCGGCAATGCCAGCCCCTGGGTCAGCGGCCCGCGCACCAGCGCGGTGGCCTCCGCCATGTCCGGCGCGAAATAGCGGTCGTCCTCCAGATGCGGTACCCTCCCCCGCAACAGCGCGCGCGCGGCCTCCAGCGGCTCGCTGGAGGCGAGCGGCGCGTGGAAATCGCATCCCTGCGCCGCCGCAAGATACTCGATCCCGAGCACGTTCGCGAGATTGTCCGCCATCGCCAGCAGCCGCCGCGCGCCATGCCCGGCCATGGAGACATGATCCTCCTGATTGGCCGATGTGGGGATCGAATCGACGCTGGCCGGATAGGCGCGCTGCTTGTTCTCGGAAACCAGCGCGGCGGCGGTCACCTGGGGGATCATGAAGCCGGAATTCAGCCCCGGCCGCGGCGTCAGGAACGCGGGCAGGCCGGAGAGCGCGGGATCGACCAGCATCGCCACGCGCCGCTCCGCCAGGCTGCCGGTCTCGCAGATCGCCAGCGCGATCGTGTCGGCGGCGAAGGCCACCGGCTCGGCGTGGAAATTGCCGCCCGACAGCGCCTCGCCGGTCTCCGCGAAGATCAGCGGGTTGTCGGTCACGCCATTCGCCTCGATCTCCAGCGTGGCGGCGGCGTTGCGCAGCAGGTCCAGGCACGCGCCCATCACCTGCGGCTGGCAGCGCAGGCAATAGGGGTCCTGCACGCGCTCGTCGTCGATCGCATGGCTCGCGCGGATGGCGGAGCCGGCCATCAGCCCGCGCAGCGCTTCCGCCACCTCGATCTGGCCGCGATGGCCGCGCAGCGCATGGATACGCGGATCGAACGGCGTGTCGCTGCCCTTCGCCGCCTCGGTGGACAGCGCACCCGTGACCAGCGCGGCACGGAACAGCCGTTCCGCCTCGAACAGCCCGGCGAGCGCATAGGCGGTGGAGAATTGCGTGCCGTTGAGCAGCGCCAGCCCCTCCTTGGCGCCCAGCGTCACCGGCGCGATCACCTCGGCCGCCGGGCGGCGCTCGCCCTCCACGATCACCTCGCCCACGCCCAGCATCGCCGCCGCCATATGGGCGAGCGGGGCAAGGTCGCCGCTGGCCCCCACCGATCCCTGGCACGGGATCACCGGCATCACGTCGCGCGCCAGCATCTCCTCCAGCAGCGCCACGGTGGCGGGCCGCACGCCCGATGCGCCCTGCGCCAGGCTGGCAAGCTTCAGCGCCAGCATCAGCCGCACGACCGGCACCGGCATCGGATCGCCCACGCCCGCGGCATGGCTGAGCACGATGTTGCGCTGGAGCGTCTCAAGGTCCGCGTCGCCGATCTTGACGCTGGCGAGCTTCCCGAACCCGGTGTTGATGCCATAGGCCGGATCGTGCCGCGCGACGATGGCCTCCACCGCGGCGGCGCTGGCCGCGACGGCGGGCATGCAGGCGGGATCGAGCGACGCACGCGCGCCCTGATGGATCGCGCGCCAATCGGCCAGCGCGGCCTTGCCGGGATAAAGGACTAGCTTGGTCATATGCCTCTGAACACGCGCGCGTGGAGCGGATTGGCGCCGATGCGATAGGCCAGCTCCGCCGGAGCCTCGACATCCCAGATCGCCAGGTTGCACAGCTTGCCCGGCTCGATCGTGCCGATCAGATGCCCCAGCCCCAGCGCCCGCGCGGCGTTGCGGGTGACGCCCAGCAGGCATTCGTCCACGGTGAGGCGGAACAGCGTCGCGCCCATGTTCACCGCCAGCAGGATGGAAGCCATGGGCGACGTGCCCGGATTGCAGTCGCTCGCCACCGCGATCGGCACGCCGGCGTCGCGCAGCGCCTGCACCGGCGGTAGCTTCGTCTCGCGGGTGAAATAGAAGGCGCCGGGCAGCAACACCGCCACGGTGCCCGCCGCCGCCATCGCCGCCACGCCTTCGGCGTCCAGATGCTCCAGATGGTCCGCCGACAGCGCCCCGTGCCGCGCGGCCAGCGCCGCGCCGTGCATGTTGGAAAGCTGCTCGGCGTGCATGCGGACGCCCAGCCCATGTTCGCGCGCCGCCGCGAAGATGCGGTCCACCTGTGCCAAGGTGAAGCCGATGCCTTCGCAATAGGCGTCCACGGCATGCGCCTCGCGGCGCGCGGCGGGGATGATCGCCTGGCAGATCAGATCGACATAGCCCTCCGGATCGTCGCGATATTCCGGCGGCACAGCATGCGCGGCGAGCAGCGTGCGCACGGTCATCACCCCGCGCCCGGCCCAGCCGAGCAGGTGCGCGGCGCGCAGCATCTTGATCTCGTCGGCCAAGGTCAGGCCATAGCCGGACTTGATCTCGACAGTGGTAACGCCCTCGCCGGTCAACTGGTCGAGCCGGGGCAGTGCGGAGGCCACCAGTTCCTCCACCGTCGCCGCGCGCGTGGCTTCCACGGTGGAGAGGATGCCGCCGCCCGCCCGCGCGATCTCCTCATAGCTGGCGCCCGCCAGCCGCAGCTCGAACTCGCGCGCGCGGTTTCCAGCGTGGACCAGATGGGTGTGGCAGTCGATCAGCCCCGGCGTGATCCAGCGGCCCAGGCAATCGATGATCTCGGCCGCGTCCGGGGCGTCCTGCGCCGGCCCGGCATAGACGATCGTATCGCCCGCCGCCGCCACCGCGCCGCGATCGACCGCGCCCAGCCCCTCCCCCGCCATCGTCGCGAGGCGGGCGTTGGTCCACAGCCGGTCCGCAGGAGTCGCCATGGACGATAGCTCTTGGCCATCGCCGCCAATATGTCTAGACATATTTGCGATGACCTTGTGGTTCGAACAGGCGCTGTTGCCCGGGGGCTGGGCGAGCAGGGTGCGGCTGAGCATCGCGAACGGGCGCATCTGCGGCATCGAGACCGGTGCGGATGCCCGCCCCGGCGACGAGCGCCATGCGATCGGCCTTCCCGGCCTGCCCAATCTGCACAGCCACGCCTTCCAGCGCGGCATGGCGGGGCTGGCCGAGGCGCGCGGGCCGGGCAGCGACGATTTCTGGAGCTGGCGCGAGCTGATGTACCGCTTCGTCGCGCGCATCGGCCCGGACGAGCTGGAGGCGATCGCGGCGCAGGCCTATGCCGAGATGCTGGAGGCCGGCTTCACCCGCGTCGGCGAGTTCCACTATCTCCACCACGCTCCCGGCGGCGGACGCTATGGCGATATCGCCGAGATGTCCGGCCGCATCGCCGCGGCGGCGCAGGCGGCGGGGATCGGGCTGACGCTGCTGCCGGTGTTCTACGCGCATTCCGGCTTCGGCGGGGCGCCGCCGGGCGAGGCGCAGGCGCGGTTCGTGACCAGCCCCGAGGTGTTCGGCGATCTGGTGGACCGTTCCCGCGCGAAGCTGGGCGACGGCGATCTGGCCGGCATCGCGCCGCACAGCCTGCGCGCGGCCACCCCGGACGAGCTGCGCGCGATCCTGCCGGTGGCGGACGGGCGTCCGGTGCATATCCACATCGCCGAACAGCTCCGCGAGGTGGAGGATTGCCTCGGCTGGAGCGGCCGCCGCCCCGTCGAGTGGCTGCTCGGCGAAATGCCGGTGGATCCGGACTGGTGCCTGGTCCACGCGACCCACATCACCCCGGGCGAGCGCGAGGCGCTGGCCGCCAGCGGCGCGGCGGCCGGGCTTTGCCCGGTCACGGAGGCGAACCTGGGCGACGGCATCTTCCCCGCGGCGGCATTCCTGGATGCGGGGGGCCGGATCGGCGTGGGTACCGATTCCAACGTGCGGATCGATGCGGCCGAGGAGCTGCGCCTGCTCGAATATGGCCAGCGCCTCACCGCCCGCGCGCGCAACGTGCTGGCGCAGGACGGCACCTCGACCGGGGGCCGCCTGTTCCGCGCCGCGCTGTCGGGCGGTGGCCAGGCGCTGGGTGCCCCCTCGGGCCTGGCGCCCGGCAACTGGGCCGATATCGTCTCGCTCGACGCCTCGGACCCCGCCCTCGCGGACCGGTCGGGCGATGCGCTGCTCGATAGCTGGATCTTCGCGGCGCGGCGCCCGGTGGATTGCGTGTGGCGGATGGGCGCGAAGCAGGTCTCCGGCGGCCGCCATCGTCACCGCGAAGCGATCGAGGCGCGCTTCCGCGCCGCGCTGGCCCGGCTGACCGCATGAGCATCGAGGCGCGCATCCGCGGCGAGATCGAGGCGCGCATCCGCTCGGGCGAATGGGCGCCGGGCATGCGCATCCCGTTCGAGCACGAGCTGGTCGCCACCTATGGCTGCGCCCGGGCGACCGCCAACAAGGCGCTGAGCCGCCTTGCGCGCGAGGGGCTGATCGAACGCCGGCGCCGTGCCGGATCGTTCGTCGCACGGCCCCAGATCCGCTCGGCGGTGGTGGGCGTCCCCGATATCGCGCTGCTGGTCGAGCGGCGCGGCGAGCACTATCGCTGGGAACCCATGCTGCGCACCATCGTGCAGCATACGGCCGATCCCGAGGTGCAGCATCCGGGCGGCCCATGGTTGCACATGGAGGGGCTTCACCACGCATCCGGCGCACCCTTTGCCTGGGAGGAACGCTGGATCGACCTTGGCACCGTGCCCGAGGCGGCAGCCGTCCCCTTCGCCGCCGAGCCGCCGGGGAGCTGGCTGCTCGCCAACGTGCCCTGGACCGACGCGCGGCACCGCATCAGCGCGATCGCTGCGCCCGCGGCGGTGGCGCGGCTGCTCGACCGGCCCGCCGGAGCGCCCTGTCTCCAGGTAGAGCGCTGGACGTGGCGGCAGGGCACACCCGTCACCTTCGTGCGCCAGCGCTTCCCCGGAGACCGCTTCAATTTGGTGGAAGATTTCGCGCCCGCGCCCTGAAAAAATCGGGGCCGCGCGTCCACCGGCAGTGACCAGGATCAGCAACAGTCTGTAACGGGTGAGAAATTAATCTGGCGCCGCTGCCTTGAGCTTGACCACCGCTGCTGTAGTATCCGCCCCCGATTGGCCACCGGATTGCCAACAGGAGGATTGCATGATTCGGCACGCTACCCGACTTCTCTTCGCGAGCGCATTCGTTCTGGGTGGAACGGCGCTGCTTCCGTCCGAAGCTTCCGCGCAGGCTTCGCGCACCTGGATCTCCGGCGTGGGCGACGACGCAAACCCCTGCAGCCGCACCGCCCCGTGCAAGACCTTCGCGGGCGCGATCTCCAAGACCGCGGCCGGCGGCGAGATCAACTGCCTCGATTCTGGCGGCTTCGGCTCCGTGACCATCACCAAGTCGATCACGCTCCTCTGCCAAGGCGTGATCGGCGGTATCCTGGCATCGGGCACCAACGGCATCAACGTCAACGCCGCCTCCACCGACGTCGTCGTGATCAAGGGCCTGGATATCGAGGGCTTCGGCACCGGCCTCTACGGCATTCGCGTGATCAGCGCGGGCTCGGTGCATGTCTATGACACCATCATCAGCGATTTCCGCGCCTCGACCAGCGGCGGGATCTTGGTGGCGCCTACCGCAGCGGTGGAGCTCTTCGTCAACAACGTCCGCATCAACAACTCGGGCGTCGCCGGCACCGGCAGCGGCATCGAGCTTGCGCCGGGCGCGGGCGGATCGGTCCGCGCGGTGATCACCAACTCGGTGATCGCGGACAACGTCAACAATGGCATCCGCCTCAACACCGCCAACGGCCCCGTCAGCGCGGTTATCGAGAACACGGACATCTCCGGCAACGTCAGCGGCCTGGTGGTGCTCTCGCTCAGCAACGCGGGAAGCGCGACGCTGACCCGCAGCTCGGTCAGCGGCAATACCACCGGCGTTCTCGCCGCGGGCGGCGCCGGCGTGGTGCGCCTGGGCGACAACACGATCTCGGCGAACACCACCGGCGTCAGCGCGGTCGCGGGCGCGAGCGCGATCAGCTTCGGCACGAACCGTCTGGCCGGCAACACCACCAACGGCGCGTTCACGTCGACGACGCCGCAGCAGTAACCGGAACGGCGGCCCGGCCCCGCGCCGCGCCGCCCTTTCGAGGCCATGGCCTGAAATAGGAGGAAGCCCGGTCCCCCAGGAGGGGGCCGGGCTTCTTCTTTGCCGCCACGGCGTTCCAGGGCGGCTGGCACTACCGCAGATCCGAAATCGCCGCATGCGCGAGCGGATGCCGCGATGGTTCCGTGCGCCCCGATCGACGGGCGTGCCGGAATTCCCCTCCGGCTTTTCTGAACCGGCACCGATTGTCCCGCCCATCCGGACGGCACAAAAAAAGAGGCACGCCGAAGCGTGCCCCCTCACGATCGATCCGCGGTTACGCGGTTCGGATCAGCTAATGCCGATGATGCCGTCGTCACCCGACGCGCCGACCGCCTCGGCCTCGCCAGCCGCTACGCGGCGAACCTCAGGGCGCACCCATTCGCGCGCCTCGGCCTGTTCCACAACCGGCGTTGCTTCCATGCTCGACAGGTTCATCGAATCTCCCCTTCCCTGGGATCAAAATATCTCAGTTCGGCGCTGTTATTATCGCGCGGGCGTCCCAGGTGCAAGGCCGGATCGTTACCGCACCGGCCCTTGCCGGGCGCCCGGCGCGTGCGTAAGCGCGTGTCGCTCAGGCGTTGCTGCGCGATGCGCGGCGCAGAAAATGGCCGCACGCCGCACCCCGGGCGAGCGCGAACCGGTAGCGTGCAATCACCTCCGGCCGCTGCCACGCGCCCTCCGGCCAGGCGTCCACCATTGTCTCGATTTGGTCCAGGTCCAGGCTGCGCCACGCGCTCGGCACCTCGTGCAACCGGGCCGCCTCTTCCTTCAGCGCGTCCCGGGCCGCGTCCATCCCGCGATACCAGTCCGCCGCCTGCACGCCATGCATCGTGCCACCCGCCACCTCCGGCGCCAGCCGGTCCGCAAAGGCCCGCCGCGCCAGCGCGCGCGGCCGCCCGTCCTCCAGGAACAGCGCGGGCGGCAGCGACAGGCAGAACTCGATCAGGCGCCGGTCGGCGGTCGGATCGCGCACGTCGATGCCCCATCCCCCCGCCGCCGCCATGTGATGATTGCCCGGATCGAAGCGCCGCAGGTGCCACAGCCGCGCCGACACCGCGTCGGCATGCGGGCGGAAGCGCAGCTCCAGCTCGCGCTCGCTGCGCAGCATCTCCGCCATGCTGCCCCGCGCCAGCACCGAATAGACGGCCGGATCGCGCGCCGCGCCGCCGCGCAGCCGGGTGAGCAAACGCCACGCCGGACGGGGTATCCACGGCCCCAGAGCCGTGGCGGCCACCCCGCCCCAGCGCATCCGCCCGGCATGCACCAGCCCGCGCCCCGCCCGTGCCAGGCGCAGCAGCGCGCCCTGCCGCAGCAGCTCGGGCAGCAGCTCGATCCCGTCATAGCTGATCGATATGTTGCCCATCTCGCCGGTCAGCAGGATGCGCAGCCCGCGCCGCGCGATCTCATCATTGATCGCGTTCCACCAGCGCTGGTTGAACGGGTTGAGCACCGGACGCTGGAGCAACGGATAGTCGCGGTCCCAATCCTCCGATACCGGCCGCGCATCGGTCTTCACGAGCAGGTGGGTGATGTTCGGATGCATCGCCGCGGTGGCGGCGGCGAGCGGCCCTTCGTCTGTGATCCGGCCCGGCGCCGCGGGCGGCGGCTCTCCGGGAACGGCGGTGAAGGCGAACAACCTGCTCCCCGGCGCCAGCAGCCGCGCCGCCGTCGCCGCCACCGCCGAACTGTCCATCCCCGCGCTCAAATGCGCCGCGACGCCGCCCCCGGCACCCCGCAGCCGCGCGGCAACCGCCCGCCCGAAATGCTCGCGCAGCCCCTCGCAGGCCTCATCCGCGCCGATCCGCAGCCGTTCGGGCCGGGGCTCCCAGTGGCGATGGGTCGCCACCGATCCCGGCGCGATCGCGACCCAGTGCCCCGGCTCCACCCGGCTGATCCCGGCGAAGAAGCTGCGCGGCCCGCGTTCGGGCAGCAGCGCCAGGAATTCGGCGGTCCGCACCTCGTCCGGGGCATAGGGCACCTCGGCCAGCGCATGCAGCCCCCCCGGCATCGAGGCGAAGGCCAGGAAGTCTGGGCCGACGTGATAGTGCAGCGGCTTCGTCCCGATGCCGTCGCGCGCCAGCAGCATACGCCGCTCGCGCGCATCCCACAGCGCGAAGGCATAGTCGCCGGACAGCCGGTCGAACACCTCCTCCTGCCAGCGCTCCCAGGCGCGCATCAGCAGCATCGCGTCGGTCAGCGTGCGCGCCTGATCCGCGGCGATGCCGATCGCTCCCGCCAGCGCCTCGCGATCGTCGAGCCGGATGTCGGACACGAGCGCGAACCTGCCGTCTCCGCCGCTGACGGGGCCGCGATCATATCCATCTTCCGGCAACGTAGCGAAGAGTCCGCGGCCGATCGCCGCTACGCCCAGATCGGCGCAGGCATCGCCATCGGGGGCGAAGCGGCGCTGCGCGGCGAGCATCCGGGCGCAATCCGCCGCGGCGCCGGGCCTGCCGTCGAAGTTCCATCGTCCCGCCAGGACGGTCATCAGCGCTTCATCCTTCCGGCCCAAGGCCCTGATAGCAAAGGCGCGGGCGGGCACAACGCCGATGTTCCCGCCCGCCGGGGCTTTGCGCCGCGCCGCGCGGCGGCTAGAGCAGTCCGAGCGCAATCCGCACCGGCTGGGAGTTCCGAAGCTGACCGCTGTCCCACCCGAACCCTATCCCGCAAGCCGTTGCTACCGGCTGTTCGGCCTGGTGCTGCGCTCCTGGATCGCGCTGCCCGAGCTGATCGAAGTGCCGGATCAGGCCGCGGACGTCACCATCCGCCGCGGCCACGTCTCCCCGGCACCGATCGGGCCGCGCACCGGCGGGCTGCGCATGGATGGCGATGCGGCTGTCCTGGAGGGGACGGGCGTGCGCTACCGCGTGGAGCGCGGCGATACGATCACCGTCGATGCCGATCCGGAGATGCCGCTGCGCGACGTGCGGCTCTATCTGCTCGGATCGGCGATGGGGGCGCTGCTCCACCAGCGCGGCATCCTGCCGGTTCATGCCAATGCGATCGTGATGGGTGAGCGCGCGATCGCCTTCGCCGGACGGTCCGGGGCGGGCAAATCGACGCTTGCGGCGGCCTTGCACGATGCCGGCCACGCGCTGCTCTCCGACGATGTCTGTGCGGTTACCGCGGCGCCGGACGGCGGATTTCTGGCGCAGCCCGGGATCGCGCGCATCCGGCTGTGGCGCGACGCGGTGGAACGCAGCGGGCGCACCACCGACGCGCTCGAAATCGCGTATGAGGGCGCCGACAAGTTCGTGGTGCCGCTGGAGCGCGAGCGGGCCACCCGCGCCTATCCGCTCGCCGCGGTCTTCTTCCTGTCAGAGCCCGAGGCCGACGAGGCTGCATCCGGTATCCGCCCGCTCCCCCCGCGCGAGGCGGCGGAGCGGCTGATCGCCAACACCTATCGCGGCGCCTTCGTGCCGATGGTGGGCGACCAGCATCGCTATTTCGCGACCTGCCTGGCGCTGGCGCGCAGCGTGCCGATGTTCACGCTGGGCCGATCCTGGGACGCTGCGCGTATCGGCGAGACCGTCGCGCTGGTCGAGGGCCATCTGGCGCGCGAGACCGCATAGGCGCGGCGGCGGATCAGGAAAGCCGGACGATCCCGTCGCCCGCCAGATCGTCGAGCAGCGCCCGCACCTCCGCCTCGCAGGTCGCCGCATCGACGGAGAATTCGCGCGTCAGCACGGCGCAGATTTCCGCCAGCGTGCGCGGGCGTTCGATGATTTGCCACACCCGCGTCGCGGTGGGGTTGAAGCCATAGCAGGTGCCGTTGGCGATATTCAGCCCCATCAGCTCACCGCCGACCTCGGCCTCGATCAGCCCTTCGCAGCGGGTGACGATGAGGCGGTTCGCATCAATCTGTGCCATGCGCGCGTTCCCAGCACAGCGCGGCGCGGCGTTCAACCGGCGATTTCGGCGCCTTTGCCGTGCCGGGGCGCGACATCGCGCGGCCCCTGTCCTATTGGCATTCCCGGCGCGGGCGCGCAGTATCTCGCGGGTTTGCGAATCAAGAAAATGAAGGCCGGGGACTGGATGGGCATCGGAACGGGGTACAAGCGGCTTTTGGCGTCGATGGGCGCGTTGTGGGCCATGCTGTCGGCGAATGTCGCCGCGGCGCAGGATTCGCTTGCGGACCCCCAGGGCTCAGGCGTGATCGTGGCCGCGGTGCGCTGGCTGGAAGGTACGCTGCTCGGCACCATCGCCACGGTGGTTGCGGTGATCGCGGTGGCCGCGGTCGGCTTCATGATGCTCACCGGCCGGATCAACTGGCGCTATGGCGCCACGGTGATCCTGGGCTGCTTCATCCTGTTCGGGGCCGCCAGCATCGTGGCGGGCATCCAGAACACGGCAGCGATGGGCCAGTGAGATGCAGGGGCTTGAGCGCGACCAGCTATTCGTGGCGCTCACGCGGCCCCAGATGTTCGCGGGCGTCACCTACAGCTATTTCATCGTCAACGCGGTGATCGCGACCGAGCTGTTCCTGATCTTCAAATCGATCTGGGTGCTGCTGGCCGCGGTGGTGATCCACCTGGCCGGCGTAGTGCTCTGCGTGCGCGAGCCGCGCTTCTTCGACCTGTGGCTGACGCGGATGGGCCGTTGTCCGCGCGTGCGCAATCATTCGATCTGGCGATGCAACTCATACCGCCCCTGAGCGACAATCCGAAGGCCGCGGCGCGCGAGGTTCCGGCAGGCAAGCACCTGCCCTATGCCCGGCACGTCGACGATCACACGATCGCGACGCGCGACGGCCTGTTGATGCAGGTGATCCACCTGCGCGGCCTGTTGTTCGAAACCGCGGACAGTGACGAGATCAACTATCGCAAGCGGCTGCGCGATGCGATGCTGCAGGCAATCGGATCGTCGCGCTTCGCCATCTATCACCATATCGTCCGCCGCCGCGTGGATGCGGAGATCGCGGCCGAATATCCCGACGCCTTCTCGCGCGATCTGGACGCGAGCTGGCGCGCCCGGCTGGCGGGCAAGCAACTCTACATCAACGAGCTGTTCCTCACGATCGTGCGCCGCCCGATGCAGGGCCGGATCGGCATGATCGATCGCGTGCGCGAATGGCTGGGCAAGTCCGGCACGCCGCCGGAAACCCAGTCCGCCTATGAGGTGCGCCAGCTCGACGTTGCGCGCGATGCGGTGCTCGCCGCGCTGGCGAGCTACGGCCCGCGTCTCCTGGGCGTCTACCAGACCGAGCAGGGGCCGTGCTCGGAGCCGCTCGAATTCCTCTCCGCGCTGTACAATGGCGAGGTCCGGCCGGTGCTGCTGCCGATGCAGGATCTGGGGATGTACCTGCCCTATCGCCGCGTCAGCTTCGGCCAGGAGGCGGTGGAGCTGGCGCCGACGGGCACCGCCGGGCGCAGCTTCCTGGGGCTCATCTCGATCAAGGACTATCCGGGCCAGACCACGCCCGGCATGCTCGACGAGCTGCTGCGCCTGCCGTTCGAGATCACCGTGTCGCAGAGCTTCGCCTTCGTCGAGCGCCAGGCCGCGCTGTCGAAGATGAACCTGGCGCTGCGCCGGATGAAATCGGCCGAGGACGAGGCGGTCAGCCTGCGCGCGGACCTGTCGAACGCCAAGGACGAGGTGGCGGCCGGCCGCGCCGGCTTCGGCGAGCATCACATGACGATCGCCGTGCGCGGCGAAACGCTGGAGCGCGTGGACGAGGGCGTGGCCGAGGTCCAGGCCGCGCTGGCGGACCTGGGCATCATCGCGGTGCGCGAGGAGATCGCGCTGGAACCCGCCTTCTGGGCGCAGTTCCCGGCCAATTTCAAATATATCGCCCGGCGCGGGCTGATCTCCACCGGCAATTTCGCCGGGCTGGCGAGCGGCCACAACTTCCCGCTGGGCGAAGCGAGCGGCAATCACTGGGGCGAGGCGGTCAGCCTGCTGGAGACGACCGCGGCCGGCCCCTATTATTTCAACTTCCACCAGGGCGATCTGGGCAACTTCACCGTCATCGGCCCGTCGGGATCGGGCAAGACGGTGGTGCTCAACTTCCTGCTCGCCCAGGCGCGCAAGTTCCGCCCGCGCATCATCTTCTTCGACAAGGATCGCGGCGCGGAGCTGTTCATCCGTGCGATCGGCGGGCGCTACGACCAGCTTCGGCCGGGCGTCGCCTCCGGGCTCAATCCGCTCCAGCTTCCGGACAATCCGGTCAACCGCCAGTTCCTGATCGACTGGGTCGCGCTGCTGGCGGGCGGCGCGGACATCGACGAGGCGGCGCGGATCAAGGACGCGATCGACGCCAATTACGAACAGCCGGTGGCGCACCGCCGGCTGCGCCACCTGGCCGAGCTGTTCCGCGGCGGCCACCGCCCGCACGGCGCCGACCTGTGGGCGCGGCTGCGGCCCTGGTGGGGCGACGGCGAGCATGCCTGGCTGTTCGACAACGAAACCGACATGACCGATCTCGCCGCCGAGGCGGTGGGATTCGACATGACCTCGATCCTCGACGATCCGGCGCTGCGCACCCCGGCGATGATGTACCTGTTCCATCGCGTCGAGGAACGGCTGGACGGATCGGCCGCGATCATCGTGGTGGACGAAGGCTGGAAGGCGCTCGACGACGATGTGTTCGTCCGGCGGATCAAGGATTGGGAAAAGACGATCCGGAAACGCAACGGCATCGTCGGCTTCGCTACCCAGAGCGCGCAGGACGCGCTGGAAAGCCGCATCGCCAGCGCGATCATCGAGCAGGCCGCGACCCAGATATTCATGGCCAATCCAAAGGCGCGCGCCGCCGATTACATCGACGGCTTCGGCCTGACGCCGCACGAATATGACCTGATCCGCACCCTGCCCGACAACGCCCATTGCTTCCTTATCAAGCATGGCGCGGACAGCGTGGTCGCCCGGCTGAACCTGACCGGTGAGCGCGACCTGCTGACCATCCTCTCGGGCCGCGAGCGCACGGTGCGCCTGCTCGACGAGATCCGCGCCGTCAGCGGCGACGATCCCGCCGACTGGATCCCGCGCCTGCTGGAGGTGGCATGAGCTATTGCCGCCCGCTCTATTACGGCGATGGCTTCCTGAAGGGCGTCCTCGACTTCATCGACTGCCAGGCGCAGAACATGGGGACGCAGGGCTATCAGGCGCTCGCGGCCCCGGGATCGACGCTGTCGCTGATGCTCACCGGGCTGCTGACGCTGTTCGTCGCCTTCTATGGCTATCGCATGCTGATGGGGCAGACGCCGGTGCTGCGCGACGGGGTGATGGCGCTGGCCAAGATCGGCATCGTGCTGGCGCTGGCCTCGAGCTGGCCGGCCTATCGCGCGCTCGTATACGATGTGGCGATGCTGGCGCCGGCACAGGTGACCGAAGAGGTGGGCAGGCCCGCCGGGATTCCGGGCGCGGGCGGCGGGCTGGTGCTGCGGCTGCAACAGGTTGATGCGGCGCTGCTGGCGCTGGCGCGGCGCGGCGTCGGATCGGTGGAGGAGCAGGAGCGATCGGCCGCAAGCCAGGCCGTCAGCGGCCGCCAGCAGACGGTGGTGCAATCCGCCAAGCCGGTGGACAGCAGCTTCGATCCCTGGGCGATCGGCGGGTCGCGCGTCACCTTCCTGGCGGCGACAATCTCGGCGCTCGCGGCGGTGCGGCTCGTCGCCGGATTCCTGCTGGCACTCGGGCCGTTCTTCATCGCCTTCCTGCTGTTCGATGCGACGCGGGGACTGTTTGAGGGCTGGGTGCGCGCGCTGGCCGGCACCGCGATCGGCGCGGTGGCGGTCACGCTGATCCTGGGCGCGGAGCTGGCGCTGCTCGAACCCTGGCTCAATTCGATGCTCGCCCGCCGCGCGGTCAACCTGGGTATCCCGGGGGCGCCGGTCGAGCTGCTGGTGGTGACCAGCGTGTTCGGGCTGGCGATGCTCGCGGCGCTCGTCGCCAGCGCGCGCGTGGCGATGGGTTTTCAGCTTCCGGCGATCGTGCGCGCCGTGCCCGAACGGATCGGCGCCGCGCTGCGCGGGGACAGCCCCCAGCTCCAGCAGCGGCTGGCGATGGCCGGGCCGCAGGTGCCCTCCGAACAGCGCAGCCGCGCGGCCGCCATCGCCGAGGCGGTGGCCGCCAGCCACCGGCGCGAGACGACGGCAAGCGGCGGCGGCGGCATCGGCCTCGGGGCGGCGCGCGCCGCCTCTCAGGCCCCTGCCCGCGACATTCCCGCCCCGGCCCCTGTGCCGCTGGGGCAAAGCTATGGCCGCCGGGCACGGACGCGCGTATCGGGTAGCGCCGGGAAACGGGATCGACGTTCATGAAGATGAAGGCGCGCGAGGAGCTCGACGCTTATTATGGTCAGGCCGAAGGCTGGGGCTCCGATCAGCGCGACGCGCTGGCGGGATCGCGCCGCACGGCCTGGATCGTGGCGTCCGTCGCGTCGGCGATCGCACTGCTGGAGGCGATCGCGCTGTGGCAGCTCATCCCGCTCAAGACGGTCGAGCCCTATACGCTGCTGGTCGACAAGCAGACCGGCTATGTCCAGGCGCTCAAGCCGCTGGAGGGCAACGCCGTCACGCCCGATGCGGCGCTGACGCAGAGCTTCCTCGTGCAATATGTGATCGCGCGCGAAAGCTTCGACATCGACGCGCTCCAGTCGAACTATCGCAAGGTCGCGCTCTGGTCCGAGGGGCAGGCGCGCACCGAATATGTCGGCGGGATGCAGGCGACCAATCCCGACAGTTTCCTCGCCCGCCTGCCGCGCAGCACGATCGTGGAGACGCGGGTCAAGAGCATCTCGCCGATGGGCAAGGACAGCGCGATGGTGCGGTTCGAGACCCAGCGGCGCGACGCCGGCGGCCAGGTGGCACCGGCCCAGCCCTGGGTCGCGGTGATCCGCTATCGCTATTCGGGCGAGCCGATGCGGCTGGAAGACCGGATGATCAACCCGCTCGGCTTCCAGGTGCAGCGCTACCAGCGCAACGCAGAGGCGCTGGTCCCGCCCGATCCCGCCGCCGGCCCGGCCCCGGCCACGCCCGCCTCTTCGCCCGCGCCGCAGGCGGGCACGCCGCAACCGGCCGCGCCGCAGCAGCAACCGGGGCAACAGGCGCCCGCCGGGGTGCAGATAACGCTGTGAGGCTGCTCGCCGCCCTGATCGCGCTCGCCGCGCCGCTGCCCGCCGCCGCGCAGGTCGTGCCTCAGCCGGGGCCGGGCGACCCGCGCGTGCAGAGCGTGGAATATAACCCGGAACAGGTGGTGCTGCTGCGCGCGGCGACCGGCTATCAGGTCACGATCGAGCTGGCCCCCGACGAGCGGATCGAGAGCATCGCCGTGGGCGACGCCGGATCGTGGCAGGCCACGCCAAACAAGCGCGGCGACCATGTGTTCGTGAAGCCGCTGCAATCGGGCATCACCACCAACATGGTGGTCGTCACCGATACGCGCACCTACGCCTTTGAGCTAGCGCCGCTGTTCGGCCCGCAACCGGACATGGCGTTCACGCTGCGCTTCCGCTACCCCGGCACCGCCCAAGCGCCCGCGGAGGGAGCCGCCACGGCGGAGGCCGCCCCGCGAGGCCGCTATCGCGTCACCGGAGACGCGGCGATCCGCCCGAGCGGGATCGATGACGATGGCGCCAAGACCTATATCGAATGGCCCGCCGATGCGACGCTGCCCGCCGTCTATTCGGTGGACGGCAAGGGCAAGGAGGCGCTGGTCAACGGCATGATGCGCGACGGGATCCTGGTGATCGACAGCGTGGTGCCAAGGCTGGTGTTCCGGCTGGACAAGCAGGTGGCGCGCGCCACCCGCGTCGCGCCGGGCAAGGGCAGGAAGCGCGACTGATGGCCGCCACGACACCCCCGGGCGATCCCCGCGCGGCCGCCGCTTCCGGCGGTTCAGGCGGCAACGGCAACGCGCCCGCCGCCGGAGCCTCGGCGAGCGCGCTCCCCGTGGTCGCGCGCGCCGCTCGCGGCCCTTCGATGGCGATCGCGATCGTGGTGCTGATCGTGTTCGGCATCGCGCTGTTCCTCGTGCTCGACGCGCGCAGGCGCTCGGGCAGCGCCCCTGCGGTGCGCGCGGGCGGCAGCGATCGCGCCGCCCTGCCCGGCTCGGCCGCGCCGCCGTCGCTGTTCATCCCGCCCGATCCGGCGCCGCCCCCGGTGGTTCAGCAGGCCCCGGCCGAGGCGCCCGTCCAGCTTCCGCCCCCTCCCGCGCCGCAGCCGCAGATCGTCTATGTGCCCCAGCCGGCCCCGCCCCCGGCCCCGTCTGCCCCGGTAGAGATCGGCGCGGCGCGCGCCGCTTCCGATCCGGCGCTGGTCTATGACAGTTCCGCCGCGGAGCAGGCCGCGGGGGGCGCCGCCTCCGGTGGCGAAGGCTCCGGCTCGGGCGGCGGCACCGCTGCCGGCCAGTCCAACGGCGTCCAGTCGGTCGCAGGCGCGCGCGCGCGCGCGGGCGTTCTCGCCAACCGCAGCAACACGGTGGCGCAGGGAACGCTGATCCCCGCCGTGCTGGAAACCGGCATCGATTCGACGCGCCCGGGCCTGGCCCGCGCAATGGTGACGCGCGACGTGCGGGGCTTTGACGGCAAACGCATCCTGATCCCGCGCGGCAGCCGCCTGATCGGCGAATATGCCTCCCAGAACCAGCTCGGCCAGAAGCGCGCGCTGGTGAACTGGGTGCGGCTGATCCGTCCGGACGGGGTGACGATCGCGATCGGATCGCCCGCGGGCGATCCGCTGGGCCGCGGCGGCGTGCGCGCGAAGGTGGACAGCCACTTCTTCGAACGCTTCACCGGGGCGATCCTGCAGTCGGCGCTCGACGTGGGCGTCAACCTGGCCTCGCGCTCGTCCAACTCGCCGGTCGTCGTCGCCCTGCCCGGCGCGGTGCAGAATTCCACCGCGCCGCTGGTGCAGCAGCAGCAGATCCAGCCCACGCTGAAGGTCGCGCCGGGCGTAAGCATCACCATCTTCGTCGCCCGCGATCTCGATTTTTCGGGCGCGGAGGGCCGTAGATGAGCAGCGCGGCCGAGGCCGGCGGCCGCGTCTATCTCCATGCCTATCTCGCTCCGCTCAATGCGATGCTGGAGCGCGACGACGTGACCGACATCTACGTCAACCGCCCCGGCGAGGTGTGGCTGGAAACGGTGGGCGGCAAGGTCGAGCGCCACGAGGTTCCGGGCCTCGACGAGCCGACGCTGGCGCGGCTGGCGCGGCAGATCGCGGCGCTGACCCATCAGGGCATCAGCCGCGAACACCCGCTGCTCTCCGCCACCCTGCCCGATGGCGCGCGCGTCCAGATGATCGCGCCGCCCGCCACGCGCGGCGGCATGGCGCTGGCGATCCGCAAGCATGTGATGCCGGATCTGACGCTGGACGATTATGTCTCCAACGGCGCGTTCGAGGCGACCCGGCGCAGCAACGCGCCCGGCCGCTCGAAGGTGGACGAGGCGCTTGCCGCGCTGCTGGCGGACGGCGACATCGCCGGTATGCTCTCGGCCGCGGTGCGGGCGCGCAAGAACATTCTCGTTTCCGGTGGAACCTCAACGGGAAAAACCACGTTCCTCAATGCGTTGATACGCGAAATTCCGGCGGAGGAGCGGCTGATCGTCATCGAGGACACGCCCGAGGTGCATCTGCGCCACGCCAATTCGCTCGGCCTGCTGGCGGCGCGCAGCGAACTGGGCGAGGCGCGCGTGACCGCCAACGATCTGCTCGCCGCGTCGCTGCGCATGCGGCCGGACCGGATCATCCTGGGCGAGCTGCGCGGGCCGGAGGCCTATGCCTTCCTGCGCGCTGTGAACACCGGCCATCCGGGCTCCATGACCTCGGTCCACGCCGACAGCGCCGAACGCGCGATCGAACAGATCGTGCTGCTGGTGCTGCAGGCCGGCACCCAGCTTGGCCGCGAGGATGTGCGCCATTATGTCGGCAGCACGGTAGACGTTTTCGTCCAGCTCGTGCGATCGGGCGGAAAGCGGCGCGTGGCGGAGGTGATCCTCTCGCACTAGGCGCTGGATGCGTGACGACGAGACGTGTATGTCATGCGATGAATTGAGTAGGCAGATTCGGGTTCGGGGATCGAGATGGACCATGTGACGGAGCGCCCGCTGAGCGGGAAGTGGACGCGGACGGTTTCGGTGCTGGCCATCGGCACGCTGTTGTCGGTGCCGGGCATCGCGCAACAGGTCCAGCCGCAGCCTTCCCCCACGGCCACGGGTGCCGCGGCGCCCGCCGCCGGGGCCAAGCAGGCCGCAGTCCTCCCGGTGCTGAGCCCGGAACAGCGCGAAGCGCTGCCGACCATGCTGATGGAGGCGCGCTTCGCCCATGGCCTGGTGGCGGAGGCCGGCGGCGGCACGCCGATCCCGTCGGACAATGACGGGCTGGTCCGCGCCGCGCTCGATTTCGCCAAGGCGGTGCATTCCGGCCGCCTGGCGCCGGAGGATTTCCAGTCGGACTGGGGCCTGCGCCCCGCCGCCTATGATCCGCTGCCGGGCTTCGCCGATGCGGTGAAGCAGGACAGGCTGGCGCAGTGGATCGAGCGGCTGCCCCCGCCCTATTCCGGCTATGACGGGCTCAAGGCCGGCCTCGACACCTATCGCCGCATCGCCGCCGCGGGCGGATGGCAGGCGCTGGCCGCCGGGCCGGATCTCGGGCCGGGCGCCACCGGCGCGGCGGTCTCCGCGCTGCGCAAGCGCCTGGCGATCGAGGACCCGGAGGTGGTGCCGACCGGCGATCAGTTCGACGCGGAGCTTCAGGCCGCCGTCCAGCGCGCCCAGCGCCGCTATGGCCTGAACCCCACCGGCACGGTCTCCACCCAGACGCGCGCCGCGCTCAACGTGAAGGTCGCCGATCGCGTCCACCAGATCATGGCGAACATGGAGCGCTGGCGCTGGCTGCCGCAGGAAATGCCGGTGAACCGCATCCAGGTGAACATCGCCTCGGCCCAGCTCGCGGTGTTCGAGGGCGATCAGCCGGTCGCGTCGATGAAGGCGGTTACCGGCGCCCCGGGCGGCCGCGAGACGCCGATGCTGTCGTCGCGCATCCATTCGATCGTGCTCAATCCGCCGTGGAACGTGCCCGCCGGCATCGCCGCCAAGGAACTGTTCCCGAAGGGGTCGGCCTATCTCGCCGCCAACGGCTTCAAGGTGATCGGCGAGGGAGCGAACCGCCGCCTGCAGCAGCAGGCGGGGCCGCGCAGCGCGCTGGGCCGCTACAAGTTCGATTTCGATAACCCCTTCGCGGTCTATCTGCACGACACGCCGAGCCAGTCGACCTTCTCGCGGTTCGACCGGCTGGCCAGCCACGGTTGCGTCCGCCTGGAAAAGCCGGCGGCGCTGGCCCGGCTGCTGCTGCGCGACGATCCCGACTGGTCGCCGGACCGCATCCAGTCGACCGTGGACAGCGCCAAGACGGTGCGTGTCGCGCTGAAGCAGCAGGTTGCGGTATATCTGCTCTACTGGACCAGCTATGCGAGCGCGAGCGGCACCATGAGCTTCCGTTCCGATCCCTATGGCTGGGACAAGGTGCTCGCCGCCAAGGTGGAGAAGCGATCGGCCACGAAGACTCTGGCCGCGCGATAAGACGCTGTAAGATAAGGGAGAAGTGAAGTGAACCGATCGATTGCCCGCGGGATCGCCATGCTCGCCATCGGCTCTGCCGCGCTGGCGCTCGCTGCCTGCGGCGGCAAGCCGGAGGAGAGCAATGTCGAGACCAACCTCATCGTCAACGAAGAGGTGGTGAACGAAGTGGCCGAGAATGTCGTGGAGCCCGCTCCGGTGGTCCAGAACGTCGCCCGTGCGCCTGCTCCGCGCGGCGCCGAGTTCGGCAACACCACCTCGGAAACCATCGACGATGCCGAAGCCGTCGGCATGACCTCGCGCGTCGACCGCGGCGAAGGCGAGAAGCCCGCCCAGTAACCGGCCTGCCGGGGGGCGTGCGCGGGGGATATCCCGGCGCCGCCCTCCCGCCCCGCCCGCAACCGCCGGGCCATCGCCGCGTCCCGCGCGCGAACAGTCGGTTCATCGCAAAGCAGCATTTGCCGTTCCCAGCCGCTTGCTTCTGGGGCCGGGCGTATTATCTGTTACGTCCATGTTGCTCGACCGTAACCTTTTTGGGACATATTCGCGTCAGTCCGGCTGCACGATATGCCGGTCGCGCGGCTCGGACGGGCATCGTCTGCGCGCCGATGGGGCGCGGACGGCATGAACTTCCAGACGGGAACGCTGCTGGACCAGGCCGTCGGGCTCGATCGCCCCGCCCTGGCGGTGCTCACCAACCCCGCCTCGACCGGAAACCGTCAGGATCTCGATCGCGTGCGCGCCTTCTGCGCCGATCGCGACGATGTGTTCCATGTCGAGGTCGAACGTGCCGAGGATGTCGGCGACGCGCTGGCCCGCGTGCTGGCTTCGCGCCCGCATGTGCTGGTGGTGAACGGCGGCGACGGCACGGTCCAGTCGGTGCTCACCCGCCTGCTCGAAGCGGGCGAGACGGGCAGCTTCCCGCCGATCGCGGTGATGCCCAACGGCAAGACCAACCTGATCGCCAAGGATCTGAGCGCCACCGGCGATCCGGTGCGCGCGCTGGAACGGATGCTGACGCTGGCGCGCAGGGGCTGCGCCTCCAGCGTGGTCAGCCGCCAGCTCATCCGCCTCGATACCGGGGGCGAGCCGGTGCTGGGCATGTTCCTGGCCGCCGGCGCGCTGGAGGATGTGATCCTCTTCTGCCGCCACAAAATCTATCCGCTGGGGCTGCCCAACGGCGTCTCGCACACGCTGACGGTGATCGCCGGGCTGGTGTCCGTGTTCACGGGCCTTTCGGGCCGTTTCCTGCCGCCCAAGCCGACCGAGCTGAACGTCACCGTCGGCGATCACGCGCCGCTGAAGGGCAAGTTCCAGGTGCTGATGGTCACCACGCTGCGCCGGCTGGTGCTGTCGGGCACCGCTCCGCCGGAGCGCGAAGGCACGCTCCAGCTCCTGGCGGTCGAGCGCCGTTCATGGACGCTGATCGCGCTGGTCTTCGCCACGCTGATCGGCAAGCTGGGCAAGTGGAACCTGCGCGGCGTCCACCTGAAGATGGGTGCCGAGATCCGGATCGAGGACGAGCGGACCGGCGTGCTGATGGACGGCGAGCTGTTCGCCCCCACCCCGGGCAAGCCGATCGTGCTGACGCCCACGCGGCCGCTGCGCTTCCTGGATCTGGGCCAGGCCACCCGCGCGCTCGATCCCGTGCGCGACGATGCGCAGGCGGTTCAGATGCACGGGCCGCAACTGGCCACCGGCAACGCGCTGTTGTCCGAACCCCGCTGACAGTGACATAGGGCCATGCGCCCGCCCGAATCGCTCCTCGATCGCGTCCGCGCGGAACTCGCGCTGCCGGTCGATCCGCGCGTTTCGGCGATGGCGGCGGCGGTGGCGGCGGCGCATGGCGATGCCTCCCGTGCGGTGCTGTTCTATGGTTCGTGCCTGCGCCAGCAGCAGCTCGACGGGCTGATGCTCGATTTCTACCTGATCGTGTCGGACTATCGTGCCGCCTATCGCTCGCGCTGGCTGGCCTTCGCCAACCGCGCCGTGCCGCCCAACGTCTTCCCGTTCGAACATGACGGGCTGGCCGCCAAATATGCCGTTCTGAGCGAGGCCGATTTCCGCGCGCGGTGCGGGATGGAGGCGCGCGACGTATCGGTATGGGCGCGCTTCGCCCAGCCGACGCGGCTCGTATGGGCGCGCGACGCGGCCGCCCGCGACGCCGCCGAACACAGCGTGGCGCGTGCCGCCCCCACCCTGCTCGCCTGGTCGCGCCCGCTGGCCGCGCAGGATGCGTGGCGGGAGGGCTTCGCGCGCACCTATGGCTGCGAGCTGCGCGCCGAGCGCAAGGGCCGCGAAACCTCGATCGTAGACCTGGAGCCGGAGCGCTACCGCGAATTCGCCGCGCTGGCCGAGGTGCCGGAGGTATCGCCCGCCGATGCCGAGCGCGCCTGGCGCCGCTTCCGCCGCCGCGGCAAGCTGCTCAGCGTGGTTCGGCTGGCCAAGGCGACGACCACCTTCGCCGGCGGGGTCGATTACCTCGCGTGGAAGATCAATCGCCACGCCGGCACCGCCATCGTCGTGAAGCCCTGGCAACGGCGCTGGCCGATCCTGGGCGCGATGGTGCTGCTGCCCCGGCTGCTGCGCCAGGGCGCGATCCGCTGAATGAGCGGCCAGGCAGAGCCCCATCCCGAATCGGTGAGCCGCAGCGACGTCGCCCGCGGCGCCGGGCTGGCCGGTCTGTCGCGCCTCAGCGTCGGGATCGAGGCGATCGCCCAGCCGCTCTACATCTGGCTGTTCGGCCTCGCCAGCTACGGCATCTATGTCGTGCTGTGGGGGGCGGTGAACCTGCTCTCCAACCTGCTCGACCTGTGCCTGACCAGCGGCCTCCAGCGCGTCGTGCCGCTCCAGCGGGACGAGGAACGCGCCAACGCCGCGGTGAAGCTGGCGCTGATCGTGTCGATGAGCACCACCACCGCCGCCGCAGCGCTGATCGCGCTCAACGCGGAATGGATCGCCGGTTTCTTCGCCACCGCGCCGCAGGATCGCGAGGCGCTGCCGCGGATGATCGCGATCTTCGTCTGGACGCTGCCACTGTGGACCTTTGTGGAGATCGCCACCTCCGCCGCGCGCGCGCGCCGCGCCTTCGGGCCGGAGATCCGGCTGCGGCTGTTCTGGGAACAGGTTGCGCGCATCCTGTTCGCGCTCGGCGTGTTCGCGCTGGGGATGCGCAGCACCGGGCTGATCGTGGCGCACCTCGCCTCGCTCAGCATCACCGCGCTGCTCTCGGTCCGGCTGCTCACGCGCTATTATGACCCCCGGCTGCTGGTCCGCGCGCGGATCGAGCGCGATCTGGCGCGCAATCTGCTGATCTCGGGCGTCGGCCTGCTGCCGTCCGAGCTGGCGCGCCGGGCACTGGTGGACGCGCCGGCGATCCTGCTCAACCTGATGATCCCGGGCGCGCGCGGCGCCGACGCGGCGGGCCTGTTCGAGATCGGCCGCAAGCTGGCCACCGTGCCGCAGATCGTGCGCCAGGCCTTCCAATATGTCCTCGGCCCGCTGTCCTCTCACCAGGCGAGCGTGGACCGCAGCGTGATCGGCCTGCTCTACCGCTTCTCCAGCCGCGTCTCGACCGCGCTGGTGGTGCCGCTCGCCGGGCTGATGATCTTCTCCGCACGCGATCTGCTGAGCGTCTATCGCGAGGAGGCGATGGGGGCGCTGCCGATCCTGGTGATCCTTTCGGCCGCGCGCGCGGCGGATGCGATCGTCGGCCCTTCCACCGCGATCGTGGAGATGGTGGGCCATCGCGCGCTGCCCATGCTCAACACGCTGATCGCGATGCTGGTGTGGGTCGTGCTGGCGCTGATGCTGGTCCCGCAACATGGCGCGCTGGGCATGGCGATCGCGGTGGCGGCGGCGGTGCTGGCGACAAGCTGGGCCGCGATGGTGGAGCTGCGCATCAGCGACGGCGTGTCGCCCTTCGACCTCAAGCTGCTTCAGGGGCTGGCCGTGGCGATGGTGGGCCTTGCCGCGATGGCGGGGGCCGAATGGCTGCTGGGCGGCCCGGCCCGCTTCGCCGCGGTGGTGGCGCTGTGGCTGGTCACGACCTGGTTCACGCTGCGCTACGGCCTGTCGCGTGAGGACCGGCGCGGCCTGGGCGGCCTTTCAAAGGCGCTTCGCCTGCCCGTCTGACCGGTATCGCACGTGCGAAGTGTTGCCGCACTGCAACAATCATTGCGAAAAAGTCAGAATCGCCCCCCTTGCGCGCCGGTTCGCGGCCCGTGGCCCGTGCGATTCCTTCAAACCGTTACATTCGCTTCCTAGATCGCTGCGAGTGACTCGCAATCCGACCCTAGCTTTCGGTGCGTGGCTCGCCACGGCTCCGCGCGACTGGCCCGATGCGGCCGTCCGGGCCGCGCGGGATGCCTTTCTTGATGGCATCGCGGTCACCGTTCCGGGCGCGGCCGATCCGGCGGCCCGCACCATATTCGAAACCGTGCGCGGCTGGGGCAGCGGCCCGGCGGCGGCGATCGGCTTCGGCACCGGCCTTGCCGCGCCCTGGGCGGCGCTGGTCAACGGCACGGCGGCGCACGCGCTCGATTTCGACGATAATTTCGATCCGCCCAAGGCGCACGCCACCGCCGTTCTCGTCCCCGCCATCCTCGCGCTGGGCGAACAGGAGGGCGCGCCGGGCGCCGATTGCATCGACGCCTATATCGCCGGGCTCCAGATCATGGGCCGCACCGGCCAGGGCGTGAACCCGCCGCACCGCAACCGCGGCTGGCACGCCACCGCCACGCTGGGCGCGATCGGCGCCGCCGCCGCCTGTGCCCGGCTGCTGCGCCTGCCCACGCAGATGGCGGCGCACGCGCTGTCGCTCGCCACCAGCATGGCGGGCGGCTTCATGTCGCAGTTCGGCACCCAGGCGAAGCCGCTCCACGCCGGCCTCGCGGCCAAGGCCGGGGTGATCGCCGCCAGCCTGGCGCGCGACGGGCTCACCGCCGGGCTCGGCACCTTCGATGGCCCCACCGGCATGAACCGGCTGATGGTCGGCCCCGATTACGAGCAGCTTCGCGACGGGCTGACCCGGATCGAGCATGGCCAGAACCTGCGCTTCGAGACCGAATCCGTCGGCGATCCCCTGCTGATCCTGTCGAGCGGGCTCAAGGTGAAGCGCTTCCCCAACTGCGGCAGCGCGCATCGCGCGATGGACGGGCTGCTCGCGCTGCGCGAGGCGCATGGCTTCGCCGCCGAAGAGGTGGCGGAGGTCAACGTCCGCTATCCCGCCGTTCACAACGCAAACCTGATGTACGGCGATCCGCGCGACGCGGCGCAGGCCAAATTCTCGCTGGAATATGCGCTGGCGGTGCTGCTGCTCCAGGGCAACTGCACGCTGGCGGATTTCGCGGGCGATGCGCCGCTGCGTCCGGAGGTCCGCGCGCTCTATCCGCGCATCCGCCGCCATCCGGTCGACCGGTCTGAGGGCGAATATCCGACGCGGGTCGAGGTGGTGCTGGCCGGCGGCCGCCGCCTCGAAACCGCGGTGCGGATGCCTGCCGGCAGCATCGACGCCCCTTTCACCCCGGAACAATATCGCGCGAAGTTCGCCGGATGCGTCGCCGGGCTGCTTTCCCCGGCTGAGGCCGATGCGCTGTACCGGGCGATCGGCGCGCTGCCACGGCTTCGTGACATCGGCGAACTCACCGCCGCCCTTCGCATCCCCTTCGCGCTCGAACGAGAGGACAGCCAATGACCGATCAGCGCTATACCGCCCTCGTCCTCGCCGCCACGCGCGGCAACCGCGATCCCCTGGCCGAGGCCGGCGGCGTATCGCACAAGGCGTTCATCGACATCGCCGGCCAGCCGATGCTGCGCCGCGTGGTCGCCAGCGTGCTCGACAGCGGGCGCGTGGGCCGCGTGATCGTCCAGATCGAGCCCGGCAGCACGGAGGAGGCCAAGGCGATCCTCGCTCCGCTCGGCGCGGACGGCCGCATCATCTTCGCCCCGTCCGCGGACAGTATCGGCGCCAGCGTGGCCAGGGCGGCGGAGGCGTTCCCGGAAGCGCTGCCGATGATCATCACCACCGGCGACAACGCGCTGCACACCGGCGATCTGGTCCGCTATTTCTGCGACGCGCTGGACAAGGTGGAGGAGGACGCAGCCCTGGGCCTCACCGCCGCGTCCACCGTGCTGGCCGAATATCCGGAGGGCAACCGCGCCTTCCACCGCTTCCGCGATGGCGGCTATTCGAGCTGCAACCTTTATGCGCTGCTCACCCCGCGCGCGGTTGAGGCGGCGCGGATCTTCAATTCGGGCGGCCAGTTCGGCAAGAAGCCCAAGCGCCTGATCGGCGCCTTCGGCCTGTTCGCCTTCCTGGTCTACAAGACACGGCTCACGCGGCTGCGCACGTTCCTGAAGTTCCTGTCGCGCGCGATCGGGGTGAAGACCGCGCCGGTGGTGATCCCCTTCGCGGTCGGCCCGATCGACGTGGATCGCATGGTGGACTGGGAACTCGCCAACCGCATCGTCGGCGAGCGCGAGACCCGCAAGGCGGCCTGATCCGCCGAACCGGCACCCGCCCGTTCCCCTATCGCAGGAACACCTCGGCGCGGCGGCTCATCGCGTCGCGCTGGCCCTGCGAGAGGTGCGTCGCGCGCGAGCTGCCATAGCCGTTCTGCACGATGATGCCCGCCGGGATTCCCCGCGCGCTGAGATACTGCGCCACGGACGATGCCATGCGGTTGGTGAGCCCGACCGCATAGGAAGACGAACTCTCCTTGTCGGTATAGGCGTTGATCACCACACTGCCCGATCGGCACGAATTCCAGCGGCTGACCGCATTGTCCAGGATCGCGGTGGCCTCGGGCGTGATGCTCGAACGGTCCCATTCGAAATAGAGGATGAACGGCCCGGCCGCACAACTACCCCCGCCCCCGGAAGAGCCGCCCACGGGCGTCGTGCGCGGCGTTGGCGTGGGGGTCGGCTTGGGCGTCGGCGTCGGGCTGGGCGACGCGCTTGGCGTGGGCGTGGGCGTGGGTGAAGGCGCAGCCGCGGCGGCAGGCTTCAGCGTGGCCAGATAGGCGATCAGGTCGGCGCGCTCGCGCGGATCGGGCAGACCGACGAAGGTCTCGCGCGTGCCCGGCGCCATCTGCCGCGACGAGGTGAGCCACTGGTCGAGCCGCTCGGGCGTCCAGTTGCCGCCCAGCTTCTTCAGCGGCTCGGTATAGCCGAAGCCCTTTACGGAGGCCACGGCCCGGCCGACGATGCCGTTCAGGCTGGGGCCGATGCCATTGGCCTCGTCCGTCGTCAGGTGACAGGCGGTGCATTTCTTCGAAACCGCCTCGCCCCGCACGGGATCGGCGCTCGCCATCAGCGCCTGGAAGCCCGTTCCGGGTGCCGCGGCGGTATCGTTGCCCGTATCCGCCGCGCCGCCGCCCTGCGTCGCCATCACGATCGCGATCACCGCCGCGGCCGCCAGCAGCACGCCGCCCCCCGCCACCAGCGGCAGCTTCCCCGGCGGGATCAGCCCGCCCGCTCCCGGCGTGCGCGGCTCCCTGGGCGGAGGCGGAGGCGGCGGCGGTGGTGGAGGAGGGGGTGGCGCGGGAGGCAGAGGCGGCGGAGGCGCCAGGGCCGCTACCGGCACGGCGGCCGGCTTCTGCAGGCCGAACCCCAGCTCCCGGCGCCAGGCGTCGGCGTCGGCGGGCCGGTCTTCGGGGCGCGGCTCCAGCGCATGATCGATCGCCGCCAGGAATCCGGGCGGATAGCCCTCCGGCGCGATCGCCGACAGCGGCCGGTGATCGCTGCGGTACAGCCGGCGGCCCGCCTCCTGCGGGGGGCGTCCCGTGATCGCGCGGTAAAGCACCGCGGCGGCTGAATAGATATCGGTCCAGGGGCCGAACCCCTCGCCTTCCTCGGCATATTGCTCGATCGGCGAATACCCCGGCTTCACCACCGCAGCGACGCTGCGCGTCATCTGCATCACCAGGTCCTTGGCGGCGTTGAAGTCGATCAGCACCGCGCGCCAGTCATAGCCCGGGGTGACGATCAGATTGTCCGGCGCCACATCGCGGTGGAAGATGCCCTGATGGTGGAGGAACGCCAGCGTCTCCGACAATTGGTCCGCCACCGTCATCACGTCCGCGGGATCGGTCAGCCCGCCTTCGGCCAGCACCGCCTCCAGCACGCGCCCCTCGACGCGGTCCATCGCCACATAGGCGGTGTTGTTCGCCTCGAACACGTCATGGACGCGCATCACGCCCGGATGTTCGGGCAGGTCGCGCATCCGCCCGCCCAGCGACACGAAACGCTCGACGCCGCGCAGGAAATCCTGTCCCCAGCTCCCGCGCGAAGGATGTGCCTTGCCGTCGGCGCGCGACACCACCTGCTTGGGCCAATATTCTTTGAGCAGCAGCGCGCCGCGCCGCGGGTGCTCGACGGTATAGACGATCCCCTCCCCGCCCTGGCCCAGCACTCCGGTGATGCGATATTCGCCCACCATCGCGCCGGCCGGCTGCGCGTCGCGGAAATCGCCCGTGTCGGTCATGCCTTCCTCTCCCGGCTGGGTATCACGCTCAGTTGCGGCGGCAGTTCTGCGGACAGATCTGCGCCTGCGGCGCGCTCTTGTAACAGGTGTAGCTCACGTCCCCGAAGCAACTGTCGCCCACGCATTCCTCGTTGCTCACGGTCACGCTTCCCGAAAGGCTCGATCCCGCGAGCGCGCTGGGGCAGGCCCGCTGCGCGGCGGCATATCCGGCAGAATAGGCGGAATTGCCCCGGCGGAAGCTGAAGTTCTGGGAGAAGCGGCGCGAGCTGCCGCTCGGCTGCTGGGTCACGCATCCCGCCGGGCAGATCGGCCGCTGGTCCACCTGCACGGCCTGCGACGGGCGCGAGACTGGGCTCGGCGCCGTCACGAGCAGAGACTTGTCCGCGGCGGGAGGCTTTGACGGCTTGCCGCTCGCGGCCAGGGCCGGCGTTGCGCTGGCTGCCGCAACCGGCGCCGCGCTGTTGCCGGTCACCGTCGCCAAGCCGCTCTCGTTCGTAACCGGAGCGCCGCCCATCCGCGACGCCAGCACGGCGATCACCAGCAGCACGACCACCGCCGCGCCCAGCCCCAGCGCGATGAGCTGGCGCCGGGTGTCGTCCCGCGGCGGCGGAGTGACGCCGGTCTCACCCGGCACCTCGTCCGTCTCCTTCTCGCGCT
The DNA here is from genome assembly GCF_026013525.1 of Sphingomonas canadensis. Taxonomy (GTDB): domain Bacteria; phylum Pseudomonadota; class Alphaproteobacteria; order Sphingomonadales; family Sphingomonadaceae; genus Sphingomonas; species Sphingomonas canadensis. Next base: position 20,869 of record NZ_JAPDRA010000017.1, on the reverse strand, counting down.
CCGGCGGCGGCGCCGGAGGTGGCGGCGGTGGCGCCGGAGGTGGCGGAGGTGGCGGAGGTGGCGCCGGAGGTGGCGGAGGGGGCGGCGGCGGCGGAGGCGGCGGTGGCGGAGGTGGCGGAGGCGGCGGCGGCGGCGCGGGAGGCGCAGGCGGCACGTAGCTGCTGGAAAGGCCCATCGCATGGCGCCACTGCTCGCTGTCCTGCGGCCGCGCGTCGGGGCGCGGGTCCAGCGCCGCCTCGATCGCCGCCAGGAACCCGGGCTCGAAGCGTCCCGCCGCCAGTTCGGTCAGCGGCTCGTGCTCGGCGGGCCGCAGCAATCGCCGCGTCGGGTCCATCGGCGGGCGGCCGGTGATGACGCGATAGAGCACCGCCGCGGCCGAATAGATATCGGTCCACGGGCCAACCGGCTCCTGCCCCAGCGAGTCATATTGCTCGATCGGGGTATAGCCCGGCTTCACCACCGATTCACGGCTGCGCGTCAGTTGCGCGACCAGGTCCTTGGCGGCGTTGAAATCGATCAGCACTGCCTTCCAGTCGTGGCCGGCGCGGATCATGATGTTGTCGGGCGCGATGTCGCGGTGGAGCAGCCCGTGCGCGTGCAGATGGCCGATCGCGGCGGTAAGCTGGTCGGCCAGCTCCACGATCTGGTCGGGATCGGCGAAGGCCCCGGCGGGCAGCGCGCGCTCCAGCGTGCGGCCTTCCACATCCTCCATCACCATATAGGCGGTGTTGCGCTCCATCAGCACTTCGCTGATCCTGAGCACGCCGGGATGGTGCGGCATCCGCGCGAAGCGTTCGCCCAGCAACTGGAACTGCTCCACGCCGCGGCGGAAATCCGCCCGCCAGTTCTGGTGCGAAGCCTCCGCCCGGTGGCCCTTGCCGCGCGACGCGATCTGCTTGGGCCAATATTCCTTGATCAGCACGGTTCCGCGCGAAGGATGGTGCGCGCGATAGACGATCCCCTCCCCGCCCTGGCCGATCGCCTCGCCAAGGATATAGTCGCCCACCGCCGATCCCGGCGGCTGCGCGTCGCGGAAATCGCCGCTCATGCCCTGTCCCGCGCCTTCGATCGCCTGATCACGCGAACCCCCATGCCGCCTTCATGCCATCATCCGGGTGTTCCCCGCCAGCCCCTCGCGCCTCAGCCCCTAATCGCGGTGAAGGCGATGGGGGTGATCCCGTCGCCCTCCACCATCACGACCGAGAATTTGCGCGATCCGGTCATCAGTACGTCCGCCGTCCATCGCTGCATGTCGCCGGGCTTGCCGGTGTCGGCATAGCGCCATTCGCCGCGCAGGTAGAAGCCGCACAGGCCATTCTCCTCGCGCACCTCGGTATGGAATTCGAAGTCGCCGAAGATCGCGCCGATCTCCGATTGCCACAGCGTGCAGCCGGTCTTCTCATAGGGCAGGTCCACCACCTTGATCTTCAGCTTGTAGCGGACCTTGTCCCCGTCCACCTGCCGTCCGTCGAGATAATAGACGTGGAGCAGCTCGCCGCCCTTGCACTCGCGATTGGTGACGATGCCCGGAGCCAGGTACAGCACGCCCTGATAGCGGCCGGAGTGGACCAGCGAGCTCGCGGTCTGCTCGCGCTGCAGCATCCGCGCGCGCTCGCAATTGCCGGTGTAGATCGCCTGCGCCTGCGCGGTTCCCGCCTGGGCCAGGCATCCCGCCAGCGCCGCGGCGCGCATCCATTTCCCCGGTGTACGCATATTCTACTCCCTTGCCGGCTCCCGCCTTCGCTCAGAACGGATCGATGGTCAGCGCGATCGGCGTAACATAGCCGCTGGCGGTGCTCTGGTTCACGACGCGATCGGTGCCGCTGGCGGTCTGCACGGCCACGCTCCAGTTGGTCGACCAGCCGCTGTTGTTGCGCAGCGCCCAGTCCGAATTGAGCGTGAAATCGCACAGGCCGTTGTTCGGCGTCACCTTGGTGGTGAAGGTCACGGTGCCGTATACCTCGCTGTTGTGCAGCTTGATGGTGGGACAGCTCGTGCCCGGCAGGCCGACGCGATATTCGTCGCGGCGCACCGAATAGACCTTGCTGGTGCCGGTCGAGCTGCTGCGCGTCAGCGAATAGACGACCAGATACTGCGGGTTGCACGAGGTATCGGTCCGAGCCCGCCAGCTCACCACGCCCTTGTACTTGGTGCCCGGCATCAGCTTCTCGACCGTCTGTTCCCGCTGGAGCGCGCGGGCGCGATCGCAGTTGCCGGTATAGATGGACTGGGCCTCGGCCGCGCTCGCGCCCGTCAGGCACGCCGCCGCCATCATCCCCCGCGCCCAGCCGGAGCGCCCGAACCGCGTCATCTTGCCCTGCATCGTCTTCCCCTTTCCGCTTCCGGCCGAACCTGCTGCTCCCCCGTCCCGGTCATGTCGGGTCCGGAGTCAGCGCGATGGGGCTGACCATGATCAGCCCGGAATGCGCGCGGCGGCTCACCATCAGATAGGGCGCCGCGACCTGCACCGTCTCGCTCCAGTCGTCCGCCCATTTGGAATCGACCTGCGCACGATGCCGCCACGCGGATTCGAGCAGGAAGTCGCAGACCCCGCCGCGCTCGACTACCTTCGTGGTGAAAGCCACATCGCCATAAATCGCCTTGTTGCGCACGCTGACCTCGGGCGAACAGCTCTCGCCGGCCTGGGCGACGTTATAGCTTTCGCGCGTCAGCCGGTATTCGACGCGGCTGCTGTCCAATCGCGTGCGCACCAGCAGATAGCGGAACATCAGCAGCGACTGGCATGCCGGCTGGGTCCGCCAGCGCTCCATATAGACGCCCTGATATTTGGCGGAGGGCACCAGCCGGTCCACCGTCTGCTCGCGCTGGAGCGCGCGGGCGCGATCGCAATTGCCCGAATAGATCGCCTGGGCCTCCGCCGGGACGGCGCAGGCGGTGGCGATCATCGCAGCGACGGCACCGGTGATCCTCATCGCATCCTCCATCCCCAGATTCCGCGCCTGCGCGTGGCGCGGAACAGCGTTGCCAGCGTGAAATTGTCCCCGTTGAACGGCTTACGCCGCGCCAGCGCCACCGCCAGCCGGGGCGCATCGTATCCCGCGGCGGCAAGATCGAACAAGTCTTCCTCCGCGGCATGCTCCCAGAAACCGTCGGAGCACAGCGCCAGCGCCTCGTCCGCGCCGATCGATCCGCCGCCGGTGTCGATCATCGGGTCCTCGCCGCCCAGCGAGCTGACCAGCACGTTGCGGCGCGGATCGTGGCGCACGTCCGCGGTCAGCCGCTCGCCTTCGGGCAGCGCGGCCATCGCCACGCTATGATCGCCGGTCAGGCGCAGCGACGCGGCGTCGCGCGCCAGCAGGTAGATGCGCGTGTCGCCGCAATGCGCCCATCCGATGAGGTCCCCCGCCGCCACCGCCACCGCGATGGTGGAGGAAAGGTCCGATTTGCGCCTGCGCTGCTCGGCCCGGACGGCATCGGCGGCGGCCCGCACGCATCCCGCCGCGATCGTCTCCGGATCGCCGCCTTCTCCGCATCCGCGCAGAAACCGCTGCGCCGCGCGCACCGCGACGCGGGAGGCCAGTTGCCCGTCGCTGTGCCCGCCCAGCCCGTCGGCGACGATCGCGGCCGCCCCGTCGCCCAGCCGCGCGCCCACCCAGCTATCCTCGTTGCGCTCGCGCCCGCCCTTGCCGCTCGCGCCGGACCAGCTCCACCGGACGGACATCCCGCGGTCAGCCGCGCCAGGCGCTCTCGATCTCCTCGAAGATCTGGGAGAGGTTGTCGATCAGCCCGATGGTCACGTCCAGCCCGACGCTGGTGGCGTCCATCAGGTCGGTGACGTCCTTCGCGCCCTGCGACATGGTGTTCGAGGTAGTGGTGACCAGCTCGCCGAGCTGCTGGAGCGCGTCGCGCATCGCCTCGATGCCCTGGGTCACCTCGTTGCGGTTGCCATTCTCTTCCTGGGTGACGCGGTCCATCTCCTGGCGGGTGTGGTCGCTCAGCTCCTGCTCGCGCGCTTCCACCTCCTGGCGGGTGTGGTCCACCGCGGTTTCCAGCGTCTGACCGAATTCGGTGCGCGCGCCGGTGACGTCGCTCTCCACGCCCTTCTGCACCGCGTCGCGCTGGGTGGTCGCGTCGTTCTCGGTCGCCTCGCGCCAGGCGGTGAGCTGCGACTGGAACTCCTGCAGCGCCTCGCCATGGCGGCTGTGGCCCGAATTGGCCTCGGTCAGCAGTTCGTCGAACAGCGTCATCCCCGCCTCGCGCCGCGCGCGCACGGTCTCGCGATGCTGGCCCAGTGTGTCGGTACCGTCGCCGTTGGCGGAGCTGCCCTCCTCGCAATGATGCGCGAGCTGGCCCAGCGCCTGGCCGTGCTGGCTGGCCGCGGTTGATGCCCAGTTCTGCGCGCGGGAGAACGCCTCCAGCACCTTGGCCGCCGCCTCCGCCGCGCGGCCCGCCTCGGACTGGAGGTGGCCGCGCAGGTCGTCGAACTGTTCGGTGAGCTGGTTGAAGCGCTGGACGGAGAGGCGCATCACCTCCTGCACGCGCTCCTTGCCGTCCTCGATATGCCCGATCGCATTGGCCACGCCTTCGCGGGTGGCCGATACCTGTGCGAGGATCTCGTCGGTTTCCACGGCAGCCTCCTCAGATGTCCACACCGACCGCGCCCGCGATCGCCTTGATGCCGCCGCTCTGCTCCTCGACCGCGTCGAAGATCGGCCGCAGCTTCTCGACCAGCTCGCGCACCAGCCGCTGCTTGGCGTCGGCGTCGTCGCGCGCGCCCGCGATCTCGTCGATCGCCTCGTTCAGCGCATCGTCCAGCGCGCCGATCGCCTCGTCGGCCAGGTTCTTCAGCTCCTCGCTGACCGTCTGGATCGCCTCGCGCTGCAGCTCGCTCAGCGGCTGCGTCAGATATTGCTCGACCAACTGGTCCAGGTTCTGGTCGAAAAGCTGCGCGATCTGGCCCAGGTCGGTCTGGAGATACTGGGCGACATTCTCGCCCGCCTCCTTCATCAGACCTTCCAGCGCGGTGCGCATCTGATCGACGAACTGGCTCCACTGCTGCTCGATCTCGGTGACGGCGGCGCTGAACTCCTGCATGAACTGCTCGCCCTCGCGGACGCGCCCGTCGAGCTCCTGGATGCCCTGGGAGATGGCGTCGCCCCACTCCTGCACCGCCTGGGTCAGCGCGTCGGCGGTCTCGCGCACCTCCTGCTCCAGCTCGTCGGCGGCGGCGGTGGCGGCGTTGATCGCCTCCTCCAGCGTCTTGGCCGCGGTCTCGGTCTCGTGCGCGGCGGATTCGATCGCGGTGCAGGTGGCGTCCACCTCCGACTGCAATTCGCCCGCGCCGCTCGCGATCACGCCCGCGCGCTCGGTCAGCTTGGTCTCCAGCCCGTGGAGCTGCTCCACCGCGCTGGCGAACAGGCTTGCCGCCTTCTCCTCCAGCATCGCGATGCTGGAGCTGGCCTCCGCGATCAGGTCGGCAAGCTCGGCGGCCTGCATCGCCGCCGATTCCACGTCGTGCGCCAGCGCCTCGGCCTCTGCGCGGACTGCTTCGATGGTCGCCATCCCCGGCCCTCCCCTGAACTAGAACAGATCGCCGAAGCGGCCGATGGTATCCTTCCAGATGCGGATCGCCTGCAGGATCACGTCGGTCAGCTTCTTGATGGCGATCAGCTCGGGCAGCACCGGCGACATCGCCCCGGTGACCGCCGCGCCGAGCTGGGTGGAGGCGACCGCTTCCAGGATCGTCTCCAGGATGCGCTTCACCGCCGCCTCGATGATCCGCTGCATCGCGGCCTCTAGCTTCTCCTGCACCTCGGACGAGACATGCTGGCCCAGGTCGCGCACCGCCGCGTCCACCTGCTGCTCGAAATCGGCCAGGAGCTGTTCGGCGACCTGGCTCATCCGCTCCAGCGCCGATTCCGCCTGCTCGCGCGCGTCGGACAGGTGGCGCTCCACCGCTTCGGTCTGCGGGCCGTGCAGGTCGTCCAGGAAGGCATCGCACGCCTCGCGCAGCGTGCGTTCGAAATTGCTCTCGATCTCGGTGGCGAAGCGCTCGACCAGCCCGTCCACCGCCTCATGCGCGGAGGACCACGTGGCCTCGGCGGACTGGAGGTGCGTGTCGAGCTGGCGCAGCGCCTCCTGCACCTGCTGCGTCTGTTCGGCCAGCGCGGCGGAGAATTCGCGCGTCGCGCCCTCGGCGGTGTGCAGCGTCGAATTCCACTGCTCGCTCGCCTGGGCGATCGCCTGCTCGATGCCGTGTACCGCGTCGCGCGCGGTATCGACCACGCCCGAAAGCCGCGTGCCCAGCGCCTCGGCGGCATGGTCCGATGCGTCGGCCACGGTGTCGATCGCCGGCTGGACGTCGGGCTCCGGCGCCTCCTCGTCCCATGGCCCGGATGCGAAATGCCCCGCCATCGCCTCCGCTTCGGAAACGATGCGGCCGCGCGCCTCGTCGATCGCCGCGTCGGCGGCGGTGATGCGCGCAAGAATGTCGTTGAGATCCTCGATCGCCGCGGTCGGCATGGCTACCCCCTCAGCTCAACTGTTCCGCCAGCTCCAGCACCGGCCGTATCTTGTCGATGATCTCGGAAACCTCGCGGATCACGTCGATCACCTGCTCGATCTCGTCGCCAAAGTCGCCGCCCAGCGATTCGGAGAGCTTGCCCAGCGCCTCGGCCGCGTCGATCGCGGTGCTGCACGCCTCGCCGATCGTGTCGAGCGCGCCGGATGCGTTGCCGCTCATCGCCTGCGATCCGGCCTCGGCGGCGGCCCGCACCGCGCCCTCGGCCTCGCCCAGCAGCGTCTGCGCCTGCTCGCCGAGCTGCTGCAGCATCTCGGTCAGGTCGCTCACCTGCTCGGCGGTCGCCTGGCCCAGCGCCTCGAACTGCTCGCCCGCGCGCTCGACGAGCTGGGAGGTCGCGTCGATCCGCTCGCGGAGCTGGTCCAGCCCCTGCTCCAGCGTCTCCAGCGCGGCCGCCAGCGCGTCGCGCGCCTCGCTGTCCAGCGTCTCGCCCTTCTCCTCGGCGTCGGTGATCGCGGCGTCGGCGCTGCGCAGCCCGTCGGCCAGTGCGGTATCGCTGCCGGTAAGCTGCGTCGCGAAGCTAGCCTCGGCCTCGGACATCGCCAGCGAACGTTCCTGCGTCGCCGCCTCCGCCGCGCCGATCGCCTCGGTCACGCGATGCGCCTCCGCCTCGAAACGGTCGACGATCTCGGTGGCCGATTCCTTCATCGCCGCGATGCGCTCGCGCGCCGCGTCGAACGCCGCCTCGACCCGCGAAGTCAGCTCCGCGAGCGATGCCGCCACCTGGTTCTGCAATTCGACGTCGAGCGACTTGAGCGCGTTCGACGTACCGAAATCCCCGTTTTCTGCCACGAATCCCCCGCCTGAAAGGAACCGTTTCGCCAACGCTAGGTCCCGTTCGCCCAACCTGTCGAGTCGAATTTGAACCTTGACTGAACCCGTAACGGCTTTCCATAGTCCCCGGCATGGCGGCAGACGGAGCCAGCAATACGCCCGCTCCGGCACCACGCCCGGCCGCCCGCGCGCTCGCGCCGCGCTCCGCCATTTCGAACACGCCAGAGGTCGAAAAGACGCTCCTGCAGGTGCGCAAGCTGGTCGCCGACGTCGATGAGGCGCGGGTCCAGCGCGCCTATCGCCACTGGCTCGATTGGGTGCTCGATCGCGGCAAGCGCGCGCCGCTCGCCCTCGCCGTGCTGGCCGGGGACCAGCTTGCCGCCATCGCCCCCGATGCCGCCCGCGCCGTCGCCCAGATCGACGAGCCGGTGGTCGAGCTGGGGCCGCGGCGGCGATCGGGCGAGGATACGCCCTGGACGCGCATCACCCATGATCTCGGCACGCTCCACCGCATCATCCTGATCCGCGATCCCGCCGCGCTCGCGGCGGACTGGCCGGTCTGTGCGATGCTGCGCCGCGAATGCGCCGGCTTCCTCCATTTCGACGGCGTTGACGGTTCGGCGATCCCCGCCGGGCTGTTCGCGCAGCTTCCGCTCGGTACGGTGACCGTGCGGCGCGGCGGAGGCGATGCCAATCCCCCCGCCCCGCGCGGCCGCCAGCGCAGCTATGTGCTCGACGTGGCGGAGGATGCGCCGCTCGCCGCGATCCTGGAACGCGCGCTGCCGGTGCAAGTCATCCCCTCGCTCCGCCTGGCGATGCTGTCGCAGGATCTCGCCGATCTCGCCGCCGCGGTTCAGGGCGAGGACGCGACGATCAACCAGCGCAGCGACGAGAACAGCACCTCCGAAACCGCGCGCGCCAGCCGCAGCGAGGAGGAACGGCTGCTGGTCGAGGTCGATGCGGTCGGCGCCGCGCGGACCGAGATCGGCACCGATGTGAAACAGGTCGTCGCCGCACTGCGCCAGTCGCGCGCCGGCTTCGATCCCGCCGTGCTGCTGGAGATCGGCACGCCGGAATCCTTCGCCCATCTGGTGCAGCAGCTCGAACAGGCGCCGGACGAGGAGCTGAGCGAGCTCGTCGCCTCGCATCCCAAGCGCAACTGGTGGCGCGATACGCCGTTCCGCCACGTGCCCGCGCTGTTCAGCGCCAAGCAGGAGGCGCAGCTCCGCCCGGAGGTGCTCCAGAACGCGCTCAAGGACGTCGAATACGGCACCGTCCGCGCGATCGGAAAGGCGGCGTCGGACGCCATCGCCGATTTCAACCGCGCGCTCGCCGACGCCGATCTGACGTTCGAGCCCGCGAGCGGCGGCATCAGCGCGATCCTGCGCGGGCACATGATGCAGCGCACGCATTTCGACAGCTTCCTGATCAACCGCCCCCCGCCGCCCGGCGGGGCGCTGCCCGATTCCCAGCTCGCCCAGCAGATCAAGGAAACCGCGGCCAAGGCGTTCAGCGCCTTCGGCCAGAGCGAGGTCCGCGCCTTCCGTATCGAGCGCGAGCGCAAGGGCTTCGTCGGCCGGCTGACCGAGGCGCGCAGCGCGATCTTCGGCGTCTATTTCCTGCTGCTGATCGGCCTGCGCTTCCTGCGCCAGGATACGATCTGCCAGCGCGCGTCGGAACTGTCGAAGGAGCCCGCGCGCGGCTATGAGCTGTGGTGCGCGATCGAGGACGGGCTGCGCAGCAACTGGCTCAGCTACATCATGCTCGGGCTGATCGTCTTCGGCCTGTTCTTCAACATCTATTCCCAGCCGCGCAAGGAGCGCATCCAGTTCGCCGATCGCGTCGAGGCGAAGCTGGAGGAGCTGCGCAACCGCCTCTCCGCCTTCCTCGACCGGCTGGTGAAGGACCAGCTCAGCGCGCTGGAAACGCGCCTGAACGATCAGGCCGATGCCATCGATGCCGCGCTGGCCCGGCTCCAGGCGTCGCTACGCACCCGGCTGGAGGCGTTGCGCGGCCCGGTCGCGCCGCCGCCCCCGCGTGAGCTGACGCCGCTCGGCCGCCGCGATCTGGATGCCCAGGCGCGCGCGCTGGCGGGCAAGATCGGCGACGATTTCGCGGCCGAATATGCCGCGGCGGTGGCCGGCTGATGGCGACGCTTGCGCTCTTCATCGCCGCGGCGCCCTTCCGCGGGGTCGTGCAGACCGCGGACGGCGTGCGCGCGCTGCTGCGCGGGCTCGACGATCCGCCCGACGATTCGAACCTCGATCCCGCGGTGTTTGTCGATGCGCTGGGGCCGGAGATCGGCCGCCGCGCGCGCCGCACCGCCTCCGCCAACCCCAACGGACTCTTGTGGAACGCCCAGCCGGGCGGCGTGGCCGAGGCGCGGGTGGAACATCCCACCACCGGCCAGATATGGAGCGGGCGCGATCTGTTCGCGGTGCTGTTCCGCCGCGCGATCCAGGCCGCCGAGCGCGGATCGGGGCAGCCGGTGGTCGGCCTGTGCCTCATCACCCCCTCGGGCCTCAGCGAAGAGGATCGCCGCGCGCTGATGGCCGCCGGCCATCTGGCGGGCGCGGCAGAGGTGGAGCTGATCGACATCGGCCGGCTGGTGGTGGACGCCTCCGACATCGGCCAGCGCCACCTGCTGATCCAGTTCGACGCCAACCAGCTCCGCCTCAACCTGTTCCGCTCGGGCGCCGAGGGGCCGGTGCTGGAGCAGAGCCGCGATCTTTCCGCCAACTGGGCGGGCGACCGCATCATCGATCGCCTGCTCCACCGCATGGGCGACGAGGCGGGCAGCCGCGCCGTGCAGGAGATGCTGCGCGAAACGCTGCCGCAATGGAATGCGGAGGCCGGCGGCTATGCGCTCGTCCCCAACCGTTTCGGCACGCCCGCGCCGCTGTTCCTCCCGCGCGAGGAGCGGCAGGAGATCGTCGAGCGGGTGATGAAACAGGTCGGCGCGATCCTGGAGCTGGGGATGATCCAGCCCCAGATGATAAGCTGGATCCATCTCCAGGGCGAATGGGCCACCGCCATGCAGCGGCATTTCGAGGCCTTTGCCCCGGCCGCGCGGATCGTGGCGGCGGCATCCTCGGCGGCGGCGCTGGAGCTGGTGCAGCCGGTGGTCCACGGCCTGCTGCGCACCCGCTCGCGCATCCATGCGGACCTGCCCGCGCGCGCCCGCGTGCCGCGCGACCATGAGACCCGCGTGCCGCTGGTGGAGCCGGGGGCGCCGCTGCTGCCCACGCTCGATCGCCCGGCCGATTTCCCGACGCTCTATCTCGATTCGATGGGCATCTTCGCCGCTGATCCCCAGGTGCGCGGCGGCGAGCCGGTGGAAATCGGCGAGGTGGCGATCCCCCGCCTCTACGAGCGCCGCCCGCACAGCAAGCTCCAGCTCCGCCTCAGCGCCGACAACGCCGATTTCCTGGTCGCCCGCGCCGATCTGGGCCTGTCGTTCAGCCCCACGCTGCTGCTGTTCGACAAGAAGCTGGTGAAGGGAGAGGTCGTGGCGCCCCACGTCACCACCGCGCTCACCCGCCAGGAACGCACCGGCCGCATCCGCCCAGGCACCACCTCGGCCGCCTGAGCCCGGTGCGGGCTCAGCGCCCCAAGCGCACCGATCCCGGCCCCATTCAGCAGTCCGGCCCATCCCGCATGCTAGGCCGGGCCGGCTGCGGCGGATTTCGCGAAATCAGGAAATCTCCGATGTCGGCAGCATGCGTGCTGGGCTGGCGGGGCTGCGGCCCGCGCCGCGACAGCAGCACCCCGCCGGCTACACCCTGCGGATTCTGGCCCGGATCACGCGCACCCTCGTAAGTGCTGACATTCGCCTCTATCGGCCCACTCGTATCGAGGGGAATCGACGCACATTTTCCCGCCTGGCCGCATGCCGTAAGCATCAGGAGCGCGGCGGCGACTGGCACAGCACGTCGCATAGTTCGGTCCCTTGCCCTCCGAGTCTCCGTCCCAATATACAACCGGTCGCCGAGCAAAGTCCCGGCATGAAATTCCGGCGACACTGAAGTTCCGGGGAAATTCCAGGTACAAAATACCTAATTGGCGGTAGCGGGTCAGTTTGAATTTTGACGGACGAACTCCGACCCGGTCCAGTAAATTCGGTCGGCGCTTTCACGATAGGTGATGTCGCCATACGGGGTGTTGGTTTGTAGCCGCCCATCGACCTTCGTTGCCGGGAAGCCGCCATCCCGGGAATCGGTGGTGGTTCCGTGGCCTTGGATGAAATAGCCAGAGCCGTCCCGGGAAATGGCAATCCGAAGACCCGCCCTGGGCGAAAACCATTCGCCGACAAAAGGATCAGTTGTTGCGACGGTCTGACCCGTTGTACTTGCCCCGGATTCATTAGATTTCGTAATGCTCTGCTCTTGAGAGCACGACGCCGTGCCGAATAGAAACGCAGCGCAGATGCAAATCGCTGGTCGATTCATAATGCCCCCGGACACAATTGCGTCATGAGCATATCACGCTTCCCGCTTCTTGTAAGGCCCGTGCTTCTTCGGCCCCGGCTCCGCTTCCTCAACGAGCGCCACGATGTCACCGATCTCCCAAAGCCGATCCGTCACACCAGCGGCCACGAATTCTGGGGACACCACACCTGGTAAGCCGAGGTTCGGGACCGTGCTTCTGGCGGCCGGGCATCCCGCCCTAAACCCGCGCCAGCAGCCGCTGCGCCTGCTTCAGGTGCGGCTGGTCGATCATCTTGCCGTCCAGCTTGAGCACCCCGGCGCCGGGGTTCGCGGCAAAGGCCGCCACCACCGCGCGGGCATGGGCGATCTCCGCCTCGCCCGGGGTGAAGCCCGCGTTGATCGCCGCCACCTGCGCCGGGTGGATCGCCATCATCCCCGTGAACCCGTCTCGCCGCCCCCGCGCGACATAGGCGGCCAGCCCGTCCGCGTCGGCGATGTCGGGGAAGACGGTCTCGATCGCCGCCACCCCCGCCGCATGCGCGCCGAACAGCACCAGCGACCGGACGACCTCATAGGGCGCCGTATAGCTGCCGTCGGGGTTGCGCGCGGTGGCCGCGCCGATCGCGGCGGGCAGGTCCTCCGCGCCCCAGGTCAGTCCGGCCAGCAGCGCCGCCGCCGCGCCATAGCTGCCCAGGCCGAACACCGCGGCCGGCGTCTCGCTCGCGATCGGCAGGATCGGCGGGCAGCCCTCGCCCAGCCGCTCCGCCAGCGCGCGCACCGATCCGGCGTCGATCGATTTGGGCAGCACGATCCCGTCGGGCAGAATCCGGCGCAGGACATCAACATCGGCGTCGGCATGTTCCGATCCGGTTGGATTCACCCGCACGAAGCAGGGCGTCTCCCGCGGCTGCGCCAGCCACGCCGCAACCGCCTGCCGCGCCCCGGCTTTCTTCTCCGGCGCGACCGAATCCTCCAGGTCCAGGATCAGCGCGTCCGCGCCGCTGGCCGCCGCCTTGGGAAACCGCTCCGGCCGGTCGCCGGGGACGAAGAGCAATGATCTCAATCGCATACCGCCTCTTCGCGCGGCCCGCGATCCAACGCAATATGCGCCGCAGATCCAAAGCCGCGCCGCTTCCGGTTTTTTTCGCGCAGGCCGGGGACAGGCGCCGCCTCTTGTCCCATAAGGCCGCGCGGAGGACCAGGTGGACATCGAACTTCTGAAGCGCTGGATCGGCCGCGAAGAGCGTGTTTCCGGCCGAGCCAATCCCGAGCCTTTACAGGGACTTGCAGCCCTTCTTGATCACAGCTCTCCGCCCTGGCGCGCGGGTGAGGTGCCGCCGCTGGGGCACTGGCTCTACTTCCTGCCCACCGCGCTCCAGTCCGGGCTGGCGGCGGACGGCCATCCCCATCGCGGCGGCTTCCTGCCCCCCGTGCCGCTGCCGCGCCGGATGTGGGCGGGCGGCACCGTCAGCTTCCGCGCGCCCGTGCCCATCGGCGCCGCGATCGAGCGCGTCTCGACCATCGGCGACGTCAGCCACAAGACCGGCGCCAGCGGCGAGATGGTGTTCGTCGCAGTCGATCACCGCATCCTCGTCGATGGCGCAGTGGCGATCGAGGAGCGGCACGACATCGTCTATCGCGGCCATGCCGCGCCCGGATCGCCCGCCCCGGCGGCCCCGCCTCCCCCTCCCCGCGCGGCGGAGATTACCCGAAGCTATCTCGCTGATCCGGTTATCCTTTTCCGCTATTCGGCGCTTACCTTCAACGGCCACCGCATCCATTACGACCGCGACTATGCCTGCGGGGTGGAGGGCTATCCCGGCCTGGTCGTCCATGGCCCGCTCTGCGCCACGCTGCTGGTCGATCTCTATCTGCGCGAACATCCCGGCGCGCGCGTCACCGGCTTCGCCTATCGCGCCCGTGCGCCGCTGTTCGATGTCGATCCCTTCACGCTCAACCTGGCCCGCGGCGGCGGCCGGACCGAGCTATGGACCGCCGGCCCCGCCGGCACCCCCGCCATGACCGCGACGATCGAAGGAGAATGAGTTTGCGTGAGACTGTGATCTGCGAGCCCCTGCGCACGCCCGTCGGCCGCTTCGGCGGCGTGTTCAAGACGCTGCACGCACATGAACTGGGCGCCGCGGTGGTGCGCGGGCTGATCGATCGCACGGGGCTGCCGGTCGATCAGGTGGACGATGTGCTGTTCGCGCAATGCTATCCTTCGATGGACGCCCCCGCGCTCGGCCGCGTCGTCGGGCTCGACGCCGGGCTGCCGATCGAAGCCGGCGGCATCCAGATCGATCGCCGCTGCGGCTCGGGGCTCCAGGCGCTGATCTATGCGGTGATGCAGGTCGCGACCGGCGGCTCGGACCTCGTCCTGGCGGGCGGCGCGGAGTCGATGAGCAACGCGCTGTTCTATTCGACGAAGTTCCGCTGGGGCATCCCGGCCGGCGGCATGGCGTTCGACGACGGGCTGGCGCGCGGGCGCGTCACCGCCGGCGGCCGCAACTTCCCGGTGCCCGGCGGCATGATCGAGACCGCCGAGAACCTGCGCCGCGACTATGCGATCCCGCGTGAGGAGCAGGACGCGCTCGCCGCCGAAAGCCACCGCCGCGCCATCGCCGCGCAGGACACCGGCATCTTCGCGCAGGAAATCGTTCCCGTCGCCGTGCCCGGCCGCAAGGAGACGGTGACCATCGACACCGACGAGCACCCCCGCCGCGGCATCACCGCGGAGGGGCTCGCCGCGCTCAAGCCGCTGGTGGCCAAGGACCCGGAAAGCACCGTCACCGCCGGCAACGCCAGCGGCCAGAACGACGGCGCCTCCGCCGCCATCGTCACCACGCGCGAGAAGGCCGAGGCGCTGGGGCTGAAGCCCTATGCGCGGATGGTGTCCTGGGCGCTGGCGGGCGTGCCGCCCAAGACGATGGGCATCGGCCCGGTCCCCGCCGTCGCCAAGGCGCTGGGCCGCGCCGGGCTCAGGCTGGCCGACATCGACCTGATCGAGCTGAACGAGGCCTTCGCCTCGCAGGTGCTGGCCTGCGCGCGCGAATGGGGCCTGGGGGCAGAGGATTTCGCGCGGATCAACGTCAACGGATCGGGCATCTCGCTCGGCCATCCGCTGGGCGCCACCGGCGGGCGCATCCTCGCCACGCTGCTGCGCGAGATGGACCGGCGCGAGGCGCGCTATGGCCTGGAGACGATGTGCATCGGCGGCGGCCAGGGCCTCGCCGCGGTGTTCGAGCGCTGCGGCGGCTGATCCGGAGCCGCGTGCGGCCGGTCGCGGTGGAGCAAGGCGGCGCAGGGAGCCTGAGGAGGGTCGAGACCGGCGCCCCATCGCCCCGGCCGCTCGAGCTTATGCGAGGAAGGCCAAGGCGTCGGATGCCGCCGCCGACGCCTGAGGCTCAAACAAGATGTGGCGGAGAGAAGGGGAGACTCTTCGAACTCATTCATTGCCGGAATCCCTCTCTCGGACCTGTTTGAGGAACTGGCCGACTATAACCGCCAGCTTGAAGCCCTGCAGAAAAATCGCCGCGATCTGGAAGCGGAGCCGCAGCCATGATGCAGCCGCTCCAATCACATTTCACCGTGGCCGCCTCCCCTGCCAATGCCACCAAGCGCCGAGATAGGGCACCCCGGCCCATCTCTATTCGCGTGACCACCGAAGAGCGGGCATGGCTCGAACAGGAGGCGGGCACCCTGACGCTTAGTTCCTACGTCCGTTCCAGGCTGCTCGATACGCCCGGAAAGCGCCGTCAGCACCGGAAGCAGCCCAACCTTGACCGTGTGGCCCTTGCCAGAATCCTTGCCCTATTGGGCCAATCGAACCTTGCGCCGAACCTGAGCACCATCACGGAAGCCGTGCGCACGGGAACGGTGGAACTTGGCCCTGAGCTCGCTTCATCGCTTAGGCAGGCGTGTGCCGACATCGCCCTGATGCGCTGCGACCTTATCCGGGCGCTGGGGATCAGGGCGGAATAACGCTATGATCCTCGTCGGCAACCAGCGCGGGGGTGCGAAAAACCTCGCACTTCACCTGCTCAAGCAGGAAAACGATCATGTGCAGGTTCACGAGTTGCGCGGCTTCGTTTCCGACAATCTCATGTCCGCGCTCAACGAGAGCTACGCGATCAGCCGGGGAACGCGCTGCAAGCAGCACCTCTTTTCGTTGAGCATCAACCCGCCGCCCGAGAAGCAGGTCAGCACCTCCGAGTTCGAGCAGACGATTAACCGGGCGGAAGCCCAGCTGGGGCTTACAGGCCAACCGCGCGCCATTGTGTTCCACGAAAAGGAAGGGCGGCGTCATGCGCATGCCGTGTGGAGCCGGATCGATGCGGAAAAAATGAGGGCGGTTCAGCTCTCCCACACCAAGCGCAAGCTCACCGCGCTTTCCCGCGACATCTTCATCGAGCGCCAATGGCGGATGCCGGACGGGCTGATGGAGAGCAAGCCGCGCGACGTGCGCAACTTCACGCTGGAAGAGTGGCAGCATACGCGGGTCTTTCTTGTCTTCTACATCGTCCTGATCGGCCATGGGGCATTCTACCAAGCCGCGACGCGGAAAGCAGCATGTCGGTACTGATTTGTCATAGCAGCGCGTGGCGGCGACGACGCCGAACTGGACGTCCTGTCGATGCTCAGCAAACCATGCGTGCTACGCTTGAGTGGATTCCGGGGGCTCGCCGCCAACAGGTTCCTTACGGCCGATCCCGACCATGGAAGCGTCGTCAAAGTAGGCACGAACGATATCGCCGTAGCGGTTGGCGACGCTCTCTCCGAATTCCGCGAATTCGCGGAGTTGCTTACGCATGGCGGTCGCGAACAATTCTAGTTCCTCGGACTGTAGGCGAACCCTATTCGCTTCGCCTGTCGTCATCCGCGCGATCGTCCGGGAAACTCCGGTTTGATCGCGGGTGGTGGATCCCTTCTCGGCGACGCGATAGTGAAATTCGGTCTTCAACAGTCCAAAGGTTGAAAGGCTTTCGATAGCGGCGCGGTGACGGCGGGGCAGGAGAATGAGGTCATCAACATATTCGGTCTGCTTCGCGCTGACAAAAAGCGCTAGTTCTTCGGCTTCGAAATCCGGAGTCAACTCCCGCTCGACCCCTGCAAAGGATGAAATGCGCTCGTGAAGCAACATGTCTGTATGACCGTCCCGTTCGGCCCGGGCGATCATCTCCTCGACCTGATTGTGAAAGTCCGCGAGCGAGTTCGAGAGGATGCATAGTTTGACGAATGCGCGGTGAGCGGCGCCTTGCTCTTTGTCGAGGCGGCTTTGCCTGTCGCGTTCAAGAACTTCCTTTGAAGCCCGTTGCGCCAGGAAATAGGACGGAATGCCGCCCGCGAGCGCGCCGATGATCCCAGCAAGGGTGGGGATGAGGACTTCCCACAGACCGGGTCCGCCGGGAAAAATCTGCATTGCTATCGAACTCCGTCATCAGGGCTTCACGACGCGCCGCTCGAAGCCGCCTGCTCCGCGTGGAAATCGTCTTCCATTGAAAGAGCCGATTTGGCCTTTCCAATATCGAGCGACAGCTTCGCGGGCTCGATTCCTGTCAGCTCTTCGATTTCCCGAAGGGCAGACTCAACGAGGTCCACCGCGTCAACCGCAGGCTGGAGCACGTGCGCAACGCTGTATGAGTATTTTCGGTCGGGATTTTCTTCGAGCCGGGGCAGCCAAGTCTGCGCCTCCTCGATACGAAAGTAGAACTTGCTGACTTCGAGCGCGATTGAGGGAGGAAGCAATCCAATTTTGGGGGCCAGCGCCGGAAACAGGCGGGGTGCGGGGATTTCGACCATTTCACGGAAGTACCTGTCGAAATCATCTTCGCCGCCTTGAAAACCCGACCGCAGGTAGCGCGCGCCGACGAACTGTGCCAACCGCGCGGTGCTTTCGCGAAGCAGGAGGATTTCGCCATATAGCGCCAAGGCGGTCGATGCGATCTCCTCGTTGCGAAGACGTTGATCGCGGCGTCGATTCAAATGGAAATTTACGAGCGCGCCGACCACCAAGGCCACGAAACCGAGCGTCGCCCCGATGGCAGTCTGCCAGCCTTTCAGTTCTGCGTAGAATTCCGTCATCGCTCGGCCCTGCGGCGATTATGCCCAGTTTCGGCACGTCCATACAACAAGCCTTGCGGCTTGGCCGCGCTGTGAACGGGATTACATAACAGGCACAGGTGATTGCCAGAATGGCAAGGCGCTTGCCGTGCGAGGCATTGGACCCCAACCGGGAATTCGTGGTAATATAGAATATGGACAAGAAAGCGCCGATCAGGTTCAGCGACGACAGCATTTCCGGCCGCTTGCAGCGGTTCGAGCAAGGGCTGATCGACGCCGACATAGAAGGCATCCCGCCCGATCCCGAGGGTGAAGCCTTGCTGCGCGACCTCATCGTGCGCGGCGTTGATCGCGATGAGCGCGTTACCCGCCTTAAGGAATTCCTTGCCTCCAGACGAGCCCGTACCGTCGCGGCCGAATGAACGAATATACCCGGTCTGCGCAGGAAGAGCGCGAATATCGGCGCTTGCGCTATCCGGGCAGCGACGTTCTCATCAACAAGCTGAATTGCCGCACCCAGGAAGAGCTGGACGAGGCCGAGCGGCTGATTGTCACGGCTCGTTTGAGTGACAACCTTCCTCCCGCCGCCCGCCGTTTCGACGTTGCAGGCCTCCGGGCGGTTCGGCCTTCGCACACCGCGACGGGAACGGATTCAACGTCGTGCTCGATGCCACGCCGCTGGACGGGCGGCTCACGCTTCGGACGCCGCAAGACGTGAACGCCACCCTGAGCAAGAACAAGGAAGGGCAGGAACGCGGCTCGCAAGAACCTGATCGGTGACGCAACGAGACAAGTTTGCGGGCACGTTCCCTTCGATCCCGACGCGGGAGGAACTCGCGCAGCGCCTCGCCGCGCGGGATCGACCAGCGCCCGCATTAGAGCCGAGAATGCCGAGTCCGGACGGCGAGGCGATCCGTGATCTTGTGCATCGGGCATGTTGCCCTCCTTGCAGGCGTTTTAGGGTCAGGACCCATAAACGGGGTTCCCTTGGCGGCTGAGGTGTGATTCAAGCTCCGCGACAGCAGGAGCGTGGATTTGAGCGAGTTTTGGTTGAGTGAGGCACAGTTTGAGCGGCTTCGGCCGCTGCTGCCGGACAAGGTGCGGGGCGTTGGCCGGGTTGATGATCGTCGCGTGATCAGCGGCATCATCCACGTCTTGAAATCGGGCGGGCGCTGGGTCGATGCGCCGACCTGCTATGGTCCGAGAAAGACGCTCTACAACCGGTTCGTGCGCTGGGCGGCGACCCGCAACCGCATGGAGGCTCGTCTACGGCAGGGATATTGGCCGTTCATCGCGTGTCTGGGCTACCGCTATGAGAGGTTTGAAGGTCACGGCAAGCTGCTGGTGCGCGACGAGCCTTTCGCCTCGATCATCCAGGAGGCGTTGGAAGGATACGCCAGCGGGCGGTTTCAGACGCAGGCGGAAGTGAAGCGCTTCTTTGAAGCGCGACCGGAGTTTCCGCGGAACGCCAAGGGCGAGGTCCGCAATCAATATGTGAACGAGATTCTGACTCACCCTTTGTACGCAGGAATGGTGCAGCGCCCCGAATGGGGCGTATCGCTGCGCAAGGGCAAGCATGATGGTCTTATCGACTTTGCCACCTTCGAAAAGGTTCAGGCCCGTCTCAAGGGACGGGCTTACGCGCCGGCACGTCCAGACATCAGCGCGGACTTTCCGCTTCGCGGCGCGGTGTGCTGCGCCGACTGCGAGCGTCCTCTGACGGCAAGCTGGTCACGGAGCAAAACAGGCGATCGGCACGGCTATTACATGTGCTTCAATCGCGCCTGCGTCAGCCGTGGCAAATCAATTCGCCGCGCAGAGATCGAAGGCCAGTTTGAGCAACTGCTGGAAGGGCTGGAAGCCTCTCCATCACTCGTGAAGATCGTGAAGGCCATGTTCCGCGATGGGTGGGAACTGCAACGCAAGCAGGCGCACAAATCTGCCGCCGTATTTAGGCGGGCCATTGAGGCAGCCGACGAAGAGATCGCCCGCCTTGTCAATCGTGCGGTCGCAGCCACCAACGAGTCGGTTGCCGCTGCCTATGAACGGCGCATCGACGCGCTCGAACGCGAGAAGCTTGTTCTCGCCGAGCGTTGCGGGAATTCCGGTCAGCCGGTGCGCCCCTTCGATGAAATGTTCGAACTCGCTATGCAGTTCGTATTAAAGCCTTCAAATCTTTGGAAAAGTGAACGTCTGGAAGACAAGCAAACGGTCATCAAACTCGCATTTGCTGACCGGCTTTCCTATTCCCGGAATCGAGGGTTTCGAACCCCCAAAACCTCCAAGGTTTTCAGGATGTTGGAGGCAGCGAAAACCGGAAATTTTAGAATGGCGGAGAGGGAGGGATTCGAACCCTCGATACAGTTGCCCGTATGCCGCATTTCGAGTGCGGTGCTTTCGACCACTCAGCCACCTCTCCGCAGAGGAAATCGCATCCCTGTCCCGGTGCGGGACCGGATGCGGATCGCTGGTGAGCGCGCGGCATTAGCGAGTTCGTCCGGGGCACGCAAGCTGTGTCCTTGTGCGCCGCCGCAAACGCATTAGATTGGGTGCATGACCGCGATGCACACCCCTTCCGAAAGCTTTGAGGCCGGGGTGCCGATGCCCCCCGTGGCCCATGCGCGCTTCGCCATCGGCGAGGTGGTGCGCCACCGGCTGTTCGACTTCCGCGGCGTCGTGTTCGACGTCGATCCGGTCTTCGCCAACAGCGACGAATGGTATGAGGCGATCCCCGAAGACGTGCGCCCGCGCAAGGACCAGCCCTTCTACCACCTGCTCGCCGAAAATTCCGATTCGACCTATATCGCCTATGTCAGCCAGCAGAATCTGGTGTCCGACGACAGCGGCGATCCGGTGGACCATCCGGCGATCGGCGGGCTGTTCGACGGCTACGACGCGGGCAAATACCGGCTGAAGCCGCACCACCGGCATTAGGCTGTATCGACATTCAGAGGATTCCCAAAGGTAGGGATGTCTGATTCATGGGTTTCTGCAGTTGCGGAGGCACCATGGGGATCAAGCGATACGAGTTGAGCGAAGCGCAATGGCATCGGATCGAGCCGATGCT
>NZ_JAPDRA010000016.1 GCF_026013525.1 Sphingomonas canadensis | reverse complement strand
GGATCCTTCGACAAAAACAGGTCCACGATCGAATCGCTGATCTGGTCCGACACCTTGTCCGGATGTCCCTCCGACACAGACTCCGACGTGAAAAGATAGCTGGAACGCATGTGGGCTCCTTAGTGTTTGGCGTTCTGGAAAGCACCGGCCGTTGCCATTCCGGGATATAAAGCTTTCCTTATATGGCGTCCGATCCCTAGCGCGCGGCGCGACGGATGGCAATCGTCATCACGACAAACAATGCTGCGGCCGCGAAGGCGAGCCAGTTGCCCAGCCGCGCGAACAGCGTCGGCGGCAGGGGGCCGGGCATCGGCAGCTCCAGCAGCCCCTCCCGCCCCGCGCCGATCGTGCCCATCAGCCGGCCGCGTGCATCGATCACCGCGGAGACGCCGGTGGGCGTCGCGCGCAGCACCGGCAGCCCCTCTTCGATCGCGCGCAGCCGCGCCTGCGCCAGATGCTGCGGCGGCCCCCAGCTTCCGAACCAGGCGTCGTTGGAGGGATTGAAGATGAAATCGGGCCGGTCCGCGCGGTCCACCACCGCGCCCGAGAAGATGATCTCGTAGCAGACCTGGATGCCCGCCTTGCCGAAGCCGGGGACGGGGATGGTGCGCGGGCCTGGGCCGGGCAGGAAATCGATGTCGCCCATC
Source organism: Sphingomonas canadensis (assembly GCF_026013525.1). GTDB lineage: Bacteria > Pseudomonadota > Alphaproteobacteria > Sphingomonadales > Sphingomonadaceae > Sphingomonas > Sphingomonas canadensis. The sequence goes on along the minus strand of NZ_JAPDRA010000016.1, from coordinate 52,393 downwards.
ACCAGCCGCGCCAGCCCCAGCGGCGCCAGCAGCGCGCGCAGCGGCAGATATTCGCCATAGGGGACAAGGTGGGCCTTGTCGTAGCGCGTGCCGAGCATGCCGGACGGCGCAAGCGGCCACACCGAATTGCCCGCGCCATAGATGCGATCGCGCTCGTCGAAGCGCAGCGCGTTGCCGCTCAGCAGCGCCATGTCGCCGGGGCCGAGCAGCGCGGCGATGCGCGCGCGGATATAGCGGGGGTCGTGGCCATCGTACCAATAGGGGCGGTAGCCGTCCTCCAGGTAATAGTTGACCATCCCCTCCGGCCACAACAGCAGCCGGGGCCGGGCGCCGGGCTTGCCGCTGAGCGCGATCAGCCGCTCCAGTACATGCGCGGAGTAGCTGCGATAGTCGGACAGCACATCCTCCTGCCCGATGTTGGGCTGGACGATCGCGACGGTTCGCCGCGCGGCGGGTGCGGGAGCCTCCGGGCGCGCGAGCGTCGTTACCGCCGTCACCGCGAGCAGGGTTGCGGCGAACGTTCCGGCGGCGTGCCAGCGCCGGCGCAGTGCGAGCAGCAGCGCCCCCGCCGCCAGGATCGCGATGCCCGACAGCGCATAGGTGCCGGTGAACGCCGCGATGTCGCGCACCCCCGGCACCGGCACCCAGGCGACGGCCAGCGGGTTCCACGGATAGCCGGTGAACAGCCCGCCGCGCAGCCATTCGGCGACGATCCATGCCGCGGCGGCGATCAGCACGAACCCCGCGTCGGGCGTATCGCCGCGACGGCCGAACTTCCACGCCAGCCCCATCGCCAGCGCCGGATAGACGGCGAGGTACAGCGCGAGCAGCGCCACCGCGCCATAGCCGAGCGCGGGCGGCATCTTGTCCTGGAAATCGAAGGCGTGCTGGATCCAGTTGTTGCCGACGGTGAAATGGCCCACCCCGAAAGCCCAGCCGCGCAGCATCGCCGCGCGCAGCGTGGGCGCGGCGAAGACGAGGTGGAGCAGCAGCGCCAGCGCCGCGAGCAGCACCGGCCACAGCTCCAGCGGCGCGAACCCGGTCGCCGAGACCAGCCCGGCGGCGAATGCGATCAGGACGGGGCGGCGGGAGAGGATCGGGTGAAGCACGGGCGCAAGCACTAGCCGATCCATGCGGGCGACGGAACGGGCCGCGGGGCGATGCGCCGCCCTTTCGCCCGGCCCGCGCGGTTGCTAGGCGCTGGGCCATGAGCATCCGGCCGTTCCACCTCGCCTTTCCGGTCCATGATCTTGCCGCGGCGCGCGCCTTCTATGGCGGCATCCTCGGCTGTCCGGAGGGGCGCTCGTCGGAAAGCTGGATCGATTTCGATCTGTTCGGGCACCAGATCGTGGCGCATCTGCATCCCGGCGCCCGGGCCGTGGCCGCGAACAATCCGGTGGACGGGCATAATGTGCCGGTGCCGCATTTCGGTGTGGTGCTGACCATGGCCGACTGGGAGGCGCTGGCCGCGCGCGTGGCGGCGGCGGACGTGCCCTTCGGCATCGCCCCCTATGTGCGGTTCAAGGGACAGGTGGGCGAGCAGGCGACGATGTTCTTCCTGGATCCCAGCGGCAACGCGCTGGAGTTCAAGGCGTTCGGCGACGATTCGCAGCTCTTCGCGAAATAGGTGCTGCGATGGATCCCCTGATCGTGGAAATCCCGCACGGCCTGGGCCGCGACGGCGCCCGCGCGCGCATCGCGGCGGGGGCGGAGCGGCTGGCCGACATGGTGCCCGGCGGCACGATGAGCGACGCGCACTGGGAAGGCGACACCTATCACTTCCGCGTGGCGACGATGGGCGTGGCGGTGCCCTGCCGCCTGTATGCGGACGACGGCCATGTCCGCGCCGAGCTGGAGCTGCCCGGCTATGCCGCGATGTTCGCGGGCAAGATTCGCGACAAGCTGATCGAGAAGGGAGCGGCGCTGCTCGCCTGACGCGCGCTATTTGCCCTTCGCCGCCTTTGGGGTGGGCGAGGGGGACGGAGCCGGCTTCGGCCCCGGGGCCGGTTCGGGCACCGGGGTCTGCGCGGAGCTGACGCGCCAGATTCGGTTGCCGACGTCGTCCGCGACCAGCAGGCCGCCCGATGCATCGACGATCACGCCCACCGGGCGGCCCTGCGCCTTCTTGCCGCCGGCGTCGAGGAAGCCGGTGAGCACGTCCACGGGCTTGGCGTCCTTGGCGGGCAGGCCGTTGTCGCCGAAGGGGACATAGACGACCTTGTAGCCCGACAGCGGCTCGCGGTTCCACGAACCGTGCAGGCCGATGAAAGCGCCGTTCGACCAGTTCGGCCCCAGCCGCGCGCCCGATGCGAAGGTGAGGCCCAGCGGCGCGACGTGCGGCCCCAGGCCGAAATCGGGGCGCCGCGAATATTCGCGCAGGTCCGGGCGGCCGGGGGATACGCGGGGGTCCTCATACCCGCCCCAGTAATTCCACGGCCAGCCATAGAAGCCGCCGAATTCGACGCGCGTCAGATAATCGGGCGGGCTGTCCGAACCCATCATGTCGCGTTCGTTGACGACGGTCCACAGCCGCTGGCTGACCGGCTCGAACGCCAGGCCGACGGGATTGCGCAGGCCCCAGGCGAGGACGCGCATCGTCTTGCTGTCCGGGAATATCTCCAGGATCAGCGCGCGGCCCTGTTCGGCGGCCTTGGGATTGCGCGCGAGCGCGAGCGCGTCGCCCTCGTAGATCGCCGAGCCTTCCTTATCGAGCCCGTTCTCGCCGATGTTCGACGAGGAGCCGACCGAGACGAACAGGCTCTTGCCGTCGGGCGCGGCCACCACGTCGCGCGTCCAGTGGTTGCCGCCGCCGGCATAGCTGACCACCTTCTCCGGCTTGGCGGCGATCCTGGTGTCGCCCTCCTTATAGGGGAAGCGCACCAGCCCGTCGGTGTTGGCGACATAGAGCCAGCCGCCCATAAGCGTCATGCCGAAGGGCGAGTTGAGCCCGGTGAGGAAGGCCGAGCGCGTCTCCGCCACGCCGTCGCCGTTCGAATCGCGCAGCAGCGTGATGCGGTTTGGCGAGGGCACGCCCGCGCCCGCCTTGCCCATCAGCCAGCCCATCACCAGCCCGGTGATGCCGCCCACGTCGCGCGGTGGCGAGTTGGTCTCGGCCACCAGGATATCGCCGTTGGGCAGGCGATACAGCCAGCGCGGATGCTCCAGCCCCTCGGCAAAGGCCTGTACCTTCAGGCCCGCCGCCGCCTTGGGCTGCGCGCCCGCGGCCCAGCCGACCGCATCGGCGACGCGCATCGTGGGCACATTCTGGTAACGCGGCGCGCCCAGATCGGGGACCTTGCCCGTGCCGGCATCAGCGCTGAGCAGGGCGACGTCGGGGCGGAGCGCCCACCAGATGCCGGCGGCGCCGATCACGGCGAGTACGGCGGCGGAGATCAGGATGCGCTTGAGAAGCCTTGGCATAGCGCCAGGATAGGGGCGCGGAGCGCCGATTACCAGTTCCCGGCGATCACTCCTCCGCCTCGGCCTTCTCCTCCGGCGGGTGCAGGCGCAGGCGCGTCACGCGGCGCGGATCGGCTTCGACGATCTCCAGCGTCCAGCCGCTGTCATGCGCCAGCATCTCGCCCGGCTTGGGGACGTGGCCAGCAAGCACGAAGGCGAGGCCGCCGAGCGTATCGACATCCTCTTCCAGCTCGGCCAGCCGGGGATCGATCGTCTCGGCAACATCCTCCAGCTCGGCACGGGCGTCGGCTTCCCATCCGCCGCCGTCGATCGGCACCAGCATCGCGGGAGGCGCCTCGTCATGCTCGTCCTCGATCTCGCCCACGATCTCCTCGATCAGGTCCTCGATCGTGATCAGCCCCTCGGTGCCCGAATATTCGTCGAGCACGATCGCCAGGTGCGTGCGCTTCTGGCGCATCTGGGCAAGCAGATCGAGCGCGCCCATCGATTGCGGCACGAACAGCGGCTTGCGGATCAGGCCGGAAACGTCGGGCGGCGGCGGCGCGCCGGTCGCCAGGATCGCGAACACGTCCTTCACATGGACCATGCCCACCACCGTATCCAGCGCGCCGCGATAGACGGGCAGGCGGCTGTGCCCCGCCTCGGCGAACAGCTTCACCACGTCGTCGAAGGGCGCCGACTCGTCCACGGCGATGATGTCCGCGCGGGGCACGCCCATGTCGCCCGCGTCGCGCTCGCCGAAATGGAGCAGGTTGCGCAGCATCTGCCGCTCGATCGGGGCCAGGTCTCCGGCGGGCGACTTGCCGCCTTCGTCCTCATGCTCGTCGATCGCGTCCTCGATGCGCTCGCGCAGCGTTTCTTCCTGGGTGTCCCCGAACAGCAGGGTGCGGATTCCGCGCCATATCCCGCCGCTGTCGTGGTTCTCGCCGTTGCCGCTGCTACTTTGGCCCTCGGGCATGGTGGTGGTCAGTCCTCGCGTACCGGATAGGGGTCGTGCAGGCCGAGGTCGGCCATCGCGGCCTGCTCCATGGCCTCCATGGCCTCGGCCTCCGCATCCCCCTGATGGTCATATCCTAGCAAATGGAGGGTGCCGTGGACAATCAGGTGCGCGGCATGATCCTGAACCGGTATGCCGCGTTCCGCCGCCTCGCGCGCGCAGACGCCATGGGCGAGTACGATATCGCCCAGGATCACCTCGCCGTCGTCGGTGTTCATCGTTACCGATTCGAGCAGGTCGGGCTCGATCATGGGGAAGGACAGGACGTTGGTGGGCTTGTCCTTCTGCCTGTAGTCGCGGTTGAGGATGCGGACCTCCTCGTCGGAGGTGAAGCGGACCGCCACTTCGATGACGGCGGGTGCATTGGCCCATTCGGCGAAAGGTGACTGCCCCAGTGCCGCGGCGGACGCGCGTGCGGCCAGATCCTCCCAGTCCTGCTCCGGCCAGCCGGGCTCGACGATGCCCGCGACGTCAAGCATCAGGCAATATCCGTGCGGGCGAAATCGTCGCCCTTGTAGAGCAGCCTGGCATCGTTGGTCGTGGCGCAGGCATAGGCGAAGCAATCGCCCATGTTGAGGCGCGCGGCATGGCCACTGCCCTTGCCGAAGCGCTGATAGGCATCGAGCGCGCAAGTCAGTTCTTCCGGGCCGATTGGCACGAGCTCGAGTCCCATCAGACGCGCCCCGCTTTCAACTTCGCGGCGCGCGGTGACAACGTCCATCCCGTAGGAGCGCCGGAGGCTTGCAACCGCTTCCCAGCATGACATTGCCGACCATAGCCTTTCCGAATCCCCGTCCAGCGCGCTGATCAGGGCAGGGCGCTCCGCTTCTCCGGCCAGAATCGCGACCAGCGCGGATGCGTCGACGAAGATCAAATCTCGCCCCACAGATCGTCGAAAAAGGCCTTGTCGGCCTTCAGGCCCGTAGGAGGCGGCAGGGGATTCGCCTTGCGCCATTCGTCGAGCCGTTCGAGCAGGCCCTGGCCGGACCCGGATTTCGGCGCCGCGATTTCGGCTATCCGCCGGCGCAACGCATCGCGCACCGCTTCGGTCTTCGTCGTGCCGAGCTCCGCTGCGAGTTCGGCGGCGAGCGCTGCAGTCTCGCGATCCTTGATGTACAGGGATGCCATCGCAATCTCCGCAGGGATATCCCGTATCTAATTCAGGATATCCCGGACTTCAAGCATCCGGCCCCTCATAGGCCATGACGATCCGGCCCACGATCGGGTGGCGCACGACATCGGCGGCGCTGAAGCGGCAGATCGAGATGCCCTCCACGCCCTCCAGCCGCATCACCGCGTCGTTCAGCCCCGATGCCGCGGTGCCGCCGGGCAGGTCGGTCTGGTTGGGATCGCCGCAGATCACCATCCGGCTGTTCTGGCCGAAGCGGGTGAGGAACATCTTCATCTGCCCCGGTGTGGTGTTCTGCGCCTCGTCCAGGATCACGAAGGCGTCGGCCAGCGTGCGGCCGCGCATGAAGGCGATCGGCGCGATCTCGATCTCGCCGCTGGCGATGCGCCGCTCCACCTGCTCGGGCGGCATGCAGTCATACAGCGCGTCGTAGATCGGGCGGAGATAGGGATCGACCTTCTCCTTCATGTCGCCGGGCAGGAAGCCCAGCCGTTCGCCGGCCTCCACCGCCGGGCGCGACAGGATCAGCCGCTGGACGCTGCCGGTCATGAGCTGGGCCACCGCCTGCGCCACCGCCAGATAGGTCTTGCCGGTACCCGCCGGGCCAAGCGCGAAGATCATGTCGTTGTTGACCAGCTCGCGCATGTAATGCGTCTGCGCGGCGGAGCGCGGCACGATCGTCTTGCGCCGCGTGCGGATCATGATGGGGGGCAGGCCGCCCACCCCGGTTTCCGCGCGCACGATGCCGTGGAGCATCGGCTCGCTCGACATCGCGATCACCGCGTCGATCAGCCCGGCGTCGATCTCCTCGCCGCGTATTACGCGGGTGTGCAGCTCCTGCAGCACCTCGCGCGCATGGGCCACCGCCTCGGCCGTGCCCTCGATCAGCACGCGCTGGCCGCGGGCGTGGATATAGACGCCCAGCCGCTCCTCCAGCGCCAATATGTTCGCATCATATTCGCCGAAGAGCTGCGGCAGGAGCTGGGGCTTGTCGAAGGTCACCTCGGCGCGGCTACGCTCGCCGGATTGGGCGGGGACAGGCTTGCGGCTCATGCGGCTCCTTGTCTGTGATGGGGTGCGGATCGGGCCGTGCGGGCAAGGGCGCCGCCGGGCCGGGCGCCGGGCCGTTCGGGCTGGCGCGGGGTTCCCTGGCGGGCGGGACGGGGCACAGGCTTCATGCGCCGCCGATTCTGGCAGAAGCCGCGCCGCCGGGACAGCGAAAAGCGGCGCGCCGCGCAGGATTTCCCGCGGCGTGACTTCCTTGCTACGCTGATCGCGGACGTAACGATTCCGGGAGGGGAGTGCCGATGATCGCCATGCTGATCGCGCTATCGATCGCGGGCGCCGTTGCGCCAGACGCGGGCCGGCAGGATGCGGGCTGGCAGGACGCGGACTGGGGCAAACGCCACATCGCGTCCGGCCTGGTCTGCCCGGTGGATACCGCGCCGCAGGGGCTGCCCGAAACCGCGGGCCGTTTCGAACTGAAATCGGCCACGGGCGACGCAGCCTCCTTTACCTGCCGCTATGAGCTGCGCTGCCGCGCGGCGGAGGGCTGCACCGAAGCGATCGGCTTCGCCAGCGTGACCTGGAACCCGAAGATGGACTTCGCCGAACAGTTCAAGGGGCTGGCGGCGAGCCAGGGGCTGGCGCCGAGCGGCGAGGAGGGGCCGGCCTGGGCCAGCCCGCCGAAGCTGTGGGCGACCAGCGGCACGGGCACCGCCGGCACCTATGCCGGATGGTGGCAGATCACCGCGCAGGGCAAGCCGCTCAACATCGGCGTGCTCTACAACGGCCCCGCAGAGGAAGCCGCCAATGCGCTGGTGGGAACGGCGGCGCTGGCGAATCCGTGAAGCGCGCTCAGGCCGCCGCCTGAACCCGCTCCACCCCGCCCAGCGAGTTCGGCCCGGCCTGGACGATCTCCACCGTCACCAGATCGCCGATCGCGGCATCGGTCTCCAGATGGACCGACTGGAGCCACGGCGATTTGCCGACCTTCTGCCCGGGCTTGCGGCCGGGGCGTTCGAGCAGGACCTGGCAGGGCTTGCCCATGGTCGCCTCGTTGAAGGCGAGCTGGCTGGCGTTGAGCGCGGCCTGGAGGCGCTGGAGGCGCTCGTCCATCACCTCGGCGGGGACGAAGCCGTCCATCTCCGCGGCGGGCGTGCCCGGGCGGGCGCTGTATTTGAAGCTGAAGCACTGGGCATAGCCCACCGCGGCGACCAGCGACATCGTATCCTCGAAATCCGCGTCGCTTTCGCCCGGGAAGCCGACGATGAAGTCGCCCGACAGCGCGATGTCAGGCCGCGCGGCGCGGACGCGATCCAGGATGCGCAGATAGCTGTCGCGCGTGTGGCTGCGGTTCATCGCTTTCAGGATGCGATCGCTGCCCGCCTGCACGGGCAGGTGGAGATAGGGCATCAGCTTCGCCACCTCCGCATGCGCGCGGATCAGCCCTTCGCGCATGTCGTTGGGGTGGCTGGTGGTATAGCGGATGCGCGCCAGCCCCTCGATCCGGTCGAGCGCGTGGATCAGACCGTGCAGCCCGCGCCCCTCGGCATCGTCCCATGCGTTGACGTTCTGGCCCAGCAGCGTGATCTCGCGCGCGCCCGCGTCCACCAGCGCCTTCGCCTCGGCCACGATCGCGTCGAACGGGCGGCTCACCTCGGCGCCGCGGGTATAGGGGACGACGCAATAGGTGCAGAATTTGTCGCACCCTTCCTGCACGGTCAGGAAGGCTGTGGGGCCGGACTTGCGGCGGCCGGGCAGCGCGCCGAACTTGCTGGCGGCGGGCATGTCCGTATCGAGCGCGGCGCGGCCGGCGGCGGCATCGGCCACCAGCTTCGGCAGGTTGTGATAGGCCTGAGGCCCCACCACCACGTCCACCTTGGCGCGGCGCACGATCTCCTCGCCCTCCGCCTGCGCCACGCATCCGGCGACCGCGATCATCGGCTTGCGCCCGTCCTTCCGCAGGCGGCCGATGTCCGAATAGACCTTCTCGGTCGCCTTCTCGCGGATGTGGCAGGTATTGAGCACCACCAGATCGGCGGCGTCGGCGTCGTCGGTAGCGGACAGGCCCTGCGCGGCCATCAGCTCGGCCATGCGCTCGCCGTCATAGACGTTCATCTGGCAGCCGAACGACTTGACGTGAAAGGTCTTGGGGGTGGTCATAACCGGCGGGCCTATAGACCCATCGCGCCCGGCCCGGAAGAGCGGGGCGAGGGGCGCCGTCCGCGCTATTGCGCCGCGGCTCCCGGCGCCTCGTAGCGCACCGGCCCCACGTCATAGGCGAAGGGGCGCGGCGGGTGGCCCAGCACGGCCGTCAACGCTTCCTCGATCCGGCGGCGGCTTTCGGCGGCGATCGCCTTGCGCCCGGCGAACTCGTGCGGCTCGAACGGGTCCAGGAAGGTGACGTTGAGCGTGAAGCTGCCCTTGCGCGCCAGCACGCGGCGGGCGTTGTTCACCCCGCCTTCGTTGCCGATCCAGCCCAGATCCTCGCCCGCCGGCCCGTAATCGAGCAGCACCGGCTGCACCATCACGCCGGGCGGCGGCGGCTCCAGCACGCGCAGCATCGGCGTCTTGAACGGCAGCAGCGACTTGTTGTCGGTGGTGGTGCCTTCGGGAAAGACGGTGATCGCCCAATTCTCCGCCAGCGCGTCGCGGAGCTGGTTGATCTGCTCGGCCACGCCCAGCCGGTTCTCGCGCTTGACATAGACGGTACGGTTTAGCCCCGCGAGCCAGCCGACCAGCGGCGATGTGGCCAGCTCCGCCTTGGCGACGAAGGCGGTGCCGCTCGCTCCGCCCAGCGCCAGGATATCGATCCAGCTCACATGGTTCGAAATGTAGAAAACGTCGCGCTTCAGCGGTACGCCCGTCACCTTCACCCGCGCACCCGCGATCCATGCGGCCCGGCCCAGGAAGAAGCGCGGCATCGGCGATGGCAGGCGAAACAGCCGGATCAGGTAATGGAGCGGCACGCACACCAGCACCGCGCCCAGCAGCATCGCAAAGCGCATCGCGACGCGCGCCTGCTCTGCCGGGGTCAGCCGGGTGATCTCGCCGGTGGCGGCGGCGGCGCGGCGGGGATCGGCGGCGGTCACGGAAGCGCGGCGCCCGACCCGTCCTGCCCCGCCTCAGCTCTTGCGATCGAGCGCGACGCCATAGAGCTCCATGCGGTGATCGACCAGGCGGAAGCCCAGCCGTTCGGCGATCTGCTTCTGAAGCAGCTCCAGCTCCGGATCGACGAATTCGATCACGCGGCCGGTCTCGACGTCGATCAGGTGGTCGTGGTGCGCCTCGGGTGCGGGCTCGTAACGCGCGCGGCCGTCACCGAAATCGTGGCGGTCCAGGATGCCGGCCTCTTCGAACAGGCGCACGGTGCGATAGACGGTGGCGATCGAAATGCCCGGATCGATCGCCGAGGCGCGCTCATAGACGCGCTCGACATCGGGATGATCCTCGGCCTCCGAAAGCACGCGCGCGATCACGCGGCGCTGCTCGGTGATGCGCAGCCCCTTTTCGTGGCACAATGCTTCCAGGTCGATCTTGCGCGCCATTGGCTCCTTCCGCTTCGCCGGGCGCCCTGCTGTACCGTCATTGGACGCGGCGGGAAAGGCGGCACAAACGAAAAGCCCCTCCGCTATGGGAGGGGCTTTGGAAACTGCGGCATTCGCGCGCGGCGCGGGTCAGCGCTTGCGGCGCTTGGTGCCCAGGCCGATCTTCTTCGCCAGGGTGCGGCGCTGCTCGGCATAGTTGGGGGCGACCATCGGATAGTCGGGCGAAAGGCCCCACTTGGCGCGATACTGCTCCGGGGTCATCTGATAGTGCGTCATCAGGTGGCGCTTGAGCATCTTGAGCTTCTTACCGTCCTCCAGGCAGACGATATAGTCCGGCTTCACCGAAGAACGGATCGAAACGGCGGGTTCCTGCTTCGCTTCGGGCTCAACCGCGACGGTGCCAAGGCCCGAGAGCGCGCCGTGGACGTTCTGGATGAGGAGCGGAAGATCGGAAACAGCAACGCTGTTATTGCTGACATGCGCCGCCACGATGTCGGCAGTCAGCGTGACCAGCGTTTCCTGAATGTCGGATTGAGCGTCCATCATGTTCCTTTCAACGCGCCGCGGCCATGACACTAAAAGCCTGCGTACCGGCCCTATCGGACCATTTCGGCTCGAACGCAAGGGGAGCATGCTTAATATATCGCCATTTCAGGCGATATATTTGGCGTAGGTTTCTGCATCGTACAGTTGAGACCCGCGGCCGCGGTAATAGCCGCGGCGTTCGCCAACCTTTTCAAAGCCCTCGCGCCGGTAGAGAAGGACCGCTTCATTGCCCGCGCGCACCTCGAGATGGATGCGTTTCACGCCGCGCAACTTGGCTTCCGCCACGGTGGCGCGCAACAATGCCCCGCCCACGCCGCGCCGCCGGCCGGTGGGGCGGGTGGCGAGCAGCAGCAGCTCGGCCTCCTCGCCGGTTTCGCGCGATAATGCGAAGCCCATGTCGATCCCGCCGTGCCGCGCGATCGTCAGCCACACGCCGGGCATCGACAGCATCCCCAGGCATTGGGCGCTGGTCCATGCCTCGCCATAGCGCGGGTCGAACGCTTCCTGCATGATCACGCTGACCGCGGCGAGGTCCGCGGCGCTGCCCTGGCGCAGCTCGGTCAGGTTCACCGATCCGCTCATGCCAGCCCCCGTTCGGCCAGCGTGCGCGCGTCGGGCGCGCGGCCGTAGAGCGGGCGGGGCGGCAGCGCGGCAAGCTCCGGCGGCAGCAGCAGCGCGTCGGCCGCGCGGGGCAGCGCGCCGTGCGGTGCGGCGCGGGGATCGTCGAACTGCAGCCAGCGCAGCCCGTCGCCCGCGGCGCGCATCCCGCCGATGCGCGCGCGCGCCGCCTCCGGCGTCAGCGATTCCAGAGGACCGGCGGAAAGGGCGGGCGGGGGGCCGAATATCTGCATGAACACTTCGCCATGGCCGCCTTCGAGCACGACGGCAAGCGGCCCGGCCACCGCCTGTGCGGCGAAGGTGGCCGCGGCGATATTGGCGAGCGAGGAATAGCCCGACACCGGCACCTGCCAGCCGATCCCCAGCCCGATGGCGGCGGCCAGGCCGACGCGGATGCCGGTGAAGCTGCCCGGCCCGCAATCGACCAGGATGCGGTCCGCGCGCCCTTCGCCCGGCAGCCCGGCGATCATCGGCACCAGCCGCTCGGCATGGCCGCGCCCGACGATCTCGTGCGTTTGCGCCACCACGGCGCCGTCCTGAAGCAAAGCGACAGAACAGGCCGCAGTCGCAGTCTCGATTACCAATATTCTCACGCGCGCCTGTTTCCCCGGAGTCGTTTTCAGCTTTGCTGAATCGGCACCAGCCCACACCTTCGCCCGGCCACCCATAAGATACTGCCGCTGGGTGGCCGGGCAGGGGAGCGGGCTGGCGCCGCAACCGTTTCAGCCCCGCTGAAACAAGCTCTAGCGCGCGCGATTATTCAACCCTGTTGAATTTCTCGAACTCGGGACGCGGCAGCCGGTCGAAGATGCTGGACGGATCGCCATGGCCCAGCGTGGAGATGAAGTTCGACCTGATGTTGGGCTGGCCGGGGAAGAAGGCGGCGTCCACCGCCGCATTGTCGAAGCCCGACATCGGCCCGGTATCCAGCCCCAGCGCGCGCGCGGCGAGGATGAAATAGCCGCCCTGGAGCGAGGAGTTGCGGAAGGCGTGCGGCGTGCGGCCGTCCACGTCGCCGAACCAGTCCTTGGCGGTGGGCGCGTGCGGGAAGAGCCACGGAAGCTGCTCGTTGAAATCCAGGTCCATCGCGATGATCACCGCGGCGGGCGCCTTGCGGATCTTCTCCGCATTGGTGCCGCTGGAGAAGGAGGCGAGCTTGTCCTTGCCCTCCTGGCTCAGCAGCCACACGAAGCGCGCGGGCTGCATGTTGGCCGATGTCGGCCCCATCTTGAGCAGGTCGTAGATCGCGCGGATATCGGCCTCGGTCACCGGTTCATCGGTGTAGCCGTTGAAGCTGCGCGCGGTGCGAAACAGGGTGTCGAGACCCGCATCGTCGAGAGGCTGGCCCATGGGCTGATTCCTTTCCGTTGGAGGTTGCCGGACGGTGCCGCGCGTCAGACCGCGCGGACCTCGGTTACTTCGGGGACATAATGTTTGAGCAGTTGCTCGATGCCGTTCTTCAGCGTCGCGGTGGACGAGGGGCAGCCTGCGCAGGCGCCCTGCATCTGGAGGTAGACGCGGCCCTTGTCGAAACCGCGGTAGACGATGTCGCCGCCGTCGTTGGCGACCGCGGGGCGCACGCGCGTCTCGATCAGTTCCTTGATCTGGTCGACGATCTCCGCATCGGCGGGGTCGTCGCCGAAATCGGCGCCTTCGGGCGGAACGGTGATGCCCGCCGCGCTGCCGGGGCGGAACAGCGGCATGTTCGCCGCGAAATGATCGAGCAGGATATCGAGCACGTCCGGCTTCAGATCGCGCCATTCGGCACCCGGCGCGGCGGTGACCGAGATGAAGTCGCGCCCGAAGAACACGCCCGTCACGTCGCCCAGCGTGAACAGCGCCTCGGCCAGCGGGGAAGCCTCCGCCTCCTCGGGGCTGGCGAAGTCGCGCGTGCCCGCGTCCATCACCGTGCGGCCGGGGAGGAACTTGAGCGTCGCCGGGTTGGGCGTCGGTTCGGTTTCGATCAGCATGACGACCATGTGGCGCGCACTTTGGCGGCGATCAAGGCGCGAGACGGAAACAGTTGGTTTGCGGTTACGCACCACAGCTTTGCCCGCCCGCCTGTCCCGCGATGCACGGGGCATGCGCCGCATCGGGCGCTGGCGGGAGCGCGGCAAGCGGGTTAGAACCCCCCGCATGTCCCGCTTTCTGCGCGCGTCGCGGCTGACGCTCCTCGCCCTTTCTGTCCTTGGTATCGCGCTTCCGGCGCTGGGTCAGGGAGGCCCCGCTCCGGCGCCGCCGCCCGCCGCATCGCCCGCGCCGAAGCCCGCGGCGCCCGGCGGTTCGCCCGCCACGGCCCAGGCCCCGGCCACCGATCCCACGCCCTGGCTCTATCGCGGCAGCGACATCACCCAGGACGGGAACTGGCGCTTCGGCGTGCTGCCCAACGGGCTGCGCTATGCGGTGCGCAAGAACGGGGTGCCGCCGGGTCAGGTGGCGGTTCGCGTGCGCATCGACGCGGGATCGCTGATGGAGACCGACAGCGAGCGCGGCTACGCCCACCTGCTGGAGCACCTCAGCTTCCGCGGCTCCACCTATGTGCCCGATGGCGAATCGAAGCGCATCTGGCAGCGGCTGGGCGTGACCTTCGGATCGGACAGCAACGCCAGCACCAGCTTCACCCAGACGGTGTACAAGCTCGACCTGCCGGACGCGAGCGCGGCCGGGCTGGACGAAAGCTTCAAGATCCTTTCCGGCATGATGGCCGGCCCGAACATCAGCGCCCAGTCGCTCAACGCCGAACGGCCGGTGGTGCTGGCCGAGGCGCGCGAGCAGCCGGGCCCGCAGGTGCGCTGGACCGATGCGATGTTCGAGCTGATGTTCGCCGGCCAGCCGCTGGCGATGCGCAAGCCGATCGGCACGCCCGAGGCGCTGAACGCCGCCACGCCGGAAAGCGTGAAGGCGTTCCACAATCGCTGGTATCGCCCGGAACGCGCGGTGGTGGTCGTCGTCGGCGACGTCGACCAGGACCAGCTCGAAGCGCTGGTGGTCAAGCATTTCTCCGCGTGGAAGGGCCACGGCCCGGCCCCCGCCACCCCCGATTTCGGCAAGCCGCTGGCGGCCGGGCCGGTGAGCAAGGGGCTGGTGGAACCCGCCATGCCGCCGATGGCGATGATGGCCGTGCTGCGCCCCTGGTCGATCGTCGCCGACACGGTGATCTTCAACCAGAAGCGGCTGGTGGACCTGGTGGCCGTGCGGATCATCAACCGGCGGCTGGAATCGCGCGCGCGTTCCGGGGCCAGTTTCCTCGCGGCCTCGGCCTCGCTCGACGATCTGGCCCGGTCGGCGAACCTCACTTCGGTGCAGGTGCTGCCGATCGGCGGCGATTGGGACAAGGCGCTGCGCGACGTGCGCGCGGTGATTGCCGATGCCCAGGCGACGCCCCCCACCCAGGCCGAGATCGACCGCGAGATCGCCGAGATCGAGGCGGGCATGAAGAACCGCATCGCCACCGCGCCGGTGGAATCGGGCGTGTCGCTGGCCGAGCTGCTGGTCGACGCGGTCGACATCAACGAGACGGTCACCAGCGCCGAGGGCAGCTACGCAATCTTCAAGGACGCGATCGACAAGAAGATGTTCAACCCCGAAGCCGTGCTCGAATCGACGAAGCGCATCTTCGAGGGCACGGCATCGCGCGTGCTGGTGAACACCCATGTCGCGGAGAGCGATACCGCGGCCAAGGCGGCAGCGGCGCTTTCGGCCGACGTCTCCTCCGCGGTGGTGCGGCGCAAGGCGGTGGGCAACGTCACCTTCGACCAGCTCCCCGCGCTCGGCGCGCCGGGCAAGGTGGTCAGCCGCGAGGTGGTGGTGGACCAGCCGAAGATCGAGAAGCTGGTGTTCGCCAACGGCGTCAATTTGCTGATCCATTCCAATTCGGCGGAGGTCAGCAAGGTCTATGTCAACGTCCGCTTCGGCCGCGGGCTGAGCGCGCTGCCGGCGAACCGCCAGGTGCCCGCCTGGGCCGGCGAGATCGCGCTGATGCCCAGCGGCATCGGCAAGCTGGGCCAGGAGGAGATCGACGCGCTGATCGGCCAGCGCCAGATCGGCATCAATTTCGAGATCGACGACGACGCCTTCAAGCTGAGCTCGCAGACCACGCGCGAGGACCTGGCCGATCAGCTCCGCCTGTTCGCGACCAAGCTGGCCGCGCCGGCATGGGACCCGTCGCCGGTGACGCGCGCCAAGGCGGGCGTGCTGGCGGGTTATGAGGGCATGTGGTCCTCGCCCGATGCGGTGCTGGGGCGCGAGCTCGATTCGCTGTTCCGCTCGCGCGACCCGCGCTGGACGCGGCCGACCCGCGCGCAGATCGAGGCGCTGACCCCCGCGGCGTTCCGCGCGCTGTGGGAGCCGCTGCTCAAGAGCGGGCCGATCGAGGTCGAGGTGTTCGGCGACATGGACAGCGAGGAGACGATCCAGGCGGTGGCCGCCACCTTCGGCGCGCTGAAGCCGCGCGCCGCGGGCAAGGTCACGCCTGCGCCGCCCTTCCCCGCGCATGTCGGCAAGCCGGTGGTGCTCACCCATCGCGGCCAGCCGGATCAGGCCGCGGCGGTGATCGCCTGGCCGACGGGCGGCGGCACGGCAGGCATCCGCGAGAGCCGGCGGCTCGACGTGCTGGCCGCGGTGTTCCGCGATCGCCTGCTCGACAAGCTGCGCAGCGAGGCGGGAGTGAGCTATTCGCCCAACGTCGCCAGCGATTGGCCGCTGGGGCTCGCTTCGGGCGGCAAGATCTTCGCGATCGGGCTGTTGCCGCCGGACAAGACCGAGTTCTTCTTTGAACTCGCGCGCGGCATCGCCGCCGATCTGGCGGCCAACCCGATCAGCCAGGACGAGCTGGACCGTGCGCTGACGCCGCTGAAGCAGACGATCATCCGCAGCTCCACGGGCAACATGTTCTGGATGCGGCTGGTGGAGGGCGGCAGCCTGGACCCGCTGGTGGTGGCGGGGGTCGATTCGCTGGCGCCGGACATCGCCTTCGTCCGGCCCGCGGACCTTCAGGCGCTCGCCGCGAAGTATCTGCTGCCCGAGAAGGACTGGACGCTGGCGGTGCTGCCCGAGGCCAAGAAGCCCGCCGTCAGCCGCTGAGGCAGGCCGCGCCCCCGTTCGCCCCTCGACAGGTTCGGGGCGAACGGGGGGAGGGGGCGGCGGAGGGCGTCTGCGTCCTTCGCGCCGCTACGCCTTGTCGCCGTAGAGCGCGTCGAGGCGGGCGGAATAGACCTGCTTCAATATGTGGCGGCGGATCTTCAGGCTGGGGGTCAGTTGCTCGTTCTCGATCGTGAACGGCCCGTCCGCGAGGATGAACTTGCGCAGCCGCTCGATCACCGAGATGTCCTTGTTCACCCGCTCCACCGCCTGGCCCAGCGCGGCTTTGTATTCCGGGTCGTGCGCCAGTTCCTTGAAGTCCAGCTTCGTGCCGGTGCGCGCGCACCATTCCTGGGTCCATTCGGGATCGGGTACCAGCACCGCGGTCATATAGGGCTTCTTGTCGCCATAGATCATCGCCTGGATGATCTCGGGCTGAAGCGTCAGCATCCCCTCGATCTTCTGGGGCGCGACATTGTCGCCCTTGTCGTTGACGATGATGTCCTTCTTGCGATCGGTGATCTTGATGCGGCCCTTCTCGTCGATCAGGCCGATGTCGCCGGTGTGGAGCCAGCCGTCCTTCAGCACGCGCGCCGTCTCGGCCTCGTTGCGCCAATAGCCGTGCATCACCAGCTCACCGCGGACCAGGATCTCGCCGTCCTCGGCGATCTTCACCTCGGTATTGTCGAGCGGCGGGCCGACCGTGTCCATCTTCAGCCCCGCCTTGGGCCGGTTGCACGAGATCACGGGCGCGCTCTCGGTCTGGCCATAGCCCTGTAGGAAGGTGAGCCCGAGTGATTCGAAGAAGGTGCCCACCTCCGGATTGAGCGGGGCGCCGCCGGAGACCATCGCCTTGATGCGCCCGCCGAAGCGCTTGGCCAGCTTGGGGCGCAGCGTGGCGTTGAGGAACAGGTCCATCGGCCGGTCGGTGATCGGCATGCGGCCGGCGGCCTTGCGCAGCCCGATGTTCACCGCGCGGCCGAGCAGATAATTGGCGAACTTGCCCTGCTTCTCCACCGTCTTGGTGATGCGCGTGCGCAGCACCTCGAACAGGCGCGGCACCACCACCATCAGCGTGGGGCGCACCTCCTCGATGTTGGAGGCCAGCTTCTCCAGCCCTTCCGAATAATAGATCTGTGCGCCCAGCGCGATCGGGAAGAACTGGCCGCCGGTATGCTCATAGGCGTGGCTGAGCGGCAGGAAGCTGAGGAACACCTCGTCGTCCCAGCCGAAATCCTCGCTGATCACCGACACGCAGCCTTCGCAATTGTGCAGGATCGCGCCGTGATGCTGCATCACGCCGCGCGGCGACCCGCCGGTGCCGCTGGTGTAGATGATGCAGGCCAGATCCTCGCGCCGGAAGGTCGCGTTGGCCGCCACGATCTCCGGATTGGCGGGGTGCGCGGCGATCAGCGCCTGGAGCTGGTGGAACTCGAATCCGCCCGCCTGGCCCTGGCGGAACTCGTCGATGCCGATCACGATATGGCTGCCGCTGGTCGCGCGCAGCACCGCGGGCAGCAGCGTCTTGGCCAGCTTCTCGCTGGAGACGATCGTGGCGCAGGCGCCCGAATTGTCCAGGATGTGCTGGTGATCGCGTTCGGTGTTGGTGGTGTAGGTGGGCACGGTGATGCAGCCCGCGGCCATGATCGCCAGGTCGCTGATGCAGAATTCCGGGCGGTTTTCCGCCACCAGCATCACGCGATCGCCGCGCTTCAGCCCCAGCGCCTGCAGCGCGGTGGCAAGGGCAGAGACCTGGCGCGCGGCCTCGGCCCAGCTTATCGGCTGCCACGCGCCGCCCTGCTTGCGCCACAGGAACGGGGCCTCGCCCTTCTGCTTGGCGCGGGCGAAGAACATCGCCACCAGGTTTTCGAACCGTTCGAGCTTGCGCATCCCTCTTCCTCTCCCCGGAGCCGGCGTTTGCCGCCGTTCCCCAAAGCTGCCCGCCCCATGGGGCTATTCGTTCGCCGCCGTTCCCACGCTGCGCGGATCGGCCGCGCCGCGCCAGCCGGCGGCGGTGCGCTCCAGCGCGGTGACCTTCGACGTCATGTCCACGGCGCGCGCGGGCGCGATCCGCGCCACGCCCGCCGCCAGCGCCGTGCCTTCGCCGTTCGCCTCGATCGTCAGTCCCTGATCGTCGAAGAAGATGTTGGGCAGCGCGATCGCCTGATCGGCGGGCAGGCCCCAGTCGAGCACGCCGACCAGCGTCTTCATCACATGCATGATGATCCGCTTGCCCCCGGCCGATCCCAGCGCGAGCACGGGCTTGCCGTTTTCGTCATAGACGATCGTCGGCGCCATCGAGCTCAGCGGCCGCTTGCCCGCCTGGACGCGGTTGGCGACGGGCGCGCCGTCCTTCTCCGGCGCGAAGGTGAAATCGGTCAGCTCGTTGTTGAGCGCCATGCCGTTGGCGATGAGCTGGCTGCCGAACGGCCCCTCGATCGTGGAGGTCATCGATACGATGTCGCCGTTGCGGTCCACCGCGACGAAATGGGTGGTGCCCGGCGTTTCGGCCTGGACCGCCACGGTGCGGCGCGGCGCGCCGGGGGGCGATCCGGCCTGATAGCTGCCGCGCGCGCGGCCCGGCGCGATCAGCCGCGAACGGCGCTTCAGATAGTCCGGATCGAGCAGCCCGGCGACGGGCACCGGCACGAAATCGCCGTCGCCCAGATATTTCTCGCGATCGGCATAGGCCAGCCGCATCGCCTCCCCGATCAGCAGCCAGGCCTGGGGCGAATCCTTGCCCAGCTTCTTCATGTCGAAGCGTTCGAGCATGCCGAGCATCTGGAGCACGGTGGTGGCGCCCGAAGAGGGCGGACCCATGCCGCACACGGTGAAGCGGCGATAGCTGCCGCACACCGCCGGGCGTTCCTTCGCGCGATAGGATTCGAGATCGCCCAGCGTCATATGGCCGGGGTTGAACGATGCGACGGCATTGACGATCGCGGCCGCGTTCTCGCCCTTGTAGAAAGCGTCCGGCCCCTGCTCCGCGAGCTGGCGGAGCAGCTTGGCGAGCGCCGGGTTGCGGATATGCGTGCCCACCGGCAGCGGCTCGCCGTTCGCATCGAGATAGAGCGCCGCGGTCTGCGGGAATTTCTCGCGCCAGACGGGGCCGAGCAGCTTCATCGTCGCGGCGAGCGGGGGCGTGACGTCGAAGCCCTCCTCCGCCAGCCGGATCGCGGGGGCGAACAGCGCCTTCCACTCCAGCTTGCCCCAGCGCCGGTGCGCCAGCGCCATCAGCCGCATGTTGCCCGGCACGCCGACCGAAAGCCCGCCCTGAACGGCGGAAAGAAACGGCATCGGCTTGTCGTCCGGGCCCAGGAAACGGCGGGAATCGGCGGATTCGGGCGCGGTCTCGCGCCCGTCGATCGTGTCGATCACGCCGCTTGCGCCGTCATGGTGGAGCAGGAAGCCCCCGCCGCCGATCCCGCTCGACTGCGGCTCGACCACGGTGAGCGCCAGCATCATCGCCAGCGCGGCATCGGTGGCGCTGCCGCCCTGGCGCAGCATCTCGCGCCCCGCCTCGGTCGCGCGGGGATCGGCGGAGGCGACCACGCCCTGCGCCATCGCGGCGGCCGGGAACAACAGCAGGAACAGCAACGCCGCAAACAGCTTTCTCATGCCCCCAGCCGTAGCCCGGTTTGCGCGCGCGGCAAAGACGCTACGGCGACGCGACGGCGGGTGGCGCGTCCGGCCGCCCTCAGGGCGATATCGCGATCGCTGGCCGCCGCGCCGCCGGCCGAATTTCGAAGCACGCGGTCAGGCGACGCCATGCTCGTGGCGGAACAGGCGGCGGAGATCGATTCCGTCGCGCCATGCGCGCTCGTGGAAGAAGAAGGCGACCGCGTTGGCCAGCGGCTCGACAAGCGCGATGCCGCCCGCGACCGCGATCGATCCGGTGAAGATCCAGGCGACGGTGAAGCCGATCGTCAGGTGGATCGTCAGATAGGTGAGCGTCTTGGCAAGGTCCTGGGTCATGGCCCGCACCAGATGGGCGGTCTGCGCCGATCGATCCAATTGCTTGTCGCGCCGACAGATATCGATCCGGTCGATGAACGCCGCGCCGCCGCGCCGCCGTTGCCGCGCGCGGGCTGGGCCGATAGGCTGGGCCGCATGCTCCGCCGCCGCCTTGCCCCGATGCTGCCCGCCATGCTGCTGCTGGCGGGCGGCGGATGCTCCGACGTGCCCCGGCGCGATACGCTGCCCGGCTGCATCGGCGCATCGCTGCGCGGCGACGATTGCCCGGTCATCGTCGGCACCTGGATCGTGCGCGACAGCGCGGCGCCCTTTCCGGTCCAGCTCTATGTCTTCAGCGGCGACGGCACGATGGAACAGGCCAATCCCGACGCGGGCAACCCGCGATCGAGCGACAGCGACGGCAAGGGCGTGTGGAAGGCCGCGGGCGAGCGGGTGCGCGGCAAATGGGTGGAGCTGAGCGCCGATCGCGAAACCCGGCGCTACACCGGGCGCGGCGAGATGAGCTTCGACCTGAAGGCCGAGGGCGACCGGTTCAGCGGCACCGCGACGATTCGCTTCTACGGCCCTGACGATCGTCCGCTGGGCGATCCCATCGCGACCACGCTGTCGGGCACGCGCGTCACCCCGCCTTGAGGCCCTTCACGATCGCGCGGGCCAGCCCCGGTCCCTTGTAGACCAGCGCCGAATAGACCTGCACCAGGCTGGCGCCCGCGTCGATGCGGCGGCGCGCCTCGTCCAGCCCGTCGATCCCGCCGACGGAGATCAGCGGCAGCGCGCCGCCCGCCGCTTCCTGCGCCTCGGCCAGCTTGGCGCGGGCCAGATCACGCAGCGGCGCTCCCGAAAGCCCGCCAGCCTCGCCCGCGTGGCGCGAACGCAGTGGCGGGCGCGAGATGGTGGTGTTGCTGACGATCAGCGCGTCGATGCGGTTGTCGATCGCCGCCGCCACCGCCTCCTCCACGCCGTTCCTGTCCAGGTCGGGAGCGATCTTGAGGAACAGCGGCGTGCGGCTGGCCCCATCGGCATCGCGCCGCGCGGCGTCGCTCGCGGCGAGCAGCTCGTCCAGCGCGGGCCGCTTCTGCAGGTCGCGCAGGCCGGGCGTGTTGGGGGAGCTGACGTTGATCGTGATATAGTCGGCATGCGCGGCGGCCTTGGCCACGCCCACCGCATAGTCGGCGATCATGTCGGTGGAGGTCTTGTTGGCGCCCACGTTGATGCCCAGCACGCCGGGGCGGCGGCCCAGCGCGGCGATGCGGGCCAGCGCGGCGTCTATCCCGCCGTTGTTGAAACCCATGCGGTTGATCACCGCCTCGTCCTCCACCAGCCGGAACAGGCGCGGGCGCGGGTTGCCCGGCTGGGGAAGGGGGGTGAGCGTTCCCACCTCCACTGCGCCGAAGCCGAGCGCGAACAGCCCGCCGATCGCCTCCGCGTCCTTGTCCAGCCCCGCGGCCAGTCCGACGCGGTTGGGGAAGGTGACCCCCGCCAGCGTCACCGGATCCGATAGCTCCGGATCGGACCCGAACGGCGTGCCGAGCGTTCCCCAGGCGCGCAGGGTCGCGATCGCGGTGCGGTGGGCGCGTTCGGCGTCCATCGAGAAGAGCAATTGCTGAAGCGGATAGGCCATCTGGCGCGGTCCATGGCATCGCGCGGCGGGTCCGTCAAAGCCGCATCGGGCCGCCAAGTTCTGCGCGAGTCACTTCATGTCTAATTTTTTCAATCCAGCTAGCGCAATGCGGATTAGAACGTAAGTGCGACCCGAGGGGTTCCTCTTATGGAACCCTTTCTCTTGGCCCGGCCAGCCTTGTGTTGGCCGGGCCTCTTTTCTATACGGAGCGGGCTGGTCGCTCGGCTGGTAAACGGACAAATAATTAGAGTTCCGGGCCGCAGGTAATACATGCCGATGTCGCGTATTTCGTACCTGGCACTTGCGCCTTCCCTGGGGCGGGCACGATGAGTGCGGGCCCGCCGCAGCTAGAATTCGTGCTCGAGGCGGATGGGCTGCTGCCCCACGTCCATTCCTATTATCTCTATCGTAACGAAGCGGCGGAAATTCGCGGGGTGGAGCGTGTCGATATCGGCCAGCTTCGATTCCTGATGCGGGGCGGCGGTGTGCGTTTTCTTGGCGATGGCCGCGCCGATACGGCTTTTCCTGTTTCGCTTACTGGCCCGGGGCAGGCCGCGGCGCCCTATCGGCTGGACGGCCCGTGCCATTGCTTCGGCGTCGCGCTGCGGCCGCTGGGGTGGAAATCGCTGGTCGGGCTGCCGGCGGACAAGGTCGCCGGGCGGGTGCTGGACGCGGCCGATGTCTTCGGTCCCGAGGCCGCGGTGCTGCTCGAACGGCTGCGCATGATGACCACGATCGAAGAAATGGTCGCGGCGGTGCGCCCGTTCCTGCTGGCACGGCGGCGGCGCATCCCGCCGGGCCATGTCGCGCTCGCCCGCGCGGTGCGCGAATGGGTGGCGAGCGGCGAGCGGATCGATGCGCTCTATCGCATGGTGCCCATGGGGCCGCGCCAGGCGACCCGGCTGTGCAACGAGATATTCGGCGGCCCGCCCAAGCTGCTGGAGCGGAAATATCGCGCGATCCGCGCCGCCATCCGCATCTGCAACGGCGACAATCCGGCCGACGTGGCAGAGCCGTTCAGCGATCAGCCGCACATGATCAAGGAGATCAAGCATTTCACCGGCCACACGCCCACGACGCTGCGCGACGGCATCGATCCGGTGGTGGCCGCGACGCTGGAGAATGAAACATTCCATTTTCTGCCCGAGGTGATCCCGGAATCGGTTGACCCCGGCGGGGATTGAGCCCACATGGCCAATCGGATTTTATTTGTCCGATTGGCCATGTGGGCTCGCCCGCGCCCATGGGCCGGCAAGGGTATCATGCGACTTTCCAGCCTAGCCGACTATGCCGTGGTGATGATGGCCGCCGCCGCGCGCCATTGCGGCGCAAGCTGCCGCCTGAACGCCACCGTGCTGGCGGAGGAGACCGGCCTGCCGCTGCCGACGGTGCAGAAGCTGGTGAGCCGCCTGTCCGCCGCCGGGCTGATCGAAAGCGCGCGCGGCACCGGCGGCGGCTTTCGCCTGGCCCGCCCGCCGGCGGCGATCAGCATGGCGGATATCGTCGAGGCGGTGGAAGGCCCGATCGCGCTCAGCGCCTGCGTGGACGAGGGGCGCCATGATTGCGCGATCGAGGAGGGATGTCGGGTGAAGCCGCATATGGGCGCGGTGAACGGCGCGGTGCGCGGCGCGCTGGCGGGGCTCTCGCTGGCCAGCCTGGCCAATCCGGCGCCCGCGCGCGCCGAAATGGAGGCGTGCTGATGGCGACCAAGAACGCCGAGGCGCTGGCCGCCGCGAACAAGAAATATGAGTGGGGCTTCGCCTCCGACGTCGAGCAGGAATTCGCGCCCAAGGGCCTGTCCGAAGACACGATCCGCTACATCAGCGCCAAGAAGCGCGAGCCCGAATGGATGCTCGACTGGCGGCTGAAGGCCTATCGCGCCTGGCTGGAGATGGAGCTGCCCGAATGGGCCAAGCTGGCGATCCCCGCGATCGATTACCAGGACGCCTATTACTACGCGGAGCCCAAGAAGAAGGCCGAGATCCAGAGCCTGGACGATCTCGATCCGGAGATCCGCCGGACGTACGAGAAACTGGGCATCCCGATCGCCGAGCAGGAGGTGCTGGCGGGCGTGAAGGGCGCGCGCAAGGTGGCGGTGGACGCGGTGTTCGACAGCGTCAGCGTGGCCACCACCTTCCGCGAGGAGCTGAAGGCCGCGGGCGTCATCTTCCTCTCGATCAGCGAGGCGATCCGCGAATACCCCGATCTGGTGAGGAAGTGGCTGGGCAAGGTCGTGCCCGTGCGCGACAATTTCTATTCCGCGCTCAACTCGGCAGTCTTCAGCGACGGCACCTTCGTCTATGTGCCGGAGGGCGTGCGCTGCCCGATGGAGCTTTCCACCTATTTCCGCATCAACGCGGAGAATACCGGCCAGTTCGAACGCACGCTGATCGTGTGCGGCAAGGGCGCCTATGTCAGCTACCTGGAGGGCTGCACCGCGCCGATGCGCGACGAGAACCAGCTTCATGCCGCGGTGGTGGAGCTGGTCGCGCTCGACGATGCCGAGATCAAATATTCGACGGTGCAGAACTGGTATCCGGGCGACGAGAACGGCAAGGGCGGCATCTTCAACTTCGTCACCAAGCGCGCGCTGTGCCAGGGGCGGAACAGCAAGGTGAGCTGGACCCAGGTGGAAACCGGCTCCGCGATCACCTGGAAATACCCGAGCTGCATCCTGGCGGGCGAGGGTTCGGTGGGCGAATTCTATTCGGTCGCGGTCACCAACGGCATGCAACAGGCTGATACCGGCACCAAGATGCTGCACCTGGGCAGGAACAGCCGGTCGACCATCGTGTCGAAGGGGATCAGCGCCGGGCGCAGCAACAACACCTATCGCGGCCGCGTGCTCGTCCAGCCCGGCGCGGAGAATGTCCGCAACTTCACCCAGTGCGACAGCCTGTTGCTGGGCGATCGCTGCGGCGCGCATACCGTGCCGTACATCGAGGTGAAGAACCCCTCCGCCCAGATCGAGCATGAGGCGACCACCAGCAAGATCAGCGAGGACCAGCTCTTCTACGCGATGCAGCGCGGGCTGGATCAGGAGGCCGCGGTGGCGCTGATCGTCAACGGCTTCGCCAAGGAGGTGCTGCAGCAGCTCCCGATGGAATTCGCGGTGGAGGCGCAGAAGCTGCTGGGGATTTCGCTGGAAGGGAGCGTGGGGTGATCCTCGCGCTCGTCCTTGCTTTCGCCGCGCCGCAGGAGGCGCCGCCGCCTGCCGGGGCGCCTGCTCCGGAGGCGGAGGCCGAGGAGATCGTGGTGCAGGCCACCTTCGGCCGCACGACGATGCTGTTCGACAAGGGCGGCGACGGCAAGCTGCGCAACTGCCGCGTGATGGTCTCCAGCGGCAGCCAGTCGCGCGACATCGCGGCGTGCCAGGCCACCCCGGTCTGCTATTCGGGCACGATCGACGAGGTGACCGACTGCACCTATTTCACCACGGACGAAGCGCCTATCTCGATCGCGCCGCGGGGCGCCGGGCAGAAGCCGGGCAGCGCCGTGCAGGTGTTCGAGATGCCCAAGGTGGTGAAGCCCGCCGCGCCCGCGCCGACGGGCCTTGCCGGCCCGCGATCCGACGAAGGCGACGGCAGCAGCCGCTATCGCGCCGAAAAGCTCCCCCCGCCGCCCACCGCACCCGGCAGCGGCGGTGCCGTCCGCGTGACGCTTGGCCCCGGTCAGGAAGTGCAGGAGGGGGACAGGTGACCACCGCCGCAACCGCAAAGTTCGAAGAGAAGTGAATGCTTAGAATCGAAAATCTTCACGCCACCGTCGACGGCAAGGAAATCCTGAAGGGCCTCAGCCTCGCGATCAACGCGGGAGAGGTGCATGCGATCATGGGGCCGAACGGCGCGGGCAAGTCCACGCTCGGCTATACGCTGGGCGGGCGGCCGGGCTATGCGGTGACGGGCGGCACCGTGACCTTCGACGGGCAGGACCTGCTGGAGCTGGCGCCGCACGAGCGCGCCGCGGCGGGGCTGTTCCTGGGCTTCCAATATCCGGTCGAGATCCCCGGCATCTCCAACCTGCAGTTCGTGCGCGAGGCGCTGAACAGCCAGCGCCGCGCGCGGGGGCAGGCGCCGCTTTCCGGCGGCGAGTTCCTGAAGCTGGCGCGCGCCGAGGCGGCGGCGCTGGGGATGGACGCGGAGATGCTCAAGCGGCCGGTGAACGTCGGCTTTTCGGGCGGCGAGAAGAAGCGCAACGAGATGGTGCAGATGGGCATCATCGGCCCGAAGCTGGCGATTCTGGACGAGACCGATTCCGGCCTGGACATCGACGCGCTGAAGGCGGTGGGCGAGGGCATCAACCGCATCATGCGCGCGCCGGACAAGGCGGTGCTGCTGATCACCCATTACCAGCGGCTGCTGGATTATGTGCGGCCCGATTTCGTGCATGTCCTTGAAGCAGGGCGGATCACGCGGACGGGCGGCCCCGAACTCGCGCTCCAGCTCGAGCGCGAAGGCTATGCCCCGGTGGCGGCATGAGTACGGTCCGCGCCGAAGCCGCGAGGAAGCGGGCGGGATGGTGAGCGTCCTGGAACTCCCCTCGCCCCGGCTGGAGGAATGGCGCTGGGCGGATATGGGCGCGCTGCGCGCGGCGGCCGATGCGCCGCAGCGGGCGGCGGGCGTCGATCCGAAATCGCTGTTCCTGGATATCGACGGCCCCCGGCTGCTGTTCGTCGACGGCGCGTTCGAGCCTGCGCACAGCATGCCCGGGCCGGTGACGATCGCGCGCATGGCCGCAGAGAGCGCGCACCCGCTGGGATCGCTGGCGGAGGGCGAGGGCTGGACGCTGTCGCTGGACCGCGAGGCGGCGGCGGGCACGGTTCAGATCGTCCACATCGGCAGCGGCTGCGACAGCCAGGTGCCCGCACGGATCGCGCTGGCCGAGAGCGCGGCTGCTTCGGTGGTGGAGACCTTCGCCGGCCATGGCTGGGCCAACCGGCTGACGCGGATCGCGCTGGGCACGGGGGCGCGGCTGATGCGCGCGGTGCGGCTGGTGCAGGCGGACGGCTTCGTCTCGATCCGCGACGAGGCGGAGGTGGGCGAGGCCGCCAGCCTCGTCTCGATCTTCCTCGGCGCGGGCGGCGCGGGCAGCCGGATCGACGGCGCGGTGACGCTGGCCGGCAAGGGCGCCTTTGCCGAGATGGGCGGCGCGCTGCTCACCCGCCACGAGCAGAAGCAGGAGGCCGCGGTGGCGATGCGCCATGCCGCGCCCGACGGCACCAGCCGCCAGTTGTGGCGCGCGGTGGCGGCGGACAGCTCCACCGCCAGCCTGGCGGCACGGGCAGAGGTGGCGCGGGATGCGCAGAAGACCGACGGCGAGCAATCGCTGCGCGGCCTGCTGCTCCAGCGCACCGCCACCGTGAACCTGAAGCCCGAGCTGGAGATCTTCGCCGACGACGTCAAATGCGCGCATGGCGCGACGGTGGGCGAGCTGGACGCCCGGGCGCTTTTCTACCTCGCCAGCCGCGGCATTCCGGAGGGCCGGGCCAAGGCGCTGCTGACGCACGCCTTCGTCGGCGACGCGATCGGCCGGATCGGCGACGAAGCGGTGCGCGAAGCCTTTGCCGCCGATGCCGAAGCCTGGCTGGAGGTGGCGCTGTGAGCATGGTGCTGGATAGCGCGCCGCTCGACGTGCGCGCCGACTTCCCCGGCGTGCCGGAGGGCTGGGCCTATCTGGACACCGCCGCCACCGCGCAGAAGCCCCAGGCGGTGATCGACGCGATCACGCGCGCCTATGGCCCCGAATATGCGACGGTCCACCGCGGCGTGTACAAACGCTCGGCGGACATGACGCTGGCGTTCGAAGCGGCGCGGGCGCGGGTGGCGGGCTTCATCGGCGCGCAGCCGGGCGAGGTGGTGTTCGTGCGCGGCGCGACCGAGGGGATCAACCTGGTCGCGCAATGCTGGGCCGGCACGCAGCTAAAGCCCGGCGATCGCATCCTGCTGTCCGGGCTGGAGCATCATTCGAACATCGTGCCGTGGCAGATGGCGGCCGAGCGCGCGGGCGCCGCGATCGACGTGGTGCCGCTCACCGCCGATCAGCGGATCGATCTGGACGCGATGGCGGCGATGCTGACGGAGCGGCACCGGATGGTGGCGCTGGCGCATGTCTCCAACGTGCTGGGATCGGTGCTGGACGTGCGCCGCGCCGCCGATCTGGCGCATGGCGCGGGGGCGAAGATCCTGATCGACGGGTGCCAGGCGGTGCCGCGCATGGCGGTGGACGTCGCCGCGCTGGGCGCCGATTTCTACGTCTTCTCGGGCCACAAGCTCTATGGCCCCACCGGCATCGGCGTGCTGTGGGGCCGCGCCGAGCTGCTCGACGCGATGCCGCCGTATCAGGGCGGCGGTTCGATGATCGACCGGGTGACGTTCGAACGCACCACCTATGCCCCGCCGCCGGGCCGGTTCGAAGCGGGGACGCCGCACATCGTGGGCGTCGTCGGCCTCCATGCGGCGATCGATTATGTCGCGGGCGTGGGGCTGGATCGCATCCATGCGCATGAGACCGCGCTGGTGCGCGACGCGCGCGCGGCGCTGGGCAGCATCAACAGCGTGCGGCTGTTCGGGCCGGAGGACAGCGCGGGGATCGTCAGCTTCGCGGTGGAGGGCGTGCATCCGCACGACGTCGCCACCATATTGGACGAAGGCGGCGTGGCGATCCGCGCCGGGCATCATTGCGCGCAGCCGCTGATGGACACGCTGGGCGTGCCCGCCACCGCGCGCGCCAGCTTCGGGATTTACAATGGGCCGGCGGACATCGCCGCGCTCGTCAAAGGGGTCGAACGGGTGACGAGGATCTTCGGGTGAACGAAGAACGCAAATTCGAGGTCGAGGAGGTGGCGGGCGTGACGCCGCCGCCCAGGGCGCGGGTGGATGACGCGGGCGAAGGCGCGCGCGACACCTTCGAGCGCAAGCGCGACTATCTGGAGGGCTTCCTGGCGCAGAAACCGGCGGAGCAGTCCGCGGGCGAGCCGGGCGGCGATCTCTATGAGGCCGTGGTGGGCGCGCTCAAGGAGATCTACGATCCCGAGATCCCCGTGAACATCTATGACCTGGGCCTTATCTATGGCGTGGACGTGACGCCCGATGGCCATGCGGCGGTGACGATGACGCTCACCACGCCGCATTGCCCGGTGGCCGAATCGATGCCCGGCGAGGTGGAACTGCGCGTCGGATCGGTGCCCGGCATCGGCCATGCGGAGGTCAACCTGGTGTGGGACCCGCCCTGGGACCCGGGCAAGATGAGCGACGAGGCGAAGCTGGAGCTGGGGATGTTGTGATGACGGAAACCGCGACCCGAACCCGCCAGCGCCCCGCCGCGCTTACGCTGACCCCCGCCGCCGAGGCGCGGATCGCGGCGCTGATGGCGCAGGCGCCCGAAGGCGCGGTGGGCGTGAAGCTCTCCACGCCACGGCGCGGCTGTTCGGGCCTTGCCTATTCGGTGGACTATGTGACCGAGGCCAAGCCCTTCGACGAGCGGATCGAAACGCCCGGCGGCGCTTTTTTCGTCGATGGCGCGTCGGTGCTGTATCTGGTCGGTTCGACGATGGACTGGGTGGAGGACGATTTCACCGCCGGCTTCGTGTTCGACAATCCCAACGCCA
Source organism: Sphingomonas canadensis (assembly GCF_026013525.1). Lineage (GTDB taxonomy): Bacteria > Pseudomonadota > Alphaproteobacteria > Sphingomonadales > Sphingomonadaceae > Sphingomonas > Sphingomonas canadensis. The sequence continues at coordinate 22,852 of NZ_JAPDRA010000016.1, read as the reverse complement.
AGGGCTCGTGCGGCTGCGGCGAGAGCTTCACGGTCTGAGCCGGCGATGAGTGTCGCCTTCCGCCGCGAGAGCGACGAAGAGCATAAGGAGCCGCGGTTCGAGCTGCCGCTGCCGCCGGGGCCGAACCTGGTCACCGCGCGCGGGCCCGCGCTGATCGCCGCGAAGGTGGCGGCGCTGGAGGCCGCGCTGGCCGGCGAGACGGCCGAGGAGGCACGCGAGGGGCTGAAGCGCGAGCTGCGCTACTGGCACACCCGCGCCGCCACCGCCGAAGTGGCGCCGCGGCCCGGGGAAGGCGTGGCGGGCATCGGCACCCGCGTCGCCATCCGCATGAACGGGCGCGAGCGCGCGATCGAGATCGTCGGCCATGACGAGGCCGATCCGGCGGCGGACCGCCTGTCGTTCCAGGCCCCGCTGGCCCAGGCGCTGATCGGCGCGGAGGAGGGCGAGCGCGTCGATTTCGGCGGCCGGGCCGAGGCGATCGAGATACTGGCGGTGGAGCCGATCGCGGCATGACTCTGGAAAGTGCGCGCGCATGGCTGGACGCCCATGCCCCCGATCTGGGCCTGATCGATCACAGCCGCAGCACCGCCACCGTGGCGGAGGCGGCCGACGTGCTGGGCGTTGCCCCCGCGCGCATCGCCAAGACGCTGGCGATCCGGGTGGGCGGCGAGGAATTCCTGGTGGTCGCGCGCGGCGATGCGCGGATCGACAACGCCAAGGTGAAGGCCGAATTCGGCGGCCGCCCGCGCATGCTGGGCGCGGACGAGGCGCTGGCGCTGACGGGCCATCCGGTGGGGGGCGTGTGCCCGTTCGGGCTGCCCGACGGCGTGACCGTCTATTGCGACGTGTCGCTTCGCGCGTTCGATACGGTGTTCCCGGCCGCGGGATCGCTCACCAGCTCGGTGGAGATCGCGCCCGAACGGCTGGCGGAACTGGTTTCGCGGCGCTGGGTGGACGTCTGCCGCCTGCCCGAATGAGGCATTGGGGTCGTTTTCAGCCCCGCGGAAGCAAGCTCTAGGCCGCCGGCGGATCGACCAGCGCCTCCAGCGCGTCGAGCGCGGCTTCCCAGCGGGCCTTCTGCATGGCGCAGGTCTCCGCGTCGGGCAGCTCGAAATGCACCAGCGTGATCTCGGTCGTATAGGCCAGCGGCAGGAGCTGCATCGTCACATGGCTCGGCCCGGGCGGCTCCGCGTGCCAACTGAATTCCAGCACCTCGCCGGGGATCACGACGGTATAGACGCCCCAATCCTCGATCGCCTCGCCCTTGGCGCTATGGCCGCTGACGAGGAAGTTTCCGCTGCGCCGCGGCGAACATTGCGCCACGATGTGCTTGGCCCCGGCGCCGCACCACCAGTGCGCCATCAGCGAGGGTGTCGTCCAAGCCTCGAAAAGCGCCTCCGGAGAGGCCTTGATCCTGCGGACCAGCGTGATGCGCGGCCCGGCCGCCACTCAGCCCCTCCCCCGCGGGCGGGATCGAAAAGCAGGGCGGGGCGAGGAATAGCAGCGCATGGCGCCACTATTCCTTCGCACTTGCACAATGGCAAGCCCCCAAATCGCACGCGGCGAATGCCGGTATCAGTCCTCGCTCAGCGCGATATGGGTCTCCAGTTCCGGATCATGGTGGTAGTCGGAGCCGGCCTCGACGGTCACGCCGTGGATCGTGCCGGTGAAGGTTCCGGGCATCGCATAGCGATCGCTGACCGGGCTGCCGTTGGCGAAACCGATGCAGAAGCTGGCGCCTGCCGGGCCGCCCCGCCATATCTCATTGAGCATGCCGCGGCCGATCTCCGCGCCGTCGCACAGCAGCGCCAGCTCGCCCTGGCAATCGCCGGTCTTGCGGAACACGATCGACAGCGTCCGCCGCCCGGGGGGGAGCGCGCCCTGCGCCTCGATCACGGTGCGGTGCCCCGGCCCGACATATTCGTACACCAGCCTGCCGTCGATCAGATGCAGGCCATATCCGCCCGGCCGGCCGCCCACTGCCAGCAGCGCCCCCTCGCTCGCGTCGTCGATCGTCACGTCGAAATCGAAGCGGTGCGAACGGTTGCCGATGGACGGCGCGGCATAGGCCGATACGCGGATGCGGCCCGGCCCATAGTTCCAGGTGTTGCGCGGCTCCAGATAATAGCTGAGCGCGATCCGGCTGATGTTGCGATCGTCGAGCGGGAACACGCGGTTCGCCGCGGCCTCGCGCTCCCACAGCGCCTTCAGTTCGGCCAGCTTCTCCGGATAGCGCCCGGACACGTCCTCGCTCTCCGAGAAATCGGCGTCGACGTGATAGAGCTCCCAATGCTCGGTCTCGTAATCGTCGCCTTCATAGTGGCGCGTCACCGCCTTCCAGCCGTTCGACCAGATGCCGCGATTGCCCATCAGCTCGAAATATTGCGCCTGCTTGCGTGTCGGCGCGTCGGGCGCGGCGAAGGTATAGGCGATGCTGGTGCCCGTCATCGGCAGCGCCGGCTGGCCGCGCACCGTGGCGGGCGGCGTCACCCCGGTCACCTCCAGGATGGTGGGGGCGAGGTCCGATACGTGGCAGAACTGGTGGCTGATGCCGCCGCCGTCGCGGATGCGCGCGGGCCAGCGGATCACCATCGGATCGCGCACCCCGCCGCCGTGCGTCTGCATCTTGAACCATTTGTGCGGGGTGTTGCCGGCATGGCCCCAGCCGGCCGGATAGGTGTTCCAGTGCCGGTCCGAACCCAGCTCGTCGAGCACGGGCAGATGCTCCTCCAGCCGTTCCTCGTGATACTGGAAGAAGCGGCGCAGGTTGATGTGGCCGAACGCGCCGCCCTCGGCAGACGCGCCGTTGTCGGACATCACGATCACCAGCGTATTGTCGCCCAGCCCGCGCGCGTCGATCCAGTCGACCAGCCGGCCGATCTGCGCATCGGTGTGCGTCAGGAAGCCCGCGAACACCTCCTGGTGACGTGCGCACACGCGGCGCTCGTCCGCGGTCAGCTCGCTCCACGGCTGCACGTCCTGGTTGCGCGGCGTCAGCCGGCTTTCGGGCGGGGCGATGCCCAGCGCGATCTGCTGCTGGTGCCAGCGCTCGCGCATCACGTCCCATCCCTCGTCAAAGGCGCCGCGATAGGCGTCGATATATTCCTTGGGCGCCTGGTGCGGCGAATGGCACGCGCCGAACGCCACATAGGCGAAGAAGGGCCGGTCCGGATCGGCGGCGCGGGCAGAGGCGATCATGCCGATCGTCTCGTCCACGATCGCTTCGCTGAGGTGATAGCCGGGGTCGCGCGGCGTCTCGATGAAGCCGTTGTCGCGCACCAGCTCGGGGTGCCACTGGTCCACCAGCGAATAGAGGAAGCCGTAGAAACGTTCGAACCCGCGGCCCAGCGGCCAGTGGCGGAACGGCCCCGCCTGGGTCATCTCGCGCGCGCGGGTCAGGTGCCATTTGCCCGCCGCGAAGGCGCTGTAGCCGGCGGGGGTCAGCATCTCCGGCAGCGTCGCGGCGCGATCGTCGAGCTGGCCCAGATAGCCGGGGAACCCGGTGCCCATGTCCGCGATCAGGCCCATGCCGACCGCATGGTGGTTGCAGCCGGTCAGCAGCGAGGCGCGGGTGGGGGAGCACATCGCGGTGGTGTGATAGTTGGTGTAGCGGCGCCCCGCGGCCGCCAGCCGGTCGATGTTCGGCGTGGCGATGTTGGAGCCGTAGCAGCCGAGATGCGCGAAGCCGACGTCGTCGAGCACCACGAGGACCACGTTGGGCGCCTCCTTCGCGGGGCGCTTGAAGGGATCGAGCCAGGGCTCCGATTCCTGCCAGGTGCGGCCGATCTTTCCGGGCCAGGCGTCTGTGTCGGCATCAGTCATGATTTGCGTACCTCATTGTCCAGGGAAATGATCCGGGCATCGCTCAATCCTCGCCATAGGCGATGCGCGCCTCGGCCTCGGGATCGAACAGGAAGTCGTCGCCGCACGCGACCGCGGCGGAGAGTATCCGGCCGGTCAGCCGCGCGGGCATCGCATAGCGGTCGCTGACCGGGCTGGCGTTGTCGTAGCCCAGCGTGAAGCCGCCCCCCATCGGGCTGACCGGCCACATATCGGCGATGCTGCCGGCGGCCACCACGTCGCCGTCGCACAGCAGCGTCAGTTCGCCCTTGCAGTCGCCGGTCTTGCGGAAATCGAGCGTCAGGGCATGGCGCCCGGCGGGCAGCACGACCTCGCTCTCGATCACCGTGCGGTGGCGTGGGCCGACATATTCATGCACCAGCCGCCCGCCGTCGATGTGGAGCACATAACCGCCCGGCTTGCCGCCCGCCGCGAAGACCGCGCCGCTGGCACGCGGCTCCAGATCGACCTCGATATCGAAGCGATAGGAGCGGTTGCCGACCGAAGGCGCCGAATAGCCGCTGGCATAAAGCCGCCCTTCGCCCAGGTCCCAGCGCCGGCGGGGCGGCAGGTGATAGGTCTTGGCGAGCCGCCCGGCGTAGCGATCGTCGAGCGGGAAGACATGGTTGGCCTCCGCCTCCCGCTCCCACAGCGCCTTCAACTCGGCCAGCTTTTCCGGATGGCGGGCGGCGAGGTCGTCGTTCTCCGAAAAATCGCTGTCGAGCCGGTACAGCTCCCACTGTTCGCTGTCGTAATCCGCGCCGGTCTCGTGATGGACCACGGCCTTCCAGCCGTTCGCCCAGATGCCGCGGTTGCCCATCAGCTCGAAATATTGCGACTGCTTGCGCGTCGGCGCATCGGGCGCGTCGAAGGTGTAGGCGATGCTGGTGCCGGTGATGGGCATCGCGTCGCGCCCGTTGATCGTCGCGGGCGGCGTCACGCCCGCGGCCTCCAGGATCGTGGGCGCCAGATCGCTGCAATGGCAGAACTGCCGGCTGATGCCGCCGCCGTCGCGGATGCGCGCGGGCCAGTGGACGATCAGCGGATCGCGGATGCCGCCGTTATGGGTATGCGTCTTGTACCATTTGTGCGGCGTGTTGCCGGCGTGCGCCCAGCCGCGCGGATAGTTGTTCCAATGCTCCGCGGTGCCCAGCGTCGCGGTGGCGGCCAGCTTCTCCTCCAGCGACTCCTCGGGCCCCTGGAACGCGCGCCGCAGGTTGATCGTGCCGTGCGCGTCGCCGCCGCCCTCCGCGCCATTGTCCGACAGCAGCAGGATCATCGTATCGTCGAGCATCCCGCGCCGCTCGAGCCAGCCGGTCAGGCGGCCGATCTGCGCGTCGGTGTGCGTCAGGAATCCGGCGAACACCTCCTGGTGGCGGATGGCGAGGCGCTTCTCCTCCGGGGTCAGCGTCTCCCAGGGCGGAACGCCCTCGCTGCGCGCGGTCAGCGCCGTGCCTTCGGGGACGATGCCCATCTCGATCTGGCGCTGGAACCAGTGCGCGCGCACCGCGTCCCACCCTTCGTCGAAGGCGCCGCGATAGGCGTCGATATAGCTGTCAGGCGCCTGGTGCGGCGAATGGCACGCGCCGAACGCCAGATAGGCGAAGAAGGGCCGCTCCGGATCGGCGGCGCGGGCCGATCCGATCATGCCGATGGTCTGGTCGACCAGATCCTCGCTCAGGTGATATCCGGGATCGGCCGGCGTATCGATGAAGCGGTTGTCGCACACCAGTTCGGGGTGCCACTGGTCCACCAGCGAATAGAGGAACCCGTAATAGCGTTCGAACCCGCGGCCCAGCGGCCAGTGGCCGAAGGGGCCGGCCGGGCTCATGTCGCGGGCGCGGGTGAGGTGCCATTTGCCGATGGCGAAGGCGCTGTAGCCGGCGGGGACGAGCATCTGGGGCAGCGTCGCCGCGCTCTCGCTCATCTCGCCCAGATAGCCGGGATAGCCGGTACACATGTCGGCGATGATGCCCATGCCCACCGCATGGTGGTTGCACCCGGTCAGCAGCGAGGCGCGGGTGGGGGAGCACATCGCGGTGGTGTGGAAATTGGTGTAGCGGCGCCCGCCGGCGGCCAGCCGGTCGATGTTCGGCGTGGCGATGGTGGAGCCATAGCAGCCGAAATGGGCGAAGCCGACGTCGTCCAGCACGATCATCAGCACGTTGGGCGCGCCCTTCGCGGGGCGGCGGATCGGCTCCAGCCAGGGCTCGGAGCTTTCCCATGTCCTGCCGATCTTGCCCGGCCAATTCCTGCTCATCGTCGTTGTCCTGTTGTGCAGAGGGCAAAGAAAAGGCGCCCCCGCAGCTGCGATCCGCGGGGGCGCCCGTCCGTTCCGGTCAGAACTTCTTGCGGAAGCCGATGCGGAAGGTGCGGCCCAGTAGATCGGCCGTCGTCGCGTCATATCCCTCGGCAAGGAGCGCCATCGGCGGATCCGTGTCGAGCAGGTTGGTGACCGTGAAGCTGAACGTGGTCTCCCAGGGCATTTCGACGTTGAGCGCCACGTCGTGCAGGAACTTGCCCGGGATCTTGTAGCCCAGCGTCGTCGTCGCCTGGCGCTGGTCGATGTAGGTCGAATAGTAACGCCCGGTCCAGCGCAGGTTGAACGGCCCGTTGTTGTAGTTGACGAAGCTGTTGACCTTCCACTTGGGCAGGGCGTGCGCCAGCGTCCCCTGGTTCAGCTTGCCCACCGCATCGAAGCCGGCGACCGACAGGCCGGCGACGGTGAATGCGTCGAACTTGTAGCTGAGGATGACGTTCGCCGTTCCGCCGAACGACAGCGTCCCGCCGAACACGCCGTCCGTCGTGTAGGACCCGCGCAGATCGAGCCCGGAGAAATGGGCCTTGGGCCCGTTGATCCGCAGCAGCTTCACCTTGGCCAGGTTCGCGGCGCTGCACGCGCCGGTGAACTCGAAGTGATCGGCGATGAACTGCGCGTCCAGCGTCGCGCAGTTGTTCGCCCCGCCCGCCCCGTTGGGGAAGAGCGCGTTGACGATCGCGTTCTGCGGCTCGGTGGTCAGGATGTTCTTGATCGAATAGTTGTAATAATCGACGCCCGCGTCGAAGCCCGCATAGTTGACGAGCACGCCGAGGTTGTAGGTCGTCGCCTCTTCCGGCTTCAGGTTCGGGTTGCCCATCGTGTCGAGCGCGGTGGGCTTGCCCAGGATGCCGGGGATCGACGCGACCGGGTTCGGCGCCAGCGCGCTGGGCGGCGGCGCGCGGAAGGTGGTGCTCACCGAACCGCGCAGGCCCAGCCACTCGAAGATCCCGACCTTGGCGCGCGCCTGCGGGTTGAAGGTGCCGCCGCCGCTGTTGCCGAGATCCTCGTAACGGGCGCCGACGGTCAGGTCGGTGCCGTCCACGATCGGCATCACCGCCTCGACGAAGCCCGCGAAGACGTTGGTGGTCGAATCGGTCGGCACCAGCGCCACGGCAAGGCCCAGCGGCGAATAGGGCGTGGGGTTGCAGATGTTGGCGTTGGGGATGTTCAGCACCGAATCGAGGCAGGGCACCTGGGTGCGGTCCGCATATTTCGAATCATGCTCGCGGAACGAAATCTGGCGCCATTGCGCGCCCACCGCCCATTTGAGCGGCCCCGCGCCGAGATCGAACGCGGGCAGCGATCCGTCCAGCCCCGCATTGGCCTCCACGATCTGGCCGGTCAGGTGGCGCCGCTGTTCGAGCATCAGCCAGTCGGCCAGCTCCTTGGTGTTGGCGACGGCGGCGTTGTAGCCCGAATAGCTGGTAACGCCGTTGACCAGCGCGTTGGGCACCGCGTTCGACATCGGGTTCAGCCACAGGCAGCCCGCGCTGCCCGGGGCGGCGGTCTGCCACTGGCAGTTCGGCCCGCCCAGGCCGCGCAGCGCGAGCTGGATCATCGAGCCCGCGGAATCGAAGCCGAGCAGGTCGTGATCGTTGCGGCCATAGGTGAAGTCGGCGTTCCAGTTGATCCCGGAACCCATCTTGCCCTTCAGGCTGGCGCTGACCCGGTATTCGTCCTGATCGCGCGTCTGGTACGCCGGCGTCGCCCCGTCGCCGAAGAACGGATTGCCGCCCACCAGATAGGGGCGCCATTGGCCGACCGGGATGAAGATGCCCGTGGTGCCGGCCGGGAATTGCGACGGGTTCGCCGCGGCATAGGCGGCAAGGCCCGGGTTGGTGATCGGCACGAACCAGTTGTTGTAGAGCAGAGGGCTGGTGCCCGCGAGCGCCGTGGCGGTGTTCATGTTGCTCGGCAGCACGGTGGCCGTGATCGGCTTGGGCTGGTTGAACGACGGCGGATAGTGGACGATCATCCGCGCGTTGGCGTAGTTCGCCTCGATATGGAATTCGGTGCCGGAGCTGAATTCCCAGTTGAACTCGCCATAGATCTGCCAGGTCTTGGCCGGCGCGACGAGATCCTGCCACTTCTGGACATTGTTGACGCAGAAGCCCGCGAACGGCTCGATGCCGCCCAGCGGCTTGCAGCCGACGTCGAGCACGCGCGGGCCGACGGTGGCCAGCGTTCCGCCCGGGCCGGTGTTGCCGACCGGCGTGAACTGCGACGGCATGGAAGAGAAGTTCCAGCCCGCGTTGGGATTGATCGAATAGGGCTGGATCGACCAGTCGCGATCGACCACCTCAAGCTGCGCGCGCTTCTGATAGCCGCCCGAAACCAGCAGGTTCCAGTTGCTGCCGACCTTGCCGAAGGTAGCGTCGGCACGCCAGTCGCCGCCGTTGCCGGCGATCATCGTATAGTCGCCGCCGACCTCCAGCCCTTCGAAATCGCGCTTGGTGATGAAATTGACCACGCCGGTCATCGCGTCCGAGCCATAGATGGTGGACGCGGCGTCCTTCAGGATTTCGACCCGGCCGATCGCCGAAGCCGGAATGTTGCGCGTGTTGACGAAGAACCCGCTCACCAGCGGCAGGCGGTGGCCGTTCATCAGCACCAGGTTGCGATCCGGCCCCAGGCCGCGCAGGTTGATGCTCTCCGAACCCTCATAGCCCTGGCCCTTGCCGGCCTGCGACGAGTTGGAGTTGCCGATCGAGCCTGCCGTCTCCGGCATCGCGCGGACCAGATCGAGCAGCGGGGGCGAGCCCTGCTTGCGGATCTCCTCCTCGTCGATAACGCGCAGCGGCAGCGCCGCCGCCTGGTCCGCGGTCAGCAGCTTGGAGCCGGTGACCACAATCTCCTGTTCCTCGCCCGAATCATCGGGCTTGTCCCCCTGGGCCAGCGCGGGCGCCGACCATCCGGCCAGCGCCATCGCCGCGGCCGATGCCGCCGACGTGAGCATGATCTTTCTACGGAATTTCATGGCAACCCTCCCCGAATTGGTCGGTATTCCGGCGAACCCCATCGGGTTTCTGACCGGGATGCCCGGATTGTCCGTCCCCGTTCATTCGGGGGCCGCCGGTCCGGTGTCGTTGAGCCTAGCGATCACGCCGCGGCCGTCTTCTCGCCCTCCAAACTCACGATAGCCGACTTCGAAATTGACTGGTCGAAAACGCCTGATCGATCGTTTTTCGATTTGCGCACAGTCAGCGCTCCGCCTCCGCGCGGCGGCGGGCCAGCTCGGCCAGCGTCTCGGCGTGGCTCTCCCGCGTGATGCGGTAGCGCAGGATGCACAGGATCGCGCAGCCGTGGAGCAGCGCCATCGCCGGCGCGAACACCAGCGCCAGGTTGCGCACGATCGACGGGTCCAGCGTCTCCGGGTTCGCGCCTTCCGGAAATCCGACGAAGGCCAGCAGCGCGCTGGAGGCGAAGATGCCCACGCCCGAAGTCGTCTTGGCGACGAAGATTCCCGCGGCGGCCATCACCCCTTCGGCGCGGCGGCCGCTGCGCAGCTCGTGATCCTCCACCACATCGGCGCCCATCGATCCCAGCAGGATCGCGACGATGCTGGCGCAGGTGACCGAGATGAGGTGAGTCGTCATCATGATCGGCAGCAGGGCGGGCGATCCGTTCTCTGGAAAGACCCCTGCCAGCCGCAGCGCGATGGGCGTAAGGCCGAAGATGGGGACCAGCAGCTTGCACAGGATCGCCGCGTTGCGCTTGCCCAGATGGTGCGAAAGCGGCGCCGCCAGCCAGATCGCCAGCGCGGAAGAGCCGAACTGCACCATGATGAACAACGAGATCTGGGCGGCCGAGAAGCCCCAGAAATAGGTGTTGAAATAGAGCCCCAGCGCGACGCTGAGCCCATAGGCCATGGCGTTGAACAGCCCCGCGCCCAGCATCGGCAGCAGCGCCGGCGTCACCATCGCCGAGAACATGTCGCGCAGCGCCCTGACGAACGGCGGCTTCTTCGCGGGCGGCTGGCGCAGCCAGGGGATGCGGCTGTGCGTGCCCACGGCCGAGATCAGGATCACCGCGAACATCGTGACCGAGGCAAAGATGCCATAGGTCGCATAGCCGTCCGGATTGAGCTGGGCGACCGGATGTTCCGCCGAAGGCTGGAGGAACACGCGGAAGGTGAGCAGCACCATGATCAGCCCGCCGTACCAGTTGAACGCCGCGCGCCACGCCGCCAGGCTGGTGCGCTCATGATAATCCTGGGTCAGCTCGGCGGCCAGCGCAGCGCTGGGAATCTCGAACATCGCCAGGAAGGTGCGGATGATCATCGCCGTGGCGATCAGATAATAGAACAGCGCCTCGTCCGACCAGCCCAGCGGCGGATGCCAGAGTAACAGATAGCTGATCGCGATCGGCCCGGCCGCCATGTACATGAACGGATGGCGCCGCCCCCAGCGCGACCGCCAGTTGTCGCTCACCTGGCCGATGATCGGGTCCAGGATCGCGTCGGCGACCAGCGCGATCATGATCGCCAGACCCACGGTGGGCGCGGGCAGGCCGACTACCTGATTGTAGAACAGCAGCAGCAGATAGGAGAAGCCGTTGTCCTTCAGCCCCAGCGCCACCGATCCCACGCCATAGGCGAGCTTGGTCGATCGCTTCAGCGGCGGCGGCGGGCCGCGCTCGCCGGGCGGGGCGGGTTTGTGCATCATGTTCATGCCGGCGCTCCCCCAGCGATCACGGTACGGTGCATCAGCCGCAGGTGGCCGTCATAGCCGCCCGTGGCGCAGTGGAGCACCGCGCGATTGTCCCATATCACCAGCATGTCCGGCTCCCATCTGTGGCGGTAGACGAACCGCTCCGAAGTCATGTGCGCGAAGACGAAATCCAGGATCGCGGCCGCCTCTTCGCGCGCGAAGCCCTCGATCCCCACCGTGTAGCCGGGGCTGGCGAACAGCGCGGGCCGGCCCGAAACGGGATGGCGCGGAACCAGCGGGTGCGCGTGGCATCCGTCCGCTTCCGGTCCGGTGACGATGCGCATGCCGGTGCGCCCCTGCTCCTTCGCGAAATAGCCTTCGCTGCCATAGGGGCCGGCGGCCGAATGCACGCCGCGCAGCCCCGCCAGCAGCGCCTGGAAGCCTGGGCTCAGGGCCTCGAACGCGCGCCGCGTGTCGCAGAACAGCGTGTCGCCGCCCTGGGGCGGGACCACCTTGGCGTGGAGCAGCGTCGCGGCCGGCGGCTCGGGCAGGAAGCTCCAGTCCGAATGCCAGCCGCCGCCGAACACCACGGCGCGCTCGTCTGGATCGCGGCGCACCTCGACGATGCCGGGATGCCCGGGCAGCGCGTGGACGAAGGGGTTGGGGCCGAACGGGCCGATCGCCAGGCTGAACGCCTCCAGCGCCGCATGCGTCAGCGGCTGGTCCGCAAACCACAGCACGCCATGTTCCGCCAGCGCGGCGCGGATATCCTCCGCCACGCCGCGCGGCAGCGGGCGCGAGAGATCGATGCCGCGCACCGCGGCGCCGAAACCGCCCGCGCGCGCGCCGATCTCCAGGGGAAATGAAAGCACCGCCGGTATCCTCCCGATCCGCGGTTGTCCTCCATCGGCCCGCGTTCCCGGCGGTGGTGCCGCAAGCGCGCGCGGCTGTCGCGGCGCCCTTGCCCCGCGGCTAATCGCCTTCGAACGCGATTGATCGCAATTGCCGCCGATGGAGCGCCCGGCATCGCGCCGTGCGATGCTCCGCCGCTCGCATTTCAAATGCGATCAGCCCGGGCCGCACACGATTAGCCCGAATCGCGCCAGCCGTAGCGGGCCGCGCCGCGCCCGGCGCAGGAGGGCGCAAGGAACGGCGCACAGCGGCGCCGCTCCCTCTGCAATGCGGGCGCTGGAGAGGATTGCGCATGAAGAATTTCCCGAAGATCACTGCCGTCGAGACGCTCGCCGCGGGCGCCGGATGGCGGAACTATCACTTCCTCAAGATATCGACCGACGCCGGCATCACCGGCTGGAGCGAGTTCGACGAGGATTTCGGCAACCCCGGCATCTCGGCGGTGATCGCCACGCTGGCGCCGCGGCTGATCGGCCAGCCGGTGGGCGATCACGAGCGGCTGTACAACATCCTGCTGATGGCGCTGAAGCCCGCCACCGTGGGCATCAGCGCACAGGCGCTGGGCGCGATCGAGAACGCGCTGCTCGACGCCAAGGCCAAGGCGCTGGAGGTGCCGTGCCACCAGTTGCTGGGCGGCGCGGTGCGCGACAAGGTGCGCGTCTACTGGTCGCACTGCGGCACCTGGCGGATCAGCCGCAAGCCCTGGTACGAGCCGCAGATCGATCATGTGGACGGCGTGAAGGCGCTGGCCCGCGAGGTGCGCGACCGCGGATTCCCGGCGCTCAAGACCAATGTCTACACCTATGCGCCCGATGGCGCGCCGGTGGGATGGGCGCCGGGCTTCGGCCTGCCGTTCGATCCGGGGCTGAACGTGGGGCACAAGCTGATCGACGGGCTGCGCGAGCATCTGGGCGTGCTGCGCGACGCGGCGGGGCCGGACGTCGGCATCCTGCTGGACCTGAACTTCAACGCCAAGCCCGAGGGCTATATCAAGATCATCCGCGCGCTGGCGGATATCGACCTGTTCTGGGTCGAGCTGGACCTGCTGAACGCCGACGCGCTGGCCGACATCCGCCGCGCCGCCAACATGCCGGTTGCGTCGTGCGAGACGCTGACGCGGCCGGGATCGTTCGTGCCCTTCCTGGCGAAGCAGGCGGTGGACGTGGCGATCATCGACCTGTTGTGGAACGGCGCCTGGCAATCGGCGAAGGTCGCCGCGATGGCCGACGCGCACGACATCAACGTCGCCCCGCACAATTTCTACGGCCATCTCGCGACGATGATGAACCTCCATTTCGCCGCGGCGACGCCCAACCTGCGCATCATGGAGACCGATATCGACCGGCTGGCGTGGGACTCCGAGCTGTTCACGCACGAGCCGGAGATCGTGGACGGGCACATGATCGTCCCCGATCGCCCAGGCTGGGGCACCGAGCCGGACGAGGCCGCGCTGAAGCGTTATCCGCCGAACACGCTGCCCAACACGCTGGGCCTGGTGACCTTCGGCCGCAACGCGGACTGACCGGCGCGCCCTGCCGGTCGCAATCGCTCCCCCGGGAACAGCGTTTCCGGGGGAGTTTTTTCGTGGCCGGGATTATTCGGCGTCGCCGCCCGCTTCGGCCTCGGGCTCCTCCAGCGGGGTCACGCCCGCGGCCTTCAGCGCGCGGCGGCGGTAGCTGGTGGGGGTCAGGCCGGTGTCGGCCTTGAACGCGCGGTTGAACGGCGCGAGCGACTGAAAGCCCGAATCGAGCGCGATCGTGGAGATCGGCACCTCGCGCTGCTCGGGGTCCTCAAGCGCCTGCTTGGCCTCGTCGAGCCGCCAATAGGCGACATAGGCGCTGAAGTTGCGATAGCCCAGGTCGCCGTTCAGCAGCTTGCGCAGCCGGTGCTCGGTCACGCCCAGCCGCATCGCCAGCGCCGAGATGCGCAGATTCTCGATCCGGTAGAGCCGCTCGACGCGCATCAGCCGCTCCAGCTCGGCGACCAGCGCGGCCTCCGCCTCGGGCAGCGCCGCCGCGCCGCGCTGCGGATCGGCGGGGGAGGGGCCGGTCACCGGGCGGCGCGGCACCGTCTTGAACAGCCCCGGCGTCGTCCGGCCGAAGATCCACACGCTGATCCCGCTGATCAGCACCAGCGCCAGCGCCGCGAACAGCGAAGGCTGGCGCGGCGAGAAGGTGAACAGCTCCACCGTCTGCACCAGCGCCACCGCCACGCCATAGGCGACGTTGAGCAGGAACAGCGGCGCCACCGCCAGCCGCCGCTGCTCGACCAGGTCTCCGTTCCAGGATTTGAGCACCGTCGCGGTGATGTGCGCGAACAGGCCGACGTTGATGAAATTGTTGATCAGCCACAGCACGCGCGCCGATTCCGGCGGCAGCAGCCGCGCGGTGAGGCCGATCGCCAGCACCAGCGCCGGCACCGCCAGCTTGGAACGATTGAAGCTGCGCGTGTCGCCGAAGAATTCGGTCACGAAGATCCACGAAAGCGGCGCCGCCGCGATCGAGGGGATGTCCACCAGCAGATACCATCCGCCCAGCATCGCCATCGCCGGCGGAAACTGCGCGATCACATGGGCGGACCGGCAGAAATGGAACAGCGCCCCCATCATCGGCGTCGTCGAACGATCGACGCGCGCGATGATCAGTGCGGTGGCCAGGAAACCGCCGCATGCGATTCCGCGCACCATGGCCTCGATGAGCATGGGATCGGTCGACATTGATGCACCCTATTTCCGCGCAATATCTACTGCAACATGCTTAGCCGCGCGGAGGGCCATCGATCAGGTCGCGTGTCGCATGGGCCACATCGGTGCAGCCGCTCAGGATCATCGCCGCGGTCAGCTCGGCGCGGATGGAGCCCAGCATGCGCGCCACCATCGCCTCGCCCCCGGCCGCCAGCGCCCAGGCCCAGGCGCGGCCCAGGAACACCGCGCGCGCGCCCATCGCCAGCGCGCGCAGCACGTCCAGCCCGTTGCGCACCCCGCTGTCGAGGAAGATCTCCAGCCCGCCCGCCGCATCGGCCACGCGCGGCAGCGCCGCGATGGACGAGGACACGCCGTCGAGCTGGCGCCCGCCGTGGTTGGAAACCACGATTCCGTCGACGCCCGCCTTCGCCGCCGATCGCGCGTCTTCCGGGTCCAGGATGCCCTTCAGCACCAGCGGCCCGTCCCAGTTCTCGCGGACGAAATCCAGGTCCTTCCAGCTCACGGTGCGATCCATGTTGCCGCCGACCCAGACCAGCGCGTCGTTGATACTCGCGTCCTCCGGCAGCGCGGCGGCCAGGTTGCCGGGCAGCAGCGGCCGGCCGCGGCAGAACACGTCCCAGCTCCAGCGCGGGCGCAGCATCCCCTGCCGCATCCGCTCGGCCCAGGCCATGCCGCCGTTGTTCGCGACGATGCCGCCGTTGCGATAGTCGCGATAGCGCCCGCCGGTCGCGGCCATGTCCACGGTGAACAGCAGCACCGGGCTGCCCGCCGTCCGCGCGCGCGCCAGCAGCTCGCGCATATAGCCGCGATCCTTGAGCATATAGAGCTGGAACCACGGCGGCGCGGCGGCGGCCGAAACCTCCTCCACGCTGCAGATGCCGATGGTGGAAAGGCACATCGGGACGCCCGCCACCTTCGCCGCGCGCGCCGCCTGGACCTCGCCGCGCCGCGCGAACAGGCCGGCGACGCCCACAGGCGCAAGGCCGACGGGCATCGACATGCACTGCCCGAAGACGCTGATCGCGGTGTTGACCGCGCTGGTATCCACCAGCACCCGCTGGCGCAGCTTCACCGCGGCCAGATCGTCCGAATTGCTGCGCAGCGTGGTTTCGTTGAACGATCCGCCGTCGACATATTCGAAGAACATCCGGGGCAGCCGCCGCCGCGCCAGTTCGCGGTAATCGTCGAACGATGCGGGGTTCATCGCGCGTCCTCCGGAACGGCCACGCCCTGCAGCGGCAGCCCCGCGAGGAAGCGGCCCAGGTTCGCCGCAAAGGTGGCGTCGTTGTTGCTCGTGGCGCCCGCCGACGCCCAGCTATCGTGCGGTGTCATCGTCACCGCCGGATGCGTCCAGAAGGGCGATCCGGACGGCAGCGGCTCCTGCACGAACACGTCGAGCACGGCATGGCCCGGCTGTCCGCGCGCCAGCCCGTCCAGCAGCGCGCCCTCATCCACCAGCGCGCCGCGGCCGACGTTCACCAGCGTCGCGCCGGGCTTCATCGCGGCGAAGAACGCGGCGTCCGCCATCCCGCGCGTGGCGGCGTTTAGCGCGATCGACAGTATCACCACATCGGCGGCGGGCAGCTCCGCATGCAGCGCGCCCAGCGGCACGATCCGCCCGGCCAGCGCGTCCGTGCCCGCCGTTCGCGCCACGCCGGTCACCTGCGCGCCGAAG
Source organism: Sphingomonas canadensis (assembly GCF_026013525.1). Lineage (GTDB taxonomy): Bacteria > Pseudomonadota > Alphaproteobacteria > Sphingomonadales > Sphingomonadaceae > Sphingomonas > Sphingomonas canadensis. The sequence continues at coordinate 6,752 of NZ_JAPDRA010000016.1, read as the reverse complement.
GCGGCGGCCCGCCGCGCGACCTCGCGCCCCACCGCGCCGAACCCGATGATCAGCCAGCGGCTGCCCGCCAGCTCGCGGAACGGGGTGGGCTGCCACTTGCCCCCGGCGCGCAGGCGCCGGCGTTCCGGCCCGCGCTGCCAATGGTCGAGCACGCCCGCCATCACCTGATCCGCCATGCCCGGCGCGAAGCCATGACTGGTCGTGACCGCGATTCCCCGCCGCAGGAACGGGGCGTAGACCGCCGCGTCCACCCCCGCCGTGCCCGCCTGGAGCCAGCGCAGGCTCGGCGAATTGTGCGCACAATCCAGGAATGCTGCGGCCGCCGGGCTGTACCACACGTCCGGCCCATACCATGCCCCTGCGGGCCGCGGATCGCGTACCGCCGCGCCGCCCGTGGCGCGGGTGACGGTTCCGGCATCGTCCATCAGCAGCAGCGCGTCGCGCCACGGCGCCAGCTCGCGTTCGAGCCGCGCATGCGCAGCCTGCATGATCAGCACATCGCCGGGTTCGCCACCGCTCATTCCCCCGTGCCGTAGCCCACGATCGCCTTGACTTCGAGGAAGTCGTGAAAGGCGAACACGCCCTTTTCGCGGCCGTTGCCGCTCTGGCGGTATCCGCCGAAGGGGGCGTCGATGTCCCAGGCGCCGTTGATCAGCACCTCGCCCGCGCGCAGCATCCGCGCCAGGCTGCGCGCCAGCGCCACGTCCTCGCCGCTCACCGCGGCGGACAGGCCATAGGGGGAATCATTGGCGATCGCGATCGCATCGCCCGGCGAATCATAGCCGATGATGCACAGCACCGGGCCGAAGATCTCCTCGCGCGCGATCGTCATGCCGTTGCGCACATCGGCGAACACGGTGGGGCGGACATAGAAGCCGCGGTCCAGCCCGTCGGGCCTGCCCGGGCCGCCCGCGACCAGCGTGGCGCCTTCCTCCAGCCCGATGCGGATCAGCGCCTGGATCTTCGCCCATTGCGCGCCTGACACCACCGGGCCCATGCGCGAATTGCCGCGCGGATCGCCCACGCTCACCCGCTCCGCCGCGGCGCGGGCGGCCTCGGCGGCCTCCGCCATGCGGTGCGCGGGGACGAGCAGCCGCGTGGGCGCGTTGCACGACTGGCCGGAATTGGCCATCACCCGGTCGACGCATCCCGCCACGCTGTCCGCCAGCCGCGCGTCGTCCAGCGCGATCAGCGCGCTCTTGCCGCCCAGTTCCTGGCACACGCGCTTGACCGAGGGCGCCGCCGCCTGGGCCACCGCCACGCCCGCGCCAGTCGATCCGGTGAACGAGATGAGGTCGATGTCCGGATGCGCCGCCATCGGCGCGCCTACGCCCGGCCCGTCGCCATGCACCAGGTTGAACACCCCGGCGGGCACGCCCGCCGCGTCGACGATTTCGGCGAAGATCTGCGCGTCGAATGGCGCCGCCTCGGACGGCTTGAGCACCATGGTGCAACCGGTCGCGATCGCGGGCGCGACCTTGCAGCCGATCTGGTGCAGCGGCCAGTTCCATGGCGTGATCATGCCCGCCACGCCGATCGGCTCGCGCACGATGCGCGTGGCGCCCATCGCCTCCTCGAACGCGAAGCCGGCCAGCGCGCGCGCGGCGGCGCGCAGATGGCCGGAGCCCAGCGGCACCTGCGCGTTCGCGGCGAGCGAGGCGGGCGCCCCCATCTCCTCGGTCAGCGCGGCGGCCAGTTCCCCGGCGCGCGCGTCATAGGCGTCGGCCAGCCGCTCCAGCAGCGCGATCCGCTCCTCGCGGCTCGTCTGCGCGAAGGCGGGGAAGGCGGCCCGCGCGGCCGCGACGGCGCGGTCGACATCCTCCGCGCATCCCGCCGCGATGCTGCCGCATGGCTGTTCGGTCGCCGGATCGATCACCTCGATCCGGCCGGTTCCGGCAGGCTCGACCCAGCGGCCGCCGATGTAGAAACGGTCGATGCTGCGCAATTCCGCCTCCCGCTCAGCGATTGTCTTCAAGGACGAAGGCGGCGCCGCGCTCGCCGATCATCGTCGCGGCGGCGTTGGTGTTGCCCGAAACGACGATCGGCATGATCGATGCGTCGATCACGCGAAGGCCCTCGATCCCATGCACGCGCAGCCGCGGATCGACCACGCTGGTCTTCGGGTCCGGCCCCATCGTGCAACTGCTGGTGGGGTGATAGGTGGTGCGCCCGGTCTGCCGCGCCCAATTCTCCAGCACCGCGTCGGTCAGCTCGGTCTCCGCGGGCCACAGCCGTTCGGTGACGATGTCGGCGAAGGGCTTGGCGCGGCTGATGCGGTCGGCGATCTTCAGGCTCTCGACGAAGACGCGCACGTCCTCATCGGTCGCCATATAGTTGCGGTGGATGATCGGCGCGTCGCCCGGCGTCGCGGAGCGGATGCGGATATGGCCGCGGCTGGTCGGCCGGCACGGGCTGACGTTGATCGTGAAGCCGCTGAACTGGTGCGGCCACACCTTGTTCCCCACCCCGGCCTGGAAGCTGAGCGGGATGAAGTAGAGCTGGGTGTCCGGCCGCGTCTCCTCCGGCCGGGTGCGCACGAAGGCGCCGCCCTGGTTGATGCCGAAACTGAGCGGGCCGGTGTGCGTCAGCACATATTGCGCCCCCGCCAGCAGGATCGACGGCCAGTTGTTCAGCCGGTCGTTCAGCGAAGGCTTGCTGGTGCGGAAGATCAGGCCGGTGAACACATGGTCCTGAAGGTTCTCGCCCACCATCGGCGAATCCGCCACCACATCGATGCCGTGATAGGCCAGCAGCGGCCCCGGCCCGACGCCGGAAAGCTGGAGCAGCAGCGGCGAATTGATCGCGCCGCCGGATACGATCACCTCGCGCCGCGCCCGCACGGTCACCTCGCGGCTGCCCTGGCGATAGACGGCGCCGGTCGCGCGCTTGCCCTCGAAGGTCAGCCGCTGGACGGTCGCGTTCTTGCGCACCACCAGGTTGGGCCGCTTCATCGCGGGTTCCAGGAAGGCGTTGGCGGCATGGGTGCGGCGGCCCTTGCGGAAGCTGAACTGGTAATAGCCCACGCCTTCCTGCCGCTCGCCGTTGAAATCCGGATTGCTCGGATAGCCCAGGCTCTCCGCCGCCTGCAGCGCCAGGCGGGTGAGCGGATGCGCGCGATCGTCGATGCTGGAGATCTTCCACGGCCCGTCCGCGCCGCGCCAGGCGTCGCCGCCCTTGTCGTTGTCCTCGGACATCTTGAAATAGGGCAGCACGTCGTCATAGCCCCAGCCGGGGCAGCCCATGGCCTTCCAGTCGTCGAAATCCTCGCGCTGGCCGCGGATATAGACCATGCCGTTGATCGAACTCGATCCGCCCAGCACCTTGCCGCGCGGCCAGTAATCGGTGCGGCCGCCCATGTTCTGGTCGGGCTCGGTCTCGTAGCACCAGTTCACCTTGGGATCGTAGAAGACGTGGCCCAGCCCGGCCGGCATGTCGATCATGAAGCGGCGGTGGTCGCCGCCGGCCTCCAGCAGCAGCACGCGGAAGCGGCCGTCCGCGGTCAGCCGGTTGGCCAGCACGCAGCCCGCCGATCCCGCGCCGATGATGATGAAGTCGAACGTCTCGTTTGCGTCTTCGCGCATGTCCCCACCCCGATAGGCGGAGAGTCCGCTCGCAACACCGCCGCCGCGCCGCATGCCCGGCTGCCCGTCGCCTTTCCGGCCTCTCCTGTCCCGGGCAGCTTTGGCGTGCCGCCGCGCCCCGCCGCAAGCCGATCGCGGCGGCCGGGGGGAGGGCGACTAATCGGGTTCGAACACGACTGATCGAATCCGTCGCGCGCGGCGGGGCTCAGCGGGGATGCGTGGTGCAGGGGCACCGGTCGGGACCGGCGGCCGCGTTCCGCCGGGCGCGGGCAAGCATGCCGGTTGCGCGGTCATGCACGGCCGGCCCGCCGAGCATCCCGTGGTGCGTGCGGAAATCTTATCGGATGTGGGAGGGTGGTGCCCAGGGGCGGAATCGAACCACCGACACTGCGATTTTCAGTCGCATGCTCTACCAACTGAGCTACCTGGGCATACCAGCGGACGCCGGAAGCGGGCTCTTAGTCGTCGTGCAGGCGCCTGTCCACCCCAGATTCGATATCGGGGTCCACCGGCTCGCCGGGCAGGCGATAGCCGTCGCCCAGCCATTGCAGCAGGTCGCGATCCTTGCAGCCGCGGCTGCAAAAAGGGGTGAATTCCGCCACCGGCGGCTTGCCGCAGATCGGGCAGCTTCCTCGCTTCGCCATCATCCTTCCACCAGTTGCGGCGCCCTGCCCATGCGCTGCGCCAGCGCCGCCGTCCAGCCCGGCTCGGCCGCGATCCGGCGCAGCAGCCGCGCGGGAACGATATGGGTATCGGGCAGCGGCGGGGGAAGCCGTTCGATCCGGCGCAGCTCGGCGCGTGCCTCCGCCCCGGCGCGATCGGCGCTCAGCAGCTCGGGCAGCGCGGCGCGGGTGCGCCGCCGCACGATCTGGAGGAAGCCGAAGCCGTTGACCGCGGTACGCTCGAACGGCTGGGGCAGCGCCGCGTCGATCGCGTCGGCCACCGCCTGGCGCGCGGCCTTGCCGCCCAGCGTGGGGAAGTCGATCCCGATTGATCCGCCGATGCCGTGGCGCTCGATCGCCTGCGCGGCGGCGGTGGCGGCGGCGATCGCCAGCGGCTCGGGCGGCAGCGATCCATCGACGTCGAACAGCGTCATCGCGGGCGTCACCGCCATGCGCAGCACGCCGCCGGGGAAGGGGATCTCGCCGGTCAGCGCCTCCTCCAGCACCTCGGACCAGCCGGCCGCCTCCAGCAGGTCGGGCTCATGCGCGCGGCAGGTGCGCACGGGGATGCCGCCGGCCGCGATCCGTGCGTACAGGTCCGGCCCCCCGGCGGGCGGATCGGCGGTGACGGCGGCGCGGGCCAGCTTGGCGCGGCCGGGCTCGGGAATCGCCTCGCGGGTGATCCGCACCGTGATCGCCGCGCCTTCGGCCGTGCCCGGGGGAACGCGATCGAGCAGCGCGGCACCGCCGGGCCATTCGACCCGGCCCTCCGCGCGCAGCCGCCCCTGGACGATGGTGCCCGCGCGCAGCCCCGGCAGCTCGATCCGCGCCTTCAGGATGCGGCCGTCCGCGACCAGCGCCGCGCGCGCCTCACCGATGCCGGCCTCGTACAGCCACTCAGCCAAGCGGATAGCCGGCGCCCAGCAACAGCGCCCGCGTCTCGTATACCGGCAGCCCGACCACGCCCGAATGGCTGCCCGAAAGATAGCGGACGAAGCATTCGGCGCGGCCCTGGATGGCATAGCCGCCCGCCTTGCCCATCCCTTCGCCGCTGGCGACATACCAGTCGATCTCGTCCGCGGTCAGCCGCTTGAAGGCGACGATCGTGTCGGTGACGCGGTGGCGCACCTTGCCGTCGATTCCGGCAACGCACACGGCGGAGAAGCAATGGTGGCGCCGCCCGGAAAGCAGCGCGAGCATGCGGCGCAGGTCCGCCTCGTCCTCCGGCTTGCCCAGGATGCGGCGCCCTGCGGCGACGGTGGTGTCGCCCGCCAGCACGATCTCGTCCGCCGCGCGCGGCACCGCCGCCGCCTTGCCCAGCGCGATCCGCAGCACATAGGCGCGGGGCAGCTCGCCGGGCAGCGGCGTTTCATCGATGTCGGGGCTGGCGATGCGATCGGGCACGGCGCCGATGCGGCCGAGCAGCTCGCGCCGGCGCGGCGAGCTGGAGGCGAGGACGAGCTTCATGGCTGGCTTGCTATCCTGTCCGCGCCGTCCGCCCCGCGGGCGCGGCGCGCGCACCCCGGCCGCGCCGGGGCGACGCCGGGGGCGTCACTTGAAGCGATAGGTGATCCGGCCCTTGGTCAGGTCATAGGGCGTCAGCTCGACGAGCACTTCGTCGCCCACCAGCACGCGGATGCGGTTCTTGCGCATCTTGCCGGCGGTATGGCCCAGGATCTCATGATCATTCTCGAGCCGGACGCGGAACATCGCGTTGGGGAGAAGCTCCACAACCTGTCCGCGCATTTCAAGCAGTTCTTCTTTGGCCAAAAATCAACCTCTCGGGTGGGCGGGGAACGGCGCAGCCCTTTACTCCGCTGCGGGGCAAAAGGGAAGCGGGTGAGAAGGGCTGCCATCGCACCGCCCGGAACGGCAGAGCCGCGCCCGGCCGAATGGCCCGGCGCGGCTCCCCTGACGCCCTTGTAGTGGGGGGGGGAGGGCGTCAGCCGCCCGCGCGGTCGGCGGTCAGCCGCTCGTTCGCGATGCGGGAGAGAAGCTCGGTCATCTTCAGCATCGCGCGATCGGTGAGGCGGACGAACACGCGGCGCGAATCCTCCTGACATTGCTCGCGCACCACCAGCCCGCGCTTGGTGAGCATCTTGATATAGCGCAGCGCCGTGGTGGCGGGCACGCCCGATGCGAGGGTGGCGCGATTGATGCCCACGCGCTCGCCCTCTCCGGCGGCGGCGTAGAGTTCCAGCATCAGGTCCCACACCGGATCCTGGAACAGGTCCGCGCCCAGCGCCTCGTCGCGCCGCCGGCGTTCGTTGAACAGGTGGCGGGCGAAGCGGTGCAGGTCAGTGCCGCGGATCGCGCGGAGACTGTCCGCCGTTTCCGCGCCCTTGCCCTGCTGCAGCCGGGTGAGCACGCCCAGCACCGCCTCGATCGCGGCCGGGTTCTGCGAAGAGGACAGGCGCCTTGCGCGCCTGGCCCTAGGCTGTATCGACATTCAGAGGATTCCCAAAGGTAGGGATGTCTGATTCATGGGTTTCTGCAGTTGCGGAGGCAC
>NZ_JAPDRA010000015.1 GCF_026013525.1 Sphingomonas canadensis | reverse complement strand
CGGACCCTCAAGGTCCACCTCCACGATCTCCAGCGGCTTCTTCGCCTCAAATGCCACCGCGGCCCGCGTCTTCATGCCTGACTTTCCTGTAGTTTCCGGTTCAGGCAGATGGGTATACAATAATGCTATACAATATGAAAGGGGTGACGCATGCTCGAGATGCGAGAGACGCTGCCCGGCGGCGCCTGCGCGCGGCGGAAAACCCGGCTTTGACGGCACCGGCAGACACGCCGGCCGCCGATGATCACTTGAGTTGGTTATACGAATCTGTTAGTCAATAATGATAGAATAATTGAGAGAGGGAGGGGTATGCTGAAGGGATTCCGGCGGTGCGCTCGTTTGCAAGCGCTTCACTTTGTTACGGTTTCGGCCGCGGCGCTGATCGTCGCTCAGCCGGCCGCCGCGCAGGGGCCTGCACAGGGCGATGAGTCGCCCGCGGCGGGGCAGGCCGAATCGAACGACGGCGAAATCGTCGTCACCGCGCAGTTCCGCGAACAGCGGCTTCAGGACACCCCGATCGCGATCACCGCGATGACGGGCGAACAGCTTGAGACCAAGGGCCTGACCAGCGTCGCCGATGTCGCGGCGACCGCGCCGAACGTGAACCTGACGCAGGGTTCCAGCGCCTATGGCTCGGGCATGACCGCCTATATCCGCGGCATCGGCCAGTATGACACCAACTTCGCGCTCGAACCGGGCGTCGGCATGTACATCGACGACGTCTACCACGGCGTGCTGGTCGGCTCGATGTTCGACCTGCTCGACCTCGACCGCGTCGAGGTGCTGCGCGGGCCGCAGGGTACGCTGGCGGGCAAGAACTCGATCGGCGGCGCGATCAAGCTCTATTCGCGCAAGCCGGAGGGATCGAACACCGGCTATATCCAGGGCACCTATGGCAGCTTCGACCGGATCGATGTGCGCGGCGCGTTCGATTTCGCGCTGGCGGACAATCTGTCGGCGCGCTTCTCCGCCTTCTCCAAATATCGCGAAGGCCATGTGAAGCTGATCGACTTCGCCTGCGACCAGCCGGCGCTGGCCGGCACCATCCCAAGCTCCAAGAACGGTCCGGATTGCGAGGTCGGCACGCTGGGCGGAACCCAGACCTGGGGTGTGCGCCTGGCGCTGCGCTACCAGCCGTCCGATGCGCTGGAGATCAACATCGCGGGCGCGATCGTGCGCGACGATTCCGAAGCCCCGGGCGTCGAGCAGGCCAACGCCAACAACGCGGCCGCCCCCACGCTGGGCGGCGTGCCGTATGACTCGCGCTTCGTGCCGACGCGGCCTTACATCAACTATGGCGCCTTCCTGGTCCCCCAGACCGGCTGGAAGAGCGAGCCGGTGGCGCAAACCGATTCCGAATCGATCTCCGCGCGGATCGACTGGAAGCCGAGCGAGAATTTCCAGCTCACCTCGATCACGGCCTATGAGAATATCTATGGCCAATATTCGTTCGATGGCGACGGCAGCCCGATCGGGCTGACGCTGACCTATGGCTTTCAGCCCTATCACCAGTTCACCCAGGAGCTGCGCCTGAACGGCGAGTTCGGCGACGGGCTGGTCGAGACGACGGTGGGCGGCTTCTATTTCGACAGCAAGGGCCGCGTCGGCGCCCGCGTTTGGTCGGCGCCGGTGCTCAACTTCATCCAGGACGATCCGGTCACCAACAAGAGCAGGTCGGTGTTCGGCCATGTCATCGTCCATCCGGTGGAGGCGATGAGCCTGATCGGCGGGCTGCGCTACACCGACGACAAGAAGGTGTACCAGTTTACCCGCGCCGATCCGACCACAGGCGCCCCGCCGCCGGTCGTCGGCCCGCTCAACGGCGTGACCGCGGGCTATACCGGCGATTCGATCGACTGGCGCCTGGGCTTGGATTACCGGTTCAGCCCGGAGGTGATGGTCTATGCCAGCGCCTCGACCGGCTACAAGGGCGGCGGCGTGAACCCGCGTCCCTTCATCCCGGCGCAGGCGGTGCCGTTCGGTTCCGAAAGCGTCACCGCTTATGAGCTGGGCATCAAGACCGACCTGTTCGATCGCGTGCTGCGCCTCAACACTTCGGCGTTCCTCAACAAGTACAGCGACATCATCCTGATCGACGCCAACGGCTTCCCCGGCGCGCCGGGGGATCCGGCCTATTTCCCGCTCTCCGCGGTGCCGTTCAACGCGGGGGACGCCGACATCAAGGGCATCGAGCTGGAAGCGGAACTCCATCCGGCCGGCGGCTTCAGCCTGTCGGGATCGGTCAGCTATCTCGATTTCGAGTACAAGAGCCTCGACGCCAATGCGACCGCGTCCGGCATTGGCGCGGCGTCTGTGGCGCCGTTCACCTCGAAGTGGAAATGGTCGGCCAGCGCGTCCTATGAGTTCGATCTGGGCAACGGCGCGACGCTGACGCCGCAGATCTTCGCCGATTATCAGAGCAGCTATTTCACCGATCCGGTGAACGCCGCGACCAACCTGATCGAGGGCCGCACGCTGGTGAACGCCAACGTTCGCTTCAAGTCGGCCGACGGCGACTGGGAGCTGACCGGCGGCGTCACCAACCTGGGCGACAAGCATTATTACATCAATGCGTTCGACATCGTCGCGACCAACGGAACCTCGTCCAAGGTCGTGGGCCGTCCGCGCGAATTCTACCTGACGCTCAAGCGCAACTTCTGATCCCGTCCCGCAATTCGGGTCGCAAAAAAGGGGCCTGGCTCATCGGCGTGAGCCAGGCCCCGTTTTGTTGTTGGCCGCGCTTCGTTCATGTTTCACGCGAAGGCGCGCATTCAATGGCCGCGCGCGGCGGTGCTGGAAATGGAGAGCCGCTATCGCGGCAAAACCCTCTCCGCGCACTCCGCGCCTTCGCGTGATTCAAATGGAGGTGGGCCAGCGCCGCCGTCCTGGGACCGCCATCCCGGCGCTACCGAAGAACGCGGCTCAGGCTTGCGGCGCGACGCGCTAGCCCCAGACGCGCCGCGCGACCTCGACCACCAGCGCGAGCTTGCGTTTCTGTTCGTCGACGGTCAGCAGGTTGCCGAGCTCGGTCGAGGCGAAGCCGCATTGCGGGCTGATCGCCAGATCCTCAAGCGGCACGATCTTCGCGGCCTCGTCGATGCGGCGGCATAGCGCGTCGGGGTCTTCGAGCGCGCCGGTCTTGGTGGTCACCAGCCCCAGCACGACGATCCGCCCGCGCGGCACGAAGCGCAGCGGCTCGAACCCGCCCGCGCGTTCGCTGTCGAATTCCATCAGGAAGCGGTCGGCGTCGACCTGGCCCAGCAGGAACTCCGCGACGCTTTCGTAGCTGCCGGTCACCGCCCAGGCGCTGCGATGGTTGCCGCGGCAGATATGGACGCCGCGCGTCACGCCCGCGCGCTTCATCCGGCCGAGCACGCGATTATCCACCGCGACGAGCGAGGCGAGGGTGTCGCGCGCGTCGGCCGCGGCGATCTGGCCCTTCTCCACCGCGTCGATCGTATCGATGTAGCGCAGCGAATCGAGCTGGAGATAGGGAACTCCGATCGCGTGGAGCGCATCGACCTCCTCCAGATACAGGCCGACCAGATCCTCCATCAGCGCATCGACATCCGGATAGGTGCCGCTGCTCAAATCCTTGTCCCACAGCCGGTTGAACATCGTCGGGCTGGGCATGGTGATCTTGAACGGCCGGCCGGCGTTGGCGGCCAGGAAGCGCGCTTCTTCGGCGGCGAAGCGCCGGGAGAGGCCCACCTTGCCGGTGACAACCTTGCGTTCGGGCAGCGATTCATGCGCCAGATCGGAATGTTCGCCCTGCCAGCGCCGCGCGCCGCCGGTACGCTCGGCATAGGCGCGCGCTGCGGTGCCCATGCCGGTGAGCGAATCGATCAGGCCGTTGCCCCAGGCGGATCGGCGGAATTCGCCGTCGCTCACCACTTCGATCCCGGCCTCGGCCTGTAGCGCCAGCGCGTCGCGGATGGCCGCGTCCTCCACCTCGCGCAGCGCGGCATCGGCCAGCGCACCCGCCTCATGCGCGCGGCGCGCGTCGAGCAGCGCCTGGGGGCGCAACAGGCTGCCGACCTGATCGGCGCGGATCGTCTTGCTCATGGGTTCGCTTCCTTGCTGTCGTCGCGGGTTATTCGGGTTTCGGCCCGCCCTTGTAGCGGCCGGGCTCCAGCGGCCCATCGACCATCGACCGGCCGGAGACGCTGAATTCGGGGATGGGCTGCACCACGTCCCAATGCTCGGCGATCCTGCCGCCGCGCAGGCGGAACAGATCGATATAGGCGATGCCGCGCGGATCGCTGTCGGAGGTGACGCGGCGGTGGACCATCACCATGTCGCCGTCCGCGATCACCCGGGCGATGTGCGAGCGGCGATTGTCCGCGCTGCGTGCCGCGCCGCGGGCGGCGAGATAGGCGATCAGCCCGTCGCGCCCCGGCGGGATGTTGGGGCTGTGCTGGACGAAATCCTCGGCGAGGTAGGTGTTGACCGCCTCCTCCATCTTCCCCGGCTGCTGGCCCAGCGCCATATAGGCGAGGACGATGCGGCGCGATTCCGCGCTGTCCACGCTGCGGTCCGGCGCGCCGCAGACGGGGTTGGCGACGGTATCGCCCACCGCCTTGGCCGCCGCATAGGTCAGGCCGACGCCGCAGCCCACCGGGCGGGGGTTCACCCCGCCCACGGGCAGCGGCTGGATGACGTCCCAATGCTCGATGAACTTGCCGTCCTTCACCTGCCACATGTCCACGAACTCGCGGCCCGGATCGACCGGGCTGGTGAAGACATGCGACTTGATCGCCACCAGATCGCCGTCGGCCAGGATGGTGTGGATCACGGTGACATATTGATCGAGCGCGTCGTGCTGGCCCGGCTCGGCCTCGCGCCGGGCCTCCAGGAATTCGTGGTCGCCCTCGCTGCCGTCGCCGATCCAGGGATCGTGCTGGATCAGATTGGGCGCGAAATAGCGGGCGAAGGCGGTGTGCGGCTTATGCTCGACCATCAGCAGCCGGGCATAGTTGGTCACCGATTCGAGCGGCGTTTCCGCCGCGGCCGGCGGCGGGGGAGGGCCGGGGGGCGTATCCGCCGGGCCGGTGCAGCTCGCTCCCAACAGTCCCGTCATCATCGCCATCGCGCGCTTGCGTGGACCCATGTCGAACCCCTCCTGGCCTGGGCGGCCGGCTCTGCCGGTCTCGCCGTTGCGCCGCATAACGATGCGGCCATGATACGCAGGCGCCGGGGCCGTTGCCCCGGCGGTTACAAAATCGCGGGCGCGACGCGCGCGAAGCGGCCGGAATGAAAGATCAGCGGATCGCTGTCGCACTGCTCGAACCGCACCACGCGGCCCAGGAAGATCAGATGGTCGCCGCCCTCGAACCGCTCGGCGGTCTCGCATTCGAAATGCGCCGCGCAGCCGGTGAGCAGCGGGACGCCGCCATGGCCCGCGATCACGTCCAGCCCGGCGAACTTGTCCTGCCCGCGCGCGGCGAAGCGGGTGGCGAGATCCTGCTGGTCATGGCCCAGCACATGCACGGCGAAGGCGCGCGCGCCCTCGAACGCGGCGAACGAGCCCGAACTGCGCGCGAGCGACCACAGGATCAGCGGCGGATCGAGCGAGACCGAATTATAGCTGTTGGCGGTCACGCCATAGCGCCGCCCCTGGGCATCGACCGTGGTTACGATCGTCACCCCGGTCGCGAAGCGGCCGAGCGCGTCGCGGAACTCGCGGGTATCGAAGCTGGTCATCGCGCGGCGGCCCGGGATCAGGCCTGGGGCGGTTTCATCGCGGCGATGCGATAGCGCCGCACCGACACCAGCTCCACCACGCCCGCCGCGACATAGGGATCGCCGTTGGCGAGCGAGGCCGCCTCCGTCGCGTCGGCGGCCTCGATGATCACCACGCTGCCGACCGGCTGATCGTCGTCGCCCAGCAGGGGGCCGGTGAGCGGCATCGCCGTCCCGAACCCCTTGCGATAGGCGATATGGTCGCCGCGCAGCGCCTCGCGCCCGGCCGGATTGCCGAGCTCGCGATATTCGACAAGATAATGCGGCACGATCAGGCTGCCGCGTCGACCGGCTGGAGCTTCTCCGGCAGCGGCTGGATTTCCTGCCACTTCTTCTCCGGCGGGAAGATGAAGGTTTCGGCGGTGATCTCGTTCCAGTCGAACGCGCCCTGGTCCGCCTGCGGCAGCGTACCCGTTTCCTGGAGCTGGCGCACCGCCTTCAGCATCATCCGGCGGAAGGCGACGACTGCCATGTCCGAACGGCCGAGATGCTCCTTGGTCCGGTCCGCGATCGCGCCCATCGTCTCGCTGACGGCATGATCCTCCAGCGCGACGCCGACGATCCCCGACAGGTTCTGGGTCTTCATCATCGCACGGTCCTGGTTGTACCAGACCGACTTTCCGTTGGTCTTGAAGAAATTCTCGTCATGCGGGGTGTTGGCTTCGGCCATGCGGTGCGCGCGGTCGATCTTCTGGCCCGGATCGTAGAAGAACTGGATGTGCCAGGTGGTATAGTCGTCGCGCGGCACGAAGGCGTTGACGAGACGGCGGTTGCGGCGGAACTCCGGCGCGGTGGGGCCATCGGGCGGGATGAAGGTCCAGAAGGGCAGCGGCACCTGGGTCATGCGGCCGTTCTTCTTGCCCTCGCCCGCCTCGCGCACCGCGCAATAGCGCATGCCGTAGCGGGTGAACTCGATCTCCAGCTTGGGCCGCAGATCCTTCTCATGCGGCCAGCGGGCCTCCTGGTCCCAGGGCACGGAGCGGTGCAGGATGCCGGCGTGGCTGCTGTCCACCGCGCCTTCCAGCGCCTGGGAATAATTGCACTCGTAGATGACCTTGAACGCCTCGCAGCTACCCTCCGGCATGTCGAACCAGGGGAAGGCGGGGAAGGGAGGCTCGTTCTCCTTCTCGCCCATATAGGTCCACACCATACCGCCGGCGACGCGGGTGGGATAGGATTTCACGCGCATCGCCTTGGCGAGCTTGGAATTCTCCGGCTCGGCCGGGGTGTCGATGCACTGGCCGGTGACGTCGAACTTCCATCCGTGGAACAGGCAGCGCAGACCGCAATCGGCGTTGGCGCCGAGCGCCAGAGAGGTGCCGCGATGCGGGCAATGCTCGTCGAGCAGGCCGATGCGGCCCTGGGTGTCCATGAACGCGACGAGATCCTCGCCGAGCAGGCGGATGCGCACCGGCTTGCCGTCGGCCTCCAGCTCCTGCGTCAGCAGCGCGGGCATCCAGAAACGCCGCATCAGATTACCCATCGGAGTCCCCGGGCCGACCCGGCAGAGCAGCTCGTTGTCCTCGTGAGAGAGCATTTGACGCACCTGTTTTGTTAGACGATACAATATAAATATCGTGCTACTCGCCAAGAGTCACTACCTATCCGCAAAATTCCTTACCCGGAGGCATTCGTTGGACCTCGACAGTATCCTGCCCATCGAGAACATGTCGGACCTGACCATCCAGACGCTGGTGGACCGGATCCAGCGATCCCGGACGGACGAGCAATTCATCTATCGCGAGAGCGAGCTGGACGAGCTGTGGCGGCTGGTGGACATCGCGTTGCGCGCGGGCGATCCGGACGGGCTGCGCGACGCGGCCCAGCTCCGCCAGATGCGCGACGCCATCCATCGCGCGCACGATCTGGTGGGCATGGAGGGCAAGCCGGCCGAGGCCGCCGCGGCGCTGCGCGGGGCGCTGGTCTAGGAACGGCTTTCGGTCCGGTTGCACCGGATCGCCGCTCCATTTTTTCGTGTCTGCCGTGATTTCCGGGCCGCCGGGTGATTCCACCCGGCTGGAAATCGCGCTGGCGACGCCCCTGCGCGGAGGGCGCGCGAGGCTCAGCGCCAGTAGACGAAGCCCATCGCGTTCCCGGTGCCCGCCTCGCTGCGATAGCAGGGGATATAGTCCATCACATGCGGCTCCAGCCCGAGCTGCGCCATGGCGCCGGCGACGGGAACCCAGTTCTTCATCTCCGACGTGCCGTCGCGGAAGATGTCCTCGCCCAGCGCGAACACCGGCTCGAACTGCTTGTTGGCGAGCCCGTCCAGGAAGGTGCGGTCCACCGCTTCGTCGATGACGAAATGGGTCAGCCCGCCGCTGGCGATCAGCGCGACGCGCTTGTCGCTGTCCCACTCGCGTATCGCCTGAAGGATCGACTGGCCGAACTTGTAGCAGCGCCGCACCGTGGGCTGGTTGGGCGGGAAGAAGGTGTTCACCGTCACCATCACGCTGGGGCAGGGATTGTCGCGCATGATGCGGCGGTAGACGAAGCCCCAGGCATGCGGCGTTTCCGGCCGCGGCATCGCGTTCATCGCCGCCACGTCGAACTCGTCCGCGATCGCCTGGCCGATGATCCTGAGCGCGAGTTCGGGACAGCCCGGATATTCGGCGCCGCCCGCGGGGATATAGCCCGGCAGCGACTTTTCCACCCCCGGCGGGACTTCCTTCATCCGCTCGGGCGTGAACTCGTAATTGGTGATCGTATCGCCGTAATGGACCGCGAAGGCGGGGTTCAGGCTGTTGCGGTAGATCTCGTTCTGATCGTTGCCGACGATCACCGCGATATCGACGCGCGCATCCGCGAAGATATCGGCTAGCTGCTCGATATTGGCCTGGCAGCGGGCCTGGCGCTCATCCCACACCTCGCGCGTGATCTGGGCGGCGAGCCCTTCACCGGCGCGCGCCTCGACCAGTTGGTCATAGGTCCAGTCGCCGTTGCGCCATGCGTGGACGCTCACCTTGTCATTGGGTACGCGCGCGCCCCAGATTTCGGTTTCGGTGACGAGCATCGGCCCGTGGCTGGTGCCGATTCCCAGTACGATTTCCGCCATGTCCCATTCTCTCCCGGGCCGGACGGACTTGCGACGTGCCGTCGGATAGGTTACCTATCTTGTATAACAATGCTGGCTCGCCGGTCAATCGCGGGCGGCTGGCCATCTCACCAGGCTGGAGGAATGTTTCATGGCAACCACCGCTGAGGACCGGGACCTTGGCATCAACCTGACCGGTGCCTGGCCGGTGCTGCAATCGGGCGAGGCGGCGATGGCCGCGGTTCGCGCGATGCTGCCCGAGGTACGCGCGGCCGACGCGCCATCGGAGGCGGCGCGGCACCTTTCCGACTCGCTCGTGGAGAAGATGCGCGCCTCCGGCCTGTTCGGGCTGGTGATGCCACGCAACCTGGGCGGTTCGGAGCTGGGCTTCGCCGATCTGGTGCGCGTGACGTCGGAACTGGGGTCGGCGTCCGGCTCGGCCGCCTGGATATTCGGCGTGCTCGCCGGCCATAGCTGGCTGATCAACCTGTTCCCGGAAGCGGCGCAGCGCGAGATCATGGGCGATCCCACCACGCTGATCGCCACCGTGTTCCGCCTGGGCGGCTCCGTGGTGCCCGAAGGCGACGGCTATCGCCTGACGGGCGCCACCGGCCGCTTCTGCTCGGGCATCGATTATGCGACCTGGGTGATCATCGGCAATGCGGTGAAGCTGCCCGACGGCAGCATGGAGCCGCGCTTCTTCGTCGTCCCCAAGTCCGAGATCACGGTGATCGACGACTGGACGACGATGGGCATGCGCGCCACCGGCAGCCGTTCGATCAAGATCGACGATTGCTTCATCCCCGCGCACCGGAGCTGTTCGCTGGCCGATATGCTGGCGGGAACCACGCCCGGCGCGCGGCTGCACGAGGGCGCGATCTTCCGCATGCCCTTCGCCGATCTGGCGCCCTTCTCGATCGTCGGCGCGCCGCTGGGCATGGCGCGCGGCCTTGTCCGCGGCTTTGCCGAGCATCTCGGCAAGCGGCTGGAGGGTGCCGATCCGCTGGAGCTGGCGGAGCAATCCGCCACCTTCGCGCGGATCGCCCAGGCGGGGGCGGAGGTGGACGCGGCGCTGGCGCTGGTGATCTCCGACGCGCAGATGATCGATCGCGCCCGCGAGCCTTCCGATATCTCGCCGCTGCAGCGCGCGCAGATACCGCGCAACTGGGCCTGGGCGGTGCAGACCGCGCGCTATGCCGCCAATCGCGTGTTCGAGGTGGCGGGCGGCAGCGGCATCTATGACGGCGATCCCTTGCAGCGCATCTTCCGCGACGTGAACTCCGCCGCGCAGCATTTCGCCTTCACCTGGGATCGCGCGATGACGGGCTATGGCCGCGCGATCTGCGGGCTGCGGCCCAGCGAGTTCGCAATCCAGAAGCGCAAATGAGCGCGGACGCATCCCGCGACGCGAACGCGGCCCGCGCCTATGATTCGGTGGCGGCGGCGATCCATTGGGTCACCGCGGCGATGGTGGTCGCGCTGCTGCTGCTCGCGCTGTTTGACGACGCGATCAGCGACGGGCTGGGCATCGCCGCGGTGCCGCTGCACAAGTCGCTGGGGATCACCGTGTTCGTGCTGACGCTCGTGCGGATCGGCTGGCGTTTCCGCCGGCCTCCGCCGCCGTTGCAACAGACCGGTCCCGCATGGCAGCGGCGCGCGGCCGCGGCGGCGCATGCCGCGCTGTACGGTTTCCTGATCGCGATGCCGCTGCTCGGCTATGTGCTCAGTTCCGGCGGGCCGTATCCGCTGCGCTGGTTCGGCATCGGCCTGCCCAAGCTGCCGGTGGACAGGGCGACGGGGACGATCGCGGGCGACATTCATGTCGCCGCCGGATATGCGATGATCGCACTGATCCTGGTGCATGTCGCCGCCGCGCTGTGGCACCAGTTCGCGCTGCGCGACCGGACGCTGGGGCGGATGCGGCTGGGACCGGCGCCCGAGTGAGGCGCGGGCCGTGCCGCCCCGGTCAACGGGGCGGGGCGAGTACCGCCAGGCTGCTCCACGGGATCAGCCCGATCGCCATGCCGACGATCCACAGCGTTGAGGTGGCGCCGACCGTATAGGACAGCCAGCGCAGCGCCAGCTTCAGCCAGCCCGCCTCGAAGAAGCCGGCCCAGGCGGGCGCATCGCCATCGGGCCGCACCGCGAACATCGGGCGATAGCGGTCGAAATACTCGCTCATCAGATAGGCCTGCATCACGAACACGCCCGCGCCGAAATAGAGCATGTCGAGCGTGCTGGCCCACATCGCCCCCGGCGCCACGCTGCCGGTGACGAACCCGCCGAGCTTGCCCGCGAACGGGAAGAAATCGAGCAGGAAGGTCATCAGCATCACCGGGAAGGACAACACCAGCATCAGCAGCACGTGGCGATTGAGGATCAGCGCCAGGCCCAGCAGGATCTCGATCCCCTTGGTGGCGGTGAACATCCAGCCCGATTCGACCATGGTGCGCAGGATTTCGTGCTTCACCGGGCCGGCCACCGGTTCGGCGATGTTGGGGAAGGGGAGCAGCTTCACCCACCAGTTGATGCCCGATATAAACGACTGCACACCGAGCAGCCACCGCACCGCGGCGATCGCGAAGCGCCTGTCGTTGAGCGCCAAACCGGCCATATATCCTTCCCCTCCCGACCCTGGCGAAGTCCGGCCGCGGGTGGCGGGCGGCTCCCGATTGTAATATCTTATTGGTAGACGATTCTGCCGCAGGGCGCTAGCCTGGGTGCAGCCGGGACGGATCGCCCGGGCATGCGCAGAAGGGGAGTGGGCCGATGTGGCGCGCGATCGAGAAATATGGGGTGATCTTCATCCGCTACTATATGGGCGGGTTCAACCTGATCTCCGGACTCAATTATTTCCTGCTGTTCTGGCCGCAACCGCGGATCACGCAGAGCACGGGTAACGATTATGTGATGATCTCCGTCGAGTTGGGGCTGTTCCAGTTCGCCAAGGTGCTGGAGATCATCGGTGGCGCGAGCCTGTTGTTCAACCGCTTCGTGCCGCTGGGCCTGGTGATCCTGATGCCTGTGACGGTGAACATCTTCCTGATCAACGCGCCATGGTCGCCGCTGCCGCATATCGTCTATTCGACGACCCGGAACTTCGTGTTCCACTGCATCCTGCTCGCGGCCTACGCCAATTATTTCTACCCGATGCTCAAGATGCGCGCCGCTCCCCAGCCGGTGTGGCGCGACGTTTCGCGCATCTGGAAATCCTTCTGAGACCGGAGGGCTGACGATGGCCACCTTCAATTTCGCGCTCGACGGCAAGGTCGACATGATGAGCATCAACCCGCTCGAAATGACCAATTTCGAGATGGCGGGCACCCTGTTCGGGGTGGCCGGGGTGCTGATCGCGCTGGCGCTGAACCATTATGCCAAGAACCGGAAGCGTCAGCTTCCGCACGTCTTCACCGCGCAGGAGACCGAGCAGGACGCCATTGAATAGCGGGCGCGGGAGCGCGGTGCGAACGGCCGCGCTCCCCCTCGCCCCGGCCGCGCGGCTCGGCCACAAGCGCTTCCCGTGAACCGATTCCTGCGTCTCCAGAGCCGCGACATCGTCGTGGCCGTTTCGATCGCGATGTTCATGGTCCAGCTCGACGCGACCGTGCTGGTCGTCGCGCTGCCCCGGATCGCGGCCGATTTCGGCGTGCGGACGATATCGCTGAGCCTGTCGATCACCATCTATCTGACGATGCTGGTGGCGCTGCTGCCGGTCAGCGGCTGGGCGGCGGACCGCTTCGGCGCGCGGCGGGTGTTCTCGCTCGCGATTCTGGGATTCGCCGCGGCATCGGCGCTGTGCGCGCTGTGCGAGAGCTTCTGGCCGTTCATCGCCGCGCGCGCGCTGCAGGGCGCGGCGGCATCGCTGCTGGCGCCGGTCGGACGGCTGATCCTGCTGAAGCGGACGCCCAAGAACGAGCTGGTCGACGCGCTGAGCATCACCGCGATGCCGATGCTGATCGCGCCGACGGTGGGGCCGTCGATCGGCGGCTTCATCGTCGATTACGCGCGCTGGGAATATATCTTCCTGCTCAACCTGCCGTTCGCGGCGTTGCTGTTCTGGATCGCGCAGGCCCGGGTGCCGCGCATTCCGGCAGAGGCGGCGCGGCCGCTCGACTGGCGCGGGGCCGCGATGATGGCAGGCGCGCTGGTCTGTGTGCTGACCGGGCTGGACCGGCTGACGAGCGGCTTCGCGCGGCCGGCGCCGTGGCTGCTGGTGGGGGCGGGCGCGGTGCTCGCCTGGGCGACGTGGCGCCACCTGCTGCGACATCCGGACCCGATCGTGTCGCTGGAGCCGCTGCGCGTGCGCGAATATGCCACCACCGCGATCGGCTCGGGCGCGGTGGTGCGCGTGCCGCCGCGCGCGCTGCTGTTCGTGCTGCCGCTGATGTTCCAGATCGGCTTCGGCATGAGCCCCTTCGCAGCCGGGTTGCTGCTGATGGCGCTGAGCGGCGGCGACCTGTTGATGAAGCCCGCGGTGCGCCCGCTGTTTGACCGGATCGGCTTCGCCAGCACGATCCTGTGGGCGAGCGGTGCGGGGATCGCGGCAATGCTGCTGCTCGCCGTGGTCCAGCCGGGGAGCATCGCGGCGCTGGCGGTGATCGCGGCGGCGCTGGTCGTCTCCGGTATATCGCGATCGCTGCTGTTCACCGGCATGGTCGCCCAGTCGTTCACCGCGCTGCGCGACGCGCACGTCAGCTCCGGCAACGTCGTCGCAAGCATCAGCCAGCAGCTCGTCAACGCGCTGACGGTGCTGCTGTGCGCGATCCTGCTCGCGCTGATCGCCTGGGCGCAGGGCCGGGCCGAGCCGGCGCTTGCCGATTTCCGCATCACGCTGGCGATCATCGCCGCGATCGGCATTGCCGCGACGCTGCGGCTGCGCGCGTTCCTGCCCGCAAGCCTGCACGACGCGCGCGTCGAGGAGCCGTCGCGGGTTGCGGATTAGGCCACGATTGATATACGCAAATGAATACAATTTAGATCAGGCGAATCAGGGGAGACGGCCAATGGCGATCGGACGCGCTGCGGTGCTGGCGCTCGTTGCGGCGGCGCTGACGTCGCCGGCGGCGGGGCACGCGGGCGCCGGCCGGGCCGTTGCGGTGGCACCTGTGGGCAAGAAGCTGACCGGGGCGGAGATCGCCGCGATCCGCCAGGAGTGCGAGACGCTCGCCGCGCGGTACAGCCTCTATCTGGACGGCAAGGATTGGCAGAACCTGCCCAGCGTCTTCGCCGAAGACGGGGTGTGGGACATATTGTCCAACCACCTGGCCGGCCGCGACGCGATCCGCGACTATTGGAAGTCGCGCACCGCCGACTGGGCGCCGACCCATGGACGGCTGCACCAGGTGACCAACCAGGTGATCGACGTGATCGACCGCGATCACGCGCGCGGCACATCGATGGTGATCGTCTATTTCTTCGATACCGCGCCGGGCGCCAACAAGGCGCTGACCCCGCTGCTGATCGCGCGCAACCATGACGAGTTCGTGCGCACGGCGGAGGGCTGGAAGATCAAGCACCGCCGCGTCGAGCGCATCGCCGACGTTGCCCACTGACAGGCACCCACAATTTCTCCAGGAGTTTCAGGTATATGCGTCACAGCACCGATCGCATCCTATGCACCCATGCCGGCCGGCTTTCGTCGTCGCTGCGCGAATTCGAGACGCTCGACCAGGAGGTGTGGCAGGGCCGCAAGCCCGAGGATGACGCCTATCTGGCGATGAAGCGGGAGGCGATCGCCCATGTCGTCGATCACCAGCTTGAGATGGGGCTGGACGTGATCAGCGATGGCGAGCTCGGCCGCCGCCGCGATTTCCCTTATTACGACAAGCGGATGACCGGCCTGGAGCTGCGCGACCTGAAGGAAGGCGAGGTGGGCGCCACCGTGTTCAAGTCGCGCGAGCGCGACGCCTTTCCCGGCTATTACGGCGACGTGGATTCGAAGCGGCCGGCCATCGCGCGGCCCAAGAAGATCGTCTGCACCGGGCCGCTGACCAGCAAGAGCCTGGACACGCTCCACGACGAGATCGCGACCTTCAAGGCCGCGCTGGCGGGCAAGGGCGAGGCGGAGGCGTTCTTCCCCGTCATCGCGCCGGGCTGGCTCGATCACTTCATCTTCAACGAATATTACAACAGCGACGAGGAGTTCATCGAGGCGCTGTCGGAGGTGATGCGCCCCGAATATGAGGCGGTGGTGGACGCCGGGCTGATCGTGCAGATCGACGATCCGGGCCTGGCCGATAGCTGGCCGACGCTCTATCCCAAGCCGACGATCGAGGAATATCGCCGCTACGCCAAGATCCGCGTTGACGCGCTGAACCATGCGCTGCGCAACATTCCCGCCGAACGCATCCGCTATCATTGCTGCTGGGGAAGCTGGGTCGGCCCGCATTCGGAGGACCTGCCGCTCAAGCACATCGTCGACCTGATGCTGAGCCTGAACATCCAGGCGTACAGCGTCGAGGCGGGGAATGTGCAGCACGAGCATGAATGGCAGGTGTGGGAAGAGACGAAGCTGCCCGCGGGCAAGATTCTGATCCCCGGCGTCGTCAGCCACAAGACCGAGGTGGTGGAGCATCCCGAGCTCGTCGCCCAGCGGCTGATCCGCTATGCCAATGCCGTCGGCCGCGAGAATGTGCAGGCGGGCACCGATTGCGGCATGGGCCTGGGCCGCGTGCATTATGAGATCGGCTGGGCCAAGATCGCGAGCATGGTCGAAGGCGCGAAGCTGGCTTCCGAAAAGCTCTGGTGAACATGGCCGGCGCCGCCGATCCGGCCGCCGCGGCGCCGCCTTCCGTCTCGCGCGGGGCGGCGCTGTACATGCTGCTGCTGCTCTGCCTGGTCAATGCGTTCAACTATGTCGATCGCAGCATGCTGGCGCTCGTCATGCCGCAGATGACGAAGGAGCTTCAGCTTTCGGATACGGTGACCGGGCTGGTCGCCGGTCTGCCCTTCGCGCTTTGCTACGCGAGTTGCGCGATCCCGCTCGCCTGGGTTGCGGACCGGTATAACCGGCGGAACCTGCTGGCGGGCGCGCTGGCGGGGTGGAGCGTAGTGACGGCGCTGACCGGCGCGGCGCAGAGCGGGTGGCAGCTCGCCGCGGCGCGTTTCGCGCTGGGGGCGGGCGAATCCGCCGGGCACCCGACCACGGCATCGCTGATCGCGGGCAGCTTCGCGCTCAAGGACCGGACGGCAGCTTTTTCCGCGCTGTCGGCATCGGCCTATCTGGGGCCGTTCGTCGGCTTTCCGATCGTCGGCTGGCTGCTGGCCGAACATGGCTGGCGCGCGGCCTATTACGCCACGGGGATCGCCGGGGTGGCGATGGCGGCGGCGTTCTTCCTGACGGTGCGCGAGCCGCCGCGCGGGCAGGCGGGGCCGGCGGTGCCCGGCGGCGGCGGCTTCGTCGCGGGCGTCCGGCGGCTGCTGGCGACGCCATCGTACCGGCTGGTGGTGCTCGCGGGCGGCTTCAGCGCGGTCAATCAGGGCGCGCACCTGACTTGGGGGCCGACATTCCTGGCGCGGGTGCATCATCTCGATCCGCAGGCGATCGGACTCTATTTCGGCACGCTGCGCGGCGCCGCGGGGCTGGCGGGCGCGCTGTTCGCGGCGGTGGTGGTGGGGATGCTGGTGCGGCGCGACATCCGCTGGCAGGTGCGCGTGCCGATCCTGGTCGCGGGGCTGCCCTTCCTGTCCGATCTGCTGTTCCTCGCCGCGCGCGATCCGCTGCTGTGGCAGGCGGGGCTGGCGCTTTCGGCGTTCGTCACCGCTATCGCCGTGGCGCTCAGCTATCCGCTTTACGTCAACATCGCCCCGCCCGGGCTGCGCGCGACGGCATCGGCCTTCTATTTCCTGGTCGCCAGCCTGATGGGGTTCATCCTGGGGCCGCTCACCGTGGGCGCGCTGAGCGACGTGTTCGCGGCAGCCTGGGGGGCGGAGGCGATCACCGTGGCAATGGCGGCGGCCTCCGGATCGGCGCTGCTGTCTTTCCTGCTGCTGCTGCGCGCCGGACGGAGCTGGACGGAGGACGTCGCCCGCGCGGAGGGGGCGGCGTGAGCGGGGCCTCCGGACCCGGCTCAGCCCATGAGCTTCGGGGAGAGCAGAATCTTGCCCACGCCGTCACGGCCGGCCACCCGCTCATGCGCCTCGGCGGCGCGGGAGAGGGGGAGGATCGCGTCGATCAGCACGCGAAAGTCGCCGCGCGCCGCCGCCTCCAGGCTGGCCATGACATCGGCATCGGTGAAGCCCAGGCTGCCCATCACCGCGATCTGATAGAGATAGAGCCGCTTCACATCGAGCGTCACCTCGCCCCCGCCGTGGCTGCCCGCGGTGACGAGCCGGCCGTGGCGGGCGATGGCGTGGAACGCCTTGGGGAACAGCACCGGATCCCCGATATTCTCGAACACCACGTCCACGCCGCGTCCGCCGGTCAGCTCCAGCACGCGCGCGGTGAGATCTTCGGCGCGATAGTCGATGCCGTGATCGGCCCCCAGGCCGCGCGCCGCCTGCACCCGGTCCGGCGCGCCCGCGCCCGCGATCACCGTGGCGCCCAGCAGCTTCGCCACCTGCACGCCTGCGCTGCCCAGCCCGCCGGACGCGCCCATCACCAGCACGGTTTCGCCGGCCTTCAGCCCCGCGCGATCGCGCAGCAGGTTGAACGCCTGGGGGGCGTGGCGCGTCACCACCGTGGCGGTGGCGAAGTCCAGCCCGTCGGGGATCGCCACCGTCGCCTGGGCAGGGAGCTTCACATATTCGGCATAGCCGCCCAGATGCTGCATCCCCACCGCGTCGAGCGGCCCCGCCGGCTTGCTGCGCCAGGGGAGCGCGACGACGCGATCGCCCACGCTGCGCCCGGCAACGCCCTCGCCCACGGCGCTGACCACGCCCGAGGGATCGACGCCCAGGATGTGCGGCAATTTCACCGGCGCGCCATAGGCTCCCGCGCGCACCACAAGGTCGAGCGTGCGGTTGACCGACACGGCATGCACCTCGACCACCACTTCGCCCGGCCCGGGAACCGGCTTGGGGAAGCGTTCGTAGCGGAGCACCTCCGGTCCGCCGAACTCGTGCATGACGATGGCGTTCATCTGGTCCATTGGGCGGGTCCTTTCAGGGCTGGGGAAGCATGGTGATGGAGCAGGCGCAAGAACTGGCGGCGGTGCTGGACGGGCGGATGCCGCTCAACGCTTCGGGCGCGGAGGCCGCGTGCCTGCTCGCCCGGCGCATCGCGGCGCTTCCGCGCGGGCCGGGGCCGCTGATCCTGGGCATCAACGGCGCGCAGGGATCGGGCAAGTCCACGCTGACCCATGCCACGGTGGCGGCGCTGGCGCGGTTCCACGGGCTTCGCGCGGCGCTGCTCTCGCTCGACGATTTCTACCGGACACGCGCCGAGCGCGGGGAACTGGCGCGCGCCATCCATCCACTGTGCGCCACGCGCGGCGTTCCGGGTACGCACGACATGGCGCTGATGGAGGCCGTGCTGGCCAGCCTTGCTGCCGGGGGCGTCACCGCGATCCCCGTGTTCGACAAGCTGGCCGACGATCGCGCGCCGCGCGCGGACTGGGTGACATTCGAAGGCGTGCCGGACGTGGTGCTGGTGGAGGGCTGGTGCGTCGGCATCCGCGCCGCCGATCTGCCCGCCTGGAGCGGCCCCATCAACGCGCTGGAGGCAGAGGCCGATCCGGACGGCCGCTGGTTCGGCTGGAGCCGGGCGGCGCTGCCCCATGGCTATGAGCCGCTGTGGGACCGGTTCGCGCTGCTGGTGTCGATCGAGGTGCCGGACCTGGAGACCGTCATCGATTCGCGGTTGCGGCAGGAGGACGGCCTGGCCGCTGGCACCGCGCGGGCGCGGATGGACCGCGCCGCCGTCACCCGCTTCGTCCAGCATTACGAGCGCTACACCCGCGCGCTGTGGCCCGCGATGCGCCAACGCGCCGACATCCTGTTCGCCCGCGACCGGGATTTCGGCTTCACCCTCGTCAAGGAATAGCGAATGTCCGATCACCCCGCCCAGGTCCGTATCGCCGTGAAGACCGGCGTGCAGGAAACCAGCCTGCGCTCCTATCCCTGGCCCGATCTGCGCCCCGACGAGGGCATGCTGAAGATCGAGGCATGCGGCGTGGGCGGCGCCGAGCCGGAGGTCTATCGCGCCGGGGACAAATGGCTGCCGGTGGCGATGGGGCACCAGATCGTCGGATCGGTCGTGGCGATGGGCGCGGATGCCGCCCGCCTGTGGAAGGTCGCGCCCGGCGAGCGGGTGGTGATCCAGGAATATCTGCCGTGCAAGGCTTGCCGCTGGTGCCTGCAGGGCGAATACCGCTTCTGCCCCGACGCGGACTTCTTCGGCGGCACGAACCCGCGCCGCTATGGGCTGATCGATCCCGGCGCGGCGCCGCATCTGGTGGGCGGGTTCGCGGAATATATCCACCTTCCCTGGAACACCGTGTTCCACAAGATCCCGCAGGATCTGCCCGCCGAACTGGCGACGCTGGCGATCCCGATCGGCAACGGCGTGCAATGGGTCGCGCGCGACGTGAACGCCGGGCCGGGCAAGACCGTGCTGATCATCGGCCCCGGCCAGCAGGGGCTGGGCGCCGTGCTGGGCGCGAAGGACGCGGGCGCGGAGACGGTCATCCTGGCGGGGATGACCCGCGATGCCGCCCGGCTGGCGCTTGCGCCCGAGCTGGGGGCGGACGCGGTGATCAACGTGGAGGAAGAGACGCTGGACGCCGGGCTGCGCCGCATCCTGGGCGCGCGCGGGCTGGACGTGGTGGTGGACACCACCGGCGATCCCGGCGGGGCGAACATGGACCAGTATCTGGCCCACGCCAATTACGGCGCCTGGCTCTGGGTCAACTGCATGGATCGCGGCGTGCCGGTGCGCGAGATCAAGCGGAAGTTCCTGACCGTGCGCTCGGGCCGCGGGCGGAGCTGGTGGGCGGTGGATACGGCGCTGCGCATCATCACCTCGCGCCGCTTCCCGCTGGAGAAGATGTGTACGCACCGCTTCGGGCTGGATGAGGTCGATCTGGCGATCAAGGCTACCGCCGGCCGCGAGGTGGAGGGTGCTATCCACGTGGTCGTCGATCCCTGGAAATAGCCGGGCGGGGCGGAGCTGGGCGCTCCGCCTTCAGGCCGCCAGCCAGTCGCGCAGCGCCGCGGTGACCGCTTCCGCTTTCTCCAGCATCGGAAAGTGAGCCGCGCCGCCGATCAGGATCAGCCGCGCGCCCGGAATCGCATCCGCCATCGCGCGGTTGCGATCGGGCGTGCTGAGTGGATCCTCCTCGCCCGAAAGCACCAGCACGGGCACCGCGATGCCGCCCAGCAGTCCGCGCGGATCGGGCCGTTCGAGCAGCGCGCGGACCTCCCGCGCATATTCCTGCGGGGTGAAGCTGCACGCCATCGATTCGAGCAGGCCCATATAGTCCGCGTCGCCATGCATCGAGGGATGGGCGATGCGCGGGTTCCACCAGCGCGCGAGCGCGGCCATCCCCTGATCGCGCGCCATGTCGATCTGGGGCTGGCGCCGCGCCGCCTCACCCTCGGCGACCGGGTGGACGCTGGCGTCGATCAGCGCGAGCCGGGTGATCCGCTCGGGTGCCAGCCGCAGCATCTCCAGCGCAACGCGCCCGCCCATCGAAAAGCCGCACAGCGCGAACCGCTCGGGCGCCTCCGCGAGTACCGCGTGGGCCATCGCCACCAGCGAATCATGGCCGTGCAGGTGCGGAATCCAGGGCTCCGCGACGTCGGAAAGCGCCTTCGCTTGATGATGCCAGACGCGCGCGTCGCACAGCGATCCCGGAACGAGGACGAGATGCTGCCGGGCCTGATCCACTATATTCTCCAAAATCGTCTAACAATTTCGCCTAATATTTTGTCTGGCGGTATGCAAGCTTGTGCTGCATCAGGGCCGGGAAAGCAGGAAGGATTTCGCCGATGAATATCGTCGACGCGCATTGCCACGCATCGCCGCAATGGTTCGAGCCGGTGGAGCCGCTGGTCTGCCAGATGGACCTGAACGGCGTGGCGCGGGGCGTGCTGACGCAGGTGCTGGGCCAGTTCGACAACAGCTATCAGGAGGCGTGCGTCGCGCGCTATCCGGGGCGCTTCGCCAGCGTGGGCGCGGTCGCGGTTCAGTCCGAAGGCGCGGATGCGGCGGTGCGCTCCTGCGCCGCGCGCGGCATGACAGGACTGCGCCTGCGGCCCGAGGCGCGCAGCCCCGGCGCCGATCCGCTGGCGGCATGGCGCGCGGCGGATGAGTGCGGGCTGGCGATCAGTTGCGGCGGGCCGAGCGCGAATCTGCTGACCGCGGATTTCACCGCCCTGGCCACGGAGCTGCCCGCGCTGCCGATCGTGATCGAGCAGCTCGGCGGCTGGACCCGCCCCGATTGCGACCGAGATTCGGCGACCTGGGCCGGCATTCTGGCGCTGTCACGCTTCCCCAACGTCTCGCTCAAGCTGCCCACGCTGGGCCAGATCGCGCCGCGCCAGATCGGCAAGCCGCTGCCGCCCGAGGGCGAGCCGGTGCTGGACGCCGCGGCCGGGGCGATCGTTCTGGAGGCGCTGGACGCTTTCGGCGCGGAGCGGCTGATGTGGGGCAGCGACTATCCCGTGGTCAGCTCGCGCGAGGGCTATGCCAATGCGCTCGGCTGGACCCGCGCGCTGTTCGCGGGGCGGCCGGAAGCCGACGTTGCGCTGATCTTCGGCGGCAACGCGGAGCGAATCTTCTTTCGTTGAGCGGCTTCACCGCCTTGCATCCGCGCCACGATAGTTATACGATCTAGTTATACAAAACTGCGCTGTGGAGTGCCAGGATGGCGTACGATTCCGAAGAGACGATCCTCTGCATCTCGGCCAACGGAAAAACCACCTCGTCGAGCCGCAAGGCGGCACGGCGCATGCTGGTGGCCACAACCGAAGGCGTTCTGGATTTCCGCCGCGATGGTCCGGCGGGCGCGTGGCTGCGCCAGGATGGGCTGTTGCTGGAAGGGCAGCATGTGAGCTGCCTGGTCTATGACGAACCCACCGGGCTGCTGTTCGCGGGCATGCACTTCGCGGGCGGGCTGCTGAAAAGCGCCGACGGCGGCAAGAGCTGGCAACGCGCGGACAACGGCGTCGCCTCCGGCCATGCCTATACGCTGCTGGTCCAGCATGTGGGCGGCGAGACGATCCTGAACCTGGGTACCGAGCCGGTGATGTTCTACCGGAGCTGGGACCTGGGCGAGAGCTGGACCGCTTATCCGAGCTGCACCGAGGTGGAAGGTACCGAGCACTGGATATTCCCGCGCGCGCAGCCGCACATCAAGCATATCGCCGCGCACCCCGACGAGCCGGAGACGATCTACATCTGCGTCGAGCAGGGCGATCTGCTGCGCACCACCGATGGCGGCAAGAGCTGGGAATCGCTGCATTCGATGGAGCGGTCGGACGACAAGTTCCGGCGCGACCAGCATCGCGTGGTCTTTTATCGCACGCCGGACGAGATATTCTTCACCACCGGGATCGGCCTCTATCACAGCGCGGACAAGGGCGCGACCTGGGAACGGCTGACCGACACCAGCCACCCTTGCGCCTATCCGGACCCGTTCTTCGTCCATCCGACCAAGGACGTGCTGTTCATGCAGGGCGCGGGAGAGAACCCGAACCCGAAATGGGCGACCGAGGGTACCGCGCATCCGCAGTTCATGAAGAGTATCGATCACGGCAAGACCTGGCAGCAGGCGATGGCGGGAATGGTCGAGCCCGTGCGCGGCAACCTGGAAATCGCGGCGATGCACGATGCCGAAGAGGGCGGGCTGGAACTCTACACCGGTTCCGCCTGTGGCGAACTCTATGTCAGCCGCGACGAGGGCGAGAGCTGGCAGTTCGCCACCGGCGAGCTTCCGCCGATGTCGAAGGGGCCGCACTTCCGATGGTTCCTGACCGCGGAAGAACGCGAGGCATATGAGAATAAGCTTCGTGGAATCAACGCTTTCGCCTGACGCCTCACGTAGGGCGAACACCTGGGGCGGCGCCGGCGTGTGACAGCGGAGTTGCGCGCCGCCCCACCTTTGGGGGAGGATTTCTTGATCGATACGCACGCCC
This sequence comes from Sphingomonas canadensis, assembly GCF_026013525.1. Lineage (GTDB taxonomy): Bacteria > Pseudomonadota > Alphaproteobacteria > Sphingomonadales > Sphingomonadaceae > Sphingomonas > Sphingomonas canadensis. Next base: position 35,017 of record NZ_JAPDRA010000015.1, on the reverse strand, counting down.
ATCTCGTCACGGGCGATACCGCGGCCTATCCGCCGTCGCCGCCGAGCGGCGCGCTGAATCCGGGCGATCTCGACGATCCGATGACGGTCGAGCGGCTGCTCGGCGAGATGGACGCGAGCGGTGTCGAAAAGGCGGTGCTGGTGCAGCGCGGGTCGATTTACGGCTTCGACAGTTCCTATGTCTGCGACAGTGCGGCGCGGCATCCGGCGCGGCTGGCGGCGGTCTGCTCGATCGATGCCGCGGCTGCCGATTGCGGCGCGGCGGTGGAGCATTGGATACGTGATCGCGGCGCGGCCGGCATCCGGCTCATGGAGCTGGTGAGGGGCATGGGGATCGGCTGGCTCGATTCTCCGCTGGCGCGCGATGCGTGGAAGGCGGCGGCGGAGCTGGAAGCGCCGGTTTGCGTCCACCTGTTCCCGTGGAACCGGGCGGAGGGGCTGACGTGTCTTGCCGGCATCCTGCGCGATATCCCGAACGTGACGGTCGTGATCGATCATTTCGGTGCGATCGCGAGCGATGCCGGGCCGCCCGATCACGGCGTTGACGAGTTGCTGGAGCAGGTCGCGGCGTTCGACGGAACGACGATCAAGTTCACCACCATTCCGCTGGGCCGGCTGGACAAGGCCGGGATCGACTATCGCCCGGTCGTGGAGCGCGTGGCCGCGCTGTTCGGGCCGGACCGGATGATGTGGGGATCGGACATCACCCAGTCGCCCGGAAGCTATGCCTATATGGCCGATCTGGGCCGCAGCTCGGTGGAGGGTTTCGGGGCGCGGGAACGTGAACAGATCCTCTCGGGCACGGCGGAGCGCGTATACGGGCGGGGCTGGCACTGATGCGCCGGATCGCGACCGAGGAGGCGTTCGTCATCCCCGAGGTGCTGCGCCCGATGCTCGATCGCGCGGCCGGCGAACCCTATGATTCAGACCTGTTCTTCTGGTCCAAGGCGGCGGACGGCACGCCGCTGCAGCGGCGCCTGCTCGATCTGGACGACGAGCGGCTGCAGATCATGGACGAGACCGGGATCGACGTGCAGTTGATCTCGCTCGCCTCCACCGGCGTGCAGATGTTCCCGGCGGATGAGGCAACGGCGCTCGCCACGCTTGCCAACGATGTGCTGGCCGATGCGATCGCCCGCCATCCGGCGCGCTATGCCGGCCTGGCCAGCTTCGCGCCCCAGGACCCGGCGGGTGCCGCCCGCGAGATCGAGCGGGCGATGACCCGGCTCGGCTACAACGGCGTGATCGTCAATTCGCATACCAACGGCGATTATCTGGATCAGCCCGAATATTGGCCGATCCTGGAGGCGTGCGAGGCGACCGGCGCGCCGCTCTATATCCATCCGCGCGCGCCTTCGCCGCAGATGATCGCGCCCTATCAGGCTTATACGCTGGAACATGCGATCTGGGGGTTCCAGGCAGAGACGTCGCTACACGCGCTGCGGCTGATCGCGGGCGGTATATTCGATCGCTTCCCGCGGCTCCAGGTGGTGCTGGGCCACGGCGGGGAGGGGCTGCACTATTGGCTGCCCCGGCTCGACGCGATGCACGCCAACTTCAAGGCGCCCGAAGGCAGCCGCCCGGCGCTGGAACTGGCGCCGAGCGAATATATCAAGCGCAACTTCGCGATCACCACCAGCGGCATGAACTGGGGGCCGGCCGTGCGCTTCGCGATCGAATCGATCGGCGCGGACAAGGTGATGTTCGCGATCGACTATCCCTTCGTCGACAGCGGCAAATCGGTTGCCGAGATGGAGGCGATCGATTTGCCCGCCGAGGTGAAGGCGGCCATCTGGCACCGCAACGCCGAGCGCATCTTCAACATCGCGCCCAAAGGCTGAGCGAAAGCCGGACGCAGGGAAACGCAGCCTCTCCCCGGCAAGGACCGGGGAGAGGCTTCTCGCGTCACACCGCCTTGGGTATCTGCCGCCGGATCAGCGCCACGCCGGCCACCGACACCGCCAGCGCGCCCGCGATCAGCAGGAAATAGCTCGACGCTCCGCCGATCCCCAGCGCGATCACGCCCGCCCAGGAACTGGCGATCGCGCCCACCCGCCCTGCCGCAGCGGCCGCGCCCACGCCGGTGCCGCGCGCATGATCGGGGTAGATGAGGGCGGAGAAGGTGTAGAGCCCGTTGAGCAGCCCCGCGCTGAACACGCCGATCACCGCGAGCGAGGCCAGGATCACGCCAAGGCTCTTCACCTCTCCCATGATCATCAGCCCCAGCCCGAGCGCCGCGATCACGCCGCCCGATCCCAGGCTGAGCACCGTTGCCCGCGAACCGAAGCGCTTGATAAGCCAGCCGCAGCCGACGCCGCCGACGATTCCGCCGAGCGACAGGGCCGTCATCCCCAGGCTGGTGAGCGACAGTTTGAAGCCCAGCGCGGCGAGCATCGCCGGAACCCAACTGAACATCGCGTAATTGGCCAGCAGGCAGAAGAAGAAGGCGATCCACAGGAATATCGTGCTCGACGCCACATCGGGCGTGAACAGCGCGCCCAGCGGCGTGCGGTGCGTCGATGCCTTGTCGGGCGTGTTGGCGCCGATCGTGCCTTCGCCCAGCTTCAACCCGCACCGCGCGGCCACGGCACGCAGCCGTTCCTGGCTGGCGCCCGAATTGACCAGGTAGATCGGCGATTCGGGCAGCGCGACGAACAGCAGCGCGGCCACCAGCAGCGCGATCCCGCCCAGCGCGAGGAACAGCCCCTGCCAGCCATAGGGATCGAGGAGCAGGTTGCCGATCAGCCCCGCCACCATCGCGCCGACCGCGATGAAGGTCATCCCCACCGCCAGCGCCAGCGCGCGTTCGCGCCGGGGCGTCAGCTCGCTGATCAGCGCGGCGCCGTTGGGGATCATCGCGCCAATGCCGATGCCGTCCAGGAAGCGCAGCGCCAGCAGTTCCTGCGGGTTGGTCACCCATGCCTGGGCCATCGTCATCGCGCCGAAGAAGGCGGTGCTGGCGATCATGGTCGTGCGCCGGCCGAACCGGTCGCCCAGCATGCCACCCACCACCGCGCCCAGCGTCAGGCCCAACAGCCCGAAGGCCGCGATGCTGGCGAACGCCTCCCGCGGCATGCCCCAGTCATGCATCAGCGCCGGTATGGCGAGGCCCATCGACTGGTTTGCGATGCCATCGGTCAGATAGGCGAGCGCGATCAGTGCGAGGATCAGCTTTTGCCGCCCTGTCCAGATGCTATCGTCGAGAGCCGCATTGAGGTTGACGGTTCCGGGGCGGTCTGAGGCGATTTGCTGTTCCATATCGTCTAAATAAATGGTCTAACAAAACAGTCAAACAAACAGGTGCAGGGAAAGCCTAGGGATATGCGAGAGGATGCCAAGACCTGGTTCATCACCGGCTGCGCGACGGGGTTTGGCCGCGCGCTGGCGATGCTGGCGCTCGAACGCGGCGATCGCGTGGCGGTCACCGATCGCGATCGCGCCGCGGTGGCCGAATGGGAGGAGCGCTACCCCGGGACCGCGCTCGCGCTCCAGCTCGACGTGACCCGGCCGGACGAGGTGGCCGCCGCCGCCGATGCCGCCTTCGCGCGCTTCGGGCGGATCGACCTACTGGTCAACAATGCAGGCTACGGGCTCCAGGCGGCGGTGGAGGAAGCCGGCGAGGATCAGATCCGGCGGCTGTTCGAGGTCAACCTGTTCGGCATGATCGATGTGATCCGCGCCTTCGTGCCGCGGCTGCGCGATCAGGGCGGGGGGCATGTGATCAACTTCTCCTCGGTCGGCGGGCGGGTCACGGCGCCGTTGCTGGCGCTCTATGCCGCCAGCAAGTTCGCGGTGGAGGGGCTGACGCTGGGGCTGTCGCACGAACTGGCCGGGTTCGGGATCAAGGTGACGGCGGTGGAGCCGGGCGCCTTCGCCACGCGCTTCGGCACCTCGGCGGCGATGGCCGGCCAGCAGCATCCCGCCTATGCCTCGATCCGCCAGGGGATGGAGGCGATGATCAAGCACCTGCCCCAGGGCGAGCCCGAGACGCTGGCCGCCGCGATCCTGGAACTGGCGGATGCGCCGGAGCCGCCGGTGCAGTTTATCGGCGGCGGCGACGCCTATGTGATGATCGAGGCGGAACTGGAGCGCCAGCAGGCCGAGATGCGCAAGTGGAAGGCGCTGAGCGAGGCCGCGAACAGTCTGGTCCGCGAACGGGCGTAGCCCGCGCCCGGCGCTATTCCGCGGCCTCCGGGCGCCGCAGCACGATCAGCCGGATCGACGCCGCGCAGCCGATCAGGCAGCATGCGATGACGATCGCCAGCCCGCGCGGCGTGCCATCATACAGCAACCCGCCGATCGCGGAGGCTGCCGCGCCGCCAGCGAAGGTCATCGCGCCGAACAGCGCCGCCGCCGATCCCGCGCGCAACGGATCGATCGCCAGCCCGCCGCCCATCGTGTTGGCCTGGATCGGCGAGACCGATCCCGCCAGGAAGAAGAACAGCACATTGATCGCCCACATGCCGCCGGCCTGGGTTCCGGCAAAGAGCAGGAACAGCGCCGCCAGCACCAGCCCGTTGCGCGCCGAAAGCGCCAGCAGCGCATCCGGCGTGCGGTTCTTCAGCAGGCTGCGGTTGATCTGGCCTGCGCCCACCAGCGCCACCGAATTGAGCCCGAACAACAGGCTGAACGCGGCCGGGGTCAGCCCATATCCGCCGACGAACACCACCGACGAGTTGGCGATATAGGCGAAGAAGGACGCGGTGTTGAACATCGCGGCGAGCAGATAGCCCAGCAGCGCGCGGTTGGTGAGCAGCGCCCAATAGGCGGCGAAGGGCTGTTCGGCGCGGGCGTTGGCTGCGGTCTCGGCCGAGCGCGTCTCCGGCAGCGCGGCCATGCCCGCGGCGAACAACACCGCCGCGAACCCCGCCATCACCCAGAAGATCAGCCGCCAGTCGCCAACCAGCAGCAGCCCCGCGCCGATCAGCGGCGCCAGCACCGGCGCCAGCCCCCCGATCAGCGCGAGCAGCGAGAAGAAGCGCGCCGATTCGGTCGCGTCCAGCCGGTCGCGGACGATGGCGCGTGCGGCCACCATCGCGGAACACGCTCCCAGCGCCTGGAGCAGCCGCGCCGCGAGCAGCACCGCGAAGCTGGTGGTGACCGCCGCCAGCGCTCCGGCCGCGACGAACAGCGCAAGCCCGGCGATCGCCACCGGTCTGCGTCCCAGCCGGTCCGACAGCGGTCCGCTGACGAGCTGGCCGCCCGCGAGCCCGAACAGGAACACCGACAGGCTCTGGCTCGCCTGGTCCATGGAAACGCCGAGGTCGGCCGCCAGCGGCGGCATGGCCGGCAGGTACATGTCGATCGCGAGCGGCGCCAACGCCGTAAATCCCGCGAGCAGCGCGGTCTGTCCCCTGGTAAGCACGGATGCCTGTTTCCTTATTTCCGGGATTTTTGTTAGTCTCTTGTGACTAACAATGCTAGAGCGAGATGCCATGACCCAGCCGATACGCGCCGCCGTGAAGACCGACATCGAGACTAGCGTGATCCGGGAGTTCGAGCGGCCCAGGATCGGACTGGACGATGGCCTGCTGCGGGTCGAATCCTCAGGCGTGGGGGGCAGCGATCCGGAGATGTACCGCCGCGCCAACACCGCGCCCTGCATCATGGGGCATGAGGTGGTGGGCACGGTGGAGGAACTGGGCGAGGCCGCGGCGAAGCGCTGGGGATTGCGCCCGGGCGATCGCATCGCGCTGCACGAATATCTGCCCTGCTGGCATTGCCACTGGTGCCTCCAGGGCGATTTCCGCCTGTGCATGGAGGCCGATTTCTTCAACGTGAAAGACCGGTTCAACACGCTGCGCTATGGCACGTGCAACGCTGGCATTGCGCCGCATCTGTGGGGCGGGTTCGCCGAGCATCTGTATCTGGCGCCCAACGCGGTGATTCACCGCATTCCGGCCGACATGGACGCGCGCCATGCCACCCTGGCGGTGCCGCTGGGCAACGGCGTGCAATGGGCGGTGCTGGATGGCGGCGCGGGGATGGGCAAGACGGTGCTGGTGTTCGGCCCGGGCCAGCAGGGGCTGGGCTGTGTGCTGGCGGCCAAGGCGGCGGGATCGGCCTTTGTGATCCTTGCGGGGATGACGCGCGACCGGGCGCGGCTGGATCTCTCTCTGGATCTTGGCGCGGACCTGGCGGTGGACGTTCAGGAGGAAAACCTATACGCGGCGGTGATGGCTGCGACCGGCGGGCGCGGTGTCGACGTGGTGGTCGATACCACGGGGGACCCCGATGGCAGCATCGCGGCCCAGGCGGTGGCCCTTTCGGCCAAGGGCGCATGGTTGAGTTTGAACGGCCTGGAGGCGTCGGTGCCGCTTGGTGAAATCAAGAAGCGCTACCTGACCGTGCGGGCACCGCGCGGGCATAGCTGGCGCGCGGTGCAGACGGCCCTCGATATCGTCGCGTCGCGCCGCTGGCCCGTCGACAAGCTGTGCAGCCATGATTTCGGCCTGGAGGGCGTACATGATGCGATCCTGGCCACCGCCGGCCGCGGAACCGAGGGCGCGATCCACGTCACGGTGAGTCCCGGAGCCGAGCCCGCATGACCGACGCGGAGGTGTTGCTGGAACAGATCGACGATGCCTGCCGCCGGCTGCGCATCGCCCAGTCCACCTTCGGCCGCCAGGCGGTGAACGACGGCAAGTTCGTCAGCAGGCTGCGCCACGGCGGCCGCGTGACGCTGCAGACCGTCGAGCGCGTCCATCGCTTCATCGAGGAACAGGGCGGGCCATCCGCGCGGATGCTGCGATCGGCCATCCGCGGGGCGGAGACGATCGATCCCGCGCACAACTTCCGCTTCTATGACAACCGTCAGAAATATCTGATGTTCGTCAACACATCGTCGGAAAAGCAGATCGTCGCGGATCGCGCGCTGGAGCAGCTTGCCCACGCCCAGCCGGAGCCGCCCGCGATCCGGCTGTTCGACGGCGGCACCGGCGACGGTACCGCGCTCGCCCGGCTGCTGCGCGGGGCGCACCGGCGCTATCCGTGGCTGCCCCTCTATGTCGTCGCGAAGGAGATCAGCGCGGAGAACGTTCGCCTGACGCTGGAGCGCATGCCGGACCGGTTCCAGGAACATCCCGGCACGGTGCTGGTGATGACCAACCTCAACTATGCCGAGGCGCCCTGGCTGAACCCCGGATCGCCTGTCGCCGCCAGTGCGATGGTGTGGCGCGAGGTGGCGCTGGACGGCACCACCGCGGGGGAGTTCGAGGAGGCGATTGCGGGGCTCCAGCCCTTTGTCGAGGCCAACTGGCAGGTCCAGGTCAGCCCGCGCAGCGGACATCCGCTGCCGCGCGTGCCCGCGGTGCTGGTGATCTATCGCCGCGATCAGCGATTCACGCTCGATTCGATCCTGCCGCGGCGCGGCGCGGCGCGCGCGGACTTCGATTTCGTGCTGCTTTCCCATGCCTGGAGGGCACGCGCGCCCGTGGAGTTCAAGGCGGAACGGATCGTGGCGCCGCTGGTGCGCGCGTTGCGCCGCAACGGGCGGCTGATGGGCGTGCAGGGCTATGGCGAGGATCCGGGGATGGAGATCATCCGCGGCGTCTGGCCCGGCGAGGCCCCCTTCATCACGCGGCGCGACGCGCTGATGCGTGCGGTACAGTCCGCGCTGGGGCTGGAGGAGCGGCGCTATTGCTTCCACCAGCTCTCGGATGAGCAGGCGGTGTTCCGCTATCAGATTCGCACGCTGCAGACCGAGATCAAGCCGGCCGGCGACATCGGAACCTCCACGCTGATCGCCGCGTGGAACGCCGCCAGCTATGTCGCGCAGATCGAGGATGCGCGGCTGGCCAATGTGATGAACCACGACCGCTATCTGGACGTGACGCGCGATGTGCTGCGGGCGCATGGCGGGCTGTGGTTCAAGGACGAGATGTTCGTGATTTCGCGATCCGCCGGGCTGGGGACCGTCCCGGCCATGGGCGGCGCGGACAATTGAGCGATGGTCCGCATGCAAATCCCGCCCGCCATCCGCCCTTCCTGCCCCTTCTGCCGCGCCGAATGGACCGATGCGATGCTGGCGCAGTTCGACGCCTATACCGTCGCCGCGTCCTGCGCGTGCTGCGGCCATGGCGAGACGGCGCACGTGCATGGGGACGCGCCGGAGGTGCCGCTGGAGGACATCTGTTGCGCGGCGTGCGGACGGGCGATCTACCTCAAGCCGCAGGCGGCGGCGCGATGACCGGCGGAGCGACCGGCCAGGCTTGCCGAAAGTCAAATTTCGATGTTGCGCATGCGCGTAGCTATGCCAACAATCGCGCGAAGGGTGGGGAAGCGATCAGGGGGGCCAGATGGCAGAATATTCCGAGGTTGACGATTCCCTGCCCAATTACGTGGCCGACGAACTGCGTAGCCTGATCGTGCGCGGAACGCTGCTTCCCGGCGAACATCTGGGCCAGACGCAGCTCGCCAAGCGTTTCGGCCGCAGCAAGGTGCCGATCCGCGAAGCGTTGAAGCTGCTTTCGACCGAGGGATTTCTTCGCCACGATCGCAATCGCGGCTATTTCGTCTCGCCGCTCGAATATCCGGAGGCGTTGCAGCTCTACAAGCTGCGCCGCTGGCTTGAGATCGAGCTGTTGAAGACCGCCGAATGGCCCGAGCCCGAGCAGGTCGCGCGCTTCCGCAAGCGGTTCGACGAACTCGATGGGCTCAGCCCGAACCGCGATTTCGCGCGCTGGTCGGAAACGCTGGGGCAGATCCGGTACGAGATATTCGATCTGTCGCCCGAAAAGGTGCTGCTGCGCGAGGCGAAGCGGCTGTGGACGCTCACCGATCGCTATCGTTCGCTGTTCCCCCGCAACACCGAGGGGAGCCCCGAGCGCAAGCTGATCGACGCGCTGGAGGCGCGCGACCGCGACCGGCTGATCGCCGACTATCTCGCCGCGCGGGGCGGGGTGGAGGCGGCGCTGGAGCAGGCGTTCAACATCGTCGCGGCGGCCTGAACGAACCGGCCTCTAGCGCTTCAGCGTCGCTGCCCAGCCTTCGACGGCGGTCGAGGGGATTTCGGTTCCGATCGCCGCGAACAGCTCCGAAAGGCCCCGGAAATGATGCGCCGCGCCCGGAACATCGGCGAGCATGGAGGAGAGTATCTGCATCTCCTCCACCCATCGCGGCGCCTTGTATGCGAGCTGGGGGAACTGACGTTCGGCCCAGGCGACGGGGCCGGGATGCGATATGCGAAGCTGCTCGATCAGCGCATCGCTCACCTGTTCGCGTTCGGCCAGCGCCATGGTGAAGGCGAGCAGGCCGGTGAGCCCTTTCGAGGCGGCCGCGAATGCCATCTTGAGCGCGGAGGCGGAGCCGGCAGGTGCGTCCAGGACGCGGATGTCGAGCCCCAGCGCGCCGAGCGCGGCGAACTCCGCCGCATCCGGCCCGGACGCATAGAAGCGCGGGCCGGAGCCGCCGCCCGGCGCGGGCGGCCCGCCGACGATCCCCGCATCGGCGAAGCGGACCCGGGCCGGCGCCAGCAGCGCGGCGATGGCGCGGGCCTCTTCCGGATGGATCGCGTTGCATTCGACGAACAGCGGCGGGGAGGGCGCCTCCGCCAGAAACGGGAGCAGGGCCTGCGCCACCGGCATCGCCTGGCTGGGCGCGACGATCGAGAGGATCGTGTCGCACTGTGCAACCTGGTCCATCGTCGCCGCGATCATCCCGGCGTCGCGCGCCCGCGCCCTGGTAGTGTCGCCGCGCCCGTCGAGCGGGGTCAGGACGCGCGCGCCGCCCACCGCAAGCAGGCGGCCCACCGCCGCCCCCATCATCCCGGCGCCGATCACGGCGATACTGCGCTGTTGCGTCATGCGCCCGGCCTAGCATGCGCCGGCCGCGCCATCATCCCCAGGAACATGCCATGACCTTCCTCATCGATTGCCACGCACTGATCGCCAGCACCGATCTGGCCCGCTATCCGCTCGCCGCCGATGCCGCGCCGCTGGAGCCCGGGGAGCTGGAGGGTTTCCTCTCGCCCGCGGGGCTGGCGCGGGCGCTTGACGGTGGCGCACTCAGGGGCGCGGTGCTGGTGCAGCGCGGACGCCTCCACGGGTTCGACAACCGGCTGGTGGCGCAGACCGCCGCGGCCGATCCGCGGCTGCGCGCGCTCTGCACGGTGGATACGGACGCGGCGGATTGCGCGGCGACGGCGGCCGGGCTGCTTGCCTCGCCGGGCGTCGCGGGGCTGCGCTTCATGGAGCCGCGAAAGGGGGCGGACCTGGGCTGGCTGGCGGGGGAGGGCGCGCGGAGCCTGTGGCGGCTTCTCGCTGAAAGGGGAGGAATCGCCGATGTCCATGTCTTTCCCTGGAACCGCGCGGCCGGGCTGGAGGCGCTGGCGGCGCTGGCGGCCGAGTTCGCGGAGGTGCCGGTGCTGCTCGACAATATCGGCGGCGCCGCGGTGGAACAGGGCGCCCCCGATTTCGGCGTGGATGCGGCGTTGGCGCGGCTGGCGGAGCGGCCGGGCGTCATCTTCAAGTTCAGCGAGATGACGCTCGGGCGGCTGGACCGCGCCGGGATCAATCCGCCCGCCGCGATCGCCCGCTATGCGGCGATCGCCGGCGCCGGCCGGCTGTGCTGGGGCAGCGATGTGCTGCCCGCCGGCATGGTGCCGGAGCAGGCTGCCGCAAATGCAGTGGCCGCCGCTGAGGGGCTGGACGCGGCCGGGTGGCAGGCGGTGCTGGGCGGCGCCGCGGCGCGATTGTTCGGGTTCGATTAGTCCCGCCGGGTCTGCAGCGAGTGGTATTTGAACTGCTTGCGTGCGTCGTCGAGGCGCATGCCGGAGCGGCAGGCGGCGCGGATGCGTTCCTCGGCGGCGTGGATCTCCTCTGCGGCGGCGAGGACGGCGTCCTCATGCTCGCGGGGGATTACCACCACGCCATCGGCGTCGCCGCGGATCAGGTCGCCCGGCGCCACGCGCGCGCCGCCGATGTTCACCGGACAATCCATCCGTTCCACCTGGACGCGATCCTTGCCGGTGCGCATCCAATGGCCCTTGGAGAAGACCGGATAGCCAAGCTCGCGGCACAGCGCGACATCGCGGCTGATCCCGTCGATCAGCGTCCCCGCCAGGCGGCGCCGGTGCGCGATCTCGGTCAGGATGTCGCCCCAGATCGTCGCGTCGTCGCGCCCGCCGTTGTCGATCACCACCACATGCCCGTCGGGCACGTCGTCGATATAGTCGCCCACCGTCCCCGCCGGCTTGCCCGCCGGGCCGCAGATCATCGTGAACGCGCGGCCCGCCATCCGGAACCCCGGATCGCGGCCCGATATGCCGTAGCATTGCCCAACGATCCCAAGGCGATCCAGCGCGTCCGACAGCGTCGCCGTATCCAGCGCGGCCGCGCGGGTGACGTTGGTATCGGCCATGATCAGTCCTTCTGAAGCATATGTTCGTAGTTGCCGCCCAGCACCGCGCCCATGCGGGTGCCGCGCGCGATCTCCGCGATCATCGCCGCCTCGCGCGCGACGATGCCCTCGGCGGCCGTCAGCACGGCATCGGCGTCTTCGGGGCGGATGACGATAACCGCGCTGCCGTCCGCCACGATCAGATCGCCGGGGTGGACGGTGACGGTGCCGATCTCGACCGGCACATTGGTTGCCTTCTCCACCACGCGGGCGCGGGCGGTGAGGCAGGTCAGCCGGTTGGTGAAGACGGCGAAGCCCAGCTCGCGCGCCTCGTCGATGTCGCGCACCGGGCCATCGGCCACCACCGCGCGCACGCCCGCATGGATCGCCCCGCGCGTCAGTAGCCCGCCCCAGCAGCCCGCCTCCACGCCGGTACGCTGCTCGACGACGATGATCGTGTTCGCGTCCGCCGCCTCGATCGCGTTGCAGCCCAGGTGCGTGGGCGGCCCCGGCGGCGGATCGCCCGTGCCGAGCTTCACCGTCACCGCCACGCCCGCCACGCGGCCGGCACCGGATTCGCGGCGCAGCCCGGTGACCTGGCCTGCGAGCCCCAGCTTGTCGAGCGCGTCGGAAAGCGCGCAGGTGTCGATCGCCGCCAGCCGCGCCAGCGTGTCCGCCAGGCCGCTCATTTCTTCGGCGGATCGAGCTTGAACAGCGCCATCGCGTTGCCGAACATGATGCCGTCCTTCTGTTCCTGCGTCAGCCAGTCGAAGCCGGTGATGAACGGCGCGATATCGTCCAGCGTCTTGCCCGTCGCCGGATCGACCGCCGAACCCACGCCCGGGCATTCCGCGCCGAACAGGCAGCGATCGTGCCCCACGGTCTTGATCAGAAGCTGCAGCGCCTCTTCCGAATAGAGCACGGTATCGAAATAGAGTTTGCGCAGCCGGTCCAGGAACTCCTCGCCGCGGCGCAGGCCCGAGGCGCGGAAGCGGCCGATGTGGAACGGGATCGCCCCGCCGCCATGGCTGACGACGATCTTCAGGTCCGGGAAATCCTTGAACACGTCGCTTTCGACCAGGCCATAGGCGGCCATCGTCTCTTCGAGCAGGAAGTTGAGCGTATAGGGGGCGCGGCGCGATCGCGACCCGGCGGAGTGGATATGCGCCGGCACGTCCAGCTCGCACAGCTTCTCGTACAGCGGATACCAATAGCGGTCGCCCATCGGCGGCGGCTCGGTGCCGCTGTTTTCATAGGGATCGGGATTGAGCAGGCAGCCCTTGAAGCCCAGCCGCGACACGCAGCGTTCCAGCTCCGGCAGCACATTTTCCACCGGCTCGCCCGCTGCCTGGGGCAGGCCGCAGATCGGGGCGAAGCGATCGGGCAGCAACTGGCACTGGCGCGCGATGATGTCGTTGGTCGCCTCCGTGAACCAATGGACCAGATATTCGGGCTTTTCCGAATGCATCATCTGGAAGGGACGGGGGCTGAGCAACTGATAGTCGGTGCCCACGCGATCGAGCATGTCGAGATGGCCGCACGGCGCCATCTCCTTCTTGTTGGTATAGGCGAGGATCTCCTCGTCGGTCAGGTCCGGGAAGCGCTTGCCATGCTCGCCGCGGTGCGAAAGCAGCAGCGACTTGTAGACCCACAGCTCCGCCGGCGCGCTGACATGGCCGTGACAGTCAATGATCATCGCCGAAACCCCTCTCGCGAAATTGAAGCAGGTTATTGAATACGATTTCGTATACCGATCAGCGCGAACGGGTCAATGTTGCGCGCGACCGCGATCAGAACATCGGGTGCCGCCCGGATCGCTTGTCCGATACCGGCTGGCCCACCGCCCAATGCTCGACGATCAGCCCGTCGCGCACGCGGAAGATGTCGACAAATGCCAGGCCCGGATCGCCCGGGCCGCGTGTCATATGGTGGAACACCATGACCCGGTCCCCGTCGGCGAGCACCTGATAGACGGTGCTGACATTGCCTTCGCCCTCCTTCCACCCGCGCGTTTCGAAAAAGCCGATCGCGGCCTCCTTGTCGCTGGCGGGTTCGTCGGGAGCGGCGAAGTCCGGGTAGCGCTCGATAAAGCCGGGGGCGAGGTAACGACGCATCGCCGCCACCGGCTTGCGATCGAAGAAAGCTAGCTGGTTGAAGCGGTTGACGACCGCCAGCGGCGAAGGATCGTCCTCGGGGAATGCCAGCCGCTCGGCTTCGGTCTGGGGGACGGAGGGCGGGGGCAAGGGCATGGCGGCGATCCTCTCCGTGGCGGCATAGCGGTATCCGCCTTGAATCGGATACAAGATTGACTAATCATCCTGCAACGATTTCGATCCAGGGGAGGAATGGCATGCGGCAGGTTCGGCTCGGCGCGATGCGCGTCGATCGCGTGTGGGAAATGGACGGATCGATGCCGATGCCGATGGCGCTTCCCGGCGTCACCGCCGCCGACCTGGCGCGGATGAAGCCGTGGCATTGGAGCGAGGAACTGTCCGACGATCCGGCGCAATGCCATATGAAGCTAAGCGTGCAGAGCTATGTGTTGCGGCTCGATGGCCTCAACATCCTGGTCGATGCCTGCAATGGCAACCACAAGACGCGCGGCATGCCCTTCGCCAACAATCTGGAAACGCCATGGCTGGAGCATCTGGCCGCGCTCGGGCTGCAGCCCGGGGACATCCATATGGTGATGTGTACCCATCTCCACGCCGATCATGTCGGCTGGAACACGCGGCTGGAGAATGGCCGCTGGGTGCCGACCTTCCCCAACGCGCGCTACGTGTTCAGCCGCAAGGAATATGAGCACTGGAGCCAGGACGACGCGGAGGAGATGCACCGCGGCGCGTTTGAAGACAGCGTGCTGCCGGTCGTCTCGGCCGGGCTGGCGGACCTGGTGGAGACCGATCACGTCGCGCATCGCGAGATCGGCGACGGCATCTGGCTGGAGGATATCAGCGGCCATTCGCCGGGATTGGTGGCGATCCACGCCCAGCGCGGCGGCGGCCATGCGGTGTTCCCCGGCGATTGCTTCCACCACCCCATCCAGCTCGTCCGGCCGGACCTGGTGTTCTTCGCCGACGAGGACGGGGCGGAGGCGTCGCACCAGCGCCGCCGCCTGCTGAGCGCCTGCGCGGACACCGGTACGGTGGTGTTCCCGGCGCATTTCCGCGATCCCTGCGCCGGCCATGTGCGCGGCGATGGCGAGGTCTTCCGGTTCGAATTCCTGGAATAGGCCGCGCGTCCCGCCCCCGCGCCGCGGGGGGGCGGGTCGGCGTCACCACATCGGGTTGCCGCTCTCCGTCTTCTCCGGCACCGGCTGCTTCAGGTCCCAATGTTCGCTGATCTGGCCGCCGCGGATGCGGAAAACGTCGACCTGGGCCGATTGCTTGCCCGTCGCGCCGTCGGTCAGGATGTAGTGGACCAGCACATAGTCGCCCTCGGCGACGATGCGCTGCGGCCCCAGGCTGGGCTTCGGGCCGGAAAGGTCGCCCCATTCGCGGCGCAGATAGTCGATCGCGCCCTGCTTGCCGTCCCCGATCACCGGGCTGTGCTGGCGGTAGCCGGCGGACAGATAGCGCTCGATCGCGCCGAACACGTCGCCCGCGCCGACCTGCGCCACATAGTCTTGAAAGGTCTTGAGCGAATCTGCGCGCTTTGATGCGGGATCGGGGCGGCCGCAGGTGGGATTGACGATGCTGTCGGCCCAGGCCTGGGCGCGCTCCCAGGTCTCGTAATTGCCGCAGGCCATGCCGTTGCCGTGCGCGGAGGTGGCCGGGATGTCCTGGATAACGTCCCAATGCTCGGCGATCTTGCCGTCGGCGACGCGCCAGATATCGACGAACAGGCGCGCGGCGCCGGTGGAATCGACGCTGTGATGCATTACCGAGAACAGGTCACCGTCGACCAGCACCATGTCGGTCACATGGCGGGGCGGGGGCGGGGCCGGATCGGGCTTGGGCGCGCCGAATATCTTGGCGAAATAGGCGCGATGCCCGGCCACGCCGTTGGCGATCTTCGGGTTGTGCTGGATGAAATCGGGATGCGCGAATTCGGCATAGGCGCCGAAGTTGTGCTCGATGAAATAGCGGTTGAGGAACGCCATTGCCACCGCGCGGGTCGCCTCGGTCTGCGCGCGGTGCGCGGCTTCCGCGTCGCTGGCAGCGGTCGCGGCGGGGGCAGGGGCCTGCTGCGCATGTGCGCATCCTGCGAGCGCGATGCCCGCAATGGTGGCGGCGATCGTCCAGCGGCGCATCATTCGTCTCCCAGGCTGTGGCCCGCCAGCCGTTCGAGCTGGCGGACGATCGCGGAATGGTCCAGCCCGCCTTCGCCATTGCCGCGGGCGCTGTTCAAAAGTTGCTGGCAGAACGCAGTCTGCGGCAGCGGCAGGCCGAGCGCGTTGGCGCCGGACAGCGCGAGCGCCAGATCCTTGTGGTGCAGATCGATGCGGAATCCGGGGGTGAAGCTGCGCTTCAGCATGCGCTCGCCATGCACCTCCAGCACGCGCGAGCTGGCGAACCCGCCCAGCAGCGCCTCGCGCACCTTGGCGGGATCGGCGCCGGCCTTGGCCGCGAACAGCAGCGCCTCGCCCACCGCTGCGATGTTGAGCGCGACGATTATCTGGTTGGCCACCTTCGCGGTCTGCCCCGCGCCGCTGCCGCCCACATGGGTGATGTTCTTGCCCATCGCCTCGAACAGCGGGAGCGCGCGGGCGAAGGCGGCGTCGCCGCCGCCGGCCATGATGGTGAGCGTAGCGGCCTTGGCTCCCACCTCGCCGCCCGAAACCGGCGCGTCGACATAATCGGCGCCCAGCGCGGCGATGCGCGCGGCGAAATCCTTGGTGGCGAGCGGCGAGATCGAGCTCATGTCGATCACCAGCTTGCCCGGCGACAGTCCCTCCGCCACGCCGTCCGCGCCGAACAGCACCTGCTCCACCTCGGGCGTGTCGGGCACCATGGTGATGATGATGTCGGCTGCGCGCGCGATCGCGGCATTTCCGTCGCATGCGGTGGCGCCCAGCGCTACCGCCTCGGCTGCGCGCGCGCTGCGGGAAGAGACGAAGAGCTGGTGCCCGGCGGCGATCAGGTGGCCTGCCATCGGCATTCCCATGATGCCCAGCCCGATGAATCCGATGTTCGCCACGGGCCGTCTCTCCTCCACTCAACCTCAGAATTGCCTACACTTTAGTTATGCGATTCTGCAAGCCTATCTGTTCGCAATTGCCATTGCTGCAATTTGTAGGCAAT
The DNA here is from genome assembly GCF_026013525.1 of Sphingomonas canadensis. Taxonomy (GTDB): domain Bacteria; phylum Pseudomonadota; class Alphaproteobacteria; order Sphingomonadales; family Sphingomonadaceae; genus Sphingomonas; species Sphingomonas canadensis. Next base: position 18,438 of record NZ_JAPDRA010000015.1, on the reverse strand, counting down.
TTGTCCTGCGTATGACGATCGAAACCAGCACGGAGCGGGGCGTACCCGCCGCAATCGCCAGCCAGCTACGTTCGCTTATCGCGCGGGGCACGCTCGCCCCTGGGATGCGGCTGGGCCAGACCGAACTCGCCGAGCAGTTCCAGGCCAGCCGCGTCCCCGTGCGCGAGGCCTTGAAGCTGCTCAGCTCCGAAGGCGTGGTGGAGCATGATCCCAACCGTGGCTTCTTCGTCACCAAGCTCACCCGCGACGAGGCGGAACAGTTGTTCACCCTGCGCAACATGATCGAGGACGAGCTGATGCGCACGATCGAGTGGCCCGAGGAGGAAGTCCTCTTGGACCTCGAACGGCGTGCGCAGCGGCTGGAAGACCTGCTGGACGCGGGCGACCGTTCGCGCTGGTGGGATGAACATCGCGAATTCCATACGATCATCTTCAACCTGAGCCCGAAGAAGACGATCATGCGCGAGGCGATGCGCCTGTGGATGCTCACGGATCGCTTCCGCGCCCTGCTCCCTTTGCCGCGCCGCGCGAGCGAGGAGCGCAAGGTGGTGAACAAGCATTCGCTGCTCACCGCGCTGCGCCAGCGCGACCGCCGCAAGCTGATCGCCGCACGCCGCAACCGCCGCGAAGGTTTCGAACGGCTGTTGCTCGAAACGCTCGAGGCGCGCGGGCTCTGATCCCGTCATGCTGCTTGGCGCGGCGGCGAGAATATGGGGCCGGCGCGAGACCGGAAACGCGCCAGCCCCGCGGCGTTACGCCGCAACCGGTTGCCACAACTCCCGCGATGCGAGCGCCGATCCGTCGACCATCGCCTGGATCTTGGCCCAGCCGATCTCGTGCGACATGCGCCCGCCGCCCATGCCGCAATCGGTGCCCGCGATCACATTTTCGCGGCCGACATAGCGGGCGAAATTCTGGAGCCGGTCCGAAACCACTTCCGGATGCTCGATCGTGTTGGTGCGGTGGCTGACCACGCCGGGGATCAGAATCTTGCCCTCGGGCAGCTTCACGTCCTTCCAGATCTTCCACTCATGCTCGTGGCGGACGTTGCCGGCTTCGAAGCTGTAGGCCTGGGCCTTGATCTCCAGCATCAGGTCCACGACGTGGGCGAAGGGGATGTCGTCGATGTGCGGGCCGTTCCAGCTACCCCAGCACAGGTGGTAACGGACCATCTCCTCGGGGATGTTGCGCAGCGCATGGTTGGTGACGTCCACGCGCAGCTTGGCTTTCTTGCGATATTCCTCAAGCGTGATTTCCGGCACCAGCGTGGCCCATTTGTCGGGCAGGTCGGGGCCATCGAGCTGGAGGATGAAGCCGGCGTTGACCACCGCCTCATATTCCGGCCGCAACACCTCGGCGAGGGCATAGAGGAATTCCTCCTCGTTGCCGTAGTGCTCGTCATAGATGAAGTGATCGAGCCAGCCGGGCGACATCATCGGGAAGAAGGCGTCGCGATCGTTCAGGTCCAACTCGGTCAGGATGCGGCGGAAGCGCTCCAGCTCGCCGGCGATGATGTCGATGTTCTTCACCTTCAGCGCGTCGACGGCGACCATGCGCATCTGGTTGTTGGTCGGCGCGCCGTCCTTGAAGCGTTCGGCGTCGGCGGCCTTGTAGAAGCCCGGGAAGGTGCGGCGCTCGCGGCTGTCGAACACCACGGCGCCGACCTCGCCCGGCTTGCATTCGCGGTAGATCAGCCCCTCGATACGCTTGCCGTATTTGGCGAAGGTGTTGAAGCGCCCCGCCTCGCCGTCGGAGATCACGTCCACGCCCATGTCCACCTGGCGCTGGATCATCTCGCGGATCGCGGCTTCGAGCTGGGGGATATAGACCTCGTCCGGGATATCCTCGCCGCGCGACTTGCGCTGCTCGAGCGCGCGGAACTCCGGGTTCTCCGGCGAGAGCCGGCCCGCATGGGACACGAGGATGCGGTCGCTGCTGCGCTTCATGAAACTCTCCGGCTATGATTGTTAGTCAATATTGTATCACGATTTGACCAATGTCAAACGCGGACTGCCCCTCAGGCCGCCTGCGCGGCGGGGATTGCGCGGTTTCCCAGGATCATGTCGGAGGCCTTTTCGCCGATCATGATCACGGGCGCGTTGGTGTTGCCGCCCACCACGCGCGGCATCACCGATGCGTCGGCTATGCGCAGCCCCTCGATCCCGCGGACCCGAAGCTGCGGATCGAGCACCGCCATCGGATCGCTTTCCGCGCCCATCGCGCAGGTGCTGGAGGCATGGTGGGCCAGGATGCAGGTCTTGCGGTTGAACGCATCGATCTCGTCGTCGGTCTGCACCGCTGCGCCGGGCATCAGCTCCTTGCCGGCAAGCGCGGCGAGCGGCTCGGCCGCGAAGAATTCGCGCATCTGGCGGACGATCCGCCGCATCGTCTCCAGATCGCGGCGGTCCTCGAACATGTTGATGCGGATGCGCGGCGGGGCGGCGGGATCGGCGGAGCGCAGCGTCACGCTGCCGCGGCTGTACGGGCGCAGCAGCACGGCGAAGACCGTCATCGCATGCCCCGCGCCCTTGCGGATGCCGGGGAACCACACGCGCCCGTCCAGCCGGGTGGGATAGACGTTCGCCTTGATATCCGGCCGTTCGAGATCCGGCAGCGTGCGGACGAAGCCGAAGCTGGTGACCGGGAGCTGAAGCGCACTCGAATCGAGCCCCAGCGCGAACCGGGTGACGTTCAGCGCCAGCCGGTCGAAGCGGAGCTGGCTTTCGAAGCCGACCGGCCGGTTCAGCTCACAACCCACGCCCGTCAGCGGGTGTTCCTGAAGGTTGCGGCCGACGCCGGGCAGGTCCAGCACCGGATCGATCCCCGCCGCGCGCAAATCGTCCGCCGGGCCGATGCCCGACAGCATCAGCAGCTTGGGCGAATTATAGGCGCCCGCGGAAAGCACCACCTCGCGCTCGGCCCGGATCGTGCGGGTGCCGCTCTTGTCCGCCAGCTCCACGCCCGTGGCACGGCCCTTCTCGATCACCACGCGGGTCACCAGCGCGCCGGTGATCACGGTCAGGTTGGGGCGGTGCATCGCCGGGCGTAGGAACTGGGTGGCGCTGCTGGCGCGGCGGCCGCGGTCCACCGTCACCTCGGGCGGGCAGAAGCCCTCGCCGGTTTCCGGCCCGTGCTGGTCGTCGGTTACCTTGTGGCCCAGTGCGCGGGCGGCGGCCATGGTGGCGTCGAACACCGGCCCGCGCACGTCCACCGGCGCCACCGGCAGCGGCCCGCCCGCGCCATGCCATTCGCTCGCGCCGCGCCAGCTATCCTCGGATCGCTTGAAATAGGGGAGGACCTCGTCCCAGCTCCAGCCATCGGCCCCCAGCTCCGCCCATTCGTCGTAATCGCGCGGGTGGCCGCGCGAATAGACCATGCCGTTGATCGACGAGGTGCCCCCCAGGCATTTGCCGCGCGGCAGCCACAGCTTGCGGCCGCCCAGCCCCTCCTCGGGTTCGCTCCAATAGCCCCAGGAGAGGCGCTGCACGAACTGGAGCTTCATGAAGGCGAAGGGCATGCGCATGAACGGGTGGCGATCGCGCCCGCCCGCCTCGATCAGCACCACGCGGTTCGCCGGATCGGCCGAAAGGCGGTTGGCCAGCACGCACCCCGCGGAGCCCGCGCCGACGATCACGAAATCCGCTTCACCTACGCTTGCCATCGCCTTTTGCCTTCCCTCTCCGGTCAGATTGGAATACTCGATTGTAAGACGATTTCAAATCAATGAGTCGTGACGAGCGCGGGAGAGGGACGCTGGAAGCGCATCGATTCTACATTGGCGGCGCCTGGGTGGACCCCATTGGAACCGAACGGGTGACGGTGCGCAACCCTGCCGACGGCAGCGTGATCGGCACGGCGGCGATGGGCAATGCGGAGGATGCGGACCGGGCCGTGGCGGCGGCGCGCGCGGCGTTCGACGGCTGGTCGCGGACAGGCGTTGAGGAGCGGCTGGCGCTGCTCCGCCGGATGCGCGCGGCGTTCGACGAGGCCGCTCCCGCCATCGCTGCGCATCTGGTGCGCGAGGTGGGGCTCACCACCATGGTTGCCGAGGGGCAGAGCGCGATGTGCCGTTCGCATTTCGACGGCATCTTCGATCTGCTGCCCTCCTATCCCTTCAGCGCCAGCGACGGCGGAATGGTGGAACTGGCGAAGGAGCCGGTGGGCGTGGTCGTGGCGATCACGAGCTGGAACGCGCCTGTCAGCCAGATGCTGTGCAAGGCGGTGCCCGCGATCGCGGCGGGATGCACCGTGGTGGTCAAGCCGAGCGAGCAGGCGCCGCTGTGCGGCATGCTGCTGGCCCAGGCGATGGACAAGGCGGGCATCCCGCCGGGCGTGTTCAACCTGCTCAACGGCCGTGGCGGCGATTGCGGGCGGCGGCTGGCCGAGCATCCCGATGTCGACATGGTGTCGATGACCGGATCGGTGCCCGGCGGCGGGGCGATGGCGGCGGCCGCGGCACCGACGATCAAGCGCGTTCACCAGGAACTGGGCGGCAAGTCCGCCAATGTGATCCTGCCCGATGCCGATATGGCGGAGGCGGTGCGCAAGAGCGTGTTCGGCTGCATGATGAACGCCGGTCAGACCTGTGCCGCGCCGACCCGGCTGATCGTGCCCGAGGACCGGTTTCAGGAGATCGCGGCGCTGGCGGTGGCGGCGGCCGAGGCGCTGGTGGTCGGCCCGCCCGATGCGCCCGGCGTCACCTATGGCCCGTTGTCCAACCAGGCGCAGTTCGATCGCGTCAACGCGATGCTGGAGCGTGCCATCGCCGAGGGACTGCCGCTGCTGACCGGTGGTCCCGGCCGGCCGGAGCATCTTTCCACGGGCTTCTACGCGCGGCCCACCGTGTTCGGGCCGGTGCCGGTCGAAAGCTTCCTGGCGCAGGAGGAGGTGTTCGGCCCGGTGCTGAGCATCCAGACCTACACCGATGAGGAGGACGCGATCCGCATCGCCAACGCCACCCCGTTCGGCCTCGCCGCCTATGTCCAGTCGGCGGACCCGGCGGCGGCGCGGCGTGTCGCCGGGCGGCTGCGTGCGGGCTATGTCACGATCAACTTCCCGCCCTGGACCGCCGCGGCGCCGTTCGGCGGATACCGCAGGTCGGGCAACGGCAAGCAGTACGGCGTCTGGGGCTTCGAGGAGTTTCTGGAGACCAAGGCGATCGTGCGCGCCTGAAACGTCGCCGGAGACAAGCGAGGAGGAACCATGGGAGACAGGAGCGGGCGCGTCGCGGTGATCAGCGGCGCGGCGGGCGGGCTGGGCGCGGCGATTGCCGAGCGGCTGGCGGCGGAAGGCCATCCGGTGGCGATCGCCGACATCAAGGACGGCGGGCCGGTGGCCGAGCGTATCCGCGCGGCGGGCGGAACCGCCGCCTTCTTCGCCTGCGACATCACCGATCCGGCGGCCGTCGAGGCGATGCGCGACGCGGTGACGTCCCGGCTGGGCGCGCCTGCGATCCTGGTGAACAACGCCGGCCGCTATGAGCATGTCGCCTTCGCCGATCTCAGCTTCGAACATTGGCGCAAGGTGATGGCGCTGAACCTGGATGGCGCCTTCCTGATGCGCAAGGCCTTCGCGCCGGCGATGCGCGTGGCGGGATGGGGGCGGATCGTCAACATGGCGTCCAACTCTGCCTTCCTCGCCCCGCCGGGGATGGCGCAATATGTCACCTCCAAGGCGGCGCTGATCGGGCTGGCGCGCGCGCTGGGCGCGGAATTCGGGGCGGACGGCGTGACCGTGAATGCCATCGCTCCCGGCCCGATCGGCACCGAAAAGGTCCGCCAATCCTATGCCGAGGACATCGGCGGCGGCAGCGAGGCCGGGTTCGACGAATTCATGGGCATGCTGGTCGCCAACCAGACGGTGAAGCGCCCCGGCACGCCGCAGGACGTGGCCGGGCTGGTCGCCTTCCTGGTCAGCGACGACGCGGCGTTCGTGACGACCCAGACGATCGTGGTGGACGGGGGCTGGGCGCGGGTCTGAGGCTGCGCCGGGGCCGCGGCGAAGCGGCTCGCTCCCCTCAATGCGTCTGGCGCGAGGGGGCGGGGGCCTTGGTCTCCTTGCCGCTGCGGCGCGCGATCGTATCGTTGATGATATAGGCCTTGATCGCGGCGATGTCGGCCGGGCTGAGCTGATCGGCGAAGCTCGCCATGCCGGCGAAGGCCAGCGCGCCCTTGCCCACGATCTGCTCGAAATTCTCGATCACCGACGGCGGCATGTTCCACAAATTGGGATAGACCGCGAACGCGCCCCCGGGGAAATGGCAGCGGCTGCAGCGATCGAGGAACAGCGCCTCCCCGCGCTGCATCGCCGCCGCGCCCGCCGCGATCGGCTCGGGCAGCGGGGCCAGCTCCAGCGGCGCGCGCTTCGGCGGCAGAGGGACATCCTTGCCCCCCAGCTTCAGCACGATCAGCCGCTGGTAATTCTCGCGCTCGGCGGCGATCACGCCCGGGCCGAAGAAGCCCCCCTGCGGCCCGCCCGCTCCCGCCAGCACCGCGACATATTGTACGCCGTCCAGCGCATAGGTCATCGGCGCGCCCATGATCACGGTGCCGATGGGCAGGTGCAGAAGCTGCTTGCCGGTCGCGGCGTCATAGGCGTCGAGATGGCCCGACGCCGTGCCCTGGAACACCAGGTCGCCCGACACCATCGTCCCGCCGTTCAGGAAGGTGAGCGGCGCGCTTTCCCAGGCGATCCTGCCGGTGCGCGGGTCCCACGCCTTCAGCCGTCCCTCGAACTTCGATTGCGCGCGGCCCTTCAGGCTTTCGGCGCTGAACGGCGGGAAGCGGCCGAAGGTCGCCTGGTTGATATTGCCGGGAATGAACTGGGCGGGGCCGTGTGCCTGATCCTCCATCCCGGCTTCGTAGACCGGGATATAGACCAGCCCGGTGCGCGGGCTGTATGCCATCGGCTGCCAGCTATGGCCGCCCGCGCCGCTGGGCCAGATGAGCTGCGGCTGGCTGCGGTAATCGGCTTCCGGATTCGGGCGCGGCCGGCCGGTCTTCATGTCCACGCCGGTGGTCCAGTTGATCCGCGTATAGGGGTCGGCGCGCAGTAGCTCGCCCGTCACGCGATCGAGCACATAGAAGACGCCGTTCTTGGGCGCCTGCATCAGCACCTGGCGCGTGCGGCCGCCGATCTCCATGTCGGCCAGCACCATCGGCGAGGTGGCCGTATAGTCCCAGCTATCGCCCGGAGTGGTCTGGTAATACCATTTCATCCGGCCGGTATCGGCGTCCACCGCGACGATCGAGGAGAGGAACAGATTGTCCATCACCTCGCCGGATCTGCTGCGCAGCCAGGCGGGGTGGGGGCCGCCGTTACCCAGCCCCAGATAGGCGGTGTTGGTGGCGGGATCATAGGCCAGGCCGTTCCAGGCGTTGCCGCCCAGCCCAAGCTCCCAGCGCGTATCCTTGGGCCAGGTCTTGCGCGCCAGCGTAACCTCCGGCGTCTCGTCCGGCCCCGCGGCGGGATCGCCCGGCACGGCCCAGAAACGCCAGGCCAGCTTGCCGGTCTTCACGTCATAGGCGGAGACATAGCCGCGCGCGCCCATGTCCGCGCCCGCATTGCCGATCATCACCACGTCGCCCGCGATCTGCGGGGCGCCGGTGGAGCTGTAGTTCCAGCGCTTGTCGGCCAGCGTGTCCGTCTTCCACAGCGGCTTGCCGGTGGCGGCGTCGAGCGCGAAGAGCTTGCCGTCCATCGCGGCGACGAACACGCGGCCGTCCGCCACCGCCACGCCCTTGTTCACCACGCCGCAGCAGGCGTTGCGCGCGAAGCTGCCGTCCGCTTCGGTATCATGGGTCCAGCGCTTGGCCCCGGTGCGCGCGTCGAGGGCATAGACCTCGCCCCAGGGACCGGAGAAATAGAGTGTGCCATCGACCATCACCGGGGTCGATTCCATCCCGTAGTGCGTCCGGCCGCGTACCAGGAAGTCCCTGAACTCCCAGGCGAAGCCCAGCTTCGTCACATTGCCCGCGTTGATCCCGTCGAGCGGCGAGAAATAGCTGTCGCCCATGTCCCGGCCCGATCGCGGCCAATCGCCCGCGCGTTCGGGGGCGCCGAGCAGCCCCTTGTCCGCGGCGCCCGAGCCGCCCGGCGAGCAGGCGGCGGCGAAGATCGCGACCGCGGCGGCAGCCGCGGCGAGCATCGGGCGCGTCGGAAGCATGGACGGGGCGGCTATTCGGCGGCGATGGCGGTGGCCGCCGCCTCCGCAGCCTGTTCGGCGGCGATCAGTTCCTTCAGCATGCGGCGTGCGGTGACCGGCGGGCCGTCGGTCTTCAGCAGTACGGGATTGAGCGAATCGAGATCGCCGGTCGGCCCCATCCGCGCCTGCACCGCCTCGATCATCGGCTCGTCCTGGGTACGGAAGGCGGTGTTGAGCACGCCGAGCAGTGCCGCGTCGATCGCCGGATCGTCCAGCTTCAGGTTGCGCGCGGCGGCGAAGAAATAATGGCAGGTCGTCTCCGTCTCCGGCGTCATGCAATGGGCCTGGGGGAAGCAGAAGCCCTCCATGTCGTCCTGGCCGGGGAATTTGGTGCCGTTGTCGAAATCGATCAGCGCGGGCGGGTACCATGTCATATGCGTGCGCGTCTCACAGGGCTCGGCCGGGAAATCGAACAGGTCGATCGTCGCCTGGTTCGGCGGCAGCCCGGTGCGCAGGCGATAGGCGAGCAGGCGATCGTCGAACCGGTCCAGCCGCGTGGTGGTGGCGGCAAGCTGTTGTTCGGGCGTGACGTTGGGCATCTTGAAGCCCGGATGCAGATAGGGGGCGTGCGTCAGATCGAGCAGATTATCGGTGACGAGCTGATAGTTGCCCTTCACGTGCAGGTGGCCGCGCTGGACCTTCCAGCGGCTGTCGTCCTCCAGATAGGGATAGTGCGGCAGCAGCGCGGGATCGGCCAGTGCGGGATCGCCCGGCCAGATCCAAACGAAGCCATAGCGTTCGAACAGGTGGAAGCTGCGGATATCGGCGGCGCGCAGCGGCTTGCCCCCGTTGTGCGGATTGGAGACGCAGGCGCCCGAACAATCGAACACCAGCCCGTGATAGCCGCACTGGATCGCATCGCCGATCAGCGTGCCGGTGGAGAGCGGGGCAAAGCGATGCGGGCAGCGATCGACCAGCGCGACCGGCGTGCCATCCTCGCGCCGGTAGAAGACGATGGGCGTCTCCAACAGGGTGCGCGACATGGGTTCGCGCGTCACTTCGTCCGAAAAGGCGGCTGCATACCAGCAATTCTTGAGAAACAGGCTCACTGGATTCCTCTCCACTCGCGTTGCCCGGCCGCTCCGCCCAGCGCCGGTCTTCTATCCCCACATGCCAAAAAACTCCGGGCGATGCACCCCAGAATTGACTAACACGATTTGCTACCACATTATCCGCAGCGAGGGGAGAGGGGAAAGGCGGCAATGGTGTATTCCGGGCTGAATCGATCGCTCTTTCCACGCGCGCCGCGCTTCGCGGGTGAGGAGGCGGAACGGGCATGAGGTACAGGCTGTTTGGCGGAGGCGCGCTGGCGGCGTCGGCGCTGCTGCTGGCCGGCACGGTCGCGGCGGACCAGGCGGTGCAGAGCGACCGGCCCTCGTGGCGATCGCCCGCGGGCGAGGTGGCGCGCGGGCAGGGGCTGGCGCAGGCCTGCCTCGCCTGCCACGGCGAGAACCCGACGGCGGCGGCGGGACTGGACCGGCCACCGCCCAAGCTGTTCCGTCAGCGCGCCAGCTACCTGTTCTTCGCGCTGCGCGAATATCGCGACGGCACGCGCAAGCATGCGGTGATGCAGGGCTTCGCCCAGGGCCTGTCGGATCAGGACATGCGCGACATCGCCGCCTATTTCGGCCGCAATCTGCCCGACAAGCCCCCCAAGCCCGATCCGGGCAAGCCGATCTACGAGACCACCTCGCGCGAATGCGGCTTTTGTCACGGCGAGACGGGGATCGGCGAGTTCGAGGGAATCCCGGTGCTGGCGGGGCAGGAGCGCGACTATCTGATGCGCGCGCTGGAAGACTATCGCAGCGGCAAGCGCGGCGATCCGACGATGCGCGCCGAACTGAAGCGGATCGCGCCGGAGAAGGACGCGGCACTGGCGGACTATTACGCCGGATACCAATGGCTGGAGCATAAGGAATGATCCGCGCGCCGTTCCTCCTCGCCACCGCCGCGCTGACGGCGCTGGCCGGCTGTTCGGGCAGCACCAAGGGCGCCGAGGCGCCGCTGCCGAAAATGATCGCGGTGCCGGGCGGCACCTTCACCATGGGCGCCCCGCCCGATGCCGACGCGCAGCAAGGCAAGCCCCAGCATCAGGTTAGCATCCGCCCCTTCCGCCTGGGCGAGACCGAGGTGACCTTCGACCAATATGACGCCTTCGCCCGCGCAACCGGCCGCGCGCTGCCGCAGGACGACGGGCTGGGGCGGGGCGGCCGCCCGGTGATCAACATCGATCTTGCCGACATGCTGGCCTACACCGGCTGGCTCAACCGCTCGAGCGGCCAGACCGGGTTCCGCCTGCCCAGCGAAGCGGAGTGGGAATATGCCGCGCGCGCGGGCACCACGACCGGATTCTACTGGGGCGACGAGCCCGATCCCAACCGTGCCAACACGCGCGCCAACACGGGCGCCGACAGCTTCGAGTTCACCGCCCCGGTGAAGAGCTTCCCGGCCAATCCCTGGGGCTTCTTCGACATGGCGGGCAATGTCTGGGAGATGACGGCCGATTGCCGCTATCCCGATTATGCGGGCGCCCCTGCGGACGGCAGCGCGCGCACCGGCCCGGACTGTTTCAGCCATATCGCGCGCGGCGGCGACTACAGCAGTTCGCGCCGCGGCCAGCGCCCCACCGCGCGGGTGGCCGCCGGTGAGAAGTTCCGATCGACCAGCCTGGGATTCCGCGTGGCGCAGGATATGTAGGCGGCGGGTTTAGCGTTTCGCCTTCATCAGATCCGCCCCGTCGCCCGGGCGCAGCGTCAGGAAGCTGACCACCGACAGCGCCATCACGCCCGCCAGCGCCAGCGTGGGCGCCACGAAGTCGGCCCAAACGGGAACCCCTGCGTCCGAGGAAAAGGCCAGCAGGATCGCCGTCGCGCTGATCCCGAGCGCCATCGACAGCCGCTGCACCACCGCCGCCACCGATGTCGCGCGGCCCAGCGCCTCCTGCGGCAGGCCGGAGAAGTTGAGCCCGGCCAGTGTCGAGAGCTGGATCGAATGGATCAGCCCGAACAGGAACATGAACCCGCCCAGCAGCCAGAAAGACGCACCCGGCTGGAACAGCAGCAGCGACGCCAGCAGCAGCCCCAGCACCGCGCTGTTGAAAATCAGCAGCCGCTTTACCCCCAGCTTCTTCAGCAGCGGATCGATGCCCAGCCGCAGCGCGATCTGGCCAAAGGCGAGCACCGCCATCAGATAGCCGGCCACCACGGCCGATCCGCCCAGCCCGAGCTGGAAATAGAGCGGAAACAGGAACATCGTCGCGCCCAGCACCAGCCGCGAAAAGCTGCCCCCCAGCACCGCCACCGCGAAGGCGCGATAGCGGAACAGCCGCAGGTCCAGGATCGGATCGGCGCGGCGCGCGTGGCGCGCATAGAGCGCGATGCCGGCCGCGCCGATGCCCAGCGCGATCCAGGCGATCATGCCGACGCGGCTTTCCGCCGCGATTGCCTCGAACCCCGTTTGCAGCGCCACCAATGTCACTGCGACGATGACGAAGCCCCAGCCGTCGAACTTCGCCGCCTGGGTGGGTTCGCTGCGATCCAGGAAGTGCAGCGCCAGCACGATGCCCGCGAGCCCCAGCGGCACGTTGATGAAGAAAATCCAGCGCCAGTCCCAGTAGGTGGTGATCCATCCGCCCACAACCGGCCCCAGCATCGGCCCCAGCAGGCCCGGCACGATCATGTAGCTCATCGCGCGCACCAGCTCGTCGCGCGGGAAGCTGCGCGCCAGGATCAGCCGCCCGACGGGCGTCATCAACGCGCCGCCAGCGCCCTGGAGGAAACGGCCCGCGACCAGCGTGTAGAGGTCGCTGCTGATGCCGCAGACGACCGATCCCAGCACGAAAACCGCGATCGCGCCGATGAACACCCGGCGCGCCTCGAACCGGTCCGCCAGCCATCCGCTGGCCGCCATCCACATCGACACGCTGACCAGATAGGCGGTGAGCGATACGCCGATCTCGTTCGGCGTCACATTCAGCGCATGCGCGATCTGGGGCAGCGACGTCGCGATGATCGTGCTGTCCAGCCCCTCCATGAAGAAGGTGGCGCCGACCGTCATCGGGATCAGCAGCGACGGGCGCTTCGCCGCCGGCTGCGGATTTCCGATCGAGGGCACTTCGCCCTCAAGGGTCGCCGCGCTCGCGACGTCCACGGCGCGCTCGCCGTCGCGGTCCATGGTGCCTGTCACGACCGGGTCAGCGCGCCTGTTCGGCCGCGATCAGCGCCGCCAGCGCACGGCGTGCCGCCACGGGCGCGCCGTCCGACTTGAGCAGCACGGGATCGAGCGCCAGCACGTCGGTTTCCGCGCCCATCCGCGCCTGCTGCGCCTCGATCATCGGTTCGTCCTCGTTGCGGAAGGCGTTGTCGAGGATGCCGAACAGCGTCTCGTCCGCCACCGGATCGTCGAGCAGCATGTTGCGGCCCTGGGCGAAGAAATAATGGCAGCTCCGCTCGGTCTCCGGCGTGATCGCGTGCATGGCGGGCAGGCACAGGCCCAGCTCCTCGGCCTCGTCCAGCCGCGCCGCGCCGGCATCGAAGAAGATCAGCGACGGCGGCAGCCAGTGCATGTGCGACCGCGAATCCATCAGCGGATCGGTGAAGCCGAACAGCGAACGGGTGGGGCCGTTGGGCGGACAGCTCTTGCGCCAGCGCCGGGCGATCACCCGCTCCGGCCGGCGCTCCAGCTCGGTGGTGGTGCGGGCCAGCCGCTCCTCCACGGTCATCCCCGGGATCGCGAAGGCGGGGTGGAGATAGGGGGCGTGCGTCAGGTCGAGCAGGTTGTCCACCACCAGCATATAGTTCGCCTCGACCCGCAGATAGCCGGAGACCGCCTTGAAGCCGGGAGCGGTGAGGAAGGCGAAATCCGCTGGAAGCTTGTCCGCGTCGGCGGGTTCGTCGCCCATCCAGATCCAGACCATGCCATAGCGTTCCAGCAGCGGATAGCTGGCGACCTTCGCCGCCTTGGGCAGCGCGGCATAATGCGGATTGTACACGCATTCGCCGCCGGTGCCGAAACGCAGGCCGTGATAGGGGCACTGGATCTGGTCGTCGATCAGCGTGCCCATCGACAGCGGGGCAAAGCGATGCGGGCAGCGATCCTCAAGCGCATGCGGCGTGCCGTCCGCCGTGCGATAGAGCACGACATGCTCGCCCAGGAACTGGCGGGCCATCGGCTTGTCGCCGATATCCTGCGACCAGCCTGCGGCATACCAGCAGTTGCGCAGATAGCTCATGCGCCCGGAACTCCATCGATTGCGTGACGATGCGAAGATTGTATCACTATTTTGACTAACAATGCAACGCGCTTTCGCCCCGGGGCGGGCATCGCCGGGCGCGCGCCGGGTGATTGCTAGCGGGCGCGCGGCACCATCTTGCGGACCTCATGGATCGCCTTGGGATCGGCGGCGTGCTGGACGATCATGGTGCTGAGCCACACCGTCATCGCCAGTCCCATCGCCAGCGCGATGGGCGCAAGCGCCAGCATCGCGGGCCGGGCGAGCGCGCCCAGCAGGTCGGCCGCCGCGCCGCCTTCGGCCGGTTGCGGGCGATCGGGATGGAGGTTGGGCGCCGCCTTCAGCGCCATCATCGGCCGGAAATGATCGAAATAGGCGAAGAGCAGATAGACGTTCATCACCAGCGATCCGCTGCCCATCAGGAACGCGCGCAGCTTCCATTCGGGCTTGAACACGTCGGTGATGAACACCGGCACCGTCACCGTCATCGCCACCACGAGCGACAGCGGGACGAAGCGGTTGGCGAGCAGCGCGATGCCGGTCACCACCTCGATCCCCTTGGCCAGGTGAAACATGATGCCGTTTTCGATCAGCGCGCCGACGATGTCGGGCGGCGGCATATAATCCACGAAATCGGAGATGCTGGGATAGGGCGTGATGATCTTCACGAACCAGTTGAGCCCGTTCACCAGATAGGCGAAGCCGAGCATCAGGCGTACCGCCTGGGTTGCGCGATCGAGCCAGCCCGCGCCGTGCATCAGCCCTTGTTCCCCGTGTTGCGGGCCAGAAGCGTATCGAGCCGCAGGACATCCCATTCCGCAGGCAGCAGCAGCAGCGCCACCACCATTGCCATGCGGAACACGGCCTGCTGGATATCCCATCCCGCCGCCTCCATGCCATGGCCGAAGGTGACGACCACCAGCACGCTGAGGATCATGTAGAGCCCCCAGTCGCGCTTCAGCCCGAGGATCAGCAGCGCGCCGCCGACCAGCTCGAACACGGCGGCATAGATGTTGGTGGCGCGCAGCACCCAGTCCGGGAACCAGACGCGCAGCTTCTCGAACCACTGCATGTTCCATTCGAGCCCGTCGATGAACAGCTTGAACATCGCGAGCTGGAACGACAGCAGGCCGATCATCATCCTGAGCCCCCAGGTGCCCAGCGCCCGATTCCTGGTCTGAACGTCACCCATCGATTTTCCCCTGGGGTTGCCGGCGCGTCCCGTTCTCCCCCGCCTGGGGGATGGGGCCGGCGAAGCTGGAGGAGAGGGGAGGACGCCGGAATATGCCCCGGGGCATCCTCCCCCCTCCGTCGCGCTACGCGCGCGCCCTCCCCCTTGCGGGGGAGGGCGTTGCCGGGCGCCTTCCCATCGCAGGCGCCCGGCCCGGGCCGGATCAGAAGGTGCGCTTCACCGACAGCGCCCAGCGCCGCGGGGCGCCCGGATAGCCATAGGTGGAGCCGGTGAAGGTCGTGTTGTCGATGTAGTTGGAGTAGTAATATTTGTCGGTGAGGTTGGTGACCTCCAGCGCGAGCTGCCAGTTGCGGTCCGGGTTGTCCCAGGTCAGCCGCGCGTTGGCCAGGGTGCGGCCGGCGATGCGGTTGAACGCGGTGTTGACCGGATCGGTGTACAGATCCGACTGATAGGTCACGTCGATGCGCGGGGTGATGCTGCCCGCGCCGCCGCCCAGCGGAATCTTGTACTGGGCGCCGAAGCTGGCCTTCCACTCCGGCGTGAACGGCGCGCGCATGTCCAGCGTCATCGTCGGCACGTTGTTGATCGCGTAATAGTCGAAATCGAGGTGCGCGAGCGTGGCATCGATGTTCAGCCCGTCCACCGGCTCGGCCGCCAGTTCGATCTCGAAGCCCTTGATGTGCGCGCTGCCCACATTCTGCGGGCCTGCGCAGGGCGCCGGCGTCGACGGCGGCGGGCAGGTGAGCGCCTGAAGCTGGATGTCGGTATAGTCGCTGTAGAACACCGCGCTGTTCAGCGTCAGCCTGCGGTCGAGCAGCGACATCTTCACGCCGCCTTCCCAGGTGCCGATCCGCTCCGGCCCGAACGGATAGACCTGATCGGGGAAGAAGGGCTGGCCGTTGGTGCCGCCGCCCTTGAAGCCGGTGGCGTACTGGGCATAGATCATCACATCGTCGTTGACGTCGAAGCTGATGTTGCCGCGATAATCCCAGCTATTGCCGCGATAGATGCCCTGCAGCCCGTACAGCCCGGGGATGGGCGTGCTCGCGCCGTTCGGCTCGGTGCGGTAGAAGACGTAGTCCTTGGTCTCCTTGGTATAGCGGAGGCCGCCGGTCAGGTGGAGCTGCGGGATCGGATCCCACACCACCTGGGCATAGCCGGCCTTCGACTTGGACGTGGTGTCGTCGTCGTTGAAGAACAGGAAGTTGATGTACTGGATGTCGACGCGCTGGTCGCCGTTCACGAACGAACGCAGGTAATAGCCGCCCAGCGTGAACAGCAGGTTGTCCGCCACCTCGCCGTTCAGCCGCAGCTCCTGCGAGAACTGGTTGCCGTGATAGCCGACCTGCAGGTTGCTGAGCGGAATCGGCGTGCCGTCGCTGTCGTTCGGCGCATAGGTGGCGAACGAACGATAGGAGGTGATCGCCTTGACCGAGAAATGGTCGGAAAGATCGACGTCCACCGATCCCTGGATGCCCCAGATATCGGCCTTGTTGGTCGGATCGAAGCAATAGGCGCCGGTGCCGCCATAGGCCAGGCGGTTACAGAAATCGGCATAGCTGGTGTAGGTGCCGCCCGTGGCGAAGCGGCTGTCGATCGCGATGCCGGCCACCGCGGTGGGGGGCACGTTCGCCTGGTTGGTGATCGCGGCCAGCATGTCGGCGCCCGGATCGTTGCGCTCGGCCGTATAGTCGCCGCTGATGTTGATCTCGATATTCTCCGCCGGCAGCCAGCGCAGCGCCGCGCGTCCGGCGACGTAGCTTTCCCCTCCCGCGGTGCCGGCCTTGCAGCCGTCGCCGGGGCCTACCAGTTGCGGGAAGCCCGAGGCCGGGTTGAGGCAGCCATAGTCCAGCCGGGTGACGTAGCCGTCCTCCTTCTTCGCGGCGACGTTGATGCGGACGAACATATTGTCGGTCAGCGCGAAATCGCCCGCGGCGCGGCCCTCGATCCGGTCGAAGCTGCCGTAGGTGACCTCGGCATAGCCCGAACCATCGCCCTTGGGCTTCAGGCTGAACAGCTTGATCGCGCCGCCCACCGAATTCTTGCCGGCCAGCGTACCCTGCGGCCCGCGAAGCACCTCGACGCGGTCGAGATCGAGCAGCTTGAACAGCGCCCCCGTCATCGAGGCGATGTAGACGTCGTCGACATAGGTGCCGACGCCGGGTTCGTAGAAGGGCGCGCTGTTATACTGGCCGATGCCGCGAATATAGGCGATCAGGCCGCTGCCGCGCTGGCCCTCGCCCTTCTCCAGGCTGACGTTGGGGGCCTGGCCGGCGATATCCGCCACGCTGTTCTGGCCGCGCGCCTCAAGCTGGTCGCCGGTCATCGCGGTGATCGCGAGCGGGGTATCCTGCAGGTTCTGGTCGCGGAACTGGGCGGTGACGACGATCTCGCCATTGGCGGGGCCAGTGTCCTGCTGTTCGTCGGCCTGGTCCGGCTCGGGGGCCGAAGCCAGCGCCGGTGCCGCCGCAGAGATCGCGATCGCGGCCAGCGACGCTGCCCAGATGCGCTGCGCGCCGAATCGAGGCGCACGTCCGGATTCGATTGGTGCCTTCATATTCCCCTCCCTCAATAGATCCGGCTCTTTGGCCGTTTGGTGATCCGATTACGTATACCAAATTGTATAACGATATTGTGTGCATCGCAAGGGGGTCACCACGCCTTGCGCCGTGGGGATGAATCGCGCCGATCTGGTGTGGTTCTGGTGCTGCCTGGCGGGGCTATCCGAGACCCGGATGCGGCGGCAGCGAAGACGGGTATCAGTCGAGCGTCTCGAATCCCGCCTCGCACGGGCGCAGGCGGATGCGCCCTTCGGCGGCGGCGGTCACCCAGCGCGCGGTGCGATCCAGTCCGCCGAACGAGAAGAAATGGAGCGCGGTGTCGCCATGCTCCTCGCAAGCGATGCTGCCGGCCAGGTCGCGGATAACCGGGTCCGGCCCCGCTTCGGCCAGCAGGCGTGCGATCGATGCGCCGCGGCTCGACAGCGCCTGGATCGACGCGCCGATGCCGCAGATGCGGGCATAGCGGCGCAGCGTGCGCAGGTTGGCGGGGCCGGCCAGCCCGATCCGCACCGGGGCATCGTTGCCGCGCGCGCGGAACGCCTCCAGCCACGCCAGGATGGGTGCCGCGTGGAAGGCGAACTGGGTGACGACGAAGGGCGCCAGTCCCTTGTCGGCGATTACCGCCAATTTGGTGTCCACCGCGGCCTCCAGCACCTCCGGGGCGATGGCGGGGTGGCCCTCGGGATAGCCGCCCACGCCGATCGCCCGGATGCCGTGACGCGCAGGATCGCAGCGCGCGATCAGCTCCAGCGCCGATCCGAACTCGCCCGCGATCCGGCGTGTGTCGCCCGCGATCACGAACAGCCGCCGGACCTCCGCCGCCTCGGCCAGCGCGCCGGCCAGCCGGTCGAAAGCGGCGCGATCGGCGATGCCGCGCGCGGCGATGTGGGGCACCGGATCGTGCCCGGCGGCCCGGATCGCGCGCGCGGCGGCGATCCGGTCGGCGTCGCTGTCGCCGGGCAGCCAGGTGACCGACACCGCCGATCCGCGCGGAAGCCGCGCCAGCGCCTCGCCGAGCCCGTCCGCCTCGCGGGCGGCAAGCTCGAACGATGCGGCGGCGGCCATGCCGCGGATCGCCCCGAACAGGCGCTCCGCGTCATCGCGCGGCCCATCCTCCACGCGCGGGATCGGCCAGGCGGTCATCGCGTCAGTACCGGTAGTGATCGGGTTTGAAGGGCCCTTGTACGGGGACGCCGATATAGTCGGCCTGTTTCTGGGTGAGGGAGGAGAGCTTGACGCCGAGCTTTTCGAG
>NZ_JAPDRA010000014.1 GCF_026013525.1 Sphingomonas canadensis | reverse complement strand
ACTATATTGAGCGTCCTTCAAGATCGATGTCTGATTTTTCCCGATGTGGTGGAGCCATAGGCCTTGAATTACTGAATAATTACGGTGACACGTGCAATAACCTCTTTACTCCCTTCGCGCCGTCGTTAGCCTCGGGCCATGGCGAGGCTCCGTCGTATCGTCCTCCCGGGCATCCCGCATCATATCACCCAGCGGGGCAACCGGCGCGAGCGGACCTTCTTCGAGGACGGCTCGCCGATATGGAAGCGCGCACCGGCCTGGCCCTCACCCCGGCAAAACGCGGGCCGAAGCCGAAGGGCAGAAATTCGGCATTATTGCACCTGTCACCGTAATTCAATTCCGAACGTACGGAGACGTAAATGAGGATTTTTCTGCTCCTTCTGACGTCGATATTCGGGTTCGCGCAGGCTGGGGATAAAGTCGTGCAGGATAGAACTAACGTATCTCTTGATCCGATTCGTATATTTGCGCCGGAATATTTTTCTAACACGCATTCTGTGCGAATATTTTTAAACAAACCGCGAGAAAAACACGACGACGATCTCGAAGAGGTCGAAGTATGTCACATTTACGACAAAGAAAGATTATCTAAATTTATTTTTATTACATCTCGTTTGTATGGGTATAAAATGCCAATTAATACTTACCGCGGACCTTGGAGGCGCTCAATTAAAACCGATGACGGTAAGGTCATATATGTATCAAATGATTGGAATGAGAAATTTCCTTACATCGTAATGAAAATTGATGACAGCCAATTTATTATAAGTTCTAGCAGCGAATCGCGAGTACATGCCTTTTTTGATTGCTCAAACAGTTTCTAACGCTGAGTTACGCAAGTCGCTCGCGCTAGTCCACGGGCGCCGGGGCGGAGGTGACACGCTGCTGGGCGATCAGTGCGTCGATGATCGCTCAGACCGGCAATTACGGTAACACGTGCAATAATCCCTTTACTCGCTTCGCGCCGTCGCTAGGCCATGGACTCATTAAACCGCAACCAGATGCGAAATTACGGTGACACGTGCAATAATCCCTTTACTCCCTTCGCGTTGTCGCTGGCCTCAGCCCATGGCCAAGCTTCGTCGCATCGTCCTCCCGGGCATCCCGCATCATATAACCCAGCGGGTAAATTCCGGGGACACTATACTCAATTGCCAGCGCCGAAAGGCAGTGAACACGGCGACGGGCGCAATAGCCTCACAGTAATCCTCGGCGGGCCGATACCTCCGCTCTACCGCGTCTCCGCGCGGGTCGGCCCTGCCGGTCAGAGTGTCCGCAGCGCCGCGATCAGGCGGTCGACCTCTTCGGCGGTGTTGTAGTGGCATAGCCCCACGCGGAGCAGGCCGCCCGCGGGTTCCAGCCCCAGCCGGGCGATGACCTCCACCGCGTAGAAATGGCCGGACCAGGCATAGATCTCGCGCGAAGCCAGATGTTCGGCGATCGCGTCAGGATGGTGGCCCTCGATCGTGAAGCTGAAGGTGGGCACGCGGCCCTCCATGGTGGGCGGCCCCCACAGCCGGAGCCCCGGGATGGTGGCGAGGCCGGCGAGCAGCCGTTCGCCCAGCACGCGCTCATAATCGGTCGCGCCGCGCATCGCGGCCTCCAGACGGGCGCGGCGGCTGTTCGCGCTGGGATCGATCTCGCCGCCCAGCCATTCGAGATATTCGATCGTGCCCAGCACGCCGCCCTGGCCCTCCCAGCTCGGCGTGCCGCTTTCGAAGCGATGCGCGCCCTCGTCATGCGCCGGGCGGACCTTGTAGGCCTCGACATGCTCGACCACCGCCTCGCGCGCCCACAGCACGCCCTGATGCGGGCCGAAGAACTTGTAGGGCGAGCAGGCGAGGAAATCGGCGCCCAGCGCGGCAACATCGGTGACCAGGTGCGGCACGGACTGGACGGCATCGACATAGACCAGCGCGTCCGAACGCGCGCGGACCAGCTTCACCGCCTCCGCCACCGGATTGACGGTGCCGAGCGCGTTGCTGGCCATGCCGAGCGCCACCAGCCGCGTGCGCGGACCGAGCAGCGCGGGCAGGTCCTCCGCGCTCCAGCGCCCCGTATCCGGATCGAAATCCAGCCAGCGCACCGTGACGCCCCGATCGCGCGCGGCGAGCAGCCAGGGGGCGACATTGGCGTCATGATCCAGCCGGGTCAGCACGATCTCGTCGCCCTGTGCCCAGGTGCGCGCCAGCGCGCGCGAGACGGCCAGCGTGAGCGAGGTCATGTTGGGGCCGAACGCGATCTCTTCGGGCCGGCCGCCGAGCAGATCGGCCATCGCGGCATGCGCATCGGCGCTGAGCGCGTCGGTCTCGATCGAGGTGCGGAAGGCGCCGCCCGAATTGGCCGTGCCGCTTTCCAGATGCGCGACCATGCGGCGGATCGCGTCCGAACAGGTCTGGGTGCCGCCCGGCGCGTCGAAGTAAACGCGGGGGAGGCCATCGGCCCCGGGCTGGCGAAGGGCGGGGAAGCGTGCGCGGACGGCGTCGATCGGAAAGCTCATGGCGGCAGCAATAGGGCCGCCGGGCCGCGCGCGGAAGGGGAGCGATGCGCGGAGGGGCGGGACCGGCGCTTGCATCGGTAAGCGTTGTCAGTATGGTTGCGGCGGAACGGGCCGCGGAGTGCCCGGAAGGCGCCGCCGCGCGCGGCCAGGGGAGGGGATGATGGACCGGAAATCGGGTACGGGCACGCTGCTGGCGTTCGCGGCGGTGACGACCTTGTTCTTCGCATGGGGCTTCATCACCTCGCTGGTCGATCCGCTGGTGGCGGCGGTGAAGGGCATCTTCACGCTCAGCAACGTGCAGGCGCAGCTCAGCACCTTCGCCTTCTTCATCGCCTATGGCGTGGCGAGCTTTCCGGCGGCGGCGCTGCTGGCGCGGGCGCGATCGATCCCGACGATCCTGATCGCGCTGGGGATGATGATCGCCGGATGCCTGGTGATGCTGGCGGCGGCGAACCTGGCGGTGTTCACGCTGGTTCTGGCGGGCCTGTTCATCCTGGCGAGCGGGATCACCATCCTGCAGGTGGCGGCGAACCCGCTGGCGGCGGCGCTGGGCAATCCCCGGTACAGCCATTTCCGGCTGACCTTCAGCCAGACGTTCAACTCGCTGGGCACCTTCATCGGCCCGCTGCTGGGGGCGCACCTGTTCCTGGCGGGAGTGGAGGTGAAGCCGGGGACGGAGATCACGCAGGCGGTGCGCGCCAACGCGCTGGCGGGGATCGATTCGGCTTATTTCTGGATCTGCGGGCTGATCGCGGCGCTGGCGCTGTTCTTCTGGCTGAGCCGCCGGGTGGTGGAGAATGCCGCGCCCGCGCCATCGGCGGAGGCGCGCGGCAGCCTGACCGCGCTGATCGCCGACGCATTCTCGTCGCGCTGGGCGCTGCTCGGCGGGCTGGCGATCTTCCTCTATGTCGGCGCGGAGGTGGCGATCGGCACCCAGATGGCGCTGTTCCTGAACGACGATGCGGTGTGGGGCCGATCCGACGCGCCGTTCGCCGTGCCGCTGCTGGGGCTGGCGATGGGCAGCGACGGCGTGGCGGGCGTATCGCTGCAGGAGGCGGGCAAGGCGGTCGCCTTTTACTGGGGCGGCGCGATGGTGGGGCGCATGGTGGGATCGCTGTTGCTGGCGTTCTTCCGTGCGACGCGCCTGCTGGCGCTGTTCACGGCGGTTGCGGCGGGCATGTGCCTCTATGCGGCGTTCGCGGGCGGGGTGGACGCCGGCTTCGTCGCGCTTTCGATCGGGCTGTTCAACTCGATCATGTTCCCGGTGATCTTCACGCTGACGCTGGAGCGATCGACCGCGAGCGCGGAGGCGACATCGGGGCTGTTGTGCTTCGCGATCATCGGCGGCGCGTTCGTCCCGCTGCTGGCAGGGCTGGTTTCGGACAATTTCGGATATCTGCTTGCGCTGATCGTCCCGGCGCTGTGCTATGCCGTGCTGTGCCTGTTCGCGATCGCCGCCGCCCGTGCGCGGGTGGTGCGCGGCGTGGACGCGGCTGCGGGTGCGGGAGGGCATTGAGGCCGGCCCGCGGCGACGGGAGGAGAGCGGGACATGCGCATGGCGAAACTGGCCGGACTGATCGTGGCGATGCTGGCACTGCCGGCGCTGGCGGCGATACCGGGCAACGGCGGGCCGTATAACGCGCGGTTCACGGCGGACGGCGGCGGGCTGGCGCGGACGCTGGAAGGAGCGGAGGAACTGGTGGCCGCGGGCGCGCGGTACGGCATTTCTGGCTGGGTCCGGCCCGACGCCAAGCCGGCCGGGATGGCGATGCTGATCGTGCTGGGCGACGAGGCGGGCAAGTGCCGCTGCCTGGCGATCCACCAGGGCTATCCGATGGTGCTGGACGGGCCGACCACGATTACCGCGCGCAAGCGGCTGGCGGCGGGCAAGTGGACGCATGTCGCGATGGTTTCGGACGGCGCGACGCTGCGGCTCTATGTCGGCGGCAAGCTGGCGGGCAGCACGCCGATCCGGTCCGGCCCGGTGCCGGCGCGGATCGCGCTGGCGCCCAGGCTGGCGGGCTTCGCGCATTTCGGCGGGGCGATCGCGGGCGCGACGGTGGACGGCGTGGCGCCGACCGAAGCGGAGGTGGCGGCGGCTGCGGCCGCGGCGCCCGATTTCGCGGCGATCACCGGCTGGCTGGGAGCGGATTCCTGACGGCGGCGGGACAGGGGACCGGCTCCTGTCCTTGCCGCCGGCTTCCCCCCCGGGGCCGGCGGCAAGGCAGGATTGGTGCGCGTGACGCATCGGAACCCGGGCGGCGCATCCGCGCGCAACACGCCGCCCGCGCCCTGAAACGGCCGGATCGGCCAGAACTTGCGTCCGATCCGTGGCGGGGAGGTGCGCGATGATGCGGACCCTGCTCGCGCTCGCCCTGTTCGTGCTGATGGCCGGCACGCCGCAGGTGGAGGCGCAGGTGCGCGTGGCCGGCGGGATGGTGGGCGGCAGCGAGGCGCCGGGGGGCGGCGCGATCCTGTTTCGCGGCATCCCCTATGCCGCGCCGCCGATCGGGCCGCTCCGCTGGCGCGCGCCGCAGCCGGTGGCGCCGTGGCAGGGCACCCGCGCCGACCAGCGCGACCCGCCCGCGTGCCTTCAGAACGACTATGGCTGGAACCGCGGCGAATGGCTGCGATCGGCGGAGGATTGCCTGACGCTCGACGTGCGCACCCCCGCGCTGCACGGGCGGCTGCCGGTGATGGTGTGGATCCATGGCGGATCGAACCGGGCGGGATCGGCGCGCGGCATGGTGCAATCGCGGATCACCGATCAGGGCGTGGTGCTGGTGGCGATCCAGTACCGGCTCGGCATCTTCGGCTTCCTGTCGCACCGGGGCGCGGCGGCGGAGGCGGGCGGGGCATCGGGCAACTATGGCCTGATGGACCAGATCGCCGCGCTCAAATGGGTGCGGGAGAACATCGCCGCGTTCGGGGGCGATCCGGACAATGTGACCATCTTTGGCGAGAGCGCGGGATCGCAGGACGTATCGCTGCTGCTCGCCGCGCCGGGCGCGCGGGGGCTGTTCCACAAGGCGATCCTGCAGAGCGGGACGCCGGGCTTCGGCATGCCCTTCCGCCCGCTGGAGGAAGCGCTGGCGGTGGGCGACCAGGCCGATCGCCTGCTCGACGGCGGCGGATCGACCGACGCGCTGCGGACGCGATCGACCACGGCGTTGCTGGAGGTGGACCGCAAGCTGGCCGACCCGGCCACGCCGGGCAATGATTTCGTATGGCTGCGCACCACCATCGACGGCGCGGTGCTGGCGAAGAGCCCGCGCGCGCTGCTGGCCGAGGCGCCGGTGCGGCCGGTGCTGATCGGATCGAACCGGGTCGAGTTCGGCCCCGGCCCGGGCGGGGTGGAGTGGGACAAGGAACTGCCGGCGAAGTTCGGGGCGGGCGCGGCGCGGGCGCGGGACCTCTATCTGGGTGCGGCCGTGGAGAAGGACCAGCGGCTGGCGCATCCGGAGATGCAGTTTTGGACCGACTGGATGTTCCGATGCCCGGCGGGGCGGCTGGCGGAACTGCTGGCGGGGCGGGGAGCGCCGGTTTGGCGTTACGAGTTCGATCTGGCGGATGGCGGCGCGTTGACCGCGCATGCGGCGGACGTCGCCTGGGTGATGAACGACAAGCGCTTCGGCGATGGCGTGTGGCTCCAGCGCTATTGGACGCGCTTCGCCGTCACCGGCGATCCCAATAGCGGCGGCCAGCCCCAATGGCCGAGGTTCGATGGCGAAAAGCGCCGCCACGTGCTTTTCGATGCGCACGGCGTGACGCTACAGTCGCGGCTGCGCGAGCCGGTTTGCACGATGCTGGAGGAGCTATGACCCTGACCCGCGCGCTGGCGCTGCTGCTGGCGCTGTTCCTGTCCGCACCCGTGCTGGCCCAGCCGGTCGATGTCCGATCGCCCGATGGGGCCAATGTCATCACCTTCCAGCTCGATTGGCAGGGCACGCCCACCTACCAGGTGGCGCGGCGCGGCGAGGCGGTGATGGCGCCGTCGCCGATCCTGATCGACCTCGATTCGGGCACGCTCGGCTATGAGTTCGCGCTCACCGGATCGGAGACCGCTTCCGCCGACACGCGCTATCCGATCGTCGCGGGGCGCGCGGCGGAGGGGCGCGACCGCTATAACCAGGTCACCGTCCATCTTCAGGAGCGCAAGGGCGCCAGGCGCAAGATGGACGTCGTGCTGCGCGCATATGACAGCGGCGTAGCCTTCCGCTCGGTGATCCCGGTCCAGCCTGCCACCTCCGCCGCGCTGGTGCGGTATGAACGGACGGGATTCTATTTTCCGTCATCGTCGAAATGCTGGGGCTTCAACGTCGGCAAGTTCGGATCGAGCAGCGAGGGGGAGTTCGATCCGGTCGACGTGCCGCGGCTGCGCGAGCATAATCTGTTCAGCCTGCCGTTCGTCTGCGAGACCGGAAAGGCGGCCTTCGCCATCGCCGAAGCGGACCTGATCGACTTCGCCGGCATGTATCTGACCGGGCGAGGCGACGGCGGGCCGGGGCTGCAGCTCAAGCTCTCCCCCTCGCTGGCCGATTTCCGCGTGGCGGTGCGCACGCGGGTGGGCAGCCCGATCGTCACGCCCTGGCGCGTGGTGATGCTGGGCGATCGCGCGGGCGACCTGATCGGATCGACGCTGATCACCGATCTGGCCAGCCCCAGCCGCATCGCCGACACGAGCTGGATCAAGCCGGGGCTGACCGCCTGGGACTGGTGGAGCGGCCTGCGCACCACCACCGCCGACGCGCGCAAGCTGATCGACTTCGCCGCCGCCAACGGCTTCCCCTATTCGATGATCGACGAGGGCTGGTACGCCGGCGCGGGCGGGGGCGGGGTGCGCCGCCCCGGCGTCGATATCGCTCGCTGGAACGACGCGATCGCGCTCGATCAGCTCGCCGGCTATGCCCGGTCGAAGGGCGTGAGGCTGTGGCTGTGGATGCACTGGGAGGCGCTGGACGAGCAGATGGAGGAGGCGTTCGCCTTCTATGAGAAGCTCGGCATCGCGGGGGTGAAGATCGACTTCATGGACCGCGACGACCAGTGGATGGTCAACTGGTACGCCAAGGTGCTGGCATCGGCGGCGCGCCACCATCTGATGGTGGATTTCCACGGCGCCTACCCCCCGCGCGGGCTGGCGCGGACCTGGCCCAACTTCATGACCCAGGAAGGCGTGATGGGCGCCGAGTACAACAAGTGGAGCCGCCGGGTGACCGCGACCCACAATGTGATGCTCGCCTATACGCGCGGGCTGATCGGGCCGATGGATTATACGCCGGGCGGCTTCCGCAACGTGGCGCCGGACAAATTCTATCCCCGTTTCGACCTGCCGTTCGTTCAGACGACGCGCGCGCACGGGCTGGCGCTGTATGTGGTGTTCGATAGCCCGCTGGCCGCGGTATCGGACACGCCCGACACCTATGCCGCCAGCTCCGCGGGGTTCGAGTTCATCAAGGCGGTGCCGACAAGTTGGGATGAGACGCGCTTCCTGGCCGGCGCCATCGGCGAATATGTCGCCGTGGCGCGGCGCAAGGGGCGTGACTGGTACATCGGCGTGCTCAACGCCGGTACGAAGCGCAAGCTGGTGTTGCCGCTCGATTTCCTGGGCGGAGGCTCGGCGGAGGCCACGCTGTGGACCGACGGCGCGGCACCGGACGCGGTGGCGAAGGGCGTGCGCACGGTGAGCGCGCGCGACAAGCTGACGCTGGAGCTGGCGCCCACGGGCGGCGCGGCCGCCATATTGCGGGGGCTGTAGCGCGGGGCTGTTCGGCGGCATCGCGCGCGCCTATCACCGCGCCATGGACGCCAGCTTCCTCCGTATCGCGCCCGGCGGCGCGCGTGCGCCCGTATCGCGCACGCTGGCGGACGAGGTGCCGGTCGCGATCGAAGTGAACGGCATCGGCTATGCGGTGATGATGGCGACGCCGGCCGACCTGGAGGATTTCGCCCACGGCTTCCTGCGCAGCGAGCGGCTGGGCGATCCGGTGGAGGTGGAGGCGCATGCGGCGGCGCGGGGCCATATCCTGCGGATCACGCTGGCCGATCCCGCGGTGGTGATCGAGCGGGTGCGGCACCGCACCACCGACAGCTCATGCGGGCTCTGCGGAATCGAGAATCTGGAGGCGGCGCTGCGTCCGCTGCCTAAGGTGACCGCGGTCACTTCTGCGGATGGCGATGCCGTGCTGCGGGCGGCGGAGAGTTTGCGCGCGCACCAGCCGATGAACGCGGTCACCGGCGCGCACCATGCCGCCGCGCTTTGCGCCGCCGATGGCACGATCCGTTTGGTGCGCGAGGATGTCGGCCGCCACAACGCCTTCGACAAGCTGATCGGCGCGATGGCGCGCGCGGGGCTGGAGTGGGACGGGGGCTTCGCGCTGCTCTCGTCGCGCTGCTCCTATGAGCTGGTGGAGAAGGCGGTGCTGGCGGGATGTCCGCTGCTCGCCGCGATCTCCGCGCCCACCGCGCTGGCGGTGGAGGCGGCGCGGGAGGCGGGGCTGGCGCTGGCGGTGCTGGTGCGGCGCGATTCGCTGTTGTGGAGCGTGGCGTGAGGATTCTGGGCGCGGTGCTGGCCGGGGGGCGGTCCAGCCGCTTCGGGTCGGACAAGGCGCTCGCCGATCTGAACGGCAGGCCGCTGATCGCGCATGCCATCGCCGCGCTGGCGCGCCAGGCGGACGGGGTGATCGTGGCGGGCCGCGAATGGGACGATTGGGTGCCCGACCGGCCGGGGCCGGACATGGGGCCGCTGGGCGGGATCAACGCCGCGATCCATGCCGCGGCGGCGCGCGGATATGCCGGCGTGCTGACCTATCCCTGCGACGCGCCGTGGCTGGAAACCGATCTCCGCGCTAAGCTCGCGAGCCAGGCCGAGGGCGCCTATGCCGCCGAGATGCCGGTGATCGGCTATTGGCCGAGCGCGCTCGCCCCGGTGCTGGACGATTGGCTGGCCACCACTGCCACGGGGCATTCGGTGCGCGCCTGGGCCGCGCATGCCGGGGTGAAGCCGGTCGAGCTGGGCGGCATGCTCCACAATGTGAACACGCCGGACAATCTCAGGGCGCTGCGCGAGATCCTTCGCGGGCGGTGACGCCGCGCAGATGCTCCGCGACCACCACGATCCCGGCCCCCGCCGTGTAGGCGAGCAGATCGGCGGGATCGAAGCCCGTGCCCAGCACCGTGCGTGCGACGGGGCTGGAGCCGAGCCCGAGCAGATGGACCAGCCCGGCAAGCTGCCCCAGCTCCACCGCGAACGCCACGCCCAGTGCCGCCAGCGCCGCGGGCACCACGCGCAACGGCGTGATCGCGCGCAGCCCGGCATAGACCAGCACCACCGCCAGCACGTCGCCAAGATAGGGGCGCACGAACCGGTCGCGCACGAACAGCGCGATCAGTACCTCCACCGCGAAGATCGCCGCCGCGGCCAGCGCATAGCCGGGGCGCAGCGGCGGCGGCCTCACTCCGGCTGCTGCCGGATCAGGTGGCAGTAATCGGGCTTGCCGGCGCTGTCGTGCAGCCGGAGGTAGAGCAGCCGGTCCTTGCCCTTCGGATCGACCCAGCGATGGTTCACCATCTCGCCCAGCAGCGTCGCCGACGGCTTACTGGCCGATCCGGCGCCATAGCGCGCGACCAGCTTCTGCTCCCATGCCACGCATTGGCCCTTGTCGCTCGCCACCAGCCGCACGAAGCCGAGCTTGCCCTTGTCCGCGTCGAAATAGAATTCGGCGCGCACGGCGACATCCCCGTCGGTGGAGGGCGCCTCGGCCAGCTTGCGTTGTCCCCATACGTCATGTTCGGTGCCCTGCCAGGCGAGCTCCTGAGCGCCCGGAACGGCGGCGAGGACCTGCTTCACCGTCATGCCCCAGGCGGTGGGCGGCCAATCCGCATGCGCCGGCACGGCGATGGCGGCCAGCGCGGCGGCGCCGGCGAGCAATGTCAGCATCTTCACGGCAATTCCCCCCTCAATTCGTCGATCCATGGGGTGGCCTCCCCATCCGAAGGTGCCCGCCAGTCCCCGCGCGGGCTCAGCGCGCCGCCGGCCGAAACCTTCGGCCCGTTCGGGATCGCCGATCGCTTGAACTGACTGATCTGAAAGAAGCGGAACAGGAAGGTTTCCAGCCACTTCGCGATCGTGGTCAGGTCATATTGGTTGCGCGCGTCCTCCGGGAAGCCGAGCGGCCAGCGGCCCGCCCCGGCATCCTTCCACGCATGCCACGCCAGGAAGGCGATCTTCGACGGCCGCAGCCCGTGGCGGATCGTGTAGTGGAGGAAGAAATCGTGGAGTTCATATGGCCCGATGCGGTCCTGCGTGCTCTGGATCTTCCCATCGGCGCCGGCGGGCACCAGTTCGGGCGAAATCTCGGTCGCCAGGATACGCTCCAGAACCGCCGCGGCTTCGCCCGTGAACTGGCCCGCGCGCACCGTCCAGCGGATCAGATACTGGATCAGCGTCTTGGGCACGCCGGTGTTGACGGCATAATGGCTCATCTGGTCGCCCACGCCATAGGTACACCAGCCGAGCGCCATTTCGGAGAGGTCGCCCGTGCCGACGACGAAGCCGTCATGCTGGTTGGCGAGGCGAAACAGATAGTCGGTGCGCAGGCCCGCCTGGACGTTCTCGAACGTCACGTCATACACCGGCTCGCCCTTGGCATAGGGATGGCCCATGTCGGCGAGCATCTGGTTGGCAGCGGGGCGGATGTCGATCTCGGCGCCCGTCGCGCCGATCGCGTCCATCAGCGCCCAGGCGTTGGCGCGCGTCTCCTCGCCGGTCGCGAAGCCGGGCATGGTATAGCCCAGTATCTCCGAGCGCGGGCGGCCCAGCCGGTCCATCGCCTTTGCCGCGACGATCAGCGCATGGGTGGAATCGAGCCCGCCGGAGATGCCGATCACCAGCCGCTTGGCCCCGGTGGCGGCGATCCGCTTGCGCAGCCCCTCCACCTGGATGTTGAACGCCTCGTAGCAATCCTCGGCCAGCCGTTCGGGCGTGTTGGGCACGAAGGGGAAGCGGCGCAGCGGGCGGACGAGGCCGACATCGGCGTAATCGGGCTGATGCGCGAAGGCGATGCGGCGGAAGCGCGTTTCCGGATGGCCCGCGGCGGCGGCGGCATCGTTGAAGGTGCCGTTGCGCATCCGCTCCTGGCGCAGCCGCTCCAGGTCCAGATCGGCGTAGATGATCTCGGTGGTCAGCTCGAAACGTTCGGAGGTGGCGAGCAGCTCGCCCAGCTCCCAGATCTCGCCCTGGCCGTCCCAGGCAAGGTCGGTGGTGCTCTCTCCGGGGCCGGAGGCGGAGTAGAGATAGGCCGAAGCCGTGCGCACCGATTGCGATGCGCAGAGCAGCGCCCGCTCGCGCGCCTTGCCCACGGTGATGTTGGAGGCGGAGAGGTTGCACAGCACCAGCGCACCCGCCAGCGCCCCCAGCGTGGAGGGCGGGGCGGGCGCCCAATAATCCTCGCAGATTTCCGCATGCACGACGAAATCGGGCAGATCGGCGGCGGCGAAGATCAGGTCGGTGCCGAAGGGGGCGGTCTGCCCGGCCACCGCGATCTCCAGCCCGGTCAGCCCCGCGCCGGGGGCGAACCAGCGCTTTTCGTAATATTCGCGATAGTTGGGCAGGAAGCTCTTCGGCACCACGCCCAGGATGCGGCCGCGATGGATCGCGACGGCGCAGTTGTAGACGCGGCCGTTGCGGCGCAACGCCGCGCCCAGCAGCAGCAACGGGCGCAGGCCGGCGCTGGCCGCGGCGATCTCCGCCAGCCCCTTTTCGGTCGCGTGGAGCAGCGCGTCCTGAAGGTGCAGGTCGTCGATCGCGTAGCTGGATAGGTTCAGCTCGGGGAACAGCAGCAGGTCCGCCGCCTCGCCGTCGCCCTGACGGGCCAGCGCGATCGCGGCGGCGGCGTTGGCAGCGGGATCGCCCGCGGTGGCCAGCGGCGTACACACGCCCGCCCGGATCATCCCGTGGCGGTGGATCGAATAAAAGGGGTGCGCCTTTGCCATCGGCCGCATTCCTAGACGCGCACGCGCACGGGGGCCAGCCCCGTGCGGGTACGACCGGCGGCCGCGCGGGCGGCGCCGGAAGCGGTCGTCAGACCTTCGCCGAGAAGATCAGGCGGCCCGGCCCGAGGCGCAGGAACACCATGTCCAGCTCGTTGGGGCCGACCGCGAAGCAGCCCTGGCTGCGGCCGAGCTTGCCATAGGTCGCCATATGTTCGGCGGTGGCATATTTGGCGCCATGCACCACAATCGCGCGATCGAGGGCGTTGTTGTTGGTCGCATCCAGGCCGATCAGCCGCTGCGACGCGCCATGCTTGCCGAAATAATAGTCGGAGGTGACGAACGCGCCCTCGCAGGTGGCGTTCGAGCCAGGATCGTTCGAGAAGCGCTGGAGCCAGCCGGTGTGCGCCGGATCCGAACCGCTGCCATGCGATACCAGCAGGCTTTCGACCTGGCCGTTGCCCATGTTGATCAGGAAGAAGCGCGGCAGCGACGACGAGACCGAGAAGTCCGCGATCGCGATGCGATCGTGCGACGCGATCGACATCGAATGCCGGTCGAGCGCGGCGACGGCGCGGCGGAACAGCTCTGGCCGGACGCCGGCGGGCGCCATTCCGGCGCGGCGCGCGACCGCCGGGGCCGGAGCCACCGGATGCGCCACCACGGCAGGAACCGGAATTGCCGGAGCAGGCTTCGGCATCTGCACCGAGGCCGTCACTCCGCGCGTGGTGCAAGCGCTTACGGCAACGCCGCCCGCCATCACCAAGGCCGACTTGATAAGCGCACGGCGCGTCTGCGCCGAGTTAAGCGTGTCCTTCACACTCCACCTTGCCCAATCTCTTCCCCGTGGAAGACGTTATAGCAGAAGCCTGCGCTTCGGCTTGTGCAACAAGTGTCCCAAATCGGACGAATCGTCGCACTTTCGCCCCGGTTCGCCGATGCGGCCGGCCAATAGCCGAACATTGCCAAGCGTTTGTCCGGTGCGCACCCCGGGAATCGCCCGCACCCGTAATATGCCGAAATATGCCTAACGGTCCGTTAACTTTCGCGTTAACCATAAGGCGTGCCGTATCGAACGGAGATGGGAATGAGGGCCGTCCGGCTCGTTATCGCGTTGCTGCTTTGCTGTTGGACCGCGCCGGTGCTGGCACAGGGCTATGCCACCAGTTCCGAACGGCTGGCGTTGCGCCCGGGCGAATTCGTGTGGTTCGGTGCCGACAGCCTGACGCCCGCCAGCGCGGGGCTGGTGGGCGAGGTGACGGTGGTGGTCAGCATCCCGGCGCAGCTCGCCTATGTCTATCGCGGCGATGTGCTGATCGGGGTCAGCACGGTTTCCACCGGCAAGCCGGGCAAAGACACGCCGACCGGCGACTTCACCATCCTGCAGAAGAAGCCGTTCCACCGTTCGAACCTCTATTCGAACGCGCCGATGCCCTGGATGCAGCGGCTGACCTGGGACGGGATCGCGCTGCACGCGGGGCGCCTGCCGGGCTATCCGGCGTCGCACGGCTGCATCCGCCTGCCCGCCGAATTCGCCAAGCAGCTCTTCCAGCTCACCCGCATGGGCGGCGGCGTATCGGTGGTGGACTGGCCGATCGACGATCCGATCCAGCGCCGCACCGCGCCGCCGACGCTTTATGCCGATCCCAGCCAGTTCGCGTCCGAACAATATAATGTCGTCACCAGCGCGGGCGGCAGCGTGGCGCCGCCCCCGGCGCTGGTGCCGGTGAGCGGCGACGGATCGCAGCCCGCGGCCACCTCTTCCTGGGTCACCGGCCCGGCCAAGGAGGTTGCGGCGAAGGATTCTCCCGCGGCGCGCTGATCGCGATTTCCTTCGCAACATTCCGCCGGTAGGGAGCGCGGCCATGGGAACCATGGGCTTCGATGACGCCGCGCGCGCGCTGGTGGAAACCGGCCGCCGCCTCGATTTCCGCGGCTGGGCGCCCGCGACGGGCGGCAATTATTCGGCGCGGCTGGACGACGGCAGCATCGCGCTGACCGTTTCCGGCCGCCACAAGGGACGGCTGACGCCCGCGGACATCATGCGCGTGGCGCTGGACGGCACGCCGCTGACCCCCGGCAAACCATCGGCGGAGACCGCGCTGCACCTGGCGATCTATCGCCTGTTCCCCGAAGCCAATGGCGTGCTGCACGGCCATTCGCCCGAGGCGGTGGGGCTGAGCCGCGCCTATCCCCAGGCGCGCGAATGGGTGTTCCGCGGGCATGAGATGCTGAAGATCTATCCGGGCATCGACACGCATGAGGCACAGGCGCGGCTGCCGATCGTCGACAACAGCCAGGACATGGCGGTGATCGAGGCCGCGGTATCGCCCGCGCTGCTGGCGCCGGGGGCGATACCGGCCTATCTTATCCGCAGCCACGGCCTCTATTCCTGGGGCGCCAGCGTGGCCGAGGCAGAGCATGTTCTGGAGGCGACCGAGTGGCTGATCGCCGCCGAACTCGCCGAGATCGGATTCAGGAACGGAGCGGCACGATGACGAGACTGCGGATCTTCGCCGAGGGCGATGGCGGCCAGCCGCTGGCAGACATCACCGATCCGGCCGCGATCGCCCAGGCGGTCGCGCCGCTGGGCGTGCGTTTCGAACAATGGCCGTCGCGCCCGATCGACGCGGCGGCGGAGCAGGAGGAGGTGCTGGCCGCCTTCGCGCCGGAGGTAGAGCGGCTGTGCGCCGCCAACGGCTATCAGTCGGTGGACGTGATCCGCATGGTGCCCGATCATCCCCAGAAGCACGAATTGCGCGCCAAGTTCCTGTCCGAGCACCGCCATTCGGAGGACGAGGTACGCTTCTTCGTCGAGGGCGAGGGGCTGTTCACGCTCCACGGCGACGACGGGCGCGTCTATGCCGTGCTGTGCGAGGAGGGCGACCTGATCTCCGTGCCCGCCGGGATGCGCCACTGGTTCGACATGGGGCCGGCGCCGCGCTTCACCGCGATCCGCCTGTTCACCAATCCGGACGGATGGGTGGCGAAGTTCACCGGTGACACCATCGCCGGCCGCTTCCCGCGCCACGAGCCGGTCGCTGCCTGACGCCGCATTCCCAGCACGGACCAAGCATGACCAGCGTGAAGGCAATCCTCCTCGATATCGAGGGCACGACGAGCAGCATCTCCTTCGTCGCGGACGAGCTGTTTCCCTATGCGGCCAGGCATTTACGCGCCTATGTTGCCGCCCATCCTGAAGAGACCGCGCCGATCCTGGCACAGGTTCCCGGCCCCGATCCCGCCGGTACGCTGCTGAGCTGGATCGCGGAGGACCGCAAGGAAACCCCGCTCAAGACGCTTCAGGGGCTGATCTGGGCGCAGGGCTATGCCGATGGCGAGCTTTCGGGCCATGTCTATCCCGACACGCCCGAGGCGATCCGGCGCTGGACCGGGCGGGGCATCCCCGTCCACATCTATTCCTCCGGATCGATCGCCGCGCAGAAGCTGATCTTCGGCCATTCGACCGCGGGCGACCTGACGCCGATGCTGTCGGGCTATTTCGACACCACCACCGGGCCGAAGCGCGAGGCGGAATCCTATACGCGCATCGCCGCCGCGCTGGGGCTGGCGCCGGGCGAGATATTGTTCGTTTCCGACGCCGCGGCCGAGATCGCGGCCGCGCGCGCGGCGGGGATGCAGGCGCTGCTGATCGACCGCGAGGGGCAGGGCGGCGACGTCCACTCGCTGGCGGAGGTGCTGCCGTGATCCTGGAGGGCGCGCACCGCCGTTCGATCGCCCGCACCGCCGACGGCGCGGGCGTGGCGATCCTGGACCAGCGGCTGCTGCCCTGGGAGGTGAAGTGGGTCGAACTGCGCGACGCCGCCACCGCCGCCGCGGCGATCCGCGAGATGTGGACGCGCGGGGCGCCGATGATCGGCGCCACCGCCGCCTATGGCCTGGCGATGGCGCTGGCGGACGATCCCTCCGACGCGGGGCTGGCGGCGGGATATGACCTGCTGGTGGCGACCCGGCCGACCGCGATCAACCTGCGATGGGCGCTCGATTCGGTGCGTGCCCATGTCGCGGACCTGGCGCCGGCGGAGCGCGCCGCCGCCGCCTTCGCCCGCGCCGACGCCATCGCCGATGAGGACGCCGCGCTGTGCCGCGCGATCGGCGAGCATGGGCTGGCGCTGTTGCGGACGCTCCACGCCCGCAACCCGCATCGCCCGCTCAACATCCTGACGCATTGCAACGCCGGATGGCTGGCGACGGTGGATTACGGCACCGCCACCGCGCCCATCTATCTCGCGCATGACGCGGGCATCCCGATCCATGTGTGGGTGGACGAGACGCGGCCGCGCAACCAGGGCGCGTTGCTCACCGCGTTCGAGCTGGCCAATCATGGCGT
Source organism: Sphingomonas canadensis (assembly GCF_026013525.1). Lineage (GTDB taxonomy): Bacteria > Pseudomonadota > Alphaproteobacteria > Sphingomonadales > Sphingomonadaceae > Sphingomonas > Sphingomonas canadensis. Next base: position 41,778 of record NZ_JAPDRA010000014.1, on the reverse strand, counting down.
GCCGCACACGCTGGTGGCGGACAATGCCGGCGGGCTGCTGATGATGGAGGGGCAGGTGGACGCCGTGATCGTCGGCACCGACCGGGTGACCGCCAACGGCGATGTCTGCAACAAGATCGGCACCTATCTGAAGGCGCTGGCGGCGCACGACAACGGCGTGCCCTTCTATGTCGCGCTGCCCTACACCACTTTCGACCCCGCTACCGCGACCGGCGCCGATATCCCGATCGAGGAACGCAGCGCCGACGAGGTGAAGTGGCTGACCGGCCCCGATGCCGAGGGCATGATCCGCACCGTGCGCGTAACCGGATCGCCCGCGGCCAACCCGGCGTTCGACGTGACGCCCGCCCGGCTGGTGACCGCCTACATCACCGAGCGCGGGGTGCTGGACAAGGTTTGAGGCGCCGGCCTGCACCGTTTCTCCTTGCCGTGCGGATCAGCGCTGCTCGCCGCGCGGCTAGGCGCAAGGCGGTTTCACGGGAGGACGGCATGTCGAAGCAATGGAGGATCGCGGCCTGGAGCATCGCCGGGGCGCTGATGCTGGTGCCGCTGGCGGCGATGCGCCTTACGGACGAGGTGCGCTGGACGGTGGCGGACTTCGCGGTCTTCGCCGCGATGCTGGCGGCGGCGATCGGCGGGTTCGAGCTGTTCGCGCGGACCGGGAGCGGCGCGGCCTATCGCGCGGGCACGGCATTCGCGATCGGTGGGGCGGTGCTGCTGTTCTGGGTCAACGGCGCGGTGGGGATTATCGGATCGGAGGACGATCCCGCCAACCTGATGTTCGCGGGCGTGCTGGCGACCGGCGTGGCCGGAGCCACGCTTGCCCGGTTGCGCGCGGCGGGCATGGCACGCGCGATGGCGGCGACGGCGGTGGCGCAGATTGCCGTGGGCGCGATCGCGCTCGGCGGCGGGATGGGGGCGGGGGACCGTTCCTGGCCGGGCGACGTGATCGGCGCGACGGGGGTGTTCGCCGCGCTGTGGCTGGCCGCCGCCTGGCTGTTCGCGCATGCGGCGCGGCCCGGCACCGGGGCTGCCGGCGCCTAGCTCCGCCCTGCTCAGCCGTTGCGGCGGCGCATCCAGTCGCCCACGCGCGCGATGGCGTCGTCGAGCACCGCGTCCTGCTTGCAGAAGGCGAAGCGGACGACGTTGGTGACCGGCGCCTCGGAATAGAAGGCGGAGACCGGGATCGTCACCACGCCCGCCTCCTCGATCAGCCGGCGGCCGAAGGTCACGTCGTCCATGTCGATGCCGGAGGCGGCGAGGTCGGCGCAGAGGAAATAGGTCGCCGCGCTTGGCAGCGTCACCAGCCCGGCGGCCTCCAGCCCGGCCTTCAGCCGATCGCGGCCGTGCTGGAAACCGTGGCGGGCCTGTTGGACCCAGCCGTCCTGCGTCGCCAGCCCCTCGGCCACCGCCCATTGCAGGTTGGGAGGCGTGGTGAAGGTGAGGAACTGGTGCGCCTTGGCCAGCCCGCGCGCCAGCTCCGGCGCGGCGCACATCCAGCCGACCTTCCAGCCGGTGAGCGCGAAGATCTTGCCCGCGCTGCCGATCTTCACCGTGCGTTCGCGCATCCCCGGAAAGCCGATCAGCGGCAGATGGCGCGCGCCATCGAAGGTGACATGCTCCCACACCTCGTCGCAGATCGCGATCAGATCGTGGCTCACGCAGAAATCGGCGATCATCGCCAGCTCTTCGGCGGAAGACATGCTGCCCGCCGGATTGAGCGGGTTGTTGAGCAGCAGGATGCGCGTCCGGCCGCTCACCGCGCCCTCCAGCGCCGCGCGATCGATGCGCCAGTGCGGCGGGGCGAGCCGCACCTGCCGGGCCACGCCGCCCGCGCGCTCGATCAGCGGCACATAGGCGTCGTAGAGCGGCGCGAAGCAGATCACCTCGTCGCCCGGCTCCACCAGCGCCAGGATCGCCGCGGCCAGCGCCTCGGTCGCGCCCGAGGTGACGATCACCTCCTCGGCGGCCAGGTTCAGCCCCTGGTGGCGGGCATAGTGGTTCGCCACCTCCTGCCTGAGCTCGGTCAGGCCGGGCATCGGCGGATACTGGTTCGATTTCTCCAGAAGCGCGCGCGCCGCCGCCTGCAGCACCGGCTCCGGCCCGCGGCCGTCCGAAAAGCCCTGGCCCAGGTTGATCGCGCCCGTTTCCCGCGCGCGGGCGGACATGGCTTCGAAGATGGTGGTGCCCATGGCGGCGTATACGGGATGCATGGCGGGCCTTCTGCATCGGCGCGGGCGTTCGGGAAAGCGCGAATTGCCAGCACGCAACCCGATCGTTAGCGGCGCGTTCAGAGTTGCCGCGATAGATTGGGAGAGTCATGAACAAGCCGCCTGCAACCCCGGCACCGAAGAAGCCGCGCGCCAAGCCCGCCACGCCCCGCAGGGCACCCGCCAAGGCCGCCCCGCGCGCACCCGCCGTGAAGGAAGAAGCCAGCGAGGCCGTTGCCGTAGCCCGCGAGATGGCCGAGGCGCGCAAGCGCTGGAGCCCGAACGCCAAGCAGATCGGCGTGGGCGCCGCGATCGGCGTGGGTTCTGCCGCGGTGGTGGCCGCGCTGCTCTATTGGCGGGGCACGCGCCGCTAGTTCCGGGTGCTTCGGGCGGCCCCGGCCTGCACCAAATCTCCACACCGCCCGGATCAGGGCTGGAAGCAGACATGCGATCGATCGGGCATCGTTCCGATCAGGAGTGCCGATGTCCGCCGCAGCCCGTGTCCGCCAGCCCGTTGACCGCGTCCCCCATATGGTTGCACCCATGGCGGCGATGAACCGCCGCATCCTTGTGGTCGATGACGACCCGCATATCCGCGACCTGCTGGCCTTCGCGCTGGGCAAGGCGGGGATGACCGCGAGCCAGGCGGCGGACGGCGAGGAGGCGCTGGCCGCCATCGCGATCGATCCGCCCGACCTGATGGTGCTGGACATCAATATGCCCCGGCTGGACGGGCTGGAGCTGTGCCGCCGCCTGCGCGCGGGGGGCGGGCCGCATGCGAACCTGCCGATCCTGTTCCTGTCGTCACGCGATGACGAGGTGGACCGGATCGTGGGCATCGAGATCGGCGCCGACGATTATGTGTGCAAGCCGTTCAGCCCGCGCGAGGTGGTGGCGCGGGTGGGCGCGATCCTGAAGCGCGGCGCCCCCGCGCCCGCGGCGGAGAAGGGGAGCAAGGTGGTCCACGGCCGCCTGACGCTCGATCGCGACGGCTGGGAGGCGCGGATCGGCGGCACGCCGGTTTCGACCACCGCCACCGAGTTCCAGCTTCTGCTGATCCTGGCTTCCACGCCCTCGCGCGTATTCTCGCGCGATGCGATCATAGACCGGCTGCGCGGGCCGGGCTTCGCCGTCACCGACCGGACGATCGACAGCCATGTCCGCAACCTGCGCGCCAAATTCGCTGCGGCGGGCTGCGCCGGGCTGATCGAGACGCGCGCCGGCGTCGGCTATCGCATCGGCGGCTGCGATTGATCCGCGCCGCAAAGGAGTGGCTCAAGCGCTATTGGCCGCCGCTCAGCCTGCGCACGATCCTGTTCGGTACGCTGTTGTTCGTCGCCGCGCTGCCCGGCGTCGCGGCGCTGGGCCTGCGCGTCTATGAGAACACGCTGGTCCAGCAGACCGAGGCCGAGCTGATCGCGCAGAGCGCGGTGCTGGCCGCCGCCTATCGCAGCGCCTGGGGCGCCCCGCCCGAGCCGCGCGCGCCCGCGCCCGAGCCGCCGGAGATCGACCTACAGTCCAATCCCGTGCTGCCGCCCCAGCCGGACGGGGCTCCCGCCGCGCCGGCCGATCCGCGGGCAGTGCGCGCGGCGGCGGCGATCGCGCCGATCGTCCAGGATGCCGCCGCCGTCACGCTCTCCGCCACGCGGCTGCTCGATGCGCGCGGAGTGGTGGTCGGCGGGCGCGAGGATATGGGGCGGAGCTATGCCGGATTGCCCGAGGTGCGCCGCGCGCTGGGCGGAAGCAGCGCCACCGTGCTGCGCGAGCGCGAGGTGGAGGAGCATTACGGATCGGTAACGCTGACCGAGATGCTGAGCAGCGCGGCGGGCATCCGCGTCCACCACGTCCGCCCGGTGATCGCGGGGGGCAGGGTGATCGGCGCGGTGATGGTCTCGCGCAGCCCGCGCGGGCTGTTCCTGGGCATCTATCAGGATCGCGGCAAGATCGTGCTGGGGATCGTGCTGATCCTGCTCACGCTGCTGGTGATCGTCGGCGTGCTTTCGCGCGGCATCGCCCGGCCGATCCGCACGCTGGCCGCGGCGAGCGAGGGCGTGGCGTTGGGCCGCATCGAAATTCCCGATCCGCCCGTCACCGCCGCCAACGAGATCCGCGAGCTCTACGTCAACTTCGCCGCGATGGCCGAGCGGATCGACACCCGCCAGCGCTACCTCCAGGATTTCGCAGCCGCGGTGAGCCATGAGTTCAAGACCCCGCTCACCGGCATCCGCGGCGCGATCGAGCTGTTGCAGGAACATGGGGCGGAGATGTCGCCTGCCGAGCGCGAGCGGTTCCTGGCCAATGCCGATGCCGATGCGGAGCGCCTGTCGCGCCTCGTCCAGAGCCTGCTCGATCTGGCGCGGGCGGACATGATCGCGGTGGAGGCGGGCGCGCGTGCCGAGGCCGCCGCCGCCGCACGGCGCGTCGCGCGGCTGCTGGGCGACGACCGGCTGCGCGTGACGGTGAAGGCCCCGCCGCTCCTGCCGCCCGCGCATGTGACCGAGGATGCGCTGGAAACCGTTCTCGCCACGCTGATCGGCAACAGCCGCCAGGCCGGGGCGACGCGGGTGACGATGGCGCTGGCCGAGGAGGGCGGCGCGCTGGCGATCCGCGTCGCCGACGATGGCCCCGGCGTGCCGGAGGCGGACCGCGAGCGGATCTTTGAGCCTTTCTTCACCGGTAACCGCGAGAAGGGCGGCACCGGGCTGGGCCTGCCCATCGCGCGTTCGCTGCTGGCGGCGACCGGGGGGCGGATTGCGCTCGATCCCGTGGCGAAGGGGGCCTGTTTCCGGATCGTGCTTGCTTGCGCGCCGGTTGGCGGCTCCGCATAGTCGCGGGGCAGCCGCACCCAGGGGGGAAGGAAGCGCGATGAAGAAGGCCCTGCTGATCACCGCGTCGGCGCTGGCGATCGCGATCGCAGGGGTCACGCCCTGGCTGATGGTTCTCGCCGCCGATCCGGAGGGCGAGAAGGATTGCATGGCCGGGCTGCCCGATGTCCCGGCGCTGAAGCCCGTCGCGGACAAGGTGGCGGAGCCCAGATGGGCGCAGCGGGGCGGCACCGTGAACGACGCGAGCTGCCTCAGCCGCACCGAAGTCGCCGGCGTGGTGCGCCCGCGCAGCGAGGCGGAGGTTGGCGAGGCGCTGGCCTATGCCCGGGCCAAGGGGCTCACCGTCTCCGCCGCCGGCGTGAAGCACAGCATGGGCGGGCAGGCGTTCCGCAAGGGCGGGGTGATGCTCGACATGCGATCGATGAACGCGATCCGGCTGGATGCCGCGGCGCGCACCATCACCGTGGGCGCGGGCGCGACCTGGCACGACATCCAGAACGCGATCCACCCGCGCTTCGCCGTCAAGTCGATGCAGTCGACCGACATCTTCACCGTGGGCGGATCGATATCGGTCAACGCGCACGGGATGGATCATCAGGCGGGCGCGCTGATGCGTTCGATCCGCAGCCTGCGCGTGATGCTGGCCGACGGCAGCATCGTCACCGCATCGCGCGAGGTGGAGCCCGATCTGTTCCGCCATGTCGTGGGCGGATACGGGCTGTTCGGCCTGATCCTGTCGGCCGAGCTGGAGGTGGTGCCCAACGACATCTATCGTTCGGAACGCCAGTTGATCGGCTATCGCGACTTCCCGGAAGTCTTCGCGAAGCTTCAGGGCGATCCGGGGGTGGGCCTTACCTACACCCATCTTTCCACCGCGCCGGGATCGCTGCTGCAGGAAGCGCTCGTCTACAGCTATCACAAGGTGGACGGCGCGGGGCTGGTCCGCCCGCCGCTGAGCGAGGTGGCGTCGACCAAGATGCGCCGCCTGACGATCAACCTGGCCAAGCGCGGCAACTTGTTCGCGTCGTTCAAATGGTGGTCCGAGAAGAATCTGGAGCACCGGTTCGAAAGCTGCACCGTCACCCGCGCCCAGGCGAGCGGCAGCGGGGAGGCGTGCCTGGTGTCGCGCAACGATCCGATGCACGACAGCGTCGCCTATCTGCGCAACAACCTGCCGCGCGAGACCGACATCCTCCACGAATATTTCATCCCGCGCGACCGGCTGATCCCCTTTGTCGACGGGATGCGCGCGCTGTTCCGGGAGCAGAAGACCAACCTGCTCAACGCCTCGATCCGCGTCGTGGACACCGAGGACAATGCGCTGAGCTATGCCCCCGCGCCGGCCTTTTCGGTGGTGCTGTACATCAACCAGCCGGTTTCGCCGGAGGGGCAGGCGGCCATGGCGAAGATCACCAGCGACCTGATCGATCTTTCCGCGGCGAACGGCGGGCGCTTCTTCCTGCCCTATCAGCTCCACTATACCCCCGCGCAGCTTGAGCGGAGCTATCCGGAGATCCGCGACTTCTTCGCGGCGAAGCGCAAGTGGGATCCGGGCGAGGCCTTCTCCAATAGCTGGTACGCGCGCTATGCGCCCGCGTTCAGCGCCCCGGCTTCGTCGTGAAGCAGCTCGCGCCGATGCGGCCCTCCAGCACCAGCGGCGCCCCCGCGCGATAGAGCGCCAGCGCGAAGCCGGGGCGATCCGATCGCGCCAGGATCGCGCCTTCGCGCATCTCCACCACCTCGCCGCCTGCGGTGCGGATGGCGTTCAGGCTGCGCGCGGCATCGCCCACCACCGCCACCTGCCGTCCGGCCGGCCCGACGAAGGGCAGCGCCAGCAGGATCAGCGCCCACACCAGCAGCACCAGCAGGAGCAGCGCGGCCTGGTTCCCGGAGCCTGTCCGGTTCCTGCGGGCAGGTGCGGGTTCCGCCAACAAGGGCGGACTGTCTTCAATAGTCGTAGACATGCTCGATCTCGATCCCGGCGGCGCGCGCCTCGCGGATCGTGGCGAGCAGGCGGGGCACCTTCACCGCCAGCCCCAGCCGCCGCCAGCCGGGCCGGTCGTCCAGCGGTTCGGCGAACAGCCCGTGGCTGCCCTGGGGCACAGCGGCGGCATCGGGCGCGATCACCGTCAGCAGCACATCGTCGTTGCCTGCGATCTCGAACAGCTCGACCGGCGTGGCGGAGAGCTTCACCAGCGCATCGGTGAGCTGGGCGTAGCGCGGTGCCTCCACCGCGGCGAGGCCGCCGGGCAACAGCCCGTTGAGCTTCAGCCGCGGATCGGCGGCGGCGATCGCCTGGGGCGTGCCGCCCAGCACCAGCGGGACGCTGAGCTGCGCCGGCCCCAGCGCGTTGTTCGACGCGAAGCCGATCGCGCCGCCATAGGCGGACTTGATCCCGAACTCGGTGGAAAGCGCCAGCCGCCGTTCCCAGTTGCGATAGGGCGCGGACGCGCTTTCGGTCCGCCACAGCCCCTTCAGCGCATCGAGAAAGCCGAACTGATACCAGGGCGTCTCGTGCATGAAGGCGCCGTAGCGCTGCCATATCTCGGCCGAATAGCGATCATTGGCGCTCTTCCACCCGCCGATCCATTCGCTGATCCGGCCGAAGACATTCTCATAGGCGCCCTTGATCGCCATCTCCGCGGTGAAGCTGAGGCCGATGGTGTAGAGCATCACCTTGGCATCGCCCGCCTCGGCGCTGCCCGCGGCGCGATTGACGGCGCACAGCCCGCTCCAGAATCCGCCGATCTGGCGCAGGTAGGAAAAGCCGCTCGGCGGCTTTCCGGCGGCGAGGTAGCGGCCATAGCTCTCCGCGGAATAGACGATGTACCATTCGGGATAGGTCAGCCAGGTCCGCGCCTCCGGCCGCTTGCCGGTGTCGCTGGGCAGTACCGATCGATAGGGCGCCGCCGCCTGCCAGCCATTGGGCGGGGCGGTGCATTGCGTCTCGACATAGACGATCGGGATCGCGCCCAGCACCAGCAGTCCGAACAGCAGCCCCCCGGTCCAGCGCAGCAGCCGCAGCAGCATCAGCGTTCCCGCGCGTAGATATAGCCGACCCAGGCGGCGAACCCGCCGATCACCAGATGCGGCAGATTGGCGAAGAAGCGCGTCTCAAGCGGCAGATCGAGCGGGCCGTAGAGGAAGATGCCGAGGTCCAGATAGCCGCTGCCCGTCGCCAGCCCCAGCACGCCGTCCAGGAAATAGAGCGGGCCGAACAGCCGGAAATAGGAGCGCGTGGCCCCGCGCGAGACCAGCGCTGCGATCCCCGCCCACAGGCCGGAGAAGAGGTGGAGCGCATGATCGTAGAGATCGAGCGTGAACAGCCCGAACTGCCGCCCCTCGGCATCGTTGAACGCGGGCACGAAGCCGCTGACCACCACCGCCACGAACAGCGCGAAATATGCCCAGCCGAACCGCCGCAGACCATCCATGCGCTTTGTCCTCCGCCTTGGCCCTTCGCCTTTGGGTACGGAACCATGGCCGGCGCCCCGATCCCTCAACCGAGACATAAAGCTTCGCGCAGGCCCTCGCCACAACTATCCCGGGCCGCCCGCGTCCCGCCGATTTGCCGGGCCGCCCGTCCGATTACTGTTTCTGTCAGCCCGCAAACGCGATAATCTTCGGTGCTGAGGGAGAAGATTGATGGGCATTCTCGATTTCCTGTCGAAGCAGTTCGTCGACGTCATCGACTGGGTGGACGAGCCCGGCGTGCTCGCGCTGCGCTATCCGATGCAGGACCGCGAGATCCAGAACGGCGCGCAGCTCACCGTGCGTGCGGGGCAGACGGCGCTGTTCTACAACGAGGGCCAGCTCGCCGACGCCTTCTTCCCCGGCCTGCACAAGCTGGAAACGGCGAACCTCCCGCTGCTGACCGCGCTGATGAACTGGGACAAGGCGTTCAAGTCCCCGTTCAAGGCCGATGTCTATTTCTTCTCGCAGAAGGAGCAGGCGGGCCTCAAATGGGGCACGCAGCAGCCGATCACCGTGCGCGACAAGGAATTCGGGCCGCTGCGCATCCGCGCCTTCGGCAGCTATGGTTTCCGCGTCGAGAATGTCGCCGCCTTCGCCACGAAGATGATGGGATCGCTCGACCGGCTGACCGTGTCCGATCTGGAGCCCCAGCTTCGCGGCGTGATCGCCACCGCGCTGGCCAGCGCGCTGGGCGGCGGGGAGATCGCGTTCATCGATCTGGCGGGCAACCAGGCCGCGCTTTCCGAACGGCTGCGCGCCGCGGTGGAGCCCGCCTTCGCGCAATGGGGCCTGGCCTGCACCAGCTTCTTCGTCGAGAGCGTGTCGTTGCCCGAGGAGGTGCAGGCGCATCTCGACAAGGCCAGCTCGATGCGGGTGGTGGGCGACCTGGACCGCTTCGTCCGCTTCCAGAGCGCCCGGGCGATCGAAACGGCGGCCGAACAGTCTGGCGGCGTGGCGGGCGTTGGCGCGGGCGCCGCGGCGGGGCTGGCGATCGGTCAGGCGATGGCGGGCGGCATCGGCGGCGGCGCGGCGGCTGCGCCAGCGGGTGGTGGCGACGATGCGTTCGCCCAGATCGAGAAGCTGCACAAGCTGATGACGGCGGGCGCGATCACCCAGGCCGAGTTCGACGCGAAGAAGGCCGAGCTGCTGGGGCGCATCCGCTAAGCCTCAGCACCGATGACGCTGACCCTAAACTGCCCGAACTGCGGCGCTCAGGCCGTGTTCCGTTCGCCGGCGCTGCCGTGCCGGGTATGCGACTATTGCCAGTCGCTGCTCGTCCGCAACGACGCGGGCGTATCCGCCGTGGGCAAGGCGGCGGCGCTGCCGTTCGACGTCAGCCCGGTGCGGATCGGCATGCGCGGCCGCGCGGACGGCATCGGGTTCGAGGTGGTCGGCCGCGTGCGCTGGGCATGGACCGACGGATCGTGGAACGAATGGCTGCTGCTGTTCCAGGACGGATCCTATGGCTGGCTGGGCGACGCCATGGGGCTGTTCATGCTGCTGCGCGAGGAGCCGGTTGCGCGCGTGCGGGCCAAGGCGCTGCGCCGCGTGATCGAGGGTGGCGAGGCAGTGCCGGGCGTCGAAGCCCAGCATGGCGGCGTCAAATACCAGGTGAGCGACGCGCGCGACGTGCTGTGCATCGCCGCCGAGGGGGAACTGCCCTTCACCGCGCCCCCGGGCTGGCGCGTGTATAGCGTGGACCTGAAGGGGCCGGCGGGCGAATGCGCCACGCTGCAGCGCGACCGCGACGAGGCGACCTTCTACACCGGCCGCTACGTGCTGCTCGGCGATCTGGAACCTTCCGGGCTGCGCGCGATAGAGGGTTGGGGGATGCCGGCCTATGCAAGCTGACGCGATCCCGCCGCGGCCGCAGCCCGCGGTGCGTGCGCTCAACTGCCCGTCGTGCGGATCGGCGGTAACGCTGCGCGCGGCCGGATATTCGGTCACGGTCGGCTGCCCCTCGTGCGGCAGCATCCTGGACGTCAACGACGCCGCGGTGAAGCTGATCACCGAATATCATGAGATGGCCGCCGGGCTGGACATCCCGCTCGGCACGCGTGGCACCTATGACGGCATCGAATGGGAGGTGATCGGGCACCTCGATCGTTCGATCTACGGCGCCTGGCCGTGGGAAGAATATCTGCTGTTCAATCCCTATTACGGCTATCGCTGGCTGGTCACCGACGGGCAGAGCTGGAGCTTCGGCGAGCTGCTGACGATGACGCCGGGTTACCTGACCTATGACACGCTGTGCATCGGCGACATGGAGTTCCGCCGCTTCTTCGCCGAGCGCGAGGTGCAGGTGGATCGCGTGATCGGCGAATTCTACTGGCGGGTCGCCGCGGGCGAGCGGGTCGCGTCCGCCGAATGGGCAGGCCCGGGCTGGATGCTCTCGCGCGAGAGCAACGCCAATGAGGTGAGCTGGACGCTGCTGAAGCTGCTGACGCCCGCCGAGATGGCGGAATTCGGCGTAAGCGGGGTGCCGCGCCGGCCCTGGCCGCCGCCGCCGCACATGGTTTCGCCGCACCGCGCCTGGCTCGGCACGGGCCTGAAGGTCGCGGGCGCCGCGCTCGGCTTCCTGCTGTTGCTGATGGTCTTCTTCGCGGGCGGACGCTGGAGCGATGCGGGATGGTTTCCCGTTTCCGCCGGCGTCACCGGCGAGCAGACCGTGACCATTGGGCCGTTGCGTTTCGACCGGCCCTATCAGCGCGTCGAGATCCGCGCGGAGGTGCCGCGGCTGGAGAACGGCTGGCTCGATCTGGATTATTCGCTGGTCAACCGCGCCGACCAGAAGGTGTACGAGGCCTATGGCGCCGCCGAACGCTATAACGGTGTCGATTCCGACGGGGCGTGGAGCGAGGGATCGCGCGCTTCGCAGGTCTCGATGGCGAGCGTGCCGCGGGGCGAATACGACCTGATCGTCGAATATCGCGGCAACAAGTGGGACGGCGGCTATCAGCAGACGTTCGACGGATGGATGGACGCAGGCAATGCGCCGCGCGTGGGCATCCTGGTGCGCACCGGCGGCCTTTACGGCGCCAACCTGATCGTCGCCGCGATCCTGCTGCTGCTGCCGCTGCTGTGGGGCCTGTTCCGTCATGTCCGCTTCGAGCAGGCGCGCCAGGGCGAAAGCGATTTCGATCCGACCGGCGCGGCCGCGCTGTTCCGGACGAGTGAGGATGAGGAGGACTGATGGGCCGCGGCACCTTCTTCTACGCGCTATGGTGTCTGGCGGTGATCGCCGGCTTCCTGGCCGCGGGCATCTTCGGCTACTCGCCCTTTGCCGAGGGCGGACGCGCGCATGGCGGCGCGCGCGCGGGCATCTACGGCCCCACCCACAAATAGGAGTTGGACATGGATACCACGCTTCCGGCCTTTCTCAGCACCTTGCTCTATGCCGCTGTCGGCATGGTGGTTTTCGTCATCGGCTTCGTGATCCTCGACCTGCTTACCCCCGGCAAGCTGTGGGAAGAGATCGAGAAGAAGCAGAATGTCGCGGTGGCGATCTTCGCTGGCGCGGTGGCGATCGGGCTGGCGATCATCGTCGCCGCCGCGATTCATGGCTGAAGGCGATCCGGCCACAACCCGCACCTTCGCGTCCGCGCCCGCCGCGGCGCTGCTCGCATCCGCCTTCGTGGTGGCGACCTGCGGGCTGATCTACGAACTGCTGGCGAGCACGCTGGCCAGCTATCTGCTGGGCGACAGCGTCACCCAGTTCTCCACGGTGATCGGCAGCTATCTGTTCGCGATGGGCATGGGGAGCTGGTGCTCGCGCTATGTGAAGCGCGACGAGCTGCGGCTGTTCGTCCGTGTCGAGCTGCTGATCGCGGTGCTGGGCGGATTCTCGGCGGCGGGGCTGTTCCTGCTGTTTCCGATCGTCGATCACTTCCGTGTCGCGCTCTATGGGCTGGTGCTGGCGATCGGCTTCCTGGTGGGGCTGGAGATTCCGCTGCTGATCCGAATCCTGCGCGGCTTCGATTTCCGCGAGGTGGTCTCCAACGTCCTTACCTTCGATTATGTCGGCGCGCTGGCGGCGTCGCTGCTCTTCCCGCTGGTGCTGATGCCCTATCTGGGGATGATCCGGACGGGGTTCGCCTTCGGGTTCCTCAACGCGGCGGTCGCGCTGGCGCTGCTGATGGTGCTGCCGCGCGGCGGGCGGCTGAGGATGGAGAGGGTGGCGGCGGTGCTGATCCTGATCGCGCTGGCGGCGGGCTTCGCGGCTTCGGACCGGCTCCAGCGCTGGGCGGAGGTGGCGGGCTATGGCGAGCCGGTGATCTATGCCGAATCGACGCGCTTCCAGCGGATCGTGATCACCCGGCGCGACGCCGACCTGCGGCTTTACCTCAACGGCAACCTCCAATTCTCGTCGCGCGACGAATATCGCTATCACGAGGCGCTGGTGCATCCGGCGATGGGGCGGGTGGCGGACCCGCGCAACGTGCTGATCCTGGGCGGCGGCGACGGGCTGGCCGCGCGCGAGGTGCTGCGATACCCCCAGGTGCGCAGCCTGACGCTGGTGGACCTGGACCCCGGCATGACCGGATTGTTCCAGAAGAGCGGCATGCTGACCGCGCTGAACAAGGGATCGCTTACCGATCCGCGCACTCGCGTGATCAACGCCGACGGCTTTCGCTGGGCGCGCGAGGCGACCGGCAGCTATGACGCGATCATCGTCGATTTCCCCGATCCCGTCGATTATTCGATCGGCAAGCTTTATACCGAGACTTTCTATCGCGCCGCCGCGCGGCTGCTGGCGCCCGGCGGGATGATGGTGGTGCAGAGCACCTCGCCGCTGGTCGCGCCCAAGGCATATTGGACCGTGGCGACCACCATCGAGGCCGCAGGCCTGACGGCACGGGGCTATCACGCCTATGTCCCCAGCTTCGGCGAATGGGGTTTCATCCTGGCGGCCAGGGGCGCGATTCCCGCCCAGGCGCGCTTCCCCGAGGGCCGGTTCCTGACCGCGGCGACCGAGCCGCAGCTCTATGACTTCCCGCCGGATATGGCGCGGCGCCCCACCGGGGTGAACCGGCTCGACAACCAGATACTGGTGCGCGAGTTCGCCGAGGCCTGGGGCAAATATGAAGGCTGACCGGCGCGCGGTGCTGGGCATCGGGGCGGGGGCGGTGGTCTGCGCTGGCGGCGCGGGGGCGCTGGCGCTGCGCGATCCGCCGCTGCCGCCCGGCGAGCTGGCGGGCGCGGACATGGTGCGCGGGCACCGGCTGCGCGACGGCGGCTTCCCGGCGCCTGGCCGGTTCGAGAAGGCGGAGGTGGTGATCGCGGGCGGCGGCATCGCGGGCCTGGCGGCCGGGTGGCGGCTGGCGGAGGCGGAGTTCGGCGGCTTCCGGCTGCTGGAGCTGGAGGACAGTATCGGCGGCAACGCGCGCGGCGGGGCCAACGCAGTCTCCGCCTATCCGCTCGGCGCCCATTATCTGCCGGTGCCGAACCGCGAGGCGGGGGCGCTGCGGCTGATGCTCCGCCAGCTCGGCATGATCACGGGCGATCGCGACGGCGTGCCCGTCTATGATCCCGCCCAGCTCTGCGCCGACCTTCAGGAGCGGATCTTCTGGCAGGGACGCTGGCAGGAAGGGTTGATCCCGCGCACCGGCCTGAGCCCCGCCGACCGGCGCGACCTTGCCGCCTTCCAGCAGGCGATGGCGGGGTTCTCCGCGCGGACGGGCAGCGACGGGCGCCCCGCCTTCGCCGTGCCCATGGCCTATAGCTCGCGTGATGCGGAGCTGCGCGCGCTCGACCGGCAGAGCTTCGCCGCCTGGCTCGATGCGCAGGGCTGGCGCTCGCCGGTGCTGCGGGCGCACGTCCGCTATGCGATGCGCGACGATTACGGCACCGAGCCGGGGGACGTCTCCGCCTGGGCCGGAATCCATTATTTCGCGGCGCGGCGCGGCTGGGCGGCGGACGGGGCAGGCGGCAACGAGCTGACCTGGCCGGAGGGCAACGCCCGGCTGGCGCGCGGCATGGCGGAGCGGCTGGGCGGGCGGATCGCGCCGGGGATGATCGTCCACCGTGTCGCGCGCGACGGCGACGGCCTGGCCATCGACGCCTTCGACGCGCGGCGCGGCGATACGGTGCGGCTGAGCGCGCGCGCCGCGATCCTGGCGATGCCGCGCTTCGTGGCTGCGCGCGTCTGTCCGGAGGCGGGCGGGACGGAGGGCTTCGGCTATGCGCCCTGGCTGGTCGCCAACGTTACCGTGGACCGGATGCCGCGCGGCCGGGGCGTGCCGCTGGCCTGGGACAATGTCTCGGCGGCGAGCGAGGCGCTGGGCTATGTCGTCGCGACGCATCAGGGGCCCGCGGCGATCAGCGCGGGGACGGTGCTGACCTGGTATCTGCCGCTGTCGGATATGGCGCCCGCCGATGCGCGCCGCCTGCTGGTCGATCGGCCGGCGGAGGAATGGAAGCGGATCGTGCGCGACGACCTGCTGGTGTCGAACCCGGAGCTGGAGGGCGCGATCCGCCGCATCGACCTGTGGCGCTGGGGTCATGCGATGATCCGCCCGGTGCCCGGTTTCCTCGATCGCGCTGACGCCGCGCCGCCCGCACCGCCGCTGTTCCTGGCGCATAGCGACATCAGCGGGCTGTCCCTGTTCGAGGAAGCGCATTATCGCGGCGTCCACGCCGCCGAGGCCGCGATGGCGCACCTCGGCCATGCCCATGAGACTTTGCTGTGACCGTTTCCCCGCCCCGCGAAGGCCAACATCTGATCGCCGACCTGGCGGGCTGCAGCCGGCTGGACGACGCGGCCTGGATCGAACGCTGCCTGACCGAAGCAGCCGCGGCGGCGGGCGCGACGCTGCTCGAGGTCCGGCTCCATGCCTTCGGGGCGGGGCAGGGGGTTACGGGCGTGGCGCTGCTCGCGGAATCGCACATCTCGATCCATAGCTGGCCCGAATATGGCACCGCCTGCGTCGATATCTTCATGTGCGGCCGGCCGGACGGGATCGAGGCGGCGCTGGAGACGATTGTGGCGATGCTGGGCGGGCGGGTGACGCACCGCACGCTGCTGGCGCGGCGCTATGCGGGGCTTCTGGCCTGAGCCCATGCTATGACGGTTGCGTCACGACCGAATCGGGGAGATCGGATGCTTAGCCTTGCCATCGCACTTACCGCCGCCGCCATCGCCGCGCCGCTGCCCGCATGGGCGCAGACCGGCTCCGAAAACCTGGCCCCCGACACCGACGAGACGCTCCAGTCGAGCGCCGCAGTGGTGAAGCTTACCGAACTGGAAAAACAGGAAACGACCGTGAAGCTGTTCGGCACCGCGGGCGGCGATCCGGCGATGAACGGGCTCTACACCTATATCGCCTTCTTCGGATCGCCCGCCGATGGCTGGAGCGTGTTCAAGATCGGCGATTTCCTCGACTATAGCGTGGTCGCCGAAGCGCCGGGGCAGGTCACGCTGGAGCTGAACGAAAGCACGATGGACGACGCGAGCGGCGAGATCGGATCGCGCACGCGGCGCGTGAAGCTGAGCTGGAAGCCGGGCGCGGACGATGCCCCGCCCGCTTCGGTGCTGGTCACCCCGCTGCCATAGGGTCCGCGCCGCCGCGTGCGTCAGGCCGGGGCCGAGGCGCGGGCGGCGTCCGCCTCGATCCGGTTGCCCGCCAGCCAGAACATCACGCCCGCCAACACCGGCGTGATCGCACCGACCAGCATCGAATAACGCACCGCCTTCGCGCCCAGCTCCGGCGCCATCGCGTCGTTGAGCATGCCCACGATCAGCGGCCCGAACACCTGGCCCAGCAGCGCGGCGGAAAAGACCATGATCGAGGTCGCCACCGCGCGCATCGGCGCACGCACCACGCTCATCCCCAGCGCGAAGGCCGGCCCCTGATAGGCGAGCACGAACAGGCTGGAGAAGGCGAAGCCCGTCATCCATAGCCACCCTGGCTCGCCGAGCAGGAACAGCGCCTCCGCCGGCCCCGCGACGAAGCAGGCGATGGCGGGAATGCGCGCGCGCACCTTCGGCCGGTCACGCCCCAGCCGGTCGATCAGCACGCCCGCGGTCAGGATCCCCAGCGTCGCCAGCGCCCCGCGCACCGTGCCCAGCGCCACCGCGATCTCGCTCAGGCTCATGCCGTGGACGCGCGCCAGGAAGGTGGGCGCCCAGGCCGCGGCCGCGAACAGATTGGCGCCCATGAAGGTCGCCCCCGCGACCAGCAGCAGATAGGCGCGCGAACCGGCCAGGAAGCGCGCCGTTTCGGCGATTCCGGCGGGGCGGGCGGGAGCGGCGGCCTCGTCCCTGCCGCCGCGCGCGGGCTCGCGGACGGTGAGAAGGAAGATCAGCGCGAGCAGCACGCCGGGAATGCCCGACACCAGGAACATCGAGCGCCAGCCGTGATGCTGGCCGATCCATCCGATGATCGGGAAGAAGGCTATTCCCGCGATCGCGCTGGAGGTGCCGAAGATCGCCATCGCCAGCGGGCGGCGCCGCGCGCGGAACAGGTCCGATATCATCGAGGAAGAGGGCGCCAGCCCCGCCGCTTCGCCCGCGCCCATCAGGAACCGGGCGATGGCGAGCTGCCAGATATTGCCCACCATGCCCGAAAGCGCGGTCATCAGGCTCCAGAAGGCGAAACCGGTCGCGATGATGTTGCGCCGGTTCCAGCGATCCGCCGCCCAGGCGATCGGCACGCCCAGGATCGAGTAGAAGAGCACGAAGGCCAGCCCGGAGACGAGCCCCAGCACCGTATCGGAGACATGCATCTCCGCCTTGATCGCGGGCAGCGCGAGGCCCAGCAGCGAGCGATCGAGATAGTTGAAGGTGGCGATCAGCGTGAGGAAGCCGAGCGAATAGATGGTCGCCGGCTGCCAATCGCCCTTCGTGTCGCCCTTCACGCCGGTACCATCGCGCATCAATCCGGCCGCAGCACCGAGTTGTCCAGCCGGGCGCGGCTCACCCAGGTTCCGTGGACCTGGCTGCGCAGCGCCATTCCGGTGCGGACCCGTGCCACAGGCCCGGCGGCGACGTCGCCCGCGTCGATCACCCACAGCTCCGACCGGTATTCGCCGGGCACCTGCCGCGCCGGATCGGGATCGACGGGGATATCGACCACGCTGAGCAGCCAGCCGTCGTGCCCGGCGCGGGCCGATGGGACATGCACCGGCTCGCTGATCGCGGCGCCGGGGGGCAGGCCGAGCAACTCGACATGGCCGTTGCCGGTTTTCAGCCGGATCAGGCAGTTGAAGTTGGCGCCCACCGGGCCGCCCGGCATCGGCGGGCCGCCGTTCGGGTTCATGCTGACGTACCAGGCGTGGTTATATGGCCGACCCTGATCGCTGTCGGCGATGCGCGGCAGATCGCCGGGCGGGCCGATCGGCCGTTCCTCGATGCGGGGATCGGCGCTCGCCATGTCGATCGTCCAGCGGGTCAGCGCGCCGCGCACCTCCTGCTGCGCGATGTGGATGCCGCCCGCCTCGCGCATGAAGGGGAAGGCGTTGGTGTGCGTCAGGCAGATGTCGATGTGGACCAGGTCGCCGTCGTCGAAGGCATTGACCTCATGGAACGCGGAGACGCCCACGGGACCCTTGATCCAGCGCATCTCCTCCACCTTGCCATAGCGCGGCATGATGCCGATCCAGCTTTCCAAATCCTGCCGGTGCGCCCAATGCGCCCCGCCGGCCTTCAGCCGGTCCAGATCGGCGGTGGTGGGGAATATCGGGAAGATGGCGTAGCGGCCGGTGATCACGAAATCGTGGATCGTCGCGCAATAAGGCTGCTGGAACCATTGCTCGGATACCAGCTCGCCATTCCGGTCGGCGATGCAATAGGCGACGTCGGTGGAGCAGAGCCCGCCCGCCTCATAGCCGAAGAAGAACAGCTCGCCGGTCGCATCGTCGATCCGGGGATGGGCGGTGAAGGTGGGCGAACGCAGCGCGCCGCCATAGCTCCATTTGCCAATGGTGCGCAGGCTGTGCGGATTGATCTCATGCCCCAGCCCGTCCTCCTTGGTCATGAACAGCCGGCCCGCGTGCCACACCGGGGTGGTGTTGGCCACGGTGCGGTCCATGCCAGCGACGGAGGGATCGTCGGTGAAGGGGTTGCGATAGCGGCCGAACAGCGCACGCCGGGCGGTCTTTTCCGCGCGATAGCGGTCTGTCTCGACATAGCGGATATCGAAATCGACCGTGCCGCCGCGGATATCGAACCGGGCGATCATCCCGTCGGCGTTGAGCGCGATATCGTCGTCGTACATCGGCGGATGGGCATTGTCGGGCACGGCGCGGAAGAAGGCGCCGTCGATCTCCGGCGGGATCGTGCCTTCCACTGCCAGGTCGCGGACGGAAATCTCCATCCGCCGGGGCAGGTTCGATCCGGTGAAATGGATCGTCTGCGGAAAGCTTCGGGTTGCGGTGCCGTCCATGCGTGTCCTCCGGCAGAGTTGAAAGGATGGCGCCGGCCCTCCGGGGGAGGGCGCGGCGCCAGGTCACGGAGGCAGCTTGGCCGCTTTGGGCGGCGTCAGAAGTTCCGTTTCAGCGAAATCGACCATTCCCGCGGCCGCGAGGGCGCACCGGTCAGGTATCCGCCGGCCGCGATGATGTCGAACTTCGAATAGTAGAAGAAGTCGTCGGTCAGGTTGGTCACCGCCAGCGCCGCCTCCCAGTCGCCGGTGCGGTAGCTGAGCCGGGCGTCGAACACGTTGCGCGATTCGATCCGGTTGCGCGGGTGGTTCACCGCCGTGGCATAGCTGGTCGACTGATATTGATAGTCGAGCCGCGGCGTCAGCGTGCCGCCCGCGAACGGGAGCTCGTACTGGATGCCGAAATTGCCCTGCCAGCGCGGCGCGAAGGGCAGCTCCATCGCCATCGTCAGGCCCGAAGACAGCGCCTGCGGCGATAGCCGCTTATACTCGCCCTTCAGATAGCTGAGGCTGCCGTCGATCTGCAGCCCCTCCACCGGGTTGGCGCTCAGCTCCACCTCGATGCCCTTCTGGCGGACGTCGCCCGCGTTGAGGAACGCTGCGGACGGCGCGGTGCCGCCTGCGGGGTTATAGTTGGGCAGGTTCGGATCGGGCTGGACGGGCAGGTTCACGTTGAAGAACGGCGTGTTCGTCTGAACCTGGATGTCCTTGTAGTTGTTCAGGAACGCCGACACATTCAGCCGGACACGGCGGTCCAGCAAGTCGCTCTTGAAGCCGATCTCATAGGATTCGAGCTGCTCCACGCCGAACGGCGCCACCTGGTTCGGGAAGAACACGCGCGGGTTGATGCCGCCGCCCTTGAAGCCCGTCGAAAACTGGGCGTAGGTGAAGAAGCCCGGCGACCAGCGATAGTCGACGACCGCGCGATAATCCCACACCTTCGCCGCGAAGGTCGCGGTCTGGCCGTTGATCGGGGTCACCGAGGGGCTGAACGATCCGTCCGCGGTGCGGCGGACGAAGGTGAGTACCTTGCGATCGTCGGTATAGCGGACACCGCCGGTCAGGTTCAGCGCATCGGTCACGTGAACCACGCCGTGGGCGAAGGCCGATTTGCTGCGCGACTTGATCGTGTCGGCCGTCAGGAAGTCCGCATTGATCGATCCGATCAGGTTGCGGCCGTTCTGCAGCGCGTCGCCATCATAATAGAAGCCGCCGAGCGTGAGATCGAGGATGTTGCCGACATCGGCGTTCAGGCGCAGCTCCTGGGTGAACTGGTGCTGCCGCGGCATGCCGATCGATTCGCTCTTGGGGATCGGGCTCTCGTCGTTGTCGACGACGAAATAGGCGTCCGCCGAGCGATAGGAGGTGATCGAGGTGAGCGCGATCGCGTCCGAAGCCTCATAGCTGATCGATCCCGAGACGCCCCATGCGGTCAGCTCGCTCTTGGCGATCGCCTGATAGCTGGAGGCCGCGGTGCCCCGGTACAGCGCATAGCTGGTGTAGGGATTGGGCGACTGGAACGCCGGGCCATAGCTGACGCCGTTGACCTGGGGGTTGGCTGCCGCGACCGCCTGGATCAGCACGCTCGGCGCCGGATCGCCCCGGCTGTGCGAGAAATCGGCCGACAGGTTGATCTCCAGCCCCGGAGCCGGGAGCAGGCGGAGCTGGCCGCGCACGCCGCCTTCGTTGCTGCCGCCCAGCCGGCCCAGCCGGCAGCTATTGCCGGTCGAGACATAGGTGGGCAGCGCCGACGAGGGATGGGTGCACTTATAGTCCATCCGGTCGATGTAGCCGCGGACATGCTTGCTCATGCCGGAGATGCGCGCGAACACCGTGTCGGGCGCGATCGTGATGTTGCCCGCGGCGCGGACGCCGGCGAGCTGATAGCTGCCCGCCTGCGCCTCGACGAAGCTGTCGCCGGTGCCGTCCGGCTTCTTCGAATAGAGCTTGATCGCACCGCCGATCGAGTTCTTGCCCGCCAGCGTACCCTGCGGCCCGCGCAGCACCTCGACCCGCTCCAGATCGAGCAGGTTGAACTGATTGCCGAAGACGGTCGCGTAATAGACGTCGTCGATATAGACGCCCACGCCCGGTTCGAAGGTGAAGTTGGAATCGAACTGGCCGACGCCGCGGATATAGATCTGCGCGGCCGGGCCGAAGATGCCCGGCGCCTGCTCGATCTTCAGGTTCGGCGCCTGAAGGTCGGTGAGCGAGGTCTGGCCGCGGGCCTCCAGCGCGTCGCCGGTCAGCGCGGTGATCGCCAGCGGCGTATCCTGCAGCCGCTGCTCGCGGAACTGGGCGGTGACGACGATCTCGCCCTCGTCCTTGGCCTGAGCGCCGGAATCCTGCGCGAACGCGGGCGACGCCGCCAGCGCCATGATGCCGGCCAGCGAGGCACCGATCACGGCACGCCGCCGATCGCGGCGATGGGTTGAACTGGACATTTCTCCTCCCCTTTTATCGGTTGGTTTTGTTTCAGTCATGGCGCGGCGATGCTTCGGCGGCCCGCGCTACCGCGGTGTCCGCTTCCATCGATTGTCTCGCGCGTTCGGCCCGTTCCCTACCGGCTGCGTTTCTTGATCGAACGCTGCCGGTTTTCCTTTTCCCGGAAGCTATTTTCTTGACGGGGTGAGATCATCATGTATGTGACGCATGCAGCGTTCTCCAATTGAGACAGATCAGCATGAATACCCTGCTGAGCATGCGCATCTTCTGCACGGTCGCCGAGCTGCGCAGCTTCACCGCCACTGCCGATCGCTTCAACATGGCGCATTCCGCGGTGAGCAAGCACGTCGCGATGCTGGAACGCCGGCTGTCGGCGCGGCTGCTGAACCGCACCAGCCGCCATGTGAGCCTTACCGAGGTGGGCGCGCAATATCTGGAGCAGGCGCGGCGCATCCTGGAATCGATCGACGAGATGGAGGGATCGGTCCGCAACACCGCGATCAAGCCCTCGGGCCTGCTCAAGATCAGCGCGCCGCCCTGGCTGGTGAACGACGATTTCGTCGGCGTGCTGGCGGGTTACCGGCGGTCCTATCCCGATGTGGACATCGACATCGACATCGACCGGATCGAGCGCAACGCATCGCACGAATATGGCGACCTGGACATCGCCATCCGCATCACCAACACGCCGGGGGAGGGGATGATCGCGCAGCATCTCGCGACGCTCACCTTCCGGCTGGTGGCGACGCCCGCCTATCTCGATTCGCGCGGGCGGGCGAGCAAGGCGGCCGATGTCGACGGCTGGCCGCTGCTCCATTATTCGGCCTATTCCAACGACGGCACGGTGGTGTTCCGCAGCGGTGACCGCGTTACCTTCAAGCCGATCATGCGCAGCTCCAGCACGGCGCTGCTCTATCATGCGGTGCGCGCGGGGATCGGACCCGCGTTCATGCCCTCGACGATGGTCGAGCGCGACGTGGCCGAGGGGCGGCTGGAGCATGTGCTGCCCGAGGAGACCGCGTCGCCGATGAAGCTATACGCCATCTATCCGCGGCGGCCCTATGTCTCGGCCAAGGTGAAGAGCTTCCTCAAGTTCCTCGAGACGGCCTACGCCTGACGCCGGCTGCGATCCCGGCGGCGTCCTCGGTGAGCAGCAGGCCGCGCCGGCACAGGTCTTCGGCGGCCTCCACCAGCTTGCGTTCGCGGTCCGCGTCTTCCGGGTAGCGTTCCGCGAGCGAGGGGCGGGGATCGCCTGACGCGATCCGCTCCTCGCGGGTGGCGGCAAAGGGCAGGAAGGCGCCGATGGGGCTCAGCGCTCCCCCGGCATAGCCTGGGCGGCGCGGGTTCCAGCCGGTGTGGGTGCCGACCGGTACGGCGATCTCCGGCACGCGGACGCCGGTGCGCTCGTTGCCGTCGGCGTCGATCGCCGGGACCAGTACTGCATAGTTGCGGCCCGGGATCGCGCGGGGCGGATCGGCCGAATAGTCCATCTCGGCCAGCGCGTTGACGGCACCCGAATAGGTCACGCCGGGGATGGCGGGAAAGCCATAGCGCTCTGGCGCGGCGGGAACGAGCGTGCCGCCGCCCGCCGCGGGGAAGGCGCCGGGCGGCGGCAGCGCATCGCCGCTCACCCAGCGATCGAGCGCCGTCAGCAACGCGCGATGCGGGCCGGAACAGTCCGCGAGGTTGGGCGGATATGCGGCGCAGGGAAACAGGCGCGCATAGTCCAGCGTCGGATCGCCGCCGCCGCCATGCTGGATGCCCGCGAAATGATAGAGGCGGACATTCTCCGGAACCGGGATGTCGTTGCCCAGCCCGTCGGTAGCGAGCAGGCTGGCACGGCCCTGGAAGAAGTCCGCGCTGCTCTCAGTCTGGATCACGCGGGGGCTGGTTCCGGTCTCCTCGCACCGTGCCAGTATGCCGTCCGTCCGTCCGCTCACCGGATCGGTGGTGACGGCGTAGGCGAAGGGGAACTGATCGTGCGGGAACAGCCGGTCCTCGTGCTGGCGGGCGAAGCGGCCGGGCTGGGCGAAGCGATGGTTGACGAACGCGCGCCGCGATCCCGCCATGCACGCCATCACCCCGTCGAACACGCGGCGGCCCTCCAGATCCTGGTTGAAGCCGAGGTGGAGGAAATCGCGCAGGAACCGCCCCGCCTGCGACATGCCATAGGCCAGGACATGCTCGATCCCCGTCAGCGGATTGCCGGGGCCTTCGTGCCGCAGGAACGACACGGCATCGCGCACCGCGGCGAATCCCAGCCCCATCACCGTGGCCTCTCGCGCCGGATAGGCGAACTCATAGATCGCACCGGCGTCGAAGCCCGCGGGCCGGTCGATCTCGATCTGCGTGTCGGAGACGAAGCGCCAGCCGCCGGCGGGAATCGCCGTCCGGGGATCGCCCGGATATTGGCGCACGGTCAGCGTGCAGGCGGCCTGTTCCATCGCCGCCGCCGGATAGCTCAGCGCGGCCGTCACCGGGCTGCGCGGATGATCGAACACATATTCCTCGCGGCTGATGCCGGTCACGCCCTGCGCCACGGGGAGCCGCGCAGCCATCGCGCCTTCGCCGATCGCGCCGCGGCCCTGCCAGCCGGTCCACAACAGCGTGTAGCCCTGGCGCATCAGGAAGCCGTTGCCCGCGTCGGCCAGCGTGGCGGGATCGTTGCACGCCATGCGCATCGTCCCCTCCGCGTCGCGCGGCGCATCGTTGAGCGTGTGCAGCGCCACCTTTCCGCCGCGGTTGAGCACGTCATACAGGATGCGCCGGTTGCCCCGGTGCATGCCGGCGGGCTTCAGCAGGTGGAAGTCGCAATCATATTCGACGCGGCCCGCGGCGTTGACCGGTGCCAGGCCCAGATCGGCGATGACTGCGTTCAGCGGGTGCGCCGGGTCCACCTCACCCCACAGGCGCCCGGCGAGCATCTCATAGGGGCCGGTGTCGCCGAACGGCGCGCCTTCGAACGCCGGCCCGGCGCGCGTGACCTCGATCCGCATCAGGACGCGGCGGCCGCCGACACCTCCGGCCCATATTCGTTGACCGTCGATCGCCGCACGTCGCGCTTATACTGGTCGGTGGGCAGCGGCGTCGCGCGGTGCAGCGTGCAACGATTGTCCCAGATCAGCAGATCGCCCTTCCGCCATTTGTGGACATAGATGAACCGGTCCTGCGTGGCGAACTGATAGAGTTCCTCAAGGAACACCAGCGCCTCGTCGTCGGGCCAGCCGACGATACCGGCGGTGTGCCCGCCGATGTACAGCGCCTTGCGGCCATAGGGCATGGTACGCACCAGCGGATGGGTGACGGGCGGCATCGCCGCGCGCATCTCGTCGGTCACGCCCGTCGCGCCTAGCAGCTCGCGCCCGCGCCAGAAGTCATGGACGGCGGACAGCCCGTCGATCCGCTCCTTCGTCGCCTGGGGCAGCGCGTCATACACCGCGCGGGTGTCGATGAAATGCGTGTCGCCGCCCTCCGGCGGGATGATGTGGGCGAGCAGCAGCGACCATTTGGTGGGCAGCGTGTGGAACGAGCTGTCGGTGTGGAACCGCTCGGTCGCCCGCGCATATTTCCGCTTCTCGTCGTTGTAGGGGATGATCTCTCCGTTCTCGTCGAGGTTCGAGATGTCGAACAGCTCGCGGGCGATGCGGCGCGGCTTGTTGCCCGCGAAGCGATCCATGCCCGGGGGAAGCTCGAGCGGGCCGAAGGCGCGGCTGAAGCGCAGGTGATCCGCATCCGATGCGTTCACGTCGCGCACCACCGCGACCGCATAGGTGGCCATCGTCCGCTCGATCGCCTCGATCAGCTCGCGATCGGGGGCGACGGTGAGGTCCGCACCGATAACCTCGGCGCCGAATATCGGGTGGAGCGGGCGGACGGTCAGGCTCACGCAAAATCTCCTCTCATCGCATCGCGGACTGCCGAACCCGGCAGCGCCGGCCCCGCGGCTGGACGCGCGGCGAGCGGCGGCCCGGCCGCCTGCTCCCCGGATGCCGATCCTTGGGGCAGCCGCGTTCCCGCTCCGGCGGGCAGGCGCTGCCGGATCGGGTCGCGGCCCATTGTTCGGCGAGATGTATGTGCCGCCCCCGGCAGGATCATCATGCATGTCGCGCATGCAGCATTCGCCATATGAGACAAATGATCCGCTTGTCTTGCCGAGCATGCTCGATTTCTGCATGGTTATCGCAGGAGAGGGTTCGGGATATGATCAGCCGGAGACAGGTGCTCGTCGGTGGCGGGGGCGGATTGGCCGCAGCGGGGCTGGGGCCGGCGGCACCGCCCGCGCGCGGCAGGGAGATGGGCGGGCGGGCGCATGCGTTGGCGCTGTTCCTCTACGACGGCGCTATCCCGGGGGCCGATGCCGCCGCGCGGGTCGCGGCAGGGGCGGGCGTCCCGGCCGCCGCGTTCGGCGGCGACATCGGCGTTCCCTGGCTGGAGCTGGTCGCGCCGCTTTGGCGGGCGGCCCCGGTGCCGGTGGCGGGGATCACCGATGGCGGCGCGCTGTTCTGTCTTGAGCAGCTCGCCCGCGGCCATGGCCTTTGCTGCACCGTGCGGCTGGCGCTGCCCGTGGCGGGCGCCGCCCGGATTGAGGCGGCGGCGCGCGCGCTGCTGGGCGCGGCGGAAGGGGCGCCGCTGCGGCGCGATTCCGCCGGCCCTGCGAACCTGCCCGTCGCATGGCTTCTCCAGCCCATTGCCAGGAACGTCCGATGAAGCTTCCCCATGACGTAAGCCCCGCCGCGTTCGATCGCGCGGTGGCGGGATTCAAGGCCGCGGTCGGCCCCGAATGGGTGTTCACCGCCGAAGAGGATGTCGCGCTCTATCGCGACGCCTATTCGCCCTTGTGGGGCGAGCCGGAGGAACGGGTCGCGTCCGCTGCGGTCGCCCCCGCGAATGTGGAGGAGGTGCAGGCGGTGGTCCGCGCGGCCAACCAGGCGCGGATGCCGATCTATCCGATCTCGACGGGCAAGAACCTGGGCTATGGCGGATCGGCCCCGGCGCTTTCGGGAAGCTGCGTGGTCGATCTGAAGCGGCTCGATCGCGTGCTAGACATCGACGAGGACAATGCCTCCGTCCTGGTCGAGCCGGGCGTCAGCTATTTCGACCTGTATCGGGAGATCCGCGCGGCGGGCGCGAAGCTGTGGATCGATTGCCCCGATCCGGGCTGGGGCAGCCCGATCGGCAACGCGCTGGATCGCGGCGGCGGCTATACCCGCGCGCAGTTCCGCAACCATTTCGACGCGCATTGCGGGATGGAGGTGGTGCTGCCCAGCGGCGAGCTGTTGCGCACCGGCATGGGCGCGATGCCCGGGGCGAAGACGTGGCAGCAGTACAAGCCCGGCTTCGGCCCGTGGATCGACGGGCTGTTCTCGCAATCGAACTTCGGCATCGTCACCAAGATGGGCTTCTGGATGATGCCCGAGCCCGAGGCGTGCCTGATCGGCCGCATCTATGCCGACCGTTATGAGGATCTGCCCGCGCTGGTGCGCATCCTGACGCATCTGGAGAATGCCGGGATCGTCAACGGCATGCCGGGGCTGGGCAGTCCGCTGCTCCAGCGCCGCGTGCCCGCCGATCCGCAGGGCGACAACCCGAACGGCGCCGCGCCCGTGGACCAGGCGCTGCACGACGCCTTCTACGCGGGCGATTCGGCGTTGATCGCCGATCGCGTGCGGCAGACCGGCCGGGCCTGCTGGAGCGCGCTCGTCAAATTCTATGGGCCGGAGAAGCTGGTGCGGCTGCAATGGCAGATCGCCAAGCGCCATTTCGCCGCGATCCCCGGCGCGCGGGCGGGCAAGCCCGAGATCTACGGCTTCCCCCTGACCGACGCGCAGCTTGAGAAGGTCCACAAGCCGACCTTCGGCATCCCCAGCCTGAGCGTGTTCAACTTCGGCATCCGCACCCCGAACCGTCCCGAGCCGCTGGTGGGGCATCAGGCCTTCTCCCCCGTCATCCCGCGCACGGGCGAGGCGATCATCGAGGCGAACCGCCTGTTCGCGCGCGTGCTGAAGGAGGAGGGGCTGCCCGTGCCGCCGTTCAGCCTGCCGGGCAGCGTGTGGGAACGCACCGCGATGCTGATCGTGATCTTCCCGGTCACCCGCGATCCGGAGACGAACCGTAAATATCGCAGCGCGATGCGGCGGCTGATCGCCGAATCGGCCAAGCGCGGCTGGGGCGAGTATCGCACCCCGGTCACCTATTACGACGCGGTGATGGAGACCTATTCGTTCGGTGACCACGCGCTCCGCCGCTTCCATGAGACGGTGAAGGACGCGATCGATCCGAACGGCATTCTCTCGCCGGGCCGCTACGGCATCTGGCCGCGCCGCAATCGCACGGGAGGGGGCGCATGAACCGCCTGCTGCCGCTCGCCGGGGCGATCTTCCTCGCCGTCATCGCGATCTACCAGTACAGCCGCCCGGCGCCGCGCGCCGCCGGGCCGCAGACTGCCGCCAAGGGCGTGGCTGCCGCTTCGCGCGGGCAGCAGGTGTTCGACAAATGGTGTGCCGCCTGCCACGGCCGCGGACCCGGGCATCCGGGCACCCAGTCGCTGGAGCTTCGCTACAAGGGCGATCCGCCGGGCGCGCTGGAGGACCGCACCGATCTGGCGCCCGAGACGACGGCCGCCTTCGTCCGCCACGGCTTCGCGCTGATGCCGCCGTTCCGCAAGACCGAGATCAGCGACGCGGACCTGGCCGAGCTGTCCGCCTATCTGGCGAAGAAGCGGTGATGCGCGGCCCGGCGATCGCCGCGCTGATGCTGCTGGGCGCCTGTTCCGGACCCCGCGTCACCCATTTCGATCCGGCCGGCCCGAAGCCCGCCGGGATCGCCGCCGATGCGCGCGCGCCGTTCAGCGCGTCGGTGCTGGCCGGCGATACGCTCTATCTTGCGGGCGTGCTCGATCTCGATCCCGCGACGCGCAGGCCCGGCACCAACGCGCCGGAGAGCGCCCGTCTGGTGATGGAGGCGCTCAAGCGTTCGGTGGAGGCGGCGGGGATGACGATGGACGATCTCGTCTGGGTCCAGGTCTTTGCCACCGATCTTTCGAGCTTCGATGATTTCGGCGCGGTCTACAGCGGCTATTTCACCGGGCCGTTGCCTGCGCGCAGCTTCGTGGGCGTCGCCGGGCTGATGGGTGGGGCGCGGTTCGAGGTGAACGGAATCGCGGTGCGGCGGCGGCGCGGCTGATGCGCCTGCGCTGGTTGCTCGCCGCGGCGGCATGCTGGATCGCGAGCCCGGCGCGGGCGGACGATTGCAGCCCCGCCGCGATCGGCCGCATCGCCGCCGATGCGCCGGTGGCGATCCTGTCCGCCGCGATCGAGCAACTGCCGGAGGGCGCGGGACGCTATTGCCTGGTCCGCGTCCGCGTGGGGGGCAACGTCAATATCGCGATCGGGCTGCCGATGGACGGGCGCTGGAACGGGCGGCTGCTGGCGGGCGGGGCTGGGGGCTATGCCGGGCAGGCACGGCCGCCCGTCCGTGCCGTTGCCAGGGGCTATGCCGGTGTGGAGACCGACACCGGCCATCCCGCGGGCCGGCGCGACCTGGACGATACGCCCGCCGATGACTGGCGCGAGACCAGCGGCGCCTTTGCGATGCGCGCGCCGGGCGTGCCGGACATCGCGCTCCGCGAGGATTTCGCGCACCGCTCCGCCCATCTGATGGCGGTGGTGGCGCGGCAGGTGGTGCAGGCCTTTTACGGGAGCCCGGTGCGCCACGCCTATTGGAGCGGATGTTCGACCCAGGGCAGCCACGGGCTGCGCGCGGCGCGACAGCATCCGGAGGATTATGACGGAATCCTGGCGGGCGATCCGGCGATCCATTTCGGGCAGGTGATGGCCTTTCAGCTCTGGCCGCAGGTAGTGATGAAGGACCGGCTGGGCGGACCGATGCTGCCCGCCAAGCTGGAACTGGCGACGGCGCGCGCGGTGGCGGCGTGCGACATGCGCGACGGGCTGGCGGACGGCATCCTCACCGATCCCCGGCGCTGCCGCTATCGCGCGGCCGGGGACCGCGCGGTGGTGCGCGAGCGCTGCGCAGCGGGAGACGGCACCTGCCTCAGCCCCGTTGAGGCAGGCGCGATCGACGCGATCTGGCGCGGGCCGGAGGATGGCGGCGGCAAGCTGCTTTGGCGCGGGATCGAGCGGGGCGCGCCGCTGGGGCTGCTCGCCGGTACTGCACCCTTTCCCTATGCCGTGGCCCAGCCGCGCTACTGGGTCTATCTCGATCCCGCCTGGGACTGGCGCGGCGTCACGATCGGGAGCTATCCGGAATTCTTCGCGCGCAGCGTGGCGGCGGTGAACCCGGTGATGGCCGCGGACGATCCGGATCTCGACCGCTTCTTCGCGCGCGGCGGGCGGGTGATGCTTTATCACGGGTTCAACGACGCCGGCATCCTGCCGCATGGTTCGATCGCCTGGTATGAGGCGGTGGCGCGGCGGATGCGCCTGTCGCGGCGCGGCATCCAGTCGCGGATGCAGCTCTATCTGTTCCCCGGCACCGGCCATTGCGGGGGCGGGGAGGGGGCGCAGCCGCCGGTCGAGCGGATGCTCGACGCGCTGGTGGACTGGGTGGAGAAGGCCGCTCCGCCGCAGGGCCTGACCGCCGAGCGCGCCGCCAAGGACGGCCGGGGCGGTTCGCGCCCGGTCTGCGCCTATCCCGCGCTGCCCTATTACCGCGGCCGGGGCGACCCCGCGCTCGCGTCCAGCTTCCGCTGCCGCTGACGCCCCGATTGAGGCTTGCGCGACAGGCATGCTGTGCCATCATCGCGGCATGCTGCTCAGTCCCCGGCCTTTCGCAAGCCGCGCGCGCTTGCCCGCCTGATGGCAACGCCGGCGCTCGACGGGCTGGGCATGCCGCTTGGGGACGGGCTTGCCGATCTGGTGCCGGACAGCATCATCGCGTTCGATGCGGACGGCATCATCCGCCTGTGGAATCGCGGCGCCGAACAGCTCTTCGGCTGGATGGCGGAAGAGGCGATCGGCCAGCCTGCGGACGCATTGCTGGCGACGAGCCATCCGTTCGGGCTGTCCTTCATCGCCGACGCGCTGGCCGCCGATGGCGAATGGAGCGGTGAGCTGTTCCGCACCACCGCCGGGGGGCGGGAGCTCTACCTGTCGGTGCGGCGTATCCTGCGCCGCGATGCGCACGGCCGGGGCGCCCTGACGATCGAATGGGCGCGCGATGCGCATCAGGTGAGCGAGGGCGAGATTTCCGCGCATCGCTTCTCCAACCTGTTCCACGCGATGGCCGCCGCCTTTTGGGAGCTCGATTTCTCGGACGTGCGCAAGGCGATCGGCGGCCTCGTCGCGGCGGGGGAGACGGACATCCCCGCCTATCTGCGCGCCAACCCGGACTTCATCGATCGTGCGATCCGGATGGTGCGCGTGATCGACGTGAACGAAAAGGTGCTGGAGATGTACGGCCTGCCCTCGCGCGAGGTGGCGCTGGCCGGGCCGATGGACTGGGCCTGGCCGCGCGAGAGCCGCTGGGTCTTCGCCGAATCGCTCGTCGCCGCCGCCGAGCGCCGCGACAGCTTCAGCGTCGAGACCGCGTTCGATACCTGGGACGGGCGCCGCATCGACGGGTTGTTCACCGTCTGCTGGCCGACCGACCACAAGGCGCGCGGCACCGTGCTGGTCGGCGTGATCGACATCACCGATCGCAAGCGCGCGTTCCAGGAGCTGGAGGCGAGCGAGGAGCGCTATCGCACGCTGTTCGAACATATGCCCGTGGCGCTGCTCCAGCTCGACATGCAGCCGCTGTACGACCGGCTGGGGGAGCTGGCGCGCGCGGGCGTCGCCGATCTTGCCGCCTATGTCGAGGATACGCCGGGCTTCCTGGACGAGGTGCTTATGCTGCCGCAGATCCAGGAGGCGAATATCGAGGGGCTGCGCCTGCTGGGCGTGGACAGCGTGGAGGAACTGCGCGGGCCAATCGTCTGGGCCTGGCGCGAACGGCCGGAGACGATCCGCCGATCGCTGGCGGCGCGGCTGCGCGGCGAACGGCAATATTCGGAGGAGACGGTGATCACCCGGCCGGACGGCACCCCGGTGGACGTGATCTACACCATGGCCTTCCCGCCTGCGCTGATGCAGCGCGGCTTCAACGTCGTCGGGCTGGTGGACATCAGCGAGCGCAAACGGGCGGGCGAGGCGTTGCGGCGGAGCGAGGAGCGTCTGCGCGCGATCCAGGCCGAATTCTCGCACGCATCGCGCATATCGACGCTGGGCGAGCTGACCGCCTCGATCGCGCATGAGGTGAACCAGCCGCTCGCCGCGATCGCCGCTTCGGGGCAGGCCAGCCTGCGCTGGCTTGACCGGGCGGAACCCGATCTGGCCGAGGTGGTGGCGCTGGCGGGCGATATCGTGGCCGATGCGAACCGGGCGAGCGACATCATCGCGCGCATCCGCGGCATGGCGATGAAGCGCGATCCCGATCCCCGCCCGCTGGCGCTGAACGCGATGGTGGAGGAAGCGCTGCTGATCGTCCGGCACGAGGCGCTGGGCCGCGATGTGGCGATCGAGACGCGCTTCGCGGAGGGGTTGCCGCCGGTTTCGGGCGATCGCGTGCAGCTTCAGCAGGTGGTGGTGAACCTGGCGCTGAACGCGATCCAGGCGATCGCTGGCGCGGGGCGGGAGGAGCGGCGCGTCTCGGTCTCCACCGCTGCGGGCGCGGGCGATACGGTGGAGATATTGGTGCGCGACAGCGGGCCGGGAATAGCGCCCACGGACCTGGGCCACCTGTTCACCGGATTCTTCACCACCAAGGAGAGCGGCATGGGCATGGGGCTGGCGATCTGCCGCTCGATCGTCCAGTCGCACGGCGGCAGCATCGGCGCGGAGAATGTCCCTGGAGGCGCCTGTTTCCGCGTCACCCTGCCGCTGGCAGGCGGATAGAGTCTGACCTGTTTAGTCGCGGCCTGCTCCCCCACCGGCAGGCTATTCTATTGGTGGCCGGGCGGGGGAGTGCGCTGGTGCCGATGCCGCCAAGGGCGGACGGAATCTAATCGACCTTCAGCCGTTCGGCCATCTTGACGAGGTCGGCCAGCGTGCGCGCTTCCATCTTCTTCATCGCGGAGGCGCGGTAGAGCTTCACCGTGATCTCGCTCAGCCCCAGGTCGAACGCCGCCTGTTTGTTGAGCCGCCCGGCGGTGACCAGCGCCATCACCTGCTTCTCGCGCTGGGTGAGCGCGTCGTAGCGATGGCGCAGGGCGCCCAGTTCGCCGTCGGCCTTGCGGCGGCGGGCGTCGATCTCGATCGCGACGGCCACCGCATCGAGCAGGTCCTGGTCGCGGAACGGCTTGGTCAGGAAGTCGATCGCCCCTGCCTTCATCGCGCGGACCGACATGGGCACGTCGCCATGGCCGGTGATCATGATCACGGGCATGCGGATGCCGTGCGATTCGAGCTGGGCGTGGAAATCCAGCCCGCTGATCCCCGGCAGCCGCACGTCGAGCAGCAGGCACGACGGCAGGTCCGCCGGCACCGTCGCCAGAAAGGCGGCGCAGCTTTCATAGACCTCTGCTCCGATGCCCACCGATCGCAGCAGCGCGGATACCGCGCGCCGCATCGAGGGATCGTCATCGATCACATGGACCATCGCGGTCGCTTCCATCGCCATCACTCTATCCCCTGGCCGGGACGCGGGCAAAGCCGGCCGATGATCCATGTTGCGATACATCAGGTTCCTCCGGTCGCTGCTTCGAGGTGGGCGAGGAGTTCGTCGGCGTCGAAGGGCTTGCTCAGC
This sequence comes from Sphingomonas canadensis, assembly GCF_026013525.1. Classification (GTDB taxonomy): domain Bacteria; phylum Pseudomonadota; class Alphaproteobacteria; order Sphingomonadales; family Sphingomonadaceae; genus Sphingomonas; species Sphingomonas canadensis. Next base: position 8,703 of record NZ_JAPDRA010000014.1, on the reverse strand, counting down.
ACGCACCGCGCACCCCCGGCGATCGCGCGGCGCAGGTCGCCGGGATCGGGATAGGCGGTCATCACCAGCACTTCGAACGCGGGATTCCTGCCGCGAAGCGCGGCCTGCAGGTCCAGGCCGTTCATCCCCGGCATATGGATGTCGGTGAGCAGCGCGGACGGCAGGGGCAGGCTCGCGTCGTCGAGGAACGCCTCGGCGCAATCGAACAGGCGGACGTGATAGCCCGCGGAACGCAACAGGCGAGCGACACCGGTTCGGATCGAACGATCGTCGTCGACCACCGCGATGATGGGCGGATCGGTCAAGCTCGCTTCCAGGCGGCAATCATGTTCAAGTTCAAGGCTCCATCCGGCCCTTGGCGGGGCCGGTGCCCGGGGTTTCCCGCACCTGCGCGTGCGCGGCAACTATACGAAGGTTGGTGCGGCCCTCCGCGCTCTGCCCGGGGAGGGGATACGAACGGATAATGGCGCCGCCGCCGGGGCCGCGCGACAAGGGCGCCGCGCCTGGTTCCCCAACCCCCAAGCCAGCCGGGCGTGACGCGCATCGGTGCCCCCCGATGCCACCCGCCGGGCGGGCCGGCAGCCTTTCCCCCCCAAGGCGCCGGCCCGCCCGTCTTTCCCCGCTATCCCGTCAGCATCGGCCTGCCACCATCCAAAGGTATAGCCCGGGCAGGCGATCGTTGAATTTCGCAGTGGCCGGGCGAGGCATAGGCTTTGGGGGCATCAGCAACGGAGCCCGGCCATGAACGCCCCGCCGACCGCCATTTACGACCCGCAGCGCACGGCGCTGCTGTTCGTCGATCCCTACAACGACTTCCTCGATCCCGCGGGCAAGCTGTGGCCGCTGGTGGCCGCCACGGCCGAGCAGACGAACCTGCACGCCAACCTGCGCGCCACGCTGGCCGCCGCGCGCGCCGCGGGCATCGCCGTGTTCATCGTGCCCCACCGCCAGTGGGAGCCGGGCGACTTCGCCGGATGGGATCATCCCACGCCCTATCAATTGGGCGCCGCCGGGGCGCAGGCGTTCGCGCGGGGAAGCTGGGGCGCCCAATGGCATCCCGATTTCGCGCCGTTGCCCGGCGATACGATCGTCAAGGAACATTGGGGCGGCAGCGGCTTCGCCAACACCGATCTGGACATGCTGCTGAAGCAGCGCGGGATCACCCATGTCGTGCTGATCGGCCTGATCGCGAACACCTGCATCGAGACAACGGGCCGGTTCGCGGCCGAGCTTGGCTATCACGTCACGCTGGTGCGTGACGCCACCGCGGCGGCCAGCCCGGAGGCGCTGCACTGCGCGCATGAGATCAACGGCCCGACCTTCGCGCACGCGATCCTGCCTACCGCCGGCCTGATCGCCGCGCTCTCTATCGCCGAACCCGCCTGAAAGGAGGCCACCCATGACCATCGAACTGCTCGCTCCCGCCGCCGCCGAGGCGCCCACGCGCTTCGTCGAGCGCCACGGCCGCCGCATCGCCTATCGCGAGACGGGCAGCGGCACCCCGCTGATCCTGTGCCTGCGCTTTCGTGGCGTGCTGGATAGCTGGGACCCGGCGTTCCTCGACGCGCTGGCTGCGGAATTCCGCGTCATCACCTTCGACTATTCGGGCCTGGGCCAGTCTGGCGGCGCGGCCAGCTATCGCGCCGAGGTGATGGCGCGCGACGCGATCGACCTGGCCGATGCGCTCGGCATCGAGAGTTTCGCCGTCGGCGGATGGTCGCTGGGCGGGATGGCCGCGCAGGTGGTGACCGCGATGGTGCCCGAACGGGTCACCCATCTGGTGCTGATCGGCACCACCCCGCCGGGCCGCGTCGAGCATCCGTCCGAGGCGGCGTTCCTGGAACATGCGCTGAAGCCGGTGAACGACCTGGCGGACGAGGAGATACTGTTCTTCGAGCCCGCCAGCGCCTCCAGCCGTGCGGCGGCTGCGGCATCGAACGCCCGCATCGCCGCGCGCTCGGCAGACCGCAGCCCGCCGATCGCGCCGGAGACCTATCTGGCGCTGCTGCAGGATCGCCACGCGGAGGACCTGTTCCCCGATGCCGGCGGCTATCGCGATTTCCTGGCGAATTGCGGCATCCCGATCCTGGTGATCGCCGGGGATCACGAGATCGTGTTCCCCACGCCCAACTGGTTCGCGCTGAACCGCGTGTGGAAGAGCCTGCACCTGATGGTGCTGCCCCAGATGGGTCATGGCCCCCAGCACCAGGCGCCCGAATTCGTGGCAGACCTCATCAAGAGCTTCGTCCGCACGCGCCAGCGCGCGGACGTGGCGGCCTGACCGGAGGCGCTGGCATGCCGCGCACGATCGTGCTCGTCCACGGCGCATGGGTAACGCCCGCGAGCTGGCAGCCGTTCCGGCAACGGATCGAGGCTGCCGGCCATGTGGTCCACACGCCCTCCTGGCCGCTGATCGAGGGGCTGGACGCCCGGACGATCAACGCCGCCGTGCCTGCCGGATTCGGCGCGCTGGCGCTGGGCGAGATCGTCGATCATCTTGCCGCCTTCATCGCCGCGCTGCCGGAGCAGCCGGTGCTGATCGGCCATTCGGTCGGCGGGCTGCTGATCCAGCTCCTGCTCGATCGCGGGCTGGGATCGGCGGGCGTCGCGCTCAACCCGGTTCCGATCGGTGGCATCGTTCCTGGGCCGGCTGCGCTGCGCGCGATCGCGCCGATCGTGCTGCGGCGCGAAGGGTGGCGGCGCCCCTATGCCTTTGGCCGCCGCCGGTTCGGCGCGCTCTATGCCACCGGTGCGCCAGAGGCGCTGGTCGATGCCGCCTACGCCGGATATGTGATCCCGGCGCCTGGCCGGATATTCCATCAGGTCGCCGCCTGGCAGGGCAACCGGATCGATCCCGCGCGCCGCCGCCAGCCGCTGCTGATCACCGGCAGCGATCGCGACCGGCTGGTGTCGCCCTATCTCTCGCGCGCGGCCTATCGCATCCAGCGGCGCTCTCCCGCGCCCACCGATTTCGTGCTACTCCCGGGGCGTTCGCACCTGCTGATCGCGGAGCCCGGATGGGAGGCCGTGGCCGATCTGGCGCTCGCCTGGATCGATGAGGCGCTGGCCCGGCATGTCCGGCCCGTGCCTGCGGCGCCCGTGCCGCCCGCCTGGGTGCCGGTGCTGGCGGGCTGAGCCACCATACCAAGGTATGGTGCCGCCCGCCCCAGGTGTGATGGCGCAGCGCAGGTCCGGAGTGCCAGACAGGGCGTACCGGAGCCCAGCCAGGAGCGAAGCGATGCAGCAGGACCACGGATTGCCCCTTGCACGGCGCACGATGCTTGCCGGCGGCCTCATGGCGGCCGGGATCGCGGCGCTTCCCCCACAACTCGTTGCAGCCACCCTGAAGGAAGGAACCATGACCATGGGCACGATCACCACCAAGGACGGCACCGAGATCTTCTACAAGGACTGGGGGCCGAAGACCGCCCAGCCGGTGATGTTCCACCATGGCTGGCCGCTGACAGCGGACGATTGGGACGGCCAGATGATGTTCTTCCTGGCGCATGGCTATCGCGTGATCGCGCACGATCGGCGCGGCCATGGGCGCTCCACCCAGACCTGGGAAGGCAATGAGATGGACACCTATGCCGCCGACGTCGCGGCGTTGACCGATCATCTGGGGCTGAAGGACGCGATCCATATCGGCCATTCCACCGGCGGCGGGGAGGTGGCGCACTATGTCGCCCGCGCAAAGCCGGGCCGGGTGGCCAAGGCGGTGCTGATCGGCGCCGTCCCGCCGATCATGCTCAAGACGCCCGCCAACCCCGGCGGGCTGCCGATCGAGGTGTTCGACGGCTTCCGCGCGGCATTGGTGGCGAACCGCGCGCAATTCTTCCTCGATGTGCCCTCGGGGCCTTTCTACGGCTACAACCGGCCGGGCGCGAAGGTGGATCAGGGCGTGATCTGGAACTGGTGGCGCCAGGGCATGATGGGCGGCGCCAAGGCGCATTACGACTGCATCAAGGCGTTCAGCGAGACCGATTTCACCGAGGACCTGAAGGCGATCACGGTCCCCACGCTGGTGATGCACGGCGACGACGACCAGATCGTGCCCTATGCCGACAGCGCGCCGTTATCCGCCAAGCTGCTGAAGAACGGCACGCTCAAGACCTACAAGGGCCTGCCGCACGGGCTCTGCACCACCCACCCCGATGTGGTGAACCCCGATCTGCTCGCCTTCGCGAAGGCGTGAAGCCATCCCCTCGAATCAAGGAGATGTTCCCATGACCCGGACCATCCTGCTGATCCACGGCGCCTGGCTCAATTCTCGGAGCTGGGAAGGATTCAAGGCGCGGTATGAGGCGGCGGGCTACACCGTCCTCGCGCCCGACTGGCCCTATGACGATCGCTCGCCGGAGGCGCTGCGCGCGTCGCCGCTGCCCGAGCTGGCGCGGCTGAGCCAGCGCCAGATCGTCGCGCATTATGAGGCGATCATCCGCGCGCTGCCCGAACCCCCGATCCTGATCGGCCATTCGCTGGGCGGCGTGGCGGTGCAGCACCTGCTGGATCGCGGGCTGGGCGCGGCGGGCGTGGCGATCGATCCCGCGCCCACGCCGGGGGTGCCGCTCGGGCCGCATGCCATCTGGTCGGCGCTGCCGGTGTTCCTCGATCCGCTGAGCTGGCGAAAGTCCAAGGTGATGTCGCGCCGCTTCTTCCGCCGCCGCTTCGCCCAGACGGCGCCCAGCGACCAGGCGGACGCGCTCTACGACCGCTACATCGTGCCCACCCCGGGGCGCGTCTATTGGAACGGCGTGGTCAACGCGATGAAGATCCGGTGGGACAATCCCGCGCGCCCGCCGCTGCTGCTGATCGGCGGCGAGAAGGATCTGATCGCCGACGCCGGCATGACGCGCGCCATCTACAACCACCAGAAGCGCGCGCCGAGCGCGACCGAGCTGCGCATCCTGAAGGGCCGTTCGCACTGGACCTGCATCGACGCGGGCTGGGAAGCGGTCGCTGATCTTGCGCTCGACTGGGCCGTCGCGCACCTGCCCGGGGCGCCCGGCGAGCGGGTGCCCGGGGCGGCTGCCGTCGCGGCCTGACGGAACGGCCGGTCCACAGCCGTTCAGGCGAGCGGGCCGGCCTCCGCCGTAATCGCCTCGCCGTCCGCGCCCCGCTGCCGGGATGTCGTGGCGCAGGCCCATGCGGCGGCGGTCCAGCTCGTCCGGGCGTGCGATCGGCGCGAAGGGCAGGCCGAGCCGGTCGCGCGTGGCGATCAGCGTCTCCCGCGGCGTCCCGGCGAACAGCGCGCGTACCCGCGGCAGGATCACGTCGCGCGCCTGCACGCGCTGGTTGTTGAGCGCATAGTCCGGATCGTCATGCAACTTCGCGATCAGCACGCTGGCCTTCTGGAACATTCCGCTGTTCCAGCGCCTGTGGGGCTGGAACGTGGCGGAGACCGGCGCGGTCACCGGCCTGTTCTATTTCACCGCGCGTCCGGACTTACGCGAGGAAAGCCAAGCGGGCGGATGCCCGCGCCGGCGCGTGAGGCCCAAGCAGATAATGGCGCGCCCTGTAGGAGCGCCTTCAAACTCACTATTCAGTATCTTGGAGGAATGGAACGCCGTTCTCCAGCATACCAGCCTTGGCAGGGACGATCCTCTAACCGCTAAAGAAAGGAAGGATGGTGGCGCACCTCGCGCCGCCGCCCAAGCTGCCAGTCTGAGGCCCTGAGCGGCATGAGCGCCGCGCTTGTGAGCAAGCACAAGAGGCGCGCAGCGCCCTTGTCGCTTCGCCTGATCGCGGCGATTGCCGCGCTCGCCCTGCTGGTGGTGATTGCCATCGGTGATGCCGGTCCCGCCGGCATCACGCTGACTTCGCTCTTCTCGTTCGCCGCGTTCTTCGTGGCCCTGTTCTACTGGATCGGCGGCGCGGTGCGCGCGCTGGCCCAGAAGCCCACAACCTTCGGCTCCGCCGAGTGGGCGAGCCTTCCCTATCTCGAAGAGCACGGCATCACGGGTAGCTCCGGTATTCGGCTGGGGGTGTTTCCCGCCAAGGATGGGAAGTGTCCGCTGACGGCGGAGTATTTTCAGGCGCTGTGCGGCGTCACCACCGTTTGGAATCTCTCCACCGCCATCGCCACCGCGTTCGGCACGTCGAGCGATCCCAAGGGCGGCATCTCCTCCAATCGTTCAACGACGCACACGCAAAACGCGGCGGCGGCGCAGCGCCAGCTTGCCTATGCCGACGAACTGATGCGGCTGCACAAGACCAAGCAGATCATCTTCATCGAAAGCCTCAACCCGATCATCGGCACCAAGGTGCCGTGGTTCGAGGATGCCGAGCTGAAATGCCTCGGCCACAACCTGCACCGCACCTAGTCGCTCGCATCTACGGAGTGAAACAGCATGAGCAGCGAACGGCCCAAGAATCCGTTCTCGCTGGCCCCGGATCGGACATCGTTCGCGGTGTCCGATCTGAAGCAGGCCCGCGATCAGTCATTCGACAAAACGAGACCATCACCGGAGCGCCAGCCGGAGTAGACGATCCGCGACAAGGACAATGCCCAGCCGCGCCCGAAACCGCTGATGCACATCGACAATCCGCGTCTAGCCCCGCCAGGCATGAGCGGTATTCGCCCGTCCTTGAATCCGCCACCCGCGCGGGAGCAAAACAACGCGCCGTCACAGCGCCCTTCGCTGAACCGCGAACTTGGCAAACCCAGCGACGTAAACAAGGAGTTCAAGTCACTAGCCGGACCATCGCAGGGCAAGGATCGAGGCGTAGATCGGTAGGGACGAGCGGGCTGATATGGATATTTTCGGGTAAGTTTTTGGCTATTTGCCGCCTCCAATTGCCTTTATGGATATTTTTGGGTATATTTTTGGGTATGAGTCTCAACACCGATACCCTGACCATCACGCCCGCAATCCTTTCACTCATCGCTGAGATCGATGAGTTCAAGGGCGCGTGGCGCGCACTGGGCACGCTTGCTCCCGAGCGGTTGTCGGCTCTGCGCCGCGTCGCCACCATCGAAAGCATCGGTTCCTCGACCCGTATCGAAGGCAGCAAGCTTTCCGACAAGGAGGTCGAGCGCCTCCTGTCGAACCTCGAAATCAGGAAGTTCGCCAGCCGCGACGAGCAGGAAGTCGCGGGCTACGCCGAGGTCATGGAGACGGTGTTCGCGCATTTCGACGCGATCACGCCCACGGAAAACCATATCCGGCAGCTGCACCGCGATCTGCTGGTGCATAGCGCCAAGGACGAGCACCATCGCGGCAGCTACAAGACCAACATCAATCATGTCAGCGCGTTCGATGCCGATGGAAAGGAAATCGGCATCGTGTTCGAAACGGCAACGCCGTTCGACACGCCGCGTCTCATGACGGAGTTGGTTGGCTGGCTCGATGCGACGCTGAAAGAACAGAGCCTGCACCCGCTGCTCGCCATTGCGATCTTCGCCGTCGTGTTCCTTGAAATCCATCCGTTTCAGGACGGCAACGGGCGGCTCTCGCGCGTGCTGACGACACTCCTGCTGCTGCGCAGCGGCTATGCCTATGTGCCGTATAGTTCGCTGGAAAGCGTCATCGAGCAAAGCAAGGAAGGCTATTATCTCGCGCTGCGCCGGACCCAGGGCACAATCCGCACGGACACGCCCGATTGGCAGCCGTGGGTTGAGTACTTCCTGCGCGCGCTGCAACAGCAGAAGAAGCGCCTAGAGGGCAAGATCGAACGAGAGCGGATCATGATCGATACGCTGCCCAACCTGTCGCTACAGATACTCGACCTCGCAAAAGAGCATGGAAAGCTTACGGTCAGTCAGATCGTCAGCCTCACCGGGGCGAACCGCAACACAGTGAAAAAGCATCTGCAATCGCTCGTGTCAGCTAGCCATCTGATTCAGCACGGAACCGGCAAGGGTACTTGGTACGGCAGGGCGTAAGCCGACTGTGGTTTATGCTGATTGACGAACTTCCCTCAGCGCGCGGTTGAAGAAGTGACGAGTAGCCCTTTCCCGGGCATCCGCGTCTGTAAGAACAATATTCCGCATTTCGTTGTCACGCTGGAACATGCGGATCGCACCCTGGAAGAAGGCTTGGGCAAAGGCGGTGTAAACGACATCTGGGGGGTTGTTGCGCAACATTTCTGCAAGATCATCGCCCAAAATCTCTTCGTTCACGTGCTCGAAACGAAGCATGTCGGCTTCGGTAAACTGCGTTCCGTGACGTTCGTTGAACGCCTTAACAATCTCTGAAAGCTCTTTTTTCTCGTCCTCGGTGTAGGGCTTAGCTCCAAACTCACTGATCGCTTCGAGCGCCGCCGTGTTGCCTGCAACGAGCGAGGCGTTGCCGTGCTCCTTCTGTTCAACTTTGAACTTTTGTAGCCTGAGCATGTCGTCGGTGATTTCGATTTCCGGCGGAATCTGCCGGTTGGGAAGCAGGCGCGCGAGCCATGCCGCATAGGAATAAAGCTTCTCCAAGCCCGTGTCCTCCAACTTCATCACCTGCGCGACGAAGCTGTAGAAGCGCATGTAGCTGCGCAGAAGCTGGCGGAACTCTTCCTGCCGCCCCTCATCGTCATCGGTTTCAAACCGGGCAACGGCTTGACGCACCAGCCCTTCAAGCCGCGCACGATTTTTGACCCTGGTCCCGATTTGTATCCGGCCAGAAGGAGAGATCTGGCGCTTCATCGGCCGGGGTTAACCCCGGCCGATGAAGCAAATTCGGTCGGTGTCATGAACCCCAGGGATGTGTGAGGTCG
>NZ_JAPDRA010000013.1 GCF_026013525.1 Sphingomonas canadensis | reverse complement strand
GCTCAACTCGTATCGCTTGATCCCCATGGTGCCTCCGCAACTGCAGAAACCCATGAATCAGACATCCCTACCTTTGGAAATCCTCTGAATGTCGATACAGCCTAGAGTCTGTCCTGTTGAGGCGGCGCCGGCCCGCACCCCCACCCGGCCACCCATAGAATATCCTGCCGGTGGGTGGCCGGGTGGGGGAGCGGGCCGGCGCCGATCATGTCGAAGGCAGACAGACTCTAGGCGCAGGCACCGGGCGTCGGGGCCGCCGCCAGGCGCGGATCACTCCGCCCCGAACGCTTCCTCCGGGCTCGCCGCCGTGCGGAAGCGGAAGGCCATGCGGTGCAGGTATCGCTCGCCCGGATTCAGCCGGGCGGAGGGGAAATCCGGCCGGTTGGGCGAATCCGGGAATCGCTGCGGCTCCAGGCACAGCCCCTCGCGCGCGGCATAGGCGCGGCCCGATGTGCCCGGCGCCCCGCCTGCCAGATGGTTGCCGGTGTAGAACTGCACGCCCGGCTGGTCCGAATGCACCTCCAGCACGCGCCCGCTCTCCGGCTCCCACAGCGCCGCCACCCGGCGAACCCCGTCGGCCGTGCCGTCGAGCACGAAATTGTGGTCATAGCCGCTGCCCTCGCGAAGCTGCGCGTCGTCCGCGGCGATGTCGGCGCCGATCGGCTTGGGCGTGCGGAAATCGAACGGCGTGCCCGCCACCCGCGCCAGCTCGCCATTGGGGATCAGCCCCTCGACCGGGGTATAGCGGCTCGCCGGAAGCTGGAGCCAATGGTCCGTCACCGGCCGGGCGCTATCCTCGCCCGCCAGGTTGAAATAGGCGTGGTGCGTCAGGCTGGCGACGGTCGGCGCGTCGGTGGCGGCGGACAGCACGATCGCCAGCCCGTCATCCTCCAGCCGGTATTCCACCCCGGCGCGCAGCGTTCCGGGAAAGCCGTTGTCGCCGTCCGGGCTCACCAGGCTGAACCGGGCGGAGCGGCCGTCGCACGCCTCCAGCGTCCATTCCCGCTGGTCGAACCCGCGCGGCCCCGAATGCAGGCTGTGCGCGCCATCGTTGGCGGCGATCCGGTACTCGCGCCCGTCGAGCGTGAAGCGCGCGCCCCCGATCCGGTTGGCATAGCGCCCCACCACCGCGCCCAGATAGGCGGGCGGCCCCAGATAGGACGCCGGATCGCGATAGCCGAGCACGACATTGCCCGCCCGCCCGTCACGCCCCGGCACCTCCAGCCGGCGCAGCGTGGCGCCCAGCGTCATCAGCTCCGCACGGAAAGGTCCGTGCGCGATCTCGATGCTGCCGGTCATGCCGCCCGCCGCGCGGTCATTTCCCCGGGCACACCGAAGCGTTGGGATCGGAAACGATCCGCACATCGGCGATGCTGAGCTGGAGCGGCCCCGCCGCCTGGATCACGAAGGGGGCGGCCACCTTCGAAAGGTCCACGCCCGCGTCGCGATAGCATTTCAGGAAGATCTTCACGGTCTTCCACTGCCCCGTCGCGCCGCTGAACAGGCCGGTGGCGTCGATCGCGCCGGTATTGGCGCCGCCTTCCATCAGCAGCTTCACCGGGCCGGTGGCGGCGCGATCCAGCTTGTAGCTGATCTGGAGCGAGAGATCGCCGTTGGCCTCGCGCGTCAGGTCCAGCTCGCCGCCGCCGATGCGCACGGTGGCCGGGCCGGCGGGCCAGGTGAGCTGCACCGCGCCCTCCTGCTGCGCCGGGCCTTCCACCACCTTGCGCGTCACCTTGGAATCGGTCGCGAAAGACCAGGGGGCCGGCGTGATGCCGCGCGCGAAATAGGTGGAGACATTGGCCGCCGAAGCATCGATCCCCGCCTCCTCGCTCAGTGCGCCTACCGCGCCCGGCCTGGCGTAGCTCAGGCCGTAGCCGAAGGGGAACAGCGGATCATAGCCCGCGTCGCCGCGGTTGAGCACGAACTGGCTCGCGGCCTTGGGCCAACTGAACGAGAGCGTGCCGGTGAAGTCGCGGCGCGGCTTGCCCGCCGCATCGCCCACCAGCACATCGGCCACGCCCGCGCCCTCGCTGCCCGGCAGCCAGGCGGCGACGAAGGCGTCCGATGCGTTCAGCTCCGGGTTCACCCACAGCGGGCGGCCGGAAAGGAACACGGACACGGTGGGAATGCCCGCGGCCTTCAGCTTCTTCAGCGTCGCCAGCGCCTGCTTGTCGCCGGGCTGGAATTCCAGCGTGCGGATGTCGCCGCGCATCTCGGCATAGGGCTGTTCGCCGAACACCACGATCGCCACGTCCGGCTTCTTCTTGAAGCTGCCGTCTTCGGACAGCGTGGCGGAACCGCCGCCCGCCTTCACCGCATCGGCGATGCCGGCGAAGATGGTGGTGCCGCCGGGGAACAGCGAATTGGCGTTGCCGTCGCCCTGCCAGCTCAGCGTCCAGCCGCCGGTCTGCATCCCCATCGAATCGGCGCCCGGCCCGGCCACCAGCACATTGGCGCTGGCCTTCAGCGGCAGCACGCCGTTGTTCTTCAGCAGCACCAGCGATTTGGCCACCGCCTCGCGCGCCACTGCGCGATGTTCGGGCGCGCCCATCACGCCGGCCTTGCCCTCGATCGGCCGCGCCGGATCGAACAGGCCCAGCTTCACCTTCACGCGCAGGATGCGGCGTACCGCGTCGTCGATCCGCGCCATCGGGATGGTGCCGTCCTTCGCCTGGCGCAGCGTGGAATCGAACAGGCCCTTCCAGCTATCCGGCGCCATTGCCATGTCCAGCCCGGCGATGAATGTCTGGGGGCAATCGGTGGCGGTGCAGCCCGGGATCTGGCCATGGCCGTTCCAATCGCCCACCACGAAACCCTGGAAGCCCATCCGCCCCTTCAGCACGCCGGTCAGCAGCGATTGGTTGCCGTGCATCTTGGCGCCGTTCCAACTGTTGTACGACGCCATCACCGTCATCGTGCCGGCGTTGATCGCGGGGGGATAGCCCGCGGCATGGACGCGCGCGAGCGTCGCCTCGTCGACGCGGGTGTCGCCCTGGTCGATGCCGTCCGTCGTGCCGCCGTCGCCAAGGAAATGTTTGGCGCTGGCCGCGACGAAGCCCTTCTGGATGCGGCCGGTGGTGCCGGGCACGCCCTGCAGCCCCTCCACCATCGCCCCGGCATAGGAACGCACCACCTCCGGGTCCTCCGAATAGCCTTCATAGGCGCGGCCCCAGCGGTCGTTCTGCGGCACGGTCACGGTCGGGCCGAAGGCCCAGTCGATGCCGCTGGCGGCGGTTTCCACCGCGGTCACCTCGCCGATGCGGCGGATCAGCGCGGGGTCGCGCATCGCGCCCAGGCCAACATTGTGCGGGAACACGGTGGCGCCCACCACATTGGCGTTGCCATGTACCGCGTCGATGCCGAAGATCAGCGGGATCTTCAGGTTGCCCGGCCGGTCCTCCATCGCCACCGCGCGGAAGGCGCGGGCGGTGTCCACCCATTCCTTCTGCGACGAACGGTCGTCGCCGCTCAGCGGGGGCGAGTTGCCGCCCGCCAGGATCGATCCCAGCGGATAGGTGCGCAGATCCTCGGGCTTGATATAGGCGATGTCGGCCTGGATCATCTGGCCGATCTTCTGCTCCAGCGTCATCTTCGCCAGCAGGCCGTCGATGAACTTCTCGGTCTCCGGATCGACCAGCCCGGCGCTGGCGGCGGCGGGCCAGTTGGCGGGATCGGCCACGGTCGGGCCGGTTGGGGCGGGGGTTTCCTGCGCCGCCAGCACGGATGCCGCGCCCAGCATGGTGGTCGCCAGCAGCAGTCGGGTGCCCAGCCGCATCATTCTCTCCTGGATTCGGTTAACGTTGTCAGGTGCAGGTTAGGGCCAGTCCGCGCCCGCTGCAATGGGCTGCGCGCGGGCCGGGGAGCGGCGTGGCACGGCCGCCGTCTCGGCCCTGCCGGAACAACCGGATGCCGCACCTCACCGGCAGGCGGCGATGCGTTGCTCCAGCCAGCGCGCGGCCTCGGCGGGGCTGCGCTTGTCGGCGTCGCGATCGACCATCAGGTTCGCCTCGCGCATCGCCTGAACGCAGATCGCCCCCGCCAGCGGGCGCAGCGCCGCCTGGAACCGCTCGTCCTGCGCGCGCGCCGGGCTCAGCAGCAGGATCGCGTCATAGCCGGGGATCGCGCCCTTGGGGTCTTCCAGCACCGCCAGCCCGCTCGCCGCGATGCGCCCGTCGGAGGAGAAGGCGGGGATCACGTCCGCCTCGCCGCTGTCCAGTGCGCGGTACATGAAGGTCGGCTGATAGGGGCGGGCGGATCGGAAGCGGAGGCCGTAGGCGTCGCGCACCGCGCGCCATTCGGGCCGCTCCAGGAACTCCACATCGGTCGCCAGATTCAGTTGCGGCGCCTGCCGCGCCAGATCCGCCAGCGTGCGGATGCCGCGCCTCCGCGCCTCCGCCCCGCGCATGGCGAAGGCATAGGCGTTCTCGAACCCCAGCGGCCCCAGCAGCAGCACGCCATGCCTATCGCGCGCCCAGCCGCCCACGCCCGCCACGATGTCGGCGCGCGGCGGCACGTCGCTACGCCGCATCTGGTTGGTCCAAATGGTCCCGGAATAGTCAACATAAACGTCGACATCGTTCGCCGCGAGCGCGCTGAACGCCACCGCCGAACCAAGCCCCTCGCGATATTCCACGCGATATCCGGCCGCCTCCAGCCGTGCGCCGATCATCCGCGCCAGGATATATTGCTCGGAAAATCCCTTGGCGCCGACCACCACCGTTCCTCTGGCGGAGGGCAGCGCGGGCGCCAGCGCCGCCAGCACGCCCGCCAGCAGCACGCCCAGGCTGCCCCACGCCAGCCAGCGCCGCCGCCGGGCGATGCCATGCTCGGCCAGCCCCAGCAGCGCGTCCACCGCCAGCGCCAGCCCCGCCGACGCGATGCACCCGGCCAGCACCAGCGTCCAGTTCTGCGTCTGCAGCCCGGCGAAGATCAGGTCGCCCAGGCCCGGCTGGCCCACGGTGGTGGAAAGCGTCGCCGCGCCGATGGTCCATACCGCGGCGGTGCGGATGCCCGCCATCAGCACCGGCGCGGCAAGCGGCGCCTCCACCAGCCGCAGCTTCTGCCACGCGGTCATCCCCACGCCGTCCGCCGCCTCGATCACCGCCGGATCGATGGCGGCCAGGCCGGTCACGCCGTTGCGCAGGATCGGCAGCACCGCATAGAGCGACAGCGCGAGCAGCGAGGGCAGGAAGCCCAGCGCCGGTATCCCGCCGCCCGCCAGCGCCGAAAGCCACAGCAGCACCGGATAGAAGAGTGCGAGCAGCGCCAGGCCGGGGATGGTCTGGATCAGGCTGGCCATCCCCAGCGCGACACGCGCCACCGCCCGGTTGCGCGCGGAAAGCACCGTCAGCGGCAGCGCCACCGCCAGCCCCAGCAGCAGCGCCGAAAGCGCCAGCAACAGATGCTGCGCCAGCAGCTCCGGCACCCGGGCGAAGGCTGCGGTCACCGCGATCCGCCCCCTTCCATCTCCGCCAGCCGGTGCGCCTGTTCGCGCGGCACGGCGACCAGCGCCTGCGCGGCATCGCCGCCGCCGCCCGCCAGCAGCGCGCGCGGCGTGGCGTCCGCCGCCACCCGGCCCTCCGACATCACCAGCACCCGGTCCGCCAGCAGCAGCGCCTCGGCCATGTCATGGGTCACCAGGATGGTGGTGAGCCCCATGCGATCGTGCAGCGCGCGGATCGCCCGGGCCAGCCCGTCGCGGGTCACGGGGTCCAGCGCGCCGAACGGCTCGTCCATCAGCAGCAGTCCCGGGCCGTTCGCCAGCGCGCGCGCCACGCCGACGCGCTGGCGCTGCCCGCCCGACAGTGCGTCCGGCATGCGCGCCGCGAAATCGCGCGGCAGCTCGACCAGGTCGAGCAGTTCGGCCACGCGCCCGGCGGTGTTCCGCTCGCCCGCCAGCCGCAGCGGGATCGCGATATTCTCCGCCACGCTCATGTGCGGGAACAGCCCGATGTTCTGGAAGACATAGCCGATCCGCCGCCGCAGCAGATGCGCGGGCACGGCATCCACCGGCTCGCCGTCCATCAGCACCGTGCCCGCATCGGGCGCCACCAGCCGGTTGATCGTCTTGAGCAGCGTCGACTTGCCTGATCCGGAGGCGCCGACCAGCGCGACGAAGCTGCCGCCCGCCACCTCCAGGCTGACGCCGTCCACCGCAAGCGCGCCCGGATAGCGCTTACTTACATTTTTGAAGGTAACGCTGCGCGTTTGCTCTGGCATCGCGCGCCGTTGTGCGCGAGGGTCGGGCAAAGGTCAAAAAACCGGCGGGAGAGGGATGCATGACGGCCAAGGCGATCTTCATCACGGGCGGGGCATCGGGCATCGGCCAGGCGGTGGCGAAGCTGTTCGCCGATCGCGGCTGGCGCGTGGGGCTGGCGGACGTCAACGAGGCGGGGCTGGCGGCCACCGCGGCGATGCTGCCCGCGGGCATGGCGACCACCCATGTGATGGACGTGCGCGATCGCGCGGCATGGGAAAAGGCGCTGGGCGATTTCACCGCGGCCAGCGGAGGGCGGCTCGACGTGCTGTTCAACAACGCCGGGATCGCCAACGGCGGCGAGCTGGCGGAAATGGCCTGGGAAGATATCGACCGGCTGGTGGCGATCAACATCACCGGCGTGATCAACGGCGCGAAGATCGGCTATGCCTATCTTAAGGCGACGCCGGGATCGTGCCTGGTCAACACCTCCTCGGCGGCGGGCATCTATGGCTCGGCGGGGCTGTCGATCTATTCGGCGGGCAAGTTCGCGGTGCGCGGGCTCAGCGAGGCGCTCGACGCCGAATGGTATCCGGCGGTGAAGGTGCGCGCGCTGATGCCCAGCTTCATCGATACGCCGCTGCTCGACACGATCGCGCCCGGCACCAACCGCTCCGCGCGCGAGACGGTGCGCGACGCGGGCCTTGAGTTCACCCCGCTGCCGGAAGTGGCGCAGGCGGTGTGGGATGCCGTCCAGGGCGACAAGGTCCACGCGATCGTGGGCAAGACCGCGCGCCAGCTTGCCTTCGCCGCGAAATGGATGCCCGGCGCGCTGCGCAAGCGCGTCCGCAGCCGCCTGGGCCTGAAGCAGTAACAGCTCCACCCCGGAACGGGGAGGGGGACCAGCGAAGCTGGTGGAGGGGCCGCCGTCGCAGACGGCGGTGTTGCACCGCCGCCCCTCCAGCACGCCCTGCGGGCGCGGTCCCGCTCCCCGCTCGGGGGAGGAATGGTCAGAGCAACGCCTCGATCGCCTGGGCCATCTGGACGTCGCGCAGCGAAAGCCCGCCCGCGTCGTGCGTGGTCAGCAATATGTCCACGCGGTTCCACACGTTGGACCATTCGGGATGATGGTCCGCCTTTTCGGCGATCAGCGCCACGCGCGTCATGAAGCCGAAGGCAGCGTTGAAATCCGCGAAGACGAAGCTGCGGCGGATGCCGTCGCGTTCCGTATCCAGCGTCCATTCGGGCAGCGCGGCCAGCGCCTCGTCGCGATGCCCGTCGGTAAGCCGTGCAACCATCATCAGCCTCCTTGCCCACATGCCCTGGCACGGCCTATTCCCCGTGCCATGAGCGGGCAAGCCCCCGGCAAGGACGTTATCGAGCGGCTGGCGCGCGACGCGCTGGCGCGCATCCCCGATCCGTTCCAGCAGCACCTGGCCGATGTCGTGCTGATCATCGAGGATTATGCAGATGACGAGACGCTCGATTCGCTGGGGATAGAAGACCCGCTGGACCTGACCGGCCTCTATCACGGGCGTCCGCTGGGGGAGAA
Source organism: Sphingomonas canadensis (assembly GCF_026013525.1). GTDB lineage: Bacteria > Pseudomonadota > Alphaproteobacteria > Sphingomonadales > Sphingomonadaceae > Sphingomonas > Sphingomonas canadensis. The sequence goes on along the minus strand of NZ_JAPDRA010000013.1, from coordinate 86,554 downwards.
ATCCTCGTTCGAATCGGGCGCGCTGCCCGATCGCATCCACCTGTATCGCGTGCCGATCCTATACGAATGGTCGGCCACCGGCGTGCGGCTCGACGATCTCGTCTGGCATGTCGTGGTGCATGAGGTGGGGCATCATTTCGGCCTTTCCGACGAACAAATGCACGCGCTGGAGGATGCGGCCGGGTGAGCGGCCCGTTGCTTCAGGTACGCGACGCCGCGTGCGTGCGTGGCGGGCGGCGGCTGTTCGCGGGGCTGGGCCTGGCGCTGGCGGCGGGCGAGGCGGCGCTGGTCACCGGGCCGAACGGCACGGGCAAGTCCAGCCTGGTGCGGATGATCGCAGGCCTTCTGCCGGTGGCGGAGGGCAGCGTGACGGTGAACGCCCGCTGCGCGCTGCTGGCCGAACAGCCCTCGCTGGATGCGGAGCTGCCGCTGGCGAAGGCGCTGGGATTCTGGGCGGCGATCGACGGCGGCGACGTGGCGGCGGCGCTGGCGGCGGTGGGGCTCGCCGGCCTGGCGCCGGTGCCGGTGCGCTTCCTTTCCACCGGCCAGCGCCGCCGCGCGGGGATCGCGCGCGTGCTGGCCAGCAACGCCCCGCTCTGGCTGCTCGACGAGCCCGCCAACGGGCTGGACGCGGCGTCGGTCGCGGTGCTGGAGGGGCTGATCGCCGCGCATCGCGCGGGCGGCGGCGCCGTGCTGGTGGCGACGCACCTGCCGGTCGCGCTGCCCGGCGCGCACGAGATCCGGCTGGGGGAGGGGGCATGAACCCGCTCCTCGCCATCATCCTGCGTGAGCTGCGGCGGAGCTGGACGAGCGGCGGGCTGATGCTGCCGGTCGCCTTCTTCCTGCTCGTCGCGATCCTGTTCCCCTTCGCGGTGGGGCCGGACGGCAAGCTGCTGGCGCGGGTGGGCGGCGGCGTGATCTGGGCGGCGGCGCTGCTCGCGGCGCTCCTGCCGGTCGAGCGGCTGGTGGCGCCCGATGCGGAGAACGGACTGCTCGATCAGCTCGCGGTGCGCGGGGTGCCCGATGCGGGCGTGGCGGCGGCGAAGATCGCGGGCCACTGGCTGGGCTTCGGCCCCGCGCTGCTGGCGGCGACGGTGATCGCGGGCGCGCTGCTGCGGATCGACGAAGGCGCGCTGCCCGCGATCCTGATCGCGTTGGCGATCGGCACGCCGGGGCTGGCGGCGCTGGGCGTGGCCACGGGCGCGCTGGTGGCGGGGCTGCGCGGCGCGGGGGCGCTGGCGGGGCTGGTGATGCTGCCCTTCGCCGTGCCGCTGCTGATCTTCGGCGCGGGATCGGTGGATGGCACGCCGGGCGCGCTCAAGCTGCTGGCGGCGGTCAGCCTGCTGCTGCTGGCGGGTTGCCCCTTCGTCGCGGGCGCCGCGATCCGCATGGGGCGAAGCTGAACCGCGTAGCGGCTCCCGGATCTTCTGCTTCGCTTTGTGCCTTCGTGGCTTTGTGCGAGAAAGAAGCTTCCCGAAAGGACAGGCGTCTCGCGTTATCTGCTCCAGCGCGCGAAGATGGCCGTCGGCAGCAGCAGCCCGCGTGCTTCCTCGCGCACGGTCAGCTCGCCGCATTCCACTGTGCCGCCCAGATCGGCGAAATGCTGGCGCACCAGCTCGCCGATCGCCAGCGCCGACATGCGCACCGCATAGACGGTGAGGAACAGGAAGCGCGAATCGCCGTCCAGCAGCCGCCGGCAATCGGCGATCAGCGGGGCCAGCCCCTCCTCCAGCTTCCAAACCTCGCCGGCAGGGCCGCGGCCCCATTTGGGCGGGTCCAGGATGATCCCGTCATAGCGCCGCCCGCGCCGCACCTCGCGCGCGACATATTTGGCGGCGTCGTCCACGATCCAGCGTACCGGCCGCTCCGCCATGTCCGAAACCGCGGCGTTGCCCCGCGCCGCCTCGACGGACTTCTTCGAAGCGTCGACATGGGTCACCCGCGCGCCCTTCGCCGCCAGCGCCAGCGTGCCCACGCCGGTATAGCCGAACAGGTTCATGCATTCGGCCGCCTCGACACCCTCGATCCGCCCGCGCATCCAGTCCCACACCGGCGCCATGTCCGGGAAGAAGCCCAGGTGGCGGAACGGCGTGGTCTGCGCGGTGAAGCGCACCTCGCGCCAGCCGCTCTCCCAGCCTTCGCGCGGCACCGGCTTGTGGAATACCCAGCGCCCGCCGCCGTCCTCGTCCGCGCCGGGCACGAACTCGCCATGCGCCTCCCAGTCGTCGCGCGCGGGCGCCCACAGCGCCTGCGGCTCGGGCCGGACGAAGCGGTACGCGCCGTACCGCTCCAGCTTGCGGCCATGCCCCGAATCGATCAGGCCGTAATCGTCCCAGGGCTCGCCGGTGAGCGTGATCAGGTCCATGCGAACCGCCCTGCTCAGCCCTTCGGCTGCGCGCGCCCGGCGATATAGCCGGTCACCGCCTCGAAGGTCGCGGGGAGCGTCGCATAGCGTTCCTCGCGGTCGAACAGGTCGTCCAGCCGCGGCGGCAGGATCGGACGCGATCCGGTGGCGCGTTCCACCGCGGTGCCGAACTTGGCGGCATGCGCGGTCGCCAGCGTCACCACCTGGCCGGTTACGTCCGCCCGGCGCGCGGCGGCCAGGCCGATCGCGGTGTGCGGATCGATCACCTCGCCCGAATCGGCTGCCCAGCGCATCGCCTGCGACATGTCGGCGGCGTCCACCCGGTCGCTGGCGAAATATCGCGCCGCGCCGGTAAGCTGGGCGTTGGTCAGCCGCATCGCCTTCGATGTCTCGAACCCGCGCATCTGCTCCGCCAGCGCCGCCCCGTCGCGCCCGCCCACGTCGAACAACAGCCGCTCGAAGTTGGAGCTGACCTGGATATCCATGCTCGGCGCCGCGGTGGGGGTCACCGTGCCCGCCGAATAGTCGCCGGTCGAAAGCGCGCGGTGCAGGATGTCGTTGACGTTGGTCGCCACGATCAGCCGTTCGACGGGAAGTCCCATCCGGGCGGCGGCATAGCCCGCGAACACGTCGCCGAAATTGCCCGTCGGCACCGCGAACGAAACCTTGCGGCCGGGCGCTCCCAGCCGGACGGCGGCGTAGAAATAATAGACGATCTGGGCCATCAGCCGCGCCCAGTTGATCGAGTTCACCGCCGAAAGCTGGAAGCGGCCGGAAAAGGCGGCGTCGTTGAACATCGCCTTCACCATCGCCTGGGCGTCGTCGAAACTGCCCTCGATCGCGATATTGTGGACGTTGGGGGCCAGCACCGTCGTCATCTGGCGGCGCTGAACCTCGGAAACGCGGCCCTTGGGGTGCAGCATAAAGATGTCCACGCCATGCCGCCCGGCCACCGCGTCGATCGCCGCGCTACCCGTGTCGCCCGATGTCGCGCCCACGATGGTCAGCGGCGTCGTGCTGCCGGTCAGGAACTTCTCGAACAACAGGCCCAGCAGTTGCAGCGCGACGTCCTTGAACGCCAGCGTGGGGCCGTGGAAAAGTTCGAGCAGCCAGTTGCGGTGATCGAGCTGGGTCAGCGGCGTCACCGCGGCGTGCGCGAAGCGGCCATAGGCCTGGGCGCACAGTTCGCGCAGCTCCGCCTCGCTCAGGTCTTCGCCGACGAAGGGCAGCATCACGCGCACCGCCGTCTCGACATAGGAGAGGTCGGCCATCGCGGCGATATCGTCCGCTGAGAATTGCGGCCACGCCTCGGGCACGTAGAGCCCGCCGTCGCTGGCCAGTCCGGCAAGGGTCACATCGCGGAAACCGAGCAGCGGAGCCTGCCCACGGGTGCTCTGATAGCGCATGGCCTGCGCGTTAGCGGGGAGGGGGGGATGGGGCAAGCATGCGGCGAAGCGACAGCCGTGCGGCGCAGTTAGTACTCACGAATGCCGGGTGTCCGATGCGATCGGGAGGACGGCGCCTCCCCTTCCGCCCGGGGGGCGGGATCAGCTCAGATCGCGGCGCACTTGGCCTGGAGCCAGGCCAGATCCTCGCCCGCAAGCTGGGGGCCGATGATCGCCAGCACCTGGGCGTGATAGGCGTCAAGCCATTCGCGCTCCCCGGCGGTGAGCAGCGCGGGATCGATCAGGCTGCGCTCGATCGGGGCGAAGGTGAGCGTTTCGAAGCCCAGCATCGGCTGTTCGGCGCCCGCGATCTCGCGCGGTTCGACCAGCACCAGATTCTCGATGCGGATGCCATATTCGCCCGCCTTGTAATAGCCGGGCTCGTTCGAAAGGAACATGCCCGCGCGCAGCACCTCCAGCGCCTGGCCGCCGGGATAGAAGGGCTGGGCGATCCGCTGCGGCCCTTCATGGACCGACAGATAGGCGCCGACGCCATGGCCGGTGCCGTGCGGATAATCGAGCCCCGCGTCCCACAGCGGGCGGCGTGCGAAGCTGTCGAGCTGGGCGCCGGTGGTGCCTTCGGGGAAAACCGCGGTGGCGACGCCGATATGGCCCTTCAGCACCCGGGTGAAACGGTCCTTCATCTCGGCGCTGGGGGCGCCCACGGGCATCACGCGCGTCACGTCGGTGGTGCCGTCCGCATATTGGCCGCCCGAATCGACCAGGTAGAGCTGGCCCGGCGCGACCGGCAGGTTGCTCTCCGGGGTCGCCTTGTAATGGGGAATCGCGCCGTGCGGGCCGGTGGCGGAGATGGTGGCGAAGCTCAGATCCTTCAGCCGGCCGGTGGCGCGGCGGAATTCCTCCAGCCTGTCCTCGCAGATCAGTTCGGTGAGGGTGCCCTTGGGCGCCTCGCCCTCGAACCAGCGCAGGAAGCGGCAGAGTGCGGCGCCGTCGATCGCCTGGGCGGCCTTGTGGCCCGCGATCTCGGCGGGGTTCTTCACCGCCTTGGCGATCAGCGCGGGATCGCGCACCGCCAGCACCTTGGCCCCGCCGGCCTCCAGCGCGTCGAAGATCGCCGCGACCGAACTGGCCGGATCGGCGGCGACGCGCTTACCCGCGAACCCCTTGAGCGCGCCCGCGAAGGCCGTGCGATCATGGACGCGCACCGCGTTGCCCAGATGCTGGGCGACCGCGTCGGTCATCTTGCCGGGCGCCACGAACAGGTCGGCGGTGCCGTCCGCATGCACCATGGCATAGGCGAGCGCGACGGGCGTGTGGCTCACGTCGGTCCCGCGGATGTTGAACGCCCAGGCGATCGAATCGAGCGCGGCGAGGACCACGGCGTCCGCCTTCCGCTCGGCCAGCCAGTCGGCGATGCCGGCGCGCTTGGCGGCGGAGGATTTGCCCGCGTGCGCATCGTCCTGCACCGCGAGCGCGGCATCGGAGGGGAGGGGCTTGTCCGGCCAGATCGCGTCGATCGGGTTGGTGTCGACCGCGACCAGCTCGGCGCCCTTCTCGGCCAGCGCCTTGCGCGCCTCCTCCACCCAGGCGCGGGTGTGGAGCCAGGGATCGTATCCGATGCGGCCGCCGTCCGGCGCATGCTCGCCCAGCCAGCCCGCGACGCTGGCGGCGGGGACGGAGACATATTGCCAGTCGTCGGGCGACACCTGCTCGCGCACCTGGAGCGTATAGCGGCCGTCGACGAAGATCGCCGCCTCCTGCGGCAGCACCACGGCGGTTCCCGCGCTGCCCTTGAACCCCGTCAGCCAGCCGAGGCGCTGGGCATAGGCGCCGACATATTCGGACATATGCTCGTCGGTAAGCGGCACGACGAAGCCGTCGAGCCGGTCGTGCTTGAGCTGGTCGCGCAGCGCGGCGAGGCGGTCTGCATGGGTGGACATGGATGCTGTTCCGTATGCGAAGGTCATGGGTGTCGCGAACCGCCATCCCGTCCGCCGTTCGGGCGGGATGGCGGCCGATCGTCATGCCGTGGTTTCTGGCAGATTTGCGCCGGGCGCGACAGGGGGGACGCGACAGGGGGAAGGTCCGGCGGGCCGATGCCGGGGCCGGGGGAGCGACGCTGCAGCCCGCCCGCCATGGTGATCGCGCACGTTGCTTCGGCGAAACGAGCCGCCCCTTCCGCTTCACGCCGTGCGCGCTACAAGGCCGGGCATGACCGATCTTCCGCCGCCGCCCGCCGCCGCCACGCGCCCGCACAGCTACACCCGCCACGGGATCACGATCGAGGATCCCTGGGCCTGGCTGCGCGCGCCCGGCTATCCGGAGCCCGTCACCGATCCCGACGTGCTCGCCTATCTCAATGCCGAGAACGCCTATTTCGACGCGGTGATGGCGCCGCTGAAGCCGCTGACCGAGACGCTGTTCCAGGAGATGCGCGGGCGGATCAAGGAGGACGAGAGCACCGTTCCGCAGAAGGACGGCGACTGGCTCTACTGGACCGATTTCGAGACCGGCGGCGAATATCCCCGCTGGTGGCGCAAGCCGGTGCGCGGCGGCGCCGACGAGCTTATCCTGGACGAGCCCGCGATGGCGGCGGGCAAGGAATATTTCCGCGTCGGCGCCGTCTCCATCAGCGAGGATGGCCGGCTGATGGCCTATTCGACCGACGACGACGGGTCCGAACGCTACACCATCCGCATCAAGGACCTGGGCACCGGCGGCGCGCTGCCGGAGGCGATCGCCGGGGCGGCGGGCAAATGGGGCGACGTCTCGATCGAGGGGACGATCGGCAACATCGTCTTCACCAGCGACGGATCGGCGATACTCTATGGCCTGACCGACGAGCATTGGCGCACGCGCACGATCAAGCTGCACCGGCTGGGCACCGATCCGGCGGAAGACGTGGTGGTCTATTATGAGGAGGATCAGGGCTATTCGGTCGGCGTCGATCTGAGCGGCGACCGCAAGTGGATCATCCTGACCGCGAGCGATCATACCACCAGCGAGATCCGGCTGATGCCCGCGGGCGATCCGCTGGCCGATCCGATCCTGGTATCGCCGCGCCAGCCCGGCCGCGAATATGACGTGGACGTGCATGGCGGCACGCTGTTCATCCACACCAACGATACGCACACCAACTGGCGGCTGGCGACCGCGCCGATCGAGCGGCCCGGCGAATGGACCGAGCGGATCGCGCCTTCGGCCCATTTCTACATGACCGGCGTGTCGTGCTTCGCCGATTTCTTCGTGGTGGAGGGGCGCGAGCACGGGCTCGACCAGATCGAGCTGCACAAATATGATCCGCACATCGCCCCGCACCGCATCGTCTTTCCCGAGGCGAGCTACGTCGCCGGGCTGGGCGACAACCCCGAATATGCGGTCAGCAAGCTCCGGCTTTCCTACCAGTCGATGGTCACGCCGGGCACCGTCTATGACTATGAGATCGCGACGGGGCGGCTAGAGACGCTGAAGGTCCAGGAGATCCCCAGCGGCTATGACGGATCGAAATACCGCACCGAACGGCTGGAGATCGCCGTGCGCGACGGGACCAGGGTGCCCGTTTCGATCGTCTATCCCAAGGATTTCCCGCGTGACGGATCGGGCAAGCTCTACCTCTATTCCTATGGCGCCTATGGCATCGCCATCCCGCCGGGATTCTCGACGAGCCGCATGTCGTTCCTGGATCGCGGCGTGGCCTTCGCCATCGCCCACATCCGCGGCGGCGACGACCTGGGCCAGCAATGGTATTTCGACGGCAAGCTGGAGAAGCGCACCAACACCTTCAACGACTTCGTCGATTGCGCGAAGGGGCTGATCGCGCTGGGCTATACCCATGCGGGCGGCATCGCCGTGGCCGGGCGTTCGGCGGGCGGCGAGCTGATGGGCGCGATCGTCAATTCCGATCCGGAGCTGTGGGGCGTGGTGGTGGCCGATGTGCCCTTCGTCGACGTGCTCAACACGATGCTGGACGAGACGCTGCCGCTGACGCCGGGCGAATGGCCCGAATGGGGCAACCCGATCACCGACAAGGCGGCGTTCGAGCTGATCCGCAGCTATTCGCCCTATGACAATGTCCGCGCCCAGGCCTATCCGCCGCTGTACATCTCCGGCGGGCTCAACGATCCGCGCGTCACCTATTGGGAGCCCGCCAAATGGGCCGCCAGGCTGCGCGCGACCAAGACCGATGGCAATCTGCTGGTGCTGAAGATCAACATGGGGGCGGGCCATGGCGGCAAGTCCGGCCGGTGGGAGAGCCTGCGCGAGGCGGCGGACGAGATGGCCTTCATGCTGTGGCAGCTCGGCGCGGCGGATTGAGGCGCCGCCGCCTGGCCGCCGGACCTCAGGCCCCGTCCGGCGGCCAGGCGGGCACCGCTACCAGTTCCGTCTCGCGATGGCATTGGTGGCAGAAATCGAAGTCGAACACCTCTGTCAGCACCCATCCCTGCCGGACCACGTCCCAGCTTGCCCAGGCATCGCGCGTCACCGCGCTGCTGGTGCAGGTTCGGCAGCGATATTCGACCGGTGTCTCCATGCCGCCAGCATAGCCGCCCGCCCTCCGCATCGGACGCAACCGCCTCCGTTCCGGATGCAGATGCGGCCCGCCGCGCCGTCAAGCATTTGGTGACGAACCGGGCATAGCCTGGCCGCGGGAAAGGGCGGCGGCATGCGCGATCGGCGATTTCCACGGCAATCCGGGCGGTGGCGCGGGCGATACCGGCCCGCGCGCGCCTGGCTTGGCCATCCCGGCGACGGCATCCCGTTGCGCAGCCGCCCCAGCACCGGGCTGCGTTGGGCATTCCGCTGGCGCCAGCTTCGCGCGCTGGCGCTCGCGATCGCGATCGGGGCGATCGTCTGGTGGCAGATGCCGGACTGGGGCTGAGGCGTTGCCCGGCGGCCCCGGCCGCGATAGCCTGAACCCTCACAGGCGGCAGGGAGACGGACGATGCGGACCGACAAGCTGATATTGGCAGGGGCGGCGGCGCTGTTCGCGCTCGGCGCGGCCAACGCGGGCGTGCGCCAGACCGCGCCCGATGCCGCGCCCCCGCCCAACACCGCCGCGCTGATCGAGGGCCGCAAGGTGGCGATGCGTATGTCCGGCGCGCTGATGGGATCGATCAAGGGCGCGATCGACCGCGGCGACGATGTGAAGACCCAGGGCTTCGCCGCGCGATCGCTGGCGGGATGGGCCAAGGCGATCCCCGGCATGTTCGCCGAAGGCAGCTTCCTGCCGCCCAGCGAGGCGCTGGCGACGGTGTGGAGCAACCCGGTGGGCTTCAAGGCAAAGGCGGAGAGCTTCCAGATCGCCGCCAACCTGCTCGCCGGCGCGGCGGCGGCGGGCGACAAGGACGGGTTCGCCTCGGCGTTCGGCCAGGTGCGCGCCACCTGCGAAGGGTGCCACACCGGCTTCAAGAAGCCGTAGCGCCGGAGGCTCTCCTCCGGAACGGGTGCGAAAGCGGCGCGATGCCGCCATAGCGGAGCCGCGTCCTCACCAATTGCTTACCGCCGCCGCCTAAGAGTCTGCCCTGTTTAGGCGGCGCCAGCCCGCTCCCTCGCCCGGCCACCCGTTCTGTGGGTGGCCGGGCGGGGGAGCGGGCCGGCGCCGATCCACCAAAGGCGGACAGCCTCCAAGGCTGGGCCTCTTTCGGGAGGACGCGGTGCGCGAGCTGTTGTTGACGGTCGGGTTGGGCGCGCTGGCGGGGCTGGCTGCCGCCTCCTGGACGGGCTGGGGGCCGGCGGCGCCCGCCGCGGTCGCGCCTGTGGCGGCATCGGCGGGCGATGCGGTCGTGGCGCGCTTCGGATTCTGCGGCGCGGGCGGGGGCACCAATTGCGTGGTCGATGGCGACACCTTCTGGCTGAAGGGCGAGAAGATCCGCATCGCCGATATCGACACGCCCGAAACGCACCCGCCGCGCTGTGCCCGCGAGGCGCGGCTGGGCGCGGCGGCGACGCAGCGGCTGCACGCGCTGCTCAACGCAGGCGGTTTCACGCTGACGGCGGCGGGCGACGGCCGCGATGCCGATCGCTATGGCCGCAAGCTGCGCGTCGTGACGCGCGGCGGCCGATCGCTGGGCGACGCGCTGGTGGCCGAAGGGCTCGCGCGGCGCTGGACCGGCCGGCGCGAGCCCTGGTGCTGAGGCGGCGGAGGAGCGGGCTGGCGCCCTGCACCCTCGCCAAACCTCCTAACGGTTGTCGAGCTGTGCCCGCACCGCAGACAGCCCCATGCGCGTGATGCGATAGGGCTGGCCCTCCATGCTGGCGATCAGCCGCCGCCGCTTCAGCCGGCGAAACAGCGCCAGCGTGCAATCGGCCAGCACATGGCCGTCGCGGGTGAGGCACAGCGCCTCGACGATGCGGCCGGTTTCGGGATCGCGGCGGTGGAGGATATGGCCGCCCTGCGCGAGCACATGGAGCACGCGCTGTTCGTAACGGGAGATGTTCACGGGATATTGCCTTCGCTGGACATGCAACGGCGCCCGCGCCGGCATGGGCCGGCACGGCGGACGCATGCTCGATGGCCCCGGCGCACCACGGCACCGGCCATCGATCAGCGGGCGGCAATCTCCTGCATGTTCCACTCCCCGGAAGGACGCGGGCCTTGTCGCCCCCCGGCGCCATATCCGTCAAGCGGCTGAACAGGGCGTTCAGCGCGGCGCAACCGGCGGCGTGCCAGTTTCGGCGTCATGCCATTTCGGGCGTCATGGCCGCGGCGCCGCCCCGCTCCCGCCCCTAGCGGGAATCCCGGAATGGGGTTGCCCGGAATGGCGCCGCCCGGCCGCGCGGGATCAAAAGACGGGCAGGGAGTCGTTAACCATATGCACCGTTGCATGAAGCGCCGTCTGCTGTTCGCATCGTCCCAGGCCTATCAGCCGCGGATGGAGGTGATGGGCCGCCAGGTCGGCTGGCTGGAACGCCCGCTGGTGATCGAGCGCGAGGCCGCGATCGGCGGGCGTGCGATAGACCTGGCGCTCGTCGGTCGCGTGCCGGAGGGCGTGGTGGTCGCGTTCCGCGGCACGCTGCCCCCCTTCGCGGGCGGCTATGACGGCTGGGCGGTGATGCTCGACTGGCTGAACGACGGCATGGCCGCCTGTGTCCAGCGATCCGAATATGCGGGCGGGGTCCACCTGGGCTTCGCCGAATCGCTCCACCGGCTGTGGGACGATGACGGCGACGCGCCGGGCGTGGAGAGCGCGGTGACCCGCATGTTCGACCAGAGCCTGCTCGATCGCCGCGCGCGCCGCCACCTGTTCGTGACCGGGCACAGCAAGGGCGGGGCGCTGGCCAATCTGTTCGCCTTCCGTGCGGCGCAGCGCCGCGACTGGGCCGATGCGCCGCTGAGCGTGGCGACCATCGCCGCCGCGCGTGCGGGCAACGCCGATTTCGCGGAGGCCTATGCCCGCACCCGCATCGCCTGCCTGCGCTATGAGCTGCCGAGCGACCTGGTGCCGCATCTGCCGCCCGGGCCGGGTGCGCCGCGATGGGTGCGCGGGCTGCTGCGCCAGTTGGGATCGCCGCTGGCCAGCCACGATTATCATCCGGTGGGCGTGCAGGTGAGCGCCCCTGCCGCCGGGCCGGGGCACCACCAGCCCTGGGCAGGCGCGCGCAGCCCCTCGCGCCTGGGCTGGCTGCTGCGGCGGCCGCGGATCGGGCTGGACGCGCTGATCCCGTCGATGTTCAGCGCGCACGCCATCTGTCCGCAGAGCGGGTACGACCAGCTCATCTGCACCGGCGAGGGCGGGTGCGATCATGGCGCCGCGGATGCGGAAGCCGCGATCCGGCCGGGGATGGTGCCGGCCTGATCGCCGCGCGGTTCAGGCGGCGGCGCTGGCGGGCGCGCGGGCGTTGACCATCGCCTGCGCCATCTTGCCCAGCCGTTCGATCATCGCCCCGGCCAGATCCGGCTCCACGCCGGGCTGATCGCGGATCGTGCGGGCCATCGCCTCGGTCCATTGCGCGGCGGCCGCATCGCCGATCGCGAAGCCGCCGTGCAGGCTGAAGATGCACCCGCGCGAACTGGCGAACCAATCGCGCGGGCCGCCCAGCCAGCCGGTGAGGAACCCCGCCAGCGATTCGGCGATCGGCGCCAGGTCCGCCCCATGCAGCGCGCGCAGCTCCGCATAGGCGGGATCGGCATCGACCAGCGCATAGAAACGCTGGGCCAGCGCACGGACGGCGGGGGCGCCGCCGATGGCTTCAAAGGGGGAGGTATCGCCGCTCATCCGCGCAGCATAGGGTGCCGCGGCGGGGCGAAGTTTGATCCGGATCAAGTCCGCGCGCTGCCCCTTGCCCGCGCCCACGGGGAAGCGGATGAAGGCCGCGACCGCCAACCCCGGATGCCCATGCCGCGCTCATGACCGACGAACCCACGCATCGCTTCGATACCGAACTGTGGCGCTGGACGCCCGATCCGCCCGCCAAGGGGAGCTGGCATTTCGTCACCATCTCCGGCGATGCGGCGGATGCGGTGCGCGCGCTGGGATTCGAGCGGCGGGCGCTGGGCGGCGCGCGCGGCTTTGGCGCGGTGCGGCTGCGGGTCAGCGTGGAGGGCGTGGCGTTCGAGACATCGGCCTTCCCGCAATCGGGCGGCGACGGCTATCTGCTGCCGGTGAAGGCCGAGGTGCGCAAGCGCGCGGGCGCGGCCGAGGGCGATGTGGTGACGGTGGCGATCTGGGCCTGAACGCGCGCGGCGGGGTGGTGCCCGCCGGCGCAGGGGCTCAGCGTTTGCCCTGTTCCAGCAGCTCGCCCCATTCGGCCAGCATCTCCAGGCTGCGCGCGAAACAGGCGAGATAATGTTCGGCCGGCTCCAGATCGCCGGCCGCCACGCCCTCGCGCGCCAGCACGGCGCGGACGCGGGCGGCAAGCGCCTGTCGCTCCTGCGCGCTCAGCTTGTCGGTGCCGTCGAAGGTGAGCGCGATGCGATCGGCCTGGTCAAGCTTCAGGAACAGCGCGTCCAGCCGATCGGTGGAGAGCCGCGGCGCCACCTGGGCCGCATAGAACGCCTTGCCGGCTTCCGCGGCGGAATAGAAGACGCCGGCCACGGTGGAATCCTCGGTCCATTTCCAGGTCTCGACACATTCCGCCAGCGCTTCGGCGGTGGTCATGAAGACATTCTGGATCGTCTCGTCGTCCGTGGTGATGACCAGCTTCGCCAGCTCGGTCCGCCCGTCTTCGTCAAGCTGATCGTAGACGCAATAGGCCTCGTCGCGCGAAAGCTGGTGAAGATCGGCCGCCTGCGCGGCAGGGACAGAAAGCGCGAGCAGCGCAAGGGAGAGCATCGGCATCGTAACGCAGCCGTAGCGCGGGGCGGGGGCGTTGGCGAGGGGGGCGGCGGCTTCAGGTCGTGGATTGCGAGGGCGGTCCCCGGTTTTCCGGCGGAGCGAGGTTCTCTGCGTCGGGCAGCCCGTGCTGCTCGCGCAGCTTTGCCACTTCCTCCGCGCCTTGCTCTGGGCTCCGGCCGATCAACGCACCGTATCTCTTCATCGTGCGCTCGGCGTTCAGGACCCGGCAATTCGGCCGGAACCGCCAGGCCTCGCATTCGAACGGCGCGAACGGATTGTTGACCGTATGAATTTTCATCGTGCCGGTTTGCCCTTCCAAATTGCCGATCGAGAATATTTCGAACGAGTATATCTGGAAGTACTCATATCCCGCGGCGCGTGTGATCAGTGCCGCCTTATACAGCGCGATGTTCTGTCCTGCGTTGTGGCGCGAAAAACCGTTGGCTATCGCTACGATCAGCCAGCTGTTTTTATCGATTCGCTCGATTTTCTGGCCGCCGAATAAACCGATTCCGCTATTCTTCGTGGAATAGCCAGTAGCGCATCCGGAAGCAAACAATAGAATAACAGCACTCGCCAGCGCGCGTAATTTCACAGCCATTACCCCCCCCCCACAATTAGGGTACGCAGCAAAGCCAAAGCCAAGATAAAATTCAAGAGGATGGCGCGAGGGGCGCAAGGAAGAGTATCGGCATCCTGACGCGGCCGGAGCACGCGGCGGGGGGGCGTTGGCGAGGGGCGCGCGCCCATCACGCGCCTTCGCCGTCTCAGCGATTCTCCGAGGTATCGGCCAGTGCCACTTCCTTGAGCTTCGTTTCATTTTCGCAATCGTGACAATAGGCATAGTCAAATGCCGCGCCGAGCACCCAATCCTGGGTTCGTTCGTCCCACGCGGCCCAAGCATCCCGCGTAACGGTTTTCCCGCCACAATCGCGGCAGATATAGGTAACTCGCATAGCTTCTCTTTGTCCCTGAGTGTGGCGCGTGCCAGGTATGCGATAGATGGGCTGGATTCGGGTGCCGATGGCGCGGATTATTGTCCAAAGCGGACGCTGTTCCGATCGGGGGGGGGGGGCTGCTGAATGATCGACTGGACAACCGCTGTCGAAGAGGCGGTGCGGCGGCATGTTGCCGCGACGGGAGACCCGGTTTTCACCCGGCAGTCGCTGATAGAGGCGGAACTCGATCGCATCATCAGCGATACATTATCCACGGGAGCGACACCTGAGAGGACGCTTAGCCGTGAACTGCAGGAGATGCGCGATCGCGGCGCACTGGAGTTCATCGACGATCGCGGGACCTATCGGCTGATCGGGTGATCCTCGATCTTGGGGCCACCCTATGTGCGTTTATACGATCGCGTCGGAGACCGAGGGTGATATACTGACGGTGGTGCATGCGCGGCGACAGCACCGGCCCAACTCATGGGGTGCCGCATCTGCCGCCGCAATTTCCCGAATTCCTACGATTTAAGGCAATATAGGGATGAGTTAAACTCGGCCCCGATGGCATTTGCGTTTCCCATCATGCGTAATTTGCCATAATGTGAGACGAAAGTTTATCTATTTCCGGAAATAGTGCGGGCATATTAATTCCGAGATCATCTAGTTCATTTCTTATTTTCTGCTTGTGATCCCCGGAAACAATTATTTTGCTTGTATTTCCTTTTCGCTCGGATGGTATTTTTTTGTCTAAGCCAAATATCATAAAACAGCCATGCTGTGCTACAATTCTTGGGTTTCGTAATTTAGGTATAACAATCAACGGGAAGTGAAGGTCCATCTTAATTATAGAAGAATCAAAGTATGGCTTCTCCGCTTTTATAAACTGTAGCAATCTTCTTGCGGGCTTAAGCTCGTTAAATTCGGCTATTGTTCTGGATTTTGTTTCTGCTAGGATTTTCTTTTCGGTAGAAGAAAGATATGCGAGGTTAGACATGCAGCTAACCGTGTCGCTGTCAAAGAATTTCCTACGAGAGGCTGGCGTTCCTAATGCCAAAACCGCGCCATTTGGCTCGTTTTTCGTGCCAATGTTTTCAGTTGCAAAGTACAGAGCAACAAGAGGACTTTTTGTTATATCTAATAATCTTGTGCTTATGCCATAATGTTGCAGCCTAGCCAAACGATCAAATGTAGTATATTCTTGATCAAAATCATATGGATATTTAGAAATTATTTCTCTTATTATGTTATGTTCATTATCTGCGATATTGTCACGGCACCGCATTATGCTTGGGAGCAGATCCCAATGCATGTCCGCGTGTCCACGGTAAAATATAAAACTATCATCGAATTTTTCTATTTGAGAGAGGCAATCAACGAATTCGCCCACACTTTTAATAGGACTTTCGGGAGTTCCGATTGCCGTCATCGCCTCTCTCCGTTGTTAACAATTATTCACTCCGCCGCAACCCCAGCAGCCTTGAACATATCCCCCTCGCCGCCGGCGTCTTCGTTCGCTGCCGGGCCGGCCTTCGCCTTCTGGCGCTTGTCGAAGCTGTCCCACACCTCGTTCCAGTTGCCCCGCGTCGCGCCCTTCGAATATTCGGTGGCGCGCTGTTCGAAGAAATTGGCGTGCTCCACGCCGTTCAGCAGCGGGGCGAGCCAGGGCAGCGGGTGTTCGTCGATCATATAGATCGGCTTCAGGCCAAGCTGGCCCAGCCGCCAGTCGGCGATGTAGCGGATATACTTCTTGATCTCCTTGGGCGTCATGCCGGGCACCGGGCCCTGCTCGAACGCCAGGTCGATGAAGGCGTCCTCCAGCCGCACGGTCGTCTGGCACACGTCCATGATATCGTCCTTCACCGTCTTGGTGAGGCAATCGCGCTCCTTGACGAAGGCGTGGAACAGCCGGGTGATGCCTTCGCAATGCAGGCTCTCGTCGCGGACGCTCCACGACACGATCTGGCCCATGCCCTTCATCTTGTTGAAGCGCGGGAAGTTCATCAGCATCGCGAAGCTGGCGAAGAGCTGAAGCCCCTCGGTAAAGCCGCCGAACATCGCCAGCGTCTTGGCGATATCCTCGTCCGTGTCGACGCCGAAGCGCTGCAGATAGTCGTGCTTGTCCTTCATCTCGCTATATTCGAGGAAGGCGCCATATTCGCTCTCGGGCATGCCGATGGTGTCGAGCAGGTGGCTGTACGCCGCGATATGCACCGTCTCCATGTTGGAGAAGGCGGCGAGCATCATCTTGATCTCGGTCGGCTTGAACACGCGGCCGTATTTCTCGTGGTAGCAATCCTGCACCTCGACATCGGCCTGGGTGAAGAAGCGGAAGATCTGGGTGAGCAGGTTGCGCTCCACCTGGTCCAGCTTTTGCGCCCAATCGCGGCAATCCTCGCCCAGCGGCACCTCTTCGGGCAGCCAGTGGACCTGCTGCTGACGCTTCCAGAATTCGAACGCCCAGGGATATTCGAACGGCTTGTAGGTCTTGCGGGCTTCGAGGAGGGGCATGGGGGGTTACTCCAGGACGAGAACGGTGATGTGGGAATTGCCGGCCACATGCGCGAGGCGCGGGACGGGGCGGAGGCGGGGCGCGCGCATCATGCCGCCCCCCGCAGGATCTGGAACACCGCGGCGATCAGCAGCACGTCGCCGGTCAGCATCAGATAGATGCCGCGCCGCCGCGCCGCGGGGGCGCCGCCGCGTGCGGCACGGCGCATCGTCAGCGCGCCGAAGCCCGCCAGCATGATGCCCAGCAGCAGGATGAGGAGCGTGCCGCCGGTCATGCGCGGAAGCCCCACAGGATAAGGATGAAGGCCGCCCAGCCGAGCATGAGCATAGCCCAGCCCCGCTCCCAGAAGCGGCCATCGGCGTCGCCCCGCGGCGACAGAAGCTGGTGGAGCGCAAGCGTGGCGACGATCGCGCCGGCCAGCCAGGGAACGAAGGGGGAGACCTGATCCCAGACCGGCTCCACGCCGCTCAACGCATGGAACGCCCCTGCGAGCAGGCAGACGGCCGCCATCGCCGCCCGGCCTTCGAACAGGCGCGGGCGCGACGGCGCGGGCTCCTCCAGCATGTCGCCATGCTCGGCCCTGAACGGGTCCAGCCCCGTTGCGACATATGCCGCGTTGGTGATCCATCCGGCTGAAATCGCCAGTTGCCAGGGATCGAAGCCGGGCACGGCTAGGGTGCGGAAGATCGCGACGAGGATCGCGTACAAAATCGCGCACGATACCGGCCACAACAGGAGCGGCGACCAGCGGCGGACGATGCCGGGCACGGCCGCGCTCATGCGTTCACCGTCAGCACGAAGACGGTCGCGAAGCCGCCGGCGAACAGCGCGGCGCCGATCAGCATCGCGCCGACGATCCGCACGATATAGGCGGACTGTTCCGCCTGCGGCAGCCGCATCAGGCGCGCGGCGGCGGCGGGCCGGGCCAGCATCGCGATCCCCGTGCCGCCCACCAGCGCCGCCGCGCCGTCGATCAGGACCAGCGCGCGCGTCACGGCTCATGCTCGATGGTCTGGCCGCGGGGGCCGCGTTCGCGCACCACGCGCTCGCGATAGATCACGCGCGGGCCGCGGTGCGCGCCGACGCCGAACACGCAGACGCCCAGGAAATAGCCGAAATCATACCAGCCGCCGTTGTTGGGCACGGCATAGACCGCGACATCGGACCGCACGAGGCTGAACAACCAGGCGATCGGGAAGATGAAGCCGTGCCACAGCCCCTCCAGGAAGCCGGGAGCCCCCGGGGCGACGGCGCCGGGCGTCATCTGCTTCGCACAGGCGGCGAGCAGCGTCAGCGCGGCGATCGCGGCGGCGGTCTTCAGGCGTGGCATGGACGGGAGCCTCCCGCGGCAAGCATGGCGGCGCCGGCGCGCGGCGCCATAGGGATATTGCCCGATGACCGGGGCCGCCGCCTGCTGCTAGAGACCCTGCATCCGCAGGCGAACAAAGGAGATTCAAGATGGGCCACGCCAGCCAGGTGCGCGAAGGCATGGAAGTTATCGGCGCCGACGGCGTCCATATCGGCACGGTCGACAAGGTGGAGCACCACCGGCTGAAGCTGACCAAGGCCGACAGCGGCATGGGCAGCCATGCCGGGCACAATCATTATGTTCCGCTCGGCCTGGTCGCCGAGATCGAGGGCGAGCAGGTCCGCCTGACCGCGACGGCCGCGAACGCGGTGCTGTTCGAGACCGAGGAATCGGAAGGCTGACGCGCGCGCTCCGGCGCGGAAGCCGGGGACGGTCCGGGGGCGGCGGGGCATGGCTCCTCCTCCCCCTCAGGCCGGCTCGGCGAGCGCCGGAGCGGCAGCGATAACGGCAGGCGCAGCCTCAGGCGCAAAGGCGCGCGCGAACGCGGCCCGTGCGCTGGCGATATGGCGGCGGGCCTGCGGCGTATCCGGGCCGGCCACCGTGAAGCCGTGATAGATGCCCGGCGTGACATGCAGCTCGGCCGGAACGCCCGCGCGGATCAGGCGGCGGGCATATTCGATATCCTCCTCGACGAAGAGATCGAGCGCGCCGACCGCGATATAGGCGGGCGGCAGGCTGGCCAGATTCGCCACGCGCGCGGGCACGGCGCCCGCGGGCACCGCATCGCTTCCCGCCGCACACCCCAGCAGCGCGCTCCAGCCGAAGCGGTTGCTGGCCGCCGTCCAGATGAACTCGCCGGCATAGGGGTGCGGATCGGATGCCGATCCGGTGCGATCGTCGAGCATCGGCGAATCGAGATATTGGAAGCAGACGGGCACCTGGCCGCGATCGCGCGCCATCAGCGCCAGCATCGCCGCCAGCCCGCCGCCCGCGCTCTCCCCGCCGATCGCGATGCGCGCGCGATCGACGCCCAGCGCATCGGCATCGCCGTGGAGCCAGACGAGCGCGGCGTGGCAATCCTCCACCGGGCCGGGCCAGCGCGTTTCGGGCGCCAGCCGGTAATCCACCGACACCACCACCGCATCCAGCGCGGCGGCGAAGGCGCGGTTCGACTTGTCGCTGAAATCCGCGTTGCCGAGGATATAGCCGCCGCCATGCATGTGCAGATAGGCCGGGCGCGGCGCGGCCGCCGTCCCGGGGGGCGTGTAGAACAGCACGCGCACGCCGGGGCCGCCCGCCGGGCCGGGAACGAACCGCTCCTCACGGCGCACGGCGGCCTCCTCCGCGCTCAACGGCGGGGGCGGGAACAGCGGCCCGGCAGCGCGGATCGCGGCCAGCATATCGGCATCGATGTCGCGCGTCGGGAACAGCTCCAGCCCGGGCGCCACTTCCGGCGCGACCATCGGGCGCGTGCCGCGAACGGCGTGGGGATCGGGGGTCATCGCGAAACTCGGCGCAGACTTCCCCTCCCTTGCGGGGAGGGGAGAAGGCGGGAGGCAGCCATCACTGGCAGGCCAGGCATTCGTCGTAATCGGTCGATTCGCCCAGGTTGAACTGGGGCTTCTCGATCGTGTTGTCGGCCTCCACGCCGCCCGTGCCCGCGAAGCCGGCACGCTGCACCGACTTGGAACGCAGATAGTAGAGCGATTTGATGCCCAGCTCCCACGCGCGATAGTGGAGCATCAGCAGGTCCCACTTCTCCACGTCCGCCGGGATGAACAGGTTCAGCGACTGCGCCTGATCGATATAGGGCGCGCGATCGCCGGCCAGCTCCAGGATCCAGCGCTGGTCGATCTCGAAGCTGGTCTTGTAGCAGTCCTTCTCCTCCTGGCTGAGGAAGTCGAGATGCTGGACCGAGCCGCCATGCTCGAGGATCGAGCTCCACACCGCCTCGCTGTTCTTCGATTTCTCGATGAGCAGCTTCTCCAGATAGGGGTTGCGGATCGACCAGGAGCCGCTGAGCGTCTTGTGCGTGTAGATGTTGGCCGGGATCGGCTCGATGCAGGCGCTGGTGCCGCCGCAGATGATGCTGATCGACGCGGTGGGCGCGATCGCCATCTTGCAGCTAAACCGCTCCATCACCCCCATCTCGGCCGCGTCCGGGCACGGCCCGCGCTCGACCGCGAGCTGCATCGACGCCTCGTCCACCTGGGCGCGGATGTGCTTGAAGATGCGGTTGTTCCAGCTCTTCGCCATCGCGCCTTCGAACGGCAGGCCGCGCGCCTGGAGGAAGCTGTGGAAGCCCATCACGCCCAGGCCGACCGAACGTTCGCGGCTGGCCGAATAGGCGGCCTTCTCCATGCCCGGCTCGGCGCGGTCGATGTAATCCTGGAGCACGTTGTCGAGGAAGCGCATCACATCCTCGATGAAGCCCTTGGCGTCCTTCCACTGGTCCCAGGTCTCGAGGTTGAGCGACGAGAGGCAGCAGACCGCGGTACGCTCGTTGCCCAGGTGATCGCGGCCGGTGGGCAGCGTGATCTCCGAACAGAGGTTCGACGTCGAAACCTTCAGGCCCAGGTCGCGATGATGCTTGGGCATGTTCGAGTTCACGTGATCGGCGAACACGATATAGGGCTCGCCGGTCGCCAGCCGGGTCTCGACCAGCTTCTGGAACAGCGCGCGCGCGTCCACCTTGCCGCGGACGCTGCCGTCCTTGGGCGACTTCAGCTCCCATTCGCCGCCCTCGCGCACCGCTTCCATGAAGGCGTCGGGGATCAGCACGCCGTGGTGCAGGTTCAGCGCCTTGCGGTTGAAATCGCCGCTGGGCTTGCGGATCTCCAGGAACTCCTCGATCTCCGGATGGGAGATGTCGAGATAGCAGGCGGCCGATCCGCGGCGCAGCGAGCCCTGCGAGATCGCCAGCGTCAGGCTGTCCATCACGCGGACGAAGGGGATGATGCCGCTGGTCTTGCCGTTCAGGCCCACCGGCTCGCCGATGCCGCGGACACTGCCCCAATAGGTGCCGATGCCGCCCCCGCGCGAGGCGAGCCAGACATTCTCGTTCCAGGTATCGACGATGCCGTTCAGGCTGTCCGGCACCGAATTGAGGAAGCAGGAGATCGGCAGGCCCCGGCCCGTGCCGCCGTTCGACAGCACCGGCGTGGCCGGCATGAACCAGAGCTGCGAGATATAGTCGTAGATGCGCTGGGCGTGCGCGGCATCGTCCGCATAGGCGGAGGCGACGCGGACGAACAGGTCCTGGAAGCTTTCGCCCGGCAGCAGATAGCGGTCCTTCAGCGTATCCTTGCCGAATTCGGTGAGCAGCGCGTCGCGGCCGTGATCGACCTCGATCGGATAGGGGCGCGGATCGATGCTGCGCGAATCGCCGCGCGGCTTCTTCGCCTTGGCGGCGGTGCGGGCGGCCTTGGGAGCCGCAATGGTTTCGGCCACGCTGTCGTTCACACCCGCTTCCGTTTCCCTGAATTCCATAACGCCCTGTTCCCTGTACCAGCGACTCGTCCGCGACTCGGGAGCAGGCCTGGCGATGCTATCACCGCCGCGCCGGAAACGAGAACAAAAAGCGTCCATCGCCCCGGCCCAGAGCATAGGAAAGGTACATCGCGAGATGGCCCCGCGATCATGAGCCTACCAGTGCTTGAGCCTGCCCCGTGGAGCAACCACAACAGATTGTGCCTAAACGAGTCAGGGCACAAGATGGTAAATGGTTAACGCTTCCAACGGTTCGTCGCTAAAATGACTCGGTTCGTGGCGCACCCGGCATTGGTGCGATGCCGCGACGCGCGGTCGTTCCACGGGTTTTAAAAAGGCAAGTGGACGAAAAGAGAACGACGAAAATTTTGTGGCGCTTGTGAAAGTTGTGGATAGCCGCGCGCCAGCTTCCTTTCGCCCGCGCCGAACGGTACGAACGGAGGTCCCGCGGCGGTGCGGCCATGCCCCGCGATCCCGATGCTGCGGCGGAAGCTGGGGGCCTTCCTCACGCTCGCGGCCAGCGCGCGGGTGGGGCGGCGGGGCGGCGCCGCGCAACCCGGAACGCCGCTATTTCCGCGCGTCGAGCTCCAGCAGCTCCTCGCGCACATGGATCGCGCCCAGCGACATGCGCACCTCGACCAGGAAGAAGATCAGCCCGCCCATCAGCAGCAGCATGGAGACGATGAAGGCCACCGCCACGATCCCCCCGATATGCAGGTTCACCAGCAGCGAGACGAACATCAGCGCGACGACCAGGCAGATCGCCAGCGCGCTGGCCACCGACAGGAAGATCGCCGAATTGATCACGGTGATGCGCCGGTCGATCAGCCGCAGCTCCCACACATGCCGGTCATGCTCCGGCCCGGTGGAGCGCGGGTGGAGCTGCTCCAGCCCGCGCGCTCGATCGACGATGCGCGCCAGCCGCCCGACCATCACGTTGAGGATGCCTGCGATGCCCGCCAGCAGGAACACCGGCGCGATCGCGGTCTGGATCGTGGAGGAAACGGTGGAGAGCGAAGCGGCGTCCATGGGACGCGATGCATAGGCCGGATGCGCGGCGGGGGGAAGACAACGGTGACGCTGGGAAGGGCGGGCTCCATTCCGCTCCGGACGGGCCGGCGGAGGAATGCGCGGCGGCGCGCGCCTGCCCGGCAAACCGCTTGGTAACTCCCGTCGGCTATGGGCGGGGGATGAGCAGGCCGATGGC
The DNA here is from genome assembly GCF_026013525.1 of Sphingomonas canadensis. Classification (GTDB taxonomy): domain Bacteria; phylum Pseudomonadota; class Alphaproteobacteria; order Sphingomonadales; family Sphingomonadaceae; genus Sphingomonas; species Sphingomonas canadensis. The sequence goes on along the minus strand of NZ_JAPDRA010000013.1, from coordinate 64,050 downwards.
GCTATCCGAATTCACCCGGCTTCCGCCGGCGGTCACCGTCGATTGCGTCGACGGGCTGGCCGGCGGGATCGATCGGGTCGCGGCGCGCGCCGCGCCCAGCCACCGCTTCCTGCGCTATGGCTGGTTCGCCGCCGCGCTGTCCGCCTATGGCGGCGAGGCGCGCACGCTGATGGTGTCGCGCGAGGGCGATCCCGTCGCCGCGCTGCCGATCGTCGCGATGGGGCCGGCATGGGCGGGCATGGCGGCTGTGCCCGGATGCTATTGGCCGTTCCGCAGCTTTCCGGTGAGCGAGGATGCGGGCGCCGAGGCTGCCGAGGCGCTGCTGCGCAGGCTGGCGGGCGAGGCGCGGGCGCTGCGCATCGGGCCGGTCTATGACGGCGATTCGGGGCTGGAACTGCTGAAGGCCGCGGCGAAGGAGCGCGGCTGGGCGGTGCTCGACCGCTTCGTGGCCGACAGCTTCCTGCTCGATATGGCCGCGCTGCGCGGCGAGGGCACCTGGCCGCGCAATTCCACGCTGCGCAAGAACCGGTTCCACGAAAAGCACCTGGGCAGCCACGGCGCGCTCGACTGGAGCTTCGTGTCCGGCGCGGGCTGGGACGATGCGGCGTTCGACGCGCTGGCCGGGATCGAGCAGCATAGCTGGATCGCCGACCGCACCGACGGCAGCGATGCCAAGTTCACCGCGAACGGCCACGGCGGCTTCTGGCGCGCGGCGGCGGCGGACCCGGTGCTGGCGGAGATGATGTGGGCCGCGGTGCTGCGCGTCGACGGAAAGCCTTCCGCCTTCTCGTTCGATCTCAACGCGGGCACGCTGAAATATGCGATCGCGAACAGCTATGACCCGGCATATGGCAAGCATTCGCCGGGCAAGCTGCTCTATTACCGCAACCTCGTCCGCGCGATCGAGGACGGGATGACCCGCGTCGATTGGGGCGCGGGCGACAGCGGCTACAAGCGCACCATCGGCGCGGCACAGGGGCCTGCGATCCGCGACTGGCTGTTCGTGCGGCCGGGCGTGGAGGCGGCGCTGGCGCGCGCGCTGGGCGCGCTGTGGCGGCGCAGCGGCAACCGTGGGGCTGCCGCCGCTGCCGCATCGGCCGGCGAATCAGCGGGCGGCGCGGAAGCGCAGCGCGTCGTGGATGCTGACGAAGCCCAGCACGGCCATGAAGAGCAGCATGGAGCCTGACACGGCGAACATCACGGCTTCGTTGGTCATCGCTGAATATCCTTTCCCTGGAGCGGAAGCCGAGCAGGCCATGGGATCGCGGCCGGGGCTTTGACTACGGTCAAACCCGTATGTCGGCGCCCGCCCGCGAGCGGCATGATCGGCACCATGAGCGAGACCGGAAAAAGCTGTGCCGAATGCGCCGTGCGCGGCGAGGCGCTGTGCGCGGCGCTGGACGAGAATGCGCTGGCGGCGCTGAGCGCCACCGGCCGCCGCCGGCGGCTCGCGCGTGGCGAGAGCCTGAGCTGGGCGGGGCATGAAAGCGCGGTCTGCGCCAATCTGATCCAGGGGATGATGAAGCTCACCGCCTCCACCGCCGATGGGCGCGAGCAGATCGTGGGGATCGCCTATCCGGCCGATTTCGTGGGGCGGCCCTTTGCCCGCGACGCCGACGTGACCGTCACCGCGCTGGCGCCGAGCGAGCTGTGCGTGTTCCCGCGCGGCGATTTCGAGCGCGCGCTTACCGGCTGCGCCGACATGGAGCGGCTGTTGCTGCGCCGGACGCTGGAGACGCTGGACGCCGCGCGCGAGCGGATGCTGATGCTGGCACGCAAGACCGCGGGCGAGCGTGTCGCATGGCTGCTGCTCGATTGCGCGCGCCGGGCGGAGGCGGCGGACGGAAGCGAGTTCGATCTGCCGCTGACGCGCGGCGAGATGGCGGAGCTGCTGGGCCTGACGATCGAGACGGTGAGCCGCCAGCTAACCCGGCTGCGCGCCCGCGGCATCATCGCCACCCGCGGCGCCCGCGGCATGGCGATCCGCGACGCCGCCGCGCTGGAGGCCGCGGCGGGCTGAGGGCATCGCCGAATCGCCTTCCCGGTCAGATTGAACGCGCTCCGCCGTGGAGCCGGGGGTGGCGGTGCCCGGGGCGGGGGGGCGTTGGCCCTCTTCGATTTGAATCACGCGAAGGCGCGAAGAGGTTTTTGGTTCGCGCAGAGGGCGCGGAGACAGCATTGCCGCGATAGCGGCCCTCCATTTTCGACACTGTCGCGCGCGGGCTGTTAAATGGCGCATTCGGCGCGAGCAGGCGAAGCATCTTCGCGCCTTCGCGTGAAACATAACCCAGGCCGCGACAGTCCGGCGCGAACGCCGCTATTCCCCGCCGCGGATCGGCTGCCACCACCAGCGGTTGTCGAGATACCAGCGCACCGTCTTCTCGATCCCCGAATCGAAATCCTCCCGCGCGCGCCAGTCGAGTTCGCTCTCGATCCGCGATGCGTCGATGGCGTAGCGCGCGTCGTGGCCGGGCCGGTCGGCGACGTGGCGGATCAGCCGATCGTGCGGCGCGCCGTCCGGCCGCAGCCGGTCCAGGATCGCGCAGACGCGGCGGACGACGTCGATGTTGCGCCGTTCGTTGCGCCCGCCGACGGCATAGGCCCGCCCCGGCACGCCCCGCGACGCGATCGCATCCAGCGCGCGGACATGATCCTCGACATACAGCCAGTCGCGCACGTTCAGCCCGTCGCCATAGACCGGCAGCGGCTTGCCCGCGATGGCGTTGAGGATCACCAGCGGGATCAGCTTTTCCGGGTGCTGGAACGGGCCATAGTTGTTCGAGCAGTTCGAAAGCACGACGGGCAGGCCATAGGTGCGGTGCCACGCCATCGCCAGGTGATCGCTCGCCGCCTTCGACGCGGAATAGGGCGAGGAGGGATCATAGGGTGTATCCTCGCGGAACAGCCCATCGGGGCCGAGCGATCCATATACCTCATCGGTGGAGACGTGGAGGAAGCGGAACGCCCGCCGCCCGGCCTCCGGAAGCGTTTCCCAATAACCGCGCGCGGCCTGGAGCAGCGTATAGGTGCCCACCACATTGGTCTGGATGAAATCGCCCGCGGCGGCGACCGAACGGTCGACATGGCTTTCCGCCGCCAGGTGCATCACCCGGTCCGGCCGGAAGGCGGCGAAGGCCTGGCGCATGGCATCGGCATCGCAGATGTCCGCGCGCAACAGCCGGTGGCCGGGCACCCCCTCCAGCGCCTTCAGCGACGGGAGGTGGCCGGCATAGGTGAGCCGGTCGACCGTCAGCACCTCCGCGCCCGCTTCCGCGACCAGGAAGCGTACCAGCGCCGAGCCGATGAAGCCCGCCCCGCCCGTGACCAGGATCCTCATGCCGTGCTTCTAGAGGCTATTGCGCCAAAGCCGAAATGGCCGCGCCGGCGGGCCGCTGTGATCGCCGCATCAGGCGCGCAGATAGCGGAAATACCACACCTTGAGATTTATTTTCTGGTATCTAGCGGAAATAACGTCGTTTTTCATAAGAAATTTCGACCTTCCACTCTAGGGAGTAAGCACCGGGTAATCACCGTGGATCGTAGTGCTGCGTAGGTTGGCAAGGATTTGGCAATCCTGCCACCCGCCATAAAAAGGATGCTTCCACCTTGGCCGCGTCGGGTTGATGCGATGCGCGATCCATGTGAACTGACCGGGGGATGGGGGAGGGAGCGGCTTTGCCGGTGTTGCCGGTTATGGTTTGACAGGACAGCATTTTTTCGGAAAGCTAACGACGGACGCCGGTTGCCTCCATGAGAAGTTGTGTAGTCGGTTTCAGGTAGCAATTCGCTCGCGGTGCGTGAGTACACCCTTGCTGTCGGCGTTGATCGATATGGCAAGGTTTACAGTTGCCTCCGTGTTTGAACGCAATGTGCGCGAAGCACGCGAACTGCGCGATTTGTTTGATTTGCTCGAAGAATGTGCCCAAGCGATGGGGTTCAGATATTTCGCGCTTACGCACCACGTTGACTTCGCCACGTTGTCATCAGGCGGGGTACGCCTCCACAACTACCCGATAGAGTGGCAAGATTGGTTCGACGCGCGGTCGCTAGGCCGACTGGATCCGATCCATCGCGCAAGTCACGTCACCAGTCACGGCTTCACCTGGACTCAGGTTCCCAAGCTGATCCAACTCACATCGGGCGATCGCCACATCCTCGAACAAGCGAGGCGGATCGGGATCGGGAATGGTTTCACCGTGCCTGCACACGTCCCGGGGGAGTTTAGCGGCTCGTGTTCCTTTGCGGTTCGTCCCAGCGACGACTTTCCCGAAGACCATGTCTTGGTCGCCCAACTCGTTGGCGGTCTCGCGTTTGAAACCGCGCGCCGCCTCGCCAATACTCGGCACGCGCCTCGAACAGGACAACCGATGACCGACCGCCAGCGCGACTGCGTGCTGTGGGCAGCACGCGGCAAAACGGACTGGGAGATCTCGCAGATCCTTGGGGTGAGCCACGAAACAGTTATCCAGCATCTCAAGCATGCGCGGGAGCGCTACGGCGTTCAAAAGCGTGCGCACTTGGCCGTCATGGCGTTGTTCGACGGGAGCATCTCCTTCGCTGATATCTTCATGAGATAGGCTCGCCTGCCCCCATTTCTGGGAATATCCCGCTTAGCGCGGACTGCCGATGTTAGGGCCTCACCGATAAGGAGGTCCGAAGTGATCGCGCTCATCGACACGACCGCTGCAGGCGGATGCGAAAGGGCCATGCGCGGCATGTTCGCTGCTCGAAAGCAGGTCTTTGTGGACCTACTCGGGTGGCAGGTGCCGGTACTCGAAGGGCAGTATGAGATCGACCAGTTCGACAACGCGGACGCCCGCTATCTTATTGTAACGGACGGTGGCGAACACCACCTCGCATCGGCACGCCTCCTGCCGACGACCCGCCCCCACATCCTGGACTCCCTCTTTCCGGCATTGTGCGCAGCGCCGGTCCCGCGCGGGCCGGACACGTTCGAGATCACCCGGTTTTGTCTCGATCGCAATATCACGGCGGCTCAACGCCGTGATGCCCGGAATCGTTTGGTGAGCGCGCTAGTGGTCCATGCTCTAGCCACGGGAGTCCGGACTTACACGGGCGTGGCTGACTCCGCGTGGCTTGCCCAGATCCTGCAATTCGGCTGGGACGCAAGCCCGCTCGGGCAGATCATGACCGACAGCTACGGCTCCCTAGGTGCGCTCCGGATTAACATCGACGGAGCCACGCCGTCTCGCCTCCAGGCTACCGGCATGTGGATACAGACCCACTCGATGCAGGCGGAAACGGCAGCCGCATAGGAGAGCCAAAATGAGCATCTTTGCAGCACCGAGGCCGCGCTTCTCGCATGACGACGCGGCCGGCCAGCTGATGGATACAGGATGGTCCATCATTCGTGGTGCCCTGGCGCCGGAGAAGATCGAGCGGCTCGCAACGGACCTGCGACCGATCTTCGAAGCCACACCCTACTGTACTGGCGACTTCTATGGCGCGCGTACCAAACGCTTCGGCAGCCTGCTGCGGCGTTCCAAACATGCCGCGACGCTGATCCAATACCCAGATATCGTCGCCATCGCCGAGCATGTCCTCCTACCTTGGTGCGACACGATCCAGCTCAACCTTGCTCAGGCGATCGCCATCCATCCCGGTGCGCCGCTGCAGTTCCCGCATCGGGACCAGGACATGTGGGAAGGCGTGAAGGGCGAGGTCGAATACCTCGTAAACGTGATGTGGCCGCTGACCTCCTTTACCGAAGAGAACGGGGCTACGCTGATTCACTCTGGGAGCCACGGCCGCGAAGCGCTGGCGGACGGCGCGCCGCCCCTTGCTTTCTCCGCGGTTTGCGATCCTGGCGACGCCATTCTCTTCCTGGGATCGACATTGCACGGTGCTGGCGCAAACCGTAGCAACATCGTGCGAGAGGCCGTGGTGGTGAGCTATTGCCTGGGCTGGCTCAAGCCCTACGAGAACCAATGGCTCGCCTATCCGCCCGAATTTGCGCGAACCTTTAATCCCGAACTCGCCGCATTGGTTGGATATCGTCAGCATCGCCCGAACCTCGGCAATTTTGAGGGTGTCTGTCCGTCGATCCTGCTTCAGGATGATATCCCCGCTCATATCGGCGCGATCGACGCGCTGCGACCGGATCAGAGAGACGCCGTCGCAGAGCATCGGCGACGGCAGGGGGCGTGAGGTGAGCCCCTTCCAGGCGATGGAGCGCAGCTACGCGGCATTGAAGGCTCTTCTGCGCGAGGGCGCGTATCCGCCCGGTCATCGTCTCGAAGCCAACCGCATCGCCGAGGAAATCGGCGTAAGCATGACGCCGGTCAGGGACGCGCTCAATCGATTGGTTGGCGAGCGAATCGTAGAAGCGAGCAGCGGCGAAGGCTTTCATGTGCCTCGCTTGGCGGAGGGCGACCTTCGTGATCTATACGAATGGCACTCCGCTGTTGCGATCATGGCGGCGCGCACCGCACGGCGCATACCTGACGAAGAGGCTATCGCGGAGGCGCTGGCAACCAAGCCCTTGGCAGACGCTACTGCTGCGGTGTTTCGGCTACTCGCCGAATCGGCGCCCAATCGCGAGCTCAGGCCCGCGGTCGAAAATATTTCAGAGCGCCTCCATCCCTTTCGCATTGCTGAAGAGAAAGTCTCTTTTCCGATGATCGGGCATCTCGAGGAAATTCTTGACCCAGCCAAGCAACTGGCTGCGATCAGAAGGTATCATCTTGTGAGGATGAAATCGGTCGAGGAATTGATCCGCCTTCGGACGAAATTATAATCCGATTATAAAGTTCTTATAATCTGCAGGAGCGCCGACATTTTCTGGGTCGCGAATCGTCGCGACAAGCAAGGAGTGTCGTCATGGAACGCATCAATGAAAAAGCGGTCGACCTGATCGACCTGGGCGCGGCGAGCGTCGAGACTCAGGTCAAGGACGAGGGCAACTTCGATGGCCTCGGCTACCAGATCCCGGCTGGCCTTTCCGACAGCTGACGGTCTGCGTCGGCGCGGCTCGCGCCGCGCCGACGATCCGTGCTCCTCCAATGTGGACTCTCCTTCCTCATCTGACCGCTTGCTTGCAAGGCGAGGCGCTGATCCTGCTTGATATAAGGCAAGATCGATATTTTCGCGTACCGGCAGCGATCGCGCAGCTCACGTTGAATTGGCTGGACGGGAGTGAAACCGCGCCACCGGCTGCGTTGATCTCGTTGCTCGTCCGGCACAGCGCGGTCTTCGAGAACGAAAGCCGAGAAATCGTGGCGAGGCCGGTCGTTGTTGTAATTCCCAGAGCGCTAGCGGACCCAATGAGTCGCGCCTCTGTCCTACCCCCCGTACATGGTCTGACACGAGCTGTCGCGAGAAGCTGGATTGCGCTGCGAACGCGCCCACTTCACACGATCATTGCGCACCATCGGGCTTTACGGCGCACCTACGCCGATGTGTCGGATCCGCTCTCCGCCGATCTGTTGTCAGCCTATCACCGCAAACGTCGGCTACTCCCAATCAAGAAGAACTGCCTGCTGGATGCGCTGGCGCTCGATTCCTGGCTCGGGCCTCGCGGTGGCCCGCGTCAGATCGTCTTCGGTATCACGTCGGAACCCTTTCTCGCGCATTGCTGGGTGCAATCCGACAGCGCGATTCTCAACGACAGCCATGATCATGTGCGGCGTTACTCGCCGATCCTTGTCATATGATCGTCGGCCCGTTCTTCGCCTTCGCATGGCCCAGGGGTCAGCCTCTCTCGCCGAGATTGCAACGCGTCATCGCAATAGCGGAAGCGGCGCCCGATCTCTGTAAGCTGGTCGATCTTCCCGGGTTCATCTTCCTTGGTTCGGCCTCCAGCAGTCACGTGTTGATCGAGGGGGGCGGGATCGTATGGGGTCCGCTCTTCGACCGCAGAAGCTCGACCTTTTCTATCAAAGCTGGCGATGGTGAACTGCACGCTCCGGCCGAACGGTTTCTGAGGAACTTCTGGGGCGGTTATCTTGCCTTGCGCAGCTTTGGCGATGGGGTGGAAATTCTCCGGGATCCTTCCGGTATGGTGCCCTGCTATATAGCGACCGTCGATGGCGTCGAACTTGCGACGTCTGCGCCCAAGCTGTTTTTCGAGCTTGGGCTCTTGGAGGCCGAACGGGACTGGACCGTCGTTGCGCAGGCCTTGACGTTCCGCGATCTGAGGCCCGCGCAAACTGCATTGCGCGGAATCAGCGAGTTGCTGCCAGGCATGGCCGCGAAGGTCGGTCGCGGAGCGACCAGGGCACAGGCCACCTGGACTCCTTGGCGCTTCGCGGCGGAGCAGGTCGAAATCGACGACTTCGCCGATGCCGTTGGTGCGGTGCGCGAGGCCGTTCTTCAGGTCGGCAGAGCCTGGAGCAGGACGGCGGCGGTCCCGATCGTAGAACTCTCAGGAGGTCTTGATTCATCGATCGTGACTGCGAGTCTCGCCTTGGCGGGATCCGCTCCCCTATGCGCAACATTCGTCCCCATTGCCGGGGATTCTGACGAACGCGACTTTGCGCGAGCGGTCGCCAAGCAATTTGAACTGGAACTGATCGAGCTGGTGTTGGACCCCGCCATCGTCGACATCTCGCGCTCGGATTCATCAGAGTTACCCCGCCCGTGCGCGCGCAGTTTCACGCAGGCGCTCGACCGGCCGCTCCAGCAGCTAGCGCGGTCGGTTGGCGGAGACATGTTTCTCGGTGGCGGCGGGGGGGACAACATATTCTGTCATTTGCAATCGACGCTTCCAGTCGTCGATTTGCTACGGCGCCGCGGTCTCTCCGCCGCGGCACTCCGCAGCACAATGGACGTAGCGGAGGTGGCTGATGTCACCTTCTGGCAGGCCCTGCGCTCAGTGGCGAAGCGGACGCTCGATCGGGAGCAGAAGCTGCCGACGCCGCGGAGAAATCGCTTCATGGCAGACTCGGCCGTGCATGACCTTCCCTGGCCTCAGGGAAATCCGTGGCTGGAGCCAAGCGTCCAGGTGCTTCCGGGCAAACGTCGGCAAATCTGGGGCCTAATCAGCATCTCGAACCATCTCGAGGGCTATGGCAGGCAGCACGTTGCGCCAATGTGCTCACCCCTGCTCTCGCAACCTGTGGTCGAGACGTGCCTTCGTATCCCAACATGGCTCTGGTTCAACCATGGTCAGAATCGCTCGGTTGCGCGGGAGGCTTTTCGTGGGCTCCTGCCGAACTCCATCCTCGGACGCCGCTCCAAGGGAGCATTCGATACGTTGGCCGCGAATGTGATCCGAAGGAATGCATCGCGTCTCCGGTCCATGCTGCTCGACGGTGTTCTCGTTCGGCAAGGGGTCGCCGACCCTGCAAAGATTAGCGCCGCGTTTGAGCGTCCGTTGCCGGACGGGCGGGCGATTGTCGATTTGCTCGTCCTGGCGGACGTCGAAGCATGGGTCTGTGCTTGGGGAGAATGAGCCAGCTCGAATTCACTGAGGAGGGTTTCGGAGCGCCTTCCACCGGATGATCTCGTTCGCCAGCTCGGGCTCGTCGGATGTCGAGGCAAGCAACCAGAACCTGAACCACGCAACGGCACGCTGATAGATCGCCAGCCGATGCGCTGGGTGCGCCTTCACGTGCATCTCGTTAGGAAAAACATACATGTCGACGGGCGCACGATATTGCTGGAGCGCCGAGAAGGGTTCGAGGGCGCCGCGGAATTCACTGTCTGGAACCTGGATCAGCAATGGCGTGCGCATCGTCGGTGCATTGGCAGTCAGTGACATGGCCTTCCAGAATGCCTCGCCGTCCGATGCCTGCTTCGGATATCCCCAGGACAAAGCCTGATCCCGATACGCCGGTCCGGTAACGAACAGCCAACTCGGCTCGTCACAGCAGGAGCTGATTGCTGCGGCCCTGAAGCGGTTCGAATTGATGAGCGCAAATTGTGTCGTGGAGGCGCCGTCGCTCATCCCGGAAATGCCAAGCTGATCGGGATCGACAACGCCTTTGCCGATCGCTGCGTCGACCCCCGCCAGGAGCGCGGAAAAAATGGCTCGGCGCTCCTTGAACCCTTCAATGTTTACTCGCTGGGCGGCGCTCGGGTCGGCCGTTGCATAGGTTTCCGGGAGATAGCCAGTCCGCTGGAAGCTGAGTACGGCGATGCCCTGCTGGGCGAGTAGGAAGATGGGGTATTCATCACCGGTGCCACCACGCAGGAAGCCCCTGCTTATGTATTGCACCACGACCAGCGGATGCCGCTGCCCGGCCCGATGGTTGGGGGGCAAAACTAAGTCGCCATAGGTCTGCTGACCGATCGCATTTCTGAATCGCAACCGCTCGACTGCGCCGAGCCGAAGGCTTGCGAATTGTGGGTTGGCGTCAAAGAGTGTCGTAAAGCGGCCGGTGGAAGGGTCGACCTTCACCAACCGGCGCGGCATTCTTGCCGTTTCGACGGCACAAAGCATGCTGGCGTGCCACGGCGTGCAGTCCATTAATGCCGCATCGGTTTGAAATTGCAGCTGAGGCGAACCACCCCTTCGGATGTCCCAGCGATAGAGGGCTAAGCGTCCTCCATCGTCCGCGCGCCCACCGCGAAGAAATTCCAGAGTATGATCGTTACGCCACCAGGCAGCTGATACGCCGGCGCCGCAGATCGCATCGGGACAGTTGAGTTCTCTACCGTCAAATTCGACGTGAAACCGACGCGGTGCGTTGAAGGGGTTGAGGCCCACTCTGGTCGTCCAAGCCCGGTTTCCAGCCGCGGAAATGGTGAATAGCTCCGCGTCCGTTGGCCGCGAAGGCATGGACACGGACTTGAGTTTCCGCGCCTCCGCTTCGAGGAGTATCCGCTCCTCGCCGGTCCGCGGGTCGATCGCGCTGATTTGCTGAGGCAACGGAAGCGGCGGACGGGGCTTCGCTTCCCAATGCGGCGACCAGCGCGCATCGTAATGATAGCCGCGGCGGCCTTCATTCTCGATAGCGGCCGCTCCAGCCGCGAGCGCAGGCCTGGTCGCAACGAGAAGGGTGCGGCCGACCGAACTCCACTCGATGCTGAGCGCGTCGGTTGAAAAATGGGTGAGAGGCCGACCTTGGGTTTCATCGACTGCGGCCCGCCAGACCTGCGTGACCCCGTGGTCGCGACGCAAGTAGAATACCGCCTTGCCGTCGGGCGACCATATCGGCGCGGTGCCATAGGCGGATCCGGTCGGTGTCGCCGGGATACCTCGGCCATCCGCGTAGGATTGCATGAATTCGCCGCCGACGTCGATGAGGCGCGCTCTTCTCGAACCGTCGAGCCTGATAATCGCAACACCCAGGCAATAGCTGTCCGACTGCACGTCCGCGCGACGGAGCGCGATGGCAGCGCTCATCCCGTCGGGCGAGAGGGTGTAGATCGGTTTCCCCGTCAGGCTGGCATCACTGCGCCCGAAATCTCGCAACTCGATCAGGTCGCGCGGCTTGATCGGCCTGGTACCTGTTGCCGCCTCATGTCGAGGCGGCAACAGGCGCTCCCTGCAGGTCCCGGGCGTTGCGTGCGCCGCTGGGTTCAAGCTGAGGAGCAAGGCAGTCGAGCTGGCCAGGAGTGCCCGGCTCACCATTTCTTGGTGACCTGCAAGGCGACGAAGCGCCCGAGCGGGTTCGCGTTCTCTGCGTCGAAGGCCGCAGTATAGGTGCCCGCTGTATAGTTCACATAGGGCGGCTCGCGGTTGAAGATATTGTTGCCGGTGAGCGCAACCCTTAGCCCGGAGAACGGTCCCGACTTGTCCGTGAACGCGTAACTGAGGTTAAGATCAAAAGTCGTCCAAGCGGACACTGGCTCGAACGGAGAGACCGTCTTGTTGGTATAGGCCGCGACATAGTTGCCGAACAATGTCGCGGAGAATCCGCCGTTGGACCAACTGACATGGGCGCGTGCGCGCAGGTCGATCGGGTTGCCGATGGTATTGATGACATCGATAGACGGGGCGGTCTCGGTCAGCGCCTGCTTGATGTAAAAGATGTAGGTGGCGCTTCCGCCGAATTCAGTGCGCCCGCCAGCGAGGTCGAAGGCGTAGGAGAGGTTGACGTCGAGGCCGGACTGCCTGACCGACGAAAGGTTCTGGAGCCTTGCGTCGGCAATCGCGACGAACGTCGCCGTCTTTGGAATGCCGGTAAGGTCCAGAAAATAGGGCGATGCGTAGAATTCGGCGATTTGGGGGGCGGACGGGTTGGGCGTCAGGATTGCATCGTAGACGTCCCGGTTGATCAGGAAGTTGCCCAGGTTGGGCCGAGGGGTCGCAATCCGGTCGGTATAGTCGACCTTGAACCAAGTCACGCCGGCTTGGAATCCTGGCAGGAATTGCGGCTTCAGATCGGCTCCGACCGTCCAGGTCGTGGCGCGTTCGGGATGCAGATCCGGGTCATTGCCGGCAATGACCAACATGTTGGACGAGCCCGTCAGCGATTGCGGATCGGGCGCGGACCAGGCGTAATATGCCATCGACGCCGGGTCCTGACGAAGCTCGGGAAAGATGGGCGCTCTGAACGATTTGCCGAAGGTGGCGCGAAGCGTGAGACCTCGCACCGTTTCCCAGGCAAGGCTGAGCTTTGGATTGTGCGTGTCACCGAAGTCGCTGTAGCGTTCGGCCCTGATGGCGGCGGATATATCGAGTTTATAGAAGCCGGGTAGTCGCATGCCCTCGCCGAAGACCGGCAGCAGCAGCTCGGCATAGGCAGATTTGACGGTACGCGCGCCGGGGTAGGGTGTGACCGCAAGCGGGACGGGCGTCAGGGTCGACGTGTAGGTCCGTGTCCCGATGTCCTTGTAGCGATCCTTGCGGAACTCTGCACCCACCGCGAGGCGCGTGGTACCGGCAGGAAGCGCGAAGAGGGGCCCGTCTGCTCGGATCGCAGCCGACCAAGACCAACCGCCATAGTCGCGAAGTGTATATCCCCGGATCGATTCGATCGTCGCAGGATTGGTCGAGGGGCCGTCACCAAACAGATTATAGGCCGTCGCGGGGTTGGTGTCGGCGAGCGCCAGTGCGAGCCGCGCGGTGTTGATCCGGTTGAACAGACCGTAGTGCTCGACCTGCCTTCCCCATGTGCCGTGGCCGTCGATCCGCCAAGCTCCGAATTGTGCTTCGAGGCCGGCTGTGCCGCCATAGGCCGTAACCCGGCCAGCTGTTCTTTCCGGACCAAGATCGCGCGTGAAGCTGTACATGACGCCGACGGGCTGACGCGTTCCGAGCGGATCGACATAGAAGGGGTTCGCCACCGGAACCGTGCGCCGCGCATCACCGCTCGATTGCACGGCGATACTGAAATTGCGCCAGGTTGCCTGACCGCGCGCATAGAAGCGCAGACCTGAGAATATGTCTTGGCTGAAGGAGGCGAAAACCGAGTGCCGCCTCTGCTCGGGAAGCAGGTCGACGCCGATCCAGCGGTCTCCGCGATTGATGGCCCCCGCAGTCAAGCGTGAAGGGGTGGCGTCGCAGGCGGCCGCGTGTAGCGTGTCGCCAAGCGGCGCCAGCAGGATCGCGAGCGGCGCATGCGGATCACGGCCCCGCACCTGAATCCGGTGCCGCAACCCCGCCCGCTCTATCACGAGATGCCGGACGTCCGCGGCCCACATTTCGTTCAGCGCACCGTCTCCAGCCAGCGACGCTGCGGCGGGGAAATCGGCCGGCGCGGGGACTAGGGTGACGATCTGGGAGGCGCTATCGGCACGCCACAGCGCGGGGGTCGAACGCACCGGACGATCGGGATCGAACAGGGACACAAGCCCCCATCGCCGAGCGTCGCGCGAGGCCGCCCAATCCGCACGATAGCCGGGGTTTCGCCGCAGGAATTCCTGCGCGAAATCGGCGCGGTCGTGCTTCGCAAGTCCGTGGGCAGATCGTGCCGGCAAGAACGGGCGGATGGCGACAGCGTAGGCTCCGGCTGGGGACTATTCCCGGCGCCAGGCTCGCGAAATCAGGGGGCGATCGAAGCCCCGAAGGCGTCGCGCCATTGTCCCCGCCAGGGGATAACTGGCTCGGATCGCCGCGCGGCACCCAGGCATGCGAAAGGCGCCCCGCCGTGTCCGGCGGGGCGCCTTGATCGCGTGTCAGTCGTTGCTGGAACGCCGCGGGCGCGACCAGATCAGGCTGGAGGTTTCGCCGCCCTCATCGTCGAACAGGTTGGCGAAGATGGGCTGGGCGAAGCTGGGATCATCGAGCTTGACCGAGAGATAGGGACGCTGCTCGGCCGAGGTCTTGGCCCAGGCGGCGCCGATCTCGGCACGGCCGACATAGACCCGGTGGGTGGGCGCATTGTCGTTCGGGCGGTTGTCCTCCGGAACGATCCGGACGCCCTTGGCCTGGACGCTGAGGGTCACGATCGAGCCCTGATATTCCTCGCCGACCTTCTTGAAGCTGCCGATGTTTGCCATGGTATTAGTCCTTCGAATTCGGGACCGCCCCATGCGGCCTCGATGGCGTCCGAAGGCCGGGTGCGCATGACGCCGCAGCTCTGCCCGAAGCGTGAGCGGAGGACTGCCCAAGCAGAGTTTCTTGCCTCGCGAGGAATGGGCGAATCCGGGGTCCCCACGCGCTTGTGCGTGGGGTGGAAAGTCCAGGGGAAGAAAGTCGGCGACGCAGTTGCGGCAAGTCAGGCGAGGCGAAGCCGTCATCCGGCCAGACAGCCATTGACGAGGCCCCAGGGGCGGTTTGGACATGCAGGACGGACTTGGCGTATCGCGCGGTTCAAGGACCTGGGCGGGTCAGGCTGGAATTGTGACGATCCGTGTCCTGACCGTGCGTCGGCACGCTTCCGAGCTTCATGAGAACCACAGCAACCTGTCTCCTCGATCGAAGCGACCGCCGGCATCGGCCCGCCTGCGTAAGTCGATGCCGAGGCGCCCGATCCGGCTGGACCAGTCGATCCCTGCCCAGGCCAGCGGCTTGCCTTTCAACGTCGAGGTGGCGCGCTTCCGGTCCGTGCGTCGCCATGCAGGACCAGCACAACAGAACGCAGCGAGGCGCTTCGCCGGACAAGGTGGAGCGCCTTCTGCCTTGGTCAGGAGACCGCGCGCGGCGCGCCGACAATCGCCGAGACCTTCTCGGCCACCTCGGTCAGCGACGGCAAAAGCCGGTTGAGCTCGGACGTCATGGTCGGCGCATAGTCATACCGGGTCGTGAGATATTCGCGCCGCTCGGACAGCCGATTGAGATGGAGCAGCGTTCGCCTTCTCAGCACCAGCTTTGCGCCGATGGCGTGCCCAGCGCGCGGCCCGAAATCGTGCTGGAGGCGCCGAATCTCGGTGGGCGAGTGGCCCGCAGCCAGCAGAAAGGCGTTGAGGTAAAGTTCGATCGCGTGGTTCGCGACCAACCGATAGGGCGCGCGCGAAAGCGGCGACCGCCGCTGGCCGATCGGCAACAGCCTTTGGCCGCGCGCCGATATTCATCGGCGAGCGCCAGCACCTCGCCAGGCCTCGCAGCCTCGCCCGGATAGTCTTTGCCCCTCCGCCGACATCACCGCAGGGTACGCCGCCGCGCGCAAGCGCTCTGTTAATCGACACGAACCACCGCGTGCGGTCAGCGCGCGAAGGGGTCATATTCGCGAATGATCAGCGACGGATCGCCGTCGAACTCCTGGGCTTCGGCGACGCCGAACTCGCTGCCCTCGATACGGAATACGACGACGATGGTCATGAGGGTCCGCGCGAGGCTCCATGCGTTCTTCTGTGCGAGGGCGAGCGGCATTTCGAAGCTCCTGTCCGGGAGCGGGGACCGCCCCCGCTCGACAGGCGCCCGAAGTGTCCGGCGCACGGCCGCAATCACCGCGTAGCCGCAGGCGAAGCGGCCGCATGCACAGCATAGCGGACCCTTTACGGGTTGATGGCGTCAGGCCGTGGGCCGGTCCAAGGAAGTGCCTCAAAGAGCGGGGACGGTGCCCGCGGTCGGTCAGAACGGCCTGCTTGCCGATAGGTGGTCAGGGGTTCGCAAGGTCCGCTTGCGTCGCGATCAAGATCCATTAGAAATAGTCGCAGCTCTCGACAGGAGCATGCCGCCCGCGTGGTGTAGCCCTTACCGGCACTGTCTCGAATTTGCTGGATGATGCCCTATCCGTGGCCGTGGGAAGCGTTAGCGGGCGACGTTTCATCATGGCCGCCGGAGAAGGTCATGCCCAAGCATTTTGCCACATTGGATGGAATCAAGCGCGCCGCGACCAAGCTGAAGCGCGCATCCGGCGTCAGCCATAACGCCGCCCTCGAGCAGGTCGCGCGCGACGCCGGGTTCGCCGACTATCACGCCGCGACAATCAGGTTTGCGACACCAAAGACGCCGCGGCAACGGCGGCAATATCCCGTCACCATCTATGAATTCTGGTCGGACCGCGAGCGCGGCGAGCGAGGCAATGAGTCGCGGACCTTCATGATCGACAAACCCTTGTCCGATCTGGTGAAGCCGCACCAGCTGTCGGGCTATCTGGGCGGATGCTCGCTCGCGAGCGGGAACGAGATCATCGGCTATGGCCGGTCGCACAGCCTCGAGCAGGCGCGCTTCGAGATCTGCCGGATCGCGCGCACGTTGCAGTTCATGGCGGCGACGGGCCTGAAGCCATCTCGCGGCGGCCGCTGTTATCCAAAGGGCAGCTGGGACAATCGGCCGCCGGGCGCCGATCACGACCAGGGCTGGTATCATCCGAAGACGCGCAGCTTTGTGCTTTCGGAAGAGCCCTATCCTGGCCGTTTCACGAGTAACGCGGAGAATCGCCGGGCATGGGCGAAGCGGCATGGCCGGAAAACCGTTCGCATCCGCTGGGGCGGCATCTACGGCCACGGCACTGAGTTCTACCTCACGGGCCAGGTCAAAGGCGGCGTCAACGTCAGCGCCCTGGCACGGCGGCTCGCCGCGCTGGCACCGGCGTACACCGAAGCCGACTGGCCGGGGGCCGACCTGCCAAACACCGGGACCCGCCCCCAGCCGATTGTTGCGCCGCCTGCCAGCGCCCACGAAGCGGCTCTCGCGCCCGTCGAATATATCGAAATGTCTCCCGAACTCGCCGCCGCGCTCAAGCACCAGCGCGACCTCGATATCGCGGAAGCGGGTCCGCAAGCGCCGGAGCCCTCGATCGACCACCGCGGCGTGCGAGTCGAAAGCCGCTATTCCATCGCGCACGAGTTGGAGACCATGTCCGCGGCGGTGGACGCCATGCCGGATCTGGTCCGCGCACGGCTCGAATCGATCTGGTGCGATTCGAAAGCGTGCGCCTTTTACACTGTCGAGGTGAAGCCTGGGCGCTGGATCGAGGGGATCGAGCATCTGATCCGGGACGCAGTCCGCGCGGTGACAGACGGATTCAACGGGCTGATCGTGCGAGATGGCGAACACGAAGTCTGGTTCGACCCGGAATGGGAAGGAGACGATTACGACTGTTCGGCCGAAGCGTGAGAAGAAGCGGTCTCATCAGGGCGAACGGTCGCCGCAGGCGACCCCAGTAAAGGGATGCACTCTCGCAAGAGGCCGGCCGGCGGGGCGGCGTGCGCGCGGGCCTGGGGGCCAGCCGCCGCCCCGACCTCCGGCCGTGCGAGTGTGCCACGCGCAAACAAGGGCGCGCGACCCCTGGCGGCTCCCGAAGGGAGACCGCCAGTGTGCGCTCCGCTGAACCCGCGTTCCTCCAGTCAGCTTGCCTTGGTGCGGCGCCGCGGCGTGGAAGTCCTCGCATCACCAGATGCCTGGGCCTTGGCCTGACGGCCCTTCGAGCCGAGCCCAATCTTTTTTGCCATCTCGCGGCGCTGCGCGGAATAATTCTCGGCGACCATCGGATAGTCCGCCTTGAGGTTGTAGCGGCGGCGATATTCCTCGGGCGTAAGCCCGTGCGTCGACAAATGCCGGCGCAGCGTGCGGTACGGCTTGCCGTCGATCATCGAGATTATGTGATCCTTCGATGCCAGCGACTTGCGCACCGTCACCGTAGGCGTGAATTGCTCAGGCGCGGGATCCTCCCCGAGCGCTTCCGGCGCCGCTGACCCGCTACCCTCGAGCTCGACGATGGTCGCATACATCGTCCGGAGGAACGCTGGCACATCCTCCGCGGTCACGCGATTATTCTGATTGCCGAGCCAGGCAATGGTCAGTTCGGCCGCAAGCTCGACCGAATTCAGGCTGTTCGCTTCCGACATTTCAACCCCTTATCTCGTGCCAATTAGGCCGCACGTCCCATACAATCCGCGAACGTGCTAGGTAGGCCCCAGCCCAACTAAGGGCGTACGGGTATTGGGGTGGGAAAACGACCTAGAACCGGGGGCGGCTGACTTCGGCCCGTGCCGACCGTCCGCATTCAGTTGTACAAGGTGGCACAGCGGACGTTCGTTCGGCAAGGCGTACAAGCGACAGGGGGGGCGCGGCAATGTTGGCCGACCCGGGTCCCAGTGGTTCCAACCAACCGGGATAGAAACGGCGGTCGCGTTCGATAGGTGCCTGCCCGACATTTTGATCGGCTGTCGGGCATGGCGCGCTGGAGGCATGGTCTGCAGCCTTTCAACGTCAGAATGAAGTTGCTCGACGACCGCGGCGAAGTGCTAATCGATCGCGTCCTAGATCAGTCAGTATCGATCGGCAGCGAGAACTGACCATGGATATCGGCATGGAGGCTCGCCCGAATACTGGTCGGCCCAAGGCGCCGCAGCGCTTCGAGGGTCTCCGGCCGTGCAACTCGGGCAAGCAGCCAGCGCCGGCGCCACGCAGCTGCGACATCGGTGCTGGACGCCGCCGGCGCCGCCGCACCGCTCAAGCCAAGCAAGGATGACCGCGCGCCCGGCACCAGTTCGCACCCGTAAAAGATGCGAGGCGTGGCGTGATGCAGGATCGCATCACTCTTCAAACCGAGCGCGTCCAAGCCCTCACGGATCTGGCGCAGGCGCGGGCTGGTGCCTTCGCCGAAGCGATTGTTCACCCGGCGGGAGTCGTGTCGGGCGAAAGCCATGCTGCGCAGCGCCTGAGCGGTCTCGCTGCCGAGGTGTATCGTGCCGAAGCCCCCGGTCAGGCTCTTGCCGATCGCCCCCCACCGCAAGTCGCCCGGCAGGTTCGGGTGATCCTTCTGGCGAAGGACGAGCCGGTTATACTGGCTCGACCCGACCCCGTACAAACTGGTGGTGGTGACGAGGCGGAGATCAGCGGATCGCGTTACCGGTCGGCCCGCCATCTGCGAGGTGATGACGCTGATCTGCCCGCCATAGCGCCGCGCATAGGCATCACGGACATCCTGCGACGCCAGCAACAGCGCCACCAGCTTGCCGCCGAGCAGTTCGTTATAGGGATGCACCGCGCCGCAGATGCTGACATCGGCGACTTCGCTGGAGAGGCCGGCCTTGCGGAACTCGGCCAGGACGATGTCGAGCGCGCGCTTGCCATCACGACTCTGGAACAGCCGATCAAGCGCTTGAGTCGGCCAGCGCTTCAAGCGGGCCGCACGAAAGACCTGCTTTGCGAAAAGCAACTTAGACAAGCTTTCGGCGCGCTTGCCGACGAACAGCAGATCCTCCGACGCGGCGACCCAGTCGGCATCGGGCGTCGCTGACTTGAGGACACCGCGATGTGGGCGCACAGCATCGCCTTCGCCCCGCTGGGTCTCGAAATGCGCCTTGAGTTCGGCTTCGCGGGCGAACTTCGCGCCGGCGGCGCGCTGCTCGAGGCGCATGGCAACCGCCTCGCCCGGCGTCTTGATCTCGGTCGCCGTAGCCAGATCGTCCCAGCGCACCTCGTCGATCGATGCATCGACCCGCGCCATTAGCGCCTCGGCGAACTCGACCGCGTCCCATGCACCCGTTGCGATGCGCTGTTGCGCGGACTCGCGCAGCCAGCCGATCCACTGGTCGCGCGCGGTCAGGCGCATGACTGGGCTGGCGAGCATGGCAATGCCCATGATCGGCCGGTTGGGGCGTGCCGCGTTGCGGATCAGCACGAGCATCTGGCGCCCCGGGATCGAGCGATATTCATGCGCCCAGGTGTGACGGAAGTAGCGCCAGATATCGTTCAGCGGGAGCCCAGTGTCGGCGCAGCGGGCATTAGCATCGCAGACTTCGACGATCGGATCGACGACCTTGGCGAGCGCGGCCTCGCGCTCCGTTTCGGGCAAGGCATTGACCGCCGCCAGCGCCCGAGCCAGGTCCGAGCCATCGTCGATGAGGTCGAGGACTGAAGTATTGCCGTGATCCTTACGGCAACGGCGGCGCTCGGACCGCTCGAGAAACGCGCGCACCGAGGGCTCGGCGAGTTGGCGGCGTCTGGCTTTCTGCAGCGCGTCACGTACGCGCGCCTTGATGTCTTCGATCGACTCCTGACCCTTGGCCGCGAGCCCGGGCGGCTGGAACGTGATCGCGCCGCCCTTGGACGTGACCTGCCAGCCCTGTTCGGACAGGTCGGCGATCAGGAGCAGCAGGGTCCGCAGCTTCAGGCTGTCGCCGTCATCGATGTAGCTGCGCGCCAGCGCGCGCATCGCATCGGCGAAGCTCGGCACTGACGGACCGACAATGTCGATCGCCTTGTTCAGCTCATGACGTTCTTCAGGCGCAAGGAATGGCGAAAAAGCACGTATTCGGCCGGGACCAAAGAGTTCGTCGTTCGCGGCCACCCCGCCTCCTGAATCGATTTGGGCCGCTCGCGCGACCCCGACTCTTATTGCATCCTGACAGCGCTTTAGCCACCTCGTTTAGCCGCTTCATTCCAACGGACCTACATCCTCATCGTCGCTCGCGATCAGGTGCGAGGCCATCATACCGAGCGCCTGTTCGAGCCGCCGGGACCAGAGGTGGACCTGGCCGAACAGCGTGCCCTTGGCGCCTTCGCCGGCGTCGAGCAGAACATCGCCATAGCAAAACAGCAGGATTTCGAGGGCCGAACGGAACTCGGCAGTGGTCGGCGGAGCCTGATAGAGATCCTCATAGAAGCGGTGCGCGGTGTTGATGTGAAGCGTGCGTGCCCCCGAATTTCGGTCGACCCGGAAGAAAGGGTGCCCAGGGAGCGTCTCAAACTGGAGGCGGTAGGGCGAGACGCGCAGGCCGA
Organism: Sphingomonas canadensis; assembly: GCF_026013525.1. Taxonomy (GTDB): domain Bacteria; phylum Pseudomonadota; class Alphaproteobacteria; order Sphingomonadales; family Sphingomonadaceae; genus Sphingomonas; species Sphingomonas canadensis. Next base: position 43,085 of record NZ_JAPDRA010000013.1, on the reverse strand, counting down.
GATCATATTGATGCTCGCGCTCGGCGCCACCGAGTCCGGCGATACCGCACATGGCGCGTTCCGAGAGCAGCCGCTCGCCCGGCTTGGGGCTAAATGCCGCGAGCCGGCGGGCGAGCTTGGCGTCTTTCACCTTGGCGCGCAGTTGCTCGATCGCCTTGGGCAGCCCAGCTTCACGCAGCAAGTCCCAGATGAAGGTCGAGACGGTGACCTGCTGCTTCGAGGTGGTCACGCCGAACGCCTCGTCGAGCGTTGCGGAGAACTCGATCTCGACTTTGATGTAGCGGTCGTTGTTGATGAAGCTGGTCCAGGGCGTACGCGTCTGCACGTCAATCAGCCGTCCATTCCGACTGAAGACGATGCCGTGATAGTCTTTCAGGATCGCAAAGCGCGGATTGGCGTTTAGCCCGACCGCGTCGCGCTCCTTGTCGACCGAACCGAAGCTGGGTGGAAGCCAAGCGTAACGGAGCGTCATCGCACCGCGATAGCTTGCTGTCTCGGGATCGCGCACTTCGATGCGGATCGGATCGAGCGGCTGGGCGAGGTCGCTGTCGAGATCATGCAGGTGAAAGTCGGGCGTCAGGAACAGCGGATCGATCGGCTCGACGAATTCATTGTCGACGAACAGCGCCGCCTCGCCGCGTAGCTTGTGGTAGGTGACGCCGAACTGCCGGCCCAGGTTTTCACGCAGGCCCTGGGTTGTGGCCCATTCCAGCCGATCGAGCTTGTCGATCAGGATGACCGTGCCGGCATGCCAGCCAGTCGGGTGCGCCAGTGCGATATGGTCGGCGACGAACGAAGGCAGATCGACCCGCTGCGCTTCGGGCACGACGATTTCGCCATGCAGGTCGGTATAGTCGCCGGCGGCCAATGCATCGAGGTCGAGCGTGACCGCGTGCATGTCGCCATCCGCGACAGCCGAGTAAACGGTGAACCGTCGACCCAAGCTCACCGACGCGCAGGGCAAGCCATAGCCGTAGCGCCCGAGGCCCGTGCGATCGTCCTCCCGGTGGGTGCCGCCCCACATCACCGCCATGCGGATCATGTCGGACTCCATGCCGTGACCATTGTCGATCACCGCCAATTGCACCGGCTTCTTGCTGGACGTGGTCCCATCGTAGCCGAACACGATATCGACGCGGTCGGCAAAGGCTTGGAGGGCATTATCGATCAGTTCGGCGATGGCGTCGCCATTGCTGCGATAGCCCAGATCACGAATGCCGCGGACAAACGCCTCCGGGACCATGAGCCCATATTTCGAGCGTTCACGGCGCGCTTCGGCGTAGGCGCGCTGGGCGGCAAGCACCGAACTGATGCCCGCCCCCCGCATTGATCGAGACATGTTCATGGCTCAGGCCGCTTTCGCCCAGCTTGCGGCGAAGGCCTGGGCATGGCGGTACAGATCGAATCGGGTCATGCCGATCGCCGCAGCCGCCTTCGCCACCGGCTCGTCGTCGAGATGGATCAGCCGAAGCGCCTTGGCGATCCCAGGCGGCGCCCGCCGCAATGCCCATTCCGCATCGACCCGGTCCTCGCACTGCTTTAGCGCGTCGGCCGCCGCGACGCTCTCGAACGCGTCGAAGTCGAGATAGGCGCCGTTGGGATCGCTCACCGTCGCGCGCTCGATCGCTTCGCCGTCGGCGAAACGGCCAATATCCTCCGCCGCGATTTTGGGCCGTGGCATGGTCATGCCCGCCCGCCGCGTACGTCGGCCGGGGGCCGCATAATCGGACCGGACGATGCGGATCGAGGCGAAAATTGCCCGGCGGAAAAGGGACAGGCCTGATCGCCGATCTAGCGCGGCCGGGCCGAGTGCCATCAACTCGGTGAAAGCTTGGCCGCAAACCTCTTCATGGCGATCTTCGGGAAAGTCGGCGCAGAACCGGCTGGTGATCGCCCGGCAATAGCGCTTGGCCTGAAGGCCAAGCCGCTGCTGGTGATATGGCTGCTGCGTTAGCGCCGCGACGATAAGATCATTGAGCGTGACACCGCGCATGACGGAGTCCTCCTTTTCGCTGCTATTGCCTTCAAAATCAGCTTGAAGGCCGTTGCAGCGTCCGGGGGACATGACGGCTCATGGCCGCGCCTACACTGGTCTCGAGCTGGGTACGCTTTACACTCGAACACCATCCTACCGATCGAACAACCGATTGGCCAGATGGCGGCGCGGGGGCTCATCGCCCCCGCGCCTCAACTCATTCCGCCGCTTCGAGTTCGATCGCCGCGCCGGCATCCGCCTCAGGCTCCGCGGGATCGGCGGATTCCTCGTCGACCGGTGCCATCTTCTGCTGAAGCGAGGTATAGGCGTCGGTCAGGAACGTGCTCCAGGCGCGTTCGCGCTGGGTCACATACCAGTTGGCGGTTTCCTCATGCTCGACCGCCAGTTCGGCACGCGCCAGCGCGATCAGCAGGATGTCGAGCGCCTGCTTGGCCTGGCCGCCATGGGGCAAGTCGAGCAGCGGGCTGTAGAGCGTCTGGAAGAAGGGATGCTGGCGGTTGATCAGCACGCCGACCTGCGAGCCGAGCAGCCACTCCGGCTTGTAGAAGGGGCCGCGCGGCTCGTCATAGAAGTCGACGATATACGGCCGCCGCTTGGCCTCGTCCTCCAGCGCCTTGCGCGCCGCCTCGATCGAACTGTCGTCGACCTTCGAGCGCTGAGCGACCTTTTCCTCGAGTTCTTCGCGAACCTTGGCTTTCAGCCGCTCGGCGACGCGCGGCTTCTGTCCGGCCATGGCGTCGGCTGCGGCAGCGGCGGTCTCCGCCGCGGTCGGTTCCGCGCTCTTTTCGGCCTTGGCGACGTCCTGCTTGGCGCGCTCGTCCTTGCGCATCTTGCGCTGGTACGACTGCTCCCGGCCAAGCTGATCGTCGATGTCCTCGGCGGCGAACAGCCGCCACAGGTCTTCCATCGGCCGGACGGTCTGCTTGTCGTTGGTGATCCCGAACACCTCGTCGAGGTCGGGATCAAAGCGGACTTCAACACCCCAATGATAGGCGTAGGACTGAAGCAGCGGCCAATCGCCCAGACCCTTGGACTGGTCCTTCACCGACTTGGGGAAGACGTCCACGGTTTCGATCTCGCGGCCAGCGCGCACGAACGACATGCCGCGACGGGACTTGCGGATCTCGAACCGGCGGTTGGCGTCGGTCGCCGCCTTCTGCCCCTTGGGCGCGGCTTCGGCGAAACCATAGGGAAAGCGCGCGACGCGGACGTAGATCGCGCCGGCGGCTTCGAGGTTGGGATCGCTGCGATCCAGTTCGGCAAGGTCTGCGACCTTCGTCAGCGCGGGCACGCCGGTTTCCGGGTCACGGGCATACTTGACCGCGATGTTATAGTCGGCGCTCATCTTCGACCCGCCCTTGGTCTCGTCGAGGTAATAGCGGGCGTGCGGGGTCAGGAAGAGCGGATCGACCGCGGCTATCTTGGTGCGATCGACATGGAGTTCGACCTTGTCGAGCAGGTAGCGGTAGGTGACGCCGAAATCGTCGAGCAGATGCTCTTTCATCAGCGCGGGGGTGCGATAACTCAGGCGATCGGGTTCGACCCACACGACGACGGTGCCGTGATCGAAGGCGAGCCCAGCCTTGTCGAGATAGCTCTGCACGAAATCGGGCAGGGTCGCTTCGACCGGCTCTTCGATGGTGTGGAGGCCGTGCTGGCGCACGCGGCGAACGTCGAGCGTCGCCTTGGTGATCGCGGGCGCGTCGGCGGTCTTGGTATAGACCTCGACCAGCTTGGTCTGGTTGATCGAGGCGTTTGGCAGGCCGAAGCCGAACTTGCCGATGAAGGCCGGGTCGTCGAAGTGCGTGCCCGATCCCCAGGACAAGGCGTAGCGGGCCATCTTGGGCAGCATGCCTGAACCATTGTCGATGAACGCCATGGCGTGGATCGATTCAGAGCGCTGGTGCGCCTTCAACTGCTTGGGACGCTCGAAACAGATATCGATGCGCGTCGCCTTGGCCTCGATCGCGTTGTCGACGATCTCGCGGGCGGCGGCGGCGGTGTTGCGATAGCCGCTGCGCCGCTGGGATTCGAGCGCCTGCGCGGCGTTGAACAGCGGGAACGGGAAATCGTCGGGCAGTTTGGCCAGGTACTTCTCCTGGCGCTCCACCTCGGTCAGAAGGCGGTCGTCGGCGTTGGTATCTACAGTCATCATGTCCTCCTTTGATCGCGGCACATGGCCGCCGGTGACATCCCCACTAAGACCAAGCAGACTGCCCGATGTGCGGGCCTCGTTCAAAAACTCGCGCCTTTCTTCCTATGGCTTGCGGAACGCGGGAAAAACCGCGGCCACGCCGGCAAGCATGCCGATCGCGATCATCGCGACCGCAACGCCCGCGGTGAGTTTGCCGGCGAGGCCGGCGGCCGTCATGCCGGGGCCAGCGGTCGCCACCCCGATGAACAGCATCTTGAAGAATGCGATGGCGATCGATCCTCCAAACACCATCTGCAGCGGCACGTCCTGCCGCGCGAGTTCATCGGCGTCGCCCGCTACCGACAGAAACAGCCGGATGCCGCTGACCCGGCGCATTGCCTCCAGTTCGACCGCGAACACATAGCGTTTGACGTCGTATCTTGAGTCGATGGCGCTGCGCTTGGTGGACGCGAACTGGATCGAATCGTCATTGCCTTCGGCGACCAAGTACAGCGTTTTCAAGGGAGGCCGGACGCCGTCCTCGCCCCTGTCGTGCTCGAACAGCCGCAGGCAGTAGACCTGGCACTCATAGCGATTGCCCGTCCGAAGCTTGAACGCGCCACGTTCGATCGCGCTTGGGCTGGCGAAGGTGCCGAACCAACTCCAGCCGTCGATCTTGCTGATCTGCCTCACGGCGAAGAAGGCAGTCTCATCGGTGTTGAAGGTGGGCTGCTTGCTCAACTGCTCGGCGGTCGCCTCGAACGCCCGGTGGTCGAAGCGCTTGTGCGGCCGGGGGTTGAAGGCCGCCTCGAGACAATAAAGTTCGTCGGCGGCCTTGGCCGCGCTCGGCAGCCGTTTGCGGTCGTCCGCCGGAACCGCGCCCCGCAGCGCAGCGTCGGTAACGCCGCTGGCATAAGCGTCCGCCGCGAGCGTGATGATGTAGGAGGTGCCAACCTGCTCGGCGCGGATCACGCGCACGAACCGGATCGGGATCAATTCATAGGGAGCAGCGGCCGTGTCAGGGGCGACGAAGCAGACCAGCCCATATTCATCGGCGAGTTGCGCGCCCGGCACGCGGCGTCGCAGATCATCCGTCAGCCAGTTCGCGCTGTAGCGAAACTGCATCTGACCGCCCTGGGGCAATGCCAGCATGCGGATGATATCGTCGACATAACGCGGCCGCGCGGATGAAGAGATAAAGACGATCACGGGCGCCCCCTATGCCCTCGCGCCGGGTTGCTTTGCGGCCGGATCAGCGCACGAAATTAGGCTGGCCTGGCTTGGGCTCCCACACGAGATGGATCCAGCCCTTCGGGATATAATGAGATAGACCCTGGCCGTCGAAAATCCGGTGACCGCCACTTTCGCTGACGTTGAGCTTGACCGGATTGTCGATCTTGACGGTCGCGCCGGACTCGAATTGATATTCGCGCCAAGCCTCGCTCGAGATGTCGGAGAAGACCAGATCGCTCTCGTTCTTGAAATCCAAATTTGCAGCGGTGGCCATGAAGTTCTTCCGATCTCTACCTGTTCCGAGCGATATAACGCGATAACGTCCCTCGCGCAGCTTCAATCTGATGCACTGCGGCGACGCTGCGAAGGGGGGCATGCCTGGGCAGTAGCAGCGATCAACTGGTCGGGGGACCGCCGCGCTGGCACTCAAACGTCCAGCTTACCGCGATCACGACCCGGAAAGGCGAGCGACCAGTTTCCACCAACAGCGACTCCACGCCTTCTCGCTACCTTAACGGAGGAGACCGCCCCCTCAAAGCGGACGAGCCAATTCCCACCGAGTATCATATATGTTGCTGCCTAGGCGAACGGCGGCTCGCAGGCTTAAGTGCTGGGCGGATGAGTGGCTAAAATTGGGGCGCAAATCCGCCGCGAATGAGCGTTCGCGATCGTCACCCTCTGGCGGCTGAGACCCGCTGGGGACTCGGTACCGCGAAGCGGCATAGAGCGCAGTCGCAAAGAGGCTGCGAATCCTGTTAGTCGATCAACGGGTCATCTCGCCGCGCAACTGCGCCAACCGCTCAAGGCTCAATGTCTCAACGACGTCGCGCAATCGCCTCACCGCCGCGGCGAGCGCATCGAGATCGTCAGCTCCTATCTCGTAGCTCGGGGAGTAGCGCGCCTCGACATAGGCACGCTTGAGTAGCTCGAAGCGACGACGATCGATGCGCGTGGCGCGGGGCCAGGCGTCAATCAGTCGCGGGTCCTTGTCTTCGGCAAGCGACCGCAAGAACTTGATGTTGTGCGAGCGCGGAAAATAGAGCGTGCGGACCAAGAGGAAGCAGGCATATGCGGTCTCGGTCGCCTGATGCAAATTGAACACGGCTTTGTTGCGCCAATCCTTATCTGAGCCCTCGGCCGCCGCCAGTTCAGCCATGCGAAGCCAGTTTGACGCCGACCGGCTCTCTTCTTCGAAATAGCCTTGGGCCATCGCCAGCGCATCCGCCGGCGTCAGCGGCTTCGGCGCCGCTAGCGCGTGCTGCGGCAGTTCGTACAGCACGACTCCGTCGCGGACGATATCGACCCAGAAATACTCACCGCGCTGGAGCGCTTTGTTCACCTCGTCGAGGGTGTGGACGATGATGTTGACCGGCCGCTGGACCTTGGGATCGTGGAGGATCTTGTCCTCGGCGATATACCAGTAGCCGGCGATGTCGGTCAGGTCCTCGTGGCTGACGATCACCAGCAGGTCAAAGTCGGACTGGTAGCCGTTCTCGGGCTCATCCACCCAGTCGTCACGCGCGTAGCTTCCGAACAGGATGATCTTGAGGATCCGCCCGTTCTTCTTCCACGGCTGGGTGCTGGTCGAGATCGCCTGCGCGAACTCGGCCATCAGCGTCTCGCGCACGCGCGCCAGCTCGGCCTGCTGAACTTCGGGAAGATGATCGAGATCGACGCGCATGTTCATAGCCTAGCGATGCCACCTAGTTTCCTCAATGTTCCCGCTTATCAAGCGTCCCCGCGAACCAGATGCCGCATGGCGCTCGCCATCAGCTGCTCGACTTCCAAGATCGTGATGTCGAGTTCATCGGCGATCTGAATATAGTCGAGGTCGCGATAGCGCGCCCGATCGAATACCTGGCGCTCGGGCTCGGGCATGGTCTCCAGGTTGCGGCGAAGTCTGCGAAGTTCGGCGTCCATCGTTCACCTCCAGCTCTTGCCGGCCGAAGCCGGGGGACGGAGACCGAGCGGGCTCGCGTGGGAGGCGGGCCGCACCCTTGGGCCGGAACGCAGTGGAGGACGCGGGCGAACGCCCGCGTTGCGGCGCGCCGGCGCGGGCCCAGGTCGGGACCGCCCGGCTTCGGCGCGTGTGGATGTGCGACCATCATCGCCGACGATGATCGAGGACCGCGATCCCGGCAGCACGTGCCTTGTCGAACAGATTGTCCTGGATGCCGCCACCGGGGAAGATGATGATCCCGCGCGGCAGGGTGTCGAGAACCCGGTCGTTGCGCTTGAAGGGTGCGGACGAGCGGCTGTGCTTGGTGAAGTCCGGAGCGAATGCGACCTGAGGCACCTTGCGCTCTCCTGCCCAGAGGGCAGCGATGCGCTCGGCCCCCGTCCTCGACCCGCCATGGAGCAGGACCATCTGCGGATGGCGCCCACGCACCTCGTCGAGCACCCGCCAGACCTTGCGATGATCGTTATAGTCGGCACCGCCGCTGACATAGATGCGCTCGCCGGGGGGCAGGAGGAGCTTGGCGTCGGTCCAGCGCCTGTCGTTCACAAATTCGCGGCTCTCGATCACCGCCGCAGTCATCGCGCGGCGGTTGAGCATCGATCCCGAGCGGGGCAGCCAGGCCTTGCGGAAATAGTGGCGAAACTGCTCGGCAAAGGCTTCGCGGAACGCTTCCATCGCATCGCGGCGCTCGATCATCGTGCGCCCTTCCGCGATCGCGGTCTCGAGCTCGACCGACTTGACCTCGGATCCGTCCTGTTCGCGTTGCAGTCGCCTCTGCGCCTCCTCGTTGGCGTCGAGCTCGCGTTCGACCCGTTCGCCGGCGCGGTGGAAGACGTTGGTGAAGCCCCAGAGCAGATCCTCCATGTCGGGCTCGAGACGCGTATCGCAAAGGGCCGCGACCATCGCGTCGAAGCTGTCGGCGGCCGCCGCCTCGACCAGCCGGCCCTCGGGCAGGGGCCTTGGATCGAGATCGTCGTCGAAGGGCCTGCGTCCGAACAGCTCGAGTTCCTGGAGGAGGTCGGCGAATTGCGAGGGAGCCTCGTCCTCGTCGATATGGCGGTCATCATTCATGATGCGTCTCCTGGCTTGCGGCCGCGCCCTCGCGGCCTTCCTGGCGACAAGAGGCGGTGGCCGGCGGCACGGGGCACATCCAGCAACGCGGCCGGCGCGCATGCGCCGGGGATGCCGAAGCGTCAGCGGAGGACGGTGGAGCCCGGCTATTTTGCTTCGCGATGCAACGCGGGCGGTACGCCCGCGGCGGAAAATAGCCGGGCGAACCGTTGCGCAGGGCCGCCGGCTGCCGACCCATCGCCCTCTTGGCCTCGAGATCGAGCCGCGAATCCTGATGCGGCTTGTCGCGGGCGAGCGCAGTGATCCCCTGGACGAAGTCGAAGATCGAGGCGGGCGGATGCCCTTCCTCGTCGAGCACGGTCGCGATGATCCGGCCGGTCTCGGCCTTGGAGAAGCCACGCTTGCGCAGGAAATCCTGCCGGTCCTCGTCAGTCCTGGCGACGATCCGCCGCCGCGCGGCCATGATGCCGGCCATGAAGGGCTGCGGGGACGAAGTCGCGAAATTCTCCAGCGCGGGCGCTGCTTCATGGGCGAAGCGGTTCGCGGCGAACTTGGAGTGGCGGATGCTGATCTCCTCGAAGCCTTCCGCACCCCAGATGTTGCGGTTCATGCAGACGGCGCGGAGATAGAAGCTCGCCATGCCGAGCGTCTTCGAGCCGACCTCGCTGTTCCAGCAATAGAAGCCGCGGAAGAACAGGTCCGGGTCGCCATTGGGCAGTCGGCCCGCCTCGATCGGATGCGCATCGTCGACCAGGAACAGAAAGACGTCGCGATCGCTCGCATAGAGGGTGGTGGTATCCTTGGTCACCTCGACGAACGGGTTGTGGGTCATGGTCGACCAGTCGAGCAGGCCGGGCACCTTCCAGCGGGTATCGCCCGTGCCGTTGCCCGCGATCTTCATCACCGCGGCGACCAGTTCATGGTCCCAGATCCGCCCATAATCGGGACCGGTGACGGCGCGCAGCTCGGTGCGGCCGTCCTCGGTTTCGAGGGTCTTCATCAGCTCGCCGCGATGCGAGAGGAGCCCGTGCTGCAGATTGATAGCAGCAAGCGGTGCGGGGAGCTGGCGCAGATAGCCCGAAGGCGCACCGACCAGGCTGGCGAGCTGGCCGAACGACCAATGGGTCGGGGCGACCGGCTCGGCGCGACCGGGGATCATCAGTGCGAGCCGCTCGGCATCGTCGCGGCTCGCCTCGACTCGGACCTCGCGGGTTTCGACGGTGCGGGTGGTGGCGCGCTCGGCGCGCGCCAGGACCGCGGCATGGAGCTCGGTGAGCGACAAATAGCGCTCGTCGTCGGGCCGTGAGAACCATTCGGACGAGACGCGTCCGATGCGCGACCCTCGCGAGATATCGACCTTGTAGGCGCCGGAACGCGGTGGCGGCGCGGCAGCGGGATTGAGGACAGTCGCCATGGAAAATTCTCCGCGACGGGCGCCGCGAGACTCTCTCTCGGCCCTGACCCGTCACGGCCGAACCGGCCGCTCTCTTGCTCTCACCGGGGCGTTGCGGGGCGGAGCGCCCGCAGAAGGGGTACGGCCAGACCAAGGCTGGCCGTCAGGGGAAGGCATTCCCCTCGCGGATCTGCCGGTAAGGAACGGCGTCCCGTCGTTCCTTCAAACCGAGCCGGGCGCCAGGGCTTCGATCCGTTCGGGCATATCCAGCAGCTTCAGCGCCGCTGCCGTGATCGCCTCGGGAATGCTGGGATAGGCTTCGGCCGAGCTGATCGACACGCCCGAGGGAAAGGTGACAGTTGCCTGATAGCCATTGCCCTTGGGGGTGGCGGACAATTTGACCTCGCTCATCGCACGCTCCCTCCGGCTGAAGGGTTGGTACCGCAACTCGTTGACGGTTTGAACTGGCCTCGGGACCTGATCCGCAATCAGCAGAAGGTCCTCGCCCATGAATAGACAGTATTGGAAAAATCTTGGCCAAGGCTCCTAATGCGACCTGTGTAAGTCTCGGGAGATCAGCATTGAGCAGCGAGAGCAAAGACGGCAATGCGCGAAGCGAATGCCGACATTGCCTGCCCCATCTGGCGACCAGTCCGTGCGATCGCTTGTCGCAGCGCTGCTGAACGCGCGCAATCATGCCGGCATGATCGCGGTACTTGAAGCGTACCAGCCGCCCGCGCCTTCAATAGCACGTGATCAGGAGATCAAGTCGCTGATCGAGGAATTGACCGGCCATCTGGGCGCGGCGCGGCGCGAAGAGTCCCTGGCAACCGCGATCGCGATCCTGCGGGCGGATGCCGAGTATGTGATCCCCAGATTGCGCAGGAGCGGCATCCTGCGATCCTCCAAATATGAGTTCAACGGATCGCTCATCGCCGGCATCATCAAGATGGCGCTCAAGGTTCGTCATCTTCTGACCGCACGCGACGACCGCATCGACTATCTCCGCTCGGTGCTCGCGCTGACCAAGGTCGCGCCCAACGCGCTGTCGCTGCACAAGGAGATCAACGGGATATTGCGGACGCGCGAGAATATCGCGCTCAAGACGATCCTGGTCGTGCTCAACAGCCGCTTCTACCACCACTGGATCCCCGACCCGACGCTGAGCTCGCTCAACCTCGAGCGCTATTCCTCCGAGGATCTGTCCGACGCGGGCTCGCTGATCATCGCGATGTATTCGAAGCTGTTTCCGATCCACGACGAATGCTGCAACTTCATCGATATAGAGGGCATCTTGCCCGAGGCGACGGTATACGAGAGGCTTCTGCTCGCAGCTGTCCGGCTGACGAAGTTCACCGATGCCGAGAAGCTCATCGACGGTCTGCCCTTTGAGGCGGAGCTCGAGGGCGAGACTGTTAGGATCTTTTCGTCGGACCCCGACATCGAGCGGTCGATCCGGCTCGGCTATATCCAGAGCCAGAACCAGGCCTGGATTCGCGCCCGCCATCTCAACGGGTCCGACCCACCTCCTTCGGTGCGGGAGTTCATCGAAAAAGGGTTCGAGGAGCAGGTCTTCGACTCGCTGATCGAGCTGGTCGCGACGCCGGTGAAGCGGCTGCGCCTGATGCTGCCGAGCGCACCCCAGGTGTTCGAGCTCTTCTCAAGGGACGACATGTTTCGTGACGAAGTCGAGAACCTCCTGCACCTCGATGTCGACAGCTTCGTCCGGCTCGACCCCTATGAGCAAGTCACCGAGGGGGTGACGGCGATCGATATCTTCAAGCTCCAGCGCTATTTCAACTTCATCAGCTGCGTCTACCAAAAGAAGCTCGAAGGCATCCCGGACGAGGCAGAGCGCTATTATCTCACCTTCGCGTCGACCGTCCTGATCGTCACGCACGATAGCCTGTTCGAGCAGATGCAGCTGATATTCGCTGATGCGGAAAAGACCCGAGCGATCATCGACCTGCTGACGATGAAGGCCGGAGCAGGCCATCTGGACCTGCAATATGCTCCTTTGCTCGACCTCGGCAGCCACTATGCGATCGCTCCTCATAACGGTCAGCCGCATTGCCTCGATGCCGAGGCCGGGCTCGATCCGGTCGATCTTCAAGCCGAACATGCGCACCAGGTGCCGCGCATCGCGCGTGGCGCGCGAGGCTCCGGTCGCGAAGTGCTGGTCGGCGCCATCGATCCGCTCGGCCGTGAGCAAAACGGTGCGCAGCCCCAGCCCGCGCTTCTGGAGTATCAGCATGAGATCGTCGACCAGATCGGCGATCACCTGCGCGATCGCCTCCGCGGTGGCGATCGGCTCGAGCAGCCGCCGTGATACTTCGGGCGCTTCGAACGGGACCACCGGCACGATCGGCTCGGCCGTCCGTCCGAGCGCCTGGTCGAGCCGCGCGACGGCGCCCAGCCCCAGGCGCCGGGCCAGCGGCCCGCGCGGCATCGCATAAAGATCTCCGATGCGTTCGAGCCCGAACCGCGCCGCCGCCGCCAGCACGCTCGCGTCAAGCCGAAGCGCCGCAACCGGCAGCCCGGCAAGCGCCTCGGCTTCGCGGGCAGGCGGCAGGATCGTCAGCGCCTCGCCACCATAGCGGGCGAGCGCATGCGCGGCGCCCGGCGTGCCCGCGACCGCGAGGCGCCCGGTCATGCCGAGCCGGGCTAGGAAGCGCAGCACGCGGCGGCAGAAGCGCGCCTCGCCGCCGAACAAATGGCTGGTGCCGGTCAGATCGAGCCAGATGCCGTCGGCGCCGGAGGGGCAGGCGATCGGCGTCCAATGCGCGACAGCGTGCAGCGCCAGCCGGTCGAGCCAAGCTAGGTCGGCCGCTGCGTCCGCCTCCCGCACATCGAGATCGCCGACCAGCGCCCGTGCATGCGAGGCCGCCATGCCGGGTATCAGGTCCAGCGCCAGCGCGACCGGACACGCCGCGGTCACGATCTCGCGTTGACCGATGCGTTCGATCAGGATCGTCGGCCGTCCCCAGAGTGGATCGACGGGGACCATTATTGGCCCGGGCGCTTGCCCTCCTGCGTCCGGAGGCATCGCACGAAACGGATGCTCGGCCGCCTCCGAGCGGCGCCCGAGTTCGCGCATCGGCGGGCGCTGGTGCGCGGGCAATGCTGCAATCTGTTTCGCCGCGGCATTCCGTCCCAGCGCGCCGCCCTGCGCCCAGCGCGCGCCCGGGCGCCAGCCGCCGCCGCGCGGCACCGAGCATGCGCCAGGATCCTCGTTGACGCTCGGCGGCAGGATCGGCGCGGGGGACCAGGGCCGCTCAGGCGGCGCGGCGGGACGCTCGGCCCGCCGCAGCCGCTCGATCGCGAGTTGGGGCAGGTAGAGCGAGGCGACGCGCATCGATCGCCTCGATCCCGTACGGCAGAAGCGGCGCACCGCTGGCAACCGGCACGGCAATGCGCGCCTTAAGCTCAGCAAGCAGGCGGGCGCGGTCGGTCTCGGCATTGGCGGCTTCGGTCAGCATAAGGAAATAACGACTCGTGTGTTCCTATTATGTTCCGATACAACCGCGCGCGTCGTCAAGCACTTGCGTGGTACGAGCTTTGGGCCGGTGGCACGCGTGCTGCTCAATGCCTATTTCCCTGAGGAGCCGCTTGAAGACGGAAAGTCAGAGATGAAAAGAACGATGGGCGTCGTAACTCGAAATATCGCGTCGGAAGCATCGGCTTATGATCGAGTTGTGGTCCTCGCGATCGCGGTCGAGCACTATCAGAACGCGCCCAAGCGCCCAGCGATCGTCCAGGTCCATCACGCGCGCGCCGACGCAGAAGCGTTCGTACGGACGATCGAGCAAATCTACGACGGCATCGCCGACGTCGATCCCCACCTCCTCATTGATAGCAATGCGTCGCTCAGCACGATTCGTGGCGACGCAACCTATGTCATCTCAAATCTCGCGCCGACGGACCTCTTCATCTTCTACTATGCCGGGCACGGTTGCCAGATCGAGGGTGAGAACCGTCTGACTGCTTGGGATACCAACGCCTTGCAGCTTGGCGATTCCACGATCGACCTCGACCAGGACGTCATCGCCAAGGTCAAGGCGAGTGCCTGTACCCGAGCACTTCTCTTCATCGACGCTTGCGCAGAATCGATGAAGGCGCTTGCGACCAGCCGGTCGCTGATCTTCGACCTGAGCGACGATGAGATCGAGGAGCAATTGGAAGGAACGGACTATATGGCCGTCTTCCTTTCCTGCTCTGATGGGGAGAAATCCTACGGCTCGGACGCGATCGGGCACGGCATCTTCACCTATCACCTTTTGCGAGCCTTGAAGGGGGAGGACAAGCGTGCGCTGGAACGGGATCGCTGGATGACTGACGTCAGCCTGCGCGATTGGCTCGTGTCCGAGGTCCAGAACTTCATCACGAGCAAGACCCGCATCCGCGAGAAGCAGACGCCGCGAGCCATTCTGCATTCGCCCCGAACCTTCAGGATTAGGCATGTCCCCGAACCGCCTGTCACACCCGCAGCCACGCTCGCGAATCTAGGCCTGAAAAACTCGGAAGCCTTTCTCGAAGGCGTCGAGACCGGTGCGATCAAATCGCTGCCAGGGTTCAAGCGGAACTTCCACACCGTACCCACGGACATCAACGAGCGCGCGGCGAACTGGATCGGCAGCCTTCTCAACGACCGGCTGCAGGAAGAACTGGACGACCTGTTCAGCACAGCGAAGGAGGCGCTTGGATTCAAGCGGCGCGAAGGCGATGTCAGTGTCAGCGGTGGCGACGGAACAGTGGACACGCCGGCGTTTCGCTTTTGGGTCCTGAGCGATCAGGATCCCGACGATCCGGCTGCCTGGCGTATCCGGCGCAGACTTGAACTCCGCGATGGCTGGGAAGGACAGCGCGAGGAAATCGAGGAAGCGATTGCGGGGCTGGATCTGGACCGGTTCATCGTTACATTCGACAAGCGCGCCGCTGCCTATGACGACGTGGCCGATGCCCTTGAAGACCTGGCCGATCGCGAGGGGCAATTCGACGAGCGGCGTGCAGAACGAAAGTTGATGTATCGCCGCGACAACATGTCGATCACATTCGACTTCGCAGCCGGCGAGGTCGAGTTCACAGTGTCGGGCGAAAACAACCTTGAGCTGGTGGATTCCACCATGGCATTGTCGCTGGGTTGGCGCAGCGCATCGCCGATGCTGGCCACTACCGTGCCAGCCGAATTGCCCGACTTGACCGAAGAAACGGGAAGCGGAGCGCCGCCCAAAATTCGCAAGCGGCCTGCACCGAAAAGGTAACGAGCCGGCTAGATCCTGGCGAGTCGCCTACGCAGATCGGAAAGCCGCGGATCGTTCTTCAAAGCTGGAACTTCCGACAACCGCTCGATCACCTGGCCCATTCCCCAAGGCCACAAGGTGGTGTCCTCCGGAAGGATCGCGAAGAATAGCGCGAGATGCTCCTCGGGAAATTTCGAGATCTGATCGTCCTTGGTCCGGCGGACATAGGGCATCGCATTGATCTGCTCCGCCGTGGTCTCCAGCACGGACAGGACCACGGCGGTCGTCTCGGGCATGCGATCCCCCGCACGTAGCGCAATCTCTGCAAGCGCGGTCGACGCTGCGGGGCTCCTCACCGCGAGCTGGCGCGGCCACACCCAGTGCAGGAATTCAACCGTCTGTGCGGCGCAGTCCTCATTCTCTTCAGCCCAATTTGCGAGGAGCCGGAGGATTCCCAGTCGATTTGGCTCGCTCGTCGTGATCAGCGCCTCGCGCAGATCGTCCGAGGCCAGCAGGCGATTGCCCTCGCCATCCTTTCGAAACCAGCTGGCGAGAATGAGCGACTGGAGATTGTCGTGCCGCCGCGAGGTGGATTGCTCGTCCGCGAATAGCGCCAGCATGAGCGGCTTGAGGCGCAGGAAGAGTTCATTGGGCGGGAAATGAGACTGTCGCAGAAAGCCAGCGATCGCGGCATCACCGACATCGGTCGCGGCCCCTTGCTCGATAAGAGGGACCAGATGCTGCACCGTCCAGTCCGAATCGTGCAGGTAGAGCCAGTTGGTCCGCATCGCCAACTGCGCGGCGGAATGGGCTTTGGGTTCGGGCGGCAGCGTGAGCAATATCTGCGCGCGCTCGCGCAACGATTGCGTGGGAGTCTCAGGCCCCTCATCCCACCCGAGCTCGTCGAACAGATGGTCGGCCAGGCGCCCGGCGGGAGCGTTGAGCGCTTCGCTGATCCAGTCATGCCGTCCTTGGACGACGATCGCGGAGTTGGCGGCGTCGGGATGCTGGGCAATAGTGCCTGCGAGAAGCGTCCAGGTCGCCAAGTAGAGCTCGCGATCCGCGCTCCAGACCGGCTTGGCGTGGCCCGTGAACCACTGCACCAGGGCACGCAGGTTCGCGACCAACACTGGATCGGGCAGCGCTCCGATGCGCCGGGCGAGATAGCAGCGAAAGCGAGAGGAATCGTTACCCCTAGCTTCTGACCAGAGGAAGTCATTCCACGCCCAGGCCCATTCCTCGCCCTTCGCCGCGGCCCGGCGCAGTGCGGCGAGCGCCTTTACCGGCCGCGTCTCGACCAGCCCGCGGAACGGACGCGATTCCATCAGGAAGTCGCGCCCGCGGCCCGAGGCTGCCTGCGCTTCGGGAAGCAGCGCGTCCAACGCCGTTTCGAGCAGCGCCGAATGGCTCTTGTCCGTTCCGACCCAGCCGCCACGCGATGGACTTCGGTCGAGCTGCTCGGCGGCGATCTGCACATCCCATTCGGGGTTCAGATCCTTGAGCCGGGCAATTTTGGCGTCCAGATCGAAGCTGGGGACCAGTTCGGTGCGCTTCATCCAGAACAGCCGCCGCATGATGCCATCGAGGCGATAGGGCTCGAACCGATCGGGATCGACGCCCTCCCAAGGTTGGGGCCCGGCAAGGATCATCGCTTCGATGCGTTGCTTTGCCTCCTCCGGGAGCTCCACCCATCGCGCGCCGATTGCCGTCAGCAAATCGCGCTCCAGGCGCGAGTCCCAGGCGTCTTCATCGAGCGAAAGAATGATGGCCGCCGCCGCCTCGGGGCCGGTGAGTCCGGGCATGGCGGCGGCCCAGAGGCGCAGATTGCGAAACGGAGTCCCCAACTCGCTCGGCCAGCTTGCGGCCTCCGCTACGGCAAGGTCCGGGCTGATCCGATGGAGACGTTGAACCAGATTACCGAGATGCGCCATCAACGACGAGATATCGGGCGAGCTCGCGGTGAACTCGTTGGGACCGCGTTCGAACGGATTGAGCGGATCGAGATGAGTCAGCGCGAAGCCGCCGACCATCTCCTCGAGTCGCGTCGCGAGCACAAGGTTGCGGCGCGTGCCGTCGATATAGTCGAGCAGATGCTCGTCCGGCACTTCAAGATCGGAATTGTGGCCCGGATAGCTGACATCGGCCTCGACCAGGTGGAGGGTGTCGCTGCGCCCGGCGATGGGCGCGGTCATCGGGCGCCGAACCGTGAGGCGGGGCCGTTCGACCTCGACCAGCTGGATCACGCTGAGGCGCGACCAGCCTTCGACGCCGATCAGTTGCTCAAGCTCGTAGCGATCCCTGGCGTCTTCGCCCGGCTCGTCGAGTGCGGCGAAGATGAGACGCCAGGCCGCACGAATGTCGGGCGTCACGCCGTCCTTGCGCAGCGCCTGGCGGACCGGGAACCTGATGTCTGCGTGCAGTGCGTTCTGGCCCGACGCCCACCAGATCGCGATCGGATCGGTGGCGACCTTGCCGATCCACCATGCGAGGCGCGAAAGCCTAGCGGGGAGCGGCGCTGGCGTGATCGCCCCCGGACCACGGAGGGAACGCCGGAGCTGATTGCGGCCGCCGGGACGCTCGCCGGGCGCGGCCTCGAACGCCGACCAACTCTCGGCCGGAACCGTTGTCGGGCCAGGTCGCGCGTCCTCCTCCCGGTTCGGCTGGGTCTCACCATCGAGACCGTAGCTCGCGAAGGGGTCGAAACGATCGGGCTCGGGGTCACGCCAACTTGCAGCGCGGCGCCGGTCGAACCGGACATAGGGGTCGAAGGCGCAGAGCCATTCCGCAGGCGGCGCGGGATCATGTTCTGCGAATATCGTCGCACCTGCTGCGGAGCTCACCAGATGTGCGACTTGACCGCGCTCGTGCGGCTGGAGATCGCGCGGCCCGCGCAATGCCATCCGGGCGATGCGCTTGCGCCAGGCGTCCGGATCGCGTGCGCGTTCGGCCCAGGCTGCAAGCGTCTGCCATAGGGACCCGAAGCCGTTGAAGGGAATCGCGGTGACACCCTTATGGCGCCAAAGACCTGTCGCGTAGGAAGCCTCGCCCTCCTGCAAGGCGTAGAGCTGATCAGGCGCAATGCTCGGCCGCAATGCCTCAAGCAGGTACTGGATCGGCGGATCGTCCGCCGAATAGCCGACGAAGACGATGCGATATCGGTTCATCAGCGCGCGCATGAATGTGGTGGCCCAGCCATCGGCCAGATAGGCACGCCCGAAATCGGCCGATGACAGGACGAACTCCGGGCCCTCCTGGACCGTATAGTCGTGCGATACCTTGCCGTGGAGATGGATGATTCCCCGCAGGGCGCCTGCGCGCGCGGGATCAGGGAGTTCGGGCGGAGCGATCGCCGTAAGGGTCGGATCGACCTGCTCGAAGACGCGGTCGAAATTGGTGGTGACGAGGCGCACGACCCCATCCGGTCCGCGCGACAGGTCGACCAGCGAGGCATGCGGCCCCAGCCCGGCATCGGGCTTAGGCCGCAAGGCAACCGCCACAGCGCGGCGCACATCGGCAACGGGAAATTCCTGCTCGAGCATCGCGAAGATGCGGTCGGCAGGCGGTATGCCCCCGACACCGGCAATCGGAACGATCTTTTCCGACAATTCGAGCAACTGCCGGGCGGGGGAATGTCGTGAAGATCCCAGCGATGTCACCACGCGATCCGCGAGTTCGCGAAAGCTCGGGCCGCCGGCTTCGGCCCGCGAAACGCCAGCCCCGCAGAAGAATATGACCTGACCTTCGTCCCTGGCATCCAGCAAGTCGTCGGGAAGATCGGGGCCGTCGGCAATGAACCTCATGACGTGACCTTTAGCCTTCCCAAGAAACGGCGACGCAATGCTTGGAGATCGGCCGTTTAACTCGGCCCTACATCGATAACATCGGCATGTGGGTCAAGGCGCCTGAGTATCGCTCAGGGTCTTGGAACGATTCGGACCGGATCGGCAATTGTCGCGCCGGGGCCGGGCAGCCGTCACCTAGGCTTCTCCGCCCTCCTCCACCTCTTCATCTACGGATGAAGGCCAGGTCGCGGAATAGTAATGACGGGTCGATAATCCCTGCAGCGCCGAGCCAATGGCGATCCCGGTGCATTGCAGATGCAGCTGTTCTCCCGGCTCAATGTGAACGACGCGAAGGATACTGGCGGCGTGCTGGGTTCCGTACAGCCAGGCCGACCAAGAGGAGTTGGCTACCGCCTCCCAGCGATCGATCGTGAAGGTGATCCGTACCCGATTGGCTTGGCGCTGAACGGCGCAGGCCTGGCCAGGTCCGCTGACTTCGCGGTTCAGCGACTTGAAGCTGTGCCGACCTTGGACAAGGATCAGATCTCCGGGTTGGACGACGCGTCGGAGAAATCCGGGATCAAGGTCGTCGCTCAAATTGAAGATTGTGGTCCGCGCCCAAACCTCCTCGGCGACCTCGCGCATATAGTCGTAGAGGATGATGCCGTCGCCGCCGACGTACATATAAGGAGACTGCAGGTGCCGCTCGGAGATCTGGCCGCGACCGTCAACCCAGCCGCGCGCGGCGACACTTACGAAATTGACTCGGCGCGTCAGATCTATCCCCAACCGTTGCGCCATCTCCAGAATGCGGACGTGGTTGAACCACCACCAGTGATGACCATCGACCCTGGTAGCGTCGAGTATCGCTTTCGGGTCGAGATGGCGGACCTCTTCTTCCCATTTCTGTTTGAACGCGCGCAGCTGCGCCGCGCCGAGGTTCTGCTCCAGCGTACCGGTACGGTGCGCCCGCGCATGATGCTCGAGGCATAGCACAGCTAGATTGGCAGCATCATGATCCAGGCTTCTGGACCAAGGGACAATGTGATGAAGGATGATTGCCCGATCGAAGTTGCGGCACACACAGCAGCTGGATCGGTTTGCCCATAGAACCTGAACGAGCGTGTCAAATGGAATTGGCGGCCGGCCACCCTCTCTAACCGCGGCGATCTGGGAGGCGCTCAAGCCCAGCTGTTCGAGCGCGGGGTCATCGCGCTGCTTGAGGTCGGCAAGGGTGAGGCGTAGCGCGCGGATGTCATTTGCGGTCTGGCTGTCAAAGCCCCGGCGCATCAGCGCCGCGACGGTCGGATTGACTCGGGCGGACCCCCGCAGGTCATGCCGAACCTCGCGATCGTCGGTCATCCGGAATTCCCTCGGGGAGCTTGAAGCAGCGCATAGGTTTCGGGATCGCGCTCGCCGCCGAACCATCGATCCAGCGCCGCGGCGAACAGCGGGCTCGGCTTCACCGCCTCGAACAGGGTCAGCGACGACCTGAGCTTCGTCGCGTCGATTTCGCCGAACACGGCGATCGGCTCGCTCGTCCCGAGGTCCTGCAGTGCCTCCACACATTCGACATAGCGCGACCCCAGGACCGGATGCGCAAGATAGGCCCGAGCCTCTTCGAGCGACCCGATACCAAAGAACCTCGTGGTCTCACTGCGCCCCAGTCCTGCGAGCTGCGGGAAGACGAACCACATCCAGTGCGACCGCTTGGCACCGCGCCGTATTTCGCCGAGCGCCGTCGCATAGACGGACGCCTGCGCCTCGACGAACCGCTCGAGCGAACGCGCGGCCTCGGTCACAGCAGCGCGGCCTGGGCAGGTGCCGGCGGGTAGACCCGCACCGGCACCAGGCTTCCTTTCGGCAGCAACCCGAGCACATCCTCGGCCGGCACCTCCGGATCGAGCCAGGCGGCCCAGCGGTCGCGCGGCAGCGGAATGATCTGGCGGTGATGATAGGGCGCGACGTCCTCGCCGGCATCGAGAGTGAGCATGGTGAAAGCCTCGCCGAGCGGACTCTCGCGCCAGATACCGGCGATGCAGAACCAGCGATGATCGGTCATGGTGAAGAGCCATTTGTCGAGCCGCTTCTGCTTGGGGGCCTCGGGATCGGTGAATTCGTAGAAGCCATCCGCCAAGATGAGGCAGCGGTTCGATCCGAACTGCCGGCCTTCGGCGCGATAATTATAGACGGGCTTGCCGTTCTGCCCCGGCCAGCTCCAGCGTCGGTTGACCAACTCGCCCCTGCCACCCCCCGCGCTGCGTACGATCGGCGCGATGTCGGTGATCTTGATGTCTTCGCGCGCGGCGACGTTCGGGGTGCCCTCGGGCAGGTCGATCGCGATTTCGAGATCCTCGAAATCCTCCATGATCGACGAGATCGGCACCTCGAGCCGATAGTCATTGCACATCGCGATCCTCCGATTTGCACGGCAACATCGTTCGCATTATGTTCTCGCCATGGAAGTCACGCCCTTCGAGTCGGAAGCACCCTTTGGTAGCCGAAAGGCGATCATTCGGCGCAACCCCCAATCCGGGAAGCCCCAAGTGATTTCCGCCGCTTGGGGTCTGGATGCCTGGGAGCCCGGCGGCAAGCCGTTCAAGTTTGTCCGGTCGGAAGGGCGGACCTTTCCGCATCAGCGTTGCCTGGTGCCGGCGAGCGAATTTCAGGTGAAGAATGGCGACCGCAAATTCCGGGTCACGCTCGACGACGGCAACTTCTTCTACATGGCCGGGATCTGGCGCCCGTCGTCGGGCGATCAGGACACCGGCTATGCGATCATCACGATCGAAGCCAATCCCGACATCTTCTTCTATCAGGAGCGCCAGGGCGCGGTGATCCTGCGCCGCCACAACATGGCCTGGCTCGACGGTATGCTTCCCGAGTCCGAGCTACTCCGCGCGCTGCCGCCCCGCAGCTTTCAGATCGAGGAAGTCGGCCCGCGCGGACTGGATGATCGCCAGCGCCGACTGGCTTCGTGAAGGGTTTCCGAGATGCACTCCAGCCAAATCAATACCGCAGAGGCGACGCCGATCGGCAGCCCGAGGTCCGGCTTGCCGACTTCCATGCACCCGAATTGCACGAACGCGGTGGCGAGGAAGCCAAGCGTCGGCTGATCCGGTTGGCAATGGGCAAGACCGTCATCTGCCGCGCCGGGCGCCGAAGCTATGACCGGGTCGTCGCTACCTGCACGCTGGGTGGGCGTCCGGTCGGGCAGTTGCTCAGAGCAGCAGGCGGACGCGAGGGCGGACGCGGCTGGCGGCGATGAGCCCGCCGGCTGTCGCCGCCCCATCCTGAGGGCTGCGCCGGGCCTGTCCCTCCTTCCGGGAAGCCCGGGATGTTGGGGGGCTCGCCCTCGCAGAAGGGTATGGCCACTCCAAGGCTGTCGGCAGGGGAAGACCTCCCCTTACGCCTCCGGCACATGTCCCGGGCTCATGATGTTCGTGCCCGTTCCCGCCCCCGACGCCCGGCCTTCTGGAAAAAGCCATATTCGGCGGACTCCTCGAAGCGCACGATTGGGCTGCGCAACACGCTCGCCGCATTGATCACGAAGGGCGCGAGCAGCTTGTCCGTCGGACGCTGATCTACCTTGGCCCAGACCAGAAAGCCGCTCAGCCCGATCGTGAATGCGGTGAGAGCCCCCGACCGGATTCGCATCGGCATGAAGACGAACTTGCGCGCGTCGTGTGCCGAGGACGCATAGCGGCTCAGCACGACTTCGAACTCGGGCAGGCTGGACAGAGGGGCGCCCGAGAAAAGGATCGCTGCCGCACGATCCTCATAGGGTCCAAGCGAGATAGCCCGGAACTGCTCGCGGGTGCTAATGGACGCACGCCAGAGGATCGCGAGGACCGCGCGAGCGAACTGCGCCCCGTCGAAGGCTTCGTGCGAGAAGACCTGTCCGGTGCGCGCATCGGGCGTCGGCGGCAGTTCGGCACAGAAGGCGATCGCATATCCGTCGAAGCGCCCGAGCGCGGTGTCGCAATCGCCGCAAAGGATGTTCGGATCATAGTCCCCATGGGGCGGGACCGCCCGTTGCGCGCCCGTTGACCGGACCGCCTTGTTGTGCCCGCCCGGCGCGCTGAGCGTCCGCGCGAACCCGGCGGGCACGATATGCGCACGACACAATTTGGTCGCGGTGCAGTCCGGCGCTCGGCAGACCGCGGTCATATTAGGGAAAGAGCTTGTCGATCGGCGCGAATACCTCGCCGGTCTCCGCAGCATGACGTACCTTGAGCGCAATCAGGCGGTCGATCGCGATTCCGCGCAACAGCGCCTCATGAATGTCACGCCCGTCCATCCCGACGAGGCGACGTCCGCGCCCGAACCCCTCCAGGCCGACCTCGGTGAAGCCGTGGAAGCTGATGAACAGTCCGCGCGCCCATTGCGCCTTCTGGTCGAGCTTGGCGTGAAACGCGCCGAGATCGCCGACGCCGACCTTGCGGTTGAGCCACTTGGCTTCGATCAGATAGGTCTCGCCGGCGAGCTCGAAGCTGCCGTCGATCTGCTCGCCGACGAGGCGGAACGGCTCTCGCGCACTCAGCCGGAATGCATTGAACAGGTCCTGCAGGAAGCGTTCGAAGTCATAGCCGCGTTGCTGGGGCGCGAGGTCGCGAATAGCGACAAGCCGGCTGCGGAACCGGTCGAATTCGATCGCCTCGATCGCGGGCGCCGCGACGACGTTGACGGGGGCCGACGGCCCGGAGCCATCGAGACGCGCGATCAGCGCGGCATATTGGCCCGCCGCCCTTGGCAGCGGATCCGCCACGTCTCTGCCGCGAAGCGCCTCGCGATGCTCCCACAAGGCCCGCAGCGCGCGCGCGGCGGTGGCGTCATCGACCTTGCCGAGGAAGCAGCGAAGCCGTTTGGCCTTCGATACGCCCTCGTCCTTATACTCGGGCGCGTCGATGTCGATGTCGAGTTCACGCACGAAGAAGTCGCCGAACGTTCGGTCGGAAAAGTCGAGGATATATCCTTTGTCCCCGCCGCGCAGAATTTCGTCGATCAGACTCAAATCAACCGAGCGCAAACTGCTCATGCGTCACGAATTCCCTTCCTTACCACCGCCGTTCTAGAACGGCCGGCGGCGCCGCGCGACTCCTCGCGCGATCAACTTCGAAGTCGCTCCCCAGCCTGCTACACGGGGGCATGATCGAACGCCCGCTCGACGACATCACCCCAGCCGACATCCAGGCCTTGCAGACCTATGGGCGGAGCGAAGGCCCGACCCTCGACTTCAAGCAAAGCTTTCCGGGTGCCGACCACAAGGCGGTTCGCGACTTCCTCGCGGACGTGACGGCCTTCGCCAACACCGATGGCGGCGATATCGTCATCGGTGTCCGGGAGGACAAGAACGGCGTCGCCGCGGAGATTGTCGGGATCGAGAAGGACGGGCTCGACGAGGGGCTTCGCCGGATCGATGACCAATTGCGCAGCTGCGTCGATCCGCGCGTCCCGCAAGTCCGCGTGCGAGAAATTCCGCTCGACGATGGCCGGGTGGCGCTCGTGATGCGCGTCGCCGCCAGCATGATCGCGCCGCACCGGGTGGTCTTCGACAAGAGCAGCCGCTTCTTCCGGCGCGCCAACCGGGGTAATTACGAGATGAGCACGACGGAGCTCCGCCAGGCGTTCGCGGCGTCCAGCGATCTGCCCGCCCGCATCCGCGACCTTCACCACAAGGCTGTCGAGGCAAGTGCGGGCAACGGCATGCCCTTTCGCATCCATGAAGGGCCTGCTGCGGTCCTGACAGTCTCACCGGTCTCCATATTACGGGCCGTGCGCTCTTTGGACGTTACCCGGGAAGTTGCGGTGCTGCCGCCGCGCCACACGAGCGATGTGCAGACGATCGTGAGCCTGGACGGCGTGATCGCGCACTCGCCGGTCGATGCGAAGACCGGAAGCGTGCGCAGCTGGTCGGTCAATCACCGGCTGGGCTATGTCGATCTTGCCTGGAGCATCGGCCATGTGGACAGAGAAGGCCATAAGCTGGTCTGGCCCCGATATTTCGTGCCGGAACTGAAGGGGATCGTGCCCTTCACCATTACCAGGCTGCGCGACCATAAGGTCGAGGGGCCGTGGATCGCCATGCTGACACTGACCGGGGTGCGGGACTATCGGATCATCGCCGGAGATGACTGGGTCAGCGCTCCTGCCTGGCAGGATCCGGCCTATCTCGGCGAGATCGTCGAGGACGCGATGACGCCGGATGCCTTGCAGCCGTTCACCAAAGGATTTTGGCGACTGTTTGGCGAGGATCGGCCGCCGCCATCGATGTTATGAGCGAAGGTGATTCCCGCTAGTTCTGTCCGAAATTTGTTGTCACTTTTCGGACAATGACGTATCTGCCTGGTCCGAAATATCTAGGCGGATTTCGGACATGAACCCACCCGATCTCAAAGCGCAGATCCTGCGACGCATCACCACGGCAAAGCCGCGTACGGTGTGGACCCCGGTCGATTTTCTCGACCTGGGCTCGCGAGATGCAGTCGACAAGGTTCTCCAGCGGCTGGTCAAGGCTGGCGATCTCAGGCGCATCGACCGTGGGCTCTATGACAAGCCGGATGTCAACCAGCTGACCCGCCAGCCCACCGCGCCCGACCCGCGTCAGGTAATCGATGCGATTGCGCGCCGAGATCAGATCCGGGTGCTGGTCGATGGCATGACGGCTGCTAACGATCTGGGGCTCACCAACGCAGTGCCGTCGAAGATCGTCGTCCATACCGATGCCCGGCTGCGATCGGTTCAGCTCGGCAATATGATCATCACGTTCAAGCCGACCGCGGCGAGCAAGCTCTACTGGGCAGGGCGCCCGGCGATGCGGATCGTGCAGGCGCTGCACTGGCTGCGCGACACGCTCGGCGATCCAGACGGTCGCGACGACCTGCGGCAGCGGCTCGACGACCTATTGCACAGCGGGCCCAACGCGGCCGTGCTTCGCGACGACTTGCGCGACGGGCTGTCGACGCTGCCAACCTGGATGCACGATTTCCTGAAACCCCTGCTGACCGCGAGACGCGCCGCATGAACCCCGCCTATGACACGATCCTGTCGGCCGATACCGAAACCCGCGCCGGGCTGTTCGCCGCGACTGCCCAGCGGATCGGCACGACGCCGCAGAATGTCGAAAAGGACTTCTGGGTGTGCTGGACGCTCGATGCGTTGTTCAACGGCATGCCGGACGGCCCGCGGCTGCTGTTCAAGGGCGGCACCTCGCTATCCAAGGGCTTCGGGCTGATCCGTCGTTTCTCGGAGGATATCGACGTCACGGTGTTCCGCGACGATCTGGGTGAGGGACATTCGGTCGAGGACCTGCAGACGATGAGCGGCAAGAAGCGCGAAAAGGCGCTCGATGCCATTCGCGAAGCGTGCGAGGCGTTCATCAACGGCGCCGTGCTCGAAAATCTGGCGCGGATTGCGGCCGATGCGTCGGAGCGGAACGGTATTGCGGTAGGCCAGCTGAAGATAGTGCCCGACAAGGATAGGCAGACGCTGCTCGTCCGCTATCCAACCGCGACCGAAGATGACGCCTATATTCCCAAGGCCGTGAAGATCGAATCAGGCGCCAAGTCTGCGCTCGATCCGAACTCGGTGCGCTCGATCCGTCCTTATCTGGAGGAAGATGCGCCGGGGCTCGATCTCGAAGTGCCCAACATCACGATTGTCGACGCGGAGCGGACCTTCTGGGATAAGGTGGTCATCCTCCATGGCCTGCGGCACTGGTATGAGACGAAGGGTGTGCTGCGCGGCGGCGGCAACCGCATCTCGCGTCATTATTACGATCTGCACGAGTTGATGCAGTCACCGGTTGGCAAGCAGGCGCTCGCCGATCCTGCACTTGGCGCGGACTGCGTTGCGCATGCGCGGATGTTCTTCAACCGGCCCGCTTTCGACCTGGCAAGCGCAGTGCCGCCGACCTTTACGCTTATGCCCGAGGGCGCGATGTATGATGCGCTGAAGCTGGACTATGCCGCGATGTCGCGCATGATCTTCGGCACCGCGCCCAGCTTCGAAGCCGTGTCCGAAAGCATCGCGGAGCTCGAAAGCCGGGTGAACGCGCTCGAATCGAGCTGAGCGAACGCTGAAGCGACGATCTCGGCGTGCTCCTCAAGCGGCGGATCGCACCTGACCATTCATGCTATCGAGACGCCAGAACGCGCAAACCCTTTTGGCGAGGGGCTGAAGTTGCCGAGCATGGTGCTAACCTGTGCGGCTCTCCAAGGCGCATAAGTCGTCTGAAGTTTGTCCAGCGCCCTCGCTCACAAAAAGGCGCGCAAGCGCTCGAGCAGTGCGTCGGGGCGCTCTTCCTGGATGATGTGCCCGCATTTGTCGATCTTGCCGCCGCTGACCTGGTCACCAAGGACTGCCATTTGCTGATATAGAACATCGCCCACCAGCTCTCCTCCAAGTGCCAGGACAGGCATGGTGAGCCGACGCTGCGACGCGTGCCGGCCTTGCTCGGTGGTCGCGGGAAAAGCCCGATAGTGTTCGAAACCGCCGCGCAGCGCTGCAATGCCGGTATAGGCGGCGACATGCTGGTCGCGTGCTGCCTTGCCGATGCCGACGTTGCCGAAGGTCAGATTGCTGTAGAACCAGTCGAGATAGGCGCCCTCCTTGCCCGCCAGGACCTGCTCCGGCAGCCCGGGAACATTGTGCCAGGCAACCCACCAGGGTGGCGTATTCATAAAAATCTCGGCCTTGGGCGCACCCAGAACGATGCTCTCGGTCACCACGAGGCGGCGAACGAGTTGCGGATGTCGCATGGCGAGCTGAAACGCGACGCCCACTCCGAGATCGTGGCCGAGAATGTTGGCGTTTTTGAACCCTTCATGCGCAAGGATTGCGGCAACGTCTTCAGAGAGCGTCACGACGTCATAGCCGGAGGCCGCCTTGGACGTTTCGCCCATTCCCCGCATGTCGGGCGCGATCACCGTGAAGGCCTCGGCGAGGACTGGGATGATCTTGTGCCAGGTGTACCAGGTGAAGGGCCAGCCATGCAGAAGAAGCATCGCCGGACCGCGCCCTGCGACCGCATAGCCGATGTCGATGCCATTGAGCTTCGCCCTTCGCAGTGACGTGCCTGGCACCTGCGGCACAGGTGCGCGCGGCGCTTGTGCCGCGGCGGCATCGTCAAGGGCGACCATGGCGCCCGCGAAGCCCAATCCCCCAAGCAGGCTGCCGCGGAGCAGTTCGCGTCGTGAAGTCGTCATCAAGCGCTCCCGAATCGCGGAGCGCGCGCAACTGCCGGCGACTCCGTACCCGACCATTCATGCGATCGCATCGGGGCGGCAGGAATCAGACGGTCCGATAACGTTCCTTATCCGTAAGGATTAGGCGGCCTTCGCACACCTCCGCGATTCTGCACGCTCAAGTTCTCACCAGTTCGGTTGACCCCCTAGCGAGAGGCACGCGCTGGACGCCGGATCAGCCACCGAGAAGGCGAGTGGCCTGGTTGATTGGTGCTATGTCCAGTCGGCCAGGGTGGGGAATTACAGCTCGATGAAGCCGCGACGATGGGCGACCGTCACGGCATGGGTGCGATCCGCCACATCCAGCTTTGCGAATATCGCCTTGAGGCTCGCCTTTACGCTGTCGATGGTGATGTCGAGTTCCCAAGCGATTTGCTTGTTTTGATGGCCCTCGGCGATGAGACGCAAAATCTCGATTTCGCGCTCGTTGAGGCGCTCGTCGAGCGCATGCACTGCGATCTCATGGGCCACATCATGTGCGATCCGCTTGCGGCCACCATGGACGGTGCGGATCGTGTCGATCAGGTCCTTGCGGATGCAGCTCTTGAGCAGATAGCCCGTCGCGCCGGCCTGCATTGCCCGAAGCGCCTGGGTGTCTCCCGGGATGGTGGTGAGGACGATGAACGTCGCTTCGGCGAACTCATTTCGTATGGTCTCAATGGCCTCGATGCCGCCCATGCGCGGCATCTGGAGGTCCATGAGGGTGACATCGGGCCGATGCAGACGGTATTTTTCGACAGCCTCCACGCCGTCGACCGCTTCATCGACCAGAAGCATGTCGGCCTGTCGCTCGATTGCTCCGATGATCCCGTCCCTGAGCATGGGATGATCATCGACGACCAGCACTCGGATGGGGGTCAGCGCGACCTCTACCTTGACCTGCGTCATTGCTCCCTCCCGGCGAGAATCTTCAGCCCGAACCATCGCTTTGTCCGACCCGCATAGGCGACCGCGGCGGGGATGCTCAGCCGTACCTCGGTTCCCCGGACCGTGCCCTCGGCGATCGACAGTTCGGCGCCGAGCCTAGCGGCGCGCTCGCGCATGCCGGTCAATCCGAAATGGCCCGCGCGGCCGGAGCGCAACGTTTCGGCATCTATTCCCACGCCGTCGTCAAGTACCGTGAGCACGAATGAGGTGGCTCGATAGCAGAGGCGGATATCAAGCATGGTCGCTTCAGCGTGTCGCCAGACATTGAATATCGCTTCCTCGGCGATGCGGGCGATTTCGTCGGAGACGATCGCGTGCAGCTTTCGTGGCTGGCCCTCGCTCACGACCGAAATCTGAACCTCCGGCTTGAAGGCTTGCTTGGCCGTGATCGCCATGATGGTTTGCTCGAGATCGTCGGCGACGCTGGAGCCGCGCAGTTCAAGAACCCGGTCCCGCCCCTCTTCCAGGGCTCCATCGGCCTGTTCGATCACCTGCTCGAGTGAACGTCTGCTCCGCTGCTCCGGCGACATGTCGTCCGCGATGTTCTGAAGGCGAAGGATCAGTCCCTGGACGGTCTGAAGGAGCGTGTCGTGCAGTTCTCGCGCGATCCGCTCACGCTCGCCCATCCGCTCGGCCATACGTGCGCGAATATTGGCGGAAACCGCGCGGAGCCTCAACGAATAGGCCAGCCAAAGAAGGGCGAGCGCGGCGATCGCGCACATGACGAAAAACGCGGGGCTCTGCAGGAAGGTTGGCGGAATTCGTATCGCGAGCGTAGCGCCTTTGCGATTCCAGACGCCATCATCATTGGCGGCGATCACGCGGAACTTGTAGTTGCCGGGGGCGAGGTTCGTATAAAAGGCTTGGCGCCGGCTGCCCGCATCGACCCAATCCGTATCGACCCCCTCAAGCAGGTAGCGGAACCGGACGCGATCAGGAACGGCGTAGCTCAGCGCCCCATAGTCGATGGCAAGCTGGCTGGTGCCCTTCTCCAGGATCAGGTCGGAGGGATCCGGGAATCGAGACTCGCCGACAGTGACGGCGCGGATGACCACAGGCGGGGGGAGCGGATTGCGGAACAGTCGCGCTGGATTGACCGTAAGGGGCCCTTGCCGGGTCAGGAACCACAGTCTTCCAGCGCCATCTGGCACGATCTGCGGTCCTTCGAGGCGCTGGGGCATGCTGATCAGGCCGTCCCGCTCGTCGAAGATTCTTGTCGGCACATTGTCGGCACTGCCGTTGATCGCGCGGTCGAGATCGGCCGTCCGCAGCTTCGCGATCCCCGCCATGGAGAGGGTCCAGGTTTCACCGCCGGCCGTCTGGATCATGCCCCGAATGTTGCGACTCCATGCAAAGCGCGACGGGTCGAGGCGGCGCAAGCTGCTGCCATTCAGCCGGACCAGTCCGTTGACGCCGGCAACATAGAGGCCGGCTGGGCCGTCATACACTGCCGAGAGACGTCCGATGCCCAAGCGGTCGCCGGGGACGAGGCTTGTCCTGCCACGGCCGATGCGAAGCAAATCCGCACGATCGAGGATGACGATCGGCCAGCCCGCACGGTCCATGACGATGTCCTGGGCAGCGCGCCCCTGGGGAAGCAGATTGCTTCGGTCCTTCCATCCTGTTGCCCTTGTCCAGGAGGCGAGACCCTTTCTCAGGAGCGCGATCCAAAGCGTGCCGTTGGGATCCTCGCCACAGCCATAGGCCGAGGCGCGACCGGGGATCGGCAACCGTTCGACCATTTTCCCGCCTTTCAAGCGACGCAGTTCGCCATCGATGCCGAACAGCACTTCGCCGTTCCGCACGGTGCACAAGGCAAGCTCCTTGCCCCCGTGGGAAAGCATTGGCCTGGCCGGGCGACCGGGCTCGATGATTTGAACATTGCGGTCGTCGGCGAGATAGACATTGCCCGTGCCGTCGGCCGCCGCCATGTAGCCGACCGGTGAGCCGGAGGTAAAACCCTCCTCCCGGATCACGTTCGTCACGCGAAACTTGTCGACCCCGAGCTCGGTCCCGGCCCAGATATTCCCTTCGCGGTCTTCGAAAATTGGAAGCACGCCATTGGCGGTGAGCCCGTCCTTGGCGCGAAAGGTCTCCAGGGTGGAAAGCATCGGCGCCCGGCGGCGCAGAAGGGCCTCTGGATCGGCGATGCGGAACAGGCCGTTGGTGTCGCTGCTCCCCCACAAGCTTCCATCGCGCGCGAACAGGATTCTGGCGCGGCGGACCAAGCCATCGGTCGGATAAACGACGCGCTGGGCCCTGGTTGTGCCAAGGCCGAAGTCCGGGATGATCCGGGTGCCTGACGCATCGGACAGCCAGATATGGCCATGGCGATCCTGCGCAAGGCTCGCACCGGTGGCGACGGGCTGAGGCACGATCTGGAACCGCGCGGCACGTGGCTTGAGAATCGCGATCTTGGTATCATAGGCGAGCCATATCGTTCCGTCCCGCGCGAACAGAATATCGTAGATCCAGCCCTCCGGGACACCGCGGGACTTGAGCTGGTCCCATCGGCCGTTGACGAAGCGGGCAAGTTGATTTGTTGGCCGGCCGTTGATCGCCCAGATGGATCCGTCTGGGGCTTCCTCGATTTGGGTGACCGTATGGGCAGGCTCGGGAAGGCGTGCATCCTCGATCCTGCCATTGCGGTACACCGCGACACCACCATGGGCCTGGTATGCGATCCAGAGCGCGCCGCTGCGGCTCGCCGCGAGACTGGCGATGATGCTTGAGCCGGCGGCGTTGGGACTACGCGAGCCGATCGGCTCGAAGGTTTGGCCGTCATAGCGAAAAAGCCCTTCGACATTGCCGAACCAGAGATAGCCGTCGCGGGTCTGGGCAATTGCGACAATACCGGCTGGCGCGCCCTGCGCACGCGTCGAGGCATTGTGCTCGAGCTGCGCGATCGAGCGCGGAACGTCAGACGCGATTGCCGCCGAGCAGCATAGCGCCAGCAAGCAGCTGACAAGAAAACTCCGCTTCATCGTTGCACTTCGCCCATCGTGCAGTCGGTTCTCCCCCGCATTGCGCGCTCAGGCCTATCACAGTCGTTGCGCGCGCGCATCGGCCGACCCCCCTTAAGCTGGTTGAAGTACAGACGGACATTTGTTCCACCCCGAATGGGGTCGGCACGAACTCGACTGGGCTGTTCCCGCCCCGGGCGAGGCCTATGCTTGCCTCGGACGATGGATCTCCTGTCTGTCCAGGGAGACGCGACGAGACGTGGCGACAGTCCTTCTCATCCACGACGCATGGCTGACGGCGAGTTCGTTTGACCGGTTCAAGCAGCGCTACGAGCAATCCGGGATGAGAGTTGCCGTGCCGCCCTGGCCGACCATCGACGGTTCTATCGGCCCGGTGGCGTCAATCAAGTGCTCGGGCTTCCCGACAGCCTCATCCCCTATCAAGCCGACAAGGTGCGAAACTACGAGCTCGGTATCCGAGTCCAGCCGTTCGGCAAACTGGCCCGCATCCATGCCGCCGGTTTCATCATGGATTGGTCGGACATGCAGGTCAGCGGCTCGCGTCCGGATGGCTTCTTCCGCTTCATTTCGAATGCCGGCACCGCCCGAGTGCAGGGGTTGGAAGTCGAGACCCTGCTCCTCCCGGTGGACGGACTTGAGATTGGTGGCGCCGTTACGCTTCTGGACGCCAGGCTGTCGGACGACCAGGTGAGCGCGGCGGTCGTGGCCGCAGGCAGGCGCGGCGATCGAATCCCGATGGTCCCGGAGCTGACAATTGCCGGGACGATCGAATACCGGCGTCCCCTCCGTGAGGGCCTGGAAGGCTTGTTCCGGATCGACGGCTCCCATTCGAGCGGCGTCTACACGGAGATCAGTCCGTCCAACGCTTTTCGGCGGCGTTTGCCCGGATACACGCTCATCAATGCGAAACTCGGCATTGATCGAGGAAGCTGGAGCACGTTCCTGTACGTCACGAACCTGACCGACACGGTCGCTCTCCAGTCGGGAACGGTCAACGGCGCAACTCTTGGACGCACGCAAGTTACTGCTGCACCGCCTCGATCCTTCGGTCTTTTTGTCGCCAAGCGCTTTTGAGGCAAGCAGCCGTCAGCGTCCTGCTCCTCGCGAATTGGGCCTGGGCGACAGCGCTGGGCTGATCGAGACTGCGGCCACACCAAGCAAGATGGCCGCAACCAGCGGATCCTGAAGCGTCTCGACCAACGCACGCCAGGCAGCCACGCCGGGAACCAAGGCAATGACGGCGAGCAGCCCGCCGGCCATCGTTCCGCGCGAAAAGCCTCGAATTGATCGCATGGCGCCTGCTCCTTGAAGTGCGGACACCATTTTCTCCGGCAGGCTGTGCCCGGAGAATTATGCGCTGGGATAAGGGGCGTAAGACATGCGGCGATGCGGCCGGGACCCGTCGCTCACACCGAAGTATTAGGTCGGTACGCAGCCCGTCTGATTTCGCGAAAGCCGACCGACGGGCAGCTTCTTTTCACAGGCGGCGCATATGCTGCCGGGAGAAGCCCTATGAATGCAAACCGGCCCATGGCGGCGATCGGTCGTCTGCTCATCGCGAGCCTGTTCCTCTACACCGGCATCGAGAAGATCCTCATGCCGGCGGCCGTTCAGGCCTATATCGGTGCGGCCGGGATCCCGTTCCCCTGGCTCGCCCATTCGGGCGCGATCGCCATGGAAATCATCGGCGGGCTGATGCTGATCTTCGGCATTCGCCTGGCGATCGTCGCACCACTGCTGTCGGCATTCTGCGTCGTGACGGCGCTCCTCTTTCACTCGAATTTCGCCGACCATGACCAACTCATCCATTTCATGAAGAATATCGCGCTGGCCGGCGGTGTTTTGCAGGTGGCGGCTTTCGCCAAGGTCGTGAGCGCCAAGGAACCCGCGGTGCGCCGGACAGCGCTCGCCTGAACCCTATCCAGAGGTCCCCCCGCCGGTCGCATCCCCCAAAGCCAGTGGCCGGCACAGGCGGCGGCGTCCACTCCCCCTCGGGCGCTGCCGCCACCCCATCCAGGATTCAGAGAGGAAGAAAGCGATGACCAAGAATGGCCTGACCGCACTGCTCGCACCGCAAGATTGTGCGCTCCTGCTGATCGATCACCAAGCGTTTCAGTTCGCCAATCTGCACAGCCACGAGCCGACGATGATCGTCAACAACGTCATCGGCCTCGCCAAGACGGCGAAGGCTTTCGGAGTGCCGATCATATTTTCGACGGTGCTCGCGGATCGTGGCGGCGCGCTGATCTCCGGTCTGCAGGCGGTCGACCCGGAACAGGTGCCGATCGACCGGACGTTCATCAACGCCTGGGAAGACGAGATCTTCGTCGAGGCGGTTCGGGCCACTGGCCGGCGCAAGCTTGTGATCGCGGCGTTGTGGACCGAAATCTGCCTTGCGATGCCTACGATTCACGCGCTGGGTGATGGTTTCGAGGTCACGATCGTGACCGACGCTTCGGGCGGAGTCAGCCGGGAAGCGCACGACATGGCGGTCCAGCGGATGGTCGCGGCGGGCGCCAACCCGATGACGTGGATGGCGATCATGGGCGAGTGGCAGCGCGACTGGGCCCGGACCGAATCAATCCCCGCGGTGGCAAAGGTGCTCGGCGAGCATGGCGGGGGCTCAGGCGTTGCTTTTGCCTGGGAGCAGCAGCTCCTGGCCACGCCGGTGCCCTCCGAAACGGCAAGGGCGGCATGAGCGCCGTCGACCTCGCCGATGGACCCGGCGTTGCCCGGCGCACATGGCTGATGGGTGCGGCCGGGCTGGGCTTGGCCGCAGCCGGCCCGGCCGTCTCAGGCGGCCAAATGCAGGACGTCGATGACGAAGACGCGCGGCGGGTCGTCAATCGATTGATCCGCGAGGTCCAGACAGGCGGCGACTTCCAGGTATTCGAGGAGCTGTTCCACCCGGAGTTCGTCGATCACACGCCGTTCCCCGGATATCCGCCGACCAAGGAAGGGGCGCGGCGAATCTACGCGACCTTTCGAAACGGCTTTCCCGACTTTCGGGCCGAGGTCCACCTGCAAGTTGTCGAGCAGGGGCGCGTCACGTCGTTCAAGACCTATCGTGGCACCCATCAGGGGCCGTTCCTCGGCCTCAAGCCTTCGGGAAAGACCGTGGCGTTTCCAATCATGGATATCGTCGAGGTCAGGCGTGGCCGCATCACCGCGCATTGGGGCGTGCCTCATGTCTGGGATTTGATGCAGCAGCTCGGCGTGCGCTCCTTCGATGAAGTTAAGGGATAGCGCGGTCGGGAGCGCGTGTTGGAAGCGCAGGCTCTCGACAGTAGCTCTGGGAGGCCCACAGCCGCCTCGCTCCTTTCTGATTAGTGATCATTCCGCTCTCTGGCTGCTCGATTGAGCATGCCGCCCTAGGCGATGAGTGCACTATGCACCGATGCGCGGCGCACCAAGCCACGCCATCGTGCCAGATAACCTCGACGTCGACGGGGACAAGCGGAGGCTGGCATTTGCGCCGGCTGCTATCAATGTGTTCTGACGAGGGAAGCGCAGCGCCCCACGCGAAACCCAATAGATACTTATGCCAACTGCTCAACCGGCTTCCCATGCACTTGAGACCGTCGTGACGGGGCGCCTGCCTTTGAGGGGGCGTCCCTGTACGCCGGCTCTCCCGCTAAACAAGCTCGCCAAGCTGGCGAATCGCCAGGAGGGCCCGGTAGTCCGACCCTTCTCCTCCAGGCATGATGCCTGAGGCTCAAATGTCTCCCACCGGATCAATGGCATAATCCGGATGTATGGGTCCTCTGCGCCGAAGCGACGGCTCATCGCCTGCCGGAGAGCCATCTAAGTCCCTACCGGACGGCCGCCCCGGTTGGGTGGCTGCAACGTGGAGACAGCTAATGAAGTCGCTTCAGATCATCACCTCGGCAATCGCGCTCGCCGCGATGGCTATGCCTGCGTACGCGCAGGAGTTCACTGGTCCGTCGGTCGGCGTCCAGGGCGGCTGGAACAAGACGGATGTTCGCAACCCGCAGAGCGAACTCGGCCCGCTCGCGCTCGAGGGCTCAAAGGACGCCTTCGTCGGTGGCGCCTTCATCGCCTACGACTACGAAGTGGTGCCGAATGTCGTCATCGGCGCCCAGGCGGACTTCAGCATCGGGGCGAACGACGAGATCGAGTATCTGACGAGCGTCGGCAGCGTGACGCTCGATCCGAAGCGCTCGATCGATCTGACCGCCCGAGCCGGATATGTGATCCTGCCGGGTACGCTCCTCTATGCGCGCGGCGGCTATACCAATGCGCGTGTCCGCACGACGATGACTGTCGGCGGCACCACGTCCAGCGGTTCGGAGGATCGCGACGGCTGGACCGTTGGCGGCGGCGTCGAGCGCTACGTCTGGAAGAATGTCTCGGCACGTGTCGAGTATCGCTACGCCGACCTCAGCGACGGTGATGGCAAGTTCGATCGCCATCAGGTCCTGCTTGGGATCGGATACCGCTTCTGAGCGCTAGAGGGCGCGGTCAGCTTGTCCGCGCCCTTTTCCTTCGCCGGCATTCTTAGGCGTCCTGGGCTGCCCCATGCCTTCAACTGGCCTCAACTACCTGTTGCCGCCGCGGCGAGCGATTTCACAATATGATCGTTCCAGGCGTTCAGCGCCTCGCGCTTTTCGGGCTTCCAGTCATGGCGCTGATAGATTGCGGCGACGCCCGAACGCGATGCGCCGACATGGTTGAGCACTGCCTCGGTGACTTCGAATCGCACCCCCAAGCGCTGGAAGCCTGTGGCAAGGGTTCGCCGCAGGTCATGCAGGCGCCATGGCGCGACCGGTTCTCCGCCATCTTCAGCAATCAGCCTGTCGAGCTTGGTTTTGCCCTTGTGGTAGGCTGTGAAGGCAGCACCGCTCGAGGTTGGAAACACCCGGCCACGCTTTGGCCAGCGATCGCTGCGGGCGACCATATCCAGTTCGGCGACGGCGAGGTCGTTGAGCGGAACGCTCGTCGGCTCACCGTTCTTGGTGCGATCGCCGGAAAGCCGCATCTCGCGGTCGGCGCGATTCAACTCCTCCCATTGCAGCCCGGCGATCTCCTCTCGTCTTTGACCTGTAGCGATCAGCAGACGCACGATAGGTCCGAAACAACGATGGCATAGCGGTGCGTGCGTCCACACGCGTCGCAACTCGTCGTCCGACAACCAGCGCTCGCGAGGCTTAACTGGAGGCGGGGTTTCCATTCCTTCCATCGGGCTGGAAGCAATATCGCCGCGACTGATGGCCCATTTGAACAGGCGGCGCAGGACCGCGAACACGTTTCTCCGATTGCCTATCTGCTCGGCAGGCATCCCATCGAAAACATCGACGATATCGCTTCGGGCAATCGTCGGCAGAGCTTTGTCGCGAAGCACTGGTTTGACGTGAAGCCGCAGCGATCGCTTCACGAGCGTCGTCCATCCTTTTCCCCTGCAAGATGCTGCGAAGCGGTCGGCATAATTGGAGAAGGCAAGATCGACTGCCTCCCGGCGCCGCTGCTTGTCCGCTTCGACTGGATCCTTTCCCTGCGCAACAAGGAAAAGCATACGCGCGGCTTCCTCACGAGCTGTCGACGGCGTCCAGGGTGAGCCGTGTCCACCGATCGTGTAGCGGCGGGTCTTCGCCTCTCGTCCCCCCATGCGATACTGAACAACATAAGAGGCAGAGCCGGCTGAAGTGATCTTCAAGCCGAAGCCCTTCAGATCCTCATCCCACAGAAAGCCCGTGACTGCATTCGCGAGAAGCGCGTCGACGGTCCGCTTGGTGATTTTCCCGGTCGCCATTTCGATACTTCATGTACCAAAAAAGTAATCACCGGGCAATCACGGATTAGAAACCGCCGGATACAATTGGAGGCTATCGGATAGGCAACTCTCTGAAAACACGCATTTATGCTCAGCAAGCGATTGAGCTAAATCCGTACGTAGCGGAAGTACCAGACCTCATGCCCCTTGCGCCGGGCCTTGCGCTCATAGCGGGTCTCGGGCCAGTCGGCGGGACGGGTGAGGAAGTCGCGTGCCTCGCCCGCCTGCCAGGCGAAGTCGCGGCGGCCGTTCATCACCATCATCGCCCAGCGGCAATAGGTGGGATCGTCGGTCCCCAGGCGGAACTCGGCGCCGGGCTTCAGCTTGCGCGCGATCAGGTCCAGCGGGCCGGGGTTCACCATGCGGCGCTTGGCGTGGCGAGCCTTGGGCCAGGGATCGGGATGGAGCAGGTACACGCGCTCCAGGCTGGCATCGGGCAGCCGCGCGAGCACGGTGAGCGCGTCGCCCATGTGCAGCCGCACATTGGCCAGCCCCCCGTCGCGGATATGGCCCAGCGCGCCGACCACGCCGTTGAGGAAGGGCTCGCAGCCGATGAAGCCGTGATCGGGTCGTGCCGCCGCCTGCCCCGCCAGATGCTCGCCCGCGCCGAAGCCGATCTCCAGTTCCAGCGGGCGATCGTCGCCGAACAGCGTGCGCGCGTCGAGCGGGCCTTCCTCCGGCACGCTCAGTTCGGGCAGCAGTTCCTCGACCAGCGCCGACTGGCCGGCGCGCAGCTTGTGCCCCTGGCGGCGGCCGTAGAGGCGCCGGATGGTGGTGGGATCGCCGGGCTTGTTCGCGGTCATCGGGCGCGCAGGTTTCGTCTATCGGTTGTAAGGGCTCCGGCGCCCTACCGGCTGCGCGGCGCAAATTGAAGCGCCTTGTTCGCAGCCCCGACGGGCGGCCCGGATCAGGGCTGCGGGGCTGCGGGGACGACGTGGGCGACGCGCGGGGCGCCGTTGGCGATCTCCAGTATCCAGGCCGTGCGGTCGGCCGTGACGATGCGCGAGGGCAGGGCCGAGAGCAGCGTCAGATAGGCGTCGATCTCGGTCGGCATCAGATCGACCCGGTGTGCGATGCCCAGCGCCTGGACAGGGCCTCCGCCGGGCGCGGTGACGGGCAGCTCGATACAGATATCGGAAAAGCCGTGGATTGTGCGCGGCACCCCGTCCGGCGGCACCTCGATCACATAATGACCGCCGCCGGGCACGCTCTTCTCCAGCGCGCGGGGCGAGAGGAAATAGACGCGCACGGGATCGCCCGGCCGTTCCCCCGCCAGCGGCAGCGCGTTGAAATAGGGCGCCCCGCACGGCTGCACCTTGGCCTGGGCGATGGCAACCGCGGCAGCGTCGCGCGCGGCGGCCAGCGCCTTTTGCGCAGGCGTCAGCGGCTGCTGCTCGCCCTCGGCGGCGAGATGGCTGGAAACCGGCCGCCCGCGATCGAAGCGCGCCGAATAGAGGATGCGCGGGCCATCCGCGCCATCGCCATAGAAGCTGACGACGGTGTCCTGCGGCGGCCCTTCCACGATCCAGCCGCGCACCTGCTGGCGGCCGCCGGGCGCCTTGGCGAGATAGTCGTCGGTCGCCAGCGCCGATGCGAAATCATAATAATAGAGCCGCTCGCCGCGTTCGAGCGCGGCCTTCACCTCCGGGACCGAGGCCGAGGGGGCGGCGGCGGGCGCCGGGGCCGGCTGGGCCTGCGCCACCGCAGGGAGCGGCGCGAGCAGCAGCGCGGCGGCGAACAGGTGACGCATCGGCATTCTCTCCATCGGTCCGCGCTATCGCTTCTTCGGCGGATCGGCCAAGTATATCCGGGTTCCCTCCACCACCCAAAGGCGCCCGCCCGCGCCGACATAGAGCGTCATGCCGGAAGTGAGCGCGGTGAAGACGTGGATTTCGGTGGGCACGGGATCGAGCGGATGGGTCACCATCAGCGCCGCCGCGTCCTTGTCCGCCGGGGCCTCGAGCGTGACGCACGATCTGGTGAAGCTCCGCTTCGCCAGCACGCGCCCGTCCGCGGCGATCTCCGCGCGGAAATGGCCGCCCGCGGGCCAGGCGCGATCCTTCACCTGCGGCGTGAGCAGATAGACGAGATATGGCTCGCCCGGTTGCTCCGGCGGCAGAACCACGGTGTTGGGCGGCTTGTCCGCGCAATAGAGCGGCTTCTCCTCCCGCCATGCGGCGATGCCGCGTTCGCGCGCGGCGATCATCGCCTTGCGTTCGGGGCTCAGGCTGGCATCGTCGCCCTCCCCGATCAGGCGGGTGGCGACGATCTTGCCGTCGAGGAACTCGACCACGAACACCGCGTGCGGATCGGCATCGTTGCGATCGAAGAAGACCAGCACCGGCGCGTGGGCGGGGCCATCGACGATCCAGCCACCGATCACGTCCTCCGGGTGCTGAATCCGGGCGAACATCGCGTCGGTGCCGTGCCAGGCGGCCTGATCATAGGCACGGATCAGCTTGCCGCGCGCGGCGGCCAGCGTCGTCGCATGCAGTTCCTTGATCGACATCGACGGGGCCTGCTGCGCCAGCACCGGGGCCGGGGCGAGGGCGCAGGCCGTTGCGAGCATCAGCGCCACAATGCGTATCATGTCGTCCCCACCCGCTTGTACATCCGCGCCCGCGAGCTTGGCAGCGCCGCACCGGGGCGGCAACCCTCCCCCTCAAACGGCGGCGGGGACGGCGAACAGCGCCGCGTGCATCTTGCGCAGCTCGGCCTTCTGCACCTTGCCCATCGCGTTGCGGGGAAGGGCATCGGTGAAGAGCACGCGGCGCGGCTGCTTGAAACGTGCCAGCCCCTGGATCGCGGCGAGCACTTCGGCCTCGTCCACCTCCCCGTTGCGCGTGCAGACCGCCACCACCGCCTCGCCCAGGTCCGGATGGGGCACGCCGATCACGGCGCTCTCGCCGATGCCGGGGATTGCGTCGATCGCCAGCTCGATCTCCTTGGGATAGATGTTGAGCCCGCCCGCGATGATCAGGTCCTTGGCCCGGCCGGTGATCGCCACGCGGC
The DNA here is from genome assembly GCF_026013525.1 of Sphingomonas canadensis. Lineage (GTDB taxonomy): Bacteria > Pseudomonadota > Alphaproteobacteria > Sphingomonadales > Sphingomonadaceae > Sphingomonas > Sphingomonas canadensis. The sequence goes on along the minus strand of NZ_JAPDRA010000013.1, from coordinate 2,317 downwards.
CGTCGGGCGCCATGGTGGCGATGTCGCCGGTGGCGAACCAGCCGCCCTCGCGCATGTCCTCGGCGGTCTTCTCCGGATTGCGCCAATAGCCCTTGAACAGGTTGGGGCCGCGGATCTGCAGCACCTCGTCCACGATGCGCGCCTCCACGCCCGGCAGCGGATAGCCCACCGTGCCGGGAACGCGATCGCCCGCATAGGGGTTGGAGGTGATCATCCCCGCCTCGGTCATGCCATAGCGTTCCAGGATGCGATGGCCGGTCTTCGCCTCGAACTCCGCGAAGGTCGATTCGAGCAGCGGGGCGGAGCCGCTGACGAACAGGCGCATGTTCGCCGCCGCCGCGCGGGTAAGGCCGGGGTGCGCCGCCAGGCGGACGTAGAAGGTCGGCACGCCCATCAGCACGGTCGATTCCGCCATCTCGGCGAGCACGCGATTGGCGTCGAACGCGGCGTGGAAGCGGATCGCCGCGCCCGACAGCAGCACGCAATGCAGCGCCACGAACAGCCCGTGGACGTGATAGATGGGCAGCGCGTGGATCAGCACATCGTCCTGCGTGAAGCGCCACAGCGCCACCAGCGCCTCGGCGTTGGAGGCCAGATTGTCCTGGCTCAGCATCGCGCCCTTCGATCGGCCGGTGGTGCCCGAGGTGTAGAGGATGGCGGCCAGGTCGTCCGGCGCGCGGGGCACCGTTTCGAACGCCGCCGGGGGCGTTTCGATGCCGCCGCCCGCGGCGTCGAGCGTCAGCACCGTGGCGCCGGTCAGCCCGCCCACCGCCTCCGCCCGCGACGGATCGACCACCACGACCGAGGGATCGGCATCGGCCAGGAAATAGGCCAGCTCGTCCACCGTATAGGCCGTGTTGAGCGGGACATAGACCAGCCCCGCGCGCAACGCGGCGAGATAGAGCAGCACGTTCGCCGCGGATTTCTCGACCTGGACGACGATGCGGTCCCCGGGCCGCGCCCCGGCACGGGCGAGCGCGGCGGCCCAGGCGGCGGTGGCGGCGTCCAGCTCTGCCCAGGCGAGCGTGACGCGCCCGTCCTCGATCAGCAGCGGACGGTCCCCCGCCGCCGCGGCGGCGCGGGCGATGCGGGCGTAAAGGCTGGCGTCGCTCATCCCCAAAGGGATAGAGGCCGCGCCGGACCCGAGTCCAGAGGCTGGGCGGGATCCGGGCCGCCGCTCAGGCGGCGGCGGCCTCGGCGCGGAGCGCGGGACGGCTTTCGTGGGTGACGCGCACCACGCGCGGTTCGCGGCGGGCGCCCAGGCGCGGCGGAAGCTGCGCGGCGGTGACCGCGGGGGCGATCCAGTGGCTCTGCAGGTGGCGCACGCCCATGGTGTAGAGCACGCCCAGCTCGGCCGGGGTGGCGATATCCTGGACGATCATCGTGAAGCCCTGGCGCCGCGCCAGCCGCGCGATCCCTTCCGCGATGAGCTGGCGCGGCATGCTCTGGTCGATGTTGCGGGTCAGCGCGGCGTCGAGCTTGACGTAGCGCAGGCCGAAGCGGGCGAGCAGGCGCATCGCCGCCGGCCCGGCGGAAAAGCCGTCGAGCGCGACCTCGATCCCGCGCAGCACGCAGGCCTCGACCAGCCCGGCCGCCTCCTCGGGATCGGCGCCGGCATCGATGCGCACCTCCACCAGCAACTGCTCGACCGGCACGCGATGCGCGAGCGCGGCGCGGAACAGCGCGGCGATCTGGCGGTTGGGATCGACGCCGCATGGGCGCATCGCGATCGCCAGCATCGGCTCGGCCCCCGCGATGCCCGCGCGCGCGGCGGCGGCGATGGCCGCCTCGTAGCGCAGCCGCTCGCGCTCGAAGGCGTCGGCCGCGTCGGGTTCCACCACGCGCGCCTGGAAGGCGATCGGCGCGCCGCTGTCGGCATCGATCACGGGCTGGAACACGGTGCGGAGCGGCTTGGCGGCGAAGGTGGCGGCGGCGTCGGTCATGGGATCGTTCCCCTTTCGACTCGTTACCTAATGGTTAACGCCTGAACCGCGAATTACGGGCGCCGCCGCAACGGGATTCCACCGGCACGGGATTCTGCGGAGGCGGCAGGCCGACGGGGAAGCGGAAGCGCATCGTTCCGTTCCGGTATCCGCCACCTCCCCCGGCGGTTGCCCAAACGGAAAGAGGCGGAGCTTTCGCCCCGCCTCCTCCAACTCCGGGCTTTCGCCGGATCTCAGGCCAGCGCGGCCTTGAGGTCGTCGGCGAGGTCGGTCTTTTCCCATGGGAAGAAGTCGCCATCTGGGGTTCGGCCGAAGTGGCCGTAGGCGGCGGTCTTCTTGTAGATGGGCTTGTTGAGGCCGAGGTGGGTGCGGAT
>NZ_JAPDRA010000012.1 GCF_026013525.1 Sphingomonas canadensis | reverse complement strand
CGACCTCACACATCCCTGGGGTTCATGACACCGACCGAATTTGCTTCATCGGCCGGGGTTAACCCCGGCCGATGAAGCGCCAGATCTCTCCTTCTGGCCGGATACAAATCGGGACCAGGGTCAGAAGCGCATTGCGCAAGGCGAAAAACATCGGAAGGCCGGTCGGCTCCCCCGAATGGCTCGCCGATATGGAGGCAAATACCGGCCTCACCCTTCGCTCAGAAACGGGGACCGAAGCCCAAATCTCAGGCCTGCCATGAAACTACCTGACCGAGTCCGCGTACAAAATTCCCACTCGATATGAATTTTCTGGCACTTCTGATGGTATCAAAATCACGGACTGACCTATTATCGTGTAAATACAATTACGTAATCTCATACCTCGATTCCCGTAGATGTCACCATTGATTTCAATGACTTAGCTACATCAGTAACCCGCGCGTCAAATATCCATCAAATATCTTCGTGCGGATGTCTGCGCTCTCGCGCGGACATATTCCGTGCTTGCACTGCGCGACGACAAGGCCCCGGCCGGCGATTCGCGGACGCGCGCGGATGACGGACATCGGGCCGACAGAGGACTGGCTGCTTTTGGCTATGAAACAGCAGAAGCGGACATCGACCAGTTCGGATCCGCCCCTTCACCTGAGATCAAAATCCCGTGTACCGTCAACGAGACGGTTGCGGCACGTTCAGTCTGCGAGCCGGTTGTCCCGTCGGAACCACTCGACATAGCGGGCGACGCAATAGGTGTTGAGCGCGGTGTGCGTGTCCTGTTCCCAGCCCGATCGATGCGCGCCCGGCGGCATGGCCGCCAGGAGGCTACGAAGGCGGGAGAAGTCGATCATCACGGCCAGCGACGGAGATTGCTGCATTCGCTCGAGATCGGCGAGTAGCGCCGGGCGCGCGCGGTCGATCGCGGGCTGGAAATCGGGAAAGGGATCATCATTGGCGCGGCCGCGGCGCTGAAACTCAGCGGGATAGACGTCCTGGAGCGCGGTCCGCGCGAGGTGCCGACTATGGCCATCGCGGACGTGCAGATCCGGGGGAATAGCCAAAGCGAGTTCCACCACCCGACGGTCGTGAAACGGACGGCTGAGCGTGAGGCCATGGCGCGCAAAGCCTGACGCGCTGCCGCTGCTGCGCCGCACCAGATCAATCGCCCAGCATAGCCCGCCGCGCCCTTTACGATCGAGCGGCGTACTTCCCGCCGTCTCGACAAAGCCGCGCTGCACCGGCAGTTGCGCGCGTTGTCGCGCTGCGGCCCAGCGCCGCAGCCGCGCCGGCAGCAAGTGCGGCACAACATCATGCCGGACCAGCGAGGCGATTGAGCGGTTGGAGGTGCGGCGCGCGGCGAGCAGTTCGCGCGCAAATCGCCGATACTCACCAACCGCCAGCCAGCGGGCGAGCGCGTGCCGCCCGCGCGGGTTGAGCGTATAGTCACCCCCATGCCCGTCCATCGCCAGCCGCGCGCCCCCCGACGCCAGTTCGGCGCATAGGGCCGCGTCCACCGGGTCATAGACCGATGGCAGCGTCTGCCGTTCGGTCAGCCGGCGTTGAATATCGGCGATCGGGTCCAGGCCGTCGCGCGTTACCCGCCGGATGTCCAGCCAGGGCATGTCACGCGCGCACAGGTCAACCCAGCGCCCGGCATGGCGGATCGTCCCGGAATAATCGGACGGCATGACCGACGCTGCAGCGACAAGCCGCTGCCCGGATCGCTCGAGCGGGTCGCGCGCCAGTCCCGCGATCGCACTGCTGTCGAAACCGCCGCTGAGCAACAGGCCAGGCGGCTTCTCCAGCCCATCCAGCCGTGTTGCCACCGCGTCACCCAAAATCGCCCGATAGGCCTCGACATAATAGGACTCGTCGCGCCCGATATGCGCCGAAGATGCATGCGGCTCCCAATAGGCGCGAAGTTCGGGTTCGCGCCCCGGCTGGGCGATCAGCAGATGGCCGCCGGGAAGACTGTCGATTCCGGTGAACAGCGTCGCGCCGGGAGTGGCGGTGAAATCCTGGGTCAGCGCGTTGCATAGCATCGAATCTTCAAGCGCGCGGGGCACCTCGCTCAGCGCCCATAGCCCTGGCACATCGGGCGCAAAGGCGAGCAGGTCGCGCCCGACATGATAGAACAGGTCGCGCTGTCCCATCGGGTCGCGGGCGAGCACCAGACGGCGGCGGCGTTCGTCCCAGATCGCGACCACGAAATCGCCGAGCAGGTGCGATACGAAGTCCTCGCCCCAGCGCAGCCACGCACGCAGGATCAGCGCGCTGTCGGTCATCCGCGCCAGCTCGGCAGGTGCGATGTCAATCGCTGCGCCCAGCCCGGCGCGGTCGTCGAGCCGGGCCGACGCGACCAGCGTTATGCCGGCTTGCGCGTCGCTGATCGGTACGCCGTCGATCCGGTCGATCGCGCGCAGCGGCGCGTGACAGATGCCAACGCCCAGTTCGCCCAGCGTCTCGCTGCGGCACCCTGACGGGGCGAGCGGAGCGAGCTGCCGCGCCATCCGCGCCATGTCGCGGGGCGAAGCCGCGGCACCATCGCGCCGCAACAGGCCGAAAATCCCCGCCACCCCGGATCAGGCCTCTTCGACCGTGACCAGCCCGCGCGCCTCCATCTTGTCGACGAACGCCTCGACCTCGGCCCGGCAGGTCCCTGCATCAACCTCGAACGCATCGACCAGCGCGGCGCAGATATCGCCCACCGCCCGCGGCGCCTCGATCAGCCGCCAGATGTGCGCGCCCATCGCGTTGAGCCCGACATAGATACCACGTTCGATGTTCATCATCATCAGCTCGTCGCCCAACTCGCTGCTGATCCAATCCCGGCCTTGTCCGATCACGCGCATTCCCGTCTCCGTTCTGTGAGTGGATAGCCAAGCCGCACCATCATCGCCGCGTGTGCCGCCTCGACCCGATCGGCTTGGGTCGGCGTCAGTTCGTCGCGCCAACCGCCCGCCGCGCCGCGCCGGAAGAAGCGGGTCGCCAGTTGCGGCCGTGGCGCCTCGCCAAAGCCGAGCCGTTGCTCCTGGTCCTGCACCCGCCCGAACCGCGCGAACTCCGCCGCGCGCGCACATTGCGCCGCGCTGGCATCCACCCCGAAAAAGGCGAGTGCGCGCGCCAACGCGCCCCCGGCATCGGCCTGCAGATCCTCATACCGGATCAGGTGGACGGGTATCTCGCGCTGATCGAGCCAGCTCGCCTGAAACCCGCTCCAGTCGGTCAGCGTCTGGCGCAGTTGCGTCGGCTGGCCGTCACGCGGCTCGGCAAAGCGCGCTGCGGGATCGGCCATGAAGCCGATTGCGGCGTCGCATGGCGATGCGTTGTGATGCGCCAGCGACGCGACGATGTCGCGCGGATCGCGCACGATCAGGATCGCGCCCGCCGCCGCATCCGCGCCGGCCAGCATCGCTTCTCCCGCCGCATTGTGCGTCCACGCATCATGCGTCTTGACGAAGATCGTGTCGTCGATCCCGGCGGCACCCTCATCCTCCTCAGGATCGTCGATCCGTGCCATCGCGCGATAGGCGGCGGGGCGGAGCAGGTCGCACTCGTCGGGGGTCAGCAGGCCGGAGGCGAGCAGTGTGACGCGGTCGAACGGTGCGCGGGCGCTGGCCAGCGCGGGTTCGGTCGGCAGGCGATTGATGTCGGCGGGCCGATCGGCGCGCAAATTCGCGAGCAGCAGCCGCAGCCAAGTATTGCCCGACTTGGGATAGGACGCGAGCCAGATGCGCCGCTTCATGCCGCCCGCTCCACGCCCAGCTCCAGTGCGCGCCAGTGCGACTTCAGCGTCACGACGGCATCGGGCAGCGCGGCGAAGTCGAGCGGCCGGGCCAGGATATGGATCCCGACATCGCGCACCAGCCGCGTCGCCGCCTCGAAATAGAGCGCGCGCTGATCCATCTCGCGCACCAGCAACGGGCGATAGGCGTTGCGCCGGATCAGCAGCGCCGCATCGACGCTGTTGGACGCATGCAGCCCCGGCGCGAACGGCGCGCGCGCCTCGCGCAGCGCATAGATCGCGCCGATCCGTAACGGCCGGGCGGTCACCGCGCGCGGCGCCACGTAGAACTTGCGGATCGCGCTGCGCACCTGCGCACCGCGGCGCGCGGCGATCCCCAGCCCTTCGGTCGCGTCCTCCCACAGCCGCATCTGGCGGCCATCGGGATGGACCAGCGGCGCAGCCCCCTCGCGCAGCTCGATCCGGCAGAAGTCGTCGGCGACCAGATCATGCCCGGCCTCGCACAAGACAGCCGCCAACGTCGACTTGCCTTCGCCCGACGGGCCACAGAACAGCACTGCGTGATCGCCGACCCGCACCGCGCTGGCATGCAGCACGATCGCGCGCCGCTGATGCAGCAGGATGCCGATGCCGGTGCCGGTCAGGAAGATCGCCACCTCTTCCGGCGCGGCGCCCGGCTCGACCGCATAGATCAGCGTGTCGCCGCCGCGCATCATCATCCGCACCACTCCGGGAATGCCGAGCACGATGCTGTCGTGTGCCAGATACCAGTTCGGCCCGATGAGCCGCGCGTTTGCGATCTGCGCGGGCACCTCGCCCGCGCGGACGACGATATCTGCCGGATCGGCGCACTCGATCTCAGTAAAACTGGGCAACGCGATATCGCTCGTCACGGTCAGGCCGGAGACTCGATACCACCTCATCGCCGCGCCCGGCGCACGTACGAAAGACTAAACATTATCATTATATCTAAGTATGTTATGCTGCATTTTTCTGAAGTTTTTGGTTGACGCGATCGTCGCAATTGCGCAGGATCGCCTCCGACACAAGCTGGAGGGCGTGAACCATGTCGAATCGCGAACGAGCACCGGAAACCGATACTGCGCCGCGTCGCGCGCGTTGGACTACGCCGGACCTGATCGAGGCGGAGATCGCGTCGGGGACGCAAAAGTCCTACTCGTCCACCGTCGACCTTTACGTGCCCACGTTCAACCGCACCCTCGGCCCGTCCTGAGGCGAGGCGCGGCGTCGATTGGCCGATACAGACCCGTTCCACTTGCATGCTGATCCCGTCCCGTGCGGCGCGTGCTCCGTGGGCGCGCACCGCTGCTGGACGCAGCCCATAAACTCGGGTTAATCCTGTCGAGAAATGCCGATTTCGGCACTTCCCATACAGGTTTGGTATGCATCCGATCGACGCGCGTACGCTGGAAATATTTCGCACCGTTGCCGAAACCGGCTCTGCGACCCGCGCTGCGGAACGACTGAATTCGACCCAGCCGAGCATTACCCGCGCGGTCGGCGCGTTCGAGAAGCAATGCGGTTTCAAACTGTTCGAGCGCGGTCGGTACGGGATGACACTGACCGAGGCGGGCAGCGCATTGCTGGAATCAGTCGATCGCAGCTTCGCCGGCCTCAACATGGTGCAGGAGGCGATCGGGCAGTTGCGGCTGGGCCTGCCCGGCACGCTGCGCACCGTGGCGATCCCCGTCGTCGCGGAAGGGGCGCTGTGCGACCTGCTTGCCGAGTTCGCCCGCGCTCATCCGCGCGTTGCGATTAACATCAAGTCCGCCCATCCGCAGACCGTCGTCAACGACATCCTGACCGGCGAGGTCGATCTCGGCGCGATCATCGGCGCGCCGCCCCAGGGGTTCGATCTGGCGGCGCGAGTGATCGGCGAACGGCGGATGAAGATCGCAGTTCCGGCGGACCATCGTCTGGCTAACCGCGACCGCATCCATTTCCGCGAACTGCATGGCGAGCAGTTCGTGATGATGGTTCAGCCGCACAATATCCGCCTCGCGGTCGAAACGATGATGAACGATTTCGGCGTCCGCCCGTCGATCGCGCATGAGGTATCGACCCAGCGCACCGTGGTCGAACTCGCGCGCCGGACGGGGGCGATCGGCTTTGCCGATGACGAGGTGATCGATTCGGTCTCACGCAGCGACGTGATGGCAATCGAACTCGACCCGCCGACGCGCTGGAACATCAACCTCATCTATCGCCGCGACCGCAAGCAATCACCGGTCTGCGAGACGTTTCTGCAGTGGCTGGACGCCCGTTGATCCGGGGCCCCTTCGCGCCGGCAGCTCAAGGGTAGCACCTTGGCTTGGCGATTCGTGGGCCGGCAATTTCAACCAGCTGGAATCGTTTTCAGTTGAGCGGCACCGCCGGCCGGAGTCGAGGTCTCTGCGTTGTAAACATAGTGTCCACCCTGTCCGCTTCCGTCACGCCGGGATCCAGCCGCTCCGTTCAGTCCGCGATTTCGTAATTCTTGCCGAAATCGGGGGGCGGCGGGCCGTCGGCGGACCAAAGGAACATACCGTCCTTCTTGGTCCATTCCTGCGCCTCCCACGGGCAGTCGGCCGGCACGAAATCCATATCGTAGAAATATTCGGCCATCCCGTTCCAGGGATCGCGGAAATAATGGAAATAGTTGGAGCCGACGCCATGGCGGCCGGGGCCCCAGGCATGGCGGTATCCCTTGGCGAAGAGCCGGGTCGCCGCGACCTCCGCCTCGTCGATCCCGCCCATTTCGAAGCTGGCGTGATGGAAGCCCGGCGCCTCGGACTTCAGCAGCGCCAGCACATGATGGTCGGCGTCGCCCGGCGTGCGCATGAAGGCGGCATAGCCGTCGACGATCCGATCGCTGAGCCGGAAGCCGAGCACCGAGCAGTAAAAGGCCGACTGGGCGAACACATCCTTCGCGAACAGGATGAAATGGCCCATGCGCCGCGGCACCGGCTTGATGTCGAAGGGCGGGCAGCCCTTCTCGCCCAGACGCTCCGTCAGCCCGGGACGGTTGATGCGCGGCGCGGCCGCCTCGACGCGCCACGGCGCGGCCTCGGCCACCTGGACGTTGACCAGCGTGCCCTCGGGATCGCGGAACCAGATGCCGCCCGGTGCGCCTTTCAGCGGCGGATCGAGCAGGTCGATCCGCTTTTCGGCGAGCCGCCCCTCAATCTCTGCCAGTCCGGCGGGCGTCGTACCGAGCGAGAAATAGGCAAGCTTGCGCCGCTGCCCGGTCTCGATCAGCACGATCTGGTCCTGCGCGCGCCCGAAACAGCGCATCGCAACATGATCGGGCCGGTCGACAGTCTCCAGCCCGAACGTCTCGTAGAAATCGGTGCCCGCCTTCATCTCAGGGATCCCGAACGCGATATGCTGCAGCGACGTGATCATGGCCTTATCCTCTCCCGGAACGGTGGACCCTGCGGCCCGCCCGCTCGTCAAGCCGCGAGTTTCGCCGCGGCACGCGCAACCAGTTCCCCCTGATGCCGGGCGCCCTCCAGTTCGTTCGCGCTCGGCTGGCGCTCGCCCTTCGCCCCGGCGATGGTGGTGGCGCCATAGGGCGATCCGCCCGACACCTCGTCGATGCGGAGCTGGCCCTGGAAACTGTAGGGCAGGCCGACGATCACCATCCCCAGGTGCAACATGTTAGTGATCAGCGCGAACAGCGTGGTTTCCTGTCCGCCATGCTGGCTCGCGCTCGACGCGAACGCCGCGCCGACCTTGCCGTTCAGCGTTCCGCGCGCCCAAAGGCCGCCCGTCTGGTCGAGAAACGCCGCCATCTGCGCGGGCAGCCGGCCATATCGCGTGGGGGCGCCGATCACGATCGCGTCATATTCCGCCATCTCGTCTACCGTGCAGACCGGCGCCGGCTGATCGGTCCTGATCTGCTTGGCGGCGATCATCTCCGGCGGCGCCGTCTCGGGAACGCGCTTGACGACGGCCTCGCCGCCGCCGCGCGCCACGCCCTCGGCGATCGCGCCCGCCATCGCCTCGATATGGCCGTGGCTCGAATAATAGAGCACCAGCACTCGCGCCATCGCCCCCTCCCCTATGCCTGCGCCGCGGCGGCAGCGGTGGCGATGCCCATGCCGGCGTTCCATTCGGAAATGGCGTGATAATAGACGAAGCGGTGGTCGCCAGGCCCCGCCGCGTGCATCGCCGCATAGGCCGCGACCCAGGTCCGCACCTCATGCCCGCCGCAACCCGCGATCGCGGTCAGCGCGTCGTCGCCCGTCGCGAGGATCGGCGCGAAATCGCCCTCCGCCATCTGCGCCATGAAGGCGCGGTCCCAGTCGGGATTGAGCGGCAGCGCATCGCCCTCCCCGCGCGCCAGCTTGCGGGCGAGCTCGAAATTGGCCTGCTCGCGCGCCTTGAGCGCCTCCTGGCTCGGATTGCGGCCGGCGATCAGCATCTCGGCGACGTGCGGCGGCGCATTGCCGATCCGCGGGATCGGCGGATCGTGCGAAAGCCCCCCCGACCCGACGATCAGCACGCGCTTGCCCAGCCCCGCGGCCCAGCGCCCCACCTGATGCCCCAGTTCGCGAACGCGCCGGATGCTGGGCAGCGGCGGGCCGGCGCAATTGATGTGGATCGGGATCGTCGGATAGGTGCGCACGCTGCCGGTGAGCAGCACGGGGACCTGCGAGAAACCGTGATCGACGCGCATCCGGTACGACATCGCCACATCGACATCATTGGCGTGGAGATGCTCCACGCATTGCAGCGCCAGCGCCTCTGGTACGTCGTAATCGCCCTCGCCGATGCCATAGTCGCCGATTGCGGTGGCGCGGATACCCACGGTGAAGGGCGGCAGCATATCGTAGAAGAAGCCGCGGAAATGATCGGGGCTGAATATGATCAGCAGTTCGGGATCATAGGCGCGGACCTCCTCGCCGAGCCGGCCGAAGGTGCCGCGCACCTCCTGCTCCACCTCGGGCGGCGCCTCGACATGGTCCATCAGCGGGGTGTGCGAAGCGCAGAGCAGCCGGATCGTCATCGCGCCTTCAGCCCGCCACCGGAGCCAGCGCGGCGTGGCGCGCGACGAAGTCAATGTGCAGCCGGTTGAAGGTATCGGCCTTCTCCCACTGCGGCCAGTGCGCGCAATCGTCCATCACCACCAGCGGCTCGGCATGGGGGATGGCGGCGACGAAACGCTCGCCGGTCGCCACCGGCGCGGTAGGATCGTGATCGGTCCAGATCACCAGCGTCGGCGCCGCGATGCGCGAAAGCCCCTCTTCGGAAAGGACGTTGCGCATCCGGATATCCATGTTCTGGAGGCACAGGATATGCTCCATCGCCTTCAGAAAGCCGGGCTGGGTGTAGATTGCGAGCCGCAGTTCGACGAGGTCATCGGTGACGCGCTTCGGATCGTTCATCAGCCATTCCAGCCGCGCGCGAACCGTTTCCGGGCTCGCTTCCGCCACCGCCTTCATTGTCACCGCATAAACGCGCTCCATCACCTTGGGATCGGTGTTGAGCCCGCCTGCGGTGTTAAGCGTCAGCGAGGCCGTCCGGCCCGGATGGTCGATCGCGAACTGCGCCGCGATCCAGCCGCCGAGCGATTCGCCATGGACATGAATGCGCTCCAGCCCGAGCGCGTCGCAGAAATCGAGCAGGTGGCGCACATAGTGGCGGATCTCGTAATCATGATCGGGCTTGTCGGTGTAGCCATGGCCGATCATGTCGAGCGCGATCGTGCGCCAATGTTCACCATGCGGCAGCAGGTTGCGCGTGAACGCCTCCAGATGTCCGCCGGTGCCGGGAATGAATACCACCGCTTCGCGCGCATTCGCGTCGCCCGTCTCGACATAGCGGGTGCGGATCGGCCCCGCCTGGACATAGCCCAGCCGCACGGTGCCCTTCGCGATCTCCGGCCACAGGAACATGGTCATCCTCTCGTGATTCGATGAGCATTCTAGCATGCAAGCATGCTTTGTAAACGGGCTGATCGCGTTCGGGACGCGAGACGTCACATATCGGCGGCACTTTGCGACGTAGCGATGCGGCGGCGCCGGCAAGGGCGGCACGCAAGCCGGGGCCACCCCTGCCCGCGCTTGCATACTAGCCGCAAACACGAATAGGAAGGGATGCCCGTACACGGGCCCAAGTGCGTCACGAAGCTGGGAAACGGACCCGATGAACAAGAAGGACGAGGTCTACGACCTGCTGGTGAAACGTCTGATCGGGGCCCATTATGCTTTCGGTCAGCGCCTGTCGGTGAAGGAGCTCTCGTCCGACACGGGTGCGAGCCGCCAGCCGATCATGGCCGCGCTCAACCGGCTTTCGGCCGAGGGATTCGTGCGCATCATCCCCCAGGTCGGCTGCGAGGTAGTAAAGCCCGATCGCGACCAAATCGCTGATTTCTATCTGATGTTCGAGCGGATGGAGGGGCTTCTCGCCGAACTGGCGGCGGCGCGGCGCACCGACGACCAGCTCCGCCGCCTGCGCGACCTCCAGGCGCGGATCGCCGCGATCGATTTCGCGGGCGCGGAGGGCCCGGAAGACTATTCAGAGCTCAACCGCGGCTTCCACCAACTCATCCACGACATGGCGCAATCCCCCTTTGTCGACGAGCGCCAGAACAGCAATTTCAACATGTCGGACTTCTTCATCAACCAGGCCGGCGGCTTCGACGTGTTCATGGTCGATGCCGCGCGCGAGCATGAGAGCATCATCGATGCCATCGCCTCGCGCTCGCCCGGCCGTGCCCGCGCGCTGGCGGAGGCACATATCGCCGGCATCGCCCAGCATGTCATGGCCGGGCTCAACTAACATCCTTGCATGCAAGTTCCCGTTGGCGTAGAACCATCCCACGGAAGGGGCCGCGAGTCGCCGGTCCCGCATGATGCGAGCGCAACATAGGCGCCGCGGGAGAGGATCGGGTGGTGGCAACGGCTACGGTCTCCGGCTCGAAATATGATGCCCGGGCGCTACGCGAGAAATACCTTGCCGAGCGCGACAAGCGCCTGCGCCGCGACGGCGAGGCGCAGTATCTGGAAGCAGCCGGCGATTTCGCGGATTTTGTCGAGGACCCCTATGTGGAGCCCGGCTTCACCCGCGACGCGATCGTCGAGGATGTCGACCTGCTGATCGTCGGCGGCGGCTTCGGCGGATTGCTGACCGCGGCGGAGGCGGTCAAGCGCGGGATCGACAGCTTCCGTATTGTCGAACTGGCGGGCGATTTCGGCGGCACCTGGTACTGGAACCGATACCCCGGGGTGCGCTGCGACATCGAGGCGTATATCTACATGCCGCTGATCGAGGAGGTCGGCACCGTTCCCACCGAACGCTATGCGGTGGGCGGCGAGATCTTCGAGCATGCCCGCGCCATCGGCCGCCATTTCGGCCTTTACGATCATGCGCTGTTCCAGACCAAGGTCGAGCGAATGGCCTGGGACGAGGCAGCGGGCCGCTGGATCGTCGAGACCAGCCGCGGAGACACGATCCGCGCGCGCTTCGTCTCGGTAAGCCAGGGGCCGCTCGCCAAGGTGAAACTGCCCGGCATCCCGGGCATCCGCGAGTTCAAGGGGCGCATGTTCCATTCCGCGCGCTGGGACTATGCCTATACCGGCGGCGATCCGTCAGGCGGGCTCACCGGGCTTGCCGGCAAGACCGTCGGCATCATCGGCACGGGCGCGACGGCGGTGCAGATCGCGCCGAAGGTCGCCCCCTATGCGAAGCGGCTCTACATATTCCAGCGCACGCCCTCCGCAGTCGATATCCGCGACAATTCCACCACGGACGCGGACTGGCTGAAGCACCAGCCCAGCGGCTGGCAGCGCGAGCGGATGGAGAATTTCCTCGCGATCGTCTCGGGCGCACATGTCGACAGGAATCTGGTCAACGATCGCTGGGGCGACCTCTGGATGCGTTTCGGCGAGCTGATGCAGACCGAATTCCAGGCGGGCGGCGCCCTGACCCCCGGCGACATGATGCAGCGCGCCGATTATGAGAAGATGGAGGCGATCCGCCGCCGCGTCGCCGAGACGATCGACGATCCCGAACAGGCGGCGCGGCTGATGCCCTGGTATAATTTCCTGTGCAAGCGGCCGCTCTATAGCGACGAATATCTGCCGGTGTTCAATCGTCCGAACGTCTCGCTGATCGATACCGACGGCAGGGGCGTGGAGCGGCTCACCGAGAACGGCCTCGTCGCGAACGATCAGGAATTCGCGGTCGATCTGATCATCTTCGCCACCGGCTTCGATGTCGGCGCGCCCCCGCACAAGGTGGGCGAATATGAGGTAACGGGCCGCAGGGGAATCACGCTGGACGACAAGTGGCGGCACCTGCGCACACTGCACGGCACCCAGTTCAGCGGCTTCCCCAATCTGCATGTCGTTGGCGGCACCGCGCAGGGGACCACGGCGTTCAATTTCACCCATACGTTGCTGATGCAGGCCGAACACGCGGTCGACATCGTCGGCTGGTGCCTGGCGCACGGGGTGAAGGCGATGGAGGTGACGCCCGAGGCCGAGGAGCGCTGGCACGACCTGATCGAGGCCAAGCATGTCGACCATCAGCAATTCTATGAGGAATGCACGCCCGGCTTCCTCAACAACGAGGGCAATTTCCGCGACAAGCCGACCTATATCGGCGGCACCTATGGCGGCGGCCCGCTAGAATATGAGCAGATCATCCGCGAATGGCGCCGGGACCGGATCCAGGACGATACGGTCGTGACCCCGCTAGACTGACGAATCGCCCGTAGCCCCCGCAGAACCGGTGGCCGGGCGACAACAGGCCGAAAAAGGCCCAAAACTAACATGCTAGAATGGCTTTAGGGAGGAGAAGCAACATGAGGACCCACTCCGGTGCCCTGCGGGGTTTGCTGGCGGCGAGCGCCACGGTGATTGCGCTGTCCGGCGCGCGGCCGGCGCTGGCGCAGGAAGATCCTGCGCCCGCCCAGACGGCGCAGGACGACGGCTATGGCCTGGGCGAAATCGTGGTCACCGCGCAGAAGCGCGAAAGCTCGCTGCAGGACACGCCGGTCGCGATCAGCGCGTTTTCGGGAGCCGATATCGCCGAGCGCGGCATCACCAACATGTCGAACCTCCAATCCTATGTTCCCAATCTGAACGTCGGTTCCGAACAGGACGGCGTGAAGATCTCGCTGCGCGGCATCGGGCTTCAGGGCACCACTTCGATCTCAGACTCGGGCGTGGCCTTCTATGTCGACAATTTCTATGTCGGCCGCCCCTCGGGCGGGAACGCGACCTTCTTCGACATCGACCGGATCGAGGTGCTGCGCGGGCCGCAGGGCACGCTCTATGGCCGCAACGCCACGGGCGGCGTCGTCAACGTGATCTCGAAGGCGCCCGCCCAGGATATCGAGGGCGAGGTGGGCGCGAGCTATGGCTCGCGCGAGCATGTCGAACTGCGCGGCATGCTTAACCTGCCGATCGCTCCCGATGTCGCGGCACTGCGCGTCTCCGCCGTCTGGTCGCGCGAGGACGGCTATGTGAAGAACATCTCCACCGTTCCCGGCACCAGCGACGGATATGGCTCCGACGGCGACATCGCGTTGCGGGGCCAGTTGCTGCTCGGCCGGCCGGACGTGATCGAGGTACTGCTGTTCGGCAGCTATCTGAAGCAGAACGGCACCGGCATCCCGATGAAGTTCCTCGAGCGCAATATCGGCGGCCCGCCGCCCACCCAGGCGCTGCTGGCGACGATCCCGCCGGAAAATCCCGATCCGCTGATCATCAACAACAACGCGCCTGCCTCGAACGACGTCGAGAACAAGACGGTCTTCGCCAAGGCGACCAAGGATTTCGGCGGCGTTGAGGCGGTGCTCCAGATCGGCAAGATGTGGCAGACCAGCGATCTCTACCAGGATTTCGACGGCTCGCCGGTCGATGTCTCGCGCTTCCGCAAATATGAAGACGGCGACGCCTCGAGCGCCGAATTCCGGCTCGCCTCGACCGGCGGCGGCCCGTTTAGCTGGATCGTCGGCGCATATTACTACAAGGACAGCACCTATATCCTGCGCAACGTGAAGCTGAACGGCCTCACGCCCGGCGGCATGATCAGCCTGCCCGACTTCATCCTCGACGAGACCGGCGCCAGCCGCACTATCGCGGGTTTCGGATCGGCGACCTATGCGATCCTGCCCGAGTTCCGCGTCACCGCGGGCGCGCGCTACACCGACGATCGCAAGTCGGGCACCAAGGTGACACGCGGCAATTTCGGCCAGCCCTTCCCGCCCGACATCCCCAACGCCCAGTTCACCGGCATCGCGAATTTCGACAAGTTCAACTGGAAGCTCGGGCTGGAATGGGACGCGGCGCCAGACGTACTCGTCTATTCCAGCGTCTCGACCGGCTACAAGGCGGGCGGGTTCAACATCTCGTCGGACGCCTCGCCCTATGGCCCGGAGAACATCACCGCCTATGAATTCGGCATCAAGTCCGACTTCTGGGATCGCCGCGCGCGGGTGAATCTCGACAGCTTCTACTATGATTACAAGGATATGCAGCTCACCACGCTCGGCACCTTCGGGCCGAGCAACGCGCCTGGCCAGTTCACGGTCAACGCGGGCAAGAGCCGCATCTACGGCATCGAGCTCGACACCCAGTTCAAGGTAACGCGCGAGCTGCTGCTGACGGCGTCCTATGCGTTCACCGACGCCAAGTTCAGCGCACTCGTCAACAGGGACCCGCGCACCAACATCCTGCGCGATCT
The DNA here is from genome assembly GCF_026013525.1 of Sphingomonas canadensis. Taxonomy (GTDB): domain Bacteria; phylum Pseudomonadota; class Alphaproteobacteria; order Sphingomonadales; family Sphingomonadaceae; genus Sphingomonas; species Sphingomonas canadensis. Next base: position 105,345 of record NZ_JAPDRA010000012.1, on the reverse strand, counting down.
GAGCGGTAACGTCGTACCCTATGTTTCGAAGCACACGATCAATCTGGGCGGACAATATGAGGCCAACCTGGGATCGTCGGGATCGATCACCTTCGCCGCCAACTACAACTGGCATTCGAAGAAATACCTGCGCGAGTTCAACGATCCGGTGATTGATCTGGTGCCGTCGAATGGCCGCACCGACGTGACCGTGACCTACAAGGTCGCAGACACGGGCCTGCGGATCACAGCGTTCGTCACCGATCTCGAAAACGATGTGGAGAAGACCAACATCTATATCAGCCCGGGCTTCATCGGGCTGAGCGCAGTCACCTCCTACACCAAGCCGCGCACCTGGGGCATCCGGGCAGACTTCAGCTTCTGAACGACCTGCGAAAGGGGGAGGAAGGGCGCTGACGGCCGGGAGCCGTCAGCGCCCTTCGCATTCCGGCGCTCCGGGCGGCGCGCTCGTCTCGATGCGGTCGGCCAGGATCGTGATCTCGGTCAGGTCACGCGCGACCAGGAGCGGCCCGGCGAAGCGCGGCGCGGTTGCGGCACGCAGCGCGGCCTCCGCCGGGCAGTTCGCGACCGTATGATAATAGACCGCGAGCCCAGGCCGGATCGCAGCAAGGACATCCGCCGCCTCGGCCGCCGAAAGATGAAGCGCCAGCACCTTCTCCGCCTGATCGGGCGCGAAGCTGCGCCGGACATAGGCGGCCATCGGCGGCGACACGACCTCCATCAGCGCCACGTCCGCGCCGCCGCCATTGGCCGCAAGCGCGGGCGTCGGCCCTGTGTCGCCCGAGATCAGCACCGATTTGCCGCCGAAATCGATCCGGTAGCCATAGGCCGGCAGATGGTCGCCATGATGGACGCGAAAGGCGGTGACGCGCAGCCCGCCCTCGTCGAACACCACGCCGTCGCGCTTGATCATCGTCACCGCGCGCTTCAGCCCGTCGTCGTTCGCGGGGATGCCGTCGTCGAGGCGGTAGCGGATATCGTCGGCAAAGGCCTTGCGCAGACCCGCCATCAGCCGCTTCGTGCCCTTCGGCCCCCAGATACGCAGCGGCGCGGCGCGCCCCTGCGTCCAGCCGTTGAGCCAGAGATCGGGAACACCGGCGACATGGTCCGAATGAAGATGCGTCAGGAAGAGCAGATCGACCCCCGCTACCAGCGCGGGATCGCGTTGCGCCAGCCGGGTGGTGCAACCACGACCGCAATCGAACAGCAGCTTGCGCCCGCCCGCCTCGACGAGGATTGCCGTGCCCGCCTGATCGCGGCTCGGCACCGGCGTACCCGATCCGAGCACGGTAACGCGGATCACCGGCCCCTCCGCCGCGGCTCCGACTGCCTGTGCGGCGACCGGGGAGGCGACGGGGAGTGCCGCCGCCAGCGCCCCGAATGCGAGGATCGCCTTCACAACATGATCCCCCTGCCCCGGTAATATTGTCGCGCGGCCGGATGGATCGCCTCGGAGCGCAGCCCGGGCCAATTCAGCATCTCCTCGACCCCGGCGGGGAAGCCGGGGATGGCGGGACGCGCGGCGATCAGGTCGAGCGCCGCCACGACCGCGCGCGCGTCAGAATCTTCCCACGCTGCCAGCGCCTGGGCAAAGGAAAGCAGCGGCACGCCTTCCGGCCCCGGTGACGCCGCCAGTGCGAAGGGATTCGCCGCGTTGATCCGCATGCGCGCCTCGTCCGTGATGGGAAGGTAGCGCCACGCTCCAGACGGAAGGATCGGCGCCGCGCCGCCCTCACCGGGGACTACGAGGTTCCAGGAGGTCGCCGCCACCTCCCCCGCCAGCAGCGCCGGCACCACGGCGGACGGCGCCATCTCGACGAGTTCCACCTCTCCCAGCATCCCCCAGCCGTCGCGCAGCAGGACCTCGCTCAGCAGCCGCACCGCGCTTGGCCGTGCCGGCACCGCGATGCGCCTGCCGCGCAGTTCATCCGGCGTGGCCGGGCCACCCGCCAGACCGGCGATGCCAAAGCCGACATCGTAGAGCCGCGCGACATATGTCAGGCCGGGGCTGGGACGCGGATAGCCGTGCCAGTCCGGCCCCGCCCCCGCGCGAGCAGGAGCGAAATCCACACTCGTCACGATCGGCCAGCGCCGCCGCCGCTCCGCCGCGGGAAGCATCAGTGTGGCGTTGATCGACTGCGGCAGCGCGAGCGCCTCAACCGCGAGCGGCCCGCCGAGCCTCGGTGCCAGCGCCTCGCCGAAACGCAGGTTCAGCGCGTGCATCGGATTGCCCGCCGGCGCGGGCGAATAGATCACCAGCGGCGCAGCGTCGCCTTGCGCGGCAATGGCCGCATCCATCTCCTCGGTCATGCCGCCTTGTAACAGCCTAGCATGCAAGATCAACGCGCTGGATCCGATACCGAAGGGGCGAATCCGCTCGGAGAGGAAGCCAAGCCGTTCGCGCCCCCGGCCCCCCTTCTCCCCCGGATATGCTCACCATATGAGCTTTTCTTCCGCGCGCGCCCTACCCCGTTTGGGCGGACCGTCCTAGTCATTCGATCGAGGAGAGGGCGATGACCGTACCGAGCCACGGGAATCTGGCGAAGCGGCTGCGCGGGGCATATGCGATCCAGGCGATCGACACGCGACATCGGCAGGCCCGGGGCCGCCGCATCGCCGGGCACAAGGCTGGGCTGACCGCGCACGCGGTGCAGCAGCCCGGCATCGACCGGCCCGATGTCGGCGCGCTGTTCGACGAGCGGCCAATGCGATCGTCGCGGTGCGGAATGGCGCGATCCGCGCCGATCGCTAGACGCTCACGCCCGGCGATGCCGACGTCTGTTCCGGCTTCCGGTGCCACGCCGAAAAGGCCTCCGCAGAATATGGCATCGACACCCGCACGATCCTGGTCGAGCCTGGCACGCGCACCGTGGCCGGCGGGCAGGAGAACATGATCGTGGATGTCGCGCGCGATCTCGCGCGGCAGCGCGGCTGGAGGAGAGGATAATGGATCTGGGTCTTGCCGGAAAGACGGCGATCATCTGCGCCGCGAGCAGCGGCATCGGCCGCGCCTGCGCCACCGTGCTCGCGGAGGAAGGCGCGAACGTGATCATCAACGCGCGGACCGCGGCGACGCTGGAGGAAGTCGCCGAGGACATCCGCGCGCGCGCCCCCGGCGTAAGCGTCACCATCGTGCCCGGCACCGTCACCGATCCCGCGGTGCGCGAGGCGCTGGTCGGCGCGGCGCCACAGATCGACATCCTGATCAACAACGCCGGCGGCCCGCCGCCGGGCGATTTTCGCGACTGGGACCGCGACACCTGGATCGCGGCCATCGACCAGAACATGCTGAGCGCGATCGAGCTGATCCGCCTGACCGCCGACGACATGGCCGCGCGCGGCTTCGGCCGGATCGTCAACATCACCTCCTCGGCAGTGCGCGTGCCGATCCCGGTAATCGGCCTCTCCAACGCGACACGCGCCGGGCTGACCAACTTCGTGTTCGGCATCGCGGGGCAATTCTCGTCCAGGGGAGTGACGATCAACAACATCCTGCCAGGCCCCTTCGACACCGGCCGGCTGCGCAACTCGAAGGAGATCACGAAGCATCTCACCGCGAACCCGGTCGCGGGCCGCATCGGCGACCCGCGCGAGATCGGGGCGATGTGCGCCTTTTTGTGCAGCGTGCATGCGGGCTATCTTACCGGCCAGAACGTGCTGATGGACGGCGGGCTGTACCAGACCGGCGTGTAGGCCCGGCCCGCCCCGGTCCGCAATATCCCCGGCGGGCGCATCGCGACCCGTTAAGACAAGCTCACTGCCAACTTCCCCGGAGCTGTCTGCCTCGCCGCCGCCGTCACATGGCGGTTGTGAGCCCCCGCTCTAAGGGCTCTGAATCTCCGTAACGAAATCATAGCGGTCCCCGCGATAAACGGATCGGGTAAACTCCACCACGCGCCCGTCTGGAATGCTGGTTACACGCTCGATACGCATGACTTCGGAATTTTGCATGATCCGGAGAATGCCGGCCTCGGTTGGGGAGGCCAGCGACGCGCGTACGCGCTGGGTTCCGGTGGTAGGCCGAAAGCCGTTCGCCTCCAGCGCGAGATAGAGCGAGTCCCCGACAGCCCCGAGGTCGGGAAGAAATTCCGACGAGACGACGGCATGCTCGATCGCCAGCGGTTCGCCATCGGCGAGACGGACACGGCTCAACCGCGCGACGAGCTGGGTCGCGGGAATCTTGAGCACCACCGCTTCTTCCTGGGTGGGTTGCGCATAGTCCTTGATCATCCAGACTATGCCCGGCTCTTCTCCGCGTGTCCGGGTATCGTCGCTGAAGCTTGTCAGCGCCGATCCGGGTGCCTCGATACGCCGCGCGACAAAGGTCCCCGAACCCTGTTTCCGGACCAGAACGCCCTCGGCGATCAACTGGCCGATGCCCTTCCGCACCGTAACGCGCGAAAGGCCGGCCATCTCCGAAAGGTCGCGCTCGGACGGAAGCGCGCAGCCGGGATGTACCGCCCCGCTCTCGATATGGTCGCGCAGATTCCGGGCGAGCTGCAAGTAGAGGGGCGTGCTGTCGTCCTTGAAGCCGCCGAAAATCTCACGCATCCGCCCCATCCCCCCGCATCGCATTCAATGCCTGCCGCAAATTCTGCTTGTACTTTCCGAGCAGCTCACCCGCCTGCACTTTATCAAGCCCCAGCGCCAACAACACGCCCAATTTGATATCAAGGTCCGCGGTGTTCAACGCTGACGCGGCGGCATCGGCGTCCACGCTGGCGATGTCCTGAATCATCTTCTCCGCACGGACCTGAAGCTTCTCGTTCGAGATATTCATGTTGACCATCATGCCGTCATAGACGAGCCCGCGCCGGAGCATGATCGCGGTGGACAGCGTGTTGAGAAGAACCTTCTGCGCGGTCCCTGCCTTCATGCGAGTGGAGCCCGCGATCACCTCGGCGCCGGTTTGCGCGAGAAGGCCGAACTCGGCCGCCTCCAGCAGAGCGCTGCCGGGGTTGTTCGCGATGCCGATCGTCAGCGCCCCGGCGTCACGCGCCGCGGTGATCGCGGCGAGCGTATAGGGCGTCCTGCCGCTCGCGGCCACGCCGATAACCACATCGCCATCGCCGATCGCCGCCGCGGCGATCTCCCGGCGCGCCGTGTCTGCATCGTCCTCGGCCTTCTCCGCGGCCTTCGTCAACACGCTGATCCCGCCCGCCATGAGGAACAGCAGGCGCTCGTGCGGCCAGCCGAAGGTCGGGAACAGCTCCGCACCGTCCTGGACCGCCAGCCTGCCCGAAGTACCCGCACCGGCATAGACCAGCCGGCCCGCGTCGCCGAGCCACTCGGCCGCACATTCGGCCGCCAGGGCAAGACCTTCGGTTTGCGAGTGAAGGCTGGCGACCGCGGAAATCTGGGCTTCGATCATCGCCTCGACGGCAATCGCCGTCGGCCAGCGGTCGATCTCTACGTACCGAGGATCACGCGCTTCAGTGTTCATGGGATCCTCAACTCTTGGTCAGCTTCAATTGTGCCGGGCGCCCGGCGGGTGCCGCACAGATCGCGGCGGCGACGAGCGTTCCCGCGCACAGTTGGAACGGAAAGGACAATCCGGCGAGAAATTCCGGGAAATGCAGCGCCTGTGCGATCGCCGGCTGAAGCAGGAAAACCGCGATGAAACCGCCGAACAGCGCGGCCACGACGGAACTGGTGTTCCCGCGCCGCGTGAAGACGGCGGTGAAATAGACCCCCAACAGTCCGGCATAGGCGAACACCATGACCTGAAGCGCGAATTCTAGCAGACCCATCTGTGAATTGCGCTGCCAATAATAGGAAAGCGCCGAAAGAACGAACATCCCGAGGCCGATCAGCGCCATTCCCGCCCGCCCCGCGACGACGAAATGATATTCGGCGACCTGGCCGTGCCGCTCCCGCCACGGCCGGTAGAAATCCTGGATCATCACCGACGACATCGCATTGAGTGCGGAGGTAGTCGTCCCAACCGCCGCCGCGACGATGCCGATCGTGGCAAGCCCGCGCAGGCCCGAAGGCACCTCTGTCAGGATGTAATACATGAACACGTTCACCTTCTCCCCGGCGACCAGGTCAGCGGCCTGGCCGCCGACGCCCTGCATCAGGTCGGGCCGGCCGTAGAAGATGTGCAGAAGCGAGCCGATGAACACGAAAATCGCGACGACGGGCAGCGTCGCCACCGCCGATATATAGAGACCGCGCGCGCCGGCTTTGGCGTCCTTGCACGCCAGCAGCCGCTGCGTCGTATCCTGATCCAGCCCCGCGTTCGCGACATAGAGGAGCGCGACTCCGGTCAGCACGGCCAGCATCGAGAAGGGGTGGGAAAGGTCCAGCGACAGATCGAACAGACGCAGCTTGTCCACGCCGCCGGGCGCCGTCGAAAGCGCCTCGAGAATCTCTGCGTTGGTGGCGGGAATGGACAGGCGCAGATAGACCAGGATCGCAAGCGCCGCGACGACATAGACGTTGAACTGGAGAAAATCGTTCCAGATCACCGATTTCAGCCCACCGAAGAACGTGAAGGCAAAGCTCGCGATCAGAAGCACGGCGGCCGCGAAGATGACGCTGGCGAAGGTGACCGTACCGGTCATCACCATCGCGATGGCGATCGCGGCCAGATAGACTCGCGCGCCGCTGGCCAACAGCCGCCCGGTCAGAAACATGCCTCCCGCCCATTTCATCGCGCGAGCGTCGAAACGCTGGCCAAGCAGTTCGTAGACGGTCGTCGCCCGCATCGCATAGAAGCGCGGGATCAGCACATGCGCGACGAACGCATAGCCCAGGAATGCGCCGATTATCGTGCTGAGATAGGTCAGATCGCCCTTGTAGCCGTAATCGGGGCCGCCCAGGAATGTCGCCGCCGATTGCGTCGTGGAAAGTACCGATATCGCGGCGAGCCATGCCGGGATGGTGCCACCGGCGAGGAAATAGTCCCGCGCGGATTCGGTCTTCTTGGGCGAACAGAGCCAGGCGACCAGGAACAACAGGAAGACGTAGATCGCGATCACGATCCAGTCGAAGCTAGTAAAGGGCAGCATTTCGGTCACTCACCTACGAACCACAGGTGCCCGGCACGGCGGCCGGGCACCCTTGCAGAGACGGTCAGAACCGTGCCGTGAGCGACAGGCCATAGGTGCGCCCGAGGATATCGTAGGTATCGGGGAAGGTGTTGAACACGCCACCCGTGGCCACGAAGGGCGGATCCTTGTCGAACAGGTTGTAGATGCCGGCGTTGATCGTGAACATGTCGTTCAGATCCCACGATCCGGTCAGGTCGAAGAGGTTCTGCGCGGCAATGCTATCGGTCGCGCCGGGAGCGCTGTTGCTGACCTTGCCGATCCGCTGCCAGTTGAACTGGACCATGCCGTCCCGGAACAGCCAGGACACCGAAGCATCGTGGCGATAATCGGGCTGGACCAGCGTCGTCGCGTCGCTCGAACACGCCGCACCGAACGTGCCCTTGCACTGCACCGGCGCGACGGTGGAGTTGGCCTGGATCACATAGCTGGTGACGATATTGCCCTGATAGTTGAAGCGGACGCCACGGCCCGGCAGCCCGGCCAAGCGAAGCGTGTAGCTGGCGGAGATATCGATGCCGCGCTGCGTCAGGCGGCCCAGGTTCTGCTGGTTCACGAACGCATCGACGAAATAGCCGGTCGTGGGATCGCGCGTGACCAGCGCGCAGAGCGGATTGTCCGCGCGCGGATCGGTTATGTAGCAGCTCGTGATCGCGCTGACCGGCTGGATGACGCCGATCGCGCCTTCCAGATCCAGCTCATACCAGTCCAGGGTGATGTTCAGCGACGGCGCGAACGTGGGGGTCAGCACCATACCGACGGTGGTCGTCCTGCCGCTTTCGGGCTGCACGCTCGGGTTGCCGCCGTAGAAATAGGAACCCGTGAGATAGCTGGGATCGAAGGAATTGGCGGACCCGACGGCCGGCGCCCCGAAGCGCGCGCACTGTGCCGTGTCCCCCGTGCCGAGCACGCAGGGATCGCCGGCATAGCGCGGCGTAAGCCGGGCGACGGTGACGAGGTTGCTGAACGGCAGCGACGAGGTCTCGGCCGCGAACTCCCCGAAGTTCGGGGTGCGCAGCACGCTTTGATAGGTACCGCGAAGCCGGATGCTATCGTCCACCTTCCAGTTGGCCTCGCCCTTCCAGGTGCCGTGCGTGCCAAACAGGTTGTAATCAGCGAGACGATAGGCGCCGCCCACGTCAAGCTGCTGGATCAGCGGCAGATCGTGGAGCAACGGCACCAGCAATTCGCCATATAGTTCCTTGACGTCGAATTCGCCGCTGAACGCGCTGCGGACGCCCTGCTTGTAGGTATTGCCGGTCAGGATCGCCGTGTCCTGCGTGATGGTTCCGGTTTCGCTGCGATACTCGGCGCCCACCGCAAACCCGACCGAACCGGCGGGAAGCACGAACAGGTCGTCGAACGTACCGCTCAGCGTCGCGGCGGTAACGAACTGGTCGCGATCGCGCCCGTTGCTGAAAATGGTGCTGCCCAGCGCCTTTGCCACGCCCTCGCCGTTCGGGCCGAAGATGTCGATCTGGTTCACCACCAGCCCGAAGATGTTCTGGCCCGAGCTGTTCTTGACCAGGCCGTCACCGACGATCGGCGATTCCTCGGTCGAGCGGCTATACTGGGCGTAGACGTTCCAGCGGATATTGTCCGTCACCGGCCCGCGGAAACCCAGTTGCGTCTGCAGCGTATCGCGCTCGGTATTGTAGGTCATAACGCCCAGTTCGGCGAACGAGCGCTGGACACGCACATTGGCGATCCCACTGACAAAGGTAAGCTGGTTGCGGACCTCAGGGGTGAGATAGGGATTGGTTTCGGAGATCTGGACGACCTGGTCGACAGAGGGCGGATTGGCGCCCGGCGTACCCGTCTCATCGGTGCGCACATTGGTATACATCGCGCGGCCATAGACCTCGACCGCGGGCGTCAGCTCATATTTGAAGAGCGCGGCGACGTTCATGCGCTTCAGCGACGAGACCAGCGGATACTGGTCGCTGATGTTCGAAGTGGCCGATGGCGCCGTCGTGAACTGGCCATCGTCGGTAAACCCGAAGACGCGGCCGCTCGACACGTCGGTGAACCTGCCGCCGATGCTCGGGATCGTGGCGCCGGGCGTATAGGCCCAATCGCGGCTGCCCGCATCAAATCCGCTGCGCTGGGTATAATCGGCCGCGACCACCACATGGCCGCGATCGCCCAGGGCACCGCCGACCATCAGCGATCCGCCGAACTGCTCCCCGCCATGTTCGGAAATGCGCGCGACGCCGGAGGCACGCATGCCTTCGAACTCGTCGTCCAGGATGAAGTTCACCACGCCCGCGACCGCGTCCGCACCATAGACCGCGGCGGCGCCGCCCGTCAGCACATCGACCCGCTTGATGAGCGAGGCCGGCAGCGCATTGACGTCGGAGGAGTTGCGAAAGCTGAACGGCGCGGCGCGCGTGCCGTTGATCAGGATCAGCGAACGACTCTGGCCGAAATTGCGGAGTTCAAGCACCTGCGCGCCGAACGAATCGCTGCCCTGCGAGCCCTGCCGGACGCCGCCGGAAAGCTGCGGCAGCTTGGTCGAGAAGTCCTCGACCGTAAGCGCGGTCTGGAGCGCGATATCTTCCTGCGAAACCGCAACGACAGGGCTCGTGGTCTGCAGGCCCGCGGTGGGGATTCGCGATCCGGTGACGACGATCTCGCCGCCGCCATTGTCATCGGTCTGATCCGTTCCCGCTCCCTGCGCCAAGGCCGAGGTGGGAAGCGACGCGAGCGAAGCGGCCAGGGCCACCATGCCGACCACACTGCCAAGATTACGCTTCATGATGCCGACCCTCCATTTTTGGGAATTCGCCCCCTCCCGATCACATCTTTGATGGCGGCGCGGGCGAATGCGGCACGCCATCGATAATACCTTTTCGATATGTTCTGCGGACATGTCAAGCTTTGGTATTATTTTGGTATCTTTAATGTCAAACGTAATGCACTGGCGCCCACACCTCCCCGCCGCAGGTCGGCCGGGCCACGCCGGTGGTATTCGGGAAGGTGAGCGGCAGCCCCAGGCGCGATCTGGCCGCCAGGAACGCCATCGCCTCAGCCTCGATGAAATCGCCGCGCAGGCCGAAGCCGTCCGCGGACCGGCAATCGCCCAGCCGCTGCGCCAACGCACGCATCATCGTCGCATTGTGCCGTCCGCCGCCGCAAACGACCCACCTGCGCGGCGGCTCGGGAAACGCCGCCACAGCCAAGGCCACGGCTTCCACGGTGAAAGCAGTGAGGGTGGCAGCCGCGTCAACGAGGCTCAGCGCGCCGACATGCTCCAGCGAGAAATCATACCGGTCGAGCGATTTGGGGCCGCGCTTGTCGAAGAAGGGATGATCGAGCATCGCGCCCAAGGCCGCCATATCCACCTTGCCGCGGGCCGCGAGCGCCCCGCCCACGTCACAGGCGCCCGCCCCCCGCGACCGGACCAGCGAATCGATCAATCCGCACGCCGGGCCGGTGTCGAAGGCGATCAGCGCACCATCGGCGCCCACCCAGGTCACGTTGGCGACACCGCCAAGGTTCAGGAAGGCGATCGGCCCCGCGCCGCCCCCTACGCGCGCGGCAAGCGCCGCGTGATAGACGGGCACGAGCGGGGCGCCCTGCCCGCCCTCCGCCATGTCGCCCTGCCGCATCCCGGCGACCACCGGCACGCCCAGATCCTCGCTCAGGCGGGCGGGATCGCCGATCTGAACCGTCAGCCCGCGCTCGGGTCGGTGAAGCACGGTCTGGCCGTGGAAACCGACCAGATCGAGCGCGCCGCGATTCCTGGCGAGCAGCTTGCCCGCGGTGCGAAGATGCACGTCATGCAACGCGGCGCTCCCGGCGGCGAACTCGGCCGGCTCCGCACCCTCCCCGTTCCATCGCAGCCCGGCCTCGACCGCGCGGGCGATGGTCTCCCGCTCGCCGTCGGTGAATCCCGTGAAAGCCGTGGGGCCGAAATGCTGAACCTCATGGCCGTCGGTATCGATGATCGCCGCGTCTACGCCATCGAGCGACGTACCACTCATATATCCCAGGACGCGCATCTCGTTCTATTCCACTATATAGCCGGAGAGGAGTAAGCCCCGGCCTGGCGACGGAAGGGCCATGCCAGCCGAAGCCACGCCACAACACCAACTCTCTCTCTGCATAAGGCGGAGCAGGTATGCAACCACTATAAAACCAATTGCGCCATTTCAAGATATTGGTATTACGCGCCATGGCCTGTGACAATGATGCCTCCAACCATCCATCGCTGATGGTGACGGAAGCGGCGGAAAGCCCTGAGCGGTGCGAAGCACAGATCGCCGCCAATGCGGAGTTGATGCGCGATCTCGGCGCCAGGCTGCGCAAAATCGATCCGCCCTTCGTCGCGACGCTGGCGCGCGGGAGTTCGGATCAGGCGGCCGCCTTCGCCAAGGCCGTACTGGAAACGCATGGCGGCCCCCCGACGCTCAGCCACGCGCCCTCTATCGGATCGATTTACGGAACCACCTCGCCCAAATTCCGCGATGTGCCCCTGATCGTCATCTCCCAGTCCGGCCGCAGCCCCGATCTGATCGCGGCGGCGGAAGATGCGCGACGGCGGGGCGCGATCGTCATCGCCATCGTCAATGACGTGGAATCGCCGCTCGCCGCGCTTTCCGAATATGTCATCCCCGTCCATGCAGGCCCCGAACGGAGCGTCGCGGCAACCAAGAGCTTCGTCTGCACCCTCACCGCCATCGCGCATCTCGCCGCGGAATGGACCGGGGACCCGCTGTTGCTGGCCGCTCTGAACGATATCGGCGATGTCCTGCGCAAGGCTGGACAAGCGGATTGGGGCGCGGCCGCGCCGCTGCTTGCCGGCACCCGCGACATGCTCGTTCTGGGGCGCGGGCTTACCCTGTCGATCGCGGGCGAGGCGGCGCTGAAGTTCAAGGAAGCGGCCGGGCTGCACGCGGAGGCGTTCAGCATCGTGGAGGTGGCCCACGGGCCAATGACGCTGGTGGGTGGAGACGACGCCGTACTGGTGATCGGGCCGATCGACCAGGCCCGGGCGGGACTCGCCGACAGGCTGGCGGACTTTCACCGGCGCGGCTCCCGGATCATCGCATCCGGCATGGATGAAGACATCGCGCTGGCTGATTTCAAACTGCCCTCGGCAACCGCCTGTCATCCGGTGCTCAGCGCGATCGCATCGATCTTGAGCTTCTACCCGCTGGCCAACAGGATAGCCCTGATGCGGCAGCGCGATCCCGATCGGCCGCCGCATCTGAGCAAGGTTACACGCACGCTATGAAACCCTTCGCCCTTCTCGGCGCGAACATCGTCCTGCCGGACGCGATCGTGGAGGATCGCGCGCTGCTGATCGCGGACGGCCGGATCGGAGATCTGGTCGAGGCCGCCCAGGTGCCATCGGACTATGCCCGGTTCGATCTTGGCGGCGGGTGGCTGCTGCCCGGATTCATCGATACGCAGGTGAACGGCGGCGGCGACGTGCTGTTGAATGACCAGCCGACCGTCGAGGGGATCGCGGCCATCGCACGCGCGCACCGCCGCTTCGGCACCACCGGGCTGATGCCCACGCTGATCAGCGACGATCAGGCCGTGGTCGCCGCGGCCATCGCCAGTACCGAACGGGCGCTCGGCGAAGGCGTACCGGGCGTATTGGGCCTGCACATCGAAGGGCCGCACCTCAACCCGGCCAAGAAGGGCATCCACCTCGCGGAGAAATTCTCGCGATTGGACGAGGCGGCGATGTCCCTGCTCACCGCGCCCAGCCTGGGGCCGCGGATCGTTACGCTGGCCCCGGAACTCGCACCGGACGGGACGATCCGGCATCTGGCGGAAGCGGGCGTGCTGGTATGCGCGGGGCACAGTCTGGCGGATTATGACCAGACCCGCCGCGCGCTGGACGAGGGACTGGCGGGCTTCACCCATCTCTACAATGCGATGACGCAGCTAAACGCGCGCGCGCCCGGCATGGTGGGCGCCGCGCTGGAAGACCGGGGCACGCATTTCGGGATCATCGCCGATGGCCATCACGTCCACCCAGCGGCGCTGAAGGTGGCGCTCGCCGCGAGGGGGCTGGACGGGGTGATGCTCGTCACCGATGCTATGCCCCCCGTCGGGGGAAAGATGCGGCATTTCAACCTGATGGGACAGGACATCCGGATCGAGGACGGGGTGTGCAAAGGCGTGGACGGGACGCTGGCCGGATCGGCCCTGAGCATGGCGCAGGCCTTCCGGAACGCGATCGGCCTGCTCGGGCTCGACATGGTGACCGCGTCGCGGCTGGCGAGCGGCAACCCGGCGGATTTCCTCCGCATCGCGGACCGGACGGGGCGCATCCTGCCCGGGCTTCAGGCCGATCTGGCGCATCTGGACGACAGGCTGGTCGTAAGGCGGAGCTGGATCGCGGGCGATCTGAGCGAGAATGGCGAGTAATCCCGTCTCGACACCGGGCTCCGCATGGCGCGCTTCCGGCGCGGCGGATCGGGCGGGCCGTGACGCCCTGATCGCCGGGCTCCGGACGATCGTCGGACGCAGGCACGTGCTTACCAGCGCCCCTGCCACCCGGCGATATCGCAACGGATATCGCAGCGGTTCGGGAGCGGTGATCGCGGTCATCCGCCCGGGGAGCCTGGTCGAGCTATGGAAGGTGGTGCAGGCCTGCGTGAAGGCGGACCGCACGATCATCCTCCAGGCCGCGAATACCGGGCTCACCGGCGGATCGACACCCGATGGAGACGAGTATCCCGGCGGGGTCGTGCTCATCTCCACGCTACGGATATCCGCCATCCACCTCCTTCGGGGCGGCGCGCAGGTGGTGTGCCTGCCCGGTACGACGCTGCACGCGCTGGAAAAGCGGCTGCGGCCGCTGGGCCGGGAACCGCATTCGGTGATCGGCTCTTCCTGCTTCGGAGCGTCGGTGGTGGGCGGGGTGTGCAACAATTCGGGCGGATCGCTGATCCAGCGCGGGCCGGCGTTCACCCAGCTCGCGCTGTTCGCCGCCGTCGATCCCGACGGCGAGCTTCGCCTCGTCAATCATCTCGGCATAGCGCTCGGCGACGAGCCGGAGGCCATGCTCGACCGGTTGGAGCGCGGAGATTTCACCGACGCCGATGTCGACGGAGCACCCGCGCGACGGGCACATGACGAAAGCTATGCCGACCATGTTCGCGACGTGGACAGCGGCCGGCCCGCGCGCTTCAACGCCGACGAACGCTGCCTGTTCGAGGCATCGGGCAGCGCGGGCAAGGTGATCGTCTTCGCCGTCCGCCTCGACAGTTTCGAGAAAGACGAGGCGACCACCACCTTTTATGTCGGGACCAACGATCCACGGCGGCTCGATACGATCCGGCGGACGGTCCTGTCGGAATTTCCGGTCCTGCCGACCTCGGCCGAATATATCCATCGCGCCGCGTTCGACATGGCGGATCGCTATGGGCGCGATACCTTCTTCGCGATCGAGCGGCTGGGCACCGATCGCCTGCCCGCCCTGTTCGCGGCCAAGGCCCGGATCGATGGCTGGGCGGCGCGGGCGCAGATCCTCGGCCCCGATGTGAGCGAAAGGATGTTGCAGCGGGCCGGGAGGCTGCTTCCCGATCCCCTGCCCGCATGGATGCGCGAATATCGTGACCGTTTCGAACATCATCTGATCCTGAAACTGTCCTCGACGATCGCGGAGCAAACGCGCGAACTGCTCGCGCGGGTTTTCGATACGGGCGGAGGGGCGTTCCACGAATGCAGCGCCCGGGATGCCTCCAAGGCATTCCTGCACCGTTTCGTGATCGCCGGTGCCGCGGTCCGCTATCGCGCAGTGCATCGGCGCGAGGTGGAGGATATCGTCGCGCTGGACGTCGCCCTGCCCCGCAGCGCGCGCGACTGGGACGATTTCCTGCCTGCGGACGACGAGGGGCACGTGTTGCACGCCCTGTGTTACGGCCATTTCTTCTGCCACGTTTTCCATCAGGACTATGTGCTTCGGAAAGGAGCAGACACGGCCGCTTTCAAGCGCCGGATGTGCGCGTGGCTCGATGCGCGCGGCGCCGAATATCCGGCCGAGCATAATGTGGGCCATCAATATGTCGCGAAACCGGCACTCGCCCGCTTCTACCGCGCGCTCGATCCCCGCAACCAGTTGAATCCCGGGATAGGCGGCACCGCCCGAAGCCGATCCTGGATCGACGAGCCCGCCCGCGGTCCGGCCGCCGCGGCAGAACCCCTTTCTACGCAAGGAATCGCGTGATGGTATTTTATCTGGGCATTGATGCGGGGGGCAGCAATTGCCGGGCCAGGCTCACCAGTGCGGACGGCACCGTCATCGGCACGGGAGCTGGCGGCGCCGCCAACACCCGGATCGGCTTCCCCCAGCTATACGAAACCCTGTCCGGCACCGCCGACCAGGCGATTCGACAGGCCGGACTGGACGATGGCCAGATCGCCACGATCCGCGCCGGCATCGGTGTCGCCGGTTTCGGCAGGCAGGGCGCGGCAGAGGCGCTGCGCGCGTTCGAATTCCCCTTCGCCTCCGTCGCCTATCAATCGGATGCCTATATCGCCAATCTCGGCGCGCATGGGCGGGAGGACGGCGCTGTCCTGATCATCGGCACGGGCAGCGTCGCGCATGTCCGCGCGGAGGGGCGCAGCTTCACTATCGGCGGATATGGCTTTCCGATCTCGGACGAAGGCAGCGGCGCGGCGCTGGGGCTGAGCGCGGTGCGGCATGCCCTGCGCGCGCTGGACGGACGCACCAAATCCACGCCCCTCAGCAGCGCCATCACCGCCCGCTTCGACCATGACACGGCGAGCGTGGTGAGCTGGATGGATGAAGCGACGCCCAAGGATTATGCGAGCTTCGCTCCCGTCGTGATGGACTATGCCGAGGCCGACGATGCGATCGCGCGTTCGATCGTCGAGGACGCCGCGCAGCATATCGAGCGCTTCATCGAGACGATTTTCCAGCGCGGCGCGAAGCGCTGCGCGCTGGTCGGCGGGCTTTCGCAGCGGATGAAGCCATGGCTGCGCGAGCGCACCGTGTCGCGCCTTTCGGACGCGCTCGGCGATCCGCTGGACGGCGCGATCGAGCTCGCGAAACACGCCTAGGCCCGCCGGCGCCGCAAGATTGATACGAAGACAGACAAGGGTCGAGGACATTTCATGCAACCTTCTTCGCAGCCGCTCACGCTGACCGCCCGAATCGCCTGCCTGGGAGGCGCGATGTCGCTGATCGGGGCTGGCATGCCCGCCGCGCCGGCCCCGGTCGCCGCCCCGATCCCGAACGCACAGAAAGACGGTTTCGCGCAATGCCTGACCAGCGCGTCACCCGATGCGCACCCCGGAAGGCAACTGACCGTCAACATGACGAGCGCACCGGCCGCGAGCCTGCAGACGCTGCGCTATGACTATCGGCCAGATGCGGCGCAGGGGGACGGCGCGGGGATCCGGATCGAGATTCCCGTCGCCTATGCCGAGACGGAATCGTTGCTGTTCAGCCCGCCCCAGACCGCCGAACCGCAAGGCCTGGGTTACGCCTGGGCCACCACCTCGACCGGCGCGAAGGTGGACGTCACGATCACCGGGGTGTTGGGTGGCATCATCCAGGCGACGCTGGCCGCGCCGCTGGCCGCAGGTGAAACGCTCTCGGTCTTCTATCGCGGCAGGGTGCGCAGCGTCGCGGGTAAGGTGGACATCCGCTACGCGACCAAGGCCGCCGGCGACGCGAAATGGCAGGTCGCGCCGCGCTTTCCGGCGCTCGATATCGAACCGGCGCGTGCGCGCTTTCTCGCCGTCCACTTCCCGTCCGACGTGGTGGCGGGGCAGCCGTTCGAGGCGGCCATCGTGGCGATCGACCGGTTCGGCAATCTCGCGACCGGCTATACCGGCAGCGTTCGCCTGAGCTCCACCGACCCCAAGGCCAGGATCGCAGCGACCGCCGAATTCACAGCGCGGGATCACGGCCGCGTCGTCGTCCCTGTCACGTTCAACACCAATGGATTCCAGAAGATCGAGGCGGCTGCGCAAGGCGGCAAGCTGCCCGTCCGTTACAAATATGCCTGGGTCCAGCACGGCGAGATCAAGCAGCACCATCTGTTCGGAGACCTGCACTTCCACACCGGATCGGGCGCCGCGAATCAGGGGCTGTTCACCGTCGATTCCGGCCAGGATCTCAACACGACCGGCACCAACACCTTCAAGGAACTGAACCTGGCGGGTGATCACCGCGCCAATTTCACAAATGCGGTCAGCGCCTATTGCTATGCCCTCAACGCCAGCGGGCTCGATTTCGCGAGCACGTCCGAACATGCCTCGCGGCTGCTCACCGATCACGTCTGGCAGGCGTCGCAGGACATTTCCGACAGCTTCTACCGGCCGGGACGGTTCTCGACCTTCTACGGCTTCGAATGGACGCCGGAGCTGAACCACTACATCGTGATGTACAAGGATCGCGCGGGAAAGCCGTTCGACCACATCCAATATCCCGACTATCCGGCGCTCCATGGGGCGCTCAAGCGTCAGGGCGCGCCGGTACTCACCATGCCGCACGTGTCGTGGCCGTTCCCGAACCACGATATCTGGCAGGACGAGGTCAGCAACGAATACCGGCCGATCGGCGAGATGTATTCGCTCTGGAACGGCCGCCATCTCGTTCAGCCCGACGACGAGCCCCAGCTCTTCGAGACTCCGGCCGACGCCCAATGGTCGTATCAATATGCGTGGAAGAAGGGGTTTCGCATCGGCGTAACCGGCGCATCGGACAATCACCTCGGGCAGCCGGGCGCGAACAACGATACGATCGATATCCGCCATTCCGGCGGGCTGGCGGGAGTAGTCGCTCCCCGCAATGATCGCGACGCGATCTGGAACGCGCTGGGGCAGCGCACCGCCTATGCCACGACTGGCACGCAGATCTATCTGGATTTCTCCAGCGGCGGCCATCCGATGGGCAGCGAATATACGACCGGCGGCAAGCCCGGCTTCGCAGTGCGCGTGGCTGGGACGAACAAGCTGGCGCTGGTGGAAATCGTCCGGCTGCAGAATGGCGAATATCAGACAGTGTATCAGGTGCGGCCGGATGGCGAGACCAGCATCTTCGAGTTCACCGACAACGGGTTCCAGGGCGACGCCATGTATTATCTTCGGGTACGGCAGGTGGAGGAATATCCCGGGCGCCTCTATTCCCACTCCACTGCCGATATGGCGTGGTCGAGCCCGATCTGGATCTCCCGAAATTGACGGTGCGGATTCGCGGGGAGCGGAGCGGCGGGTCTGGACGTGATATGTATTTGAGTTCCCGCTGAGCCGCTCCTTTCAAGACGTCGCTGACCCGTCGAGAACACGCCTGGTTCCGGCAGGCGATCGGCTGCGGGTGCCGCTATCCCTCGCAGGCGAAGCGGGCGGCCAGGGTGGCGCGGATGGCGTCGTCGATGGGTACCGCCTTGCGGGCGGCAAGGTCGAAGCGCACCGTCTTGCCGGTCATCGTCGCGTGAAGCCGCCCGTCGCGGCGCGCGGCGATACGAAGTTCCGTGTCGATCGAGCTGCGGCCGATGCGCAGGACGCGGCCCGTTACCCGCAACAGCGCGCCCGACGATATCTCCGCGTGATAGGCGATCTCCTGCCGCACATCCGCCCAGCCAAGGCCCGCGGCGGCGTCCTCTTCGGGCGCAGGGGCGAACTCGGCCATGAGCTGGTAGCTCGCGTCCTCGAACAGCACGGCATAGTGGCGCGTCGCCAGATGTCCCATCGCGTCGCAGAGCCAGGGATGGACCACCGCCAGCCCCACCTCGGCGGACGCCTGGCCAGCTTCCGCCGTATCGCTCGCCGCCTCGACCATATTCTCGACTCCTATCTGATATCTCAGATAGTGCGTTAGCCGGTACTCAAACGGCCGGCAAGCGCCGCACAGGACGATGTCCCAGCCGCAAAGGCCGCCCTGCCCCGCGCCTAGCCAAACAGCGCCGCGCGGATGCTGTCGCAGGCCTCCAGGATGTCGCCGCGAATCGCGGCGGCGGCGGCATCGGCATCGCGCCGGTGGATCGCGCGCACCGCTTCGCGGTGATGGCCGCGCGCCGCCGAATGATCGTAGGAAGGCTCGGCCGTCGCGAGCAGCGGCCCCATGCGCAGCCACAGCACCTCGATAAGCTGGACCAGCACCGGATTGTGCGAGGCGTGATAGACGGCGAAGTGGAAGGCGTGGTTCGCCGCCACCGAGTCCGATGGATTGGTGCCCAGCGCGTCGAGGTAGCGGTCCGCGGCATCGTCTATCGCCCGCAGGTCGCGCGCGTCGGCGTTGCGCGCCGCCTCTGCCGCCGCGAAACCCTCCAGCTCCACGCGGACGCGCTGGAGACCCGCGAAACCCTCCGGATCGATCGGCGGGGTGAAGAAGGCGCTCTTCTGCCGCGCCTCCAGCACATCGTTCGCCTCCAACTGCTTCAGCGCGTCGCGCACGGGGGCCGGGCTGACCCCCAGCGAGTCCGCGATCGCGCGGATCGACAGCCGGTCCCCCGCGGAGATGCGGCCGGCCATCAGCGCGCGGCGCAGAGCGCGATAGATCTGCTGGCCGATCGGCACGTCCAGGCTGGGATCGATCGCGCCCAGCACCGGCGGGTCCAGCCGCGCGCGGGCGCGGCGCCGCGGGGGAGAAGTCTCGTCGTTCATCGCAAGACCGCTACCACCGCCGTCCCCGCGTTCAAGGCCGCCCTCCGGCGCCGCGACCGCGGCTCACCGGTGTTCCTCGAACCAGCCGATGATCTGCGCCACCTTTGCCGCGAAATGGCTGGGGAAGGCGCGCAGGCCGTGGTTCTCCATCGGATAGCGGATGAACACGCTTTCGACGCCGTGATAGCGAAGCGCCGCATAATATTGTTCGGATTCGGAAATCGGCGTGCGGTAATCCGCCTCGCCGGTCATCACCAGCGTCGGCGTCTTCACGCGATCGGCCATCCGCAGCATCGATTGCTCGCGATAGCGCGCCTGATCGTTCCATGGCGTCGAATGGAAGAAGCCGTTGAAGATCAGCGGCATGATGTCCGACGTCAGCGCCTGGCTCTGCCAATCGACCACCGGATAGAGGACGGCCGCCGCGCGGAACCGGTCGGTACGCTGCGTCAGCCAGGCGGTCAGCGTGCCGCCACCCGATCCGCCGGTGACATAAAGCCGCGCGGGATCGATGAAGCCGCGCGCGATCACCGCATCCACGCCACTCATCAGATCGTCATATTCGTCGCCCGGGAAGCGATCCGTGATCAGGTTGACGAAGCGCTGGCCATAGCCCGTGCTGCCGCGCGGGTTGGTGTAGACCACTACATAGCCGGCCCCCGCCATGATCTGCTTCTCGATATCGAAGCGCGCGCCATAGCCGGCATCGGGGCCGCCGTGAATCTCAAGGATCATCGGATATTTGCGTGAAGGATCGAAACCGGGGGGATAGAGGATCCAGCCCTCCATCGGCAGCCCGCCCGCGCTGGAGGTGTAGCGGAATTCCTCCAGCCGCGCGATCGCGCGCGATCCGAGCAGCGTATCGTTGAGCGTGGTCACCCTGCGCGCCGCCCTGCCCGGCCCGCCGGCGGCGATGTTGCCGGTAGAGGTGGCGTCGCTGACCTGCATCGCATAGCTGCCGTCGCGGGCCAGCGAATAGCTGGGCACCGCGCTGTAGGCGGTGTGCGCCATGCCCAGGCCGGATGCGATCACCGCACGGCCGCCGTTCAGATCGAACCGCGCCAGATAGTTCATGCCGCCATCGGCGTAGATGGCGTAGACGTGGCGGCTGTCCGCCGACCAGGCGGGCATTCCCACGTCCCGGTCCAAATCCTTGCTGAGAACGCGGATTTCGCCGGTGCGGCGGTTCAGCACGGAGAGCTGCGATCCGCCATGGAACTCGCCCTTGTCCAGATATCCGGTGAACGCGATCCACTGGCCGTCGGGCGATACCGCGGGCGATCCTTCCGGCCCGTTGCGATCGAGGATCTTGGTCATCGCGCCGCTGGCGATATCAAGCTGATAGAGCCCGCTGTCGAAGAACTTGCCGCGCACGAACTCCAGGTCGCTGTGGGTGTTCACCTCGACGATCAGCGCCTTGCCGTCGGGGGTCCAGTCATAGAAGCCGGGGCCGACCGGCGGGGCGCCGTAATCGTGCCGGTCGCTGGTCAGCCGCCGCGCCGCGCCGCCGTCTGCGGAGACGAGGAAGAGCTGGCGCTTGCCGCTTGGCAGATAGCCGATGCCGTCGGCGCGGTAATAGGAACGATCGATCACCCGCGGCGCGGGCTTCCATTCCGCGCCGGGCGGCGCCGAGGGCGGCGTTCCCACCTGGCGCGGCGGATCGGGCACCAGCGTGGCGAAGGCGATCTGCTTGCCGTCGGGCGACCAGGTGATGCTGTCCGGCGCGCCGGGCAGGTTGGCGATCTCCACCTCCCTGTCGTCGGCGATCCAGCGGACGACCAGCTTCGGCGCGCCGTCGCGCACCGCCATGAACACGATCCGGGTGCCGTCCGGCGACCAGCGCGCGGGGCTCACCGTCGCGCCCGGCTGGGTCAGCGGGCGGGCGTTGCCGCCGTCCGCGCCGATGATCCAGAGCTGCGCCCGCCGCGCGTCCTTGGCCATGTCATAGCCGGCGCGGAGATAGACGATCCGCTTGCCGTCCGGCGAAATCTGGGGATCGACCGCATCCTCCAGCGCGAACACGTCCATCGGCGCAAGCGGCGGCTTGGCGGCGGGCGCTTCAGGCTGCGCGGGAACCGCGGCCGGAGCCACGGGCGGCGGGGCCGCGGGCGCCTGGGCACCGGCGGGAACGGCGGCGAGCGCGCATGCGACGGCAGTCGCCAGAATCATCGATCGGAACGTCACAAATCCTCCCCCAAGAACGTCATTGAATCTGGCTGAACCGCCCGGGCGTAGCGCCGTGATGGCGCCGGAACGCGCGCGAGAAGCTGGCCTGATCGGAATAGCCGGTACGCTGCGCCACCAGCGCGATCGCCTGCCCCTGTTCCAGCAGGTCGCGGGCCATCCGCATCCGCTGCGTCAGGCAATATTGCAGGACCGAGGTGCCGAACTGGCTGCGGAAGCCGAGCGCCAGCTTGCGCCGGTTCAGCCCCACCATCCGGCCGATCTCGGCCAGCGTGGGCGGATTCTCGAACTGGGCGTCGAGCAGCTCGCGGGCCGCCTCCAGCCGCCCTTGGTCGCGCGCGGTGAGCCGCTGTTCGGTCCAGCTATCGCCGCCGTCGCCGCGCAGGCGATCGAGCGCCAGGCACATCAGCTCGACGGTCTTGGCCTCCAGATAGGCGCGGCGGACCGCGCCCTCGAACCGGCAGGCGAGCATCGAATCGAGTACCGGCAGCATCTCGCCCGACAGGCCCAGCACGGTGGAGCCGCTCGCCATCCGCCAGCCGCGGAACGCCTGGTCGGCCTCCGCCAGCCCGCCGTGTCCGCCGAACAGCCGCTCGGCCGTCTCCGCGCCCACGAACGGGGTCACGGTGCGCCAGCGCGAGGAGGCCATCAGCACCGAATGCTCGTTATGCCCGGCGGGCGGCGGGCCGAAGCGGAAGCCGGGACGGCGCACCAGCACCGGATCGTGCCGAGCCGACGCGCGCTCGATCGAGCGCCCCTCGAGGCGGAACTGATAGAAGCTCACCTCTTCATGGACGAATTCATAGTCGAAATCGCGCGTGAACCCGAGATCGGAGATCACCACGCCGAAATCGCTACCGAAGAAGTGGATCTCCTGCTGCCCGCTCATCGGCAGATCCTCGGACGGGGCGAGCGTGAGCGTCAGCGTGCGATCGGCGGCAACGGGTTGCGGGAGCGCGGGAACGTCCCGGCCCGGCGGGCGCTCCAGCGTCCGCTCGAGCGTGCGCATCCCATAGCAGCGATAGCGGCCCGGATCGTCGTCGACCCGGGAAAACCCGTCCCCCTGCCCCGCAATGTCCTCCCGATCGAGCATGCAGCGACCCCGCAATCCGCCGGAAAATCGCGAGATGCCCCGTCGGCGCCCCTGACATCCGGCATTATCTGATCTAGCAGTAAGATACGTGCTTCCGGATTCGAATCCAGCGCAAAATCATTTCCGGCGCCTGTCCGGACAGGCGTCCGGGCGGGTTTTGGAGGGCCGGCGGGAGTGGGAGAGCCGTGGCGGCGGCGCAATTGAGTAACGCGATGTCAAAAATCAGTAACGCTCGGCAATCGCTTTCGGCGCGCGGACACGCTGCACTGCAACGATGCCATTGGGCCGGGAACGCTTCCCGGCGGGCACGGAGAGCGGGATCGTGCGAATTGGACGCCGCGACATGCTGACTGCGCTGGGGACCGCGGGCGCGCTGCTGCCCGCCGCGGCCTCGCCCGCCGCAGCGGCCTCCCCGGAGCGCCGCTCGCGGGGCGCGGACTTCGGGCCGAAGCAGCGCGCGAGCGGATCGCGGGGACTGGCGATCACCGGCCATGCGGAATCTACCCGGATCGCGGTGGAGGTGCTGCGCCAGGGCGGCAACGCCTGCGACGCGCTGCTCGCCGCTTCGCTGGCGCAGACGGTGCTCCAGCCGCACCTGACCACGGTGACCGGCTGTTTCTCACTGCTCTATCGCGATGCTGCGACGGGCCGGTCCGAGTATCTCAACGCCAATGTCAACGCGCCACTGGCTCCGCTGACCGGTTTCGGCCCCGCAGACGTGTTCGGCGGGCGCGGCGTTGCCGTGCCGGGTTTCTGGGCGGGGATCGAGGCCGCGCACCAGGCCTATTCCAGCATGCCGCTGGCCCGGCTGATCGCCCCGGCGATCGCGCTGGCACGCGACGGCGTGGAATGCGAACCGTTCTTCTGGGGCGAGCTGTTCGCGGCGCAGGTGGCGATCGGCGCCAATCCCGCCGGCCGCCGCATCTTCATGCCCGCACGCGCGCTGCCCCCGCCGGGCGGCACCGTGCGCCAGCCCGAGGCGGCCGATCTGCTCGAACGGCTGCGGGACGAGGGCAGCCGCTATTTCTATCACGGCAGCTTCGCCGAACGCTTCTGCGCGATCGTGCGCCAGGCCGGCGGCGTGCTGACGCCAGAGGATTTCGCCCGCTATGCCGTGCGCCGCGAGGAGCCGGTGCGCGGCACCTATCGCGGCCTCGACGTGGTGGCCGCCGCGCCGCCGGACATGGGCGGGCTCCACCTGATCGAGACGCTCAACATCGCCGAGCAGATCGACATCGCCCGCCTCGGCCCGGCGAGCGAATCTCCCGAAGTGCTGGTCCATCTGATGCGCGCGGTGCGCGAGGTGATGACCGCCGGTGCCGCCTATGGCGATCCGCGCTACGTTCCGCTCGACCGCGAGCGCATCCTTTCCAAGGCGTTCGCGCGCGAACGGATGCAGGCCCAGGCCCCCGCCCAGGCCGCACCCGTGGCGCCCCCGGGGAGCTGTCACCTGACCGTGGTGGACCGGCACGGCAATATCGCAACCGCGCTGCATTCCACGCTGTCGCTGCCCTGGGTCAACGGGCTGTTCATCGACGGCGTCAGCATCTGCGGCGCGGCCAACCACTTCCTGCGCACCATGCCGCCGCCGGGCGCGCGCGTATCGGTGATGATCTGCCCCAGCCTGATCCTGCGCGAGGGGCGGCCGCTGATCGCCTGCGGATCGCCCAGCACCAGCCTGATCGCGACGCTGGCGCAGAACATCACCAACATCGTCGATTGCGGCATGGACATCGCCGAGAGCGTCCGGCGCGCCACCTTCGGCGGACTGGCCGACGCGGACGGCCGCATGACGATCGAGGCGGATATCGGCGACGCGCTGCTCGCCGCCGTCGCCGGTGCCGGAATCCAGGCCGAGAAGCTCAATCCATGGAGCTTCCGCAACGGATCGTTCGAGGGGATTTTCTTCGACCCCCATGGAACTGCCCATGCCTGCGGGGATCCCCGCCGGACGTCGGTGGCCATGGCGGTCTGATTCAGGGGGAACAACAATGGCACACACAACAGGACGGGTTGCGCGGATGCGGTGGTTCCTGGCGGCGGGCGGCGCCTGCGCGGCGATGGCGTTCGGCCCGGCGCCGGCATGGGCGCAGGAAACGGAGCAGGCGGACGCGCCGACCGTGGGCGAGATCGTGGTGACCGCGCGCAAGGAGAAGGAAAATCTCCAGAACGTGCCGATCTCGATCACCGCCTTCGACAGTGCCGCGATCGAGGACCGCGCGCTGCGCGACGTTCAGGACATCGCCTACAGCGTGCCCAACCTGAACATCAGCCGCCTGACCACGCTCAGCACCCAGGTGAGCATCCGCGGCATCAGCTCCGCCGACAGCGCGCCGGGATTCGAGACCGGCGTCGCGGTGATCCTGGACGATGTCTACATCGGCCGGGCCGCGGGCTTCAGCACCAGCCTGCTCGATATCGAGCGGATCGAGGTGCTGCGCGGGCCGCAGGGCACGCTGCAGGGACGCAACGTGCTGGGCGGATCGATCAACCTCACCACCACCCGCCCCTCCGACGATTTCTTCGCCAAGGGGCGCGTGTCGTTCGGCAATTATGACGAGCTGGTCGCCAGCGGCGTGGTGAGCGGGCCGATCGTGCCCGGCCGGCTTGCCGCCAAGCTGGCGGTCGAGCGTCAATCGCGCGACGGCTATGCCCGCAACGTCGATCTGGACAAGCCGCTCGACACCAAGGATTCCTGGGCCGGGCGCGCGCAGATCGCCTTCACGCCCAGCGACGCGCTGACGATCCTCGTCACCGGTGACTATACCCACTACAACAACCACGATTTCCATAATGATTACAGCGCGCCGGACCCGGTGAACGTGCTGCCCGAACTGCTCGACCGGCGCGTGGGCGGCGACGTGTGGAACTATGGCTGGCGCGAGGTCTATGGTGCCGCGCTCAACGTCTATTACGACTTCGGAAACGGCATGCGCCTCGCCTCGGTGTCGAGCGTGCGCGGCTATAGCGTGGTGGACGTGCAGGAAGCCGATCCGGTGACCAACTTCGGCGTGGCGGGCGCGGGCACGTTCATCGCCACCGCGCGCAACGACCAGAGCCAGGACCAGATCTCGCAGGAGCTGCGGTTGCATTCGGCGCAGGGCGGGGCCTTCACCTGGCTGGCCGGCCTCTATTATTATCACGAGGTACTGCGGAACTATCAGAACTTCCTCGCAGGGTTCAACCTGGGCACCGTGATCGCCGGATCGAGCTCGATCGACGATTCGCGCACCGGGACGGACAGCTATGCCGCGTTCGGATCCTTCACCTATCGCTTCGACGACCGGTTCAGCCTGACCGGCGGCCTGCGCTATACGATCAACGACCGCAACGTGCGCGTGCAGGAGCTGCTGGGGATCGATGGCACCGATCCGTTGCTGGGCACCTATGTGAACCCGATCACGCTCGCCGATCCGGCGCCCAAGGCCTATCTGGCGACCGTCGATCTGGGCACCACGCGCAACAGCATCAGCGACAAGGTGGTCTCCGGCGACCTGACCTTCGCGCAGCAGTGGACGCCCGATGTCTCGACCTATCTGAAGTATGCGCGCGGCTTCAAGGGCGGCGGGTTCAACGCCAGCTTCAACTCGGGCTTCTCGGGCGGGCTGGTGAAGCCCGAATATATCGACGCCTATGAGGCCGGGCTGCGCAGCGAACTGTTCAACCGCCGCGTGCGCTTCAACGTCACCGGCTTCTACATGAAGCAGCGCGACCAGCAGGTGCTGCAGTTCGACGAGGTCAACTTCCGCTACGTCACCCGCAACGAGCCGGGGGTGCGGACCTTCGGCGGCGAGCTGGAGCTGACGGTCGCCGTGGCGCAGCCGCTCACCTGGTCGTTCACCGCCGGCCTGGTCGACGCCAAGGTGACCGCGGGGCCGAACAAGGGACTGAAATCGCCCTATACCTCGCCGGTGTCCTTCACCACGGCGCTCAGCTTCGACCAGCCGGTGAGCGAGGGCGTGCGCGTCTTCGCCTTCGGCGAGGCAAGCTGGCGCGATCGTTACGCACTTTCCGCCACGCCGGGGCCGCTGGGGCATCAGGAGGCCTATTGGTGGCTCACCGCGCGCGCCGGGTTCAAGGCGGCGGACGATAGCTGGGCGATCGGCCTCTATGGCCGCAACCTGCTCAACGAGACCGTGGTATCCTCGATGAGCCATGTGCCGGGGCTGTTCAACGTCGGCTTCATCCAGGAACCGCGCACCTATGGCGTAGAGGCGCGGTTCGCATTCTGACCATGCGGACGGCGCGGTTTCCGGCCCAGGGGCAGAGCGAGGCGGAGGTCGAGAGCGGCCTCCGCCTGATGCGCGCGCGCGATCGCGATGCGTTCGCGGGCATCCGCTTCGCACGCCGGTTCCACGCCGGAGACGATATCGCCGAGCTCGCCGCCCGGACGTGCGCGCTGTTCGCGGGCGCCGGCCGGGCGTCGCACTATCCCGGCCTCCCCGCGCTCCCCAGCATGGCGCGCATCCAGGCGGATCTGGAGGCGTGGTCGCTGGAGCTGGTGCGGGCTCCGGCGGGCGCGGTGGCGCTGCTTACCTCGGGCGGGACCGAGAGCGCGATCCTGGCGCTGCGCGAGGCATGGATCGCGCGGCGGAAGGCGCTGCCGCCCGGCAGCGTGGGAGAGGTGATTGCCGCCGCAACCGCCCATCCGTGCATCGACAAGGCGGCCGAGCTGCTGGGGCTGCGGCTGATCCGCGTGCCCGCCCGGCCGGATCACCGCGCCGATCCGGCGGCGATGGCCGCCGCCACGGGGCCGGCCACGGTGATGCTCTATGCCTCCGCGCCCGCCTACGCCAACGGACTGTGCGACGACGTGCCGGCGATCGCGACGATCGCGCGCGCGCACGGCGTCCGGCTGCATGTGGACGGCAGCATGGGCGCGCTCCTCGCCCCGTTCCAGCGGATGAACGGCGATGAGGTGCCCGATTTCGATCTCTCGGTGCCCGGCGTCGCCTCGATCTCCGGCGACTGGCACAAACATGGCTATGCGGCGAAAGGCGCCGCGGTGCTGGTGCTGCGCGATGGGCCTGCGACGCCGTTCGCCTATGCGGAGCACCCGCTGCCGCCGATGATCACCGATACGCTGGCGGGCACCGCGCCGGGGGCGCCGCTGGCCTCCGCCTGGGCGGTCGCCACGCGATTGGGGGCCGCCGGATATTGCGCGCTCGCCGCCGCGCTGGGGGAGACGCGGACGGCCTTTGCGGCGGCGATCGCGCGTGTGCCGGGATTCGCGGTGCTGGGCGACCCGCGGTTCAGCCTGATGCTCGTCACCTCGAACCGGCACGATATGGCCGCGGTGCATGCCGCCATGGCCCGTTCGGGCTGGTTCACGCTCCTCTCGCACGCTCCTGCGGGGCTCCACCTCAACCTGAACCCGGGCGATGCGGCGCTGGCGGCGGATTTCGCCCGCGACCTGCAATCGGCCGCAAGGACTGCCGCGTGAACCACACCGAATCCGCGATCCGCGCCGTGGCGCTGGCCTATTACGAAGCGATGGTATCGGGCGACGGCCCGGCGCTGCGCCGGTTGTTCGATCCCTCGGCCCATTTCCACGGCCTGCGCGACGGCGCCGAGGTGCGGCGCGGCCTGGACGCCTTCGTCGCGATGGTCGAGGAGCCCGCGCCCGATGGCCCGCGCTCGGTCTCGGTCGATCTGGTCGATCACAGCGGGCCGGTGGCCACGGTACGGGTCACCGACCTGTTCCGCGGGCGGCGCTACACCGATTATCTGCTGCTCGCCGATCCCGGGAGCGGCTGGAAGATCGTCGCCAAGCTGTTCCACGCCCATGCGCCGGAGAGCGCCGATGCTTGATCGCCGCGCGCTGCTGCGCCACGCAATGATCGGGGCGGCCGCCGGCGGGGCGCTCGCCCCGGCGCCGTCGCGCGCCGAAGGGGGCTCCGGCGATGGCGCGGAACGGCTGGTGACGATCCCGGGCACCGACAGCTTCGACATCGCGCCCGCGGACGGCGGAAAGCCCTACCGCATCTCCGTCGCGCTGCCGGGCGCGGGGCCGGAGCCATTTGGCGTGGCGGTGCTGCTGGACCCGCACCTGCTGTTCGGGCTGGCGACCGACCTTAGCCGCGCGCTCGCCGCTTCCGGTGCGATCCCGCCGCTGATCCTGGTGGGCATCGGCTATCCAGCCCAGGATATCGCCGAGATCGTCCTGCGCCGGACGCTCGACTTCACCTTCGAGCCCGACGCGCCGCACGAGGCGCTGATCCGCCAGCTCATGGGGCCGGAGCGTGAGGTGCGCTCGGGCGGCGGCGCCCGGTTCCTGGAGTTCATCGCGCGCGAGCTGCTCCCTGGCGTCGCGCGCCGCTATCCGGCGGATATCGCGGCCCCGATGCTGATCGGGCATTCGCTGGGCGGGCTCTTCGGACTGGGCGCGCTGTTCAGCGGCGCCTCCCCATTCGCGCGCTACGCGCTCAGCAGCCCGCCAGTGCTCTGGGCGCAGGAAGCGATCCTGCGCACCGAGGCGCGCCATGCGGCTGCGCATCGCGACCTGCCCGCGCGGCTGTTCCTGGGCGCGGGCGGCGAGGAGACCAGCCTGGCGCGCGTGCTGGGCCTGCCGCCGGAGATGAAGGAGACCGAGCGCGCCTTCTCCGCCGCGTTCGGCGATCCCGATCCGGTCGCTCAGCTCCGGCGCCTGCATCGGGCGCTTTCCGGCCGCGGCTATCCGGGGCTGCGCTCCAGCCTCCACATCTTCGACGGCGAAAGCCACGCCTCCGTCCCCGCGCCGGCGCTCGCGCGAGCGCTGCCCACCCTGTTCGCGAAGTGAACGCCAGATCATGGAAGGACCCCGCCCGATGAAGCTCAAGCGCCCCGCCCTGCTCGCCGCACTGCTGGCGTGCGCCGCGATCCAGCCGGCATATGCCGACACGCTGATCCACGCCGGGCGCGTGATCGACGGCGTCAGCGATACGGTGCGCACCCGCGCCACCATCGTGGTGAAGGACGGCCGCATCCTGCGCATCGACGACGGCTTCACCGTCCCCGGCAAGGACGATGAGGTGATCGATCTGAGCACCAGCACGGTGATGCCCGGGCTGTTCGACATGCACACGCATCTGGTGGCGGACGGCACCTCGGCCTTCACCGACGGCTTTACGATGGGGCCGGCGGACCTGGTGCTGAAGGCCGAGGTGAACGCGCGGGTGACGCTGCTGGCGGGCTTCACCGCGGTCCGCGACCTGGGCGACAGCTACAATGTCACGGTGGCGCTGAAGAAGGCGGTGGAAGGCGGCAAGATCGTCGGCCCGCACATCTTCACCGCCACCGCCGCGCTCTCCTCGACCGGGGGGCATGGCGATCCCACCAACGGGCTGGCGCCCGCGCTGCGCTTCGAGACCGGACCCAAGGACGGCGTCGTCGACAGCCCCGAGGACGCCGTGAAGGCGGTGCGCGAACGCTACAAGGACGGCGCGGACGTCATCAAGGTGATGGCCACCGGCGGCGTGATGAGCATGGAGCGCGATGCCCATGGCGCCCAGATGACCCAGGCCGAGCTCAACGCGATCGTCTCCACCGCGCGCGATTACGGCATGCCCGTCGCGGCGCATGCCCATGGCACCGACGGCATCCTGCGCGCCGTCCGCGCGGGCGTGGGCAGCATCGAGCACGGCACCTATCTCGACGACGAGACGATCCGGCTGATGAAGGAGAAGGGCACCTTCCTGGTGCCCACGCTGATGGCCGGCGAATGGATCACGGAAAAGGCGAAGATCGACGGCGCCCTGCCCCCGGTGATACGCCCCAAGGCCGCGCAGATCGGCCCGCTGATGTCCGCCAACTTCACCCGCGCCCTGAAGGCCGGGGTGAAGATCATGTTCGGCACCGACAGCGGCGTATCCGCCCATGGCGACAATGCGCATGAGTTCGAACTGATGGTGCAGGCGGGGATGCGGCCGATGGACGCGATCCGCTCCGCGACATCGGTCGCCGCCGGGTTCCTGAACGTCGGCGATCGCTACGGCAGCGTCGCCGTGGGCAAGCAGGCGGACCTGATCGCGGTGCCCGGCGATCCCATCGCCGACATCGGCCAGATGCGCCGCGTCAGCTTCGTGATGCTGGGCGGCAAGATCGTGAAGGGCGGCAAGTGAGCGCGGAGCGGCTGCACGGCCATATCGGCCGGTTCCAGATGTTCGCGATGGGGTTCGGCCCGATCATCGGATCGGCCTGGGTCGTCATCCTGGGCCATTGGCTGATCGGCGGCGGGCCGGGCGGCGCGATTCTGGGCTTCGCGGCGGGCGCGCTGATCATGCTCAGCATCGCCGCCTGCTATGCCGAGCTGACCACGCGCACGCTGATGACCGGGGGCGAGTTCATCTTCACGCTCCACGTCTATGGCCGCACCACGGCCTTTCTGGTCGGCTGGTTCATGATGCTGTGCTGGGTATGCGTCACGATCTTCGAGGCGCTGGCGCTCGCCTGGTTCGCCGAACTGCTGGTGCCCGCGCTGCGCCAGCCGCCGCTGTTCACGGCATTCGGCAGCGCGGTGACGCTGCCGCAGATCGCGGTGGGTGCTGCCGGCGCGCTGCTGATCTTCATGGTCAACTATGGCGGCGAGCGGGTGATCGCCCGGTTCCAGAGCCTGGTGACCTATGGATTCCTGGCGCTCGCCTCGCTGCTGTTGCTGTATATGCTAGGCAACGGGACGCCCGCGAACCTTCAGCCGCTGTTCCCCAGCGATTCCGAAACGCGCTGGTGGGCGGGCGCGGCGGCGATCTTTGCCAACGCGGCCTTCCTGTTCAACGGGTTCCAGGCGATCAGCCAGGTTGTGGAGGAGCGCGCGCCCGGGCTGCCGCTGAAGACCATCGGCCGGGTGATGCTGATCACGATCGCCGCGGCCGGCGCCTATTACTGCCTCACGATCCTGGCGGTATCCATGGTGGCCCCGTGGCGCGAGACGGCGCATGCCGAGATGGCGACGCTGGCCGCGACGGAAAAGCTGCCGGGCGGCGCGGTGCTGGGATCGGTGCTGCTGCTGCTGGTGATGGCATCGCTGATCAAGACCTGGAACAGCGTGTTCGTGATGGCGATCCGCACGCTGGTGGCGCTGGGGCGCGAGCGGATGGTGCCCGAATGGCTGGCCGAGACCGACGGCACGAGCGGGACGCCGCGCCGCGCGGTTGCGTTCGTGACGCTGCTGAGCATCGCGGGCCTGCTGCTGGGCCGCGGCGCGATCGGCCCGGTGGTGGATATGAGCGCGGCGAGCATGACGCTGTGCTATGTCCTGTGCTGCCTCGCGGTACCGATCCTGCGGCGGCGCGACGGCGATGTCGCGGCCTATCGCGTCCCTGGCGGCCATGCCACCATCGCGGTGGCGGTGCTGGGATCGCTGATGATGATGGGCGTGGCGCTGATCGGCCCGCTGGTGGGCGCCACCAGCCTGCCGCTGATCCATGTACTGCTGCTCATCTGGCTGGCGCTGGGCGTGGTGTTCTGGATGGTGCAACGGCGCCGGATCGCGGCTGCGGACTGAGCCATGACCGATGTGATTGTCGTCGGCGCCGGCATCATCGGCGCGTCCTGCGCGCTCGCGCTGGCCCGGCGCGGCCATGACGTGCTGGTGATCGACCGGCTGGCGGGTGCGGGATACGGCTCCACCTCCGCTTCCTCGGCGGTGATCCGCTCCTATTATTCGACCATCCCGGCGACCGCGCTCGCCTATGAAAGCCAGTTCCACTGGGAGGATTGGCCCGATTTCGTCGAGGCCCGGCCCGCCGAGCATCTGGCGCGATACGTCCGTTGCGGCTGCCTGTTGTTCGAGACCGCCGAGAATGCGCGGCTGGCCGGGCCGCGGCGCATCCTAGACGCGGTGGGCGTCCGCTACGACCGGTGGGACGCGGAGACGCTGACGCGCGCGTTGCCCGGCATGGCCCTCGATTCCTATGCGCCGCCGCGGCGCATCGACGACACCGCCTTCGGCATGCCGAACGGCCGCGCGATCGAGGGTGCGCTGTTTTTCCCGGAGGCCGGATATGTCGACGATCCGCTGGCCGCCGCCCGCAACCTGGCCGCCGCCGCCGAGGCGCGTGGCGCCCGTTTCCGCTACAAGGCGGAGATCGCCGCGATCCGCACCGCCGGCGGACGCATCCAGGGCGTGACGCTGGCGGACGGGGAACGGATCGACGCGCCGCTGCTGGTCAACGCGGCCGGCCCGCATTCGGGCGCGATCAACGCGCTGGCCGGGGCAGGACGCGACATGAGCGTGGTTATCCGCCCGATGGCGACCGAGGTGGTCCACACCCCCGCCCCGGCCGGCTTCCTGGCGCGGCCGATGGTGATGGCGGACGAGGATACCGGCGTCTATTACCGGCCGGAGACCGGCGCCAAGCTGCTGATCGGATCGATCGAGCCGGCCTGCGATCCGCTGTTGTGGACCAGCGCGGACGGACCTGAGCCCGCGTTGACCGAGCAATCGACCAACCAGCTATGGCGCGCGGCGCTGCGCTTTCCGGATCTGCCCATCGCGGCGCGGGCACAGGGCTATGCCGCGCTCTACGACGTCGCGTCGGACTGGACGCCGGTGTACGATCGCGCCGATGTGGACGGCATGTTCCTGGCGATCGGCACCAGCGGCAACCAGTTCAAGAACGCGCCGATGGCGGGCGAGATCGTCGCCGCGCTGGTGGCCCACCATGGCGATGGCGCCGAACGCCCCGCCCCGCCGCCGTTCCGCCTGCCGCGGATCGGCCAGGCGCTGGACCTGGGCGCCTTCGCGCGCCGACGCGCGGTGCTCCCCGGCGGCGGATCGGTGATGGGCTGATCGAGCGGGGCGCTGCCTCAGCCGAGCCAGCGCCCGACCGCAGCGACGAAGCGCGGCACATCCTCCAGCCGCAGCCCGGCCACGTTGATGCGTGCATCGCCGGCCATGTAGATGCCATGCTCCTCGCGCAGCGCCGTCACCGCAGCGGCGCTGACCGGCAGCAGCGAGAACATGCCCGTCTGCTCGGCCAGCGCCGCCAGCCTGGGTTCCGTCGCGGCCACCGCGCGGCGCAGGCCCGCGATGCGATCGCGCATTCCCGCCAGCTCCGCCTCCCAGCTCGCGCGGAGCAGCGGATCGGACAGCACCAGCCGCACCACCGCGGCGCCATGATCGGGCGGCATCGACCAGAAGGTCCGCGCCAGCGACAGCATG
The DNA here is from genome assembly GCF_026013525.1 of Sphingomonas canadensis. Lineage (GTDB taxonomy): Bacteria > Pseudomonadota > Alphaproteobacteria > Sphingomonadales > Sphingomonadaceae > Sphingomonas > Sphingomonas canadensis. The sequence goes on along the minus strand of NZ_JAPDRA010000012.1, from coordinate 71,276 downwards.
TTGGAACGCGCCCGTGCCAGCGCGTCGCCATCGGTGGCCTGGACCCACAGCGCGCCCACGCGATCGCGGTACATGCCGAAATTCTTGTCGCAGCTATAGGCGACCAGCGCCTCGGGCGCCGCTTCCAGCAGGATGCGCAGCCCCGCCGCATCCTCCTCCAGCCCGTGCGCCAGCCCCTGATAGGCCAGGTCGACGAACGGGATCAGCCCGCGCTCGCGCACAAAGGCGGCGATCCGCAGCCAGTCCGCCGCATGCACGGTGGCGCCGCTGGGATTGTGGCCGCAGCCGTGCAGCAACAACGCATCCCCGGGCCGCGCCTGTGCCAGACCGGCGAGCATTGCGTCGATCTCCAGCCGCTGGCTGACCTGGTCGAAGAAACGGTGCCGGCGGACGGTGAGCTGCGCCGCCGCGGCGGTGGGCACGTGATTGGCCCAGCTCGGCTCGCCGATCCAGATCGCCATGTCCGGCCGCGCGCGCGCCAGCAGATCCATCCCCAGCCGCAGCGCGCCCGTGCCGCCCGGGGTCTGCACCCCCGTCCGCAGCGGATTGGCGGCGTCCGCGCCGAACACGATCGGCTCCAGCAGCGCCACGAAGCCGCGGTCCCCGTCCGCACCAAGATAGGATTTGCTGTCCTGGCGCGCGAGCAACAGCTCCTCGGCATGTTTCACCGCGTCGAGGACCGGGGTGGCGCCGCCGTCGTCGCGGAACACGCCGACGCCCAGGTCGATCTTGTCCGGGCGCGGATCGGCGCGGAACATGCCGATCAACGCCAGCAGCGGATCGGCGGGCTGCTGCGGCAAGCCGTCCAGGACGGGGGCGGCGATCAATGCGGTTTCGGCCATCGGGTCAATCCAGTTGGGTTTGTACGTGGAGCACCGACACCATCGACCGCATCTTCTCGGCAATGATCTCGGCGCGGTGCGGGTCGATTCCGTCGATCGCGATACCGATGCTCAGCATGTCGCCCTCGCGTCGAGCGATCACCGAGTCCGGCACCCGGTCCTGCTGTGCGAGCAGCCCGAGCAGCCGGTTGAGCAATTGCGGACAGGCGTCGCCCGCGATCTCGAAGCGCGCGGCGGCCATGGCGTCAGGCAGGCGGCGCGCCAGCCAGACTGTAGGCCGGAGCGGCGGCGATCAGCGCGGCGGCGAGCCGGTCCGCGGCGCGGCCGGGGGCGATGCCCTCCTCCGCCGCGCGATCGAACACCTCGCCCAGCCGCGCGCCGATCGCGTCGACCCGCTCCGCCACCTGGGCGAGCGGCCAGCCCAGATATTCGGCGGCGACGTTGATGATCCCACCCGCGTTGGCGACATAATCGGGCGCGTAGAGGATGCCGCGCTCCATCAGCCGGTCGCCGTGCGCGGCGGTGGCGAGCTGGTTGTTGGCCGCCCCGCACACGACGCGCGCCTTCAGCCGGTCCAGCGCCGCATCGCCGATCGCGCCGCCCAGCGCGCAGGGCGCGAAGATATCGGCGTCGGCGTCCAGGATCGCGGCGGGATCGACCACAGCCGCGCCGAACATCTCCGCCGCGCGTGCTGCGGCCTCCGCATTCGGATCGGCGACGATCAGCTGGGCGCCCGCCGCGTCCAGCAGCGCGCAGAGCGCGAAGCCGACATGGCCCAGACCCTGCACCGCCACCACCATATCCTCCAACGGCCGGCCGAGCCCCCGCTCCGCCGCCACGCGCATCGCGGAGAAGACGCCCCGCGCCGTCCAGGGCGAAGGATCGCCCCCCGCCCGGCCCGGCACCTGCGTCAGGCCCGCCACATGGCGCGTCATGGTGGCGACATGGGTCATGTCTTCGACTCCGGTGCCCACGTCCTCGGCGGTCACATAGGCGCCGTCGAGCGCCCGCACCGCGCGGCCGAAGGCGGCGAACAGCGCCGCCCGGTCGAAGCTGCCCCGGGGCCGGCTGATCACCGCCTTGCCCCCGCCCAGCGGCAGGCCCGCAAGCGCGTTCTTGTAGCTCATGCCCCGCGCCAGCCGCTGCGCGTCGGCCAGCACCGCCGCGCCGTCCGCATAGTGCCACAGCCGGCATCCGCCCGCCGCCGGCCCGAGCCGCGTCGAATCGATCACGATCGCGCCCGATAGTCCCGTGGCGGCATCCTCAAGGCGAACGATCCGTTCGGGGGCCGATGGCATTTCCAGCGTCACGTCTTGCTCCAGCACGTCATTGTTCCGTCGAGCGGTGAAATACGCCGTGCGCGGCGAAAGCGCTCACCTACTTCATCGCGATTTCACCGGATTTCCGGTAAAGCTATTCGAGTCCTGACCAGATTCCGGTGAATCATGCCCGATACCCTCGACGCCTACGAACGCCAGATCCTCGCGCTGTTGCAGGAGGACGCCACGCTGACCACCGCCGCGATCGCCGAGCGCGTGAACCTTTCGGCCTCGCCCTGCTGGCGCCGCATCGACCGGCTGGAGCGCGAAGGCTTCATCAAGCGCCGGGTGGCGCTGGTGGACCGGCGCAAGGTGGGGCTGCGCGCGCAGGTTTTCGCGCAGGTGAAGCTCAACGTGCATGACCGCGCCCAGCTCGAGGCGTTCAGCGCGGCGATCCGCGCGATGCCCGAAGTGCTGGAATGCTATGTGCTGATGGGATCGCAGGATTTCATGCTGCGGATCGTCGCGCCGGATATCGAAGCCTATGAGCGCTTCTTCTTCGACAAGCTGTCGGTGCTGCCCGCGGTGCGCGAGATCATCTCCACGGTGGCGCTGTCGGAGATCAAGTCCACCACCGCGCTGCCGCTCTGACCCGGCACTGGCCCGGCTCAGTCCTCCGCGAAGGGGAAGGTCCGGCGATACCAGTCGGCGGTGCCGTTGACGATCTGCTCCATCATCCGCGCCGCGCCCTCGCCATCGTGCCGCTCCAGCGCGCCGCACAGCTCGTCCTGCGCGTGCAGCTCGGCCTCCACATAGGCGCGGGCGTCGGCGCTGTCGGCCTGGCTGTGCTTCATCATCGGGCCGAAGCGCAGCCACACCGCCTCGATCAGCGGCAGCATCTGGCCCATGCCGGATTGGCGATAGATGCCGAAATGGAACTGATAATTGGCCCAGAGCATCGCTTCGGCCTGATCGCCACTGGCCGCGCGCTGGAGCTGTTCCTGCAGCGCGCGCAGTTCGGCAACCAGCCGCGGGTTCATGTTGGCGGTCGCCTTGCGGCAGCAATAGGGCTCCAGCAGCAGCCGGATCTCGATCACCTCGTCGAACTCGGCGCGGGTCAGCGCGGGCACATAAACGCGCCCGCTCGGCAGGTTGACCAGCGCGCCCTCCGCCACCAGCCGCTGCACCGCCTCGCGCACCGGCATGATGCCGGAGCCGAGCTGCTCGGCCAGCAGCTTCACGGTCACGTTCTCGCCGGGCTCGAAGCGGCCGGTGATCAGCGCCTGGCGCAGTTGCGCATAGCTCTGATCCTTCAGGGTGTTGCGCTGGACCGGTGCGAAGCGCGCGCGCGGCGCGGGCGTAGCCATCGAAAATTCCTTCCCTTTCCCCGAAGCTATAGGGGATGACCGGGGTGTCTGTCACTGCCGGGCGCCGGGGATGCACCGGTCAGCCTTCCCACTCGGCGCCGCCGCATACCCCGATGAACTGGCCGGTGATGTGCCGTGCCGCAGGCGAGGCGAGGAACACGGCCAGATCGCCTACCTCCGCCGGATCGATCCAGCAGCGCATCGAGATGAAGCGCAGCATCTCCGCCTCGGTCTCCGCCACGCTGCGCCCATTCTCGTCCGCCATCCGCGCCACCAGTGCGCGACCGCGCGGGTTGTCGATCAGGCCGGGTAGGATCGCGTTGCAGCGGATGTTGTCCGGCCCCAGTTCGCGCGCCAGATTGGCGGTGAAGCCCATCAGCCCCTGTTTCGACGCGACATAGGCGGTGCGCATCGGCATGCCCGTTCGCACCGAGGCGGTGGAGATGTTCACGATCGCGCCGCCGCCCGCGGTCTTCATCGCCGCCACGGCACGGCGGGTGACGTGGAAGGCGCCGGTCAGGTTGACTGCGATCGTGCGTTCCCATTCCACGCCATCGATCTCCTCGATCGATCCGCGCGGGCCGCCGATGCCGGCGTTGTTCACCAGCACGTCGACGCCGCCGATCGCATCGAACATCGCCGCGACCTCGCGCTCGTCCGATACGTCGGCGCGATAGCTCCGCACCATGGGCTCCTCTGCCTCCAGCGCGGCGAGCGCGTCCGCGTCCACATCGCACACATGCACCTCGGCGCCCGCGCGCAGGAACCGCTCCGCGATCGCCCGCCCGATTCCCGATCCGCCGGCCGTCACCAGCACCGACTGGCGCCTGTCATCCATTCGCAAATCCACTCCGATCGTTTGAGGCCGCCCGCCGCGACACCGCGCGCGAGGCAAGGAACAATGCGGCGCATGCCGCCAGAACCACGGGGGTCAGCGCCGCGATCGCCACGGCGATCCCCGGCCGCCCGGCCCCGCCCGCGCCGCTGAGCCAGGCATAGGCGAGCGGCCCGCCGCCGATTCCCACCAGGTTCACCGACAGGAAGAAGCCCGCCATCACCCGCCCGCGCAGCGCCGCCGAGGTGCCCGCGGCGATCACCGCCGGCACCAGCGTCATCAGCGATCCCGAAACCAGCGGCATGCAACCGAACACCGCCGCGCTCGCCACCGGCACGGGCGTCAGCGCGGCAAACGGCACCAGCAGCGCGAGCGGCAGCACCGCCGCCAGCAGCATCAGCCGGATCACATCGCCCCCGCGCGCGATCACCCGCGTGCCTGCCCAGCCCCAGAAGGGGTTGGCCAGCACCCCGCACACCAGCAGCAACAACCCATAGCTGACGCCCACCTGGGTGGGGTTCCAGCCATGCACGCGCTGGAAGAAGGCGGGCACCCAGGCGCCCAGCCCATAGAACATGATGTTGACCATGCACGCGCCCGCCGCGAGCAGCAGCAGATGCGGCGATCCACGCAGGAAGGCGCCCAGACCGCCTCCGCCGTCCAGCGCCCTCGCGGTTGGGCGCGGCGGCTCGGCCCGGCGCAGGATCAGCGCCGCGACGGGAAGGCCCGCGATGCCAAGGCCCAGGAAGATCACCCGCCACGGCGCCAGCCCATGGACCGCCGGCACCAGATTGAGCAGCGGCCCGCCCGCCAGCACCGCCACGCCGCTGCCCAACGCGCCGCCGCCGATGAAGATGCCGACCATCAGCGGCAGCCGCTCCGCCGGAAAGCGCTGGCCCATCAGCGAATAGGCGAGCGGCAGCAGCCCCGCCTCCCCCGCTCCCACGGCCATGCGCGCCACGAACAGCTCGCCGAAGCCGCGCGCCAGCCCGCACGCCGCCGTGGCCACGCTCCACACCAGGATGCACAGCGCGATCAGCCGCAGCCGGTTGCCGCGATCACCCAGCATCCCCAGCGGAACGCCGAGAAGGCTGTAGCAAAGCGCGAAGGCCGGGCCGGAGAGCATGCCCAGCGCGATCTCGTCCAGCACCAGATCGTGGCGGATCGATTCGAGCGCCACCGCCAGGAACTGGCGATCGGCATAGGACAGGACATACGCGCCCGTCAGCACCGCGACCAGCGCATGCGCTTCGCCGCGGGACACCGCCGTACCGTCTGAGATTGCTTGACTTCCCCACATATTGATCAAAGATCATAATTTCAGGAGACGGGCTGTCAATCGCCAAGGAGGGTCAGGTTCGATGCAATGGTTTTCGGAAACCGTGCCGCAATCCGATGCGCTGTTCGCATCGATGGCGCGCGCGGCGGGCGCGGCACAGGCATGGTATCCCCACCCGCTGCCCGATCCGGACGGCCTGGAGATCGGCACCCGCGCCGCCTGGATCGGGCCGGAGGATGCCGTGCGCGTAACCGTGGTGGTTTCCGGCACGCACGGGATTGAGGGCTATGCCGGCGCCGCGATCCAGTCGGCCTGGCTGGAGCGCGCGGGCCGCCACTGGCCGGGGCGCGAGGACGCGCTGCTGATGGTCCACCAGATCAATCCCTGGGGCTGCGCCTGGAACAGGCGCGAGGACCACCAGCACATCGATGTGTTCCGCAACCTGGTCTACGATACCGCGCCGTTCCGCGCGAACCCGCTCTATGACCGCTATGAGGAGGGCATCAATCCGCGCGCCTGGGAAGGGCTGGAGCGCGAACGCGCCGACGCCATCTTCACCGATCTGATCCGCGAACATGGCATGGAAGGCGCGATCACCGCGATCCGGCGCGGCCAGCACGATCACCCGCTGGGCATCACCTATCACGGCGCCGGGGCAAGCTGGTCGCGCGACACGATGGACGCGATCGGCGAGCGCTTCCTGCGCCGCGCGCGCACCGTCGACGTGCTCGATATCCACACCGGCTTCGGCGATTTCGGCCAGGGCATGATCATCTCGTGCGAGACGCCGGGGACGGAGAATGCCCGCTGGGTGGACGAGCGCTTCGGGCCGATGCTCTATCGCTGGGGCCAGGTGGGCATGATCCCGGAGCATCCGCACGGGCCGTATCACCGCTGGGAACGGGTCACCGGCCCGGGCAGCGTCCGCGATTTCGGGCTGGAGTTCGGCACCTATGATATGGGCGAGCGCTTCGACACCTTTCGCGCCAACCATTTCGTCCACACGCGCGGCACGATCGATTCGCCGTTCGGCCGTTCGGTCTCGGCCGCGTTCCGCGAGGGCTATTACCCGGCTTCGGAGGAATGGCGGGCGCGGATCCTGGCGACCGGCCTGGACGTGATCGACCGCAGCATCGGCATTGAAGAAATCGTCCGCAACGGGTGATCGCAGGCGCGGCGGGCCTGCCCGCCATGCCCATTAGCCATTGAAACAAAGGCGATTATTACAGGCAGGAGACCGAAATGCGGCACGTGTATTGATCTTTGATCAAAGATCAGCAACGTTAGACCCGAAAACAATGCGAAGGGGGTTGTCTAATGAGAAAGCGTTACCACGCCGCCGCGCGCCGGCAGGCCATGTTGAAGGGAGCCACCGCGCTGTGGCTGATTTCCGCCGCGGCGCCGGCGCTGGCGCAGTCCGCGCCCGAATCGGATAGCCAGGACGATAGCGAGATCGTCGTCACGGCGCAGAAGCGCGAGGAGCGGCTTCAGGACGTGCCGATCTCCATCAGCGCGCTTTCGGAAAAGGAGCTGGAAAGCTCCGGCACGCGCAACCTTCAGGATATCTCGCGAACCGTGCCGGGGCTGGTGCTGCTGCCCAGCTCGCGCGGGGTGAACGGCGCTCCGGTGATCCGCGGCATCGCGGGCACGGCGGGTGCCCCCACCGTGGGCATCTATGTCGACGATGTGCCGATAACCGCGCGTGCCTCGAACTTCGCGGGCAACGTCGATCCGCGCCTGTTCGACGTGCAGCGGGTAGAGGTGCTGCGCGGGCCGCAGGGCACGCTCTACGGCGCCAGCTCGATGGGCGGCACGATCCGCTATCTCACCACCGCCCCCTCCTTCACCGACTATTCGGGCCGGGTGCGCACCGAGCTTTCGAGCACCGCGGGCGGCGGCACCAACTATGAGCTGGCGGGCGCCGCGGGCGGCCCGATCGTCACCGACACGCTTGCCGTCCGCGTCTCCGGCCTCGTGCGCCGCGACGCCGGGTTCGTCGAGCGGATCGATCGTACCTCGGGCGCGCTGGTGGCCTCGAACGTCGACAATTCGGAGACGGTGACGCTGCGCGGCGCGGTGGTCTGGCGCCCGGCGGCGGGCCTGGAGATCGAGCCGGCGGTGCTCTACCAGAAGGTGAAGCGCGACGACCTGCCCGTCTATGTCGCGGCGCTGCCGGGCACGAGCCAGAACAACACCTCGCCCCAGCCCGGCGTCAGCCGCACCGTGATCCCCAGCCTGACGCTGCGGTATGATTTCGGCTGGGCAACCTTCACCTCGGTCACCTCGACGCTGCGCAAGCGCGAGTGGCAGGACCTCGATTACTCGACGCTCCAGAGCAACATCTTCTCGGGAATGGATTTCTTCCCGGGTTTCGAGGACTATCGCTCGACCAGCCACAGCCAGGTGACGCAGGAGGACTTCGCGCAGGAGATCCGCTTCGCCTCCAGCGGCGACGGACCGTTCACCTGGCTGATCGGCGGCTTCTATCGCAAGACCGAGGACAGCTTCAGCCAGTTCGTCGCCGATTTCGGCGCCGAGCCGCTGCTCACCACGCTGACCGGCGGGCTGACCTTCGAGCAGGCGGTGGGGCTGCCGCTGCTGCCCGGATCGGGCGTGTACCAGGGCCAGACCGACGGGACCGAGAAGGAACTCGCCGGCTTCGGCGAGGTGACCTACATGCTGCTCCCCGGGCTGCGCGCCAGCGCGGGCGTGCGCGTCTCGCGCGTCGAGCTGGATTTCGAACGGCTGACGCAGGGCCCGCTCAACGGCGGTGTCCAGCATGTGGCGGGATCGCGCAGCGACTCCCCCGTAACGCCGAAGTTCGGCCTCAGCTACGAAGCGTCGCAGGACCTGATGGTCTATGCCATTGCCCAGCGCGGCTTCCGCGCGGGCGGCGTCAATCCGCCGGTTCCACTCGGCCCCTGCGCGGCGGACCTGGCGGCATCGGGCGGCACTCCGGCGAGCGGCTATGGCCCGGATTCGCTGTGGAGCTATGAGGCGGGCATCAAGTTCCAGGCGTTCGGCCGCAAGCTTTCCGCCAACGCCGCCGTCTACCAGATCGACTGGACCGACATCCAGCAGCCGGTGAACCTGCCGGGCTGCGGCTTCGGCTACACCGACAATCTGGGCAAGGCGCGCTCGCGCGGCTTCGAGCTGGAGACCACGGTCCGTCCCGTCACCGGCCTGTCGCTCAGCGGCCGCGTGGGACACACCGACGCGATACTGACCGAGGACCTGCTCGCTCCCCCCAACCCCACCACCGGCGTGCGCAACGTGATCTCGCGCAACGGTGATCGCGTGGTGGGCGTGCCCAAGTGGACGGTGTCGCTCACCGGCGAATACCGGGCGCAGGTGGCCGAGGGCGCGGAAATCTTCCTGCGCGGCGACTATCAGTGGATCGACGGCGTCACCCGCACCCAGCCGCCGGGCCGGATCGGCTACAACGCCATCACCTATCAGGGCGACAGCTATGACCGCGCCTCCGCGCGGCTCGGGCTGGAACTGGACGGCGGCTGGGAGATCGCGGGCTTCGTCGAGAACCTGTTCAACGATCGCCCGGTGATCAGCGCCAGCACCGCGCTGTCGCCGGCCCAGCGCACGCTGCGCGTCACGACGCTGCAGCCCAGGACTTTCGGGATCGCGCTCAGCCGCGACTTCTGATCCGGTGTCCCTGGAGGGCGTGGCGGCGGGAAACCGTCGCCACGCTTTTTTTGTGCCCGCGCGGATCGCGGGATAGCCCAACGGGGGGCAGCCCGGCCGGGAACGGTGCCCGGCCGGGCCGGCGTTCACCAGGAAAGCGTGTCCCCGCCCTTCAGTGCCAGTATCTCGCGCGCCTCGGCCGGGGTCGCGATCTCCATCCCCAGATCCTCCACGATGCAGCGGATCTTCGTCACCTGCTGGGCATTGCTCTCCGCAAGCTGGCCGCGCGCGATGTACAGGCTGTCCTCCAGCCCCACGCGCACGCTGCCGCCCATCGCGGCGCAGGTGGCCAGGAACGGCATCTGCGCCCGCCCGATCGCGAAGCACGACAGCAGGTAATCGTCACCGAACAGCCGCTCCGCCGTGTCGCGCATGTGCGTCAGGTGGCTCACGTCCGCGCCGATGCCACCCAGGATGCCGAAGATGCACTGGACGAGGAACGGCGGCTTGATGATCCCGCGATCGGCGAAATGGGCCAGCGTGTAGAGGTGCCCCACGTCATAGCATTCATATTCGAAGCGCGTGCCATAGCCGTGGTGCAGCTCCTGGATCACCCGCTCGATCTGGGCGAAGGTGTTGGACTGGAATCCGGCGCGCGATCCTTCCAGGAACGGCTTTTCCCATTCGTGCTTCCATTCGCCCCGCCGCTCGGCCAGCCCGAACACGCCGAAGTTGATCGATCCCATGTTGAGCGACGTCAGCTCGGGCCGGAAGCGGTTGGGCGCCGCCAGCCGGTCTTCCATGGTGAAGCCCGGCGCGCCGCCGGTGGAGATGTTGATCACCGCGTCGGTCGCCTCGCGGATCGGGCGTAGGAACTGCGCGAACAGCTCCGGGTCGGGGCTCGGGCGACCGTCCAGCGGATCGCGCGCGTGGAGGTGGACGATCGCGGCCCCCGCCTCAACCGCGCCGATCGATTCCCGCGCGATCTCCTCCGGCGTGACGGGCAGGTACGGCGACATGCTCGGCGTGTGGATCGAGCCGGTAACCGCACAGGTGATGATCGTCTTCCTGGCCTTAAGCATAGGTGCCCTTTCGCTACTTTTGATCTTTGATCGTTTTGTCCTACGCTTCGGCGGCGGGGTTTCAAGCGCTTTTCACGGTCCGGACGCGCGAGGGGCAGCCAGCGCGCCGAACCGCGCGTCGCGGCGGCGCTCGTCCATGGTCCGCCCGCCGGCAGACCCCGGCCGGTGTTCGCGCATCATGTTGAAGAGGGGCGGGGCTGGCCGGCCGCATGAAACTGGGCCTGCGCATTCCGGCGGATGCGAGGGCCTCCCCCCTCCCGGTGCCGCTTCCGGTTGAGCCCCGAAGCGGCGCGTGGCCTATTTGGGCACGAAGGCCCCGCGGGCACGGTCCTTCACGACATGGGCGGCATCGAACACGGTGCCGTTCATCACGATATAGACCCCCGGCGGCGCCACCTGCGCGGTGGCGAAGGCCATGCCCAGGTTGAACGCCGCGTCGCTCTCGCTGAAGCGCGCCGGGGTCAGGGCGCCGGTCATCACGATCGTCTTGCCCGTCACCTGGGCCAGCGCGGCGGCGCTTTCGGTCATCGTGTCGGTGCCATGGGTGACGACGATGCGCGTGGCCGCCGCATCGCGTGCCGCGGCGACCAGCGCGGCGCGATCGGTATCGTCCAGGTCGATGCTGTCCTTGCGCACGATCTCGGCGATCTCGAACTTCTTGGTCACCCGCGCTACCTCCAGCAGCCGCGCGACTGCGGTATCGACGACCTGATATTCGCTCAGCGCGTCGAAATATTGCTTGTCGATGGTGCCCCCGGTGGTGAGGATCAGGATGGCGTCGCTGGCGGTCATGGCGGGCTCCCTTGGATCGGCGTGCGCTTGCCACCCGCTAGCACCGTCCGGGCCAGGATTCGAGCCATGCGCTTTTCCAGCGCCGCGGCCTGGAGTCCGTCCGCCTTTGGCGGAATCGGCAACAGCCCGCTCCCCCACCCGGCCACCCATAGAATAGCCGGCGAGACCTGATCCGGAGCATGGCGCGAAGGCGGCGCGGCCGGGGCCTATCGGCCCTCCGCAGGACCGCCCTTAGAGTTCCAGCCCCTTGGCGAGCAGATACATGTGCCGCCGCGTGATCTGGCGCGCGTTGGCGAAGGGCGCCCCTTCCAGCGCCCAGGCGGCGGTGAGCCCCAGGTGCATCGTCTTGAACGACTGGACCAGTTCGGCCACCGGCAGCGCGCGGCGCATGCCCGGCCGCGCCAGCAGGCGGGTGAATAATGCCGTCAGCGCCGCATCGAGCTGCGCCTGGAATTCCGCCAGTTCGAACGCGATGCTGTCCGCCAGGAACAGCCGCGCGAGATATGCACGGACGAAGGCGTGGTGCGGCTCCTTGTTTTCCAGCAGGCTCCACGCGGCGGCGTCCAGCGCCTCGGCCACGCTCATCCCCTGCAACGGCAGCGAAGCCATCGCGCCCACCGCCGGCCGGTCCACCTCGACCAGGAAGGCGACGACGATGTCCTCCTTCGCGCCGAAATAGTTGTAGACGGTGCCCTTCCCGACATCGGCGGCGGCGGCGATCTCGTCGACCGTCACCTCCTCGATCCCGCGGCTTTCGAACATCGCGCAGGCCGCCTCGACGATGCGCGCCCTGGTGTCGATGCGCTTGCGCTCGCGAAGGCCGATTTCAGTCATATCTGACCATAGTCAGATTCTCTGGAAATTGGCAAGGAAATCCGTTGCGTGGCCGTCACAGAATTAAACTGGTATCAATTGACACTATTTTCATTGCCCCCTATGCTGGTCCCCATGAACGACCTGTCACGCGCTCCGTCCAATCCGCTCGGCCTCAACGGGTTCGAGTTCGTGGAATTCACTTCGCCCGAGCCCGAGGCGCTGGCCCGGCAGTTCGAGCTGCTCGGCTTCGTGCCGACGCACCGGCATCCCACGAAGAACGTCACCCGCTACAAGCAGGGCGGCATCAACCTGATGCTGAACCGCGACGAGGCGGGCCGTGTCGCGGCCTTCCGCGGCGAGCACGGCGCCTCGGCCAGCGCGATGGCGTTCCGCGTCGCCGATCCGGCCAGGGCGATGGAATGGGCGCTCGCGCACGGCGCCAAGCAGACCGAGGAAGACGACACCGTCATCCTGGGGATCGGCGGCAGCTACCTCTATTTCGTCCAGGACGGCGAGGATCTCTACGCCGACTGGGCCGAGTTCCCCGGCTGGCGCGAGGCGGAGGCCGCGAACAGCGTCGGCCTCGACGTGCTCGATCACCTCACCCACAATGTCCGCCGCGGCCAGATGCGCGTGTGGAGCGAATTCTATCGCACGCTCTTCAATTTCGAGGAGCAGAAGTATTTCGACATCAAGGGCCAGGCGACGGGCCTGTTCAGCCAGGCGATGATCGCGCCCGATCAGGCGATCCGCATCCCGCTGAACGAGAGCCAGGACGACAAGAGCCAGATCGAGGAATTCATCCGCGAATATAATGGCGAGGGCATCCAGCACCTCGCGCTCACCACCGACGATATCTACGCCACGGTGGAACGGCTCCGCGCCCGCGGCGTGCGGCTCCAGGACACGATCGAGACCTATTACGAGCTGGTCGACAAGCGCGTCCCCGGCCATGGCGAGGATCTGGAGCGGCTCAAGCGGAACCGCATCCTGATCGACGGTTCGGTGGAAACCGGCGAGGGCATCCTGCTCCAGATATTCACCGAGAATATGGTCGGCCCGATCTTCTTCGAGATCATCCAGCGCAAGGGCAACGAAGGCTTCGGCAACGGCAATTTCCAGGCGCTGTTCGAGAGCATCGAGCTGGACCAGATCCGCCGCGGCGTGATCAAGGTGGACGCATAGCCGCTTCGGTTTCGCACGCAGCGTTTGAGCCGTTCGCCGCGCCGGCGGCGCCCATCTGCCGGAGCGCAAGCGGCCTCGCCGGGTAACGGCGCCGGCACCGCGCTTCGTGGCCTTGCGTCTTTGTGCGAGAAAAACTCGTCCTTCGGGGCGGACAGATTTGGAGGCCCAGGGCATCGCATGACCGACTATTTCCCCGGCTTCGGCAACCATGTCTCGACCGAGGCAGTCCCCGGCGCGCTGCCGGTGGGGCGCAACAGCCCGCAGAAGCCCGCCTTCGGCCTCTACGCCGAACAGCTCAGCGGCACGGCGTTCACCGCGCCGCGCGCGGAGAACCGGCGTTCGTGGCTCTATCGCCTGCGCCCCGCCGCGGAGCATCCGCCGTTCGCGCCCTATACGGGTGCGCCGCGCTTCGCCGCCGAGCCGGCGCCGGGGCCGCTGGCGCCCAACCGGCTGCGCTGGGATCCCCTGCCCGCCCCCGCGCCGGGCACCGACCTGATCGACGGCATGGCGACGATGCTGGTCACCCGCGATCCGGCCGAACTGGATGGCGTCAACGTCCATGCCTATGCCGCCAACCGGGACATGGACACGCGCGCCTTCATGGATGCGGACGGCGAGCTGCTGTTCATACCCCAGTCGGGGCGGCTGACGCTGCTGACCGAGCTTGGCCGGCTGGAGCTGGCGCCGGGCTGGATCGGGCTGGTGCCGCGGGGCGTGCGCTTCCGCGCGCTGCTGCCCGATGGCGAGGCGCGCGGCTATGTCGCCGAGAATTTCGGCGCGGCCTTCCGCCTGCCCGATCTCGGCCCGATCGGCGCGAACGGCCTGGCCAACCCGCGCGATTTCGAGGCGCCCGCCGCCTGGTTCGAGGATCGCGACGAACCGTTCCAGCTTGTGCAGAAGTCGTTGGGAAGCCTGTGGACAACCCTGTTGGACCATAGCCCGCTCGACGTGGTGGCCTGGCACGGGAACCTGGCGCCGTGCCGCTATGATCTGGCGCGGTTCAACACGATCAACACGGTCAGCTTCGATCATCCCGATCCGTCGATCTTCACCGTGCTCACCTCGCCCAGCACCGTGGCGGGCCGCGCGAACGCCGATTTCGTGATCTTCCCCCCGCGCTGGATGGTGGCGGAGGACACGTTCCGCCCGCCCTGGTTCCACCGCAACGTGATGAGCGAGGCGATGGGGCTGATCCAGGGCGCCTATGACGCCAAGGCGGACGGCTTCGTCCCCGGCGGGCTCAGCCTCCACAATGTGATGGCGGGCCATGGGCCGGACGTCGCGAGCTGGGATGCCGCCACGAACGCCGATCTGAAGCCGCACCGGATGGAGGCCACCATGGCGTTCATGGTCGAAACCTGCTGGCCCTATCGCCCGACGCGGCTTGCCATGGAGAGCGCCCAGGCCGATTACGACGCGGCATGGAAGGGATTTCCCAAAGCGCGTCTGCCATGAAGCCGCTCTCCGGCATGGAGCGCTGGTGGAACGGCTGACCGCCACTCCGCCGGGCGTCGCACTCGCCCCGCTTGCTGCGGTGGCGGACGGCGCGGCGCGCAACTTCGTGCTGGAGATGAAGGCCGGGCGCTTCCACGGCTTCGTCGTGCGCCGGGGCGATGCGGTGTTCGGCTATGTCGATCGCTGCGCGCATATCGCGCTTCCGTTGGCGCACCAGCTAGACGATTATCTGACGCCCGACGGCCGGCTGATCCGCTGCCACTGGCACGGCGCGCTCTACCGGATCGAGGACGGCGCCTGCGTCGGCGGCCCATGCCCCGGCACGCGGCTGATCCCGTGGCCGGTGGCCGTGGTGGACGGCATGATCACGACCGCGTGAGGCCCGACCGCCGCCGCGCATAGAGGAAATAGACCGCCAGCCCGAGCAGGTTCCACACCAGGAACGACCATTGGGTCACCGCCTGCAGGCTGGTGAACAGATAGATGCAGCCCAGGATCGCCAGCGGCGCGACGATCCAGGCGCCCGGCACCCGGAACGGCCGCCGCGCATCCGGATCGCGCCGCCGCGAAACCAGCACGCACGCCGCCACGCCCACGAAGGCGCACAGCGTCCCCGCATTGGCCAGGCTGGCGATCATGTCGAGCGGGGTCAGCGCGGCGAGCACGGCCACCACCGCCGCAGTAGCCGCGGTGATCCGCGCCGGCGTGCCGCGCGGCGACACCTTGGCCAGCCCGCGCGGCAGGAACCCGTCGCGCGCCATCACCAGGAAGATCCGGCTCTGGCCATAGAGGAACGCCAGCAGCACCGTGGGCAGCGCGATCGCCGCCGCGGCCGCCACGATGGTGGCGATGCCGCCCTGCCCGATCTCGCGCAGGATCAGCGCCAGCGGCTCGGCGCTGTCGGAGAAGCGGCCGAAGGGCAGCGCCCCCACCGCCGCCGCCGCGACGATCATGTAGATCAGCGTACAGGCCACCATCGATCCGACGATGCCGATCGCCAGGTCGCGCTCGGGCTCCTTTGCTTCCTCCGCCGCGGTGGAGATCGCGTCGAAGCCATAGAAGGCGAAGAAGATGATCGCCGCCGCGCCCATCACGCCGAACTTCACCCCGCCCTCGCCCGGCGTGCTACCGTATCCGAAGGGGGCGAAGGGCTGAAGGTTGGCCGGATCGAAATGCGGCAGGGCCACCGCGACGAACAGCGCCAGCGTGATCAGCTTCAGCACCACCAGCGCGCTGTTCACCCGCGCGCTCTCCCGCGTGCCCAGCATCAGCAGCCACGCGACCACACCGATGATCAGGATCGCGGGCAGGTTGATGCCGAAGCGCCCGTCCGCCGTCGGCCCATGGGTCAGGAACTCCGGCAGCGCGATCCCCAGCCCCTTCAGGAATCCCACCGCATAGCCGGACCAGCCGACCGCCACCGTCGCCACCACCAGCGAATATTCCAGGATCAGCGACCATCCCACGATCCACGCGAAAATCTCGCCCAGCACTGCATAGCTGTAGGTATAGGCGCTGCCCGACGCGGGGATCATCGACGCCATCTCGGCATAGCAGAGCGCGGCGCAGGCGCAGATCAGCCCCGCCACCACGAAGCTGAGCAGCACTGCCGGCCCCGCGCGATCCGCCCCCACCCCGATCAGCGTCAGGATGCCGGTGCCCACGATCGCGCCGACCCCCAGCGCCACCAGATGCGGCCAGCTCAGCGTGCGCGCCAGCCGGTGATGCTCGGGCTGATCCTTGGCCGCCGTCATCGCCTTACGCCGCACCAGGTTTCGCATGCCGGTCCCCCTTGGGGCGCTTGTCGAAGCGCCGCTGTTTCTGCACAGGGTAGGAATACGCGCCGCCCGGCGGCAAGCAAGTTTCGGGAGAGAATTGGATGGAACCCACGCTCGATTTCGGCCTGGGCGATACGGCCGACATGATCCGCGAGACGACCGCGCGGTTCGCGAAGGAGCAGATCGCCCCGCTCGCCGCGCGGATCGACGCGGAGGACTGGTTCCCGCGCGATCTGTGGCCCGCGATGGGCGAGCTGGGGCTGCACGGCATCACCGTGGAGGAGCAATGGGGCGGGCTGGGCCTGGGCTATCTCGAGCATGTCATCGCGTGCGAGGAGGTGAGCCGCGCCTCAGCCTCGATCGGCCTCAGCTATGGCGCGCATTCGAACCTGTGCGTCAACCAGATCCGCCGCTGGGCGAACGACGAGCAGAAGGCCAAATACCTGCTCAAGCTGATCTCCGGCGAGCATGTCGGCAGCCTGGCGATGTCGGAGGCGGGCGCGGGATCGGACGTGGTGAGCATGAAGCTCCGCGCGGAGAAGACCGATCGCGGCTACGTCCTCAACGGCACCAAATTCTGGATAACCAACGCGGCTTATGCCGACACCCTCGTAGTCTATGCGAAGACGGGAGAGGGATCGCGCGGCATCACCACCTTCCTGATCGAGAAGGACATGCCCGGCTTCTCGATCGGCCAGAAGATCGACAAGATGGGCATGCGCGGCTCCCCCACCGCCGAGCTGGTGTTCAACGATTGCGAGGTGCCGGACGAGAATGTCATGGGGCCGCTCAACGGCGGCGTCGGCGTGCTTATGAGCGGCCTCGACTATGAGCGCACCGTTTTGGCGGGCATCCAGCTCGGCATCATGCAGGCCTGCCTGGACGTGGTGCTGCCCTATATCCGCGAGCGCAAGCAGTTCGGCCAGCCGATCGGCGCGTTCCAGCTCATGCAGGCCAAGGTCGCGGACATGTATGTCGCGCTCAATTCGGCGCGGGCCTATGTCTATGCGGTCGCCCGCTCGTGCGACGAGGGCAGGACGACGCGCTTCGATGCGGCGGGAGCGATCCTGCTCGCGTCGGAGAATGCGGTGAAGGTGTCGCTCGAGGCTATCCAGGCGCTGGGCGGCGCGGGCTATACCAAGGACTGGCCCGTCGAACGCTTCGCCCGCGACGCGAAACTGCTCGATATCGGAGCGGGAACCAACGAAGTCCGCCGCATGCTGATCGGCCGCGAGTTGATCGGCGCGAATTGATTGTCCAATCTCCCCCTGCGCCCGCGATCCGGGCAAGGGGGAGGAAGACGATTCTGGGTATCGCGCTGATCGCGTTCATGCTCGCCTATGGGCGCATGATGCGGGACAATCTGTTGCTCCATTATGCGATCGTCCTGATCGTCTCGGGATTCCTCACATTCTTCAGCGCGGGCCTGTGGCCGCAGTTTTCGTTCTTCTTCCAATGGCTGGTGAACTTCGCCACCTATGCGGCGGTTTTCACCGTTGGCCACCTGATCGGCAGGTTGCTCGATCGCGGCAAATACGACGACTGACCAGCCGTCACCGCCCGGCGAACAGGAACGCCACCGCGCCCATGATGCACAGGAACGCGCCTGCATGCCGCCAGCTCAGCGGCTCGCCGAGCACCGCGACCATGAACACGCCGAACACGGTCAGAGCGATCGCCTCCTGCGCGATCTTGAGCTGGCCGGGCGTCCAGCCGCCGGCATAGCCGATCCGGTTGGCCGGCACCGCCAGGCAATATTCGACGAAGGCGATGCCCCAGCTCAGCAGGATCACCGTGATCAGCGGTTTGTGCATCCCGCCCTTCAGGTGCCAGTACCAGGCGATCGTCATGAAGATGTTTGAGCCGATCAACAGCAGGACGGTTGGCATGGCGGGCCTTTCGGGATTGCTCCGCCGCTGTGGCACCCTCCCCGCCCGCCGCGCAACCGCCCGCGTTGCCCTGGGGGTGCGGGCGTTCTAGTCTTGCGCGCGAAAAGATCAGGAGGGGTTATGGGCATAGAGATGCTTCGCCGTGCGGCGGTTGCGCTGGCGGTACTCGCGCTGCTGTGGGGTGGCGCGGCGGCTGCGCAGGTGACGGTGCAGAAGATCGCCGTCCACGGCCCCTCGATCGAGGGCAATCTGGAAGGCAACAGCGCCGATCGCGAGGTGTTCGTGATCCTGCCCGCCAGCTATGCCAAGCAGCCCAAGCGCCGCTATCCGGTCGTCTATTTCCTGCACGGCTTCACCGCCACTGCGGAGGGATACATGAAGTATCTCTCCGCCGCCCAGGCCGCCGATACCGCCTTTGCGAAGGGCCAGGAGATGATCCTGGTCCTGCCGGACAGCTACACGCGCCACGGCGGATCAATGTATTCCAGCTCGACCACGATCGGCGATTTCGAAACCTTCGTCGCGCGCGATCTGGTCGCTTATATCGATGGCCATTACCGCACGATCGCGAAGCGCGAGAGCCGCGGCCTTTCCGGCCATTCGATGGGCGGTTACGGCACGATGCGGCTGGCGATGAAGCATCCCGGCGTCTTTTCCAGCTATTATGCGATGAGCTCCTGCTGCCTGGCCCCGCGCACCGACACGCTGGAGCAGGCAAAGGCCATCGCCTCGGTGACGATGGAACAGGCGCTGAAGGGCGATTTCATGGTCCGCGCCGGGATAACGACCGCGGTCGCCTGGTCCCCGGCGCCGGACAAGCCGCCCTTCTACGCCGATTTCCCGTACAAGGACGGCGCGCTGGACCAGAGCGTGTTCGCGCGCTGGGCGGCCAACGCGCCACTGGCGATGCTGCCGCAATATGTGCCGGGCATGCGGAGCATCACCGCGATGGCGCTGGACGTGGGCGACAAGGATTTCCTGCTGGCGGACAATCAGGCGCTGCACGCCGCGCTCGTCCGCTATGGCGTCGCGCATGACTGGACCGTCTATGACGGCGACCACGGCAACCGCATCCCCGATCGCTTCCGCGACAATCTGCTGCCGTTTTTCCAGGCGCATCTGAAGGGGATGTGACGAATATCGAACATCGCGCCGGCGCCTTTCCTTGCGCCCGGGGCATGTGTAAGGGAGGGCGATATTAGGACAGGAAGGATGCCCTATTTATGAGCGCTCCGGTGCTGGGCACGAACGTGTCGGCCGACAGCGAGACGTATCGCGCCAACGCAGCGCATCATCGCGCGCTGGCCGCGAAACTGCGCGAGGACGTGGCCCGCGCCGCGCTGGGCGGTTCGCAGGCCTCGCGCGAGCGGCACGCCAGCCGCGGCAAGCTGCTGCCCCGCGACCGGGTGGAACGGCTGCTCGATCCCGGATCGCCGTTCCTTGAGATCGGCCAGCTCGCCGCCTGCGACATGTATGACGGCGAAGTGCCGGGCGCGGGAATGATCGCCGGGATCGGCCGCGTGTCGGGCCGCACTGTGATGATCGTGTGCAACGACGCCACGGTAAAGGGCGGCACCTATTACCCGATGACCGTGAAGAAGCATCTCCGCGCCCAGGAGATCGCGGAGGCGAACCGCCTGCCCTGCATCTATCTGGTCGACAGCGGCGGCGCCAACCTGCCCCATCAGGCGGAGGTGTTCCCGGACCGGGAGCATTTCGGCCGCATCTTCTTCAACCAGGCGAACATGAGCGCCAAGGGCATCCCCCAGATCGCCTGCGTGATGGGAAGCTGCACCGCGGGCGGCGCCTATGTCCCCGCGATGAGCGACGAGACGGTGATCGTGCGCAACCAGGGCACGATCTTCCTGGCCGGCCCGCCGCTGGTGAAGGCCGCGACCGGCGAGGTGATCAGCGCCGAGGACCTTGGCGGCGGCGATCTCCACGGCCGCCGTTCGGGCGTGGTCGATCATGTGGCGGAGAACGACGAGCACGCGCTCACCATCGTCCGCGACATCGTGAGCCACCTGCCCGCCGATCGCGCGCCGGAGATCGCCCGGATCGATCCGCGCCCGCCCCAATACGCCGCCGAGGATCTCTACGGCATCCTGCCCACCGATGTCCGCGCGCCCTATGACGTGCATGAGGTGATCGCCCGGCTGGTCGACGGCAGCGAGTTCCACGAGTTCAAGGCGCTCTACGGCGCCAGCCTGGTGTGCGGCTTCGCGCATATCTGGGGCATTCCGGTGGGCATCATCGCCAACAACGGCGTGCTGTTCAGCGAAAGCGCGGTGAAGGGCGCCCATTTCATCGAACTCGCCTGCCAGCGGCGCGTGCCCCTGCTGTTCCTCCAGAACATCTCCGGCTTCATGGTCGGCGGCAAATATGAGGCGGAAGGCATTGCGAAACATGGCGCGAAGCTGGTCACCGCCGTCGCCACCGCCACCGTGCCCAAGGTCACCGTGCTGATCGGCGGCAGCTTCGGCGCGGGCAATTACGGCATGTGCGGCCGCGCCTATTCTCCCCGCTTCCTGTTCAGTTGGCCCAACAGCCGCGTTAGCGTGATGGGCGGCGAGCAGGCGGCGAGCGTCCTCGCCACCGTCCACCGCGACGCGGATAAATGGACGCCGGAGGAGGCGGAGGCGTTCAAGGCCCCGATCCGCCAGCGCTATGAGGACGAGGGCAATCCCTGGCACGCCACCGCCCGGCTGTGGGACGACGGCATCATCGATCCCGCGCAGACCCGCGACGTGCTGGGCCTGGCCTTCGCCGCCACGCTCAACGCCCCCATCCCCGAACGCCCCGCGTTCGGCGTGTTCCGGATGTGATGGGCACGAAACGCCACCCATCAATCCTCCCCCAGCTCGTCTGGGGGAGGGGGACCGTCCGCAGGACGGTGGAGGGGCGCGCGCCTGCGCACGTGGGCGGCGACGAACGCGACGACACCCTCCAGATTACCCAGGACGTCGCAGGCCGGGATACGCTGCGTTTCGATGCCCCTTGCGGCCAGCCAGCCGTCCCGCCGCGCGTCAAGCGCCGGGTGTCCGCCGCGTTCATGGACCTCGCCGTCAATTTCGATGCACAGCTTCGCCCGGTCGCAATAGAAATCCAGAATATAGGGTCCCGCCGGGTGCTGCTTTCGCCACTTGTCGCCGGATCGCCCGCGCAGCGCCCGCCACAGCAGAACCTCCGGCAGCGTCATTTCCCGGCGAAGCTGCTTTGCGCGACGATATGATCTGCCATAGCCCTTCAGCATCTGGCGGCTCCCTCGCGCTTCGCGCGCCCCTCCACCATGCTTCGCATGGTCCCCCTCCCCCGGCAAGCCGGGGGAGATATCAGGAAACCCGCCTAGCCTCTGCCTGCTGCTCCCCCTCCCCCCATCCCCGCCAAGGACTGGACATCCGTATCATGGCCCCGATCGTTGCATTCCCATATCATCCTTCCCCGGGCAGCAACCCGGATGAAGGCGCGATCCTCTCGACGCCGCCGGCTTGCTTCCGGGTATGGGAGAATGGGCGTGATCCTCAGTGGACTTGTTATGGCCGGCCTCGCGGCGGCCGCGGTTCCGGCTTCGTCGGCGGACACGCCGGGCGCACCCGCGCCGGAGGTGGTGAAGCGCTATTGCACGCTGATGGACGAAACGGGATCGGTCTATCAGGGCAAATGTACCGAGACCTGGATGGACAACGGCGTCGTGATCGACATGCCGGGGCACAAGTTCACGGTGGTGGAATACGATCCGATGCGCCACGAGCTGCCGTGGATGATGCTGATGGTGAACGGCGTTCCCGCCGTCGCCTATCAGCGGCACAAGAGCTGGACGTCCTACACCAATTTCGACCTGAAATGGGTGCTCGACGTCTGCCAGACGGCCGGCTCGACGGGCGACTGCGAATAGGCACCGGGTTCAGGAGGGGGTCGCGATGATCCCCTCTCTTCTCATCGCCAACCGCGGCGAGATCGCCTGCCGCATCATCCGCACCGCGCGCGAGATGGGCGTCCGCACGATCGCGGTCTATTCGGATGCCGACGCGAACGCGCTCCACGTCCGCCAGGCGGACCAGTCGGTGCATATCGGCCCCAGCCCGGCACGCGAATCCTATCTGGTGGGCGCGAAGATCATCGCCGCCGCGAAGGAAGCAGGCGCCGCCGCGATCCACCCCGGCTACGGCTTCCTGTCGGAGAACGCCGATTTCGCCCAGGCGGTGATCGACGCCGGGCTGATCTGGGTCGGCCCGAAGCCCGAGAGCATCCGCGCGATGGGCCTGAAGGACGCCGCGAAGGCGCGGATGATCGCGGCCGGCGTGCCCGTCACCCCCGGCTATCTGGGCGACGACCAGTCGCCGGAGCGGCTGAAGGCGGAGGCCGATGCGATCGGCTATCCCGTGCTGATCAAGGCGGTGGCCGGCGGCGGCGGCAAGGGGATGCGCCGCGTGGACGCCGCCGCGGACTTCGCCGACGCGCTGGCGAGCTGCAAGCGCGAGGCCGCGTCCAGCTTCGGCGACGATCGCGTGCTGATCGAGAAATACATCCTCAGCCCGCGCCATATCGAGGTGCAGGTGTTCGGCGACAGCCACGGCAATGTCGTCCACCTGTTCGAACGCGACTGCTCGCTCCAGCGCCGCCACCAGAAGGTGATCGAGGAAGCCCCCGCCCCCGGCATGGACGAGGCGACCCGCGAGGCGATCTGCGCCGCCGCCGTCCGCGCCGCGAAGGCGGTGGACTATGTCGGCGCGGGCACGATCGAGTTCATCGCCGACGCCAGCGAAGGCCTGCGCGCCGACCGCATCTGGTTCATGGAGATGAACACCCGCCTCCAGGTCGAACATCCGGTTACCGAGGAGATCACGGGCGTCGATCTGGTCGAATGGCAGCTCCGCGTGGCCTCGGGCGAGCCGATCCCGCTCGGGCAGGACGAACTCAGCATCAACGGCTGGGCGATCGAGGCGCGGCTCTATGCCGAGGACCCGGCGAAGGGGTTCCTGCCCAGCATCGGCCGGCTGGCGCCGCTGATGTGGTCGAACCGGCACCTGTTCACCGATCCGCCCTCGTCGACGCGGATCGAAACCGGGGTGGAAACCGGTGACGAGGTGTCCAGCTTCTACGACCCGATGATCGCCAAGGTCATCGCCCATGCCACGACGCGCGAGCACGCCATCGATCGGCTCATCGGCGAGCTTTCGGACACGCTGGTCGCCCCGGTCCGCACCAATGCGGGCTTTCTGGTCGCCGCGCTCGACGATCCCGATTTTGTGGCAGGCAGGATCACCACCGCCTTCATCGCCGAAAAGGGCGATGCGCTGCTACCCGCGGCCCAGCCCTCGGACGCGGGCGTGGCCCAGGCGGCGAGCGAATTCTATCTGATGGGGTACGCCGATGTGCCCAGGGAGCTGCTCGGCTGGCGGCTAAACGCGCCGCCGCGGCGGGAGGAACGGGTGCTGGTGGACGGCGTCGAGCGCTGGATCGTGCCCGACGAAGACGGCGTGGCGTGCATCGCCAGCTTCGCCGAACCGGTCGCGTTGCTCAACGAGCGCGGGCAGACCTATGTGCTGACCCAATATCGCGCGGCCGGCGGGGCGGGTGCCGCCGCAAGCGACGGCGCGATGCTCGCGCCGATGCCCGGTCGCGTCACCTCGGTCGACGTCGCCGCCGGCGATGGCGTCACCAAGGGCCAGCGCCTCCTCACGCTCGAAGCGATGAAGATGGAGCACGGCCTAACCGCCCCTTTCGACGGAATCGTCGCGGAACTGAACGCCGAAGCCGGCGCCCAGGTGAGCGAGGGCACGCTGCTCGTCCGCGTGGAGAAGGCGGAATGATGGCCTCCCCGGTCATTCCTTCCCCGGAGGGGGAGGGGGACCATGCGCAGCATGGTGGAGGGGTAGTCTCCACCAGCGGCAACTTCCATGGCGAATACCCCTCCACCGCTTCGCGGTCCCCCTCCCCCTCCGGGGGAGGAACTGATGGCCTCATCATCCGCCCCGCCACCCGCGAAGACCTCCCCGCCATCCTCGCCATGCTCCGCGAGGACACGATTCCGGACGCCCGCGAGACCGATCCCGCGGACCCGCGCTACGCCGCCGCCTTCGATGCGATCTCGGCGGACCCCAACCAGCTCCTCGTCTCCGCCGAGCTCGACGGCCGCGTGGTCGGCACGCTCCAGCTCAGCTTTCTCCCCGGCCTCAGCTTCCGCGGCGCCTGGCGCGGCCAGATCGAGGCGGTTCGGATCGACTCCAGCGTCCGCAACCAGGGCCTCGGCGCGAAGCTGATCGACTGGGCGGTCGAGTGCTGCCGTGAACGCGGCTGCTTCATGGTCCAGCTCACCTCGTCGAACGAGCGCACCGGCGCGCACCGTTTCTACGAACGGCTCGGCTGGGTGCAGAGCCACAAGGGATTCAAGCGCAAGCTGCGGGAGGCGGAGTGATGGCCGGACGCTGGTTCGACGAATGGCAGGTTGGCGACACCATCGCGCACGAACTGCGCCGCACCGTGACGGAAACGGACAACCTCCTGTTCTCCACCATGACGCACAACACCCAGCCGCTGCACATCGATGCCGAGGCGGCGAAGGCGAGCGAGTTCGGCCGCATCCTCGTCAACGGCACCTTCACCTTCAGCCTGATGGTGGGCATCACCGTGGGCGATACGACCGCGGGCACGCTGGTCGCCAACCTGGGCTATGACGAATTGCGCATGCCGAAGCCGGTGTTCATCGGCGATACGCTGCGCGCGGAGAGCGAGGTTATCGCCGTCCGCCCCAGCCAGTCGCGCCCCGGCCAGGGCATCGTCACCTGGAAACACCGGATGCGGAACCAGCGCGACGAGATCGTGTGCGAATGCACCCGCTCCGCCCTGCTCAAATCGCGCGGATAACCCCTATCCTCCCCCACCAGGGGGGGGGTGGCACGCACAGCGTGACGGAGGGGGCGGATTCCAGAAGCTGGCCGCACGCGGCTTCCGGATCGAACCGGCATGCTTCCGCCCCTTCCCGATCAGGCGGCCTTCGCCTTCGCCACCGGGTTGGAGAACTCCATCTCGTCGTCGATCCCGCCGAAACGCAGCGCCATCAGGTCGCGGGTATAGCGCTGGTTCAGCCGCCACGGCTTGCGCGCGCCCTGCTTGGGCAGGTGCGCCACCGCGCGCTGGATATAGCCCGACGAGAAATCGACGAACGGGATCTCCTCCACCGGCCCCTTCGGCCGCGGCGTCACCTGGCGCATCCCGCGCGACTTCATCGCGTTGAGCAGGCGGCAGACATATTCGCTGGTCAGGTCCGCCTTCAGCGTCCAGCTCGCGTTGGTATAGCCGAAGGTGAAGGCCATGTTGGGCACGTCCGACAGCATCATGCCCTTATAGGTCAGCGCGTGCGGCACGTCCGTTTCCTTGCCGTCCACGATCAGCGGCACGCCGCCCATGATCTGCAGGTCCAGCCCGGTGGCGGTGACGATGATGTCCGCCTCCAGCTCCTTGCCCGATGCCAG
This sequence comes from Sphingomonas canadensis, assembly GCF_026013525.1. Lineage (GTDB taxonomy): Bacteria > Pseudomonadota > Alphaproteobacteria > Sphingomonadales > Sphingomonadaceae > Sphingomonas > Sphingomonas canadensis. The sequence continues at coordinate 45,583 of NZ_JAPDRA010000012.1, read as the reverse complement.
CTTCAGCCCCTTTCCGGTGAAGCGTTCGATCGTGTCGGTCTCCACCGATACCGCGCCGGACTTGATCGCCTCGAACATGTCGGCGTCGGGCACCGCGCACAGCCGCTGGTCCCACGGATTATATTTGGGCGTGAAATGGGTCGCGACGTCGTAATCGGGGCCGAGATGCTCGCGCACCATGCCCACCAGCCGCTCCTTGGCCTTCTCCGGGTTCTTGCGCATGCGGCTGAAGAAGAATTGCGAGATCAGCACATTCTTCCAGCGCGTGATCGCATAGGCGGTCTTCGCGGGCAGCCGCTTGCGCAGCCAGTTGGCGATGGCGTCCTCGCTGGGCAGCGAGGCGACATAGGTGGGAGAGCGCTGGAGCATCGTGACGTGCGCGGCCCGCTTGGCCATTTCGGGCACGATCGTCACCGCGGTCGCGCCGCTGCCGATCACCACCACGCGCTTGCCGGCATAGTCCAGGTCCTCGGGCCAGAACTGCGGGTGGATGATCCGGCCCTTATAGTCCGCCGTCCCCTCCCATTCGGGCAGGTAGCCGCGATCGTACCGGTAATAGCCCGAACACATCGAGAGGAACGAGCAGGTGAAGGTCCGCGTCTCGCCGCCCGCCTCCACCGTGACGGTCCACAGCGCGTCGGGGGTGGACCATTCGGCGCGGGTGACGCGGTGGCCATAGCGGATGTGCGGCTCGATCCCGTTCTCGGCCGCGGTATCCTCCAGATACTGGAGGATCGAAGGGCCGTCGGCGATCGCCTTCGCCCCCGTCCAGGGACGGAAGGAATAGCCGAGCGTGAACATATCCGAATCCGATCGGATGCCGGGATAGCGGAACAGGTCCCACGTCCCGCCCTTGCACGCCCGCCCCTCCAGGATCGCATAGCTCCGATCCGGGCAATGCTTTTGCAGGTGCCAGGCCGTGCCGATGCCCGAAATGCCGGCGCCCACGATCAATACGTCGAAATGCTCGCTCATTCGCCTCTCCGCTTCCGGCTTGCTTACAATATTGTAAGTAGCGGAGCCAAGCGCAATCATGCGCGCTGCGTGCGGGCGGTCAATAATCCTTCGAATAGCGCAGGCTGACGCCCGTTCCGCCGAACGATCCGGTGTAGGAAAGAACGCTCAGCGCCTGGCTCAGCGCCACCTCCAGTTGCGTCGCGGTGAAGCCGCGGGCGTCGGTGATCACCTCCACATAGATGTCGTCGGTGATGTACTGGCCCGCGGCGATCGCGGTGCCGCGGCCGCTCGTCGCGTCGGCGCTCAGGATGCGCAGCCGGTCGATCCCCACCGCCGAACGCAGCTTGCCGAGCGGGTTGAGCCCGCCCGATCCGCGCAGCGAGTTGAGCGCGGCGGCAAGCTGGACGGCCTCCACCGCGGTCAGGTCGGTCACCGAATTGCCGAACAGCAGCCGCGCAAGCACCTCGTCCTGCGGCAGCGCGGGCGACGAGGTGAAGGCGATCCGCGGCCGCTGCGCGCTGCCGGATACGATCAGAACGGCGGTGATCCCTTCGGCATCGGTATTGCCCGCGATATCGATCGTCGGGTTGGTCATGTCGCGGCCCTGGAACCGGATCACGCCGCGCGTCAGCGTGAAGCGCCGCCCGCCGAAATCATAGGTGCCGCGCACCAGCGTGGCGGTGCCGCCCAGCTCCGGCGCGGCGGTGGAGCCGCCGATGCGGATGCTGGTGGCCCATTCGGATTCCAGCCCCATGCCGTTGATGAACACGCGGTTGTCGGCCCGGATGCGCAGGTTCAGCCGGAAATCGCCGAAGGTCTGGCGGGCGGCCTTGCGCTGCTCCTCGGTGGCGAAGACGTCGCTCTTGCGGCGGATGCCGGTCAGCTCCGGGATTTCGGCCGCGCCCTGGCGCACCACTTCGTACCGGACTTCGGGCAGGTCGATGCGCCCTTCGATCCGCGGCCCCTGTTCGTCGCGGATCACGCGGATGCGGCCGGTGGCGGTGGCGCCCAGCGCGTCGCTGCGCGCCAGCCGCGCGTTGCGCAGCTCGGCGGTCAGGTTCATCGGGAATCCCGCGGCAGAGGAAAGCCCCACCGATCCGCTGAGCCCCACCGTGCCCGATCCGGCCTGCGCGGTCATCGTCTGGATCACCAGCTTGTCGTTGGTGAACTGGCCCTCGATCTTCATCGCGGTCAGGTGCGTGCCATATGTCTCGTTCTCATAGGTGAGGTTGCTCGCGCGGACGATGCCCGAAAGCTCCGGCGTGGCCACCCGTCCGGAAAAGTCCGCCGCGACGCCGATCGGCCCGCTGAGCTGCTGCCCCGTCAGCCCCGCCAGCGAGAACAGCACCGCCGCCGGCCCGTTGTAGCGGATACCGCCAGACAGCGGCGCCGCCATCAGCCGATCGCGCCACGGCCCGGCCTCCGGCCCCAACGGGCGCAGCGTGGCCACCATGCGGCCGATGGTGGTGCTGCCGCGCTTGATCAGCGCGCGCGCGTCCCCGCCATCGGGCAGCAGCTTGCCGACCAGCGTCAGGTTCACCGGATCGGACACGCGGGCGATGCTGGCGCGGGTGAAGTTGCTGATCTCCAGCCGGGCATTGGCGCTGGGGAAGGCGCTGGGGCTGTCCTGCGCGAAATCCAGGCTGCCGGTGGCGCTGCCGCCGATGCCCAGCCCGGGGACGAAGGCGTTGACCACCGCCAGGTCCAGCCGCTCCAGCCGCGCCTTCACCGAATAGCCCGCACCATAGGTGCCGGAGAGCAGCGCGGTGCCCTGGTCCAGATCCACGCGGACGGGCTGGAGCTCGTATCCGTCCTCCAGCACCTTGATCCGCGCGGCATCGCGGGTCTTGAACTTCACGCCGCTGCCCTGCCCGTCCACCGCGACGCGCCACAGCCCGGGCTTCAGATCGGCGTTGGCGGCGATGCGGAACGGCACGCCGGTCGATCCCGTGGCGAGCAACTGGGCGGAGCCCTTGCCGCCCTGATAGTCGATCTTGGCGCGCGCGGTGCGCAGCGTCAGCTCGCGCTGGCGCAGGTTGGCGACCTGCACATCGGCGATGATCTGCGGCACCTCGGCGAACAGGATGCTGCCGTCCGCGATCGCCTGACCGATGGTCAGCTCGGCCGCGCCGGGCACCTGAGCGTTGGCGGCGCGGGCGGTGAAGGCCGCATATTGGAGCGCGCCCTGCGCCGAAAGCGTCGCCGATCCGGTGATCCCCGATCCGGCGAAGCTGAGCACTCCCTCGAACGGCCCAGCCGCCCCCTGCACCAGCCGCCCGCCCGGCACCATGCCGGCAAAGCGCCCGCCGCGCACGTCCACCACCGTCCGCTTGCCGGTGGTCACCAGCACATCGGCGGCGAAGGGGCCGTAATCGGTGCCGCCGTCGGCGGTGATCGCCCAGCTCTGCCCCTCGCCGCGGATGCGCGCCACCAGCCCGGTCATGCCCACGCCCACGCCGGGGCTGGGCGCGCGCACCACCACCTCGGGCGCGGTGCCGCGTCCGGATACGTCCGCGCTCAGCGCCCCGAACCGCACCGACTGGCCGTCCAGCCGCGCCTGGATCGGCCCGGCCGGGTCATAGCTGCCCTGGCCGGACCGTATCTCGAACAATGGCGCGCGCAGGCGCACATTGGCGAAGCTGACGATGCCCTGCTGATCGATCCCCACATCGGCGGTGGCCGCGGCGTTGCCGCCCAGGAAGCTGCGCACCCCTTCGTTCAGGATCTTGACGCTGCGTGCGGAGACCCCGCCGCGGATACCCCAGCCGCCAGCGGGCGGCGTATAGAGCTTCGCGTCGGTCTCCAGGTTGACCAGCGCCAGCCCGTCCAGCTCGTAATCGTTGACGCGCCCCTTGATCGCCCCGGTGTAGCGCCCGGCGGAGACATCGGCGATCAGGATCGCGGTGGCGTTCACCCGGTCCGACACCAGCCGCAGATTGTCCGACAATATCTGGCTGCCCGCGATCGCCAGGTCGCCGCTGACGGTCAGGTTGGTGAGCAGGCTGCCCGCCGCGTCGTTCAGCCCGGTCACGCGCGCCGCCACCGCGCGCACGGGCACGCGCATCCGGTTCGCGTCCACCCGCGCCCGCCCCTCGGCCGCCAGCCCCTCGACCAGCGTCTCGCCAAAGCCCAGCATCGCGGCGCGCAGCTTGTAATCCACCATCGGCGTGGCGAACGGCCCGTCGAGCGCCACCGCCAGCCGCACATCGCGTCCGCTCAGCCGCTCGGCGATGGTGCCCGGCGTGCGCAACAGCGCCTCCACCCGGAAATCGCCGAAGCGGCTGCGGCGCAGGTCGATCAGCCCCTCGCCATGCACCGCCAGCGCCTGCGACTTCACGTCAAAGCGCGTCGCCGCCCGCCGGTCCGCCCAGCGCGCCTCGATCGCCACATCGGTCACCGGCCCGGCCAGCCGCGCCGCCGGTCCCTCCAGCCACAGCCCGGCATGCACCGGCCCGCGCAGCGTGAAGCGCCCGTCGTCGGCGGTGACCGCCAGGTTGGCCAGTTCCTCGCCGCCCAGCGATCCCACCGCCAGCCCGCGCCAGCGCTGCCAGCTCCCCGCGCCCTCCACCGAAAGCGCCAGCGGCTTGGCCACCCCGGTCAGCGCCGCCGCCAGCCCGTCGGCGGGAGCCGCGACGCGCAGCGCCATGTCCAGCCGGTTGCTGGCGGGCACCGCGTCCAGCTTCAGCGACATGCGGTCGCCGCCCGCCAGCCCCGGCCCGGCCAGCGCCGCGCCTTCGGCCGTAACCACCGCCCGCCCGTCCGCGATATGCACGCTGCCGTTCAGCCGCGCGGCATGCGCCCGGCCGGTCACCGCCGGGGCGATCTCGATCCGCGCGATGTCCAGCCTGCCCAACTCGATGCCGATCTCGGGCAGCAGCGGCTCGTTCGGCTGGCGCGGAACGGTCTTCAGCTCGGGCAGCCGCGCCAGCCGCACCAGCGGGATCGCGGCGGAACGGATGTCGATCCGGTTCGAGAACCAGCGCCACGGCCGCCAGTCCACCGCGACGCGATCGGCGCTGGCGAAGCCGCCCCTGGGATCGCGCGCCTCCACCCCGCGCAGCTCCATCGCGCCGAACACCGATCCCTCGATCCGCTCCACGCGGAAATTCAGGCCGGATTCGAGCACCATCCCGCTGATCTGCCGCGCCAGGAAGGCATGGCCCATCGCGCTGTCGAGCCACAGCAGCCCCGCCCCGGCCAGCGCCGCCACACCACCGGTGATGCCCGCGGCCCAGCGCCCGGCGCGCGCCCATCCGCCGCGCCGCGGACGGGCGGGCGTATCCTCCACCTGCGGAGGCGCAGCCTCGACGGCGGGTTCCTCGCCCGCCATCAGAAGGCCTGGCCGATCGAGATATAGACCGCCACGCGCGATTCGCCCGGCTGGCGGTTGATCGGCGTCGCCACGTCCACGCGCAGCGGCCCGAAATTGGTGTAGAAGCGCCCGCCCACGCCCGCGCCGAAGCGGATGTTCCGCATCGTCGGCAAGGTCTCGTCATAAACCTGGCCCGCGTCGATGAACGGCACGATCCCGAAATTGCCGAAGCGATAGCGCGCCTCCAGCGCGAACTCGGCCAGGCTGCGCCCGCCCACCGGCTTGCCGTCGGGCGAACGCGGCCCGAGCTGCTGATAGCCGAAGCCGCGCACCGATCCGCCGCCGCCGGCATAATAGCGGCGCGACGGCGGCAGCGCGTCGCGCGCCACGCCCTGGATCGAACCCGCGCGCGCGCGCGCCGCGATCACGAAGTTCTCGCCCGCGGGCTGGTAATAGGTGCCCTCCAGCATCATCCGCGCATAGGGCCGCACGGCGCCGCGCACCGATGTCTCGGGGCTCAGGCTCGCCTTGATCCGGAACCCGCGCTTGGGATCAAGCAGATCGTCGCTCGCGTCATAGCCAAGCACGCCGGGCAGCGCGGCGATAAGCCAGGTGCCGCGATCGCGGACGCTGCGGGCGTAATCATACCGGTCCTCGCTGGTGCCGACCAGCTCCGCACCCAGCGACCAGGTCCAGCGCTTCTGCCAGATCGGCGTAGAGTCGCGCGAGACGCGCGCCGCGATCGATCCGGTATAGGCGCGATAGGCGTCGTAATCGGCATGGTTCAGCGCCGCCGCGATCTGGAGCGTGCGATCGCGCTTCTTCCAGTTGGATCTGCGGAAGGTGGCGCTCGCCCCCTGCTCCTGCGTGCCCGCCACCCCGGTCAAGATCAGCGCGCCTTCGGGCGGGAACAGGTTGCGGTGCGTCCAGCTCGCCTCCACGCGGATGCCCTGGCCGGTCGAATATCCCGCCTCCGCGGCGATGGTGCGCGGCGGCCCGGCGCGCTGCACCACCTGCAGGTTCACCACCTCGGTCCCGTCCGGCCCGGCATCGCCGGTGCGCACCGGCTCCACCGACAGCGTGGAGAACAGACCGGTGGCGATCAGCGCCTCGCGCAGGTCCTCCACCTCGCGGCTGTCGTACAGCTCGCCGCGATCGAACCGGGCGAGCAGCTCGATATGGTCCGGCTGGAACACCGGCTCCTCGCCCGCGACGACCACTCCGCCAAAGCTGGCGCGCGGCCCGGTGTCGAGCGGCAGGACGTAATCGCCGCGGTGCGTGGCACCATCGAGCAGGATGTCGCGCTGGCCCAGCGCGGCGAAGGGATAACCCGACTGCGGCAACGTCACGCTCAGATTCGCCTCGGCGCCCTGGATGCGGTCCGCCTCGATCGGATCGTCGGGGAACAGCGGCAGGCCGCGCTCGATCAGCCCGGCGGGCAGCGCGTCGGCGCCCTCAACGCGCACCGATCCCAGCCGGTAAAGCTCGCCCGGCGCGGCGGAGAGCACCGCCCGCAACGCACCGGGGGCGCCCGGGTCCTGCTCTACGGTGACGATCGCCGTGCCGTCATAATAGCCGCGCGAATAGAGCAGGCGCACCGCCAGCAGCTCGTCTTCGCGGCCGCGCGCCGCCACCATCGCCGCGGCCGCCGCGCGCCCGTCGCCGCGCTCCAGTGCCGACAGCGATCGGAACTCATCATCCAGGTCCAGCAGGTCGAGGCCCTGCACCACGGTGGTATAGCGGATCACCGGCGCATCGCCGGCCTGCACCTCGTCCGCCGCCGCCGGAGCCAGTTCGAATTCCGCGACCGGCGGCAGCGGCTCTGAGAATTCGGCCTCCTGCTCGACGATCGGCGCCAGTTCGCCGGGCAGCACCTCCGCATCATCGGCGGCAGCCTGCTGCCCCTCCACGGCATCCGCCCCGGCCGGAGCCTGAGCCTGAGCCGCGGGCGGCATCGCCTCCAGCGGCGCATCGATATCGTCGCCGACGGCGGGCATCGCCGCCTCAAATTCCTCGTCGCTCACGATTACCGCCGGCGGGTCCTGCACGCCCGCGTCCGCGCCCGGGGCACCCTGGCCCGGCGGCTGCTGTCCGGGCGCCTCCTGCCCGGCCGCCTGCGCCAGCGCCGTTCCGGGAACCAGCGCCGCACCGGCCAGCGCGGTCCAGGCCAGCGTCTTCACCCCCTTGCGCACAAGCCTCCTTCCGCGGCCGGAAACTCCGGTCCGTTCATCGGCTTAACGATGGAAGGGGCGTTTGGCTCCAACGAGCCCGCTTTCGCGCTGCGTCTCAACTACCGGCGCTTCGTATATGGTGGCCGGCGCGGCGGAGGCACTCCCCCCGCCACGCCGGAAAGGATCAGCAGCCGTACTTCTGCGTCAGCGCGTTATAGATCGTGCTGACCGCCGAATATTTGCGGGCTTCCGGCTTGCTGCGCCAGTAATCGAGCACGGCGGTGCGGACCTCCAGCGCCTTGGTGCCCTGCGGCAGGCAGATCTTCTCGCCGCCGGTATCGGTGTCGCCATAGAATTTCATCATGTCGTGCGCGGACATGATGAACCAGTCGCAGGCTTCAACATCGACCTCCTTGGTCGAATTGCAGATGGTGAACACCTCCTGCGCGGTCTTGAAAACACCGGTCGATGGAGTCGATTCCTGGGCCTGGGCGGCACCCGGCGCCATCGCGGCCGCCGTCAGCAGCACGGCCCCGATACGCGCACCCCACGATCCGATTGCAACTCGCTCGATCATCGCTTCATCTCCCCGCGAAAAACACACTCGCGTCCCCTCAATAGGCCGAACATTGCGGCCGTGAAAGGGTTAGAAGGCGGCCTTTGCTTGTGCGCGGAACCGGTGCAGCAACGGCTCGGTATAGCCGTTCGGCTGCACCGTCCCCTCAAACACCAGCGCACGGGCCGCGCGGAAGGCGAAGCTGGCCTCCTCGTTGCCCGCCATCGGCCGGTACAGCGGATCGCCCGCGTTCTGGGCGTCCACCTTCGCCGCCATGCGCTTCAGCGCCGCATCGACGTCCGCCGCGCTCGCCACGCCATGCAGCAGCCAGTTGGCCAGATGCTGCGAGCTGATGCGAAGCGTCGCGCGGTCCTCCATCAGCCCCACGTCGTCGATATCGGGAACCTTGGAACAGCCCACGCCCTGGTCCACCCAGCGGACGACATAGCCCAGGATGCCCTGCGCATTGTTGTCCAGCTCGCGCGCCACTTCCTCGGGCGTCCAGTTGCGGCCCTGCGCGACCGGGATCGTCAGCAGCGGCGCCAGCCCCGGGATCGCTTCCCCGGCGATCTCGCGCTGGCGGGCGAAGACGTCGATCCTGTGATAATGGAGCGCGTGCAGCGTCGCCGCAGTGGGACTCGGCACCCAGGCGGTGTTGGCGCCGCTCATCGGATGGCCGATCTTCTGCGCCATCATGTCGGCCATCCGGTCGGGCGCGGCCCACATGCCCTTGCCGATCTGCGCCTTGCCCGAAAGCCCGCAGGCCAGGCCGATGCGCACGTTGCGGTCCTCATAGGCCTTGATCCACGCGCTGGCCTTCATCTCGCCCTTGGGGATCATCGGGCCTGCGGCCATGCTGGTGTGGATCTCGTCGCCGGTGCGGTCCAGGAAGCCGGTGTTGATGAAGACGATCCGGTCCTTCACCGCATGGATGCAGGCGGCAAGGTTCGCCGAGGTGCGGCGCTCCTCGTCCATCACGCCGACCTTGATCGTGTGGCGCGCCAGCCCCAGCAGGTCCTCCACCGCGTCGAACAGGCGGTTGGTGAAGCCCGCCTCCTCCGGCCCGTGCATCTTGGGCTTGACGATATAGACGCTGCCCGCGCGGCTGTTGCGATGCTGGCCCAGCCCGCGCAGGTCATAGAGCGCGATCAGGCTGGTGACGATCGCGTCCAGGATGCCCTCCGGCGCCTCGCCGCCGTCCGCCAGCAGCAGCGCGGGCGTGGTCATCAGATGGCCCACGTTGCGGACGAACAACAGGCTGCGGCCGTGCAGCGTCAGCGTGCCGCCGCCGGGGATCTCATAATCGCGGTCGGGATTCATCCGCCGCGTCATCGCGCGGCCGCCCTTGTCGAACGTCTCCTCCAGGTCGCCCCGCATCAGGCCCAGCCAGTTGGCATAGGCGGCGACCTTGTCCTCCGCGTCCACCGCGGCGACCGAATCCTCCAGGTCCACGATCGCGGTCAGCGCCGCTTCCATCAGCACGTCGGCGATGCCCGCCGGATCGGTGCGCCCGATCGGATGTTCGCGATCGACCACCACCTCGATGTGCAGCCCGTTGTGGCGGAACAGCATCGATGCGCCGCGCCCCGCGACGAACTGGCCCGGATCGGCCAGCGGCAGGTCGCCGCCCGCGAATTCGGCCCAGCGCATGCCGTTGAGCGGCACCGCCTCGTCCAGGAACGCCTTGGCATAGGCGATCACCTGCGCGCCGCGTTCCGCGTCATAGCCGCCGGGCTTCGCCGCGCCGGGCAGCACGTCGGTGCCGTAGAGCGCGTCGTACAGGCTGCCCCAGCGCGCGTTGGCGGCGTTGAGGACGAAGCGAGCGTTGAGCACGGGAACGACGAGCTGAGGCCCCGCCATTTTCGCAACTTCGGCGTCGACTTGTTCCGTTCCGACCGAAAAGGCCGCCGGTTCGGGAACCAGGTATCCGATGCGCTTCAGGAACGCTTCCTGGGCCGCGGGATCGGCCGCAAGTACCTGATTTTCCTTGCACCATGCGTCGATCTGCGCCTGCAGCGCATCGCGCTTCGCCAGCAGCGCGCGGTTCTCGGGCACGAAGCGCTCGAATATCGCCGCCACACCGGCCCAAAAGCCTTGCGGATCAATGGCCAAGCCGGGAAGGACGCGCTCTTCCAGGAAAGCGGCAAGCTCCCCTGCGGGCTTCAGGCCGGCGCGTTCGACGGTAGCGGACATGATACTCCTCCGATCACAGGTCGCGGGCGCCTGGGGAGGGCCAAGCGCCCTTAGGACGCCCGCCGCGAGGGATCAAGCCTCCAGCGCCCCCGCCGCCGCTTCCAGCCGTTCCAGCATGGTGCGGAAGTCGGCGATCTCTTCGGGCGCGAAGCCGTCGAAGATGCGGCGTTCCAGCTCGATCGCCTTGGGTGCGACCTGCTCGTACAACGCCTTGCCCGTGCCGGAGAGGGTCAGCAGATGCGATCGCTGGTCGTCCGGATTGGGTGATCGCGACACCAGCCCGCGATCGAACAGCGCGATCGCGGCACGGCTGACGGTCACCTTGTCCATCCCGGTGCGTCCGCAGAGCGCCTGCTGGCTCAGCGCCCCGTCCTCCGCCAGCACCGCGATCAGCCGCCATTCGGGGATGCGCAGGCCGAACAGGGTGCGATAGGCCGTTGCGATCGCGCCGGAAACCGCGTTGGAGGCGACCGACAGGCGGTAAGGTAGGAATGCGTCTAGCTTCAACGTGGTGGCGGACATCGCGTTTCCGTGCGGCGCACGAACCATCTTTGCAAGCGTGAACGGCTTATGGTTGCAATTTCTGCAATCCACTACGTATCTTTTCGCACTTGCGAAATAACCCACCGCGGCGCAAAAAGACCATGCCTTTCAGGCATCCTCTCCTAAAAACTTAAACAGGCCGCCTTCGGCTTAAACAGGCCGCCTTCGGGCGGCCTCTTTTTTTGTGCAATCGCGAAGTAACTCGCCAGGTTGACGCTACGGAAACCTATATTCTTGCGATAGTGTAACCTTGCCGCATCGCGCCACCGCCGCGCATATTCGAAGCCCGGCGAATCATCGCATCTGCTGCTTGATCGCTATCATCGTCCGCTTGCCATAGGGCGGCTTGAGCCCCGCCAGCCCGGCCACGTCCAGCCCGGACTGCCGGAACAGCGCGCGGGCATGGCTGAAGGTGCGGAAGCCCGCCTCGCCGTGATAGGCGCCCATCCCGCTCGGCCCGATCCCGCCGAAGGGCAGCTCCTCCTGGCTCACATGGAAGATCACGTCGTTCACGGTCGCGCCGCCGGATATCGTGCGGTCCAGCACCTGGCGCCGCTCGCCCGCGTCGCTGCCGAAATAGTAGAGCGCGAGCGGCCGGTCGCGCCGGTTTACCTCGCCGATCGCGTCCTCGATCCGCGCATAGCGGCGCACCGGCAGCACCGGGCCAAAGATCTCCTCCTGCATCACCAGCATGTCGTCGGTGGCGTTGCGGATGATGTGAAGCGGCAGCTTGCGCGAATTGGACGCGGCGAAATCTTCCTTCGCCGGGTCCACCACCGTCACCTCGGCGCCCTTGGCTCGGGCGTCGTCGATCCAGGCGGTGAGCCGCTGGTAATGCCGGTCGTTGATGATCGCGGTATAGTCCGGATTGGCGAGAACGCTGGGGTACATCGCCGATGCCGCGGCGGTCAGCCCGGCGATCACCTCGCCCTCCTTCTCCTCGGGCACCAGCATGTAATCGGGCGCCAGGCAGATCTGGCCCGCGTTCATCATCTTGCCCAGCGCCACCCGCTCGGTGCCGCGCGCGACATCGGCAGAGCGGCCGAAGATCACCGGCGACTTGCCGCCCAGCTCCAGCGTCACCGGGACCAGATTGTCGGCGGCGGCATGCAGGATGTGCTTCGCGATCCCCGTCGCCCCGGTGAACAGCAGGTGATCAAAGGGCAGCGAGGCGAAGGCCTTGCCAGCCTCCGGCCCGCCGGACACGAACGCCAGCTCCTCGGCCGCGAAGTAGCGCGGCGCCAGTTCCTCGAACAGCGCGGCGACCGTCGGGGTATATTCGCTGGTCTTCACCATCGCCCGGTTGCCCGCGGCGAACACGCCCGCCAGCGGCCCCACCACCAGGTTCACCGGGAAGTTCCACGGCGCGATGATGCCGACGACGCCCTTGGGCTGATATTCCACCGCCCCCCTGGCCCCCAGCAGCCCGAGGGGAAAGGTCAGCGGCTTGCGCTCCGCCTTCATCCAGCGCGCGACATGGCGGACGGCATGGTTCAGCGGGGCTACCGAGGCGGCGATATCGGTCAGCATCGATTGTTCGCGGCTGCGATGGCCGAAATCCTCACTCAGCGCGTCGCACAGCGCATCGGCGTTGTCCGCAACCATCGCGGCGGCGCGTTTCAGCCGGTCCTTCCGCACCGCCACGGGCACCGGCAGCTCCGCCATGAAAGCAGCCCGCTGGCGTTCGAGTATCTCGCGCATCACCCCTCCCAGCCCATCGCCATGGCCGCCCAGGCGATCCATGCCGCCGCCGCCAGGAACACGCCCAGCGGCATCCGGTCGCCCATCGCGGGCCTGCGTCCGCGCAAGCTTAGCGCCAAAATCGCCGCGAAGGCGAGCAGGCATGCGCCGAGCAGCACCAGCGGCAGCATCCGCCAGCCCAGCCACAGCCCGATCGCGCCGAACAGCTTGGGATCGCCCCCGCCCAGCCCGTCGCGGCCACGCATCGCCCGGTATCCGGCGGCGACAGCCCACAAGCTGAGGAACCCCGCCGCGCCGCCGATCAGCCGCGGCTCCAGCGGCGGGCCGATCCCCGCCAGCGCGCCCGCCAGCCCCAGCGCGGCCAGGGCGCCGGTCAGCAGATTGGGCAGCCAGAAGGCCGCCAGGTCCAGCGCACCCAGCGCCAGCAGCAGCCAGCCGAACGCGGCGCCCGCCGCCCCTTCGATCCCCGGCGCCGCGATCCCGGCGCCCAAGCCGATCGCCAGGCCGATCAGCTCGATCGCCGGATGTGCCGGGCGGATCGCCGCTCCGCACGCCGCGCACCGCCCGCGCAGCAGCAGATAGCTCAGCAGCGGTACAAGCTCATGCGCGCGCAGCGACTTGCCGCACCCGTCGCATGCCGATCGCCCCGCAAGCGCCGATCGCCCCTCCGGCCAGCGCACCGCCACCGTGGCGATGAAGCTGCCGAACACGGCGCCCACCACGCCCAGCAGGACCGGCCAGAGCCAAGCCTCCATGGCGTCAGGGCAACGTCTCGTTCGGATCGACGCCCCACAGGTGCGTCTTCTCGACATATCCGCCGCGGCCGCGCACGTCGAACCAGCACCATCCGCGCGAACATTTGCTCACCCGCCCCACCACGCCAGGCGCGGCCCGCCAGTTGACGCGCGCGTCGAATGCCGGAGCCGACCGCATCTCGATGATCTGGCCGATCACCATCGCGGTGCGGGTGTCGCTCAGCATGTTGACCTGCATCCATCCCTGGGTGCCGTCCGGATCCTCGATCTTGCGCCACTCGCCATAGATGTCGATGACTTTGATCGGCAGGTCCTCGCGCTGGTACAGCCAGCTCGCAGGATAGTTGCGCCCGGGGCCGGTGCGCATCCGCGCCTTGGAAGCGGTGATCGAGGCGAAATAGGGCGGCTTGCGCTGCGCCTGCGCCTCCTCGACCGACCATGCGGCGGCGCACAGCGTGATCACGCCGATCGCCAGCCCCTTCCACCAACGCATTGCGATCCCCTTGTAGCCGTTAACCCCCTTCTATCGCGGCCGGGCGAGAAGCTTCAACCCGTTGACTGGCGCGCGCCGCCGCGCCAATCCGCCCGCAATGGTACAGCAGCACCCTGCCCGCCCGCGCGTGACGGTCACGCGCACGCTCCCCGACGGCACCCAGGCCCGCATGTCGGAACTGTTCGACGCGGTGCTGAACCCGGACGATCACGCGATGGACCGTGCAGAGCTGGCCGCGGCAATGGCCGATACCGAGGTGTTTGTCCCGACCGTGACCGACCGTATCGATGCCGATCTTATCGCCGGCGCCGGCGAAAGGCTGCGGCTTATCGCCAATTACGGCGCAGGCATCGGACACATCGATCTGAAAGCTGCGCGCGCGCGCGGCATCCTGGTCACCAACACGCCCGGCGTGCTGAGCGAGGATACCGCGGATCTGGCGATGGCGCTGATCCTCGCCGCCCCGCGCCGCCTGGCAGAAGGCGACAAGCTGGTCCGCGCCGGGCAGTGGACCGGATGGGCGCCCACCGCGATGCGCGGCCACCGGATCGGCGGGCGCAAGCTGGGCATCCTGGGCATGGGCCGCATCGGGCAGGCGGTGGCGGCACGGGCCCGCGCGTTCGGGCTCCAGATCCATTATCACCAGCGCCAGCGCCTGCCGGGCGTGCTGGAGGCACAGCTTGGCGCGACCTGGCATGACGATGTCGATTCGATGCTGGCGGCGGCGGAAATCCTGACCATCCATTGCCCCCATACGGCGGATACGGACGGCCTGATCGACGCGCGGCGGCTGGATCTGCTCGGGCCGGACGGCTGGCTGATCAACACCGCCCGCGGGGAAATCGTCGATCCGGAGGCGCTCGTCCAAGCGCTGGTGAACGGCCGCATCGCCGGCGCTGGGCTCGACGTCTATGTCGGCGAACCTGCGGTGGACCCGCGCCTGATCCCGCTCGACAATGTGGTGCTCCTCCCCCACCTCGGCTCGGCGACGTTCGAGGGGCGCGAGGCGATGGGCGCGAAGGTGATCGCCAACATCCGGAGCTGGGTGGACGGCCATCGCCCGCCCGACCAGGTGTTCGAGGGCTGGCTATAGGCTGTCGCGCGCACCGGACGGCCGCGCAGCGAAACGATCCCCGGGGCGTGGCGCTCTTCATGGTTTGCAAAATCTTGCCGGCGCCATCCGGACTTACCCGTTCCGGCGCCCGTTAACCGCGCTCGGAAGGTTTTCGTTAAGCGCCGGCGCGCATCGCGATTTGCAGATCAATCGCGGCGGGAACCTCGCAACATCCTGGCCGCCCGGAGGATGGCAATGCACCAGCGCGAACCCAGGCGACCCGTCCGCATCGCCGCAGCTACCCGGTATGACCGCAATCGCCCGTTCGCGACCATCTCGAACGTATCGTCGCGGGGCATGGAGCTGCGCAGCGCCACGCCCCCGGCCCCGGGCACCTATCTGGAGATCCGTTCGCCCGCCGCCTCCTTTGCCGCGCGCACGGTGTGGAGCCGGGGCGAGGCCTTCGGCGTGCGCCTTCAGGAACGCATCGACGTCGCCGCGCTGGTCGAAGGGCGCCCGCAGCAGCGCAACGACACCGCCTCCATCCCGGACGAGGCCGCCGCCGCCCGCCAGAACGCCCGGCGCGAAGAGATGGACGAACGGCTGGGCCGCGCGATCGTGATCTTCGCCGCGCTCTCGGTGCTCGCGCTGTCCAGCCTGCTCGCCTGGAACGCCCTGGGCCGCCCGGCGCTGCTCCCCTGAACGGGGATCAGTCGCCGGTCAGGATGCGGTCCACCAACTGCTTCACCGTGGGGACGAAGCCGTTGGAATAGAAGGGGTCCTTCTTGAACTGAAACGCCGCGTGGCCGGCGAACATCAGGTTCTGGTCCGGATCGCCGCCATGGGCGATCTCCTGCAGCGTCTTCTGGATGCAGAAGCTGCGCGGATCGGCCAGCCGCCCGGTCGAGTTCGTCTCGGTATCCGCCCAGGACGAGAACTGGCACTGGCTGAGGCAGCCCATGCAGTCGGCCTGGTCCTTGCGGATCACCTGCTGCTCCTGCTGCGTCACGAACACCAGCGTGTTGTCCGGCGTCTTGAGCGCGGTGGTGAAGCCCAGGCCGAACCATTCGCGCGCGCGAAGCAGATCGTTGCGCGTCACCCAGAAGTTCTTGCCCTTCACCCCCACGTCGAGCTGGAAGGTGTGATCGCCGGCCTGTTCGGTCGAATAGGGAATCTGCCGCTCGCTGCGCGCCTCAAGGTTGCGCAGGAACGGGTTGCGCACCGCCGAGGAATAGAAGCCGGTCGGCGAGAAGCGGTGGAGCAGGATATCGCCCTCGTCCAGCTCCATCAGGCGTGATTTCCACACGTCCGGGATCGGGCTTTCCTTGGTCAGCAGCGGCCGGGTGCCGAACTGGAAGGCGATGGTGCCCAGCTCCGGATTGTCGATCCAGTCGTTCCAGTCGCGCAGATACCAGACGCCGCCCGCCATCACGATCGGCACGTCGTCGGAAATGCCGCCTTCGCGCATCGTCTCGCGCAGCGCCTTCACGCGCGGATAGGGGTCCTCCGGCTGGCGCGGGTCTTCCGCGTTGGACAGGCCGTTGTGCCCGCCCGCGAGCCACGGGTCCTCATAGACCACCGCCGACAGCCACTCCGCCGCCTTCGAATAGGCGCGCTTCCACAGTGCGCGGAAGGCGCGCGCCGAGCTGACGATCGGCAGGTAGCTGACATTGTACCCCGCGGCGATCTCGCTGAGCTTGTAGGGCATGCCCGCGCCGCAGGTGACGCCGGAGACCAGCCCCCGCGTCCGCTCCAGCACGCCATGGAGCACGCGCTGCGCGCCACCCATCTCCCACAGCACGTTGATGTTGATCGCGCCCTTGCCGCCCGCGATGTCGAACGCGCGCCGCACCTGCTGCACCGCGCCGTCGATCGCGTACTGGATCAGCTCCTCATGCCGCTCGCGCCGCGTGAGCGCGCGATAGATCTGCGGGATGATCTTGCCGTCCGCGTCATAGCTGTCGGCGTTGACCGCGGAAACCGTGCCGATGCCGCCCGCGGCGGCCCAGGCGCCCGCGCTCGCATGATTGGTCGCCGAAACGCCCTTGCCGCCCTCGACCAGCGGCCATACCTCGCGGCCGCCGTATACGATGGGCTTCAGACCCTTGAACAAACGTTCCTCCAGAAAAAATCGCGCGATTAGCTAGCCGGAACACGGCCAACAAGCGAGGGGAATATCAGCCTAACACCCCGGGGCGGCCCATCGCCTCTCCGTAAAGCTGCGCATAGGCGGCGATCATGGCCTTCTCGTCGAACAGATCGTGGGCGCGCTGGCGGTTCTCTTCGCCCACCAGCGTGCGCTCCTCGGGCGAGAGTGCCAGCCGTTCCAGCCGGTCGCGCAGGAACACCTCGATCTTCTTGTCGATAGGGTTGGCGAGATAGGGCTGGTTGCGCTTCCCCACCATCTGCGAGACGTCGCCGACGACCGGCGACACCACGGGAAGCCCCGCCGCCATCGCCTCGATCACCGATATCGGCGCCTGCTCGCTCTTTGACGACAGCGCATAGATGTCGAACAGGCCGATGTAGCGGTGCGGATCGGGCAGGAAGCCGGGCATCACCAGCTTGTCCTCGATCGCCATCAGCTCTGCCTGATCCAGGATCGCCTGCCGCTCCGGCCCCTCGCCGGCGATCACCAGCCGGAACCGCATGCCCAGCCCGGCCACGGCGCGCACCAGCTTGGGCAGGTCCTTCACCGCGCGCAGCCCGGCGACGGTCCCGATCACCACCTCGCCCTCGCGCCGCTCAAAGCCCGGGATCGCCTTCGGATCGGGCTTGCGGGCATAGGCTGCGGTGTCGATGCCGTTCGCGATGTAGCGCAGCCGTTCGGGCGGCTGGCCCCACATCTTCTCCGCGATATGCTCCAGCGTGTAGGATGGCACCACCAGCGCGTTGGCGGCGGGCAGCGCGATCCGGCGGTACATGTTGCGCACGGGGTTCAGCCGGTGCGCCTCGTCGGCGTTGAAACCGTCCTCATGGTGGATCACCGGGGGCAGGCCCTTGCCGAACACGCGCGCGGCCATCACCCCGTCGATCGCGCCCCAATTATAGGTCAGCACCAGATCGAACCGGCGCATGAAGCGCGCGATCGCCTCATAGCGCTTGACCGAGGGCCGGCCGGTGAGCGGCGGCGGGTCCTGCGCGATCTCATATTTGATGCCCTTGGCGATCGCGTCGCGCGCGCCGAGCTGATCGGGCATCGAAGATACGATGGTGTGCCGCGCGCGATCGCCGAATGCGTTCATCAGCCGCACGGCGCGCGCCTCCTTCCCGCCGAGCGCGAAGGTGGAGTGGAGGTGGAGGATATGGATGGAGGACATGGCGGTCAGTCGCCGTCGCGCATAGCCGCGATCCGCACGATGAGGAAGCCGGTGAGTGCGACCGCGGCAAAGGGCGCGAACACCACGCCGAACCATATGGCCGCCAGCGGCACCAGGTTGCCCGTCACCCAAGCCCCCGTCGCCGGATCGGCGAACTCGCCCTGCGGATTGTGATCGAGCGCGATCGCGCACATCACGCCCGCCGCCAGCATGCCGGACAGCAGGCCCGCCACCAGGACGATGCGGACGAACATCTAGCCCGCCTTGGCCCTCGCCGCCGGCTTGGCGCCCTTGGCCGCCTTGGCCAGCAACCGGTCGATCCCGGCCGCGGCCTCCGGCTCCTCCAGCGTGGGGGCGTGGCCCACGTCCGGGATAGTGACCAGTTCGGCGCCAGGCAGATATTCGATCATCCGGTCGGCCACGCTGGCGCTCAAAATGTCCGATCGCGCGCCGCGCACCACCAGCAGGGGCTTGTCCTTCAGCCCGTCCAGCGCGCGCCACATGTCCGGCCCCGCCTCGTTGCCCGGCACGCGGAAGGGCTCGGCGATCTTCATGTCATAGTCGTAGACGATCCGGCCTGACGAATTGAGCCGGCACAGCCGCTTCGCCATGCGCAGCCAATCCTCGATGCCATAGTTGGGGAACACGTCGCGGTTCCCCTCGGCAATGGCGCGGGCGGCGTGCATCCAGGTGGGATATTGCACCGGCTTGCCGACATAGGTTCGGATGCGCGCCAGCCCCGCCGCCCCGATCTCCGGCCCGACGTCGTTCAGCACCGCACCGGCCAGCCGGTCGCGCTCGGTGGCGGCCAACAGCATCGTCACGATCCCGCCCAGCGATGTGCCGATCGCCACGAAGCGATCCACCCCCGCTTCCGCCAGCAACGCCTGCACATCCTGGAAATAGGTCAGCGGCACATAGGACATCGGGTCCTTGGCATAGGCGCTCTCGCCGCGCCCGCGGAACTCCACCGCCAGCACGCGCCACTTCCCCGCCAGCCGCTCAGCCACGCCCTCATAATCGCGGGCGTTGCGGGTCAGCCCCGGGAAGCAGAGTATCGCCGGCTTGTCCGCCGGCCCCTCATATTCGCGGTAGTGCAGCCGCAGTCCGTCGTTGGACCACCAATATTTGTCCACCCAGGGGGCAAGGTTGCGCCGGTCACCCATCCTCCCCCATATCGCCGGATGGCCTTCTCTCCGCAACAGACGATCCTCGAACTCGGCGAAGCTTTCTACGATCCGGTGGAGGCGGCGGCCTTTCCCAAGGCGATCCTGCGCTTCCGCAACGATCGCGCGGCGGCGCAGGTGGGGCTCGCCGATCTCGACGACGATCGCTGGATCGCCCATTTCGCCCGCTTCGAGCCGCTGCCCGGCAGCCTGGCCCGTCCGCTGGCGCTACGATACCACGGCCACCAGTTCCGCGTGTACAATCCCGATATCGGCGACGGGCGCGGATTCCTGTTCGCCCAGCTCCGCGAGGGCGGCGGGGACGGACGCGGCCGGCTGCTCGATCTGGGGACCAAGGGCAGCGGCACCACCCCCTACAGCCGCTTCGGCGACGGGCGGCTGACGCTGAAGGGCGGCGTCCGCGAGGTGCTGGCGACGGAAATGCTGGAGGCGCTGGGCGTCGAGACCTCGCGCAGCTTCTCGCTGATCGAAACCGGCGAGGCGCTGGTACGCGGCGACGAGCCCTCGCCCACCCGGTCCTCCGTACTGGTGCGGCTCAGCCACGGGCACATCCGCATCGGCACCTTCCAGCGCCTCGCCTATTTCGGGCAGGAGGCAGAGATGGCGCGACTGGCGGCCTATGTGTTGCGCCACCTCCACGGCGAGGAGCCCGGCGCCGAGCCTGCGCTGCAGCTTCTGGGCAACGTCGTCGCGCGCACGGCGCGGCTCGCGGGGCGCTTCATGGCGGCGGGTTTCGTCCATGGCGTGCTCAACAGCGACAACATCAACGTTACCGGGGAGAGCTTCGATTACGGTCCCTGGCGCTGGGCGCCCGAATGGGACCCGGCCTTCACCGCGGCCTATTTCGACCAGCAGGGCCTCCACGCCTTCGGCCGCCAGCCCGAGGCGATCTATTGGGACGCGATGCAGCTCGCCGCCTCGCTGACGCTGATCGCACCGCAGGAGGAACTGGCCGGCGTGCTGGAGGGGTTCGGCGCGCGCTATCAGGAGGAGGTGGCGGCGGCACTGCTGTGGCGGCTGGGCGTTGTGCCGCGCGGGGCGGCGGAGGATTCGCACCTGATCGCCGCGATGGAGCGGGCGCTGAACGGATCGGGCGTGGGGCTCGACCGTTTCTTCTTCGATTTCTTCGGCGGCGCGCGGCCTGCGGGCTATCCTGCCCGTTTCGACGGCTTCGCGGCCCAGCTCGCCGCCTATGCGCCGCGAAAATCGCGCGACCACCCATATTGGCGGAATCCGGAACCCTGCGCGATGCTGATCGACGAAGTGGAGGCCATCTGGGCCGCGATCGACCGCGAGGAAGACTGGGCGCCGTTCACCCACAAGATCGCCGCAGTTCGCGCGATGGGAGATGCTTTGAAATGAGGATCATTGCGGGTGTGGCAACCGGCACCGATTTGGTGCAAGAGCGCGCACATCACTTCAAGGACCAAGTCAGTCCCAAATAATGCCCGGCCAGGAAATCATTTCTACCGAACCGGCGACGGGCGCGGTGCTTTGGCGCCAGCGCACGGGCGACGTCGATACGGAAGTCGCGCACGCACGCGCTAGCTGGGCCGGATGGGCCGCGCGGCCGCTGACCTATCGTATCGAAGCGCTTCGCCGCTTCGCCAACGTCGTGCGGCAGAAGGCGGATGCCTTCGCCGACGTGATCGCGCGCGAGACGGGCAAGCCGTTGTGGGAGTCCCGGTCCGAGGTCGAAAGCGTGATCGGCAAGGTCGACATCTCGGTCGCCGCCTATTCGCAGCGTACCGGCCAGCAGCGCATCGACGCCCCGATGAACGTCCGCCTGGCGCTGCGGCACAAGCCGCATGGCGTGCTCGCGGTGCTCGGACCCTATAATTTCCCCGCGCATCTGCCCAACGGGCACATCGTCCCGGCGCTGCTCGCCGGCAACGCCGTGGTATTCAAGCCTTCGGAGAAGACGCCCGCCAGCGGCGCCTTCCTGGTCGAATGCTTCCATGCCGCCGGCATTCCGGAAGGCTGCGTGCGCCTGCTGCCCGGCGGGCCAGACGAGGGCAAGGCGCTGGCAGGCCACCCGGATATCGACGGGCTGCTGTTCACCGGTTCCGCCAATACGGGTATCGCGCTCAACCGCATGTTCGCGACGCGGCCGGAAAAGATTCTGGCGCTGGAGATGGGCGGCAACAACCCGATCCTGGTGTGGGATACGCCCGACATCTATTCGGCGGCGATCCTGGTGCTGCAATCGGCCTTCACCACCGCGGGCCAACGCTGCACGGCGGCGCGGCGGCTGATCGTTGACCAGAAGCTGTTCGATCCGCTGATGACCGAGCTGAACAAGCTGATCGGCCGCCTGATCATCGGCGAACCGCACGCCGATCCCGCCCCGTTCATGGGCCCGGTGATCGACAACGACACCGCCGACATGCTCACCGAGAGCTTCCTGGCGCTGTCCACCCGCGGCGGAAGGCCGCTGCGGCACATGGAGCGCCCAATCGACGGCCGCCCCTTCCTCACCCCCGGCGTGATCGACATGACCGACGCGAGCGAGAAGCCCGACGTCGAGCTGTTCGGCCCGATCCTCCAGGTGTTCCGCGCCGCCAGCTTCGACGACGCGATCACCGAAGCGAACAACACCCGCTATGGTCTGTCCGCCAGCCTGGTAAGCCAGGATCCGCAGCTCTACGACCGGTTCTGGGCGAATATCCGCGCGGGCATCGTCAACTGGAACCGGCCGACCAACGGCGCCTCCTCCTCCGCGCCGTTCGGCGGCGTCGGCTGGTCCGGCAACCACCGGCCGAGCGCCTATTACGCCGCCGATTACTGCGCCTACCCTGTCGTATCGTCGGAATCGGACCACGCGCGCGCCTCGATCGGGATCGGCCTGCACGACGCCTGAGCCGCGCCCGGAAACCGATGGTTAACGCCTGCGTGCCAAGCGATATGGCATGTATGAACCTGCGGTGGCGCGCGAAGGCGTGCGGGGGACCCATCATCAGGCGCGCAATGTCCGGCGCCTTATCGCGCTCGGCGCCACGGCTCCGCTGGAGATAGCGGGGGCGCTGGCCCAGGATGCGCTGCAGCTCGTGCCGGATACGGTCTGCGCGATGGTGGAACTATCCGGCAAGGACGCCGGCCGGATCACCGCCGGTGAATTGCCCGATCAGCCCGGAACGCCCGCGCTGGAAGCCGCGATCCCCGCCGCGCAGGGCAGCGTTGGCACCATCATGCTCTGGACGACCCCGGGCACAATGCCATCGCCCGAAGCGCCCTTCGCGCTCGACGCGATCACCTGGCTGGCCGCCGCCGCGTTCAGCGGCGCCGCGCTGCGCCGTGCCGAGGAGCATTGGCACAAGGACCGGAGGCGGCTCGACGCCACCTTCTCCGCCGCACCGGTCGGCATCGCCCATGTCGCGCCGGACGGCAGCTTCCTGGCGGTCAACGAACGTTTCGCCGCGATCACCGGCCACAGCCGCGAGGATCTGCTCGGCAGCGGATTCCAGCGCATCACCCATCCGGACGACCTGGCGAACGACGTCGCCCATGTCCGCCGCCTGCTCTCCGGCCAGACCGACCGCTACATCATGGAGAAGCGCTATCTGCGCCCCGACGGCAGCGTCGTCTGGGTAAACCTCACGGTGGCGCTGGTGCGTGACGCCACGGGCGAACCGGACTTCTTCGTGTCGGTGATCGAGGACCTTTCCGAGATCCGTGCCGCGCGCGAGGATGCCAAGCGCGATCCGCTTACCGGCCTGCTCAACCGGCGCGGCCTGCTCGACTTCCTGGAGCCGCTGCTGCGGCGCTACCAGCCGGTGACCCTGGTCTACGCCGACCTCGACGCATTCAAGACCGTCAACGACCGCTTCGGCCACGCGCATGGCGACGCCTGCGTCACCGCCGCCGCGCAGGCCCTGTCGGCGATCGCAGGCTCCGGCGCCCGGGTGGCGCGGGTCGGCGGCGACGAATTCGTCATCGCCGCGCCCGGCGTGACCGCGATGGGAGCATCCGCAATGGTGAGCCGCCTGCGCCTCGCGATCGCAGCGATCGAGGTTGCGCCGGGCTGGCCGATGTCCGCCAGCTTCGGCCGCGCGACGGCCGAACCGGGATCGCGCGCCGATCCTTCCGCACTGATCGCCGAAGCCGATGCCGCGATGTATCGCGACAAGCAGCGGCCCGGCCGCCTTGCCCGCGCGACGCGGCGCCCTTGAATTGGCCGCCCGCCCCGCCTAGATAGGTGGGGCGGGACCGGGCCCCTCTGGCGGCGGCTTCACCAGAAGCCCCGTGATGTCGGACCGCATCGAGCATGCTCGGTGCAGTTCAGGCGTGGCCTCCCAAAGCCCCCCTCACCAGCACCCCGCAGGCTCGATCGATGAAACACATCGATGGAGTGGGATTGTGAACCAGTTGATCGAACGGCTGATCGCCGCACACCGCCTTCTCAACCGCGAGATCCGGCGCGAACTCACGCGCCGCCTGCCGGACCAGTTCCGGATCGCGCAGCTCAAGAAACAGCGGCTGGGCATCAAGGATCAGTTGTTCCGTCATGTGCCCGACGCCGCCGAGATGCGGCGGCTGGCGCGTGGCGCGATCCGCCGCGCGCGGCATGCGTAGGGAGCAAGCTTTCAATGGATAATCTTCGCTATTTCAACCAGAACGCCGCCGCCGGCGCGGAGGCCCGCTTCGATGCGGGTCTGCGCCGCCACATGCTCGGCATCTATCGCTACATGGGCATCGGCCTGCTCTTGACCGGCCTTGTCGCCATGGGCGTCGCGGCGTCGCCGCCGCTCACGGCGCTGATCTTCGGCACGCCGCTGAAGTGGGTGGCGATGTTCGCCCCGCTGGCGTTCATCTTCTTCTTCACCTTCCGTATCGAGCGGATGACGACGGCCGGCGCGCGAACCGCCTTCTTCGCCTTTGCCGGCGTGATGGGCGTTTCGATGGCCAGCATCTTCCTGGTCTTCACCGGCCAGAGCATCGCCATGGCCTTCTTCGCCGCGGCGGCGCTGTTCGCGGGCCTCAGTCTCTGGGGCTACACCACCAACCGCAGCCTCAGCGGCTTCGCGCCGTTCCTGATGGTCGGCCTGCTGGTCGTGATCGGGGTTAGCCTGGTCAACCTCTTCATCGGCTCGTCGCTGGTGCAGATGGCTGTCTCGGCGGTCGGCGTGCTGGTCTTCGCGGGGCTCACCGCATGGGACACGCAGCGGCTGAAGAGCGAGTATATCGCCTATGCCGGCACCCAGGCCATCGAGAAGATGGCGGTGATGGGTGCGCTGTCGCTCTACCTGAACCTGATCAACATGTTCCAGCTTCTGCTGAGCCTGGTTGGCGTGCGCGAGGAGTGACGCATTGAGCAACTTCGTCTGCCCCGTCGACGGAACCGCGCTGGTGCCGAACGAGCGCCAGGGGATCGAGATCGACTATTGCCCTTCGTGCCGCGGCGTGTGGCTCGACCGGGGGGAGCTCGACAAGATCATCGAGCGCAGCGCCGGGGCCGCCCGCCCCGCGCCAGCCCCTGCACCAGCGCCGCGCGAGTATCGCGACGAGCGCCCCTGGGGCGGCGACAAGCACCAGGGCGGCCACGGCCATTACGGCCACAAGCGCCGCAAATCCTTCCTCGAGGAGCTGTTCGACTAACGGCTCCCCGAACGCGCCACCGGCCACCTTCCCCCCCCCCCCGGCCGGTGGCGCACTTCGGCCCTGCCCATCGCCGCTTCCCAAAATCTGCGGCCCGGCTATGCTTCCGCGCTGACAACGCTATCGGGAGAGGGCCATGGTATCGCGCAGGGATATGCTTGCGGCTGGCGGAGCGCTCGCCGCCGCATTGCCCGCGTCCGCCGCGGCCTCCGTCGCCCCGGCATCAGGCCCGTTCGTCCGCCGGACCGGCACACGGTTCGCGCTCGACGGCCGCCCCTATCGCTTCGCGGGCGCGAACATCTGGTACGGCGCCTATCTCGGCGCTGCCGCTTCGCCAGGCAACCGCGACCGGCTCAAGCGCGAGCTGGACCGGCTGGCCGCGCTGGGCGTCACCAACCTGCGCCTCCTCGCCTCCGCCGAGCAGGGGCCGTTGCGCAATTCCGTGAAACCCGGCTTCCGCGGCCCGGGCAACGTCTGGAACGCGACGCTTCTCGACGGGCTCGACTTCTGCCTGGCGGAGATGGGCCGGCGCGGGATGAAGGCGGTGCTTTACCTGACCAATTTCTGGGAATGGTCGGGCGGGATGGCGACCTATCTCTACTATGTCACCGGCAAGTATCTCGACATGGGCGATCCGGCGCATCCCTGGCCCGCCTTCCCCAACGCCACGGCGCAATTCTATGCCAACCCCAAGGCAGTGGCGCTCTATCACGACTGGGTGCGCGCGATCGTGGGCCGCACCAACGCGATCACCGGCATCGCCTATGCCCAGGACCCCGCGATCATGGCCTGGCAGCTCGCCAACGAGCCGCGCCCCGGCGGAGGCGCGGAGACGGCGGCGCCGCTGCTCCCGGCCTTCCACGCCTGGATCCAGGGCACGGCACGGCTGATCAAGTCGATCGATCCCAACCATCTCGTCTCCACCGGCAACGAAGGGCTGAAGGGCACGGTTGAGAGCGCGGACATCTACCGCAGCGCGCACGGCTTTTCGGAGATCGACTATCTCACCGCGCATATCTGGCCGCTCAACTGGAGCTGGATCGACGCGAAGGACCTGGCCGCAACCAACGAGGCCGGGATGGCCAGGGTCCGCGACTATATCGCCCAGCACGTCGCGATGGCGCGCGAGCTGGGCAAGCCGCTGGTGATCGAGGAGTTCGGCTACCCCCGCGACGGCGGCGGCTATGATCCGGAGGCGAGCACCCGCTATCGCGACGCCTATTACCGGCTGATCTACGATGCGGTGGAAGACAGCGTCCGCACCGGCGGGCCGGTCCAGGGCTCAAACTTCTGGGCATGGAACGGAGAGGGCCGCGCGGCGCACGGCGACCATCGCTACAGGGAGGGAGACCCCTTCGTCGGCGATCCCCCGCACGAGCCCCAGGGCTGGTATGGCGTATTCGATGGAGACACGACAACCACGGCGGAAATCACACGCCACGCCCAGGCGCTGGCGACGATCGGCGTGCCGATTGCGGGCTGAGCCCTTGCGGCGCTAAACGATGCGGCGGGGCCGCCCTTCCGGGCTCCAAAGGGGGGAGAACGTCCGTGACGCCGCGCCTGCCGATCGCGACCTGCCTGATCGCCACCTGCACCGCCGCGACGATCGGCAGCGCGGCGGCCACCACGCTGCTGCTCGCCTGGATGTCGCAGGTGACATGGGACAACAACCTCCAGGGCTTCATGGCCACGCTGGTGATGTTGAGCGGCTTCACGGTATTCGCGCTCGGATGGATGATCTCGATGGGCGCCAGCCTGACGGCCGGGCTGTTGATGCTGTTGCTGTTCGGCCGCGCCGCGGTGCGGCACCCCTTGCTGGGGACGCTGGGTTTCGCCGCCACCGGGGCGTTGCTTGGGTACGCCTTCGATCGCTGGGACGCCGATACCGATCGCTGGACGCTGTTCACCGGCGCCTCGGCGCTGTTCGGCGCGGTGGTCGCGGGGCTGCACGTGCCCGTCGCCGTGCGGGTGACGCGAATCCGGGAGGCCCGCGAGGCGGGGCGGCCGCGCTGACGGGCCGCCCCAAGTTCTCCTACCCGCCCCCCAAAGCTTCCTCCGTTGCCCTTCGCACGGGGGCAGCCCATCTCCGCCGCCCATGGTCAGCCTTCTCGATCCCGAGCGCCGCGGGCGCGTGATCCTTGTCGGCGCGGGTCCGGGCGATCCGGGCCTGCTCACCGTCCGCGCCGTCGAGGCGCTCAAGGCGGCGGACGTGCTGGTCCACGACGGGCTGGTCGATCCGGCCGTCCTCGATCTTGCGCCCCAGGCGCACCGCATCTCGGTCGCCAAGCAGCGTTCGAAGCACACGCTGCCGCAGGAGGCGATCAACGCGCTGATCGTCGCGCACGTCCGCACCGGCGCCATCGTCGTGCGGCTGAAGGGCGGCGACCCCTTCATCTTCGGCCGCGGCGGCGAGGAGGTTGAGGCGGTGCGCGCCGCCGGGCTGCCCGTGGAGGTGATCCCGGGCGTCAGCGCCGCGCTGGGCGCCGCGGCGGAGGCGATGCTGCCGCTCACCCATCGCGACTGGTCCAGCACCGTCAGCTTCGTCGCCGGCCAGTGCAAGGGGCTGGCGGAACAGGATTGGTCGGGCCTGGCCGGCAAGGGCCGCACGCTCGTCATCTACATGGGCGTCGCCACCTGCCCGCAGATCGCCGACAAGCTGATGGCCGATGGCGTCGCGCCCGACATGCCCGTGGCGGTGCTCGAGCGCGCCACACTGGCCGGGCATCGCGCGCTGCGCACGCTGCTCGCCGATCTAGGCGAGATGGTGGAGCGCGAGAAGGTGAAGAGCCCGGCGATCATCGTTGTCGGCGAGGTGACAATGCTCGCCGATGCCGAAGACAAGCTCGCCCAATGGGCACGGACTGCGGAGACGCTTGCATGAGGATCCTGACCGGCAACGATCTCGTCACCGGCGACGTTACCTGGTGGACCGGCTCGGGCTGGTCGCGCCATGTGGAGGACGCCGCCGACGTGGGCGACCAGGGCGAGGCGATCGCCCAGGCGGAGGAAGGCGCGCGTCGCGTCAACGCTCCCTATGTGATCGACGCTGCCGAAACGGCGGACGGCCCGCGCCCGGCCCATATCAAGGACCGCATCCGCGCGCTCGGCCCCACCGTCCGGCCGGACCTGACGCTGAAGCCCGCCGATCCGAACGCGGGGAGCTGGGTGATATGAAGCCCGCGCGGATGTATTGGCCCGTTCGCCCTGAGCTTGTCGAAGGGCACCTATCCGCACGCGCACCCCTTGTGGCGAACTGCCCTTCGACAAGCTCAGGGCGAACGGTGACAGGTACCCGCTGATGTACAAATATGACGAATACGACCATTCCATCGTCGCCGCCCGCGTCGAGGAATTCCGCGACCAGGTGAACCGCCGCCTGGCCGGCCAGATCACCGAGGACCAGTTCAAGCCGCTGCGGCTCATGAACGGCCTGTATCTCCAGCTTCATGCGTACATGCTGCGCGTCGCGGTGCCCTATGGCACGCTCGACAGCCGCCAGATGCACATGCTGGCGCATATCGCGCGCAAGTACGATCGCGGCTACGGCCACTTCACCACGCGCCAGAACATCCAGTACAACTGGATCAAGCTGGCCGACGCGCCCGACATCCTGGCCGATCTCGCCACCGTCGAGATGCACGCCATCCAGACGAGCGGCAACTGCATCCGCAACATCAGTTCGGACCAATATGCCGGCGCCGCGGCCGACGAGTTGACCGATCCGCGCCCCTGGGCCGAGCTGCTGCGCCAGTGGAGCAGCTTCCACCCCGAATTCAGCTATCTGCCGCGCAAGTTCAAGATCGCGGTGATCGCCGCGGACGAGGACCGCGCGGCGATGCGGCTGCACGATATCGGCCTCCAGGTGGTCGAGCGCGGCGGGCAGCACGGCGTCGCCGTCTATGTCGGCGGGGGCATGGGGCGCACGCCCATGGTGGCGCCGCTGATCAAGGACTTCGTGCCCTTCGAAGACTTCCTCAGCTACATGGAAGCCTGCCTGCGCGTGTACAATCGCTACGGCCGCCGCGACAACATCTACAAGGCGCGGATCAAGATCCTGGTCCATGAGATCGGCGCGGACAAATACCGCGACGAAGTGGAAGCCGAGTTCGCCGAGGTGAAGAAGCTCGATCTCGATCCGCCGCGCGCGGAGTTCGACCGGATCGCCGCCTATTTCGCCCCGCCGCCCTATGAAACCGGCCTGTCCGACGCGATCGACCGCGGCGACCCGGATTTCGCCGTGTGGCTCGACCAGAATGTCGCCGCGCACAAGGCGCCCGGCTATGCGATTGTCAACATCAGCCTCAAGCCGGTCGGCGGTATCCCCGGCGACGCCAGCGCCGACCAGATCGACGTGATGGCCGATCTGGCACGCGACTACAGCTTCGACGAGCTGCGCGTCACCCACGCCCAGAACATCGTCCTCCCCCATGTCCGCAAGGCTGATCTGCCCGCCATCTGGCAGAAGCTGGCCGATGCCGGATTGGCCGAGGCGAACCTGGACCTGATCAGCGACATCATCGCCTGCCCCGGCCTGGACTATTGCAGCCTGGCCAACGCGCGTTCGATCCCCGTCGCGCAGAAGATCGCGCAGCGCTTCTCCGATCTGGGCCGCCAGCGCGAGCTGGGCGAGCTGAAGCTCAAGATCAGCGGCTGCATCAACGCCTGCGGCCATCATCACGCCGGGCACATCGGCATCCTGGGCGTCGACCGGAAGGGCACGGAGAACTACCAGCTCCTGCTCGGCGGATCGGGCGCTGAGGATGTGTCGCTCGGCACCATCACCGGCCCCGGCTTCAGCGAGGACGGCATCGTCGATGCGGTGGAGAAGGCCACCGACGTCTATCTGCGCGAGCGCGCGGAGGGCGAACGCTTCCTCGACACCTATCGCCGTGTCGGCATGGCCCCGTTCAAGGAGGCGATCTATGGGTGATCCGCTGCGCTTTCGCGCCGACGAGCCGCATGACGAGCCCGCGGTCACGCTCGACGCCTTCCTCGGCCAATCGAACGCGACCGCGGTGCGCATCGAATCCGGCGAGGACGCGCGCGCGCTCCTCCCGCATCTCGATCGCATCGCGCTGGTCGAGGTCAGCTTCCCCAAGTTCCGCGACGGCCGCGGCTATTCCAGCGCGCGCATCCTGCGCGAGGCGGGCTATGCCGGTGAGCTGCGCGCGCAGGGCGACGTGCTCGTGGACCAGATCCCGCTGATGCGCCGCTGCGGCTTCGACAGCTTCGCGCCCGAGGCCCCCGTGGACGAAGCCGTGCTCGCCGCCGCGCTCGCCCGCTACGATCATCATTATCAGCGCGCCGCCGATCCCGCCGTGCCGGTGTGGAAGCTGCGCCATGGCTAAGACGGCCGCACAGCAATCCGGCGCCGATCGCACGGTCGACCGGATCGATGTCGCGCCGCGCTTCACCGCGGCCGATGCCGTGCGCCTGAACCATATGTTCCGCGGCACCGACTCCGTGGAGATGCTGCGCACCGTGCTGGGCGAGCATATGGCGGGCGATATCGCGCTGGTTTCGTCCTTCGGCGCGGAATCGGCGGTGCTGCTGCATCTGGTCGCCAGCATCGATCCCGCGGTGCCCGTGCTGTTCCTGGATACCGGCAAGCATTTCCCGGAAACGCTGGCCTATCGCGACACGCTGGTATCGCTGCTGGGCCTCAAGGACTTCCGCAACCTCACGCCCGATGCGGCCACGATCGAGAAGCGCGACGCCACCGGCCTGCGCTGGTCCTATGATCCGGACGGCTGCTGCGAGATCCGCAAGGTGGTGCCGCTGGCAGACGCGATGCGCGGCTTCGACGCCAGCATCACCGGGCGCAAGGCGTTCCAGGCCAGCACCCGTTCCGCCATGCCGCGGTTCGAGATCGACACGTCCGATGCCGCCGGCCGCCTGAAGGTCAACCCGCTGGCCGACTGGACCAAGGAAGACCTGGACGCCTATTTCGATGCGCACGCCCTCCCCCGCCATCCGCTGGTGGAGCAGGGCTATCTCTCGATCGGCTGCTCGCCCTGCACCAGCATCGTCAAGCCGGGCGAAGACCCGCGCGCCGGCCGCTGGCGCGGCTGGGAGAAGACCGAGTGCGGCATCCACACCCCGCTGGACGACAACGATCCCAACCTGCCCGTGTTCTGAACGCCGCGCGCGTGGCGCGGCCCGCGTTCAGAACCCGCTGGGCGCCAGATCGCTGAACTTGGTGAACTGACGATCGAAGCGCAGGTCCACCGTGCCCGTGGCGCCGTGGCGCTGCTTGGCCACGATCACGCTCGCCTTGTTCGCCACGCGGAGCTGCTCCTCCTGCCAGGTCTGGTATTTGGCCACCTCGTCGGGGCTGGAGTTGGCATCGGGGGCCTTGGGCGCCTTGAAATCGTGATAATATTCGTCGCGATAGACGAACAGCACGATGTCCGCGTCCTGTTCGATCGATCCCGATTCGCGCAGGTCCGATAGCTGGGGCCGCTTGTCCTCGCGGCTTTCCACCGCGCGGCTGAGCTGGGAGAGCGCCAGCACCGGCACGTGCAGCTCCTTGGCCAGTGTCTTCAGGCCGCGGCTGATCTCGGAGATTTCCTGCACGCGCCCATCGCCCTGCGCGCGCGAGCTGCCCTGGAGGAGCTGGAGGTAATCGACCACCACCATGCCGATCTTGTGCTGGCGCTTCAGCCGCCGCGCGCGCGTGCGCAGCGCCGCGATCGTCAGGCCGGGCGTATCGTCGATGAACAGCGGGAGCTGCTCCAGCTCGGCCGCGGCGCGGGCGAACTTCTGGAAATTGCCCGGACTGATATCGCCGGTGCGCAGCTTTTCCGACACAATCTCCGATTGTTCGGAAAGGATGCGCATCGCGAGCTGGTCCGCCGACATTTCCAGGCTGAAAAAGGCCACCGGGGCGCCGATCGAGCGATCCTCGGCGATGCCCGCCTCCTTGTCGTCCAGCCAGCGGCGCGCGGCGTTGAACGCGATGTTGGTGGCAAGCGAGGTCTTGCCCATGCCCGGGCGGCCGGCCAGGATGATCAGGTCCGAACGGTTCATGCCGCCGGTCATCGCGTTGAGATCGCTAAGCCCGGTGGTGATGCCCGAAACGCTGCCGCCCGAGTTCATCGCCCGCTCGGCCTGCTTCACCGCCAGCATCGCGGCGCGGGTGAAGCTCTTGGCCCCGCCGTCGCTCTCGCCCTTCTCGGCGACCTCGTAGAGCTTCATCTCGGCGCGTTCGATCTGCGCGGCGGGATTGATCTCCTGGCTGGTGTCGAGCGCGCCGTCCACCAGTTCGCGGCCCACGCCCACCAGCGCACGCAGCATCGCCAGGTCATAGATCTGGTCGGCAAAGGCCCGCGCGCCGAGCAGGCTGGCCGGATTGCCGGTGAGCTGCGCCAGATAGGCCGGGCCGCCCACCTCCTGCATCCCCGCGTCCGCGGTGAACAGCGGACGCAGCGTCACCGGGTTCGCCAGCCGGTTGTCGCTGACCAGCGCCACGATCTGTTCGAAGATGCGGCCGTGCAGCGGCTCGTGGAAATGTTCGGGCCGCAGCTTGACCAGCACGTCTTCCACGATGCGGTTGTCGATCATCATCGCGCCGAGCAGCGCGGCCTCCGCCTCCACATTCTGGGGCAGGGTCGAGCCCTCCGGTTGACCGGGGGCGGGAAAGGGAATCGGCTGTGCCATGACCGTGCCCTAGCATTTACCATCGAATGCGCCGCTTGTGGAAAGCGTGGAATGCACGGATAGGGCGAACATGGCCGATCCGCGGATCATCGAAGTAACGCTGGACGAGCGCACCATCCTGTGGCGCTCGGCGGATATCGAGCAGGAACGTCGCGTCGCCATCTATGACCTGCTGGAGGACAATCACTTCGCCCCGCTGCGCCATGCCGCGGACTATGCCGGGCCCTTCCGCCTGCACTTGAGCGTGCAGGAAGGGCGGCTGGCGCTGGAGATCCGGCGCGAGGACCGGTCCCACCTCGAAACACTGGTGCTGGGTCTGGCCGCCTTTCGCCGCCCGATCCGTGATTATTTTGCCATCTGCGACAGCTACTATCAGGCGATTCGCAACGCGACGCCGCAGCAGATCGAGACGGTCGATATGGCCCGCCGCGCGATTCACAACCAGGCAGCCGAACTGCTGCGCGAGCGGCTGGAGGGCAAGATCGACGTGGATTTCGACACGGCAAGGCGGCTGTTCACGCTGATCTGCGTGCTCCACATCCGGGGCTGACGCGGGGGTGTCGGCGCGCACCCTCTGGCGCCGGACCCGCGTGCTTGCCGGAATCCTGCTGGCGACGGCGCTGCTGCTGATGCTGGCCGCGCTGATCGCAGTGAACTGGCGCCCGTCGTTCCACGACTTTCCGATGCAGGGCATCGACGTTGGCGAGCGCCACGGCGTGATCGACTGGCGCCTGGCCCATGATCAGGGCGGCGTCCGCTTTGCCTATGTACGCGCGACGATAGGCGCGCGCGGGCGCGACCGGCGGTTCAGCATAAACTGGCACGGCGCTTTCGAGGCGGGCGTGCGCCGCGGCGCGCTGCACATCTTCTCGCTGTGCCAGCTTGCGGCGGACCAGGCGGTCAACCTCGTCTCGCGCGTGCGGCCGATCGCCGAAGACCTGCCCTTCGCGATAGAGCTGGATTTCGAGCCGGACTGTACCGCCCGGCCCGATCGCGACGTCGTGCTGGCGGAGATCCGCCGTTTCCTGGCGGACGTGGAGGGACTGAGCGGCAAGCTGGCCGTGCTCAAGGTCTCGCGCGCGTTCGAGGATCGCTATCGCGTCAGCGCGGCCATTCCCCGGCCGATGTGGAGCAGCGGGGCATTTTTCCCGCCCTCCTATTTCGACAAGCCGTGGCGGATATGGCAGGCAAGCACCTTCCGCCGCGTCGCCGGCGTGGCGGGCCCCGTGAACTGGAATGTGATGGCACGATGGAAGACGAAGCCCGGGAACTGATCGCCGCGGCGCGGGCGGCGGCGCGGCATGCCTATGCCCCCTATTCGGGATTCGGCGTCGGCGCCGCGGTGCTGCTCAGCGACGGCAGCGTGATCACCGGCGCCAATTTCGAAAACGCCAGCTATGGCCTGTCGCTCTGCGCCGAGACGGTGGCGCTGGCCACCACCAGCGCGCGCGGGCGGCTGGCCGATGTCGTCGCGATCGGGGTGATCGGCGGCATCATCGGTCCCTCCGGCCCTGCCGGCAGCGACCCGGTGAGCCCCTGCGGCCGATGCCGCCAGGTGATCAACGAGGCGGCACAGCTCGGCGGGCGTGACGTGCGCGTCCATTGCGCGGGCGCCGAGGGCGACGAGTGCCGCAGCTACCTGTTGTCCGAACTGCTCCCCGCCGCATTCGGCCCGCGCGACCTGGGGCTGGCCTGACGCGCTGACGCGGCCGCGCCGCCGCTCTCCCGACGCACGCGCGCTCTTGCCAATCGCGCCGCGCTACGCTTTGATAGCGCTAACAATATTTAGGGGAGAGCCTGATGCCCAAGCTGATCGCGGGCCTGATCGCGGCCGTGCTGTTCGCCACGCCCGCCGCCGCACAGCCGGACGCGCCGCTGCTCGCCTCGATCTTTCAGGATCATGCCGTCCTCCAGCGCGATCGCCCGATCCGCCTGTGGGGCAGCAAGCGGCCCGGCGAGACGGTGACCGTCACGATGAACGGGATCGCGGTAACAGCCAGCAGCGACAAATCGACCGCCTGGTCTGCCGATCTCCCCGCCCTGCCTGCGGGCGGCCCCTATTCGCTCACCGTCTCCGGCTCTTCGGGGCGCAGCCAGACCATGAACGACGTGCTGGTGGGCGACGTGTGGCTCTGTTCGGGCCAGTCGAACATGGAATGGCCGGTGTCCGCGTCGATCGCCGGTCCGGCCGAGGTGGCTGCCGCCAACGATCCGCAGGTCCGCATCCTGAGCGTCCAGCACGATACCGCCGCCGCGCCCCAGGCCGATTTCCTGCGCCCCGTGGCCTGGCAGCCGGTGACGCCGCAGACGATCGGCGACTTCTCCGCGGTCTGCTGGTTCCTGGCGCGCGAGCTGCGCAAGACGGAGAAGGTGCCGTTCGGGCTGATCGATTCCTCCTGGGGCGGCACCGCGATCAACGCCTGGCGGCCGGAGGCGACGATGGCGGGCGACGCGGCGCTGCGCGAACCGCTGAGGCTGCTCGCGCTCCAGCGCAGCGATCCGCAAGCCGCGACCGCGCAATGGGGCCGTTCCTGGGGCGAATGGTGGCGCGGGCGCAGCGGCGATGCCCCGGGCACCGAGCCCTGGCAGCCGAACCCGCCGGGCGAATGGCGCCCCGTCCCCTCCTTCTCCCAATGGGAAGGCTGGGGCGTGCCGGAACTCGCCGCCTATAACGGCGTCGTCTGGTACCGCACCGAGATCAACCTGACGCCCGCGCAGGCGAAACAGGCCGCCACGCTGGAACTGGGCGTGATCGACGATCTCGACATGACCTTCGTCAACGGCACCGGCGTCGGCAGCACCGCGAGCTGGGACCTGACCCGCAGCTATCCGCTCGCGCGCAAGCTGCTCCGCCCCGGGCGCAACGGCATCGCTGTGGCCGCATATGACAGTTGGGGCGGCGGCGGCATGTGGGGCGCTCCGGAACAGTTCGCGCTACGCCTGGCCGACGGCACCCGCATCCCGCTCGGCGATCCCGCGCGCTGGCGCTACCGCGTGACGCCCGGCAGCAACGATCTGCCCCATGCCCCGTGGGAGAGCTCGGCGGGGCTATCGAGCATCTACAACGCGATGATCGCCCCGCTGGGCCGCTATGGGCTGCGCGGCGCCGCCTGGTACCAGGGCGAGAGCGACGCGGGCATGGCGCAGGGCTATGCAGGGCGTCTTGCCGCGATGATGTCGGGCTGGCGCGCGCAGCTCGGCGATCCCGCCCTGCCCTTCGTGATCGTCCAGCTTCCGCAATGGGGCGCGCGGGTGACGGCACCAGCCGAGAGCGGCTTCGCGAGCATCCGCGACCAGCAGCGCCGCGCCGTGGCGGCGGACGCGCATGCCGCGCTGGTGGTGACGATCGACATCGGCGATGCCGAGGATCTGCATCCGGTGAACAAGCAGGACGTCGGCACGCGCGCCGC
Organism: Sphingomonas canadensis; assembly: GCF_026013525.1. Classification (GTDB taxonomy): domain Bacteria; phylum Pseudomonadota; class Alphaproteobacteria; order Sphingomonadales; family Sphingomonadaceae; genus Sphingomonas; species Sphingomonas canadensis. Next base: position 9,677 of record NZ_JAPDRA010000012.1, on the reverse strand, counting down.
CCGGGCCGCGCGCGCGGCCGCCTATGGCTCGGCGGAGCCGCCCTCCGGCCCGCGGGTCACGGCCGCGCGGCGGGTGGACGGCAATGTGGCCGTCTCCTTCGCTGACATCACCGGGACCCTGCTGGCGTACAGCGGCGCGCAGGTTCTGGGCTTCGAGCTGTGCGGCGTGCAGCCGGGAAGCTGCCGCTTCGTGCCCGGCCGGATCGCGGGTGCGGCCGTTGTCCTCGATACCGCGGGCGGCCCCGCTTATCGCGTCCGCTTCTGCTGGGGGGACAGCCCGGTCTGCAACCTCTACGACGGCAGCGGCCTGCCCGCGGCGCCTTTCGAACTCGCGGTCGAATGACCGCCGCGGTTCAGGGCGCCACGCCCTCGACGATGAACGACCCGCCCTCCGTCGCCGCGCGGCGGATCGGCGCGATCGCCTGATATTCGGGCGAATAATAAAAGGCGCGCGCCGCATCCATGCTGGGGAATTCCAGGATCACCGCCCGGTCTCCCGCCGCCGCGCCTTCGAGCAGCTCGAAACGCCCGGCGCGCGCCAGATAGCGGCCGCCATGCATCGCCAGTACCGCGGGCACCTGCGGCGCATAGCGCGCGAAGCCCGCCGGATCATGGATGCTCATCCGCGCGACGATATAGGCCTTGGGCGCCGCCTGACCGCTGCCCCAGGCCGCCCCGGCCCATGCGCCCGCCGCCGCGATCGCCATCGCCGCACCCGCCAGCATCGCTTTCCGCATCGTCCGTCTCCCCCCTGTTCGCGCGCCCTCTTGCCCCATGCCGCAATAGCCGCGAAAGCTCTCGCCCATGATCCTATCCGACCGCTGGATTCGCGAACAGGCCCTCAACCACGGGATGATCGAGCCCTTTGTGGAGGGCCAGCGCCGCGAGGGCTGCATCAGCTATGGCCTGTCCTCCTATGGCTATGACGCGCGCGTGGCGGACGAGTTCAAGATTTTCACCAATGTCGACAGCGCGGTGGTGGACCCCAAGGATTTCGCCTCCAACAGCTTCGTCGATCGCCGCACCGATGTGTGCGTGATCCCGCCAAACAGCTTCGCGCTGGCGCGCACGGTGGAATATTTCCGCGTGCCGCGCGACGTGCTGGTGATCTGCCTGGGCAAGTCCACCTATGCACGCTGCGGCATCATCGTGAACGTCACCCCGCTCGAACCCGAGTGGGAGGGGCATGTGACGCTGGAATTCTCGAACACCACGCCCCTGCCTGCGAAGATCTACGCCAATGAGGGCGCCTGCCAGTTCCTGTTCCTGAAGGGCAACGAGCCCTGCGAGACGAGCTATGCCGACCGCGCTGGCAAATATATGGGCCAGCGTGGGGTAACCCTGCCGCGGCTGTAGGCGGCGTCCTGCTAGGGTCTGTCCGCCTTTGGCGGAATCGGGCCGGGGCCGCCTGAACAGGATAGACTTTTAGCGATGCGCCATGGCCGTGCGCTCGCCGGCCTCTGCTTGCGAAGGTTTGCGGACGCGAAAGGGTTTGTTCGCGCAGAAGGCGCGAAGGCCCAGCGCGGTTTCGGCCGCCGCGATGGCGGCTGTAGGCAGCCGGCTAGACCAGCAAGAACCGGCGAGCGACATGAACGCGCCACCGACGCGGCGGGGCCTCTCCACGCCTCCGCGTGAACCGATCTTCTTCGTGCCTTCGCGCCTTCGTGTGAAAAAAGGCCTCCCGCTCACGCGGAAGGCCCGTTTCTTGTCCAGCGGCCCCGGCGAGTCTCACTTCGAAGCGGTGTAGACCCCTTCCAGTCGCTGGAGCCCGGTCTGCGCGATCGCATGCGATCCGGCGGTCCGATCGGCGCTCAGGTCCATCAGCACGTCATCCTGCGAGAGTACGCGCAGGTACAGGCTGCGCGCCTGCGCTTCACGACCGGTGCGCGAATAGACGGCGGCCAGGTTGAGAAGCAGCTCCGGCCGGCCGGGATGGATGCGAAGCTCGGCGGTCAATTCGCGTTCGGCGGCGGCAAGGTCGCCGCGCGCGATTGCGGCGCTGCCGGTTCCTTCGTTCGACTGTGCCTGAGCAGGAAGTGCGCCGAGCGCCAGCGGCGCGGCGAGAGCGAGGCCAAGAAGCGCGATGCGCATGGGCAGTCCCTCCATTGTTACGTCAACGCTACATCTACGTGACTCTTTGATGACTTAGATGTGACAGTTTTGTTGCGTCGGGACAATAGGGAAGAATGCAGGCACATGGCGTGGGCACAAAAAAAGAGGCGGCCCGAAGGCCGCCTCTTCCATGCTTTGGTGCCGTTCAGCCGGCGGTCGCCACGTCAGAAGTCGTTGGCGTACCGCTCGTTGCCGACGAAGCCCAGCTTCGTGATGTTCGAACGCTTGATGATCGACAGCACGAAATCCACGACCTCATACCGCGCCTGGGGATCGGGCTGGAAATGCAGCTCCGGCTCCACCGGCAGGCTCTTGGTCTGCTCCAGATACTGCTGGAGCTGCACCGGCTGCACCGGGGTCGCGTTCCAGTAGATCGTGCCGTTCGGATCGATGTACACGACGTTCTTCGACACCTCCGTTGGGGGAGGCGGCGTGTTTTTATCCTGCACAGGCAGGTCGACCTTCACCGCGTGCGTCTGCACCGGGATCGTCATGATGATCATGATGAGGAGCACCAGCATGACGTCGATCAACGGCGTCGTGTTGATCTCCATCATCGGACCACCGTCCTCCTTGGGACCGCTCATTGCCATTTCGAAAAGACTCCTTCGGACGGTCCGGGTTACAGGCGCGCCACGTTGCCGCCGGGCTCAGGTTCGGAGATGAATCCGACCTTGATGAAGCCAGCGCGCTGCATGGTGAAGATCGTGCCGCCGATGCACTTGTACGGAGTGTTGATGTCTCCGCGGATATGCACCTCCGGCAGCTCGAGACCAGGAACGGTGGGGCCGCCCTGCTTGTCGATCTCGACCTTCAGCTTGTCGACCGCCTTGGTGAGCAGGTCCGCGCTCGTCATGCGGGTCATGCCCCAATACACTTCGCACCCGCCCGGCCCCTGCCGCACCGAAAGCGCGACGTTCTCGGGCTTGGTGATGGTCGGCTCGAACTGCACCTTCGGCAGCGTCAGGTCGACCGTCTGGATGACGACCGGAACGGTGATCAGGAAGATGATCAGGAGCACCAGCATGATGTCCACGAGAGGCGTGGTGTTGATGTCCGACATCGGACCACCTTCCTCGCCGCCTACACTCATTGCCATATCGAGCTATCCTACTCTTTCTCGCTTGCCATGGCGCCGCGCACGTGCGGCGCCGCGGGGGCGGGCGCCCGGATCACCGGGCACCCGCTCCGCTTGCCCGCGCCTCAGGCGCCGGCGGTGGTCGCTGCGGCCTTCGGCGCGCCCTTGCCCTTCACGGCCGGACGAACCGCACCGTTCGAGGCAAGATAGCCCAGCAGATCGTTGGTGAACGCATCGAGTTCGTCCGAGATCTTCTTGTTGCGGGCCTGCAGCCAGTTGTAGGCGAGCACGGCCGGCACGGCGACGGCCAGACCGACGGCGGTCATGATCAGCGCCTCACCCACCGGACCGGCGACCGCGTCGATCGACGCCTGGCCGGCCGAGCCGATCTTGATCAGCGCGCGGATGATGCCGATGACGGTGCCGAACAGGCCGATGAACGGCGCGGTCGAACCGACGGTGGCGAGGAAGGAAAGACCGCCGCGGAGCGCGTTCTTGATGATCTCTTCCGAACGCGCCAGCGAGCCGTGCATCCAGTCATGCGCCTCGACCGGATCGGTCAGCTTGGCATGCTGCTCCTGCGCGGCCAGGCCGTCCTCGACGAGCTGGCGATAGGCCGAGTTCTTCTCGAGCTTCGCGGCACCCTCGCGCAGGCTGTTCGAGTTCCAGAAGCTGGCGCGGACGCGCTTGCCCTGGTTCAGGATCTTCTGCTGCTCGAACAGCTTCGTGAACAGGATGTACAGCGAGAAGAACAGCATGGTGACCATGATGCCGAACGTCGACTGGGCGATGATGCCGCCCTCGCGGAGCGCCGGGAGCAGGCCGTAGGGGTTCTCACCCGCCTTGTGCGCTGCATCGGCCCCCGCAGCGAGAATGGTCGTGAGCATGTTTCGGTCTTTCCTCTAGATAAGCAATGATCGGGTGTAACTGCCGGCGCCGCGGGATATTCCCATGACGCCGGCCGTGAAATCAGTTCATCTCTCGAGCTGCCAGCGGAACCGGCTCGACCAGCTACCGGGCACCTTGTTTCCATTGGTGTCCTCTGCCGGATTGAACTTGGCGCGCCGCTTCAGAAGCGAGCATGCCGCGTTGTCGAGTGCGGCCGAGCCGCTCGAGCTGGTGACGGTGCAGTTCGTGACCCTACCGCCAGCATCCACGTCGAGGCGGAAACCGGTGACGCCTTCCTGCTCCGCGCGGCGAGCCGCGGGAGGATAGTCGTCGTTGGTCACCCAGCCGCCGGGCTGACCGCGCGGCGTAGCAGGCTTGGCGGCCTGCTTGGGCGGCGGTGCAGGCGGCGGAGCCGGCTGCGGGGTCGGAACCGGCTGCGGCTTCGGCGAGTCCGTCTGGACCTGCGTCTGGGTCTGAATCTGCGGCTGCTGCTGCACAACCGCCGGCTGAACGATCGGCGGCGGATTGTAGACAGGCGGCGGCGGAATCGGCGTGTCCGGCGGCGGGGGAGGCGGCTCCTCCGGCGGCGGCGGCGGCTCGTTCACGTCGAAGACGTCGAGCTTCTCCACCTTCTTCTTGATATACTGATAGGCCAAGCCCGTCACGAAGGCGTATCCGACGCCCGCGATAATCACTGCGACCAATACTGCCGCGACGATCCGGCTGCCACTTGTATTCCGGTCAGCGTAAGCCATTCGGCGACGTAACTCCTCTTCCTCTGCGGCGCGTCCGCGGCGAATCGCCCGCACACAGGTCTACCCGGCGTTCGCGTCGTGCGTCCGTCGGCAGAGCGCGAGTCTCTATCGTGCCGCCGAGGGGGACGCAAACGCTTTGTCGGACATGGGACACCTAATGTCGGCGCATGGCAGAATTATTTCTGTTTAAGAACGGCACAATCCGTTATCGGAAATTGCATGTCCCAGTCTCTGATCAAGACGTTTTGTTGCGTCGCAGCATTCACCCTGGCGCCGACGGCAGTCGCTCAGAAACCTCAGAATTCCGCGGTCGTTTCGCCACCGTTGCCAAGCTACGCGACGCTCGCCCGCCAGCTTCTGGACGCGCCGTTGGTGATCGACGCGAGCATCATATCCGCCACCCGGATCAAACCGGCCCAGGCGCCCGGCGTGGCACCGGGCCGTGGACGATTTTATATCGAAGCGGACGTGCTGGCTTTGATTCGCGGCAATGCCAACGTTCCGGCGCGCATCGGCTACATGGCCGATCTGCCGCTGGACGCGCGCGGCAAGCCACCCAAGCTTAAGAAGCTGCGCGTGCTGCTGTTCGCCCGGCTGGTCCCTGGACGCGCCGGGATCGTTCAGCTCAGCGGCGGCGAAGGGCAGCGCAACTGGTACGCCGAACTGGACGGCAAGGTGCGCGCCATCACCCGTGAGATACTGGCAGCGGACGCGCCCGCGGCGGTTTCCGATATCGCCAATGCCTTCCACGTCCCCGGATCGATCCCGGGCGAGGGCGAGACGCAGATCTTCGTGGAGACGGCAGGCGGCGGCCAGATTTCGATCCAGGTGCTGCGCCGCCCCGGCCAGCCGCCGCGCTGGTCGGTCGCGACCGGGGATTTCATCGACGAAAGCGCCGGCACCCCGGCCAAGGACACGCTGCTGTGGTACCGGCTGGCGTGCGGCCTGCCGCCCGCGCTGCCGCCCGCCAGCCTGGAGGCCGACGATCCCGCCAATTCGCGGGTGGCCCAGGAGGATTACCGCACGGTGCTGCGCGAGCTCGGCCCCTGCGCCTGAGCTCCGCGCGCCGGCCTCAGCGCCGGTTGCGCACCAGCGTGATGCCGATCGATTCGCCCTTCTCCGCGATGGCGAGCTTGACGATCTTCACCTCCACGCGCCGCACCCGCGCGTCGGACACGAACAGCGTGTCGCAGATATGCTCCGCGATGCCCTCGATCAACGTGAAGTGGACGTCCTTCGGGATCGCCGTGGTCGCCGCGTGGCGCAGGTCGATATAGCTTTTGGAGGCGGTCAGCTTGGTGTCCGGCTCGAATCGCTCGGGCAGGTCCAGGTCCACCGTCAGCGATATGCGCAGCGGCTGGGGCAGATGCGTCTCTTCGGAATAGATTCCCGTCAGCAGCTCGACCTCAAGGTCGTGGACGTGGAGCTGGAGAAGGTCGGACAAGCGCATGCCTTTCGCGTGGAAGGCCGCGCCCATAGCAGAAGCGCCGCCGGGCGAAAGTCCCCTTGCCCGAAAGGGGGATGGCGGGTGCGCTATTAATCCTTGCGTCATGCGCGATTCGGCCTAAAGGCCGCGTCCCCCGGCATTTTCCGGCGATATGAAAGGCTGGTGATGATCGCATTGGTGCCCCTGTCCGACATCGATCCCGCGAAGGTCGAGGCTTTGCTCGACCGCGCTTTCGGTCCGGGCCGGCGCCAGCGAACCGCCTATCGCGTGCGTGAGGGCATGGCGGCGATCGACGATCTGGGCTTTGCGGCGCTGCGCGACGATGGCGCGCTGGCGGGCACGATCCAATGCTGGCCGGTGGCGCTCGCCTGCGACGGCGGAGACAGCGTGCCGATGGTGATGGTCGGCCCCGTCGCGGTGGAGCCCGAATGGCAGCAGGCCGGCATCGGCCGCGCGCTGATGGCCCGCATGCTGGAAGCCGCGGACGCCAGCGCCCTGCCCGGTGCCGGCGCGCTGATGATGATCGGCGATCCCGAATATTACGGCCGATTCTTCGGCTTCACCGCGGATCGCACCGGCGGATGGCGCCTGCCCGGCCCCTATGAGCAGCGCCGCCTGCTCGCGCGCGGGGGCGATGTGCCCGGCTGCGCCGGCACGGTCGGCCCGCGGGCGTTGAAGGCCGCGGCATAGCAGCCTAACGGAAGGCGGATGCCGATGCCGCCCGAACCGGATTTCGCCAAACTGACGCTAGCCGATATCCTGCGGCTGGGCGAAGGCGCGCGGCTGCCCCCGGTCGATCGCTGGAACCCCGCGCATTGCGGCGACAGCGAGATGCGCATCGCGCGCGACGGCACCTGGTATCACCAGGGATCTCCGATTGGGCGGCAGCCGATGGTGCGGCTGTTCTCCACCATCCTGCGGCGCGAGCCGGACGGCGGCTATGTGCTTGTCACCCCCGCGGAGAAGCTGGACATCGCGGTGGAGGACGCGCCCTTCGTCGCGGTGGAAATGAAGGCGGAGGGCGAAGGTGCGGCGATGACGCTGGGCTTTCGCCTCAACACCGGCGATCTGGTCACCGCCGGGCCGGAACATGCGCTACGTTTCGAGGAACGCGCGGAGGGGCCGCGCCCCTATCTCCACGTGCGCGGCGGGCTGGAGGCGCTGGTTTCCCGCCCGGTCTATTACCAGCTCGCCGAGATCGCGCTTTCGAACGGCAGCGAACCGCCCGGCGTGTGGAGCGGCGGCGCCTTCTTCCCACTCGAACCCGGCACTTCGGGGGAGCCCGCATGACGCTCGCCCAACGCCTCCGCACCGCCCTCGCCGTTCCGCACGCGCCGGTATTGCTGCCGGGCGACAGTCATGACTTCGATCCCGCCGCCGCGGCCACGCCCGCCGCGGTGCTGGTGGCGGTCACCGATCGCGCCGATCCCGGCGTGATCCTGACCCAGCGCACCGAGACGCTGCGCCGCCACGCGGGCCAGATCGCCTTTCCCGGCGGCCGCATCGACGCCGAAGATGACGGCCCCGTCGCCGCGGCGCTGCGCGAGGCGGAGGAAGAGATCGCCCTGCCCCGCGCCAGCGTGGAGGTGGTGGGCGTGGGCGATCTGTATCGCACGATCACCGGCTATTCGGTGACGCCCGTGATCGGCGTGGTCGCGCCCGGCCTGCGCTTCGTGCCGCAGGAAACCGAGGTGGCGGACGTGTTCGAGGTGCCCCTCGCCTTCCTGCTCGATCAGGCCAACCATATGGAAGCATGGGCGAAATATCAGGGCGCTGACCGGCGCTATTACGAGATCGGCTGGCACGGCCGGCGCATCTGGGGCGCCACGGCAGCGATGATCGTCAACCTCTCGCGGCGGCTGCAATGGCCGGCCTGACCACCCTCCCCCCTGCGGACTGGCGCGAACGGCCGGGGCTCGACGGGCTGGCGCAAACGCTGGGTGCCGCAGCCGGAGAGGCACGGTTCGTGGGCGGCGCGGTGCGCGACACGCTGCTCGGCGCGCCCGTCGCCGACATCGATATCGCCACGGTCCACCCGCCCGAAGAGGTGATGCGCCGTCTGAAGGCCGCGGGCATCCGTGCCGTGCCGACCGGGCTGGCGCACGGCACCGTCACCGCGGTGCTGGACAGCGGCCCGGTGGAGGTGACTACGCTGCGCCGCGACATAAACACCGACGGAAGGCACGCCACGGTGGCCTTCACGGCCGATTGGCGCGCGGATGCGGCGCGCCGCGACTTCACCTTCAACGCCCTCTACGCCGATCCCATTTCGGGACAGTTGTATGATTATTTCGACGGCCTCGCCGATCTGGAGCGACGGCACGTGCGCTTCATCGGCGATCCGCTGGAAAGGATCGCGGAGGATCATCTGCGCATCCTGCGCTTCTTCCGCTTCCTGGCGCGGTTCGGCGACATGCCCGATCCCGCCGCGCTGGCCGCCTGCACCGCGCGCGCAAACGACCTGATGGCGCTCAGCCGCGAACGCATCGCGGACGAACTGCTCAAGCTGCTGGTGGCGCGCAACGCCGTTACCGTGATCGAACTGATGGTGTCGCACGGCATCCTGCTGCCCGTGCTGCCGGAGATCGACCTCGACGGCGCCGGCCTGCTCCGCCACGTCGCGCTGCTGGAGGAACAGGCCGGGCTCACGCCCGATCCGGTGCGCCGCCTGGCCGCGCTGCTGCCGCGTGACGCGCGCGTGGCCGAGGCGGTCGGCGCGCGGCTCAAGCTCTCCAACGTTCAGCGAAAGCGGCTGGTGTCGGCCACGGCGGACGCGGCCGGGGCGCCCGAGGAACTGGCCTATCGCATCGGCGCGGTGGAGGCGATCGACCGCATCCTGCTGAGCCGCGGCTGGGCGGCGGCGGACCCGGTCCATGCCGCGCGCCACCTGTCGCACTGGCAGGTGCCGCGTCTGCCGCTGTCCGGCGGCGCGATCGTCGCGCGCGGCGTCAGCGCCGGGCCGCAGGTCGCGCGCCTGCTCCGCCAGGTCGAGGAGCGCTGGATCGCCGAGGGTTTCCCCGATTCCGCCCGCACCGAAGCGATCGCGGACGCGGTGGTGGCTGCGGCCAGCGCCGCCTAGAGTCTGTCCGCCTTTGGCGGAATCGGCCCCGGCCCGCTCCCCCACCCGGCCACCCATAGAATAGACTGCCGTATGGGTGGCTGGGTGGGGGAGCGGGCCGGGGCCGCCTGAACAGCACAGACTCTAGGTTGAATCGACATTCAGCACCAGAAGCTGAGGGCGGCCAAGCATAGGCTGGCGAGGTAGTTTTGGGGGATGCGGTCGTATCGGGTTGCGATGCGCCGGAGTTGTTTGAGCTTGCCGATGGTCCGCTCGATTTGGTTTCGCAGCTTGTATTTGATCGGATCGAATGCGCGTTGGCGAGGCATGCAAGTGCGC
>NZ_JAPDRA010000011.1 GCF_026013525.1 Sphingomonas canadensis | reverse complement strand
CAGCGGCCGAAGCCGCTCAAACTGTGCCTCACTCAACCAAAACTCGCTCAAATCCACGCTCCTGCTGTCGCGGAGCTCGAATCACACCTGAGCCGCCAAGGGAACCCCGTTTATGGGTCCCGACCCTAAGCGGCACTTACTTCGACGGACTTGAGGAGATCGTTGTCGCTTGGATATTGGAGGAAGACGATCCGCCAACGATCGCTTATCTTCTTGAGCACATGGCCACTCAAAGCGCGAGAATGGCGCGATACGCGGAGTTTGTGGAGCAAGCATATAGAGCAGAGGCCCAAGGGTCCGCTGCGCGCTTGCGACTGGAAGCCGCTGCAAAAGGCACGCCGCTTGCGTCCAAGCTCGGCAGAATTCGTTTTATGGCTGAGGGTGCCGATTTTCTACCCTTGGGAGGTGCTGAGGTGACAAACACATTCACATTCAACGGACCAGCGACAGGGGCCTTCTCCGGTTCTGGAAACGCAGCAACGGGCGATATCAACGCCCTTTATCAGACCCAAGCACCACAAGTCGCTAGCGAGCAGCTTGCCAAGCTAATCGCGCTTCTTGATGCTGATCCCGGGGTGGATGGAGGCGCAAAAAATGATGTCGCTAAGGCATCGGAAGCGCCAACCAAGAGCACGGTCCAGAAGGTTCTCGATTGGTTCAAAGTGGTAAGCGAAGGCGGCAAACTCGCCAGCTCTACCATTGCCGCAGCGCCAACCATCATCGACACCCTGCACAAGGTTTTGCCACACCTTCCCGGCTGACAAGCTACGCTGGCCCTCAAGCGATGATCGATTTCGGCTGGGCATATCCTAGCTCTGAGCGGGATTGACGCTGCTAGGCCATCTGGCCGAACCCGCATAATACGAAATAACCGGCCGAATACAGCCGTTTACCGCGCGACGCTTTTAGACACCCTATGGGACACCCAGCCCGAATTTTCCCATAAGCTATTGAAATCGCTGGTGACCCCTACGGGACTCGAACCCGTGTTTTCGCCGTGAGAGGGCGACGTCCTAGACCGCTAGACGAAGGGGCCTTCATGCGCGGAAGGCGGGCGTTTAGGGGCAGGCGGGCGGGCCGTCAAGCGGGTGTCGGCTATGCCGCCGCCGTGCGCCGTTCGGCCATCTCTTGGTTGAGCATTTCGGCCAGCAGGAACGCCAGTTCCAGGCTCTGCGCCGCGTTCAGGCGCGGGTCGCAGTGCGTGTGATAGCGGTCCGCCAGATCATGCTCGCCGATGTCGATTCCGCCGCCGGTGCATTCGGTGACGTTCTGGCCGGTCATCTCGCAATGGATGCCGCCGGCGAAGGTGCCCTCGGCGCGATGCACGGCGAAGAATCCGCGCACCTCGGCCAGGATCCGCTCGAACGGGCGCGTCTTGTATCCGTTGGCGGCCTTCACGACGTTGCCGTGCATCGGATCGCAGCTCCAGACGACCGGATGCCCCTCCATCTTCACCGCGCGGACCAGCTTGGGCAGCCCGTCCTCGATCTTGTCGTGGCCATAGCGGGTGATCAGCGTCATCCGCCCCGGCACGCGCCCGGGGTTGAGCGTATCGAGCAGCCGCAGCAGCGCATCGGGCTCCAGGCTGGGGCCGCACTTCATCCCGATCGGATTGCCGATCCCGCGCAGGAATTCGACATGCGCCGATCGATCGAAGCGGGTGCGATCACCGATCCACAACATATGCGCGCTGGTGTCGTACCAGTCGCCGGTTAGCGAATCCTGCCGCGTCAGCGCCTGCTCATAGGGGAGCAGCAGTGCCTCGTGGCTGGTATAGAAGTCGGTGGCCTTGAGCTGGGGAACGCTGTCGGCGTCGATGCCGCAGGCGGCCATGAAGTCCAGCGCCTCGCCGATGCGATCGGCCACGTCGGCGAACTTGGCCGACCACGGGCTCTTGCCCATGAAATCGTGCGTCCATTTGTGGACCTGGTGCAGATTGGCATAGCCGCCCTGGGCAAAGGCGCGCAGCAGGTTCAGCGTCGCCGCCGACTGGGCATAGCCCTGCAGCATCCGCTGGGGATCGGGCACACGCGCCTCGGGCGTGAAGGCGATGTCGTTGACGTTGTCGCCGCGATAGCTGGGCAGGGTGACGCCATCCACGGTCTCAGTATCCGCCGATCGCGGCTTGGCGAACTGGCCCGCCATGCGGCCGACCTTCACCGTCGGCAGCTTCGACGCGAAGGTGAGCACCACCGCCATCTGGAGCAGCACGCGGAAGGTGTCGCGGATGTTGTTGGGGTGGAATTCGGCGAAGCTCTCGGCGCAGTCGCCGCCCTGGAGCAGGAAGGCCTTGCCCTCCGCCACGCGGGCCAGGTCCGCGGTCAGGTTGCGCGCCTCGCCCGCGAACACCAGCGGCGGCGATTTGGCGAGGGTGGCCGTGGCAGCGTCCAGCGCCGCGACATCGGGATAGAAGGGCATCTGGCGCTTTTCGAACGCATCGCCGCGCCAGCTCGCGGGGTCCCATGCGGCGGCATTGTCCTGCTCGCGCACCAGCACATACCAGTCCTGGTGGTGCGCGATGCCGTTGGCGGCGATCTGGTTCACCACCGTCGGCGAGGCGCGCTTGCCGTTCTCCTCCCAGCCCTGGACCGTGGTGCCCTGAGCACCGAACCAGGCGCCGAAGGCGGCGCGGGTGAGCGAACGTTCCTCGCGGAACCGGCGGATCTTGGTGCCTGCTAGCGTCGTCATAACGGCGGCGCTTTACTCGCAGAGAGTAAATTTGCGCAAGTAGGGAAATTTCCCGCAACGGGAATTTGCTCGGGAGCAGGCGATTTGAGCCGGATATGGTGCGGGCGCCGCGAGGGTTCATGCATGCTGCAACGCCGCGAGGGGAGTAATTCCGCGCTGCCGGCCGGGCACCCCGGGGCTCAATAGCCCGCGGCCAGGTCCACTTCGTTGCGCAGCGGGCGGCCCTCGGCATAGGCCCGCAGGTTCTCGACGAACAGCTCGGCGGCGCGGCGGAACATCAGCGTCTGGCTGCGCCCCGAAAGGTGCATCGAATGGATCGCGTTGGGCGCGGCCCACAGCGGGTCCTCCGGCGGCAGCGGCTCGGGCGTCACCGTGTCCAGAAAGGCACCGCCGATCCGTCCGCGTTCCAGCGCCTCCACCAGCGCCGGCTGGTCGATCAGATCGCCGCGGCCGACGTTGACGATCCACGCGCTCGTCTTCATCGCCGCCAGCTCTGTCGCGCCGATCATGTGCCGCGTTTCGGGCGTGGAAGGGGCGGAAAGCATGATCCAGTCGAATTCGCCGATCCGCGCGCGCCATTCCCCGGGGCCAAGCGTGCCCTGGGCGCCGCTGCGCGTCACCGGCACCACGGTTACGCCAAAGGCCGCCATCCGATCGCCGACCAGCCGCCCGATCGCGCCATAGCCCAGGATCAGCGCGCGCGATCCGTACAGCTCGATCTTGCCCGGGGCTTCCTGCGGCCATTCGCGCCTGTCGGCCATGCGCACCACCCGGTCAAACCGCTTGGCGGCGACCAGCGCGCCCATCACCGCATATTCGGCCACTGCAAATGCGTTGATGCCCGATCCATTGGTGATGCGCGTGCCCTGGCGGATCAGCGCGTCCTTATCGAGCAGATCCAGCCCGGCGTAGATGGTCGAAAGCCATTTCAGCTGCGGCGCGGCCGCCACGGCGCGCGCCCAGTTGCGCGGATTGTTGCTGTCCAGCCAGCCCACCTCGGCGTCCGGCGCCATCGCCAGGCATTCCTCGAACGTTGCGAACCAGCGCGCCTCCACCCCAGCGGGCAGATGCGGCTCCACCATCGGGCGCGCGAGCGCGGGCAGAGTAGCCTTGATCGCCATCGTCAGAACCAGGCGCGGCTGCCGGAGACATAGTGCCGGTCGAACTCGTCCTGGCTGCGGGTGAGGTACAGCATGCCCTCGACCAGGCCGATCAGCGCCATCGCGGCAGATGGGATGCCCGCCAGCAGGATGCCGGCGATGCTCACCGCCAGCATGGTGAGCCCGGCTGCGTTGCGGTTGAGGTAGAATTTATGGATGCCCGCCGCGCCCAGGAAGATCGCCAGCAGCGCGGCGCTGACGCGGTTCTTAGGCCCCGGCACGAACACGCGGGTCAGCGGGAAAACGGCCAGCGCATCCTTGCCCTCCGCCTCGAAATCCACGGGTTCGCCGGGCGAGGGCGGGGCGGGGACCTTCCATTCGGCGCCCGCGAAGCGATAGCGATGGCCGTCGTCCCCGCTGATATGGCCTTCGCCCGAAAGCGTGTCGAACGCCAGTATCTTGCCGCGCATCGCCCGGTCCTCCCACTTACCCCGCGAAAATGCCACGCCGCGCGGCGGCGGGGAAGGGGCATCAGAGCGCGGGTTTCCAGTCCCAGCCCAGCGGATCGCCGTCCATCACCTCGACGCCTTCGGCCGCCAGCGCGTCGCGGATCGCGTCGGATCGGGCGAAGTCCTTCGCGGCGCGGGCCTCCTTGCGTTCGGCCAGCCGCGCCTCGATCGCCTCGGCGGTCAGCGTTGCGCCGGCCGGGCGGACGCGCAGATCCTCGCGGGTGACCACGGTCAGGTTCAGCCCCAGCACCGCGTCGAACTCCACGAGCGCCGCCAGCCGGTCCTCCACGCTCGTCTTCTTGTCGGCCAGCATCTCGTCGAGCACGGGCAGCGCCCTGGGCGTGTTGAGGTCGTCCGAAACCGCCTCGTCCAGCCGCGTCAGCCAGGCTTCGGGGGCGGTGCCGGTGCCGTTCGCGCGCGCCTTCAGCGCCGCCACGGTCATCACCAGCCGCTTGAGCCGGGTCAGCGCGGCGCCGAGGTTGTCCGCGCTGAATTCTAGCTCGCTGCGATAATGCGCGCTCAGGCACATCAGGCGATAGGCGAGCGGGTGGACGCCCGTGGCCTTCAGCGCCTCCAGCGTGGCGATCGCGCCCTTGGACTTGGACATCTTGCCGGTGCGATCGACCAGGAAGTTGTTGTGCATCCAGGTTCTGGCGCCCGCATCGGCACAGCCGCAGATCGCCTGGTTCTGCGCGATCTCGTTGGGGTGGTGGACTTCGCGATGGTCGATCCCGCCGGTGTGGATGTCGAACGGCAGCCCCAGCAGCTCGCGGCTCATCACCGAGCATTCGAGGTGCCAGCCGGGAGCGCCGCGGCCCCAGGGCGAATCCCACTCCATCTGCCGCGTTTCCCCGGCCGGGGTCTTGCGCCAGATCGCGAAGTCCTGCGGGTGGCGCTTGCCCTCCACCGGGTCGATGCGGCCCTCGCCGGCATCGTCCTGCCCGCCCGCCAGCCGGCCATAGCCCTGCACGGTCGCGGTATCGAAATAGAGGCCGCTCTCCAGCGTGTAGCAATGTTCCGGGGCGATCGCCTTGGCGAAGGCGATCATCTTCTCAACATATTCGGTGGCGCGCGGCAGGTGATCGGGGGTGCGGATGTTCAGGTCCGCCAGGTTGCGCAGGAACACTTCGGTATGGCGCCGGGCGACGTCCCAGGCGCTCAGCGCTTCGGCGCGCGCGGCCTTCTCCATCTTGTCGTCGCCCGAATCGGCGTCCGAGGTCAGATGGCCCACATCGGTGATGTTGATGACATGGGTGAGCGCATAGCCCTTCCACCGCAGCACGCGGCTCAGCGTGTCGGTGAAGACATAGGCGCGCAGGTTGCCCAGGTGCGGATCGGAATAGACCGTCGGCCCGCAGGAATAGATGCGCACGCCCTTGGCGGGATCGATCGGCGCGAACGGCTCGGTGGCGCGGGTCAGCGAATTATAGAGGGTGAGGGGCGCGTCGTGCATGGCGCCGGGCCATAGCGGCTGCGCGGCGCCGGGGAAATGCGAAGTTGCGCCGCGCACGCCCCTGCGCGGCGCCTTCGCGGGATCAGGCCGCGAGCTGCTCCGGAACGCGCACGCCGCGCGCGCGGATCACGCCCACGCCCTGCGATCCGCCCGCGACCAGCGGCAGCGCGGTGCCGCAGAACGCGCACTCCGCGGTCATGCGGCCGATCATCCAGTGCGACTGTCCGCAGCCCGGGCAGTGGTTCGCCTCCTGCTGGCGATACGCCACCCGATAGCCCGTGAGGGCCTGCCGAATGCCGAAATCGTACATCGTTTCACTCCTGACATTTCGGGCTTGTAACGTGCCCTATTCCGACTTTGTTCCACCGGTCAGCTAAACCTCAGATGAATTTCTGGCGGTGAAGCGTGCTTTTCCATCGATGAGTTGCAGGAAAGCCACAGATTTGGGGGAAGGGGCGCCGCAAGGAGAGGGCGCACGAACAACCAATGCGCGGCCCAACGAAAGGTTCCGCGGTATGGCGGCGGCTCATATGTTGCGAGGAGATGGAGGCCCGAGCCGGAATCGAACCGGCGTATACGGATTTGCAGTCCGCTGCGTCACCACTCCGCCATCGGGCCTCTGGAGTGAGCGCGCGAAATGCGCAGGCACATGCGCCGCTGTCAACACGCCTTTCGAAAAAGCGTCTTCCCTCGCTTGGCGTTCGCGCTGCACCGCGATACAAGCGCGGCGGCAGCAACAAGTGTATTGCACGACTAATACGGTTGTGCGAAAAAGCGGAGTGATGATGGCCCTTTCGGTCCAGACTGCGCCGGCGCCGGCCGGGCGCTTCGAGGCGATGCGCCGCGCGATGGTGTCCAGCCAGTTGCGCACCAATGCGGTGAACGATGCGCGCGTGGTGGCGGCGATGGCCGATGTTCCGCGCGAGGAATATCTGCCGGAGGAGGCGCGTGCGATCGCCTATCGCGACACGCTGCTGCCGCTGCCCGGCGGCCGCAGCCACAATTCGCCGCTCGCCACGGGCCGGCTGATCACCGAGGCGCGCGTGGGCGCGGGCGATCGCGTGCTGCTGGTCGGCGCCGCGGGGGGCTATTCCGCGGCGGTGCTGGCGAAGCTGGGCGCGGCGGTGACCGCGCTGGAAGAAGACGCCGGGCTCGTCGCGCTGGCGCGCCAGGCGCTGGAAGGCCAGGCCGGGGTGGAAGTAGCCGAAGGGCCGCTCGCCGCGGGCTGGGCTGCCGGGGCGCCCTATGACGTGCTGATGATCGATGGCGCGGTCGAGGCGATTCCCGATGCGCTGCTGGCGCAGTTGAGGCCGGGCGCGCGCGTCGTGGCCGGCGTGGTCGATCGCGGCGTCACCCGCCTCGCTTCCGGGCGCAAGACCGAAGGGGGGTTCGGCCTCGTCCATTTCGCCGATCTGGAGGCCGCGCGGCTTCCCGGCTTCGCCAAACCCGTGACCTTCACCTTCTGAAAGTAGGCTCCATGCGATTCCCCCTCCTGCTTCTCGGCGCAAGCCTGACCGTTCTCGCGGCGCCGCTGGCCGCGCAGGAGGCCCCGCCCGCTGCGGAGGCGCCGGCGGTCACGGTCGGCGACCTGCGCAGCGCGCTGGTGATGGCCTATAACACCAACCCGGACCTTCAGGGCGAGCGCGCCAGCCTGCGCGCCACCGACGAGGGCGTGCCGCTCGCGCGGTCGCAGGGGCTGCCGAGCGTGAACGCCACCGGCGGCGTCCAGCAGAGCATCTACGATACCGATCAGGGCATCGGGCCGACGCGCCAGGGCACGCTGGGCGCGAATGTGTCGCTGCCGGTCTATGCCGGCGGATCGGTGCGCAATTCGGTGCGCGCGGCGGAGACGCGGATCGAGGCGGGGCGCTCGTCGCTGCGTTCGGTCGAGGCGGATGTCTTCACCCAGGTCGTCACCGTCTATGTCGATGTGCTGCGCGACCAGGCGATCGTCCAGCTCAACCAGCAGAATGTGAAGGCGCTGAGCGTCAACCTCCAGGCGACGCGCGACCGGTTCGAGGTGGGCGACCTGACCCGCACCGACGTCGCCCAGTCCGAGGCGCGGCTGGCGCAGGCCGAGGGGCAGCTCCGCCTTGCCGAGGCGCGGCTGATCGCCAGCCGCGAGAATTTCATCCGCGTCGTGGGCGCGCCCCCGGCCGATCTGTCCGCGCCGCCGCCGCTGCCCAACCTGCCGGGCGACGTGGGCGTTGCGGTGGATACCGCGCTGGCCAGCAATCCCGCGCTCGAAGCCGTGAAGAAGCAGCGCGACGCATCGGGGATCGACGTGGACGTGGCGCGCGCGGGCCGGCTGCCGCGCGTCAGCGTGGGGGTGGGCACCACCTATTACAACAACCTCGGCTCGCTGAGTAACACGGCGCTGCTGGCGGGGCTGGAGAAGGACGGCGTCGCCGCCACCGCCTCGGTCAACCTCACGATGCCGCTGTTCCAGGGCGGCCGTCCCGCCGCGCAGGTACGCCAGGCGCAGGCGCGCGAATCGGCCTCGATCGAGCTGGTGACGCTCACCGAGCGCGGCGTGGTGGCCCAGGCGCGTTCGGCCTTCGCGACCTATCAGGCCACGCTGCGGGTGATCGAATCGTCGCGTGCCGCGGTGGACGCCAACCGGCTGAGCCTGGAGGGCGTGCGCGCCGAGAACAGCGTGGGCACGCGCACCATCCTCGACATCCTGAACGCCGAGCAGGAGCTGCTGAGCGCCCAGGTGACCTATGTCACCGCCGAGCGGGACGCCTATCTGGCCGGTTTCACGCTGCTCAACGCGATGGGCAAGGCCAATGCCGGCGATCTCTCGCTCGATGGCGGCGCGCTCTATGATCCGACCGCCAACTATCGCAGCGTGCGCGGCAGCATCTCCGACTGGAGCGACGGTCCGGAGCCTGCTCCGGTGGGTACCCGCACGGTGGGAACGCCCGCCCAGAACTCGTCCGTCGAGGGCTCGCTTGACCCGCTTCTCGGCCGCCCGGTTGACAGCACCGGTATAAATCCGTGATTGAGGCTCCGTAACGGGGCAGTAAAAGGCTAAGTCATGGGAGACATCAGCACCGAGCCTTCCATGGAGGAGATCCTCTCCTCGATCAAACGCATCATCGCCGAAGAGGGCGATGCGGCGGTGGCTTCGCGCGCCCGCCGCGCGCCGCCGCCTGGGCGGCCGGTGCCCGCTTCGCTGCGTACCGTGCCGGATCCCGCCGGCAACGACGATGAGGTGCTGGAGCTGAGCGATCCCGTGGCGGATGCCGCGGCGGCCGTCACGCCCGCCCCGATGCCGATCGGCGCGCCCGATACGCCCCGCCAGCCGGTGGCGGCCCAGCCCATGCAGCAGCCCGAACAGATCCTGTCGCCCGTCACCGCGGAGGCCACGCGCGGCCGCCTGGAAGCGCTTTCGCGCATGGTGGTGAAGCCTGAGGCTGCGGCCCCCGCCGCCGCGGACAACACGCTGGAGGGGATGGTGCGCGAGCTGCTCCGCCCGATGCTGCGCGAATGGCTCGACGCCAATCTGCCCCGCCTGGTGGACGAGATGGTAGCGCGCGAGATCGCGCGGATCACCGGGCGCTGATCGCCCGATAGCCGGTCCTCGCGGTCGCAATGCCGGGCTCCCATATCGGGGGCGCGCGCATAACCGCTTGTCCCTTCCCGGAATATCGCGCTAGGCGCCCCGCACCATGACCGAGCTTCCCAAGACCTTCGACCCCGCCGAGATCGAATCCCGCTGGTATGCCCATTGGGAGGCGAACGGCCTGTTCGCCCCCGAGCGCCCCGGCGCGGACCCGTGGACGCTGGTGAACCCGCCGCCCAACGTGACCGGCAGCCTGCACATCGGCCATGCGCTGGACAACACGTTGCAGGACATCCTGGTCCGCCACGCCCGTCTCCAGGGCAAGGATGCGCGCTGGGTGGTGGGCATGGACCATGCCGGCATCGCCACCCAGATGGTGGTCGAGCGCCAGCTCAACGAACGGCAGGACAAGCGGACCAACTATACGCGCGAGCAGTTCGTCGATCTCGTGTGGAAGTGGAAGGCGGAGAGCGGCGGCGCGATCACCGGCCAGCTTCGCCGCCTGGGCTGTTCGATGGACTGGGCGAACGAACGCTTCACGATGGACCCGGGCTTTTCGAAGGCCGTGCTCAAGGTGTTCGTCGATCTCTACAACCAGGGCCTGCTCTATCGCGACAAGCGGCTGGTGAACTGGGACCCGGGCCTGGGCACCGCGATCAGCGACCTTGAGGTCGAGACGCGCGAGGTGAAGGGCGGCTTCTGGCACTTCCGCTATCCGCTGGCCGATGGATCGGGCTTTATCCAGGTCGCGACGACGCGGCCGGAAACGATGCTGGCCGACATGGCCGTGGCGGTGAACCCGGAGGACGAACGCTATCAGACGCTGATCGGCCGCCAGGTGCGCCTGCCGATCACCGGCCGCCTGATCCCGATCGTCGCCGACGAACATGCCGATCCCGCGCTGGGCAGCGGCGCGGTGAAGATCACGCCGGGGCATGACTTCAACGATTTCGAGGTGGGCAAGCGCGCGGGGATCGAGGCGCGCGACATGCTCAACATGCTCGATGCCAAGGCGGCGGTCTGCCAGACGGCGGACGGGCTGATCCCGGCGGAGCTGATCGGGCTCGACCGGTTTGAGGCGCGCGCGGCGGTGGTCGCGCGGCTGAAGGACGAGGGCTTCCTGGTCCCGCACATCGACAAGGACGGCAACGAGCACGACGTCGAGCCGCGCACGATCCAGACGCCGTTCGGCGATCGTTCGGGCGTGGTGATCGAGCCGTGGCTGACTGACCAATGGTATGTCGATGCCGCCACGCTGGCCAAGCCAGCGATCGAGGCCGTGCGATCGGGCGCGACCAAGATCGTCCCGAAGACGTGGGAAAAGACGTACTTCAACTGGATGGAGAACATCCAGCCGTGGTGCGTCTCGCGCCAATTGTGGTGGGGGCATCGGATTCCGGTTTGGTATGGCCCTGGTCCAGCGGTTGGAGCAACGTACAATCTCGACGCCCCGAAGCACTTTGTCGCTGAGACGGAAGAGGAGGCCTTGCGGGCCGCACGCGAGTATTATGGGGTCGACGAACTCACGGTGGTTGAAGATGCGCGGCGGGCATATCACCATACAATAACGTACCAGACGAGCATTCCTATCTGGCGCGATCCCGACGTCCTCGACACCTGGTTCTCCTCCGCGCTCTGGCCCTTCGCGACGATGGGGTGGCCGGATGCGGACAGCCCGACGCTGCACGGCCGCTATCCCAATGATGTGCTGATCTCCGGCTTCGACATCCTGTTCTTCTGGGACGCGCGGATGATGATGCAGGGCATCCACTTCATGGGCGAGCAGGGCAAGCGCCCGCTGCCCGAAAGCGTGCCGTTCAAGACGCTCTATCTCCACGGGCTGGTGCGCGCCGCCGATGGCGCCAAGATGTCGAAGTCGAAGGGCAACACGGTCGATCCGCTGGGCCTGATCGACAAATATGGTGCCGATGCGCTGCGCTTCTTCATGGCAGCGATGGAAAGTCAGGGCCGCGACATCAAGATGAGCGAGCCCCGGATCGAGGGCTATCGCAACTTCGCGACAAAGCTGTGGAATGCGGCGCGCTTCTGCCAATCGAACGGCATCGGCGCGAGCGCGCATCTGGAGCCGCCCGCGGCCACGCTGGCGGTGAACCGCTGGATCGTCGCGGAGACGGTGAAGACGGTGCAGGAGCTGGACATCGCGCTCGCCGCGCTGCGCTTCGACGATGCCGCCAACACCCTCTACCAGTTCGTGTGGAGCCGTTTCTGCGACTGGTATCTGGAGCTGATCAAGCCCGTCCTCCAGGGCGAGGGCGTCGAGGGCGCGGACGAAACCCGCGCGGTCGCGGGATGGGCGCTCGACCAGATACTGGTGATGCTCCACCCGTTCATGCCCTTCATCACCGAGGAGCTGTGGTCGAAGATGGGGCCGCGCGATCACGAGCTGATCGTCGCGAAATGGCCGATGGCCGATGCCCGCGCGCTCGATCCGGAGGCGGCGCAGGAGATCGACTGGCTGATCCGGCTGGTGAGCGAGATCCGCACCGCGCGGACCGAGCTGAACGTGCCGCCCTCCGCGCGCCTGCCGCTGCACGTCGCGGAGGCTTCGGAGGGCACGCGCGCCCGGCTGGCCCGGCAGCAGGCGGCGCTCGGCCGGCTGGCGCGTGTGGATCAGGCGGACGGGGCGGCGCCCGCGGGCGGATCGCTCCAGATCGTGGTGGACGAGGCCACTTTCGTCCTGCCGCTCGGCGATATCGTCGACCTGGAGGCCGAGCGTGCCCGCCTGGCGAAGGCGATCGCCGCGGCGGAGAAGGAGCGCGACGGCCTGGCGGGGCGGCTCGCCAACCCGAGCTTCGTCGAACGCGCCAAGCCCGAGGCGGTGGAAAAGGCGCGTGCCGACCATGCCGAAAAGGCCGCCGAGGCCGAACGGCTGGGCGCGGCGCTGGCACGGCTGGGATAGGCGGCGCCGCCGGTCGCCGCGCCGGGTTCCTGGGTCCTGAATTCCGGAGACTGGCGCCGCGATCCAGCGGAGGGCCGGGTTTGTCCGATTCCGGTCCGGTAATTCCGTGGTTAACCGTCTTTGTTAAGCACCTTCTGCGCTTCTGGGCTGCACTGCCCGTCCCTAGATGGGGTGGGGGCCGTCGATGGGCCTCGGATAGAGGAAGCGAGTGATGAAGTTGCCGATGTTCACCAAACGCCACGCGATCCTGTTCGCCGGTGCGGCGTTGCTGGCCATGCCGGCATCGGCCGGGCCGCTGGTGATGAACACGGATGCGCTGCGCACCTGGAACCTGGTGGTGCTGGGTGATCTGGAATCCTCGTCCGAGGTGGAAGGGCGCACCTTCGTCGGCGGCAATCTGAACGGCAATTCGTCGAACTATCAGATCGGCACCCCCACGCCGGCGGCCAACGAGACGCCGGGCCTGATCGTGGTCGGCGATGTGAACGGCGGCACCAAGAACCTGAACAACGGCTCCGGTGCGATCGTGGGCGGCAATGTGAACAGCGGGTTCAACCTCAACGGCCCGGCGCAGACCGTTCAGGTGGGCGGCACGATTTCCAACACCAATGTGAACCAGAACACGGTCAATTCGAGCGTGGCTTCGTCCAACCCGAATTTCCGGCCCGAGCTGGAGATGCAGAAGAACGTCCTGACCAGCAGCCTGACCGATCTGTCGAACACGCTGTCCGGGCTGGATTCCAACAGCACCGTCTCTTTCAACGGCAATCGCGCGACGTTCAATGCGGCGCCGGACGCCAACGGCCTGGCGGTGTTCAACCTGACCGCCGCGCAGCTCGACCAGATCGGGGAGATCCAGTTCAACCTGAACGGGGCGGATACCGCGATCGTCAACGTCGCCGGGGCCAATGTGAACCTGAACGACAATTTCCTGGGCGGCACGGCCAATCTGGGCGAGCATGTGATCTGGAACTTCAACGACGCGAAGACGCTGAACCTCACCACCGCCTGGGGCGGATCGGTACTGGCGCCGGGCGCGGCGGCGACGACCAGCAACTATGTTCAGGGATCGGCCGTGTTCGGCAGCCTGGTGCAGAATGGCGAGATGCACCTGGGCACCTATACGGGCAGCTACAATCCGCCGGCGAACGGCGGGGGCGGGGAATCGCCGGTGCCGGTGCCGGAGGCGCCGCCGCTCACGCTGTTCCTGCTCGGTGCCGCGGGGCTGATGCTGGGCCTGCGCATCCACCGCCGGCGCGCGGCGGCGAACTGAGCCGCGGCGAGCCGGGGAGGGCGCCTCCCTTGCGGGGACGGTGAAATCGTCCCAATACCCGCGCCATGTCTCATTATCCCGCGCTCCGCCTTCGCCGCACCCGCTCCGCGCCGTGGAGCCGGCGGATGCACGCCGAGACGGTGCTGACCCCCGCCGACCTGATCTGGCCGCTGTTCGTCACCGATGGCGACGCGGAGGAGCCGGTCGGCGCGCTGCCGGGCGTATCGCGCTGGCCGGTGCGGCAGATCGCGGAGCGGGCGAAGGAGGCTGCGGCGCTGGGCATTCCCTGCGTCGCGCTGTTCCCCAATACGCCGCACGCGCTGCGCAGCGACGACGGGCGCGAGGCGTTCAATCCGGACAATCTGATGTGCCGCGCGATCCGCGCGATCAAGGATACGGGCGCGGATGTGGGCGTGCTCACCGATGTCGCGCTCGATCCCTACACCAGCCATGGCCATGACGGGCTGGTCGATGCTGCCGGCTATGTGCTGAACGACGAGACGGCCGAGGTGCTGGCCCGCCAGGCGCTGGTCCAGGCCGAGGCGGGATCGGACATCGTCGCCCCCAGCGACATGATGGACGGCCGCATCGGCCTGATCCGCGAGGCGCTGGAAGAGGAGGGGCACGTCAATGTCCAGATCATGGCCTATTCGGCGAAGTACGCCAGCGCCTTCTATGGCCCGTTCCGCGACGCGGTGGGCAGCCGCGGGCTGCTGAAGGGCGACAAGAAGACCTATCAGATGGACCCCGCCAACAGCGAGGAGGCGCTGCGCGAGGTCGCGCTCGACATCGAGGAGGGCGCGGACAGCGTGATGGTGAAGCCCGGGCTGCCCTATCTCGACATCGTCCGCCGCGTGAAGGACGAGTTCGAAGTGCCGGTGTTCGCCTATCAGGTCAGCGGCGAATATGCGATGATCGAGGCTGCCGCCGCCGCGGGCGTGGGCGATCGCGAGGCGCTGGTGCTGGAGACACTGATGGCGTTCAAGCGCGCGGGCTGCTCGGGCGTGCTCACCTATCATGCGCCGCTGGCGGCGAAGCTGCTGGGCGCATGATCGTCACCGAACGGCTGGTGCTGCGCCTGCCGGAGCCGCGCGATCATCCGGCGCTGCTCGGCATGTGGGCCGATCCTGAGGTGATGGCCGAGCTCGGCCCGGTGAAGGACGAAGCCGCGGGCATGGCCGTGCTGGCGAAGCACGACGCCTATCGCCACGAGGGGCTGGGTTTCTGGACCGTGGAGCGGCGCGCGGACGGCGCGGTGATCGGCTTTTGCGGCCTGAAGCGCGGCGACGCGGACAACCCGATCGCGGGCGAGGTGGAGGCCGGCTGGATCGTCGACCGGCCCTATTGGCGGATGGGCTATGCCTATGAGGCGATGGTGGCCAGCCTGGCCTGGGGCTGGGCGAACCTGGATGCGCCGCGGATCGTGGCCATCACCGCCGCGATCAACCGCAAGAGCCAGGCGCTGATGGAGAAGCTGGGCATGGTCCGGCTGGCGGACGGCGACTATCTCCACCCGCGCTTCCCGGACGATAGCCCGCTGAGGCCCACCGTCACCTATGCGATCGCGAGGCCCGCGTGATCGAGACCGCGCGCCTGCGGCTGCGGCCGTGGCGGGAGGCAGACAAGCCCGGGTTCCATGCGCTGGTGAACACGCCGCGCATGATGGAGCATTTCGGCGGCCCCGCGCCGCGCGCCCGGCACGACCTGATCCTCGATCGCCAGATGGCGCAGCAGGCGCGCCACGGCCATTGCATGTGGGCGGTGGAGATCGCGGCCACGGGCGAACTCGCGGGCATCTGCGGCCTGCGCATCGGCGGCCATCCGGGGACGCCGGTTCCCGAGGAGCTGGAGATCGGCTGGCGCATCGGCGAGGCCTGGTGGGGACAGGGCATCGCGCGCGAGGCGGCGCAGGCCAGCCTCGGCTGGGGATGGGCCAACACCGCCTGGCCGCGCATCGCCGCATGGACGGTGACCGGGAACCGGCGCTCCTGGGGCCTGATGGAGCGGATCGGCATGCGCCGCCGCGCCGACCTGGATTTCCGCCACCCCGATTTCGCGCCCGGCGATCCCTTCGGCGCGATGATAGTCTATACGATAGAGAGGCCCTGATGATCGAGACCGACCGGATTATCCTGCGGAAATGGCGCCCCGCGGACCTGGACCCCTTTGCGGCGATGTGCGCCGACCCGCGCGTGATGGCTACGCTGGGGCCGGTGATGACGCGCGACGAGACCGCCGCGCTGATCGCCCGGGTGGAAGATATCGGCAACCGCTATGGCATGACCTTCTGGGCGATGGAGCAGCGGGCCGACGGCACGTTCCTGGGCTGGTGCGGGCTCAAGCCCGGCGCGGCGGGCACCCCCATCGAGCAGGACATGGAGATCGGGTGGCGCCTGCGGTACGAGGTATGGGGCAGGGGCTACGCGCGCGAAGCGGCCCAGGCATCGCTGCGCTGGGCCTGGGACAACACCGGCACCGCAAGCGTGGCCGCGATAACCACGCCGGGCAACAAGCGGAGCTGGGGGCTGATGGAGCGGCTGAACATGGATCGCGCGCACGGCCAGGATTTCGACCATCCCGATGTTCCCGACGGCAGCCCGCTGAAGCGCCACATCACCTATCGCATCCTGCGGCCCTGACGCAGTGCGTCCAGTGGCGGAGCACGCCAATCGTGGTTAAGGCTCCCGAAAGCACGGGCGGATAGTAGCTGCTGCGGGCAATAGAGGGTGGGAGCCGGATGAACGAAACGAGCGGGGAGGCAGCGGCCGCCGGGCGCGGCAGGCACTGGCTGTTCGTGGCCGCGATCCTGGCGGGATCGTTCCTGCTCTTCCTCGTCCAGCCCATGGTGGCGCGGATGGCGCTGCCCAAGCTCGGCGGCGCGCCTGCCGTGTGGAACTCGGCGATGCTCGTCTATCAGGCGTTGCTGCTGGGCGGATACGCCTATGCGCACTGGCTGGGCCGCGTGCCGCCGCGGATGCAGGCGGCGGTGCATCTGGGCGTGCTGGCGGTGGCGGCGCTGTGGCTGCCGATCGGCATGATGGCGATGAACCTGCCCGCCGATGCCGAGCCCGCGCTGTGGGTGCCCTGGCTGTTCGGCGCCTCGATCGGCCCGCTGTTCTTCGCCATCGCCGCCCAGGCGCCGCTGATCCAGCGGTGGTACAGCGTCGCCACGCACGGGCGCGATCCCTATGCGCTCTATGCCGCGTCCAACATCGGCAGCTTCGGCGGGCTGATCGCCTATCCGCTGCTCGTCGAGCCCAACATGGCGCTGAAGGCGCAGAGCTGGCTGTGGACGGGCGGCTATGTGCTGGTGTTCCTGTTGGTCGGCGCCTGCGCGCTGATGCTGCCGCGCCGCGCCCAGGGCGAGGTGCATGTCCGCCACACCAGCCCCGCGCCGGGATGGAAGCGCGTGCTCCACTGGATCGTGCTTTCGTTCGTGCCCTCCGGCCTGATGCTGGCGACCACCACGTTCCTGACCACCGATATCGTGGCGGTGCCGCTGCTGTGGGTCGTGCCGCTGGGCCTCTATCTGCTCAGCTTCTCGCTGGCGTTCCGCGAAAGCGCGCTGCTGGACGAGATACTGGCCAAGTTCACGCCCGTAGTGCTGCTGCTGTTCGGCGCGACGCTGATCGCGGGGCATCAGGACTATGCCTATTTCAACGCGCTGATCGGCGTGGTGCTGCTGTTCCTCGTCTCGGTCGCCTGCCATTCGCGGATGTACCAGCTTCGCCCCGCGCCGGACCGGCTGACGGGGTTCTATCTTGCCATGTCGGTGGGCGGCGCGCTGGGCGGCGTGTTCTCGGGCCTGATCGCGCCGATCGTGTTCGACTGGACCTATGAATATCCGTTGCTGATCCTGGCGGCGGGCGCGCTGGTGCCGCAGACCTTCCTGCTGGGCGCGCTGCGGCGCTTCTGGAGCGGCGAGGGACAGGCGCTGCGCATCAAGATACTGGGCGTCGCGCTCGTGGTCGCGGTGATCGTCGCTTATGGCATGGCCGATCCGAAGGGGCTGCTCGGGCCGCGGCGCGACCAGCTCACCTTCCTGGCGGTGGCGGCGATCGGGCTCGCCTCGATCGGCCAGCGCTGGGCGTTCGTGGTCGCGCTGGCGGCGGCGCTGTTCGTGTTCGGCGGGCGCCAGTCGATCCAAATCTCGCTGGAGGGCGCGCGGACGCGAAGCTATTTCGGCGTCTACACCGTGGCCGATCTTTCCGATCAGCGGCGGCTGGCGCACGGCACGACGCTGCACGGCGTCCAGCTAAAGGGCGAGCAGGCGCGGCAGCCGACCTCCTATTATCTCCCGCGATCGGGCATCGGCCGGGCGATGACGGCGGCCCCAGGGCTCTATGGCCCGGCGGCGCGCATCGCGGTGGTGGGGCTGGGGACGGGCACGCTCGCCTGCTATGCCCGGCCGGGTCAGCACTGGACCTTCTACGAGATCGATCCGGCGGTGGTGAGGCTGTCGCGCGATTCGGGCGCCTTCACCTTCCTGCCGCTCTGCACGCCGGATGCGCGCATGGTGGTGGGCGACGCGCGGCTGCGCATCGCCGAGGCGCCGGCCTCCAGCCTGGACCTGCTCGCGCTCGACGCCTTTTCGTCCGACGCCGTGCCGATGCACCTGCTGACGCGCGAGGCATTCGCCGCCTATGGCCGCATCCTGGCGCCCAACGGGCTGCTGATGGTCCATATCTCCAACCGGTTCCTGGACCTGGAGCCGGTGGTGGCCTTTGCCGCGCAGCAGGGCGGATGGCACGCGCGCCTTCTCAACTACGGCCCAGATCGCGACGCGCATGGCAAGCCCGTCAACCCCGGCGAGCGCGAAGGCACCACCTCCGAATGGATTGCGTTGAGCCGCGATCCCGGCGTGATCGGTGCGCTGACCGCCGATCCCGGCGCGCACTGGCGCGCGTTGACGGCCCGGCCCGGCTTCCCGGGCTGGACCGACGACTATGCCTCGATCGTGGCGGTGCTGCGCTAGCCCAGGCTGAAATCTGCCGGCGCTGATTCAGCCCGGGTGGAAACAACTCCGGCGAATCGGCGGCCTCCGTCCGGCCGCCGCCTTTTGCACGCGATCTCAGCGCCATCTGCGCTTGATCTTCGCTTGGCATCCCCGGAAGCCCCTACTAAGGTCCGCGCCGCCTTCCGTTCCTGCTGGAAACCTGAATCCCGATGACATCCCCCCGTTTCAAACGCATCCTGCTCAAGCTTTCGGGAGAGGTCCTGATGGGGCAGGGGCAGTTCGGCATCGATCCGGGCACCTGCGAACGGGTGGCGCGCGAGGTGATGGCGGCGCGCGAGGCGGGGCATGAGATCTGTCTGGTGGTCGGCGGCGGCAACATCTTCCGCGGTGTCGCGGGGGCGGCGCAGGGGATCGATCGCACCACCGGCGACTATATGGGCATGCTGGCGACGGTGATGAACGCGCTGGCGATGCAGAGCACGCTGGAGCGGCTGGGCGTCCACACGCGCGTGCAGTCCGCGGTGCAGATGGACAAGGTCTGCGAACCCTTCATCCAGCGCCGCGCGATGCGGCATATAGAGAAGGGCCGCGTGGTCATCTTCGCCGCGGGCACCGGTAACCCCTTCTTCACCACCGACAGCGGCGCGGCGCTGCGCGCGGCGGAGATGAAGTGCGATGCGCTGTTCAAGGGCACCTCGGTCGATGGTGTGTACGACGCCGATCCGAAGAAGGTGCCCGAAGCGCGCCGGTATGAGACGCTGAGCTATGACCGGGTGCTTGCCGACAATCTGAAGGTGATGGATGCCGCCGCGGTCGCTTTGTGCCGCGACAACAACATCCCGATCGCCGTTTTCAACATCCGCGAGCCGGGCAATCTGGCGGCGGTTCTGCGGGGCGAGGGCACGTCCACGCTCGTGCAGAACGACGCCGCCTACGCCTGAGGCGAGAAAAGAAAGAGGAACAGGAACATGGCCGCATATAGCAAGGCCGATATCGACCGCCGGATGCAGGGCGCCGTTGAGGCGCTGAAGCACGACCTTCAGGGCCTGCGCACGGGCCGCGCCTCGGTGACGCTGCTCGATCCGGTGACGGTCGAGGTCTATGGCGCGCAGATGCCGCTGAACCAGGTCGCCACCGTGTCGGTGCCGGAACCGCGCATGCTGTCGGTGCAGGTTTGGGACCGGTCGAACGTCGGATCGGTCGAAAAGGCGATCCGCTCGGCGGGGCTCGGCCTCAACCCGATCTCCGATGGCCAGACGCTGCGCCTGCCGATCCCGGACCTGACCGAGGAGCGCCGCAAGGAACTGGCCAAGCTCGCGGGCCAATATGCGGAGAAGGCGCGCATCGCAGTCCGCAACGTCCGCCGCGACGGCATGGACAATCTGAAGACCGACGAGAAGAAGCACGAGATCAGCGAGGACGAGCGCAAGCGGCTTGAGGCCGAGGTGCAGAAGCTCACCGATACCGCGATCGCCGATATCGACGCTGCTGCGGCGGCCAAGGAAAAGGAAATCCTGGGCAAGTGACAGGCGGCGCAGGCCCCGGCTCTTATGTTCGGAATTCCTGAGATGGCGGCGCGCGCCCAGACGGCCCCAGAGGCCGGCGCGGCTCCGCGCCACGTTGCCATCATCATGGATGGCAACGGGCGCTGGGCCAAGGCGCGCTTCCTGCCGCGCATCGCCGGGCACAAGCAGGGCGTGGAGGCCGTCCGCCGCGTAAGCCGCGCCGCGCGGACGCTGGGGATCGAGGTACTCACCCTCTACGCCTTCTCCTCGGAGAACTGGCGCCGCCCGGCGGAGGAAGTGCGCGACCTGATGGGGCTGCTGCGCAACTTCCTGGCCAGCGAGCTTGAGGAGCTGGTGGGGGAGGGCATCCGCCTGCGCGTGATCGGGGACTGGCGGGCGCTGTCGCCGGATCTGGTTGCGATGATCGACCACGCCGTGGCCCGCACCGCCGAGGCGAGCGGCCCCACGCTGGTGATCGCACTCAACTATGGTGCCCAGGCGGAGATCGCGGCGGCGGCGCGCAACCTGGCCGAACAGGCACGCGACGGCGCGATCGATCCCGCCGATATCGACGAAGCGTGCTTTGCCGGCGCGCTCGCCACCCGCGATCTTCCGCCGCTCGATCTGCTGATCCGCACTTCGGGCGAGCAGCGGCTGTCCAACTTCCTGCTGTGGCAGGCGGCCTATGCCGAGTTGCTGTTCGTCGACACGCTGTGGCCGGATTTCGATGCCGCGACGCTGGCCGAAGCGCTCGCGCAATATGGGCGGCGCCAGCGCCGGTTCGGAGGCCTGTGAAGATCGGCGGGTCGGAACTGGCGACGCGGCTGGTCGTCGCATTCATCCTGATCGGCCTGGCGTTCGCGGCGCTCTTCCTGGGCGGATCGGTCTTCTGGCTCGTGGTGGTCGCCGCGGGGCTGTTGATGATGGGCGAATGGGCGGGGCTGACCGGCGCCGGCCCGGCCGAGCGGCGGCTGTCGCAATATGCCCTGTCGGTGCCGCTCGCGGCGATGTCTCCGCTGGCCGCGGGGCCGGGATTTCTGGCGCTGGGACTGCTGGCCGGGGCATGCGTGTTCGTGGGCGCCACGACGCGGCGGCCGCGGCTGGCCTGGGGCGTGCTCTATGTCGGGCTGCCGGTGCTGGCGCTGGTGCTGCTGCGCGAGCGCGAGAACGGGCTGCTGATCACCTTCTGGGCGATGGCGCTGGTTTGGGCGTGCGACAGCGGCGCCTATTTCGCCGGGCGCGCGATCGGCGGGCCGAAGCTTGCCCCGGCGATCAGCCCGAACAAGACCTGGGCGGGATTCCTGGGCGGCGTGGCGGCGGCGGGGCTGTTCGCCTGGGCGCTGGTGCTGTTGTTCGGCCTGCCCGTGCTGCTGGCGCTGGCGACCCCGCTGCTGGCGGTGCTGGCGCAGGCGGGCGACCTGTATGAGAGCCATCTGAAGCGCGTGGCGGGGGTGAAGGATTCGGGCAACCTCCTGCCCGGCCACGGCGGCGTGATGGACCGGCTGGACGGCCTGGTAGCGGTCGCGCCGGTGGCCGCCTTGCTGGTATTGGTGGCCGAATGAAGCGCGTAACCATCCTGGGCGCCACCGGCTCGGTAGGCTCGTCCACGCTCGACCTGGTCGAGCGCGATCCGGAGCGGTTCGAGGTGCTGGCGCTCACCGCCAACGGCGACGCGCAGAAGCTGGCCGCCGCGGCGATCCGCACCAACGCCAGGCTTGCCGTGGTGGCGGACGAATCGCGCCTGCCCGAGCTGCGCGAGCGACTCGCGGGCACCGGCATCGCCTGCGCGGGCGGCGCCGACGCGGTGTGCGAGGCCGCGCGGATGGGCGCCGACTGGACGATGGCGGCGATCGTCGGCATCGCGGGACTGAAACCCGTGATGGCGGCGCTGGAATGCGGCGGAACGGTGGCGCTGGCCAACAAGGAGTCGCTGGTTTCCGCCGGAACGGTGATGACCGCGGCCGCCCGCGCGCACGGCACGGCGCTGTTGCCCGTCGATTCGGAGCACAACGCCGTCTTCCAGTGCCTGGACCGGACCGCGCCGCGCAGCGTGCGCCGGATCATCCTCACCGCCAGCGGCGGGCCGTTCCGCGAAACACCGATCGAGGCGATGCGCGCGATCACGCCCGCCCAGGCCGTGGCGCACCCCAACTGGTCGATGGGTGCCAAGATCTCGGTCGATTCGGCGACGATGATGAACAAGGGGCTGGAGCTGATCGAGGCGCTGCACCTGTTCCCCGTCCGCCCGGACCAGCTCGACGTGCTGGTCCACCGCCAGTCGGTGATCCATTCGATGGTGGAATATGTCGATGGATCGGTGCTGGCCCAGCTCGGCAGCCCCGACATGCGCATCCCGGTGGCGCACACGCTGGCCTGGCCGGAGCGGATGGAGACGCCGTGCGAACGGCTGGACCTGGTGGCGATCGGGCGGCTGGATTTCGCCGCGCCAGACCTGGAGCGCTTCCCCGCGCTTGGCCTGGCGCGCGCCGCGCTGGAGGCTGGCGGCGCCCGTCCCGCGATCCTGAACGCGGCCAATGAGGTGGCCGTCGCCGCCTTCCTTTCGGGTGGCCTCAACTTTCTTGAAATTGCCGCAATCGTTGCGGATACGCTGGCCCGCTATGACCCGGCCGCTCCGGAAAGCCTCGATGCTGTACTCGCCATCGATGCTGAGGCCCGGCGGATCGCGGGAGAGCGTGTGAAGGATTGCGTATCTTGATCGAGGCCCCCGGCATCCCGTTGACGCTGCTGGCGTTCGTGCTGGTCATCGGCCCGCTCGTCTTCATCCATGAGCTTGGCCATTATCTCGCGGGCCGCTGGTTCGGCGTGAAGGCCGACGTCTTCTCGATCGGCTTCGGGCGCGAGGTGGCGGGCTTTACCGACAAGCGCGGCACGCGCTGGAAGTTCGGCTGGATGCCGCTGGGCGGCTACGTCAAGTTCGCGGGCGACATGAACCCGGCGAGCCAGCCTTCGAGCGAATGGCTGGCACTGCCCGCCGGAGAGCGCGAGCAGACCTTCCAGGCAAAGCCGCTGTGGCAGCGCGCGATCATCGTCGCGGCGGGGCCGGTGGCGAATTTCGTGTTGGCGATCGTGATCCTGGGCATTTTCGCCGCGTCCTTCGGCGTCGATCGCTCGCCGGCCGTGGTCGGCGTGATCGAGCCGGGCAGCGCGGCGGCGCGTGCAGGGCTGGAGCGGGGCGACCGGATCGTCTCGCTCGGCGGGCGCGGCATGGACGAATTCAGCGACATCGCCACCTTCACCAAGATCCGGCCGGGCGAGCGCGTGTCGATGGAAGTGGCGCGCGGCGCAGAGACGCGGCGGCTGGACCTGACCATCGGCAAGGTCACCGAGCGCGATCGCTTCGGCAACAGCTATGAGGTCGGCCGTATCGGAATCGGCCCCGGCGCGCGCGTGATCGAGCGCGTGGGCATCCTGGAGGCGCCGCTGGTCGGCATCCGCCAGACAGTGCGCATCGTCAGCTTCACCTTTGAGACGCTGGGGCAGATCATCACCGGCCGCCGCTCGGTCAAGGAGCTGGGCGGGCCGCTGAAGATCGCGCAGGTCTCCGGCCAGAGTCTCGCATTGGGACCGCTCGAATTGGTGACGCTTATCGCGCTGATTTCGATTAATCTGGGATTCATTAACCTGTTGCCAGTCCCTGTGCTCGATGGCGGTCACCTGTTGCTCTATGCCATCGAGGCGGTGCGGCGGCGGCCCGTTGAGCCGCAGGTGGTGGAGTGGGCGTTCCGCGGCGGGATGGCGGTGATTCTGGCGCTGATGATCTTCGTTACGCTCAACGATCTGGGATCGTTCGGCGTCTGGAAGAATCTGGCCGGGTTGATCGGTTGACGCGGTTGGGGCAGGGCGGTGTCCAGCCGCGTGCTGGCCGGAGTGGTATTGGTTCCGACTGGGGTGGGATGGTGACAGCGAACAAGGCGAGGAATATGGGCGCGCGCGCCACCACAACGCTTCTTGCAGGCACGATGCTTTCGGGGCTGGGACTTGGCGTCCCGGCCGTGGCGCAGACGGTTCCGGGTGCCGCGCCCGCGGCTCCGGCCGTGCCGGCGCAGCAGCAGCAGACGGTGCGCACGCTGCGCGTAGACGGATCGCAGCGTATCGAGCCCGATAC
Source organism: Sphingomonas canadensis (assembly GCF_026013525.1). Taxonomy (GTDB): domain Bacteria; phylum Pseudomonadota; class Alphaproteobacteria; order Sphingomonadales; family Sphingomonadaceae; genus Sphingomonas; species Sphingomonas canadensis. The sequence continues at coordinate 125,187 of NZ_JAPDRA010000011.1, read as the reverse complement.
GGTGCTGTCCTACACCAAGCTGCGCGTGGGCGACGTCTACACCAACGAGACGATCGACCAGGCGATCAAGGACCTGTTGGCGTCCGAGCTGCTGGCCGATGTCGAGATCGCCGGCGTGGAAACCGGCGACATCGTGATCCGGATCAAGGAAAATCCGGTCATCAACCGCGTGGTGCTGGAGGGCAACAAGCGGCTGAAGAACGACAAGATCCAGAAGGAGATCAAGCTCGCGCCGCGCCAGATCTTCACCCGTCCCGCCGTGCGCGCGGACGTGGCGCGGATCATCGAGCTGTATCGCCGCCAGGGCCGCTTCGCCGCCACCGTCGAGCCCAAGATGGTCATGCTCGACCAGAACCGCGTCGACGTGATCTTCGAGATTCGCGAGGGGCCGAAGTCCAAGGTCCGCCAGATCAACATCATCGGCAACGAGGTGTTCAGCGACGGCAAGCTGCGCGGCGAGATGGCGACCAAGCAGGCGCGCCTGACCAGCATCTTCAGCTCGAACACCAGCTACGACCAGGATCGCCTGGCCTATGACCAGCAGAAGCTGCGCCAGTTCTACCTGACGCAGGGATATGCCGATTTTCGCGTGGTTTCCGCCGTCGCCGAGCTGACGCCCGACAAGCGCGACTTCATCATCACCTATGTGGTCGAGGAAGGGGAGCGCTACAAGTTCGGCGACGTGACGGTCGACAGCGCGATCCGCGATTTCGACGACAAGAAGCTCGCCGCCGCGCTGCCGATCAAGAAGGACGATTGGTACAACGCGAAGCTGGTCGAGGATTCGGTCGACTCGCTTTCGGAGACCGCCGGCCTGTTCGGCTATGCCTTCGCCGACGTGCGGCCGGAGTTCCAGCGCGACGCCGAAACGCGCACGATGAGCCTCAATTTCAACATCGCCGAGGCCAACCGAACCTATATCGAGCGGATCGAGATCACCGGCAACACGCAGACGCAGGACAAGGTGATCCGCCGCGAGATGCGCGTGGCGGAGGGCGATGCCTTCAACACCTTCCTGGTCAAGCGTTCGCAGGACCGCATCAACAGCCTGGGCTTTTTCCAGGACAAGTTCGAGATCGAGCGCAAGGAAGGATCGGCGCCGGACCGCATCGTGCTGTCCGCCAATGTGGAGGAGAAGGCCACCGGCGAGCTGACGCTGTCGGCCGGCTTCTCCAGCCTTGAGCGGTTCATCATCCAGTCGTCGGTCCGTCAGCGCAACTTCCGCGGCAAGGGGCAGGTGCTGTCCGCCTCGGTCGATTATTCGACCTATGCCAAGTCGGTCGAGCTGGGCTTCACCGAGCCCTATCTGTTCGACAAGAACATCGCGCTTGGTGCGACGGTCTTCCGGCAGGACTATAACTCGTTCAACTATATCGGTTCGGACCGCAACACGACCTACAGCCAGGTTTCGACCGGCTTCCAGCTCGTCAGCGGCGTGCCGATCACCGAATATTGGACGCTGTCCGGCCGCTACACGCTGAAGCAGGACGAGGTGTCGCTCGATCGCAGCACCTTCTATGTCGACACCAATGGCGACGGCACGCTGGATACCTGCGATCCGCTGAAGGCCGGCGTCTATTATTGCCAGGCGGTGGGCAAGCGCATCACCTCCCAGCTCGGCATTTCGTTCATCTACGACAGCCTGAACAGCCGTATCCGCCCGTCGCGCGGCACGCGGCTGGTGATCGGCACCGATTTCGCCGGCCTGGGCGGCGATGTGAAATATCTGCGCGGCCGCGTGGACGCCGACAAATACTGGCACCTCGGCGGCGGCTGGATCTTCTCGCTGTCGGGCGAGGGCGGCTACATCAAGTCGCTGGAGAAGTCGCCGGGCGCGGGCATCGATTCGGTGCGGATCACCGATCGCTTCTTCCTGGGCGAGCCGCAGTTCCGCGGCTTCGACATCCGCGGCATCGGCCCGCGCGTGCAGCGCATCGGCTACACGGGCGATCCGCTGACGGGCACCCAGACGCTGATCACCGACCGCAACCAGATCATCGACGACTCGCTGGGCGGCAAGGGCTATTATCTGGGCAAGGCCGAGCTGGAGATCCCGCTGGGCTCCGGCGCGGCCGAACTGGGCCTGCGCCCGTCGATCTTCGCCCAGGTCGGCGCGCTGTGGAGCATCGACCGGCCCGCCGCGACGATCCAGTTCACCCAGGCGACCGATCCGGGAACCGGCGCGCTGCTGTTCAACTCCGATGGCTCGCCGACGCTGCTGCCCAAGGACAATTACATCAAGGACAGCTTCGGCAACCAGCTCTATCAGGTGGGCTTGACCGACGCGACCAACGTCGGGCTGCTGACGCCGTGCCAGGTGGGCTATACCGCTGTCTCCTCGACCACGCCGTTCAATCCGGGAAGCTGCGTCGGCACCTCGATCAACTCGATCTACAATGTGCAGACCGCGCCCTTCCTGGAGCGTTTCGTGGGCGATTCGCCGAAGCCGCGTATCTCGGTGGGCTTCGGCGTGAACTGGAACTCTCCTTTCGGACCGCTGCGCATCGACGTATCGAAGGCGCTGATCACCGTCGACGGCGACGATCCGAAACTCTTCACCTTCAATGTAGGGACTGCATTCTAATGAAACTGAGCACGTGGATTCTTGCTGCGGCCGCGGCCCCGGCGGCGATTGCCGCCGCCGCCCCCGCGCAGGCGCAGGTCGCCGGCATCGCCCAGGCCGACCCGGTCGTCGCGATCGGCAATTCCAAGGCGTACACGACCTTGGTTCAGTCGGTCGAGACGATGTTCAAGAGCAATCTCGACCAGGCCAAGGCTAAGGAAGCGGCTCGCCAGGCGCTGTTGGCCCCGTTGGACAAGAACGGAGACGGCACCCTCGACGAGAACGAGCAGAACGCCGCTATCGCGGCCAAGAATCCTGCCGTCACCCAGGCCAACGCGCTGGACGCGGAGATCGGCACGCTGACCGATCCGGTCGCGCGCGCGCAGGCCTATGGCGTCCAGCAGCTCTACAAGGGCTATGAGACCGCGCTGAAGAAGGTCGTGACCGACAAGAAGATCAACGTCGTGCTTTCGCCGTCGGCGTTCATCTATGCGCCGGATTCGTCGGATATCACCGCCACGATCACCGCCGAGATCGACAAGCAGCCGGCCATTCCGGTCACCGCGCCCCCGTCGAACTGGCAGCCCTCGCGCGACCTGATCAACATGCAGCAGCAGCTTGTTCAGTATCGCCAGATCCTTCGCGCGCTGGCCGAACGTGCGCGTGCGGCGAACCCGGCTCCGGGAGCCCCGGCTCCGGCCGCACCGGCCGCGCTCAAGCCGCAGCAGCCTTCCGGCCGGTGAGCGGCGACGCAAACGAGGGGGCCGCCATCGGCCCCCTCGACGTTACCCGGGTGATGGCGGCGCTGCCGCACCGGTATCCGATGCTGCTCGTCGATCGCGTCGAGACGCTGATCCCCGACGAACGCATCGTCGCCATCAAGGCGGTGTCGATCAACGAGGCATTCTTCCAGGGACATTTCCCGGGAAGGCCGATCATGCCCGGCGTGCTGCAGGTCGAGGCGCTGGCGCAGGCCGCGGGCGTGCTCGCGGTGGAAAGCCTGGGCCTCGCCGGATCGGGCAAGCTCGTCTATTTCATGTCGATCGATGGCGTGAAGTTCCGCAAGCCGGTGGAGCCGGGGGTGCTGCTGCGGCTTGAGGTTTCCTTCGTCCAGAAGCGCGCGCGAATCTGCAAGTTCGCGGGCAAGGCCTATCTGGGCGACGATCTGGCGACCGAGTGCGAATTCACCGCGATGATCGCGGACCCGCCCTCGGCCTGAAGGCGCGCGGCTTGGCCTCTTCGATGAGGGACCGGGCCGCGTCCGCCCCTTCGCCCTGGCGCGGGCGTGCCCTTGCGGCTTCGGCTTTCCTTGCCCTGATGCTCGCTGGCCCGGCCGGGGCGGGGCAGGCGCGTGACGATTCCGGCTGGTATGCGATCCTCGCCGGCAACGGTGACTGGATCGGCCATGGCTCACGCACTGGCATGCCCGCCGGATCGGGCCGCGAGACCTTCGAGACGCAGCAGGTGTGGTTGGACGACGGCGGCTCGGGCGCGCGGCGCGTCGTAGAGGAAACGCGGACCCGGTTCGATGCCCGGGGCGTGCCGGTGTCGATCGCCCGCACGGTGCGCACGGGAACCCGCGTGACGCTGCGCATGACGGCACGGTTCGAGGCGGGCGTGGCCGTGATCACCCGCGAGTCCGGCGCCGATCGCCAGGTGATCCGCGTGCCGCTGCCCGCCGGGGTGCGCTTCGATGGCGGCAGCGGCCTGATCGCACGATGGGATCGCGCGCGGGACCCGGCGCTCAGCTTCGCGGCCTTCAACCTGGACGCGATGGCGGTAGAGCGCGTGACGATCGAGCCCATCCCCGGCCCCGCGGCGCCCGGCGGCGGCTTCACCGCGCTGCGCAAACGCTATGAGGGCGGCGAGTTGCGCGGTGTCGCGCGGCTGGTGATCGGCGCGGACGGGCGCATCCTGGAATCGCACCAGCCGATGTTCGGGACGAGCGTGACCATCGCCCCGGCAACGCGCGAGGAGGCGATGAAATCGCGCCCGCCATACCGGCTGGTCACCAACGCGATGGTGAAATCGCCCTATCGCATCCCGCCCGCCGCGATGAGCGGGCATATCCGCTATCGCTTCGGCTTCACGGACGGCATCGTCTTCGCGCCGCCGGAGACGGGCGAGCAGCGCGTGACGATGGCGGGCGGATCGCTGACGCTGGACATCTGCGGCGATTGCGGCCCCGGCCTGGCCAGTGATCCTGCCGCGCTGGCAGCCGCGCTGCGGCCTACGCCGTGGCTGCAGAGCGATCACCCGCGCATCCGGGCCATCGCCGCGCCCTTCGCTCGCATGAAGATATCGGACATGCGCAAGATGGAACTGCTGCTGGAGGAGGCACGGCCCTATATCCGCAAGGTCAGCTTCGTCGGCCATTTCTCCGCGCTGGAGACGATCCGCCGCCAGTCGGGCGATTGCACGGAGGCGGCGGTGCTGCTCGCCGCATTGGCCCGGGCGGCGGGCATCCCCGCCAAGGTCGCGAACGGCCTGGCCTATTCCCGGGCGCGCTATCATGGCGTCAGCAACGCCTTCATGCCGCATAGCTGGGTGCTGGCCTGGGCCGATGGACGCTGGCGGAGCTTCGATCTAGCGCTGGAGGCGTTCGATTCCGCCCATATCGTGCTGACCGTTGGCGATGGCGATGCGCGATCCATCGCCGCGGCCAATCAGCTCGCCAGCCTGCTCCGCTGGGAAACGATGAGCGAGGTCAGGAGCGTGCCGGCACGCTGACCGCCCGGGGGGCGGGGCCGGGCTCTTCCACCACCACAGGCAGTTCGGGGATCTCCGCGTCGGCGGCATCTTCGGCCTTGGCGGTGTTCTTCGGATCGGTGATCCCGCCGACGATGATCACGTCCAGATCCTCATAGGCCGCGTCGATATCGGCGGCCTCCACCGGTGCCGGATCGCTCGACTGGGCCGCCGCTGGAAGCGCCGCGACCGAAGCGGCCAGCGCCGCCGCAGCCAGCGCCGGGCGGAGCGCGGGGATGCGATAGGAGACGCAGACCTCGGTCTCGCAACCGGCCAGGAAGGCGCGGCGGGCGGCTTCGTCCATCGCGGTCAGGTCATGCACGTCGCGCTTGCACATCCGGCAGAACTGGCCGTCCATCACCTCGTCGAGCTGCGCCTTATAGGGGCAGGGGCTGTCGATTCGCGGGAACATGGCCATGGCGTCCTCTCGTATCGCGCGCGATCCGGCGTCGCGGGCGCAATGTTATGCCTTCGCGGCCTGCCTGTCGATGCCGCCGCGCCGCCAAGGTTGCGCCGTCGCGCCGGCTCTGCTAGGCGCGCGCGTCCGCTGCCGGTCGGAAACCGGCGGCTTTCCAAAGGAACAGACCCGTGAAGAAAGACACGCACCCCGACTATCACATGATCAAGGTGCAGATGACCGACGGCACCGTCTACGAGACGCGCTCGACCTGGGGCAAGGAAGGCGACACGCTGATGCTCGAGATCGATCCGACCTCGCACCCGGCGTGGACCGGCGGCAACCAGCGCCTGCTCGATGCCGGCGGCCAGGTGGCGCGCTTCAACAAGCGCTTCGGCGGCCTCTCGCTTTCGAAGAAGTGATCCGGCGTGCGGCGCGTGGCGGCGATCCCGGATCGCCGTTAACGCGCCGTTAGCCACAGGGGCTTAGCCTTCCCGGTCATGGAGAAGGCAATCGCATTCGCAGCGGAATTCGAACCGGCTGAAAGCCTTGGCCGGCGGCGGAGCCCCCGCGCGCCGGTTTCGCTCGACGCGCGCATCGGCCGCGGCGGCATCGATCGCGCGTTGTGCAAGATCACGGACATCTCCGCGCATGGCGCCCGGCTCCAGGCCTATTCGGAACTGCGCCAAGGCACGACCATCTGGCTGACGCTTCCCAAAGTGGGACATTGCGCCGCCCGCATCGTGTGGGCCGGCGATTTCGAGGCGGGCGTGGAGTTCCTCAACCCGCTTACGGATGAGGCTTTTGCGCTGCTTACGGCGCAATGATGCGGGTGTTTTCGCCCCGCTAATTGCAAGATTGCGTTAACCATCGAATCCGGCCATCGTCCGCGCCATTCGCTGAATGGGGGCAGTGATGCTGGCGCGTTCGTTCGTCTGCGCAATGGCTGTGATTGGGGCCACGCCTGCTGCGGCAAGCGGGGGCGCCAGCTACACCCCCGTTCCCGATACGCTGGCCTTGCTGATGCTGGACAGCAACGTGACGCTTGGCACCGCGCGCGCGCCGGTTCCGATCGCCGACAGCCCGGAGCTGCGCCGCTACGATGTGCGCGGTAGAACGCAGGATGCGCCCCCGCGCACGGAGATCGCCGCGTTCGAGGGGATGCGCGTTGCTCCCCAGGTCGATTCCCCGTTCGGCGAGAATGTGCCACGGCCGGGGTTCACCCTCAGTTTCGCGGGTATTCCTTCGCTTGATCCCGCTGCGGGCGCGCGGGCCGCGCTGCCGGACGTGCTGAGCGGGGAGGGCGCCCGCTATGCGGTGCGCGATGCGCTCAGCCGGCGGATGCGCCCGCCTACCGCGCTTGAGGGGCGGCTGGTGCTGCGCATCGACGGCCAGACCGACAGCCCGGTGCTGAGCATCGGCGGCGGCATTCCGGCGGCGGTGCTGAACACGATCCCGCGCCTGACCCAGCCGCGCGACTGATCCGCCCAGGCGGGAATTCCCGGAAAATCGCGGCGGCCGGTGGACGCGCGGGCGCATCGGATGCCATGATCGCCGTTTCGCGTGGGAACGGGGCAGGGGGCGGCGCCGATGGATAAGGCAATTGTCGATTATTACGACCGGCTGGCACCGGAATATGATTCCGATCGCTTCGCCGGCACCTATGGCCGCTTCGTGGACGAGCAGGAGCGCGCGATCCTGGGCGCCACGCGCGGGCTTTCGGGCGCGGTGCTCGACGTGGGCTGCGGTACCGGGCGGCTGACCGGCTTCGCCACCCATGGCTGCGACGCCAGCGCCGAGAGCGTCCGGATCGCAACGGCCAAGCACCCGGGCAAGCAATTCGAGGTGGCGGACGCCACCGCCGCCTTGCCCTTCGCCGATGCAAGCTTCGACGGGGCGACCTGTTTCCACGTGCTCATGCACCTGGACGGCCCCAGCGTGGCGGGGCTGCTGGCCCAGGTGGCACGGGTGCTGAAGCCCGGCGGCGTCTTCGTGGTCGATTGCGCGTCCGCCACGCGGCGCGGGCTGGGCCGCCGCCGGGCGGACGGCTGGCACGGTTCTACCAGCCTGACGCAGGGCGAGTTCGCCGCGCTGGGCCGTGCGGCGGGGCTGGAGCTGGAGCGGATGGACGGCACGCTGATGCTCCCCATCCACCGCCTCCCCGCCGCGCTACGCATGCCGCTCCGCCCGCTCGACAGCCTTGCCTGCGCGCTGGCGCCGGACCTGGCATCGTACCTGGTGGCGACTTTCCGGCGGGCGGGATGAGAGCGCCTTTGGAGAGGGGTTGAGTATAGTGTCCTCGGAATTTCCTGTTCGGTTCATTTGACGCTTGGGTTGAACGCGAGGTGCTGCCCGGAATCAAAAGCGGGGGCGCTGGACCAGCGGGACATGATTGCCTTTGTTGCTACCCTGCGAGCATGGGAGCAAAACGGAACATGGGAGTGCTTCGGCTAGGCCAGGATGCAAGCCTTGAGGGTGTTAGCGACAGCTTCCAGCGCCGCATAGTTGGACTTGAACCGATACCAACTGCCCAGAGGCTGAAATCCGTCATTTGTAAGTGAACCAGTGTTGCTTGCCGCGAGCTTTAGGTTGCGCATTGTCATTGTCACGCGGCCCTGTTCCAAAGCCGCTTCTAGATCGAAGCGAATGATCCAGCCCGACAATCCAGATGTTCTATCTGTCTGGCCTTGAGCAATCAGAAACTGAGCTTTGTCGTCAACCATTTTAAATGTGTCGCGAGCTTGCGCGGTGCCGCGATTGTCGCGCTGGTAATAATTTCCTGTCGCTGGTCCGACCCATGACCCCGCACTGTCGCGCAGTTGAACTTCGTCGCCATGAATGTTGGTCGCTACGCAGCGTTTCAGGCGAGAAAAATCTAGCGGCTGATTAATCGGGAATGACCAATCAATCATCTCGACCGTCTTGTCTTTTGCAATTGTTACATTGGGAGGAAAGTCCTCCTTGGCCGCCACTGAAGTCGGATAAACGGTGATCGCTCCGATCAATGCCATGCCAATGAGTCGCGCCATTTTTTCTTCCTCTTGCGACAACCGGTTGCAAAGATGGCGGAAGAGGTGGGATTCGAACCCACGGACGGGTTGCCCCGTCGCCGGTTTTCAAGACCGGTTCCTTAAACCACTCGGACACTCTTCCGGTCCCGTCCTGCTAGGGCGCGGCCGGGGGGCAGGCAAGGGGCCACGCGGGAAAGGGGGGCGCTTCGTTGCGGCGGCGATCCGGCCGGGAGGGGCGGCGAGCCGGTCCTTTGGGCCTTCATGTGCGGCGCCGCCTGTGCCACAATCGCGGCATGCTGGGTTCGGGTATGATCATGCGTTGGATGGGCGCCGTGGCCGTGGCGCTGTTCGCGGCGGCGCCGGCCAGCGCGCCGGTTGCGGCACAGAGCGGGGACGATGCGTTCCGCACCTATTTGGCAGAGCTTGCCCGCCAGGCCGAGCGGGAAGGGGTGTCGCGCCGCACGATCGACGCGGTGATGCCCACGCTCACCTTCAACCCCCGCGTGATCGAGCTGGACCGGCAGCAGCCGGGCGGCGGCGCCAACTCGCCGATCCCCGCGTTCGAGCCCTATCGCCGCACCCATGTGAACGCCGATCGGATTGCCCGCGGGCGCCAGGCCTATCAGCGCCAGCGCTGGCGGCTGGAGAAGATCGAGCGCGAGACCGGGGTGCCCGAATCGATCATGGTCGCGATCTGGGGGCATGAGACCGGCTATGGCCGCGTGATGGGCAATTTCGATCTGCCGCGCAGCCTGGCCACGCTGGCGTTCGAGGGGCGGCGGCGCGATCTGTTCGCGAGCGAGTTCATCGCCACGCTGAAGATGATGGACCGCGGCGTCCCGCGCGAGAAGCTGGTGGGAAGCTGGGCGGGCGCGTTCGGCGGGCCGCAGTTCCTGCCCTCCGTCTATCTGCGCCTGGCGCGTGACGGCGACGGCGACGGGCTGGCCGACCTGTGGTCGAGCGAGGCGGACACGCTGGTTTCGATCGCCAATTATTTCGTCGATGCCGGATGGCGCCCGGGCGAGCCCTGGGGCTTTGCGGTCAATGTGCCCGCGGGGCTGGATCGCGCCGCGATCGCGAACCGCACGGTCAGCCCGCGCTGCCCCCGCGTGCATGACCGGCACAGCCGCTGGAAGTCGATGGCCGAGTGGCGCGCGCTGGGAATCGTGCCCCAGACGCGGGCCTGGCCGGGCGACGCCGTGCAGGCCACGCTGCTGGAGCCGGACGGGCCGGGCAAGACCGCCTATCTGCTCACCGGCAACTATCGCGTGATCCTGGATTATAATTGCTCAAATTTTTACGCTTTGTCGGTAGGCCTTCTGGCCGATGAGGTGGAACGCTAGCTTTTTCGCGCCGATGCTGCTGCTCGCCGGGTGCGGCGGCGGCTATGGCTTTCAGGAAGCGCCCGCGGCCGCGATGCCGCCCGCGCCCCAGCAACCCATGCAGGCGAGCGGCTATCCGCCCGCAGGCGGCTATGAGCGCCCGGCGGATAGCTGGGACGCGCCGCCACCCGCCTATGACGGCCCGGGCGCCAGCTATGCCGCCCCCGGCGCGGGCTATGCGCCCCCGGCCCAGCAGGCCTATCCGGCCTATCAGCCCCCGGCCCAGGACTATTCGCAACCGCCCCAGGGCTGGCAGGACCCGGCAGCCGGTGCCGCAGGCCCCGCCGGTTCCTCGCAGCGCGCGGCGGGCGAGGTGCGGTACGACGAGGTCGGCTATGCCGGCGTGCGCGGCGTGGCGGGGGGCGATCCCTCCGGCAATGCCATCGTCGCGGTCCACCGTTCGCTTCCCGCCGGGACGATCGTGGAGGTCACCTCGCTCGATACCGCCAAGACGATCCTGGTGCTGATCACCGGATCGGCCGAGACCGGTGGCAACGTGGTCGATCTCTCGCCCGGCGCCGCGCGGCTGCTGGGCGGCGGCGCTTCCGGGCTGCTGCCGGTGCGCGTGCGCAAGGTGATCACTTCGCCCGGGGACGCCGTGGCGCTGCGCGAGGGGCGGCCCGCGTCCGAACGCCCCGATACGCCGCCCGTGCTGCTTTCCGCGCTGCGCAAGCATCTGCCCGCGGCTCCGGCATATTCGCCCTCCTATCCGCCGGCCCAGGCTTATGCGCCGCCTTCCGCCCCGGCCTATTCGCAACCGGCATACCGCCCCCAGCCCGCGCCCCAGCGCCCGGCGGCGGCGCCCGTGCGCGGCGGCTTTATCGTCCAGGTCGCGGCGCTGTCGAACAGCGCGCGCGCGCAATCGATCGCCACCAGCCTGGGCGGTTTCGTGAAGCCCGGCGGCGGGCTGTACCGCATCCAGATCGGCCCCTTCCGCAGTGCGGGCGAGGCAGAGGCGGCGCGGGCGCGCGCGGCGAAGGCGGGCTATGGGGACGCGCGCGTCTTCAGCCAGTGAGGCATCAATGACGCCGATGTCACGCTCGGCGATTTGAGAATCGCGCGACATGCTCTAGGCCTTGGGCATCGCAGCGTCGCGGCGCTGGGGGCGGCGTCCGTCCCCCGCCCGGCGCTCAAGCCTCTGGACCCGAGAGACATGAAGAAACTGCTCGCTGCTTCGCTCCTGGCAATCGCCGTCGCCTATCCCACCGCGGCCTCCGCGCCCACGTTCGACACACCGGCGCAGGTGGCGTTCATGCTCGATCTCACCTCGGGCGTGGTGCTGCTCGACAAGAACGCGGACCGCCGCATGCCGCCGGCATCCATGGCGAAGATGATGACCGCCTATGTGGTGTTCGACCTGATCAAGAAGGGCGAGATCAAGCTCGACCAGAAGTTCAAGGTGCGGCCCGAAACCTGGCGCAAGTGGCACGGGCCGGAAGCGGGATCGACCATGTTCCTGGAAACCGACGAGGAAGTGACGGTGAAGGATCTGCTCGATGGCGTGATCACGCTTTCGGGCAACGATGCCTGCGTCGTGCTGGCGGAGGGCATTTCGGGGACCGAGGAAGCCTTCGTCACCCGCATGAACGAATATGCCGCGAAGATCGGCCTGACCAACAGCCGCTTCGGCAATTCCAACGGCTGGCCGGACGAGGGCCGCACCTATGTCACCGCGCGCGACCTGGCCAAGCTGGCCGCTGCGACGATCCAGAATTATCCGGACCTCTACAAGCAGTTCTACAGCAAGACCGAATACACCCGGAAGCTGAGCGACGGTAAGGTCATCACCCAGCAGAACCGCGATCCGCTGCTCGGCCATGTCCAGGGCGCGGACGGGCTGAAGACCGGCCATACCGAAGAGGCCGGCTATGGCTTCACCGGATCGGCGGTGCAGGGCGGGCGGCGCATCGTGATGGTGGTGGCCGGGCTCGACAGCTTCAACGGCCGCGCCGAGGAATCGCGCAAGTTCATGAACTGGGGCTTCGGCGCGTGGAAGGCGCAGAAGGTCGTCGCCAAGGGCCGCAAGGTGGGCGATGCCGACGTGCAGGGCGGCAGCGCGGGCACGGTGGGCCTGGTGGCGCCCGAGGATCTGTCGGTGATCGTCCCGGCCGGCACCTCTCCGGGGATGCAGGCCAAGATCGTCTACCAGGGTCCGATCGATCCGGGCGAGAAGGGGATCAAGGCGGGCGATCACGTCGCCGATCTGGTGATCACCACCGCGGATGGCGTGGGCGCACAGACGCTGCCGCTGGTGGCGGACAAGGATGTGGCGCCGGCCGGCTTCTTCCGCCGGATCTGGCTGGGCTTCCTGTCGCTGTTCGGCATGTGAGGCCCTTGCCCCTCCCCGCCGGGGAGGGGATAGGGGTGGCATGAGCGTCTTCCCCGGCAACGAATCCGCGCGCGCGGCGCTTGCCGCAGCGATGGCCAGCGGAACGCTGCACCATGCCTGGCTGATCGCCGGTCCGGAGGGGCTGGGGAAGGGCGCGTTCGCCCGCGCCGCCGCAGCGCGGCTGCTGGCCGAGGCGGGTGAGCCCGCTGCGCTGCGCGGCGCGTGGGACGTTGCGGAGGATTCGCGCACCGCCCATCTGATCGCGTCCGGCGCGCACCCCGACTTCCGCGAGCTGGTGCGGCTACCCAAGGACCCGGACAAGCCCGACGAAAGCCTGGCGCGATCGATCACCATCGCCCAGGTGCGCAGCCTGCAGGCGATGTTCGCCACCAAGTCCAGCTTTTCCGGGCGCCGCGTGGTGGTGATCGATTCGGTCAACGATCTTGAGCCCGGCGGCGCCAACGCGCTGCTGAAGAGCCTGGAGGAACCGCCGGAGGGCACCATATTCCTGCTGGTCTCGCACGCGATAGGGCGGCTGCTGCCCACGATTCGTTCGCGATGCCGGCTGCTGCGCTTCGATCCGCTGGCGGACGATCAGGTGGCCGCGATCCTGCGCGCGGAGCTGCCCGATGCCGGTGCGGACGAGATCGCGGCGCTGGTGCGGGCGGGGGAGGGCTCGCCCGGACGCGCGCTAGGCTTCGCGGGGCTCGACCTGGCGGCGCTGGAGGCGGAGATGACGGCGATCGCCGAGGGCGGCGACCCTTCCAACGCGATCCGTGTCCGGCTGGCGCGCACGCTGGGCGCCAAGGCGGCACAGGCGCGATACGAGGCGTTCCTGGGCCGCGCGCCCAGCTTCATCGCGGAGCGCGCGCGCGGCCGATCGGGCGAGCCGCTGCGCGCCGCGCTGGACGCCTATCACGCCGCGCGCGATCTGGCCGGGGCGGCGCTGGGCCTGTCGCTGGATGCGACCGCGACGGTGTTCGAGATGGGCGGGCTGCTCGCGCGGCTGGCGCGGGCTTAAGCGCGGCTTTACCCGCACCGGGCTATGCCCCCGTCCGAACAGGGGGAAATAGCATGACCGTAACCGGAATCGGCGGCGCCACTGCCACCGGAACCTCACCGGGGAGCGCGACGAAGGCCAAGGATTCCAGCACCTTCGATGCGATTCTGGAGGCTTTCCGCAAGGCTGCATCGCAAACGCCCGAAGAGCGTGCGCGCGAGGCCGTTCTGAAGAAGCACCATTTGTCCGAAGAGAGCTATCGCAAGTTGCCCGCCGGCGAGCGCGAGACCATCGACCGCGAGATCGCGGAGGCCGTCCGGCTGGTCCACGAACGCAAGACCGGCGTGGCGCTTCAAGATGCGCCGGTGCCGGTGGAGAAACTGTTCGGCTGAGGGTTCACCGCCCGGGCGCATTCGCCTAAAGCGCGCGCATGGCCGAACCCTATTACATCACCACCGCGATCCATTATCCGAACGGGCGTCCGCACATCGGCCACGCCTATGAGATGATCGCGGCCGACGCGATCGCCCGGTTCCAGCGCAGCCAGGGCCGCGACGTATTCTTCCAGACCGGCACCGACGAGCATGGGCTGAAGATGGTCCAGACGGCGCGCGGCCGCGGCATGACCGCACGCGAACTGGCCGACGAGATGTCGGGATATTTCCGTGAGATGGCGGAAAAACTCGATATCTCGTGCGATCGATTCATTCGCACGTCCGAGCCCGATCATTATGCCGCCAGCCAGGCGATCTGGCAGGCGATGGCGGATGCGGGCGACCTGTACCTCGATCGCTACGAGGGCTGGTATTCGGTGCGCGACGAGGCCTTCTACGAAGAGAAGGAGCTGACCGAAGGGGAAGGGGGCCAGAAGCTTTCGCCCCAGGGAACGCCCGTCGAATGGACCGTCGAGGAAACCTGGTTCTTCCGCCTCTCCAAATATCAGCAGCCGTTGCTCGATCTCTATGCCGCCAATCCGGACTTCATCCGGCCGGAAGCGCGGCGGAACGAGATCCTGCGCTTCGTCGAGGGAGGGCTGGTCGATCTCTCGGTCAGCCGCACCAGCTTCGATTGGGGCGTGCCGGTGCCGGGCTCGCCCGGGCATGTGATGTACGTCTGGGTCGATGCGCTGACCAACTATCTGACCGGTGCGGGCTATCCCGGCGAAGCGGAGAAGCTGGCGCGATACTGGCCCGCGGACCTGCACCTGATCGGCAAGGATATCGTCCGCTTCCACACCGTCTATTGGCCCGCCTTCCTGATGTCGGCGAAGATCGCGCTGCCGAAGCAGGTGTTCGGACATGGCTTCCTGCTCAATCGCGGGGAGAAGATGTCGAAATCGGTCGGCAATGTCGTCGATCCGATGGAGCTGGCGCGGCTCTATGGCGTCGATGCGCTGCGCTATTTCCTGCTGCGTGACGTCAGCTTCGGCCAGGACGGCACGTTCAGCGACGAGGCGATCGTGACCCGCGCCAATGCCGATCTGGCCAACAGCTTCGGCAATCTGGCGCAGCGCACGCTGGCCTTCATCGCCAAGAACCTGGACGGGCTGTACCCGGAGGAGGGGAGGGCCGATCCCGCCGATGCCGCGCTGCTGGCCGAGGTGGAGCTGGCGCGCGCGGGCTTTCGCGTCGCGTTCCAGGATCTGGCGCTCGGCCAGGGGATCGAGGCGTGGATGGCGGGCGTGTTCGCCTGCAACCAGTATATCGACGCCCAGGCGCCCTGGGCGCTGCGCAAGACCGATCCGGAGCGGATGCACGCGGTGTTGCGCACGCTGGTGAAGGCCATCCGCATGCTGGCGGAGACGATCGCGCCCGTGGTGCCCGAATCGGCCGCGAAGCTGCTGGAGCAGGTGGGGCCGGCGATCCCGCCGCCCGGCTATCGCTTCCCGGCACCTTCGCCCATATTCCCCAAGCTGGAGCTGCAGGAGGGCGCATGAAGCTCGCCGACAGCCATTGCCACCTGAACTACAAGGGGCTGGTGGAGCATCAGGCCGAGGTGCTGGCGCGTGCGCGGGAGAGCGGCGTCGCGGCGATGCTCAACATCTCCACGCGCGAGCGCGAATGGGACGAGGTGATCGCGCTGGCCGCGCGGGAGCCCGATGTCTGGGCCAGCGTGGGCATCCACCCGCACGAGGCGGACGAGCATCCGCACATCGACACCGCCAAGCTGGTCGAACGCGCCGCGCATCCGCGCGTGGTGGGCATCGGCGAGAGCGGGCTGGACTATTATTACGACCATTCGGACCGCGACCGGCAGCGCGCCAGCTTCCGCGCGCATCTGGCGGCTGCGCGCGAGACACAGCTTCCGATCATCGTCCACACCCGCGACGCGGAGGAGGATACCGCCGAAATCCTGCGCGACGAGATGGGGAAGGGGGCCTTCCCTGGCGTGATCCATTGCTTCACCGCCAGCGGCGCCTTCGCCGATATCGCGCTGGAGCTGGGCTTCTATATCTCGATCTCGGGCATCGTGACGTTCAAGAATGCCCGCGAGCTTCAGGAAACCGCCGCGCGGCTGCCGATCGAGCGGCTGCTGATCGAGACGGACGCGCCGTTCCTGGCCCCGGTGCCCCATCGCGGCAAGACCGGCGAGCCCGCGTTCGTGGCGGATACCTGCCGCTTCCTGGCGGGGTTGCGCGGCATGGCGGCAGAGGAGCTGGCGGAGGCGACGCGGCGGAACTTCCACACGCTGTTCGCCAAGACGGCCGCGTGAAACCCGGCGGCCCGGCATGCTGAAGGTCCGCATCCTGGGCTCCGGCACCTCGTCGGGGGTGCCGCGCATCGGCGGCGATTGGGGCGATTGCGATCCGGCCGATCCACGCAACCGGCGCACGCGCGCGTCGATCCTGGTCAGCACCGAAAGCACGCGCATCCTGGTGGATACCAGCCCGGACATGCGCGAACAGTTGCTGGCGGCCGGCGTCGACCGGCTGGACGCGGTGATCTGGACGCATGATCATGCCGATCACTGCCACGGTATCGACGATCTGCGCCAGTTGATGCACCTGAACGACGGCGTGCCGTTGCGCGGACTGGCGCGCGGCTTCGCGCTGGAACAGCTCCAGCAGCGCTTCGCCTATGCCTTCTATGGCCGCGCCGGTTACCGGCCGACCGTTGCGGGTGAGCTGCTGCCCGACGCGGTGACCATCGGCGACATCACCGTGCGCGTGACCGATCAGCCGCACGGGGGCATCACATCGGCGGGCATTCGCTTTGAAAATGAAGGAAAATCAGTAGGATATTCTACAGACTTTCATGACATGACGAACGGGATGCGCGATTTGTTCGCAGGGCTGGACCTGTGGGTGGTCGATGCGCTGCGCCGCGCGCCGCATCCCACGCATCCGCATCTGGAGGCGACGCTGGGCTGGATCGCGGAACTGCGGCCGGATCGCGCGCTGCTGGTCCATATGGATCAGTCGATGGACTATGCTACGCTCGCCGCCGCGCTGCCTGAGGGCGTCGCGCCGGGATATGACGGGCTGGAGGCTGTGGCGTGAGCGATTTCCAACTCCGCAGCGCGATCACGCTGGTCGCTGCGATGGTGCTGGTGATCAGCGCGCTGACGGTACACCGCATCTCGCTTAGCTTTGCCGTGCGCGCGATCCTGGGCTGGCTGGCGGTGATCGCGGTGATCGCCTTGCTGGTCAGCTATCGCGCGGAGATCGGCGCATTGTTCGGTTTTGGGGGGAGCCCGGCGGCTCCTCGCGCCGATCCCGGTACAAATTTTACATAATGTATATTATCGTTCCAACGGAGATGCCGATGCGGAAGGCCCCCCTCGCATGAGCCAGGCCAGCGAGAGCGGCATCGAGCGGCTGGTGGCGATTATGGCGCGGCTGCGCGATCCCGAATGCGGCTGCGAATGGGATACGGTGCAGACGTTCGATACGATCGCGCCGTACACGATCGAGGAAGCCTATGAGGTCGCTGACGCCATCGCGCGCCGCGACATGGCGGACCTTAAGGACGAACTCGGCGATCTGCTGCTCCAGGTAATCTTCCATTCGCGCATGGCCCAGGAAGCCGGCCTGTTCGCGCTCCGCGACGTCGTCACCGCCATTTCCGACAAGATGGAGCGCCGCCACCCGCACATCTTCCTCGGCGCGGAAAGCGGCGGCCATCACCTGTGGGAACAAATCAAGGCCGCGGAACGGGGGGAGAAGGGGCACGAAAGCGCCATCGACGGGGTGGCGATCGGCCTGCCCGCCCTCACCCGCGCCGAAAAGCTCCAGAAGCGTGCCGCGCGCACGGGCTTCGACTGGCCGGACCCCAGCGGCGCCCGCGCCAAGATCGACGAAGAGATCGCCGAGGTGGAATCCGCCCCGGACGATGCCGCGCGTGAAGAGGAAATCGGCGATCTGCTGTTCGCGGTCGTCAACTGGGCGCGCAAGCTGGGCGTGGACCCCGAAAACGCCCTGCGCGCCGCCAACGCGAAATTCGAGCGGCGCTTCCGCGCGATGGAGGATGCCGCCGGCGATGCCTTTGCCGGGCTGGACCTGGAGGCGAAGGAGGCGCTGTGGCAGCAGGCAAAGCGCTAGCTGCCAGCCCCCTTCCCCGTTCCAGGACGTTCAGGATGCCGCGGGGAACCTGCCGCCGCCGCCGTTGGCGGAGCGCAGGCAGGCGCTCTCGATGCGGCCGGCATTGCGCTGGGCCATTTCCAGAAGCGGCGTCTCGTTTGCGCCCGAGCTGGCATCCAGATTGCCGCTGATCATCCCCTCGAGCGCGTCGTACACGCCGGTGGCCGGCAGATTGACCGAATATCCCACGCTGTTGCCGGTCGTCCAGAATTCCGTGACGCACATCCCGCCGCTGGCGCGCACGGTGATCTTGCTGGTGTAGCCATCGGGCAGTGACTGGAAGCTGCTCAGCGCCAACGCAACGATCGATACGAACATAACAGACTCCCCACCTGGATACGCCGCGGAAACATGGCGTAGCGCCCGGTGCAGTCAAGTGGGGTCAGTATCCGCGCGTAACGAACCGCTCATGGTCGCGCGGGGCCATGCGGACCTCATAGATCACGCGATCGCCGTCAATGCTCTGTTCCAGCACCTCGCCATGCTGGTGCAGCCAGGCGGCGCCGGCGCCGTCCGCAGGGTCCAGCGCTATGGTGTAGCGGCGGTGCCCCTGCGTCAGCTTCGCGGCGACGGCGTCGATCAGGGGTTCCACCCCCTCCCCCGTCACCGCGGACACCGGCATCACATCCTCGCGCGCCGCCGCCAGCGCCAGCACCTCGTCGCGCCGCTCGCCTTCCAGCAGGTCGATCTTGTTCCATGCCTCGAAGCGTGGCGTTTCCTCGGCCACGCCGATTTCGGAGAGTACCTTCTCCACATCCGCACGCTGCGCCTCGCTGTCGGGATGGGCGATGTCGCGGACGTGGATCAGCAGATCGGCCGACACCACCTCCTCCAGCGTCGCCTTGAACGCTGCGACGAGCTGGGTCGGCAGCTCCGATACGAAGCCGACGGTGTCTGACAGGATCGCCTTGTCGATCCCCGGCAGCGACACCTGGCGCAGCGTCGGGTCCAGCGTGGCGAACAACAGGTTTTCCGCCATGACGTCAGATCCGGTCAGGCGATTGAAAAGCGAAGACTTTCCGGCATTGGTATAGCCGACCAGCGCGATCACCGGCCATGGCGCGCGCTGGCGCCGTTCGCGGTGCAGCCCGCGCGTGCGGCTCACCTGGTCCAGTTCGCGGCGCAGCCGGGCCATGCGGTCGCGGATCAGGCGGCGGTCCGCCTCGATCTGCGTTTCGCCCGGGCCGCCCAGAAAGCCGAAGCCGCCGCGCTGCCGCTCAAGATGGGTCCAGCTCCGCACCAGCCGGCCGGCCTGATAGTCGAGGTGCGCCAGCTCCACCTGAAGCCGTCCCTCGGCCGTCCGCGCCCGCTCGCCGAAGATTTCCAGGATCAGGCCGGTGCGGTCGATCACCTTGCACTTCAGCGCGTCTTCCAGGTTGCGCTGCTGCACGGGCGTCAGCGCCGCGTCGAACACCGCTAGCTGAAGCTCGCTGTCGCGCACCGTCTCCGCCAGCGCCTCGACCTGGCCCGATCCGATCAGCGTACCCGGCTTCGGCTGGCGCAGCCGGAACGCGACCTTCTCGACCACCTCGACCCCGATCGCGACCGCCAGTCCCGCCGTCTCCTCCAGGCGCGCATCGGCATCGCGCGAGGAGCCGCCCATGTCGGGATAAACGACCACCGCGCGCGCCCCGCGTGCGAATTCGTCGGGGTCACGCTCGAAACCGGTACTCATGGCTCAATCGTCGGTGCCGTTGGCTTCCTCGGCGAGGTTGAGCGGCCGGGCGGGCTGGATGGTGGACACCGCATGCTTGTAGACGAGCTGGGCCAGGCCCTCCCGCTGGAGCAGCATGCAGAACAGGTCGAACGCGACGATCTGGCCCTGGAGCATCACGCCGTTGACCAGGAACATCGTCACATTTTCCTGCGCCTTGCGCACGGCGTTCAGGAAAATTTCCTGCAAAACCGGGTTCTTGTGCTGATGCTCTCCCATCGCGTCCAAAACCGGGGCGAGATCGACCGGGCCGGACGGCATGATCGTGGAAATCGCGTGCTTGTAGATGAGCTGCGACTGGCCGTCGCGGCGGAGCAGCACCGAGAAATTGTCGAACCAGGTGACGATGCCCTGGAGCTTCACGCCCTTCACGAGGAACATCGTGACGGGCACCTTCGAACGGCGCAGCGAGTTGAGGAAGAGATCCTGGAGCGAAGTCGCTTTGTCGGCCATGGCACGAACCTTGTTCTTGGCGGGATCTGTCCCGCAACGCGCCGTTTCCCGGCGTCGGAGTGCCGCGCCACCATGGCGCGCGCATACCAATCTAGGGGCTCGCGCGCGCCGCGTCCAGTTTCGCGGGCGGCGTCATGATCGCGGCGCGGGACACTGTTCCCGCGTGCCCGTGCGGCGCGCTAATCCTCGCGGCTCTCGGTGATGCCCAGCAGCTTCAGCTTCCGGTGCAGCGCCGATCGTTCCATGCCGATGAAGTGCGCCGTGCGCGAGATGTTGCCCGAGAAGCGGCGGATCTGGACGCGCAGATATTCGCGCTCGAACGTCTCGCGCGCCTCCTTCAGCGGTGCGCCCATGATCGCGCTGGCGCCCACGCCGTTGCCCGGATCGCCCGGCTTGCCCAGCACTTCGGGCGGCAGCAGGTCCAGGTCGATGCGGCCGATGCGGTCGCCCGGCGCCAGGATCACGGTGCGCTCGACGACGTTGCGGAGCTGGCGCACGTTGCCCGGCCATTCGTAGCTTTGCAGCGCCACCATCGCGTCGGCCGCCACCTCGGGCGTGGGCACGCGGCGTTCGGAGGCGTAGTGGGCGACGAAATAGTCGACCAGCACGGGAATGTCCTCGCGCCGGTCGGTCAGCGGCGGGATCGACACCGGCACCACGTTGAGCCGGTAATAAAGGTCCTCGCGGAAGCGGCCCGCCGCAATCTCCGACATCAGGTCGCGCGCGGTGGCGGAGACGACGCGGACGTCGACCTTCACGATGCGCGTGCCGCCGACGCGATTGAAGCTCTGATCGGTCAGCACGCGCAGGATGCGGGCCTGGGTGGCGATCGGCATGTCGGCGATCTCGTCCAGGAACAGCGTGCCGCCATGCGCCTGTTCGAGCAGGCCCGGGCGGACGAGGTCCCCGCCCTCCTCCACGCCGAACAGTTCCTCGTCGACCCGCTCGGGCGTCATCCGCGCAGCGCTGACGATGACGAAGGGCGCCGCCGCGCGCGGGCTCCAGCCGTGGAGCAGGCGGGCTGCCACCTCCTTGCCCACGCCGGCGCCGCCGGTGATCAGCACGCGGCTGCCCATCGGCGCGACCCGCTTCAGCGTGGCACGCACGCCGTTGATCGCCGCGGAAGTCCCGGTCAGATCGGTTTCGCGGCCGGCATAGGCGCGCAGGCTCGCCACCTCGCGCCGCAGCCGCTCGGTCTCGGTCGCGCGATCGACCATCAGCAGCAGCCGTTCGGCCTCGAAGGGCTTTTCGATAAAGTCGGCCGCGCCGCGGCGGATGGCCGCCACCGCCGTATCGAGGTTGCCGTGGCCGGAGATCACCAGCACCGGGATCGTCGCGTCACGCCGCTTTATCTCGTCGAGCAGCTCCAGCCCGTCGAGCTTCGATCCCTGCAGCCAGACGTCGAGCAGCACCAGGCTGGGCCGGCGCTCGGCGATCGCTTCCAGCGCGGCATCGCTGTCCGCGGCGCCGCGCGTCTCATAGCCCTCATCCTCCAGCACGCCCGCCACCAGCTCGCGGATATCGCGTTCGTCGTCGACCACCAGGATATCGAGTGTCATTGCTTGCTTCCGCTTCGGGTGAGCGCGGCGGGCCGCGGCTCGGGGCTTTCTTCTCCCGGCGTGTCGATGGCCATGCTGGCCACCTGCGCCGGATCGAGGTTGATCGTGACCACGGTGCCCCCACCATCGCGGTCAGAAAATCCTATCGTTCCAAAATGCTCTTCGACGATCTTCTTGACGATCGCGAGGCCGAGGCCGGTGCCGCGCGCGCGCGTGGTCATATAGGGTTCGGCGATGCGGTCGCGCTCCACGGGCAATCCGATGCCGTTGTCCGCCACGGTCAGCGTGATCCGCCCGTCCTCGCCCTGCACGATCGCCAGTGTGATCTCGCCGCGGGGCAACGCCTCCCCCTCCCCGCGCGCCTCGACCGCCTCAACGGCGTTCTTGACGACGTTGGTCAGCGCCTGCCCCATCTGGCGCCGGTCGCACACCAGCGGCACCGGCCCGTCGGGCACGTTGAGGTGGAAGGCGATCGCGGGATGCGCCACCTCATGCAGGAACATCGCCTGGCGCGCGATATCGAGCAGCGATTCCTCCCGGAACACCGGCTTGGGCATGCGCGCGAAGGACGAGAATTCGTCCACCATCCGGCGCAGGTCGCCCACCTGGCGCACGATCGTTTCGGTCAGCCGGGCGAACACGCCGTCCTCCGCCTCGGCCAGCTTGCCGTAGCGCCGCTGGAGCCGTTCGGCGGCGAGCTGGATCGGGGTCAGCGGGTTCTTGATCTCGTGCGCGATCCGCCGGGCGACATCGGACCAGGCCGCGCGCCGCTGGTCGAGGAGCTGCTGGGTGATGTCGTCGAAGGTCAACACCTGCCCGCCCTCGTCGCGGGTGATCTTCACCGCCAGCGTCCGCGCCTCGCTGCCCGTCGTCACCTGCACCACGGCCTCGCGCTCGGCACCGTCCAGCATGGCGTCCAGTTCCGGCGCGATATCCGCCAGCGTGCGGCCCACCAGGTCCTGCTCGCCATGGCGCAGCAGCGCGCGGGCCGATTCGTTGGTCAGCCGCACGCGCCGGTTGGCGTCGATCGAGATCACGCCCGCGCTGACGCCGGACATCACCGCCTCGATCAGCGCCCGGCGGCTTTCGAGCTGTGCGTTGGCGGTGACCAGTTCGCCCGTCTGTTCCTGCAGCCGTTCGGTCATCCGGTTGAAGGCAACGCCCAGCGTGCCGATCTCATCGTTGGTGCGCGGCTCGGTGACGCGCGCGGTAAGGTCGCCGCCGGCCACCAGCCGTGCGGCGCGCACCAGTTCGTTCACCGGCCGCACCAGCCGGTCCGCAACGGCAAGCGCGATCACCACCGCAATGCCCACGATCAGCAGCGAAAGCGCCAGCAGCGCCGCGTTGAACTGAAGCTGCAGCGACCGCGACCGGTGCATCAGCGTGCGATAATCGCTCTGGATCTGCTCCGATCGCTGAAGCTGCGACGCCAGCAGCGGATCGAGCGTCAGCGCGGCGTAGAGATAGAGCTTCGCGTTCTTGTTGAAATAGGTGAGCACGCCGATCCGGTCCTGCCCGCGGACCACCACCGAATCCTTCCCCTGATCGATCTGGCGCACCATCTCGGGCGTCACCAGCGTCTCCAGCGGACGGTCATGCGGGTTCACCAGCGCCAGCGAACGGATCTCGTGGTCGGGCGAAACCTCCAGGATCATCCCCTCAGACAGGCCGCGGCGGTACACCTGGGTCCCGAAGCCGTAGATGAACTGGTCGCTGTCGACCGGCATGGTCTGCAGGTAGAACAACAGATCCTCGCGCATGACCGTGGTCTCGCGGCCGACCTTGTTCAGCTCGCGCGTGTAGCTTTCGCCCGCCAGGCGCGAGGCGTTGTCGAGCATCGAGCGCGCCTGATCGGACGTCCAGAACTCGACGCCATATTGGAACAGCAGCGAGGCGAAGACCGCCAGGAACAGCGTGGGCACGCTGGCCAATACCGAGAAGATCGCCACCAGGCGGACGTGCATCTCGCCCCCGCCCGCCTCCGATCGCGCGGCCCTGCGCCGGGCGACTCGCCTGCCCAGCAGCACCAGCAGCGCGATCGCCGGCACCATGTTGGCAACCAGCAGCAGCGCCACCAGCAGCGGCGTCAGCAGCCGCTGCGACGAAGGATCGCGGGTGAGGATGAAATAGGTCGCAATGGCCACCGCCATCGCCACGCCCAGCACGCCGAACTCGACCGCCGGAGTGACCGAGAACCACCGCTTCCGGGGCGGCGGCGTGGTGGTCACTGGCTCGGCAACAGACGACATCGTTGCTTAGATACAACGCTACCGTTGCGCAGAAAACACAGAATCTTGCTCAACCTGTCGCTATTCGGCACCATCCTGACGGCCGCCCGCCACTTCGATGCCCAACGTGTCGAGCCGTTTGCGCAGCGTGTTGCGGTTGATCCCCAGCGCCCGCGCGGCGCGGAGCTGGTTGCCCGCGTGCCGCGCCAGCATCGCCTCGATCAGCGGGCGTTCCACCTCGCCGATGATCCGGTCATAGAGCGTGCCGTCGTCCAGCACGCGCGGCTCCTCGATCGCGATCCGCTCCAGCCGCGCACGCACCGCCGCCTCGATCCCGGGATCGGGAGCCATGGCGGGAGCAGGCGCCCCCGCCTCCCCCAGCGCGCGGCGGATGGCGGCGCCGTCGATCACCTCGTCGCGGCTCAGCGCCGCGATGCGCCGCATCAGATTCTCAAGCTGGCGGACGTTGCCGGGCCAGTCGTAGCTTTCGAGCACCGCGACCGCGTCCTTGTCGATCTGCTTGCGCGGCAGGCCGTCTTCGGCGGCGCGATCTAGGAAGTGGCGTGCGAGCAGCGGCACGTCCTGGCGCCGTTCGCGCAACGCGGGCACCGCCACGGGCACCACGTTGAGCCGGTAGAAAAGGTCCTCGCGGAAATGGCCGGTCTGGACCAGCGCGGCCAGATCCTTGTTGGTCGCGGCAACGATGCGCACGTCCGCCTTGATCGTGCGCGCGCCCCCCACGGTGGTGAATTCGCCCGATTGCAGCACACGCAGCAGGCGTGTCTGCGCGTCCATCGGCATGTCGCCGATCTCGTCCAGGAACAGCGTGCCGCCCGCTGCCTGCTCGAACTTGCCGGCCACGCGCGCGGCGGCGCCGGTGAAGGCGCCGCGTTCGTGCCCGAACAGCTCGGCCTCGATCAGCTCGCGCGGGATCGCCGCCATGTTGAGCGCGACAAAGGGCTTGCGCCGCCGCGGCCCCAGATCGTGGATCGCCTGGGCCACCAGTTCCTTGCCCGTGCCGCTCTCCCCGGTGATCAGCACGGTGAGATCGTTGGAAACGACGCGGGCGATGACGCGATACACCTCCTGCATCGCCGGAGAGCGCCCAATCAGCGAGGGGCCGGCGCCTTCCTCCACATCGGGCAGGTCCGCCGGCTGCCGCCGCCGCTTGGCCACCGCGCCGCGCACCGCCTGGCCCAGCACGTCCAGGTCGAACGGCTTGGGCAGATAGTCGAACGCCCCCACCTCAGTCGCGCGCACCGCGGTCGCCAGCGTGTTCTGCGCGGAAAAGACGATCACGGGCAGCCCCGGGTGCGCCTCGATCAGCGCCGGGATCAGGTCCAGCCCGTTGCCGTCGGGCAGCACCACATCGGTCACCAGCACGTCATGCTCGCCCAGCCGCATCTCGCGCTCCAGCTCGGCGACGCTCGCGGCGGTGGTCACGCGATGCCCGTCGCGGCGCAACGCGGCCGCCACCACGGTGCGGATCGCGCTGTCATCATCGACGACCAGGATGTTGCCCTGCGCGCTCATGCGGCGGCGCGGGGAAGCAGGATGCGGAACACGGTGACCTCCGGATTGCGCTCGCGCGCATATTGCACGATTCCGCCCATGCCGCGGACCAGCTTCTCCACCAGCGGCAGGCCCAGGCCCTTCCCCTCCGGCTTGCCGGATACGAACGGCTCGAACAGATGCTCGGCGATGTCGGATGGCGCGCCGGGGCCGTTGTCCATCACGCAGATCTCGATCGGCAGCGGCTGGCGGGGCCGCCCCGGGCCGGTGCTGACCGACATGCCGTGGCGATAGGCGGTGGTGAGCGTGATGCGCGGCTGGGCCAGGCCCTTCAGCGCCTCGGCCGCGTTCTTCAGCAGGTTCATCATCACCTGCTGGAACGCATCGGGATCGAGCATGACCGGCGGCAGCGAGGGATCGAACCGCTCCTCGATCACCATCCCTCGCGCGAATCCGGCCAGCGCAACGCGCCGGGCATGGTCCAGCAGCGGATAGACGTTGATCGGCGCGAGCTTCAGCGGGCGCGTATCGGTGAAGTCCTGCATGCGATCGATCAGCGCGGCGATGCGATCGACCTCGGCGGTGATCAGCCCGGTCAGCTCCCCATCCGTCTCGCCGCCCGAGCGCAGGAGCTGCGCGGCGCCGCGGATGCCGGACAGGGGGTTCTTGATCTCATGCGCCAGCATCGCCGCCGCGCCGACCGCGGCGCGTGCGCCCGCCGATCGCTCGCCCTGGCTCAGCCGCCGCGCCTGGGGGGCATGGTGCAGCGTCACGATCCGCCAGCCCGGATAATCAGGCACCTGGGTCTCCAGATAATCCACCCGGATGCGCGGGCCGCGTACCGCCGCCACCTCGATATCGAACGCGGCGAAGCCATGGCCGTCGCGCCGCTCGCCATAATCGCGCGGCGCGTGCAGCACCGCGCCCAGCGGCTGGCCCACCATCGAGCTTTCGCTGTGGTTGAGCAGTAGCTCGCACGCGGCGTTGGCATGCGCGATCCTGCCCTCCGTATCGATCACCAGCACCGCGACCGGCAGCGTGGCGAACAGCTCCGCAAAGCCCGGCCCGGCTGGCGGCTCTGGCCGCGCGCGCCTCAGGCCGCCGCGCGGGAAAGCCATGGCGCGTAAAATTCGTCGAGCATGTCGAGCACCCGGGTGGCGTCCGCCACCTGGTTCACCTTGTTGCGGAACTCAGCCGAGCCGTGCAGCCCCTTGGTGTACCAGCCGATGTGCTTGCGCATCATGTTGACGCCGGTTTCCTTGCCGTAATGTTCGAGCGACGCGATATAATGCTCTACGATCACGCGATATTGTTCTTCGATCGTGGGATCTGGGCGCGCTTCGCCGCCACATAGGGCGTCCATCACCTGGCGCAGGATCCAGGGGCGGCCATAGGAGCCGCGGCCGATCATCACCCCATCCGCGCCCGACTGTTCCAGCGCGGTCCGCGCGTCCTCCACCGTGCAGATGTCGCCGTTGACGATCACCGGCACGGTCACCGCGTCCTTCACCCGGCGGACGAAGGCCCAGTCCGCCGAGCCCTTGTACATCTGGTTGCGCGTGCGCCCGTGGACAGTGATCAGCCTGACGCCAAGATCCTCGGCGATGCGCGCAAGCTCGGGCGCGTTCAGGCTGTCATGGTCCCAGCCCATCCGCATCTTGAGCGTGACCGGCACCTTCACCGCCTTCACGCACGCCTCGACGATCGCGGCGGCATGCTTCAGATCGCGCATCAGCGCCGATCCGGCGTCGCCGTTGGTCACCTTGCGCACCGGGCAGCCCATGTTGATGTCGACGATCGCCGCGCCGCGATCCTCGCTCAGCTTCGCGGCCTCGCCCATGTCATAGGGCGAGCAACCCACGAGCTGCATCGAGACCGGCTCCTCGATCGGATCCCACGCCGCCTTCTGGAGCGACTGGCGCGTTTCGCGGATCGCGGCCTGGCTGGCGATCATCTCAGTGACGTTGAGGCCCGAGCCGTAGCGCCGCACCACCCGCCGGAACGGCAGGTCGCTCACGCCCGTCATCGGCGCGAGGATAACCGGCTGCTCGATCCGCACGGGACCGATCTGGATGGGGGCGAGCATCGTCATAAATTGCCTGAAAAATAGGCAGCGGCGCGTAGCGGGGCAAGCGGTGATTGGCAAGCGCCCCGTCCCCCGCTACGGCGCGCCGCCATGACGACCGCCGCCATCATCGTCGCCGCCGGGCAGGGTACACGCGCGGGCGGCGGCGTGCCCAAGCAGTTCGCGCCGCTGGGCGGCCGGGCGATGCTGGCGCACAGCCACGCCGTGCTCTCCGCGCATCCGGGCATCGACCGCGTGCTGATCGTGATCGGCGAGGGGCAGGAACCGGCGCTGGCGGCCGCGCTGGGCGATGTGCCCTTCGTCCTGGGCGGCGCGACGCGGCGCGAATCGGTGCGCAACGGGCTGGAGGCGCTGGCGGGCGCGGATCGCGTGCTGATCCATGACGCCGCCCGTCCCTTCCTTCCCGCAGCCGTGATCGACGCGCTTCTGGCGGCGCTGGAGAGCCATGACGGCGCGATCCCCGCCCTCCCCGTCGCCGATACGCTGGCGCATGGCGGCGAGATGCTGGGGGAGACGGTGCCCCGCGACGGGCTGTGGCGTGTGCAGACCCCGCAGGCGTTCCGCTATCCGGCCGTGCTGGACGCGCATCGCGAATGGCCCCAGGACGCCGAGGCCACCGACGACGCCCAGATGGTGCGTGCGCGGGGCCATGACGTCATCATCGTGCCCGGAGACCCGATGCTGGAGAAGGTGACCCACCCCGCCGATTTCGCCGCTGCCGAGGCCAGGCTGCGCGCGGACATGACGGTGCGCACCGCGCAGGGGTTCGACGTCCACCGCTTCGCCGAGGGCGAGGAACTGTGGCTCGGCGGCATCCGCATCCCGCACAGCCATGGCCTCAGCGGCCACAGCGACGCCGATGTCGCGCTCCATGCGATCACCGATGCGCTGCTGGGCACGATCGGCGCGGGCGATATCGGGATGCACTTCCCGCCCAGCGACCCGCAGTGGCGCGGCGCCGCATCGGCGCGCTTCCTGGAGCATGCCGCCGGGCTGGTGACCGCGGCCGGCGGCGTCATCGACTTCATCGATCTCACGCTGATCTGCGAGGCCCCGAAGATCGGGCCGCATCGCGAGGCGATCCGCGCCAGCATCGCTGGGCTGTTGCGGCTACCCGCGTCGCGCATTAGCATCAAGGCGACTACCACCGAACGGCTGGGGTTCACCGGACGTGGCGAGGGCATGGCGGCCCAGGCGATCGCCACCGTCAGACTAGCGGAGAGACAGGAATGAGAGGGTTCAACCGTTTGCGGACGGCCGCTCGCTGGTCGGCACTCGCCGCCTGCTTTGCCCTGCCGGTGGAGGCCACGGCGCAGGAGGCGCGGTGCCTGCCGCTTCCGGCCGCGCGCGCACTGATCACCGGGATGCTGCCGTCGGTGCTCGATGAGCTGCGTGAGCGCTGCGCCGATCGGCTTCCGGCCGACGCGCTTCTCGCGAATATGCCGAAGGACGTGATGGGCAAATATCGCAGCGCCGCCGACAAGGCCTGGCCGCAGGTGCTCGACGCCTTCGCCGCGATGGAGGGCAAGGAATTGGGCGACGCAGAGCGCGCGATCGCCGGCCCGCTGATCCAGGCGATGATCGGGCCCGCGTTGCTGGAGAAGTTCGATCCGGCGGACTGCGCCCCCGCGAACGATCTGATCACCGCCTTGGCCCCGCTGCCGCCGGAGAACCTGGCCACGGCCGCGGTGACCATCTTCGAGCTCGGTCGCAAGGACCGCGAATCGGAGAAGCTCCGTCCCTGCCCTAGGAACGCCAAGTGACCATCGACTCACTGCTTCCCCCCGAACTGATCGATGCCGCGCGCGGCGTGCTGGACGCCAATCGCGCCCGCGGGCGCCGCATCGCCGTGGCGGAAAGCTGCACCGGCGGGCTGGTGGCTGCCGCGCTCACCGAGATTCCCGGATCGTCCGACGTGCTCGAGGCGAGCCTGGTCACCTATTCCAACGAGGCGAAGACCAAGCTGCTGAAGGTCAGCACGGACGTGCTGGAAACCTTCGGCTCGGTATCGGTCGCATGTGCCTGGGCGATGGCGCAGGGCGCGCTGGATGCGACCGACGCCGATGTCGCGGTCGCGATCACCGGCATCGCCGGCCCCGCTGGGGGCAGCGAGAAGAAGCCCGTGGGCACCGTAGTGTTCGCGCGCGCCGAACGCGGCCAGGACCCGGAGCATGTCGTGGCCGACAAGCACGAGTTCACCGACAATGGTCGCGCTGGCGTAAGGCTTCAGGCGGCGTTGTGCGCGCTGGAGCTGCTGATGCCGCCCGAGGAGCCGGCGTAGAGCTTCGCGGCGCGCTCCTCGAACGCGCCGATCATCTTGCGCAACGCCCGGTCGAACATCTGGCCTGCCAGCATCTCGAACATCCGGCTCTTGAACGCGAAATCGACCGTGAAGTCGACGATGCACCCGCCCTCCCCGTCCGAGCGGAAGCGCCAATCGTTGTGGAGGTGCTTCAGCGGCCCTTCCAGATAGTCGACGTGGAGATGGTGGGGCCGCTGCTTGCGCACGCGCGAGCTGAAGGTCTCGCTCAGCCCCTTGAAGCCCACCGCCAGGTCCGCGACCATCTCGGTTTCGCTGTTCGATCGCACGCGGACCGCCGATACCCAGGGCAGGAACTCGCCATAGCGGCCGACATCGGCCACCATGTCGAACATCTGATCGGGGCTGTACGGCAGCCGCCGCGTTTCCTGGTGCCGCGGCATCGCGTCAGGCGGTCTTCGCCTTCGCCAGCTTCGCCTCGCGCGCGGCCTTCATCTTCGCGAAGTCGTCGCCCGCGTGATAGCTGGAGCGGGTGAGCGGCGTGGAGGCAACCAGCAGGAAGCCCTTGGCCCGCGCGATCGCGCCATAGGCCTGGAACGCCGCGGGGGTGACGAACTCCTCCACCTTGGCGTGCTTGGGCGTGGGCTGGAGATACTGGCCCATCGTCAGGAAATCGACGTCGGCGGAGCGCATGTCGTCCATCACCTGATGGACCTCCAGCCGCTGCTCGCCCAGCCCAAGCATCACGCCGGACTTGGTGAAGATCGTCGGATCGAGCTTCTTCACCGTTTCCAGCAGCCGCAGCGAGGCATAGTAGCGCGCGCCGGGGCGGATCGTGGGATAGAGCCGCGGCACCGTCTCCAGATTATGGTTGTACACGTCCGGCCGGGCGGAAACGATCGCTTCCACAGCGGCTTCGTGCTTGTTCCTGAAATCGGGCGTGAGGATTTCGATGGTGGTCGCGGGCGTGGTCCGCCGCAGCGCCTCGATCACCTTCACGAACTGGCCCGCGCCGCCATCGGGCAGGTCGTCGCGATCGACCGAGGTGACCACGATATGCTCCAGCCCCATCTCCGCCGCGGCATCGGCGACATGCTGGGGCTCCAGCGGGTCCACCTTGCGCGGCATCCCCGTCTTGACGTTGCAGAAGGCGCAGGCCCGCGTGCAGACGTCGCCCAGGATCATCACCGTCGCATGCTTCTTGGTCCAGCATTCGCCGATGTTGGGGCACGCCGCCTCTTCGCAGACCGTGGCCAGGTTCAGGCGGCGCATCAGCGCCTTGGTATCCGCGAAGCCCTGTGAGGTGGGGGCCTTCACCCGGATCCAGTCGGGCTTGCGCACGCGCTCCGGGCGCGGTGCCGGGGAGAGTTCGTTCATGGCGTGCATCTAGCGATGGCTTGTAGCCGACACAACACGCGCTAGAGAGACGGGCATGACCGATTTCGCCGACCTGCTTGCAGGATATGCACGCTTCCGTGGCGACGGCTGGCAACGCCAGCGCGCCCGCTGGACGGAACTATCCGAAGGACAGAGCCCGAAGGTGATGGTGATCGCCTGTTCGGACAGCCGGGTCGATCCCGCACAGATCTTCGATACCTCGCCGGGCGAGATCTTCGTGGTGCGCAACGTCGCCAACCTCGTCCCGCCCTTTGAGCTGGACGGCAGCCGCCATGGCGTCTCCGCCGCGCTGGAATTCGCGGTCACCCAGCTTGAGGTGAGCGAGATCGTGGTGATGGGCCATGGCGCATGCGGCGGCGTCCACGCCGCGCTGACGCAGCGCTTCGCCGGCAAGGCGCCGGGTGCGGGCGGGTTCATCGCCCATTGGGTCGACATGCTCGACGATGCGCGTGAGCGGATCGTGGCCGAGCATGGCACCGGCGAAGCGGCGATCCGCGCGATGGAGCTGGAGACGGTGCGCGTCTCGATCGCCAACCTGCGCACCTTCCCCTGCATCCCGGAACGCGAGGCGGCGGGCACCCTTACCCTTCAGGGCGCCTATTTCGCGATCGCCGACGGCCTGCTTCATGTGATGGGCAAGGACGGGGAGTTCCGGGCGGCGTAACCGAACGGAAGCGCCGCTAATCGATCACCCCCGCCTTGCGTGCCGCGGCCACCACTTCGGGATCGAGCTCCGGCGGCTGCATCGGCACATGCGATTCCAGCCGGTCCGCGATCGCCTCCAGCGCGGCGACGCGGGCGGCCTTCTTGTCGTTGCCGTCGATCACGATCCAGGGTGCTGCGGGCGTGTTGGTACGCTCGAACATCTCATGCATCGCATCCAGATATTCGGCGCGCCTGTTGCGGTTGCGATAGTCGTCCAGGCCGGTCTTCCAGCGTTTCCACGGATGTTCCAGCCGGTCGCGCAGCCGCGCGTCCTGCGTCTCCTGGGTCACGTGCATGAAGACCTTCACCAGCGTGGTGCCGTAAGAGGCGTGCTGCGCCTCGAACGCATTGATCTCGTCATATCCGCGGCGCCATTCCTCGGGCTTGGCAAAGCCCTCCACCCGCTCGACGAGCACGCGGCCGTACCAGCTCCGGTCGAACACGGAGATATTGTGCTGGGGCGGCAGGCGGCGCCAGAAACGCCACAGGAAGTGGTGCGCCAACTCCTCCGTGGTGGGCGCGGAGATCGGCCAGACCTCGAAATAGCGCGGGTCCCACTCGGCGGTCAGCCGCTTGATCACGCCGCCCTTCCCCGCCGCGTCCCACCCCTCGAACAGCACGACCGCGCGCCGCCGGTGGACGATATGCGCGACGTGGATGTGCGACAGGCGCTTCTGGAGCTTTTCCAGCGCCGCTTCATAGTCGCCCGTGAAGGGCTCGCCGGATTCGTAATCCGAAAGATCGATCGTCATCCGCGCAGCCTAGCCGAAGCCAGGCGGCGCGGGGAGAGGCATCAATCCAGCGTCACGCCCGGCGCCAGCCGGATGTGCAGCTCCTTGAGCTGCTTGTCGCTCACCTTCGACGGGGCCTGCATCATCAGGTCCTCCGCCTTCTGGGTCATCGGGAAGACGATCACCTCGCGGATGTTCGGCTCGTCGGCCAGCAGCATCACGATGCGGTCCACGCCCGGCGCCGATCCGCCGTGCGGCGGGGCGCCGAACTTGAAGGCGTTGATCATGCCGGCGAAGTTCGTGTCGACCTGTTCCTGCGAATAGCCGGCGATCTCGAACGCCTTGTACATGATCTCCGGCTTGTGGTTCCGGATCGCGCCCGAGCTCAGCTCCACGCCGTTGCACACGATGTCGTACTGGTACGCCAGGATATCGAGCGGATCCCTGGTTTCCAGCGCCTCCAGCTCGCCCTGGGGCATGCTGAAGGGGTTGTGGCTGAAATCGATCTTGCCGGTGTCCTCGTCCGCCTCGAACATCGGGAAATCGACGATCCAGCAGAATTCGAAGCGGTTCTTGTCGATCAGGCCAAGCTGCTCGCCCACGCGGGTACGCGCCAGGCCGGCGAGCTTCACCGCCTGGGCCTCCTTGCCCGCGGCGAAGAACAGGCCGTCGTCGGGGCCGAGGCCCAGCTCGTCGGCCAGCTTGTCCATCTTCTCCGGCCCATGGTTCTTGGCGATCGGGCCGCCCCATTCGCCGCCCTTGCGCGTGGCATAGCCCAGGCCGGGGAAGCCCTCGCCCTGCGCCCAGACGTTCATGTCGTCGAAGAACTTGCGGCTGTGCTCGGCAGTCTTGGGCGCGGGGATCGCACGCACCACGTCGCCCGCCTCGACGATCGAGGCGAAGCGGCCGAAGCCCGATCCGGCGAAATGGTGCGAGACGTCGGTGATCAGGATCGGGTTGCGCAGGTCCGGCTTGTCGTTGCCGTATTTCAGCATCGATTCGCGGTACGGGATGCGGCGGAACGGCAGCGGGCTCACCGTGCGGCCCTCCGCGAACTCCTCGAACACTCCGTGCAGCACGGGCTCGATCGCGGCGAACACATCGTCCTGGGTGACGAAGCTCATCTCGAAATCGAGCTGGTAGAACTCGCCGGGGCTGCGGTCTGCGCGCGCGTCCTCGTCACGGAAGCAGGGCGCGATCTGGAAATAGCGATCGAAGCCCGCGACCATCAGGAGCTGCTTGAACATCTGCGGCGCCTGGGGAAGCGCGTAGAACTTGCCCGGATGCACGCGGCTGGGCACCAGATAGTCGCGCGCGCCCTCCGGGCTGCTCGCGGTCAGGATCGGGGTCTGGAACTCGGTGAAGCCCTGGCCGATCATCCGCTGGCGCAGGCTGGCGATCACGTTGGAACGCAGCACGATGTTCTTGTGCAGCCGCTCGCGGCGCAGATCGAGGAAGCGGTATTTGAGGCGGATGTCCTCCGGATACTCGGCATCGCCGAACACCGGCAGCGGCAGCTCCTGCGCCGCGGACTGGACCACAGCATGGGTCACGCGCACCTCGATCGCGCCGGTGGGCAGGTTCGGGTTCACCGCCTCGGCCGCGCGGGCCACGACCTTGCCGGTCATCGTGACGACGGATTCGCTGCGCAGCGACTCGATCACCGCAAAGGCGGGGCCGTCCACCTCGGTCACGATCTGGGTGATGCCGTAATGGTCGCGCAGGTCGATGAAGACCAGGTCGCCATGGTCGCGCTTGCGGTGGACCCAGCCCGAAAGGCGGACCTCCTGGCCGACATCCTCGGCGCGAAGCTGGGCGCAGGTGTGCGTGCGATAGGCGTGCATCGGTCTTCTTTTCTGCTGAATCTGCGATTGAAGGGATTGGGGGCTGCGCTTTCCCCTCACGCACTCTTTTGTCAACCCGAAGACACGTATATGGCGCCGCGATGCACATTCATGGCTTAATCGAAGACTCTGCCACGCTCGCCAATCTCTGCACCCGGCTCGCTGCGAAGCCCTATGTCGTGGTCGATACCGAGTTCATGCGCGAGAACAGCTACTGGCCGGAGCTCTGCCTGATCCAGATCGCCGACGACGAAGAGGCCGCGGCGATCGATCCGATGGCGCCGGGGATCGACCTGACCCCCCTCCTCGACCTGCTGACCGAGAATGAGGAGGTGTTGAAGGTCTTCCACGCCGGCGGCCAGGATATCGAGATCGTCTATAACCTGACCGGCAAGACCCCGCACCCGCTGTTCGACACCCAGATCGCGGCGATGGCGCTGGGGCAAGGCGAGCAGATCGGCTATTCGAACCTGGTCGACACCTATCTGGGCATCACCATCGACAAGGGCGCGCGCTTCACCGACTGGAGCCGCCGGCCGCTCGACAAGCGCCAGATCGACTATGCGATCGCAGACGTTACGCACCTCTCCAAGATCTTCCCCAAGATGCTGGAAAAGCTGCGCAAGACCGGTCGCGGCGCCTGGCTCGACGAGGAGATGGAGCGGATCGCCGATCCGGAGAACTATCACAACGATCCCGACGAGGCGTGGCAGCGCGTGCGCATCTCCAGCCGCAAGGCCGAGGTGCTCGGCCGGCTGAAGGCGCTGGCCCGCTGGCGCGAGCTTGAGGCGCAGGGCAAGGACCTGCCCCGCGGCCGCATCGTCAAGGACGAGACGCTGGCCGATCTCGCCTCCAACCCGCCGAAGAAACAGGCGGACCTGGGCCGCGTGCGCGGGCTTTCGGCCGCCTGGGCGGGCAACGACATCGGCGCGCGGCTGATGGCTGCGCTGGCCGACGCGGTGCCGATGCGCTCGTCCGAGCTCCCCGCGCGCGACGATCGCAAGCCGCCGCTGGGCAAGGACGGTGCGCTGGTGGCGGATCTGCTCAAGCTGCTTCTCAAGATCCGCGCCAAGGAGATCAACGTCGCGGCGCGCCTGCTGGCACGATCGGACGAGCTGGAGGCGCTGGCGGCCGGCCAGCGCGAGAAGCTGCCGATGCTGGAAGGCTGGCGGTACGAGCAGTTCGGGCGCGACGCGCTGGCCCTGGTGGAGGGTCAGCTTGGGTTCACGGTACGGGGCGGAAAGCTGAAGATGACCCGTACCGAGGACCCTGCATGATTCGCATCCTGCTGCCCGCAGCCGCCCTGTTCGCCACCGCCGCCTGCATCCCGCAGAGCCAGCCGCCCGCGCCGCAGCCGGCGCCCGCCCCGGCTTCCGGCACGTGCAACGCCGATGGCGTGCGCGATCTGATCGGCAAGCCGCTGACGGAGGCGGTTGCGAAGGAGATCGTCGCGCGCACCGGCTCCGTCTCGATGCGGCGGATCGCGCCGGGCATGGCCGTGACGATGGATTATCGCGAGGATCGCGTGAACGCCTATGTCGACGATGCCAACGTGCTGACCGATATCCGCTGCGGCTGATCCGGCAGCGCAGCGTCGCCCTGCCTCAGCTCGCAATCACCGGCTGGCGGCCCATCGCGGCGGCGAGCGCCTTGTGCCGCTTCTCAACCGCCTCGCCATAGAGCGCGGCGTCGCCCGCCTCCAGCACCAGCCATAGCGATTCCGCGTCGATCGCCAGCCGCGTGCGCCGCAGCGGCGCGGCCACGCCGCCGCTCATCCGCTGGCCCAGCCGGATCGCCAGCCCCCAGTGGCGCGCGCGCTCCAGCGCCTCGGCGGAGGCCAACCGCGGCAGCGGATCGGGCGATTCGAGTCCCCCGCCCAGCGCGGTGTAGAGCGCCTGCGCCAGCACCGCGCGTCCCGGAGCGTCGATCGCCACCCAATTGCCGTGAAGCGCGATCTCCATGCCGCGTTCGGCGCGGAACTCGGGGTTCGCCCGCCAGCCGACATCGGCCAGCAGGCAGGCGGCATGGCGCAGCCGCGCGGCGTCCGGCGCCTCGCCCGCGAACAGCGGGGCGATCCAGCGTTCGAGCAGGTCGCCATGCTCCGGAAATCGGCCCAGCCGCTGCCCCTCGTCGCGCGTGGCGGCGATCAGCGGGTCCTCGCGCCGCTGATCGGCGTTGAGCCGCGCGAACAACAGCCCCTCGCGCAGCCCGAAGGCGGAGACGATCGACTCGCCCGATCCCAGGTGGCGCAGCACGCTGGCGAGCAGCGCGGTGGCGTCGCCCAGCGTGGACATGCGCGCGCCGGTCATGTTCGGGATGCCGCGCAGCTTGCTCTTCGAGATGTGGCTGAGCGTGCGCCCCAGCCGCGCCACGCGGTCCACGGGCAGGTGATATTGATGCACAACGGGCAGCGGATAATCGGACAGGTGCATGTCCAGCCGCGCCAGCGCGCGCCACGATCCGCCGACGAGATAGAAGGGCAGCCCCTTCCCCCGCCCCTTCCACCCGGCCTCCGCGATCATCCGTCCGACGCGCCGGTCGAGCGTCCCGCGCCCGCCGCGCAGCGCCGCGAGCCGCAGGACGCCGAGCGGGAAGGACACGCGATCGGTGATCGTTCCCGCCACCACGCGCACCAGCTCAAGGCTGCCGCCGCCGAGATCGCCGACGATGCCGTCCGCATCGGGAATGCCCGAGAGAACGCCCATGCCCGCCGCGCTCGCCTCTTCCTGGCCGGAGAGCAGCTCCACCTCCAGCCCCAGCTCGCGCGCCGCGGCGATCAGCTCGCCGCCGTTCGACGCCTCGCGCACCGCGGCGGTAGCGACGGTGCGCAGCTCGGTAAGCTGCATCTCGCGCGCAAGGAGCGCATAGCGGGCGAGCGCGATGCGGGCGGTGGCCAGCCCCTCCGGCGCGATCAGCCCGGTTTCCGCCAGCCCGCGGCCCAGCCCGGCCATCACCTTCTCGTTGAACAGGATCGCCGGCATCCGCGCGGCGCCCTGATAGACGACGAGGCGGATCGAGTTGGAGCCGATATCGATGATCCCCACCCGCTGCGCCCCGGGCGGCGACTCCGCGCGCGGCTTGCGGAAGAGGAGCGTGGCCCCGGCCATCGCTATTTCCTGCCCTTCTTCCGCTTCAGCGTCAGCTTGGGCACCGATTTGGTGGTGCCCAGCGCCGCGCCGCGGCCGGAGAGCGAGGGGTTGGTCATGAAATAGCGGTGCAGGTTGAACGGCGTCTCGCCCGGATCGACGCGCTGGTAGCGGCCGTCGGGCTGAAGCTCCCAGCTCTGCTCGTTATCGATCAGGTTGGCGACCATCACCTGGTCCAGCACCTGATCATGGACCGTCTTGTTCAGGATCGGCAGCATGAATTCCACGCGGCGATCGAAGTTGCGCGGCATCCAGTCCGCCGACGAGATGAACACCTTCGCCCCGTCATTGGGCAGCGTGTGGCCGTTGCCGAACGCCCAGATGCGGCTGTGCTCCAGGAAGCGGCCTACGATCGACTTAACGCGGATCCGGTCCGACAGGCCGGGCACGCCGGGGCGCAGGCAACAGATTCCGCGGATGATCAGCTCGATCTCCACGCCCGCGTTGCTGGCCTCATAGAGCTTGTCGATCGTGGCTGGGTCCACCAGCGAGTTCATCTTGGCCCAGATCACCGCCGGCTTGCCCGCCCGGGCATTGGCGATTTCGTCGTCGATCAGGCCCATCAGCCGCTGGCGCAGGTGGTGCGGCGAGATCGACAGCAGCTCCAGCCCCTGCGGCTCGACATAGCCGGTGACATAGTTGAAGATCTGCGCCGCATCGCGGCCCACGCGCGGATCGGCGGTGAAGAAGCTGAGATCGGTGTAGATACGCGCGGTGACCGGGTGATAATTGCCGGTGCCCAGGTGGCAATAGGTACGCACCCCGTCGCCCTCGCGCCGCACGACCATGGATATCTTGGCGTGCGTCTTCCAGTCGATGAAGCCATAGACCACCTGCACGCCCGCGCGCTCCAGCGCATCGGCCCACAGCAGGTTTTGCTCCTCGTCGAAACGCGCCTTCAGCTCCACCACGGCGGTGACCGATTTGCCCGCCTCCGCCGCGGCGATCAGTGCGGCGATCACCGCCGATTGCTTGCCCGCGCGATAGAGCGTCTGCTTGATCGCCACCACATCGGGGTCCGACGCCGCCTGACGCAGGAAGGACAGCACGACATCGAACGTCTCATAGGGGTGGTGGACCACGATGTCCTTGGCGCGGATCGCCGCGAAGCAATCGCCGCCATATTCGCGGATGCGTTCCGGAAAGCGCGCGCTGAACGGCGGGAACTTCAGGTCCGGCCGGTCCTCGTCCACCAGCATCGCCAGATCGCCGATGCCTAGGAAACCGCCGGTCTCGGTCAGCACCGCCTCGCTGCCGCCCAGTTCCTCCTTCAGCACCGATTCGAGTTCGGGAGCGATCCCGTCCTCCATCTCCAGGCGGATCACGCGGCCTCGGCGGCGGCGCTTGATCGCGCTGCGGAACAGCAGGACCAGGTCCTCCGCCTCTTCCTCGATCTCGATGTCGCTGTCGCGCAGCACGCGGAAGGCGGCGGCGCCGTTGATCTCATATCCGGGGAACATGAGCGGCGAGAAGCGCTTGAGCAGCGTCTCCACCGTCACATAGCGCGCCGGTTCGCCCGGCAGGCGCACGAAGCGGGGCGTGCTGGCCGGCAGCAGCACCAGCTCGCGCACCGGCTCGCGATCGGAGATGCGGACGAGATCGAAGATCACGCTCGACCCCTTGTTGGGGATGAACGGGAACGGATGCGCAGGATCCAGCGCCTGGGGCGTCAGGATCGGGAAGATCTTGTCGCGGAAATGGGTCTCCAGCCATTCGCCCGCCTCGCCGGTCAGCGCGTCGGCGTCGAGCACCTCCAGGCCGATGGGCGCCAGCTCGGCACGGATGTCGTTCCACACCGCCTGCTGGCTGTCGACCAGCGCGGCGGCATCCTCGACGATCGCCGCAAGCTGCTGGCGCGGGGTGAGCCCGTCGGCCGAGCGCACCTCGACGTTCAGGAGCTGCTGGCCCATCAGCCCGGCGACGCGGACCATGAAGAATTCGTCGAGGTTCGATCCGGAGATCGACAGGAAGCGTAGCCGCTCCAGCAGCGGATGGGCGGGGTTGCACGCCTCCTCCATCACGCGCCGGTTGAACGCCAGCCAGCTCAGCTCGCGGTTGAAATAGCGCCCTTCCGGGGCGGCGGCGAAGGGATCGTCGTCGTTCAGCCTCGTGGCGGGGCGCGTCATTCGGGTTCGCTTTCGATTCCGGCCAGCAATCCGGCCCCGGCCAATGTGGCGCGGGCGACGGGGACAGACAAGCGCGGGCTGCGCCTTCGGAACGCTTCCGTCTCCAGCGCGTCGGCGGCGCGGACCAGCGCGACATGGCTGCGCTCGACATTTCGGGCGAGCCAGCCGACCAGATCCTCGCGCGGCTGGAGGTGGCGGCGGTCCAGCATCCGCGCGAGCAGCAGCGGAATCAGCGTGTCGTCCGGCGGATCGATCCGCATCAGCGGGGTCGCCGCCAGCCGTGATCGCAGGTCGGGCAGCGACACCTGCCATTCCGGCGGCGGTGCGTCCGCTACGATCAGCAGCGGGCGATGCTCGGCCTGCGCCCGGTTCCAGGCGTGGAAGATCGCCGCCTCGGGCACGCGCTCCGCATCGTCGATCAGCGTGCCCCCGCTCTTGGCCGCGAAGATCCGCCCCAGCAGGCTGCGACCGGACTTGCGCGGGCCGACCAGCAGCCCGGCCATCACCGGCCACGCCGCCCAGCGTTCGAGCTGCTGCACGGCGCGCGCGTTCGAATCGGTGACGATGAACTCGGTCTCGCTCGTCTCCGGGGCGGCGAGCGGCAGCACGAGCTGTTCCATGCCGGGGAGCCTAGTTTTCGGAGGACTGGCCCGGGCGGCGGATCCGGAGCACGCCCGGCCCCTGCTGCACGCTCCAGCCGCGGGCCTCCAGCGCCGAACGGAGGCTGTCGATGCTGCCGTCATAGCTGACCCGCATCACCGATATGCCGCCCAGCGCCATGCTGGTGGTGGACGCCGATCGCACGCCGGGCACGCCGCGCACCGATGCCTCGCCCGCGGTCAGCGATCCCGCGGTGGGCGTGTCGAACTGCACGCTATAGGTCGCGGTGGCGGCAGGGGGCGCCGCCTCCGGCGCGGGCGTGGCCTCTGTCTCGCCCTCGTCCTCCGGCTTTTCCTCCGGCGCGGCTACGGGCGCGCGATAGGCGAGCAGCGGATCGCTCTTGAGCCGCCCGGCGGCCAGCGCGTCCTGGAACATCTTGTCGAGCCGCTTCGCCCCGGCTTCGAGCAGCGCGTCGAGCGCGTCGGGCTTCTCCACCCGCAGCGCGAACTCGCCGATTCGCTGCCGGTCTGGCCCATGGCTGCCGGTGAAGACCGCCACGATCGGCCCGCCGGGATAGAGCCGGTGGAGCTGCACCTCGGCGATCAGCACGTCCGCCGCGGAATATTGGCCCAGCACCGCGCGCCACCATCCGCGTCCGCGCCGCCCGGTCTGCGCCGCGTTGAGCAGCAGCGAATCGGGGCCGGTGCCGCGCGCGCGGACATAGTTGATCGTCGATTCCGACGTGCGGAAATTGGCCCAGGCGCGCTTCCACGCTGTATCGCGTTCCAGCGCAACCCCGGTGCCGCCGGACCATTGCACGGGCAACAGCAGCATCGGCGGCGAGCGCGTCACCGCCAGCGACACGCCCAGGATCGCCCCGGCGCGCGCGCGATCGAACAGCACGCCAAGCCGCGCGACATAGCGCGTCGGGCCAATCTGCTCATTTTCGATCACGATGCCGGTGACCAGCGAATCGAGTGCCGAGTCGGACAGGTTGGTCGCCTTGCCCCCTACCTTGGCCGCCAGCATCTGCCAGCCCTTGCGCTGGGCGAGGCGCCAGCCGCCCTGGCGCGCGGCATCGGCATTGGCGCCGCTTACGTCCACCTCGACCCCGGTTACCTCGAAGCTGCCGCGGAAATCGCCCGCGGACGGCCCCTGCGCGACGGCGCGCGCCTTGGGCTGGGCCGCGGCGGGCTTCGCCGCCTGCTGCTCATTCTGCGCCATCACCATCCCGCTCACGCCGACAAGCGCGACCGCGGATGCGATGCCATAAAGGGTGGAAATGCGACGCTTGGCCATGGACCGCGCCCTTTTGGCGAAGCGGGCGTGGAAATCCAAGCGGGTTGTCGCTAGGCGGCGCACATGAGCGATCCCGAAAGCTACACCTATGCCCGCGCGGGCGTCTCGATCGCGGCCGGCAACGCGCTGGTTCGCGCCATCGCCCCGCTCGCCCGCTCCACCCGCCGCGCCGGCGCCGACGCCGATCTGGGCGGATTCGGCGGCGTGTTCGACCTGAAAGCCTGCGGGTACAGCGATCCGCTGCTGATCGCCGCGAACGACGGCGTGGGCACCAAGCTGAAGCTCGCGATCGACAGCGGCCGCCACGACGGCGTCGGCATCGATCTTGTCGCGATGTGCGCCAACGATCTGATCGTCCAGGGCGCGGAGCCGCTGTTCTTCCTCGACTATTACGCCAGCGGCAAGCTGGACAACGCCGTCGCCGAGCGCGTGATCGCGGGCATCGCCGAGGGATGCCGCCAGGCAGGCTGCGCGCTGATCGGCGGCGAGACGGCGGAGATGCCGGGCATGTACGCCGACGGCGACTATGACCTTGCGGGCTTCTGCGTCGGCGCGGTGGAGCGCGACCGGCTGCTCGACGGGACGCAGGTGAGGCCCGGCGACGTCATCCTCGGCCTTGCCTCGGCGGGCGTGCATTCGAACGGCTTCTCGCTGGTCCGCCGCCTGGCGGCCGACAAGGGGTGGAAGCTCGATCGCCCCGCGCTGTTCGACCAGGAGGTGCTGCTGATCGACGCGCTGATGGCGCCGACGCGCATCTATGTGAAGAGCCTGTTGCCGCTGGTGCAGGCGGGCGAAATCCGCGGGCTGGCGCATATCACGGGCGGTGGCCTGCTGGAGAATATTCCGCGCGTGCTCCCCGCGAACTGTCGTGCCCGGATCGATGCGGACGCCTGGGATCAGCCGCGGCTGATGGCGTTCCTTCAGGCGCAGGGCAATATCGAGCCGGAAGAGATGGCGCGGACCTTCAACTGCGGCATCGGCATGGCCGTGATCGTGGCCCCGGAAAAGGTGACCGCGGTCACGCAGGCGCTGCAAGCCGCTGGGGAAACAGTGTTTTCGATCGGCGATGTGGCGGAAGGGCCGCGCGGCTGCACCGTATCGGGCGGCGCCGAGACCTGGAGCGCCCGCGCCCCGTGGAGCGCGACGCATGGTCTTTAGGCCCGTTCGCCCTGAGCCCGTCGAAGGGCGGCCACAGCTTCGCGCCAAGGGGCTTCGACACGCTCAACCCGAACGGCCCATGTGATGAAGCGGGCACGGGTCGCCATCCTTATCTCCGGCCGGGGATCGAACATGATGTCGCTGGTCGCCGCCTCCCGCGCGGCCAACAGCGGCTTCGAGGTGGTGCTGGTCGCCAGCGACAAGCCCGAAGCCGCCGGCCTCGCCTGGGCGCGCGAGCAGGGCGTTCCGGTCTTCGCCCATTCGCCGCGCGGCATTCCGAAAGCCGAATATGAGGCCGCGATCGAGGATGCGATCCGCCAATCCGGCGCCGAAGCCATCGCGCTCGCGGGCTATATGCGCCTCCTCTCACCGGAATTCGTGGGGCGCTGGGAGGGCCGCATCCTCAACATCCACCCCTCGCTGCTGCCCAAGTACAAGGGGCTGGATACGCATGCGCGCGCCATTGCCGCCGGGGATGCCGTGGCCGGATGCTCGGTCCATCTCGTCACGGCGGAACTGGACGCGGGGGAGGTGCTGGGCCAGGCGGAGGCTCCCGTCCTGCCCGGCGATACGCCGGAGAGCCTTGCCGATCGCGTGCTGAAGGAGGAGCATCGCCTTTACCCGCGCGTTCTGGCAGAATTCCTGGCGCGATGAGCCCCGATCCTGAAGCCGATCTGGCGCGGCTGCGCGAAATCTGCCTGGCGCTGCCCCGCGCCGCTGAGAAACTTTCGCATGGCGCACCCGCCTTCTTCATCGAGAAGGGCAAGGTCTTCGCCTATTTCAGCCACAACCATCACGGCGACGGGCGCACCGCGGTTCAGGTGAAGACCAGCGGCCTGGACGAGCAGGCGATGCTCGTGGAGGCGGAGTCCGGCCTCTACTATGTTCCGCCCTATATCGGCCATGCCGGCTGGGTGGGCCTGCGCCTCGATACCGGCGGCACCGACTGGGAGCATGTCGCAGACCGGGTGGCGCGAAGCTGGCGGCTGGTCGCGCCCGCGCGGCTGGCTCCGGCGCTGGACTGAGGCGTTTGCGCTCCATGCTCAAGGTCGCAAGCTACAACATGCGCAAGGCCATCGGCACGGATCGGCGGCGCAATCCCGAACGCACGCTCCACGTGCTGTCGGAGATCGACGCCGATGTGATCGCACTGCAGGAGGCGGATCGCCGCTTCGGCACGCGCACCGCGGTGCTGACGCCCCACCTCCTCGCCGAACACAGCCCGTGGAAGCCGGTGCCCGTCGCGATGCGCGCCGCCAGCATGGGCTGGCACGGCAACGCGCTGCTGGTGCGCAAGGACGCCGAGATACTGGATTGCGAACCGATCCACCTGCCCGCGATCGAACCGCGCGGCGCGGTGATGGCCGATATCCGCGTCAATGGCCATGCGATCCGTGTGGTGGGCATGCATCTGGACCTCTCCGGCCTGTGGCGGCGGCGGCAGGCGCACGCGATCCTTGCCCATGCGGCCGCAGGGGCCGAGGATAGGCCGGTGGTGATGATGGGCGATCTGAACGAATGGCGGCCCAATTCGGGTTGCCTGCGCGATTTCGCCGCGCAGATGGAGATCGCG
Organism: Sphingomonas canadensis; assembly: GCF_026013525.1. Classification (GTDB taxonomy): domain Bacteria; phylum Pseudomonadota; class Alphaproteobacteria; order Sphingomonadales; family Sphingomonadaceae; genus Sphingomonas; species Sphingomonas canadensis. The sequence continues at coordinate 80,786 of NZ_JAPDRA010000011.1, read as the reverse complement.
CCCACCGGCCGCAGCTTCCATGCCCGCCGCCCCGTGGCCCGGCTCGACCGGATCATGGTCTCCCCCGGCCTGCGCGTCGCCGATTGCGGGGTGCATGACAGCGCCGCCGCTCGCACCGCATCGGATCACCTGCCCGTCTGGGCGGTGCTGGAGCGCGGCTGACCATGGCCGAGCGCGACAAGGAGCTGCGCCTCGCGCTCGTCTGCTACGGCGGGATCAGCCTGGCCGTGTACATGCACGGCATCACCAAGGAGATTTGGCGGCTGGCCCGCGCCAGCCGCGGCGCGCTGGATCGTGATCCGCCCGGCGGCGGCAGCGAGGGCTTGTATCGCGCGCTGCTCGACGAGATCGCGGAGGCCACCGGGCTGCGGCTGCGCGTGCTGGTGGACATTCTGGCGGGCGCCAGCGCGGGCGGGATCAACGCGGTGTTCCTGGCGCAGGCGATCTCTACCGGCCAGTCGCTCGATCCGCTGACCGACCTGTGGATGGAGGCTGCCGATGTGGAGGCGCTGCTGGCGCCCAGCCAGGCGCCGTCGCACCGGCTCCAGAAATTCTGGGCGGCGCCGATCGCCTGGTTCGTCGCCAACCGCAGCAAGACGATCGAGCATACCGTGGAGGCAGTCGCGCGCGACGAGGTGCGCGGCAAGCTGGAGCGGTTCGTGCGCTCGCGCTGGTTCGAGCCGCCGTTCGGAGGCAGCCAGCTCCTGGGCACGCTGCTCGACGCGCTCGACGCGATGGCGGCCGCGCCCGCGGGCAAGCGGCTGCTGCCAGACGGCCAGCCGCTCGACCTGTTCGTCACCGTCACCGATTTCCGCGGCCATCCGGAGGAGCTTCGGCTCAATTCGCCTCCCAAGGTGATCGAGAACGAGCACCGGCTGGTATTTTCCTTCGGCGATCATGGCGATCCCGGCGCGCGCTTCGCCCATCCGTGCGAGCTGGCCTTTGCCGCGCGCGCGACCTCCAGCTTCCCTGGCGCCTTCCCGCCGCTCACCGTCGAGGAGATGGACACGGTGGTGGCCGGGCGCGGCATCGCCTGGGACGGGCGCGACGCCTTCCTCGCGCATGTCCTGCCGCGCCAATGGGAGGACGGCCGCGCGGAAAAGGCGGTGCTGATCGATGGATCGGTGCTCGCCAACGCGCCCTTCCGCCCCGCGACCGACGCGCTGCGCGAGCGTCCGGCGCGGCGGCAGGTGGACCGGCGCTTCGTGTTCATCGATCCCTGGCCCAACGGCCGCTTCGATTTCTACGGCGCGCCCGCCGAGCGCCCCGGCTTTTTCCAGACGATCATCGGCGCGCTTTCCGAATTGCCGCGCGAGCAGCCGATCCGCGACAATCTGGAGGAAATCGCCGAACGTTCCGAGCGGATCGAGCGGATGCTGGGCATCATCGGCGAGATCCGGACGGAAGTGGAAACCCAGGTCGAATCTCTGTTCGGCTACACGTTGTTCCTCGATTATCCGAACCCGAAGCGGCTCGCATCGTGGCGCCGCCGCGCCCAGATCGCCGCCGCGGCGAAGGCGGGATACGGCCACACCGCCTATGGCCTGCTGAAGGTGGACGGCACGATCGCGCGCACCGCTCAGCTTCTCCACGGCCTCGACGACCGCCATTCGCCCGAGCGGCTGCGCGAGATCCGCGAGGCGCTGACCTGGACCGTGCGCGAACGCGGGGCGGACCGCTTCGGCGCCACGATCGCCAATGGCGCGACGCCGGAGACGCTGGAGTTCCTGCGTGCGCACGATCTGGGCTTCCGCATCCGGCGGCTGCGCCTGCTCGCGCGGCGGCTGGCGGAGATCGACGATCCCAGCTCCACCGCGGAGCTGCTGCCGATGCGCGACGCCATCTATGATTCGCTCGGCCGCTATCTGGAGCTGAAGCGCACCGACAGCTTCTCGGATCTCCGCGAGCAGGCGCGCGCGCTGAAACGCGATGCCGGGCCGATCCTGGATGCGATCGCCGCGCGCATGTCGCTCAAGGCGCTCGACGCGGAAACCGACACGCGGCTGTCCGAGGGGTTCGCGGCATTGTCGCGCACATTGCGCCGCCCGTTGCTGCTCGCGCATCTGGGCTTCCCCTTCTTCGATATCGCCACGCTGCCGTTGCTCCAGGGCGAGGGGATGGACGAGTTCGATCCGATCCGCGTCGACCGCATCTCGCCCGACGATTGCGGCGCGATCCGCAAGGGCGGCGCGGAGGCCAGCCTGAAGGGCATCCAGTTCAACAGCTTCGGCGCCTTCTTCAGCCGCGCCTATCGCGAGAACGACTATCTGTGGGGGCGCCTGCACGGGGCGGAGCGGCTGATCGACATCATCCTTTCCACCCTGCCGTCCGGCGCGCTCCCTGCGGAGCGGGCGGAGGCGGTGAAGCGCGCGGCATTCCACGCGATCCTGGACGAGGAGGAGCCGCGGCTGAAGGCGGTGCCCGGGCTGTTCGAGGAACTGCGCCGCGAGGTCGGCTGAGCCCGTCGTACTGCCCCCGGCCGGGCGGAGCAGGCTGGCCAATCGCCGCCCGCCGTCCTAGAACGCGCCGCGAAAGGCGGGATTGGGCACATGCGGTTCCTGAAGGTGCTGTTCTGGCTGCTGCTCGGCGGCGTCGTGACCGCGTTCGTCCTCTACAATGGGGAGCAGCGGGTGAGCGTGCTGCTGTGGGGCGGGCTGATCGCGGACTTCAGCCTGCCGATGCTGCTGATCCTGCTGTTCCTGGCGGGGTTCCTGCCGATGCTGCTGGCCTATCACGCGATGCGCTGGCGGCTGCGGCAGCGGATCGCCGGGCTCCAGCGCGCGCTGGAGGATCTGCGCGCGATCCACGCCGCCGCTCCTGCCCCCACGCCTGTTCCCGTTCCGGCACCGGAGGCGCTTCCCGCCCCGGCCGGCCTGTCTCCCGCCCCTTGAGGTATCCCAGATGCGTTCCCCGATCTTCGTTGCCCTCGACACCCCCGATCTTGAGCGCGCCAAGGCGATCGCCACCCGCGTCCGCGCGCATGTCGGGGGGATCAAGCTGGGGCTGGAGTTCTTCATGGCCAACGGCCGCCACGGCGTTCACGAGATGGCCGACATCGGGCTGCCGATCTTCCTGGACCTGAAGTTCCACGACATCCCCAACACCGTCGCCAAGGCGGTGCAGGCGCTGCGCCCGCTGGAGCCCGCGATCCTGACCGTCCATGCCGCCGGCGGCCGCGCGATGCTGGAGGATGCCAAGGCCGCAGCACCCACCGGCACCAAGGTGGTGGCTGTGACGATGCTGACCAGCCTGGACGGCGACGACATGGCATCGATCGGCCTGAGGCCCGATCCGCACGAACAGGTGATGCGCCTGACCGAACTGGCCAAGAGCGCGGGCGTGGACGGCATCGTATGTTCGGGCGAGGAGGTGAAGGCCGCGCATGCGATCTGGAAGGACGGCTTCTTCGTCGTCCCCGGCGTGCGCCCCGCCGACGGGCACCATGGCGACCAGAAGCGCGTCGTCACGCCCCGCCAGGCGCTCGATCACGGCGCCTCGATCCTGGTCGTCGGCCGCCCGATCACCCAGGCCCAGGACCCCGATCTGGCGGCGCGCGAGATCGAGGCGACGCTCTGATACTCTCGTCAGCCATCCGCGCTGCCACGACGGAGGACCTGCCCCTCCTCCATCCCGTCATCGAACGCGCCTATCGCGGAGACAGCGCACGAATGGGATGGACGCATGAGGCAGATCTCGTCTCCGGCGAACGCACCGATATCGCCACGTTGGCGGCGCTGGTCGCCGATCCCGCCTCGCGCCTGCTCGCCGCATGGGAGGGAGAAACGCCGCTCGGCTGCGTCAACGTCCAGGATCGTGGCGGCGGGCTCGCCTATCTGGGCCTGTTGTGCGTCGAGCCGGGGTTGCAGGGCGCGGGCCTGGGCAGGCGCCTGATCGCCGCCGCGGAGGATTGCGCGCGCACCGGCTTCGGCGCCACGCGCATCGAGATGACGGTGATCGACCGCCGCACCGAGCTGATCGCCTGGTATATCCGCCACGGCTTCGAGCCCACGGGCGAGGTTCGTCCCTTCCCCGATCCGGCGCTGGAGCCCTTTGCGATGACGGTGCTGGTAAAGCCGCTCGGCTGACGCCCGCCCGCTATGGGTGGCGCCAGATCATCACCATCCTGCCCCGCGTGGCGATCGGAGCGCCGCTGGCATCGACCGGTTGGCGGAACGACGCGCGCGTCGCCAGCAGCGCGCAGCTCTGCCGGCCCGTCTCGGTCTCCACGCCTGCCTCCAGCCCCTTGCAGGCGCTGATCCTGCCGTCGGTCCCGATCTCGATCAGCATCTCGACCGTCGCGTCGCCGCGTTCCCCGGTCACCAGCCCATAATCCCCCGGGGTGAGCCATCCCATGAGGTCGGTGAGCGGTTGCGCGCCGCCGAAGGGTATGCGCACCACCACATTCGGTGCCGGGGCAAGGTTCCATTCGATCGTCAGCTCTCCCGTGCTGGCGATTGCCGCGCCTGCGGCGGTGCGCGCCGGATCATATTCCGCGCGCTCGGACAGCAGAATGCAGCTCCACCGCACCAGCGCCGGGGGCGCGCTGGAATAAAGCGCCCGGCAGTCCGCGATGCCGCCCTGCGGGGTGATGGTGAAGGTGACGCGCAGCGCTCCCTGCATCTTCGCGGATATCGCCTCGGCCGGATAATCCGCGGTGGTGATCCAGGTCGCGATGTCTCCCTTGGGTGTTTGCGCGGACGCGGGTGCGGCCAGCGCGCCGAACGATGAAAGACCCGCGAATGCGATCGCCGCCCTGATGCCCACTCGCATGTTGCCCCCTTCGAGTTGATGCGCACGCAGAATTTCTTGCGGCCCCGTCGGCTTGTAACGCCACCGCATTTGGACAACTAGGGTCGCCATGTCCGTCACCGCCAAGATTTGCGGCCTTTCGACGCCCGAGACGCTGGACGCGGCGGTGCGCGGAGGCGCGAGCCATGTCGGCTTCGTCTTCTTCGCACCCTCCCCGCGCAACCTGGGCTTCGATCGTGCGGCAGGGCTGGCGGCGCGGGTGCCCGGTCATGTCGGCCGGGTGGGCGTGTTCGTCGATCCGGATAATGCGCTGGTCGAAGCGGCCGTGGCGGCAGGGCGGCTCGACGTGCTCCAGCTCCACAAGACCTGCGCCGCGCGCCGCGCCGATCTGCGCGCGCGCTTCGGCCTGCCGGTCTGGGCCGCGATACCGGTGCAGAAGCGCGCCGACCTGGCAGCCGCCGGGCATATCGAGGCGGCCGACCGCATCCTCTATGACGCCAAGACGCCGGAGGGCGCGGCGCTGCCCGGCGGCATGGGGCTGCGCTTCGACTGGCGGCTGCTGGAGGGTTTCGCGCATCCGCTGCCCTGGGCGCTCTCCGGCGGGCTAGACGCGGGCAACGTGGCCGAGGCTGTCCGGATCACCGGAGTGCGGCTGGTGGACGTATCGTCCGGGGTGGAGACCGCGCCCGGCGTCAAGGATGTGGACAAGATCGCGGCCTTCTGCAAAGCGGTTTCGCAATGTTGACGCGCACCGCCCCTGCCGCCCGCACCGGGATTCGATGGCGTTGATCGCTTGCCGGCTTTCCCGGCGCGACGGCCCATCCATGACGAGACGGTAGCATGAACGACACCACCACCCTGCCCAATTCCCTGCGCGCCCAGCCCGACGATCGCGGGCATTTCGGCCAGTTCGGAGGCCGCTTCGTCTCCGAAACGCTGATGCCGCTGATCCTGGACCTGGAACGCGAATATCGCGCGGCGAAGCAGGACCCCGCCTTCAAGGCCGAGTTCGACGAGCTGATGCGCGATTTCGTCGGCCGCCCGAGCCCGCTCTACTATGCCGAGCGGCTGACCGAGCATTACCGTGCCAAGGCGCCCGCCGGCAAAGGCCCTAAGATCTATTTCAAGCGCGAGGAGCTGAATCACACCGGCGCGCACAAGATCAACAACTGCATCGGCCAGATCCTGCTCGCCCGCCGCATGGGCAAGACGCGGATCATCGCGGAGACGGGCGCGGGCCAGCATGGCGTGGCCACCGCAACCGTTGCGGCGCGCTTCGGCCTGCCCTGCACCATCTTCATGGGCGCCAAGGACGTGGAGCGGCAGAAGCCCAACGTCTTCCGCATGAAGCTGCTCGGCGCAGAGGTGCATCCCGTGACCAGCGGCGCGCAGACGCTGAAGGACGCGATGAACGAGGCGCTTCGCGACTGGGTCGCCACCGTCCACAACACCTTCTACATCATCGGCACGGTGGCGGGGCCGCACCCCTATCCGGAGCTGGTGCGCGATTTCCAGAGCGTGATCGGCAACGAGGCGCGCGAGCAGATACTGGAGCGCGAGGGGCGGCTGCCCGATCTGCTGATCGCCGCGGTGGGCGGCGGATCGAACGCGATCGGGTTGTTCCATCCCTTCCTCGACGATCCCGAGGTGGCGATGACCGGCGTGGAGGCCGCGGGCCATGGCGTCGAAACCGGCCAGCATGCCGCCAGCCTGAACGGCGGCCTGCCCGGCATCCTCCACGGCAACCGCACCTATCTGCTCCAGGACGAGGACGGCCAGATCACCGAGGCGCACTCGATCTCCGCGGGCCTCGACTATCCCGGCATCGGGCCGGAGCATAGCTGGCTGCACGACATCGGCCGCGTCCAGTATCTGCCCGTCACCGACGCCGAGGCGCTCGACGCCTTCCAGCTCTGCTGCAAGCTCGAAGGGATCATCCCCGCGCTCGAAAGCGCGCACGCGCTGGCGGCATTGGAGACCAAGGCGCTGGAAATGGACGAGGATCGCATCATCGTCGTCAACGTCTCCGGCCGCGGCGACAAGGACATCTTCACCGTGGCCGACGCGCTGGGGGTGGCGATATGAACGGTTTTTTCCAGGACGTCCAAGGCTCCTTCCGGAAATATCTGCTATGGATCATCGCCTTGCCGGTTATCCTTGGTATGCAACCCGAGGATTTCATTGGGGAGCTCTGGTCTACCGGAAGCTTTGCCAGCGCCTCTGACTATTGGATTGCCCACGGGGCTCCGAAAGTCCCCGCAAAGCTGATTCTGCTGGCTGCTCTTTTCGTGATCATCATCGGCTGGGATATGTACCAGCGCAGCATGCAGGGCGGATATGGTGAGCGCACCGACGGTTACCGGGCACGCAGCGATGACTGACCGCATCGCCCTCGCCTTCGCCCGTGCGCGCTCGGAAGGGCGCGCGGCGCTCGTCACCTTCGTCACCGCGGGCGATCCGTCGATCGCGGCCACGCTCGACGTTCTCTCGGCGCTGGTCGAGGGCGGCGCGGACGTGGTCGAGCTGGGCATGCCCTTCACCGATCCGATGGCGGACGGCCCCGCGATCCAGGCGGCGAACCTGCGCAGCCTGGCCAACGGCACCACCACCGCCGCGATCTTTCAAATCGCCCGCTGGTTCTGCGAGCGCTACCCGCATGTGCCGCTGGTGCTGATGGGCTATGCCAATCCGATGCTCCGCCGCGGCGCCGAATGGTTCGCGAACCAAGCCGCCAGCACGGGCGTTTCGGGCGTGATCTGCGTCGATCTTCCGCCCGAGGAGGACGATCAGCTCGGCCCGGCGCTGCGCGAGCGCGGCGTTCACCTGATCCGCCTCGCCACCCCCACCACCGACGCGGCACGCCTGCCCGCGGTGCTCGATGGCGCCAGCGGCTTCCTCTACTATGTCTCGGTCGCAGGCATCACCGGGCTGCAACAGGCGGCGCAGGCATCGATCGAGGATGCGGTGGCCCGGCTGAAGGCCGCCACGGATCTGCCCGTCGCGGTCGGCTTCGGCATCCGCTCGCCCGATCAGGCGGCGGCGGTCGGCCGGGTCGCCGATGGCGTGGTGGTGGGCTCCGCGATCGTCGATCTGGTGGCCAGGCACGGCGCCGATGCGCCGGCGCAGGTCCGCACCTATATCCAGTCGCTCTCGGCCGCGCTGGCGGCTGCACGAAAGGGCGTCCATGCATAAGGAAACCTGGGCATGAGCTGGCTCACCCGCGTCCGCAACGCGCTCAACTATGTCACCAAGCGCGAGACGCCCGACAATCTGTGGCACAAGTGCCGCGGCTGCGGGACGATGGTGTTCACCAAGGAGCTGGAGGAAAACCTCAGCGTCTGCCCGCATTGCGACTATCACGAACGCATCGGGCCGGCCGCGCGGTTCGAACATCTGTTCGATGCGGGCAGCTATACCGTGCTCGCGAGCCCGCGCGTGACCGACGATCCGCTCCGGTTCCGCGACTCCAAGCGCTACACGGACCGGCTCAAGGCCGCCCGCACCCAGACGGGCGAGCAAGACGCCTTCATCAACGCAAAGGGCCGCATCCACGGCCGCGCCGCGGTGATCGGCGTGCAGGACTTCGCCTTCATGGGCGGATCGATGGGCCAGGCGGTGGGCGAGGCGTTCATCGCGGGCGTGGAGGCCGCGATCGCGGCGCGCGCGCCCTACATCGTCTTCACCGCATCGGGCGGCGCGCGCATGCAGGAGGGCATCCTGAGCCTGATGCAGATGCCGCGCACCACCGTGGCGATCGAGATGCTCCACGACGCAGGCCTGCCCTATATCGTCGTGCTGACCGATCCCACCTCGGGCGGCGTGATGGCCGCCTATGCGATGCTGGGCGACGTCCAGATCGCCGAGCCGCGCGCGACGCTGGCCTTCACCGGCCGCCGCGTGATCGAGAACACGATCCGCGAGAAGCTGCCCGACGATTTCCAGACCAGCGAATATTATCGCGATCACGGCCTGGTGGACATGGTGGTGAGCCGCAAGGAACTGCGCGACTCGCTCGGCCAGCTCATCGGCCTGCTCTGCGAAGGGAAGCAGGCGGCATAATCCTCCCCTCCCGCTCGCGGGAGGGGCCGGGGGAGGGCCGGCCTCAAACCGGCTCGTCCCGAAATGCCCCTCCCCTTACCCCTCCTCGCAAGCGGGAGGGGAAATTGGACCTGCGATGCCCGATTTCGCCATCTCCGCTAACCCCGCCGTCCAGCAGCAGCTCGACCGGCTGAACCTGCTCTCCCCCGGTGCCGATATCCTGGGGCTGGAGCGGATCACGCGCCTGCTCGATCGCGTTGGCAATCCGCATCTGCGGCTGCCGCCGGTGTTCCACGTCGCGGGGACGAACGGCAAGGGATCGGTCTGCGCCTATCTGCGTGCAGGCGTGGAGGCGGCGGGGCTGAAGGCGCATGTCTACACCAGCCCGCATCTGGTCCGCTTCAACGAGCGTATCCGGCTGGCCGGCTCGCTGATCGCCGATGCGCTGCTGGCGGAACTGCTGGCCGAGGTGCTGGATGCCGGCGGCGATATCGGCGCGAGCTTCTTTGAGGTGACGACAGCCGCAGCCTTCCTTGCGTTCGCGCGCACGCCGGCCGATTGCGCGATCGTGGAGGTCGGACTGGGCGGGCGGCTGGACGCCACCAATGTGATCGCCGATCCCGCGGTGACGGGCATCATCCAGCTCGGCATCGATCATCAGTTCTTCCTGGGCAACACCGCCGAGGAGATCGCGGGCGAGAAGGCGGGCATCGCCAAGCCGGGCGTGCCGCTGGTGACGATGCGCTATCCCCCGTCCATCGCCGCGCGCGTGGCCGAGGTGGCGGCGGAGCGCGGCGCCGTGCTGGCCACGCTCGACGATGCCTGGGACTACCGGATCGAGGGCGGCATGCTGATCTATCGCGACGCCCGCGGATCGCTGGGCACGCCCCTCCCGGCGCTGCCCGGGCCGCACCAGGCGGGCAATCTGGCGCTGGCGATCGCGCTGATGCGCCACAACCGCAGCCTTCCCATCCCCGAAGCCGCGCTGGCCGGCGCATGGAACGCCCGCTGGCCCGCGCGGATGCAGCGGATGCGCCCCGGCCCGCTCCACGCGCTGCTGCCCGACGGCGCCGAGCTGTGGCTGGACGGCGGACATAACGAGGCGGCGGCGGAGGCGGTGGCGACCGCGCTGGCCCGTGCCGCCGGCGGGCGGCGCGTGCATCTGGTGCTCGGCATGCTCTCGAACAAGGATGCGCAGGGCCTGCTCACCCCCCTCGCCCCGCTCGCCGCCAGCCTCCATGCGGTGCCGGTTCCCGGGCATGAACACCATGCCCCCACGGTGCTGGCGGAAGTCGCGCAGGCGCTGGCCATTCCGCATGCCTCCCCATCGGCGGGCGTGGCGGAGGCGCTCCGCGAGATCGCGGCCAGCACCCGCCACGGCGAGCCCCCGATCGTGTTGATTCTCGGCTCGCTCTATCTCGCCGGCCGCGTCCTCGAAGCCAACGACGAGCTGCCGGACTGATCCGGCCTCCCGGGACTCGCCTCACCCACTGCCGCCCATGCCAGCTCCGGCGAACTTCGCCGCCTGGGGGCCGCCGTCGCGCGTCCGCACCGCCGTAACGCACGTGCTGTAAATGCGATATTATTGCGATTGACTATCAATAGCACTCACGCGACACTCGGCTCCAACAGCTTCCGGAGTCCCCGCATGCAGTCCACCGCAACGCTCGCCGCCGCCCTCCCCGCCATGCAGCCGGAGGACCCGGGCGCGCGCCTGATGCTCTTCGCGATGCGGCAGATGGGGATGCACGGCATCCATGATGCCTGCGCCGCGCACGCCTTCGTCGTCGCGTTCGGCAAGAATTTCCGCCGCCCGCTGGTGCTGTTGCGCGCGCTGATGACGGAAATGGCCACCGTCTCGCAACGGCCGATCCCGATCGCGCCCTGGTGCTGCCCGCGCATGACACGGGCGGAAGAGACGCTGTTGGCCGTCCTCGCCCGCGCCGGGAGCAATCCGGAGGCGGCGCATCTGCTGCTGCGGGATCTGTGCGGGGTTCGCGATTGCGCGTCGCTCGCGTTCACGGCCGGTGCGGTAGCGCGCGCCTTCGCCGATCAGGGGCTGCCGCTCGACCTTACCGGGGCTTAGACGGAAGCGTGATCGCGGCCAGTTTCCACCACAGCCATTCGCGGCGGAACTCGATCGCAGCGCCCGATCCGTCGGTTGCGACAAGGCGGAACCGGTCGAGCCCTTCATAGCTCGCCCGCATCTCCTTCGCCCGGATCCGGCCGAACAAGGGCTGGGCGACGGGCGCCGCCAGGAACATCGCCCCCAGCGCTTCGGGCCGGACCGCCGCTTCCGCGAGTCCCCCTGCCAGCGCTCCCGCCAGCGGCCCCACCACCTTGCCCAGCGAAGGGTCGCCGCCGACGCGCAGCCGCCCCGCGCGATCGCGAAGCTGCACCTTCAGGCTCTCCCGTACCGCCGGAAAGTCGATATGCGCCGACAGCGCCCGCGCGTCATGCGCCTCGGCGGCGGTCTTCATCCGCCACAGCGTCCACCAGGGCGATCCGAAATACCAGCCTGCCGCCAGCGCGACGGCAAGCAAGCCGGCGACGATCCCGCGCCGCACCGGTTAGGCCCCCTGCCCGCGCAGCCGGGTGAGCGTGTCGGACGCCCAGCGGTACATGTCGGCATCGGCCGCCCGCTGCGCACGGTCCAGCCGCTTCGCGCGGTTCTCCACCTCTTCCAGCACCTTGCGCGCCTTTCCTTCCCATCCCTGATCGAGCAGCAGCGCGGCATAGCGGCAGCGCGCCTCCTCGCCCGGCATCCGGGCCGATATGTCGCGATAGAGCTCCAGCGCCTCCTCCTTGCGTCCCAGATGCTCCAGCGCCTGGGCGCGCAGCAGGTCGCGGCGATCGCGCTCGCTCTGCCCGGCGGCAGGTGGGATCGCTTGGAGCAGCGCCAGCGCCTCGACGCTCGCGCCCGTCAGGTGGAGCGAGCGCGCCAGCTTCACCTGCATCACCGGATCGATGTCGCCCGCCGTCTTGCGGATCGCGGCCTGATAGAGCGGGATCGCCTCGGCGTCCCGGCCCAGCGCGGCCAGCGCGTCGCCCACGCGCTGGTGGTTGGCCGCGGTATCGGCCAGGTCCAGCGCATCGCGCGCCGCGCGCAGCTCGCGTTCCGGATCGAGCGCCGCCTCCACCTTCTCGCGCGCGACGCGGGCGTGGCGGTTCAGCCCCATGCCGGGCAGGATCTCGACGATGAAATAGGCGATCGTGCCCACCAGCGGCAGGAAGATGATCGCCGTCAGCCACAGCGGCGCCCGGCCCGTCTTCACCAGATGCACCACGCACGCCACCTGCAGCGCGATGATGCCGATGTAGAGCATCATTGCGGGGTCTTCGGCGCCTTGGGCGTCTTCCAGTCGCGCGGCTCGACGGGCGGTGCCGGCTCGCCCGCCCCGCCGATCGAGCGATCGACCAGCCCGGTGCGCATCATCCACCAGAACAGCAGCACGCCCGGCACCGCGATCGCGGTGGTGAGCAGATAGAAGGGCACATAGCCGATCCGCTCGATCAGCCCGCCCGCCAGCGTCCCGCTGAGGAAGCGTCCCAGGATGCTGGCGCCGGCCGAGAACAGCGCGAACTGGGTCGCGGTGAACCGCAGATCGGCCAGTGCGGAGAGGAACGCGACCACGCAGACGCCGCCGATGCCGCTGGCAAAATTCTCGAATCCCATCGCGGCGGCCATGCCCAGGTTGCTCTGCCCCGCCGCCGCGAGCGCGGCGAAGGAGAAGTTGGAGACCGCCATCAGGACCAGGCTGATCAGCACCGATCGTTTGAGCCCGAGCTGGGCATACATCAACCCGCCGACGAAGATGCCCGCGATCAGCGCCGCGAAGCCGACGATCACGTCATAGAAGGCGATCTCGCTGTTGGTGTAGCCCAGGTCGTTGAACAACAGCCGCAGCGTCAGGTTGGCCAGCGTGTCGCCCAGCTTGTGGACCAGGATGAACAGGAAGATCACCCAGGCGCCCTCGCGCTGGAAGAACTCCACGAGCGGGCCGACCTTGCCCTTGTCGGCCGCGGCACTGCCCTTTGACGGGAGCGTCGCCAGCACCAGCATCGCCGCCGCGCCCGCGCCCAGCAGGATCATCGCCTCGATCGATCCCCATCCGCGCCACAGCGCCACCACCACGCCCGTCACGGGCAACAGCATCGCCCAGGTGACATGGCTGGAAAGCCCCGCATCGCGCGCGCGCCGGGCGGAAAGATCGAATATCGGGAACAGATATCCCACCAGCACCATGTTGCCGAGAACCTCCACGCCCAGCCGGCCGTCGATCCAGCTTCCCGCCAGGTACAGCGGGGTGAAGGCCAGGATGAAGATCAGATAGGGCCGCTGGCGCATCCGCTCCGGCCATTCGCGATGCACCTTGTGTTCGGGCTCGCCCACGATCAGCCCGGTCAGCACCGCGGGCAGCGCGAAGATGGCGCAGGCGGCATAGGCCGCGTGCCAGCCGAACTGCTCCGCCACCACCAGCGCCAGCGCGCCTGCCGATGCCGAACCGATCCGCCAGCCATATTGCGACATGCCGGAGCCGACGCCGAGCTGGCTGGGGTCGAGCAGCTCGATGCGATAGGCGTCGATCACGATATCGAAGGTGGCACCCGCCAGCCCCACCAGGATCGCCGCGACCACCACCGCCGACAGCGAGGCCTTGGGATCCAGGCTGCCGAGCAGCACCACCGCCGCCGCAACCGCCGCGCCGGTGACGATCAGCCAGGATCGCCGCGCACCCAGCCCGCCGAGCAGCGGGATGCGCAGCTTGTCGACGATCGGCGCCCAGGCCCATTTGAGGTTATAGGCCAGGAAGGTCAGCGCGAAGGCGGTGACCGCCGATTTGGTGATCCCCTCCTGCGCCAGCCGCGAGGTGAGCGTCGCGCCGATCATCGCAAAGGGGAAACCCGAAGAGACGCCCAGCGCCAGCGCGGCGAGCGGCGCGCGCTGGAAATAGGGGCGCACCCCCTCCGGCAGCTCGGCCCGCCAGTCCGCCGGGGCGGCCCGGTGCGCCAGCACGAACGCGGCCGCCAGCGCGATCATCGAGACCCAGAAGCCAATCCCCGGCGCGGCCGCAACGCCGATCAGCGGCTTGGGCGGCGCGAGCACGGCATAGGCCATGCCGATCGCCAACAGCGCCAGCGCGACCAGGCTACCGCCCACCATCAGGCTGCTGCCGCCCCGCGCGCGCCACAGGAAACTGGCGCCCAGCGTGAGCAGCGCGATCACCAGGCCGAACGCCAGCGTCACCGAAGGTCCGATGGCTCCCGCCGCCGTGACCTGAAGCCCCAGCACCAGCGCCACGGCGTTGCCGCTGACCGGCGTTCCCCCGGGCATCGCGGCGCCGAGCCAGGGCAGCGTGGTGGCGGCGAGCGCGATCGTCAGCGCCGCTTGTGCCGCCCAGTAAAAGCCCGCCCGATTCCCCGCCGCCTGCATTCCGCTTGCTCCCCCAGCGATTTCGCGCTGAAACTAGCGGAAACAACGGCGAAGACCAGCGTAGATGCCGGAGAGGACAGCATGAACGCGCGCACGCCCACCGAAGGACAACTGGCGCTCGCCGCCGCGCTGGCGCGGGGCGGATCGGCCGGAGGCGGCACGGTCACCCATGTCGATGCGGCCGCCTATACCAGCCCGGATCGTCACGCGCTGGAGCAGCAGCGGATATTCGCCCGCGTGCCGCTGGTCATCGCCCCATCGGCGCTGCTGCCAGAGCCCAACATGGCCGTGCCGCACGACGGCTTCGGCAAGCCATTGCTGGTGACGCGCGACAAGGACGGGCAGGCGCACGTCTTCCTCAACGTCTGCCGCCATCGCGGCACGCGGCTGGTGGAGGGTTGCGCGGCGGTGAAGGCGCCGCGGCTCGTCTGCCCCTATCATGCCTGGAGCTATGCGCCCGACGGGCGGCTCGCGGGGATTCCCCGGCCGGAGACCTTCCCGGGGCTCGACAAGCAGGATTTCGGCCTGGTCCGCCTGCCGGCGTGCGAAGCCGGCGGGCTGATCTGGTTCGCGTTCGACGAGGGCGCCGACTTCGCCCAGGCCCGCGCGCTGGCCCAGGATTTCGAGGCGTTCGATCTGGCCGGCCAGCACCTGTTCCGCCGCCGCACCCATGACGTTGCGGCGAACTGGAAGCTGATCATGGACGCTTTCCTGGAAAGCTATCACGTCGCCCGGCTCCATGCCGCCACCATCGGGCCGTTCTTCAAGGACGGCGTGACCAGCGCCGACGCGATCGGCCCGCATCAGCGGTCGGCGGTGGGGCGCGAGGCTGCGCTGGCGGCGCTATCCTCACGCGACTGGGCGGAGCTGCGCGGGGCGATCACCTATACCTATCAGATGTTCCCGGGCACGGTGCTGATCGTCAGCCCGGACTATATCAACCTGATGGTGCTGATGCCCCAGTCGGAGGGCCGCGTGCTGATCGAGGATTTCATGCTGATCCCCGATCCGCCCGCCACCGGCAAGGCGCGCGACCATTGGGAGCGGAGCTGGAAGCTGCTCGACGAAGGCGTGTTCGCCAGCGAGGATTTCCGCGCGGCGGAGCTGGGCCAGCAGGGGCTGGCATCGGGCGCGGTGGACCGCGTCACGCTCGGCACGCTTGAACAGGGCATCCGCCATTTCCACGACGCGGTGGAGGATGCGCTGCGGGCCTGAGGCGGCTCCGGCGCGGTGCCCCGGCCTCCGGACCTCAGGCGGCTTCGTGGAACAGCCTGAGCCCGCTCGGCAGGCGGCGCGGGGGATCGCCGTCCATCACCGCGTCGATCGCGGCGACGGCGGCGATCAGCGCGCGCTGGGGATAGGGCTTTGTCAGGCATCCGGCGGCCAGCGGGCGTGCCTCCTCCGGGCAATGGGCGGTGACGAACAGCACCTGGATGCCGCGCAGCCGGGCGGCATGCGCCACCTCGATCCCGCTGCCGTCGGCCAGCCCGATATCGGCTAGGACCAGGTCGATCCCCGGATCGGTGGAAAGCAGCGCGAGCGCGCCCGCCACCGAATCGACGGTGCCCGCGATCGAATAGCCCGAATCGCGCAGCAGATGCTCGGTATCGAATGCGGAAAGCGGCTCGTCCTCGACGATCAGGACCCGTTCGATCCGCCGTTTCCTCCGCACGAAGATCATCGCCTCCACCCCGCAAGCTCTCTACGGGCCGTCCGGCAATCCCCGGCCCGTTACTCCAAACGTTCGAATCGGCCTTTGCTATCCGCCGGCCGCAATTTTTTTGGAGTGTGGAGCACAGTCGCTATAGCGCGCAGATGAACAAGACCCTGCAACGCCCCGGCCAGCGCATCGCAAAGCTGCTGGCCCGTGCCGGAATCGCGTCGCGCCGTGAGATCGAGCGCATGATCGCCGAAGGGCGGGTGGCGATCGACGGCAAGCCGGTGGAGACGCCCGCAACCCTCCTCGAATCGCTCAAGGGCGTGACCGTGGACGGCAAGCCCGTCGGCGCGCCGCCGCCCGCGCGGCTGTTCCTGTTCCACAAGCCCACCGGGCTGCTGGTCACGGAACGCGATCCCAAGGGCCGCACGACGATCTACGACCGGTTGCCGCCCGGCCTGCCGCGCGTCGTTCCCGTCGGCCGCCTCGATCTGAATACGGAGGGGCTGTTGCTCCTCACCACCGATGGCGAGCTGAAGCGACAGCTCGAGCTGCCCGCCACGGGCGTGGAGCGCACCTATCGCGCCCGCACCTATGGCCCGATCAGCCAGGCGCAGCTTGAGGAGCTGATGGAGGGCGTGGAGATCGACGGCGTGCGCTATGGCCCGATCGACGCCAACCTGGAGCGCCGCACCGGCGCCAACGCCTGGATCGAGCTGACGCTGAAGGAAGGCAAGAACCGCGAGGTGCGTCGCGTGCTGGAGCATCTGGGGCTCCAGGTCAGCCGCCTGATCCGTATCCGCTACGGCCCCTTCGTCCTCGCCGACCTGCCTGCCGGAGAGATCGGCGAGGTGCGTCAGCACGAGCTGGTCGGCTTCCGCAAGGCGCCGCGCGCCAACGAGCCGCTGGTGGCGGTCGCCCCCTGGCGCAAGCCGGAGCCCGAAGAGGAGCCCGCCGCGGCCCCGCCCGCCGGCAAGCGCCCCGCCCGCCCGCCGCGCCCCGGCGCCAAGCCCCGGCCGGTGAACACCAAGCGCGCCGCCCGCGCCAAGGCCTTCCGCGACACCCAGCCCGCCGACGAGGCGAAGGCCGCGCCGCCCAAGCCGCGCCGGCCCGGCAAGCTCGCGGTCAAGGCCCCGCCGCGCCAGGAGGGCGGCGCTCGCCCGGCGAAACCGGAAGGCGGAGCCCGGCCCGGCGCTCGCCCGCGCAAGCCGTCCGGCACCTCCGGCCCGCGCCCGCCCTCCCGTGGAGCGCCCAGGGGGCCGCGTAAATGAGGGTCATCGCCGGTCAGTGGCGCGGCCGTCCGCTCGCGGCGCCGAAGGGCGACACCACCCGCCCCACCGCCGATCGCACGCGCGAAGCGCTGTTCTCGATGCTGGCCAGCCGCGTGGGCAGCTTCGAGGGGCTGGCGGTCGCGGATTTCTTCGCCGGATCGGGCGCGCTGGGGCTGGAGGCGCTGTCGCGCGGCGCCGCCACCTGCCTGTTCGTCGAGCAGGACCGCGCCGCGCTCGACGCGCTCCGGGCGAATGTCGCGAAGCTGGGCGCGAAGGGGGCGGAGGTCCGCCCCGGTTCGGTGATGGCGCTCGGCCCCGCGCCTGCGCCGCTCGACCTGATCCTGATGGACCCGCCCTATGGCACCGGCGCCGGAATGGTCGCGCTCGACAAGCTCGCCCGCCTCGGCTGGGCCGGCCCCGCGACCTGGATCAGCATCGAGACCGCGAAGGACGAGAAGGTCGAGGTCGCAGGCTTCACCGCCGACGCGGAGCGCGTCCACGGCAAGGCACGGATCACGCTGCTGCGGGCGGGTTGAGCCGCCCTCAGGCGGGCTGCCGCCCCCGCACCAGCGCCAGCCCCAGCATGCTCAGCACGCCCGCCCCGGCCAGGTAATAGCCGACGAGCCCCAGCCCGCCCTGCTTCACCAGCGCCTCCGCGATCAGCGGGGTCATGCCGCCGCCGATGATCCCGGCCAGGTTGAACGTCACCGACACGCCCGTATAGCGCACCCGCGCCGGGAACAGGCTGGGCAGCCATCCGCCGAGCGGGCCATAGACGAAGCCCATCACGAACAGCCCCACCGCCAGCCACAGGAACACGCTGATCAGCGATCCGGGCACCAGCAGCATCGTCATCAGCAGCCCGACCGGGATGGTGGCGACGAAGCCGAAGAACAGGATCGCCCCTCCGCCCGCCTTGTCGGCGTAATGGCTGGCGGCCAGAATGCCGAGCGCCATGAACAGGATCGCGCCCAGCTCCACCGCCAGGAACAGTTCGCGGTCATAGCCCAGCGCCTTGGTGCCGTATCCGATCACGAACACGGTGGAGATATAGAACAGGGCGAAACAGGCCACGGCGCCGATCGTGCCCGCGAAGGTGGGCAGGAAATGCTTGCTCAGCAGCTCGCCGACTGGAACGCGCGGCGGCGGCGCCTTTTCCATCGCCTCGCGGAAATCGGGCGTCTCGGTGATCTTGAGGCGCACCCACAGCCCGATGACGACCAGCAGTGCGCTCGCCAGGAAGGGGATGCGCCAGCCCCATTCGCGGAACTGCGCGTCGTCCAGGAACATGCCGAGCAGCAGGAAGAATCCGTTGGCGGCGATGAAGCCCACCGGCGCCCCCATCGGCGGGAAGGCGCCATAGCGATAGAACCAGCCCGGCGGCGCATTCTCCACCGCCAACAGGCTCGCCCCGCCCCATTCGCCGCCCAGGCCCAGCCCCTGGCCGAAACGCAACAGGCACAGCAGCAGCGGCGCCACGATCCCCACCATCGCATAGGTGGGCAGGAAGGCGATCAGCAGCGTCGAAAGCCCCATCAGCATCAGCGATGCGACCAGCGTCGATTTCCGGCCCATCCGGTCTCCGAAATGGCCGAACACCAGCCCGCCCAGCGGCCGCGCGAAAAACGCCACGCTGAAGGTGGCGTAGGAGAGCACCACCTGAACCTCGGGATTGTTCGCGGGGAAGAACAGCGCCGGAAAAACCAGCGCCGCCGCGGTCGCGTAGATATAGAAATCGTAGAATTCCACCGCGGTGCCGACCAGGCTCGCGAACAGGATCCGCCGGTGCGATGCTTGCGCCATGGATACGCCTCCCCTCGCCGCATCCATGCGGCTTGCCGTAGCGGAAAGGCAAGCCCGTTCATCCGCGCGACAGCTTCCGTGCCCTAATCGTTCCGTCATCGGCAAACACGGCAAAGAGGGAGGCCGCGATGCACGAATCGGAAGGCCGCCGCCGCGTTGCCTATGCCGTGCTGTTCGCGATTCTGGCGGGCGCGCTGCTGATGTTCGGCAACCCCGTGAACCGCATCAAGGCGGACCTTCGCGCGGACGCGAAGGGCTTCGTCTTCAGCCTGGAATATGGCGCGAAGGCCACCGGGCTGGATTGAAGCCCGCGGCGCGATCCGCTCGCGCCCGGCCCGATCGCCCGTGCCTGTAGGCAGAAGGGCGCTCGCAGGTGCTGGCAGGCCTTTGGAGCTACTCGCTCGGCGGGCTCAGGGCGAACGAGGCCGCGTTAGGCCCGCTCGCCGGTCCTCAGTGTGCGCCCACCGCGTGGACGACCTGCAGCATCACCCAATAGAGGCCGCCCGAAAGCGCCATCGCCACCGGCAGCGTCAGCAGCCATGCCGCGGCGAGCTGGGCGATGGTGCGCGCCTGAAGGCCGTGGCCGCTCGCCACCGATGCGCCCGCCACGCCGGAGGACAGGATGTGCGTGGTCGAAACCGGCAGGCCGAAGCGGTCGGCCGCCAGGATAGTTCCCGCCGCCACCAGCTCGGCGGTGGCGCCCATGCCATAGGTCATGTGCTGCTTGCCGATGCGCTCGCCCACGGTGATCACGATGCGCTTCCAGCCGACCATCGTGCCCAGCCCCAGCGCGATCGCCACCACCACCTTCACCCACGGCGGGATGAAGCGCGTGCCGGCCTCCAGCGATTCCTGATAGCTCTTGATCGCCGCCACCTGGCCGGGCGTGAAGCCCTCGGGCTTCTTGAGCACCAGCTTGGCGGTGTCGAGCACCAGATACATGTCGTTGCGCACATTGGGCGTCGCCTCGGCGGGCACGCCGCCCAGCGATCCATATTGCGAAACCTGGCGGGTCAGGTCGCGCGACAGGCTCTCAAGCGCGCCGAAAACCTCCGGCGCCGTCGCCTTGCGTTCCTGCAGCGCGCGGGTCAGCCGCTCGCGGGCCTCGGGCGCCGTCATGTCCGGCCCGCCGCGCGAATCGAACGCGGCGGTCGCCACATTGGCGGTCTGGACGAAGGCCGGGGTCGCCGACGCCGGCAGCGTGCGGTTCAGCGCATAGGCGGTGGGCGCGCAGCCGATCAGGATCAGCATGATCAGCCCCATGCCCTTCTGCCCGTCGTTCGAACCATGGGTGAAGGAAACGGCGGTGCAGGTGCCGATCAGCAGCGCGCGGATGCCCAGCGGTGGCGGGGCGTTGCCCTCGGGCGCGGTGTACAGCTTGGGACTGCGCACGACGAGGCGCATCACCAGCAGCAGCAGAAGCGCCGCGCCGAATCCGATCAGCGGCGCCATCCACAGCCCGGTCAGCACCTTCTGCGCCTGGCTCCAGTCGACTCCCGCGGTGCCGCCGCGCGAACCGGCGGAGATGAGCTGGTTGGCGAATCCCACGCCAAGAACCGAACCGATCAGCGTGTGGCTGGAGCTGTTGGGCAGCCCGACATACCAGGTCGCGAGGTTCCACAGCACCGCGGCGAACAGCAGCGCGAAGATCATCGCGAAACCGGCCGACGATCCCACGTTCAGGATCAGGTCCACCGGCAACAGCGTGATGATGGCATAGGCCACCGCGCCGCTGGAGAGCATCACGCCCAGGAAGTTGAAGAAGCCGGACCAGACGACCGCGACATGCGCCGGCATCGAATTGGTGTAGATCACCGTCGCGACCGCGTTCGCCGTGTCGTGAAAGCCGTTCACGAACTCGAACGCCAGCGCGATCAGCAGCGCCAGCGCCAGGAAGGCGAACACGCCCAGCGCCAGCTCCTCGCCCACGCCCTGGGTATCGTTCATCACGCTCCACCCGGCATAGACCAGCCCGCCGATCAGGATCAGCGCGAACAGGAACTTGGTGAGCGGGTGGGATTTGTAATCGAGACGCGGAGCCGCCGGGGTGTCGCTCGGCGGGGCCTGGTCTAGTGCGATCGTCGCCATGATGAGCGCGCCATTGGCCGGGATGTGTGACAGGCTAATGACAATATCGTTACACAACGCGGTCCCCGGAAGGACTCGTCGATTTGCGAAGCGCGGTCGACGCCCGTTGGGCAGGCCGTGCCGGCGGCAAATTCTTCAAAAGGTTAGCTGGACGAATATCCGCGGGCCGGAGCCCGGCCCCTGCCCGCGCACGCGCTCCAGCCAGGCGATGCCGATCTCGGCCTCGTTTCCTTTCGCCATCTCGCGCTCGAACGTCAGGCTGGGGCCTATATAGTGCTGGCCGCGCGGCGCCAGGCCGGGGTCGCCCGCGATCCGCAGCACCTGCCCCGATGCCTCGATCCCCAGCCACGCCGCGCTGCCCAGCCCGCGCTGCACCGATCCGGCATAGGCGATCCCGGTGCCGCCCAGCCCATCCTCGCGCGCGTGGCGCAGGATGGCGTCCGCCTGGATCCACCAGCGCGCGGGCCGGCTCTCCGCGATCAGCCGCACCTCGCCTGCGGCGAAGCTTCCGTCCGCGCTCACCGCCGCCTCCGCGCCGATACCCAGCCCGATCGGGTGCCCGTCCGGATCGATCATGCGATACAGCGCCTTGGCCCCGATCGCGTCGAGCCGAATGCCGCCCCCCGGCCCCTCGAACTCGGCGGTCGCGCCGATCGCGAACCGGTCCGAAAGCGCGAACAGCGCCTCCAGCTCCTGCTCGCCGTCGCCGCCGAACACGCCGGCATATTCGAGCTGCCATTCGCCCGCGCCGGGCTCAAGCTGATCGAGCTGCTCCGGCCCGCCCTGTGCCCGGGCAGGAACGGAGGCGGCCGCCAGCACCGCCGCCAGCACAGGCGGCAACGCCCGCCCTATGCGCCCCACCGCCATCTCAGGCGGCCCGTCCGCGAAGGATGCGGCCGCTTGCCCGGCAGGCTGGACACATCATGCGTTTGCCGTCACCTACGCGCCGGACAAGCGCAACAGGGGTACGGCGGCCATGCGGATATTCACTGGGGTTCTTGTGGCGCCGCTGCTGGCCGCGGCGATGCCTGCCCATGCCCAGAGGACGACCGGCTGGTTCGACGTCAAGAAACTCGACGCGCTGATGACCGATTCGCTGAACGCCTATGAGCGTGGCGACGACGCCCGTGGCGACGAATTCTGCGTGGAATTGCGGGACGCCATCGACGGCCCCGGATATTTCGAATCCTCCAATTCGGAACGCTATTTCCGCAGCTTCATCGAGAAGCACTGCGGGAGCGACGCGCCCTCCGCGCCGCCCTCTCCCCAGCAGAGCCGTTCGCCGTTCCGCACCGCGGACGGCGGCACGCCGGGCAGCGAGTTCAATCCGAGCGACTATGTTCCCACGCACGTCACCGGCAATGCCAGGTTTGTCTGGTCGACCCTTGCCAGCGCCAACTTCCTCATCACCATCCGCAACGCCGATCTGCCCGGCACCGATCCCGCGCGGGTGGCCAATTTCACGCGCGCGCGGACACAGTGCGACAGCATCTACGTCGCCTTTGCGAGCCCGTCGCTGCCGGGGTCGGAGGCATTGCTCAAGACCTGCTCGGCCTTCGCCGCCATCGTGCTGAACGATGCGACCGGCTGCGTTACGTTGCGTGCCGCATACCCGGGCCTCTCCGATCCCGCCGCGTTGGCTGGCGTCTTCGGCGAATTGCTGCCCGCCTATCGCGCGGCCGCAAAGGACATCCTTGAGGGCGGCGCCTGCAAGGGCCGCTGACGAACCCGCCACCTCAGACGGCCTGGCGCAGGCCAGCAGCCAGCCGTTCCGCGTCGTTGCCGGCCAGCATGTGCGCGGCCTCGCTCCGGCTGCCGGGCACGCCGAACAGATATCCCTGCGCCTGATCGCAGCCGAGTTCGCGCAGCTTGCGTGCGGTATCCTCCGATTCGACGCCCTCGGCCGTCACCGGCATCCCCAGCGCGCGGCCCAGCCCGGCGACGGCGCTGACGATCTTCTGGCTCTCTGCCGAATCCATCGTGCGCACGAACGAGCTGTCGATCTTGATATGGTCGAAGCGGAGCTGCCGCAGGTGGGACAGGCTGGAATAGCCCTTGCCGAAATCGTCCAGCGCCACGCGGATTCCCGCGCGCTGGAGCGATGCGAACACCTCGGCCGCGGCAGAGACGTCGTCGATCACGGCATTCTCGGTCACCTCGACAATCAGCCGTTGCGGCGCGAAGCCGGTTTCGGCCAGGATCCCCAGGATGCGCGGCGCCAGCCAGGCATCGCGAAGCTGCACCGGCGAGATGTTGACGGACAAGGTGGTGTCCGGATGCCAGTCGCGCGCGGCAATGCAACCGTCCCGCAGAATCCGCTGCGACAGCTTGCCGATCAGCCCGATATCCTCGGCGATCGGAATGAACTCGTCGGGCGGGATCAGCCCGCGCGTGGGATGCTGCCAGCGCGCCAGCGCCTCGAACCCGATGATCCGGTCCTTCGCCAGCGAATAGAGCGGCTGGAAGAACGGTATGATCTGCCCGGATTCGATGGCGGTACGCAGGCCGGCCTCCAGCTCGGCGCGGGCGCGCAGCCTGCCGTCCATCTCCGCATGGAAGAAGCGATAGACGCCCTTCCCGGCCCGTTTGCCCTCATACATGGCGACATCGGCGACGCGCAGCAGCTCGTCGGCGTCGCCGCCGTCCACGGGGAATCGGGCGATGCCGATCGTCGCGCCCACATCGGTCCGGCGCCCGTTGATCTCCATCGGCAGGCTCAGCGCGCGGATGATGCTGCTCGCCATCCGCGCCGCCGGATCGGAGCCGAGCTGATCGCCCAGCACGACGACGAACTCGTCGCCCCCCAGCCGCGCGATCAGCGCGTCCGCGCCGCACACGCGATGCAGGCGCGCGGTGACCTCGACCAGAACCAGGTCGCCCGCATCATGCCCCAAGACGTCGTTGACCGGCTTGAACTGGTCCAGGTCGATCATCAGCACCGAGACTTGCCGGTTTGCGGCACGCGCGCTTTCGATGATCCCCGGCAGTTCGGCCTGCAGCAGCCTGCGGTTGGCGGCGCCCGTAAGCGGATCGTGCCGCGCCAGCGCGAAAACACGCTCCTCCACCTCCTCGCGACGTTGGATCTCGCCGCCAAAGTCCCGCGCGCGCCGGATCGCGAGCACCAGTGCTCCGACCCCGCCGAAGAACAGGACGAAGAACAGTTCGTCGAGCTCCCACCCCTCGTGGCGGGCCATGAACGCGGCCAGCCGATCGAAGGCGTCGAGGCCAGCAAAGACGATTGCGAGTGCGATCGCGGCGGCGGCGGTGACGATCGCCTCCATGGGACGGAACAGCTTGCTTTTCCAGGTCACCCGCACACGCCCTCTCCTGATCATGGCATGCTCTGGCCCGGGGCTGGCTAACGGGTGTTAAAGTGCGGCCTAGGGATTTCCCCGCGGCGCTTGCCCCGAATCGCCTCGTTCCCTAACTGTTCGCAGGTGACCCTGCCCGCAGCCACCCAGGACCCGCCCTATCTCGCCGGGCTGAACGCGCCCCAGCGCGATGCCGTGCTCACCACCGAGGGGCCGGTACTCGTGCTCGCCGGCGCCGGCACGGGCAAGACCGCGGCGCTCACCGCGCGGCTCGCGCACCTGCTGTGGACGCGGCGGGCCTATCCGTCGGAGATCCTGGCGGTCACCTTCACCAACAAGGCCGCGCGCGAGATGAAGGAGCGTGTCGGCCGGCTCGTGGGTTCGGCGGTGGAGGGGATGCCGTGGCTGGGCACCTTTCACGCGATCGGTGCGAAGATGCTCCGCCGCCATGCCGAGCTGGTCGGGCTTCAGAGCAACTTCACCATCCTCGACACCGACGATCAGCTCCGCCTGCTCAAGCAGCTTATCCAGGCGGCGGGGCTGGACGAGAAGCGCTGGCCCGCGCGCCAGCTTGGCGGGCTGATCGACAATTGGAAGAACAAGGGCCTGACCCCCGCCGACATCGACGCGGGCGAGAGCGAGCATTATGCCAACGGCAAGGGCCAGGCGCTCTACGCCGCCTATCAGGAACGGCTGCGCGCGCTGAACGCCTGCGATTTCGGCGATCTGCTGCTCCATGTGCTGAGCATCCTGAAGACGCACCGCGACGTGCTGGAAAGCTATCAGCAGCGGTTCCGCTACATCATGGTGGACGAATATCAGGATACCAACAGCGTCCAGTATCTCTGGCTCCGCCTGCTGGCGCAGGAGCGCAAGAACATCTGCTGTGTCGGCGACGACGATCAGTCGATCTATTCCTGGCGCGGCGCGCGGGTGGAGAACATCCTGAAGTTCGAAAAGGACTTCCCCGGTGCCAAGGTGATCCGGCTGGAGCAGAATTATCGCTCCACGCCCCATATCCTCGCCGCCGCGTCGGGCGTGATCGCCAACAACGCCGGGCGCCTGGGCAAGACGCTGTGGACCGAGCATGACAGCGGCGAGAAGGTCCGCGTGCTGGGCGTATGGGACGGGCCGGAGGAGGCCCGCCGCGTCGGCGAGGAGATCGAAGGGCTCCAGCGTGGCGGCGCCAGCCTGGACGATGTCGCCATCCTGGTCCGCGCGCAGCACCAGACGCGCGAGTTCGAGGACCGGTTCATCGCCATCGGCCTGGGCTATCGCATCGTCGGCGGCTTCCGTTTCTATGAGCGGCAGGAGATCCGCGACGCGCTCGCCTATCTGCGCGTGGTGGCGCAGCCGGCTGACGATCTGGCCTTCGAACGCATCGTCAACACGCCCAAGCGCGGGCTGGGCGACAAGGCGCTGGCCAAGGTCCACCAGCTCGCCCGCGCGGATCAGGTGCCGCTGACCACCGCCGCCGCGCGCATCCTGGACACCGATGAGCTGACGCCCCAGGCGCGGCGCGCGCTTGCGAACCTGGTCGCTGATCTCGCCCGCTGGCGGGCGGCGGGCGACGCGCTCCCCCACCCGGAGCTTGCGCGCCAGATCCTCGACGAGAGCGGCTATACCGCGATGTGGCAGGCCGATCGCACCGCCGAGGCCGCGGGCAGGCTGGAGAACCTGAACGAACTGGTCCGCGCGATGGAGGAATATGAAAGCCTCGGCGCGTTCCTGGAGCATGTCAGCCTGGTGATGGACAATGAAGGTGCGGCGGAGGAGCCGAAGGTCACCATCATGACGATCCATGCCGCCAAGGGGCTGGAATTCGACACGGTGTTCCTCGCGGGCTGGGAGGAAGGGCTGTTCCCCTCGCAACGCGCGCTGGACGAGGGCGGGCTGGCGTCGCTCGAGGAGGAACGCCGCCTCGCCTATGTCGCGATCACCCGGGCACGGCGCCAGGCGATCATCCTCCACGCCGCCAACCGCCGCATCTACGGCCAGTGGACCAGCAGCTTGCCGAGCCGCTTCATCGCCGAGCTTCCGCGCGAGCATGTGCAGGAAGACAGCACGATGAGCGGCGGCGAGAGCCTGTGGCGGGCCAACTGGTCCGAACGCGCCGATCCCTTCGCCGATGTCTCGCGCGGCACGGGCCGCGGCCCAGGCTGGCAGCGCGCGGCGGGGGTGGACATGAGCAAGCCCGGCGGCGGCTTCACCAGCCGCACCTTCACGCGCGAGCCCGCGCGCGTGCTGGAAAGCCGCGCCTCGGCGGTCAGCTTCGGCGCCAAGCCGCGCGGCGACCTGTCGTTGGGCCAGCGCGTGTTCCACCAGAAGTTCGGCTATGGCGAGATCGTGGAGATCGAGGGCAACAAGCTGGAGATCGATTTCGAGCAGGCCGGGCGCAAGCGGGTAATGGACAGCTTCGTCACCGCCGGCTGATCGCGGCCCCGCCCTATCGCCAAGCCGCCCCGCCCGCGCTAAGCCCGCCGGCGGTCAATTTCGGGGGGATAGGGCCATGACATCGATCGCGCTCATCGTGCTCGCCTTTGCGGGCGGATTCTTCTTCCTTCACTATCGCGGGGTGCGGAAGGCCGCGGAAGCATCCGCCTGGCCGCGCGCGGCCGGCGTGATCGAACGCTGCGACGTCACCGAACACAGCGACAGCAGCAGCAATGACGGCGCGGTCAGCTACAGCTACCATGTCGCGGTCACCTATGCCTATCAGGCCGGCGGGCAGGCGCGCACCGGCAAGCGCATCCACTTCGGCCCCGCGCCCAGCTTCGGCTCGCGCTACAAGGCCGAAGCCTATGCCGCCCGCTATCCGGCCGGAGCCGCGGTGCAGGTGGCCTATGATCCCGCCGATCCCGCGCAATCGGTGCTGGAAACCGGCCGGGTGGGCCGCACCTTCCTCTGGCTGGGGATCCTGCTGTTCGCCATCGCGATCGGCGTTTCCGTGGTCGGCAGCCAGCTTTCGCGATAGCCCGAAGCGGAGCCGCGACGCGGCCCGCCCGCTGATCCCCGGTCCCGCGCGCTTCCCGGCGGCGTCGCGAACGGATCGTCGCGCCTGCGCACCATGCCGCCGCAGTTTTTTTCATGCCGGTGCCGCAACCAGTTCCCCACTCGCGCGTATCTACCCCGCGTCCGCATTGACAGAAACAAATGTCCCTGCCATTGCGCGGCCGCATCCGCATTTTATGTTTTAGTTAAATTTACTTATAAGGCATTTCTAAGACATAATATCATGTTTCCGGCCCAGCTCCCCCGCCAGCGGGATCATGCGGAGCATCCCGGCGAGGCCGACCCCTTGGGCCGTTCCCCAATTCGATTAAGAGGGTATTCGCGTATGAAGGCACTGGTTGTTTCCGCCGCCGCGCTCGCTTGTGTGGCGTCTCCGGCTCTCGCGCAGGAAGAGCCCGTCTGGAACGGCGTCTATGTCGGCGTCCAGGGCGGCTATGGGCACAGCACGTCCGACAGCGAAGTGACGCTGTCTGGCGCGTGGGCAAGCGAATCGCAGTCGCTTCGCGACCGCGTCGTGGCCGATCTCTCCAACGATCAGGGTGCGGACAGCGCGCTCTACGGCGTCCACATCGGCTATAACTATCAGGGTAACAGCCCGCTGGTGCTGGGCGTCGAGGCCGACTTCACGAAGGTGGACGGCGGCGACACGCTGACCACCGCGTCGGCCGGCACGCCGAACTACAGCTTCATCAACATCACCGATCCGGACTACACCATCTCGCTGCGTGCGCGCGCCGGCTATGGCGCGGGCAAGACGCTTATCTATGCCACCGGCGGCTGGGCGTGGAGCCGCGTGGACCTGGGCGCGGAGATCACTTCGGACGGCGGCTATTCGAAGGCCGCGCTGGTGAAGGCCGATCTCGACGGCTTCGTAGTCGGCGGCGGCGTCGAGCAGCGCATCGGCTCGAACCTGTCGGCGCGGATCGAGTATCTCTACTCGGATCAGGGCGACGTGACCTACACGACCGCCTATCGCCCGGGCAGCGCCTTCACCTCGCCGGCGTACACCGAGACGCTGAACCAGGACTTCCGCTCGCATCAGGTGCGCGTGGGCCTCAGCTACGCTTTCTGACCGGCTGGCCCCCGCGGCCATCGGAACGGAATGAAGGAGGACCGGCGGCGGCGGGCGCAGAGCCCGTCTCCGCCGGTCCTTTCCTTTGCGCGGCTTGCCGCGGCAGCCGCACGGGTTCATCCCAGCGCAATCGGACGGGACGCAGGGCCGCCAGTGCGCGAGTCCCCGGCGCAGCCGGGCCCGCCGACACAGAAGAAGGAGGAAACACCAATGAAACTCCGCAAGATCACGATCGCTGCCGCCATGGCGCTTGCCCCCGCCGCGATCGCCCTCGCCTCGCCCGCTTCGGCCCAGACCGGCGGCTGGCGCCCCGGCCCGCCGCCCGCAGGCCCCTCCGGCCAGGACGAGGAAGCCCGGTTCCAGGCCGCGCAGCAGCGCTTCGCCGCCGAGCTTCAGGCGTTCCAGCAGGCGTTCGACCGCTATCAGCAATGGCGCGCGCGGCGCCCCGCATGGCAGGATTCGCGCTGGGACCAGGACTATCGCAACGAGGGCGATTGGGATCCCGGCCGTTATTACCGCACCGGCCCGCAGTATCGCGAGCGCGTGCTGCGTTCGGACGAGCGCGTCTATCGCGGCCGCGACGGGCGTTATTACTGCAAGCGCGATGACGGCACGACCGGGCTGATCGTCGGCGCGGTGGCAGGCGGGCTGCTCGGCAACGCGATCGACGGCGGGCATTCGCGCTCGGTCGGCACGCTGCTGGGGGCGCTGGTCGGCGGGCTCGCGGGCCAGGCGATCGACCGCAACCAGCAGGAAATCCGCTGCCGCTGATCGCGGAAGAGGCGCGGCGGGCACGGGGTTCCGGCCCGCCGCGCAATGGTTACCGCAGGCTTTCCGCGCCGCGCCGCACAAGTCCTGAAGTTACGCGGCGGCCGGGCCGGGCTATCCGGTGATCATGGAGAGTTCACCGATCATCGCCAAGCTGCGCTGCGAGCGCGCCCGGGTCATCACCGCGCTCGACGAGGTCGAACGCCTGGTTTCCGGGGCCTATCCCGGGTCGATGGACGAGATCGCTCCGCACCGCTGGGCGCTGGCGCGTGATCTGCTGCTTCACTTCGCCCATGTCGAGGCACTGGTGCTTCAGCCGATGATGGCCGATCGCCGGGCCGATGTGGCCGCCCGCGCCGCCCGGTCCAGTGCCGATCTGCGCGGCGTCTATGACCAGTATCGCCGCCACTTCGATCGCTGGCAGGGCCTGCCCGCGGAGAGCCAGTGGGACGAGTATCGCGCGGCGGTGTCGCTGCTCGTGCGGCGCATCCGCGTCCGGCTTCTGGCTGAGGAGAGCGACCTGTTCCCGCTCCTGCCCGTTCAGCCGGGCACCGATCGGATCACGCCGCTGGTGGAGCCGGTGAATTATGCCGCGGAGGCGTGGAAGGTCCGCAGCCGGATCTACTTGGAAATGGAAGAGGCCGAGGCGATCCGCGCCACCGCGTGATCGCCAACGGCCGGGAGCCCGGCTGGCCCCTGTCTACCGCGCCGGCCGTCAGGCCTCGGCGGCGATCAGGGTGCTTTCGGCGAA
The DNA here is from genome assembly GCF_026013525.1 of Sphingomonas canadensis. Classification (GTDB taxonomy): domain Bacteria; phylum Pseudomonadota; class Alphaproteobacteria; order Sphingomonadales; family Sphingomonadaceae; genus Sphingomonas; species Sphingomonas canadensis. The sequence goes on along the minus strand of NZ_JAPDRA010000011.1, from coordinate 50,832 downwards.
GCGCTCGTCGCGCGGATCGAACGCCGGGCTACGCGCGAAGATGCGGTCGCTGAGCTGCAGATCCACCAGCCCGTCCAGCTTGAAGATACCGATCTTCTCCTCGCGCGGGATACGCCCGTCGCGGGTGATGGTGATCGCCCCGATATAGATCGCGCCATGGCGCACGAACGCCACGTGCGGCGCCAGCACCACATGGCCGCCATTATACGCCGCTTCCACGCAACGCTTGGTGGCGATCGCCTCGAACAAAACGGGTGCAGGTCCGGTCGGCATCGCTACGGGGGTTTCTTCACTACGGTACATGAGGCCCAGATAGCCATTGTGCTGCAGCGCAGCAAGAGTCTGGAGCGCCATTTATCCGCCTTGCCGCGTGCCATTGCGGGCTTCATGTTCTGCCCTGGTAACAACCAGCAAGAGGATGCCCGCGATGGCCAAGGTGATCCTGACCTATAATCTGAAGCCCGGCGTGACCGCAGACGAGTTCGAGGCCTGGGTCCGCTCGACCGATTATCCCGCGATGCGCGGCCTGACCCGGGTCGCCGCCTTCGCCAACCATCGCGTCCGCGGCTTCCTGATCGGCGAGGGCAAGCCGGCGATGGACTATATCGAGATCTTCGACATCGCCGATCTGGACGGCTTCACCTCCCAGGACATGCCCGGGCCGGTGGTGCAGGATATCATGGGCCAGTTCATGTCGAAGGTGGACGATGCCCAGTTCCTGATCGCCGACGAGATCGTCTGAGGCGCCCGATCCGGTGCCGATGCCTCAGCTTTGGTGCCGGATAGCCAATCGTGCGTTGCGCGGATGCCCGTGGCGGTCCTAGAGCGCCGCCATGCCCTCGCATCCTTTCGCGGTCGCCAACTTCCGTTTCTTCTGGGTGGCGCGCCTCTCGGCGATGCTCGGCCAGATGGCGATGGTGATCGTCATCGGCTGGCAGGTGTACGACATCGCGCGCAGGACGATGAGCATCCAGGATGCGTCGCTCCAGCTCGGCCTGATCGGGCTGGCGCAGTTCCTGCCGCTGATGGTGCTCAGCCTGGCCGCGGGATGGGTGGCGGACCGGATCGACCGGCGCTGGATCGGCCGCGCCGCGCTGGCGCTGGAGGCCGGGTGCGCCGCGACGCTGGCGTGGCTCACCTGGACGGACACAATATCGCTCCCGGCGCTGTTCGGTATCGCCGCGCTGCTCGGCGTAGCGCGCGCATTCGCCGGGCCGGCACTGGGCGCGCTGGCGCCCAACCTGGTGCCGCGCGAGCTGCTGCCCACCGCGATCGCGCTCAGCTCGCTCGCCTGGCAGGGCGGCACCGTTATCGGCCCCGCGATGGGCGGCTATCTCTATGGCGCGGCCGATTGGCTGGCCTATGCGGTTTCGGCGGGGCTGTTCCTGCTCTCGTTCCTGATGCTGATGCTGATCTCGCCCGTTCCGCGCCCTCCGGCCGCACCGGGCAACCCCTGGGCACAGATGGTGGACGGGCTCCATTATGTCCGGCGCAACCGGCTGGTGCTGGGCGCAATCTCGCTCGATCTGTTCGCGGTGCTGCTGGGCGGGGCGACGGCGATGCTGCCGGTCTATGCGCGTGACGTGCTGCATGTCGGCGCCGACGGGCTGGGCCATCTGCGTGCGGCTCCGGCGGTGGGTGCGGTGCTGATCGCGGTGCTCTTCTCATGGCGCCCGCTCAAGCGCGACGTGGGGACCAAGATGCTGCTGGCAGTGGCTGGATTCGGCCTCGCCACGATCGTGTTCGGCCTTGCCGGGCCGGTGATGGTCTCACTGGCGGGACCGGGCATGGTCGGCAGCGATTTCGCCCCCGCGGTAATGATCTCGCTCGCCGCGCTGTTTCTGCTGGGCGCGGCGGACATGGTCTCGGTCTATGTCCGCCAGTCGCTGATCCAGATCTACACGCCCGATGCGATGCGCGGGCGCGTGGGCGCGGTCTCGACGCTGTTCATCTCGGGATCGAACGAGCTGGGCGAGGCCGAATCTGGGTTCCTCGCCGCTTTGATCGGTCCGGTCGCCGCAGTCGTGGGCGGCGGGATCGGCGCGATCCTTGTCACGGCGCTATGGGCCAAGCTATTCCCGGAGCTGCGGCGGGCCCGCACCTTCGATCCACCGGCCACCCTCGAATAGACGCCAAAGGAGACGTCGACATGAAGGCCAACACGATCCTGGAGACGATCGGCAACACCCCCCACATCCGCGTCCAGCGGCTGTTCCCGGGCGCCGAGGTGTGGATCAAGTCCGAACGATCGAACCCCGGCGGCTCGATCAAGGACCGAATCGCACTTTCGATGATCGAGGCGGCGGAGCAATCCGGCGACCTCAAGCCCGGCGGCACGATCGTCGAGCCGACCAGCGGCAACACCGGCGTGGGCCTGGCGATGGTCGCGGCGGTGAAGGGTTACAAGCTCATCCTGGTGATGCCCGAATCGATGTCGCTCGAACGGCGGCGGCTGATGCTGGCCTATGGCGCCAGCTTCGACCTGACCCCGCGCGAAAAGGGCATGAAGGGCGCGATCGAGCGCGCGATGGAGATCGTCGCGGCCACCCCAGGCGCCTGGATGCCCCAGCAGTTCGAGAATCCCGCCAACATCGACGTCCATGTGCGCACCACCGCGCAGGAGATCCTGGCCGACTTCGCCGACGCCCCCCTCGACGCGGTCGTCACCGGCGTGGGCACTGGCGGCCATATCACCGGCGTGGCGGAGACGCTCAAGAAGCGCTGGCCGTCGCTCAAGGTGTTCGCGGTCGAGCCCCAGGCTTCGCCGGTCATCTCCGGCGGCCAGCCCGCGCCGCACCCGATCCAGGGCATCGGCGCCGGCTTCGTACCCAAGAACCTGCATACCGACGCGATCGACGGGGTGATCCAGGTGGACGCCGGCGATGCGAAGGAAATGGCCCGCCGCGCGGCGCGTGAGGAGGGCATGCTGGTGGGCATCAGCTCGGGCGCCACGCTCGCCGCGATCCGCCAGAAGCTCGCCGATCTGCCCCCCGGCAGCCGCGTGCTGGGGTTCAATTATGATACAGGTGAGCGCTACCTGTCCGTTCCGGACTTCTTGCCCGAGAGCTGATAGACTCGCATGAATGCAACATTAACGGTATATCAGGTGAGTCGGGGTTAGTAGACGAGCTTTCCGGGGGGAACTCGCGTGCGCAATGCCATGATTTGCGTCAGTGTGATGCTGGCGATCTTTCTTGGTTGGCCTCTTGCCTTTGGGGGCAAGAGCCCCGGGCTCGACGCCAGCATCGTCGACGCACGGCCGGTGGCGGCCGCGGTGGCGGCCACCCGCGCGAAACCTCCGGCGCCTGCTCCCGCGCATGCCGCTGCCCCGGCTCCCGCCGCCGAACCCGCCGCGCCCGTGAAGCCGGAAAGCTGCTACAAGCGCTATCAGCGCGAGGTGAAGCAATGCTCCGGCTCCTCCAGCGCGGCGTGCCGGCTCAAGGCCGCCGACGGATGGGATCTGTGCGAGGCGACGGGCTTCTGGCCCGAGTGAGCTGACCGCGCCGCGCCCGGCCCGAACATGGGCCGGCCGGCCATGGTTCCAACTGCCATATTTCTGCGTTATGGCCCTGCCCTACAGCCAGGAGCCGTTCGCTTGACCGCATCCCCTTCCCCGGCCCGGTGCCGTGCCGCGGGCGCCATGCCGTGCTGAACCCGATGCTGGCGGCGCTGCGCCGCGATCTCCTCGAACTCATCGGCCCGCGCCTGCCGCTGGGCCTCGCCATCCCGGTCGCGTTGCTCGCCGCCGCCGCGCTGGCGGTGCCCGCGCTGCTGGTGGCCTTCGCGCCGCACCCGGCGGCGCTGCCGGGCCAGGTCGCCATCGCCACGCGCGTCGTCCCGCGCACCGAGCTGCCCAAGGTCGATCCCGTCCGGCTCCAGGCCGTCAGCGAGGACGACGCGCGCAAGATCAACGCATCGATCCCCTATTCCACCGAACCCAATCCCCCCGCCGCCCCGTTCCAGCTCTATGGATCGCTGGAAAGCCAGGCGCGCGCGATCGACTGCCTCGCCGCCGCGGTCTATTACGAGGCGGGCGACGATGCGATCGGCCAGCGCGCGGTGGCGCAGGTGATCCTGAACCGTATGCGCCACCCCGCCTTCCCCAAGACGGTGTGCGGCGTCGTCTTCCAGGGATCGGAGCGCAAGACCGGCTGCCAGTTCACCTTCACCTGCGACGGCGCGATGATCCGCCGCAAGCCCAGCGCCGCCGCCTGGGAGCGCGCCCGCGCGCTGGCACGGATGGCGCTCAACGGATCGGTATACGCCCCCGTCGGCCACGCCACCCATTATCACACCGATTGGGTGTTCCCCTATTGGAGCTCCAGCCTGGAGAAGATCACGGAGGTCCACACCCATTTGTTCTTCCGCTGGACGGGGTTCTGGGGGACGCCCGGCGCCTACACGCTCTCCTATGCGGGCGCGGAGCCCAACATCGCCAAGATGGCCGCGCTATCGGGCGCACATGGCGGCGATCCCGGTGCGCTGCTCGCCGAGCTGGCCGGCGCCGAGCCTGGCGCTGCCGGAGTCGCGGTCGCGCCCGAGGCGATCCCGGCGAGCCAGGTGCCCGCCGCCGTGGCGGGCGAGGACAATGCGTTCCTGGTCACCCTGCCGCGCGGGATGAACGCGGACAGCTTCGCCAGCCTCGCGATCCGCACCTGCGGCGAGAAGCCCTATTGCAAGTTCATGGCCTGGTCCGATCCGTCGAAGACGCCGGCGCGGCTGCCGCTCAGCTCGGCGCAGGTGGCGGCGATGTCGTTCAGCTATCTGCGCGATCAGAACCGCGGCTTCGCCAAGGCGCTGTGGAACTGCGGCCAATATCCGCGGCCCAGCCCGGTGCAGTGCATGCGCGCCCAGCCGCTCGCCGCGCCCGCCCCCGCGCCGTCACCCACGCTGACCCCCGGCGCGCTGGTGATTCCGCCCGCCGGCCCAACGCCGCTCTCCGGCATCCGCCGCCGCGATGGCGCGCTCCAGCCTGCCCCGCGGGCGAGCCCAAGCCCCGCGCCGGCGCCCTGAAGCTGCCGGCTCAGGCCCGCTCGAGCAGCCCGCGGGCCAGCGCGACCGCGTCGTCCACGGCCAGATCCTCGACGTTCGGGTGGTGCGCCACCCCGGCGCCCGCGGTGTCCACCGATACGCTCGCCGTGCCGAGCAGGCGCTGGAGCGGGCCGCGCCGCACCGACACCACTTGCACCGCGCCATAGGGGACGATCCAGCACCGCCGCACCAGCACGCCGCGCATCACCTGCAGGCTGGTCTCGCGCATGCCATAGCGATGATTGCGCCGCCGCAGCAGCGCCAGCCCCACGGGCACCGGCAGCAGCAGGAACAGCCAGATCAGCGGCGGCAGGAAGATCGCGCCAATCCCCGCCGCCAGCGCCAGCGGCCCGCCATGGCGGATCGCCGCGCGGACGATATGGCCAGAGGATACCGGCACCAGCGCCGGCTGCTCAAGGCGCGGCAGCCCCGCTGCCGCCACCACCCGTGCGGCCTCCTTCACCCGGGCGAAGGGCGCGGCCTGCTGGCGCCCACCGGTATCGTTGCTGCCCCCCAGCGTCTGGAAATCGAGCCCCACCCAGCCCAGGTGCCCGCTGATCAGCCCGCGCCGCAGCAGCGCGAGCTGGATGCGCCGGTCGTCGATCACCACCTCGCTGCGCGTCAGCAGCCCGCGCGTGCGCCGGAACCGGCCCTGCGCGTGCGTCAGCCGGAAGCCGAAGTCGCGCAAAACCGTTCGCGCCATCCCCGCGACGAATCCCAGCCCGATCGTGATGCCGATGCCGATCGCAGCCGCGCCGATCAGCTCGGTCAGGCTCGAATGCGCCTCCACCTCGCGCCCAACCGCGTCGAACAGCCCGCGCCAGTCGATGAAGTCGTCGAAGGTCTGGAGCACGCCAAAGATCGCCGCGACCCAGATCAGCGAGAAATTGAACGCACCGGCCAGCAGCACCCGGCCCAAGCCCGTCGCGAAGACGAGATCGGCGTCGTCATCCTCTTCCACCGCCGGATGCGCGCCGGACGCAGGCCGCTCCGCAGCGGCATTTCGCCGCCCGAGCCCGCCGCGCAGCGTCGCACGCAGCCGCTCCGCCTCGGCCAGCGTCACGCTGTCAAGCTTGCCCTCGTCCTTGTCGCCGCCGCCGGTCTCGATCCGCACCAGCGCCAGCCCCAGCAGCCGCGCCAGCGGCGATCGCTCGATCGAAACGTCCTGGATGCGCTCGAACGGGATCGACCGGCGGCTGCGGTGCAGCAGCCCCTGCGCGATCACCACCTCGCCCTCGGCGATCTCATAGGTGAAGCTGCGCCATCGCAGCCAGGCGAACAGCACCATCGCCACGCCCCAGCCCAGCAGCACCAGCACCGCCCATGCGCCGAGGCTCTGCCGCTGCGCCAGCGCGAGCAGCGCGACGAGGCCGATGATCGAGGATGGCGCTTCCTTGAGGAAACGGATCAGGATCGTTGCGGGGGCGGTGCGCTTCGGCCCCTCGCCCGGTTCCTCCGCGCCGGGGGCGCATGCGGAGTCGTCGGTCACTGCGCGCTGCCGATGCGCGCGCGGATCGAATCGCGGATATCCTCGGCGGTCTCGCGGCTGATGCCCGGCAATCCCACGGTACTCGCATCGGTTCCGGCGGTGTGCAGCACCAGCGTGGCCACGCCGAACGCGCGCTGCAACGGCCCCTGCGCGACGTCGATGTGCTGCACGCGCACCACCGGCACGATCGTGTGGACCTGGAACAGCCAGCCGTGCGCGACGTGCAGTTCGCTGCCGGTAAAGGCATAGCCCCAATGCCGCCAGCGGCGCGACGGCGCGATCAGCCCCACCCAGATCGCGATCAGCAGCACCGGTGCCGCAACCAGCCCGGGCAGCGGAAACCGCTCCGCCAGGATCAGCTCGGCGGCGACCGCAAGTCCGATCAGCACCAGCGCGGTGAAAGCCCCGCGCACGCGCATCACATGAAGCTGTCCGCGCTCGAGCGGTTCGAGGGGGACGATGTCGATGGCCATGCCCGGGTTATGCGGGGAACGGGGCCGGTTGCTCAAGCCCCCTTCCCCGCCCGGCGCGGGCCGCCGTCATGCCGCCCGGAACATCTCCGGGTCCAGCGCCATCACCGCTTCCGACCCGCTCTCCACCTTGCGGCGCAGCCCGCCCGCCTCGGGCAGGAAGCGTTCGGCATAGAAGCGCGCGGTCACCAGCTTGGCTTCGTAATAGCGCGTGTCCCCGCCGCCCTCGGCCAGCGCTTCCAGCGCCGCCTTGGCCAGCCGCAGCCACATCAGGCCCAGCGTCACCGTGCCGGTGAGCTGCATATAGGGATAGGCGCCCGCGCCCACGTCATTGGGGTTCTTGAAGCCGTTGGCGGCGAGCCACATCGTCGCGCCCTGCAGGTGGCCCAGCGCCTTCTCCAGCGCTTCGGCCAGGCCCGCCAGTTTCGCGTCGCCCTTGGCCTCCGCGATCTCGCCGGCCACCATGGCGAAAAAGGCCTGGATCGCGCGGCCGCCGTTCAGCGCCAGCTTGCGGCCCACCAGGTCCATCGCCTGAACGCCGTTGGTGCCTTCATAGATCATCGAGATGCGGGCATCGCGGACATATTGCTCCATGCCCCATTCGGCGATGTAGCCGTGGCCGCCATAGACCTGCTGGCTGTCGGTCGCGACGCGATAGCCGATGTCGGTGCCCACGCCCTTGATGACCGGGGTCAGCAGGCTCACCAGATCGTCGGCCGTCTGGCGCTCCTCCTCGCTCCCGGCCTTGTGGCTCAGGTCCACGAGCAGCGCACCCCACAGACACAGCGCGCGCAGCCCCTCGGTCAGCGCCTTGCCCTCCATCAGCATGCGGCGGACGTCGGGGTGGACGAACAGCGTGTCGGCCTTCTCCCCGGGCTCCTTCGGCCCGGTGAGCGCGCGGCCCTGGCGGCGGTCGCTCGCGTACTGGACGGCGTTCTGCAGCGCGACCTCGCCCAGCGACAGGCCCTGCAGGCCCACGCCCAGCCGCGCGGCGTTCATCATGATGAACATCGCGGCCAGGCCCTTCATCTCCTCGCCGACCAGCCAGCCTGTGGCGCCGTCATAGTTCATCACGCAGGTGGCGTTGCCGTGGATGCCCATCTTGTGCTCGATCGATCCGCACGAGACGCCGTTGCGTTCGCCCAGCGAACCATCCTCGTTCACCAGGAACTTGGGGACGATGAACAGCGAGATGCCCTTGCTGCTGTCCGGCGCGCCGGGGGTCTTGGCCAGCACCAGGTGGACGATGTTGTCGGTCAGGTCGTGCTCGCCGGCGGAGATGAAGATCTTGGTGCCGGTGATGCTGTAGCTGCCGTCCGCCTGCGGCTCGGCGCGGGTGCGGATCAGGCCCAGGTCGGTGCCGCACTGCGGCTCCGTCAGGTTCATCGTGCCGCCCCATTCGCCCGAGATCATCTTGGGCAGATATTTGGCCTGCTGCTCGTGCGATCCCTTCGCCATGATCGCGCTCACCGCGCCCAGCGTTAGCCCCTGGTACATGGCGAAGCCCATGTTGGAGCTGATCAGATATTCCTCGAACGCGGTGGACAGATAGTGGGGCATGCCCTGCCCGCCGAATTCCTCGGGCATGGCGAGCGTGGTCCAGCCGGCCTCGATGAAGCTCTTATAGGCCTCCTTGAAGCCGTCGGGCGTGGTCACGCTGCCGTCCTCGTGACGGGTGCAGCCCTGGCGGTCGCCGATCTGGTTGAGCGGGAACAGCACCTCGGCGACGAACTTTCCGCCCTCTTCCAGCACCGCGCCCACGATTTCCGGGGACGCGCTGGCGAAGCCCGGCAGGTCCGCATAGCGATCGACCTTCAGGACGCGGTCGAGGACGAAGCGGGTGTCACGGATCGGCGGGGTATATTGCGGCATGTGTTCAGTCCCTCTCGGTCGCCACGCTGCGTTCCAGCAGGTCGACGAATTCCTGTAGTTCCGCGATTGCGGCATCGATGTCTTGCTTCTGCCTGTCGAGCAGGTCGATCCGTGACTTGCAGCGGTCGATCGTCACCCGGCGCTGCAGGTGGCGTCCGTCGCCGACGTCGTAGAGGTCGATCATCTCGCGGATCTCGGCCAGGCTGAATCCCACGCGCTTGCCGCGCAGTATCCACGCCAGCCGTGCGCGATCGCGGTGCGAATAGACCCGCGAAAGCCCCCGGCGCTCGGGCGAGATCAGCCCTTCGTCCTCATAGAAACGCAGCGCGCGCGGCGTGACCTGGAACTCGGCGCAAAGCTCCGAGATCGAAAAATGGTCGCGGTCGGTGCGCGGCTCGATCGGCGCCAGCCCCGCGGCAGTATAAGCGGCAGCAGACATGCGAGCCGCATATGTCCCCTTTACGTTAACGTCAAGGCCGATGAGGTCCGGAACGCAGCTATTTGCCGCAGAGCATCCGGCCCGAAGGATCGCGCATCGCCCCCGCCTCCGCCTCCGACTCGCTCAGCAGCGTCACCTCCAGCCCGGCATAGGACGAGCGGCGCGAGCACAGCTTGGCGCAACCATCGGGAACGTTGCCGGGGAAGTATATCTTGTCGCCATCGAACCGCGCGTCGAAGCTGCACCCGTCCTCGGGCTTGCCCAGCTCGACGTGCAGCGTCTCGCCAAGCCGCGTCATCGTGCCCGATCCGCTGCACGTGATGCCGTCGCCGTAATCGACGAAGGCGCCCATGCGATACCCCTGCCCGTCCTTCACCACGCACACCCGGTCGGTATCCCGCGCGTAAAGGCCGGCGACGCTGCTGTCGTCCGGATCGCGCACCATCCCGCGCTCGATCGCCGCGCTTTCCAGATCCTGCGGCTGGGCGGCGTTCTGCGCGGCCTGCTTGCCGCCCGAACAGGCGGCGAGCAGCAGCAGCACGGCCGTCGCCCAGCGCACGCTCATCCCACGCGCACCAGCCCGCCGCCCTCGGCGCGGCGGTAGAAGCAACTCGGCTCGCCGGTGTGGCATGCGGGGCCGACGGGATCGACGATCATCCAGATCGCGTCCTGATCGCAATCGACGCGCAACTCGCGCACCTTCAGCACATGGCCGGAAGTTTCGCCCTTCTTCCACAGCCGCGCGCGGCTGCGGGACCAGAAGTGGGCCTCGCCCGTCTCCAGCGTCTTCGCCAGCGCCTCGGCGTTCATATGCGCGACCATCAGCACCGACTCGCCATGCGTGGCGACCGCGGTCACCAGGCCGTTCGCGTCATATTTCGGGTCGAGCGCCAGGCCCGTTTCGCGGTCGTTCGTCACGCGCCCTCCCTTACGCCCCCCGTCCCGCGCTGCGAACAAGGAAATTTGCCGCCGGGCGGGCGACAAAGCGATTTCGATCCTATATGGGGCGGCATCGGAAACCGACCCACCGGGGTACGATGTTCACCACCAATCCCTTCGACGACGACAAGCTGCACGAGGAGTGCGGCATCTTTGGAGTCTCCGGCGGAGAGGGCGCGGCCGCGCTCACCGCGCTGGGGCTCCACGCGCTCCAGCACCGGGGCCAGGAGGCCGCGGGCATCACCAGCTATGACGATCGCGCCTTCCACACGCATCGCGCGATGGGCCATGTCGCGGGCAATTTCGATCGCAAGGAGATCATGGACCCGCTGGCCGGCGATTCGGCGATCGGCCATGTCCGCTATGCCACCACCGGCGATTCGGCGATGCGCAACGTCCAGCCGCTCTATGCGGAGCTGGCGGCGGGCGGCTTCGCGATCGCGCATAACGGCAACATCTCCAACGCATCGCGCCTGCGCCGTGACCTGATCAGCACCGGTTCGATCTTCCAGTCGACCTCGGACACCGAGGTGATCATCCACCTGGTCGCCACCTCGCGCCAGCCGACGCTGATCGACCGGTTCATCGATGCGCTGAAACAGATCGAGGGCGCCTATTCGCTCGTCTGCCTTACCGGCGACGGGCTGATCGCCTGCCGCGATCCGCTGGGCATCCGCCCGCTGGTGATGGGCGAGCGCGAGGGCGCGGTGATCTTCGCCTCCGAAACCGTGGCGCTCGACGTGGTCGGCGCCGAGTTTGTCCGCTCGGTCGAGCCGGGCGAGCTGGTGATCGTCAAGGACGGCAACGTCACCTCGCACCGCCCCTTCGGCGGAGACGCGGCGGCGCGGCCATGCATCTTCGAATGGGTCTATTTCTCGCGCCCCGATTCGATCGCGGGCAACCGTTCGGTCTATTCGGTGCGCAAGGCGATCGGCGCCCAGCTCGCGATCGAGGCGCCGGTGGAGGCCGATCTGGTCGTCCCCGTCCCCGATTCGGGCGTGCCGGCTGCGATCGGCTTCGCGCAGGAATCGGGCATTCCGTTCGAGCTGGGCATCATCCGCTCGCACTATGTGGGCCGCACCTTCATCCAGCCGGGGGCCGAGGTCCGCCGCCTGGGCGTGAAGCTGAAGCACAATGCCAACCGCGACCTGATCGCCGGCAAGCGCATCGTGCTGATCGACGATTCGATCGTGCGCGGCACCACCAGCCTGAAGATCGTCGAGATGATGCGCGAGGCGGGCGCCAAGGAAGTCCATTTCCGCATCGCCAGCCCGCCCACCAAGCATAGCTGCTTCTATGGCGTCGACACGCCCCGGCGGGAGAAGCTGCTGGCGGCGAACCTGGATCTGGGCGCGATGACGCGCTTCATCAAGGCGGACAGCCTAGCCTTCGTCTCGATCGACGGGCTGTACAAGGCGCTGGGCGAGCCGCGCCGCGCCGACAACCGGCCCGGCTATTGCGACGCCTGTTTCACCGGCGATTACCCGACGTCGCTGACCGATCACGAGGAACAGGCCGCCGCCGCCCAGCTCGCGCTGCTCGAGGAGCGCGTGGGCTGAGGCCGGCGCCTCTCCCCGCCCGCCTCCTCTCCCGTTCGCGCCCAGCTTGTCGAAGCGCAGGCTTTGGCTCTAGACGCTGGCCGCCCTTGGCGGAATCGGCACCAGCCCAAACGGCAAACGCCCTAGGGCCATCCGGAAGGACCCCATGACCGACAAGCCCCTTTTCGATCAGGTCGCACTCGTCACCGGCGCCAGCCGCGGGATCGGCGCGGCGACCGCCCACGCGCTGGCCGCGGCGGGCGCGCATGTGATCCTCACCGCGCGCACCGCGGGCGGGCTGGAGGAGGTGGAGGAATCGATCCACGCCGCGGGCGGCACCGCCACCATCGCGCCGCTCGACCTGGCAGAGAATGAGGGCATCGCCCGCCTGGCCGCCGCGATCGAGGGACGCTGGCGCTCGCTCGACATATTGGTGCTCAACGCCGCGACACTGGGCACGCTGAGCGCGCTGCCCGCCTTCGATGCCAAGGATTTCGCGCGTGTGCTGACGCTGAACGTCAGCGCCCAGGCGGCGCTGATCGGCGCGTTCGATCCGATGCTGCGCAAGGCCCAGGGCGCGCGCGTGATCGGGGTCACCAGCGGCATCGCCCGCAATCCGCGCGCCTATTGGGGCATGTACGGCGCTTCGAAGGCCGCGTTCGAGAACCTGCTGCTCAGCTATGCCGAGGAGATGCGCAACATCTCCGGCGTTCGCGTGGCGCTGGTCGATCCGGGCGCGACGCGCACCGCGATGCGCGCCCGCGCCTATCCGGGCGAGGATCCCGCGACGCTGAAGGGGCCGGAAGTGGCCGCCGAGGCAATTGCGAGACTGGCCGCCGGAGGTTTCGACACCGGCCATTATCTCGCGCTGGGGAAATAACCGGCCCCTTGGCCGATTGTGGACCGGCCCTTCGACAGGCTCAGCGCGAACGGAGGGCTGAGCGCTGAGCGCGCCCTTTGCCTGATCGCCCACGGAAGGCGCGGGCGCGCAGCCCCTATTGCCCCGCGGCCGCGTCCAGCGTTGCGACGAACTGCAGCCGCTGCATCCCCAGCGCGGGATCGGTCGCCTTGGGCCACGCGCTCACCATCGCGATCACCAGCTTCTTCGCCGGATCGACGAAGATCATCTGGCCGAAGATGCCCTGCCCGCCGAAGTTGCCGCCCGGATAGGTCCACCATTGATAGCCATAGCCGAACCCGCCCTCGCGCACTGTGGCATGCGCGCGGGTGGCGTCGGCGAACCAGCCTTCGGGCACTACGCCCTTTCCGCCCTCCAGCGCGAACATGCCCATCCGCGCATAATCGCGCAGGCTGACCGACAGGCAGCACCCGCCGATTTCATGGCCGGTGAAATCGACCATCCAGGCCGCGTCCTGCTCCATGCCATAGGGCTTCCAGATCTTCTCGCTCAGATACTCCGCCAGCGTCTTTCCGGTGGCGCGGGTGACGAGCACGCCGACCAGGTTGGTCTCGCCGGTCTTGTACACCCATTTGGCGCCTGGCGCGGTCTCGCGCGGCAGCTTGCGCATATAGGCGACGGTCGCGTCCTCGCCCGGCTTCACCTCCACGGCGCCGAACTTGGCCACATCGGAATTGGGATCGGTATAGTCCTCGTTCCATTGCACGCCCGACGTCATGGTGAGCAACTGGGCGATGGTGACGCCGTCATAGCCGCTGCCCGCCAGCTCCGGGATGTACTTGGTCACCGGCTCGTCGACCGATTTGATATAGCCGTCCCGGATCGCCGCGCCGACCAGCGTGGACGTGAACGACTTGGCGACCGAGAAGCTGGTCCAGCGCCCCGACTGGCTGAAGCCGCGGGCATAGCGCTCCAGCCGCACCTTGCCGTCCTGGATCACGATCAGCCCCGCGACGTTCTGCGCGGCAATGAAGGCGGCGACATCGGCGTCGCTCACCGGCAGCGGGGTTCCCGCGGGCAGCGCGCGGACGGCGCCGCCCGCCCTCACCACGCGGGTAGGGAAGATCGTCTCCATCGCGGGGAAGTTACGGTCGCGCTGGTCCTGGCTCCAGAACAGCACCTCCGCCCCGGCGCGGCGCAGCCTGGCGATGCCCTCCGCGTCCTGCGGAACGGTCTGCGCGGCCGCAGTTCCCGCCAGGGCGAACGCCGCCAGCGCCATCAGCCACTTGCGCATCACTTCTCCTTCACCAGCGTTACCTGCGCCACATCGATCCCGCCGCCGCGGAAACCGCCTTCGCAGTACATCAGATAATATCGCCACAAGCCCTTGAACTTGGCGTCGAACTGCGCGGGCAGGCGCCCCTCCGCATCGGCCCGATCGAAATTTTCGCGCCACTGGCGCAGCGTCTCGGCATAGCTGGGGCCAAAGGTTTCGCGATCACGCCAGGCGAGCCCGCTGCGCTCGGCGATCGAGCGGAACTCGCGCTCGGAAATCAGCAGCCCGCCGGGGAAGATGTGCGTCTGGATGAAATCCACCGCCGAGGCATATTGCTCGAAAAAGGCGTCGTCGAAGCTGATGTACTGGATAGCGGCATGCCCGCCCGGCTTCAGCGCGCGGGCGATGGCGCCCAGATAATGCGGCCAATATTCCCGGCCCACCGCCTCCACCATCTCGATGCTCGCGACGGCGTCATAGGTTTCGGCGACGTCGCGATAGTCCGTGATGGTGACGCGCACCTTGTCCGCCAGCCCCTGCCGGGCCATGCGTGCATCGGCATAGGCCTTCTGCTCGGTCGAGAGCGTGATGCCGTGGACGTTGCGGCCGGCCAGCGCCGCCGCTTCCAGGAACGAACCCCAGCCGCAGCCGATCTCCAGGATCGTATCGTCCGGGGCGGTGGCGGTGCGATCGAGGATGGCCCGAAGCTTCGCCGCCTGCGCCGCCTCCAGCGATTGCTCCGGCGCGGTGAACAGCGCGCTCGAATAGCTCATCCCGGGATCGAGCCAGGCGGTGTAGAAGTCGTTCCCCAGATCATAGTGGAAAGCGATGTTCCGCCGCGATCCCTCGCGATGGTTGCGCCGCAGCCAGTGCTGGAAGCGCATCGCCGCGCGCGTGAAGCCCGATGGCCGTGCCGACTGGCCCACGGTGGCCCGGTTGCGGCCCATGACCTCGAACAGCGCAACCGGATCGTCGCTGGCCCATTCGCCGGCCGCCCAGGCCTCATACCAGCCGGAGGAGCCGCCCATCGCCAGGCGCAGCAGCGCGCGCCAGCTCCTGAGCTCCAGCGCCGCCTTCGGCCCCTCCCCGCGTCCGCCGAGTACCCGTAGCCGGCCGTCGGGCTGCCGCACCTCGATGCTGCCCGCGCAGATTCCGCGATCGAGCCGGTCGAGCATGGTGCGGAACACCGGGGCGAAGAGCGCGAGCATACCCGCGCCCGGCCGTTGGCCCGGGCCATGGTGCAGGACTGCGCTGCCGTCTCTCCCCATCGGCGCGTTCATCGCGCGCACTTCATGCACCAGTTGACGTTTTCGGCAAGTGCGAAGTGGCGTTCAGGCGATTGTTCTGAGGGCGGCAAGGGCGCGCTCGCGGCCCGCGCGGTGGGCGATCAGCGGCGCGGGATAGTTTCGCGGGCGTGCGCCATGCGACTCGGGATCGTGGATCGCGGGCTCGGGCAGCGCCGCAAGCTCGGGCACCCAGCGGCGGATATAGGCCGCCGTGTCGAACTTCTCCGACTGGAGCAGCGGGGCCATGATCCGTCCCCATTGGTTGGCATCGATGCCCGTGCCCGCCACCCATTGCCAGTTCACCGCGTTGCTGGCGTAATCGGCGTCGACCAGCGTGTCCCAGAACCAGCGCTCGCCCGCGCGCCAATCGATCAGCAGGTGCTTCACCAGGAAGCTGGCGGCGATCATGCGGACGCGGTTGTGCATCCAGCCGCTGGCCCAGAGCTGGCGCATGCCGGCGTCGACGATCGGATAGCCGGTCCGCCCCTGCTGCCAGGCACGCAGGTCCGCATCCGCCTCCGCGCCGGTTCGCCAGGGGATGGCGTCATATTTCGCGCTGCCGTTGCGCGCGGCGTAATCGGGGATCTGGCGGATGACGTTGGCGGCATAGTCGCGCCAGCCTAGCTCGGCGAGAAAGGTGCCCGCCGAGCCGTCCGCCCTCTCCGCCGCGTGCCACGCCCGGGCGGGCGAGACCTCGCCGAAATGGAGATGCGGGGACAGGCGCGAGGTGCCCTCGACCGCCGGCAGGTTGCGGCGCTCCTCATATCGTGCGGCGGCGGGCGCGAACGCCTCCAGGCGGTCCCCGGCGCCCGCCTCGCCCGGTTGCCATTCCTCGCGGAAGCCGCCCGCCCAGTCGGGCCGCACGGGGAGCAGGCCCCAATCCTCCAGCCGCTCGCTTTGCGGCCATGCCTGCGGCGCCGGGATCGCGCCGGGCGCGGCCAGCGGCACAGGCGGCGGCATCCGCGCGCTCAATGCCCGCCAGAAGGGGGTGAAGATGCGATACTGCCCGCCCGATCCGCTCGTCACCGATCCCGGCGGGGCGAGATAGTTGCCGTCATGGCGCACCAGATCGAGCCGCTCGCCCACCGCGCGCTCGGCGTTACGCCACCATGGCTCGTAATGACGGATCGCGTGGACGCGGGCGGCCCCGGTCTCCGCCGCCAGCGCCGCCAGCACCTCCTCGCTCCGCCCGCGTCGCAGGATCAGCCGCGATCCCCGCGCGCGCAAGCTCGAGTCAAGGCTCGCAAGGCTGTGGTGCAGCCACCATCGCGACGCACCGCCCATGCGCCGGTGCCTGGGCGTCTCGTCGTCGAGGACATAGACGGGGATCACCGCCCCCTCGGCCGCGGCGGCGATCAGCGCGGGCTGATCGGCGAGGCGCAGGTCGCGACGGAACCAGAGGATGCTGGGGGTCATCGAGGGTGCGGCCTCATGGGATCAAATCTCGCACAAAGCCACGAAGCCGCCAAGAAGCTCGCTCCTTCAGGCCGTTGGCCCGAAATAGTTGTTGGCCAGCCGCCGGATGCCTTGCTTGAACGTTGGTGCGCCGAAATTCATCAGCAGGCCGAGCGGCAGATCAAGAAGCCGGATGTAGGTAAGCACCTGCTTCGCATGAACCGGCGCATGCGCTTCCGTGGATTTCAGCTCGATCAGAAGCCGTCCCTCCACGATCAGATCCGCATGAAATCCTTCTTCGAAGGTCAAGCCGGCAAAGCGGATGGGAATGGACCGTTGGCGCTCTACAGACAGGCCTCGCTCGGCCAGGCTGTGTGCCAGGCAAACCTCGTAAACCGATTCCAGCAACCCCGGCCCAAGCGCTTCATGCAGCTTGAAACCGCAATCGACCGCAATCCGGGCCAAATCTTCCACGTCTCCCGCCAATGGCGCCTCTTCGTGGCTTTGTGCGAGACAGACTTGCAGCCTATCCCACCGTCCAGGTCTGCCCCTTGGACAGCAGTTTCTGCAGGTCGGGCTTCTTGCCCTCGCTCACCGCGCGGTTCTGGGCCACAACGGCGCTCTCGAAGGTCGGGGCCGGATCGTCGTAGAGCACGCCCAGCGCCATCGGGAACGGCCCGAACGGCATCTCCACCAGCAGGTGCGCAAGCGAGCGGTTGCGGACGTTGTGGACGATCACGCCCGCCGCCTGCCAGTCACCGCCCGTCACCTCGACCACCTTCAGCGTCAGCGTGTCGAGATCGAGCGCCAGGCCCTTGGTCCCGCCAGCGAACAGCAGCGGCTTGCCGTCCTCCGCCCAGAGCTGGTTCTCGGCCGCGTTCGCCTTGGCGGTGAAGGGCTCGAACACATCGGCGTTGTAGACGATGCAATTCTGGAAAATCTCGACGAACGCCGTGCCTTGATGAGCATGCGCGGCCTTCAGCACGCTGGGCAGATTCTTGTGAACATCGATCCCGCGCGCCACGAAGCGCGCACCCGCGCCCAGCGCGAAGGCGCAGGGCTTGGCCGGGTGATCGACCGATCCGAACGGCGTGGAGGGGCTGCGCGTGCCCTCGCGGCTGGTCGGCGAATATTGGCCCTTGGTCAGGCCATAGATCTCGTTGTTGAACAGCAGCACCTGGCAGTTCAGGTTCCGCCGCAGCAGGTGCATCGTGTGGTTGCCGCCGATCGACAGCGCGTCGCCGTCCCCGGTGATGATCCACACGTCCAGATCGGGATTGGCGAGCTTCACCCCCGTCGCCACCGCCGGCGCGCGGCCGTGGATGGTGTGGAAGCCATAGGTTTCCATGTAATAGGGGAAGCGCGACGAGCAGCCGATGCCGCTGACGAACACGGTGTTCTCCGGCGTCGCGCCGATCTCCGGCATGGTGCGCTGCACCGCCTTCAGGATCGCATAGTCGCCGCAGCCGGGGCACCAGCGGACCTCCTGGTCGGTCTCCCAGTCCTTGGGAGTGCTGGGGCGGATGGTGGTGATCTCGTTCATGGCGTGTCCTCCGTCGGCAGACGCGAGCGCGTCAGCCGATCGCCCCTTCGATGGCGGCTTCGATCTCGGCGATGGTGAAGGGCTGGCCCGACACCTTGTTGAGCGGTTGGGCATCGACCAGATACTGGTCGCGCAGCACGGTCTTGAGCTGGCCGGTGTTCATTTCGGGTACGAGAATCTTCCCGTAACCCTTCAGCAGCGAACCCAGATTTGCGGGCAGCGGCCAGATGTGGCGGATGTGGAGCTGGCTGACGCTCAGCCCCCTCGCCCGCGCGCGGCGCACCGCCTGGTGGATCGGGCCATAGGTGGAGCCCCAGCCGACCACCACCAGATCGCTGCCCTCTTCGCCCAGCGCGATCTCCTGATCGGGCACGGCGATGCCCAGCACCTTGTCGCGCCGCGTGTCGGTCATCGCCTGGTGGTTGCGCGGCGAATAATCGATGTTGCCGGTTCCCTGCGCCTTCTCGATCCCGCCGATGCGGTGGAGCAGGCCCGGCGTGCCGGGCTTAACCCAGGGGCGCGACAGCTTGTTGTCGCGGGCATAGGGCAGGAACTTCTCGCCCTCGGCCGGGGCCTGATCGTGGAACGTCACCGGGAAGGGCTCATAGGACGACAGGTCCGGCACCTTCCACGGCTCGGCCGCGTTCTGGAGATAGCCGTCGGTCAGCAGCATCACCGGGGTCATATATTGCGTGGCGATCCGCACCGCCTCGATCGCGCAATCGAAACAGTCTGCGGCGGAGCGCGAGGCGATCACCGGCACCGGCGCATCGCCGTTGCGGCCATAGACCGCCTGGTAGAGATCGGACTGCTCGGTCTTGGTGGGCAGGCCGGTGGAAGGGCCGCCGCGCTGGGCATTGACGATGACGAGCGGCAGCTCGGTCATGATCGCCAGGCCGATCGCCTCGGTCTTCAATGCGATGCCGGGGCCGGAGGAGCAGGTGACGCCAAGGCTGCCGGCATAGGATGCGCCCAGCGCGGACGCCACCGCCGCGATCTCGTCCTCCGCCTGGAAGGTGGTGACGCCGAACTCCTTCAGCCGCGCCAGCGCGTGCAGGATCGCCGATGCCGGCGTGATCGGATAGCCGCCGTAGAACATCGGCAGCGACGCGAGCTGCGCACCCGCCACCAGCCCCAGCGCGATCGCGTCGGCGCCCGTCACGGTGCGGTACAGCCCCGGCTCGGCGGGTGCCGCGACCACATGGCGCTGGGTGATGCCCATCGCGCCCAGCTCTGCCGTCTCGCCATAGGCGTGCCCGGCGTTCAGCGCGGCGATATTGGCGTCGGCCAGCACGGGCGACTTGGCGAACTTGGCCTTCAGCCAGTCGACCAGCGGCGCGCGGTCACGATCGAACATCCACAGCGCCAGGCCCAGCGTCCACATGTTCTTGCAACGCAGCGCCTCCTTGTTGCCCAGCCCATAGGGCTTCACGGCATCCAGGGTGAGCTGGCTGATGTTGAGCTTCAGGAGCTGCCACTTGCCGAGGCTGTCGTCCTCCAGCGGGTTGGCGTCATACTTCGCCTTGTCCAGGTTGCGCTGGTTGAACTCGCCCTCGTCGGCGATGATCAGCCCACCGGGCTTCAGCGCCTCGACATTGGTCTTCAGCGCCGCGGGGTTCATCGCGATCAGCACGTCGGGTGCGTCGCCCGCGGTGTCGATCTCGCTCGATCCGAAGTTGATCTGGAAGGCGGAGACGCCGAACAACGTGCCCTGGGGCGCGCGGATCTCGGCGGGGAAATCGGGAAAGGTCGCCAGGTCGTTTCCGGCCAGCGCGGTGGACAGGGTGAACTGCCCGCCCGTGAGCTGCATGCCGTCGCCGCTGTCGCCCGCGAAGCGGACCACCACGGCTTCGGGCGAAGGGCTTGCCTGCGCCTCGGCGGGCGAAAGCGTGTCGGTGGCGGTTGCCATGGGTATTTTCCTGCTGTCCGGACTGGTGTTTTTCTTTCGTTGACCGGCGCCCCTAAACCCCCGTGGCGCAATGCCCAAGTTAGAAAAATGCCGTACAGTTGCAATCTGTGGTTTCGTCCAGCCGGGACAGGCAGGTAAAGGAGCCGCCATGCCGGACGCCGACGACCTCTCCTATCGCCCCTGCGCGGGCGTGATGCTGATGAACCGCGACGGACTGTTGTTCGTCGGCCAGCGGCTCGATTCCACGCTGGAGGCGTGGCAGATGCCCCAGGGCGGGATCGACGATGGCGAGGACCCGGCCGAGGCCGCCGTGCGCGAGCTGTGGGAGGAAACGGGCGTCCCCGCCGCGCTGGTGGAGCTGATCGCGGAGGCCGGCGAAGAGCTGTTCTACGACCTGCCCGAGGAGCTGATGGGCCGGGTGTGGGGCGGCCGGTGGCGCGGCCAGCGCCAGCGCTGGTTCCTGTTCCGCTTCCTGGGCGGCGACGGCGACATCGATATCGCCACCGAGCATCCCGAATTCCGCGCCTGGCGCTGGGCCGAACCCGCGGAGCTGCTGGAGATCATCGTGCCCTTCAAGCGCGCGATCTACGAACGGCTGCTGGAGCTGTTCGCGGAACCGCTGGGACGCAGTTAACGCTACCAGGGCCTTTTCCCGGCCATATCCGGCGGCTAGGCTCCCCGCCATGCGTAGCCTGCTCCTCATGCTCGCGCCGCTGCTCGTCGCGGCCGCAGACCCCCAGCCGACCGATCCCGCGCTGCCGCCGCCGGTGAAGGCGATGCTCGATGCCGCCATGGCCTCGGGCAACGAGGGAGAGGTGGCGACCGTCGCCAAATATGCCCGCGCCGCCGCGCCGGAGGCCGCCGCGCTGATCGACCGGCTGACTGTCGAATGGCGCGAGGGCCGCCGCCGCGAGCGCGAGCGCAGGCTGCGCGAAGCCGATTTCCTGGAGCTGGTGAAGGGCCGCATCGAGCTGGGCGCCTATCGCTCGACCGGCAATACCGACAATATCGGCCTGCTCGCCGCGTTCGAGCTGCGGCGCGAGGGGCTGGAATGGCGCCACAAGCTGCGCGGCCGGATGGAGTATCAGGAAAGCCAGGGCCGTGTGACGCAGGAGCGCTACCTCGCCGCCTATGAGCCCAACTGGAAGTTCGACGATCGCGCCTATCTCTACGGCGCGGCCCAGTTCGAGCGTGACCGCTTCCTGGGCTATCGCGAGCGTTATTCGGTGTCCGCCGGCATCGGCTACAGCGCGATCCGGCAGAAGGGGCTGACGCTCGACGTCGAGCTGGGGCCGGCATATCGCAACACCAATTTCAACACGGGCCGCAACCAAAGTAACATGGCCGCGCGCGGCAGCCTGGATTTCGACTGGAAGCTCAACAAGGGCGTCACCTTCAGCCAGGATGCCTCCGCCTATGTGCAGGACACCAACAGCACGGTGACGAGCAAGACCGCGCTGCTGGCCCGGCTGATCGGCCCGCTTTCGGCGCAGCTATCCTATACGGTGCAGTTCGAAAGCCTGCCGCCCGCCGGCCGCCAGAGCACCGACACGACCAGCCGCGCGGCGCTGGTGGTCGATTTCTGAATCGGGGAGCCGATCGAAACGGGGGGTGTTGAAACCGCACCGATCGGCGCATACCAGCCCGTGATGAACCCGCTTTCCCCGATCGAAGCCGCCGCCGTGGAGCGCGCCCGCGCCGCGCCGTCGCTTGCACGGACCGAGGCATGGGTCGCGGTGAACAGCGGCACGCGCAACCTGAGCGGGCTGGACAGGATGGCGGCGCTCCTCGCGGATGCCTTTGCCGTGCTGCCGGGGGATCTCTCGCTGGTCGAACCCGCCCGGGTCGAGACGGTGACGCCGGAGGGCAAGGTCACCGCGACCGGGCACGGCCGCCACCTCCGCCTCTCGGTGCGGCCCCAGGCGCCGGTGCAGGTGCTGCTCACCGGGCATATGGACACGGTGTTCGGCGCCGATCATCCGTTCCAGCAGGCACGCTGGCAGGCGGACGGCAGCCTCAACGCCCCCGGCGCGGCGGACATGAAGGGCGGCATCGCCGTGATGCTGGCGGCGCTTGAGGCGCTGGAGGCGAGCCCCGCCGCCGCGCGGCTGGGCTATGAGGTGATGATCAATTCGGACGAGGAGACCGGCAGCTTCTCCTCCGCCGCGCTGATCGCGGAGATGGCACGGGGCAAGGCGGCGGCGCTCACCTATGAGCCTGCCCTGCCCGATGGCACGCTGGCGGGCGCGCGTGGCGGCACGGGCAATTTCTCGCTGATCGTGCGCGGCCGCAGCGCCCATGCCGGCCGCAACCCGGAGGAAGGGCGCAACGCGATCGTCGCCGCATCGGATCTTGCGCTGCGCCTTGCCGCGGCACGATCGCCCGGGCTGGCGGTGAACCCGGCGCGGATCGAGGGCGGCGGGCCGAACAATGTGGTGCCGGACCTCGCGATCCTGCGCGTCAACTTCCGCCCCGCCGATGCCGATGCCATCGCCCGCGCCCAGGCGGCGATCGACGGCGCGGTGGCGGAGGTCGCGAAGCTGCACGACGTCGGCATCGAAGTACACGGAGGATTCAATCGCCCGCCCAAGCCGATCGATCCGGGCGCGGAGCGGCTGTTCGCGCTGGTGAAGCAGGCGGGCGCCGACCTGGGCCTGCCCATCGCGTGGAAAGCGACCGGCGGCGTCTGCGACGGCAACAATATTGCGGCCTGCGGCGTGCCGGTGGTGGACACGATGGGCGCGCGCGGCGGCGCCATCCATTCCGCCGATGAATTCCTGATCCCGGAGAGCCTGGGCGAGCGCGCGGCGCTCTCCGCGCTCACCCTAATGCGTATCGCCGAACGGGGGCATCCATGAGTTTCGTCATCCGCGCCGCTTGCGACGAGGACCTCAACCATCTCTACAAGATGGCCAAGCTGACCGGCGGCGGCTTCACCAACCTGCCGCCCGACCGGCGTTCGCTGAAGGCGAAGCTGGACCGCAGCCACGCCGCCTTCGCGCGGAGCGACGGCGGCCATGCCGAAGAGCTGTTCGTGCTGATGCTGGAGAATGTGGAGACGGGCGAGGTGCGCGGCACCTGCCAGATCTTCACCAGCGTCGGCCAGCGCGTCCCCTTCTACAGCTATCGCCGCGCGACCGAGACCAAGCGCAGCGAGGAGCTGGACCGCACGATCCATGTCGAGCTGCTGAGCCTGTGCAACGACCTGAAGGGCTGTTCGGAGGTGGGCGGGCTGTTCCTCCATCCGGACGAGCGCGCGGGCGGGCTGGGCATGCTGCTGGCGCGCAGCCGCTACCTGTTCATCGCGCGCCACCGCCGCCGCTTCGCCGACCGCATCCTGGCCGAGCTGCGCGGCGTGATCGACGAGGCGGGCGGATCGCCCTTCTGGGACGGGCTGGCGGGGCGCTTCTTCGGCATGAGCTTCCAGGATGCGGACGCCTTCAACGCCGTCCACGGATACCAGTTCATCGCCGATCTGATGCCCAAGCACCCGATCTACACCGCGCTGCTGCCCGAGGGCGCGCGCGGCGTGATCGGCACGCCCCACCCCAGCGGCCGCGCGGCGATGCGCATGCTGGAGGCGGAGGGCTTCAACGGCGGCGAATATATCGACATCTTCGACGGCGGCCCGACGATGACCGCGGAGACCGACAAGGTCCGTTCGATCAAGGACGCGCGCACGATGACCGTGACCGCGGTCGGCCAGGGCGGCGAGCCGGCGCTGGTGGCGACGGGCCATATGGCCGGCTTCCGCTGCGCGCTGGGCCGCGTGCGCGAGCATGACGGCGGGGTGGAGATCGACGCGGTGTGCGCCGATACGCTGGGCGTCGGGCCGGGGGACGAGGTGATCCATGTCGGGCGCTGAGCTGGTCGAGATCAACTTCGACGGGATCGTCGGCCCCAGCCACAATTACGCCGGGCTGAGCCACGGCAACCTGGCCGCCACGCGCAACCAGGGCGCGGTTTCCCAGCCGCGCGCGGCCGCGCTGCAGGGCATCGGCAAGATGCGCGCGAACCTGCGCCTGGGGCTGGCGCAGGGCATATTGCTGCCGCACCCGCGCCCGGACCACCGCTGGCTGGAAAGCCTCGCCACCAGCTATGCCGATGCCGAGCCGCACCTGAAGGCGCAGGCGCTGTCCGCATCGGCGATGTGGGCCGCCAACGCCGCCACCGTATCGCCCGCGCCCGACTGCGCCGACAGCCGATGCCACCTGACCGTCGCCAATCTGGTGACGATGCCCCACCGCAGCCACGAATGGCCCCACACGCTGGCGCAGCTTCGCCTGGCCTTCGCCGCCCCCGTCTTCGCGGTCCACGGCCCCGTCCCCGCCCCGTTCGGCGATGAAGGCGCGGCCAACCATATGCGGCTGGCGCCGGAGCATGGGGCACCGGGCGTGGAGGTGTTCGTCTATGGCGTGAGCGGCGGCCCTTTCCCCGCCCGCCAGCATCCCGAGGCCGGCAAGGCGATCGCCCGGCGCCACGGGCTCGATCCCGATCGCACGCTGTTCGTCCAGCAGAGCGAGGAAGCGATCGCGGCGGGCGCCTTCCACAATGATGTGGTCGCCGTGGCCAACGGGCGCGTGCTGCTGGCGCATGAACAGGCCTTCGCGGACAAGGACCGCTTCTACGCCCGGCTCCGCGCGCTGATGCCCGAAGTCGAGATCGTCGAGGTGCCCGCCGCGCAGGTCAGCCTGGCGGACGCCATCCGGTCCTATCTGTTCAACGCCCAGCTTGTGACGCTGCCTTCGGGCGAGACGGCGCTGATCCTGCCCGGCGAGGCGCGTGAGAACGCGGCCGTCTGGGCCTGGCTGGAGGCGCATGTGGCCGGAAACGGCCCGATCCGGCGGCTGGAGGTGGTGGACGTCCGCCAATCGATGGCGAACGGCGGCGGACCTGCCTGCCTGCGGTTGCGCGTCGTATGCGATCCGGCCACCGTCGATTCGCGGTTCCTGGCCGACGAGGCTATGCTGGATCGCATCGCCGCGGTGATCGAGGCGCATTGGCCCGAAGCCATCGGCCAGGACGAGATCGGCGACCCCGCCCTGATCGCCCGGATCGAAGCGGCGCACCGCGCGTTGCTGGAGGCGACGGGAACTGTCGGGTTAATTGACAGCTAACCATATCGCTTAAGCCGGGAATCGCAGTTTTCTGCGGTTGGCCCGGCGCTTGCTTTATAGTCAGGCATGATCCGCAAGCTCTCCCGCCTCTTCACGATCAAGACCAAGTTCGAGGCCTATCTGGTCATCTATGGCCTGGGCACGGGGGCGGTGGAGCGCGGCGTGCATTATCTGGATCGCTTTCCCGGATGGGGTGGCTGGATGCTGTTCCTGCTGTGCCCGATCGCGGTGTTCATGGCGGGCGCGAAGATACTGGATACGTTCGATGTCGCCGATTGAGTTGTGTCGGGCGGAAACGAACGGTAACCGGCCTCGACTCGAACCCTGGGGCGGGGGGAACTAGGCGTGCGGCTGTTCGGTAAGATGTTCCTGACTTTGGCCGGCCAGGCGCTGCTCGCGGCGGTGGTGCCCGGCGGGCTGCTGGTGTGGAACATGCACATGGGCCAGCAGATCCAACTCGCCCAGCGCGATCGCGAGGCGCTGTCCGGATTCGCCGCCACCGTGGCAGAGGCGGCGCGGGCCGGGCGGCCGCTGGAGCAGCTCATCCCCGAGCTTGACCGGCGCGATCCCGATCTGCTCGGCGGTCGCGTCCAGCTCGTGCGGCCCGACGGTACGCCGATCGCCGGCCCCGGCAGCGCCAACGCGCCGCGCGCCGAACAGCCGGTGCAGGTCGACGGCCGCACCGTGGCGGTGGCGCGCGTCGTCCGCGAACCGCGGCTGACCGACGAGGATCGCCGCTACCTCGCCTCGCAATATCTGGGCCTGGGCGCGGTGATGGCGGGGCTGTTCGTGCTGCTGCTCGTCGCCGCCTATGAGATCGCCCGGCGCTGGAGCCGGCCGCAGACCGACCTCTTCCGCCTCAGCCGCGAAGTGGTTCACGGCGAGCATGATTTCGAGATCGACGAATCCGGCCCGGCCGAGACCGTGGCGACGATGAAGAACCTCCGCCGCATCGCCAGCCAGTTCAACCGGCTGGAAACCGCACGGCGCACCTGGCTGGTGTCGATCGCCGACGAGCTGAAGCGCCCGGCCGAGGCGCTGGGCGGCCATCTGGAAAAGCTGGCGCAGCAGGACCCGCCGGTCGATCCCGAGCTGATGTCCGCGCTGGAGGAGGATAACCGCCGGCTGGGCCAGATGGCCGAGGATCTGAACGCGGTGGCGCTGGCCGACCTTGGCCGCCTGCCCGTCAACTTCCAGCAGGTCGATCCGCGTGCGCTGATCCACAACGCGATCTGGAGCAACCGCAAGCGCGCCGATGCGAACGGCGTCGAGCTGACCACCAGCACGCTACCCGAATATACCGTGATCGTCCGCTGGGACGGCGCGCGGATCGAGCAGCTCTTCAGCGCGCTGATCGAAAACAGCCTGCGCTACACGCCCAAGCGCGGCAAGATCGTGCTGGGCCTGGAAAGCTCGCGCGACGCCTGGCGCCTGATCATCGACGACAGCGCCCCCGGCGTGGACGTGATGCTGGCGCAGCGGCTGTTCGAGCCCTTCTACCGCAACACCGAGCGTGGCGAGGAAAGCGGCGCGTCCGGCCTGGGCCTGGCGACCGCGCGCGCGATCGTGGAGGCGCACCACGGCCGCATCGAGGCGAGCCGCTCCCCGATCGGCGGGCTGCGCGTTACCGTGGTGCTGCCGGGCGAGCCGCCGCGCGCTTGACCTGAAGCCGCTGGCCCCGCAACCGGGAGCGATGGCGCGCTGGCAGTTCTGGGTGGATCGCGGGGGAACCTTCACCGATGTGGTGGCGGTGGACCCGGCCGGGCGGATGACGACCGCCAAGCTGCTTTCCGAAGATCCGGAGCATTATGACGATGCCGCGGTGGCCGCGATCCGCCGCCTGACCGGCGCGGGCGACGGGCCCCTGCCCCCTGCCGATATCCGCATCGGCACCACCATCGCCACCAACGCGCTGCTGGAGCGCAAGGGCGAGCCGGTGCTGCTGGCGATCACCCGCGGATTCGCCGACGCGCTGGCCATCGCCACGCAGGACCGGCCCGACATCTTCGCCCGCCATATCGTCAGGCCCGCGCCACTCAACGTCCGCACGCTGGAGATCGACGAGCGCGTCACGCACGAGGGCGAGGTGCTGCGCCCGATCGACCTGGCGGCGGCGCGCGCCGGGCTGAAGGCCGCATACGACGCCGGGCTGCGCGCAGTGGCGATCGCGCTGATGCACGGCTACCGCCACCCGGCGCATGAGGCCGCACTGGCGGCGCTGGCCAGCGAGACGGGCTTCACCCAGGTCTCGGTCAGCCATGAAACGGGTGCGCTGATCAAGCTGGTCGGGCGCGGCGATACCGCCGTGATCGACGCCTATCTCTCGCCGGTGCTGCGCCGCTATGTCGAGGGGCTGGCGGAGGCGCTGGGCGGCGCCGCGCCGCTGTTCATGCAGTCCAACGGCGGACTCGCGGCGGGGCGCAGCTTCCGCGGCAAGGACGCGATCCTCTCCGGACCCGCGGGCGGGATCGTCGGCATGGCGGAAACGGCGCGCGCGGCGGGGTTCGATCGCGTGATCGGCTTCGATATGGGCGGCACCTCCACCGATGTCTCGCTCTATGCCGGGCGGTACGAGCGCGACAATGAGACGATCGTGGCGGGCGCCCGCATCCGCGCGCCGATGCTGCGCATCCACACCGTGGCGGCAGGCGGCGGATCGGTATGCGGCTTCGCCGACGGGCGGATGCGCGTGGGGCCGGATTCGGCTGGCGCCGTCCCCGGCCCGGCATGCTACCGGCGCGGCGGCCCGCTGACCGTCACCGATTGCAACGTCGCGCTGGGCAAGGTGCAGCCGGATTTCTTCCCCGCCGTGTTCGGCTCCGCGGGCGACGCGCCGCTCGATCGTGCGGCATCGCTGGCGCGGCTGGAGGCGCTGGCGGCCGAGGCCGGGATGGCGCCCGAAGCGGCGGCCGAGGGGCTGGTGGCGATCGCGGTGGCCAGCATGGCGAACGCGATCAAGGCGATCTCCATCGCGCGCGGGCATGACGTCACCCGCTTCGCGCTGGCCTGCTTCGGCGGCGCCGGGGGGCAGCATGCCTGCCTGGTCGCCGATGCGCTGGGGATCGGCACGGTGATGATCCACCCGCTGGCGGGCGTGCTCTCCGCCTATGGCATCGGCATCGCGGCGCGGCGTGAGATGCGCGAGCGCACGGTGGAACTGGCGCTCGACGATCCCGCGCTGGGCGAGGCGGCGGCAGCACTGGGGGACGAGGCGCGGACGGCGCTGACGGCGCAGGGCGTGGCGGAAGAGGCGATCCGGATCGAGCTGACCGCACACCTGCGCACCATGGGCAGCGACAGCAGCATCCCGGTCTCCCTGGGCAGCGAGGAAGCGATGCGCGAGGCGTTCGGCGCGGCCTATCGCCAGCGCTTCGGCTATGATTTCCGGGGGACGCTGCTGGCAGACATGCTCCAGGCGGAGGCGATTGCGGAGGGCGGCGCGGCGGTGCCCCTGCCCCCGCTCCCGGCCCGCTCGGCCCCGCCCGTGGCGCGGGTGCGCTGCTATCTGGCCGGGGCATGGCATGACACGCCGGTATATGACCGTGCCGCGCTGGCGGCCGGAGCCGAGGTCGCGGGGCCGGCGCTGGTCAGCGATCCGGTGTCCACCACGGTGATCGAGCCCGGCTGGCAGGCGGAGGTGAACGGCGAAGGCAGCCTGATCCTCACGCGAAGCGCCGCAGAACCGGTTGCCGCGCGGTCTTCCAGCTCCGCGGGGAAGCCCGACCCCGTCCGCCTGGAGATCTTCGCGGGGCTGTTCATGGCCATCGCCGAGGAGATGGGCGCGGCGCTGCGGCATTCGGCTTCGTCGGTGAACATTCGCGAGCGGCTCGACTTCTCCTGCGCGCTCTTCGATGCGGAGGGCGCGCTGATCGCCAACGCGCCGCACATCCCGGTTCATCTGGGCTCCATGGGTGAGAGCATCCGCACCGTGATCGCGCGCCGCCGCGCAGACGGCCGCGGCATCCGCCCGGGCGACGTCTATGCGCTCAACGCCCCCTATCAGGGCGGCACCCACCTGCCCGACATCACCGTGATCCAGCCGGTGTTCACCGGCGGCACCGCGCCCGCCTTCTGGGTGGCGGCACGCGGGCATCATGCCGATGTCGGGGGGATCAGCCCGGGATCGATGCCCCCCGCCAGCCGCAGCATCGAAGACGAAGGCGTGATCCTGGACAATGTGCTGCTGGTCGAGGACGGGCGGCTGCGCGAGGCGGAAATTCGCGCGATCTTCGCCGCCGGGCCGCATCCGGCGCGCAACATCGATCAGAACATCGCCGACCTGGCTGCCCAGATCGCCGCCTGCGCGCGCGGGGCCGAGGGGCTGCGCCACGCCTGCACCGAACAGGGCGAGGCGGTGGTGCGCGCCTATATGGGCCATGTGCAGGACAGCGCCGAGGCCGCCGTCCGCCGGCTGATCCCGCGGCTAAAGAGCGGCAGCTTCGCCTGCGAGATGGACAGCGGCGCCACGATCCGGGTCGCCGTCACCGTGGGGAACGGCACGCTCGATTTCGATTTCGCCGGCACCAGCGCGCAGCAGCCGGACAATTTCAATGCCCCGCTCTCGGTCGTCCGCGCCGCCATACTCTACGTCATCCGCACGCTGGTGGACGAGGCAGTGCCGCTCAACGACGGATTCCTGCGGCCGGTGACGATCCGCGTGCCGGAGGGCTGCATGCTCAATCCGCGCTATCCCGCCGCGGTGGTCGCTGGCAATGTCGAGACCAGCCAGATGGTGACGGACACGCTGTTCGGCGCGCTGGGGGCATTGGCGGGATCGCAGGGGACGATGAACAACCTCACCTTCGGCAACGCGCGCCACCAATATTATGAGACGATCGCCGGCGGTTCGGGCGCGGGACCCGGCTTCGACGGCGCCGACGCGGTGCAGACGCACATGACCAACAGCCGCCTGACCGATCCCGAAGTGCTGGAAGCGCGCTTTCCCGTGCTGGTGGAGGAATTCGCGATCCGGCGCGGATCGGGCGGCGCGGGGCGCTGGCACGGCGGCGACGGGGCGGTGCGACGCATCCGCTTCCGCGAGGCGATGCACGCGGGCATCCTCTCCAACCGCCGCAGGATCGCGCCGTTCGGGCTGGCGGGCGGCGCGGACGGCCTGGCGGGCGTCAACCGCATCGAACGCACGGACGGCAGCGTGGAGACGCTCCCCGCCACCGCGTCGGCGGAGATGGCCCCCGGCGACGTCTTCGTGATCGAAACGCCCGGCGGCGGGGGGTACGGCAAGGCATGATGCATTATGTGCCGCTGCTGGGCATATTGGTGGTCGTCGCGGGCTTTGCGCTGCGGCTTAACCCGATGCTGGTGGTCACCGCCTCCGCGTTCGTCACCGGGCTGCTGGCGGGCATGGGGCCGGTGGAGGTGATCAAGACCTTCGGCAAGGCGTTCAACGACAACCGGATCATCGCGATCGTGTGGATCGTGCTGCCGGTGATCGGCATGCTGGAACGATACGGGCTGCAACAGCGCGCGCGGGCGGTGATCCTGGGCTTCCGCCGGGCGACCGCGGGGCGGCTGCTGGTCCTCTATCTCCTCTATCGCCAGTTCACCGCCGCGATCGGGCTGCATTCCACTGCGGGCCATCCACAGACGGTGCGCCCGCTGGTCGCCCCGATGGCGCTCGCGGCCGCCGAGAAGCAGCACGGCGCGCTGGACGAAGACACCGAGGAGGAGGTGAAGGCGATGGCCGCCGCCACCGACAATGTCGGGCTGTTCTTCGGCGAGGACATCTTCTTCGCGATCGGATCGATCGTGCTGATCCAGGCCACGCTGGCCACCTACAGGATCGAGCTGACCCCGCTCCAGCTCGCCGTCTGGGCAATCCCGACGGCGATCGCCGCCTTCCTGATCCACGGCCTGCGCCTGCTGCTGCTCGACCGGCGGCTGGGAGCGAAGCGGTGATCACGATCGAGTGGCTCTATGTCCTCGCGGGGCTCGCCTTCGCCGCCTACGCGGTGCTGAGCGCGCTGGACCGGAACAACGCGAAGCGGCTGGGCAACGCCGCCTTCTGGGGGCTGATGGCGCTCAGCCTGCTCGGCGGATCGTGGCTGGGGGATCTGGGCAACGGGTTGCTGGTGCTGGGGCTGGCGGGACTGGCGGGCTCCGGCGCCATGGGCCGCGGCGATCCGCCGACCACCAGCGACGCCGAGCGCGAGGCATGGAGCGCGAAGCTGGGCAACCGGCTGTTCCTGCCCGCGCTGGTGATCCCGGCCACCGCGCTGATTGGCACCCTGCTCTACAGCTACACCCCGCTCGCCCATTACCACCTGTTCCAGCCCAAGCGTGAGACCTATATCCTGCTGGGCCTGGGCGTGCTGCTGGCGCTGATCCTGATCTTCGCATGGCTGCGCCCGCCCGCGTCCGCGCCGTTGCAGGAGGGGCGCAGGCTGATCGATTCGATCGGCTGGGCGGCGGTGCTGCCGCAGATGCTGGCGGCGCTGGGCGTGGTCTTCGCCGCGGCGGGCGTGGGCAATATCGTGGGCGAGGCGACACGCGCCGCGATCCCGGAGGGCAGCGTGTTCCTGACGGTCGCCGTCTATGCGCTGGGGATGGCGGCGTTCACCATGGTGATGGGAAACGCCTTCGCGGCCTTCCCGGTTATGGCATCGGCGATCGGCGTGCCGTTGCTGATCCAGGGCTATGGCGGCGATGCGGCGGTGATCGGGGCGATCGGGATGCTTGCGGGCTTCTGCGGCACGCTGATGACGCCGATGGCGGCGAACTTCAACCTCGTCCCCGCCGCGTTGCTGGAGCTGCGTGATCGCAACGGCGTGATCCGCGCACAGGTCGCCACCGCCCTGCCCCTGCTCGCCGTAAATATCGGGCTCATCTATCTTTTCTGCTTTCGATGACCGCAGTCATCTTCGCTCAGGCCCGCGAGTTCGCCAGGCTGACGCTCTCCCATCTGGAGCAGCAATGGCCGTACAAGCTCGATCATGTGATGACCGGGCCGCAGGACGTGCGCGCGCCGGCGGACCTCCACCCGATCTTCCACGGCAGCTTCGACTGGCATAGCTGCGTCCATGGCTGGTGGCAGGTGATGCGGCTGATGCGCCGTTTCCCCGATCTGCCCGAGGCCGCCGCGATCCGCGAGAAGGCCGATCGCCTGCTGGTGCCGGAGAAGGTGGCGGGCGAGCTGGCCTATCTGGCCCGCCCCGCCAGCGCGGGGTTCGAACGGCCCTATGGCTGGGGATGGCTGCTCGCGCTGCACGGCGAGCTGGCGCGGCACGACGCGCCCTGGGCCGCCGCGCTGGAGCCGCTCGCCCGCGCCTTCGCCGCGCGGTTCACGGCCTATCTGCCCCGGCTGACCTATCCGATCCGCGTGGGCACGCATTTCAACACCGCCTTCGCGCTGATCCACGCGCACGGCTGGGCGCTGCGGCACGATCCCGCGCTGGCGGCGCTGATCGCCGGGCGGACGCTGGATTGGTTCGGCGCGGACCGCGGCTGCACCGCGTTCGGCGAGCCGGGCGGCGACGAGTTCCTCTCGCCCGCGCTCACCCAGGCGCTGCTGATGGCGCGCATCCTGCCGCCGGCGGACTTCTCCGCCTGGTTCGATGCTTTCCTGCCCGAAGTCCCCGCCACGCTGCTGGCCCCCGCCCATGTCTCAGATCGCAGCGACGGCAAGATCGCCCATCTCGACGGGCTGAACCTCAGCCGCGCATGGTGCTGGACGGGCATCGCCGAAGCGCTCGGCACGGAGCACTCCGTCCATGCGACCGCGCAGGAAGCCGCCGCGCGCCATCTGGACGCCAGCCTGCCCCATCTGGCGGACGACTATATGGGCACCCACTGGCTCGCCAGCTTCGCGCTGCTCGCGCTCGACGGCGAACGCTGAGCGCTACATCGGCACCGCCTTCCATCCCGCATAGGGGTTCGGCCCCGGCGGCTTGGGCGGCGGCGGCGGGGGTGGCGGCAGCGGTCGCGCCTTGGGCGGTGCCGGCGGCGGAGGCGGCGGCACATAGGGCACGGTGAGATAGAGGTTCAGCGGCCGGTCATAGCCGCCGGAATCGCCCGTTCCGCCTTGCCCGCTTCCTCCACTGCCTCCGCTTCCGCCGCTACCCGCGCCGCCACCTCCGCCAGACGATCCGCCGGAAATCTCGGTGACCTGCACGTCCTGGCGCTTCAGCTTCCCGTCCAGCTCGGCGATGTTCCGGTCGATCGCCGCCATCTGGGCCTCATAGGCCGCCTTGCTTGCTGCGGCCTGCTCGCGCGACTTCTGCTCCTGCTCGGCCCTCAGCGCCTCGCCGCGCTTCAGATTCTCGGTACGCAGCTTCTCGCGCATCGCGACGCTTTCCGGCGTGAACGCGGCCAGCGCGACGCGGTTCGCCAGCGCGCGTTCCTGCTCGCGCTTGGCCTCCCACGCCGCGTTGGATTGCTGCACGCCCTGGTAGATACCCTGGAAGATGCCGTTCCAGAACTGGCTACGCGCCTCCTTGCGCCGCCGCGCCTCCGCCTGGGCGGCATATTGCGGGGCGAAATACTGGTTCCGGGCGGCAAAATAGTTCTGGTACAGCGCCTCGCGCAGCTTTTCGTTGCTACGCTTGTGATAGATCGCGTTCATGTCGGCGTCCGATAACCGCCGGAGGCGCGAGAACTGGCTGCGCAACAGGATCGCGCTCAGATTCGAACCTCCCCCGATCTGGAGCGAGCCCGGCGGCGCCAGATAGTTGATGCCAGACAATCCCGGCACCTTTTCGTATAATGACACAGCCACATCGCCCACGAATTCGAAGGTGACGCATCGCAGCGGCGCCGCGACCTGTTGGACCATCGACATGCTGGGGTCGAACATCGTCTCGACCTCGATCTGATAGGGCGACGGCCGCCCGGTGCAGCCCGGCGTGATCGCATAACGGCCCGCGATCTGGGCATCGCCCGCCTCGGTCTCATATCGTGCATAGGGCTCGAAGCCGCCGCCGGATGCCGGAATGGCCCCGAAGATGAAGCCCGATCCCTTGCTCGCCATCCCCAGGAAACGCCCGCGGCCGGGCACATAGAGCGTCGCGCCTTCAGGGCCGTTGGGATAGAAATTGTCGCGCTTGTTGATCCAGGCGCTGCTGTACTGGAAATCGTGGCGGAGCGCGTGTCCACGCGGCCCCATGACCACTACCAGCGGCGTCCGTACCGGCTGATATTCGTCGGTGGGCTTCCAATATTCGTCCATCGCGAACAGGCTGGAAACGCCCTGCGCCGTCACCTGGCGCCCCTGGAGCCGATATGCCGGCCCCCATTCGATCGCCAGGCTGCCCTTGCGCACATTCACCTGGCCGACCCAATAGCTGCCGTCCGCGAGCCGCAGCAGCGCGTGGCTCTGGATATATTTGGCGCCCTTCGGGCAGGTAATGAACGGAAAACGCGCCGCCACCACCGCGTTATCCGGCACCCCTGCCGCATAGCCGAACGTGATCTGCACGGGGCCGCTGTGCCCCTGCCCTTCGCAGAAGAACTTGCCCGAGGCGGCATAGGCCCCGCGCTTGTCCGCCTTCAGTTCGAAATGCTGGCTGACGGCAGGCTTCCAGCGATTGTTCACCGCGGCGAACGTGTCTGCACTCAACATGTCGACGGATCTGACCTGCTTCGCCATCTCCACCAGCAGGCGATCCCCCCAGCTCTGGCGGCCAGCAATCTTGATGCGCGGCAGAACATAGCGGATGCCAGCCTCAACCTCACGCGGATCGGATGATCCCATCGCCGGCTGGGCTTCGGCCGTCCCCCCGGCCCCCATCCAAGCCACCACGCCGAGCGCGGCGCCGAGCGCCGCCATTCCGATCCGCCTGGGCTTCACGCCACATCCTCCCACGATACCGGCAGCGCCCTGACGCTACCGTAACGAAGGAAGGATCGCACAGGCGGCCACACCTCGCAACGCAGCGGAACGCCCGCGGCCGACGGTGCGCCCGCAGGCGCGTGATCAACGCTGTGGAGAAAATGGCGCGCCCGGAACGATTCGAACGTCCGACCCTCAGATTCGTAGTCTGATGCTCTATCCAGCTGAGCTACGGGCGCGTGGGAGAGCGGCACATAGAAGCGGTCGCGCCGGAGCGCAACCCCTGTTTCGACACCTTTTTCACCTTATCCCCGCGGGGCCGCCGCGCCGCCCGCGCATCGCCGTTGCGCGCGCCACCGCAGGCGCATAGAGCAGTGGTGATGCGCAGCCTCGCCCTCCTCCTGCCCGTTGCCGCCACGCTGTCGGCGTGTACCGCGCCGGACGGCGAATATCCCTCGCTGCTGCCGCGCCCGATCGAATCGCAGGGGATGGCGGAGCCCGATCGCCCCGCCCCCGTGGCGCCCCCCGATCCCGCGCTGGATGCGCAGGCAACCGCCGCGCTCGCCGGTATCGACGCCGCCCGCAGCGAATTCGCCAGCGCCGCCCAGGCGGCCGAGGCAAGCATCGCCGTGGCGCGCGGCCTGCCCGAGGGATCGGAGCCCTGGCTGAACGCCCACAAGGCACTGGCCCGGCTCGGGCTGCGCCGCTCGGCCGTGCTCGATACGCTCCAGGACCTGGAGGAGGTGGCCATCGCCCGGGGCAAACAGGGCCTTCCCCCCTATCCCGCGATCGACGCCGCCATCGCGAGCCTGACCGTGGTCGCCACCGAACAGGACGCCCGCATCACCGCGCTCGAAGCCGCGCTCGCCGGGCGCTGACGAACACCGCCGGGCCGCCGCGGCCCGGCTCCCGCCGATCCGGAAACGAAAAGGGCGCGGCCACCCGGGGGTGACCGCGCCCTTTTGCTGCCGTGGCGGAGCGGCCGGGGCCGCTCCGGACGGGATCAGTTCTTCACGCCCGCGGCCGCAGCCACCTCGGCGGCGAAGTCGCTCTCTTCCTTGGCGATGCCCTCGCCGAGCTGGAAGCGGACATAGTCCTTGAGCACGATCGCGGTACCGGCGTCCTTGGCCGCCTTGGCCACCACGTCGCCGACCGGGGTCTTGTTGTCGATCACGAAGAGCTGGCTGAGCAGCGCGTTCTCCTTGGCGAACTTCTTCACCGCACCGTCGAGCATCTTCTCGATGATGTCGGCGGGCTTGCCGCTCTCGGAGGCCTTCTCGGCCGCGATCGCGCGCTCGCGCTTCAGGATCTCGGGATCGAGGCCCTCTTCGTTCAGCGCCAGCGGGAAGGCGGCGGCGATGTGCATCGCGATCTGCTTGCCCAGCGGCTCCAGCACGTCGACGCCCGCGTCCGATTCGAGCGCGACGAGCACGCCGATCTTGCCCAGGCCCGGGGCCGCGGCATTGTGGACATAGGGGATCACGGCGCCGGCGGCGACCGAGAGCACCTTCGCGCGGCGCAGGTTCTGGTTCTCGCCGATCGTCGCGACATTGTTGGTCAGCGCATCCGCCACCGACACGCCCGACGGCATCGTCGCGGCCTTCAGCGCCTCGATGTCCTCGCCGGTCTCGAGCGCCAGCGCGGTCACGTCGCGGACGAACGCCTGGAACTGCTCGTTCTTGGCGACGAAGTCGGTCTCGGAGTTGACCTCAACGGCCGCGCCCTTGGTGCCCGCGACGGCGATGCCGACGAGGCCCTCGGCCGCGGTGCGGCTCGACTTCTTGGCGGCGGCGGCCAGGCCCTTGGCGCGCAGCCAGTCGCTGGCGGCTTCCATGTCGCCGTTGGTCTCGGCCAGCGCCTTCTTGCAGTCCATCATGCCGGCGCCGGAGCGCTCGCGCAGTTCCTTCACGGCGGATGCGGTGATCTCGGCCATCGTGCTTTCCTTTACTCTCGTGAGCCTGTGCGGCTCCAACGGGTTACATAGCGAACCGTTCGCCCTGAGCCTGTCGAAGGGCCGTCCGTCCTCTTCGTTACAAGAGAAAGACGGTGCTTCGACAAGCTCAGCACGAACGGAAAAAAGTCGAGCTTGTCGAAACGCCTCAGGCGTCGAGCTGGCGCTCGGTCTCCACCGCCTCGACGGCGACCTCGGCCACGGCCGGCTCGACCGGCGGCTCGGCCATCGCGCCGAAATCCACGCCCGAGGAGACGAAGGCGTCATGCCCGCCGCGGGTGGCGGCGATGGCGATCGCCTCGCAATAGAGGCGGATCGCGCGGCTCGCGTCGTCGTTCGCGGGCACCGGGAAGGCGATGCCGTCCGGGCTCACGTTCGAATCGAGGATCGCGACGACCGGGATGCCCAGCGTGTTGGCTTCCTTGATCGCCAGCTCTTCCTTGTTCGCGTCGATCACGAACATGATGTCGGGAACGCCGCCCATGTCGCGGATGCCGCCCAGCGACAGCTCCAGCTTGTCGCGCTCGCGGGTCAGGTTCAGCACTTCCTTCTTGGTCAGGCCGTGCGTGTCGCCCGAAAGCTGCTCCTCAAGGCTCTTGAGGCGCTTGATCGACTGGCTGATGGTCTTCCAGTTGGTGAGCATGCCGCCCAGCCAGCGGTGGTTGACGAAGTGCTGGCCGGACTTGCGCGCCGCCTCGGCGATCGCTTCCTGGGCCTGGCGCTTGGTGCCGACGAACAGCACCTTGCCGCCGGCGGCGACCGTGTCCGACACGAACTGGAGAGCGCGCGCGAAGAGCGGCACGGTCTGCGACAGGTCGATAATGTGGACGCCGTTGCGATCGCCGAAGATGTAGGGCTTCATCTTCGGGTTCCAGCGGTGCGTCTGGTGGCCGAAATGCGCGCCCGATTCGAGCAACTGCTGCATGGTGACGACGGGTGCCGCCATAGGGATAACTCCTTCCGGTTGAGCCTCTGGGAAGCGCGCACCCCCGCGGACGAGGGCACCGGTCTATGTTGCTTCCCATGCGGGTTTGAGGGCGCGCCCATAGCGCCCGGCTGGAAGAAAGGCAAGCTCTCTAGCCTGGGGATATCTAGCCTGGGGATATGCTGCCCCCCCGATTGCTGCATGATAGCCCGTCTGTAATTCGAGGGGGGAATAGATCATGTTTAGTGCATATAGCACCGGGGCACTGATCGGCGGGCTTATCGCCATCTACGTCCTGCACATGTTATGGGAATTCATCCTCTTCAAGAGAGTTTTCAACGATCCCGTTGCGGGAAAGCTGCTGTCGGTCGTCGCGGCTTATTGCACCTCAAGCGCGATCTATGGGTTCGCTGCCGCCAATGGCGGCCCTTACCGGTGGGACGGATTCACCGCCTATCTGATCCCGGCATTGGTCGTCGGCATATTCGCCGGCCTGCGCGGAATGAGGCTCAGGAAGGAGATCGAGGCCGAAGAAGCCTGATTCCGGCCTCTGCCACAGCGGCCAGTTCGCAGCCGCCGACCCATAATCCTCTTTTGTTCCATTTTGCGCTTGACCAATGGAACATGAACGGAACATAAAGTGCCCATTCGGGAACGAGGGGGAACGGAACATGGCCGCGCTTCTGGGAATGGCTTTCTTCGCTGGCGTGCTGGCGATTTCGGTGTGGTCGATCGTCGCCACGGTTCGGCCGCGGCTGGGGCGGATTTTGTTCCTGCTCGAATATGGCCCGGTGATCGGCGCCGAACTGCCCCCCGCCCCGCGCGTTCGTGCGGCTATGCGCCCGGTTCCCCAGGCGCGGCCGGCGTACCGGCCGGAGCTTCGGCAAGCCGCCTGATCCGCGCATACCGGCGCATCGCGAGCGGGATCGACGCCAGGTACAGCAGCATCACGACCGAGAGCGCCGGCCAGGGCGCCGACACGATCGCCGCCGCGACGACGACGAGCAGCACCACCACCTCGAAGCGGACGCGCTCCTTCACCCGGATCGACGCCGCCGACCAGGTCGCCACGCTCGACACCATCAGCAGCGCGACCAGCGCAGTCCACGGCCCGACGAGCCAGGGCTGGCGGAACAGCGGGTCCTCGCTCCAGATCCACAGATAGAGCGGCGCGAGCGCGAGCATGGCGCCCGCCGGGGCGGGAACCCCGGTGAGGAAGCCCGCGGACTTGTGCGGCTGATGATCCAGGTCGATCTGGGCGTTGAAGCGCGCGAGCCGCAGCGCACAGCACAGCGCATGGACCAGCGCGATCATCCAGCCATAGCCGCGCAGGTTCTGCAGCGACCAGAGATAGAGCATCACCGCCGGCGCCACGCCGAACGCGATCACGTCCGACAGGCTGTCCAGCTCCGCTCCGAACCGGCTTTCGCCGCGCATGAAGCGGGCGATGCGCCCGTCGATCCCGTCGAGCAGCGCGGCCGCCAGGATCATCACCACCGCGACCTCCCACTGGCCGTTGATCGCGAAGCGGATGCTGGTCAGTCCCACGCACAGCGCGAGCGCGGTGACGACATTGGGCGGGATAGCGCGCAGCGGAATGCCGCCGCGCCCGCGGGGAACCATGATGCGGCCGCGGGCGCGGGGCGCGCGGCTCACTGGATCACGCCCTTCACCGGCTCGCCGCCAAGGCGCGCGATCACCGTCTCCCCCGCCACGGCCCGCTGGCCCAGCGCGACCGCGGGCGCATAGCCTTCGGGCAGGAACACGTCGACGCGGCTGCCGAAGCGGATCAGCCCGACGCGCTGGCCGGCCACCACCATGTCCCCGGGCTTCACGAAGCCCACGATCCGCCGCGCCACCAGCCCGGCGATCTGGGTGAAGCCGACGCGCAGCCCGTGGCGGTCCTCCACCACGAAATATTGCCGCTCATTCTCCTCGCTCGCCTTGTCGAGATCGGCGTTGAGGAACTTGCCGGAGACATAGACGAGCTGACGCACCTCGCCCGTGATCGGCGTGCGGTTCACATGCACGTCGAACACGCTCATGAAGATCGACACGCGCACCATCGGCGCATCGCCCAGCGCGCCCTCCCCGGCCAGCTCGCGCGGCACGGGCACGCGCTGGATCATCGTCACCAGCCCATCGGCGGGCGATACGAGCAGCCCCTCGCCCTGCGGCGTGGCGCGTTCCGGATCGCGGAAGAATGCCGCCACGCCCAGCGTGAGGAACACCAGCGGCCAGGTGATATAGCTCCAGACGAACAGGCTCACGAGCGCGATCACCCCGGCGATCAGCACATATTTACGGCCTTCGGGATGGATCGGTGGAAAGCGCCATTTGATGATGGGCGTGCCGGGCTCCGGCGTGTCTTGCGATGCCATTGGCGCGCTGTAGCCGCGCGACCGCCGCAAAGCTAGTGTATTGCCCGAACAACACGCCAGGACTATGCCGTGGCGCAGGCACTACGGCCGGGAGGAAAGATGCGTATCGTCACAACCGCCAGGATCGCCGGGCTGCTCTATATGATCGTGGTCGCGACGGGGATGTTCAGCCTGGCCTATGTGCCGTCGCAGATCATGGTCGATGGCGATATGGCCGCGAGCATCCGCAACATCGCCGCGCAGGAGGCGCTGTTCCGCGCCGGAATCGCGGCGGGGATCGTCTGCTATCTGGCCTTCCTGCTGCTGCCCGTCGCGCTCCACCGGCTGCTGGAGCCCGCGGGGCCGCTCGCCGCGCGGCTGATGCTGCTGTTCGCGGTGGTGAGCGTGTCGATGGCGCTGCTCAACCTGGGCCGCCGCCTCGACATGCTGCGTGCGATAGAGGCGGGCGCGGCGGTGCCCGATGTCGCGGCGATCGCCGGCGCCTATTCCAGCGGGA
The DNA here is from genome assembly GCF_026013525.1 of Sphingomonas canadensis. GTDB lineage: Bacteria > Pseudomonadota > Alphaproteobacteria > Sphingomonadales > Sphingomonadaceae > Sphingomonas > Sphingomonas canadensis. The sequence goes on along the minus strand of NZ_JAPDRA010000011.1, from coordinate 10,132 downwards.
TGATGATGGTGCAGATATTCTGGGGCCTGTGGCTGCTGCCGCTGGGCTATCTGATCGTGCGCGCGGCGCCGATCCCGCGCCTGCTGGGCGTGCTGCTGATCCTTGGGTGCCTGGGCTATCTGGTGAGGGTGGCGGTGTTCGTGCTGGCGCCGGAGCTGGGATCGGCCGCCTGGATGCAGTTCGTGCCGCTCCCCGCGGCCGCCGGCGAGATCGGGACCGCCCTCTGGCTGCTGATTGCGGGCGCCCGGCCCTGCGCACCGCTTGATCACCCCGCGCCTTCCTCCTAGACGCACCGCCAAACCTCCCGAACAACAGGATGTGAGCATGGCGAAGATCAAGGTGCTGACCCCGGTCGTCGAGATCGACGGCGACGAAATGACGCGGATCATCTGGCAGTGGATCCGCGAGCGCCTGATCCTCCCCTATCTCGACATCGAGCTGAAGTACTACGACCTGTCGGTCGAGAAGCGCGACGAGACCAACGACCAGATCACCATCGATAGCGCCAACGCGATCAAGCAATATGGCGTGGGCGTGAAGTGCGCCACCATCACGCCGGACGAGGCGCGCGTTAAGGAGTTCAATCTCAAGGAGATGTGGAAGTCGCCGAACGGCACGATCCGCAACATCCTGGGCGGCGTGGTGTTCCGCGAGCCGATCGTGATCTCCAACGTGCCGCGCCTGATCCCGGGCTGGACCAAGCCGATCGTGGTGGGCCGCCACGCCTTTGGCGACCAGTATCGCGCCACCGATTTCGTGGTCCCCTCCTCGGGCAAGCTGCGCCTGGTGTGGGAAGGCGACAACGGCGAGAAGATCGATCGCGAGGTGTTCAACTTCCCCGGCGGCGGCGTCGCGATGGCGATGTACAACCTGGACGACTCGATCCGCGATTTCGCTCGTGCGTCGTTCAACTATGGCCTCAACCTCAAGTGGCCGGTGTATCTCTCCACCAAGAACACGATCCTCAAGGCCTATGACGGCCGTTTCAAGGATCTGTTCCAGGAGGTGTTCGACACCGAGGGCTATGCCGCGAAGTTCAAGGAAGCCGGCATCGTCTATGAGCACCGCCTGATCGACGACATGGTCGCCAGCGCGCTCAAGTGGAGCGGCGAGTTCGTCTGGGCCTGCAAGAACTATGACGGCGACGTCCAGTCGGACCAGGTGGCTCAGGGCTTCGGCTCGCTGGGCCTGATGACCTCGGTGCTGATGTCGCCGGACGGCAAGACGATCGAGGCAGAGGCGGCGCACGGCACCGTCACCCGCCACTATCGCCAGCACCAGCAGGGCAAGGCGACCTCGACCAATCCGATCGCGTCGATCTTCGCCTGGACCGGCGGCCTCAAGTTCCGCGGCAAGTTCGACGGCACGCCCGACGTGACCCGCTTCGCCGAAACGCTGGAGCGCGTGTGCATCGAGACCGTCGAATCGGGCGCGATGACCAAGGACCTGGCGATCCTGATCGGCCCGGACCAGCCGTGGATGACCACCGAGCAGTTCTTCGAGGCGATCCGCGTCAACCTGGAAGCCGCGATGGCCAAATGGGCCTGATCGCCGCCACCGTCGCGTGAAAGGAAAAGCCCCCGGGGATACCCTCCCCGGGGGCTTTTTCCTGGCGGCGGCATGCTCCGGCCGGTTCGCCTGCTATTCGCCCCGGCGCCCCATCGCGCGCATCCTGGCGACCCAGCCCGCGCGCGTCTCCGCGCTCGATCCCTCGACCAGCCCGAACACGGTGGTTCGCACCGGCCGGATGCCGACGAACTCCAGGATGTTGCGCTTCAGGCTCAGCAGGCTGTGGGCGCGGAACCAGATGCGATAGACCAAGCCGGGCATTCCCATTGTCACCACCACGCGCGCGGACTTGCCCTTCAGCACCGGCTTCATCGCGGCATCGGCCGCGATCGCATAGCCGGGGCGCGCCACCTGTTCGAGGAAACCCTTGAGCAGCGCGGGCATGTCGCCCAGCCACAATGGATAGAGGATCACGATATGATCCGCCCAAGCGATAACCTCCTGCGCGGCAATGATATCGGCGACAGGCGTTCCCGTCTTCCAGTCGGCCGGGCTGCGGAGCAACGGAAAGTCCAGCCGCGCGAGATCGATGCGGCGCACCGCATGGCCCCCCGCCTCGGCACCCTCGGCATAGGCGACCGCCAGGGCATGGACGAAACGGGCCGGATCCGGGTCGGGATGGGCATCGATCAGGGCGATTTTGCGGGGCATGGCGAACCTATCCGGCATACCGGGCCGGTCCGCCATCGGTAGAGCCCCGTAACGGTTGGGCTACCTGCCCTGGAACGCTGGCTTGCGCTTCTGGAGGAAGGCCATGCCACCCTCCATCGAATCGCTGGTGCCGCGCACGGCGCGCTGGGCCTCCGCCTCCCTGCCCATGGCGGTGGCCAGATCGGTGCTGAAGGCCGCCTGCACATTGCGCCGCATCAGGCCCAGCGCGACGGTGGGGCCGGCCGCCAGCCGTTCGGCCAGCGCCCATCCGGCCGCGTCGAGCGCGTCGTCCGCCGCCACCGAATGGATCATGCCCCATTCCAGCGCCCGGGCCGCGGGCACGCGCTCGCCCAGCATCATCATTTCCAGCGCGCGGGCGCGGCCGATCAGGCGCGGCAGCATCCAACTCGCGCCGCCATCGGGCACCAGCCCGATGTTGACGAAGGCCTGGAGGAAATAGGCGGTCTCGCTCGCCACGCAGAAATCGGCGGCCAGCGCCAGGCTGCACCCGATTCCCGCCGCCGCGCCGCGCACGGCGCTGACCACCGGCACGTCGAGCGCCGCGATCGCCTCCAGCGCCGGATTATAATGTTCGGTCAGCGCGGCATAGGTCGCGGCGGCGGGATCGCCCGCGCCCAGCGCGCCGCCGGCGATGTCCGCGCCCGAACAGAACGCCCTTCCCGCCCCCTGGAACAACACTGCGCGCGCGCCCTCCAGCGCGGCCAGCACCGCGGCGATCTCGTCGAACATCGCGGCCGGTGCCGCGTTCAGCCGTTCCGGCCGGTTTAGCGTGATGGCAAGCACGTCGCCGCGTGCTTCGACGAGAATATGTTCGTAGGCCACTGCCTCTCCTTCCGGTTGCGGCTTCAGGTTGCGATGGGTGCCGCGTGCGTGGCATACCGCATCCACGAAAATTTAGGAGAGGGTCAATGGCCACCGCGATCAAGCAGCAGTCGAAGGTCAGCGAAGCCGAATGGGCCGCACGCCAGCAGCTTGCCGCCTGCTACCGCGTCTTCGATATGCTCGGATGGTCCGAGCTGATCTACAACCACATCACGCTGCGCGTTCCGGGGGAAGAAAACGCCTTCCTGATCAACCCCTATGGCCTGCATTTCAGCGAGGTGACCGCCTCCAACCTCGTCAAGATCGATATCGAGGGCAACAAGCTGTGCGACAGCCCCTATCCGGTGAACCTGGCGGGCTTCACCCAGCATTCGGTGTTCCACCGCGACCTGCCCGATGCGCATTGCATCGCGCATACCCATACCACGGCCGGGATGGCGGTCAGCGCGATCGAGGGCGGGCTCCAGCCGCTCAACTTCTATTCCTGCTTCCTGATGGGCCATATCGCCTACCATGATTTCGAAGGCATCACGGTGCGCTCCGAAGAGGGCGTGCGCCTGGTCGAGAATCTGGGCGACAAGCGGGTGATGTTCCTGAAGAACCACGGCATCCTGGTGATGGGCCAGACAGTGCCGGAGGCCTTCATGAAGCACTGGCTGCTCCAGCGCGCCTGCGAGATCCAGCTCGATATCCTCAAGACGGGGGTCAAGCCGGTCGTGGTGCCGCCGGAGGTGGTGGCCGTGCATCAGCGCGACATGAGCAAGGTGGCGCTGCCCGGCGGCTTCGGCGCGCCCGATTTCGCCGCGATGGTGCGGCTGGCCGACCGGATCGACAAGGGCTGGCGCGAGTGAGCCCCGGCTACCCGAAGCGGTAGCCCGACACCGCCCAGCCGAACACCGCGCTGCGATGATCGAGCCGCGCCGGCCCCTCTCCGCCCGCGCCGAGCGCAACCATCAGCGGCAGCAGATGCTCCTCGCGCGGATGCGCGAAGCGGGCGAAGGGCAGCGCTTCCCATGCCGCCACGCGCGCCGCGCGGCGGGCAGGATCGGGATCGGTGGCCGCGTCGGTCAACGCCGCGTCCCACAACGCCGCCCGATCCGTGACATGCGGACCGCGTTCGCGCAGGTTGTGGAAGCTCATGCCCGAGCCGACGATCAGCACGCCTTCGTCGCGTAGCGGCGCCAGCGCGCGGCCCATCGCGATATGCGCTTCCGGATCGAGGTCGCGGCGCAGCGAGAGCTGGGCCAGCGGGATTTCCGCGCCCGGCACCGCGACCTTCATCGGGATGAAGACGCCATGGTCCCACCCGCGCTCGCGCTCCTCACCCGCGGGGAAGCCGGCCGCCGACAGCAGCTCCGCCGCACGCAGCGCCACATCGGGGGCGCCCGGCGCGTCCCAGCGCAGGCGATAGGTATGCTCGGGGAAGCCGTAATAGTCGAAATAGAGCGGCTGGCCGCTGCCGGTATGGACGGTGGCCTGCGGCTCCTCCCAATGGCCGGACACCAGCAGGATGGCGCGCGGACGTTCCGGAAGGCTCTCGATCAGCCCGGCCAGATAGGCCTGCATCGGGCGCCATGTCGGGTCGGGCGGGCCGCCCGCCGGGTCCATGAAGAAGCAGGGGCCGCCGCCGTGCGGGATGAACAGGGTGGGAAGTGTCATGCCCGTCATGTCGGCCCTGCCGGCGCAGGACACAATGGCGGTTGCGGAAACGGCGCGTTTCCGTCCGCGTGCCCCGGCGCTTTGATCCCGGCGTCCCTGCCAGCTATGGTCGGCGCGGCATGACTCGCTTCACCGTCAACAACCAGCCCGTCGAGTATAAGCTGGACCCGCAGACGCCGCTGCTGTGGGCGCTGCGCGACGCATCCAACCTGACCGGCACCAAATATGGCTGCGGCACCGGCGATTGCGGCGCCTGCACCGTGGATGTGGACGGATCGGCGCGGCTGGCCTGCCGCGAGCCGATCGGGGGGCTGGAGGGCACCTTCATCACCACGATCGAGGGGCTGTCGTCCGATCGCTCGCATCCGGTGCAGGAGGCGCTGATCGCCGGCAACGTGCCCCAGTGCGGCTATTGCATCCCCGGCGTGGTGATGGCCGCGTCGGTGCTGTTGCGCACCAACCGCAACCCCAGCGAGGACGACATCAAGGCGGCGATCCCCAACATCTGCCGGTGCGGCATCTATCCGCGCCTGCTCGACGCGATCGAGCTGGCGGCGCGGATCGCCCGGGGCGAGGCCCCCTGAAGCCGGCAAAGCTTACAACTGACTTTCACTACAGTTCAGCAACAAGTCAGCTTGGTTACCATAGAGCAACCTTCATAAGAAATCCGGCGCGATTGCCGGGTCGGGAGACCAGAGGAATGCTCAAGCCCATTATCGCGGCGCTGGTTGCCGCAAGTGCACTCGTCCCCGCTTCCGCGCTCGCCCAGGATGGCCGCGGCTGGCGTGGCGGCGAAAACCGTGGCGGCCATCGCGCCGAGGGTCGCGGCTCGTCCGACGATAGCGGCGGATGGCGTTCGCAAGCGCCTCAGCGCAGCCGGCCCCAATCGAGCCAGCCCCAGTCGAGCCAGCCCAGCGCGCCTCCTCAGCGTTCGCAGTGGAACGGCGGCAGCAACAACGGCGGCCAGCCGCGCTGGAACGGTAATGGCGGCGGCAACGGCGGCAATCCGCCGGTTGCGCGCGGCAACAACGGCGGCAGCGCTCCCATGTGGAACGGCAACGGCGGCGGCAACAGCGGCGGTCAGCGCTGGGGCGGCAATGGCGGCCGCGGGCAGCCCGGCCAGTCCAGTTCGAACGGCGGCGGCAGCAGTGGCGGCCAGCGCTGGGGCGGCAACGGCGGGCGTGGCGGCGGTCAGAGCAGCCAGGCCGGCCCCAACGGCGGACGCAGCGGCGGCCAGCCCGGCTGGAACGGCGGGAACAATGGCGGCAACGGCGGCGGCCAGCGCTGGAACGGCAATGGCGGCCGCAGTGGCGGCCAGCCGGGCTGGAACGGCAACCGTGGCGACGGGCGTCGCGACGGCGGCTGGAACAACGGCGGCGGCAACCGCGGCAACTGGAACGGCAACGGCGGCGGCCGGCGCTACAACGACTGGCGCGACGACTCGCGCTGGAGCGGCGCGCTGAGCGACCGGCGGAGCTGGACGCGCAACTGGCGCGACGATCGCCGCTATGACTGGCGCGGCCATCGCAGCCAGTATCGCAACTACTATCGCCTGCCGCGCTACTATGCGCCCAGCGGCTGGGGATATGGCTACACCCGGTTCTCGATCGGCTTCACGCTCGCGTCGCTGCTGTTCGCGCCGGATTACTGGATCAACGATCCGTGGTACTATCGCCTGCCGCCGGCCTATGGGCCGTACCGCTGGGTGCGCTACTACAACGACGCCGTTCTGGTGGACATCCGCTCGGGCATGGTCGTCGACGTGATCTACGACATCTTCTGGTAGGTTCGTCACCGCAGGTGGCATCGGGAGGCCCGGCCGCGCAATCGCACGGCCGGGCCTCCTTGCGTCGCGCCCCGGGACAGGCCCCCGCCGCGTCCACCGCACCACGGGCGACACGGGGACTTGCATTCGCCGGGACAGACGGCAAGATTCGCCGCCATGAGCCTGCTGTTCCGCAAGAATCCCGGCCAAAGCTCCACCCGCGCCCGCGTGAGCCGCGACGTGGCCGCCCGGCTGGAAGCCAATCCCTTCATCAAGCGCGCCCCGGCGCAGGGCGCGCAGATCTATCTCTTCCACAATTACCTGCGCGACGAAGACTGCGACATGCTGATGGGGCTGATCGATTCGAACCGGCGCCCCTCCACGCTGCTCTCCGCCAGCCAGGACCCGGAGTTCCGCACCAGCGAGAGCTGCGACCTCAATCGCCACGCCGACGAGGTGCGCCCGATCGACGAAGGGCTCGCCGCGCTGCTGGGCGTGCCGCCCGAACATGGCGAGACGATGCAGGGCCAGCGCTATGCCCCCGGCCAGCAGTTCCGCGCGCATTGCGACTATTTCCATGAAGGCGAGAGCTATTGGCCCGCGATGCAGGCGCAGGGCGGCCAGCGCACCTGGACGACGATGATCTACCTCAACGATGTCGAGGAAGGCGGCGCCACCTGGTTCCCCCGAGCGGGCATCCGCATCGCCCCCCGGCGCGGCACGCTGCTCATCTGGAACAACATGCTCCCGGACGGCAGCCCCAATTACGACACGCTGCATGAGGGCATGAAGGTGGTGAGCGGCACCAAATATGTGATCACCAAATGGTTCCGCGAGAACCCCTGGGTGCAGGGCTCCTTCACCTCCTATTACGGCAACGTCCGGATGACCTGAGCGGGGCCGCGGCGCGGCGTTCGCCGCCCCGCCCCTTGCAATCCCCGCCGCGCGTGCAACAGACTTGTCGCGTGCAGATTCACACCCTTCCCCATCCTAACCCGGCGCGCAGGCGATGAAGGCCGCGCTGGACGTCGAGCGATCGATCCTGGGCCAGGCCTGGCGCTGGCGCGGGCTGATGGCGGACGCGCGCGATCCCGGCTTCGCGCCCGACGATCTGGTGACCCAACTCCTGCTCGCGCGCGGCTGCCCGCGCGACGAGCTGGAGCGGCATCGCGCGCCCAGCATCCGCGCGTTTATGCCCGATCCCTCGATCTTCCGCGACATGGACCTCGCCGCGCGCCGGCTGGCCGATGCGGTGGAGGCGCGCGAGCAGGTCGCGATCTTCGGCGACTATGATGTCGATGGCGCCACCTCCGCCGCGCTGCTGATCCTGCTGCTGCGCGCGCTGGGGCTGGAGGCGCGGCCCTATATCCCGGACCGGCTGATGGAGGGCTACGGCCCCTCCGGCGAGGCGCTGGTTCGGCTGGGCGGCGAAGGCGCGCGGCTGATCGTCACCGTCGATTGCGGCGCGCAGGCGTTCGAGGCGCTGGCTATGGCGCGCGATGCGGGCGTGGAGGTGATCGTCTGCGATCATCACAAATGCGCGACCGAGCTGCCCGCCGCCTTCGCGCTGGTGAACCCCAACCGGCTGGACGAGGGCGAAGGCGCCGCGCACGGACATCTGGCGGCGGTCGGCGTCGCCTTCCTGCTGGGCGCGGCGCTGATCCGCGAGCTGCGCGGGCGCGGCTATTTCAAGGGCGCGGAGGAACCCCGGCTGCTCGACCTGCTCGATCTGGTCGCGCTGGGCACGGTGGCGGACGTCGCCCAGCTAAAGGGGCTCAACCGCGCATTCGTCGCCCAGGGGCTGAAGGTGATGGCGCAGCGGCGCAACCCGGGCATGAACGCGCTGATCGGCGCCTCCCGCCTCACCCGCGCTCCGACCGCGAGCGACCTGGGCTTCGCGCTGGGGCCGCGGATCAACGCGGGCGGCCGCGTCGGGCGTTCCGATCTAGGCGTGCGGCTGCTCACCACCCAGGACCCGGACGAGGCGCGCGCCATCGCCGCCGAGCTGGACCGGCTGAACGAGGAACGCCGCGCGATCGAGGCCGAGGTACAGCAGGCGGCCGAGGCGCTGACCGCCGCCAAGGGCAATCGCGCGGTGGCGGTGCTGGCCGGCCACGGCTGGCACCCCGGCGTGATCGGCATCGTCGCGGGGCGGATCAAGGAGAAGCTGGGCCGCCCGGCGATCGTGATCGCGGTGGACGATCATGGCATCGGCAAGGGATCGGGCCGCTCCATCCCCGGCGTCGATCTGGGCGCGGCGGTGCTGGCGGCGAAGGATCGCGGCATGCTGATCGCGGGCGGCGGCCATGCCATGGCGGCGGGCGTGACGCTGAACGCCGACGCGATCGAGCCTTTCGCCGACTTCCTGGAAGAGATGCTGGCGGAGCGGATCGCCGCGGCGATGGGCGAACGCGCGCTGCTGCTCGACGCCGTGGTCGCACCCGGCGGGGTGAACCCGGCGCTGGTGGAGGCGATGGAGGCCGGCGGCCCCTATGGCATGGGCTGGCCCGCGCCGCGGGTCGCCACCGGTCCGGTGCGCGTGATCAAGGCCGATGTGGTGGGCACCGGCGGGCACGTCCGCGCGATCGTGGCGGGCGACGACGGGCGCAGCCTCAAATCGGTCGCCTTCCGCCAGGCCGAGAGCGAACTCGGCCAGGCGCTGCTTTCCGCCCCGCCCCACCGCAAGCTGTGGCTGGCGGGCCGCGCCAGGATCGACGATTGGGGCGCCCGGCCCGCCGCCGAGCTGCATATCGACGACGCCGCCTGGGCGGATTGAGGAGGCGGCCATGTTCTTGACCCTGTCCCGTAAAATGTATCCGGTTGGTATGAGAGGGATCTGGCAAGATCGAAGCTGAGCGAGCTGGAGATTTTGTCGATGAAGAAGTCGAAGTTCACGGGCGAGCAGATCGCGTTCGCGCTGCGCCAGGCCGAGGTGGGCACGCCGGTTGCGGAGGTATGCCGGAAGATGGGTGTATCCGAAGCGACCTTCTATCGCTGGAAGCAGTTGTACGGCGGGCTGGGTCCGTCGGAGCTGCGCAAGATGCGGCAGCTCGAGGAAGAGAACCAGAAGCTGAAGAGGCTGGTCGCCGATCTGTCGCTGGACAAAGCCATGCTCCAGGAGGTTCTGGCAAAAAAAGCTTAGCGCCTGGCCGGCGTCGGGAGATCGTGCACTGGGTGCAGGACCGCTATGGCGTGAGCGAGCGCCGTGGCTGTGCCGCCTTGCGGTTCGATCGACGCATGCACCGGTACCGTTCGGTGCGTCCCGACCAGGCGCCACTTCGCCAACGGATCAAGGAGATCGCCGAGGCGCGCGTGCGCTATGGCTATCGGCGTATCCACGTGCTGCTCAGGCGCGAGGGCTGGCCGGTGAACGTGAAGCGCGTTCGACGGCTGTATCGCATGGAAGGCCTTAATCTGCGGGCCAAAAGACCGCGCCGGCATGTGATGGCGGCGCGGCGCGTGGAACGCCCGCTGGCGTCACAGCCGAACGAGATCTGGGCGATGGACTTCGTCTCGGACGCGCTGTTCAACGGCAAGCGGTTCCGCGCGCTGACCGTGGTCGATGCCTATACCCGCGAGTGCCTGGCGATCCACGTAGACCAGGGCATCAAGGGTGAGCAGGTCGTCGATGTCATGGATCGGCTG
>NZ_JAPDRA010000010.1 GCF_026013525.1 Sphingomonas canadensis | reverse complement strand
CTCGAAAAGCTCGGCGTCAAGCTCTCCTCCCTCACCCAGAAACAGGCCGACTATATCGGCGTCCCCGTACAAGGGCCATTCAAACCCGATCACTATCGTTATTGAGCTGCCGGCAAGGGCAATGCTGGGGCGCGTCCGGGAAACCGGGCGCGCCCCTTGGCTTTTATGGCGGCGGTGAGTTCCCGGCGGCGGCCCCTTGCGCGCGGCGCGGTGATCAGTCCTGGCCGTCCGCCAGCGGCCCCAGCACCTTGCGCAGCGGATCCAGCCACTCGGAATAGGGCGCCCACACGTCCACGCCGTCGCGGTTGAGCGGCCGGCGGACCTGTTCGCTGCTGGGCGTGCGCACGACGCGATCGAGCTTGTGGAACTCCAGCACCGCCGGATCCCAGGGCAACCCCAGATAGTCGAGCGCCGCGCGCAGATGCGTCTCGGCATCCTCGATCAGCCGTTCGTAGCGGATATGATGCACCAGCCCCGGCGCCACGCGATCGAGATGGCCCATCAGCCGCACATAATCGGCATAGCATTGCCCGATATCCTCCAGCGCGAAGGAGGAGGCGTGCGCGCTGGAGAAAGACTGGGTGAAGTTCGAGAAGCAGCAATCCATCGGCGCGCGGCGGATATCGAGGAAGCGCGCCTGCGGCAGGATGCGGCGGATGAAGAGGATATTGCTCCAGTTGTGCGGCAGCTTGTCGACGAAGAAGGGCCGGTCCGTCTTTCGGTGCAACGCCGCCCGCGCCAGATAGTCGCGCCCTATCGCCGCGGCCTGATCGGGATCGATGCCGGCGATCAACTGGGGCACGGTAACCTTGCTGCGGCGCGTGGCCATTTCCATCACCGATCGCAGGATCGCCGGGATGTACGGCAGCTCGCCCACCGGCTCGATCGACGGATGGCTGCCCAGCATCTGTTCCAGCAGCGTCGAGCCTGAGCGCGGCAGGCAGACGATGAACACCGGCGTGGCTTCGGCCGCGGCGCCTCCCGCCATCCGCGCGAGGAATCCGCCGTCGACGCTGCGCACCACCTCGTCCACCTCGGTGGTCAGCTCGCGCGAATCATAGCCGATGCTCTCCGCGCGCTGGCGGTTGCCGGTGGCGTAATGGGTGAAGGCTTCGGCATATTCGCCGCGATCGTGCAGTGCGCGGGCGAGCGCGAAGTGTAGGGGCGCGCTGTGGCGCACGTCGATGGCGATGCCGATCGCGCGGCGCATCTCGGCTATGTCGGCGTCGGTGAACACGCGCCGCTTGATGCTGGCCAGGCCCCACCAGGCCTCCCCGAACTCAAAATCGGCGGCGATCGCCTTGCGATAGGCCTCGATCGCCTCCTCGACCCGCCCGACGGAGCGCAGGCTGTGGCCGTAGCTGATCCAGTGCTGCGGCTGATCCGGATGGGCGCGTGCCAGTGCCTCACGCAGCGCGAGAGCTTCGTCGCTCCGCCCCAGCTTGTCGAGCACGATAGCGCGGATCGCCGGCATCGCGGGATCGCTGGTTTCCCGTGCCAACGCCTCGAACATTGCCGCGGCCTCGCCCAACCGTTCCTGCTGGTTGAGTATCGAAGCGAGGTTGCGGCGCACTTCCACGTCGGCGGCACCGCGCATGATCCCGCGGCGCAGGAACTGCTCTGCTTGGCCCAGCGCGCCTAGCTGCATCGCGATCGTGCCGAGCTGGACCAGCCCGCGCGGCTCATCGGGGTGCTGGCGCAGATGGACGATCACGCGCTGGGCGGCCTGATCCAGCTTGCCGTCCTCGGCCAGCGCGCTGGCTTCGGCGAGCAGGGGGAATGCGCGGACGGAGGAGCGGAGATCGGTCACGGCGGGCTGGTTCCCAAGGCCTATTGATAGCCGAGCAGGGCGCGCAGCCCCGGGGCGTGATAATCGACCAGCGCGCGATGGCGCGGCCCGAGCGTGGCGGGCAGGTCCTTCTCGATACCGGTCAGGTTCTCGCGCGCGGTGCCGCTCTGCTTGCGGTCGGCGCCGATGCGGATGCGTTCGCGCCAGTCGTCCGGGCGATCGATCCCGCAGGCATCCAGCAGCGCGGCGAAGAACGCTTCCGCCCCCGCGCCGTCCAGATCGCGCACCGCGGCGGAAAGCTCCTCGAACTTCACGGCATGCACCCGCGCGCCCAGCCAGGCGGCGGCGTTGAGCTCATAGATGGCGTTCAGCGACGGCGCCTTGTTGGGCAGGCCGAAGATCATCATCGTCAACAGCTCCTCGGTATCGAGGCGGCCCGACTTGAGGAAATCGACATTCCCCCGGAACTGTTCGGAGACGAAGAAGCGCGCCCGGGCGATCACCCAGTCATAGGGATCGCGATAAAGCAGAATGCGGCGCGTGGCGGCGGTTTCGATCGCCGAGGCGTCCGCGAATAGTAGGTGGCCCCAGCTCAGCCGCGGCGCGGCGGGATCGAAGGCGGACAGATGCTGCCGCATGTTGGGCCACTGGATGAAATCGGCCTGATATTGCTGCTCCACCGGCACGAACATGCGCAGGATGTTGCGGAGCAGATGGCTGCCGCTCTTGGGTACGCTGTTCAGGAACACCGGCTGGCGCAACGGCGCCTGGGCGAAGCCGCGGTTCTCCGCGTCGAGCGTGTCGGCCTGCACCAATACTTCGGGCATCGGGGGTTAGCGCTCCCTCAAACAGGCAAAAAGAAACCGGGCGGCATGCTGCCATGCCGCCCGGTCGATAGAAAGTCCGTTGCCGTCAGAACTTGGCGGAAACGTTCAGGAAGGCGCGCCGGCCGACGAAGCTGTACTGCGACGCCGCGACCACCGGGCCGAGCATCGAAATCTGGCTGCCGTTCAGCACCGACACGCGCGGCGGGCGCGTATCGAAGATGTTGGCCACGCCCAGCGTCAGCTCATAGCGGTCGTCGTCGAACGACTGAGTGAGCGAGAAGTTGTGGTAGAAGGTCGCCGGCGCCGTGAGGTCCGGGCAGTAGGTTCCGCGCAGCGACGAGACGATGCACGGATTGCCGCCGTTATCCTCCAGGAAGTCGTTCACGTCGGAAGTCCCGCCGATCACGTTCATGCCATAGAACAGCGTGGTGTTGGTCGGCAGCGTCCACGACATGCGGAAATCGCCCACCCAGCTCGGCGAACCGGCTTCGCCGTTGTCGGATTCGAGCGGCGAGGTCGGCAGCAGCTTCGAGTCGTCCTTGATCTGCCAGGTCATGTCCGCGGTGAAGCTGACCGTGCCCAGGCCGCCCAGATCCTGGCGGACATTGACCGCGAGGTCGACGCCGCTGTTCTTCTGGCTGGCGATGTTCACATATTTGTCGAACACCTGGTTCACGTTGTTCGGCGCGGCGGCCTGCCCGCGCGTGAACAGGCTGCAGAGCGGGTCGGTCGGGAAATTGAGCGAACCATAGCAGCCGTAGAGGATGTTGCGGGCGCCGAGCTGGGTGATCTCACCCTTCACCCGGATGTTGAAATAGTCGACCGCGACGCTGATCTTCGTGCTCGGCAGGAAGTCAAAGACCGGCGTCAGCGCGCCGCCCACGACCAGGGCCGTCGAGGTTTCCGGATCGAGCACGCCAAGGCCGCCCTGCGCCACCGCGGTGGCGCTGACGCCCGCGCCCGAGTGGTTGCCCGGGATGCCGTCGGCCGAGCAGTTGTCGGCGATCCGCTGGGTGATCAGGCCCGCCGTCAGGTTGGCCGCCCAGTTGATGCAGGGATCGATCGAACGCTGCGACGGGAAGCTCGTCTCGTTCGCCAGGAACTGCTCGAACAGCGCGGGAGCGCGGAACGAGGTGCCATAGCTGCCGCGGAAGCGCAGCCAGTCGGTGACTTCCCAGTTGGCGCCCAGCTTGTAGGTCCAGTTGCCCTTGTCGCTGTCGGTTGCGCCGTCGGAGGTGCGGGTCGACTTGACGTTGGTCAGGCGCCCGGCGGCCGAAAGCGTGAAGTTCTGGATGAACGGGATATCCGACAGCACCGGAATGTTGGCTTCGGCGAACGCCTCGGTCGTGATGCTCTTGCCCTGGGTGATGCCCGAGGTGGAAGCACCCCAGGCGTTGCCCGCCAGCGTGATCTCACCCGGCACGTCGTTGATATAGTCGCGCCGCGCGGTGACGCCCGCCGCGATGCCCAGCGGGCCGGCCGGAAGCTGGATCAGCTCACCCGTGACCGAGACTTCGCCGGTCAACTGGGTGTAGATCGTCTTGCCTTCCTCCCACGATGTCAGGAAGTCGGCCTGAGCCTGCGTGAGCTGACCCGCGAGGAAATAGGGGTCGGTCCAGGGCAGATCGATGCACTGCTTGCCCGAGATCGGGGTAACGGTGCCGACGCACGACGAGTACTGGAAATAGCCGGTGTCGTAGACGTCCTGCAGGATTTGCTGGCTGGCGTAGCGGCCAATGCTGCGGCTGTACTGGCCGAACGCCTCGATCTTCCAGGTGCCGCCCAGATCGGCGCGGCCGCCCCAGACGCCGCGATAGTAATCGACCTTCTGGCTATTATCGCTCAGGTTGGTGATAGCGGTCGGGCTGATGAAGTTGTAGCCGCCCCAGCCGTCGCCCCAATAGTTGAAATAATTTCCGGCGCCGGTGCTGTAGATATCGCCGGTCCATCCGAAGTTCCAGAACTGGCGCCAGCCGTTCTGATAGGTCTCGCGCCGGTTGAACAGGAACTCGCCGAACAGCTCGATCGAGTCGGTGATCTCATAGGAGCCGCTGGCGAAGACGGTGTAGAGATCGGTCTTCGGGACGATCGTCTGCTCTTCGACGAACGGGTGATAGGCATTCTGGACCGCCAGCGAAGGCGTATCGTAACCGGTCGCGAACCAGCCGGACGGGGCATAGAAGTCGCCCGAGAAGGACGGGGCGCCGAACGCCGGGATTCCCAGCGTTTCGCCCGGATACTGATACTGCATCAGCACGCTGGCGCCGCCGATCGACGTGTTGGCGCCGGTGTTCGGGCCGCCCGCGCCGTCAAGCTGCATGTTGCCGATCAGGTTGTAGGTCCAGACGTGGCCCCAGCGCAGATCCTCGCACTTGTAGCTGCCGGTGCGCGGATCGATCAGGTCGGCGCGGGTGCCGTCCTGGCGGAAGGTATAGGCCTCCGGGCAGGCGAGATAGTCGCGGTCGCCGCGGGCCAGCTCGTTCACATGAGTATAGTCGGCCGCGATCAGGATGTTGCCGCGCTCGAACGTCTTACCCCAGATCGCGTTGAACCGGTATTGCTCGCCGCCCTGATCGAACGGGGCGGAGAGGTTGCCGCTGATCTGCAGGCCGTTGATGTCCTTCTTGGTCTCGATGTTGACCACGCCGGCGACCGCGTCCGAACCATAGACCGACGAGGCGCCGGTCTTCAGGATCTGCACGTTCGAGGCGATCGAGGACGGTAGCACGTTGAGGTCGAACGACGAAACGCCGCCGCGCGTGCCCGCCGGGCCGGCGCGCCGGCCGTTGAGCAGCACCAGCGTGCGGTTCGCGCCCAGGCCGCGAAGGTCGATCGTCTGTGCGCCGGGGCCGCCGTTGGTGACAAAGTTCGACGAGATGGCCGAGGTGATCTGCGTCGAGCCGGCCGCGATCGGCGAGCTCTGAAGCATCGACGCCAGGTCGGTCTTGCCTTCCTTCGCGGCTACCGCGGGATCGATCACCGAGATCGGGTCCGGGCTGTTGAACGGCGTGACCGTGCGGATGCGCGATCCGGTGACGGTGATCGTGGCTTCGCTGGTATCGGCCTGGGTCTCGGGTAGCGTCTCTGCGCTGTCGTCCGAAGTGTCCTGCGCGAAGGCGGGAGCCGCGGTGAGAATGAGACCCGCGCAGGCAAGCGACTGCAGCGCGGAGGAACCACGGAGGGAAAGCTTCAACATGAAATGCCCCTTTTATGTTGATTCCGGGATGCTGGCGCATGTGGGTATCGCCCACAAGTGTGCAGGTGCGAGAAAACGTCACTTTTATGCAACAGAGCGGGACTTTCTGGCATGTGGACACAAATCGGAAACATGAGTGCAAAAAGCTGGCAATCCGCGGTCATTTTTTCGCCCCGGCTTCCCGTGTGCCCCGGGTTTGGCTTAAGGGGTTCGCATGACTCCGCCGGGCGGCCGCGGAGGGCCGCGATGATCCTGATTTCACATTCCGCCGCGGCGCTGGCAGGCGCGGTGCTGGCGGCGCTGGTGCTGGGCGCCACCTGGGCGCTCTACGCTGGGCTACGCGCTCGCGCGGCCACGCGCGAGACGGAGGGCGTGAACGCGCGGCTGGAGGCGCTGCTCGCCGGATCGCCGGCCCAGCGCATGCTGGTGCGCCCCGATGGGCGGCTGGAGGCGACCCAGCGGATCACCGACTGGCTGGGGATGGCGGTTCCGCCGCGCGACCTGAGTACGCTGACGGACGACGCGGGCGGGCTGGAGCCGGATGACGCCCGGGCGCTGACCGAACAGGTTGCTGCAACGCAAAAGGCCGGGCGCCCGTTCAGCATGTCGGTGCGCGCCCGCGGATCGGATCGCGCGCTGCTGGTGATCGGCGATCGCGCGCCGCAGGGCGCCTATCCCCCGGGTTCGGCGGTGCTGTGGTTCCTCGACACGACCGAGAGCCAGGACGAGATCAGCCGGCTCCAGCGCGAGTCCGGGCGGCTGCGCACCGCGTTCGATGCGCTGACCGCGCTGATCGAGGCCGCGCCGATGCCGATGTGGTATCGCGGGCCGGACCTGCGGCTGCTGATGGTCAACTCCGCCTATGTCGAGGCGGTGGAGGGCAAGGATTCGGAGGATGTCGTCGCGCGCGGCATCGAGCTGGTGGAGGGCGCCGGCCTCGGCGGTCCGCTGGCCAACGCCGCGATCGCGCGCGACACGGGCGAGCCGCAGAGCGCCGCAATGCCCGCCACCATCGGCGGCGCGCGCCGCATGCTGCGCCTGCACGATATGCCGCTCCCCACCGGCGGCGTCGCGGGCTTCGCGGTGGACATCGAGGAGCTGGAGCAGCTCCGCGGCGGGCTCAAGCGCTTCGGCGAGGCACAGCGCGCGATGCTCGACCGGCTTTCGTCCGGCGTGGCCCAGTTCGGTTCGGACCGCGCGCTCGTCTTCTGCAACCAGCCGTTCCGCCGCCTGTTCGCGATGAAGAACGAGTGGCTGGCCGACCGCCCCGAGTTCGATCGCGTGCTGGAGCGCATGCGCGAGGCCAATCGCGTGCCGGACGTGCGCGATTTCCCCGCGTGGAAGGCGGAGCGCCGCGAATGGTTCACCGCGCCCGAGGCGGTGGAGGAGACCTGGATCGTCAACGGGACGCACCTTCGCGTCGTCGCCCAGCCGATGCCCGAGGGCGGGCTGCTGCTGATCTTCGAGGATCGCACCCAGCAGCTCGAGCTGCAGCGCGAGCATGGCGAGATGCAGCAGGTGCGCACCGCCACGCTCGAGAGCCTGTCGGAAGCCGTGGCGGTGTTCGGCAAGGGGCGGCTCCAGCTCTGGAACCGCAAGTTCAGCGCGCTGTGGGGCTTCGACGATGGCTTCCTGGACGGGCATCCCCAGATCGCCGCCTTTGCCCAGCAGGCGCGCGGGCGGCTGGCGCGGCCCACGCAGGCGGAGGTGATCGGCGACCTGATCCGCTTCGCCGCGAAGGACCGGCAGCAGCGCGGCGCATCGGTGGTGTTCGCCGACGGGCGGCATTTCGACGCCTCCGCCGTGCCGCTGCCCGACGGCAACGCGCTGCTGACCATGCTCGATACCAGCGACCGCCACCGCATCGAGCGCGCGCTGCGCGACCGCAACGAGGCGCTGGAGGCGGCCGACCGCATCAAGACCGCCTTTGTCGCGGCGATGAGCTATGAGCTGCGCACGCCGCTGACCTCGATCAAGGGCTTTGCCGAGATGCTGCACGGCGGCTTCGCGGGCAAGCTGAGCGACAGCGGCGAGGAATATGCCGAGGCGATCCTGGTCTCGGTCGAGCGGCTGGGCGCGCTGATCGACGATGTGCTGGACCTGACCCAGAACGAGGGCGCGCCGCTGGAGCGCGTGCCGGTGGACCTGGAGATCGCCGCCGCCAACGCGGCCGAGGCGGTGGCGCCGCTGGCCCGCGCCAAGCATATCGACCTTGCCGTCGAGCTTCAGGGCAGCGCCGGCAGCGTGACGGGCGATCCGCGGCGCATCCGCGAGGTGATCGAGCATCTGCTGCGCCACGCCATCGCCGGCACGCCCGAGAAGGGCCGGGTGCTGCTCCACCTCGACGGGCGCAAGTCCGCCGCGCGCATCGTCGTGTCCGATGACGGCCCCGGCATGAGCGCGGAGGCGGTGGCGCATGCGTTTGACCGGTTCGCGCAGCATGGGATCGGGCGCAGCGGGGAGCGCGCGCTGGGCCTGGGCCTGCCGCTCGCCAAGCAGTTCGTCGAGGCGCATGGCGGCAGTATCCAGCTCTTCTCCGAGCCGGGCGAGGGCACGCTGGTTACGGTAGAGCTGCCGCGCGGGTGACGCGCGGCTTGTATTCGCGCCGGTCACCCGCAATCTAACCGCCGCATGGACCGCCAGCTTCCCGCCGCCCGCATCGCATTCGCCGTAGCCGCCGGGGCGGGGCTGCTCGGGCTGTTCAGCCTGCTGGGGCCGCAGGCGCACGGGCTGATCGCGGGCGCGCTGGCGATCGGCGCGGCGTTGGTGCTGCTGGGATCGCCGCCGCGCGGGCGCGACGCGGCGCGCGGATGGCTGAGGCGCGGCGGGCTGCTGATCGGCGCCTGGGCTGTGGCGGCGGCATTCTGGTTCGGGCTGATGGACATGCTGGCGACGCCGCTGCTGGTGCTCGCGGCGGTCTGCGCGGCGCTGGGCGCGGTGGCGGTGCTGGGCAGCCCGGAGGGGCCGGGGGCGGACAATGACGATTATCCTGGCTGACGCCGCCGCGTCGCACGCGCTGGGCGAGCGCCTGGCCGCCGTGGCGCGGCCGGGGGACGTGATCGCGCTTTCCGGGCCGCTGGGCGCGGGCAAGACCAGCATCGCGCGCGGGCTGCTCGCGGCGCTGGGGCTGGAGGGGGAGGCGCCTTCGCCCAGCTTCGCGATCGTCCAGCCCTATGGCCCGCCGGAGCTGGCTTTCCCCGTGCTGCATGTCGATCTCTACCGAATCGAGGAGCCGGAGGAGGCGGAGGAACTGGGGCTGGACGAGGCGCGGGGCGATTCGCTGCTGGTCGTCGAATGGCCCGAGCGGCTGGGCGCCGGATACTGGCGCGACGCGCTCCATCTCACGCTGGCGATGCGGCCGGATGGATCGCGATCCTTGACAGCCGCCGTGCCCCCGGCTTGGGAAGCGCGATGGCCGATATGACCCCGCCTGACGCAGCACCCGACTTTCTCGCTTCGGCGGGATGGGCGGGCGCCGCGATCGAGCCCGTAGCGGGCGATGCCTCGCTGCGCCGCTATTTCCGCGCCGTCCTGCCCGGGCGTACCGCGATCCTGATGGATTCGCCGCCCGCCAAGGGGGAGGACCCGCGCCCGTTCGTCCAGGTGGCGCGCTGGCTGTCCGATCGCGGCTTCGCGGCGCCCGCGATCCTGCACGAGGACCTCGACGCCGGGCTGCTGCTGCTCGAGGATTTCGGCAGCGAGCGCATGCGCGAGACGGTGGACGGCGAGCCGCACCGCGAGCAGGAACTGTATGCGGCCGCGGTGGACCTGCTCGTCCGGCTGCACGCGCATGAGGCCGCGCCGCTCGGCGCATACGACCTCGACGTCTATCACCGCGAGGCGGCGCTGTTCCCCGACTGGTATTGCCGGGAAACCGGGCTGGATGTCGATGCCGGGGGCTATCGCGCGGCGTGGGAGAAGGTGCTGGCGCCGGTCGCCGACGGTCATGTGCCCGTCACGGTGCTGCGCGATTACCACGCCGAGAACATCATGCTGATCCGGGACCAGAATTTGGGGCTGCTCGATTTCCAGGACGCGCTGGCCGGGCATCGCGCCTATGACCTGGTGTCGCTGCTCCAGGACGCCCGGCGCGACGTGCCCGCGGCGATCGAGGCGGCGATGCTGGAGCGCTATCGCAGCGCCACCGGCGCCGACGCGGCGTTCGACACGGCCTATCATGTGCTGGGCGCGCAGCGGAACGCCAAGATCATCGGCATCTTCACCCGGCTTTGGAAGCGCGATGGCAAGCCGCGTTACCCAACGCTCTGCCCGCGCGTCTGGACCTATCTGGAGCGTGACCTGGCGCATCCCGCGCTGGCGCCGGTGAAGGCGTGGTTCGACAGCAACGTGCCCGCGGAACATCGCGGCGATCCGAAGGCGATCCTCGGCGAATGACCTCCGCGACCACGCTTTCGATCCGCCCCAATCCCGCCACCCCCGCCCCCGAAACGGCGATGGTGCTGGCCGCGGGCCTGGGCAAGCGGATGCGCCCGCTAACCGCCACGCGCCCCAAACCGCTGGTAGAAGTGGCCGGCAAGCCATTGATCGAGCATGTCTTCGATCGCCTGCGTGCGGCCGGGGTGAAGCGTGCGGTGGTCAACGTCCATTATCTCGCCGATCAGGTCGAGGCGCATCTGAAGGCGCGGGTGAAGGACATCGAGGTCATCGTTTCCGACGAGCGGCCGCGGCTGATGGAGACGGGCGGGGGACTTGTCCAGGCGCGCGGGCTGCTGGGCGACAAGCCCTTCCTGTGCGTCAACAGCGACAATCTGTGGGTCGACGGGCCGATCGACGCGATCCGCCAGCTTGCCGCGCAATGGGACGATGCGCGGATGGATTTCCTCCAGCTCGTCGTGCCGCTGGCGCGCGCGAACAACCACCGCGGGCGGGGCGACTGGCGGATGGACCCGCACGGCCGCATCACCGAACGGCGCAAGCCCGGCCGTGTCGCGCCCTTCGTCAACACGGGCGTGCAGATCGTCCACCCCCGCGCCATCGCCGATTGGCCGGAGGGGCCGTTCTCCACCAATCTGTTCTGGGACCGCGCCATCGCCGATGGGCGGATGTGGGGCACCGTCCACCAGGG
Source organism: Sphingomonas canadensis (assembly GCF_026013525.1). Lineage (GTDB taxonomy): Bacteria > Pseudomonadota > Alphaproteobacteria > Sphingomonadales > Sphingomonadaceae > Sphingomonas > Sphingomonas canadensis. The sequence continues at coordinate 159,690 of NZ_JAPDRA010000010.1, read as the reverse complement.
CCTGTGGTTCGACGTGGGGACTCCGGCGGCGATCCCGGAAACCGAGGCGGTACTCTCCGAAATGTGATTTCGATCCTTCCCCTTGCCGCGCGCGAAGGGGTAGGTGAAGGATCATGCCGGCCCGCCTGAGCCTTTACACCATCCCGCCGCATCGCGCCTTTTCCGATGCGCTGGTGATCGGGCTGATCCGGCGGTTCGGCGGCGATCCGCTGCGGCTGGCGCGGGGGATGGTGCTGCTGCCCAATAACCGCGCGAAACGGGCGATCCACGAGGCCTTTGTGCGCGCCAGCAAGGGCGGGCTGCTGCTCCCCCGGCTGGTGGCGATCGGCGATCCGGAGATCGGCGAGGCGGCCGGGGCGGCGTTCGATCCCGCCGACGCCGCGGAGCCGGTGCCGCCCGCGGTCGATCCGCTCCAGCGGCGGATGATCCTGGCCCGGCTGATCCAGGAAACGCGCGCAGGGATCGACACGGCGGAGGCGGTGCGGCTGGCCGGAGACCTGGGCCGCACGCTCGACCAGCTCATCGTCGAGGAGATTCCCCCGGGTGCGCTCGCTGGCATCGATCCGGGCACGCAGGAGTTGTCAGAGCATTGGCAGAACGCGCTCGCCTTCTTCGCGATCGTCGTCCAGCGCTGGCCGGGCGAGCTTGCGCGGCTGGGCCGGATCGACGCGGCGGACCGGCGCGCACGGCTGCTCGCCCGGCTGGCGGCGCATTGGCGGGAGGCGCCGCCGGAGGGCTTCGTCTGTGCGGCGGGTGTTACCGACGCGGCGCCCGCGGTCGCGCGGCTGCTGCGCACCGTGGCGGAGCTGCCGCAGGGCATGGTAGTGCTGCCCGGGCTGGCCCATGACATGGGCGAGGCGGAGTGGCAGTCGCTCGGCCCCCATGCGCCCGATCCCGTTACCGGCCGGCGGCGCCGGAGCATCGAGACGCACCCGCAATACCAGCTCAAGCAGCTCCTTGACCGGATGGGCGTGGCGCGCGGCGAGTTCGACCCGTGGCGCGCGGCCAGCGAGCATGACGCACCGCCCGCGCGCAGCAAGGCGATCGCATCGGCGATGCAGCCGCCAGAGCTGACCCATGGCTGGAGCGCGATGCCCGCGGCCGAGCGGCGTCTTACGGACGTGCGCGCGCTGGAGCTGGCCAATCCCGCGCAGGAGGCCCAGGCGATCGCGCTGGCGCTGCGCGAGGTGCTGGAGACGCCGGGGCGCACCGCCGCGCTGGTGACGCCGGATCGCGCGCTCGCCCGGCGCGTGGCGGCGCATTGCGCGCGCTGGGGGATCGAGATCGACGATTCGGCCGGCCAGCCGCTTTCGGTGCTGCCGCCGGGAACGCTGCTGCTGGCGCTGGCCGAGGCGGCGGCGCAGGGCTTCGCGCCGCTGCCGCTGCTCGCGCTGCTCAAGCATCCGCTGGTCCAGGCGGGCGACCGTCTGGCGTGGCTGGAGGGCGTGCGGCGGCTCGACCTCGCGCTGCGCGGGCCGCGTCCGGCGCCGGGGCTGGCGGGGATCGACCGGCATCTGGCGGAGCAGGAGGGCAGGGATGGCCCGCTGCGCCGCGCCGCGCAGCAATGGTGGCCCGCCGCGCGCGATCTGCTGGCGCCGATGGAGGGGGCGTTCGGGGCGGGCAAGCAGCCGCTCGTCGCGCTGCTCGCCGCGCTGCGCGAGGGCGCGCAGGCGCTGGCGGGCGACGGCCTGTGGGCACGTGCCGAGGGCCGCGCCGCCGCCGACCTGCTCGACGCGCTGGAGCGCGAGGCGATCGCCGGCCCGCCCGCCGCCGATCCGGGCGAGCTGCCCGCGCTGCTGCGCACGCTGATGGACGAGGTGGCGGTGCGCCCGCCCCAGGGCGGCCATCCGCGCCTGGCGATCCTGGGCCTGATCGAGGCGCGGCTGCAGCATGCCGACCTGATGATCCTGGGCGGGCTGAACGAGGGCGTGTGGCCCGGCCTGCCCGCGCCCGATCCCTGGCTGGCGCCGCGCATCCGCGCCGAGCTGGGGCTGCCGGGGCTGGAACGGGGCATCGGCCTCTCCGCGCACGATCTGGCGGGTGCGCTGGGGGCGCCGCAGGTGCTGCTGACCCGCGCCCAGCGCGATGCCACCGCGCCCACCATCGCCTCGCGCTTCTGGCTGCGGCTGGAGGCGCTGTCGGGCGGGCTGGAACGGGCGGGGGAGATCGCTGGTTGGCTCGGTGCGATCGACGATCCCGGCGGCCACGACCCGGCGTCGCGGCCCGAGCCCTGCCCGCCCGTGGAGATCCGCCCGCGCCGCATCTCGGTGACCGAGGTGGACCGGCTGAAGGCCGATCCCTTCGCCTTCTATGCGCGGCGCATGCTGCGGCTCGCCCCGCTCGATCCCGTCGATGCCGATCCCAGCGCGGCGTGGCGCGGAACGGCGGTCCACGCCGTGCTCGAACGCTGGTTCGCTGAGGACGATTGCGCGCCGGAGAAGCTGCGCGCCCGCGCGGAGGCGATGCTGGCGGACGAGCGCACCCATCCGATGATGCGCGCGCTGTGGCAGCCGCGGCTGATGGAGGCTATCGACTGGATCGCGGGTGAGATCGCGCGGCTGGAAGGCGAGCAGCGCCGCGTGCTGGCGGTGGAGCGCAAGGGCACGATCCCCTTCGCGGGCGTGGAGCTGAGCGGCACGTTCGACCGGGTGGACCGGTGCGGCGACGGGCGGCTGGCGATCGTGGACTATAAGACCGGAAAGCCGCCCTCGATAGCCTCGGTCCGCCAGGGCTACAGCCTCCAGCTCGGGCTGCTCGGCCTGATCGCCGAGCGCGGCGGCTTCGATGGCATCGCGGGGGAGGCGGGTGCCTTCGAATATTGGTCGCTGTCGAAGAAGGACGGGCGCTTCGGCTATATCGATTCGCCGTGCAATCCGAAGCGGCGCGATCCGATCCCGGCCGAGGATTTCGTGGCGATCGCGGCGGAGAATTTCGCCGATGCCGCCGCGCGCTGGCTGACCGGCGGCGAGCCGTTCACCGCCAAGCTCCACCCCGAATTCGCGCCCTATGCCGATTACGATCAGCTCATGCGGCTGGAGGAATGGTATGGGCGTGACTAGGCTGGCCGACCGATCCCCCTTCCGGGAAAGGCTGGCATGACCGGCCCCGCCGTCCTTCACCCGCTCCAGGGCAACCAGCGCGATGCCAGCGATCCGCTGCGCAACATCTGGCTCGCCGCGTCGGCGGGGACGGGCAAGACCCAGGTGCTCGCCGCGCGCGTCTGGCGGCTGTTGTTGCGCGGGGTCGATCCCGGCGCGATCCTGTGCCTGACCTTCACCAAGGCGGGCGCGGCCGAGATGGCCGGGCGCATCGCCGCGCGGCTGGCGCATTGGGTGCGCGCGGACCGGATCGATCTCCAGCGCGATCTCGACGCGCTGGGCGAGCGCGGCGGGCCGGAGCAGATCGCGCTCGCCCGCACGCTGTTCGCCAAGGTGCTGGATGCACCTGGCGGGGGACTGCGCATCCAGACGATCCACAGCTTCTGCCAGGGACTGCTCGCCGCCTTCCCGGTCGAGGCGGGGCTTATCCCCGGCTTCCGCCCGCTCGACGAGCGCGAGGAGGCGGGGCTGAGGCGCGAGGCGCTGGCGGAGATGCTGGTGGCCGCCGAGCGCGAGGGGCGCGGGAGCCTGATCGATGCGATCGGCGCGCTTAGCCTGCGGATGGGCGAGGGCGGGGCGGAGGGCTTCCTGGCCGCTTGCGCGCACGCCGCCGACGCGCTGGAGGCGCTGCCCGCCGGAATCCAGCCGTTCGTGCGCCGCGCGCTGGGCCTGCCCTCGGGCGATATCGAGGCCGCGCTGGCCGAAGCCTGCGCCGATGATGCCTTCGACATCGCCGGCCTGCGCCGGATCGCCGCCGCCAACGCCGCCCGGGGCGCCAAGACCGGGCTGGAGCGCGCGGATCTGATCGCGAGCTGGATCGCGGCCGGCCCGGCGGCGCGCGTGGCCTGGCTGGGCGATCTGCTGCTCGCCTTTCGCACCAGGGACGGCAAGCCGCGCAGCGTTTCGGCCAAGCTGACCGATGCCGAGCCCGCCTATGAGGTGCTGGCGGAGGCGCTGGGCGATGCCTGTGCCGCGCTGATCGCGATGCGCAGCGGCGCGGCCTATGCCGATCTGCTGGCGCGCGGGCTGGAGGCCGGGCGCGACTATGCCCGCGCCTATGCCGATGCCAAGCGGCGCGCGGGCGCGGTGGATTTCGACGACCTGATCCGCGCCACCGTCCGCCTGCTCGCCACGCCCGGCATGGGCGATTGGGTGCGCTACAAGCTAGATCAGGCGACCGAGCATGTGCTGATCGACGAGGCGCAGGACACCAACTGGGACCAGTGGCGCATCGTCCGCGCGGTGGCCGACGAGTTCTTCGCGGGCGAGACGACGCGCGCGGAGGGCGTCCGCACGCTGTTCACCGTTGGCGATTACAAACAGGCGATCTTCGGCTTCCAGGGCACCGATCCCTATTATTTCGCGCTGGCGCACCGCCATTTCGAGCGGCTGGCGGAGGCCGCGCTGGCGCGCGACCGCTATGACGCCTTCGACGATCCGCGCCGCGCCGCGCCGCTCGACACGCTGTCGCTTACCCACAGCTATCGCTCGACGCGGCCGGTGCTGGAGTTCGTCGATAATGCGATCGGCGCGCTGCCCCCGGATGCGCTGGGCGCGTTCAGCGCGATCGAGCCGCACGGCAGCCGGGTGGCGGGGCCGGGCAGCGTCGCGCTGTGGCCGCCCATCGCCGCCGGGCAGGGCGATCCGGAGGGCGACGAGGAGGAATGGGTCGACGACGCCACCCGCGCGCTGGCGCGGCGCATCGCGCGTCAGGTGAAGGCCTGGGTCGGCACGCTGGAGCTGGGCAGCAAGGGCCGCACGCTGGAGCCGGGCGATGTGATGATCCTGGTGAAGCGCCGCGGCGAGCTGGCCTCGCTGATCGTCGCGCGGCTCTATGCGGAGGGCGTGCCGGTGGCGGGGGTGGACCGGCTGCGGCTCAACGCGCCGCTGGCCGTGCAGGACCTGCTGGCCGCGATCCGCTTCGCGCTCCAGCCGGAGGACGATCTGTCGCTGGCTTCGCTGCTGGTCTCGCCGCTGATCGGCTGGAGCCAGGACGAGCTGATGGCCGCGGCGTTGCGCGAGCGCGGCAGCCTGTGGGCGCATCTGAGCGTGACGCAGAGCGAGGAACGGCTGGCGCCGCTGCGCGCGTTGCTGGCGCGGGCGGATTTCACCACGCCCTACCGCTTCCTGGAGGAGATATTGTCCGGCCCGATGCAGGGCCGCCGCCGTCTGCTTCACCGGCTGGGCGAGGAGGCGCGCGATCCGATCGACGAGCTGCTCGGCGCCGCGCTCAGCTTTGAAAGCGTCGCCACGCCCTCGCTCCAGCGCTTCCTCGACTGGTTCGATCGCGATGAATTCTGGCTGAAGCGCGAATCGGGCGAGCCGCGCGGCGCCGTCCGCGTGATGACGGCGCACGGATCGAAGGGGCTTCAGGCGCCGCTGGTGATCCTGGCCGATGCCACCATCGATCCCGCGAACAACCGCCGCGACCTGTTCGGCTGGAGGCCCGAGGGGCATGAGGGCGACCCCATCCCGATCTTCCGCCCCCGCGCCGAGGAGCGGCTGCCCCCGCTGGCCGAGGTGCTGGCCGCCACCGATGCGCGCGAGCTGCAGGAACATTGGCGGCTGTTCTACGTCGCGGCCACGCGCGCCGAGGAGCGGCTGGTGATCGCGGGCGCGCTGGGGCCGCGCGCCAAGGGCGTGGCGCCGCCCGATAGCTGGCACGCGCTCGCCGCCCGCGCGTTCGACGCGCTGGGCGTGACGGGGGAGGGGGAGCGCGTCTTCACCGGCACCGCTCCGGAACCGCCGGTCCCCGCCAGGGCCGCCGCGCGGGCCGGAGCCGCACCGCCGCCGTCCGCGCCCGGATGGCTGCTGCTCCCGGCGCCGGAGGAGTCGCGTCCGCCGCGTCCGCTGGCGCCTTCGTCGCTGGGCGAGGATCTGGTCACCGATCCGCCGCCCGGACCCGCGATGCGTGCCGCGGCCGAGCGCGGGCGGCTGCTCCACGCGCTGTTCGAGCGGCTGCCCGCCGTGCCGGCGGAGCGCCGCGCCGATGCCGCGGATCGCTGGCTGGCCGGGGCGGGCGGCGTGGCCGATCCGGCCGCGCGCGCCGCGCTGGTGCGCGATGCGCTGCGCGTGACGGAGGACGCGGCCTTCGCCGAGCTGTTCGGCCCCGGATCGATCGCCGAGGCACCGATCGCCGCGGTGGTGGGCGGGGCCGTGGTGGCGGGCACCGTGGACCGGCTGGTGGTGACGCCGGAGCGGGTGCGCGTGATCGATTTCAAGACCGCGCGCCGCGCGCCCGCGGACGTCGAATCGGTTCCGCCGTGGCACCTGCGCCAGATCGCGGCCTATGTCGCCGCGCTGGAGGTAGTGTTTCCCGGGCGCACGGTGGAGGCCGCGCTGCTCTACACCGCCGGGCCGGTACTCCACGCGCTGCCGCCCGTGCTGATCGAGCGCCACAAGCCGCGCTTGGACGCGACGGAGCAAAGCTTGGCGCCGCGCGCTTGAGCATCGCGCCCAGGCTTCATAGATACCGGCGAAAGCAAGGAGATTCAGTAATGGCGACCAAGGCAGTCACCGACGCCAGCTTCGAGGCCGACGTCCTTCAGTCCGGCAAGCCGGTGGTGGTGGATTTCTGGGCCGAATGGTGCGGCCCGTGCAAGATGATCGGCCCGGCGCTGGAGGAGCTGTCGGAAGAGCTGGGCGACCAGGTCCAGATCGTGAAGGTCGACATCGACGAGAATCCCGAGGCGCCCGGCAAGTACGGCGTGCGCGGCATCCCGACGATGATCCTGTTCAAGGACGGCCAGATCGCCGCGACCCAGGTCGGCGCCATGCCGAAGAGCGCGATCAGGCAGTGGATCGAGCGGGGCCTTTGAGGAAACTGCCCCGCCCGGCATGGCGGGCGGGGTATTTTCCGTCGTTCAGGGTGGCTTTCGATAGGGCCATACCCGCCTTGATCTTCGCTTCAGTCGCGCCAGTAGTCATGACGCTCCGCGCCATCGAAACCGGCCTGAGCTAAGGCAGCATCGCTTGAAAGCATTTTCCTGACCCGCAAGGACATGGGTCCTTGCGGCCGAGCTTTTCGACCAGCTCGACGTCGCCGTGGACGAAACGCAGCCCTCGCTTGACGTGCGTTTCGGACGGATAGCCTTTGCGGCGCTTACTCGTGACCTCGAAAGCAGGGCAGGTCGTCGGTGCGATCATGGCGTGCCATGGGAGCCTCCCTTGTCTGGGGCCGCGCGGAGTCGCGGCGCGCCCTACTGGGGCGCCGGCTCACGAAGTGCAAGGCCTGCGCCTCAGCTCCGGTAATCGGCGTTGATCGATATATAGCCATGGGTGAGGTCGCACGTCCAAACGGTCGCGCGGCCTTCCCCCAGGCCCAGGTCGACGCCGATTTCCACCCCGCGCCCCTTCAGGTGCGCGGCGACGGGCGCTTCGTCATAGCCCTCGACCGCCAGCCCGTTGCGCGCGACCTGGGTGTCGCCGAAGCGGATCGACAGCCGGTCGCGCTCGGCCGGTTCGCCGGCCTTGCCGACCGCCATCACCACGCGGCCCCAATTGGCGTCCTCGCCCGCGATCGCGGTCTTCACCAGCGGCGAATTGGCGATCGACATGGCGATGCGGTGGGCGCTGCGGTCGCTCTCGGCGCCTTCGACGGTGATCGCGATCAGCTTCTGCGCGCCTTCGCCGTCGCGCACCACAAGCTGCGCGAGTTCGCGGCACAGGTCCTTCAGCGCGGCGCGGAATTCATGCGCGCCCTCGACATCGTTCGAATCGAGCAAGCGGTTGCCCGCCACGCCGGTCGCGAAGGCGAGCACGGTGTCGCTGGTCGAGGTGTCGCCATCCACCGTGATGCACGAAAAGGTCGCCGAATTAGCGTCGGACAGCGCCTGCTGAAGGAAGGCGGGATCGACCGCCGCATCGGTGAAGATGAAGCCCAGCATCGTCGCCATGTCCGGCGCGATCATGCCCGACCCCTTGATGATCCCCGCCAGCTTCACCGGGCGTCCGGCCACCGTCACCTCGGCGCGTGCGCCCTTGGCGAAGGTGTCGGTGGTCATGATCGTGGCGGCGGCATCCTCCCAGCTACAGGGCGCGGCGGCATAGGCGGCATCCAGCCCGGCCTCTGCCTTGTCGACCGGCAGCGGCACGCCGATCACTCCGGTGGAGGCGACGAACACGTCGGAGGGCTGGCAGCCGAGATGCGCGGCGGTGCGTGCCGCGATCGCCTCCACCGCAGCACGGCCGCGGCTGCCGGTGAAGGCGTTGGAGTTGCCCGCATTGACCACCAGCGCGCGCGCGGTGCCCAGCGGCAGCGCGGCGCGGCACCATTCGACCTCGGGCGAGGGACAGCGGCTCTGCGTCAGAACTCCCGCCACCGCGGTTCCCGGCGCCAGTGTGACGAAGGTGAGGTCGCACCGGTCCCAGTTCTTGTATCGCGCCCGCGCCACGCGCAGAGTGACGCCGCCGATCTCCGGCAGGGCGGGAAAGGCTTCAGGGGCGAGCGGAGAGATGGAAGAGGACAAGCGGCAGCTCCAGAACCAGACGGGCGAGCCACGTCCTAGCGTGCTTGTCGGCGACGGCAAGGCGGTGGTCGCGATCGTGCTGGGCGCGGTGTTCCTGCTTACCGCCGTGCTGCTGGCGCTGCTGCTCAAGCTGGCGGTGCCGCTGGCGCAGCAGCTCATCGCGGAATGGAACAGGCCCGCGCCGGTATCCACCGAACAGGCGGCGTTCCGGAATGAACTGGAGGCGGAGGCCGGGGGGCAGGCCTGGGCACCGCTCGTCCCGGAATCGCCGGATGTGGCGGTGGCCGCGGTTCCGGCAGGTTCGCCGGGAGGCTGGGTCACGAACGACGATTATCCGGCGGCGGCACGCCGGGCGGATATCGAAGGCATTGTGGGCTTCACGCTCTCGATCGGTCCCGATGGCCGGGTTTCCGGATGCAGGGTCGATTCGAGCAGCGGGCACCAGGTGCTCGACGACGCGACCTGCGCGCTGCTGACGGAACGGGCGCGCTTCCATCCGGCCCGTGACAGTAACGGACAGCCGGTGACGGGCCATTGGGATTCGCGTTTTCGCTGGATGCTCGAACGGTAAAAATGCGCGGCTGCGCGCAAGATCGCTTTGGGATGGAAAGTATTCGATCGATCGAGACGGAAAGGTGGTCGACATTCTCTCCTGTTTTTGCTTGGTTCTTCAGAAGATGATGACGCTGCGCAAAAATTCGATGGTCCTGGGCCTGGTGTTGCTTTGCATGACCGCTCCGGTCCATTCACAGGAATCCGGCGGCGGGGGAGCGTCTCTTCCTGAGGCCGGGGTTCCCGAAGAACAGGATTTGCCGGAGTTTCCGGTGAAGCGGGCGGCCCCGCGCGAAATGCCCAGTTTGTGGATCACTGATTCATCCTATCCGCCGGAATCGCGGAGCGCGGGGCACCAGGGCATGGTGGGTTTCGAACTCAGCATCAGTCCGAAGGGAAGGGTGACCGACTGTCAGATCGTCAAATCCTCCGGTCATAAGGCGCTCGACGAGGCCACTTGTTACCTCATGCGCAAGCGCGGCCGCTTCATCCCGGCGCGTGACGCGAGCGGCAATGCCGTGGCCGACAAATGGCGAAGCCGGTTCAACTGGATGCTATCGTTCTGACCGGCGCGTGGATCGCCGTCCCGGCTTTTGATTGGACGAACGGGCGCTCAATGATTATGTCCCGGCGCTGATGGACCTTTTGCTCATCCTCACCGCGATCCTCGCGAGCCTGACCGGCGGCGCCACGGGCGACCGTGCGGGCTCGCTGCGGCAGGTGCAGGGCGTGGCGGTGGTCCAGGCGGCGGAGGCGGTGCAGGCCGCGGTCCAGCCCGTACGAGCCGTCACCGCCCAGGCCGCGCTTCCCGCGCTTCGCCCCCAGGCCGTGGCGATCCCGGCGCGCACTGCCGCGCCGCCGGCCGCGCTGCGGCTGCCGTTCGAGCGCCGGCTCGAGTGAGCTTCCCGCGGGCCGCGCGCACGGCCCGCATCCTCCACCGCGTGCCCTGAACGGGCACCCCCGCGGGACGCCGCCCGGTTCTGTCCGGGCCGTCCGCCCAACATCTTCATACGACAGGAAATGCCATGCTCGGCGCCATCGCCAAGACCCTCTTCGGTTCCTCGAACGATCGCTATGTGCGCTCGCTCAACACGATCGTCGCCAAGATCAACGGCTTCGAGCCCACGATCTCCGCGATGAGCGACGACGAGCTGCGCGGCCAGACGGCGAAGTTCCGCGAACAGCTCGCCGCCGGCGAGAAGCTCGACAACCTGCTGCCCGAGGCCTTCGCCACCGTGCGCGAGGCGGCCAAGCGGGTGCTGGGCCAGCGCCATTACGACGTGCAGATGGTGGGCGGCATCGTGCTCCACCGCGGCGAGATCGCCGAGATGCGCACGGGCGAGGGCAAGACGCTGGTCGCCACGCTCGCCACCTATCTGAACGCGCTTCCGGGCAAGGGCGTCCATGTCGTCACGGTCAACGACTATCTCGCCCGCCGCGACGCGGACTGGATGGGCCAGGTCTATCGCTTCCTGGGGCTCACCGTGGGCGTGATCGTCCCCAACCTCAGCGACCAGCAGCGCCGCGACGCCTATGGCTCCGACATCACCTATGGCACGAACAACGAGTTCGGCTTCGACTATCTGCGCGACAACATGAAATATGACCGCGCGTCGATGACGCAGCGGCCCTTCAACTTCGCCATCGTCGACGAGGTGGACTCGATCCTGATCGACGAGGCGCGCACGCCGCTGATCATCTCCGGCCCCACCGACGACAAGTCGGAGCTGTACATCAGCGTCGACGCGATCGTGAGGCAGCTCGTCCCCGCGGACTATGAGAAGGACGAGAAGCAGCGCACCATCGTGCTGACCGAGGACGGCACCGAGAAGGTGGAGCGCATGCTGGAGGCCGCGGGCCTGCTGTTCGGCGCCAACCTCTATGATTTCGAGAACACCCAGGTGGTCCACCACCTGAACCAGGCGCTGCGCGCGAACGTGATGTTCAAGCGCGATACCGACTATATCGTGAAGTACGAGAAGGTGCGCCGCCCCGACGGCACGATCGAGGAAGTCGGCAAGGTCGTCATCATCGACGAGTTCACCGGCCGCATGATGGACGGCCGCCGCTGGTCGGACGGCCTGCACCAGGCGGTGGAGGCCAAGGAAGGCGTCAAGATCGAGCCGGAGAACCAGACGCTCGCCTCGATCACCTTCCAGAACTATTTCCGCATGTACCCGAAGCTGTCGGGCATGACCGGTACCGCCGCCACCGAGGCGCCGGAATTCTACGACATCTACAAGATGAACGTCGTCACCATCCCGACGAACCTGCCCGTGCAGCGCATCGATGAGGAAGACGAATTCTACAAGACGACCGAGGAGAAGTTCCGCGCGATCGCCAAGAAGATCCGCGAACATAACGCCAAGGGCCAGCCGGTGCTGGTCGGCACCGTCTCGATCGAAAAGTCCGAGCTGCTCTCCGAATTCCTGAAGTCGGAAAAGGTGGAGCATTCGGTGCTCAACGCGCGCTATCACGAGCAGGAAGCGCATATCGTGGCGCAGGCCGGCCGGCTGGGCGCGGTGACCATCGCCACCAACATGGCCGGCCGCGGCACCGACATCCAGCTTGGCGGCAACGTGGAATTCCGCGTGGAGGACGAGCTTTCCGAAATGCCCGAGGGGCCGGAGCGCGACGCCGGCATCGAGCGGATCAAGGCCGAGGTCGCGGCCGAGAAGGAGCAGGTGAAGGCCGCGGGGGGCCTGTTCGTGCTGGGCACCGAGCGCCATGAGAGCCGCCGCATCGACAACCAGCTCCGCGGCCGTTCGGGCCGCCAGGGCGATCCGGGCCTCAGCCGCTTCTACCTGAGCCTGGACGACGATCTGCTGCGCATCTTCGGTTCCAACACGCTGTTCGCGCGCATGATGCGTTCGAACATCGAGGACGGCGAGGCGATCGGATCGAAGTGGCTGACCAAGGCCATCGAGACCGCGCAGAAGAAGGTCGAGGCGCGCAACTATGACATCCGCAAGCAGGTCGTTGAATACGACGACGTGATGAACGATCAGCGCAAGGTGATCTACGAGCAGCGCGCCGACATCATGGACGCGGCCACGGTGGGCGAGGTCGTCGTCGACATGCGCTGGGAGACGATCAACGCGATCATCGGCGAGGGCTGCCCGCCCGATACCTATCCGGAGCAGTGGGATGTCGCGGGGCTGAAGGAGCGCATCCTGGATACGCTCAACGTCGACGCGCCGATCGAGGAGTGGATCAAGGCCGAGGACGGCATCGAGCCCGAGGAGATCGAGAACCGCGTGCGCGACATGGCGGATGCGCTGATCAACGGCAAGTCGGCCGACTTCGATCCCGAGACCTGGGTGATGATCGAGAAGGAGATCCTGCTCAGCAAGCTGGATCACCATTGGAAGGAGCATCTGGCGATGCTCGACGCGCTGCGCCAGGTCATCCACCTGCGCGCCTATGCGCAGAAGACGCCGATCAACGAGTATAAGCAGGAGGCGTTCGCGCTGTTCGAGCGCATGCTGACCGCGATCCGCGAGGATGTGACGCGCACGCTGGGCCGCGCCCAGTTCCAGATGGCGCCGCTCGAGCCGGCGCTGCCGCAACTGCCGGACTTCCTGACCACCCACATCGATCCGCTGACCGGCGAGGACGACAGCTTCGACGTGGACGGCGGCACCCGCGGCTTCGTCACCACCAACTTGCCGCCGATGCAGATTCCGCGTCCGGACGGCGTGGAGGCCGGCGATCCTGCGGAATGGGAAGGCCGCGTCAGCCGCAACGCGCCGTGCCCGTGCGGATCGGGCCGCAAGTATAAGCACTGCCACGGCGCGCTGACCGCCGGGGCCTGAAGCAACGACCGCCGGGACGGGCCGTCAGGCCCGCCCCGGCGGCGGTTCAATTGGCCTTGGGAAGCTGGATCGACGGGCCGAGGCGGCTCGTCACCTCGCGCGCGTCGAATGCGCGGACGTTGTCGGTGGGCTTCGGCCCGTTGCCCGTCACGATCTCCGCCGCGGCATCGTAGCGGCTGACCGTGCGCACGTCGAAATCGTCGTTCCAGGGGTCATAGAACGGGTCCCAGCTCCGCCAGCCGTAGCTGGGCCGGTACCAGCGCCAATAGGGCCGCCAATAGCCCCAGGGGCCGTAGCTCGGCCCCCAGTTGCGATCGACATAGGTGTTGGTCTTCGTCTCCGTATCGCGGGTGACGAGCACGAAATAGTCGAAGCCCTTCTGCAGCGTCAGCTCGGCCGCGCGATACAGGAGATAGCGCTCCACCGTCTCGCGCGAGGTAAGGCTGTTGCCGGCGAAGCTGACGCGGAAGCGGTTGGCCTCGATCTGCTCGTCGGAATAGCCGGTGCGATAGGATCCGCTGCCGGTGGCCGGCTGATAGGGGGTGGGCGTGGCGCACGATCCGAGCGCGATGGCTCCGGCGGCTAGGGCGGCCAGCGCGCCGCTGCGCTTCAGGAAGCTCTTGGGCATGGTTCCTCCGGTTTTCTCCGTGTGCCTGTTCCAACGCGCCACCCGGCGCCCGGTATCCGCACAACGGCTCGCCGAGCCGTTGCATGTCCGCGATTGACGGAGCCTGAACGGATCATCCGATCCGCTCGGGCACCTCCATCGCGTCTTCCTCCAGCGCCGCCTTGGGCGCCATCGCCTCCCAGGGGAAGACGAACCAGTCCTTGGTCACCGCGCGATCGATCTGGCGGTGGGTGTATTCCACGCGCTGCGCCGATCGGATGTTGTCGATCAGTACCGCGAAGCGCACCGCGCCCATGTCCGCGCCCTCGGCCGCCAGCGCCGCGCGAATCTCGCCGATGGTCTTGCCGCTGTCGTTGATGTCCTCGACGAACAACAGCCGGTCGCCGTCGCGCGTGCGCCGGGCCAGTACCGCCACCAGCTCTTCGCCGAACTGGGCGATCCGCGTCGAATGATCGATCGACACCATCGAAAGGCCCATCCGGTGCGACAGGAACACCGCGGGGGTCAGCCCGCCGCGGCCCACGCCGACCAGCAGCGTCGGCCGCCAGTCCGCCGCCGCCGCGGCGATCGCGTGGACGCCGGCGACCATCTCCTCATGCGTGAAAGGGGTGAAGACGATCATCGGGCCTCCGCGCAATAGGTGTCGATCCGGTCCAGGTGCGCCGCCACCGCATCGTCCGCCAGGAACGATCCCAGGAAGCTGTTGCGCGCCAGCGTGACGATGGCGTCGCGGCCCAGCCCGCGCCCCCGTGCCACGGCACGGTAATTATCGCCGATATAGCCGCCGAAATATGCGGGATCGTCCGAGTTGACGGTGGCGCGCAGGCCCAGCTTCAGCATCCGGTCGATCGGGTGGACGTCGATCGACGCGACGTTGCAGAGCTTCACATTGGACAGCGGGCAGACGGTGAGCGTCATGCCCCCGCGCGCCAGCCGCGTGACGAGCTGCGGGTCCTCCAGGCTGCGGTTGCCATGATCCAGCCGGTCGATGTGGAGCAGGTCCAGCGCTTCGCGCACATATTCGGGCGGGCCTTCCTCACCGGCATGGGCGACGCGCTTCAGCCCCATCGCCCCGGCCGCGTCGAACACGCGCTGGAACTTGGACGGCGGGTGCCCGACCTCCGACGAATCCAGCCCCACGCCCGCGATCCGATCGATCCACGGCTGTGCCTGGGTAAGCGTGCGGAAGGCATCGTCCTCGTCCAGATGACGCAGGAAGCAGAGGATCAGCTTGGAGGTCAGGCCATGCTTCGCCTCCGCCTCGGCCATGCCCGCCAGCAGGCCGTTCGCGGCCACGCCGAACGGGATGCCGCGGTGGGTGTGCGTCTGCGGATCGAAGAATATCTCCGCATGGGTCACCCCGTCCGCCGCCGCGCGATCGAAATAGGCCACCGCCAGATCGCGGAAATCCTCCTCGGTGCGCAGCACGTTGGCGCCCGCGTAATAGATGTCCAGGAAATCCTGCAGGTTCGAGAATTCATACGCCGCGCGCACCTCCTCGACCGACTTGAAGGGGATTTCCACGCCGTTGCGGCTGGCCAGCGCGAACATCAGCTCCGGTTCGAGGCTGCCCTCGATATGAAGGTGGAGTTCGGCCTTGGGCAGGCCGGCGATGAAGCCGTCGAGGTCGTCGCTCATGGCGCGAGCATCGCAGGCGGCCCGCGGCGATGCAAGCCGCCGCGCGGCCTGAAAGCTTGCGCGCGGTGCCCGCTCCTGCGCAGACTGCGGCAACGACAGGGGAGGGGATGGATGGAAGACAGCGCTGACGGGAATCTGCATGAATTCGCCGTGGCGGAGCTTCCACCGCCGCCCGCGTCGACCTGGCGGATCATCGGCCCTGGCGTGGTCGCAGCGGGCGTGGGCCTGGCTTCGGGCGAGTTCATCCTGTTCCCCTATATCGCCAGCAAGGTGGGGCTTGTGTTCGTCTGGGCGGCGGCGGTCGGGCTGATCACACAGTTCTTCATCAACATGGAGATCGAGCGCTACACGCTCGCCACCGGAGAGACGGTGCTGACCGGATTCAGCCGCCTGGGACGGCACTGGGGGCTGTTCTTCGCGGCGCTGGCGCTGGTCGCGAACCTGTGGCCCGGCTGGATGCTCAGCTCGGCGACGCTCACCACCTATCTGTTCGGCGGCGATGCCCGGACGATCGCGATCGTGATGCTGGTCGCGATGGGGCTGATCCTGACGCTGTCGCCTGTGGTCTATCGCGCGCTGGAGGGCACCCAGTTCCTGAAGGTCGCGGCGGTGCTGGCGCTGATCCTGATCGCGGCGCTGTTCGCGATTCCCGGCGATCTGTGGGGGAAGACGCCGGCGCTGGTGGCCGACGTGCGCATCCCGGCGGAGGCGCTCGGCTGGCCGCTGCTGATGGGGGCGATGGCCTATGCCGGGGCGGGCGGCGGGCAGAATCTGTGCCAGTCCAACTGGATCCGCGACAAGGGCTTCGGCATGGGCATCCACGCCCCGCGCATCGTTAGCCCGCTGACCGGCGAGCCCCAGGCGGCCCCCGGCACCGGCTGGCGCTTCGTGCCCGATGCGGAGAATCTGGCGCGCTGGCGCGACTGGTGGCGCTTCGCCAACACCGAACAGCTCGTCACCTTCGTCGCGATCAGCTTCGTCACGATCCTGTTCACCTCGCTGCTGGCGCATGCGACGCTGGGCGGGCAGGGCGGGCTGGCCAACAACATCGGCTTCCTGCGCGTGGAAGGTGTGGCGCTGAGCGCGAGCGTGGGCGGCTGGTTCGGCACGCTGTTCTGGGCGGTGGGGGCCTTTTCGCTGTTCGCGGCGGCGCTGGGCATCGTCGATTACACCGCCCGGCTGGCCGCCGACGTGCTGCGGACCAGCTATCTGAAGACCCGGAACGAGAGCATCCTCTATGCGATGCTGGTGTGGGCCATCGTCGCCACCGGGATCGCGATCCTGGCGAGCGGGCTGGATCAGCCGCTGGTGCTGCTGGTCGTATCGGGCTGCATCGCGGCGTTCATGATGTTCTTCTACTCGATCCTGCTGATCCGGCTGGGGCGGCTGCTCGATCCCGCGCTGCGCCCGCGGCCATACCGGCTGGCGGCGATGGGATGGGCGGTGCTGCTGTTCGGCGCGCTCAGCGCGATCACGATCGTCGATCAGGCGGGCAGGCTGATGCGGTGAGCACTGGCTCCCCGGGCCTGATTCGAACAGGCGACCGTCCGATTAACAGTCGGATGCTCTACCGCTGAGCTACCGGGGATCACGCGCGCGCCATGCCGGGGCGTGTCCGCCGGCTGGCTCCCTGAGTTGGATTTCATATTTACGCCTATCCTGCTGAAATCATGTACTTGCTTGCAAAAGCTGTCGGGAGGATGCCCCCACGGGTGCCCCCGAAGCGCTATCCCGGCGCGGGACGGCGGCCGCCGCCGGGGGCGCTGGGGCCGGACGAGTGGCAGCGCTGGCGCGAGGCCTTCCAGGCTTCGACCTCGCTTTCCCACCAGCCGATCGCGCCGGCGCTGAGCCGCACCTTCGGGGGAAACTCGCCGCGGCGGACCAGCCGGTTGATCGTGGCCTGGCTAAGCCCGGTGGTGGCGATCGCATCGGGCATGCGAATGAGCCGCCCCGTCGGGTGGGGCGGCTGGGCCTGTGCCCGGCTCATGGCGTGTCTCTCCTTGCTGTTCATGTGAAGGTGGCTTCGTGCCTGGCTTCCCAGCCGGCGATCGCCGCTGCGCGCAGGGCGCTGATGAACGCCATGTCCACAGCGAAGCCACGGGGCGCCGCCTCGACCACGGCCTTGATCACGCGTGCGATCGTTTCTTCGGGTGGGCGGGCCAAGCGATGCTCGCGGGGGCCTCGAGGATCGTATTCAGCGCCTGGGTCAAAGCCCCAGGTGAAGTACTCGTCCGTGTACGTCTTGCCTGACCGGCGGGCGTGAAAGCGAAACTCCTGCTCGCGTGTGCGCCTGAAAATCTCCTCGCACATCCGATCAAAAATCGTCCCGCGAGTAGGACTGCTCACGCCAGGCGCGCTGTCCACCTCCCCGTTCGCGGCCCGGGATGTCGAAAGCATCCGGGTCAAGACCGTGTTTCTCCAGGATCTTCATGCCGCGGTCGAGCGCGGCCGCGCGCTCACCGTCGATCGTCGCGCTTTTGGCGACGGCGAAGCATTTTCGTGCGCGATCCGTAGGGCTGCTTTTCACTGGGCGCCGCCATCACAGCGCAGAAATTCGTGGAGGCGCAGCCGACCTTCGACGTCGTGCACCAGGTTGGTCGACCGGAGATCCTTCAGGCCCTTGAACCACCAGCCGCTTCCCGGGCTCCGGCCGAGGCGGGCAGCGATTTCCTTCGCCGATCCTTCCCCGTTGGCGCAGATCTCGCGAAGGATATCCGGTGCCGCGCCGCGCAGCTTGCCTGTCCACAGATCGCGCAGCTCTTCCGGGCCTGGGATCATCGCGTAGGAAAATTCCTCGCGCTCGAGCAGCGCGTTGGTGGCGAAGCATTCATCGCCCGCGGACATCAGGCCGGAATCCAGGAGAGCCTTGCGCGCCGCCCAGGAATCGCCGGAGCCGGGCCTTCGACCGAGCATCAACAACAGATCGTTCCAGCGCATGCCGTCCGGCGCGATCGCGCGCAGCAGCGCCGCGATTTCCTGCGCGGTACGGTTGAGCGGCGATTGCGCATTGCCCGGCTGGGCCACGCGCGGCGCAGCGTCCTTCGGCGCGGGCGGCTTTGCTGGTGGCGGCGGCGCGGGCGGCTTTGCTGGTGGCGGCGGCGCAGGCGGCGTCTCATCAGCGGCGCCAGCCTGGCAGAATTTGTAGAAGTCCGCCCACGCCGGCAGCGGCCTTCCCGTCTGAAGCCGCGAAACGATTTCCTCGAGCAGCAGGTGGCCGTTGGCGTAGCGCTCGCACTCCGCGTCAATCCCGCGAAGCGCGCCAAGCTCTGCGATCAGGCCCGCATTCTCAGCTTCCAGCTCCGCAATTCTCCGATCCGCGGCGGCGGCATGCGCTCCAACAGCCTGCTCGCCGCTCGTTGGGATGTCCGGATCGGCGGGAGCGCCGGGACGATCCTCGAGCGCGGCGAGCGCCTGCAGGATCTCGCGCAGCGCCTCGGGCGCCGGCGGCGTGGGGAGGGCTGCCTCCCCAGAACGCACCGGCGTCGTCTCGACGTCGCGGACGCGGAACAGCACCGGCTCGGCCGCGATCGCCGGGCCCACGCCCCAGAAGTGGCGCGGCTCGATTCCGCCCATGCGCTCGCGGCCGACTCTCGGGTTGAAGCCGAGCTGCGCCGCCATCGTCGATCGATCGAGGGTCTGTCCGCTGCGGCCGAGCAGCCAGTTGTTCACCAGGCCGCGCAGGCGCGGATTGACCTCGGTGATCGCCAGGCTGGCGCCGACGAAGGTGAAACCGCGTTTCCGGCCGCGCCGAAGCAGATCCATAATCGCACCGGTCGCCTCGGTCTTGCCGCGCACGGGCGCGAACAGCTGCAGCTCATCGATCACCACCAGGGTCGGCCGCCACAGTTCAGGCGGCGCGGACATGAGGCCCCTCAGAAATCCGTCGATGTATTCTTCCGCGGATTCGCCGAGATCGTTGAGCTTCACGATGAGCGAGAAATTATGGCGCAACGCGGCGTGCGCGAGTTCGCCGCCGCCCGAAATAGAGACGGGGACATCATCATCCGCGCCGCCGGCGATGACGTAGCCGAACCGCTCGCGCAGCGTGTAAAGCTGATCCTCGGGATCGAGCACGATGTGCTGAACGCGACCGTAGGTGGTTTCGAGCAGGCGGCGAACGAGGCTCGATTTTCCGCCGCCCGAATTGGCGATCGCCAGCAGGTGCTGGCCGATCAGGCCGTCGAGATCGACGCGAAGCGAACTGCCATCGGCGCACGTGCCGAGAATGCCTGGCGCGTCGTTCATCCCGCGGCACCCTCCGCCTGCAGGTCGAACAGAGCCGCCAGCCAGTCGGCGCCGGCGGGCTGGATCGAGACCATCCGGTTGCGCTTGTCGCGCGGGTCCATCTCGCGGGCGGCGAAGCCCAGCTCGCCGAGGCGGTTGAGCGCGCGCGTGATCACCGGCTTGCAGACGCACAGCCGCGCGGCCAGGCCGCGAACGGTGTGCGGGCCGGGATCGAGCACCAGCGTCAGAAGGATCGCGATCTGGCGTAGCGAGAGATCGGCGCGGCCCTGCTGGATCACGCCGAGCACGGCATCGGAGACGCGCGCGAGATCGCGATAGGATCCGGCGAAGCGGGAGAATTGGTCGATCATGCGGCTCCTGACTCAAAAGTCGGGGTGTTGACTGGCCGGGCTGGGGCGCCCGGGGAGAGTCGCTCGCGCAGCTGGCGGGCAAAGCGCGGGTCGGCCGGGCGGATCTTGCGAAAGCCGGCGGCATCCCAGGCGCGGTGCGCAGGCTTGCCGCGCAGGCACAGCGCCACCCCGTGCCGCCAGCGCCGGAGCCATCCGCGCGGCCGCCAGGCGAAGGGCACGATTGCGACAACGCGAAACACCTGGCCGCGCACCGGCCGCGGCCCCGGCTCGCCCGCGCCGGAAAGCGGCGACCAGTCGCCGGGATCGGCGACGCAGACGGCGAGATCGCCTGGCGCCCAATCGTCGCGGGCGCTCATGCGGCCATCTCGCCATTCCGTGAGCGCTTGCGTTCGCGCGCGGCATGCTCGAGCTGCGCGACGGCCAGGATCGCCGGCTTCAGCTCAGCAGGGGCGTTGTCGTAGTCGCGACCGAAACGGCCACCCAGGCGCGGCAGGAGCGCGCGCGGGATCGCGATCCAGTTCGACGGATCGGTGTTGGTCTTGTCGCCGTCGAGGGATTTCAGGCAATGCCCCTTTGGAAGGGGTCCATTGGCCTGCTCCCACAGCCAGCGATGCTTGAGCACATATCGGCGCTCGTACCCGGTGTGGGGATTGGTCTCGCTAACGCTAATCTCAACATAGCCATCTTTCGAGATGCGCTCGTGACCCAGATACCGGGTGTTGTGCGGCAACTGGCCCTTCTTGAACTGGGTCTCCGAGGCGCGGCCGCGGGTGGGGTGCGGCTTGCCCTTGTTGTGAGGTGCTTGGCCCGGCAGGAAACGCCCGTCGCGTCCTGTTGCCCAGCCGCGGCGGCTACACAGCGCCTTGATGTGATCAACGGTGACGTCGGTGCGGCCGAAGAACATCACGAACAGCCGGTGCAGCTCGCGCCGTGAAAACTCGCGGTTCTCCTCGATCCAGGCGAGTTCCTCGGCGGAGTAGCGGATCTGCCGCCCCTTCACGACACCGGGCCGCCGATCATGGTGAGTTGCGGCTTGAACCTGTCGCCGTGCTCGGCGAGCAGCTTGATCCCCTGCAGCGTGATACGCGCATTGTCGATGATCTGGTCGGAGACTGCGACGATCGCGTCGGTACGCTTGACCTCGGCGTCGATCTGCTCCGCCGTCAGCCCCTCCTCCGACAGCCGCTCGAGCTGAGCAAAGAGGTGGTTGTTCAGGTCGCTAAGCTTGTTCTTCATTTACCGATCCTCCCCATGAGAGCGGCGGCATCGGCCGCGGCTTGCGCCTCCAGGGCGTCGGCGTGTTCGTTGAGCTGCAGCGCGAGCTTCCGGGCCTCCTCGACCGTGGGGGTCGCGGCGAAGGCGACGCCGGGCGAATTGCAGCCACACTTGCAGCCCAGCAGGCCGGTCGCAAAAATCAGGCGCGCTCCCTGCGGCTGCTCGGCGCGGCCGACAAAGGAGAAGGCAGCGGGCCGGATTACGACCTGGCCGATGCCCCCCCCCCAGGTCGGCCAGATGCGGGGAAAGCGGGGTCTGCGGCTCACCCTCGGTGATCGAGCCGATCACGGGCGCGATGGGAAGTTCGTGGCTCATTCTGCGGCCTCGTGGAGCTGGGAGGTGGCGGGGGCGGCGGCGGGGACCTCGATCGGATCGTGGAACCGCAGCAGCGGGTGGACCCATCCGCGCGCATCGCGGACGTGGCTGAGCAGCGCGCGCGACAGATCGGCGGACCTGAGCCGGGAGAGCGCGAGCAGCCCCGCGCGATCGGCGCTGCCGAGCAGCTGCTCGGCGATGGCAAGCCGGTGATCGCGGCTGAAGAGGTTGAGGAAGCTCTCGTCCGGCTCCCAGACGCGCTCGCGGACCAGGATATCGGCCGACTGGCCGGTTTCCGCGGCGACGGCATCGTGGACGGGGAGCGCATAGCCGTCGGCGCCGGCGCCCAGGCTGCGCTTCAGCGCGGCCGCCGCGACCAGCGCGGCGGCGCGGGACTTGATGTCCTCGGAAAGCGCGCGATAGGCGCGGAAGGCCGCGGCGAGATCGCGCTCGGTGAGGAACGCGGCGGCGCCGAACGCCGCCTGCTCGCGCCGCGTGGTGACGCCGGTCAGGTTGCGTTCGATCATCGCGGCGGCGATGTCGTTGTCGCGTTCGGGCCAGGCGAGCGCGGCCATGCCGATCCGGTACTCTGGATCGCTGGTGTAGAGCGCGCGCATCTGGGCCCAGACCAGATAATCGCGGCCGACCGTGCCGCCGTCGGCCGCGTCGTGCAGCAGCAGCGAGGCGAGCAGCGCGCGGCGCAGCGAGCGGATCGACTGGATGCCCTCCGCCGTGAGCCCGGTCGAATCCTTCAGCCGCGCGTCGGCACGCGGGCGCGCGGTCATGTCCGACGCGGTGGAGGGGCGGGGAATAGCGGCGCCGACGCCGATCGGCCGGTCCTCGGCGATCGCGGCGGCGCGGCGCGACGCGGGCGCCGGGCGCGGTGAGGGGGCAGGGCGCGCGGGCGGGCGCGCTCCGGTGCGATCGAGCGCCGCGGCCTGCGCCTCGCGGTCCGCCCACCACCAGCTCACCTCCGGATCGCCGTCCTCGCCGAGATCGATCACGCCGATGACGTCGCCTTCGGGCAGGACGATCGGCCGCTTCGCCTCCAGCTCCAGGATGCGCGCGGCGTTGGGATCATATTCGGCGTCGATCGCCGCGATCGCCGCTTCGGAGCCGGGCAGCGGCCGCCCGGTGACGGGATCGACATGCGCCACGGCCTGTTCCTCGAGATCGGCCTGGCGGCCGTGCAGGCGCGCGATCTCCGACTCTTCGTCGTCCGAAAGCGCCGGCAGCTCCGGCCGCACGCGCAGCCCCTGTTCGACGAAGCCGTGACTGTTGGCGGGCGGCGTGGCGGCGAAGCGCAGACCCGGACGTCCGGCGCGGGTGCGCAACTGCGCGCGCAGGGCATCGAGCTTTTCCGCGGCCATGCCGCGCAGCAGCCCTTCGTCCAGGAGGATGCCGCGGCCGTCCGCCCCCTCGGCGAACAGGTCCGGCTCGAAGCGGCCGCCGGCGCGCTCATATTCGCCGGCGCCGACAAAGCGGAGCATCCGCACCAGCTCGTCGTCGCCGACCTTGAGCAGCTTGCGGATCACGGTCGCGTCGCGGCCGAACTGGGGAAGCTGCAGCCACTCCTTCCACGCGTGAAGCTGGAGCGCCTGGTCCTCGGTGGCGCCGAACGCCTTGGCCTGGTCGGGCGTGAGATGCCCCTCGACCAGCGCGTCGAAGATTGGCTTGGCGAGATTGCCGAGCCGGATCCAGCGGCGGACGGTTTCCGATTCCTGGCCGTTGGTTTCCGCGATCTCGGCGATCGAGCGGCCGCGCCGCGCCGCCCGGGCGCAGGCCTGGTACACCTCGTAGGGGCGCAGCTCGCGCCGCACCAGGTTCTCGGCCAGGCTGAGCTCGAGCAGCTCGCCCTCGCTCATCCCCTCGCGCACGATCACCTCGATCGGATGATCGGCGGGCAGCTTCCCCGCCGCCACCAGCTTCCTGAAGGCGCGCAGGCGGCGCCCGCCGGCGATCGCGCCGAACTTCTGGCGGTTGCCGGAGGTGCCGCGCATCGGATGCACGACGAGCGGGTAGAGCTGGCCGCGCTTGAGCAGCGATTCGGCCATGCCGTCGACCGAATTGGCGTCGATGAGGTTGGAGCGCGCGTTGAAGGGTGATACCTCCAACTGCTCCACGGTGAGCGTGCGAAACGTCATGGGCGGTCTCCCTGGGCGGGCGGAGCGCCCGCGATCGGGCCGGGGTTTGCGTTCATCGGTTCACCCCCCCCCGGCAGGGGAGCGGCGGAAAGGGCGAGCTGGCGGCCAGCACCCGGGTGCAGCGCATCGAGCCGCGCGCATTCGGGGCAGTCGCAGGGCGCCGGGCGGCGCGGAAAGGAGCGGCCGACGCGGCTCATCGCATTTCGCTCCAGGAACGGCATGCGGCGCAGTAGCGCTCCTCGTCGGGATCGAGCTCGCGGGCGCAGAAGACGCAGAAATCCCGCGGCTTCTCCTCGGCGAACAGCGCGGCCCAGGCCGCGGCGAGCGTGACGCCGAGGCGGCGAAGCGCGGCGCGGATCATGGCTGCGCGTCCATGTGCGCGGCGATGCCCTGAAGCCTGGAGATGAACGCGCGCAGGCCGGGGAGCGTGAGCGCGGTCGCAACGCCCGGCAGCGTCAGCGTGGTGGTGGCGGGGCCGCCCGCGACCAGGTGGAGAAGCACCGCATCGGCGGAGACGGCCATCCAGCCAAGCGACAGGCCCTCGCCGAGCGGCCATGGCCGGTGCAATTCCGGATCGGCCGAATCGGGCAGCAGGATGTGCTGGCGTCCGCCGTGATCGAAGGTGAGCAGCGGCCCGCGGAGTTCGGGCGGCATGTGCTGCTCGGGCGGGAGGATGGTGACCTCAGGCATCGGGGCCGGCCTCCTGCCGGATGCGAATCGCCTCGATCACAAGGTCCAGATCATCGTTCGTCATGACGAGATCACCGGCGCCGTTCGGTGCGGTGTCCGGATTGCGGATGACCAGCGTCAGCCTCGGCGCTTTGAAGTAGGCCGCGATCGCATCGAGATGGCTGGAGATCTCTGCAGCGACATAGGTCGGAATGCCGCCCGCCATCAGATTTCTCCCAAAGCGGGGGTCGCGCCGCAGAGGGTGCAGCGCGAGGGGCGGACGCCTCGGACGGCGCCGGCATCGTCGCGCGTTTCCAGCCAGCCTTGCGCGCCGCCGCGCGAGAATTGCGTGCTCCGCCGCGACGGCATGCGCGGATCGGCGCGCCGGCCGATAACCTCGGCCTCGACGAGGCGGCCGGGGAAGCGCGGATTGGGGGCGAAGCGCACGCGGGCGCCGATCGTAACCTCAGGCATCGGGGCCGGCCTCCGCCGCATTGTCGTCGAGCAGCGCATCGATGAGGCCGTCCTCGAGCGCGATCGTGAGCATGCGATCGATCAGCGCGCCCGCGGACATGCCGCGCCGGGCGGCGTGGGGCCGAAACGCGCGGACGATCGCGGGATCGACCAGGATGCTGCCGGCCGGGCGGCCCTGGCGCTCGAAACCCTTGCGGTGATTGTTATGCGCGCCCTCGAGCGCGGTCACGGTCTTGACCTCGATGCCGATGCGGCGGGCAATCTGACGCGAGCTCAGGCCCTGGCCGCGCAGCGCCAGCACCGCCGCGGTCCGGCTGGGATAGCCGAGGCAGGGAATCGGGCCTGGCATCAGACCGCTCGTGGCCCGGAGACGAAGCGCTGGTGGCCCTGCAGCTCGCGCAGTTCTTCGAGCGTGAGCACGAGCTTGCTGAGCAGTTCCGTGGCGTGCGCCTCATCCAGTTCGAACTCCAGGAACGGGCGGAAACCGCGCGCGGGGCCGGGATCGGTGCTGAGCAGCAACTGCACCCGGACGAACTGTCCGCTTGGCGAGAGCCCGACTTCGGTTGACCAGGGCGTGGGCATCAGATCACTCCCGGCTCGGTGACGGCGAGGTAGACGACGGGATGCATGGTCCCGACGACGCCCAGCGCGATCGCGCCGCCGGCGATCAGCCGCTCGATATCGGTACGATCCGGCCGCCAGAGGCTTTCCATCGCGGGGCGGCGATCGGCGGTGAGAACATCGGCGATCGCGAGCGTGCCGCAGGGGCCGTCGCGTTCCTCGTCCCAATCCGCGGGCGGGCCGCCGCACCGGGTGGCGTTGGGATGCGTCAGTAGCTCCATCACGCCATCCCCAGCGCGGCGCGGTAGGTGTCGACGATCGCGTCCATCTCGTCGCGGTGGTGCTTTTCCATCCGGCGCAGCCGGATCACGACGCGCATCGCCTTGGCGTCGAAGCCGGTGGCCTTGGCCTCGGCGAACACGTCCTTGATGTCGTCGGCGATGCCGCGCTTCTCTTCCTCGAGCCGCTCGATGCGTTCGATGAACAGGCGGAGCCGGTCGGCGGAAATATTGTCGGTCATTTGCAGCGCTCCTCGATCTGGGCGGCAAGCCAGGCGCCGGCATCGGCGGCGGTGATTTCATGCGCGCCGGCGCGGTGGCCGTTGCGATCGGAGATGATGGCGGAGGCGAGGCCCTCGAGGTGGACGATCGCGAGCGCCAGGCTGAACGCGCGGGGGCTGACGTGCGGATCGCGGACATGCTGCCACAGCCCCTCCCGCCCGTATTCCTGGAGCATGCGGCCCCAGGTGCGGCGGACGAGATCGATGCCCGGGCCATCGCGATCGGCGCGATCGAACAGCGGGCTCATCGCGCGGCACCCGCGGGGGCGCGATCGATGGCGCGGATGGTGGCGATCGTGCCGCAGACCAGCAGCCCGCCGATCGCGAGCAGCAGCGCGGCGTGAAGGATCGCGGCCAGGCCGCGGCGCGCGCGGCGCATCGGCGGGGCCGTGCAGGCCCAGCAGCGGCAGCCCATCGCGTGATAGACGACCGGGGTGCGGACATCGCGGCTGCGCTGGGCGCGGGCGGGGGCAGGGAGGGGCGCGCGCATCACGCGGCCTCGTCCTGCAGGGTGGCGGGATC
Source organism: Sphingomonas canadensis (assembly GCF_026013525.1). Taxonomy (GTDB): domain Bacteria; phylum Pseudomonadota; class Alphaproteobacteria; order Sphingomonadales; family Sphingomonadaceae; genus Sphingomonas; species Sphingomonas canadensis. The sequence continues at coordinate 133,377 of NZ_JAPDRA010000010.1, read as the reverse complement.
GGACATTGGGGCGGGATCGGGCGCGGGGGCGTTGTCCCCCTCGGTCTCGTCGGAGCGGGCGGGGGCGGCATCGCCCTCGGCGACGTCGTCGCCGGGCCCGGCGCAGCGCGAGCAGAGATCCGCGGCGACCCAGCGGCACGCGGCCGGCAGCGAGGATGCCGGATCGATCAGGCAGGCGTCGTGCTCGCTGCAGGCGCAGCGGCGGCACAGCCGGGGCTCGGCGCCGCCGGGCCCGGCGAAGTGATGATCGAGCAACTGCTCGTAGATCTCGCGGCTGAAATCGTAGGCCAACTGCAGCCGGGCGATGACGGCGCGGCTGACGTGGGTCGCGTCCTGCTCGAGCAGCGCGAGCTGGCGCTCGACGCGATCGAGATCGCGGTGCGGGAGCGCGGCAAAGCCGATCTCGGCGGCCTGGCGCAGCGAGAGGCCCGCGGCCTGGCGGCGCATCTGGAGGTAGATACCGGGCTTGATCACCATCGGGCATCTCCGGTCTTGGCCGCCATGTTCCGGGCAGCAGGAAACCGCACCCGGCGGCGGCGGCACGCCGGGGCGGAGAACGACAGCATCTGGATGGAGTTACCGGGGCCGCGTGGCGCGGCCTCGCTTCGCGCGAACCTTGCTTTCCGGGGGCGGCGGCACCTCCGGGCCGCGGCGCAGCGCGTGGAGATGGGCAAGCGCGCTGGTGCCGGTCTGGACCAGCTCCTCGGTTTCCTTGATCGCGCGTTCGATCGCGCGCGGGCAATCGGGGGCGTTGGCGGCGGCGATCTGCGCCGCGACGGCCTCGGCACCTTCCTTGACCATGGCGATCGACATCGCCGGGATATCGGGCCGGGCGATGCGCGCGGTGAGCGCGGCCACGCCCAGGCGCAACGTGTAGGTTTCGAGCATCGGCGCGCCGGAGCCGCCGGCTTCGCGATGCGCGCGATCGAGCGCCTCGGCATCGTCGATCGCGATGCGCCGGCGGCTGTCGCGATCGGCCCAGTTGCGGACCGACTTCGCCGTCTTGCCCACGGCGCGGGCGGCGCCGGAGAATCCATCGGGCAGGGTGAGGGTTCGCCACAGGGCCCTTGATGCCCAGCTCAACCGCGATCTGGTGCGACTTGCCGTGGCGACAACGGCGGTGGCCGTTGAGAATGGCGTTCACGAGCCGCACGTTGAAACCGCGCTCGCGAGCCCATTCGGAGATGTTGACACCCTCCGCCTCGAAACGCGCTCGAACGGCGGCGGCTCGATTCCGGATATCGTTCGCTGTGACTTCGGTCGCCAACATGTGCAATTGTGCCAATCGATAGAGTCGGGCTCTAAAATGTTGGTGATCTTGTGAGTCGTCAAGCGAAATTCTCAGAGTTGCGAGAATTTGCCGATCGCCTGCGCGTGGTGCGGCGGTCAATGGGTTTGAATCAGGCGGATTTTGCCGCGCTCGGCGGCGTCGTGATGAATTCGCAGAACCAGTACGAAGCCGCCGCAACAGAGCCGAAAGCGACCTATTTGCTCAATCTCGCGGCGCACGGCGTCGATGTGGGCTTCATACTCACCGGAAGGCGCAGCCCCGATTCGCTGCCGGTGGAAGTGATCGCGTTAGCGACGGTGATCGGCGAGCTGCCATCGTCAGTTCGCGCGCCGATGGGTGCAGCATTGAAAATGCTCGGCGATGTACTTCAGCATCCCGAAGAACTTGAAACCGATGTTCGGAGCCTGCACGAAACATTGCTGGAATATCGCGGACCGGATAGACGGTAGTCGCTCGCGGCTGGAGGGATGGGGTGAAAGCACTTGGCGGATTACTCATCGCCGCAGGCTTGATAGCCGCGCTCGTCGCGTTTTTCCTCCCGATATCGTCAGATGCGCAAGTTCCGTCGATTTCGGCGATGCGCCTCGGCTTGGATGTCACGACCACGGAGAAGATAGTCAATCTTGCCATGATGCAAAGGCAAATGCTGGTCTTCTGGTCTGGTGGGATCACGCTGGTTGCAGGCATAATCCTGTTTTCGGCCGGCGCGATCGTCGAGCAGATCGCCGTGCTGCAGCCCGCAGCCCCGGCGGCGGAGCCTGCCCCGCCGCCACCTCCGCCCCCGCCACCTCCGCCGCCGCCGACCGAGGAAGAGCTTGAGGAAATCGCCCGCGCCGAGCGCAGGGAAAAGCTGTTCTTCGCTGGGCTGTTCTTCGGGACGATCGGGACCATCGCGCTGCTGGGGTTGATCATCAATTCGAGCAACAAGACCAGGGGGGTCGCACAGCCGGCGGTGCAGGCCGCGTCCACCTCGATCGAGATAGACGAGGTGGCAGGGAAGACCGAGATGCGGGCAAACGCACCGCAGGCCGGCGGATCGACGGCGATCGTCTCGGTCACCTGCGGCGGCGGCAGCCCGTTCGTGTTCCTGGACCTGGGCAAGTTCCCGCCGTCGCCCCCGCCGCTGGCGGGCGTCTATGCGAATGTGCGGATCGATGGCGGGGCGCCGGAGCGGATCGAGCTTTCCTGGACCGCGAAGGCGCAATGGATCGTGCGCAACGCCAAGGCTGAGGCGGCGATCGCGCGGCGGATTGCCGCGGCATCGAAGCTGCGGATCGAAGGGCCGGAGCGATACGGCCCGGCGAAGGCGGAATGGACGATCGCGCCGGACGCCGCCGGGCGCGCGGCCATCAAGGCCGCGTGCCGCTGATCCGGCATCCGCGCGCGACCCGCCCGCCGGTATCCCACGCCGCGACATAGATCGCGTGCCCGCCCGCGAGCTGGCGGCAGCCGAGGTCGACGCCGCTGACGCGCACGCGGGCCAGCGTGCGGCCGTAGCGGTCCTTGCCCAGCCGCTCGATCGTGGCGCGGCCGCGGAGCCCGGCAGCCAGCGCGGCGCGGGACGCGATGGGATCGCCGGGCGCGCAGCGGCGATCGGGGCGGCAATGCCCGGGCAGCTCCGGCGCGTCGATGCCGATCAGGCGGATATGCTCGCCGCCGGGCCCGGCGCAGCGCAGCGTATCGCCGTCGATCGCCACCAGGGCGCAGGCGAGAAGGACGAAGCCGGGCATCGGCGGGGCATAGCGCACCCGCCTAACCCTCGCAATTTCCAGCGGTCTTGCTATGTTCCGGGGCGGGAGGGCGAGGTGGTGCCCGAAGCGTTGACCCCGGTTCCGCTGACGCCGGCGATGAGCAGCCGGCGCCTGCAGGCGCTTGGCTTCATCGAGCTGTATTTCGTCGCGCATGGCGAGAGCCCGACCTATTCGGAAATCGCGGCGGCGCTGGGCGTGAGCAGCGAGCGGGCGAAGGAGCTGGTGCGCCAGCTCGAGGCGCGGGGCATGTTGCGGCGCACGGGCGCGCGGCGCGGGCTGGTGCTGACCGAACCGGCGGCGATGGTGAGCCGCAACCAGGCGCTGCTGCTGCTGCGCCGCGAGGGATGGCGGATCGACGTGGCCACGCGGACGGCGACGTTGCCGAATCTCACCCTGCCGCTGGCCCCGGAGCTGGAATAGACCGCGGCGATGACGGCGGAGGCAGGCATGGCACGGCGGGGCGGCGATCGGAACGATGACGCACTGCGCCGGTGCGCCGCGCCGCGGCTCGCCGGGATCGAGGCCGCACGGGCCGAGGCGGAGGCGCGCAACCGGGCGCAGGTGCGCGCCGCGCGCCAGGCGCGGGTGGAGCGGCGCGCGATCGAGGCCGAATGGCGCGCAGCCGGCGGGCTGCGCTGCGAGGCGACGCCGGAGACGCTGTACCGCGCGCGGCGCACGCGCCAGGGCGCGCTGGCGCGGCTGGCCATCAGCGGCGCGATCACCGCCGACCAGCTCGCCGCGGCGGAGGCGATCCGGGCCGTGGCCGAGCGGATCGGCAGGGACGCGGCGATGCGCACCGCCAGCCTGGAGACGCGCGTGGACGGCGGGCGGCGCGGCGGGGCGTTTTTCGAGCGGCTGCGCGACGTGCGCGAGGAGCGGGCCTATCGCGCCTGGAGCGCGGCGCTGGGCCGGTGGCGCCCGCTGGTGCTGGCGATGATCGTCGAGGATCTGGGCATCAAGCGCGCGGCGCGCCGGTATCGCGCCGGCGAGCTGCAGGCGAAGCGGGCGCTGGGGCGCGCGCTGGACGACTGGCCGGAGACGCTGGACGGCGTGCGGCGATCGGTGGACGAGGTGGATGTGCGGCTGGCGCATATCCGGGCCGGGGTGTGAGGGGCCGCCTCCGCTAAGGGGGGTGAGTTTCGGACACCTTCCGAAAAACCACCCCCCGGAATCGCGCCCGAACTGCCAAATCCGGCCCCGCCACAGGTGCGTCCGAAGCCCGCCGGCCCCACGAGGGCCGGCGGGCTTCGCGCTTCAGGAAAGGCGCTTCATGTCCCGGCCGCAGATCGTCGATCAGGTAGAGGACGTCCGCGACGAGCTTGACCTGCTCGTCCGCGATCTGCGGCTGGGCATCCGGGGCGCCGGTCATTTGGACACACTGGAGGAGCGCGCGCAGGCGATAGCCGCGGCGCTGGTGGCCGCTTTTCGCGGCGACGCGGGCCGGCCGGCATCGGTACCGGTGCGCCTATCCAGAAACGGCAGGGGAGTGTGGGCATGAGCAGCCTGGTCCGCCGGATCGAGAAGAATATCATGAAGGCCGCGGGGCTGAAGCGCCGCACGCTGACGTTCACGGGCGTGGACGGGCGGCGGCACAGCGTGCGGCTGATCGCGACGAAGGACGGCGAGCCGATCGGCCTGCACTGGCCGCGGGCGATTCCGCGCCGCTTCATGGCGGTACCGCGGTGAGCCGGGCGCGCCATGGCGGCGGCGCTGGCGGGATCGTGGCGGAGATCGATCGCGTGCTGGCGGCGCCGCGGCCCCGGCCCGAGCTGACCGGCGACGCCGTCCTCGTATCGCCTGCCTGGCTGGCGCGGGTGCGGGCGGCGCTGGCGCAGGGGGCGCGGGCATGACGCCGGCGCAGGCGACGCGGCGCGGGGGCACGCTGATCGAGCGCTGGGCGCAGCTCGACGCGATGATCGTCGCGACCGAGGCAGCGCGCAACGACCGGATCGCGCGCGCCAACCTGGAGGCGGACGCCGCGCTGGCGCCGCTGACGGCCGAGATCGCGGCGGTGCGCGGCAAGATCGAGGCGTGGTGGGCGGCGGGCGGCAAGCAGCTGCTGCCCGAGGGGCGCAAGACGTTCGTGTTCGCTGGGTGCGAGCTGGGCACGCGCAAGGGCCGGGCCAAGCTCGGCATCGTGCGCGAGGGCGTGACCGAGGACGCCGTGGTGTCTGCGCTGCGCGCCAAGGCTTGGGGCGCGCCCTATCTGCGCGTCACCTATTCGATCGACAAGGCGGCGGCGCTGAAGGGGCTGGATGGCACGGACGGCAAGAAGCTGGGCGGGCTGGGGCTGGCCAAGCTGCAGGGCGAGGAGTTCGTGCTGAAGCGCGAGGTGCAGGACGGCACCATCGCGGGCGAGGGCGCGCGGTGAAGATCGAGAACTTCAGGCTGGCGGCGCAGGCCTATCAGGCGCGGGCTAGCCTGATCGAGCAGCGCGACCAGGCGCCTTTCGGCGTGACGATCGCCGGCAGGTATCAGGACGACGCCATGATCGCGGCGGTGCGTCCCGTGATCGTCGCTGAGCTGGACCGGCGCATCGCCGAGCTGGACGAGGATCTGCGCGGGTTGGGCGTGGTAGTGCCCTGATGCCGCGCCAGGCGCCGCGCTTCCGCCCGCCGGGCTGGAAGCCGAAGGAGCCCTGGGCCAAGCCACCGCACCAGGCCGACAACCGCAAGCGCGGGCGCGCCGGGCAGCGCGATCGCGCCACGGTGCTGCGCGAGGAGCCGCTCTGCAGGCGGTGCCTGGAGCGGGGCCTGACGGCTGCTAGCGTCGAGGTGGACCACATCGTGCCGCTGGCGCGGGGCGGCGGGGACGAGCGGAGCAACAAGCAGGGGCTCTGCAAGGCCTGCCACGACGCCAAGTCGGCCGAGGAGCGCGCCGCGGGCCGCTACGGGCCGCGATAGGGGGGGGCGGGTCGAAATCTGGGGGCGATCGGGCCGGACACCGACAGTCCCGGTCAATTTTTACGTGGGCAAAATCAAAAACTAAAAAGTGAGGCGGGCGATGGGTAGCGGAGGTCCGCGGCCCGGGGCCGGGCGGAAGCGCAAGGATCCGGCGCTGAAGCTGCTCGCCGGCACCGATCGGCAGGATCGCCAGCTCGCCATCGGCGAGGACGTGCCGCTGGGGCCGATGATCGCGCCCCTGCATCTGACGGACCTGGAACAGCTGATGTTCGGTTCGATCGCGCGAATGCTCGAAGAGCAGAAGCGGGCGAGCCCGCATTTCGCCGAGCACGTCGCGCTGCTCGCGCAGCGCCTGGCGCAGATCCAGCGGCTGAAGGCCGTGCTGGAGATCGAGGGCGACACCTATTCGACCGAGACCATCCGCACGGTCGCAGGGCGCGCCGTCATCACGCGGATGGTGCGGGCGCGGCCGGAGGTGACGATGCTTTCGGACGCGATGCGCCAGGCGCAGTCGTTGCTGGGCGAGCTGATGCTCAATCCCTCGGCCGCGATGCGGCTGGCTTCGGGGCACAAGGCCGATCCCGGCGCCTTCGACGATTTCTGAGGACAGGAGATGCCCGCATGGGTGCCGAACGAACGACGCTGACGGACGGCTCACCGGTGCCGGCCGACGGTAGCCACAGGACGCTGCGCGCCGATGGCCAGCAGGCCGGCTATGTGGTGCTGAGCGCCGAGGAGCGGGCCAAGGGTTTCGTCGAGCCGGTGCGGCACACGTATCTCCATACGAAGTGCGGCACGACCACCAACATGGGGCGGGCGCTGGCCGAGACCTATGCGCGCCAGCCCGAATTCTACTCGGGCACTTTCTGCTGCCATTGCGGGGGACATTTTCCCGTCGGCGAGTTCGGTGAATTCGTGTGGGAGGACACCAACCAGAAGGTCGGCACCCGAGCGCCTGGCCTGAGCTGATGTGGAGGAGCGGGACTATGCGGCGATCGCGCGGGGGTATGCCGGCGACGTCGTAAAGGGGCGGATCCCGGCGGGGCAATCGATCCGCCTGCAATGCCGCCGGTTCCTGGACGAGCTGAAGGCGGCGAAGCGCAAGGATTTTCCGTTCCGGTTCGACACCGCGAAGGCGGCGCGCGTCTGCAAGTTCATCGAGCGGCTGCCGCACTCGAAGGGCAAGTGGGCCCGGAAGAAAGAAACGATCCGGCTGGAGCCGTGGCAGATCTGGATCCTGTGCTGCACCTTCGGGTGGCTGCGCAAGGCGACGGGGCTGCGCCGGTTCCGGGTGCTGTTCATTGTCGTGCCGCGCAAGAACGGCAAGTCGGCGATCGCCGCGGGCATCGGCCTCTACATGTTCTGCGCCGACGGCGAGTTCGGCGCCGAGGTCTATTCGGGCGCCACGAACGAAAAGCAGGCGTGGGAGGTGTTCGGCCCGGCGCGGCTGATGGCGTTTCGCACGCCCGCGCTGCTCGCCAAGTTCGGCGTCGAGGTGAACGCCAAGTCGCTGACGCGGGTGGCCGACGCCAGCAAGTTCGAGACGATCATCGGGGATCCGGGCGACGGGCAGAGCCCGAGCTGCTCGATCCACGACGAATATCACGAGCATCCCGACGACGGCCAGGTCGACACGATGCAGACCGGCATGGGCGCGCGCGAGCAGCCCCTGCAGGTGAAGATCACCACGGCGGGCGACAACCTGGCCGGCCCTTGTTACGCGGACATCCTGGACGAGCGGAAGAAGCTCGCCGGGATCGGCCACAACGGCGGGCCGCCGATCGACGACGAGGTGTTCTTCGTCGAATACACGATCGACGAGGGAGACGACTGGAAATCGGAGCAGGCGCTCCGCAAGGCCAACCCCAACTATGGGGTGTCGGTCGACGGCGACTTCCTGAAGGCGCGGCAGCGCGACGCGATCGCCGTGCCGCGCAAGGCCGGGGTCTTCAAGACCAAGCACCTGAACCTGTGGGTTTCGGCGCGGGCCGCGTTCTTCGACGTCGAGGCGTGGCGCCGCTGCCGCGATTCCGGGATCCCGATGCGTGCCGCCGAGGCGCTGCTGCTGCCCGAGCTGCAGGGGCGGCGGTGCCTGCTGTCGATCGACGGCGCGTCGAACAACGATATCACGGCGCTGGAGTATCTTTTCCCGCCGATCGGGGAAAAGGCGACGGCGGACGATCCGTACATCCGGATCGGACGCTATTTCGTGCCGAGCGACCTGGTGGCCGAAGTTCCGCACTATCAGGCGTGGGACGCGCTGGGGCTGCTGGACGTCACCGACGGCAACGTCACCGATTACGACGAGCTGGGGCTGGCCATCGATCAGGCATCCAGCCGGTTCGCCATCGAACAGGTGGCATATGATCCGTGGGAGATGACGCAGTTCGCGCTCTCGCTCCAAAAACGGGGCGTGCCGGTGCTCGAATATCGCATGAGCACCGCGAATTTGAGCGCGCCGATGAAGGAGCTCGACTCGCTCTCCCGCTCCAACCGCATCCGCCATGGCGGCTGCCCGGTGATGGAGTGGGAGATATCGAACGTCGTGGCGCGCACCGACGCCAACGAGAATGTGTTTCCGCGAAAGCCCGAAGGGCAGAAGCATCTGAAAATCGACAATCCGGTCGCGCTGATCTGCGCACTGGGCGTGGCGATGGCGGGGAGCGAGGCTGCCGTCGACGTGGGCGCGATGATTGCCTGACAGCCGAGAGGTTTCAAGAACATGCTGATTTGCAAGGTCACCAGCGATGGCGGGGCCGGGCTCGACTTCGTGCTGTCGGACGCGACGCTCGATCGATACGGCGACACCGTCGACCCCAAGGGCTGGGACCTGCGCTGGTTCAAGAAGAACCCCATTGCGCTGTTCGGTCACAATGCGAGCTTCCCGATCGGCACGTGGTCCAATGTCCGCGTCGAGGGCGGCAAGCTAATCGGCCGGCTCAACCTCGCCGCACGCGGGACGAGCGCGCGGATCGACGAACTGATCAGCTTGGTCGAGCAGGGCGTGCTCCGCGCTGTCTCCGTCGGGTTCATTCCGCGCAAGTCCGAGCCAATGGATCCAGAGAAGCCGTACCGCGGCACCAAGTTCCTCGAGCAGGAGCTGCTCGAAACCTCGCTCGTGTCGGTGCCCGCGAATCCGGCGGCGCTGGCCGTTGCGAAGTCGCTCAATCTTTCTGCCGAGACGATCGGCCTGGCCTTTGGCGAGCATGCCGACCCGTGCCCGGCAACCACGTCTCAAGCGGGCGGGAACGCCCCCGACCTCCACCAAACCCACAGGACAAAGACGATGAACCTGACGCTTTCGCAGCGCATCGAGAATGCGCAGCAGGATCTGAACATCAAGCGCGACAAGCTGGCCGAACTGACGGCGGCGGAGTCGCTCGACCTCGACGCGATCGAGGAGCTCAACACGCAGATCGACACGCAGGAGCGCAGCCTGGCAGCGCTGAAGGCATCCGAGGCGAAAATCGGAGCGGCGATCGTTGCACCCGGCGCCAATGGCGCGGGCAGCCAGGGCGGCCAGCAGCGCACGCATGCGCAGCCGCGCCGGCCGCTGGGCCATTCCGAAAAAGACGGCATGGACCTTCTGGTGCGTGCGATGGTCGTTCGCGGCGTCTCGCACTTTGGCGAAATGACCCTCGACCAGGCGCTGGAGCAGCGTTATCCGGGTCACGAGGCCGTGGGGATCATTGCCAAGGCGGACCAGACCGTGGGCACGACCGGCACCGCCGGCTGGGCATCCGAGCTGGTGCAGACCGCCTATGTCGGTTTCCTGAACGCGCTTGTCGGCCATTCGATCTGGCCCGAGCTGGTCGACCGCAGCATGCCGATGATGTTCGACCGCTTCGGATCGATCACGCTGCCGCGGCGCAATGCCGGCGGTGCCGGCGGCGGCTTTGTCGGCGAGGGTTCGCCGATCCGCGTCGGCCGGATCACCACGGCGGCCGCGACGCTGACGCCGAAGAAGATGGGCGTGATCGTGCCCTTCACGAAGGAACTGGCGAAGCGCAGCACACCCGCGATCGAGGGCATCGTGCGCCAGGCAATCCTGGAAGATACCGGAGCGACGCTCGATCCGCTGCTGCTGGACGCTACCGCGTCGAGCGCGGTCCGCCCCGCCGGCCTGCTCTATGGCATCGGCGCGGCCGCGACCGGCTTTGCGGGCGGCGACTATCAGGCGGTGCGCCAGGACTTCAAGGCGCTGCTGGCACCGTTCTTCGCCGCGAACGGCGCCGACAATATCGTGGTGCTGATGAATTCGGCCCAGGGTCTGAATCTGTCGCTGATGGAGGGCCCGGTCGGCGATCCGAACTGGTTCCAGCGCGTCAAGGAGCGCGTGACGATCATCGAATCGACGAACGTCACTGCCAACCGGCTGATCGCGCTGCGCGTTTCCGACTTCGCGGGCGCAGGCGGCGATCCGGAGTTCGACGTCTCCGAGCAGGCGACGATCCACATGGAGGATACCTCGCCGCTCGAGATCGTGAGCGGCACCGGCCCGACCGCGGCCGATCCGGTCCGGTCGCTCTGGCAGACCGCGAGCGTGGGTGTCCGCATGCTGATGGACGTCAGTTGGACGATGCGCCGCACCGGCATGGTGCAGTGGATCGACGGCACGAGCTGGTGAGCCCCCGGGCGAGGGACTCCGGTCCCTATCCCTGCAATCTGACACGAAGGATTATCCCATGACCGTTCGAACCCATGTGGTGACCGCCACCACGGATGCGTCGGGCGATGCCACGGCGTATTCGCCCTATATCTCCGGCAAGCTGCACTCGATCCAGTATGTGAAGCCGGGATCGGGCTACTTCGACGATGGCGTCGACTTCACGATCACGTCCGAGAATACCGGCCTGACGCTGTGGACCGAGTCCAACGTCAACGCGACGAAGCACTGCTTCCCGCGCGCCGCATCGCACAGCACGGCGGGCGTCGCGGCGCTTTATGCTTCGGGTGGCACGGCGGTGACCGCGCCGATCGCGCTGGGACGAGACCGCGTCAAGCTTGTGGTGGCCCAGGGCGGCAACACCAAGACCGGCGCATTCCACATCACCGTCGAAGACTGATCGGGCGGGGCGGCCCCGGCCGCCCCGTTTCCACCAAGGAGCCTGCTGATGCGCGAGACCTGGTACAAGCTCGAGGACGGTCGAACGGCCGATCCGAACGACGTTGCGCCCGACGAGGACGGGGTGCTGCGCCACGCCGACGGCACCGCCGTGGCGATGCGCGGCGGCGTGCCGTGGTCGATCGGCGTCGACGATGCGGAAGCGCTTCGCGCTGCCGGCGCGATAGCCGTTGAGAAGGCGAAGGCCGCCGCGGCCGAGAAGGCGAAGGCGAAGAAATAGTGCCCGCCGGCCCCGCGACCCTGCTTGTGTTAGCGCTGTTCCTGTCATCGATGTGCGCGACGATCGCGGGCGTCTATCTGCTCGCGGGTGCGGGCTGGGCTTTTGTGACCGGCGGTGCGATGCTAATGGTCGCTGCTGCCTTGGTACGTTCCGGGCTGAAGGCGGATGGCTAGTGCGCTGGCGCTGATCGGGCGCGCCATCGCGCCGCGGCGCGCAAAGGCTGCTGAAGGCCAGTACCGAACAGGCCCGTATTTGCTTGGTGACGGCTGGCTTTCGGCCGCGGCGGGACGACTGTCGAACTGGTGGCAGGCAGGCCATTCGCTGCAGCCCTATGGCGACGGCGGGGCGATGGTGGAGGCCTGCGTCTCCGCCTATTCGCAGACGATGGCAATGTGCCCGGGCAGCCATTGGCGCAAGAAGGCCGATGGCGGGCGCGAGCGCGTCGTGAACTCCGCTCTAACGCGGATCATGAAGCGCCCGAACAACTATCAGACGATTTCCGACCTGGTGCTTAACCTCGGGCGGAGGCTGTACGAGAAAGGTGAGACCTTCGGCGTCGCGATTCGCAATAATCGCGGCGAGATCGCCGAGCTGCACCTGATGCGGCACGGCCAGCCCCTGATCGCTGGCGACGGATCAATCTTCTATTATCTGGCCGGCAATGAAGTGCTCGAGCGGCGTTTCGATATGTCGTTGCCGATCCCGGCACGCGATGTGCTGCACGTGCGCCTACACACGCCGCGGCACCCGCTGAAAGGCGAGAGCCCGATACTGGCGACGGTGCTGGACCGCGCAATGGCGGGCGCGGCGCTCAGCCAGCAGGTGGCATATTACCTGAACCAGGCGCGCCCGTCGTTCATGCTCGAGACGGACGAGAAGCTAGACCGCGCGCAGGTGACCGAGCTTCGCGAGATCTGGGACATGCAGACTCAGGGAGAGAACGCCGGGCGCACGCCCATTCTGACGGCGGGCCTCAAGGCAAAGCCCGTTACCGGCAGCGCCAAGGACGCGGATCTTGCCGAACTGCTGAAGATGACCGACCAGAACGTCGCGCTGGCCTTTCGGATGCCGCTGCAGGTTCTGGGGCTCGGCGGGACGACGTTCGCGTCGACCGAGCTGCTGATGCAGTCGTGGATCGCGAGCGGGCTCGGGTTTGCGCTCAACCACGTCGAGGAAGCGTTCGGCCAGCTGTTCGGGCTCGCCGGAATGCCCGACGAGTATCTGGAATTCGACACCAAGGCGCTGTTGCGAAGCGCGTTCAAGGACATGATCGCGGCACTGAAGGACGGCGTGATTGGCGGCATTTTTGCGCCCGATGAGGCTCGAAATGAAATCGATCTTCCGATCGTGCCGGGCGGTCATGGCGCAATGCCACGTGTGCAGCAGCAGGTTGTGCCGCTCAGCTACGGGAGCGAGCTGCAGCCTGACAGTACGCCCACGCCAGCCGCTCCGGCGGCCGACCCGATAGACGAGGAGCCGCCGGCGAATGACAATGCGCGAATGCTCGAAGCATTCCGAGCCGCCCGTGCCCGAATCCAAGTCTCCATTTGAGCTGCTCGCCGAGGAGCTCGGCGCCGTGGCTGGACAGATCGAGCGGGAGACAAAGCTGCGGATCGACGCGGCGCTCTCCGACATCGGTCGGATCAATGCCGAGCGCGAGCTTAGGCTGACGCTGCTCGAGCAGCGGCTGGCGGATCGCGTCGCGCAGGTGCGTGACGGCGAACCCGGCCCGGCCGGGCGCGACGGCAAGGACGGTGAACCGGTCAGCGACGAAGCGCTCGAAGCTGCCGTGCGCACCTGGCTGGCCGCCAACCCGCCCGCGCCGGGCCAACCCGGCCCGGCCGGCCGGGACGGCAAGGACGGCGAACCGGTCAGCGACGAAGCGCTCGAAGCTGCCGTGCGCACCTGGCTGGCCGCCAACCCGCCCGCGCCGGGCCAACCCGGCCCGGCCGGCCGGGACGGCAAGGACGGCGAACCGGTCAGCGACGAAGCGCTCGAAGCTGCCGTGCGCACCTGGCTGGCCGCCAACCCGCCCGCGCCGGGCCAACCCGGCCCGGCCGGCCGGGACGGCAAGGACGGGCGCGATGGGCGTGACCTCGAGCACGTTCAGGTCGATCGCGACGACGGAGACCTGATCCTCAGCTTCAGCGTGGGCGATATCGAATACCGATACCGCGTTCCTTTGGAGCCTGGCCCGGCCGGTCGCGACGGCGTCGACGGAAAGGACGGAAAGCTTCCCGCCGTTCGCGCGTGGACGCCGGGCGTACACCATGAGGGCGATGTCAGGACGCATGCGGGAGCGAGCTGGCAGGCGAGGTGCGACACCGCACAGGAGCCGCCAGGCGACGACTGGGTTTGCCTTGCTGAACGCGGCGCGGAAGGCGCGCCCGGCCGCGGATTTAAGGCGCTCGGCCTCTGGCAACCCGACATATCTTACGAGCTCAACGACGTCGTTGCGCTCAACGGCGCATCGTTCGTCGCAATCCGCAATGAGCCGGGCGTGTGTCCGGGTGAAGGCTGGCGGCTACTCGCTCAACGCGGCGAACGCGGAAGCCGAGGCGAAAAGGGCGATCGCGGCGATCGCGGTCCACCAGGCCCGCGCGTCGAACAACTGCACGTTGACGGTGAGGGCATGTTGACACTGGTCAACTCGGACGGCTCCGCTGTTCAATGCGATCTTTATCCGCTCCTTTCGAAACTGAGAGGCTGAGCGGGCACGATGGGTTTTCACATCGTACCGCAGGCGATGCCTGACGGTTATGGCGAAGCGCTGATCTCGCTGGCGGAGGCGCGCGCGCATCTGCGCGTCGATACCGAGGAAGAGGACGCGCTGATCGCGGTGCTGCGCGATGCTGCGATCGATTCGGTGGAGCGCCATTGCGGCCTGTTTCTTGGGCCGCGCGAGGATCTGTCGATCGTCTTTTCAGGCTTTCCGCGGTGCGCATGGGCGCTGCGGCTGCCCTTTGGCCCCTATGCCACGATCACGGTGACGGCGGTTGAATATGCCGACCGCGACGGAGTCGCCACGCCGCTTTCCGACGGGGAATGGCGTGTGCTGGCGGGTGGAAGGCTTGCTCCGGCCGCGGGCAAGTCGTGGCCGGTCTCAAACGGCGACATCGTCGTGACCTGCAATGCCGGTTTCGCCGCGGGCGAAGCTCCGGCGCCGCTGATCGCGGCAGCGAAGCTGATGCTGGGCCACCTGTATCTCAATCGCGAGGCGGTGAGCGCCACCAGCTCGCAGAACAACGCGGTGGAACTGCCGCTTGGTTACCGGCCGCTGTGCGCGCCGTTCCGGCTGCCCGTGATCTGAGCGGCGCCGACGAGTTCATTCGAGGAGAATTTTCATGTCCGATATTTCGATCACGGCCACCAGTGTGGTGGCCGGCGCCGGGGCGCGCGTGGAGCATGGCACGGCGGGGACCACGATCACCGCGGGCCAGTGGGTCTACAAGGACGCCGCGACCGGCCGCTATCTGCTGGCGGACAGCAATTCGGCGACGGCCGCGGCGCGGGTGCCGCGCGGCATCGCGCTCAACGGCGGCGCGAATGGCCAGCCGGTGGCGATCGCACTGAGCGGTCCCGTGACGATCGGCGGCACGCTGACCGCGGGCGTGGGCTATTACCTGTCCGACACGCCGGGCGGCACGTGTCCGGTCGCCGATGTGGGATCGGGCGAATACGCCACGTTCCTGGGCATGGCCACGTCCACGACCGTGCTCAACATCGACATTCAGGCGAGCGGCGTCGCGCTCTGATGCAGACGATCCGTTTCACCCGCGCGGACCAGATGGTGTCCGGCGGGGTGAGGGTGGGGCCTGTGTTCGAAGAGGGCAGCGAGCACGTCACCAGCACGGGCCGGGGGGCGGGATAGATGCTTCCGGCCGGCGCACGCAATCGGCGGATCGAGTTCCAGCGCGCGCATCATGTGAAGAGTCCGCTCGGCCCCAAGGTGCCGGCGGAATGGCAGCATGTGCAGATGGCCTGGGCGGCCGTCAGCTACGGCCGTGCCGAGGAGCGCCGCAATGCGGCTGCCGAGGGCGCGAGCGCGGCGGCCACGTTCCGGGTGCTCTCATCGGCCGCGCTGCGCGCGCTGCGCGAAACCGACTGCCGGATCCTGATGGACGGCCAGGCGTGGAACGTGACCGCGATCACGCCGGTCAACGGCCGCAACTTCGAGCTCGAATTCACCGCGATCGCGGCGAAGGGGTGACGGCATGAACGAGGCGCTGCTGCTGCGCATGACCGGCGCGGCGCCCGTCGCCGCGCTTGCCGGGGACCGCATCGGCTGGTTCGAACGGGAACGGCCGGGCGAGGTGAAGGCCTGGAGCGACGTGCTGCCGGCGCTGGTGCTGGGCACGGTGCATATGGGCCGCGGCTGGACGCATCGCGGGCCGACCGGATTCGACACCGCGATCGTGGACCTGGAGGCCTATGCGCTCGATCCCGACGCGGCGATGGCGCTGGCGCGGGCCGCGCTGACCGAAATGGAGCGGGTTCCCTACGCCGATGTGGCGGGCGTGCGGTTTCATCCCGGAATGCTCGCTGCCGGCATCGAGGACAAGTCGCTTGTGGACGGGCTGGAGATCTATCGCGTGCTGCGAAGGGTCCGGTTCAATCATCAACCCATCGTCGCCTGACCGGCGAAACACCAGGAGTAGATTCCCATGAGTTCCCAGCCCAATTTCGGCGGCGAGTTCTGGCTGGCCGATTCCGCCGGCACGCTGACCGAGATCGACGGCGTACTCAGCGCCGCATTCCCGAACCCCACGCGCGGCACCTATCGCACGTCGAACCACAAGACGACGGGCGGGCACACCTACAAGGCCGAGGCGCTGCCGGAGCCGGGCACGTTCACCGTGCGCATCCAGTATGACTCGGGCTCGGCGACCGATCTGCTGCTGCTCGATGCCTATACCGACAAGGAGCCGCGCGCCTATCGCCGCGTGTTCCCGGGCGGCAGCGGCAACCGGATGCTGGACGGCGAAGCGATCCTGACCAACTATCAGGTTCAGGACCAGGCGCTCGAAGGCCAGCAGGAGGCCATCCTGACCTTCCAGGGATCGGGCGGCGTGACGCCGGCCGACGCCTGATCGCGGCCAGAGGGGAACCGACATGGCGGTGGGCTTGATGGGCGAGGCGACGTGCCAGCTCGACGGCAAGCATTTCCATCTGGTGATGGACAATGAGGCCTGGATGCTGGTCGAGGACGTGCTCGACCGCAATTACCTGGATATCGTCGCCACGATATGGCGGCTGGCGCAGCGCAGGCGGCTGGCGCCGGTTTCGATGATGCGCGCGATCATCTGGGGTGCCACGCGGCGCAACCATCCCGAGCTTTCGATCGAGGATTGCCAGAAGCTGGCCGAAAACCCCGATCCGGAGTTCAGCCGGGCGCTGTCGCAGGCGTTCTGGGGATCGGTGGCGACGAGCGAGCCGGGCGAGGAGGCGCCCGACCCGGGGGAAGCCAAGGCCCGGCGGGAGGGCCGGGGCGCGAAGGCGAAAAAGGCGAAGGCTGGAGCTGGCTGAAGGTGCTTTCCGGCTATCTGGAGGCCGGGGGCAGCACGCAATCGTTCCGGCGCGAAACGCCGCGCACGACGATGATGACGGTGCGGGCCTACCGGCGCCGGCGCGGATGGTCCGCCTGGATGACATCGGCGCTGGGCCGGTTCGAATTCCCGGGCGGCCACCCCAGCATGGACGAGGTGATGGGCCAGCCCAAGCGCCAGCCGCCCAACGCGGCCGACATCGAATGGCATAACGCGAAGATCTTCGCCGCGCTCACGGGCGCGAAGGTCAGCGGGAGGTAGGGACGGCAGAACAATCCAGCTCACCGGCAAGGATGTGCTCCCGCCAGAACTCATCGACCAGCTCGCATCCGGTGGCGATGCGCACCGCCTCGCGCATCTCTCGGCGCCGATCGACAGTGCGCCCCTTGCCGATGGCCACGAACATGCTTTTATTGAACACCTTGACCTCGCCGTTTCGGACGTAGACGCGATAGGTATGACCTTCCACTTCGACTTTCTTGTTCAAGGTAGCGGGCGCCGTCTGCAAGACGGATAGCAAGGCGATGACGATCAGCATTCGCGCCTCCAACGATTCGCTATAGAATTCCCTATGCAATGGGGGAGACGGCGAGTCGATGGTTCTGCCAGGGAAGGGAATTTACCGGCTTCCGCCGGATTGGTGCCATGTCGAGGGCATTTGGTTTCTCGACGAGGGCGACGATTTCAATGTCGAGGTTGTCGGCGAATATTGGCGTCAGGACCCGTATCATCTGCTGATCGGCGAGCGATACGAGGATGGCGTGGATATCGAGATCGCGGCGGAGCTGCGGCCGGAGCCCTATAACGAGCATGACGAATATGCCGTGGCCGTGCATCTCGACGGCCACAAGGCGGGATACCTACGTTCAGGCTCGGACGAGCAGGGCCTGTTGCATGTTCTTGCGGACCTACATGCGCCGCTGGTGGCGAAGGCGAAAATCACGGACGGGCGCGCCGTGATGGGTCCGCAAGGCACCTATCAGCTCTGGCTCAGCGTAGCGGGCGAGGTCGGCGTTCGCCGGTGGGATGCCAGACGCGGCGAATTCTGCCGTTCAATCGATTCTGAGGATGCGCCAGACGCCGCCAACGAGCAAATCCGGCCCTGGGAAATCGTGATCGGAACGGTGATCCTATCGGTGTTGATCGTCGGCATATTGGTGGCGATCCGGTGACCCGCGCCCGACAGACCGCTGCTCTTCTGGCGCTTGTGGTGCTGCCGGCGTGCGACGCGGCGGTCGAGACTGCGAAATCCGAGGTGAGAAAGCACTTGGATGACCCGGATTCTGCCAGGTTCTCGGAAGTCAGGAGTTGCACACGGCCGAAGATGATCATCGGCAAGGTCAACGCCAAGAACCGGTTCGGCGGCTATACCGGAGACGAGATGTTCTTCGTGGTGGACGGGCGGGTCTATTTGCCCGGCACGATTCCGCTGGTGTACGACGAGCCCTATGTTCAGCGGTTCATGATCGGGCTTATCGCCGCGTGCGAAGGAATGGATTACGAGACGGATTTCACCGCGTTTCTGAATTCCTACGACTTCAGGAACGATACCGAAGCTGACGTGCGGGAGTTCAATCCGTTTCGAGCGCCTGACGCACCAGCCGGCGGATTGCCTCGGCGCGCGACGGGAGGTCCGGCTGCGTCGCCCTCCAATGGTCCACAGCGCTAAGGTCTGCGCCCTGAAGGCGGACGCCAATCTGAGTGCCCTTGCCGGTAGGCGGGCGTCCTCTCTTTTTTATGCCAGCACTAATTGACATTGCGCGTTTGTGCTGGCAGAAAAAGCGGGCCATGGCAAGGTTGCACCCTCGCCACGGCCCTAACCCATCACACGGAGGTCCCCGTGCCACAGGCTGCCCGACCCCATATCCATGCCGATCCGGTGCTGGAAGCGCATTATGCGCTTTCCGACGCCGGCATGTTCGAACTGCACCTGCTCCGCCGGTCGCTGGCGGCGCTCGCGACGCTGACGTGCCCCGAGGGCGCGGAGGAGGCGCACCACGCCCCGGAAACGCCCCGGGAAGACCTGGGCGCGCTGTTCCTGGTGCTCGGGCGCCAGCTCGGGCGCGCGATCGACGGGATTCCGGCGGTGTCCGGCGCCATTCGCGTCGAGCGTACCGGAGCCGGGCGATGACGGACCTGAGCTGGGTGGGCCAATGGCCGGAAGTCGGCGCAGAGGGCTATTTTCTGGACGAGCAGCTGTACCAGGAGCTGGAGGATCTGCTGAACGCGATGCAGTGGATGGTCAACCAGCTCTCCGATGAGAGCGACGCGACCTCGCCCAAGCAGGCGCGGGCGATCCTGTCGGTCTGCGCCGACCGGCTGGCCGGAATCATCGCGGCCGGCCTGCCGGAAATCACGATCGAGCGGCCGATAGAGCCGGGAGAGCAGCGGAAGCCGGTTTCCGCCACCTGATTCCGCGCGGCACGGCCGCGCCACGTTGAAAATTACAGGGCCGTCCCGCCGGGGCGGCCCTTTTGCCGTTCGGAGGGCGCGATGCAGATGGGAATTGCCATGGTGGGCCTGCGCGAGCTGGACGCAGCGCTGGCGCAGCTCGGCGAAGCCGTGGCGACGCGCATCGGAAAGCAGGCGATCCGAGCTGGTGCCGACGTTCTGCAGGATGCCTGGGCGCGAGGCGCGCCGTTCCGCCCGGGCGCGCGCGAAAAGACGTGGACGCTGGCGTCCGGCGAGAAGCGATCGGCCTATTACGGCCATCTGACCGAGAATATCCGCGTCGGCGCCGTCCGGCCGAAGAAGGAAAACGCCATCGTGTTCAAGGTGACCACGGGCGACGCCTTCTGGGCCTATATGCTCGAATTCGGCTGGACCGACCGTTCGGGCAAGCAGCACAAGCAGCCCTGGGCGAGCGCGATCTATGAGCAGATGAAGGACGGGATGGTCTCGGCCGCGGCAGACACGCTGCGCGACGGGATCGAGGCCGAACGGGCCAAGATCGCGGGGCGGTTGAAAGCCGGGCAGCGCGGATTGAGCGCAGCGGCGGTGCGTTCGCTGCGCCAGCAGGGCCGGATCAGCTGATGGCGACGATCGCCAATCTCACCACCTATATCGCGGGCGAGAGCAGCAGCTTTCTGAGCTCAATCGAAAGCTCGCGCGGCGCGTTGCGGCGCCTATTGAGCGAGCTGGACCCCGCCGCGGCGGCGACGGCGAAG
This sequence comes from Sphingomonas canadensis, assembly GCF_026013525.1. Classification (GTDB taxonomy): domain Bacteria; phylum Pseudomonadota; class Alphaproteobacteria; order Sphingomonadales; family Sphingomonadaceae; genus Sphingomonas; species Sphingomonas canadensis. The sequence continues at coordinate 113,374 of NZ_JAPDRA010000010.1, read as the reverse complement.
TTCAACAACGAGCAGCAGTTGCTCGACAATGCGCTGAAGCGGGGAACGGCTGGGTTCAAGACCCAGGCGATAGGGATCGAAGAGCACAGGGTTAAGACCGAGCAACTGCGCGCCCGGTACGAGCAACAGATCGGGTCGATCAACCGGGTCACGCAGGCCAACACGCAGTCGCGCATGGGCATGCAGCAGCTTAGCTTCCAGCTCAACGATATCGCCACGATGTACGCGATGGGCGCACGGCCGATGCAGATATTCGCGTCGCAGGCAGGGCATGTGGCGCAGGCTATCCAGATGGCTTCGGGCGGAACTTCCGCCTTCGCGCGGTTCCTGGGCGGGCCATGGGGCCTGGCGCTCACTACGGCGACCGTGGCGCTCGCACCGTTCGTCGCGAAGCTCTTCGAGGGGGAGACCGCCACCAAGAAGATGGCGCTCGCCAGCGACGGCCTCAGCGATGCGCAGGCTGTGCTGGGGCAGATGTTCGATCTCAACAGCGGCAAGCTGAAGAAGATGAACGACCTGCTGCTGCTGAACATCAAGCTGACCGAGCTGCAGTTGCGCAACGAATCCCTCCAGAAGAGGGACGAGGCGATGAAGTTCGCCCGCGGAGTGGGCCCTTCCCTGACAACAATGATGATCGCGCCGTGGTTTGCAGAGGGTGGTGACGCCACTGTCATGCGTGATGCGAACCGGCTGCGGAACCATGTGCGCGGCACGGTCGAAGCCGTGCTTGCGGGGCGCAAGGATGCCAGCGCGGTACTCGATCGATTTACCGATAAAGATCTCGCCTCGCTGAATATCACGGCGCAGGACTACCGCGACGCGCTCGTTGCTGCGACTGAATCTCGCTACAAAGGCATCACGGCAGACGAGATCAGGAAAACCCTGGAAACAGGAAAGCTCTCCGCCGTCTTTCGCAATCCAGAAACCGAGCGAAAGCCCAAAAGCGACAAAGACGCCGAACGCGCCGCACGCGAGGCCGAGGAGGCTCGGCAGCGTTTCGAAACGCAGATGGAGGCATTCCGGCGCGAACAGCTCCAGGATCAGCTCGCGATCACGACCGACCTTGAAGAGCGGGCGGCACTCCAGGCGGACCTCAACCTGATGGAGTTCGAGGAGCGCAAGCGCCAGATCCTGAACGAGAAGAACTATACGGAAGAGCAGAAGACCGCGCTGATCGACCTGCTGAAGAAGCGCTATGGCGCTGAGGGCGGGGACGAACTGCTGGTAGGCAGTGGGCTCAGCCCGTTCCTGGCCAAACAGGCGCAGGCGCAGCAGGCCGAACTGATCGACCAGGACCTGGCGATGAAGCGCGCCGCTATGGAAATCCAGATGGACGCTCTGCGCGACCAGCTCGACCAGGCGCGCACGCAGCGCGAGCGGCGCCGGATCAGCCTGGAGATCCTGGACCAGGAAAAGAAGATGGCCCGCGCCGCGCTGGAAGCGGTGATCGCCAAAGAGGAAAGCACCAAGACCGAAAAGAATATCGCCCGCGCCAAGCTCGCCGCGCTCGACGCCGAGTACAAGCGCAAGTCGGCCACGGTCGAGCGTCAGACGATGGGCCCGCTCGAAACCTACATCGACGGGATGATCAAGGACGCCGGGGAGCTCAACGAGGCGTATGAGAACATCGCCGTCGACGGGCTGCGGTCGCTGAACGACGGGATCACCGAGGCGATCATGGGTTCCAAGTCACTGGGCGAGGCGTTCTCGCAGGTGGCGAAGCAAATCGTGGCGGACCTGATCCGGATCATGATCCAGCAGACGCTGATCAAGCCGCTGGCGGAGGCGCTGCTGCCCGGGGGCGGGGGCGGCGGTGGGCTATCTAGCATTGGCGCGGGGCTCGGCAAGATGATTCCGGGCATCTTCAGCATTCTCGGCGGGGGTGGCGGAGGCGGTATCGCCCCAGGCCTCGCCAGCGGCGGCTCGTTCGACGTTGGCGGCTTGCCCGGCACCGATCGCAACCTGCTGAGCATCAACGGCCAGCCACGCGCCTGGGTGAGCGATACCGAACGGCTGCACGTCACCCCGGCGAACGATCGCGGCGGGCCGGGCGGCGGGCGCAACCTGACGCAGATATTCAACAACAACGGCGTGATGACCGTCTCCGAGTTCTGGGCACAGGTCCAGGCGATGAGCGATGCTGCGCAGACCGGGGCGGTGACGACGGTGCGGCGTGACAGCATCCGCGCCGCGCAGCGGAGCCTGCGCCGGCGATGATCGACCTGACCGCGCTGAAATGCCAGGCCGCTCCGGTGCGCCTGATCGACTGGGGCGTGATGCAGCGCCCGTCTGGCCCGGGGCCGACCGCGCGCGTGGGGCGCGTGGGGACGCGCTTCGGCATCGAATATGTGGCGCCGCCCGAGGAGATCGAGCCGGACGGGCGGCGCTGGATCGCCCGGCTGCAGCAGGCGAAGCAGCAGGGCGCGCGTGTGCTGTATCCGCAGGTGGAGTTCAATGTGGGCGCGCCGGGCGCTCCCACGGTGGACGGGGCGGTGAGCGGCGGCATGTCGCTGCCGATCACCGGCGCCGCGGCGAATTATGCGATCCGCGAGGGCCAGGCGCTCAACGTGGTGCGATCCGGCCGGACCTATCTGCATTTCGCGGCGGCGCAGACGATCCTGGACGCATCGGGCGACGGCACGATCGCGCTCACCACGCCGCTGCGCGCGGTGCTGGCGGGCGGCGAGAGCGTCGAGCTGAAGAACCCGGCGATCGAGGGCTGGCTGACCGGCGACGAATTCTCGTGGACGCTGGAGCTGGCGCGGACCGTGGGCCTTTCGTTCGCGATTGAGGAGCGTTGAGTGACCGCGCTGCATCCGGCGCTGGACGCCGCGCTTGCCGGCGACAACGTCACCGTCTTCGCGGCGCTGACGATCGCGCTGCCGGATGAGACGCTGCGGCTGCTGGACGGTGCGGCCGAGCTTCAGATCGGCGAGCATGTGTGGGCGGGCGAGGTCGCGGACCTGGTGACCGGCTGGGGCCTGGAGGATTTCGAGGACGGGACCGGAGACGAGGCCCCTTCGTTGCCGCTCACGCTGTTCCCGGCAAGCGATGCCGCGGCCGCGGAGCTGAGCGATCCGGCAGTGCAGGGTTCGCAGGTGCGGCTGGAGGTCGGCGCGCGCAACGACGCGACCGGCGAGGTGATCGGCGAGCCCTATCTGCTGTTTGCCGGCGAGATCGACGTGCCGCTGCACCGCACCGGACCGGGCAAGCTGATGGTGGACCTGACGTGCGTCGGCGGGATGGAGGGGCTGTATTTCGAGGACGAGGGCATCCGAATGGCGCAATCGTTCCACGAGCGCGTGTGGCCCGACGAGCTGGGGTTCGCGCACGTCACCGGAATCACCGATTACGACTATTGGGGGATGAAGGGGAAACCCAACTCGTCCGCCACGACGGGCGGCACCTCGACCGGATCGGGCACCGGCGGGGGTGGCGACTGGGCGCTGAGCGAGCCCTGGTCATGACGCGGCTCCCGCTGTTCGAGCGGCGCGACCGCACGCTGGTGACCTGCAACCGGTTCCTCGGCGCCGAGCTGGATTATCATTTTGCCGACTGTGGCAAGATGATGGTGTTCCACCTGCAGCAGATGGGCCACGGCGGTGCCGTCGGCCATGCCGGGCAGTGGCGTTCGAAGCTGGGGCTGGCGAAGTTCCTGCGCCGCAACGGCGGCAGCGGGGCGGCGGTGCTCGACGCGCGCGGGCTGCGCCGGATCGCGCCGGCGGACGCGATCCTGGGCGACCTGATCGAGGTGCCGGGCGAGCCGCCGTTTGGGGCATTCGGCGTGATGCTCAACAACGGCGCCGCGCTGATGTGGAGCGAGCATCCTGCCGCCGGCGAGCGGTGCGCGATCGTGCGCGCCAATGTGCGGCTGGCCGCGTGGCGGCTGGGGGAATTCGGCTGATGTCCAAGGCGCTGAAGATCGCGGGCTTCGTGCTCGCGGTCGCCGCGGCGATTCCGACGGGGGGAACGTCGCTGCTGGCCGCTACTGGCATCGGAGCGGTCGCGGCGTCGGCGCTGGTGCTGGGCGTCAACTTCGCCGCGGCGATGACGGCGTCGGGCCCGTCCGTCCAGGGCCAGCAGACGCAGTGGCGCGCGGACATCAACGCCGGCGTGCCGATCGTGTTCGGCCGCACGCTGGTGGGCGGAGATCTGCGCTACAAGAAGTCGCACGGGAAGAACAACAAATACGACACGATCGTCACCGTGCTCTCGGGCTGCGGGCCGGTGAACGCGATCGCCGCGACCTATGCCGACAAGAAGGCGGTGTCCTATAGCGGCGCGGCCGCCACGGGCGAGCTCAACGGGCGGCTGTGGAGCGATTTCCAGCTCGGCGCGTGCCCGGAGGCTTCGCAGCTTTCGACGGGGATCGGCACGCCGCCCGGATGGTCGAGCGCGCACAAGCTGTCCGGCTACGCGGCCGTGATGGACACGTTCGAATTCGACGGAAAGGGCGAGAACACCTTCACGCAGATCCCGGCGATGGCGCGGCTGATGGAGGGCGTGAAGGGCTATTCGGCGCGCGACGATTCGACGTTCGACGGCGGCAGCGGAACGCAGCGCTGGGACGACGAAACGACCTGGGCCTATACCGAGAACCCGTTCGACCTGGCGGCGACCTATGCCATCGGCTGGCACCAGGGGCCGGACGATGTCCGCGTCGGCGGGGTGGGGATGAACATCTCCGCGATCGATCGCGCGTCGTTCGCCGATGCGGCGGCGGTGGCCGATTACAACGGCTGGGTTGCCGGCGGCCAGGTGACGAGCCGCGACGGCAAGTGGGAGGTGCTGAAGGCGCTGTGCCAGGCAGGCGGCGGCGAGCCCGTGCGCCAGGGCGCGCTGCTTTCGTGCATCGTCGAGCAGCCGCGGGTGGCGCTTGCCACGATCACCTCGGCGGACGTCATCGGCGAATGCTCGATCGCGACGTCGCAGCCGCGGCGCGACCGGCTGAACGGGATCGTGCCGCGCTATCGCAGCGAGGATCATTTCTGGGAGATCGTGCCGGCCAGCCTGGTCAAGAACGAGGACTGGATCGCGGAGGACGGCGGCGAGCGCACGCGCGAGCTGGACATGCCGCTGGTGCAGTGCCCGGCCGGCGAGCAGCCGGCGCAGGCGGCGCAGGTCGCGGCATATCATCTGGCGCGCGGGCGCGAGGCGGGGCCGATCGTGCTGCCGCTGAGGCTGCGCTGGATGGGTTTCCGGGCGGGCGATTGCCTGCAGGTCGCCAATGAGCCGTTCTTTGGCTGGCTGGCGGGCAAGAAGGTGCTGGTGCTGCGCCGGCGGCTGGACGCCGAGGCGGCGTCGATCGTGCTGACGCTGCGCACCGAGACGGATTCGAAGCATGCCTGGGCGCTGGCGCAGACGGGCACGGCCGCGCCGGTGACCGATCTTCCGGAGTTCGAGCTGAGCCCGCCCGAAGCGGGCGAGTGGACCGTCGACGGTGCCACGATCGAGGGCGACGGCAGCGCGATCCCGGCGCTGGTGTTCGAGGGCGCGGTCCCGGACGGCGTGCCGACGGGCGTAGTGTTCTCGATCTACCAGGGCGAGGCGGCGCCGGTCGATCCGGCCGACTGGGAGATCGCGGCGGTGATGCCGCCGACCACGACGCGCTTCGTCTATACGAGCGTCGGCGCGGGCCTGCCCTATGTCGCATCGGTCCAGTACCGGTACGCGATCGGGATCAGCGAGCGGCTGGTGCTGGGGCCGGTGACCACGGGCGTGCTCGCGGGCACCACGGCCGCACCCTTTGCTGCGCTGGGCGGCGAGCTGCTGACCTACGGCGGCGAATACATCACCTTCGGAGGCTGACATGGCGATCGAGCTTGCAGACGCGGTCGGCAGCGTCGCCGCCGGCGGCGACGTGGCGGACAGCGACAAGATCTTCGGCATCGAGGGCACCACGCTGCGGACGTGGCTGGCATCGGCGATGGCGACCTATATCATCGCCAAGATCGTCGACAGCGCGCCATCGACGCTCGACACGCTCAACGAGCTGGCGGCGGCGCTGGGCGACGATCCGAATTTCGCGACGACGATGACGAGCGCGCTGGCGGGCAAGCAGCCGCTGGACAGCGACCTGACGGCGATCGCGGCGATCGCGGCGAACGGTCTGATCGCGCGCACGGGCAGCGGCACGGCGGCCGCGCGATCGATCGCGGCGGGATCCGCGAAGATCTCCGTCAGCAACGGCGACGGCGCATCGGGCAACCCGACGATCGACCTTGGCAGCGTGGCGTCGACCGACATGAGCGACAGCGCCGTGCTGGTGCGCATCGTATCGCCGCCCGCTTCCGCCGGGGCGACCGGGGCAGCCGGGCAGATCGCGTTCGATTCGTCCTATTTCTACGTCTGCACCGCCACGAACACCTGGCTGCGCGCGCCGATCGCCACCTGGTAGCGCACCGCACCATCCGGAGACATCGATGATCAAGACCGCAACGGTCCGCCTCCGGGCGGTCCGCACGACGCCGTTCACGTTGACGGTGCGTATCGTCGGGCTCGACCTAACGGGCGCGACGATCGCGGGCGAGGTGCGGCAGCGATACGACGCCCCGGGCGATCCGGAACTGGAGTTCAACTTCACGACCCCGGACGTTGCAACCGAGGATGGCGCACCGGTCAGCACGTTCGTCATGTCGATTCCCGAAAATGAAATCGAGCTGGTGGAGGATGCGTCCGAGCCCGGCGGCGACGTGAACTGGATCTGGGCGCTGGACATCACGCCCAGCGGCGGCACGAAGCAGCGATACCTGGAGGGGGAATTCATCGTCGGCGGGCCGGCCGGCGGCGCGGGATCGATCGGCAGCGCCAACGTGACCGTGGCCGACCAGACGCTGACGGTGGAGATCGACGGCGCCGCGGTGACGGCATCGTTCGCGGCCGCGGCCGAGCTTTCGGCGCAGGATGCGGCAGGGTCGGCGACTAGCGCCGCGGCTGAGCGCGTGCTGGCACAGCAGGCGGCGGCCGACCTGGCCGCGCAGGCGTCCGCCGTGACGAACAATTCGGCGGTGCTCGCAGGGTACAGCACGACCAGCACGAACACGACCGGCGACGATCCCACGCAGAGCGGGACGGGAACCGGCATCAGCCTGCCGCGCAGCAATATCGTCCCGCTCGGCCTCACCGGCAAGCTGTTGCGCGTGGAGGTCCGCGCGATCGCGGCGGGGACAGTGGAAATCCAGCTGCAGTCGGTGAGCGGAACGGCGTGGACCTATCAGGGCAGCTACAGTTTTTCGGCGAGCGCCAACACGACCTATGTCCTGGATCTGATCCCGTCGCAGTTCGGCGTGACCGAGTTCAACTCGGCATGGATCGTCGCGCTCTATTCGAGCGATGGCGCCACGCTCAACGGGGGCGTATCCGGGCGCCGCGTCAGCTCGGGCGACGGCCATGGCAGTTCGCAGGCTACGACCACGACCACGGCGCCGTATTGCCGCGCTACCGTCACCGCCACCACGAACACGCCGGTCAAGACGCTGGTTGACGGGCTGCGCACCGATCTGACGACCGAGCAGGCCGCGACCGCGCCCGTCGTGCGCGACCGGACCATTCCCGCGGCGATCCCCTATCTCGGCGCCGCAGCGGCGGAAGTGCAGGCGGACGGCGTTATCCGCGCGATCGATTATGGCGTGGTCAAGCTGGCGGCCGACGCGCCCGCCAAGTTCGTGCCGTGGTCGACCAGCTTTCTAAACGCTGGCGCGCCGACGAAGATCACGACCTCGGCCGAGGCGGTGTACAATGCCTGGCCCGAAGGCAGTTTCTACGACGCGGGGCGCGATCAGCTCGTGCTGATCTACATGTCGGCGCCGGCGCACTCGCCGAGCCCGGACCTGGCCGCGAACTACACGCGCAAGGTCAAGTGCCGGGTGCTGGCCAATGCCTCGGCCTATGACGTGTCGGCTTCGGGAAATCCGTTTGGATCGGCAGTGACGGTCTGCGAGCAGAGCGAGCAGGACTGCTATTCGTACACGGGCGTGTGCCTGCCGAACGGCAATTACCTGGTGCTGTGCCTGCGCACCAAATATCCGGGCGAGATCAGCACCAACCTGCCGATCCTGGCCGCCACCTCGACCGATGGCGGGGCGACGTGGAGCACGGCCACGCTCACCGATTACAACGGCACCGCGATCGTCGACGATGCGTCGGGCGGCAGCTATCCCTATGGCCTGGTGGTCGACGACGACGGCGCGGTCTATTTCTGGCACCTGCGCAACGCCACCTATGGCAGCGTCGGCGAGTATACCTGGTACCGCTCGGCGGACGGCACCAACGGGAGCTGGCGCCCCAATTTCGTCATGGACCAGCCGTGGCGATCGATCCTGCTGGAGCGCGATGCCTCGATCCCGCTTGCGGGCACCTCGACGCAGTGGAATCCGTTCGAGCCGGTGACCGTCAAGCTGGCGGACGGGCTGATGATGACGTTCTGGCGCCCGACCGCCAGCGGCGGCACGACGGGCGCCTATTCGCTCTATACGATCGGGCGGCGCGTGCTGCCCGGCGTGTGGGACTGGACGCCGTGGCAGGCGTGCAATGTCGGCAACGCGGCGAACAACCCCGCCGTGGTCTATCACCGCGACCTGGGCATGCTCGAGATGATGGTGGCGCCGCGCGGCAACGGCAACAACACGGGCGGGAGCTATGGCGGCGTCTATCTGGCGCAGGCCACGCTGGAGGATGCGCTGCGCGGACGCTGGAACATCCGGCACAAGGTCTGCTCGGCGCTGGTGGGCTCCAATTCGACCTATTGGAGCGATTTCGGCGCGCCCCAGATGCTGCGCGCGGGGAGCAACGTCTTCGGCCTCTATTACGACCAGGACGGATCGAACAACAGCGCGCAGATCTATCTGCTGAAGGGCGTCATCGGCTGGGATCGCCATCCGGTCACCGGCCGGCCCACGCGCCGTGCGCTGCCCGACGGAACGACGGAGATCATCACATGACGACGGCGACGAAGCTGATCCCCGGCGCGCAGTCGGCCGGCGCGTTTGGCAAGCGCAAGCTGTGGGATGCCGGGCTGCTGGTCAACAGCTACCTGCTGGCGGGCTGGGCTCCGGGCTATTTCGCGACGTCCGGCGCGGCGGGCGACGTGGTGCGCCAGATCGACGGGCGTTGCCCGCGGCTGTATCTCGACTGGGCCAGCGGAGACACGACCGCCTACAATGCCGCGCGCGAGCTGGTGTTCGCGGGCCGCGCGAGCATGGCCCGCATCCGCTGGCGCTCGCGCGCCGACTGGCACGCGCGCGACGGCACGCCGCAGGCCAGCGGGTTTCCGCTGGGTACGGGTTTCGGGTGGACGATCGGGATCAAGCTGCCTGCCGCGGCCTCGTTGACGAGCTACACCAGCACGACGCTGCGCATGCTCACGATGGGCAACCAGGGTGTCGAGGACAGCCCTTCCGGCAGCCCGCCGATGCTGTGCCAGCTTTCGATGGTCACCGACGGCTCCGGCGTGGTGACGACGTTCCGGTTCCGCTTTCGCAAGAATGCCACGAGCGGCGCCGACACGACGATCGACCTGACCGGCGGATCGCTTCCCGCGCTCGACACCAAGCACGTGTTTTCGATCTGGGCGGACCTGAGCGGCAACATGCTCTACGTCTATGTCGACGGCGTGCTTGCGGGATCGACAGCGATCGTGACGACGGGATCGAGCCCGATCTCCTATGTCTACATGCTGTATCTCAGCAAGGCGCTGGGGTTCGCAAGCGGCGATACCGGGTGCCCGATGACCTGGTGGGCGCCGCTGCTGTTCTATTCGAACCAGGCGGCGTTGCGCGCGGCTGAGGCACACCTCGTGTCGCAGATCTCGGCGTAGGAGGATCGACCATGAGCATCATGCCGATCCTTCCGCTCGCCATCTCGTCGGCGGCATCCGTGCTGGGCGGCGGGTTCCTGGGCGCGTGGATGGTCAACCGGCGCCTGTGGCCGAAGAGCATGGCCGAGGCGCACGAGATCACCGCGGCGGCGAAGGACAAGGACTTCGCCCGATTCCACCGCGAGATCGCGCGCCTGGTCGCGCGCGTCGAGAAGGCCGAGGAAAAGGCCGACGCCGCGGCCGCGGGCCAGCGGGCATGCGAGGAGCGCGAAGCGCGTCTTCGCCGCCAGCTCGTCGCCGCGGGCATCGCGATCAACTGAGGAGCACGACATGGCAGGAATCGAGCTGGCGCCGGGCCTGCGCCTGGTGACGCGCGCGCAGTGGGGCGCCGACGCGCGCCTGCCGCGGCTGGGGCACAGCGTCGCGCGCAGCGCGCGGACGCATGTTTTCATCCATCACACGGTGATGATCGATCGCGATCCGACCCCGAACATCTGGGAGAGAGATGCGGAGATCTTCGCGATGATGCGCAGCCTGCAGCGCGCGCGCCCGGATCTGGGGCTGGACGTGCCGTACAGCTTCGTCGCGTTCCTGACCGCGGGCGAGGGGCTGACGATCGCCGAGGGCCGCGGCGAGGACCGCAGCGGCGCGCATTCGGTGGGCCACAACAGCGCGGCGATCGGCATCGCCTTTGCCGGCGATTTTCACGGCGCCGATATCGACGCGGCCGAGATCGCGGCGCGGATGCCGCTGCTGAGCGCGTTCCTGGGCTGGCTGCGCTCGAGCGCCAGCCATCCGGCCTATGGCAGCTTCGCGCCGATGGCGCGGCTGGGGAGCGTCCGGCCGCCGGCGGCGACTGGCCGCGCGGTGTGGGCGCATTGCGACATCAAGGCCACGGCCTGCCCGGGCGCCAAGCTGCTGCCGCACCTGGCCGCGGTGACCTTTGGCGGGGAGGCGTGAGATGGTGACCTGGCTTCAGATCTCGCAGGTGCTGATCCTGCTGATGGCGATCGCCGCGACGGGCTATGGCGTGCTCGTCTTCCTGGCCGGCGCCAACGCATCGTCGCCGGCCGTGTCGGACAAGCTGGGGCGCGAGGGATGCACGATCACGATCGCGGGGCTGGCCTTTGCCGCCGCGGCGATCGGCGCGCTGGCGGGCTGGTGGTGAGCATCGGGGCGGCGATCGCCGCGATCGCGACGCCGTTCCGCGCGCTGGGCAACCCGGAGGGGCGCCGCGGCTGGGCGCTGATGTTGCTCGCCGGCGGCGGAATGGCGATGACGGTGATGGCCGGGTTCGCGCTGTGGCTGGTGCGCGAGGTGCCCAGCTATGCTTTCCAGCTCGGGCTGGGCGCGCTGGTGCTGGTCGGCATCGTGCTCACCGGCTTCGCGGGGCTGCTGATCAAGCGCACGATCCGCGGCAAGGTGGGCGGCAGCGAGATCTCGATCGAGGACGCACGAGGGGAACCCGAATGAGCATCATCGCCTGGATCGTGGCCGCACTGGTCCGCCGCAACGTGCCGACGGGCTGGGCGCATCTGATCGCCTGGGCCGCGACGATCGCGATGGCCGCCGCGGCGATCTGGCTGGCGGGATCGATCATCATTGGCGCGATCACCGGCGCGCACGACGCGCGCCAGGCGGCGGATCAGCGCCAGGAACAGCTGGAGCGGATCGGCACGGCCGACGGCGACCAGTTGCGCCGTGAGGCGCGCGACGCGGCCGCCCAGGACAATTTGCAAGGAGCAATCGAGAATGCGATCGACGCGAACCCCGATGCTGCCGGCCGCGCTGGCGGCCCTGCCAGCAATGCTGCTTTGCGCGAGCTGCGGGAGCGAGAGCGCCGCGCCGCTGAGCGCCGGTAGCCGCCCCGCGATAGAGCGCGTCACGCCGGCGCCGCGCACGCCGATCCCCGAGCCGGCGGTGCCGTGCCCGGACGATCCGGCGATGCGCTGCTGGAGCGATGCGCAGATCGCCGAGGTGATCGCCGGCCGCGAAAAGGCGCTGGACGATCGCGACGCGCAGCTTTGCTGGCTGCGCGTGTGGTTCGGCTACCCGCCCTGCCCCTGAGGGGCGAGGAAGAGCCGGAATTCGTGCGCGCATGCTGGGGGTATCGGCGGGGGTATCAACAACGCGCGCCTAGCCTGAAAAGCGCAGATTTTCGCCATTTCCCGGCGATAGCGCGGCGGAGGGGTTGTCCGCCGCGAATCCGGGATCAAGAAGAAGGGCCGGCCGCGTCGCTCCGACCGCGGCCAGCCCCTCAGGACGCCCAGGCGTCCATTTCGAGCAGTTGAGGAGCGAGGTGTCAATGCCTCTTACCGTGGCGGCCGTGAAGGCCGCGGCGCCGCGCGATCGTGCGTACAAGCTGCACGACACGGGCGGCCTGTTCCTGTTCGTCTCGCCGGCGGGCGCGCGATCGTGGCGGCTGAAGTACCGTTTTGGCGGCGCGGAGAAGCTGCTGACGATCGGGCGCTATCCCGATATCGGCCTTGGCGATGCCCGGGCGCGGCGCGACCAGGCCCGGCTGGAGCTGCGCGACAATGTCGACCCTGGCGCGCGCAATCGCCGTCAAGGGGGCATTATCTCGCAGAATTTCGAGCCGGTCGCGCGGGCCTGGCACGCCGCCCGCCGCGGGCGATGGTCGGCCGCGCATGCGGCGGACGTGCTTGCCAGCCTGGAGCGCGACGTGTTCCCCGCAATCGGCACCCGGCCGATCGCCGCGATATCGCCGGCCGAGCTGCTCGAGCTGCTCGGCGCCGTGGAGCGCCGCGGGCGCATCGAGACAGCGCGGCGGATCGCGCAGCGCATCGCCGGCGTGTTCGCGTTCGCGCGGCTGCGCGGGATGATCGCGACGAACCCGGCGGCGGATCTGCGCGCCGAGCTCCGGCCGCGGCCGCCGGCGCGGCGCCATCCGGCGATCACCGATCCCGCGGCGGCGCGGACGCTCCTGGATGCCGTGGACGCGCTCCCCGGCGCGCCGGTGGCGAAGCTCGCGTCGCGGTTCCTGGCGTTGACCGCGGTGCGCATGGCGGCGGTGCGGCTGGCCACCTGGAGCGAGATCCACGATCTGGACGGGGAGGCGCCATATTGGCGCGTCCCGGCGGCGCACATGAAGCTGGCCGCGGCCAAGAAGGCCGCGGCCGAATTCGACCATATCGTGCCGCTGGCGCCGGCCGCGGCGGCGGTGCTGCGCGAGGCAGCGAAGTTCGGGCACGATACCCGAACTTCGCCGGCGCCGGCGGCGCTGATCTTTCCCGGCCGCGGCGCGGCACCGATCGGCGAGGGTGCGATCGGCGCGCTCTATGCGCGCGCGGGGTTCAAGGGCCGCCACGTTCCGCACGGCTGGCGCGCGGCATTCTCTACCATCCTCAACGAGCGCGCGCCGGAATCGCGCGCCGCGATCGACCAGGCGCTGGCGCACACGCCGGCGAACAAGGTTGAGGCAGCGTACAACCGGGCGGAGCATCTGCAGATCCGGCGCCGACTTTTCGAGACCTGGAGCGAGCTGCTCACCGCGGGCTGAACGGCCGCAATTTCGGCACGAAGTTTGCGCGCTTCCCCTCTGGGAAGCCACCGCAGCCGCGCAAGCGGCTGCATCCGCCGGGAGCGGCGGGGCAGGACGATCGTCGCTTAAGGACTTCGTTATCGGCTTGGGGGCAACAAACTCAGCGCGTGGCGCAGCCACTCATCATATATATTCCTTCGGCTCCCGGGTTGTCGGCGTTCAGTACCTTCACGCACCTGACCGACGATCGAGGGCGGCGCCCAAGGCGTCCACCGCAGCAGCAAGGCCGGGGTCCGAGATCCGCGCGCTGCCCTGCTCGCCAAGGGGCAGGGAGGCGAGCATGGCCTCGGTCTGGGCGGCGTGCTCGTTCCGCTGCCAGATGGCGTCCTCAGGCGGCGGTGCGTTGCCCAGGAGCTGGCGCACCATGACCTCGACGCGCGGGGGCACCAGGAAGCCATAGGCGTTGGACGTCTGCTGCACCTGAGGCCCGGCCTGGCCTTCGTTGCCGGTGCTGACGCAGCGGCGAATCCATTCGACGAAGCCGGCCGCGCGCAGACGCTCGAGCGCCTGGCGGACGGCCTTGTACGATCGCTTGATCTTCGCGGCGATCGTGTCGACCGACGGGTCGCAGCGCCCCGTCTTGTAGTCTGCGAAGCTGTACAGCGCCTCGAGCACCTCGAGCCCGATATGGCCGAGCGCCCCGTTGCGGCGCGAGCGCTCCATGCTTTCCTGCTCGAACCGCCTGGCCGCGCGGAGCACGGCGCCGATGCGCCGGCGAGCACGGCGTGTGGTGCCGTCGGCGATCGGCCGCCAGACGCGATGCTCGCGATCCCCCACGCGATAGCTGTTCGCCCGCACCGGCTGGCCGGTGATGTGTGGCCTGCCCCTCCCGGCAACCTTGCCCAGGACGTCCCCGATCGCGCGCGCCGTCATGCCCGCGCCCCCCGGATCAGCGCGGCAGCAGCTCGGCCGCCGGCGGCAATCCCTGCATCAGCAGATCGCCCCACTGCTGCGCGATCGCGCGGCGCCGGGCCATGTACACCGACCGGTTGTACACGCCCTCGACGCCCTTCGGCTTGTGCGCGAGCATCAGGTCGATGATCGCGCGGTCGCGTTCGCGATCTTCTGCGGCGGCGAGCTCGTTCATCACCGTGGAGAAGGTCGAGCGCCAGCCATGGGGCACGTGGACGCCCGCGAACCCTGCGTCGCGATAGAGCTTGCTCAGGCTGCTGAGGCTCACGGTCTTGCGCGGCGAGTAGAGCGAGGGAAACAGATGGCTGCGGCTGTGCGAGGTGGCCAGCGCCGCCTTCACGACCTCGGCCGCGTGTGTCGACAGCGGGATCGTGAAGTCGTTCCCGGCCGACGCCTTGAGCGCGCGGCGCAGCTTCATGCGCGCGGCCGGGATGCGCCACAGCGGCTCCGGGCCGTACAGGTCCTCGAACTCCTCCCGCGCGGCGCCGATCACCGCACCCGGCCGTGCGGCCGTCAGCGCCACCATGCGCGACGCCAGGCGCAGCGCCCACCAGTCCGACTGCTTCTCGACGGCCGCCAGCACCGATCGCGCGCGCTCCAGCGCCAGCTCGGCCGGGCGCAGCCGCTCGGTGACCGGCTGGAGCGCCTTGCGGATCACAGCCGCCGGATCGGCCTCCGCCCGGCCGGAGCCGATCGCGAAGACGAAGACGTCGGACAGATATCCGCGCACCCGGTGCGCCATCTCGATCGTGCCGGCCGCCTCGATCGCGCGGACGAGCTGCAGCACCATCGGCACGGTCACGTCGCGCACAGGCACCCGCCCGATCGCCGGGAAGGCGTGCTTGCGCAGGCGCTCGAGGACCTGTTTCGAATAGCGCGCGTCCCAGCGCGCCGACTGGCGCTGATGCCACTCCTCCGCGATCCGCTGGAACGTATCGACCGCGGACATCGCCTGCGCGGCGCGGCGCTGCTTCAGCACAACGCCCGGATCGAGTCCGTCGCGCATCATCCGGCGCGCCTCGTCGCGCCGCGCGCGCGCCGCCTCCAGGCTGATTTCCGGGTAGGGGCCGAACACGAGCTGCTTCTCGATCTGCTTGTCCGGCCCGGCGATCCGGTACTTGAAGCGCCAGGAGCGGTAGCCGGTGGCCGTCACCAGCAGGAACAGGCCATCCGAATCCGTCAGCTTGCGGGGCTTGCCGCTCGCCGCGGCACGGCGACAGGCCAGGTCCGTCAGCACCAGCGGCCGATTCGAGGGCGCTGGGGGCACTGGTCACCGAGCCCCCCTGCGATGCCCCCAGAATGTGTGCGCTTCGATGATCGGTGATGATCGGCCATGATCGCGTTTTTGCCCGTATTTCAGGGCTGTGCAACGATTTCTGATCGCTGGTGATCGGCCCTGATCGGCCCGGCTGGCTCCCTGAGTTGGATTCGAACCAACGGCCGCTCGATTAACAGTCGAGAGCTCTACCGCTGAGCTATCAGGGAACAAGCCGAGGTGGGCGTCTATACGCCCGGATTTTCAGGATGCAAGCGCGGTTTGAGTCCGGCGCGGCCGCGGGCGCGGTCAGGCGATGAACTGTTCCATGGTGATGCGGTCGTCCAGCGCATGTTCGGGGTCGAACATCAGCGTCAGATCGCGGACATGGTCGATGCCGATGTCCACCTGCGTCACCTCGCGCACCTCATGCTGGTCGGCCACCGCGCTCACCGGGCGCTTATCGCCCTCCAGCACGCGGATGGAGATTCGCGTCTTGTCCGGCAGGATCGCGCCGCGCCAGCGCCGCGGGCGGAACGGGCTGATCGGCGTCATCGCGAGCAGCCCGGCGCCGAGCGGCAGGATCGGCCCCTGGACGGAGAGGTTGTAAGCGGTCGATCCCGCGGGCGTCGCCACCAGCATCCCGTCGCACACCAGCTCGGGCAGCACGACGCGATCGTTGACGGTGATCTCCAGCTTGGCTGCCTGGCGCGTCTCGCGCAGCAGCGACACCTCGTTGATCGCGGGATGCTCGATCCGTTCGCCCTGTACGGTGTGCGCGGTCATGGTCAGCGGCGAGACGCGGAAGGGCTTGGCGCGTGCCAGCCGCTCGTCCAGCCCCTCCAGCCGCCAGTCGTTCATCAGGAAGCCGACGGTGCCCAGGTTCATCCCGAACACCGGCACGCTGCGCCGCGTTCCCAGCATGCGGTGCAGCGTCTGCAGCATGAAGCCGTCGCCGCCCAGCGCGACCACCAGCTCTGCCTGTTCGAACGGCACCCATTCGTAATTCTCGCGCAGCTCCTGTGCGGCGAGCTGGGCCTGGGGCGTGGGCGATGCGACGAGCGCGCGCTTCTCGCTCATCCGCCGGTGACGCTCATGTGCCGCGCCACGGCGGGGGTGGCGCCCCGGGCGATGCGGAAATCGTGGCGCGCGGGCTTGATCGTCAGCGCCGCGTCGATCGCGGCATCCAGCGCGGCGATCCCGCCGGAGCGGATCGCGGCCTTCAGGTCCACCTGGTCGTCATGGCCCAGGCACAGGTACAGCTTGCCCTCGGTCGTGAGCCGCACGCGGTTGCACCCGTCGCAGAAATTGGCGGTGAGCGGCGATATCAGCCCCAGCCGCGTATCGCTCCCGGCCAGCCGCCAATAGCGCGCCGGCCCGCCGCTGGTGAACGAATCCGGCGCCAGATCGAATCGCCCGCGCAGATCCGCCAGTACCCCGGTGAGCGGCAGGAAGCGATCGGCGCGGTCCTCGCCCACGCTGCCCAGCGGCATCGTTTCGATCAGCGTCAGGTCCATGCCGCGCGCGGCTGCCCATTCGAGCATCGGCGCGATCTCGGCCTCGTTCAGTCCCTTCAGCGCCACCATGTTGATCTTGACGCGCAGCCCCGCCGCCCGGGCCGCGTCGATCCCGGCGATCACCTGCGCCACGTCGCCATGGCGGGTGATGTGGCGGAACACCTCCGGATCGCGGCTGTCGAGGCTCACGTTGACGCGGCGGACGCCCGCATCGGCCAGCGCCTGCGCGTGCTCCGCCAGCCGCGTGCCGTTGGTGGTCAGCGTCAGCTCGTCCAGCCCCTCGCCGACGTGGCGGCCCAGCCGGCGGACCAGCTCGGCCACGTCGCGGCGCACCAGCGGCTCGCCGCCGGTCAGCCGGATCTTGCGCACGCCGCGGGCGATGAAGCGCTCGGCGATCAGCGCGATCTCTTCCAGGCTGAGCACCGCCGCGCGCGGCAGGAAGGTCATCGCCTCCGACATGCAATAGCGGCAGCGCAGGTCGCACCGGTCCGTCACCGATATCCGCAGATAGCGGATTCCGCGGCCGAAACGGTCCTTCAGTGCGGGCGCGCTCTCCATAGGGCGCAGGAGGTAGGGCGAATGCGCACGGCAAACAACCCCGGTTGGCTTGGCGCCCCGCTTGCCGCTATCGCTGTGCAATGGACGAGCAGACCACGGCCCCAGACAGCGCGTTGCCAGGCGAATCGCCGGTTTTCCTGCTCTCGTTCCGCCAGCGCGACGA
Organism: Sphingomonas canadensis; assembly: GCF_026013525.1. Lineage (GTDB taxonomy): Bacteria > Pseudomonadota > Alphaproteobacteria > Sphingomonadales > Sphingomonadaceae > Sphingomonas > Sphingomonas canadensis. Next base: position 95,593 of record NZ_JAPDRA010000010.1, on the reverse strand, counting down.
ACTGGCGGCGGCGGCGGCGGGCGGCGGCTGGCGCGTGGTGGCGGCGCGGCGGGGCGAGGGGGTGGAGCAGCGCTTCGTGGCCAGCGGCGCCAATGTCGCGGTGGTCGATGCGCGCGGCGCGCTGAGCGATGCGCTGCTGGCCGCGCGCGCGCTGGGCGGGGTGGTGGAAGCGAACGGCGCGGCGATGCTGGTGCTGATCTCGCAGAGCGACACCATCCACGTCCGCGAATTCCTGGACGCCGGCGCCACCCATTTCCTGTCGAGCCCGATGTCCACCAACGCGATCCAGCAGGCGGTGCGCTTCGCGCTGCGCTATGTGGAGCGGCTGGAACGGACGCTGGGCACGGTGGGGGTGATGCCCGATCCGCTGGGCTGGAGCTTCGATCCGGAGCTGCGCGCGCTTCAGCTTACCCCCGCGCTCGCCGATCTGCTCGATCTGCCGGAGGCGCCGGGGGTGCGCGCGGCGCTGGCGCGGATCGATCCGGCCGATCGCGCGCTGGGCCGCGCGGCGCTGCGTCGGCTGGCCGGGGGCACGCCCTCCACCGCGTTCGCGCATGACCTGGCCGGGGTGGGCCGCGTGGTCCAGCATCTCCAGCGCGATGCCGCGACCGGGCGGCTGCACGCGCTGGTCGAGCGGCTGGGCCAGGCGCCGGACGCCAGCCTGGTGCGCGACGCGCTGACCGGCGCGCATGACGCCGCCAGCGCGCGCCGCTGGGTCCAGCAGAAGCTGGGGGAGGGCGCGGGAGTGGCCGCCGTGCTGATCGCGCTGACCCGGTTCGAGACGGTGAACACCGCCTATGGCCGCGCCGCCGGGGATTCGCTGCTGCGCGCCGTGTCGCGCCGGGTGGCCGATACCGCGCGCGAGCTGTTCGGGCGCGGCACCGTGGTCGCGCGGATGGGCGGATCGGAGTTCCTGATCGCGCGCGACGGCGCCACGCCGGAGCAGACCGCCCAGGCGGTCACCCGGTTCGAGGAGGCGCTGGACCGCCCCTTCGTGGTAGAGAACGACATCGTGCCGCTGGGCGCACGGGTGGCCTGCGTCGCCAGCGTGCCGGGTGACAGCGCGACCAGCCTGCTGCGGCGGGTGAGCGAGGCGCTGTTCGATCGCCACGTCCCCGCGGAATCGCCCGCGCCCTCGCTCGATCAACTCGCCGCCGACCTGCGCCGCGCGCTCGACCGCGACCAGATCGGCGTGCTGTTCCAGCCCCAGGTGGCGATCGCCACCGGCGCGATCGTGGGGGCCGAGGCGCTGGCCCGCTGGCGGCATCCGGAGCTGGGCGAAGTGGGGGCGGAGACGCTGTTCGCCGCCGCGGGGCATGCCGGGCTCACCGTGGCGCTGAGTGCGCATGTCCAGTCGCGCGCGCTGGCGGCGGCGGCGCGCTGGCCCGTGGTGCTGAGCAAGATCCGCGTTTCGATCAACGTCACCGCGGAGGAGGTCGCGCGGCCGGGTTTCGCCGATTCGCTGCTGGGCCGGATCGATTCGAGCGGCTTTCCGCGCGCGCGGCTGACGGTGGAGATCACCGAGGGCAGCGTGATGGCCGATCTGGGCGATGCCGCCCGGCTGCTGGCCGAGCTGCGCACCGCCGGGTGCCGCGTGGCGATCGACGATTTCGGCACGGGCTATTCCAGCCTGGCCTATCTGAAGGCGCTGCCGCTCGACTATCTGAAGATCGACAAGCGGCTGAGCCAGGACATCGCGGGCAGCGCGCGCGACCGGGTGGTGGTGCGCGGCGTGATCGATATGGCGCGGTCGCTGGGGCTGGCGGTGGTGGCCGAGGGCGTCGAGACCGAGGAGCAGCTTGAGCTGCTGGCCAAGGAAGGCTGCCAGTATTTCCAGGGCTTTCTGTGCGCCGGGCCGCTGGATAGCGACGCGCTGGCGCGGCTTGCGGGGGCGAGGACGCGATGAGGACGGTGCGTGCGATGCTGCTGGCGCCGGTCGCGCTGGCGATGGCCGAGGATGCGGCGGAGGCGCGCGCCGCGATCGAGGCGGCGATGGCCGATTCGGCGCAGGGCTGGAACGCGGGCGACGTCGATCGCTTCCTGGCGATCTATTCGGACGATCCGGCGACCAGCTTCACCGGAGCACAGGGCGTGGAGCGCGGAAAGGCGGGCATCCGCGCGCGCTATCTGGTAACCTATGCCAGCCAGTTCGGCGGGGGCGCGTCCGCACCGCCCACGACGCTATCCTTCGTCTTCGAGGATTTCCGCATGATCGGCGCCGATCACGCGCTGCTCATCGCGCGCTGGAAGCTCTCGCCGCGCGGTGCAGGGGAATCGGCGCAGACCGGCATGACCAGCCTGGTCTTCCGCCGCGAGGGTGGCGGCTGGAAGATCGTGGCCGATCACAGCAGTTAAGCCCGGCCGCGATCACTCCGCCGCCTTGGCCAGCCCGCGCGATAGCTGGAGCGCGCCATTGAGGCGGGCGCGGGGATTATCCCAGGCGCGGGTGATCACCAGCTTCATGTCGGGGCGCAGCCGGGCGGTGCCGGCGAGGCGCTCGACGTACGAAAGCAGGCCGGGCACGTTGGGGAACATGTCGCCATGGAAGTTGACGAGCGCGCCCTTGGCGCCGACGTCCAGCTTGGCGATGTTCGCGCGCTTGGCGTTCAGCTTGGCTTCGATCAGCACGATCAGGTTCTCGGTCGCCTCGGGCAGCTTGCCGAAACGGTCGATCATCTCGGCGGCGAAGGCCTCCAGCCCCTGGCGGTCCTCCAGCTCGTTGAGGCGGCGGTAGAGCCCCATGCGCAGGTCGAGGTCGGGGACATAATCCTCCGGGATCATGATCGGCGCATCGACCGAGATCTGCGGCGAAAGATCGCGGCTGCGCGCCTCGTCGCGGATGCCGCCGGCGCGCGCCTCCAGGATCGCCTCCTCCAGCATCGACTGGTAGAGCTCGTAGCCGACTTCCTTGATATGGCCGGACTGCTCGTCGCCCAGCAGGTTGCCCGCGCCGCGGATATCCAGATCGTGGCTGGCGAGCTGGAATCCCGCACCCAGCGATTCGAGGTCGGACAGCACCTGCAGCCGCTTCTGCGCCGCATCGGTCATCAGCCGCTCGGGCGGGGTGGTTAGATAGGCATAGGCGCGCGTCTTGGCCCGGCCCACGCGCCCGCGGAGCTGATAGAGCTGGGCGAGGCCGAAGCGATCGGCGCGGTTGATGATCATCGTGTTGGCGCTGGGGATGTCGAGCCCGCTCTCGACGATGGTGGTGGAGACCAGCACCTCATACTTCTTGTCGTAGAAGGCCGACATCCGCTCTTCCACCTCGCCGGGCGCCATCTGGCCATGGGCGACGACGTAGCGGATCTCGGGCACCTCATCGCGCAGGAACTGCTCGATATCGGGCAGGTCGGCGATGCGCGGGGTGACGAAGAAGCTCTGGCCGCCGCGGTAATGCTCGCGCAGCAGCGCCTCGCGCAGCACCACCGGGTCCCAGGGCATCACATAGGTGCGCACCGCCAGGCGATCGACTGGCGGCGTCTGGATCACCGAAAGCTCGCGCAGCCCGCTCATCGCCATCTGCAGCGTGCGCGGGATCGGCGTGGCGGTGAGGGTGAGGACGTGGACGTCGGCCTTCAGCGCCTTCAGCCGTTCCTTGTGGACCACGCCGAAACGCTGCTCCTCGTCGACGATGACCAGGCCCAGCCGCTTGAAATCGATCCCCTTGGCCAGCACGGCATGGGTGCCGACCACGACGTCCACGCGGCCTTCCGCCAGCCCCTCCTTGGTCGCCTTCGCCTCGTTGGCGGAGACGAGGCGGGACAGGCGGCCGATCTCGATCGGGAAGCCCTGGAAGCGATCGCGGAAATTCTGGAAATGCTGGCGGGCGAGCAGGGTGGTGGGGCAGACCACCGCTACCTGCATCCCGGCCATCGCTGCGACGAAGGCGGCACGCAACGCCACCTCGGTCTTGCCGAAGCCCACGTCGCCCACCACCAGCCGGTCCATCGGCCGCCCGGCGGCCAGATCCTCCAGCACATCGGCGATGGCGCGGTCCTGGTCCTCGGTCTCCTCATAGGGGAAGCGATCGACGAAGGCGGGATAGCCGCCGTGATCGGGCTCGGCGACCGGGGCGGGGCGGGTGGCGCGCTTGGCCGCGGTGGCGATCAGCTCGCCGGCAATCTCGCGGATGCGCTCCTTCATCCGCGCCTTACGCCGCTGCCACGCCTCGCCGCCCAGCTTGTCGAGCTGCGCGCCCTCTTCGGCGGAGCCGTAGCGGCTGAGGACCTCGAGGTTCTCGACGGGGACGTAGAGCTTGTCGCCGCCCAGATAGGTGAGTGCGACGCAATCGTGCGGCGCCTTCTGCACCGGGATCTGGGTCAGCCCCTCGTAGCGGCCGATGCCGTGATCGACATGGACCACCAGGTCGCCGGGCGAGAGCGTCGCCAGCTCCTGAAGGAAGGCATCGGTGTTCTTGCGGCGCCTGGCCCGCCGGACCAGCCGATCGCCCAGCATGTCCTGTTCGGTGAGCACCGCGACATCGGGCGTGGTGAAGCCGTGATCGAGCGGCAGCACCGCGAGCGCGACGTTGCCGTGCGCGACGCCCAGTGCCTCCTGCCACCCCTCGACCGGCACCGCGCCGGTGAGGCCGTGATCCTCCAGCAGCCCCTTCAGCCGCTCGCGCGCGCCGATCGAATAGCTGGCGAGCACCGGCTTGCGCCCGTCGCGGCGCAGCCGGGCGAGGTGCGCGACCACCGCCTCATAGACGTTCTTGCCCGCGGCGCGCTCGGGCGCGAAATCGCGGGGGCCGTCGACGTTGAACTCGACGACCGACTTGCTCTCCGGCTCGTGGAAGGCGGTGGCGAGGTGCGCGGGCGCCTCTGCCAGCCGCGCGTCCCATTGCTCGCGCGAGAGATAGAGCGTGGCGGGCTCCAGCGGGCGATAGCTCCCCGGATCGGCGCTGGCGGCGCGCACGCGATTGGCGTGATAGTCGGCGATCGCCTCGAACCGCGCCTCGGCCGCGCCGATGTCGCCCGGATCGCGGACCATCACCGCATCGGCGGGCAGATGATCGAACAGCGTTTCCAGCCGTTCCTCGAACAGCGGCAGCCAATGTTCCATGCCGGCCAGGCGGCGCCCGTCGCTGATCGCCTGATACAGCGGATCGCCGGTCGCGGTGGCCCCGAACATGTCGCGATAGCGGGTGCGGAAGCGGCGGATCGATTCCTCGTCGAGCAGCGCCTCGCTGGCGGGGAGCAGCGTGAAGCCGTCGATGCGGCCCGTGGTGCGCTGGTCGGCGGGATCGAAGGTGCGCACCGTCTCGATCTCGTCGCCGAAGAAATCGAGCCGCAGCGCCTGTTCCGCGCCCGAGGGGAACAGATCGACCAGCCCGCCGCGCACCGCGAACTCGCCCGCGTCGTTCACCGTGTCGACGCGGACATAGCCGTTGGCCTGGAGCATCGCCCCCAGCCGTTCCAGGCTGATCCGCTCGCCGGGGGCGAGCCGCGCGACGAGCTGGCGGACGCGGAAGGGGGTGAGCGTGCGCTGGGTGGCGGCGTTTACGGTGGTGACCACCAGCCGGGGCCTGGCGGTCTTCGCCTGGAGCGCGTGGAGCGCGGCCAGCCGCTCCGCCATCACGCGCAGCGTGGGGCTGGCGCGGTCATAGGGAAGGCAATCCCAGGAGGGGAAGGCGATCACCTCCAGCTCGGGCGCGAAATAGGGCGCGGTCTGCGCCACCGCGCGCATCGCCGCCTCGTCCGGCGCGACATAGACCGCCAGCCGCCCCGCACGCGCCAGATCGGCCATCAGCCACGGCAGGAATCCGGCAGGCACGCCCGCCAGCGTGAGGGGCCGTTGCGCGGCGAGGAGGGTCTGGAGGTCGGGCATCTTCATTCTCTCGCCCCTCCGTTCCGGGGAGGGGCCTTGCGGGATCAGCGGGAAATCGGCACGAAATTGAGCTGCTTGAGCGCTTCCATCATCGGCCCCTGCCAGCGCGCGGGGATTTCGGCGGTGCCCATGGCCCAGGCCATGATGTCCACGTCCTGCTCCTCCATCAGCGCCTCGAACCAGTCGATCTGGGCGTCGTCCCAGCCGGTGTGGTGCGCGTCGAAGAAACCGCCGACGAACAGGTCGGCCTCCTTTGTGCCGCGATGCCAGGCGCGGAAGCGCAGGCGCTTGATACGGGTATCTCTGTCCATGGCGGTTCCACGCGCGATTGGCCGGCAGCGCGGGAATGCGCCGTCGGCTGATGGGTCTGGCCGTGCAGATAGGCCGCCAGGTTGGAGAAAGCCACCGCTTCCTTTAGGCGTTGCGGCACGATGCGCCCCGATATCCTGAACCCGTTGTTCGCCGAGGTGACCGCGCTGAAGGGCGTTGGCCCGCAGCTCGCCAAGCCGCTGGAGCGGCTGGGGCTGGAGCGCGCGGTGGACGTGGCGTTCCACCTGCCGAGCGGCTGGATCGACCGTGTCCCGCGCGAAACGCTGGACGCCGCCGACGCGGGGCGGGTGATCGGCATCGTGCTGACGCCGGTGAACTATCGCATGGGCGGCAGCGCGCGGGCGCCGGCGCGGGTGCATGCGGTGGACGCGCAGGGCAATTACGTCAGCCTGGTCTATTTCGGCGGCAGCTCCGCCTGGGTGAAGAAGCTGTTGCCACTCAACGAACCGCGCTGGGTTTCGGGCAAGCTGGAAACCTATGGCCAGGAGCTGCAGATGGTCCATCCGGATCATGTGCTGCCGCCCGAAGAGGCCGCCGCGCACCAGGGGCGCGAGGCGGTCTATCCCTGTTCCGAAGGCATCACGTCGAAGCGGATCGCCGCGCTCGCCGAGCAGGCCGTGGCGCGCGCGCCGGAGCTGCCCGAATGGATCGAGCCGGGGCTGAAGGCGCAGCGCGGCTGGCCCGGGTGGCGCGAGGCGCTGGCGCGCATCCATGCCGATCCGGCCGACGCCAAGGCGCGCGAGCGGCTGGCCTATGACGAGGTGTTCGCCACGCAACTGGCGCTGATGCTGGTGCGCGGCGAGGCGCGATCGAAGCGGGGCAGGGCGCTGGCCGGCGACGGGCGGCTGCGCGGACGGCTGAAGCTGCCCTATGCGATGACGGGCGCGCAGGCGCGCACCGTGGCCGAGATCGAGGGCGACATGGCGCAGAGCCGGCCGATGCTGCGGCTGCTGCAGGGCGATGTCGGATCGGGCAAGACGCTGGTGGCGGCGATGGCGCTGCTGATCGCGGTGGAGGCGGGCGCGCAGGGGGCGATGCTGGCGCCCACCGAGATCCTGGCCCGCCAGCATTATGAGACACTTACGCGGCTTCTTTCAGGGCTGGACGTCAATATCGCGGTGCTGACCGGACGCGACAAGGGCCGCGCGCGGGAGGCGACGCTGATGGGTCTGGCGGACGGCTCCATCGACATATTGGTCGGCACCCACGCGATCTTTCAGGACGGCGTGGCCTATCGCGACCTGGGGCTGGCGGTGGTGGACGAGCAGCACCGTTTCGGCGTGGCCGAACGGATGATGCTGCAGGCCAAGGCGGAACGGCCGCCGCACCTGCTGGTGATGACCGCCACGCCGATCCCGCGCACGCTACAGCTTGCGATCCATGGCGAGATGGACGTCAGCAAGCTCGACGAGATGCCGCCGGGCCGCACTCCGGTGGAGACCCGCGTGGTCTCCGAGGACCGGCTGGGCGAGGTGGTGGACGCGCTGGGGCGGCATCTGGCGGGCGGCGGCCAGGCCTATTGGGTGTGCCCGCTGGTGGAGGAGAGCGAGAAGACCGACCTTGCCGCCGCCGAGGCGCGGGCGGAGGCGCTGCGGATGCGCTTCGGCGAGCGGATCGGGCTGGTCCACGGCCGGATGAAAGGGCCGGAGAAAGACGCGGTGATGGCGCGCTTTTCCGCCGGGCAGCTTGGCGTGCTGGTGGCGACGACGGTGATCGAGGTGGGCGTGGACGTGCCCAACGCCACGCTGATCGTGATCGAGGCGGCGGACCGTTTCGGGCTGGCGCAGCTCCACCAGCTCCGCGGGCGCGTGGGGCGGGGCGGGGGGCGATCGATCTGCCTGCTGCTGCGCGGCAACGCGCTGAGCGAGACGAGCCGCGCGCGGCTGGCGCTGATGCGCGACACCAACGACGGGTTCCGTATCGCCGAGGAGGACCTGCGGCTGCGCGGCGCGGGCGAGCTGCTGGGAACGCGGCAATCGGGCGAGATGCAGTTCCGGCTGGCGAGCCCGGAGGTGCTGGGCGCGCTGCTGCCCGTGGCGAACGGCGACGCGCGGCTGCTGATCGATCGCGACGGCGGGCTGAAGGGCGAACGCGGCCAGGCGGCGCGGACGGCGCTGTACCTGTTCGAGCGCGACGCGGCGGTAGGGCTGCTGCGCGCGGGCTGAACGGTCAGCGCTGGCGGATCAGCCGGGCGATCAGCTCGTAATAGCTGGCGAGATCGATCGCGGCGTCGAACTGGAGGCCGATGCGGCCGCCCAGCGACCAGCGCACCTCGGCCGCGAGCGTGCCGACGACGGGCAGGTTCACGCGGATACGGTCGCCGGGCTGGAAGACGGTGTCGCAGCGCGCCATCAGCCCGTGGGGCGAGATGTTCACCACCAGCAGCGAAAGCGCCTGCGCATCCGGCCCGAAGGCCCGCGCGCGGTGGTGGACTTCGTCGCGCCCTTCGCGACGGACTTCCGCATAAGCCAGGTTGCTGCCCAAATAACTCACGCCATGCCCCAATCACACCCAGAGCTGCACCAACGGTCCTATTCGGGCCCGTGTGAATCTGGATGCAATGAAGCTGATTAACGGCCGTTTATCGCGGCTTCCGCAATGTTACGTGGTTGGCGTCAACAATCCATGGTGCTTGCGGCCCGCCGAAATACGCACCGCAGCGCCCGCCATGGCGATGCGAAATGTTTCGTCAGCCACCTTTTCGCCATCGACGCGCGCGCCGCCGCCCTGGATCAGCCGCCGCGCCTCGCCCTTCGACGCGCAGAGGCCCAGGCCGATCAGCGCGTCGACGATCCCGATCCCGCCGGAAACCGGCATGCTGGGCAACGCCTCGCCCGCGGCGCCCTCTTCGAAGGTCTTGCGCGCGGTCTCGGCGGCTTCGGCGGCGGCATCGTCGCCGCGGCACAGGCGCGTCGCCTCGTTGGCCAGGATCTTCTTCGCCTCGTTGATCTCGGCGCCCTCCAGCGCCTCCAGCCGGGCGATCTCGTCGAGCGGCAGATCGGTGAACAGCCGCAGGAAGCGGCCGACGTCGCGATCGTCGGTGTTCCGCCAGAACTGCCAGTAATCATAGGCGCTGAGCTGATCGGGGTTGAGCCACACCGCGCCCGCCGCGGTCTTGCCCATCTTGGCGCCGTCGGCGGTGGTGATCAGCGGGGTGGTGACCCCGAACAGCTCCTTGCCGTCGATCCGGCGCGTCAGCTCGATGCCGTTGACGATATTGCCCCACTGATCCGATCCGCCCATCTGGAGCCGGCAGCCGAAGCGGCGCGAAAGCTCAAGGAAATCATAGGCCTGGAGGATCATGTAGTTGAATTCGAGGAAGGTCAGCGGCTGTTCGCGCTCAAGCCGCAGCTTGACCGAATCGAACGTCAGCATCCGGTTGATCGTGAAGTGGCGCCCCACGTCGCGCAGGAAGGGGACGTACTCCAGCTTGTCGAGCCAGTCGGCGTTGTCGACCATCACCGCATCGGTCGGGCCGTCGCCGAAGGTCAGGAAGCGTTCGAACACGCGGCGGATCGAGGCGATGTTGGCGTTGATGTCGTCCGAGGTGAGCAGCCTGCGGCTCTCGTCCTTGCCCGAAGGATCGCCCACCTTGGTGGTGCCGCCGCCCATCACCACGATCGGCTTGTGCCCGCTCTGCTGGAGCCGGCGCAGCAGCATGATCTGGACCATCGAACCGACATGGAGCGAGGGCGCGGTGGCATCGAAGCCGATATAGCCCGGGACGACCTGGGTGCTCGCGATGGAATCGAGCGTCTCCGCGTCGGTCACCTGATGGATGTAGCCGCGCGACGAGAGCAGGTTGAGCAGATCGGACTTGAACTGGGTCATGGTGGCGCGCGCCATAGCCGAGGCGGCGGCGCGCGTCATCCCCGCAGGTTCGGGCAGGATGGCTCCGGTTCCGCCAAAGGCCGACGACGCTAGCGAAGCATCGACCCGGTCTCGATGAACCGCTGGTGCCAGCTCAGCGCCTCGTTCAGCAGCGAGGGCGATTGCAGGCCGTAGGAGCCGGCGCGGGCGCGATCGTAATAATCGGCCAGCATCGGGCGATAGGCGGGGTGCGCGCACCGTTCGATGATCAGCGCCGCGCGTTGCTTGGGGCTCAGCCCGCGCAGGTCCGCAAGGCCCTGTTCGGTGACGATCACCTGCACGTCCTGGGCGATGTGATCGACGTGCGGCACCTGGGGCACGATGGCGGAGATGGCGCCGCCCTTGGCCGTGGAGGGCGTCATGAAGATCGAGACGAAGGCGTTGCGCGCGAAATCGCCCGATCCGCCGATGCCGTTCTGGATGCGCGATCCCATAACGTGGGTGGAATTTACGCTGCCATAGATATCCGCCTCGATCATGCCGTTCATCGCGATGCAGCCCAGGCGGCGGATCAGCTCGGGATGGTTGCTGATCTCCTGCGGCCTCAGGATCATGCGGTCGCGATAGCGGGCCATGTCGGCGTTGATCCGCGCCGCCGCCTCCGGCGAGAGCGAGAAGGAGGTGGCGGAAGCGACGCGCAGCTTGCCCGCGTCGAGCAGGTCCAGCATCCCGTCCTGGATCACCTCGGTATAGGCGGTCATGTTCTCGAACGGCGCGTCGACCAGCCCGGTGAGCACGGCGTTGGCGACATTGCCGACGCCCGACTGGATCGGCAGCAGCGAGGCGGGCAGGCGGCCACGCGCGACCTCGTGCCGGAAGAACTCCAGCAGGTGCCCGGCGATCGCCAGCGCGGCCGCGTCCGGCGCGGCGAAGGGCAGGTTGCGATCCGGCGTATCGGTCTCGACGATCGCGACGATCCGCTCCGGATCGCAGGAGAAATAGGGCGATCCGATCCGGTCGTCGGGCCGCACCAGCGGTATCGGCACGCGATCCGGCGGCAGATGCGTGCCGTAATAGATGTCGTGCATCCCCTCCATCGCGGGGTTCTGCCAGCGGTTGACCTCCAGGATCACCTTCTGCGCGCGATCGAGCCAGGTCTTGTTGTTGCCGACCGAGGAGGAGGGGATCAGCGCCCCGTCTTCGCGGATGCCGGCAACCTCCACCACCGCGACGTCGAGCGGGCCGAGCAGCCCCTGCCACGCCATCGGCGCGACCTGGCTGAGGTGCATGTCGAAATATTCCATCTCGCCGCGGTTGATCTTCTCCCGCGCGACCGGATCGGAATTATAGGGCAGGCGGAATTCGATGCCGTTCGCCTTGGCCAGCGCGCCGTCGAGCTCCGGCCCGGTGGAGGCGCCGGTCCACACGCGGACGCGGAACGGGCGGCCGGCGGCATGCTCGGCCTCGATCCGGGCCGCGAGCGCCATCGGCACCGCCTTGGGATATCCCGATCCGGTGAAGCCGCTCATGCCCAGCGTGGTGCCCGATTCGATCATCGCGGCCGCCGCCTGGGCGTCCATCACCTTCGCGCGGAGCGCTGCGTTGGCGATGCGGCTGGTCATTCGGCCTCTCCTGCAAATCGGCGTTGCGGCCCGCCGGCGGGCGGTGCCGGGCGCGCGGCTAGCAAGCTACCGCCCGCGAAGTCAGGTGCAACCATTGCAACCGCCCTTTCACGGCCGCGCGGCGCGGGTTTCAGCGGAGCATTCCCGCCGCCACCGCCTCGGCCAGCTTGATCCCGTCGATCGCGGCGGAAAGGATGCCGCCAGCATAGCCCGCGCCTTCCCCGCCGGGATAAAGGCCGGCGGTGTTGACGCTCTGGAAATCGGCGCCGCGGGCGATGCGGATGGGCGAGCTGGTGCGCGTCTCCACGCCGGTCATCACCGCATCCGGATCGTCATAGCGGGCGATGCGGCGGCCGAACACGGGCAGCGCCTCGCGGAACGCCTCGATCACGAAACCGGGCAGGCAGGACGACAGATCGGTCATCGTCACGCCGGGCTTGTAGCTGGGGATCACCTCGCCCAGCGCGGTGGAGGGGCGGCCCGCCAGCAGATCGCCGACGCGCTGGCCCGGCGCCCAATAATTGGAGCCGCCTGCGACGAAGGCCAGATCCTCCCAATGCCGCTGGAGCGCGATGCCGGCCAGCGGGCCATCGGGATAGTCGCGCGCGGGATCGATGCCGACGACCAGCCCCGAATTGGCGTTGAACTCGGCGCGGCTGTACTGGCTCATGCCGTTGGTGACGACGCGGCCTTCCTCGCTGGTGGCGGCCACCACGCGGCCGCCGGGGCACATGCAGAAGCTGTAGACGGTGCGGCCGTTGGCGCAGTGGTGCGACAGCGAATAGGCGGCGGCGCCCAGGTCCGGATGCCTGGCGCAGGCGCCGAACTGGGCGCGATCGATCCAGCTTTGCGGATGTTCGATCCGCACGCCGATCGAGAAGGGCTTGGCCTCGATATGCACGCCACGGCGGTGGAGCATCTCGAACGTCGGCCGTGCGCTGTGGCCCACCGCCAGCACCACATGATCCGCCTCCAGGAAGCTGCCGTCGTGGAGGTGCAGCCCGCGCAGGCGCATGCCGCCATCGGGTGCGCGGTCCAGCGCGATGTCGTCCACGCGCGTTTGCCAGCGATATTCGCCGCCCAGGCCCTGGATCGTCTCGCGCAGGCTCTCCACCATGGTGACGAGGCGGAAGGTGCCGATGTGCGGGTGCGCCTCCCACAATATGTCGTCGGGGGCGCCGGCGCGGACGAATTCCTCCAGCACCTTGCGGCCCAGGAACCGGGGATCCTTGACGCGGCAATAGAGCTTGCCGTCGGAAAAGGTGCCCGCGCCGCCCTCGCCGAACTGGACGTTGCTGTCCGGGTTCAGCACGCCGCGGCGCCACAGGCCCCAGGTGTCCTTGGTGCGTTCGCGCACGATCTTGCCGCGATCGAGGATGATCGGGCGGAATCCCATCTGGGCAAGGATGAGGCCCGCGAAGAGGCCGCACGGCCCGGCGCCGATCACCACCGGGCGCTTGCCCTGCCAGCCATCGGGCGCATGGACCGGCGGGCGATAGGCCATGTCCGGGGTGGCGCGCACATCCTTGTCGCTCGCGAGGCGCGCGAGGACGGCGGCCTCGTCCGTCACATCGACATCGAAGGTGTAGACGAGCTGGATCGCGTTCCGGCGCCGCGCATCGTTGCCGCGCTTGAACAGCGTGAAGCCGCGCAGCTCCCCAGGCGCGATGCCCAGCCGCCGGCAGATCGCGGGCGCGACGGCATCGGCAGGGTGATCGAGCGGGAGGGACAGGCCGGAGAGGCGGATCATGGCGCGGCTTTAGGGGGGAACGTGAATGCGGCCAAGTCCGGCGCCGCCAGCGGCTCGACTTGGCGTGAGCGGGGCGGATAAGGATGCCCGATGAGCAGCTTTGGCCTGGTACCCCATCCTTCGACCGGTCCTTCAGCGATCAGTGAGGTTACCGTGGTCGTCACCCGGACGTTCGGCGGCATCGATCTCCGGTACCGGGTCAGGGGCGGAATCGACCGGCTGGTGGTGCCCGGAGCATCGCTCCCGCAACGTAGCGACGGCCTATGGAAGACCACCTGTTTCGAGCTGTTTGCCAAGCTCCATGACGAGGACGGCTATCAAGAGTTCAACTTCGCGCCGTCGTCGCGCTGGGCGGCCTACCGCTTCGACGGATATCGCAGCGGGATGCGCGAGGCGGCGATGTTCTACCATCAGATAACGCCGCGGTCGGAGCCCGGCTTGTTCGAACTCCACGTCAACGTCATCGCGGAGGAAATGGCCGACTTGGCTGTCTGGCAAGCCGCCCTCTCCGCCGTGATCGAGGAGACGGACGGTACCAAATCCTATTGGGCGCTGCATCATCCGCCGGGGAAGCCCGATTTCCATCATCCCGATTGCTTTGTGATCGATCTGCCGCCAGCAAGCTGAGCCATGCTCTTCGGTATCGATCGCCTGCTCGCCGACCCCGGACTCCGCAAGCCGCTGGAGGGGCGGCGCGTGGCCTTGCTGGCGCATCCCGCCTCGCTGACGGCGGATCTGACCCACAGCCTGGACGCGCTGTTCGCGGCGGGGATCAACGTCACCGCCGTGTTCGGCCCGCAGCATGGCGTGCGCGGCGACCTGCAGGACAATATGATGGAATCGCCGGATTTCACCGATCCGGTCTATGGCGTCCCCGTGTTCAGCCTGTACGGCGAGGTGCGCAGGCCCACGGGCCAGTCGATGCACACGTTCGACGTCATGCTGTTCGACCTGCAGGACCTGGGCTGCCGCATCTACACCTTCGTCACCACGCTGCTCTATGTGCTGGAGGCCGCCGCCGCGCACGGCAAGAGCGTGTGGGTGCTCGACCGGCCCAATCCCGCCGGGCGCCCGGTGGAGGGCACCACGCTGATCCCCGGGCAGGAGAGCTTCGTCGGCGCCGGGCCGATGCCGATGCGCCACGGGCTGACGCTGGGCGAGATGGGCCATTGGTTCGTCGACCATTTCAAGCTGGACGTCGACTATCGCGTTATCGCGATGGAGGGATGGGAGCCCGAGGCCGCGCCGGGATGGGGATGGCCGCCCGAGCGGGTGTGGATCAACCCCAGCCCCAACGCGCCCAACCTCAACATGGCCCGCGCCTATGCCGGCACGGTGATGCTGGAGGGCACGACGCTGTCCGAAGGCCGCGGCACCACGCGCCCGCTGGAGCTGTTCGGCGCGCCCGATATCGACGCGCGCGCGGTGATCGCCGAGATGGAGCGGATCGCGCCGCAATGGCTGGAAGGTTGCGTGCTGCGCGACATGTGGTTCCAGCCGACCTTCCACAAGCATGCGGGCCAGCTCTGCTCGGGCGTGTTCCTTCATGCCGAGGGGCCGCGATACCTGCACAACGCCTTTCTGCCCTGGCGGCTGCAGGCGGCGGGGTTCAAGGCGATCCGGCGGCTCTACCCCGATTATCCGCTGTGGCGCGATTTCGGCTATGAATATGTGTTCGACCGGCTGGCGATCGACGTGATCAACGGCGGCCCGGCGCTGCGCGAATGGGTGGACGACGCGGGCGCCGAAGCGGGCGACCTGGACGCCGTGGCCAGCCCCGACGAGGCGGCATGGCTGGCGGAACGGCGCAGGTTCCTGTTGTATTGAGCGGCCCCCCGGTTGCCCGCCGCCGCCAATCCGCCTAACCACCGCCAATGCTCGCAGGGCTGATCTTCGCCATCGAGGAGGCCGAGGACCGGCCGGGGATGCTGGCCGCCACGCTGCCGTTCGGCGGCATGACGCTGCTCGAATATCAGGTGCGGCTGCTGGCCGGCGCCGGGGCGGAGCAGGTGATGGTGGCGGTGGGGCGGATGACGCCCCAGCTTGTGAGCGCGGTGAACCGCGCGTCGCGGCCGGGCGTTTCGGTGGAGATCGTGCGATCCGCCGAGGAGGCTTCGGAGCGGCTGGACTATGATACGCGCGTGGTGGTGCTGGCCGACGGGCTGGTGACCACGGACAGCGTGATCGATTCGATGGCGTCCGAACATGGCGAGGCGCTGCTCGTCACCAACGACCCCAATTCGCCCGCCGCGATCGAGCGGCTGGACATGCGCGATAGCTGGGCGGGAATCGCGCGCGTTTCGGGCGGGCAACTGGGCGAGATCGCGCAGATGCCGGAGGATTATGATTTCCAGTCGGCGCTGCTGCGCGTCGCGGTGCAGGCGGGCGCCGAGCATGTGCCGCTGACCACGAGCTGGCTGCGCGGCGGCCATTCGGTGGAGCTGAGCGCGGCGGCGCTGGCGACGCGGAGCAACGCCGTGCTGGCGGCGCTGACCGAGCGGCGGACGAGTTGGGCCGATCGCTGGATCTTCACTCCAATCGCACGGCTGGCGCTGCCCGAGCTGACGCGGCGCGGCGTGCCCGGATGGGCGCCGCTGGCGCTGGGCGCGGTGTTGGGCGTGGCCGGCGTGGCGCTGGCCGGATGGGGATGGGAAGGCACCGGCATGGGCGTGACGCTGGCGGCGCTGGCGGCGCTCGTCACAGCCGCGGCGCACGCATCGCTGACGGGCGATCCGGCGCGGGCCTCCGCGATCGAAACGGGCGTGTTCGCGCTGGTCGCGCTCGCCACGCTGGTGCTGGGCGCGAGCGAGCGGATCGCGAGCGGCGAATGGACGCCCGCGGTGCTGGCGCTGGTGGCGGTGGCGGCGCAACTGCTGGTGGAGCGCAGCCGGGCGCGGCCGCGGCGATGGTGGTCCAGCCCCAGCGCGCTGCCGCTGTTGCTGGCGCCATTCGCGATGGCCGGATGGGCGGTGGCGGGGCTGGGTCTTGCGGCCGTCTACGCATTCGCCACATTGGCCGCCGCGGTTGAGACGAACCGCGAAAAAGCTTAGTCTGCTCTTAAGGACACTTCCGCTAGTCGAGGTCCATGTCGGACAACCCCGTCGACACGCGCGATGGCATCACCATCGGCGCCAAGAAGCTGCTTGCGCGTGCGGCTAGCGCAGACGCGCCTGCTTTCCATGCGCTGTCGGTGGCGATCGACGACTTCTTCATCCCCGAGGAATCGCGGCTGGACGAGCGCACGCGATCGGCGCTGGCCGTGCTGCTGCGCGGCATGGTGGAGACGGTGGAGGCCGAGATTCGCGAGCATGGCGCCCGCCTGCTCTCCGCGCGCGGGGCCGCCGGGGCGGCCAGGGCGCTGGGCGATGGGGGCAGCAGCGTGCTCGCGCGGCTCTCCCAATCGGGGCTGCTGCGCGATCCCGATCTGATGGCCGAGCTGATCGCGCGCGTGCGCCAGGAACTGGTGGGCAACGCGCTGCCGATGTCGGCGCCGGACGATCCCGAGCGGCCCAGCCTGATCAACCGATTCGTCCAGCACCCGGACCGGGTGGTGGCGGCGGGCGCGATGGGCGTGCTGATCGCCGAAAGCCGCCGCCGGGGAAGTCCCGAATCGGGACAGCTCACCCATACCGAGCTGCCCGCCGAGCTGCACCACCGGCTGGTCTGGTGGGTCGCCGCCGCGCTGCGCGAGCGCGTGGTGGAGGCCGGCGAGGCGGATACCGGCGCGCTAGACCGCGCGCTGAGCGAGGCGGCGCAGCGCAGCCTGGCCGCCTATGACGAGGGCGACCGGCTGGAGGCCGCGGCGATGCGCTTCGCCGCCGCGATCGACGCGCAGCCGGGCGAGCTGCCCGAGCTGCTGGTCGAGGCGCTGGGCGACCGGCGCATCGTGCTGTTCACCGCGCTGCTCGCCCATGCGCTGGGCGTGGGATATGCGATCGCGCGCGAAGTGGTGCTCGATCCGGCGGGCGACCGGCTGTGGCTGTCGCTGCGCGCGCTGGAGTTCGCGCGCGATACGATCGCGATGGTGGGATACGCGCTGTGCGAGGCCGATCCGCGGCGCGATCTGGAGAGCTTTGCCGACACGCTGCATTCGGTGGCGACGATCAACGCGGCCGAGGCGCGCGACGCGCTGGCGCCGCTGAAGCTGGACCCCGAATATCGCGCCGCCGTGCTGGCGCTGGGCCGCGCGCAGGGGCGGGCGCGGTGAACGCGATGGACCCCACGCTTCCCGTTGCGATCGGCAGGGTCGACAGCGAAGGCAGGCTGATCGAGGCCGAGGCGCGGCTGTTCGAGCTGAACGAGCGCGCGGGCGGCAGCATCGGCGCGCCGCTGGCCGTGCCGCAGATCGCCACGCTGGCGCGGCTGGCGCACCGGCTGGGCATCGGCATCTCGCGCAATGTGATCGCGGCCGATGGCGAGGACGATCTGGAGCTGTGGGTCCGTGCCGAGCCCGAAGCGGGCAGCGTGCGATTGCAGGTGAGTGGATGGCGGCCGCGTCCCGGCTGGCGCGCACCTGCCAGCGAGCCCGAGCGCGACGGCGATTTCTTCCGCTCCGCCGCCGATTTCCTGTGGGAAACCGATGCGTCGCTGCGCTTCACCTTCCTGTCGATCGAGGCGGGTGCGCGTTACGGCTTCGACAGCTCGACGATGCTGGGCCAGCCGCTGACCCGGCTGTTCGCGCTGACCGAGGACGAGACGGGCAATTTGCCGATCCTGAGCGCGGTGGCGGCTCAGGCGCGGTTCGACGGGCAGAAGGCGGAGCTGCGCGGCACCGGGCGGATCGTGCGGCTGGATGCGGCGCCGCGCACCGATCCCGGCGGGCGCTTCGCCGGGTTCACGGGCGGCGCGCACCTGATCGACGACGGCGCCCCCGCTGCCGCGCCGGTGCCGCGGCACGATCCGGCGGGGCCGGCGCTGCCCTTCGGCGGCTTTCCCGATTCGTTCAGCCAGCGGCTCGATCGCGCGCTGCGCGGCCCGCTGGGCAAGATCATCGCCAACGCGGATTCGATCAGCGCCCAGACCGAAGGGCCGCTGAAGCCCGACTATGCCGAATATGCCAGCGACATCGCCAATGCCGGCCGGCACCTGCTGGGGCTGGTGGACGATCTGGTGGACCTGCAGGCGATCGAGCGGACGGATTTCCGCACGGTGGCGGAGCCGATCGACCTGGCCGATGTGGCGCGGCGCGCGGCGGGGCTGCTCGCGGTGCGCGCGGCGCAGGCCGAGGTGCGGATCGACAAGCCGGCATCGGGCGAATCGCTGCCCGTGACTGGCGAGTTCCGCCGCTGCCTCCAGATACTGGTCAACCTGATCGGCAACGCGGTGCGCTATTCGCCGCCGGGCGCGCAGGTGTGGATCCGGCTGGAGCGCGAGGGCGCGATGGGCTGTGTGATCGTGGCCGACCAGGGCAAGGGCATCGCCGCCGAGGATCAGGAAAAGATCTTCGAGAAGTTCGGCCGCGTCGATCCCAGCGAACCGGGCGGCAGCGGGCTGGGGCTCTACATCGCCCGCCGCCTGGCGCGCGCGATGGACGGCGAACTGACCGTGGACAGCGCCCCCGGCATGGGCGCGCGCTTTATCCTGATGCTGCCGCTGCGCGATCCTGCGGCCTGAGCGGGGCGGCGGGTTCCTCCTGCGGCGCGCGCGGGCGCCAGGGCAGCGTCAACCATTCGCGCAGGTCGCGCGGCTGATCCGCCTCCGCCAGCCCCACCGCGGGCCATTCGCCCCGCCGCGGGAACCAGATCGTGCCGAACAGCCAGTCCCACAGCGGCGTGAAGGCGGCGAAGTTGCGATCGAAATGCCGCTCCTCCAGCGAATGATGGATCCGGTGATAGCGGTTGTCGACGAACAGCCGCCCAACCGGGCCGAAGCCGAAGCGCACCGGCGAGTGGATATAGGATGCGTGGAGATGGAGCAGCACCACCATCGCCGCCGCCGACTGGCCGGTGTCGCTGACGATCAGGCTGGTGGGCAGCAGGATCAGCACGGCCTGGAGCAACGGCTCGCTGATATGATGATAGGCGTTGACCGCATTCAGATCGCGGATCGCATGATGGACCGCGTGATAGCGCCACAGCCAGCGATGCTGGGCGCGATGGCACCAGTAGAAGAAGAAATCATAGACCAGCGCCCCGGCCAGCGGCGCCAGCACCACGGCCGCGATCCCCGTCCAGGTGAAATCGAGCGGCAGCACCACCAGCGGCGCCACGCCGAGCCAGTGCCAGAGGTGCTGATAACCCGCATGCACCAGCGCGCTGACCGGCAGCCACAGCGCCCAGAAGCCCAGCCCGGCCAGCCGGTTGCCGATCCGTTCCGGCCCGCGCGGCAGCAGCAGCTCCGCCGCGGTGATCAGCGCGAAGGCGAAGCTCCAGCCGAGCAGATAGGGCGCGATCCAGTCCACGCCGCGGGGTTCTAACGCCAGAACCCAAACAGGATGTTGATGCGCCGGGCCGGGCGACGCGGGCGCAACCAGGGCGAAACCACCCCCTTATCCCGCCAGGCGGGCGATCTCGCGCAGCATCCATTCGCGTGCGTTGGGGCCGCCCGCGCCATCGGGCATGCCGGTGCCAGCCATCAGCCGCGCGAAGACCACGCGGCGCTTGCCGCCCTTGGCCGTGGCCTTGTCCGCCCATCCGACGAACCAGCCGAGCGGCAGTTTGTCGTCGTACACGCCGTTCGCGTTCTTCAGCGATCCGCTGCCCGTCTTGCCATGGACGCGCCAGCCGCCCGCGCCATCGAACTGCGGCAGGATAGCCTCGGTCATCGCGTGCGCGCGCGGGCTGACGAGCCGGTGGGCGAGCATGCGGCGCACGAACTGAAGCTGCTCGTCGGGCGATATCAGCAGCGACGACATCAGCCAGCTATTGACCAGCCCGTCGTTCTTGCCGGGATTGCCGCGCAGGTCGCGGTTCCCATAGCCGAAGCGATCAATGTACGATTGGAAGCGCGCCATGCCGAGCCGCGCGGTGATCTCGCGCGAGTACCAGAGCACCGAATTGCCTTCCCAGCTTGTGGGATCGGTGCGCTGCTTGTCGGCGGCGCGGCTCGCGCGGTGAATTTCGGGGCGATAGTCCCATGCGGGCCTGTGGGCGTCGATCAGGATGCCCGCGTCATAGCCCATCAGGGCCAAGGGAATTTTGAAGGTGGAGCAGGGGCCGAACCGCGCCGTGCATTCGCCCGTGCGATGCAGGATGCGGCCCGTGGCGGCATCGGCGATCACTGTCGCCCGGATGCGAGGCGCGGGCGATGAGGCATTGGAAATATTTGGAAATCCGGCGATTCCGGCGCCCGCGGCGAGCAGAGCCGTGCGGGTGAAGGTGCGGCGATCGAGCGTCATTCGGTCTCTCCCAGCGGCGTTGCCCGCATGGGATAGGGCGGGGGAGGCGGGCCGCACAAAGGATCAAAGCTGGCAATAGACCCTAGGAAAACTTATGGATCGCCGATGGTTCGCCCGCACCTGCCGCTCAACGCGCTGCGCGCCTTCGAGGCGTCGGCCCGCCACCTTTCGTTCACCAAGGCGGCGATCGAGCTGTGCGTGACGCAGGCGGCGGTGAGCCACCAGGTCAACGGGCTGGAGGCGCGGCTGGGCGCGCAGCTCTTCCGCCGCCTGCCGCGCGGGCTGGCGCTGACCGACGAGGGGCTGGCGCTGCTGCCCACGCTCAGCGACAGCCTGGATCGCATCGCCGAGCTGGTGGAGGGCATCGCCGGGGGGATGGCGCAGCTATTGTCGGTGGCGAGCGTGGGCACCTTCGCCACCGGCTGGCTGATCCCGCGCCTGCCCGCGTTCCGCGCCGCCAATCCGCGCATCGACCTGAGGCTCTACACCAACAACAACCGCGTCGATCTGGCGGGGGAGGGGCTCGATCTGGCGATCCGCTTCGGCGACGGGGCGTGGCATGCGACCGAGAGCGTGCCGCTGATGGCCGCGCCGCTGACTCCGCTCTGCACCCCAGCGATCGCGCGGACGCTGGCGGGGCCGCGGGACCTGCTGGGGCACGAACTGCTGCGATCCTATCGCGCCGACGAATGGCCGCGCTGGTTCGCCGCGGCGGGGGTGGCCGCGCCGCCGCTGAAGGGGCCGGTCTTCGATTCCTCGCTGGCGATGGCCGAGGCGGCGATGCAGGGCGCGGGCGTGGCGCTGGCGCCGCCCGCGATGCTGGGCCGCGCGCTGGAGAGCGGCGCGCTGGTGCGGCCCTTCGCGGAAGAGGTGGTGACGGGCCGCTATTGGCTGACCTGGCTCAAGTCGCGCAGCGAGACCCCGGCGATGGCGGCGTTCCGCGAGTGGGTAGCGGGCGCGGCAGGGCCGGACGGTCCGCCGGGCTGACGGGCTCCACCCCAAGGTCTCCCCTGAAGGGCAGTGCCTGCGGGCTATTCCTCGCCCTTGCGCTTGCGATCAGGGGTCAGGCGGCCGGCGAGCGCCAGGATCACGCCCACGCCGGCCAGGATGCCGCCGCGCCATACCCAGGTGCGGTTGTCGATCATGAAGCTGTCCGCCGGTGCGCGGATGATGCCCAGGCCCTGGAGCAGGAAGATCGTGCCCAGCACCACCGCCAGGATGCCGCCCAGCACCATGATGTTCCGACGCATCGAGCCTCTCCTTCGCCGCGGGGGCGGCGCGTCCGCATCGTCGCGGTCCGCGCCGCCGATGTAAAGCGGCATCGGCGCCGGCGGTTCCCCGCTGTCCGGTTCAGGCCGATCCCCGCCGCGGGCTTCCCCCGGCGTGTTCCCGCTCGGGGTCAGCGCTGTTCGACGGGAATGTAATCGCGCTGGGTGGGGCCGGTGTAGAGCTGGCGCGGACGGCCGATCTTCTGATCGGGATCGGAGATCATCTCGTTCCACTGCGCCACCCAGCCGACGGTGCGCGCCAGCGCGAACAGCGCGGTGAACATCGTGGTGGGGAAGCCGATCGCCGACAGGATCACCCCCGAGTAGAAATCGACGTTCGGGAACAGCTTCTTCTCGACGAAATAATCGTCCTTGAGCGCCATTTCCTCAAGCTGGAGCGCGACCTCGAACACGGGATCGCTGACCTTCAGCGCGTCGAACACCTCGCGCACCGTCTTCTGCATCACGGTCGCGCGGGGATCGTAGTTCTTGTAGACGCGGTGGCCGAAGCCCATCAGGCGGAACGGATCGTTCTTGTCCTTGGCGCGGGCGATATATTCGGGGATGCGCTCCGGACGGCCGATCTCGTGCAGCATGTTGAGCGCCGCCTCGTTCGCGCCGCCATGCGCCGGACCCCACAGGCAGGCGATGCCCGCCGCGATGCAGGCAAAGGGATTGGCGCCCGACGAACCGGCGAGCCGCACGGTGGAGGTCGATGCATTCTGCTCGTGATCGGCGTGGAGGATGAAGATCCGGTCCAGTGCGCGCTCCACGGCGGGGTGGATCTCATATTCCTCGGCCGGCACGCCGAAGGTCATGCGCAGGAAGTTGCCGGTGTAGCTCAGGTCGTTCTTCGGATAGAGGAACGGCTGGCCCACGCTGTACTTGTACGCCATCGCCGCGATCGTCGGCATCTTCGCGATCAGCCGGTGGCTGGCGATCATCCGCTGGCGCGGATCGGTGATGTCGGTCGAATCATGGTAGAAGGCCGAAAGCGCGCCGACCACGCCGCACATGATCGCCATCGGGTGCGCATCGCGGCGGAAACCGCGGTAGAAGGTCGCGAGCTGCTCGTGCAGCATCGTGTGGCGGGTGATCGTGTAGTTGAACTTGTCGAACTCGGCCTTGTCCGGCAGCTCGCCGTTCAGCAGGAGGTAGGCGACCTCCATGAAGCTGGAATGTTCCGCGAGCTGGCCGATCGGATAGCCGCGGTGGAGCAGGATGCCCTCGTCGCCGTCGATATAGGTCAGCCCCGATTCGCAGCTCGCCGTGGAGGTGAAGCCGGGATCGTAGGTGAACTTGCCGGTGTTCGCGTAGAGCTTGCGGATGTCGACGACGTCGGGGCCGACGCTGCCCGACAGCACCGGATAATCGCGATCGCCGATGTTGATGGAGTTCGTCCCGGTCATCGCATCCGTCCTTTCGTTACTCAGGCGGGAACGGAAAGTTGGTCGGCGATGCGGCCCAGGCTTTCCTCGCGTCCCAGCAATAGCAGGACGTCGAATATGCCCGGGGACGTCCTGCGCCCGGTCAGCGCGGCCCTCAAAGGCTGCGCCACCGCGCCAAGCTTTGCCCCCGCATCGTCCGCGACCTTCCGTACCGCGGCTTCGAGCGCCTCCGTATCCCAGACTTCGGCCGCGTCAAGCGCGGCGTGAGTCCGGGCCAGCAGCGCCCGACCTTCGCCCTCTAGCAAAGCTATTGCATCCGCGTCCAATTTCAGTGGGCGCATGCGAAAAAGGAAGGCCGCGCCATCCGCCAGTTCGAGGAGATTCGCGGCGCGCGGCTTCAACGCGGGCATGCTGCGGTGCAGAAGATCGATATCCGATTCGCTACATTCGAAGTCCATGCGCGCGGCCACCAGCGCGGCGAGTCGCGCATCGTCGGCGGAGCGGATGTAATGACCGTTCAGGTTTTCCAGTTTCTTCAAATCGAACCGGCTTGGTGATTTTCCGACGCTGTCGAGCTCGAACCATCCGATCGCCTGATCGCGGCTGATGATCTCGTCGTCGCCATGGCCCCAGCCCAGGCGGAGGAGATAGTTGGACAGCGCCTCCGGCAGGATGCCCAGCTCGTCGCGATAGGCATCGACGCCCAGCGCGCCGTGGCGCTTCGACAGCTTGGCGCCGTCCGCGCCGTGGATCAGCGGGATATGGGCATAGACGGGCTCGCCCCAGCCCCCCTCGATACCCTGCATCGCGCGGTAGATCGGAAGCTGGCGGAAGGCGTTGTTGAGGTGATCGTCGCCGCGGATGACATGGGTGACGCCCATGTCGTTATCGTCCACCACCACGGCCAGCATATAGGTGGGCGTGCCATCGGAGCGGAGCAGGACGAGATCGTCGATCTCCGCATTCTGGACGGTCACTTCGCCCTGCACGCGATCGTGGATCGTCGTCGCACCCTCCGTTGGGGCCTTCAGGCGGATGACGTGCGGCGTCGCGGTGTCGTTGTGATCGCGGTCGCGCCAGGGCGATCGGATGCGCAGCGGCTTCTTGGCGGCCTCCGCCTCGGCGCGCATCGCGGCCAGCTCTTCCTGGGTCAGGTAGCAGCGATAGGCCGCGCCGCTCTCCAGCATCTTGCGCGCGACCTCCGCATGGCGTTCGGCGCGGGCGAACTGGAACACGGCGTCGCCGTCCCAATCCAGGCCCAGCCAGGTCATGCCGTCCAGGATCGCGTCGATCGCGGCCTGGGTGGAACGCACGCGATCGGTATCCTCGATCCGCAGCAGGAACTTGCCGCCGTGATGGCGGGCATGGAGAAGATTGAACAGCGCGGTGCGCGCGCCCCCGATATGCAGGAAACCGGTGGGCGACGGCGCGAAGCGCGTGACGACGGGCGCGGCGGCGCCGCTAACATTAGTTGCGCTCAACCGCGCATGCTCCCAGACTTGACGATCGATGGCCAGTTCAGCCGGGCACGCCCCTAGCACGGGCATTGTCTCCCTTCAAATCGCGGCGGCCCGGCTGCGCGACAGGCTGGAGCTTTGGCTGGAAACCGAGCGCGAGCAGCTCGTGCTGTGGCTGCCGGTGATGCTGGGCGCGGGGATCGCGGCGTGGTTCGCGCTGCCCGGCGCGGCGCACTGGATCGCGTTCCTGGCCGCGTGCGGCGGGCTGGCGCTGGTGGCGCTGGCGCTTTCCGGCGGGCGGCTGGGGCGCGCGATCGGCGTGGCGGCGATCGCCATGGCGATCGGGTGCGCGCTGGTCTGGTGGCGGGCGGAGAGCGTGGCGGTGCCCGTACTGGAGCGCGCGGCGATCGTGACGCTGACCGGGCGGATCGAGCGGGTGGAGCAGCTTCCCGCGCGCGGGCTGGTGCGGCTGACGCTGGCGGCGGACGTGCCGGGCCTGCCGCCGCGGCTTCGCGTCAACTTGGCGGAGCCGGATCTTCCCGCCGGCGCGACGCGCGGCGCGGTGATCCGGCTGCGCGCGCGGCTGATGCCGCCGCCCGCCGCCGCGGTGCCCGGCGCCTATGACTATGCGCAGGTCGCCTGGTTTCAGGCGATCGGGGCAACCGGGCGCGGCTTTGCGCCCGTGACGGTGGCGGCGCCGGGCGAGACGGCGGGGGCGGACCTGCGCGCGCGGCTCTCGGCGCATATCCAGTCGCAGGTGGCGGGCAGCGCCGGGGGCATCGCCAGCGCGCTCGCCACCGGAGACCGCGGCGCGATCAGCGAGGAGGACGCCGAGGCGATGCGCCGCTCCGGGCTGGCGCACCTGCTGTCGGTGAGCGGGCTGCATGTGACCGCGGTGACCGCGGCGGCGATGCTGATCGTGCTGCGGCTGCTGGCGCTGAGCCCGTGGCTGGCGCTGGCGTGGCGGCTGCCGCTGGTGGCGGCGGGCGCGGGCGCGCTGGCGGCGGTGGGCTATACCTGGCTGACGGGTGCCGAGGTGCCTACGATCCGGAGCTGCATCGCCGCGCTGCTGGTGCTGTTGGCGCTCAGCCTGGGGCGGGAGGCGATCACGCTGCGGCTGGTGGCGGCGGGGGCGCTGGTGGTGCTGCTGCTGTGGCCTGAGGCGCTGGCCGGGCCGAGCTTCCAGCTCAGCTTCGCGGCGGTGACCGCGATTGTGGCGCTGCATGAACATCCGCGGGTGCGCGGCTGGTTTGCGCGGCGCGAGGAGGGGCGGGGACGGCGGCTGCTGCGCGGCGCGGCGGGGCTTCTGCTGACGGGCGTGGTGGTGGAGGTAGCGCTGATGCCGATCGCGCTGTTCCACTTCCACCAGGCCGGGGTCTATGGCGCGCTCGCCAATATCGTCGCGATCCCGCTGACGACCTTCGTGATCATGCCGCTGGAGGCGCTGGCGCTGCTGCTCGACGTGGCGGGGATCGGCGCGCCGGCGTGGTGGGTGGCGGAGCAGGTGCTGCACCTGTTGCTGGGGCTGGCGCACCTGACCGCCGGAGCGCCCGGGGCGGTCGCGGCGCTGCCTGCGATGCCGGGCGGTGCGTTCGCGCTGATCGTGGGCGGCGGGCTGTGGCTGGCGCTATGGCGCAGCCGGGCGCGGCGGCTGGGGCTGGCGCCGCTGGCGGCGGGGCTGGTCTGGGCGTTGCTGACCCCGGCGCCGGACCTGCTGGTGACCGGCGACGGGCGGCATCTGGCGGTGCGCGCTGCGGACGGGGGCATGGCGCTGCTGCGCGATCGGGCGGGCGATTATGTGCGCGGAATGCTGGGTGAGAACGGCGGGGTGGACGATGCGCTGGGATCGCTCGCCGAACAGCCCTGGGCGCGATGCAGCCGCGACATCTGCCTGTTCGACGCGGGCGGGCGGCGGATCGTGGCCACGCGCAGCAGCTATATGTTGCGCTGGGAGGCGATGGCCGCAGTCTGCCGGTCGGCCGACATCGTGGTGAGCGACCGGCGGCTGCCGCAGGGATGCGCGCCGCGCTGGCTGAAGCTGGACCGCGAGACGCTGGCGCACACCGGCGGTGTGGCGATCCGCTTCGCCGACGGTGAGGTGCGCAGCGTGCGGACGCCGGGCGACCGGCATCCGTGGGTCGATCCGGTGCGGCTGTTCCCTGCGCCGCCGGAAACCGGCCGCCGCTAGTAAATCTAGCGGCTCAGGCGAGCTTTTGTCCTTTGCCTGCGGACCGGCGGGGTGGTTAGCACGGCGGCATACAGGCGAGAGGATGGACCGATGAGCGCGCTACCCCGCATTCTGATGCCCCTGCTTCTGATCGGCGCGGCGCCGGTGCAGGATCCGGACTGGAGCGACGCGATTGCCGAATGGACCACGCCGATGGAGCCTTTCCGTATCGCGGGGAATGTCCATTATGTCGGCACCGGCGGCATTTCGGCCTATCTGATCACCGGACCGGAGGGGCATGTCCTGATCGATGGCGCATTGCCCCAGAGTGCCGGGGCGATCGCCGCGCACATCCGCGCCCTGGGCTTCCGGGTGGAGGATGTGCGCTACATCCTGATCAACCACGCGCACTTCGATCATTCGGGCGGGCTGGCGGAGCTGAAGCGGCTCACCGGCGCCAAGCTGCTCGCCAGCGCGGCGGACAAGCCGGACCTGGAGGCAGGAAGGACGATCGGGCGTGACGACCTGCTCGGCTTTCCGGCGGTGGCGGTGGACCGGGTGATCGCGGATGGCGAGCATGTCCGCCTGGCCGGCATCGACCTCACGGTGCATGCTACCCCGGGGCACACCCCGGGCTGTACGAGCTGGTCGATGCGGGTGGCGGAGGGCGGACGTCCGCTGGACGTCGTGTTCACCTGCAGCATCACGGTGGCGGGGCAGAAGCTGGTGGGGAACGCCGGCTATCCGGATGCGGCGGATGATTTCCGCCGGAGCTTCGCCACCCTGCGGCGGCTGCGCGCCGACATATTCCTGAGCTTCCACCCGACGGTGTTCGGCATGGAGGAGAAGCGGCGCAGGCTGCTGGCGGGCGATCCGCTGGCCTTTGTCGACGCCAAGGAACTGGGCCGGGTCGTGGACGCCGCGGAGGCCGGGTTCAAGAAGGAACTCGCCGAGCAGCGGGCAAAGGCGGCGGAAGCCTCGGCCCCCGCCCGCCGATAGTGCCTCAATAGCGGCGCAGCAGCCCGGCCAGCCGGCCCTGCACGCGCACCTGATCGGGGCGGTAGCGCTGGGGATCGTAGGAGCGGTTCGCCGGATCGAGCCGGATCATCGCGCCTTCGCGGCGGAAATATTTGAGCGTCGCCTCGCTCTCGTCGATCAGGGCGACCACGATCTCGCCGTCGCGTGCGGTTTCGGTGCGGCGGATCAGCGCATAATCGCCGTCGAGGATGCCGGCATCGACCATGGAGTCGCCCGCGACCTCAAGCGCGTAATGCTCGCCCGCGCCAAGCAGCGCGGCGGGAACCGGCAGCATCGACGCGCCTTCCAGCGCCTCGATCGGCGTACCGGCGGCGATGCGGCCGTGCAGCGGGATCTCGATCACGTCATTCGCGGGCGCCGGCAGCGGCCGCGAAGCGGCGGAAGCCGGCGGCGCCTCGGCCGCAGGGGCGGGGCCGGACCGGTCCGAACGCTCGGGCATCTTGAGCACTTCGAGCGCGCGGGCTCGGTTGGCGAGGCGGCGGATGAAGCCGCGCTCCTCAAGCGCAGAGATCAGCCGGTGGACGCCAGACTTCGATTTGAGGTCCAGCGCCTCCTTCATCTCCTCGAACGACGGCGAGATGCCGGTATCGTTCAGGCGATCGGCGATGAAGCAGATCAGCTCGTGCTGCTTGCGCGTAAGCATCCGCCAGACACTCCCTAAGAACAGACGCGGAACGTTTACGCATTGTTCCAACAGGCGTCAACCCCGTCGGTCAGCCGATGTCGAGGATTTCCGCCGAGTCGCCTGCCGCGGCGGGCGGCGCATGGGGCTGGCGCACGATCAGGCAGCCCGCGCGGGCCAGCGTGCGCAGCATCGAGCTGTCCTGGATCGTGGAGGCATAGGCGCGGCCGTCGCGCAGTTCCGCGCGGAGATAGTCGGTGCGTTCGCCATTGGCGGGCAGCGGCTCGCCCAGCGTGGCGGCGCGGGGGCGCGGGAAGGGGTCCGGGGCGCCGGCCAGATGCGCCACCAGCGGGCGGACGAACAGCAGCGCGGTGACGAACGCCGACACCGGATTGCCCGGCAGGCCGACCACCACCGCATCGCCCAGCCGCCCGGCCATCATCGGCTTGCCCGGGCGCAGCGCGATCTTCCAGAAATCGATGTGCGCGCCCGCGGCGATCAGCGCGGGGCGGACCAGGTCATGGTCGCCGACCGAGGCCCCGCCGGTAGTGACCAGCACATCGGCGTCGAGCGCGCGGAACGCCGCCTCCAGCGCGCCGGCGCGATCGGGCAGGATGCCGAGATCGATCAGCTCCACCGGCAGGTCCGCGAGCTGGGCGGCGAGCATGGCGCGATTGGTCTCGGGAAGCTGCGCGTCTCCGATGGGCGCGCCTGGGGGCACCAGCTCGTCGCCCGTGGCCGCGAGCGCGACGCGGACGTTGCGGCGGACCGGCAGCATGCCATGCCCCGCGACCCCGGCGAGCGCGAGCCGCGCGGGCGTGAGCCGGTCGCCCGCCGCGATCAGCGTGTCGCCCGTGGTGAAATCCAGCCCGCGGACGCGGACGTTGCGGCCGCGGAAGGCGGGGCCTTCGCCCGCCAGCGCCAGCGCCAGCGCGGCGCCGTCGCGCGCGGCCTCTTCCTGCACCAGCACGGTATCGCTGCCGGGGGGCAGGGGGGCGCCGGTGAAGATGCGCACCGCCTCGCCCGCAGACACGCTGCCGGCGAAGGCACGGCCGGCGGCGCTTTCGCCGGTCACCGTCCACGGCCCCGGCATATCGGCGAAGCGGATCGCATATCCGTCCATCGCCGAGATATCGGCCGAGGGCTGGTCGCGCAGCGCCTGGACGGGCTCCGCCGCCCAGCGCCCGGCGGCCGCACGCAACGCGACCCGTTCGGGCGGCAGCGGGCCGGCCAGGGCGAGCAGGCGTTGCTGGGCATCGGATACGGGAAGCAGGGCCATGGCCCGCTTTGGCCGCGGCGGGGCGGCGGATGCAAGGGGGAGCCGGCCGGGAGGCGCCATGTTCCGGCCTGTGGGACAGCCTAACGCAGCGCCTTTCGCTGGGGGGCGAAGATGGCGAAGTCCTGCTCGCGCAGGGGCAGGCGGAATTCGGCGAGATAGGTGCCGTCTTCCCCCTCCACCACGGTTGCGGGCCAGCCGGCGATGCGCGGCAGCGCGATCCACAGCGGCGTGCCCTTTTCGAAATGCGCGCTCGCGTCGAATTCGACCAACTGGGGCGTCAGGCTGCGCACGCGCACGTTCCACCAGTTGGCGCCGCGGCGCACGCGCGCCGGCGCCTCGACGCGGACAGCGTCCTTGTGGGTGGCCAGGAAGCCGCGCAGCTCGTCGTGGAGCGCGCGGCGGGGCGCGCCGGGGCTGCCCTGGGTCGGGCTGTGCTGGGCGTGGCGCAGCCATGGCATCAGCACCTGCCACGCGACCTCCGCGTCGAAGGCGATGCCGGCATGGCCATCCTGCATCCAGCGCACATGGCCGGAGAGCGTGGGCAGGCCATCGAGCGCGATCTGGACCGCGTCGTCGGGCGCGAGATCGAGCGCGGTTTCTATCCCGACGCCGGCCTGGGAGAGGTTGCGCGTGCGGGCAAGCTCGAACTCGCGGCCGCAACGGATGCCGACGGTGTGGCGCAGCTCGATACGCGGCACGCGGCGGCGTTCGGCGGGCAGGATCGCCAGGTTGCGCGCCAGCGTGCCCACCACGTCCACCGGATGGACGAAGGCGAAGCCGGCCTCGCCCTCGGTAGCCCATGCAAGCGTGCCTTCGATCCGCTGGCCGTTGCGCAGCTCCAGGACCCAGGGCTCGCCGGGGACCAGCGCCTCGACGGTTTCAGGATCGACGCTGAGTGTTGCGCCCACGGCGCTGAGGCGCCGGATGGCGACCTGGATCCGGTCCTCAGGACCGGCCAGTATCGCGCTTTCGAGCGAATCCGAACCGGCCCCGCCGCCAAGCGGCACCAGCACCGGTGGATCGGCGCTCAACGAAAAAACCGTTGCCGACGCAAGCACTTCCGACATTCCGTCCCGCCCCTTCCCGCGAGGGGGACGATCCGCCGGGCGGACTAAGAAACTGTTAATCCGGCCCCCCGTTAACCTCCTATTCGGAGGCGCGCGCGCGGGCGCCGGGGCCTCAGAATCCCATGTGGCTGATATAGCCGTTGCGGCCCCACAGGCGGAACAGCGGGCGGGCCGGAGCCGGGCTGGCGGTTTGGGCCAGCAGTTCCTCGATCCCTGCGTCCACCGGACGGCTGCGATGCTCCGGCGCGGCGGGGCGGATGGCGTCGGCGCGGGGATGGGTCTGGGTTTCCATGGCTCGGCTTTCGTTAACCAATTCGCGGATGGAACGTGAAATTCCGAGCTTCAACCTAGGGAATACCCGAATTGGCGGGCGCGTCAGGCGAAGGGCGCGTCGTCCGGGCGGCCGCGCAGATAGGCGCCGGCCGGGGCATCCAGGGCGAAGCCGCGCGCGCCCAGCCAGGTGAGGATGCGGCGGATATTGTGATAGCTGGCGGTGCTGATCGCCACCGCCGGGGGCGTGTTCAGCCAGGCTTCGTTGACCACCAGCCCGCCGCGCGCACGCATCACGGACCCGCGCCGCATCAGCTCGGCGGCGTGGCGCCGCAGCGTCGATTCGGGGATGCCGATCGTGCGCGAGAGGACGCTGATGCGCACCGGGCGCCACAGCGCGCCGGGAACCGGGTTCCGATGGTCGCGATGCGTCTGGGCCAGCGCCGGATCCTGGGTGATGGCGCGCGAGTTGGCGCACAGGATCGAAGAGAACAGCACCAGGTTCAGCCATTCGCTGTGCGCGGGCATGTTCGAATCGATCACCGCCAGCATCACATCGGCCGATGCCTGGAGCCCCGCCGCCGGATCATAGGCCACGCCCGCCCTGGCGGGGGGCAGCGGCACGCCGAAGCGCGCCAGATCCTCCACCAGCCGCACCAGGCTGTCGTGCGCGACGATCATCGCCTCGCGAATCTCCGGCCGGGCCTGCGCCTGCCGCCTGGCCCGCACGCCGGAGGGGGTGCGCGCGCACAGCCCGGCCTCGGTCAGCGCGATCACATGGCGGCGCACCGTTTCGAACGGGCGGGAAAGCGATGCGGCCAGCGAATGGGTGGAGATGGCGCCGGCATCCTCCTCGCCGGGGGCGGCCTCCCAGCTTCGCATGCCCTGGCGCACGATCAGCGTGAAGATGACGAAGCGATCGAGATCGCCGTCGAATGCCCGGATGCCCGCCGCGACGATCGAGGTCTGCATTTCGGAGAGCAGGCGGGTGACGAGGCGGATCGGCGGGACCTCGTCCTCTCCCCCCCCATTCAAATTCCCGTTCGTTACCGTCGATGCGCGGATCGCGGGCACCCCTGAAACCATTACCAAGCCACCGGAGCGGCCGGGGCAACCTTCCTCCATTTCGGGTAACGCGGCAAGCTTCAGCTTTGGGGATGGTGCCAGTCGCCGGACTTGCCGCCGGTCTTGGAGAGCAGGCGGACGCCGCCGATCACCATGGCTTTGTCGATCGCCTTGGCCATGTCGTAGATGGTCAGCAGCGCGACGCTGGCCGCGGTCATCGCCTCCATCTCCACCCCGGTCTTCGCATCGGTGGCGGCGGTGGCGGTGGCGGTGACGCCGCCATCGTCCACCTCCAGCGCAATCTCGACGCGGGTTAGGGGCAGGGGGTGGCAGAGCGGGATCAGCTCGGCGGTCTTCTTGGCCGCCATGATGCCGGCGATGCGCGCGGCGGCGAGCACGTCGCCCTTGGGCACCGCGCCGTCGCGGATCGCGGCTGCGGCAGCGGCGGACATGGCGATGCGCCCGGCGGCAACCGCCATGCGCGCGGTGACTGCCTTGCCCCCCACATCGACCATGCGCGCGGCGCCGCCCGCGTCTAGATGGGTGAGCCCGGTCATCCCACCATCGCCCGGGTCGCCGCCTCGACATCCGGCTGGCGCATCAGCGCCTCGCCGATCAGGAAGCAGCGGATGCCGTGCTCCGCCATCGCATCCAGGTCCGCGCGGCTGGTGAGGCCGCTCTCCGCGACGAAGGTGCAACCGGAGGGCGCGGAACTGACGAGATCGTAGGTCTTCTGAACATCGACCTCGAACGTCTTCAGATTGCGGTTGTTCACCCCGATCAGCCGCGACCGCAGCCGCAGCGCGCGCTCCAGCTCCTGCGCGTCGTGGACCTCGACCAGCGCGTCCATGCCCAGCTCATGCGCAGCAGCCTCGATCTCGGCCATCTGCCCGTCCTCCAGCGCGGCGACGATGATCAGGATCGCGTCCGCGCCGATGCTGCGCGATTCCAGCACCTGCCACGGATCGACCATGAAATCCTTGCGGATCACCGGCAGCGCGCAGGCGGCGCGGGCGGCGACCAGATAGTCCTCATGCCCCTGGAAATATTCGAAGTCGGTCAACACCGACAGGCAGGCCGCGCCGCCCGCCTGATAGGCGCGGGCATGGGCGGGGGGATCGAAATCGGGGCGGATCAGCCCCTTCGACGGGCTCGCCTTCTTGATCTCCGCGATCAGGCCGTATCCGTCCGCCGCCTTGCGATCGAGCGCCTGGCGGAAGCCGCGCGGGGGCGTCTGCGCCAGCGCCAGGCCGTGGAGGTCCGCCACCGGCGTGGCGCGGCGGCGCGCGGCTACCTCGTCGCGCTTGGTTTCCAGGATGCGGTCCAGGATCGTGCTCATGCGTAGGCGATCCAGCAGTCGAGCAGCGCGTTGGCAAGGCCGTTGTCGAGCACCTCGGCCGCTTCCTCCACGCCTTCGCGAAGATCGTGTGCGCGGCCCGCGACGATCAGCGCGGCGGCGGCATTGAGCAGCACGGCGTCGCGATAGGCGCCTTTCTCGCCCTGAAGCAGGCGGCGCAGCGCGGCTGCGTTCTCCACGGGCGTGCCGCCGCGGATCGCCGCGAGCGGGTGGCGCGGCAGGCCGGCGTCCTCGGGCAGGATGCTGGTGGGCACCGTCGCGCTGCCGACGTTCACGGCGATGCTGTGTCCCTCGGGCGAAAGCTCGTCGAGACTTTCGTCGCCCGCGATCACCGCCGCGGCCTCGGTGCCGAGCTGGGCCAGCGCCTCCGCATAGACGGGGGCATAGTCTGGGCGGGCGATGCCGATGAGCTGGCGCGTGACGTTGGCCGGATTGGCGAGCGGCCCCATCAGGTTGAAGATCGTCCGGCGGCCGATGCGGCGGCGGATCGGCGCGATGCGGCCCAGCGAGGGATGGTGCTTCTGCGCGAAGAGGAAGGCGATGCCGATCTCCGCCAGCGTCGCCTCGGCGCGCTCCTGGGCGCGTTCCAGGTCGAGTCCCAGCGCCTCCAGCGTGTCGGCGGCGCCCGCCTTTGAGCTGGCGGCGCGGTTGCCGTGCTTGGCCACCGGCACGCCGCAGGCCGCGACGATCAGGCTGACGGCGGTGGAGACATTGAGCGTGTGATGCCCGTCACCCCCGGTGCCGCAGACGTCGATCGCGCCGGGGGGCGCCTGGACCGCGATCATCCGCGCGCGGAGCGCACGGGCGGCCTCGGCGATCTCGGTCGCGGTCTCGCCGCGTTCGGCGAGGCTGATCAGGAAGCCCTCGATCGCCTCGTCGGGCGCGGCGCCGTCGAGGATGTCGGCAAAGGCCTGCGCGGCCTCGTCGCGCGAAAGCGGCGCCAGGGGATCGGGGAGGGGGGCATAACGGCTCACGGCGCCTCTATTCCGGCGCGGCGCGCGCGAGTCGAGCCCTTCCGTGTACGAAAGGGGCGCCCGGGGACACCGGGCGCCCCTCCCAGGGCTCAGTTGGTGTTCTGCACCGGGGCCGCGGGCTGCGCCGGGGGCGGTGCCGGCCGGTCGTCCGGATCGCGCGCCTCGAAGCCCCGGCCCGGCCCGCCGGGACCATCGGGACCATGGCGGAACCCGTGGCCATCGCCATGGCGCATGCGCCGCGGTAGTTCCGACCAGACGAGCTTGCCGTCCTTGTTGACGTCCAGCCGGTCGAAACGGTCACCGGCCGCCTTGACCCATTCGGTCTTGGTGAGCTGGCCGTTGCCGTCCACATCGGCGCGGCCGAACGGGCCGAGCTCGCTGTTCATGCCGGCGTAGGCGATACCCGCGCCCAGGCCGCTGGCGAGCACTGCGCCGCCCAGCGCCGCGAGCCCGAGTTTCAGTTTCTGGTTCATTCCCGTTGTCTCCAATCTGCGCCCGGGATCGGGCGTTGGAGCCTGATTCGCATATTTCTGTATCGTGTCTGTGCCACGGCCGCGGCGATATTGTCGCAAATTGTAGGCGGCGGCGGGGTTTCAGGATCAGCGCGCGTCGAACGATTCCCGCGCCGCCTGAACCCGCGCCAGATTCTCCTCCGCCCACAGCCACACGCCACAGAAGGCCGCGCCCAGGCTGTGGCCCAGATCGGTCAGCCGGTAGTCGACGCGCGGCGGCACCACGGCATGGACGGTGCGCGTCACCATGCCGTCGCGCTCCATCTGGCGCAGCGTCTGGGTGAGCATCTTCTGGCTGATTCCGTCCACATGCCGGGCGATCTGGGTGAAGCGCAGCTCGCCATGCTCCTCCAGCACCTCGAGCAGGATCATCGTCCATTTGTCCGCCACGCGGCCGATCAGCTCGGTCACCAGCGTTTCGACCGCGGGATCGACCGCGTGCTGCTGCCCTTCGGCGGTGACGCGCCGCGCCTCCGCGATGGTGGCGGGATCGAAGGGGAGGGTGCTCATGTCTATACTCTCTTTCAGGTAAGTATAATTCTTTTCAGTGCCTTCTTTCCAATGGAGAGTGATGGTCTAGATCGGCGCCATTGGCAATCCGGAACGGGAGATCGACCCATGAAGACCAAGGGCAACACCATGCTGATCACCGGCGGCGGTTCGGGCATCGGCGCGGCGCTGGCGCAGCGTTTCCACGACCTGGGCAATGTGGTGATCGTCGCCGGGCGACGGCTGGCCGCGCTGGAAGCGGCGATCGCGGGCCGCGCGAACATGCATGCGATCGAGCTTGACGTGGACAGCGCCGAGGGGATCGAGGACTTCGCCCGGCGGCTGCTGGCGGCGCATCCGGGCGTCAACGTGCTGGTGAACAACGCCGGGATGATGCGCTTCGAGGAGCTGACCGCGCGGCGCGACCTGGCCGATGCGGAGGCGACGATCACCACCAACCTGCTTGGCCCGATCCGGCTGACCAACGCGCTGATCGACCATCTGGCGGCGCAGCCGGATGCGGCGGTGGTGAACGTCACCTCCGGCCTGGCGTTCGTCCCGCTGCTCACCACGCCGACCTACAACGCCACCAAGGCCGCGATGCACAGCTATACCGTGGCGATGCGCGAGGCGCTGCGCGGCAAGGTGGAGGTGATCGAGCTGGCGCCGCCCGCGGTGCAGACCGGGCTGACGCCGGGGCAGGAGGCGCGCGAGGGCTATCTGCCGCTCAACGACTTCGTCGACGAGGTGATGGCGCTGTTCGCGGTGGAGCCTACGCCGCCGGAAATCCTGGTGGAGATGGTGAAGTTCCTCCGCAACGCCGAGGCGGAGGGGCGGTTCGACCAGACGGTGGTGCAGTTGAACGCCTTCGTCGCCGCGGCGAGCGGGCATTGAGGCCGGGCGCGGGGACCGGTTGAGAAGGGGAAGGTTGCAGCCGCAGGCTGACGGAGTGGCTGGAGACCGCTGGCAGTCGTGCTTCCATCCCCTCCGTCGCGCTCCGCGCGCCACCTCCCCCTGGCGGGGGAGGATGGGGGAGTCAGGCCAGCGCCTTGGCCTCTATACCTGCGATGCGCAGGAAGTTGGCCAGCATCGCGTGGCCATGTTCGGTGGCGATGCTTTCCGGGTGGAACTGGACGCCGTGGATCGGCAGCTCGCGGTGGTGGAAGCCCATCACGCTGCCGTCGTCCGCAGTGGCGTTGACCACCAGCGCCTCGGGAATGTCGGTGACGATCAGCGAGTGATAGCGAGTCGCGGTGAAGGGCGAGGGCAGGCCCTGGTACAGCCCCGTGCCGTCGTGGAGGACCGGGCTGGTCTTGCCGTGCATCAGCCCGCCGCGCACCACCTTGCCGCCGAAATGCTGGCCGATCGACTGGTGGCCCAGGCATACGCCCAGCAGCGGCTTGCGCTGGTCCGCGCAGGCGGCGACCAGGTCCAGGCTGATGCCGGCTTCGTTCGGGGTGCAGGGGCCGGGCGAGATCAGGAACGCCTGGGCATTGCTGGCGAGCGCCTCGGCCGCGGTGAGCGCGTCGTTGCGCACCACCTTAACCTCCGCGCCCAGCTCCATCAGATAATGGACGAGGTTCCAGGTGAAGCTGTCGTAATTGTCGATGACGAGGATCATGGCGCCGCCGCTACCGCTTCTGGAGCGCCACGACAATCGGGCCGATCGGCTGACCTTCATCTTCGCGTGCCGCAACCGGATCCCACAGCCGCGAAACGGCACCGTCGAAGTAGAGCGCGTCGGGGCAGCCCAGCCTGTCGCGGAACAGCCGGGCGAAGCGGCCGAACGACACTGGCTCGTCGCTGATCGCGAACCAGGCCGATCCGTCCTTCGCCACGCCCACGCCGTTGCGGATCTGGAGCGAGGTGCCGTTCTCGCTGAGCTGGGGATGGAGCTTTCCGCCGATCATCAGCATCGGGCCGGATTGCGTGCCGAAGCGGACGTGCGCGGGCGTGTTCGCGGCAAAGGCATCGGTGGTGGCGACATGCCAGCCCGCCGCGTCGCCCCAGAACACGCCGTTGGGCTCCAGGTGGAAATTGCCCGGCCCCTTGCGCCGGTTGAGCGCGACCTGCTGGGCGCCGTCCTCGACATAATAGCCGATCGGGTTGCCCTGTTCGTTGAACATGCCCGCGTTCATCGCGAAGGCCACCCGCGCCGCGCGCGGGCCGAGCCGGCCGCGCAACGCCGCGAATTCGCGCATCGGCTTGCCGTCGGCGCCCTTGTCGGCCAGCAGCAGCTCGTGCTTGCCCGGATCGGCGCGGCAGACGGTGAAGCGCCCTTCCTCGAAGGTGATGCGGCTGCACGCGGCGTCGATTCCGTCGCGGCTCTTCGGCGGCCCGCAGCCCGCGGCGAGCAGCGCAAGGGCCAGGACGGCCAGGCAACGGAAACCTTTCATAATATGGTCTGAACTCGTTCCGAGTTGGGCGGCACCGGCCCGCTCCCCCACCCGGCCACTCATAGAATACCAGCGTTGGATGGCCGGGCGGGGAAGCGGGCCGGTGCCGTTGTCTGTAAAGCTGGCGGTGAATCTAGGGTGCCCGGCGTACGGGGCAAGCCGGATTGCGCCATGCGCCC
This sequence comes from Sphingomonas canadensis, assembly GCF_026013525.1. Taxonomy (GTDB): domain Bacteria; phylum Pseudomonadota; class Alphaproteobacteria; order Sphingomonadales; family Sphingomonadaceae; genus Sphingomonas; species Sphingomonas canadensis. Next base: position 57,391 of record NZ_JAPDRA010000010.1, on the reverse strand, counting down.
GCCACACTATGGCGCAATGGTGCATTCGGCAGGGGTGCCTAGTTGCCTGAGGAGTATGAATGATCAGCCTGGTTCTCGCCGCCATCCTGGCGCCCGTCATGCCGCAGGAGGCTCCCGCGCCGGAGGACCCGCCCAAGCGGATCCGCAACATCATCCTGTTCGGCGAGGAAACCTGCCCGGCCAGCACGGACCCGGACGAGATCGTGGTTTGCGCCAAGGGCGGCGATTCGCCCTATCGCATCCCGAAGGAATTCCGCGACCAGCCGAGCGACCGTCCGGACGGCGTGGCCTGGGGCCGCCGGGCCGAGATTATCGAGGAGGTCAACCGTGTCGGACTGCCCAATAGCTGTTCGCCCGTGGGCAGCGGCGGCCAGACCGGCTGCACCCGTTCGATGATCGAGCAATGGGCGCGCGAGCGGCTGGAGCGCCGCGTGCGCGAGGCGAATATTCCCTGAGGCGCCGCCTTCTCCCGGCTTGAGACTGTCTTATCTGGGCTGGAGCCGATTCCGCCAAGGGCCGACAGACTCAAGACCGGGGACGGTCGCCTATTGGCCGAACCGCGCCTCCGCCGCGCGCGCGATCGCTTCGCGCGCGGCGGCGAGCAGGGCGCCCGCCTTCGCCTCGCATTCGCGCTGCTCATAGGCAGGATCGGAATCGGCCACGATCCCCGCGCCGGCCTGGACGTGCATCAGCCCGTCCTTCACCAGCGCGGTGCGCAGCACGATGCACGAATCCATCGATCCATCCGGCGAGAAATAGCCGACGCCGCCGGCATAGGGGCCGCGCGTTTCCGGCTCCAGCCCGGCGATGATCTCGCACGCGCGCACCTTTGGCGCGCCCGAAACGGTGCCCGCCGGAAAGCCCGCGAACAGCGCGTCGAGCGCGTCCTTGCCCTTGCCGATGCGGCCGACCACGTTCGACACGATGTGCATCACGTGGCTGTAGAATTCGATGCCGAAGCTGTCGGTCACATGCACGCTGCCCGCGGTGGCGACGCGGCCCACGTCGTTGCGGCCCAGATCGAGCAGCATCAGATGCTCCGCGCGCTCTTTGGGATCGTCGAGCAGGCTGACGCGGTTGGCCTCGTCCTCCGCGGCGGTGCGGCCGCGGGGGCGGGTGCCGGCGATCGGGCGGATCGTCACCTCGCCGTCGCGCAGGCGCACCAGTATCTCCGGGCTCGATCCGGTGAGCGCGAAGCCGGGCAGATCGAGGTGATAGAGGAAGGGCGAGGGGTTCACCCGGCGCAACGCGCGATACAGCTCGAACGGCGGCAGCGCGAAGGGCACGGTAAAGCGCTGCGCCAGCACCACCTGGAAGATGTCGCCCGCCGCGATGAACTCCTTCGCCTCGCGCACCATCTGCGCATAGCGGCCGGGCGCCAGCACCGGCTCCAGCGACACGTCATAGGGATCGGCGCGGGCGGGGGCGGGCAGCGCGGCGGTGGCCAGCTTGGCGGCGACGGCGTCGATCCGCTCCTCCGCCTGGCGGATCGCGCGCTCCGCATCATGGCCGGGCCAGACGGGGGATACGATGAACAGGGTATCGGCCAGCCGGTCGAAGATCAGCACCACGGTGGGGCGCACGAACATCATGTCGGGGACGGCGATCGGATTGGGGGCGGGACGGGGCAGCCGCTCCACCAGCCCCACCGTCTCATAGCCGAAATAGCCGACCAGGCAGGCCAGCGCGCGGGGCAGCGCCTCCGGCACCTCCATCCGGCATTCGGAGACGAGCGCGCGCAGCGCCTCCAGCGCGGGCGCCTGACAGGGGGTGAAGGCCGCGCGATCGGTCAGCCAATGGGCGTTGATCTCGGCTTCGTCGCCGGTCGCGCGGAACACCAGGTCCGGAGCCAGCCCGATCAGGCTGTGCCGCCCGCGAACCGAGCCGCCCTCGACCGATTCGAGCAGGAAATCGCCGCGCCCCGGCTCGATCAGCTTGAGCGCCGCCGCGACGGGCGTTTCCGTATCGGCGACCTGACGGCGCCAGAGCAGCGCCGGCCGGCCTTCCCGGAGCGCCGCGCGGGCGGCCTCGATTCCCTCCATAGGGTCAGTTGCCGCCGGGGCCGGCGAGCAGGCTGGCCTTGAAGGCGTCCAGCGCCTGCTTGTTCTCGCTGTACTTCAGCTCTTTCTTGATCGCGTCGAAGAACTGCATCGCGCGCTCCTGCGTCACCTGCTGGCCAAGGCCGTTGCGGATCTGCGCGAGAAGCTGGCCTTCCTTGGAGATGTCGGTCTGCTCGATCTTCTCCAGATAGGAGACGAAGACGCCCGATCCATCCTGGGCCGGCACGGCGCGCGCCTTGCCGGCGACGAGCTGGAACACGGCGCGCACCTGGGGCGGCACGTCCGGGCGCAGCTCGCTGCGGCGGGCCTGGAATTTCTCCGCAGGTATCCGGTTGGCGCCGCCTTCGACCACGGCGCGCTCGAACGGCGTGCCGGCGGCGATCTTCTTGACGATCTCGTCGGCGATCGCGCGGGCCTTCTTGAGCTGCTGGTCGGCGCGATAGTCGGCGAGTACCTTCTCCCGGACAGTGGCCAACGGGCGCGCGGTTGCGGGGGTCACGCCCTCGATCGCGACGATCGCGAAGCCGCCTTCGGCACCGACCGGCACAAGCTGGGGCTCGCGCTCATCCGCCGCTGCGGCGAAGCCGCCGCGGATGATCTCGGCCAGCGCCGGATCGGGCTTTGAGGCGGGATCGTCCGGGTTGACGCCGCCCGCGGTGAGCGATGCGGTGCGCGCAGGGGTCAGCTTGGTGTCGCGGATCAGCTCAGCGAAGGTGCGGCCGTCGCCGATGCCATCCTCGATCGACTGGCGCAGGTTCGCCAGCGCGTTGATCTCCTTGGTCTTGGCAAGCTCGGCGGTCAGCTCGGCGCGTGCCTCATCCAGCGACTTGGCCGGGATCTTCTCGACCTTCTCGACACGCACCACGGCCCAGCCGACCTTGCCGCGGACCGGACCGGCGACAGCGCCCTCGGCCGCGCCGAAGGCGGCGTCGGCCACGGCCTGGCTGGTCTGCGCCGCAAGCTCGGCCTTTTCCAGCGAGGCGAAGGAGGCGGTCTCCAGCTTGCGCTCCTGCGCCACGGCTTCGAGCGTCTTGCCGCCCTTCGCCTCGTTGGCGGCGGCGGTGGCGCTGGCCTGGTCGAGCAGCACGAGCTGGCGGACGGTGCGCTTTTCGGCCGCGGCATAGCGATTGCCCGAACGCTTGTAGGCGTCGGCGATCTCTGCCTCGGTCGGGGCGGACTGGGCCTTGAACTGGTCCGCGCGGACAAGCGCATAGGAAAGGACGCGGCGTTCGGGGATCGAATAGCGTGCCTTGTTGGCGCTGTAGAAGGCGGTGAGCGCCTTGTCGTCGGGATCGGGGCCGGGGTCCATGTCGGTACGGCGCACCAGCGCGGCGGCGCCGAAGCGGCGTTCCAGGCCGAGCGTGGCATAGCTGTTCACCAGACCATCGGGCACATAGGGCTGGCGCAGGTCGCGGCGCAGGATCCAGGCGACATAGCTCGCCTCGCTGAGCTGGCCGCGATAGCGCGCCGGCGTCAGGTTGACCCCGGCGAGCGCCGCCTCGAACCGCTTCTGATCGAATTTGCCGTCCACCGCGCGGAATTCCGGCGTATTGGCGATCTCGCTGTCGATATAGCGGCTGCTGACGGTTACGCCGTGCAGCCGGGCATATTCCTCGGCCGCAGCGCTCAGCGCGGCATCGCGCAGCGCATATTCGACGCCGCCGTTGGCCACCAGCTCCTGCATCGTCATCGCCTGGCCGGACTTGCGGGCGCGATCGAGGATGTCGTCGATGCGCTGGCGCAGATCGGCGGCGGTGATTTCGCGGTCGCCGATCTTGGCGATCGCCTTGCTGGGGCTGCTGGCGCGGTTGCCGCCGATGCCGGTGATGTCGCCCGCGGCGAAGGCGACGGCGATCAGTACGAGCACCAGGAACACGACGGCCATGCCGACCTTGGACTTGGTGAAATTGCGAAATGCGTTGAGCATGGGGAGCCGCTTGTTGAGGAAATTGGCCGTGCTTTAGGGGCTGGCGGGTTGCCCTTCAAGCTTGTGCGCGAGGCAGGGGCTGCTATCCGCCCCGGACAGGGTCAAAACAACAGGGGGAACAAGCGATGCGCCGCAAGCTGGTCGCCGGAAACTGGAAGATGTTCGGGCTGAAGGCCGACCTGCCGGAGGTTTCGGCGATCGCCGCCGCCGCTGCCGCGAATCCCGGCGTCGACGTGGCGCTTTGCGTGCCGTTCACGCTGATTTCCGCCGCCGCCAAAGCCGCCGGGGCGATGCCGGTGGGCGCGCAGGACGTCCACGCCAGCCCCAACGGCGCCCACACCGGCTGCGTCGCCGCGCCGATGCTGGTGGAGGCGGGCGCCCGGCTGGCCATCGTCGGCCACAGCGAGCGCCGCGCCGCCCAGCATGAGACCGACGCCGAGGTGAAGGCCAAGGCCGAGGCCGCGCACGGCGCCGGGCTGCAGGCGATCCTGTGCATCGGCGAGACGCTGGAAGAGCGCGACGCGGGCCGGGCCGAGGCGGTGGTGACCGCGCAGGTCGCTGCATCGCTGCCCGATGGCGCGGCGGGAAGCTGGCTGGCGCTTGCCTATGAGCCCGTCTGGGCGATCGGCACCGGACGCACGCCGACCGAGGCCGATGTCGCCGCGATGCACGGCGCGATCCGCGCGAAGCTGCGCGCGCTGATCGGCGCGGAGGCGGATGCGGTGCGCATCCTCTATGGCGGATCGGTGAACGCGGGGAACGCCGCGTCGCTGCTCGCCTGCGCGGACGTGGACGGGGCACTGGTGGGCGGCGCGAGCCTGACCGCCGCGAAGTTCGTTCCGATCATCGAGGCTGCTGCCGCGCTGTAACGCGCGGCGGCCGTCGCGCCGGCGGGCTCAGCCGCCGGCGTAGCGGTCCTTCAGCACCTTCCACACGGCGCGCAGCCCGGCGGATTCGCCGCCCTTGGGGCGGCCCGGCTTGGCCGATCCGTTCCAGCAGAAGATGTCGAGGTGCGCCCATTGCGCGCCGTGCGGCACGAACTTGCGCAGGAACAGCGCCGCGGTGAGCGCGCCGCCCCAGGGCACCTCGGCCGCCTGGACGACATCGGCGACGTCGGACTTCAGCAGCTCTTCATAGGGATCGTAGAGCGGCAGGCGCCACATCGGGTCCGCCTCCGCCTCCGCCGCGCCGAGCAGTTCGGAGGCGAGCGTGTCGTCATTCGCGAACAGCGCCTGGAGATCGGTGCCCAGCGCGACGCGCGCGGCGCCGGTGAGCGTGGCGAAGTCGATCACCAGCTCCGGCGCGCTCTCGCCCGCCTTGGTCAGCGCGTCGCCCAGGATCAGCCGGCCCTCGGCATCGGTGTTGCTGTTCTCGACCGTCAGCCCCTTGCGGCTGCGCATCACGTCGCCGGGGCGCGTCGCCTCTCCGGAGATCGCGTTCTCCACCGCGGGCACCAGCATGTGCAGCCGCACCGGCAGGCGCGATGCCATGATCAGATCGGCCAGCGCCAGCGCATGCGCCGCACCGCCCATGTCCTTCTTCATCAGCCGCATGCCGCTGGCCGGCTTGATATCGAGCCCGCCCGAATCGAAGCACACGCCCTTGCCGACGATCGCCACGCGCGGATGATCGGGGTTGCCCCATTCGATTTCGACCAGCCGCGGCTCGCGGCCCTTGCCAGCGGCCTTACCCACCGCCCAGATCATCCCATAGCCCTGGGCGATGGCATCGCCGCGGGTGACGGTGAGAGTGGCGCCATGCGTCTTGGCGATGGCGTCGGCCTCCGCCTCCAGCTCTGCGGGGCCGAGATCGTTGGCGCCGAGGTTCACCAGGTCGCGGATCCGGTAGGTCGCGTTGGCGACGCGCACCGTATCGTCCACGCGCGCCGGATCGCCGGTGAGCAGCACGCGCGGCCCCTGGGCGCGATCGTCCTTGCGATAGCGGTCGAACTTGTACTGGGCGGTCAGCCAGCCATAGGCGGCGGGGCCGGGATCGCGGCCCTCAAGGCGATAGGTGCCCTCGGGCAGCGTCTCCGCCAGCCGGGCGAGGCACCACGGCGAGAGGCGATCGACATTGGCCACCACGCTGACCACCGACCAGTCGTCCGGCCCATCGCCGGGCAGGATCGCGCTGGCATAGCCCACCGGCGCGAGCTTCTGCGCCGTCGCGGCCGCGCGGTGGCGCGGCGGCTGGGCGGCGAGCCAGGATTCGAACCCCTTGGCGTCGATGAGCTGGATGGAACGGGCGGTCTGGCCGCGGTCGGGCTGAAGCAGCAGGGAAAGATCAGGCATGGAGCCGATCTAGGATGCGCGCACGCATTCGGCTAGGCCCTGCGCGTGCGATCGGTTGGCTTGACGTGCCGATCCCTGGAAAACTGCGCCGGAATGGGGCTTGCGGCGATTTCCGGCAAGAGAACGCGCGCGATTCCGGGACAGGATAACGCCGGATTTCGCCGCCGTTCCGGGTTTACACGGGGTTGACCGTGCCGCGGCCTTGCCGTTGGATAAGTTTGTCCGCGCGCAAAATTCTGGCGCGAACCGGCTGGCCCCGCCGATTTCCGGGCGGTTGCGGAGTTGCGGGGTTGATGACCAGGAAAGCCGATATCGAGCGCGCGCGGGCACTGGCCGCCGAAGCGATCGCGCTTTGCGATCAGCTCGGGCTCGATCTGCCGGCCGCGCATTTCCAGCACGGGCTGGACACGATGCCGCAAGGCAGCGAGATCCGCGTCGTGCGCGAGGACCGGTTGCCCTGGGGCGGATCGCGCAAGCGCTCCCCTAAATCGTCGCCCCCAGGCGAAAGCTGAAGCTCTTCGTCCGCGTCACGATGATGTGATCCAGCACGGCGATGCCGATGTCGGCCGCCGCGCGCGTCAGCCGCTGGGTGATTTCCCGGTCCGCCGCACTGGGCGCGGGATCGCCGGAAGGATGGTTGTGCGCCAGGATCAGCGACGCCGCGCCGACGTCCAGCCCGCGGCGCAGGATCTCGCGGACGTGGAACGGCGCCTCGTCGACCGAACCGGGAAAGGCGCGTTCGTGGATGAGCTGGTTCTTTGCATCCAGATAGAGGACGCGCAGCTCCTCGTTGCGGGCATGGCCGCAGGTTCCGCGCAGATAGGCGACCACCGCCTCCTCGTCGGCGATCAGCGTCCGCCCCGCGATATCGCTGCGCAGCACATGACCGACGATCGCATGGACGCAATCGAGCAGCGCGGCGAGGCGCCGATCGCCCGTGGTCGCGGCCAGCGTATGCCGGTCGGTGGTCAGCACCGCGCCGAGCGAGCCGAAGCGTTCCAGCAGCAGGTCCGCCGCCCCGGCGGCGCCGGGCACGGCCTGGCCGATCAGTTCTTCCAGGAGGGCTCGGCACCTTGGGTCACCGTACGCCGCCAATGGAGGGCGATGCCCGCGATCAGGATCAGCACCTGCAAATAGGGCCATGCCTGGGTCATGATCATATAGACCAGGCCGAACTGGTGCGGGCTCGCCATCCGCGCGACATGGGCGAGGACGATCAAGGTCTGCAATCCCGCCACCACCACCGGCCATGCGCGGTTCGCGCGCCGCGAGACCGCCAGCAGGCCGATCAGCAGCAGGACGTCGATCGCCAGCGTGTGATAGCCCACCGTCCGGAAGCGCCCGGCCCCCGTCCCCTGGCTCATATACACCACGATCCGCGCGCTCACCGTGCTGAGCAGCCACGCCGCCGCGAACAGCCCGGCCACCGCCCGTTCGGGCCCGCCTCCACGCCGCCAGGCGTAGAGACAGGCTCCGAAAATCAGGGCGATAAAGGCGATGTAGAAGACCATGGTTGCGGGATGAGCCAACCATCAGGACGTCTCCCCGTCAAGCCGCCGGCCTGGATTGCAGGGCCGGGATCAGGCGGCAACGCGGAGCGGGGTGGCCCGTCCGTTCGGCTCCGGAGCTCCGGGGCATTCCTCCATGTCGCAGCCCCAGCCCAGCTCGGGCAGGCTGGTGTGGCCGACAATCTTCGCGAACTTGCGGTGCGCCTCGCGCAGTGCGGTATCCGCCTCCACCGAATGCGAGATGCCGCGCACCAGCGCGTTGAGCGCCGCATCGCAGGCGGAATTGGCGAATTCCGGATGGCGGCGCGCCTCGAGCGCGATGATCAGGCTGCGGGCGGCCTGGACGGCCGCGGCGCTCTGGGTGCGCTCGGCGGGCATGAAGGTCTTCGAGAGCTGGGTGGCGGTTTCGAAAAGCTTGTTGGGCATGCGAGTCTCCCTTCCGCGGAACCCGGTGGGCCGCGGTTGCAATTGTTCAGCGATGTCCTGACGGTCAGCGGCCGAAGTATGCCTGGACCGAGCTCTGAACCGCGTTGCCGACACCAACCAGCACGAGAACGATGACACTGACAATCAGCGCCAGGATCAGCGTGCCGCGAAGTCGGTCCTTGCCGGTCAGTTCAGCGAACAGGCTTCCGAACCAATACTGCGTCACCTTGCCGAACCCCATCGAACCGATGGCCGGAGCGCCGAATTCCGCGCGCTCTTCTTTCGCCAGATTTTCCTGGGCCGGCATTTCCGCCCCGGCCATTGCCGGTGACACGCCGATCATTGCCGGTTCCGGGGAATTCGCAACCGCTGGCGATTGAGCCCTCAATCCTTGGGGATATGCCTGTTCCCAATGGGATAGCAGCGCCGCGGCCTCATGCCGCTTGGTAACGCCGAGGCGCCGGATCGCCTCGCGCAGATGATCGTCCACGGTATGGTGGGAGATGCCAAGTTCCTTAGCGATCACCTTCGACGGGCCTTTGTGAACCAGGCGCAGGCACGCGAGCTGCGCCTCGGTAAGCACTTCGGTAGGCATGATCCCCTGTTGACCCACACTCTGCCGATCTTCCGGCGCCACCGCGCAACTCCCGTCCCGACCCGTCGATTAAGCATATAGGAGCGATCGGCCCCTGAACATGCCCAATTGTGGCCAATCTGGGACTTGAGGGCGCGGCGGCAAGCTATTGTGCCGCGATTTTCAAGTGCTTGCGGGCAGCGTGCCCGGCTGGTGCAGGTGGCTCCCCGGCCGGTTCAGCGGTGTTGGCACAGCGGCAGCGCGCGATCGATCATCGCGGTCAGGCGGCCGCTCGCTTCGGCCAGCCCCGCCGGATCGAGGCCAAGGTCGCGCGTCTCGAAATTCACATAGTCCAGCCCGCGCAGCAGCGCGTGGTTCGACAGCGATCCGTCGCTGGTCAGCACCCGCTCGAACACCAGGTTGAACCCGGCCTGTTCCAGCGCCTTGCCGCAATAGCCGGACCAGCGCGCGGCGGCATGGCGATGGGCGACGATCGCCAGCGTGTCCGGATCGTCGAACGGCCAGAGAGCGGCGGGGGAGGGGACGGGCTGCATCACCGGATCGCAATAGCGGATCGAGATTCGGCCCTCGCCCGGCGGATCGTCGCGGTTGCACCGGGAACGCGCGGTATCGAATCCCGGCGAATTGGTGTGCAGCGCCACGATCGGCCGGGCGCCGCGGCGGTATTCGCCCAGCACCGATTCGGCGAACAGCGGGATCGCGCCGTCGAAGTTGCGGTTGGGATCGATCGTCCGCCCGCGCGTGACGGCCGCGTTGCGGCGGCGGCCGTCGGATTCCGGCGCGATGCCCGAATCGACCGCGATCAGCACCCCGCCATATTTGCGCAGGCCGGCCAGCGCGGCATCGAACGCCGCATTCTCGTCGTCGTGCGGCACGAACCACAGCGGGCCGCGCGGGCGGGCGGGATCGGCGATCCGCCACAGCCGCCACGCGGCGCGCTCCTCGGTGAACTCCATCCGGGTCACGCGCAGCCCGCGCCATTCGGCCGGGTCGCGGTGTCGGGCGAAATCGTCGTCGGCGACGGTCAGCGGATCGACCGGCGCGGTCACCTGTCCCCGGGCGGCGCTGGTGCAGATGCCGATCGCGAGCAGGGCAAGGGCGAGACGCGGGAACATGGCGCGGACTCTATCGCGGCGGACAGGGAAGAATAGAGCGGAGACTCGGTGCGACCGGATCGAAAGCCGCGCTATACCGGCACGCCGTAGAGGTCGTGCTCGTCGGCGTCCTCCACGCGCACGCGGACGATCTGGCCCTGCGCCAGATGGCCGGCGTCGCGCAGGAAGACCTGGCCGTCGATCTCGGGCGCGTCGGCCTTGCTGCGGCCGGTGGCGCCGCCTTCGGGGTCCACCTCGTCGATGATCGCGTCGATCGTGGTGCCCACCCTGGCCTCCAGCTTCTCGGCCGAGATGCGCGCGGTCAGTTCCATCAGCCGGGCGTAGCGCTCCTCCTTCACCTCCTCCGGCACCGGATTTGGCAGCGCGTTGGCCGCCGCGCCCTCGACGGGTTCGAAGCGGAAGGCGCCGACGCGATCCAGCCGCGCCTCCGCCAGCCATTCCATCAGATATTCGAAGTCGGCCTCCGTCTCGCCGGGGAAGCCGACGACGAAGGTCGAGCGGATCGCGATATCCGGGCAGATCGCGCGCCAGTTCGCCAGCCGCTCCAGCACCTTCGCCTCGTTGGCGGGGCGGCGCATCGCGCGCAGAACGCCGGGGCTGGCATGCTGGAAGGGGATGTCGAGATAGGGCAGCACCAGCCCCTCCGCCATCAGCGGGATCACCTGATCCACATGCGGATAGGGATAGACATAATGGAGCCGCACCCAGGGCCGCCCCTCCGGTCCGCCGAGCTGCCCCAGCGCGCGGGCGAGATCGGTCATATGGGGCACGATCTCCTGCCCCTTCCACATGCGCGGCTCCTTGCGGATGTCCACGCCATAGGCCGAGGTGTCCTGGCTGATCACCAGCAGCTCGCGCGTGCCCGCCTCGATCAGCTTCTCCGCCTCGCGCAGGATCGCGTCGGGGCGGCGGCTTACCAGATCGCCGCGCAGCGCGGGGATGATGCAGAAGGCGCAGCGGTGGTTGCAGCCCTCCGAAATCTTCAGATAGCTGTAATGGCGCGGCGTGAGCTTCAGCCCCGCCTCGGGCACCAGGTTGAGGAAGGCGTTGGGCGGCATCGGCGCGGCTTCGTGGACGGCGCCGACCACTTCCTCATATTGATGCGCCCCGGTGACGGCGAGGACGTTGGGGAAGCGGGCGCGGATCACCTCAGCCTCCTTGCCCATGCAGCCGGTGACGATGACGCGGCCGTTCTCGGCGATCGCCTCGCCGATCGCCTCCAGCGATTCCTCCTTGGCGCTGTCCAGGAAGCCGCAGGTGTTCACCAGCACCACGTCCGCGCCGGCATAATCGGCCGACATGGCATAGCCGTCGGAACGCAGCTTGGTCAGGATGCGCTCGCTGTCCACCAGGTTCTTGGGACAGCCGAGCGACACCATGCCCACCTTCGGGGCCTCGGGGAGTTTGGTCGCCATGATCGCGCGGGCAGATAGGCGCGTTGCGGGCGGAATACCAGAGAGTGGAGCGGCGGGGGTTGCGGGGGTTTACGAATGGTGCGGCGCAGCAGGGGGCCTAGAGCGGCGCCACGTGCTTCATCGGAGACCTGCAATGACCACGCTTCCCGTAGCCCCGCTCGCGCATCCGGTCCGCCTGGCGACCCGTTCGGGGATGGCGATCACCGTCCGTCCGGCGACGCCCGACGACGACGATACCGTCGCCGAGCTGTTCGACGCCGTGTCGGCCGAGGACCGGCGCTTCCGCTTCCTGAGCGCGTGCAATCACATCGGCGCGGACCAGGTGGCGGCGATCACCCATGTCGATCACTGGCAGACCGAGAGCTTCCTGGCGTTCGACGAAGACGGTGCGGCGGTCGCCTCCGGCATGCTCGCCTGCGACAAGGGGATGCGCACGGCCGAGGTCGCGATCTCCATCCGCGAGGACATGAAGGGCCGCGGCATCGGCTGGTCGCTGCTCGAGTTCCTGGCGGGCGAGGCGCGCCGCCGCGGCGTGCAGAAGCTGCTTTCGATCGAGAGCCGCGAGAATCACTCGACGATCGAACTGGAGCGCGAGATGGGCTTCAAGGCGCATGCGGTGGACGGCGATCCAACGCTGGTGATGCTCGAAGCGGTGTTCTGAACCCGCGCCGCCCGCGGCATCTTTTCCTCCTGCCCGCTTTCGGCATAGGCTGGGCGCGGGATAACAGGAGGGGAGGGTGCAATGGGCACCGAAATTCATTGGCTGGCGGTCATTGCCGCCGCGCTCGCGGGATTCGTGATCGGCGGGCTGTGGTACGGTCCTCTGTTCGGCCGCAAATGGGCCGAAGCGCGCGGGCTGGACGCGGAGAAGCTGAAGCAGGGCGCCAACATGGCGCTGATCTTCGGCACCACCTTCGTGCTCAACCTGTTCATGGCGTTCATCCTGGATCACACGCTGGCCAGCTATGGCGTGCCCAGCACGGAGCTTTCGCTGATGATCGCGGGCGGCGTCGCGGTGGGCTTCATCATCCCCGCGATGGCGGTGAACTACCTCTTCTCGCGCCTCACGATCACGCTGTTCGCGATCGACGCGGGATATTGGCTGGTCAACTATCTGGTGATGGGCGGGCTGATCGTGCTGCTGCGCTGATCCGCGCCGTTCAGGTCACGATCTCGATGATCGTATCGCCGGGCTCTAGCTTCGCGGCTTCGGGCTCGGCGAAGCCATAGGGCTGGCCGTCGCGGTAGATCCGCAAGCCCAGGCCCGTGGCGATCGCGCGAAGAGGCTTGCCGACCTCATCGGCCGCCACGCTCCGCTCGGCGAGCGCGACACGGCCCCGGATCGAGGCGAGGTCCATCAGATAATCGGCCAGATGCGGCCCGGTGCATGAGCTGGCGAGCAGCAGCCCGGCGAAGCTGACGGGGTTGATCACGGTGGTGGCGCCCGCGGCGCGGGCCGGAAATTCATTGTCGTCCGCCTTCACGATTACGCTGATCGGGAGCTGCGGGGCCAGATGCCGCGCAGTGAGCGTGATCAGGATCGAGGTGTCGTCGCGCCCCGCGGCGACGATCATCGATTCGGCCCAGCGGATGCGCGCTTCCTCCAGCACGGCATCGCGCGTGGCATCGGCGGGCATCACATTGCATCCGCGCGCCTCCGCACGGGCGAGCGCGCCTGCATCGCCATCCAGAACGACGAACTTCGACGCGGGCACGCCGCGGGCGATCAGCTCGTCCACCGCGTCGGACCCGGTCTTGCCATATCCGGCGACGATGATGTGGCCCGACAGGTTTCGCTGAATCACTGCCATGCGCCATCTCTCCCACGAACGCTTGATGACGAAATTATAGGTGGTGCCGAGGAAGATCAGGACCACGAAGATGCGGATCGGCGTAACCACCAGCGCGTCGAACAGCCGCGCGCTGTCGCTGACCGGCACGATATCGCCATAGCCGGTGGTGGTAATGGAGATCGAGGTGAAATAGAGGATGTCGAGGAAGCTGACATGCCCGTCGGCGGTATCCTTCAGCCCGTCCCGCTCGATCCAGTGGACCAGTATTGCCAGCCCAAGCAGCGCCAGCACGGCGGTCACGCGAATGGCAATCGACGCCCAGACCGGCAACCCCGACCTGCGCCGCAGAATCCCGTCGCGCTGCGCCATCGCGTCAGCGCCCGGGAAGGCGGGGGAGCGGGTCCACGGGCGTGCGGCCCTGGCGGATTTCGAAATGCAGCTCGGGCCGGTCGGCGAAGCCGGAGTTGCCCGATAGCGCGATCATCTGGCCCTTCTTCACCGATTGGCCGCGCTGCACCAGCAACTGCCCGGCGTGGCCATAGACGGTGGACCAGGAATCGCCGTGGCGCAGGATCACCAGCCCGCCCAGCGCGGGCACGTCGCTGCCGACATAGGCGACGACGCCGTCCGCGGCCGCCAGCACCGGCGTGTCGAGCGGCACCGCGATCTTGATGCCGTCGTTGCGCTCGCCGCTGGCGCCGGGGCCGAAGCGCTTGATCACCGTGCCCTGCACCGGCCAGCGGAAGCCGCCGCTTAGCCGCGCGGGCGGCGCCACCGCCGCGGTGGCGGGCAGCGGGCGCGAGGGCGCGCTGCTGGGCCGCGCGGGCTTGCCGCTGTCCGCCAGCGCGGGCTGGCCGCCCGTTACGATATCGTCGATGTCGATGGTGAAGCGCGCCGCGCGCTGCTCCAGCGTTTCCGGCCCCGCCTCCGGGATCAGCACGCGCATTCCGGCGCGCAGGATATAGGGCTCCGCAAGGTCGTTGATCTCCACCATGCGGCTCCAGTCGACGCCATAGGCGCGGGCGATGGCGATGCCCGTCTCGCCCTCGCGCACCACATGATAGAGGCCGGCGGGGATCACGAGCTGCTGGCCGGGGAAGATGGTGTAGGGCTTGGCCAGATTGTTGGCGCGGGCGATCGCCTCGGACCCCGCGCCGGTCTTGATCGCGATCAGGCGCAGCGAATCGCCGTTGCGCACCGTATAGGTGCTGCGCTCCACCCGGGTGGCGCCGGGGGCGACGGGGCGCATCTCCCAGCTCTGGCGCACCGGCTGCGCGGGTGGCGCATCCTGGCCGTATCGCGGATAGGCCGTGGGATCATAGGGCTGGCCGCCGCCGGGCGCGGGCCGATAGTCGGCCGCCGGGCCGGGCGGGCCATAGGTTCCGGGTTCCACGGCACGCGGAATGCATCCGCCCAGCACCAGAAACGCCAGCGGCAAGATTCCCATCGCGCTCCTGCGCAGTTTGTCCACAATTCCCTCCCGCCCGCGCACCATAGCGTGGTTAACGCCGTGCGTCAGGCAGGAAGTTTCCCGGTCGCGGGCTCCAGCCGGCTGAGGCCGCGCAGCCAGGGCTGGAGCGCCTCCGGCACGGCGACGGCGCCGTCCGCCTGCTGGTAATTCTCGATCACCGCGACCAGCGTGCGGCCGACCGCGAGCCCCGATCCGTTGAGCGTATGGACGAAGCGCGTCGCCTTCTCGCCCGCGGGGCGATAGCGCGCGTTCATCCGCCGGGCCTGGAAATCGGTGCAGGTCGAGCAGGAGCTGATCTCGCGATAGCGGCCCTGGCCGGGCAGCCACACCTCAAGGTCATAGGTGCGCGCGGCGGTGAAGCCCATGTCGCCGCTGCACAGCTTCATCCGGCGGAACGGCAGGCCCAGGCGCGTCAGGATATCCTCGGCACAGGCGGTCATCCGCTCATGCTCCGCCTCGGACTGTTCGGGGGTGGTGATCGACACCATCTCCACCTTCTCGAACTGGTGCTGGCGGATGAATCCGCGCGTATCGCGTCCCGCCGCCCCGGCCTCCGACCGGAAGCAGGGGGTGAGCGCGGTGAAGCGGAACGGCAGCTCCTCCTCGCTCAGGATCTTTTCGCGGACGATATTGGTCAGGCTCACCTCGGCGGTGGGGATCAGCCAGCGGCCGTCGTTGGTTCGGAACAGGTCCTCGGCGAACTTGGGGAGCTGGCCGGTGCCGAACACCGCCTCGTCGCGCACCAGCAGCGGCGGCGAGCATTGCTCATAGCCATGATCGCCCGAAAGCACGTCGAGCATGAACTGGCCCAGCGCGCGGTGAAGCCGCGCCGCGGGTCCGCGCAGCAGCGTGAAGCGCGCGCCGGACATCGCGGCGCCGGTCTCGAAATCCAGCCCCAGCGCGGGGCCGATCGCGTCATGCTCGGCGGGGGCGAAGGCGAAGTCCGGGCGGGTGCCGCGCTCATGGACCAGCGCGTTGCCGTCCTCGTCCTCGCCCTCGGGCACGTCGGGGTGGGGGAGGTTGGGCAGCGCGGCCAGCCGCGCGGTCAGCGCGTCGCCGGCCTCCTTCTCCTCCGCCTCCAGCGCGGGAAGGCGCTCCTTGAGCTGCGCCACCTCGGCCATCAGCGCCTGGGCGGCGGCCTCGTCCTTCGATGCCTTGGCCGCGCCGATCGCCTTCGAAGCCTCGTTGCGGCGGGCCTGGCCGGCCTGGATCTCGGTGATCAGCGCGCGGCGGCGCTCGTCCAGCGCGGCCAGCTCCGCCGCCATGGGCGCGAGGCCGCGGCGCGCGAGCCCGCGATCGAAGGCATCGGGATCATCCCGGATGGAGCGGATATCATGCATGGGGCACGCCCTATGACGGGGGGCGGCGATGGGCGCAACCCGAGTCGATCCCAAGCGGGTTCGTGCGCCGCGGCCGGGGGCATCGCCACCGACGGGCAACCATCGCCGTCCTCTTCGCGTTGATGCACCGTATCGTCTGGCAATGCCGAGGAGAGCTGAGATGGAGCTTCCCCACGACACCGCGATCGTGATCGCCGATGGACGCAAGCTGCTGTTCCTGCGCAACGCGGGCGACGCGCGCTACCCCGATCTCCGCCTGGAGCTGAAGCGCGACGCCGGCGAAAACCCGCCTACGCACGAACAGGCCACCGATCTGGCGGGCCGCGCGATGGGGACGCGGGTGGCCGGCGGGCAATGGGGCTCCGGCACGATCGAGCCGGCCGACTATCACCAGATCGCCGAGGACCGGTTCGCGGCCGAGGCGGCGGCGATGCTGAACGCGGGCGCGCTGGCGGGCGAGTTCGAGAGGCTGGTGGTGGTCGCGCCGCCCGAGACGCTGGGCGAGCTGCGCCGCCACTATGACCGGCACCTCACCGAACGGCTGGCGAGCGAGATCGCCAAGGACCTGACCCGCCACACGATCCCGGAAATCGAGAAGCTGCTGCTGGCCGAGTGATCCGCGGGGCGCGGCCGATCCGGCTGCGCCCACGCCAGGACCCGCGGGATCAGCCCTCCGTCTTGTCCTTGCTGCGCTTGAGGCGGCGGCGCGCGACCAGCGCGGCGGCGGCACCGCCGAACAGCAGGATCATCGGCGGCGCGGGCACCGGCGCGGGGCCGCCCGACGAGCCTGACGAACCGCCGTGGCTGGACGATCCGTGACTCGACGATCCGTGGCTGCTCGAACCCCAGCCGCTGGAACCCCAGCCGCTCGAATTGCTCCAGCCGCTCGAACCGTGGCTCGACGATCCATGGCTGGAGGAGCCGTGGCTGCTCGAACCGTTGCTCGACGTGGACGAGGAGTTCGACGACGAGGTGCTCGAAGAGTTCGACGAGGAGGTGGAGACGCCGCTCGAGTTGGACGAGGAGGTGCTCGACGAGGTCGAAACGCCGCTCGAGTTGCTCGAAGAGGTGGAGACGCCGCTGGAATTGCTCGACGAGGTGGAAACGCCGCTCGACGAAGAAGTCGAAACCCCGCTGGACGTCGAGGACGAGGAGCCGCCGGTCGACGAGCTGGTGGAGGTGGACGACCCGCCCGTGGACGAGCTGGTCGAGGAGCCGCCCGTCGAGGAACTGGTCGAGGACCCGCCGGTCGACGAGGTCGAGCTGACGCTGCCGCTGGACGTGGACGATGAGGAGCCGCCGGTGGAGGAACCGCCGGTGGACGAGGTGCTGCTCACGCTGCCGCTCGACGTCGAGGACCCGCCCGTCGACGTGGAGGAACCGCCCGTCGAGGACCCGCCCGTCGAGGTCGAGGACCCGCCGGTGGAGGTGGAGGAGCCGCCCGTCGAGGTGGACGATCCGCCCGTGGAGGTCGATCCGCCGCTGGTGCTGGAGGTCGAGGAAATCTCGATATTGATGCCGCTGCTGCCCGAGCTGCCGCTGGATCCGCTACTGCCCGAGCTGCCGAAGAAGCCGCCCGCGAAGAAGCCGCCGATGAAGCCGCCGCCGCTCGACCCGCCGATCACGCCCGACGAGCTGGAGGAACCGCTGGAGCTGGACGAGACGATCGGCATCGCGCCGCTGGATCCGCCGAAGCCCGGCGGCACCGGGATCGGCGCGCCCTGGGCGGTGACGACCACGACCTGGGGCTGGCCCTGCTGCGTGGTGGTGACGGTGCGGCGCACGACGCGGGGCGCGGCGCGCTTCACCGTTTTGCGCACGACGCGCTTCTGGGCGACCGTCTTCTTCGCGACCGCGACACGTGCGGGCGGATTCTCTGCGACATAGACGGTGCCGCCGCCAACGACGGCGCCCCCGCATGCGCAGGCGCAGAGTTTCGCCAAGGCCATCCGTACCGACATGGTGTCCCAACTCTTCCCTTGCCGCAGGCCGTCTGATCCGACGGAACTGTCAGCAGCTAGCCCGACAGCAATGCAGGAAAAGTGCAAAACAAACTATTAAGCGCAAGTGCGTTAACGCACGTTTACCATCTTCTTTGCTCGATTTTCCACCATGTGCTGATCTTGTGATGGTTAATGTCCGGTTACGGCACGGATACATGAGGGATTAGTAAGGTAAATACTAAGAAACACGGTTAATTCCGCCGGTCTGGCGGCTAATCCCGGTTCAGCTTCGTGAAATTTCCTCCATATTACGGGACGTTTGCGCGCGGATTCGGGCCAAATGATCGGCTTGTTAAGCCCGTCGCGCGAAAGTATAGCGCCTCCGGGCTAGGGCGGTATTCTCCGTGGCTGCGCCGCTGGGAAACCGGTGTGGAGAGTGGGTATGGCTTCGGTGTGGGATCGTGCTGACGAGCCGGGCAAGGATGCCCCCAGCGCGGCCAACGACGGTGACGACGGTTATCGGCCCAGTTCCGACGAGCCGTTCATGAACCCGCGGCAGCTCGAATATTTTCGTGAGAAGCTCCACGCCTGGAAGGACGCGATCTATCGCGAGGCGGCGGGGACGCTTTCCCAGCTTCAGTCCGAATCGCTGCGCGAGGCGGACCTGACCGATCGCGCGTCGAGCGAGACCGACTGGTCTATCGAGCTGCGCACCCGCGATCGCCAGCGCAAGCTGATCTCCAAGATCGACGCGGCGCTGCGCCGCATCGACGAGGGGGAATATGGCTATTGCGAGGTGACCGGCGAGCCGATTCCGCTCGCCCGGCTGGAGGCGCGCCCCACCGCCACGATGACGGTGGAAGCGCAGGAGCGCCACGAGCGCCAGGAGAAGGTGAGCCGCGACGAATAGCGGCGGCCGCGCGGCCTGCGCGGCTCCGGCGGCGGCATGGCGTCCGGGGGCTTCCCGCGCGCCGGTTTAACGCTTTCGATAAACTTTGCTGGTCTATTCGCGCCCGCACGCAACGCAACGCATTGGGCAGGCAGGATGGAACAGTTTTCGTACGACCCGCTAACCGCCCTTTCGGCCGATGATTTCACCGGCCAGCGCACCGGATCGCGCGACAGCCTGTTGCTGTCGGCCAGCTTCCGCATCGGCGATGGCGGGGAGGCCACGGTGGTCCGCGTCCGCAACCTTTCGTCGGGCGGGCTGATGGCGGAATATTCCGATCCGATCGCATCGGGCACGCCGGTTGCGGTTGAGGTGCGCGGCGTCGGCTGGGTGCGCGGGCGGATCGCCTGGAGCGCGGAGGGCCGCGTGGGCGTGGCCTTCGAGCGTGAAATCGATCCGATGCTGGCCCGCAAGCCGGTGGGCCAGGGCAAGCACACTCCCAGCTTCGTCAAGCCGATCCTGCGCCCGCGCTAAGCGGCGCCGCGGCGCATCGTCCCCTCATCATCGCAAATCGGCAGCGGCCGTCCGGAAGGGCGGCCGGATGCGATTCGCCTGTCCGCACCGGGCACAAGCCAGAGGGCGTGCCGGGGCAGGGCGGCGGCCGGTGCCGGGTTTGCGAGGGGCCGTCCCCGCCCGCACGGGCAAGCGGGGCAGCGCCGGAGCAGGAGGGCCGGGATCAGCCGGTAAGTTCGTCCTTCACACGCAGCTTCTGCTTCTTGAGCTCAGCGATCAGCATGTGATCGGGGAGGGGGCGCTGCAACTCGGCGGAGATACGGCGATCGAGCGAGTTGTGCTTGGCCGAAAGTGCTTCGATATGCCCGTTCTGCATGGAAGCGGTCCTCCTTACGATAGGTGGAAACGGCAGTAGATCACCTTTCCTCGGCCTTGTCAGGTAAAGAAATCGTCATATTCGGTGAACTCCTTAGGAGCTGCGATGGGCTGTTGCTCCCGGCCCCGGCTTTGGTGCAGAACATCGCCGGAATGGATGAAAGCGAGATCCGCCGGCGGCTCGAGCTGCTACGCACCGAGCACCGCGATCTGGACGCGGCCATCGCCGCGCTGCTGGGCGCCGGATCGGTCGATCAGCTCCAGGCGGCGCGGCTGAAGAAGCGCAAGCTGCGCCTTCGCGACGAGATCGCGATGCTGGAAGACCGGCTGATCCCCGACATCATCGCCTGAACCGCGCGCAACCGCTCCGGATCGGGACGCATGCGTAGCGATATTAAGCATTTGCTTACCATGTTCGCTGTGGCAGCGTTTGCGGCATGAGGGGAAGCTGGGCATCCGCGCCGATTCATCGCAGGCTGGTCGACTCGCTTTATGTCGAGGCGATGCTGCTGGCGGATGAGGCGCGCGGATATTTCGACGCGGTGGGCCGCGACGAGCGCGATGCGCTCGCGGCGCTCGACCGGGTCGCCTTCAGTTGCGAGTCGCTGAAGGTCACCACCCGGCTGATGCACATCATCGCCTGGCTGCTCACCCAGCGTGCGGTGGATTCGGGGGAAATCCCGGCGGACGAGGCGCTGCGCCCCTCGCGCCGGCTGGGCGCCGCGCCGGAGACCGAGGCGCGGCTGCTGGAAACCATGCCGGTGCAGGCCGCCGCGATCGTGGAGGCGAGCATGCACCTCTACCGCCGCGTCGCCCGGCTCGATTCCGCGCTGGACGAACCCGTGATCGCGCACAGCCCGGCGCGCGGGATGATGGACCGGCTGGCGCGCGCTTTCTAGGAATTCGCGGGGCTTTCCAGGAATTCTATCGCCGCGCCACGGCCATCGCCGGCAAAGGGTTGCTATCCCAGCAGGCGGGCGCGGGCGGCGTCATATTCGGCCTTGATGCGGGCGATCCGGTCCGCGGCCGATTCCACCGCATCCACCGATCCGATGCCCTGGCCGCAGCCCCAGATGTCCTTCCACGCCTTGGCGCCGCCGAAGTTCATCTTGCTGGGATCGCTTTCCGGCAGGTGATCGGGGTCCAGCCCGGCGTTGACGATCGACTGGCGCAGATAGTTGCCATGGACCCCGGTGAAGAGGTTCGAATAGACGATGTCGGCCGCGCGGCCATCGACGATGCCCTGCTTGTATTCGGGCGATGCGTTCGCCTCCGCCGTGGCGATGAAGGCCGATCCGATATAGGCGAGGTCGGCGCCCAGCGCCTGCGCCGCCAGCACGCCGCGGCCCGTGGCGATCGCGCCCGAGAGCACCACCGGCCCGTCGAACCACTGGCGCACCTCCTCCACGAAGGGGAAGGGATTGAGCTTGCCCGCATGGCCGCCCGCGCCCCAGGCGACGGTGATCAGGCCGTCGGCGCCCTTTTCGATCGCCTTGTGCGCGAAGACGTCGTCGATCACGTCGTGGAGCGTGATGCCGCCCCAGCCATGAACCGCGTCGTTCACCTCCGGCCGGGCGCCGAGCGAGGTGATGACGATCGGTACCTTCCACTTGGCGCAGACCGCGACGTCATGCTCCAGCCGCGGGTTGGAGCGGTGGACGATCTGGTTCACCGCAAAGGGCGCGGCGGGCGTGTCCGGATGATCGCGGTCCCACGCCGCCAGTTCCTCGGTGATATGGTGCAGCCATTCGTCGAGCAGCGACTCGGGCCGGGCGTTCAGCGCCGGGAAGGATCCGACGATCCCCGCCTTGCACTGGGCGATGACCAGCTCCGGACCGGAGATGATGAAAAGCGGCGACCCGATGACGGGCAGGCGCAGGCGATCGAACAGCGGGGGCAGGGCCATGGATGCGTTTTCTAGCGCAACCGAAATCGCTGTCCAGTTGACGTAACGGAAGGCCGCGGCGGCCGCCCGGCCCGCGCCGGGCGCGGGATCAGCCGATCTTCACCATCGACTTGGCGAACTCCTGCTGCTTGGCCACATAATTGGCGGCCGACAGCCTGAGCGCGGCGAGCGTGGTGGGATCGAGCGGGCGGATCGCCTTGGCGGGGACGCCCACGATCAGGTGGCCCGGGGGAAACTCCTTCCCCTCGGTAACCAGCGCGCCGGCGCCGACCAGGCAATCCTCGCCGATCACCGCGCGATTGAGCACCGTCGCGCCCATGCCGATCAGCGTGCGATCGCCGATCGTGCAGCCGTGCAGGATCGCGTGATGGCCCACGGTCACATCCTCGCCGATCGTGCAGGGCACGCCGGGATCGGAATGGAGCATCGCCCCGTCCTGCACGTTGCTGCGCGCACCGACGGTGATCGCGGTGTTGTCCGCGCGGATCACCGCGCCGAACCAGACCGAGGCGAGATCGCCGAGGATGACCTGGCCGATCAGGTCCGCGCTGGGCGCGACCCAGGCATCCGCCGCGATAACGGGGCTGTGCCCGCCGAAGGAATAGAGAGACATGGCGCGCTTCTGCCTGCCCGGCGGCGGCGGGGCAAGACGGCATGCGCGCGGCGGGATGTGTGCGGCGCGCGATCAGCCCTTGGCGGGCGGCTGGCATCCGCAGCGGCAGGCGCAGCCGCGCATGCACCCGCACATCCGCGGTGCC
Organism: Sphingomonas canadensis; assembly: GCF_026013525.1. Taxonomy (GTDB): domain Bacteria; phylum Pseudomonadota; class Alphaproteobacteria; order Sphingomonadales; family Sphingomonadaceae; genus Sphingomonas; species Sphingomonas canadensis. The sequence continues at coordinate 35,066 of NZ_JAPDRA010000010.1, read as the reverse complement.
GTGCAGCAGCAGGCGGCGGGCGCGGGCGTCGGGGCCGGAGCGGGTGCCGGGGCAGGCTTCGCCTCCTCCTTCACCACGATCACCACGGCATCCAGCGGATCGCGCACCGGCAGGTTGCTCAGCGCGTCGCGGGTCTCGCAACAGGGGCAGGGGGGCTTCTGGCCGTCCTTGTCCGGCTTCCCCTCGCGCAGCTTTTCCAGATGGTCGCAGGCGGCCTTGCAGAAATCGAAGGCGCACTGGCGCAGCGTATCGACCCCGCGGTCCAGAAAGGCGCGTTCGATCAGATACTGGTGCGCCATCCGGGCGTCGGCCGCCTTGTCGACGGGCTCGCGCACCAGCGGGAAGGTCACCGCCTGGTGCAGGTCGCCGATCTGGCCCGCCATCGCCGCGATCTGGCCGCTCCATTCGCCGAACGCCTGGAGCAGCGCGGGGCTGGGCCAGTCCTCCGGCGAAAGGCCGCGCATCTGCGCGACGAAGAACATCGGCGGCGCCAGATCCTCGCGCATGTGCGGCAGCAGCAGGCGCAGCGCAGGGACGTCCGGCTGGGGCTGGCGCAGCCGCTGGGCGAACACGCGGTGCATATGATCGGTATGGCGGCCCACCTGCTCGCACAGCATGCGCAGCAGCTTTTCGGGATCGCGCTTCTGCTGGCCGGGCAAGCGGTCACGCAGCCCGGCCAGCGTCTGCGCGATCCGCACGATCGCAGCCAGCAATGCCAGAGTGAGCGCTACCATTATCCATTGCGGCAGCGTGGCCGGCGCAATGTCCCAGGCGCCCCGCGGCGCGGCCGCGGCGGCGCTGCCGATGGTCCCTGCAAGACCAGCCGCCGTAATCCCCAGCACAAGGGGCGAAGGCACCATGATGCGTCCCCCGATTCTGCCCAAAAAGGGGCCAGACCGGCATGGTTAACAGAGATATCGGGCGCCCCCAAGATTCCACATGACCGAAGTGGATCAGGATCGCGACGGCCGCCCCGCGCCTCGCTCGCCGTCGAATTTGGATGCGATCCGCCCCTCCGTCCCGGTGAGGCACGGTGCCGCGCGAACCGCCGCGCGGCCCGGGGCCACAAACGCCATTGACGGTAGCGCTATCATATACTAAAATGCAGTCTCAATATGTGGGAATTTCTGCGGCGACAGACGCGCTGCGGAAACTTCGGAACATCGGCCAGGCAAGGTCGGGACCGGAATCGTGATGGCGCCGGAACCGCGGCTGAAGAGAGGGGATGGAGAAAATGATTCGCACCTTTGGATACACGCGACGCACCCGCCTGATGGGCGGCGCGGCGATCGCATGCCTGACGCTGGGCGTGGCGATGCCCGCGCATGCCGCGCCCGGCGAGGCCCCCGTGTCGCTGCAAGACGCAGGCGCCCCCGCCGCCCAGGCGGAGGAGGAGCCCGCGATCGTCGTCACCGGATCGCGCATCGCCCGCGACGGATTCGACGCATCGACCCCGGTGGCCGTGGTCACCAGCGAGGAGGTGCAGCTCACCGGCACCACCAACGTCGAGGCGCTGCTGCAGGACGAGCCGCAGTTCGTGCCCTCCACCAACGGCGGCGCCAGCGGCAACACGGTTCCGGGCGGCACCGCAGACGTGAACCTGCGCGGCTTCGGCGCCACGCGCAACCTGGTGCTGGTCAACGGCCGCCGCTTCGCCATCTATGGCCCGGAGCAGGTGACCGACATCAACACGATCCCGGCCGCGCTGATCGAGCGTACCGAAGTGGTGACCGGCGGCTCCTCCGCGGTTTACGGTTCGGACGCGATCACCGGCGTCGTCAACTTCGTGATGAAGAGCGACTTCGAGGGCGTCGAGGCGCGCGGCCAGTTCAACATCGACAGCGCGACCTGGACCAAGGGCTACAGCCTGGACGTGACCGTGGGCGGCAACTTCGCCGACGGCCGGGGCAACACGGTGGTCTCCGCCAACTATCTGAAGCGCGGCGGCATCACCCGCGGCGAGCGCGGCGACTGGGCCTTCGATTCGCTTAGCGACGGCTGCATCAAACCGGGCACCGGCGGGCCGGATCGCGCCGGCCAGGTGTTCGGCAGCCAGAGCGGCGCGGCCTGCACCGCGGCGGGCGGCGAGCTGGGTTTCATCACCGGCGGTTCGGGCGACATCCCCAACGGCCGCTTCTCGGGCATCCCGCTGCCGGGTTCGGCCCAGTCGAACGCCGGGCTGAACGCCGCTTATGCGGCCGCAGGGCTGGGTGCGATGGGATCGTTCGGCTTCACCTTCAACGATGCCGGCGCCACCGCGCGTCCGGCGCTCGATCCGGCCGATCGCTTCAACCTGGGGCCGGACAACTATCTGATCCTCCCGCAGGAACGCTGGATGATCAACAGCTTCAGCCATTATGATTTCTCGGACGCGATCACCGGCTATCTGGAGCTTCACTATTCGAACAACCGCGTCGACGCGCAGCTCGCCCCGTCGAACGTGGGCGTGAACACGCTGTTCGACGTCAACAATCCCTATCTCTCCGCGTCGATGCAGGAGGTGCTGCGCCAGCTCGACATGCGCGAGACGGGCACCACCACCATCGCGGCGGGATCGGCCAGCTACACCACCACCGCGAACGACGGCCGCGCCTTCCTGACCGCGGGCAAGCGCTATAACGAGGTCGGCCCGCGCCGGGCGGACATGCGCCGCAACGTCTATCGCGCGGCGATCGGCTTCCGCGGCGACCTGGGCGATGCGGGCGAAGGCTTCCTGACCGACCTGAAGTACGACGTCTATTATAGCTACGCCCGCACCGAAGAGACGACGCTGCTCCAGAACGCGATCTCGCGTTCGCGGCTCCAGGCGTCGTTGCTCCGCCAGGGCGGCGCGGCGCCGGTCTGCAACATCTTCGGCCAGAACATCAGCGATGCCTGCGCCAATGCGATCCGGATCAGCGCGACCAACAGCACCCAGGCCGAGCTTCAGGTGCTGGCGGGCAACTTCTCGGGCAACCTGTTCTCGCTGCCGGCCGGCCCCGTGGGCTTCTCGCTGGGCGGCGAGTGGCGCAAGTCCAAGGCGGTGTTCAATCCGGACTCGTTCCTCTCGTCGGGCGACGTCGCGGGTTTCAACCCCGGCCTGCCCACCTCGGGCCAGGTGAGCGCCAAGGAGATCTATGGCGAGGTCCGCGTGCCGGTGCTCGCCGATACGCCCTTCTTCCACGCGCTCACGCTGAACGGCGCCTTCCGCTATTCCGACTATAGCCTGGGCGGCATCGGCGGCGTCTGGACCTATCTGGGCGGCGCCGAATGGTCGCCGACGCCGGACGTCACCTTCCGCGGCCAGTTCCAGCACGCGATCCGCGCGCCCAACGTGGGCGAGCTGTTCGGCGGATCGCAGCGCATCGTCGGCCCGGCCACCGATCCGTGCGGCCCGTTCCAGCCGGCCGCGCAGCAGACCACGGCCGTCCGCAACGTCTGCGTCGCCAACGGTGTGCCCAACGCGCTGGTATGGACAGCGGGCGTCCAGCCGAACACGATCATCCCCTATGACGCCGGCGGCAATCCCAATGTCGGCGCCGAGCGTTCGGACACCTGGACGCTGGGGGCGGTGTTCACCCCGGGCTTCATCCCGCGGCTGCGCGCCAGCGTCGATTACTTCAACATCCGGCTGGACGGCGCCGTGTCGCAGCTCGGCGGCGGCCTGGCGAACACGCTGAACCTCTGCTTCAACGTGATCCAGGACAACAGCAGCGAGTTCTGCCAGGCGATCCGGCGCGATCCGAACACGGGCGCGATCAACGATCCCTATGTCGCGCAAATCCGCAACGCCAACACCGGCGCGCTGGAGACCTCCGGTATCGATTTCGCGGTGCGCTATTCGATGCCGCTCGGCTTTGGCCTGTTCGCGGAAGAGAGCAAGCTCAACCTTTCGACGAGCTGGACCTACACCGACGAGTTCACCATCACCCCGGTGCAGGCGTTCCCGAACATCAAGAACTACTGCATCGGATCGTTCGGATCGACCTGCGGCGAGCCGCTGCCGAAGTGGCGCGGCAACACCCGCGTCACCTGGGACACGGGCGATCTGACGCTCAGCCTGCGCCACCGCTATATCGGCAAGGTGACCAACGATCGCTACGTCCTGCCGCTGCGCGCGGGATCGGCGAGCGTTCCGGCGCTGAACACTCTGGTCTATCCGGTGCTGCCGGCGCAGCATTATTTCGACCTGTCGTTCACCTATGACGCGATGGACAAGCTGCAGTTCTTCGGCGGCGTGAACAACCTGTTCGCGAACGAGCCGCCGCTGGTGGGCAGCCCCCAGATCCGCGCCAACACCTATCCGGCGACCTATGACGTGCTGCGTCAGGAGTTCTTCATCGGCGCCGTACTGAAGTTCTGAAGCATCGTTATCCTCACCTCCAGCGGGCGCGGCGAAAGCCGCGTCCGCTCTTTGTATCCGGCGAAGACGGGCATGCTCCGGCGGCTCCCCGGAAAGGAGATTCGGTCCGTTGCGGGGATGAGGCGCCCGCCGGTCAGGGAAGCGGCTTGATGCCCTCGACGCGGACCTTCCAGCCCTGTTTGGGAAAGCCGGGTGCCGGGCCTTGCGAACCATCCCAGCCGCCCGCCATCATCGCCACCGCCAGCAGCAGCGATCCGTTGGACGGGAAATAGGTCTCGGCCGCGCGGCGATAGCCCGGGCCGTCCGGGCCGGGAGCCGCGTTGGCCGCGGCGGGGCCGACGAGCTGGGTTTCCTCCGCCAGATGGACGCGCGGCGTCATTCCGCTGACGCCCCAGCGGTTGTTCGGCAGATCGCGGAACAGCCAGTCCACGGCATTGCCCGGTTCGTCCAGCCGCGCGGCGGTCATCGCGATCACCGGAAAGTCCCAGCCCCAGGTCTGGCGCAGGTCCCAGTCGCTTTCCACCGCGCGCAGCGTGGCGCGCATCGTCTCGCGGTCGATGCGGCCCGGGATCATGCCCCAGGCCATCAGCATCGACGGATGATCGCGGTTCAGGCAGCGCGGCGGATGCGCATGGCGGCTGCATTCGGGCGAGCGGGTGACCTTCCAGAAATCCGGCTCGCTCTCCACCGGCAGATAGAGCCCGTCCGCCACGGCGGGGGTGGCCAGGCCGGCGATCACCTTGTCCCATTCCGCGTTGCGGGGCAGGCCGCGGCGCTCGCGCCATCGCTGCGCGGCGATCAGGCCCCAGCGGAAGAATTCGACCTCATAGGCCGGGTTCACGGTGGTCAGCGGGGGATGGTTCTCCTGCACCGGCACGATCGGCGGGCCGAGTACATAGCGCTTGCCCGCCGCATCCCAGCGCGGCCAGGCGGCGAGCAGCTTCGCGGTTTCCTCCACCAGCTCGCCGTAGCGGTCGAGCACCGCCTTGCCGCCGCGCGCGCGCCACAGCAGCTCGGCCATGTAGATCGGCGCGGGCTGCTGCCACATGATGAAGGGGTTGATCGTCGATGGGCTGTTCCACCCCTCCGGCCCGGACATCTTGGTCCACCAGGCGCCGTCGATGCCGTGGCGCGCCGCCACCTCACGCGCGCGGGGCAGCGTGTCGAGATACCAGCGCAGCGGGCGTTCGAGCAGCTCCGGCCGGCCCCAGGCGGCCCATTGCGCGAGGTGGAGCGGCTGGACCTCCAGGTGGAACTTGCCGTTCCAGCTATTGGAGAACAGTCCCTCCTCCTGCGGGGGGACGGCGCCCGACTGGTTGATCGCCGCCAGATATTGCGAGAGCACGACGCGGCGCTCCAGTTCCTTCGCGCGCGGATCGGTGGAGCCCGAAAAGTCGATCGCCCCGCCCGATTTCCAGAAGCGGCGCCAGTGCGCCTCCGCCGCCACGGCCTGTTTCGCGAAGGCGGCGGGGGCGGGCGGCGCGTCGGCCTGGCCGAACACCACCTGGGCCTGGAGGCGGGGGGAGCCCTTCGCGGTCACGCGATAGCGGTGCGCCCCTGCCGGGCCGATCTCCGCCCCGGCGGCGGCGATGGTCGTATAGTAGAGCGTGTCGTCGATATTGCGCTGGACCTGCACCAGACCGGCGGTGCGCTTCAGCAACAGCGTGCTGTGGCCGTCCGGGCTGTTCCAGTCGGAAGGATCGGGATTGATGCTGGGCGAGACGCCCGGAAAGGCCACGTCCACGCCCAGCCGCCCGCTCGCCACCAGCGGGGATTCGACCGAGACCAGCACGGCATCGCGGCCGGCGGCGACGCGGGTCACCACCGTCACCGGCTGGCCGTCGAAGGTGAAGCGGCTGGTGAGCGTGCCGGTCCACAGGTCCAGCGTCTGGCTGGTCCCCGTCAGGTCGGCGAAAGCGGCGGGCTTGCCGTCCGCGCGGGTGAGCGCCAGCGCCACGCGGCCCAGGTTGAAGCGGTGCGGGTTCTCGCGCAGCCATTTCAGCGCGGGGCGGCTGTCCAGCTCCGCCCAGTCGCGGATCCAGGGATAGGGCTGATCGCCGCGCCCGGGGACGGGGACCATCACCAGCCCGTCGGCCTCGGTATAGCCATTGGGGTTGGGGAAGCTGTGCCAGGCCCATTGCGCCATGGTGAGCAGCGGCGCGGCCGGCGAATATTGCCCGGGGAAGGTCTGGAGCCCGGTGATGTCGGCGGTGAAGCCCAGGCTGCCGTTGCCGAGCATCAGCGGGGCGTGCGGATCGACGGCGTTGAGGGCGATGTTGTGGCGCGTCACCAGCGCGCGCCGGTCGATCCCGCCCGCCGCCGCCGGCTGGGGGAGCAGCGCGAGCGCGGCCGCGGCCGCCAGCAACCCTCTGCGCGCGATCGTCATGCTCACACCGTCACCCCGCGCTTCCAGATCGCGATCTCGCGCTCGCCATTGCGTTCGGAGGCGGTTTCCCGGCCGGAGGCGACCGCGCGGATCGCATCGAGCAGGGCATCGGCCACCGGCTCCATCCCGTCCTCCAGCACGCGGCCTGCGTCGAAATCGATCCAGCCGGGCTTGCGCGCGGCGAGATCGCTGTTCGACGCGATCTTTATCGTCGGCACCGGAAAGCCCAGCGGCGTGCCGCGCCCGGTGGTGAACAGGATCGCGGTCGCCCCGGCTGCGGCAAGCGCGGTCGAGGATACCGCGTCGTTGCCCGGCGCCTCCAGCAGCGCCAGCCCGCGCGCGTTCACGCGATCGCCATAGCGCAGCACGCCGGTGACGATGGCGTGCCCCGCCTTCTGCACCGCGCCCAGCGACTTCTCCTCCAGCGTGGTGATGCCGCCCGCGATGTTGCCGGGGGAGGGGTTCTCCGACACCGGTTCGCCGTGATCGGTGAAATAGCGTTTGAAGCCGTTGACCAGCTCCACGATGCCGCCGAACACGCCCTGGTCCGCGGCGCGGGCCATCAGCAGTTGCTCGGCGCCGAAGATCTCGGGAATTTCGGTGAGGATCGCGGTGCCCCCGGCGGCGGTGACGGCGTCGCTCATCCGGCCCACCAGCGGGTTGGCGGTCAGGCCGGAAAAGCCGTCCGATCCGCCGCATTTGACCCCCAGCACCAGCTCCGACAGCGGCACTTCGGTTCGCCGGGCCTGGCTTGCGGTCGCGACCAGTTCGGCGATCAGCGCCAGCCCTTCCTCCATCTCGTCGCCCGCCAGTTGCGCACCCAGCGAGCGGACGTTCGCCGAAGCATCGACCTCGGGCAGCAGGGCGCTGAGCTGGTTGTTCTCGCATCCCAGCCCCAGGATCAGCACGCCGCCCGCATTGGGGTGGCTGGCCAGCGCGGCGAGCAGCTTGCGCGTGGCCGACAGATCGTCGCCAAGCTGCGAGCAGCCGAAGGGATGGGGGAAGGCATGGACGCCGTCCACCGCGCCCGCATGCAGCGCGTTGGCGCGTTCGGCCAGCTTCTGCGCGGTGCGGCCGACGCAGCCCACGGTCGGGATCACCCAGATCTCGTTGCGGGTGCCGACGCGCCCGTCCGCGCGGCGGTATCCCAGGAAACCGGGCACGTCCGCGGCCGGGGACGCTGCGCGGGCGGGCGGGGTGTAGGAATAGCTGCCGCTGCCCGCCAGCGCGGTCGCGACATTATGCGTGTGGACATGCTCGCCGGGCGCGATGGCGCGGGTCGCGCGGCCGATCGGGAAGCCGAACTTGCGCACCGGATCGCCTGCGGCAACCGGTGTCAGCGCAACCTTGTGCCCCCGGGGAACGGCGGCGGAGAGCGTGACGCCCAGCGCGCGCTCCCCCGCCGCCAGGTCGCGCAGCGCGGTGGCCACGCTGTCTGCCGGATCGATGCGGAACAGGGACGGGATCTCGCTCATCGCGCCGCCCCTCCATCGACCAGGATGTCGCGGGTGATCTGATCTATCCGCGTGCAGCCGGTGAGCGCCATCGCCACGCGCATCTCCGCCTCCACCAGCCGCAGGACATGGGCGACGCCCTCTTCGCCCTTTGCCGCCAGCGCGAAGGCCCAGGCGCGGCCCAGCAGCACGCCCTGCGCGCCCAGCGCCAGCAGGCGCACCACGTCCAGCCCCGATCGCACGCCGCCATCGGCGAAGACGGTCAGCTCGCCGCCCACCGCGTCCGCGATCGCGGGCAGCGCGGCGGCGGTGGAGGGCACGCCGTCGAGCTGGCGCCCGCCATGGTTGGAAACGACGATGCCGTCGGCGCCGCAACGCACCGCCTCGCGCGCGTCGGCGGGGTCCAGGATGCCCTTGATCACCACCGGCCCGTTCCAATGGGCGCGGATGAAATCCAGGTCGGCCCAGGTCGCGCTCGCATCGAAATTCTCGCGCATCCAGCCCAGGAAATCGTCGAGCCCGCTGTCCTTGCCCAGCACCGGGGCGACGTTGCCGAGCTGGTGCGGGCGGCCGAGCAGCCCGACGTCCCATGCCCAGCCGGGCCGCATGCACGCCTGGAAGAAGCGCCGCGCCGCGCCGCGCAGGCCCGGCGCGCCCGCCAGGCCCGATCGCAGGTCGCGGTAACGCGATCCGGGCAGCGGCATGTCCACGGTGAAAAGCAGCGCTGAACAGCGCGCCTCCTGCGCCTGCGCCAGCAGGCCCTTCATGAACGCGCGGTCGCGGATCATGTAGAGCTGGAACCAGAAGGGCTCGCGCACCGCCGCAGCCACCTCGGGCAGCGGGCACACGCCGACGGTGGAGAGGCAGAAGGGCACGCCCGCCTTCTCCGCCGCGCGGGCAGCCTGAACCTCGCCGCGCCGAGCGCCGATGCCGCCAAGCCCGATCGGCCCCAGCGCCACCGGCATCGCCAGCTTCCGGCCAAGCAGCTCGGTGCCAAGATCGATCGCGGAGACATCGGTCAGCACGCGCTGGCGCAGCGCCACGCGGGCCAGGTCCTCCACGTTCCGGCGCAGGGTGACCTCGGCGTAAGAGCCGCCGTCGAAATATTCGAACAGGAAGCGCGGCAGGCGGCGCCGGGCGAGATCGCGGTAATCGAGCGCGGAGGCGGCGCGGGCCATGCCGATGCCCCTTACTGGAGGTTCACGAAGGCGCCGCCGTCTACCAGCAGCGCCGCGCCCGTGACGTAACGGGCCATGTCGGAAGCGAGGAACAGGATCGGCCCGGCCAGATCCTCCGGATCGCCGAGCCGGCCCAGCGGGATGCGCGCGGCCATGCGGGCGCGCTTCTCCGGATCGGCCAGGTCGTCCTTGTTGATATCGGTCAGGATCGTGCCGGGCATCACCGAATTGCAGCGGATGCCGTGCCGGCCCAGCGCGATCGCGGCGGATTGCATCAGCGAATGCACCCCCGCCTTGGTGGGCGTATAGCGCGTCTGATATTCGCCGCCGACGAGCGCGGAGATCGAGGAGACTGCCACGATCGCCCCGCCGCCGCCCTGCGCCACCATCTGGTTCGCCGCCGCCTGCACCATCCAATAGGCGCCGTGCAGGTTGACCCGCATCGTCCGCTCGAAGGTATCCAGCGGCATGTCGAGGAAGGCGTGGAAGGGGCAGATTCCGGCGTTGGAGACGAATATGTCCACGCGGCCCAGCCGCTCCACCGCAGCGCTGACGAAGGCGCGTGCGGTCTCCGGATCGGCCACGTCGCCCTTCAGCGCGAAGCCGCGGCGGCCCAGTGCGGCGATCTCCGCCAGGCAGGCATCGGCGGCGGCATCGTCGCCGATATAGTTGATTCCCACGTCCGCGCCCTGCCGCGCCGCCTCGATCGCGGTGGCGCGGCCGATCCCGGCCGATCCGCCGGTCACCAGCAAGGTCTTGCCCTCCAGCAGTCCCATCCGTTCCCTCTCGTTCCTCTCGCTCAGCGCCGCCCGCGACCGCGCGGAGCCGCCCGGCCCGTGTTCTCGGGGGACCAGCCCATGTCGCTGCTGATCGCGCGTGCGGTTTCCAGCACTTCGGCGGTGAGCGCGGTCATGCGCGCGTCGGCCATATATTGCGCGGCGCTCGACACGCTCATCGCCCCCACGATCGCGCCGCCCGCGCCGCGGATCGGCGCGGCCACGCAGCGGATCAGGTCCTCATTCTCCTCCAGGTCGAAGGTGCGCCCGGCATCGACATAGCCGTGCATCCGCTTCAGCCAGACGCCATAATCGGCAGGCGGGGCGCCGCTCGCGCGATCGAGCTGGAACAGCCGCTCCCATTCGCCCTCGCTCGCGTCGAGCAGGAGCGCCTTGCCAAGACCCGTGGCGGTGAGCGGATGGCGATCGCCCACGCGGCTGTTGATCTCCACGCGGCGGCGGCCGGGGATCTTGTCGAGATAGAGCGCGCGATCGCGATCGAGCATGCCCAGATGCACCGTATCCTCGGTGCTGGCCGCCAGCGCTTCCAGATGCGGGCGCGCGACCTGGACGATGTCGGTCTGCTGCTGCGCCTGGAAACCCAGCTCAAGCAGCTTTGGGCCGAACTGATAGCCCAGCCGCGGCACGAAGCTGAGGTAGCGCCGCTCGACCAGCGCGGTGGCCAGGCGATGCGTGGTGGATCGCGTAAGGTCCAGCCGCGCGGCAAGCTCCGCCAGCCCGATCGGGCCGTCGACCACCGCCTCGATCACGTCGAGCCCGCGCAAAAGGGTCTGGCTGCCGGCCTGAGCCTTCGCCTCTCCCTTTCGCACCCGCGTTTCCGGCAAATCAGCGTTTGACGCCATCTTTCTCATCTCGTAATACTATGTCCCATAATATGGAATTTGTTCCCATACAATGGGGTTGGAGGGGTAAGTGGGTGAGCGACAAGCTCTAGCGGGACGATCGGCGGCTTTGTACCAGATAATGGTACGCCGTCGCGCGCCCGGTGCCGGCCCGCTTTCCGGCAATCCTGTCCGCAACTGAATCGATTCGGGGACCCGATGCCGCTGCCGAAGATCAAGGAGGTTCGTGCTTTCGTCGTCCGCGGGGGCGGCGGCGCCGATTATCACGATCAGGGCGCCGGCCACTGGATCGACGACCATATCGCCACGCCGATGGCGAAATATCCGGAGTACCGCCAGTCGCGGCAGAGCTTCGGCATCAACGTGCTGGGCACGCTGGTGGTCGAGATCGAGGCGGAGGACGGGACCATCGGCTTTGCGGTGACGACCGGGGGCGAGCCGGCCTGCTACATCGTCGAAAAGCATCTGGCGCGCTTCCTGGAGGGCCGCGATCCGGCGGAATATGAGAAGATCTGGGACCAGATGTACTTCTCGACCCAATATTACGGCCGCAAGGGATTGGTGGTGAACGCGATCTCCGGCGTCGATCTGGCGCTGTGGGACCTGATCGGGCGGCTGCGGCAGGAGCCGGTCCATCACCTGCTGGGCGGCGCGGTGCGCGATGAGCTGCAATTCTACGCCACGGGCGCGCGGCCCGATATCGCCAAGCAACTGGGCTTCATCGGCGGCAAGCTGCCGCTCCACCACGGCCCGGCCGAGGGCGAGGAGGGGCTGAAGAAGAACGTCGCGCTGCTGGCGGACATGCGCGCGCGCTGCGGCGACGATTTCTGGCTGATGTACGATTGCTGGATGGCGCTGGACGTGAACTATGCCACGCGCCTGGCACATGCCTGCCACGCGCACGGGCTGAAGTGGATCGAGGAGGCGATCAGCCCCGACGATTACTGGGGCTATGCCGAGCTGAAGCGCAACGTGCCCGCCGGCATGCTGGTGACCACCGGCGAGCATGAGGCGACGCGCTGGGGCTTCCGCATGCTGCTGGAGATGGACTGCTGCGACATCATCCAGCCCGATGTGGGCTGGTGCGGCGGCGTGACCGAACTGCTGAAGATAAGCGCGCTGGCCGATGCGCGCGGCAAGCTGGTCGTGCCGCATGGATCGTCGGTCTATTCCTATCACTTCGTCGTCACCCGGCATAACTCGCCCTTCGCGGAGTTCCTGATGATGCATCCGGGGCCGACCGAGGTGGTGCCGATGTTCGCCCCCCAGTTGCTGGGCGAGCCGGTGCCGGTGAACGGCCGCATCCGCGCGAGCGCGCTCGACAAGCCGGGGTTCGGCGTCGAGCTCAACCGCGAAATCCCCCTCCACCGACCCTATACCCATTGAGGAACCGATGAAGCTGCTGCGATACGGCGCGACTGGACAGGAAAAGCCGGGGCTGATCGACCCGGAAGGGCGCATCCGCGACCTTTCGGGCGTGGTGGCCGATATCGGCCCCGCGGAGCTGTCGCCCGCCGGGCTGGCGCGGCTGGCGGCGATCGATCCCGCGTCGCTGCCGCTGGTGGAGGGCGCGGTGCGTTACGGCCCCTGTGTCGCGGGCACGCGCCAGTTCGTGGCGATCGGCCTGAACTATGCCGATCACGCGGCCGAATCGAACCTGCCGATCCCGTCCGAGCCGGTGGTGTTCCAGAAATGGGTGAGCTGCATCCAGGGGCCGGACGATCCCGTCACCATCCCCAGGGACTCGCTGAAGACCGACTGGGAGGTGGAGCTGGGCGTCGTGATCGGCACGCGCGCCTCCTATGTCGACGAGGCCGGCGCGCTGGCGCATGTCGCGGGCTATTGCGTGATCAACGACGTCTCCGAACGCCATTGGCAGCAGGAGCGCGGCGCGACCTGGGACAAGGGCAAGGGCTTCCCCACCTTCGGCCCGATCGGCCCGTGGATGGTGACCGCCGACGAGGTGGGCGATCCGCAGGACCTGGCGATGTGGCTGGAGGTGAACGGCAAGCGCGTTCAGGACGGCAACACGCGGACGATGATCTTCACGGTGGCGCAGATCGTCTCCTATTGCTCGCAGTTCATGGTGCTGGAACCCGGCGACGTGATCACCACCGGCACGCCCCCCGGCGTCGGCTTGGGGCAGAAGCCCGAGCCCTGGTTTCTGAAGCCCGGCGACGTGGTGGAGCTGGGCATCGAGAAGCTGGGCCGCCAGCGGCAGGAATTCGTCGCATGGAAGCCCGCGGCATGAGCGTGTTCGCGGGACGCTTCGACGGGCGTGTCGCCGTCGTCACCGGGGGCGCATCGGGCCTGGGCCGCGAAACCGCCCGGCGCATCGCCGCCGAGGGCGGCGCCGCCGTGCTGTGGGATATAGACCCCGACTGGCTGGAGGAAGCGCGCAAGGACGTGGGCGCCGCGCACGCGATCGCGTTCGACGTGCGCGACAACGCTGCCGTATCCAGCGCGGCGGCGGAGACGGTCGCACGGTTCGGCCGGATCGACATCCTGGTGAACTCGGCGGGGATCACCGGCGCGACCGCCCCGGTGCAGGATTTCCCGGTCGATTCCTGGCTTCAGGTGTTCGCGGTGAACACGCATGGCCTGTTCTATTGCTGCCGCGCGGTGATCCCCCAGATGATCGCGCAGGGCTATGGCCGGATCGTCAACGTGGCATCGGTGGCGGGCAAGGAGGGCAACCCCAACGCCTGCGCCTATTCCGCGTCCAAGGCGGCGGTGATCGGCTTCACCAAATCGCTGGGCAAGGAACTGGCGACCAGCGGCGTGATCGCCAACGCGGTGACCCCGGCGACCTTCGAAAGCCCGATCCTCCAGCAGCTCCCGCAGAGCCAGGTCGATTACATGCGGTCGAAGATCCCCATGGGCCGGCTGGGCGACGTGAGGGAGACCGCGGCGATGGTCTGCTTCATGGCGAGCGAGGAATGCAGCTTCACTACGGCCGCCACCTTCGACACATCCGGGGGCAGGACCACATTCTAGGATCTGCGCGCCACCGGAATGCCGGGGCGCGATGGGAGAGGGGACGCACTTGTTCGACCTGCCGTTCGTCGATGCGCATGTGCATCTGTGGGATCTTGGCGGCCCGATCCGCTACCCATGGCTGACGCCGCCGTTCGCCGCGGACGGGCCGAACGGCAGCGTCGAGCGCATCGCCGCCACCTATCTGATCGACGATTATCTGCGCGAGGCCGCGCGGTGGAACGTCGCGGGCATCGTCCATGTGGACGCGGGTGCGATGCCCGAGGACGCGCTGGCCGAGACGCAGTGGCTCCAGGGCATCGCCGGGCGGCGGGGGATGCCGAACGCGATCGTGGCCTTCGCCGATCTGGCCGATCCCGGCTTGGACGCGCTGCTGGCCGCCCATGCCGCGCACCGCAACGTCCGCGGCATCCGCCACATCGTCAACTGGCACGCCGATCCCAGCCGCACCTATCTGCCCCGCGACGTGACCGGGGACGATGCCTGGCAGGCGGGGTTCGCGCGGCTGGGGGCGCATGGGCTGTCGTTCGATCTCCAGGCCTATCCGGGCCAGTTCGCGGGGCTGGCGAAGCTGATCGCGCGGCATCCGGAGACCCAGGTGATCGTCAACCATGCCGGCATGGGCGTGGACGGCGAGGCGGAATGGCGCGCGGGGATGGCGGCGCTGGCGGCGCTGCCCAATGTCGCGGTGAAGATCTCCGGCCTGGGCTTCGTCTTCCGCGGAATCGACCTGGCGGGCTTCCGCGCGCGGACGCTGGCGGCGATCGAGCTGTTCGGCGCCGATCGCTGCATGTTCGCGAGCGACTACCCCACCGACCGGCTGTTCGGCCCGTTCGACGCGACGATGGAGGCGCTGGCGGGTGCCGTCGCCGATTTCACGGAAGGCGAGCGCCGCGCACTCTTCGCCCGCAACGCCAACCGCATCTACCGACTCGATCTGGACGTCTGAGGAGAGACTGCGATGACCCCCAACCCCTTGCTCGGCGTCTTCTTCCACTGGCTCGGCGGGCTCTCCTCGGCCAGCTTCTACGTGCCCTATCGCGCGGTGAGGCAATGGTCGTGGGAGATCTATTGGCTGACCGGCGGCATCTTCTCGTGGCTGCTGGCGCCGTGGCTGTTCGCATCGGTCCAGACCAGCGACCTGCTGGGCGTGCTGGGCCGCGCGGATACCGCCACGATCGTCTGGCCGGTGGTGTTCGGCATGCTGTGGGGCTTCGGCGGGCTCACCTATGGGCTCACCATGCGCTATCTGGGGCTGTCGCTGGGCATGGCGGTGGTGCTGGGGCTGTGTACCGTGTTCGGCACGCTGATCCCGCCGGTCTTCCAGGGCGATTTCGGGCCGAAGCTGATCGACACCGCCAGCGGCAACATCACGCTGATCGGGCTTGCGATCACGCTGCTGGGCATCGTGGTGGTGGCGCATGCGGGCGCGCGCAAGGATGCGGCGCTGACCGGCGACCAGAAGGCCGCGGCGGTGGCCGAGTTCGATTTCCGCAAGGGCATCTGGGTCGCGGTGTTCAGCGGCATCATGTCGAGCTGCTTCGCCTTCGGGCTGGCGGCGGGCGAGCCGATCAAGGCGATCAGCGCGGCGGCGGGCACCGGCCCGCTGTGGACCGGGCTGCCGGTGCTGTGCCTGGTGATGTTCGGCGGGCTGATCACCAACGCGGTCTGGTGCGCCTGGCTGATCGCGAGGAACCGCAGCGCGGGCCAGTGGCTGGGGCAGGGGAGCGCGGCGGGGGCGCCGTTGGCGATGAACCTGGTCCTCTGCGCGATCGCGGGCACGGCCTGGTATTTCCAGTTCTTCTTCTACACCATGGGCGAAAGCCAGATGGGGCAGTACGGCTATTCGTCGTGGACGCTCCACATGGCGTCGATCATCATCTTCGGCACGATCTGGGGCTTCGCCTTCCGCGAGTGGAAGGACGCGGCGGCGCGGGTGAGGGCCACCGTATGGGGCGGCGTGGGGCTGCTGGTCTTCGCCACGGTAGTGATCGGCTATGGCAACAGCCTGGGTTCGTGAGATGCGCGGGTTGATCCGGTCCGCGGTGCTGCTCGCCGCCGCCGCGGCCATCGCCCCGGCCGCGGCGCAGGTGCCGCAGGCGCGCTATACCAATCCCATCCTCTACGCCGATTATTCGGATCCCGACGTGATCCGGGTGGGGGAGGACTATTATATGGTCGCCTCCAGCTTCCACCTGTCGCCCGGCATCCCGGTGCTCCATTCGCGCGATCTGGTGCATTGGAAGATCATCGGCCACGTCCTGCCGCGCCTGCCCTTCGGCCCGCTGTACGACATGCCGGGGCCGCACACGCTGGACGACACTATCTCCAAGCCGATCGGCGGCACCAAATATGCCAGCGGCGTGTGGGCGCCGTCGATCCGCCACCATGACGGCCGGTTCTGGGTCTATTGGGCGACGCCGGACGAAGGCGTGTTCATGGCCACCGCCGCCGATCCCGCCGGCCCATGGTCGCCGGTCACCCATGTGATCGCGGCGGAGGGGCTGGAGGACCCATGCCCCTTCTGGGACGAGGACGGCAGCGCCTGGCTGGTCCACGGCCGCGTCGGCGCGGGGCCGCTGATCCTCCACCGGATGAGCCCGGACGGGACGAGGGTGCTCGACGAGGGCAGGCTGATCGCCGAGGACAGGATCAACCTGCCCGTGCTGGAAGGCCCCAAGTTCATCAAGCGCGGTGGCTGGTACTATATCTTCGCGCCGATCGGCGGCGTGGGCACGGGGCCGCAAGTGGTGGGCCGCGCCGCCCGGATCACCGGCCCCTATGAATGGCGGGTCGTGCTGGAGCCTGGCACCACGCCGATCCAGGGTCCGCACCAGGGCGGCTATGTCGAGACGCCATCGGGCCAGGGCTGGTTCGCGCATTTCAATTCCACCGGCGCCTTCGGCCGGATCGTCCACCTTCAGCCGGTGACGTGGCAGGACGGATGGCCGGTGATGGGCAACCCGATCCCCAATCGCACCGCGGGCCAGCCGGTCGCCTCCTATCCGATGCCCGATACCGGCAGCGCCCCGGCGAACGACCGGCTGCAGGACAGCGACGAGTTCGCCGGCGCCGCGCTGGGGCTGCAATGGTCGTGGAACCACAATCCGGACGACAGCGCCTGGAGCCTGGGCGAGCGCCCGGGCTGGATGCGGCTGAAGGCGTTGCCCGCACGATATCTGGTGAACGCGCGCAACACGCTGACCCAGGTGCTGCAGGGGCCGCGCAGCACGATCACCACGCGCATCGACGTTTCCGCCATGGCCGACGGTCAGCGCGCCGGCTTGACGCTGTTCGGCGTCCGCCCGGCGTGGATCGGCGTGGTGCGCGAGGGCGGGGTGAACCGGCTGACCATCTCGTCCGAGGGCGTCGAGACGCCCGGCCCGGTGCTGAAGGACAAGACCGTCCAGCTCCGCGCCGAGGTGAGCGAGGGGCAGAGCGTGCGCTATTCCTTCAGCATCGATGGCCGGCGCTTCACGCCGCTGGGCGACGCTTTCTGGCTGGCGCGGTTTTCGTGGTGGAAGGGGTCGCGCCCCGCGCTGTTCAGCTTCACCCGCGCCGCGGCCGATGCCCCGCGCGGCTGGATCGACGTCGACTGGTTCCGGGTCGAGGTCGCGGATTTCTGAAAGAGACGGGAGAGTGGATGTGTTCGATCGCCGTACCCTGCTGCTTGGCGGAACCGCCGGGCTCGCCGCTTCCGGCCTGATCCTGCCCGCGCACGCGCGCCGGCTGGCCCAGGGCTGGGTCAACGTCCGCGATTTCGGCGCCCGGGGCGACGGCAAGGCGATCGACACCCCCGCGATCAACAAGGCGATCGATCATGCCGCGGCGCACGGCGGCGGGACGGTGTGGTTCCCGGCCGGAACCTATGCCTGTTACACGATCCGGCTGAAGAGCCGCGTGACGCTGCACATAGACAACGGTGCCACCATCCTGGCCGCCCCCGCGCCGGAGGACGGGCGCGGCGGATATGACATCGCCGAGCCGATGGACCCGGTGATCGCCACCTATCAGGATTTCGGCCACAGCCACTGGCGGAACAGCCTGATCTGGGGCGAGGGGCTGCACGACATCGCGATCGAGGGGCAGGGGCTGATCTGGGGCAAGGGCCTGGGCCGCGGCGACGGCAAGGACAATTGGCTGAAGGACCCCAACGGCCCCGGCACCGGCAACAAGGCGATCGCGTTGAAGAACTGCCGCAACGTGATCCTTCAGGATTTCAAGATCCTGGAGGGCGGCTGGTTCGCGCTGCTGGCCACCGGCGTGGACAACATGATCCTGGACAACCTGCTGGTGGACACCAACCGCGACGGGTTCGACATCGATTGCTGCCGCAACGTCCGCGTATCCAACTGCACCGTCAACTCGCCCTATGACGACGCGATCTGCCCCAAGAGCAGCTTCGCGCTGGGCTATCCGCGCGTGACGGAGAACATCACCATCGCCAATTGCGTGGTGCTGGGGAACTATCAGGTCGGATCGGTGCTCGACGGCACCTGGAAGAAGATGCCGCCGGAGTTCGCGCCGACCATCCACGGCCGCATCAAGTTCGGCACCGAGACCAACGGCGGGTTCCGCAACATCACCATCACCAACTGCACGTTCGAGGACAGCCGCGGCCTTGCGTTCCAGACCGTGGATGGCGGCGTGGTGGAGGACATCACCGTCTCCAACCTCACGATGCGCGGGATCGTCAACGCCCCCTTCTTCCTGCGGCTGGGCAAACGCATGCGCGGACCGAAGGGCGCGGCGATCGGCACGATGAAGCGCATTTCGATCACCAACGTCGTCAGCTCGGGCGCGAACCTGCTCCCCTCGGTGCTGGCGGGGCTCACCGAACGGCCGATCGAGGATGTGAAGTTCAGCGACATCCACCTCCACCATGTAGGCGGGGCGCCGGCCGCGATGGCGGCGCTGATGCCGCCGGAGAACGAGCTGGGCTATCCTGAGGCGCCGATGTTCGGCGATCTGCCCGCCACCGGATTCTTCGCGCGGCACCTGCGCGGGCTGGAGATGAGCAATGTCGAGGTGGAGACCGCCGCGCCCGATCCGCGCCCGGCATTCTGGCTCCAGGACGTTCACGACGCCGATTTCTTCCGCGTGCGCGTGCCCGGCGGAGCGCCCGCCTTCGCGCTCAACCAGGTCGAGCGGTTCCGCAGCTTCGGCGCCGCGGGGCGGCCCGACCGCAGCATCGAGCGCGCCGGGCGGGAGGTCTTCTGATGGTCACCCGGCGCGCGGCGCTCGGCATGGTCGCGGGCGGCGCGGCTGCGGCCGCCATCCCGGCCTGGGCGGGCGAGGCGATCGGCCCCTCGCTGGACGTGCTGGCGCGGGCGAAGGGGCTGCGCTTCGGCTCCGCCATCTCCGCACCCCCGCCGCCGCACCCGCGCGCCGCGCTCGACGACGCCCGCTATTGCGCGGTGATGGCCTATGAATGCGGCGTCCTGGTCGCGACGAACGAGATGAAACATTACGCCATCCATCCGCACAGTCCGGACGAGTGGCAGTTCGCGGGGGCGGACCGCATCGTCGATTTCGCGGAGGCGAACGCGATGGGCGTGCGCGGCCACACGCTGCTGTGGGCGCACCCCGACTATAGCGTGAAATGGCTCAGGGAATATGACTTCGGCCCGCAGCCGGGCGCCGCCGCCGCGAAGATGCTGGCCGGGCATATCCGCCGCACCTGCGCGCATTTCGGAACGCGCGTGCAAAGCTGGGACGTGGTCAACGAGGCCATTGACCACAAGACCGGCGAACTGCGCGACCACCCCTTCGGCGCGATCGGCAAGATCGAGGCGATCGACCTGGCCTTCCACACCGCCAGGGAGGCGGCGCCGCACGCCGAGCTGGTCTACAACGACTATATGAGCTGGGCGCGCGGCGACGAGCTGCACCGTGCCGCGGTGCTGCGGCTGCTGGAGGGCTTCCGCAAGCGCGGCGTGCCGGTGGATGCGCTGGGCATACAGAGCCACATCGGCGATCCGCACAGCGACCGGGAATCGCCCTTCGGCGTCTATGACGAGAAGGCGTGGCGCGCGTTCCTGGATGCGGTGACGGGCATGGGATACCGGCTGCACGTCACCGAGCTGGACGTGGGCGACAAGCGGCTGCCCGCCGACATCGCTTCGCGTGACCGGGCGTGCGCCGATCTGTGCAAGGCGTGGCTCGATATCCTGTGCGGCTATCCGGCGCTGCGCGACATATTGTTCTGGGGGATCGTCGACAGATATAGCTGGCTGCGCGGCCTGACCCCGCGTGCCGATGGCGCGCTCAAGCGGCCGTTGCCCTATGACGACGAATATCGCCCCAAGCCGATGCGCGACGCGGTGGCGGCTGCGCTGAAGGGAGCGGTGGCGCGTTAGAGTCTGTCCGCCAGCGGCGGAACCGGCCCCAGCCCGCTACACCAGCAGCTCGAACCGCGCCCCGCCGGCCTCCGCATCCTTCACCTCCACCGCGCCGCCATGGGCCACGGCGATCTGGCGGACCAGGTTCAGGCCGACGCCGGTGCCCTTCGCTCGGGTGGTGAAGAAGGGGAGGAAGATGTCGCGGCGCAGGTCCGCGGGCACGCCGGGGCCGTTGTCCTCCACCGCAACCAGCGTCTCGCCGTTCGCCATCCGCGCCAGTGTAAGCGCCACGCGCGGGGCGGGGGCGTGCGCGGCGGCCGCCTCCGCGGCATTGCGCAGCAGGTTGAGCAGCGCCTGCGCCATCAGGTCGGGATCGGCATCGACCAGGAAGCCTTCGGGCCGCAGCGTCACGTCGAGCGCCACGCCGGGGAACTCCGCCGCGAACAGCCGCGCCATCTCTGCGGCGAAGGGCGCGGCCTCGAACCGGCGGCGGTCGATGCGCGGCTCGCTCGCGACCTTGCGATAGCTGTTGATGAAGCGCGCCAGCCCCTCCGCGCGGCGCTCCAGCGTGCTCACCGCCAGCCGCGCGTCGGCGATGCGCCCGCCGTCCGCCGCCAGATCGTCCACCTGCGCCAGCAGCGTGTTCGCCGTCGCCGCGAGCGAGGTGACGGGGGTGAGCGAGTTGAGGATCTCATGCGTCAGCACGCGCACCAGATCGGTCTGCGCCGCCATCTCGACCGCGTTGAGCGTTTCCTGCACCGGCTGGACGATCACCACGCGCGCGCGCTCGCCCAGCCGGGTCAGCGCGGCGGAGCGCACGATCGCCCGCTTGGCCCGCCCGCCCAGGTTCAGGATCAGCACCTCCTCGCGCACGGGGGCGTCCAGCTCCAGCCGGTTGGCGAAGGTGGCGCCATAGACCGCGAAATCCTGCGCCCGCACGCCGTCATGTTCGGTGAACAGCCTGCGCGCCGCCTTGTTGGCCAGTTCGATCCGCCCCTCGCCGGTTACGGTCAGCAGCGCGACGGGGACGTCGTTGACCAGCGCTTCCAGGAAGTTGCGCTCGTCGCCGGCGGCGCGGCGCTCCTCGCGCAGCCGCCGGATCGCGCCTTCGAACGCGGCGCCGATCCGGCCGAATCCCGATCCCGCGCCGCGATCGAAATGAACTTGGGTGTCGCCATGTTCCAGCGCCTCGACGAACTGCGCCACCTCCAGGTTGGTGCGATAGACGTGGCGCCACAGCAGCCATCCCGCGCCCGCCGCCAGCGCGGCTGCGGCGATCCGCACGGCCCCCAGCCCCGGCGTCACCACCGCCCAGGCGAACAGCACCAGCAGGAGCTGAAGCAGCGCCAGCCGCCACAGCAGGCCGAGCGTGAAGTTGCGATCAAAGCCCATGTTTTTCCATGCGGCGATAGAGCGCGGCGCGCGACAGACCCAGCTCGTTGGCGGCGAGCGAGATATTGTAGCCGTGCTTCTTCAGCGCGGCCTCCACCAGCCGCCGCTCGACGCGGTCCAGGTTGAGGTCGTCGGTGTCGCCGGGCGTCACCACCGCCTCTCGCGCAACCCGGGCGGCGGCGGGTGCGGCGAGGGTGAAGTCGTCCGCCTCCAGCATGGCGCCGCGGCCCAGGATCACCGCGCGCTCCACCGCATGGCGCAGCGCGCGGACGTTGCCCGGCCAGTCGTGCGCCACCAGCGCCGCGAGCGCCCCCGGCGAGACAGCGGGCACGGACCGGTTGTAGCGTCGCGCGTAGATTTCCAGGAAATGATGGACCAGCTCCGCGATGTCCTCGCGCCGTTCGCGCAGCGGCGGCAGCAGGATCTCCACCGTGTTCAGGCGGAACAGCAGGTCCTGGCGGAACTGGCGTTCGTCGTTGAGCAGCTCCTGGCTCATGTTGGTCGCGGCGATCACGCGGATGTCCACCGGCACGGGCTTGTTGGCGCCCACCGGGGTCACCCTGCGCTGCTCCAGCACGGTCAGCAGCTTGGGCTGGAGGTGGAGCGGCAGGTTGCCGACCTCGTCGAGGAACAGCGTGCCGCCATCCGCCGCCTGCACGCGCCCCACGCGATCGGCGCGCGCGTCGGTGAAGGCGCCCTTCACATGGCCGAACAGCTCGGAATCGATCAGCTCCGTGGCGATCGCGCCCAGATCGACGGTCAGCATCGCCTTTTCCGCGCGCAGCGAATGGCGGTGCAGCGCGCGCGCCACCAGCTCCTTGCCCGTGCCGTTCTCGCCCAGGATCAGCACGTTCGCATCGGTGGGGCCGGCGCGCTCGATCAGCGAATGGACGCGCGCCATCGCGGGCGATCGGCCGAGCAGCGGCGTCTCGCCCGGGGCGGCGCTGGCCACGGCCAGCTTGGCGCGCTCGGTCGCCACGTCGCGGCGCGAGCGGCGCAGCGCGGCGGCGGTGCGGACGGTGGCGAGCAGCCGTTCGTTGGCCCAGGGCTTGGAGACGAAATCGGTGGCGCCGTGCTTCATCGCCTCCACCGCCACATTCACCCCGGCGTGCGCGGTGATCATCACCACCACCATGTCCGGATCGATCGCCAGCAGCCGGTCCAGCCAGGCCAGCCCCTCGCGCGCGTCGGTGGCGCCGCGGGCGAAGTTCGCGTCGAGCAGCACCACGTCCGGCACGCGCCCGGCAAAGGACGCCACGGCCTCCTCGGGCGCCTTGGCCGTCACCACCTCCGCGAACAGCGAACGGAGCAGTAGCCGCGCGGCGAGCAGGATGTCCTCGTCGTCGTCGACGATCACGCAAAGATCGAACTCAGGCCCGCTCATGTCCGTCTCCGTACAGCGACTGTGCGAAACCGGACAATCAATTTGCGTGCCAGTCCGGCGGCGCCCGCGCCGCGCGCCGTTCGCAAGAGGGAAAACGGCGCCCAGGCCCGGTTGGCACGCCGCTTGCTGAACCTTCCGGCGGCCGCAGATGCCAAGGCCAGGGAGGTAGAGATGGACAGAAGGGAGATGACGAAGAGCATGCTGCTGATCCTGCTCTGCGTCCTCGCATATGCCGTGATCCAGTCGGGGCCGGTGGGGCTCCGGCTGGCGGTCAACGATCAGGGCGTGTCCTTCCAGCTCAAATCGTCGCTGGCCAAGATCGTGTTCGAATTCGGACAGGAGTGTTCGAAATCGGACGGTTGCGGGCTGCTGCGGTGAGCGTGCTGCGGATGATCGGACGCACGGAAGAGCCCGCCGCGGTGAGCGGCAGCGGCATGGATCGTGTGGTGGCCCCGCGCGGCCTGGCGCTGCGCTGGAAGATCGCGGCCGGCGTGGCGGCGATCGCGGCGCTGGCCGGCCTGTTCCTGGCCTATGCCCCGCGCGGCGGCAGCCAGACGGTGGAGGCATCGCGGCTGACGGTCTCCACCGTCTCGCGCGGGACGTTCGACGACTATATCCCGTTGCGCGCGCGCGTTACGCCGCTGCTCACCGTCTATATCGACGCGGTCGAGGGCGGGCGCGTCGAGGAGATGCTGGTCGAGGACGGCGCCACGGTGGAGAAGGGCCAGCCGATCGCGGTGCTTTCCAACGCCGAGCTCCAGCTTTCCACCCTCGCGCGCCAGACCGAGGTGGAGCAGCAGATCAACAACATGCGCAGCCAGGAACTGGCGCTGTCGCAGACCCAGCTTGCCAACGAACGTTCGGTGCTGGAGGCGGAACTGGCGCTGGAAAAGGCGCGCCGCCAATATGAGCGCGAACGCCCGCTGGCCGAGCGCGGCTTCGTCCCCGCCAAGACCTTCGCCGACACGCGCGACGAATATGAATATCAGAAGCGCCGGCTGGCGGTGCTGAAGCGCGGCCAGGCGACCGACGCGCGGCTCCAGGGCGGGCAGCTCGCCCAGCTCCAGCAGGCGGCGCAATCCATGCGTTCGGGGCTGGACATCGCCCGCACGAACCTGGAGGCGCTGCGGCTGCGCGCGCCGGTTTCGGGCACGCTCTCCGGCTTCGCGATCCAGATCGGCCAGTCGCTCCAGCGCGGCGAGCGCATCGGCCAGATCGACAGCCCGGGGCGCAACAAGCTGATCGCCGGGGTGGACGAATTCTACCTGGGCCGTGTCCAGCTCGGCCAGAAGGCGGCGATCGAATATGGCGGCAAGCGCTATGAGGCGAAGATCAGCAAGATCTCGCCCCAGGTGCAGAACGGCCAGTTCGAGGTGGACCTGATCTTCACCGGCGCCGAGCCCGCCGATATCCAGCGCGGCCAGACGCTGCAGGCGAAGCTGACGCTGGGCGATCCCGCGCCCGCGCGGCTGATCCCCAACGGCGCCTTCTACAGCGAAACGGGCGGCGCCTGGGTGTTCGTCGTCTCCCCCGACGGGCGCAGCGCGGTGAAGCGCAAGGTACGGCTCGGCCGCCGCAACGCCGATTATGTCGAGGTGCTCGAAGGGCTCGATCCCGGCGAGCGCGTGATCACCAGCCCCTATACCGGCTTCGCCGACAAGGACCGGCTGGACCTCCGGTCCCAGTGAAAGGAAGACAGATGCTCCAGATGCGCAATCTCTCGCGGGTCTACCGCACCGAGACGGTGGAGACGACCGCGATCGACGCGATCGACCTGGATATCGCCCAGGGCGAGTTCGTGGCGATCATGGGTCCTTCGGGATGCGGCAAATCGACGCTGCTCAACCTGATCGGCATGCTCGATAGCCCGACCAGCGGGTCCTATCTGTTCGACGGGAAGGAAGTCGCCGGGCTTTCCGAGGGGCGGCTTTCGGAAACGCGCAAGGCCAACATCGGCTTCATCTTCCAGAGCTTCAACCTGGTCGACGAGCTGACGGTGCGCGAGAATATCGAGCTGGCGCTGCTCTATCATCCCGTCTCCGCCGCCGATCGCCGCGCGCGCACCGATGCGGTGATGGACCGCGTCGGCATCGCCCATCGCGCGAAGCACCGGCCCAGCCAGCTTTCGGGCGGCCAGCAGCAGCGCGTGGCGGTGGCCCGCGCGCTGGTGGCGGAGCCGCGGCTGATCCTGGCCGACGAGCCCACCGGCAACCTGGACACCCAGCATGGCGAGGAGGTGATGCGCATGCTCCAGCAGCTCAACGCCGAAGGATCGACCATCGTCATGGTCACCCATTCGCCCGCGCACGCCGATTATGCCGGCCGCGCCGTCCACATGCTGGACGGCCGCATCCTGCAGGAACGGCGCCGGGCGGCGTGAGCGCAACAGGTCCAGGGAGCATCGAGCCATGTGGCGCAATTATCTGACGGTGGGCGTGCGGGCGCTGATGAAGAACCGCACCTATGCCGTGATCAACATCCTGGGGCTGGCGATCGGCATGGCCGCCTGCCTGATGATCCTGCTCTTCGTGCGATACGAGTTCAGCTACGACAAATGGCTGCCGGACGCCGCGAACACCTATCAGGTCCAGTCCTGGTACAAGCCGGAGACGAGCACGGGCAGCGATCCCGAGCTGCAGATGACGCCCTATGTCACCGGCGCGGCGCTGCAGAAGGATTTCCCGCAGATCGAAAGCTGGGTCTATGCGATGGGCAGCGCGCCCGTGCTCCAGCGCGACGGCGGGGTCGAGACGCTGGAGGATTTCCTCTACACTTCGGGCGATCTGCTCCAGGTGCTGCAACTGCCGCTGGTGCGTGGATCGGCGGATGCGCTGAAGGCGCCGGGATCGGCCGCGGTCACGCGCAGCGAGGCGCTGCGCCGCTATGGCACCGATGACGTGCTGGGCCGCAGCTTCACCGTGGTCAGCCGCGGCCAGACGCGCGATTTCCGCATCAACGCCGTGCTCGCGGACCTGCCGAAGAACTCGCACCTGAAGCTCAACACGGTCGCGCGGATCGACATCAACGAATATTTCGCCGATCAGCCGGAGGCGCT
The DNA here is from genome assembly GCF_026013525.1 of Sphingomonas canadensis. Classification (GTDB taxonomy): domain Bacteria; phylum Pseudomonadota; class Alphaproteobacteria; order Sphingomonadales; family Sphingomonadaceae; genus Sphingomonas; species Sphingomonas canadensis. The sequence continues at coordinate 8,898 of NZ_JAPDRA010000010.1, read as the reverse complement.
CAACTGCTGGGGATGCCAGAGCGGCTGGATCTGGGTGCGGCTGAAGCCCGGCACCGATCCCGCCGCGATCGAGGCGCAGCTTCCCGCGTGGGAGAAGCGCAACATCCCCGATCAGACTGCGGGCGAGGCGCGCTTCAACATGGGCGATCAGCAGGACTGGCACCTGGTCAATGTCCGCGACGTGCATCTGGGCACGGGGCAGGGCGGGGCGATGACGCCCGGCAACGATCGCGCCACGATCGTCACCTTCGCGGTGATCGCGCTGCTGATCCTGGGCATGGCGATCGTCAACTTCACCAACCTGGCCACCGCCCGCGCCAGCCAGCGCGCGCGCGAGGTGGCGCTGCGCAAGGTGCTGGGCGCGACGCGGCGGCAGCTAATCCTGCAGTTCATCGGCGAAGCGGTGCTGATATCGGCGATCGCGATGGTGATCGCGCTGGCGATGGTGGAGCTGCTGATGCCGCCGCTGGCCGCGTTCCTGGATGCCGATATCCCGGTGCGCTATCTGGGCGAGGGGGGCATCCTGCTGCCCGTGCTGGGGCTGATGCTGGCGGTGGGGGTGCTCAGCGGCCTCTATCCGGCCTTCTTCCTATCGCGCTTCCAGCCGGCCGCGGTGCTGAAGGCGAACAAGTCCGCCGCCGAGGCCGCGGGGACGGGGCTGTTGCGCAGCGTGCTGGTGGTGGGCCAGTTCGCCGTCTCGATCGCGCTGATCATCTGCACCGGCGTGGTCTATGCGCAGACCGTCTACGCGCGCACCGCAGATCCCGGCTATCAGCGCGACCACATCCTGCAGGTGGAGGAGATGAGCCGGCGCCAGGCCTATGGCAAGGGCGAGACGATCGTGGCGCAGACCGCGCGCCTGCCCGGCGTGAAGGCGGTGGGGCGCACCGGCATCGGCGTGGCCACCTTCAACAACAGCAACACCGGGCTGCTCGTCCCCGGCCGCCCCGATCCGGTGACGATCGGCAACTATGGCGTCGATATCGGCTTCAAGGACGCGATGGGGCTCCAACTCGTGGCCGGCCGCTGGTTCGACGGGCGCGAGATGGACGATATGACCGTGCCCTATCCCACGCCCGAAGCGGCGCACCTGGCGCTGGTGGCGCGCGGCGCGAACATCGTGATCAACGCGCTGGCCGCGAAGAAGCTGGGCTATGCCACGCCGCAGGAGGCGATCGGCAAGACGCTGCGCGCCGGGCTGGTGGAGGACCAGTACGGGCTGGTGCCGGTGACGATCATCGGCGTGGTGAAGGATTCGCGCTTCCGCTCGGTCCGCGAATCGATCGATCCGCTGCTGTTCTTCAAGACGCGCGAGGGTTCGATGACGCACATGATCGTGCGCTTCGAAGGCGATCCGGCGCGCGTGCGCCAGGGCGTGGAGGCGCTGTGGCGCAAGCTGGTTCCCGACGTGCCCTTCGCCGCGCGCTTCAGCGATGAGATCATGCTGGACCTCTACAAGTCTGAGGACGCGCGCGCGAAGCTGTTCGCCGGCTTCGCGGGGCTGGCGGTGATCGTTGCCTGCCTGGGCCTGTTCGGGCTCGCCGCCTTCACCGCGGAACGGCGGACGCGCGAGATCGGCATCCGCAAGGTGCTGGGCGCGCGGACGTGGGATATCGTGCGGCTGCTGGTGTGGCAGTTCTCCAAGCCCGTGGTGATCGCCAACCTGATCGCATGGCCGGTCGCCTGGTGGGTGATGCGCGATTGGCTCAACAGCTTCGATGCCCGGATCTCGCTTGGCCCGGCTCCCTTCGTAGCCGCGGGTGCGCTGGCGCTGCTGATCGCGATCGGCACGATCGGCGCGCACGCGGTCCGGGTCGCACGCGAGAACCCCGTCAACGCGCTCCGGTACGAATGACCGGGCGCGGGTGACGGGCCGGTCCGGACGCCGCTTTCCCAACCTGCCTCAGGGAAACGGCGTCCGGGCCTTGGGCGTTTAAATGGGAAAGCCGACACATAATTCCCGCTACCTGAGAGGGGGGAGGGGAGCAGGAGCGGGCCGGAGCCGCCAGGCCTTCAATCCCCGGCGCAGAGCGCGTCGAGATATTGCTGGTGCGGCGGCAGCGCGGCGACGGTGCGGCCGACATTGGCCTTGAGCCCGTCCAGCGCCGCGCGGAGCTGGCCCTGCGGCATCATCCGCGCGACATGGTTATGGCTGCGCGGACGCAGCCGCTGGCCGAGCATCACCTGGACCCAGCTATCGACGCGGAACAGCTCGTCCTGCCCCTGCCATGCCTCGGCACCCTCGGCGAACAGCGCGATGCGCTCCGCCAGCGAATCCGGGATCGGCATGTGGCGGACATAGCGCCAGAACTCCGAATCCTCCCGCTCGGTCTGGTGATAGTGGAGGATGATGAAGTCGCGGATATTCTCCAGCTCGCCGCGCGTGCGACGGTTGTAGCGTTCGATCGCCGCGGGGTGGCATCCATCGAAGGGGAAGCTCTGCATCAGCCGCGTCACTGCGACCTGGATCAGGTGGATCGCGGTCGATTCCAGCGGCTCGATGAAGCTGCCCGACAGGCCCAGCGCGAAGACGTTCTTCTCCCAGGTCCGCGTGCGCGCGCCCGCCTTGAACCGGATCAGGCGGGGTTCGATCAGTATCTCGCCCTCCAGGCCCGTGTGGAACGCCTCGCGCGCGCGGTCCTCGTCCTTCAGGAAGGCGCTGGCATAGACGAAGCCGTTGCCGACGCGGTGCTGGAGCGGGATGCGCCATTGCCAGCCCGCATCATGCGCGATCGCGCGGGTATAGGGCACCGCCGGCCCCACGCTGCGCGTCTGGGCCGGAAGCGCGCTGTCGGTGGGCAGCCAGTGCGACCAATCGTCGAACGGCACGCCCATCGTGCCGCCCAGCAGCAGCGAGCGGAAGCCGGTGCAATCGAGGAACAGGTCGCCCGCGATCCGCTCGCCCGATGCCAGCACCAGCGCCTCCACGAAGCCGCTTTCGCCATGCTGTTCGACGCGCTCGATCCGCCCTTCGACGCGCTTCACGCCCGCCGCCTCGCTCAGCCGGCGCAGGAAGCGGGCGTAGCGCGACGCATCGAGGTGATAGGCATAGTTGAGCGGCCCGTCTTCGCCCCCGGTGAAGCGCCCGGCGATCCCCGCCTGATGCTCAAGGCAATATTCGCCGATCCCGGATTCCAGCCCCTGCGCGGCGGCCTCCAGCCAGAAATGCTGGAAATCGGCCATCCAGGTGGCGCGGCCCAGCGTGCCGAAGCTGTGGAAATAGCGGTCACCGGGCCGCGCCCAGTTCTCGAACGAGATGCCCAGCTTGAAGCTGGCCTGGTTGTCGCGGACGAACTCGCGCTCGTCGATGCCGGCGATACTGTGGAAGGTGCGCGTGGTGGGCACGGTGGATTCGCCCACGCCGATCGTGCCGATCTCTTCGGATTCGATCAGCACGATCTCCACCAGCGCGCCGAGCTGGCGGCCCAGCGCCGCCGCGGCCAGCCAGCCCGCCGTGCCGCCGCCCGCGATCACCACGCGCTTCACCGGACGATTGGTCATCCTGTCCCCCTCCGGCTCAGCGGTTGAGCCGCTGGAGCAACTGCGCGCGCAGCCGCCGTGCCTTCATCTCGTCGAGCGGCCCCAGCGCGCCCTGCGCGTGCGCGGGCAGGTGCGCGGCGGGCATCTCCGCCGGGCCGAATACATAATAGTCGAACATCGCGCGCCAGGCGGCCTTTTCCTGCTCCGGCCGGTCGCGCAGGCTGAGCAGCGCGTGGAGCAGCGTGTTCTGCGGCGTATCCATGAAGGCGGGCACGTCGTTCCACCAATAGTTGACCAGGATGTTGAACGGCTCCAGCGCCTCGACATTGTGCCACCACAGCGCGGGATAGAATAGCAGGTCGCCCGGCTCCATCTCCGCCACCTGGGCATGCGCCAGCGCCTCGGCGAAGCGCGGATAGCGGTCCAGGTCGGGCGCGCGCAGGTCCACCATGCTCACCACCTGGCCGCCGGGCGTGGGCTCCAGCGGGCCGGGATAGAGGTTCGCGACCTGATCGGGCGGGAACAGCGTGAAACGACGCCGCCCGGCCGCACAGCAGGCGATGTTGTTCGACATGTCGTGGTGCGTCGACGCCACGGTGCGGTTGCCGATCCAGATGCTCTTGACGGGGGGGCGGCCGGTCAGCGCGTCGATTCCGATGCCGTTCTCGTCCGCGATGCCGGGCAGGTAGAGATCGAGATCGGTCGATCCGATGTAGAAGGCGGGGGGCGCGGGATCGTCCAGATGCCGGGCGATGCGATCGAGGAAATCCCCCAGCGGCACGCGCGCGGCATCGAAGTTCAGTCCCGAGAGCCCCGCGTCGTAGAAGAATCGGCCGCCGATCCCGGGCGGGCCGGTGAAGCCCACCACCGGGCGCCCGCCGTCGAAGCGCTTGAGATAGGCAATGGCCTCGGCCGGGGAGCGGAGCCCCGTCTGCACCAGCGGCCAATCGCGCATGAACCCCTTGAACAGCACCGGACGTGCCGCCTCCATCAGGTCGCTCAGCGGCAGCGCGCCTCCGGTCCACGCAATCGCCTCTACGGGGGCGGGGCGGGGCGCTTCGTTCATGTCAGCCCGCCGTGCGCGCCTGCTTGAGTTCGATCAGCCGGGTGAAATTGGCCAGCGACGCCACGACATGGAAGGCGCTTTGCAGGAAGCCCGCGCGGTGCAGCGCCGCCAGCTCATCGCCGCCCAGCGCGGCCAGCCGCTCGCGATCGATCGTGAACACCTCCGACACCGTATAGATATCGCTCTCGCCCACGCGCGCCTCCAGGTTCACGGGGCGCAGCAGCCCGGCCTGCTCGAACGCGGCGGCCATCGGCGCCAGCAGGTGATGGCCGATATAGATCGCCTGGAGCACTGCGCTCATATGGTCGAGATAGGGGGTGTTGCCGCCGTGCGGCAGGAACAGCGGCTCGCCCTCGCTGCGCGATACGCGCGGGTGGGCGGTATCGATGCGGATCATCGGCTCGCCATCGGGCGTGGAAGGAGCGGCGATGCTGAACGGCCCGCGCTGTTGCAGCACCGGCACCTGGCGCGCGCGCCATCCGCCCGCGCCGTCCAGGAACAGATTCTCGTCGCGATCCAGGCCCAGCAGCGCGACGGGGCGCAGCGCCCCTTCGCCATCCCGCCGGAACAGGATGGGATATTCACGCTGCAATCCTTCGAATTCGGTGGGAAAGACCATCACCTGGTTGATGCCGTCGCCATGTTCGGCGCCGTGGCGCGTGATGACGCGCAGATCGTGATGATCGACGTTGTTGAGCAGTTCGTTTGCCATCGTTGCAGGGCCGCGCGCGGCCACTCTCTCCTTATGGGCACAGCTATGGGACAGGCGGCGCCCCGGCTCAATGCCCCGGGAAAAAAGGCCGCTGCAAGCAGCGGCCTTTCCCCCTCTTATTGATTGACCGGAACGCGATCAGAAGCGGTAGCGTGCCCCCAGGAACAGGCGCGGCTTCTGCTCCTGCGCGAACCAGACCTGGTTCTCGTCGCGGCCATAGGACCGGATCGGCTCGCTCAGGATATTGATCGCCTCGAACGAGACCGCGATCTGGTCCGTGATGTCCCAGCTCACGCTCGCGTCCAGCGTGCCGAAGGGCGCGAAAAACTCCGGGCTGCGCCCGCCGCCGCGGTTCACGTTCGCAAGGAACTTGTCGCGCCAGTTGTAGGCGACCCGGGCCGAAATCCCGCCCTTGTCGTAGATGCCGGTGATGTTGAAGCTGTCGGCCAGACCCACCAGCGCGTAGACGTTGGTGCCCGGATCCGACAGGATGTCGACGGTCACGTCGCCGTACACCTTGGTGAACGAACCCGAGACGCCAAAGCCGCTGTTGCCCAGGAAGTACTGGCCCTGCAGCTCGAAGCCGTGGATGTTGCCTTCGCGGTTGTTGATCGGCGTCGAGACCTGGAAGACGAACAGCGGATCGCTCGCGTTCGCGATCACGTCGCGGGCCGCCAGCACCGTGTCCACGAATGCCTGGTCGAGCTGGCCGTTGACGCCCAGGTTGGCCGCGAACTGCGCCGTCGCCGCCGCCACGCTGCCGCCGTTGGCGTCGATCAGCGCGGTCATGGTGAACAGGCTGACGTCGTTCACCACCGCGCCCAGGCCGTTGATCGCGGTGAGCGCCGCGCCCGAACGCGAACCAGCCGCACCCGAGCTCGGGTCCCGCAGGCCGAACAGGTTCTGGTTCACCTGGCCGACGCCGACGAAGTTCTTCACCTGCTTGTAGAAGAAGCCCGCCGACACATAGCTCGACTTGTCGAAATACCATTCGAGCGAGATGTCGAAGTTATCGGAAACCAGCGGCAGCAGGTCCGGGTTGCCCTGGGTGCCGGAGGTCACGCCGCCCAGCGCGGTCGGGCGGTTCGGCGCGCCCGCGGACTGCGAAGCGAACAGGTTGCCATAATCGGCGCGGGCGATCGTCTTGCTGTACGAAACGCGCGCGACGACATCGTCCACCGGCGAGATCTGGAAATCGATCGACGGCAGCAGGTTGTTGTATTCGCCGTTGCGGGTGATTTCGGCGATCGTGCTGCCGATCACGCGGGTGAAGTCGTTATCCGAGTCCCACTCGATCCGGTCCGGCTGCGCGACGCGCGAGAAGGACGTGACCTTCGTGTTCTCGAAACGGACGCCGCCCACCACGCTGGCCGGGCGATCCATCAGCGTGCCCTTCCAGGTGAGCTGGGCATAGGCCGACCAGATCTTCTCGGTAACCTGATCGAAGTCGTTGCCGCTGACGTTGATCGGGTTGCCAAGGCCCGCGTAATGCGGCGCGAAGGCGTTGTAGAGGTCCACGGCGTTGCCGCGGAACGCGATGTCCGCGCCGGTTACGGTATAATGGTCGAACTGGCAGCCCATGCAGAACTGGGTGACCAGATTGCCGGCCAGGTTCTTCACGTCGCCCACATTGTTGATGCCCCAGTCGCCCAGCGTCTGCTGGGTCTGGATGCGGGCGCTCGTCATCTTCGAGTTGATGTAGGTGGAGCCGATGTCCAGCCGGCTGCCGCCGCCGAAATCCCAGCCCATGTTACCGCTGAGCTGGTTCAGGCGGTGGCTCTGGCTGGATGCGTTGGTGCGCTGCACCTGGGTGCCCAGGTCGCCGATATCCAGAACGCCGTTGTTGTTGCCGCGGACGCTGTCGTTCAGCGTCCAGATCTGGTTCGGCACCGGACCGGAATAGTCCACCGCATGCTTGTCCACCACCGGGGCGCCGAACGCGACCAGGGTCGAGCTGGTGCCGTTCGGGGCGTCCGGCGTCGACTTCGATTCCGAATGGTTGCCGTCCAGCGTGAGCGTGAAGTTCGAGCCAAGCTCCCACTCCGCGTTCAGGCCATAGGACTGAAGCTGGGTCTTGGTCGCGCGATACTGCTGCTCGAAGCCCATGTCCTTCGTGCTGTAGCCCGCGCCTTCCTCGACATAGATGGCGGTGGGCACCGCATCGCTGTTGTCAAAGGTGATGCGATCGAACGGGCGGTTGAACCAGTTGGTCTGGTCGGTGCGCTGCTCGCTGATCCGGTTCTGCGCGAACATCGCGTCGGCGGTGAAGGTCAGCGTGTCCATCGGCTGGAATTGCACCGTCGCCGATGCGTTGATGCGCTCGCGCTCCGATTCCGAAAAGTGGTAGCGGCTGTCGTTCGGCACCGCGACCAGCGTGGACGGATTCGAAGGCGCGCCGGTAACCACCGTCGACGGCCCCTTGCCCGGGTAGGACGAGAAGGGCGTGATGTTCCAATCGTTGGAGGTCGCGCTCGCCGCCGCGCTGTCACGCTTCTGATAGGCGCCGAACAGCGAGATGCCGAAGGTGTTCGATTCGTCCGTCCAGGTCGCGACGCCGGAGAATTCCGGGTCCACCTTGAAGTCCGAATTGCTGAGGTCATACAGCGCCTTGGCGCCCACGCTGCCGCGCAGACCCTCGCCGCTGACGTCCAGCGGGCGCTGCGTCACGATGTTGATCGCGGCGCCGATCCCGCCCGACGGGATCGCCGCGCGGCCGGTCTTGTAGACCTCCAGCCGGCTGACGCCTTCCGAAGCGAGGTTGTTGAAATCGAACGAGCGGCTCGTCGCGCGGCTGAAGTCGACCGACTGGTCGCCGCCGACAGCGTTGACAAACGAGGTTGCCATCTGGCGCCCGTTAACGGTCACAAGGTTGAACTGCGGGCCGAAGCCGCGGACGGTGACCTGCGATCCTTCGCCGTTGACGCGATTGATCGAGACGCCCGGCACGCGCTGGAGCGATTCCGCCAGGTTGGTGTCGGGGAACTTGCCCATGTCCTCGGCGGAGATCGCATCGACCACGCCGGTGGATTCGCGCTTGATGTCCATCGAGCGCTCAAGGCTCGCGCGGATGCCGGTGACGACGATTTCCTCGCCCTGCGCCTCTTCTTCCTGCGCAAAGGCTGCGACGGGAAACGAAAGACAAACGGCGACGGCGAGTGCCGATGCCGAACGCGCGAGCGTGCGCGGTTTCCGGATATTCCTCATAAATCCCCTCCTCCCGATGTCCGCAAGCCGCGGCCGGGTTAATCGCTGCATGCCAAGGGCGATTCCCTCGTGCATGTTAACGCTATCATGCTGTCTAACGTTGTCAATGCGTGCGGAAGGGGTTTTGCACAGCTTTCGGGCGGGCGGCTGTAATTTTCCAAAAGTGGTGTCGCATAAAAGCTACAAAAGCTGCGCGTGGCCGTCCGACTAGCGGGGGTGTGGTGATGTTGCCAGAAGTCGCGACAGGCGCGGCGCGAGATATGTGCAAGAATATGGCGGCGGGGTCCTGGAAATGTCTGCGCCGCGGGTGGGGCGCTATCGCCTCCCTTCGCGCATTCGGGTGCCGCCGGACTTTACGACCTAGGGTCGAGACTCATAACCACCAAGTGACGGCGGCGGCGAGGTAGATGGCGCTGAGGAAGTTGGCGGCGAGTTT
>NZ_JAPDRA010000001.1:721055-1013018 GCF_026013525.1 Sphingomonas canadensis | reverse complement strand
TGGGCCTCGACGAAATCAACACCGCATTCGATCTCATGCACCAGGGCAAGTCCATCCGCAGCGTCGTGGTGTTCTGAGCAGCGAAGACATAACGGGAGGGAGAAGGCTGATGCTTACGCACGCGATGGTCGGCACCAACGATCTGGCCAAGGCCAAGGCATTCTACGACGCGACGCTGGGCACCCTGGGGATCGCCCCGGGCTTCGACGCGGGCAACCGCTTCTTCTATATGTCGCCGGGCGGCGCGGCGTTCGGCGTCGGCAAGCCGATCGACGGCGGGGCGGCCAGCTTCGCCAACGGCGGCACGATCGGCTTCGTCGCGGCCAACAAGGATCAGGTGGACGCCTGGCACGCCGCCGGCCTCGCGAACGGCGGCACGTGCGAGGGCGCTCCGGGTAAGCGGCCGGACGCGCCGGGCAACGCCTATGGCGCCTATCTGCGCGATCCGGACGGCAACAAGGTCTGCACCTTCTGCCAGTTGCCGGCCTGAAGCCCGTGGCGATCGAAACGGCAAGCGCCAACCGGTCCCATGGCGGCGTGCAGGGCGTGTACAAGCACGCCTCCGCCGCCACGGGCACCGAAATGACCTTCTCGGTCTTCGTGCCCGATCATGCGGAGGGGGCGAAGCTACCGGTGCTATGGTATCTTTCCGGGCTTACCTGCACCCACGCCAATGTGACCGAGAAGGGCGAGTTCCGCGCCGCCTGCGCCGAACATGGCGTGATCTTCGTCGCGCCCGACACCAGCCCGCGCGGCGAGGGCGTGCCCGACGATGCCGAGGGCGCCTATGACTTCGGCCTGGGCGCCGGCTTCTATGTCGATGCGACGGAGCAGCCCTGGGCCAAGCATTACCGCATGCGCAGCTATATCGAGCAGGAGCTGCCCGCGCTGATCGCCGCCGAATTCCCGATGGCCGACATGGGACGCCAGGGGATCACCGGTCATTCGATGGGCGGCCATGGCGCGCTGACCATCGCGCTGCGCAACCCGGGCCGCTTCGCCTCCGTCTCCGCCTTCGCGCCGATCGTGGCGCCTTCGCAGGTGCCCTGGGGCCAGAAGGCGTTGCCGCTGTATCTGGGCGGCGATCGGGCGGCGTGGCGCGAATATGACAGCGTGGCGCTGATCGAGGATGGCGCGCGGCTGCCCGGGCTGCTTGTGGACCAGGGTGCGGCGGACAATTTCCTCGAAGGCCAGCTCAAGCCCGAACTGCTGGCCGCGGCATGCAAGGCGGCGGGCATCCCGCTCACGCTGCGCATCCGGCCGGGATACGACCACAGCTATTACTTCATCTCCAGCTTCATGGCCGATCATGTCGCCTGGCATGCGGAGCGGCTGAAGGCATGAGCCGGTACGATGTGCTGATCGTCGGTGCCGGGCATGGCGGCGCCCAGGCCGCCATCGCGCTGCGCCAGGGCGGCTTCGCGGGATCGATCGCGATCGTGGGCGACGAGCCGGAGCTGCCCTATGAGCGCCCGCCGCTATCCAAGGAATATCTGGCGGGCGAGAAGAGCTGGGAGCGGCTGCTGATCCGCCAGCCCGCCTTCTGGGACGAGCGGCAGGTGACGATGCTCACCGGCCGGCGCGTGACCGCCGTCGATGCCGCCGCGCACAGCGTGACCACCGCGGACGGCGCCACGATCGGATACGGCAGCCTGATCTGGGCGGCCGGCGGCGACGCGCGGCGTATGGCGTGTCCGGGCGCGGAGCTGGCGGGCATCCACACCGTGCGCAATCGCGCGGACATCGAGGCGATCCTGGCCGAGCTGCCCGGCGTGACGCGCGTCGCCGTGGTCGGCGGCGGCTATATCGGGCTGGAGGCGGCGGCGGTGCTGACCAAGCTCGGCCGCAAGGTGACCGTGATTGAGGCGATGCCCCGCGTGCTGGCGCGCGTGGCGGGCGAGCCGCTGTCGCGCTTCTTCGAGGCGGAGCATCGCGCGCATGGCGTGGACGTGCGCCTGGACACCGCGGTGGAGGGCTTTGCCGGCACCGGTCGCGTGGAGGGCGTGCGGCTGGCGGGCGGCGATACGATCGCCTGCGACATGGCGATCGTGGGCATCGGCATCATCCCTGCCGTGGCGCCTCTGATCGCGGCCGGGGCGGCGGGCGGCAACGGCGTGCGCGTCGACGCACAGTGCCGCACCAGCCTGGCGGACGTCTTCGCGGTGGGCGACTGCGCGCTGCACGCCAACCGCTATGCCGAGGGTGCGGAGATCCGCCTCGAATCGGTGCAGAACGCCAGCGACCAGGCGACGGTGGCGGCCAAGACGATCCTGGGGATCGACGCGGCCTATGACGCGGTGCCCTGGTTCTGGTCGAACCAATATGACCTGAAGCTGCAGACGGTGGGGCTTTCCACCGGCCATGACACGGCGATCGTGCGCGGCGATCCGGCCACGCGCGCCTTTTCCATCATCTATCTGCGCGGCGGCCGCGTGATCGCGATCGACGCGGTCAACGTGACGCGCGATTACGTGCAGGGCCGCAAGCTGGTGACCGAGGGCGCGCGCCCCGATCCCGGCCGGCTGGCCGATGCGGCGGTGCCGCTGAAGGAACTGGCCTGAAAGCTTTCGGCTGCTATGTTCGGTGTTTACGGACCCGCTGGAGTGACCGCCGGATGCTGAACTTCCTGTCGCGCGCATTTGCCGCGCTTGCCCTGCTCCTCGCGCCCGCCGCGCATGCGCAGGTCGCGCGCCCGGCCGATCCGGCGCTGTGGGTGGTGCAGGACGAGGATACGACGATCTATCTGTTCGGCACGGTCCATGTGCTGCGCCCGGGGCTGCAATGGTTCGACAGCGCCGTCTGGGCCGCGTTCAACCAGAGCGACGAGCTGGTGATGGAACTGGCCGATCCGAGCGGGCCGGAGACGGTCGCCACGATCATGAAGCTGGGCATGACCACAACCGGCCCGACGCTGAGCGAGAAGCTGACGGAGGAACAGCGCGCCATCTATCTGCCCGCGCTGAAGGGCATGGGCCTGCCCCCCGCGCTGCTCGACCGGCAGAAGCCGTGGATGGCATCGGTCACGCTGTCGATGCTGCCGCTGCTCAAGGCCGGCTATGATCCGGCCAGCGGCCCCGAATCGATCCTGCTCGCCGCCGCGCGCAAGGGCGGCAAGACGGTGGCCGGGCTGGAGACGGTGGAGGAGCAGCTCGGCTTCTTCGACAAGATGCCGGAAGCCGCGCAGATCGCCGGGCTGATCGACGGGCTCAAGCGGCTCGACGCGGTGACGCCGATGACCGACAACATGGTCGACGCCTGGGCCAAGGGCGATCCCGACACGCTGGGCCGGCTGGTCAGCGAGGCGCCGGGCAGCTCGCCCGAGATGGTCCGTTTCCTGCTCACCGATCGCAACGCCAACTGGGCCAAGTGGATCACGCAGCGCATGGCCCAGCCGGGCGAGGTGTTCATCGCGGTGGGCGCCGGCCATCTGGCGGGCAAGCAGAGCGTACAGGCCTTTCTCGCCAAGCGCGGGTTGAAGGCCAAGCGCATCCTCTACTGATGGCGGAGCCGCGCCCCCTGATCGGCCTGGCGGCCGGCGCGCTGGCCGGGCTGATCGCCGCGGCGGCGCTGGCGGCGATCGAGGCTGCGCCACCGCCCGCCGGGGAGACCGCGGCGGAGGAGGATGGCGCGGAGCCCGAGGCGCTTCCCGCCGTGACGGCGCCACCCGCGCGGGGCGACCGGGTGCGCTATATCGCGGGCGCGGTGCTGGGCGGCATCTATGGCCTGATCGCCGAATACAAGCCGGAGGCGCGCGACGGATTCGCGCCGACCTTCGGCATCGCCACCGCGGCGCTGCTCGATCCGCTGGCGCCGGAGGATGCGGCTGTGGAGGAAACCCACCCCGCCGGGCCGCTCGCCTTCGGGGCGGTGCTGGAGGGCATCCGCGCGCTCATCGCGGGGCGGCGATAGGCCCCGGCAACCTTCCGCGACGCGGCCGGATGCCTCTGTGACCCGCTCGTCTCCGTCGCGCTACAACAGCAGCCCCTCGGCCGGGTCGTGCCCCACCGGGCCTCCGCCACGGCGGCGGGCCAGCTCGGTCTGGGCGGTGAAGCGGATGTCCTCGTCGCGATCGGAAAGGAAGGCGGCGAGGCTGTCGTCGTCGATCTCCCACCATTCCTTGCCGCGATCGGGACCATAGCGCACGCGCGGCAGCAGCCCCGGCACCTTCGACCATTCGACGAGCTGCGCCAGGCTGGCGCTGTTGAGCATGTCGCGCAGGTGGAAGGCGGTGACATAGGCGTCGGGGAAGGCTCGGTGCGCGGGCAGCCCGCGTTCATGCTCCATCCCGTCCGGACGGCGATAATAGCGCAAGATCTGGTTGGAGAAGCCCGGCGCCTCCGGCCACAGCCTGAGCGCGCATTTCCATGTGCAGATCCAGTCCGCGCCGCGGGTGAGCGCGGGGGTGCAGAACTGTTCCTCGAAGCTCGCCCGGTGAGCAGCCAGCGCCACGCGGCGCGGCCAGGGGTCCAGGATCGGCCGGGCTACGTCCTGGAACCAGGGTGCGTCGGCCACATCCTCCTCGCGGATATGGTGGACCGCCATAGTGAGCGGCGGGATCGGCCGGCCGGGATTGACCATCACCGAACCGCCGGTTCCCTCCAGCTCCCAGCGCCCGTCCTTGCCCAGCGCCACGTCCTGCCAGCCGATCTCGAGCACGCCGTGCTGCGGCGGCGCGTTGCCGGTGGTCTCAAGGTCGATGACGCGGACGATCTGGGGAGGCGGGGGAGCCATGGGCGCCTAGGTGGGGGCTAACGGCCGGGAAAGCGAGTCAAAAGCGGCGGACGCCGCCGCCGCGCCGCCCGGCCCCTGCGTCAGTGCCCCGCCTCAATGCCCTGCCTGCGGCCCGCGCACCAGGCCGCTCTTGGCGAGCTGGTCGTCGATCTGGGCGAGCAGGCGATCCAGCCCCTCCTGGGTCTTCGCCTCGGCGCGGGCGACCAGCACGTCCTGGGTGTTCGACGCGCGCAGCAGCCACCATCCGTCGGGCGTGTTCACGCGCGCGCCATCGGTGCGGTTCACGTCGGCACCATCGGCCTCCAGTCGGTCCAGCACCTCGTCCACCACCGCGAACTTGCGGCTCTCGTCCACCTGGAAGCGCATCTCGGGCGTGTTGATCAGTTCCGGCATCGCGTCCTTGATCTCGGTGAGCGACTTGCCGATCGCATGCACCGCGCCGATCAGCCGCACGGCGGCGTACTGGGCGTCGTCGAAGCCGTAATATTGGTGCGCGAAGAAGATGTGGCCGCTCATCTCGCCGGCCAGCGGCGCGTGCGTTTCCTTCATCTTGGTCTTGATCAGGCTGTGGCCGGTCTTCCACATCAGCGGCTGGCCGCCCAGCTCGGCGATGCGATCGTACAGCATCTGGCTGGCCTTCACGTCGGCGATGATTGTCGATCCGGGCTCCGCGCGCAGCACGGGTTCGGCCAGAATGGACAGAAGCTGATCGCCCCATACGACGCGGCCCAGCCCGTCGATCGCGCCGATCCGGTCGCCGTCGCCATCGAAGGCCAGTCCGAAATCGAGCTTCTTCTCCGCGACCAGTGCCTTCAGGTCCGCCAGGTTCTTCTCTTCGGTGGGATCGGGATGATGGTTGGGGAAATTGCCGTCCACTTCGGTGAAGAGCAGATGATGCTCACCCGGCAGGAGCTTGACCAGCTTCTCGATCACCGGGCCGGCCGCGCCGTTGCCCGTATCCCAGCCGATGCGATAGCTGCCGCCGGCATAGCCTTCGAACAGGCGCGCGACGTAAAGGTCCTCGATATCGGCGTCGCTGACCGTGCCGGTGCCTTCCTCCCAATCGCCCACGGCCGACATCTTGCCGATCGTCTGAATATCCTCGCCGAAAAAGGCGCGGTGCTGGAACACCATCTTGAAGCCGTTGTAATCGCCGGGATTATGGCTGCCGGTTATCTGGATGCCGCCGTCCACCTCCAGCGTGGCCTCGGCATAATATAGCATCGGCGTCGGCCCCATGCCGGTGCGCACCACATCGACGCCGGAGGCGTTGAGCCCCGCGATCAGCGACTTCTCCAGCTCGGGCGAGGAGACGCGGCCGTCGCGGCCCACCGCCACGCGCGTGCCGCCCGCGCGGCGCAGCAGCGTCGCGAAGCTGCGGCCGATCGCATAGGCATCGGCAGGCCCCAATGTCTTCCCCACGATTCCACGGATGTCGTATTCGCGCAGCGAGGTGGGATTGAAGACGTGAGTCATGGAGCCTCCAAGGCGTTCTGTTGTGCGTGCCTAATCCGCGAGACGGCGGGAAAGTTCAACCCTGCTGCGCCGCACAATTTTGTTGCGGGTCCGTGACTGGTACGGAAATCCGGGCCGCAAGCGCCGCTGCAAGGCGCCTTACCGCAGCTTGCCGAGCAGCACGTCGCGCGCTGCGTTGATTCGGCGGGTGAGCTCTTCCGATCCGCCGCGATCGGGATGGACGGCCGTGACCAGCCGGCGGTGGGCCGCACGAATCGCCTCTTCGTCCGCGCGCTCGCCCACGCCCAGCACGGCGCGCGCCTCCGCCTCCGGCATCGGCGGGCGCGGCGCGGTCTTGCGCAGCAGCAGCCACAGCGCCGCGATCAGCAGCGCGGCAAGGACGAGCTTCGACATTTCAGGCGAACAGCGGCAGCGCCGGCTCCGGCAGCGCCAGCCCGGCCATCATCTCGCGCAGTTCCTGCCGCGCGGCGACATGCGCCAGCCCCATGTCGCCGAATTCGCGCGAATCGAGCATCGTCAGCCCCTGGGGGAACAGCTCGCGATAGATCACGCGCTCCGACAGGCCGGAAATGACGCGGAAGCCGACGCGGCGCGAAAGCTGGTCGATCGCCTCCGACACGCGCTTCATGTTGCGCGCCTCGATGTGCTGCATGCGATTGCGCAGCACCACCCAGTCGATCGTCTCGCCATCCTCCTTGGCGCGGCGCTTGCGCGATTCCCAGATCAGCTCCGAATAGAAGCTGGGGCGGATCACGCGGAACGTCTCCGGATCGACCTGGCCGATCAGGTCGAAATCGACGAAGCTGTCGTTCATCGGCGTGACCAGCGTATCGGCGTTGGTGACCGCGATGCGCGCGAAGCGATCGTCGCGGCCCGGCGTGTCGATCACCAGGAAATCGGCCGCGTCGCTCAGTTCGTCGAGCAGTTCGGAGAAGCGGGCGATGCTTTCGCCGTCATGCGTCTCATACCGCGGCATCGGCAACTCGCGGCCCGTGCGCGCGATGGTGGCGGCGCGGTTGTCCAGATAACGGCCCAGCGTGCGCTGGCGATGATCGAGATCGAGGCAGGCGACGCGCGCGCCCTTCACGGTAAGCGCGATCGCGGTATGCACCGCCGTCGTCGACTTGCCCGTGCCGCCCTTTTCGTTGGCGAACACGATTACATGTAGCCGTTTCGGTGCGTCGCCCAAGGCGCGTTCATCCCTTGCTTGATCGTGCGGCCCCTCCCCCATAGAAGGCCGCCCCTCCCTGTCTTATCGAAAGTGTTAATGCGTGCAAACTCTCCGTGATCTGGATGCGCTGCGCGAAGCGGTTTCCGCCTATCGCGCGGGCGGCGAGCGCGTGGCGCTGGTCCCGACCATGGGGGCGCTGCACGCGGGGCACATGGCGCTGGTGGAGGCCGCGCGCCGCGCCGCGGACCGGGTGGCCGTTTCGATCTTCGTCAATCCGCGCCAGTTCGGCCCGAACGAGGACTTCGCCCGCTATCCGCGCAAGGAGCAGACCGATTCGGCGATGCTGAAGCGCGCGGGCGTGGACCTGTTGTGGATGCCGCCGGTGGAAGTGATGTATCCGGAGGGATACGCCACCAACATCTCCGTCTCCGGCGTCAGCGATCGCTGGGACGGCGCGGCGCGGCCGGGCCATTTCGACGGGGTGGCGACCGTGGTGGCCAAGCTGTTCAATCAGGTCCGCCCCGATATCGCGCTGTTCGGCGAGAAGGACTGGCAGCAGCTCCAGGTGATCCGCCGCATGGTCACCGACCTGAACCTGGGGATCGATATTCAGGGCGTGCTCACCCAGCGCGAGGACGACGGGCTCGCGCTCTCCTCGCGCAACGTCTATCTTTCGCCCGAGGAGCGGACGCGGGCGGTGGCGCTGCCCCGCGCGCTGGGCGCCGCCGAACGAGCGATTGCCGACGGCGCAGATCCCGAAGCCGCGCTGGCCCAGGCCCGCGAGACGCTGACCGCCGCGGGCTTCGAGATCGACTATGTCGCGCTGGTCGACGCCGCGACGCTGGGCGATCCGGCGGAGGACCGGCCCCGCCGGCTGATCGCCGCGGCGCGGATGGGCGCCACCCGCCTGATCGACAACATCCCCGTAGATGAACGTATACGGTAAATTCCGTTAACCATATGTTCGTAATTGGCCTGTCAGAACGTACCCGTCACATCCAGCGATGTGGACAACAAAGGGGTAGCGACGATGGGCAGCAGCCTGAAGAGTGCGCGGTTCCTGATCGAAAGCCGGCTGCGGGATGCGGCCCGGGGCGACGCGCAAGCATGTTTCGACCTTGGCATGGTCTATTCGTCCGGATCGGACGGCGTGGACATGGATCTGGTCGAGGCGCACAAATGGTTCAACATCGCCGCCCTTTCGGGCGACGAGCACGCGATGGAATGCCGGGCGGAGATCGCCGAGGACATGAGCGCGCGTGAGATCATCGCGGCCCAGAAGGCCGCACGCGACTGGCTGGCACTGACGCAGCGCCGGGCGGCGTAAGGCACGGCCCCTCCCTTGCGGGGAGGGATTACGCCTTCTTCTTCGCCGCTGGCTTCTTCGCCGTGGCCTTTTTCGGTGCCGCCTTCTTCTTGCCCTTGCCCTTCGCCGGTGCGGCGGCGGCGCGGGCGTCGATTAGCTGGGCGGCCTCCTCCAGCGTCAGCGCGTCCTTGTCGATCGTCTTGGGCAGCGTCGCGTTGGTCGTGCCGTCGGTCACATAGGCGCCGTAGCGGCCGTCCATCAGCTTGATCTCGGCATCGGTGCGCGGATGCTTGCCCAGCAGCTTCAGCGGCTCGCGGCTGCCGCGCTGCGGGCGCCCCGCCCCCGCCGCCGCTTCGGCCAGCTTGACCACCGCCGCGTTCATGCCGGTCTCGAACACCTCGGCGGTGGAATGCAGCCGGGCATATTTGCCGTCATGCGCCAGATAGGGGCCATAGCGGCCGATCGAGGCGGTGATCGGCTTGCCGCTCTCCGGATGGTCGCCGATCGTGCGCGGCAGCTTCAGCAGCTTGAGCGCCCATTCGAGATCGAGGTCGATATCCTTGGGGATCGAGGCGCGCGCGGCCTCCTTGCCCTCGCCGAGCTGGATATAGGGGCCGAAGCGGCCCGCCTTGCGCTCCACCTTCAGCCCGGTTTCGGGATCGGTGCCCAGCAGCTCCGGCTCGGACGATTCGGCGCCCTCGCCGCCCGGCTGGGCGAAACGGCGGGTGTATTTGCAGTCGGGATAGTTGGAACAGGCGACAAAGGCGCCGAAGCGGCCGCCGCGCAGCGCCAGCCGCCCGGTGCCGCAGGTGGGGCACAGGCGCGGATCGCTCCCGTCCGCACGGGGCGGGAACAGATAGGATTCCAGGAACAGGTCGAGCGCGGCGGTGATCTCCGACGGCTTCTGCTCCATCACCTCGGCGGTGCGCGGCTTGAAATCGCGCCAGAAGGCATCGAGCACCGCCTGCCAGCCGGCACGGCCGCCGGACACATCGTCCAGTTCCTCCTCCAGCTCGGCGGTGAAGTCGTAATTGACGTATTTCTCGAAGAACCGTTCGAGGAATGCGGTCAGCAGCCGGCCGCTCTCCTCGGCGAAGAAGCGGTTCTTCTCGACGCGCACATAGGCACGGTCCTTGAGCACCTGGATGATCGAGGCATAGGTTGAGGGCCGCCCGATCCCCAGCTCCTCCAGCCGCTTGACCAGCGAAGCCTCGCTGAAACGCGGCGGGGGCTGGGTGAAATGCTGTTCGGCGGCGACGCCCTTCTTGGCGGGCACGTCGCCCTGCGACAGCTTCGGCAGGCGCTTCGAATCCTCGTCGTCCGCGGCGTCGGCCTGCTGGCCGGAGCCGCCGCTGAAGACCCGGTCGTCGCGGCCTTCCTCATAGAGCGCGAGATAGCCGGGGAAGAGCACAACCTGGCCGGTGGCGCGCAGCGCGTGGCTGCCGGTGGCGTCCTCCAACTCGATCGTGGTGCGTTCCAGCCGCGCCGAGGCCATCTGGCTGGCCAGCGCGCGCTTCCAGATCAGGTCATAGAGCCGCCCGTGATCGCCTGATCCGGCGCGATCGCGGCCGAAATCGGTGGGGCGGATCGCCTCGTGCGCTTCCTGCGCGTTCTTGGCCTTGGTCTGATACTGGCGCGGCTTTTCCGGGACGTAATGGCCGTCGTAGCGATCCACGACCGCCTTGCGCGCCGCCTGGATCGCGGACGGGTCCATCTGGACGCCGTCGGTACGCATATAGGTGATCGCCCCGTCCTCGTAGAGCGCCTGGGCGATGCGCATCGTGTGGCTGGCGGAGAAGCCCAGCTTGCGCGCGGCCTCCTGCTGCAGCGTCGAGGTGGTGAAGGGCGGCGGCGGATTGCGCGTGGCGGGCTTGGTCTCGACCGAGGCGACGGTGAAGCGCCCCTCCTCCACCGATTGCTTCGCCGCCTCCGCGGTCTTGCCGTCGCCGATCGACAAGCGGTCGAGCTTGTTGCCCTTCCACTTCACCAGCCGCGCCTGGAAGGGCGTGCCGTCCTGCTCCAAATCGGCGGTGACCGACCAATATTCCTGCGTGACGAACGACTCGATCTCGCGCTCGCGCTCGACGATCAGGCGCAGCGCCACCGATTGCACGCGCCCCGCCGACTTGGCGCCGGGCAGCTTGCGCCACAGCACCGGCGAGAGCGTGAAGCCCACCAGATAGTCGAGCGCGCGGCGGGCGCGATAGGCGTCGATCAGATCGGTATCCAGCTCGCGCGGATGCTCCATCGCGGTCAGGATCGCGGGCTTGGTGATCGCGTTGAAGGTGACGCGCTCCACCTTGGCGGGCAGCGCCTTGCGGCCCTTCAGCACCTCCTGCACGTGCCAGCTAATCGCCTCGCCCTCGCGATCGGGGTCGGTAGCCAGGATCAGCCGGTCGGCCTTCTTCGCCTCGTCGGCGATGGCCTTCAGTTGCTTGCCCTTGTCGGCATAGGCCTCCCACTCCATCGCGAAGCCCTGATCGGGATCGACCGATCCGTCACGCGCGGGAAGATCGCGGACATGGCCATAGCTGGCCAGCACCCGATAGTCCGAGCCCAGATATTTCTCGATGGTCTTCGCCTTGGCGGGCGATTCGACGATTACAAGCTGCATGGGATTGTGATTCTGTCCTTCACACGTACGCGCGAGGATGTGGAGCGCGACCCGCCACCGTCAAGCCATGCGCGTTGACCGCGGGACGATTGGAACATATTAAGAACGAAATCCAGGGAGCGATTCGATGCTGAGCGGCGGCTGCCATTGCGGGGTGATCCGGTACGAGATGGACGTCAGCGACGTGCGTTACAGCGCGCTGTGTCATTGCGATGACTGCCGGCGCCATTCGGGCGCGCCGATGGTGGCGTGGTCGCTGGTGCCGCATACCGCGCTGGCGATAACGGGCGATCCGGCGACCTATGCCTCGTCCGCCAACGCGGTGCGCCATTTCTGCGCGGCGTGCGGCACGGGCCTGTTCTATACCAACGCCACCGTCTTCCCCGGCATGATCGACGTGCAGACCGCGACGCTGGACGATCCCGATGCGCTGCCGCCGCAGATCCATGTGCAGGTGGCCGATCGCCCGGCATGGGGCGCGACGATGCACGCGCTGCCGGCATTCGATCGTTATCCGGGCTGATGCCGGTCCCCCGGCCCGCCTCGCCTGGGCGAAGCGGACCGGGACGCGTGCGGATCAGTCCTGCGCCTTTCCGAAATCGGGCGGCAGGATGCAGCGGCCGCCGTCATATTGGCCGACGCTGCGGATCACCTCCTGCTTCTCCGGCTCCACCCGGCGGCCGGAGATCTGGCTGTCGAGCACGCGGCCGATCAGCGCGTCCAGCTTGGTGACCAGATAGCAATCGATCGCGGGCGGCGCGTGCGGATTGCCGATGCCGCTGTCGTCGGTGAGGAACAGGTAGCGCGACTGGGTGGAGGCGGCCATCGCGCGCATGATATATTCCGCGCCGTCGCCCACGCCCGATGCCGCGACGGGCACGATCTGGATGCGCCGCGCGCGCGCCCATTCGGCCGCCTCCCACGTCTTCGCCACATCCTCCGCATGCGGCGGCGCATCGGCGACGAGCAGCAGCGATTTCACCGCGTCCGGCCGCCAATCGAGCGCGACGGCGCGGCCCATCGCCACCTCCATCGCCTCCGGATAGTCGCCCCCGCCGCCCGCGAAATGCTGGCGCAGGCTCGACTGGATCGAATCGATCCGCCCCGTGAACGGATAGGTGCGGGTGACATAATCGTCGCCCTGATCGCGATAGGGGATCAGCGCCAGGCGGATGTCCAGCCCCTGGTGACGCGCCGAAAGCCGGTCGATGATCGCCTTCAGCTCGGTCTTCAGATACTCGATCTCGTCGCCCATGCTGCCGGTGGTGTCGATCACCAGCGCCAGATCGAAGCGCTTCACCGCGCCCGCGCCGCCGCCGACGGTCAGCGTCTGCACCTGGCTGCCCGCATCGGCAATCGCCACGCTGCGCGCGGCGGCGCCGGGCGCCCCGATCTTCACCGAGGCTCCCAGCCGGTCGAGCCCGGGGAAGAACACCGCGGTGCCGTCCGCCAGCGTGGACAGCGTCAGCGTGTTGCCATCCGCGCAGGTCAGCGTCACCGGGGCGAAGGGCACGGCGCGGCCCTGCCGGTCCTTCACCGCCACCGTCAGCACGCGCGAGGTATCGACGCGCGGCACGCCTTGAAGCGATTCGGACTTCAGGAAGCCATCGACATAGGCGGCATAGAGCTCCGGATTGAGCAGGTCGTCATGGTCGCCCGCGGTGAGCAGGCCGGCGCGGATCTGCGGCTGGCGCGGGGCGAAGCTGCTGCTGCCGTCGAAGCCCAGCCGCGGGGCAGGCGCGACGACGCCGGGCGCGGGCGCGCGGCTGGCCTTGGCGGTTTCCCCGCCGCTCGCCGCGCGCGCGCCGCCGCCGTCGGCATCGACCGCGGACGGCGCCACCGGCACCGCCATCGGCGGCGGAGGGGGCGGCGGCGGAGGAGGGGGCGCGGGCGGCGGGGGCATCGGAGCGGGAGGCGCCTCAAGGGCTACAGCCCCGCGGTCCCGCGATTCCCAGCGCGGCTGCTTCTGCTGCTCAACCTTGGGCTCGGGCGGCAGCGGCGCGGGGCGCACGGCGCGGCGGCACAGGCCCTGCTGGGCGGGCTGCTGCGCATCGGCAAGGATACCCGCCGCCCGTGCCGGCGCCACGCCCGGCACAGGCGCCACCAATGCCACGCCGCCCAGAATCGATCCGCCGAGCAGGCCGGCAACCATCCATGCACGCATCGCTACGCTCCCCTACAATGATATACTGTAACCTGATTGTTCCGGCCGCGAGATTAACCCAGGCTGACTCTGCCGCCTGCGTGCCGTTCCAGCCGCCCGCCCAGCTCAAGCTCGAGCAGCACCGTCTGCACCACCGCGGGGGGGAGGCCCGACTGGCGGATCAGCTCGTCGATCGCCACCGGCACCGGGCCGAGCAGCGCGGCGACGGCGGCGCGCTCCGCATCGCCCGGATCGGCCGGCGGGGCGGCGCCGAAGGCCACGGGCGGCGCGCGGAGCGCACGCGGATCGATCGGGCGAACCGCCTCCAGGATATCGTCGGCGCTCTGCACCAGCGTCGCGCCCTCGCGGATCAGCAGGTTGCATCCCTGCGCGCGCGGATCGAGCGGGGAGCCGGGCACCGCCATCACCTCGCGCCCCGCCTCTGCGGCGATTCGCGCGGTGATCAGCGATCCCGATCGCGGCGCCGCCTCCACCACCACCGTGCCCAGGCACAGCCCGGCGATGATGCGGTTGCGCGAGGGGAAGAAGCGCGCCAGCGGCTCCGTGCCCGGCGGCTGTTCGGCGACCAGCAGCCCATCCTGGGCGATGCGTTCCTGAAGCTCGCGGTTCTCGGGCGGGAAGGCGCGGTCGATGCCGCTGGCGATCACCCCGATCGTGCCCGTACCGATCGATCCGGCGTGCGCCGCGGTATCGATCCCGCGCGCCAGGCCGGAGACAACCGTCACCCCCGCCTCGCCCAGCGCATGGGCAAGCTGGCGCGCGAAGCGGCAGGCCGCTGCGGAGGCGTTGCGCGCACCCACCATCGCCACGCAGCTCCGGGCGGCAATCCCGCCGTCGCCGCGCACGATCAGCACGGGCGGCGCGCTGTCCAGCTCCGCCAGCAGCGCCGGATAGCCGGGATCGCCCAGGAACAGATAGCGCGCGCCCAGCCGCTCGACGCGGGCGATCTCGCGCAGCACCAGATCGCGATCGGCGATCTGCGGCGCCCGCCCCCCGCCGCGCGCGGCGAGCATCGGCAAGGCCTCCAGCGCCGCCGCCGCGCCGCCGAAGCGCGCGATCAACTGGGCATAGGTGACCGGACCGACATTGGCCGAACGGATCAGGCGGAGCCGGTCCTCGCGCGCGTCCTCAGCCACCCTTGGCGCCGACGCGCGGCTCGGTGCCGCTCAACAGCCGGTCGATGTTGGCGCGGTGGTTCCACACGGTGATCAGCGCCAGGCCGAGCAGCAGGAACACCAGTTCGAACCGCGCGAAGAAGGCGGCGCTGACCGGCGCGCTGACCGCCGCCGTCATCCCCGCCAGCGACGAGATGCGCACCAGCCCGAGCATCCCCAGCCACACCGCGGCATAGACCAGCCCACTGGGCCAGTGCAGCGCCAGCACCACGCCCATCAGCGTCGCCACGCCCTTGCCGCCGCGGAACTTGAGCCACACCGGGAAGCAATGGCCCAGAAAGGCGCCGAGCCCGCCCAGCATCGCCGTGCCCGGGAACAGCGCCTCGGCCAGCAGCACCGCCGCCGCGCCCTTGGCCATGTCCAGCAGCAGCGTGGCCGCGGCCAGCCCCTTGCGGCCGGTGCGCAGCACGTTGGTGGCGCCGATGTTGCCCGATCCGATCTGGCGCAGGTCCCCCGCCCCGCCCAGCCGCGTCAACAGCACGCCGAAGGGGATCGAGCCCAGCAGATAGCCGAGCAGCAGCGCTGCCGTGGCCGGCATCCAGACGACTTCGGTGGTCAAGCGCAATCCCCCTGCCTGTGCGTAGGAAGGCTAGGCGTTCGCATGGGCAAACGCAATGTTCTGAGTTACTTGGCCCGGATGAGCGATTCGCGGCCCGTGCTGTTCTTCGATTCCGGGGTGGGCGGGCTTTCGGTGCTGGCGCCGGCACGCGCGCTGCTGCCGCGGGCGCCGCTGGTCTATGTCGCGGATTCGGAGGGGTTTCCCTATGGCACGCGCAGCGAGGCCGAGATCGCGGCGCGCGTCCCCGCGCTGCTGGGGCGGCTGGCGGAGCGTTACGATCCGCGGCTGATCGTGATCGCGTGCAACACCGCGTCCACCATCGCGCTGGCCGGGGTGCGCGCCGCGCTGCACCTGCCCGTGGTGGGCACCGTGCCCGCGATCAAGCCCGCGGCGGAGATGAGCGTCACGCGCACGATCGGCGTGCTCGGCACCGAGGCGACGGTGCGCCAGCCCTATGTCGACGATCTGGCGGCGCGCTTCGCCGCGGACTGCACGGTACTGCGCCACGGATCGGCCGAGCTGGTGCAACTGGCGGAAGACAAGCTGCACGGGCGCCCCGTGCCGCCCGAACGGCTCCGCGTGGTGCTGGACGGGCTGTTCGGCCAGCCGGGCGGCGACAGGATCGACGTGATCGTCAACGCCTGCACCCATTTCCCGCTGCTGGCGGACGAGATGGCCGCCGTGGCGCCGCATCCGGTGCGCTTCGTCGACGGGGGGCCGGGGATCGCACGGCGCATCGCGCACCTGACCGAGGGGCAGGAATGGCCCGCCGTGCCGCCGCCGGGCCGCGCGGTCTTCACCCGGCTGGACGCGGACGCGCGCGCCCTTGCCCCGGCGCTGGCCCGCCATGGGCTGACGGAGATCGCGGCGCTTTAGGGCCGGTTCGCCTTTGGCGTAATCGGGGGCGGGCCGGCGCGGCCGAAACGGGACAGCCTCTACCGCCCCGGCACGTGCATCCGGACGAGACCTGCCGGCAAGGCGGCTTCCCCGCGCTGGAGCTCGGCATAGTGATCGGCCAGTTCCAGATGGGCCAGCCGCGCGGCGCAATCGGTGCAGCGCGCGGCGTTGCTCCGCTCCTGCCGCTCGCGCCGGGCATAATATTCCAGGTCCTGATCCGGCATCGCGCCGCTCCCATTGGCTGGCGGCGGAAACGGCTGCGCCCGGCTGCACCGATGCAGCCCCGAGGGGCGCGACTCGCCCGCGGCGATGCCATGGTACCACCGATCGCATCGCCCGCATAACGCGGCGCGGCGGCGGCGGAATCCGGGCCGCACGCCCTCGTCCGCGGGCTGCCCATTGGGACAATTACGCAGGCGCCACCCGCTGGTAATCCCCGGTTTTCCGGAGTAGGGAGCGCCCATGGGCACCAGGGACAGCGCGCCGGCGGGGGTCGATTACTCGCGGGTCTTCACGCAGGCGATCGACCGGCTCCATGCCGAGGGCCGCTATCGCGTGTTCATCGATATCCTGCGCAACAAGGGCATGTTCCCCAATGCGCGATGCTTCGCCGGGCACAACGGGCCGAAGCCGATCACCGTGTGGTGTTCGAACGACTATCTCGCCATGGGCCAGCACCCCAAGGTGATCGCCGCGATGGAAGAGGCGCTGCACGACGTGGGCGCGGGCTCTGGCGGCACGCGCAACATCGGCGGCAACACCCATTACCATATCGAGCTGGAACACGAGCTGGCCGACCTGCACGGCAAGGAAGGCGCGCTGCTCTTCACCTCCGGCTATGTTTCGAACGAGGCGACGCTCTCCACGCTCGCCAAGGTGCTGCCCGGCTGCATCATCTATTCGGACGAACTGAACCACGCATCGATGATCGCGGGCATCCGCAATTCGGGATGCGAGAAGCGCGTGTGGCGCCACAACGACGTCGCGCACCTGGAAGAGCTGCTGGCGGCGGACGATCCCGCGGTGCCGAAGGTGATCGCGTTCGAGAGCGTCTATTCGATGGACGGCGACATCGCCCCGATCCACGCGATCTGCGACCTGGCGGACAACTATAACGCGCTCACCTATCTGGACGAGGTCCATGCAGTGGGCATGTACGGCGCGCGCGGCGGCGGCATTTCGGAGCGCGACGACGCCGCGCACCGGCTGACCATCATCGAAGGCACGCTGGGCAAGGCGTTCGGCGTGATGGGCGGATATATCGCGGCCGACCAGACCGTGATCGACGTGATCCGCAGCTATGCGCCGGGCTTCATCTTCACCACCTCGCTCTCGCCCGTGCTGGTGGCGGGCGTGCTGGCCAGCGTGAAGCACCTCAAATCCTCCAGCGCCGAGCGCGACGGCCAGCAGGCCGCGGCCGCGAAGCTGAAGGAAATGATGCGCGACGCCGGGCTGCCGGTGATGGATTCGGTGACGCACATCGTGCCGCTGATGGTGGGCGATCCGGTGAAGGCCAAGCGGATCAGCGACATCCTGCTCGCCGAATATGGCGTGTATGTGCAGCCGATCAATTACCCCACCGTGCCGCGCGGCACCGAACGGCTGCGCTTCACCCCCGGCCCCGCGCATGACGAGGGCATGATGCGCGACCTGGTGGCCGCGCTGTGCGAGATCTGGGGCCGGCTGGAGCTGCGCAAGGCCGCGTAAGACGGCCGTCACATCGGCGTCGCACCTTCGCCCGGCCTGGCCCGGGCGGGACAGAGGGAGGCGACCGATGACGATCATCCGCACGCTGCGCTGGAAGGACGAGTTCCGCGGCAACCCCGCGCATCAGAAGTTCGTGGCCGAACGGCTGAAGGGGCTGAAGGCCGCGCTGCGCGCCCAGATCCACGACGGCACGGGCGAGCGCAGCCTGAGGCTGGCCACCTGGAACCTGATGCACTTCGGCGATGGCGGCGGATATGATCGCACCACCGAATCGATGCTCTACATCGCGGAGATCATCGACCATTTCGATCTGGTGGCGGTGCAGGAGGTCAATCGCGACCTTTCCAAGCTGCAGGAGCTGGTGGACGGCCACCTGGGCGGCGAGTGGGACTATCTGGTAACCGACACGGCGGGCGGGCACCGCGACAGCCCCGGCGCTGGCAACAGCGAACGGCTCGCCTTCCTCTACCGGCGCGCGAAGGTGCAGTTCTGCAAGGAAGCGGGCGAGATCGTGCTGCCCGAAGGACAGGAGATCGCCGCGCCCGGAGAAGCCGGGGGCAGCCGACCGATCCAGTTCGCGCGCACGCCCTTCACCGTGGCGTTCCGCTCCGCATGGCTGCGGTTCAAGCTGTGTACCGTCCACATCTTCTTCGGCGAGGGCGCGGAGGGGCTGGAGCAGCGCCGCCGCGAGATCGAGAAGATCGCGGGCTTCCTGGCGCAACGGCAGGAGGACGAGCGCGACGCGATGATCGCGCGGGCGGCCCAGAACAAATGGGTGCGCCCGGAAGACGCGGGCCGCGACGCCAACTATATCCTGCTGGGCGACTTCAACATCATCTCGCCCGAGCATAACACGATGCAGGCGCTGAAGGCCGCGGGCTTCGAGATACCCACCGCGCTGCAGAAGACCGATCTGGGCAGCAGCCACCATTACGACCAGGTCGCGATCAAGGCCGCGCACCCCGGATTCAAGGTGATCCAGTCGGGCGTGTTCGACATGCTGAAGCACGTCTATCGCGACGAGGACGCGGACCATTATCTGGACGTGGTGAAGCCCCGCCGCATCCTGGAGGACAGCGACGGCAACCCGCGCCCGCGCGACCGGCAGGCCGCCTATTTCAAGCAATATTTCCGCCGCCACCAGATGTCGGACCACAAGCTGCTGTGGTGCGAGATCGCGGTGGATTATTCCGACGATTATCTGGACGAGATCGCGGGCGGCTGATGCGGCGCGGCCGGCTTCAGCCCGCCGGCCTGATCAGCGACGCCCGCCAGAAATAGCCGCGCCACAGCGAACGGAATTCCATCGACAGGCCCTGTTCCCCGGCGATGCGCTTGAGCACCGCGGGCAGCTCGCGCCGCGGGAACACGTGGAAATCGTTGAGCGACTTGAAATGCAGCCGCTTCGCGAAGCCGGGCAGCCGTTCATATTGGCCGAAATCGACGATGTGCAGGCTGCCGCCCGGGGCCAGCGCCTTCGCGCCCAGCTCGATCGCCTCCACCCAGGGGGGGATCATCGACAGCGTGTAGCTCATGAACACGCGGTCCACCTGCGCCAGCCCGAACAGCGTCTGCAGATCGAAGGCGCCGGCATCGCCCTGCGCCAGCGTGATCCGGTCGCTCAGCCCGTGCTTCGCCACCGATTTGCGCGCGGTCTCCAGCATCGCCTCGCTGATGTCGAAGCCGTAGAGGCGGCAATCGGGAAAGCGTTTCGCGGTGAGGATCAGGTTGCGCGCGGTGCCGCAGCCGACCTCCAGCACGGTGCCGCCCCGGGGCACGTCCAGCTCGCGGATCAGCAGGTCACGGCCGATCAGGTAGAATTTGCGCGTGAAATCATAGATGTGGCGATGGAAGGCATAGACGCCGTCCATCAGCCGCTTCTGGTCGGCGCCCTGCTCCCCCCCGGCCATCGCGATCAGGCGTGCGGCTTGAGCGTGTAGAGGTGGATCGCGCCATAGACGGCCGAGCGATCGCGCTTCGTCCAGTCGTCAAGCTGCGCCTGGGGGGCATATTCCCACTGGTTCATCAGCTCGTCGGGGATATGGCCCTTCACCACGTCCGGCATGGCGGCGGTGCGATAGAGCACGCGCGCGCCGGGCTTGGCGGTGCGGGTGATCGCGGCCCACAGGCGGGTGAGCTGCTCGTCGGTCATCCAATCCTGCGCATCGAGCAGGATGTAGCGATCGAGCGACTGGGCCGGCATCGATTCGAGATAGTCGGCCATGTTCTCATGGCGGATCTCGACGCGGTTCGCGCGCGCGACGACATTGGCGTAATTCTCCGCGCGCAGATAGGGCGGCACGGGGGCGTCGGGCGCCTTGCCGTATCCGCGGCCGAACGCCTGCCACGCGAAATAATTGTCCTTCAGCTCGAAATCGCACGCCAGCTTCTCCAGCCGCACCTTCAGCGCGCCGGTGATGCCGCGATGATCGTCCACCTTCAGCAGGTCGTACTGCGCGGGCGGGATGCCGAAGCCGAACAGCGCGGCGGGCTGATCCACCAGCCAGCGCAGGAACTTCTTGTCGAAGAAGGGGGCGAACTTCGCCTCGAAGATCTCGCGCTGCTCCTCGACGGTCTTCGCCTTCAGGATTTCCGACGGATCGATGCGATAGAGGCGCGCGAGCAGGTGGACGAAGCCGATCAGCCCGCCCAGCAGCCCCTTCTTGTAGAAGCCGGTCTTGAAGCCCGAGATGCGCCGGCGGCCGCCCAGATCGCGGCCCTCCCAATAGCGGCGCGTCGCCTCGTCCAGATGCGGGCGGACATATTTCTTATAGGCCTCGATATTCTCGGGCTTGTCGGCCTCGCCGAAGAAGCGGCGGAAGCTGGCGTGATCGGGCAGGTTGAGCGCCGCCTGCTGCTTGAGCTTGTTGAGCGCGATATGCGCGGTGTTCAGGTCAACCGCGGTGACCTGCTTGGGGTCCGCGGTGAGATAGGAGAGCACGTTGCACCCGCCCGAGGCAATGGTGACGACATGGCAATCGGGGGTGATCGCCAGCGCCTCCATGTCCACCTCCGGGTCCTCCCAGATCTGGGCATAGACCAGCCCGCGGAAGGCGAAGGTGAACGCACGCTCCAGGATGCCCTGGCGCGAGAGCTGATCATGGCGCAGCACTGCGCCGCGGACCGCACTGTTCTTCCGCGGCTTGGCGATGGAACCCATCCTGAAACTCCCGGGACCTGTCGGCGCGCCCCCTGGCGCGCGGCGGCGCCGCTTTAGGCGCCGCATGTGACGAACCGGTGTCACTCTTGTGGCACGCGGAAGCCAGAATCAATCCCTGGTTACACCGCCTCCGCCCCCACCGCGGAGCAGCGGGGCGGCCGGCCGGCCGCCCCGGCTTCGAAACGGGCCGGAGCGGCGGCGCGGGTCAGTCGACCTCGTTCGCGATCGCCTGGGTGACGTTGCCGACCGACTCGCCCAGCTTGTCGGTGGCGTTGCCGATCTTTTCGCCCGCGCCGTCGAGCTTGTTGCCCAGCACCGCGCCGGTGTCTTCCATGGCGTTGCCGAAGGATTCGGCGCTGTTGGCCAGCTCGTTCTGCGCCTGCTGGGTGCAGGCCGCGAGCGCGAGGCCGAGGGGAAGGACGGCAAACAGGGTCTTTTTCATCTGCAACTCCATATTGATGTCGTTGGTCTAGCCAACGATACCCCTACGCGCGTAGGGAGCAGCGCCATGCTGCACCGCATCGTCATAGCATCGGATCATGCTGCCTTCAGCATGAAGTCTGAAATCGCCGATTGGTTGCGTGAACGCGGCCATGAGGTGATCGATCTGGGCACGAACGGCCCCGAGAGCGTCGATTATCCCGACTATGGCTATCGCATCGGCGATGCCATCGCCGCGGGCCAGGCGCAGTTCGGCGTCGCACTGTGCGGATCGGGCGTCGGCATCTCGATCGCCGCCAACCGCAACCCGGCGGTGCGCTGCGCGCTGGTGTCCGAGCCGCTGTCGGCGCGGCTGGCGCGCAATCACAACGACGCGAACGTGATCGCGCTGGGCGCCCGCCTGATCGGCATCGAGATGGCCAAGGCGTGCGTGCAGACCTTCCTCAACGCCGAGTTCGACGGCGGCCGCCACGAAGGCCGCGTCCGCAAGCTTACCCAACCGACAAGGAGCCCCGCATGACCAGCAGCGCACAGACCCTCGACGCAGGCGTGCCCGGCGGCGGTTTCTTCACCAGCACGCTGGCCCAGACCGATCCGGAGATCGCAGCGGCGATCGGCAAGGAACTGGGCCGCCAGCGCGACAAGATCGAGCTGATCGCCAGCGAGAACATCGTCAGCCGCGCCGTGCTGGAGGCGCAGGGATCGATCCTGACCAACAAATATGCCGAGGGCTATCCCGGCAACCGCTATTACGGCGGCTGCGAATATGTCGACATCGTCGAGACGCTGGCGATCGAGCGCGCCAAGAAGCTGTTCGGCAGCGCCTTCGCCAACGTCCAGCCGAACAGCGGCAGCCAGATGAACCAGGCGGTGTTCCTGGCGCTGCTCCAGCCGGGCGATGCCTTCATGGGCCTGGATCTGGCGGCGGGCGGGCACCTGACGCACGGATCGCCGGTCAACATGAGCGGCAAATGGTTCAAGCCGATCCCCTATGGCGTGCGGCGCGAAGACCAGTTGCTCGACATGGAAGAGATCGCCCGCATCGCGCGCGAGAACCGGCCGAAGCTGATCATCGCGGGCGGCACCGCCTATTCGCGCTTCTGGGACTTCGCCCGTTTTCGTGAGATCGCGGACGAGGTGGGCGCGCTGCTGCTGGTCGACATGTCGCACTTCGCCGGGCTGGTGGCGGGCGGCGCCCACCCCTCGCCCGTGCCGCACGCGCATGTGGTGACCACCACCACCCACAAGTCGCTGCGCGGCCCGCGCAGCGGCATGATCCTGACCAATGACGAGGCGATCGCGAAGAAGATCAATTCGGCGATCTTCCCCGGCCTTCAGGGCGGGCCGATGATGCACACGATCGCGGCCAAGGCGGTGGCCTTCCTGGAGGCGCTCCAGCCCGAATTCCGCAGCTATGCCGCGTCGATCGTGGAGAACGCCAAGGCGCTGTCGGAAAGCCTGAAGGAACAGGGGCTCGACATCGTTTCGGGCGGCACCGACAACCATCTGATGCTGGTCGATCTGCGCCCCAAGCAGACCAAGGGCAAATATGCCGAAAAGGCGCTCGATCGCGCCTTCATCACCTGCAACATGAACACCATCCCCTTCGATCCCGAGAAGCCGAAGATCGGATCGGGCATCCGGCTGGGCACGCCTGCCGGCACCACGCGCGGCTTCGGCCCGGCCGAGTTCCGCGCGATCGGCGTGATGATCGCCGAGGTGATGGAGGGGCTGCGCAAGAACGGCGAGGCCGGCGACGGCCAGGTCGAGGCGCATGTTCGCGAGCGCGTTTCCGCGCTATGCGCACGGTTCCCGATCTATCCGGAGATGTAATGCGCTGCCCCTTTTGCGGACATGAGGACAGCCAGGTGAAGGACAGCCGCCCCACCGAAGACGGGGCGGCGATCCGGCGCAGGCGGCAGTGCGAGGGCTGCGGCGCGCGCTTCACCACCTTCGAACGCATCCAGCTTCGCGACCTGACCGTGCTGAAGAGCGACGACCGGCGCGAGCCGTTCGAACGCGACAAGCTGGTCCGTTCGGTGTCGATCGCGTGCCGCAAGCGGCCGATCACCGGCGCGCAGGTGGAAAAGCTGGTGTCCGGCATCCAGCGCCAGCTCGAAACGCTGGGCGAGAGCGAGATCCCGTCGGACCAGATCGGCGCGATGGTGATGGACGGGCTGAAGGGGCTGGACCCCGTCGCCTACATCCGCTTCGCCAGCGTCTACAAGGACTTCCGCGAAGCCAAGGATTTCGAGGAATTCGCCGGGAACGTGAGCGAGGCGGGCAAGGGGTGAGCACGCCCGCCGATCCGCCGAGCGCCGCCCCCGTCATCGTTCTCGTCCGGCCCCAGCTTGGCGAGAACATCGGCAAGGCGGCGCGCGCGATGCTCAATTTCGGGCTGGTCGAGATGCGCCTGGTGGCCCCGCGCGACGGCTGGCCCAATCCCAGCGCCGGCCCGGCCGCCAGCGGCGCGGACATCGTGCTTTCCGGCGCGCGCGTGTTCGGCAGCGTGGCCGAGGCGGTGGCCGATTGCGCGCACGTCTTCGCCACCACGGTGCGCAAGCGCGGCGTGACCAAGCCGGTGCTGACGCCCGAAGAGGCCGCGCGCGACATCCGCACCGCCGCCGGGCGCTGCGCGATCCTGTTCGGCCCCGAGCGGTCCGGGCTGGAAACCGAGGACGTGGCGCTGGCGCGCGCGATCGTGACCGTGCCGATCAACCCCGAATTCGGATCGCTCAACCTGGCCCAGGCCGTGATCCTGATGGCCTATGAATGGTCCAAGTCGCAGGCGCTGGCGCAGCCGACGCTGGAGGCGATCGATCCACCCGCGCCGCAGGCCGAGCTGGAGGGGCTGTTCGGCCAGCTCGACACGATGCTGGATGCGACGGGCTTCTATCACCCCCCCGAGCGCACCCCCGCCACGCGGCGGACGCTGCGCACGCTGCTGACCAAACCGGGGTGGAGCGCGCAGGAGATACGCACGCTGCGCGGGGTACTCTCCGCGCTGGAAGGCAAGAAGCGACCACGCAACTGATCAACAGTTCGTCGTATTTGGTTGAATTTGCCAAAAAACGGCGCTGGACTTGTGCGACGCAGCATGGCTAGATCGCGGCATCCGGACGCTATCGCGGACGGTTTTTCCTTCCTCCTCCCATGTTCGGGGACCATCGCGCCCATGTTGTCTGTTGCGTTGCTGCTTTCGCTTGCCTTTCAGGATACTGACACCCGGCCCGCAGCTAAGCCCGAAAAGGTCTGCCGCATGATGGACCCTCCTATCGGATCGCGCCTTGGCCGTCGTAAAGTCTGCAAGACGCGCGAGGAATGGCAGGAGGCGGACCGCGACGCCGTGCGCGCCCTGCGCGATGCTTCGGCAAACCAGCGCCGCGACTGAGGCACGTCCCGGCCACACCGCCGGACGGCAGCAGCTTGACTCTGCGCCCCTGCGCCGCTAGGCGCGCGCCTTCGCAATCGGCCCCGCACTCCGGTGAAGCGGCGGCCCTGCATCTCCATGCGAGAGCAGGCGATACCGGAAACGCGATCAGGCGGCTTCCAGCCTCCGGGTCAACGTTATTGGCAATTGTGTGAAGGATTTCAAATGTCGAAGCGCTCCAGCGCCAAGTACAAGCTCGACCGCCGGATGGGCGAGAACATCTGGGGTCGCCCGAAGAGCCCGGTCAACAAGCGCGAATACGGCCCCGGTCAGCACGGCCAGCGCCGCAAGGGCAAGATGTCGGACTTCGGCCTCCAGCTCCGCGCCAAGCAGAAGCTGAAGGGCTATTACGGCGACGTCACCGAGAAGCAGTTCAAGAAGGCGTATGAGGACGCCTCGAAGATGAAGGGCGATACGTCGCAGAACCTCATCGGCCTGCTCGAGCAGCGGCTGGACATGATCGTCTATCGCGCCAAGTTCGCGCCGACGATCTTCGCGGCCCGCCAGCTCGTCAACCACGGCCACGTCCGCGTCGATGGCGAGAAGTGCAACATCGGTTCGCGCCGCATCAAGCCGGGCCAGGAAATCAGCCTGAGCCAGAAGGCGCAGGAGATGGCGCTGGTGATGGAGGCGCAGAGCCTGGCCGAGCGCGATATCCCCGAATATGTGACGCCCGACGGCGCCAGCAAGGTGACCTTCACCCGCGTGCCCACGCTGGACGAGGTTCCCTATCCGGTGAAGATGGAGCCGAACCTGGTCGTCGAGTTCTACTCGCGCTGATCCCGGCTTCCGGCGACGGAACGGACGAAGGGCGGTCCCGCGGGGCCGCCCTTCTTCGTTTCGGCGCCTGGCAGACGCGCCCGCGGAGCCGTTGCCCGGTGCCGCTACACCTGCCAGTCTGGCGCGAGGAGACGCGAGGAGGCCTATGCTGAAACCCCTGATTGCCGCTGCCGTGGCGCTGCTGGCCGCTGCGATGCCGGCGGGTGCGCAGACCGCCTCCCCCATCGCCGAAGCCACGCTGAGGCAGGTCACCGAGACGCTGGCGTCCGACGCATTCGAGGGGCGCGCGCCGGGCACGGCGGGTGAGGAGAAGAGCGTCGCCTATCTGATCGAGCGCTTCCGCGCCGCGGGCTTGCAGCCCGGATGGGCCGGGGAATGGGTTCAACAGGTGCCGATGGTGGAAACATCGGCGCGGAACATGTCGGCGTTGAAGTTGACGAAAAAAGGCGGATCGCTCGCGCTTTCGCCGGGCGCGGAGATGGTGGCCAACAGCTTCGGCACCGCGCCGCGAATCGCGCTGAAGGACAGCGAGGTCGTCTTCGCCGGATACGGCATCGTCGCGCCCGAACGGGGTTGGAACGACTATGCCGGGATCGACGTGCGCGGAAAGACCGTGCTGATCCTGGTCAACGACCCCGACTGGATGAGCGGCGGCCGCGACGGGCCGTTCGGCGGCGCGGCGATGACCTATTACGGCCGCTGGACCTACAAGTTCGAGGAGGCGGCGCGGCAGGGCGCGGCGGCGGCGATCCTGGTCCACGACCTGTTCTCGGCCGGATATGACTGGGACGTGGTGCGCTCCACCTGGTCGCGGCCCCAGGGCTCGCCGGGGTGGGAGGGCGCCGACGGCGCGATGCCCCCCGTCACCGGCTGGATCACGCAGGAGGCCGCGCAGAAGCTGGCCGCCGCCGCGGGCAAGGACCTGACCGCGCTGACCGTCGCCGCCGGGCAGGCCGGATTCCGCGCCGCGCCGCTGGGGCTGAAGGCCTCGCTGCGCTTCGACAATCGCGTGCGGCGCTTTTCCTCACGCAACGTGATCGGCATGCTGCCGGGCAGCGAGCGGCCGGGCGAGGCCGTGCTCTACATGGCGCATTGGGACCATCTGGGCCGGTGCGAGGCGGAGCTGGACGACACCATCTGCAACGGCGCGATCGACAATGCCGCGGGCACCGCCGGGCTGGTCGCGCTGGCCGAGACGCAGGCGAAGGCGGGGCCGGCGAAGCGCAGCATCATCTTCGCCGCCACCACCGGAGAGGAGGCGGGGCTGATCGGATCGCGCTATTATGCCGCGCACCCGGCCATCCCGCTGGCGGACACGGCGGGCGGGGTGAACCTGGACACGCTGGCCGTATATGGCGCGACGCGCGATTTCATGCTGGCCGGGCCGGGGCTGTCGGAGCTGGACGCGCTGGTCGGCCCGCTGGTGGCGGCGCAAGGGCGCGAGATGGCGGCGGACAGCGCGCCGGGCGCCGGGCTCTATTACCGCTCCGACCATTTCAGCCTGGCGCGGATGGGCGTGCCGATGCTCTACCCGCTGATGGGCGAGGACATGGCCGACGGCGGGCGCGAGGCGGGGATGCTGGCGGTGGGGGGCTATGCCGCCAGCCGCTATCACAGGCCGGGCGACGAATATGACCCCGGCTGGGACTGGGCCGGCGCGGTGCAGGACCTGGAGATCCATTACCGGCTGGGACGGCTGCTGGCGGACGGCACGATGTGGCCCGAATGGAAGCCGGGCGCCGAATTCCGCGCGATCCGCGAAGAGAGCCGGAAGGGGCGATAGGGCGCGCGATCCGGCTGGCCTGCGCCGGGGAAGCGCCCCCCGCCCGAGCGTGCCGCCCGCCCGCCGGGCCGCTTGCCCCGGCGCGCGGGCGCTGCCAGAACCTGCGCCATCCAAGGCTTTAAGGAACAGCCATGCGACTTCCCATGATCGCCGCCGCCGCGGCGCTGCTGGCGGGCACCGCCGCCTGCACCAAGGACAACAGCGCGCCCGCGATATCGGTCGACACGCTGAAGCAGGTCACCGAGAAACTGTCGTCCGACGAGTTCGAGGGCCGTGCCCCCGCGAGCGAGGGCGAGAAGAAGACGCTCGACTATCTGGTCGAGCGGATGAAGGCGGCGGGGCTGCAGCCCGGCAACAAGGGGAGCTGGTTCCAGGACGTTCCGCTGGTCGAGATGACCGCGAAGAACGTCAGCCCGCTGACCTTCACCGGCGGCAAGACGCCGATCAGCCTGACCTATCGTTCCGACATGGTGCTGGGCACCTATCAGGTGGTGCCCAAGCAGGAGGTGAAGGACAGCGACGTCGTGTTCGTCGGATACGGCATCCACGCGCCCGAGCGCGGGTGGGACGATTATGCCGGGGTGGACGTGAAGGGGAAGACGGTGGTCATCCTGATCAACGATCCCGACTGGCAGACGATGGAGCTGAAGGGCGATTTCGGCGGCCGGGCGATGACCTATTACGGCCGCTGGACCTACAAGTACGAGGAGGCCGCGCGCCAGGGCGCCGCCGCCGCGCTGATCGTCCATGATACCGAACCCGCCGCCTATGGCTGGGGCGTCGTCCAGTCGAGCTGGACCGGGCCGCAGCTCGAACAGGATACGCCGGGCGACCATATGGACCAGTCCAAGGCGATCGGATGGATCCAGCAGGACGCCGCCAAGGCGCTGTTCGCCAGCGCGGGCCAGGATTACGCCAAGCTGGTGGAGGCGGCGAAGCACAAGGGCTTCAAGGCGGTGCCCTTCACCGGGATGAAGGCCAATGTCAGCTTCGAAAACGACATCCGCCGCCAGGCTTCCAAGAACGTGATCGGCATCCTGCCGGGCAGCGAGAAGCCCGACGAATATGTGCTCTATTCGGCGCATTGGGACCATCTGGGCCGCTGCGACGCGGTGAACGGCGACGATATCTGCAACGGCGCGCTGGACAACGCATCGGGCACCGCCGCGCTGATCGCGCTGGCGGAGGCGCAGGTGAAGGCGGGGCCGGCGAAGCGCACGCTGGTGTTCCTGGCCGTCACCGCCGAGGAATCGGGGCTGCTGGGATCGAAATATTATGCCGAGAACCCGGTGTTCCCGCTGGCCCAGACGGTGGGCGGGGTGAACATGGACGGCGTGAACCTGGTCGGCCCGGCCAAGGATTTCGTGTTCATCGGCGTCGGCAAGTCCGAGCTGGAGGATTTGGTGAAGCCGCTGGTGGCGGCGCAGGGGCGCACCGTGGTTCCCGAGCCGACGCCCGAGAAGGGCTATTATTATCGGTCCGATCATTTCAGCTTCGCCAAGCTGGGCGTGCCGATGTTCTATGGCGAGAGCGGCGAGGACCTGGTGAACGGCGGCAAGGAGGCCGGAAAGAAGGCGTCCGACGATTATGTCGAGAACCGCTATCACAAGCCGCAGGACGAATATGATCCCAAGTGGAACTGGGACGGCGCGATTCAGGACCTGACGATCTTCTACCAGCTCGGCCGCCAGCTTGCCGACGGCGGCGCATGGCCCAACTGGTACAAGGACGCCGAGTTCCGCAAGATCCGCGACGATAGCCGGGCGGGGAAATAACCCGCCGGGCAGCAGGATTCCTCCCACCGTTCGGGCCCCCTCCCGTTCGGGGGGAGGAATTGCTAGAGCGCGCGGCATGACGCAGACGCTTCCCCCTCCCCCGCCCGAATGGGCGCCGCACGACGCGGTGTGGATCGGCTTTCCGAGCCATGCCGAGCTGTGGCTCGAAGACCTGGCCCCCGCGCGCGCAGAGGTGGCGATGTTCGCCCATGCCGTCCATGCCGGCGGCAAGGGCGAAAAGGTGATCCTGGTCGCCGCCGACAAGGAGGCCGGCGAGGCGGCACGGCGCCAGGCGGGCGACGTGGCGCGCATCGTGATCGAGCCCTTCGGCGACATCTGGCTGCGCGATACCGCCGCGATCATCGGCGGCGACGGCCGCGCGCACGACTTCGGCTTCAACGGCTGGGGCGGCAAATATGCGCTGGACGGCGACGACGACATCGGCGAGCGGCTGGCCCGGCGCGAGCATATCCCGGTCGAGACGCACGGATGGGTGCTGGAAGGCGGCGCGATCGACGGCGACGGCACCGGGCTGGTGGTGACCACCGAGCAATGCCTGATGAACCGCAACCGCAATCCGGGCCTGTCGATGTCCGAGATCGAGCGGCTGCTGCACCAGGACCTGGGGTATCGCCAGGTGCTGTGGCTGGGCGACGGGCTGCTCCATGATCACACCGACGGGCATGTCGACAATCTGGCGCGCTTCATCGGGCCGAACCGGCTGCTGATCCCGGAGGCGACCGACAACGACCCCAACTGGCGCGTGTACCAGGACGCCGCGACCCGCGCCGCGCGAGCGGGCGTGGAGGTGGTCCGCTTCCCCTCGCCGGGCCGCGTGCTCGACGAGGAGGAGGAGATCGTGCCCGCGAGCTACATGAACTTCTATATCGGCAACGCCGCGGTGGTGGTGCCGCAATATGGCCAGGCCAACGACGCCGCCGCCATCGCCGCGCTGGAGAAGCTGTTCCCCGGCCGCGCCGTGACCGGCATCCGCGCCGATCATGTGCTGACCGGCGGCGGCAGCCTGCACTGCATCAGCCAGCAGATCCCGCGGATCTGACGCATCCGCGCCTCCTCCCGCCGGGGAGGAGGACGCGGCCGGCGCGCGGGGGGTGCGAAACCGGGCAAAGCGCATTATGTCGCGCGCCATGACCCAGATCACCGTCGGAGCGCTCCAGCTCGCCTTCACCGATGACATCGACGCGAACATCGCGCGCGTGACCGAAATGGTGCGCGAGGCGGCCGGGCGCGGCGCCCAGGTGGTGCTGCCGCCCGAGCTGTTCGAGGGCGAGTATTTCTGCCGCGTCGAAGACGAGGGGCTGTTCGCCAACGCGAAGCCCGCCGCCGAGCACAAGGCGGTGAAGGCGATGCAGGCGCTGGCCGCCGAGCTGGCGATCCACATCCCCACCAGCTTCTTCGAGGCGGACGGACCGCACCATTACAACAGCCTGGCGATGATCGGCCCGGACGGCGCGATCGAGGGCATCTATCGCAAGAGCCACATCCCCGATGGCCCCGGATATGAGGAGAAATTCTATTTCCGGCCCGGCAATACGGGGTTCAAGGTGTGGAACGGCCCGGGGGCGAAAATCGGCGTCGGCATCTGCTGGGACCAATGGTATCCCGAAACGGCGCGGGCGATGATGCTGATGGGCGCCGAGCTGCTGTTCTTCCCCACCGCGATCGGCAACGAGCCGCACGACCAGAGCCTGGACACCGCCCGGCTGTGGCGCCGCGCGATGATCGGCCATGCGGTTTCCAACGTGGTGCCCGTGATCGCGGCGAACCGCGTGGGAACGGAAGGCGGCGAGAACGGACTGGGCCAGACCTTCTACGGCACCAGCTTCATCGCCGACGAGCGCGGCGACATCCTGGCCGAGCTGGACCGCGAGGAAGAGGGCGTGATCACCGCCGCGATCGACATCGCCCGGGTGAAGCGCCACCGCGCCGCCTTCGGCTTCTTCCGCGATCGCCGGCCGGAGCTGTACGGGCGGCTGGTGCAGGATATCTGAGCGCCGCCGGGGCGTCCCGTTCCTGGCCTCCCCTCGGGACAATCTCGTAGTATCTCCGGAATGGATTGGTGCGACAATGCGCGCATGGCCCGCCGCATGCTCTCACCGGAATATAATCTGCGACGCGCTCAGGAAGAGCGTGAGAAGGCCGCCCGCGCGCGCACCGCGAAGACGCGCGAGGCGCATCTGAAGCTCGCCGAGATATTCGAGCAGCGCGCCGTGGAAGGCATCGACCCGCGCGATATCCATTAAGGCCGGCCTGTTCAGGCGGCGCCGGCCCGCTCCTCCGCCCGGCCACCCATCGGCAGTATCTTGCGGGTGGCCGGGTGGGGGTGCGGGCCGGCGCCGCTTCCACGAATGCGAATCAGGCCATAGGATCGCCGCGATCCGATGCGGAGCGCGCCATGGACGATCCCGAGATTCCCGAAGCCAGCAAGCTCACCCGCTCCAAGCAGCGATGGGCGAGCGAGGGCAAGTTCCTGACCGGCCGGATCGCGCGACCCGGGAGCGAGCGGCTGCCCCCCGGCCAGCATCTTGTGAAGGACTGGCCCGTGCTCGACCTGGGGCGCCAGCCGGACGTTTCCACCGATCGCTGGCGGCTGGAGGTGAAGGGTCTGGTCGAACGGCCGCTGACGCTGGACTGGGCGGCCTTCCAGGCGCTGCCGCAGACGCGGGCGACGAGCGACATCCACTGCGTCACCACCTGGTCGCGCTACGACAACGAATGGCTGGGGGTGCGCACGCGCGACCTGCTGGAGCTGGTCCACCCGCGCGACGAGGCGGCGGCGGTGATGCTGCACGGCTATGACGGGTACACCACCAACGTGCTGCTCAGCGATTTCGCGGCGGAGGACGCGATGATCGTCCATGGCTGGGCTGGCAAGCCGCTGACGCGCGAGCATGGCGGGCCGGCGCGGCTGGTGATCCCCCACCTCTATTTCTGGAAGAGCGCCAAGTGGATCGCCGCGATCGAACTGCTGGGCGCCGACCGGCCCGGGTTCTGGGAGGTCAACGGATATCATATGCGCGGCGACCCATGGGCCGAGGAACGCTATGGCTGATCGGCACCCGGCACGCGCGGGCGATAGCGCGGATCGGGGCCATATGCGTTCTCGCCCGGATTGCCGCTGAACATCAGCCAGCAGAACAGCGCCATCCCGCCAACCACGGGCAGGAACAGCAGGAACAGCCCATGCGCTCCCGAGTCCTGATCGTGCAGCCGCCGCACGGCCGTGGCGAGCAAGGCGATCAACACCGGGATGATCAGGATCACGCCCGCCGCGGAGAGGACGGTCAACGGCACGCTATCGCCCGGGCCGAACAAAGGGCCGCTCTTGCCGCGCAGCAGATCGGCCGGAAGCATCGCGGCAAGGACGATCACCCAGCTCCACAGCAGCATCTCAAGATACTGGCGGCGGCAGGCGCGGCCGCGGAAGCTGAACGTCCCGCGCACCCGGCGCCATAGCTCGCGCCCGCCCGGCATCGTTCCGCCGCGCACATCGCCCCATCGCAAGTCTGCCGCCATCGCCGTTCCCCCCGCCCGATTCCCGGGCTATCCATCCCACAAGCCACCGCCCGGCCCAAGAGGCATGCGGCGACGGAAGGAATCAAAGGGGGACGGCGATGCGCGCGGTGAGCAAACATTCCGAACGGCACCGGGTTACCCGGATCGGCTGGCTGCGCGCCGCCGTGCTGGGCGCCAACGACGGGATCGTGTCCACCGCCAGCCTGCTGGTGGGCGTGGCGGCGGCGGAACCGGGGCGGCAGGCGATCCTGCTGGCGGGCGTCGCGGGGCTGCTGGCGGGCGCGCTTTCGATGGCGGCGGGCGAGTTCGTGTCGGTCAGCTCGCAATCGGACACCGAGAACGCCGATCTGGCGCGCGAGACCGAGGAGCTGCGCACCGAGCCCGACGCCGAGCTGGAGGAGTTGACCCAGATCTATGTCGCGCGCGGCGTGGAGGAAGCGCTGGCGCGGCAGGTGGCGCAGCAGATGATGGCGCGCGACGCGCTGGGCGCGCATGCCCGCGACGAGCTGGGCATATCGGAGGTGACCACGGCGCGGCCGCTGCAGGCGGCGGTGGCATCGGCGGCGACCTTCTCCGCGGGCGCGGCGGTGCCGCTGCTGGTGGCGCTGCTGGCGCCCGCGTCGCTGGTGGTGCCCGGGGTATTCGCGGCGTCGCTGCTGTGCCTGGGCGTGCTGGGCGCGGTGGGCGCGCGGGCGGGCGGCGCGCGCATCGGCCCGGCGGTGCTGCGCGTCACCTTCTGGGGCGCGGTGGCGATGGCGGTGACGGCGGGCGTGGGCAAGCTGTTCGGCACGGCCGTGGGATAGCGGCGGCACCCCGCCGGGCGTGGCACCTCAGCGCAGCGCCAGCGCGCGGACGAACACCTGATCGAACATCTCCGGCGTCAGCCGCCCGGTGTTCTGGTTGAGCCGCGAGCAATGGTAGCTGTCGATCAGCCGCATACCCGATGGCATGCGATGTTCCGCCAGATGGGCGAAGCGCGCCTTGGGCAGCTTGCCGCCCAGCGCCTTCACCGCCGACTGGTGCGCGATCTGGCCGAGCGCGATCACCACGCGCAGCCCCGGCAGCGCGGCGAGCTGATCCTCCAGGAACGGGCGGCAGGCGCGGATTTCCTCCGGCACCGGGCGGTTGCCGGGGGGCAGGCATTTGACCGCGTTGAGGATCATCGCGCCCTCCAGCCGCAGCCCGTCGCCCGGATCGCCGCCATAGACCCCCTGCGCTAGGCCGTGGCGCGCGAGCGCATCGAACAGCATCGCCCCCGATCCATCGCCGGTGAAGGGCCGCCCCGTCCGGTTGGCCCCCGTGCGCCCGGGCGCGAGGCCGACGACCGCCAGCCAGGCGCCGGAATCGCCCCAGGCGGGCACGGGCGCGTTCCACCAATCGGGCTGTTCCGCGCGCAACGCATCGCGCAGGCCGGCCAGCCGGGGGCAGCGCGGGCAATCGCGCGGCGGCTCCGTATCGGCGAGCGGCATCGGGGGGCTTGGCGCGTCCATCCGCGCCCGATAGGCGGTTGCACGTGCCGACGACAAGCTATGCCATCGCGCTGGGATCGAACCGCCCCGGCCGCCACGGGCCGCCCGAGCGGATGCTGGCGGCCGCGCTGGCGGCGCTGGGCGGGGTGATCGCGGCGTCTCCGGTGATCCGCACCGCGCCGATCGGCCCGTCGATCCGCCGCTTCGCCAATGCCGCCGCGATCATCGCGAGCGACGAGACGCCCCCTGCGCTGCTCCGGCGGCTGAAGCGGATCGAACGCGATTTCGGGCGGCGGCCCGGCCAGCGCTGGGGCGCGCGGACGATCGACCTGGACATCATCCTGTGGTCGGGCGGCACCTGGGCGGGCGATGGGAGGCGCGGCGGGGCCGGGCACGGGCTGATCGTGCCGCACACGGC
This sequence comes from Sphingomonas canadensis, assembly GCF_026013525.1. Classification (GTDB taxonomy): domain Bacteria; phylum Pseudomonadota; class Alphaproteobacteria; order Sphingomonadales; family Sphingomonadaceae; genus Sphingomonas; species Sphingomonas canadensis. The sequence continues at coordinate 978,425 of NZ_JAPDRA010000001.1, read as the reverse complement.
CTTCCGCGAGCGGCGCTTCGTGCTCGATCCGCTGGCGGCGATCGCGCCGGACTGGCGCGATCCGGTGAGCGGGCTGAGCGTGCGCCAGCTCGCGGCCCGGCTGCGCCGTCCCCGGCCAGCCCGTTGACCCGCCGCGCCGCCACGCCTAGGTGCAGGCCCGGGCGGGCCCTTAGCTCAGTCGGTAGAGCAACTGACTTTTAATCAGTAGGTCGCTGGTTCGAATCCAGCAGGGCTCACCATTCCCCTCCCTCCACCGATACGGCCGCCGGGCGCATCGCTGCGCTTGCCCGTGCGAGGGAAACGGCACGCGGGACTTGATACTTTATATCATCACCGTTATTGCACCGCGGCATGGAGTCGCTTCGCGCGGCTCCGCAAATGATCCGCGTTCTTTCTCCAGGGGTTTTCGCCGCATGATCCGTAGCCTGTTGCTTGCCTCCGCCGCGTTTCTCGTGCCCGCCGCCGCGCTTGCCGCGCCCGCCGATGGCGAAGCCCCGGCCGCTCCCGCAGCCGACACCCCCGCCGCGCAGGCGCATGACGAGCCGCAGCCCGAGATCGTCGTCACCGGGCTGGTGGTGCGCAGCCAGGCGGACGTGCTGTCGGGCACCTCCGTCGTCACCGGCGAGGAGCTGACCCGCAACCTGGCGCCGACGATCGGCGAGACGCTTGCATCGCAGCCGGGCGTTTCCGCCACCTCGTTCGGCCCCAACGCATCGCGCCCCGTGCTGCGCGGCATGCAGGGCGAGCGCGTGCGCATCCTGACCGACGGCATCGGCAGCTTCGACGCATCCAACACCTCCGCCGACCATGCCGTGGTGATCAACCCGCTGACCGCCGAGCGGATCGAGGTGCTGCGCGGGCCGGCGGCGTTGCTGTTCGGCTCGTCGGCCGCGGGCGGCGTGGTCAATGTGTTCGACAGCCGCATCCCGCGATCGGTGCCCGAAGAGCTGGTGCATGCCGATTCGCTGTTCACCTATGGCAGTGCGGCCAACGAGCGCGCGGCGGGCGGCGCGATCGACCTGCCCGTGGCGGGCAAGCTGGTGCTGCACACCGACGCGAGCTGGAGCAAGACCGGCGACCTGCGCACCGGCGGCTATATCCTGACCCCAGCGCTGCGCGCCGCGGCGGCGGCGAGCGGCGATCCGGAGATCGCGGAGCTGGCGGACCTGAAGGGAAAGCTGCCCAATTCGGGCGCCCGCACCTGGGACGTGGCGGCCGGCGCGGCGGTGATCACCGACCGGGGCAACGTCGGCTTCTCCTACAGCCATTACGACAATCTCTATGGCGTGCCGGTCCGCTACTCGCTCGATCCCGCGATCGAGGCGGAGGCGGTACGCATCCATGTGAAGCAGGACCGCTTCGACATGCGCGGCGAGGTGGAGACCGGCGGCTTCATCGACAAGATCCGCCTGCGGCTGGGCGCGGCCGATTATCAGCACAGCGAGATCGAGGATACCGGCGCCATCGGCACCACCTTCTACAACCAGGGCTATGAGGGCCGGCTGGAGCTGGTGCAGGCCGAGCGCGGCGCCTGGCTGGGCGCGGTCGGCGGGCAGTTCTTCCTGCGCGACCTGAACATCGACGGCGACGAGAAATTCTTGCCGAAGAACCGCACGCAGCAATATGGCCTGTTCACGCTCCAGTCGCTCGATCTGGGCGCGCTGAAGGCCGAGGCAGGCGCGCGCGTGGAGCACAGCATCGCCACCGCCTTCGCCGACGCGGACCTGGGCAACCCGGACATGCGCCGCAGCTTCACCGCCGTCTCCGCCTCCGCGGGCGCGAGCTATGGACTGGCGGACCGGCTGCGCGTGGGCATCAACGTCTCCCGCACCGCGCGCGCGCCCTCGGCCGAGGAACTCTATGCCAACGGCCCGCACGCCGGCACCGCCGCCTATGAAATCGGCAACCCGGGCTTCGGCATGGAGAAGAGCTGGACGGTCGAGGGCACGATCAAGGGATCGGGCGAGGGCTGGAGCTTCCAGGGTTCGGTGTTCCAGAGCTGGTTCAACGGCTATATCTACGACTATCAGACCGGCGCGGTGATCGACGACCTGCCCGTGTTCCAGTTCGCCCAGGCCGACGCGCGCTATTTCGGCGTGGAGGGCGAGGCTTCGGTAACGCTGGGCCGCGCGGGCGGATTCGCCTTCAACGCCGATGCGCTGGCCGATTACGTCCGCGCCACCATCACCGGCCAGGGCCCGGCGCCGCGCATCCCGCCGCTGCGCATCCTGGGCGGGCTGGAGGCGCAGTCCGACCATCTCAACCTGCGCGTCGAGGCCGAGCGCAGCTTCGCGCAGGACCGCATCTCCGTCACCGAGACGCCGACCAAGGGCTTCACCCTGGTCAACGCCTCGCTCTCCTGGACGCCGCAGGGGGTGGAGGACAATGTCACCTTCACGCTTTCGGCCAACAACATCTTCGACGTCGAGGCGCGGCGCCACGCCAGCGTGCTGAAGGACTATGCCCCGCTGGCCGGGCGCGACATCCGCGTCACCGCGCGGCTGCGCATCTGACCGTGCGCCCCGGCCGGAGCCTTCCGGCCGGGGATGCGGCGCCGCTCACTCCACCCGCGTATAGCGCGTCGTGCGATCGAAAGCGGGCGCGGCGGGAGCCGAATCCACCGCGTCATAGGCGCCCGCGCCCGCCCGCATCCAGCGCGTGGCGATGGTGACCTTGCCGTCGCCGGAGCCATAATCGGCGGTGCCGAAATCGAGCCCGCCGGGGATCGCGCGGACATGGCCCCGGCCCACCTGCTTGCCGCCGCTCGAATAGACGAAGCCGATCGCCCCGGCCGCCGCATCCCAGGCATAGATCGTCTCGCCGCCATAGACCTCCGCCCCCTGGCGGAACACCTGGTGCCGGTCGCGCAGCTTGCCGGGCTGGCGATCGAAGCAATGGCGGTTGCGATCCCCGTTGGGCAGCGCGCCCTCCCAGCAATGGCCCGCCAGGAAATCGAGCGGGGCGAGGCGGAAGCGCCCGGCGAGCAGATCCAGCGTCATGCGGTTGCCGGGCTCGAAGAAGCCGAGCAGCGCATCCCCCACCGCGCCCGCCGGATAGCCCGTGCCGGTCAGCCGCACGCGCGTCCCCTCTCCCTCCGGCGCCAGCTCCAGGAACTGGGTGACGCCGGCGAACTCCGCCGCGTGGGGGAAGCCCGGCGGGGTCTTCACGTTGCGGAACACGATCAGGCGGCCCGGCAGCCGCGCCACCACCTGCTGGCGGATGTTGCCCGCGTCGCCGGGCTTCGCGGCGGGATCGTAGCTGGTCTCCAGCAGATCGGGCGCGACGAACCAGGCGGCGGGCACCGCCCAGCTCCGCCACCCCTCCGCCGTCGCCAGCGCCTGCCAGACCGCATCGGGCGCGGCGGGGATCAGCGCGTCCACCGCCATGGTGCGCGTGCCGTCCGCCTCCGTCACGGTCTGCGCGGCAGCCGGGGGCGCGCGAAGCGGCAGCACGGCGATCAGGGCGAGAGCGGCGGCGGGGAACATACGCATCGGCGAATCTCCGGAAGCGGGCGGCGCGATACTTGATTGAACGTTCAATCAAGTCAATCCCCGGCTCCACGCCGCCGGCCGGCGCGATCAGCGCAGCGGCAGGAACAGGTCGGTCACCGCCTCGTGCTCGGGCACGTCGGGGAAGAAGCGGACGCGCTGGCAATAGAGCGGGAAATCGCGCGGCTCCTCGCCGCTGGCGGGCAGCCAGTCGCGGTAGAGAAACAGCGCGGCGGGCTCCAGATCGTCGCTCGACCCGGTGACGCGCAGCACCGCGCAGCGCCCGCCGGGGATCAGCCCCGCCGTCACGCCATCGCCGTTGGGCTCCACCGCGCGGGCGGTGGCGGCACACAGATCGAGCCGGCATTCCCCGGGCGGCGTGGTGCGCGGATCATCGTGGAAGACGGTGAAGGTCGCGCTGCGCGACGGCGGCAGCCCGGCCCCACGGCGCCAGGCGATGAAGCGCCGGATCGTATCGCCGATCCGGGCGGGATCGCCGCGATGCTCCATCACCGCGACGGGGGTGCCGGGCATCTCACGGATCTCGACCTGGTCTGCATGATATTCGGGGGTCATCAGCTTGCTCCTTGCCTGGTTGAACGGCGCGAAGGCCGCAAGCCACGGTTCCCCGCCGGGGGACTTCCGGAATTCCGACGGCAGTTGCCCGAACAGGCGGCGGAAGGCGCGGGCGAAGCCCTCGGGCGCTTCATAACCGGCCTCCAGCGCGATCTCCGTCACGCTGCCGCTCTTGCCGAAGGCGAGGCGATAGGCCGCGCGCTTCATCCGGGCGAGCTGGACATAGCGATGCACGGGCATCCCCAGCGCCGCCGAGAACTGCCGGTGGAAATGATGGCGCGAAAAGGCCGCGACATCGCTGAGCGCGGCAAGGCTCAGGTCGCCGTCCAGGTGCCGGTCGATATGATCCAGCACCCGGCGCAGACGGGCCTTGTAGCGTTCGATCGCGGCTTCGGTCATCGTTCCTCCGTGGCCGCGCCAGCTAGCCGGAGCGTGCCGCGGGCCGCTCGACCGATGTTGCTTTCCTTGGCGGCGCCGGATCAATCGCCCCGCTTTCCCCCGCGATAGGCGGGCAGGCCCAGCCGCCAGACGATCGCCGCCGCGCGCAGCGCGAAGCCCGCCGCCACCGCGATCATCCCCGCCGCGAGCACCGGCAGCCCCGCCAGCGTGAGCCCCACCTGAAGCACCGCGGCCAGCGCCGCAGCGGTGACGTAAAGCTCCGGCCGCATCAGGATCGACGGCTCGCCCGCCAGCATGTCGCGGATGATCCCGCCCGCGCAGGCGGTGACCACGCCCATCACCATCGCCGGCACCGGCGGCACGCCATATCCCAGCGCCTTGGCCGCGCCGAACGCGGCATAGGCGGCAAGCCCGGCGGCATCGAGCCAGTCGAACGTCCGGTCGTTCCACCAGCGCTCCGGCGTGATCCACACCGCCAGCGCGACCGCCAGGCACAGCGCCGCCACCCGCGCGTCATGCACCCAGAATACCGGCGCCCCGATCAGCAGATCGCGCAGCGTTCCGCCGCCCACACCCGTGACCAGCGCGAAGAAGGCGGCGGTGACGAAGGTCTGGCGCCGCCGCGCCGCCGCCAGCACGCCCGTGGCGGCGAACACGGCGATGCCGAACAGATCGAGCCAGGGCAGGATGGGTCCGATATTGAAGGCGACTTCGGCGGGCATGGGCGCTCTGTTCCAGCTTGCGGGTGCGCCGTCAAACTGGGTACGGTCGGCGCCATGCAGCGGCCGTCCTTGCCCCCTGGCCTGTCCCCTGGCCTTCCCGGCGCCATGCCGCCGGCCGCGATCGCCGCGGGTCTCGCCGCGCTGGCGGGCTTCGTCGACGCGCTGGCGTTCCTGCGCACCGGCGGCTTCTTCGCGGCAACGATGAGCGGCAACGCGACCCGGCTGGGAACAGGGATCGGCGGCGGGCTGGCGGGCAATGCCGCGCTGGCGCTTGCGCTGGTGCTCGCCTTCGTCAGCGGGGTGATCGTCGCCAGCGTGATCTCGCGCGCCAGCCCGGCGTGGAAGGCACCGGCAGGCGCCGCCACGGTGGCGATGCTGCTCGGCGCGGCCGCGCTGCTCGATGGCGGGCCGGGACATGGAATCGCGGCGCTGGCGATGGCGGCGGCGATGGGCGCGGGCCATCTGGCCGCGCGGCGCGCCGCGGCGGAGGCGTTCGGGGGCGCATCGCTGACCGGCGCGCTGGTGGAGCTGGGCGAGCGGCTGGAAGGCGCGCTGGCGGGCGACGCGCCGCGCTGGGGCTGGACGCGCCCGCTGCTGCTGTGGGTCGCCTTCGCGGGCGGCGCCGTGCTGGGCGCGGGCGCGCTGGCGGGGATCGGCCCGGCGAGCCTGTGGCTGGCGGCGCTGGCGGCCGCGCTATCGGCGCTGTGGCTCCATGCCGGGGCGACGCGCAGGCCGCGCCCGGCCGCCGGGGACCACCCGGCCCAGCCCTGAACAGGGCATTCCGATTCCGGTGATCGTGACGGAGCCGCTTGTACGGCACCCGCCGCGCGCCCTTCTTGTCGCGGACAGAATAGGGTACAGACATGCAATAATGATGTACTGTACATCACTGTTGCTATGTGATAGATGATATCTCCATGATCACGGCCGGACAGATGCGCGCCGCCCGCGCGCTGCTGGGGATCGACCAGCGCCAGTTGGCCGAGATGGCCGGCGTGTCGCTGCCCACCATCCAGCGGATGGAGGCGAGCGAGGGCAATGTGCGCGGCGTGGTCGACACGCTGACCAAGGTGATCGAGGCGTTCGATCGCGCGGGCGTGGTGCTGATCGGCGAGGAAATGGCGAGCGCCGGCGGCGGGCGCGGAGTGCGGCTGAAGGAGCCTCGGCCGCGATGACCGCGCGCACGGCCCGGCGCCCCGCCTTCGCGGAGCTGTTCACGCCCAAGCTGGTGACGGTGCTGGGCGAGGGCTATCGCGCCGCCCATCTGCGCGCGGACGCGGTGGCGGGGCTGACCGTCGCGATCGTCGCACTGCCGCTGTCGATGGCGATCGCGATCGCATCCGGGGTGAGCCCCGATCGCGGGCTATATGCCGCGATCGTCGGCGGCTTCCTGGTCTCCGCGCTGGGCGGCAGCCGCTTCCAGATCGGCGGGCCGGCGGGCGCCTTCATCGTGCTGGTCGCCGCCACGGTGGCGCAGCATGGCGTCGACGGGCTGATCCTGGCGACCTTCCTTTCCGGCCTGATCCTGATCGCGGTGGGGCTGATGCGGCTGGGGACCTATATCAAATACATCCCCTATCCGGTGACGGTGGGCTTCACCGCCGGCATCGCCGTGATCATCCTGACCAGCCAGTTCAAGGACCTGCTGGGCCTGACGCTGACGGGGCCGGAACCGGGGCCGACCGTGCCCAAGGTGGAAGCGCTGGTAGCCGCGCTGCCCAGCCTGAACGCGGTTGCGGCGAGCATAGCGGCAGGGGTGATCGCGCTGGTGGCGCTGCTCCGCCGCTTTCGCCCGCACTGGCCGGGATTCCTGATCGCGGTGGCGCTGGCGGCGGTGGCGGCGGCGCTGCTCCATCTGCCGGTGGAGACCATCGGCACGCGCTTCGGCGGCATCCCGCAATCGCTGCCCAGCCCCGCCCTGCCCGATCTTTCGCCCGCGCGGATCGCCGCGCTGCTGCCCGCTGCGCTCTCGTTCGCGCTGCTGGGCGGGATCGAGAGCCTGTTGTCGGCGGTGGTGGCGGACAGCATGACCGGGCGGCGCCACCGGTCCAATTGCGAGCTGGTGGCGCAGGGGGTGGCCAACCTGGGCTCCGCGCTGTTCGGCGGCATCTGCGTCACCGGCACGATCGCGCGCACCGCCACCAACGTGCGGTCCGGCGCGCATGGGCCGGTGGCGGGGATGCTGCACAGCCTGTTCCTGCTCGCCTTCATCCTGCTGGCGGCGCCGCTGGCCAGCTATATCCCGCTCGCGGCGCTGGCGGGCGTGCTGGCGGTGGTCGCCTGGAACATGGCGGAAAAGCATGAGTTCGCGATCCTGCTGCGCGCGTCGCGCGGGGACGCGCTGGTGCTGCTCGTCACCTTCCTGCTGGTGGTGTTCCGCGATCTGACCGAGGGCATATTGGCCGGGTTCGCGCTGGGCACGCTGCTGTTCCTGCATCGCATGGCGCAATCGGTGGAGGTGGAGACCGGGCTGCCGCTGATCGCCGAGGACCGCGCCGATCGCGACGGCACCGACGGCTTCGATCCCGCGCTGGCGGGCGACGCTTCGGTGGCGGTCTATCGCATATCGGGCGCCTTCTTCTTCGGCGCGGCGGGAACGGTGGGCGCGGCGCTGGACCGGATCGGCGAGCATCCGCGCGCGCATGTGATCGATCTGTCCGCCGTGCCGCTGGCCGATTCGAGCGCGGCGGCGAGCATCGCGGGCTTCGCCAAGCGGGCGCAGCGGCAGGGGGCGCCGGTCTATATCTCCGGCGCGCGGCCGGCGGTGCGCCACCTGCTGTTCGTCCATGGCGCCCGCCCGCCGCTGGTGCGCTACCGCCCCGTGCTGGAAGACGCCGTGGCCGAGGCGCGCGCGGCGCTGGCGGGGGATGCGCCCCGCCCGGACGACGCCGGGGACGGATAGGGCGGGCGTTCTGCTTAAACGATGTCTTGGGTGGATGCGGGGCGGCGGTGTTGGTCCGCCGCTATTTGAATCACGCGAAGCCGGAACAGCACAGCGCGAACGGCAGCGGTAGAGCGGGAACGATGCCGGGACCCCGCCCCGCCCTCCGGATCAGATGTGGATCGGCTTGCCGGTCACCGCCATCGCGGCTTCCTTGATCGCCTCGCTGTGCGTCGGGTGCGCGTGGCAGGTGTAGGCGATGTCCTCGCTCGTCGCGCCGAACTCCATCGCCTGCGCGGCCTGGGCGATCATCGTGCCCGCCACGCTGGCGATACACCACACGCCCAGCACGCGATCCGACTTGGCGTCGGCGATCACCTTCACGAAGCCGTCGGGCTCGTGGTTGGTCTTGGCGCGGCTGTTCGCCATCATCGGGAACTTGCCGACCTTCACCTCGCCCTTCGCCTTGGCCTGCGCCTCGGTGAGGCCCACGCCCGCGATCTCGGGCATGGTATAGACCACGCTGGGGATCACATCATGGTTCACGATGCCGGTGAGGCCCGCGATATTCTCGGCCACGGCGATGCCTTCGTCCTCGGCCTTGTGCGCCAGCATCGGGCCGGGGATCACGTCGCCGACCGCCCAGACGCCGGGAACCTTGGTGCGGAAGCTGTGATCGGTCTCGATCTGGCCGCGCGCATTGGTCTCCACGCCCGCGGCGGCCAGGTTCAGCCCCTCGGTGTTCGGACGGCGGCCGATCGCGACGAGCACGGCATCCGCCTCGATCGTCTCGGCCGCGCCGCCCGCGGCGGGCTCGACGGTCAGCACCGCCTTGCCGTCCTTCACGGCGGCGGAGGTCACCTTGGTCGAAAGCTTGAACGCGATCCCCTGCTTCTTGAAGATCTTGTTGGCTTCCTTGCGGACATCGTCGTCCATGCCGGGCAGGATCTGGTCGAGGAACTCGACGACCGTCACCTTCGCGCCCAGGCGGCGCCACACGCTGCCCAGCTCCAGCCCGATCACGCCGCCGCCGATCACCACCAGATGCTCGGGCACCTTGGGCAGTTCCAGCGCGCCGGTGGAATCGACGATCACCTGCTGGTCCACCGTCACGCCCGGCAGCGGGGTGACCGAGGAGCCGGTGGCGATGACGATGTTCTTCGCGGTGACGGTCTGGTCGCCGACCTTCACCGTATGCGCGTCGACGAAGCTGCCGAAGCCCTTCAGCCAGGTCACCTTGTTCTTCTTGAACAGGAATTCGATGCCGCCGGTCAGGCCCTTCACGGCATCGACGCGCTGGCCGTGCATCGTGCCCAGGTCCAGCTCGACCTGCGCCTTGATGCCCAGCTTGGCGAGCTTGCCCGACGCCGCCTCGTCATACAGCTCCGACGCATGCAGCATCGCCTTCGAAGGGATGCATCCGACGTTGAGGCAGGTTCCGCCCAGCGTCTCGCGGCTTTCGACGCACGCGGTGTTCAGCCCGAGCTGCGCCGCGCGGATCGCCGCGACATAGCCGCCGGGACCGGCACCGATGATCAGGACATCATAGTCGTATTCAGCCATTTTTCGCTCCGTTGTGCCCCTGCGAAAACAGGGGCCAAGGGTTGCTGGGGGCGCCGCTCCTGGCACCGGGCTCCCGCTTTGGCAGGAGCGCGGGGCCTCACAGGTCGATCAGCAGCCGCGTCGGGTCCTCGATCGCGTTCTTCAGCGCGACCAGGAACGTCACCGCCTCGCGGCCGTCGATCAGGCGGTGGTCGTAGCTGAGCGCGAGATACATCATCGGGCGCACCACCACCTGGCCGTCGCGCACCACGGGGCGCTCCTCGATGCGGTGCAGGCCCAGCACGGCCGACTGCGGCGGATTGATGATCGGGGTGGACATCAGCGATCCGAACACGCCGCCGTTGGAGATGGTGAAGGTGCCGCCCTTCATCTCCTCCATCTTCAGCGTGCCGTCCTTAGCGCGCTTGCCGAAATCGCCGATCGTCTTCTCGATCGTCGCGACCGACATATCCTGCGCGTCGCGGATCACCGGCACCACCAGCCCCTGCGGCGCGGAGACCGCGACCGAGATATCGGCATAGTCGTGGTAGACGATCTCGTCGCCGTCGATCGACGCATTGACCGCGGGCAGGTCCTTCAGCGCCTGGCAGGCGGCCTTCACGAAGAAACCCATGAAGCCCAGCCGCACGCCATGCTTCTTCTCGAACAGATCCTTGTACTTGGCGCGCGCCTCCATCACCGCCGTCATGTCGACGTCGTTGAAGGTGGTCAGCATCGCCGCGGTGTTCTGCGCCTCCTTCAGGCGCGCGGCGATCGTCTGGCGCAGGCGCGTCATCCGCACGCGCTCCTCGCGGCGCGCACCCGCGGGGGCGGCGGCAGGGGCCGCAGCGGCGGGCGCGGGCGCCGGAGCGGCCTTGCCCTGCGCGGCGGCGACGACGTCCTCCTTGGTGATGCGGCCGTCCTTGCCGGTGCCCTGGATCGTCGAGGGATCGACGCCATGTTCCAGCACCGCGCGGCGCACCGAGGGGGAGAGCGCGGCGGCCTCCACATCGCCCGCGGGTGCGGCGGCGGGGGCCGAAGCTGCGGCCGGGGCGGCGGCGGCGGGTGCCGCGGCTGCGCCCGCGCCTTCCTCGATCGTCGCGATCACCGCGCCGACGTTGACCGTGTCGCCCACCGCCACGAGCTGCTGGCCCATCACGCCCGCGACGGGCGCATTGACCTCTACCGAGACCTTGTCGGTCTCAAGGCTGGCGATCGCCTCGTCGAGCGCCACGGGCTCGCCCGGCGCCTTCAGCCATTCGCCGACCGTCGCCTCGGTGATCGATTCGCCCAGCGTGGGAACCTTGACTTCTGCCATCTCTACCTCGTCGTCGCGGCCGCAGCCGTGATCTCAACCAATGATGCCCGGGCCGCCCGCCTGCGCCATGGCGGCGGGCGAAGCCCTCAACCCTTCCGCGACCTGCGGATCTCCTCGCGCACGCTGTGGCCCAGCGCGTCGGCGACCAGCGCGCCCTGTTCGATCTGGTGCCGCTTCATCAGGCCCGTGGCGGGCGACGCCGCCACCCCGCGCCCGGCATAGCGCGGCCGCAGCGGCTTCACGCCCGCGTCGATCAGGCATTGTTCGATGAAAGGCTCGACGAAGAACCAGTATCCGTTGTTCTTCGGCTCCTCCTGCGCCCACACCACCTCTTCCAGGTTGGTCATGCGCTTCAGGCGGATGGTGAGCGGCTCGCCCGGGAACGGATAGAGCTGCTCGATGCGGACGATCGCGGTGTTCTTGTCGCCCGCCGCGTCGCGCGCCTCGATCAGGTCATAGGCCACCTTGCCGCTGCACAGCACCAGCCGCTTCACGTCCTTGTCGGCCGGCGCGTTGGTATCCGAAAGGATGCGCATGAAGTGGCTCTGGCCCAGGAACTGATCGGCCGTAGAAACCGCCATCTTGTGCCGCAGCAGCGATTTGGGCGTCATCTGCACCAGCGGCTTGCGGAAGTTGCGGTGCATCTGGCGGCGCAGCAGGTGGAAGTAATTGGCAGGCGTGGTGACGTTCACCACCTGCATATTGTCGCCCGCGCAAAGCTGCAGGAAGCGCTCGGGTCGCGCCGAGCTGTGCTCCGGCCCCTGCCCTTCATATCCGTGCGGCAGCAGCATCACCAGGCCGTTGGCGCGCAGCCACTTAGCCTCGCCCGCGGCGATGAACTGATCGATCATGATCTGCGCGCCGTTGGCGAAATCGCCGAACTGCGCCTCCCACAGCACCAGGCTCTTGGGGTCGGCGCCGGCATAGCCATATTCGAAGCCCAGCACGCCATATTCGGACAGCGGGCTATCCAGCACCTCGAACCGGCCGTGCTCGACGGTGGCGAGCGGGATATATTTATGCTCGTCCTTCTGATCGACCCAGACGGCGTGGCGCTGGCTGAAGGTGCCGCGCCCCGAATCCTGGCCCGACAGACGCACGCCATAGCCTTCCGACAGCAGCGATCCAAAGGCCAGCGCCTCGCCCGTCGCCCAGTCGAAATTCTCGCCCGAACGGAACATCTCGCGCTTGGCGTCGATCACGCGGGCCAGCGTCTTGTGGATGTTGAATTCGTCCGGAACGGTGGTCAGCGTGCGGCCCAGGCTGTCGAACAGCTTCTTGTCGATGCCGGTTTCCACGTTGCGGCGCGCGGCCTCGCCCTCGGTGGGGGCGCCCAGCCCGCTCCATCGGCCGCCGAACCAGTCGGCCTTGTTCGCCTTATAGTTCGCGCCGGCGGCGAATTCCTCTTCCAGCAGCGCGGTGAACTCGCCGATCTTCGCTGCCGCGAAGCCGCCGTCGATCACGCCTTCGCGCTCCAGCCGCTTCGCATAGAGCTCGGCCACGCCCGGGTGGCCCTTGATCTTCGCGTACATCAGCGGCTGGGTGAAGCTCGGCTCGTCGCCCTCGTTGTGGCCGAAGCGGCGATAGCACCACATGTCGATCACCACGTCGCGCTTGAACTTCTGGCGGAACTCGATCGCCACCTTGCACGCGAAGGTCACGGCTTCGGGATCGTCGCCGTTGACGTGGAGGATCGGCGCCTGCACCCCCTTCGCCACATCCGACGGATAGGGCGAGGAGCGTGCGAACTGCGGGCTGGTGGTGAAGCCGATCTGGTTGTTGATGACGAAGTGGATGCAGCCGCCGGTATTGTACCCGCGGATGCCCGAGAAGCCGAGGCATTCCCACACGATGCCCTGGCCCGCGAAGGCCGCGTCGCCGTGGATCAGCACCGGCAGCACCTGCTGATGCTCGCCCAGATCGTTGCGCGTGGTCTGCTGCGCGCGGACCTTGCCCAGCACCACGGGGTCAACCGCCTCCAGGTGGCTGGGGTTGGCGACCAGCGACATATGGACGTTGATGCCGTCGAACTCGCGATCGGCGCTGGTGCCCAGATGGTATTTGACGTCGCCCGATCCGCCCACGTCCTCCGGGTTCGCCGATCCGCCGGCGAATTCGTGGAAGATGACGTGGAACGGCTTGGCCATCACATTGGCCAGCATGTTCAGCCGGCCGCGGTGCGCCATGCCATAGACGATCTCGCGCACGCCCGAGGCGCCGCCGTACTTGATGATCGCCTCCATGGCGGGGATCATCGATTCGCCGCCGTCCAGCCCGAAGCGCTTCGTCCCGACATATTTCTTGCCGAGGAACTTCTCCCACTGCTCGGCCTCGATGACCTTGGAGAGGATCGCCTTCTTGCCGTTGACGGTGAATTCGATCGCCTTGTCCTCGCCCTCCATGCGTTCCTGGAGGAAGCGGCGCTCCTCCACGTCGGAGATGTGCATGTACTCAAGGCCCACGTTGCCGCAGTAATTGGCACGCAGGATCGCGACGACCTCGCGCACAGAGGCGCGCTCCAGGCCCAGCGCGCCGCCCAGATAGATCGGGCGATCCAGGTCGGCCCCGGTGAAGCCGTGATATTCGGGCGTCAGATCGGCGGGCAGATCCTGCTTCGAAAGCCCCAGCGGATCGAGGTTGGCCGCCAGGTGGCCGCGCACGCGATAGGTGCGGATCAGCATCATCGCGCGGATCGAATCCGACGCGGCCTGGGCGATCGCCTCGGTCGAGAGCGCGGGCTGGGCGGGGGCGGCCGCCGCTGCCCGGGCCGGCTTGGCCGCAGGCTCCATCTGCGTCGGATCGAGCGCCGCGGTCAGCGCGTCGGTGTCGGCGGGCGGCCAGCCGGCGCGCGCCCAGCTCGGGCCGGAGGCGCTGCCTTCCAGTCCTTCGAACCAGCTACGCCAGCCGGGCTCGATCGCCGCGGGGTCGCTCTTGTACTTGCGGTACAGCGTCTCGACGAAGGCGGGGCTGACGCCGCCGGCGATGTCGTCGAAATCCAGGCCTTCGTAGCCCATGGTCATCTTCCGTTCGAGTTAGCGCTCACACCCCCGCAATATAAGCGCGCAAAGCTTGCGATTTAGCCCTTGAGCACGTCGACGAGCGTGGTGCCCAGTTCGGACGGGCTGGCGGCGACGCGGATGCCCGCGGCCTCCATCGCCGCGATCTTGTCCTCGGCGCCGCCCTGGCCGCCGGAAACGATCGCGCCGGCATGGCCCATGCGGCGGCCCGGAGGCGCCGTGCGGCCCGCGATGAAGCCGACCATCGGCTTCTTGCGGCCCTTCTTGGCCTCGTCCTTCAGGAACTGCGCGGCCTCTTCCTCGGCCGAACCGCCGATCTCGCCGATCATGATGATCGATTCGGTGGCGGGATCGCCCAGGAACAGCTCCAGCACGTCGATGAAGTTGGTGCCGTTCACCGGATCGCCGCCGATGCCCACCGCGGTCGTCTGGCCCAGGCCGGCGTTGGTGGTCTGGAACACCGCCTCATAGGTGAGCGTGCCCGAACGGCTGACGACGCCGACCGAGCCCTTGGAGAAGATGCTGCCCGGCATGATGCCGATCTTGCATTCGCCCGGCGTCAGCACGCCCGGGCAGTTCGGGCCGATCAGCCGCGACTTGGATCCGGAAAGCGCGCGCTTCACCTTCACCATGTCCAGCACCGGCACGCCCTCGGTGATCGCGACGATCAGCGGCACTTCGGCGTCGATCGCCTCCAGGATCGAATCGGCGGCGAAGGGCGGCGGGACATAGATCACGCTGGCGGTGGCGCCGGTCTTGGCGACCGCCTCGGCCACGGTATCGAAGTTGGGCAGGCCCAGCTCCTCATGGATCGTGCCGCCCTTGCCCGGGGTCACGCCGCCAACCATCTGCGTGCCGTAATCCAGCGCCGCCTTGGTGTGGAAGGTGCCGGTCTTGCCGGTCATCCCCTGGGTGATGACCTTGGTGTTCTTGTCGACGAGGATTGCCATTCAAAAGCCTCCGATGGCGGATGCCACAAGCACCACACCGCTCAAACCGGTCGCGTGGGCCTGGGCGCTGGATGCGGGAACATAGCTGAATTCAAAGGTGCGGCCGGAAACCCATGGCTCCCACAGCCGCCGGGTGATGCCCTGGCTCTCGACGACGCCGGTGGGCTCCTTGCCGATCCACGACTTCACGGTCGCGAAATCCATCGGCTCTGCCGCGTCGAAATCATAGAGGCGGCAGCCGTTGCCCCAATAGCCCTCGCCATCTTCGAAACGGCTGAGGAACAGGAACACCGCACGGCCCGAATGGGTGCGCTTGAACACCGATCCGGTGACCGTCCCCTCGCCCTCGGTCGCCTCGCGGCCGAGCTTGGCGAGCCGGGCGATGCGCGCGTCGTCGCCCTCGTCGATCGGGGTCCAGCCCGCCGCCGGAGCGGCCGCCCGGGCCGCGCCGATATCGGCGACCTGGCTGCACGGCGCCTCGAACGCATGCAGCAGCGCGAGGTCCGCGGACGGGTCCGCGGCCGCGGCGGCAAGCAGCGAGGCGGCAGCCAGCAGCATCAGGCCAGCGAGCTGTCGATGCCCTTGCAGGCGACCAGCAGTTCCTTGACCGCGTCGACCGAGACCTGGAAGTTCGCCTTGGCGGCGTCGTCCAGCGCGATCTCCACGACCTGCTCCACGCCGTCCTTGCCGATCACCGCGGGCACGCCGACGTACAGGTCGTCCACGCCATACTGGCCGGTCAGGTGGACCGCGCAGGGCAGCAGGCGCTTCTGGTCATAGAGATAGCTCTCCGCCATCGCGATCGCGCTGGTGGCGGGGGCATAGAAGGCCGATCCGGTCTTGAGCAGGCCGACGATCTCGCCGCCACCCGAACGGGTGCGCGCCACGATCGCGTCGATGCGCTCCTGCGTGGAGCGGCCCATCTTGATCAGGTCCGGGATCGGGATGCCCGCGACGGTGGAATATTCCACCACCGGCACCATCGTGTCGCCATGGCCGCCCAGCACGAAGCTGTTCACTTCCTTCACCGACACGCCGAATTCCCAGGCGAGGAAGGTGCTGAAGCGCGCACTGTCGAGCACGCCGGCCATGCCCACCACCTTGCTGTGCGGCAGGCCCGAGAATTCGCGCAGCGCCCAAACCATCGCGTCGAGCGGGTTGGTGATGCAGATCACGAAGGCGTCGGGCGCGTTGGCGGCGATGCCCTCGCCCACCGCCTTCATCACCTTCAGGTTGATGCCGAGCAGGTCGTCGCGGCTCATGCCCGGCTTGCGGGCCACGCCGGCGGTGACGATGATCACGTCGGCGCCCGCGATATCCATGTAATCGTTCGACCCGGTGATCGCCGCGTCGAAGCCCTCCACCGGGCCGCACTGCGAAAGATCGAGCGCCTTGCCCTGCGGCACGCCCTCCACCACGTCGAACAGCACGATATCGCCGAGGCCCTTGAGCGCGGCGAGATGCGCCAGCGTGCCTCCGATGTTGCCGGCGCCGATCAGCGCGATCTTCTTGCGGGCCATGGATCCTCCATCGGGCGTTGCAACGGCCAAGGGCCGCCAAAATTGGCCGCGCCTTAGGCCCATT
The DNA here is from genome assembly GCF_026013525.1 of Sphingomonas canadensis. Lineage (GTDB taxonomy): Bacteria > Pseudomonadota > Alphaproteobacteria > Sphingomonadales > Sphingomonadaceae > Sphingomonas > Sphingomonas canadensis. Next base: position 961,948 of record NZ_JAPDRA010000001.1, on the reverse strand, counting down.
GCCGCACGCCCGCAACCCGGGAAAAGTCGTGGAAGACCATTATCTTCGCAATTGCGATGCAATTGCAATAAAGCCCGTCAAACCGGCCCCGCGGCGCTCCGCCGCTACGGCAGCCGTGCCCGCCCGCCCCTATTGGCCGAAGGCGGGATCGACCTCGTAAAACATCAGCACGTTGCCGTCTGGATCGTAGAAGGTGAGCAGCTTCACCATGCCCGGGATTTCGTTGATCCCGCCGTCCTGCCGCACGCCCACCGCGTCCAGCGCCGCCTTTGCCGCGACGATATCCTTCACGCCGAAGGTCAGCGTGGCGCCGCCGCCCTGGGGCACGCTTTCGGCCTGGCCCAGCCCCAGATTGACGCGCGCCACCCCGGTCGTCAGCTCGCACCAGGCGATCGCGTCGGCGCGGTAGAGCAGCGTCATGCCCAGCACCTCCTGATACCAGGCGACCGCGCGATCGAGGCTGGTGACGCTGATCGCGCAGGTCAGCCCGCCGTCATATTCGATGCGCGCGGCGCCCTGGCCCGCCACTGCCGCTGCTGCGTCCATCGCCTTCGCTCCCTGCTTGCCGTCGCCGATATGCGACTCTATGCTACCGTTTATATAGTCGATATCAAATTGGACGGGATGTCAACGCCGCTCGACAACGACACGCTGCGCAAGCTGACCGCCAGCCGCTGGGCCATGCCGGTGCTGGCGCTGATCGCGCGCGCGGGCGGGGCGCGCTTCGCGGTGATCGCGCACCGCTTCGGCCTGTCGCCGCACAGCCTGACGCGGTGCCTGCAGCATCTGCGCGATTGCGGCTGGGTGATGCCCAATCCGGGCCACGGCCACCCGCTGCGGCCCGAATATGTGCCGAGCGCGGCGGGGCTGGCCGTCGGCGCGGCGTGCGAGCGGATCCTGGCCGCGCGCGAACGGCTGGGGCTGGGCACGGCCGACCTGCCGCGCTGGGGGCTGCCGGTGGCGGCGGGGCTGGACGCGGAATGGACGCGCTTCGGCACGCTACAGTCGCGCCTCTCCCCGGTCACCCCGCGCGCGCTCTCCACCACGCTGAAGGCGATGATCGGGCACGATCTGGTGCGCCGCCGGTTGGAGGACCGCTATCCGCCGATGCCGCTCTACGGGCTCACCGGGCGGGGACAGGATCTGGCCGGGGCGGTGCTGGGGTAGCCCCTGGAGCCGCGAACCCTATCCTCCCCCGCAAGGGGGAGGAAGCACGCCGGCCCGTCTGAAATCCGCCCCAACGTCACGCACCGCGCAACGCCCCCCAAGGCGGGGAAGCATCCAGGCGGCCGGTGCCGCCCCGCTATTTCTCGCCGTGGCCCAGCGCCAGATATTCGTCCGATCCCATCTCGTGCAGGCGGCTGGCGGTGCGCTGGAACTCGAAGGCACCGTCGCCCTTCGCATAGAGCGCGTCGGGCTCCGCATCGGCGGCGGCGAGCAGCTTCACCTTGTTCTCATAAAGCGCGTCGATCAGCGTAACGAAACGCGCCGCCTCGTTGCGGTTCTCCGGCCCCAGCAGCGGGATGCCGACGATGATCACGGTGTGGAAGCGCCGCGCGATCGCCAGATAGTCGGACGCGCCCCGCGCCTCCGCGCACAGCCGCTTGAACGAGAATACCGCCACGCCCTTCAGGCATTTGGGCACCGTCAGCGTGCGCCCGCCGGGCACCGGAATCTCGCATGCGGGCACGTGCGCGCGGTCCTCCGGCGGATAATCGGTGAGGCGGAAGAAGGCGGCCGAAAGCGCGGCGGTCGCCTCCGGCCCGTTGGGCACCAGCCAGGTGCGCATGCTGCCCAGCCGCGCCAGCCGGTAATCGGTCGGGCCGTTGAGCGCGACGACCTCCATCCGCTCCTCGATCAGCCGGATGAAGGGCAGGAACAGCTCACGGTTCAGCCCGTGCTTGTACAGATCCTGCGGCGGGCGGTTCGACGTGGCGACGATCGCGATGCCCTGGGCCACCAGCTCGGTGAACAGCCGCGCCAGGATGAAGGCGTCGGGCGGGTTGTTCACCACCAGCTCGTCGAAGGCGAGCAGGCGGATATCGGCGGCGATCGCCGCGGCCACGGCGATCACCGGATCGGCGCTGTCGCGCTCGCGCTCCGCCTTCAGCCGCTCGTGAACCTCCAGCATGAATTCGTGGAAATGAACCCGCCGCTTGCGCGCGATGCCGACATTCTCGAAGAACAGGTCCATCAGCATCGATTTGCCGCGGCCGACATCGCCCCACAGATAGATGCCCTGGGGCGCCTGGGGCTTGCGGCCCAGCCGCCACAGCACGCTGCCCTTGCGCGGGCCGGTCTCCAGCTCATGCGCCAGCCGTTCCAGCTTGCGCGCGGCCGCCGCCTGCTCCGGATCGGCGCGCAGCTCGCCGGCCGCGGCCAGCGCGTGATAGCGTTCGAGGACCAGCGTCATGCGGCGGCGGGGCTCGGCTTGCGCACGGTGCCGGAAAAGCTCGCGACGGTCGCGTCGTCCTGCACGATCAGCCCGCGCAGGAACAACAGCCGCCCGGTCTCGCGCAACAGCTCGACGCGCGCCTCCACCGGGCGTTCGATACTGGCCCCGGCGATGAACTGGATCGACAGGTCCAGCGTCGCGGCGGTGCCGAACTGGAGCACGCCGAACCCGCGGCTGGCGGCGAACAGCGCGACATCGATGAAGCCGCTCAGCGCCCCGCCATGGACATGGCCGCGCAGGTTCGCATGGCGCGGCGCCGGCTGCATCCGCACGCGCGCGATGCCGTCCTCCACCTTGACCAGGATCGGCCCCAGAAAGGCGTTGAACAGCGTAGGATCGGGCAGCGACCAGCGTTTCCAGCCGGGCGTGCCGGGATCGTCCTCATAGACGATCTTCGGGGGTTCGGGGTTCATCCGGCGGATCGCCCCGCGCCCGGCGCCCGCACGCCGAATCGGGGCGACGGCACCGCCGCCGCCCACGCCCGCGCGGCGCGCATCAGAGCGTGCGCTCGGCCTGGAGCTTCTTGATCTCGGCGATCGCCTTGGCCGGGCTCAGCCCCTTGGGGCAGGCGTTGGCGCAGTTCATGATCGTGTGGCAGCGATAGAGGCGGAACGGGTCCTCCAGCGCGTCCAGCCGCTCGCCGGTCATCTCGTCGCGGCTATCCGCCAGCCAGCGATAGGCCTGGAGCAGGATCGCCGGACCCAGGAACCGGTCCGAATTCCACCAATAGCTGGGGCAGGAGGTGGAGCAGCAGGCGCACAGGATGCACTCGTACAGCCCGTCCAGCTTGTTGCGGTCCTCCGGCGACTGGAGCCGCTCCTTGCCCGAAGGCGTGGTGGAAACGGTCTGCAGCCACGGCTTGATCGACGCATATTGCGCGTAGAAGTGCGTGAAATCGGGCACCAGATCCTTGATCACGTCCATATGCGGCAGCGGCGTGATGGTGATGTCGCCCTTCACATCCTCGATCGCGGTAGTGCAGGCCAGGCCGTTCTTGCCGTCGATGTTCATCGAACAGGAACCGCAGATGCCCTCGCGGCACGAACGGCGGAAGGTCAGGCCCGGGTCCACCTCCGACTTGATCTTGATCAGCGCGTCCAGGATCATCGGGCCGCAATCGTCCAGATCGACCTCGAACTGGTCGTAGCGCGGGTTTTGCCCGGAATCGGGATCGTAGCGATAGATCTTAAACTTGCGCGTGCGCGTGGCGCCCGCGGGGGCCGGATGCACCTTCCCCTGCTTGTTGACCTTGCTGTTCTTGGGCAGGAAGAATTCGGCCATTTGCGTGCGTTCCCCAAATGCTGGCCGGCGGATAGCGCTTCGCATCCGCCGGCTCAACACTCCTTAAGTCTGGGCGGCGTTCATGCCGCCGCTGGATGCGCCTCCTGCACCTCGCGGGCGTTCCATTCAAGGTTGCGCGTGAGATACATCACCGCCGCCAGCGCCAGGAACAGCAATCCGGAACCGATCAGCAGCGAATATGCCTCCAGGCTGAGCAGCACATAGAGCGCGCCGTAGAGCCCCGCGAGCAGCAGCGCGACCAGCAGCGCCCGGCCCCAACTGCGCAGCACCGCGGCCGAATAGGCGGTGAGCAGCGCCACGATCGCCCCCGCTGCGGCCAGATAGGCGGTCGCGAAGCCGATCACCTCCGCCATCGCCAGCAGCATGACGAAGAACAGTACCAGCCCCGCGCCGACCAGCAGATATTCCACCGGCGACACGCGATGCCCGCCCACCACATCGAACATCAGGAAGGCCAGGAAGGTGAAGCCGATGAACAGGAACCCGTATTTCGCCGCGCGGGTGACCTGCGAATAGACGTCCACCGGCTGGACCAGCGTGACGCGCGCATCGGCCGGCGGCTCGGCCGCGCCCGCCTGCCCCGCCGGCGCGGGATCGCCGATGCGGGTGAGCAGCGTGGCGCCCAGCGCCAGGTTGCTGATGCGATAGGTGGCCGCAAAGCCCGTGCCGTCGATCCGCGGGCTTTCAGGCAGGAAGCCGCCGGTGAAGCTGGGGTGCGGCCAGGATGATCGCACCGTCCATTCGGTCTGCCCCGCGCGGGGCACCAGCGTCAGCTCGGTATGGCCGCGGAAGCCGAGCTGGAACTCGGCGTCGATAGCGCCCTCGCGCAGCGCGGCGGCGTCCAGCGGAACGAAGAAGCCCGCCCCGCCCGTGGCCGCGGGGCCGTTGCCCGGCTGGGGCGCACGCGGCGTTCCGGCCACCACCAGGCGGCCGACCTGCGTCAGCGCGCGCGGATCGGACACGCCGAAGCGCAGCTCCGCGCGATCGAACGCGATCGTGGCCGGATCGACCTGCAGCCGCGCCAGATCGGCGGCGGGCAGCATGAAGCGCGCCCGCCCGCGCAGCTCCGCGCCATAGACCACCGTCTGATAGATCGATCGCGCCCGCCGCTCGGGCTGGAGCGCGGTATCCGCCTGCAAGCTGGCGGGGACGAGCTGGAGTTCGCCCTTCACGGTCACGGTGCGCGTCACGTCGCGCCCGTTCTCCTTCACGGTCACCGTCTCCGGGCGGCTGAAGGGCAGGACGATCACCGGCCCGGCGACGCGCTGCGGCCCGCCCCATCCTTCCGCGATCGAGCTGCGCGCGGTCTCCGACTGTTTCTCGCGATCGTAGACGAGCAGGAAGACCATGAAGAGCGGCACCGCGAGTATGGCGCCGACGATCGAGGTTATAAGCAGCTTGAGCAGCGGGTTCTGCGCGCTTTCCATGAATGCCTCCCATGATGCACGGCCCCTTCGAATAGGGATCGCGCGGGCGGCGGCCCAACCAGCTTGTCCGGGAATTTCGTTGCAGGAACGGTGCAGGCGTCAGATCACGTCGGCGACGATCCCCAGCGCGCGCGCCTCGTCGGCATCGAGGAACCAGCCCGCGGCGGCGCGGCGGCGCAGCTCCTCCGGCGCGACGCGCGTGCCCGCGGCCAGCGCGCGGAAGCCCTCTTCCTCCGCCCGCGCGGCCAGCTCGATCTCGTTCAGCCGCGCGCGCAGCGCATCGGCCACGCCGCGCAGCGGGCCGGCGAAGGCGACATGCGCGTCGGCGCTGCCTTCCTGGATCAACAGCCGCGTGCCGCGCGTCAGGAAACGGTCGGCGGGCGGAAAGGCCGCCATGAACGCGGTTCCCGCGGCATGCACCGCCACCTTGCCCAGGAACAGCAGCTCTCGCGCGCCATAATCGCGCAGCAGCCGCAGCTCGTCGGCCATCAGCCGCGCGACCTCCACGTCGCCGCCGTGGCTGGAGAGCGCGATCACCAGCGGGCCTTCGCGCGGGGCGGCGGCGATCTGGGCGCGGAAGGCGGCGTACATCGCCTGATCGACGCTGCCCGAAAGGCTGACGTGCGGCTCGCCGAGCAGCGCCAGCGTCTCCGCCGCAGCGGCGGGCGCGGGCGGCGGCGGGGGCGCGGGCACCGGCTCGGCCAGCGGCACCGGGGCGGGCTCCGGCGCGGCGGCGGCAAGCGGCAGCGGGGCGGCAGCCGCCGGGGCAACGGCTGGCGGCAGCGCGGGTGGGGCCGGGGCGGGCGGGATCGCCGGCCGCGTCCGCGCCTCGCGCAGGTCGATCAGCCGCTTGACCACGAACGACAAGCCGAACGCGATCAGCAGCGCCAGCCCGGCCTGGATCATCCGGTTCTTGAAGCCGCCCGGCAGCACCTTTTTCACGGCCGCCGGAATCTGATTCTCCAGATCGCCCGGGATCAGCCTGGCGATTAGGTTTTCCGGTTCGGCCATCGCACGGGCGCCTAGATGCCCGGCAACAGCGCGTCGGTCGCGGGGCGGCCGACGGGCTTGGACGCGGTCTTGGGCATCGCCGCCTCCAGCGGGGCGAGCCATGCCTTCACGTCATCGCCGATGCTTACCTGCGGATCGGACGGACGCAGCCCCGCGTCGCCTTCCCAGCGGCCGATCGTCGCCTGCGCCTCCGCCGCGGCATCGCCCAGCGGCTGGGGCTTGCGCAGCGCGCGGTTGATCAGCGCGTCGCCGAAGAAGGTCCAGTCGTTGTCGGCCCGGCATCCGAACGACGGGCGTTCGGAAGAGGCGGCGGTGAGCACCGCGGTGGTGGGGCTGGAAACCAGCGGCACGAACACGCCCGAATAACAGGCGCTGACGATCAGCAGCCGCCGCTTGATGCCCAGCTCGTCCAGGATCGACGCCAGCCGCACCGGCCCCAGCACGCCATAGCCCTCGTCGCCGTCATGATAGGCGATGCCAAACGGGGCGCCATGCGAGGTGACGTAGAGGACCAGCACATCCTCCTTGGGGTCCATCAGCTCGGCGACACGGGCCAGCGCCATCGTCAGCCCGGCGATCGTGCCGTTGGCCAGATCGGTGGGCTTCGAACCGTCGGTACCGGCCAGCACCAGCGTGCGGCCCGCCGCGCTATAGCGCGCCGACAGCACCTTGCCCGCCTCGCGCGCCTCGCGCCCGAACACGGGATCGCTGTCCAGCCCGACCGAGAGCACATAGGCGTCGACCACACCCGGCCGCTGCTTGCCCAGCGTGGCGAGCGCGCTGGTCAGCTTGCGGTGATCGGCCAGCATCGCGCGCGCCGGGCGGCCGCGCTGAAGCTCCGGCCCCAGCTCCAGGCTGCGTGACACCTCGTCGCGCGTCTCGCCCGATCCCAGGCCGGGCCAGTTGCCGCTATGCTCGGGGGGCTTGTAGCCGCTGCCCTGGGTCTGCGCGATCGCGGCGGCGGGCAGCGCCGCCATCCCCAGCGCCACGGCCAGCCCGAGCAGTCGATTCCCGAAACGCCTACGCATGCGGCACATTCCCCCGCGATCCCGAACGGGGCCAGTGTCGCCCCCGGCGAGGGGAAGTCAACCCGCGAGCGCAACGACGGGGTCCAAAGCCGGGACCATGGTTAACGCCGGACAGCGGGCGGCGGCCGTAAAGCGTAAATTGACACACTACGGCCTGATGCTATATCTGCCGCGGTGCAGATCGAGAGCATCCGCCACAAGGCGCTCCACCGTTTCGTCGAGACCGGCAGGCCCAGGGGGTTGGACGCCAGGCTCATCGGCCGGCTGACGAACATGATCGCCTATCTGGCCGCCATCGGATCGGTCGAGGAACTGTACGTGCCGCCGAACTGGGGCGCCCATGAATTGACCGGGGACCGGGCCGGAACCTGGTCGCTCACCGTGACCCGCAACTGGCGGCTCACCTTTCGGCTGAACGCGGACGGCGCGATCGCCGATTTGGACCTGGAGGATTATCACTGATGGCCATCGCGGTTTCTCCGGCCTTTGCGGTTCACCCCGGCGCATGGCTGCGCGCGGAGATCGTGGAGGCCCACGGCCTGAGCGTCACCGGCGCGGCCGAACATCTGGGCGTCACCCGTCAGGCGATGAGCGCGCTGCTCAACGCGCGCGCGGGCTTGTCTGCGGAGATGGCGATCCGCTTCGAAAAGGCGTTCGGCGTGAAGGCGGATACGCTGCTTCGGATGCAGGGCGCCTATGAACTGGCGCAGGCACGCGCCCGGGAAGCGGAAATCAGGGTGACGCGGTTCAGGGACGCCGCGTAAGAATGTTGTAGCCTTTGCTGCGATTTATTCATCGTCCGCATCGCGCTGTGCGAGATACCACTTCCACCCCATCAGAGGGGCATTTTCCTCATCAAAGGACCGCAAGTACCTGGACGCAGTTGTGTCATAGAGTCGCCGAAGATCTGAATTGATCGAAAGTAGCCTTTCCATCTTGTCCAATGGTAATAGCTCATTCTTACACACAGAGTGTGCGTAAGAACGAGTTTCTTTAGCAACTTCCGAAAGCCATGCTAAGATGGCCGGATTATCATGAAAATAGCCAGCTAACCCGCCCTCAGCCGCCGAAGAATTCTGATAAATCAGCTTGCGCTGCTCCAGTAACCTCCGGCGCCTCAGCCAGCCTAGCATTTAAGTTACCTCACTCAGTACACCCGCTTCTTCGGCTCGATATACGCCACCTCGTCGGTGAGCGTGTAATCGTGGACGGGGCGGTAATCGATCGCCACCGTGCCGCCCTTGCCGCCCCAGCCGCCGAAGCTGGAGATGGTGTGCTTCATCCAGTTCGCGTCGTCGCGATCGGGGAAGTCCTCGTGCATGTGCGCGCCGCGGCTTTCCTTGCGGTTTTCCGCGCTGCGCATCGTCACCACCGCCTGGCCGATCAGGTTGTCGAGCTCCAGCGTCTCGACCAGATCGGTGTTCCAGATCAGCGAGCGATCGGTGACGGCAACGTCCTCCATCCGCTTGTAGACCTGGTCCATCAGCGCCACACCCTCGGTCAGCAGCCCGCTGTCGCGGAACACGGCGCAGTGGCGCTGCATCGTGCGCTGCATGTCCTTGCGGATCTCCGCGGTGGGCGATCCGCCCTTGGCGTTGCGGAAATGATCGAGACGGCCCAGCGCGAACTCCTCGGAGCCCTTGGGCAGCGCGGCATGCGGCGTGTTGGGCTTCAGCGTCTCCTTCAGGCGCAGGCCGGTCGCGCGGCCGAACACCACCAGGTCGATCAGCGAGTTGGAGCCCAGGCGGTTCGCGCCATGGACGGAGACGCACGCCGCCTCGCCCACCGCGAACAGGCCGGGGACCACGGCGTCGGGCTCGTCCTTCGCGCCGCGGCCCTTGCCCTTCTTCAGGTACACGACCTCGCCGTGATAATTGGTCGGGATGCCGCCCATGTTATAGTGGACGGTCGGCACCACCGGCAGCGGCTGGCGCGTCAGGTCCACGCCCGCGAAGATCTTGCCGGTCTCGGTGATGCCGGGCAGCCGCTCGGCCAGGATCTTCGGATCGATGTGGTTGAGGTGAAGGAAGATATGATCCTTCTCCTTGCCCACCCCGCGGCCTTCGCGGATTTCCATCGCCATCGAACGCGACACCACGTCGCGGCTCGCCAGATCCTTGGCGCTGGGGGCATAGCGCTCCATGAAGCGCTCGCCCTCGGAATTGGTCAGATATCCGCCCTCGCCGCGCGCGCCCTCGGTGATCAGGACGCCGGCGCCGTAGATGCCGGTCGGGTGGAACTGCACGAACTCCATGTCCTGCAGCGGCAGGCCCGCGCGCAGCACCATGCCGTTGCCGTCGCCGGTGCAGGTATGCGCGCTGGTGGCGGAGGCATAGACGCGCCCGCCGCCGCCGGTAGCCAGCACCACGGCATGGCTGCGGAAGCGGTGGATGCTGCCGTCTTCCATGCACAGCGCGATCACGCCGCGGCACACCGGGCCGTCCGGCCCCTGTTCCATGATCAGGTCGAGCGCGAAATATTCGACGAAGAAGTCCGCGTCATACTTCAGGCTCTGCTGATACAGCGCGTGGAGCATGGCGTGGCCGGTGCGGTCCGCCGCGGCGCAGGTGCGCTGCACGGGCGGGCCGGCGCCCATGTTCTGCATGTGGCCGCCGAAGGGGCGCTGATAGATGGTGCCGTTGTCGTTGCGGCTGAACGGCACGCCCGCGTGCTCCAGCTCATAGACCGCGGCCGGGGCCTCGCGCACCATATATTCGATCGCGTCCTGGTCGCCGAGCCAGTCGGAGCCCTTGACGGTGTCGTACATGTGCCACGACCAGTGATCGGGCGTGTTGTTGCCCAGGCTGGCCGCGATGCCGCCCTGCGCCGCCACGGTGTGGCTGCGGGTGGGGAACACCTTGGTGATGCAGGCGGTCTTCAGGCCGCTCTCGGCGATGCCCATGGTCGCGCGCAGGCCGGAACCGCCCGCGCCGACAACGACGGCGTCATAGGTATGATCGATGATCTTGTAGGCGGGTGCCATCAGGCCGCTCCGGCAAAGGCGACCTTCAGGATGGAGAAGATCGCGAGCACAGCCCCGCTAAGGGCAAAGAAGTTGAGGAGGATCAGGAAGACGATGCGCGTTTCGTCGTGCTGATAATCCTCGATCACCACCTGGAGGCCCAGGCGCATGTGATAGAAGGTGCTGAACACCAGCAGGATCATCGGCACCGCCGCCCAGGGCGATGCCAGCCACTGGCTGACCGTGGCATAGTCATAGCCCGGCAGCAGCGCGAGCGAGACGACGAACCACAGCATCAGGACCAGGTTCGATCCGGCGGTCAGCCGCTGCTGCCACCAATGATGCGTGCCTTCCTTGGCCGATCCCAGGCCGCGCACCTTGCCGATGCTGGTGCCGTTACCCATTGCTCTTCTCCAGGATGAACACCCAGAAGCCGATCGTCGCCACCACCGAGAAGACGAAGGTGGCGAGCGCGGTGTTGCGGTTGCCCTTCAGCTCGAAATTGGCGCCCTGGTCCAGGAACAGGTGGCGCACGCCGCTGCCCATGTGCTGGAACAGCACCCAGGTGAGGCCAACGCCGGCGATCCAGCCGGCGATGTTCAGCCCGCCCGCCTCCACCGTGAAGACGTCGAGGAACAGGGCATAGGCGGGGCCGCCCGCGGCAAGCGCGGCGAGCCACCAGAGCAGGAGCAGCACGCCGCCGATCCCCAGCGCCGCGCCGGTGGCGCGGTGGATGATCGAAACGGCCATGTGCGGCCCCCATTTGTACGCGGTCAAATGCGGCGAGAGCGGACGCTTCTCATTGCGGACGTTGGCCAAGGGCAATCCTTTCGGGTCGTCGCGCGCTTCTTAGACGCGCGTGCCCGGGATGCAAGGGCGGAAGCAGCCGCCGCCGATTCCCGTACCGTCGCGGCAGAAGCGCACGCGCAAGGCAATGCCGGGAATTCCCGCGCCGTGGCTAACCGGCCCTTAACCGTTCGCGCATAGCTTCCCTTGCGCGAGTGCGTGCCGATTGCACGCCGCCGATGGGGGACCCCAGGATCGTGACGACCGTGGCAGACAACAGCAAGCTTCCGGGACCCGGGACGATGAGCGCGGCGATCGACGTCGCCGCGCGGCTGCGAATCTTCGATTTCGATGGATCGCTGGTCGTTTCGTCGCGCGATGCGTGGCAGGTGCTGGAACCCGAGATTCTCTCGATCTCCGAGGCTTACTGGCAGCAATGGCTGCGCTGCTTCTCCGACGAACGCACCTGGGCGCCGGCCGAGACCGCCAAGATGGTCGAGCTGGGCGTCGTCTTCCTGAAGAGCCGCTTCCTCGATACCGCCGGCCACGCCTGGATCGAATCGATCGAGCGTTCGGTCAGCGCCGCCTATGCCGCCGGGGTCCAGCCGATGGCGCTGCTTTCGATGATCAACGCCAGCGATCGCGCCGCGCTGGAGGTGCTGATGCGCCGCGTGGCGCCGGGCGATCCGCGCCTGCCGCTGCTGATCGATACGCTGCTGCGCCTGTCGGCGCTGGAAAGCGACATCACCGTCGAGCTCTACAATATGTATCGCGAGCATGCCGCGCAGGTCGATCGCGACCGGCTGGCCGCGCAGTTCCGCGACTCGATCGGCAACACCGTGGAGCGCGCCTCGCGTGAGGGCGATGCGCTGCGCGTGCAGGCGGTCCACACCTCCGCCTCGGCGCGTGGGATGCTGGGCAAGGCGTCGGAAGTCGCGGCGGCGGCGGAGCAGTCCGCGGTCGCGATGCGCGAGGCGGCGCAGACCGCCGCCGGGCTGATCCGCGCGATCGAGGACGCCCGCCAGGAGGTGGAGGCCGCCGCAGACATCGCCACCCGCGCGTCCAGCCAGGCCGGCACCGCCGTCGGCATGAGCGAGATGCTCTCCGAACATGCCAAGTCGATCGAATCGATCCTCGGCCTCATCCGCGACATCGCCGGGCAGACCAACCTGCTCGCGCTCAACGCCACCATCGAGGCCGCCCGCGCCGGTGACGCCGGACGCGGCTTCGCCGTCGTCGCGCAGGAGGTGAAGAGCCTCGCCAACCAGACCGCGCGCGCCACCGACGACATCGCCGCCAAGATCGCCGCCATCCAGTCCGCAACCCGTTCCACCGTCGAGACCAACGCCTCCATCCGCGCCACCGTCTCCGAGGTCCAGGAAAGCGCAAACCGCATCCGCTCCGCCATGGAAATCCAGGCCCAGACCGTCACCGCCATCACCGCCGCAGTCGACGAAACCGCACTCGCCGCAGACTCCATGTCCGCCACCATCGGCGCCATCCGCGAGGATACCGAGGCGGTGGCTTCCGAAATCGACCGGGTGGGTCAGGGCTTCTCCGCGCTCGACGCCCAGCTCGGCAACCTGAAAGGCAGCGCCGGCGATTTCATCGCCAAGGTAGCCGCATAGGAGAGACAGACCGATGGCCAGCCCCCGGCACAGCAAGCTCGGCGATTCGCGCGCCATCGTCGCGCGCCTGCGCGAATTCGATTGGGACGGAGCGATCGCCCCCGGCTGCGCGGAGATCGCGAGGCTGCTCGATGGCCATTTCCGCGAAATATCCGAATGTTTCTGGCACCATTATCTCGAGCTGCCCTCGTCCGGCCGGATGAAGGCCGCGCTGGAGCCGATGCGGCTGGAGGCGCTGATCGACGCCAGCGCGCGCTATACCCGGCTGAAATATGAGCGGCCGTTCAGCGAGGAATGGATCGAGACCAGCTTCCGCCAGGCCGAGAAGAATCATCGCGCCGACGTGCCGATGCCGGAGATGCTGACCTCCTTCGCCTATGCGCACAGCTTCGAGATGACGCTGCTCGCCCGCAAGCTGGGCGGCGACGCGGACCGGCTGGCACGGCTGACCGACGTGATGCAGCGCGTGTCGCTGTTCGAAGCGGACATGATGGCCTGGTATGTCGCGCCCGAGACGCGCGACGCCAAGGCGCACCGCGAGGCGCAGTCCCAGCTTTTCCGCGGCCGGATTTCCGAATCGATCGAGATCGCCACCTCTCTCGGCAACCGCATCCGCATGCAGGCGCAGGGCGCGTCCGCCTCGGCGCGTGGGATGCTGGGCAAGGCGTCGGAAGTCGCGGCGGCGGCGGAGCAGTCCGCGGTCGCGATGCGCGAGGCGGCGCAGACCGCCGCCGGGCTGATCCGCGCGATCGAGGACGCCCGCCAGGAGGTGGAGGCCGCCGCAGACATCGCCACCCGCGCGTCCAGCCAGGCCGGCACCGCCGTCGGCATGAGCGAGATGCTCTCCGAACATGCCAAGTCGATCGAATCGATCCTCGGCCTCATCCGCGACATCGCCGGGCAGACCAACCTGCTCGCGCTCAACGCCACCATCGAGGCCGCCCGCGCCGGTGACGCCGGACGCGGCTTCGCCGTCGTCGCGCAGGAGGTGAAGAGCCTCGCCAACCAGACCGCGCGCGCCACCGACGACATCGCCGCCAAGATCGCCGCCATCCAGTCCGCAACCCGTTCCACCGTCGAGACCAACGCCTCCATCCGCGCCACCGTCTCCGAGGTCCAGGAAAGCGCAAACCGCATCCGCTCCGCCATGGAAATCCAGGCCCAGACCGTCACCGCCATCACCGCCGCAGTCGACGAAACCGCACTCGCCGCAGACTCCATGTCCGCCACCATCGGCGCCATCCGCGAGGATACCAAGACCGTCACCAGCGAGATCGACACGCTGCAGCATGACGTGGCCGAGGTGGACGACCGGCTGCACCATCTGCGCGACGCGACCGAAAGCCTGTCGAGCTCGGTGGCGGCCTGACCCGCCAGCCGCTAGGGGGGAGCGGATGACCACCCCCCATATCCTCGTCACCGGCTCCAGCCGCGGCATCGGCGCGGCGATCCTTGCCGCGCTCCAGGCGGCCGGCGCGCGCGCCGCCGCGCACGGCACCGCCAGCGGCATCCCCGCCGATTTCGCCGATCCCGCCGCCCCCCGGGCGCTGTGGGCGCAGGCGCTCGACCAGCTCGACGGGCGGATCGACATCCTCGTCAACAACGCCGGCATCTTCGAGGCCGCGCCGATGGACCTGGAGCATGACGATTGGGTCGCCGCCTGGGAACGGACGATGCGCGTCAACCTCACCGCATCGGCGGAGCTTTCGCGCCTGGCCGTGCGCCACTGGCTGGCGGAGGGCCGCGGCGGGCGGCTGGTCAATATCGCCAGCCGTGCCGCCTATCGCGGCGACAGCCCGGCGCACTGGCATTATGCCGCGTCGAAGGCGGGAATGGTGGCGATGACCAAGTCGATCGCCCGCGCCTATGCCGCGCAGGGCATCCTGGCCTTCGCGATCTGCCCCGGCTTCACCATGACCGGCATGGCGGAGGAATATCTGGCCAGCCGCGGCGGCGACAGGCTGCTCGCCGATATCCCGCTGGGCCGCGTCGCCGGTCCGGAGGAGGTGGCGGCCGCCGCGAAATTCTGCGCGCTTGAGGCGCCGCCGTCGATGACCGGCGCGGTGCTGGATATAAATGGGGCGAGCTATGTCCGTTGATAGCTGGAAAGTGACCCTGCCCTGCACCCGTGCGGAGGCGGAGGCGATCGATGCCGGCGCGATCGAGATCGACGCCGTGCTGATGACCACCGAGGAGGTGGAGGACGATCGCGAGCATTGGCGGCTCGACGCCTATCTGGAGCATGAGCCCGACGCGGCGATGCTGGCGGCGCTGAGAGCGCTGGTGCCGAGCGCGGCGGGCGTGGAGCCGCTGATCGAGGCGCTGACCGCCGCCGACTGGGTGGCGATGAGCCAGGAGGGGCTGGAGCCGATCCGCGAGGGCCGCTTCGTCGTCCACACCAGCGCGCACCCGGTGCCGCCGCCGCCGGGCGGCCGGGCGTTCCTGATCGACGCCGGCCGCGCCTTCGGCACCGGGCACCACGCCACCACCTCCGGCTGCCTGGCGATGCTCGACCGGCTGGCGGAGCGCGGCTTCGCCAATGTGATCGACGTAGGCACGGGCACCGGCCTGCTCGCCTTCGCCGCGCGCGAGCTGTGGCCGCAGGCCGCGGTGATGGCCACCGATATCGACCCCGCCGCCGTGGACGTGACGCGCGAGAATGCCGCGCACAACGGCGTCGCCGGGATCGATCTGGTGGTGGCCGACGGCGCGCTTTCGAAGGCGATCACCGCGCGTGCGCCCTATGACCTGCTGATCGCCAACATCCTGGCCGGTCCGCTGGTATCGATGGCGCCGGAGCTGGCGGCGATCGCGGATACCGGCGCCACGATCCTGCTCGCCGGACTTCTGGAGACGCAGCGCGAGCAGGTGGTGGCGGCCTTCGCCGCCTGCGGCTGCACGCTCGACGCGATCGACCGGCGCGGCGACTGGACCATCCTGCGCCTCACCGCCGGAGCCGAACGCTACGTCCCCGCCACCCCGCCCGATCCCAAGGGCCGCGACGGCTGGGCGCTGGATATCTAGGCCGTCGCGCGATCGATCTGACCGGTTCTCTTTGTGCCCTCCGGGCGTGATTTATGTTTCACGCGAAGGCGCGAAGATTTGAAGGGAATCAGGTCCGCGCGGAGAGGGCTTTGCCGCGATAGCGGCCCTCCATTCCCGGCGCTGCACTCAACACCGCGTCAATCCGGCGAAGAACCCCACCCTGATCCGGGGCGCGCCGCTCAGCCCCGCCGTTCGGTGAGCTTGCGTTCCCATGCCAGCGCGTCCTGCACGATCGTGTCCAGGTCGTCGCGCTGCGGGCGCCAGGGCAGCGTCGCCAGGATCGCGCCATTGTCCGCCACCAGCTCGCCCGCGTCGCCGGGGCGGCGCTCGGCCATGCGGCGCTCGATCTTCAGGTTGGTCACCCGGTCCACCGCGTCCAGCACCTCCAGCACCGAATAGCCATGGCCATAGCCGCAGTTGAGCGTGTGGCTCTTCCCCGGCTCGGCGATCAGCAGGTCCAGCGCCTTCACATGCGCGTCGGCCAGATCGCTGACATGGATATAGTCGCGCACGCCCGTGCCGTCGGCGGTGGCGTAATCGGTGCCGAACACGGTGACGTGATCGCGCTTGCCCGTGGCGGCCTCCACCGCGATCTTGATCAGGTGCGTCGCGCCCGCGGTCGATTGGCCGGTGCGGCCCTTGGGATCGGCGCCCGCCACGTTGAAATAGCGCAGCGCGCAATAGTTGAACGGATGCGCGAAGGCGACGTCGGCCAGCATCAGCTCGGTCATCAGCTTCGACGTACCATAGGGGTTGATCGGCAGCTTCGGCATATCCTCGCGCACCGGCACCACCTCGGGCATGCCATAGGTGGCGGCGGTGGAGGAGAAGATGAAGTGGCGCACGCCGCTCACCACCGCGCTCTCGATCAGCGACCGGCTGGCGACGGTGTTGTTGCGATAATATTTGAGCGGATCGCTCACCGATTCGGGCACCACGATCGATCCGGCGAAGTGCATCACGGCCACCACGCCGTGATCGCGCATCGTGCCGCGCACCAGCGCCTCGTCCTCGATGTTGCCGGTCACCAGCGTGGCGCGCGGGTCCACCGCCCAGGCGAAGCCGGTGGTCAGGTTGTCGATCACCACCACCTTCCATCCGGCGTCGAGCAGCGCCAGCACCGCATGGCTGCCGATATAGCCCGCCCCACCCGTCACCAGCACCGTGCCTTCGCGTGCCATCGTCACCTTCCCCGCATTGCCGTTTCCCGGCGCAATCCTATCTTGGCGCCATAGACGAGGAGCGGTTAATGGCAATCGAAACGGCAACGCTGGCCGGCGGGTGTTTCTGGTGTACCGAGGCGGTGTTCAACGACGTGATCGGCGTGCAGTCGGTCACCAGCGGCTATATCGGCGGAACCAAGGCGAACCCGACCTACAAGGAGGTGTGCAGCGGCACCACCGGCCATGCCGAGGCGATCCGGGTGACGTTCGACACCGAAGCGGTCAGCTATGGCGACATCCTCGACATCTTCCTGGCGACGCACGACCCCACCCAGCTCAACCGCCAGGGCAACGATATCGGCACCCAGTATCGATCGGCGATCTTCCCGCATTCGGCGGAGCAGGAGGCCGGGGCGAAGGCCGCGATCGCGCGCGCCCAGCCGGATTGGCCGGCGCCGATCGTGACGAGCATCGAGCCGCTGTCCGACTGGTGGCCCGCGGAGGACTATCACCAGGAATATTGGCAGGGCGAAGGGCAGCGGAACCCCTATTGCCTGTCGGTGATCCCGCCCAAGCTGCGCAAGCTCCGCAAGAGCTTCGCCGCCCGCGCCAAGGCGGGGGCGGAAGCCTGAGGCACGCCCCGCGATGACGCTGCCGGATCGGCGCTTCGCCGCCTTTCTGTTCGATATGGACGGCACGCTGGTGAACAGCATCGCCGCCGCCAACCGCATCTGGCGGCGCTGGGCGCTCCGCCACGGCATCGATCCGGACGCGCTGATCGCGCAGATTCACGGCGTCCGCGCGATCGATACGGTGCGCCGCTTCGCCCCGCCGGGAACCGATGCGGAGGCCGAGGCCGCGCTGCTGACGCAGCAGGAGATCGACGATGTCGACGGCATCGTCGCGATCCGGGGCGCCGCCGCGCTTGTCGCCCGGATGCCGCCCAGCCGTTGCGCGCTGGTCACCTCCGCGCCGCGGGCGCTGGCGCTACGGCGGCTGGAGGCCGCGGGCGTTCCCGTGCCCGAAGTGGTGATCGCCGCGGAGGATGTGGCGCGGGGCAAGCCCGCGCCCGATCCCTTCCTGGCCGCCGCCGCCGCACTGGGCGTCGATATCGCCGACTGCCTGGTGTGGGAGGATACCGCCACGGGCCTTGCCGCCGCCGATGCCGCGGGCGCCGGCGGCGCCATCGCGATCAGCGAAACCCATCACCGGCCGCTCGACACGCGCCATCCCGTGCGCCGCGATTATCGCGGGCTGGACATCGCCATCGATGGCGACGGCATCCGCCTGGTCCTTTCCGCAGCCGGGGACTGAGCCCCGGCGCGGGCGGGCGCCGCGCTTACGGCAGCGCCTCGCCCTCCACCGGCGGCCGCGCGCCCGCATCGGCGCCCAGCACCTTATAGGCCAGGCCGGCCAGCAGCGCCCCGGCGATCGGCGCCACCCAGAACAGCCAGAGCTGCTCCAGCGCGATCCCGCCCTCGATCAGCGCAGGCCCCGTGCTGCGCGCCGGGTTCACCGAGGTGTTGGTGACGGGGATCGAGATCAGGTGGATCAGCGTCAGCGCCAGGCCGATCGCGATCGGCGCGAAGCCGGCGGGCGCGCGGCTGTCGGTCGATCCCAGGATGATCAGCAGGAACATGAAGGTCAGCACCACCTCGATCAGCAGGCCGGCCATCATCACATAACCGCCGGGCGAATGCGCGCCAAAGCCGTTCGACGCCACCCCGCCGGTATAGCCCGGCGCGCCGCTGGCGATGTGATAGAGCAGCGCCGCCGCGATCACCGCGCCGATCACCTGCGCGATGACATAGAGCGGGATGTCCTTCGCCGGAAAACGGCCGCCCGCCCACAGCCCCAGCGTCACCGCCGGGTTCAGGTGGCAGCCGGAGATATGGCCGATCGAATAGGCCATGGTGAGCACCGTCAGCCCGAACGCCAGGCTGACGCCCAGCAGGCCGATGCCCACGTCCGGAAAGGCGGCCGAGAACACGGCGCTGCCGCATCCGCCGAACACCAGCCAGAAGGTGCCGATCATCTCGGCCAGCCCGCGCTGCACATTGGTCATCGCTGATCCCCCGCCTTGCCCGCGCACCGTGCGGCGCGAGTCCCTGCGTCGTGGAGCTTAGGCTTCGTTACGCGGGTGTAAAGTTTTCCGGCAGTCTCAGCGCGGGTGCGCGGCGCGGCGCAGCCGGTCGTTGATCGCCACGCCGATGCCGGTTTCGGGCACCGGCGCCACCGCGATCGCCGCGGCGGGCGCCGCGTCGGCGCGGTGCAGCGCGTCGAACAGGGCAGCCGCCGCCTCGGTCAGGTCGCCCGCGGGCGACAGGCTGTCGTCGCCCGCCACCGGCCCGAAGCCGATCAGCCATTCGCCCGGCCGCGCGTCCCTGGCGTTCAGCCGCAGCGGCTTCGACGGGGCATAGTGGCTGGCGAGCTGGCCGGGCGCGACGATCCCGGTTGCGTCCGGGTCCGCCGCCGTTGCCGCGCCGCCGCCGGGGAACAGCGCCTCGGGCGTCAGCGGGCCGGGGCGCAGGATCGCATGGCCGCGCACGATGGTCGATTCGATCCCCGCGGGCGTCGCGCCGTCGTCGATGACAAGCGCGATGCGATCGCCAAGATTGGCGTCGACATGTTCCGCGCGGGTCGGGCTTATCGTCCCGCTGCGATTGGCCGACGGCGCCGCCAGCGGGCGCCCGCACGCCGCCAGCAGCGCCTGCATCGCCCGGTGGCGCGGCACCCGCACCGCCACCGTGTCCAGCCCCGCCGTCACCAGCGATGCGATCCCCGCATCGGGGCGCACCGGCAGCACCAGCGTCAGCGGCCCCGGCCAGAATCGCCGCGCCAGTTCGCGCGCCGCATCGTCGAACAGGGCGATCCGCTCGGCGGCGGCCAGATCGGGCACATGCACGATCAGCGGGTTGAAGCTCGGCCGCCCCTTCGCCGCATAGATGCCCGCCACCGCGCGCGAATCGGTCGCGTCGGCGGCCAGGCCATAGACCGTCTCGGTCGGCACGGCGACGCATCCGCCGGCGCGAATCACTTCCGCCGCGGCTTCGATCGCGGCCGTTCCGTAGGGTAAGATGCGCGGATTTGTCGGCTTCACGCACCCGGCGCTATAGCGCGCCGCAGACCCCCGCAAGAGAGGAAGCCATGTTCACGCCCGCCACCGCCGAACAGAAGTTCGTGCTCGATCACATCGTCCGCGTCGCGACGCTTTCGGACGACGCCACGCCCGACATGGTGGAGGCCGTGCTGGAAGGCGCGGGCGCCTTCGCAGCGGGCGAGTGGTTCCCGCTGGAACGCAGCGGCGACACGGTGGGCGCGCGCTGGACCGAGGGCGGCGTGGTGATGCCCGAGGGATATGCCGCCGCCTATCGCGCCTATGTCGACGGCGGCTGGGGCACGATCGGATCGCCGGTCGAATTCGGCGGCCAGGGGCTGCCGGTCAGCCTGGCCGCGGCGGTGCTGGAGACGATGGGCACCGCCAACATGGGCTTCGCGCTCGCCCCGATCCTTAGCGTCGGCGCGGTCGAGGCGCTGATGCACCACGGCACGCCGGAGCAGCAGGCGACCTGGCTGCCCAAACTCTCGACCGGCGAATGGACCGGCACGATGAACCTCACCGAGCCCCAGGCGGGCAGCGACGTGGGCGCGCTGAAGGCCAAGGCTGAGCCGCGCGCCGACGGCACCTGGTCGATCAGCGGCACCAAGATCTTCATCAGCTTCGGCGATCACGACATGGCGGACAACATCGTCCACCTCGTCCTGGCGCGCACCCCCGGGGCGCCCGCGGGCACCAAGGGCATCTCGCTGTTCCTGGTCCCCAAATACCGGCTGAACGCGGACGGCACGCCTGGCGAATTCAACGACGTCCGCGTCGTTTCGATCGAGCACAAGATGGGGCTGCACGCCTCGCCCACCTGCGTGCTCAGCTTCGGCGATAACGGCGATTGCCTGGGCGAGCTGGTGGGGCCGGAGATGGGCGGCATGCGCGCGATGTTCACGATGATGAACAACGCCCGGCTCAACGTCGGCCTCCAGGGCGTGCAGGTGGCCGAACGCGCCACCCAGCGCGCGGTGGCCTATGCCCGCGATCGGATCCAGGGCGTGCGTGCGGGCGCCCCCGCCGCGATCGTCGAGCATCCGGACGTCCGCCGCATGCTGATGCGGATGAAGGCGCAGACCATGGCGGCGCGCGCGCTCGTCTATCTGGCGTTCGGCGAGCTGGACCGGGCACGCGCGGGCGACGCTGCGGCGGAGGTGCGCGCGGGCCTGCTCACCCCGCTGGCCAAGGCGCACGGCACCGATCTGGGCAACGAGGTCGCCTCGCTCGGCGTGCAGGTCCATGGCGGCATGGGCTATATCGAGGAGACCGGCGCCGCCCAGCATTTCCGCGACGCGCGCATCACGCCGATCTATGAGGGCACCAACGGCATCCAGGCCGCCGATCTGGTCGGCCGAAAGCTGAGCATGGATGGCGGCGCCGCGCTGCTGGCGCTGATCGCGGAGATGCGCGGCGAGGCGGAGGACGCAGGGCTCATCGCGCTGATCGACGCCTGCGCGGAGGTGGTGCGCCACCTGCTTGCGGCAGAGGCCGACGACCGGCTGGCGGGCAGCTATCCGTTCCTGACGATGCTGTCGGTCGCGGTGTGCGGCTGGCTGATGGAGAAGCAGGGCCGCGCCGCCGCGGCGGCGGAGGGCGATCCCGCCTTCCTGGCGATGAAGCAGGCGGCGGTGCGCTTCTACCTGGCGCAGATCGTGCCGGAGGCGCTGGGCCTGAAGGCGGCCGCCACCGCCAGCGCGGCGATGCTCTATGCCGTGGGCGCGGAGGAATTCGCGGCCTGATCCGCGGGCGGCGGGGGAAAGGCGGCCAGGAACGCCGCTGCGTCGTCCAGGCGCAGCGCGATCCGCCGCACCGGCCGGCGGCGCGGTCCCGCCGGCATCGGCGCGGCCAGCTCCACGATCAAATTGGGCCAGGCGAGCAGCGCGGCGTTCAGCGTATCGCGCGCCTTCACCACGTCCCGGGTGACGGCGCCATGCACGCGCACGATCGCTTCGCGCGGGATGCCATGGTCGATCAGGATGCCCGCGCGCACCCGCAACGCGCCGTCGCCCAGCAACAGCACGGGCCGCAGCCGCAGCGATTTGACCAGCCCGATCATGTAGAGCAGCGCGATATCGCTGATCCCGAACAGCACCAGCGCCGCCATCGGGCTCCAGTGGCTGAGCAACAGGTGCGTCACGCCGATCTCGATCACCTGCAGCGCGATCATCGCGCTCATCATCGGCGCCAGATGGCGGTGATAGGCGAAGGCCGTGGCGCCCGCGGGCACGTCCGGCGCGGCGTTCCAGCGGAACAGCGCAAGCCGGAGCAGCGACAGCTCCGCCGCCGCCAGCCGGGCGAGCGGCCGGGGCATCAGTTCCGCCGCAACGTCGGTCCAGCCGCTTCCTCCACGCCGCACGGCCACCGCGCGGGCAATGCTCCAGCCGGTGTGGAGCGCGACGAGCGCGGCGATCGCGCCGATCGCCACCGGCATCGCCCACAGCGCCGCGCGGATCGGCTGGGGCAGGCCGATCGCCCCGGCGGCCCCCGCCGCCGCCAGCGCGGCCAGCGCGGGGCGCCACAGCGGCGCTCCCGCCTGCCGGCGCGCGCGGGCGACCACCGGCAGCGTCAGCGAATCGGCGGCGATCCACAGGAACAGCAGCGCGGCCGTGCGCGGATATTGCGCGGCGATGGGCGTCCGCACCGCGATCCAGGCGAGCGCGAGCGCGGCGAACGGAGCCGCCCGGGCCAGCAGCGCGCGCGGATCGCGGAGCAGGCCG
Source organism: Sphingomonas canadensis (assembly GCF_026013525.1). Taxonomy (GTDB): domain Bacteria; phylum Pseudomonadota; class Alphaproteobacteria; order Sphingomonadales; family Sphingomonadaceae; genus Sphingomonas; species Sphingomonas canadensis. The sequence goes on along the minus strand of NZ_JAPDRA010000001.1, from coordinate 939,321 downwards.
GCGAAGCCCGCCGGGCCGGTAGGGGCCTGACCATCCATGAGCCGCGTCTGCGCCCGCGGCGCGCGCAGCGCAAGGCCGGGGTTACTTCCCCGCCTTCTCCGGCCTCAGGCTGGTCCAGGAACGGCCTTCGCGCGTGGTGGTGAACCAGCTTATCGGGTTCAGCCAGCTTCCGGTGCCGTCATAGCTGTGGGTGATCAGCTCCGCGCGGCCGCTGATCGTCTCGACCGGCACCGGGCCGCCCAGCCCCAGGTTGTCGAGCGGGAAGCGGCTGTCGGCCGATGCGTCGCGATTGTCGCCCATCAGGAACACATGGCCATCGGGCACGGTGACCGGCCCGTAATTGTCGCCGAAGCTTTGCTGCGACGGGTCCGCCGCGTCGGCGGTCAGGTCCACCGTGTCATAGCTCACGCCGTTGGGCAGCGTCTCGCGGAACAGCGGCAGGCGGCAATAGAGCTTGCCGTCCGGCCCCGCCAAACGGAAGCGCGCCAGCCGCGGCTCGTCGCACGGCAGGTTCTCGTCCACCGGCAGCGCCGCCGCGCCCACGGGCACGCGGCGCACCACCGCGCCGTTCAGGATCAGCCGGCCCTGGCGCACCTCGATCCGGTCGCCGGGCAGGCCGATCACGCGCTTGATCAGGTCCGCCCCGTCGCCGCGCCGCGCCACGGTCACGATGTCGCCGCGCTCGGGCAGGCGGCCGAACAGCTTGCCCGGGATCACCGTGGCCGGGTGGATCGCCAGCGAGGCATAGGACCAGCCATAGGGATATTTGCTGACGATGAGCTGATCGCCCTTCAGCAGCGTGGGCATCATCGAGCCCGAGGGGATGTACATCCTCCGCGCCGCCGCGCTCTGGAACAGGAAGATGCCCAGCACCAGCAGTGCCCAGCCCACGGCGGACCGCCATGGGCTCGTCTTCTGTTCGTCATCCATGTGCGGGTTCCCGTGGAGGAGGGTCAGGCCAGCTCGCGATCGAACAGGTCCTGCACGTTCAGGCCCAGCAGCGCGATATGATCGCGGATGCGCGGCCAATAGCCGTTCAGGAAGCGCTCGCGCTCGGCGATGCGCAGCCGCTCCACCGCGCCGGGCAGCACGAACATGCCCACGCCGCGGCGCACCTCGACATAGCCGTCGTCCTGAAAGCTTTGATAGGCCTTGGCCACGGTAAGCGGGTTGGCGCCATGTTCGGCGGCCAGCGCGCGCACCGAGGGGAGCTGATCGCCCGCGCGATATTCGCCGCGCAGAACCGCCGCCGCGATGCTTGCACGCAGCTTCAGATAGACCGGCGAGTCCTCATGCTCGAGCGCTGTCATGCTGCCATAATACAGCAATCAGCCTTCGCGTCCATACCCCGGATTCCACTTATGTGCGATTTCGGACAGTTCGGGACGCGGCCGTTCCTCCAGCGGCTTGGCCGGGGTGCCGATGAAGACGAAGCCGGCGATCCGCTCGCCCTCGCCGCCGAAGGCATCGCGCACCCGGTCCGAATAGGTTGCCCAGCCGGTCAGCCAGCCGCCGGCGAAGCCCAGCGCGTTGGCGGCGTGGAGCAGGTTCATGCACGCCGCACCCGCCGACAGCTCCTGCTCCCACACCGGGATCTTGCTGCCCGTGCGCGGCGTGGAGAGCACCACCACCAGCGCCGGGGCCTGATAGGCGAAATCGCGCACCGCCGCGTCGATGTCCGCGTCCGATGCGCCGGGCCGCTCGATCTTCAGCGCATCGCGCAGCAGCGCGGCGAAGGCGTCGCGCTGATCGCTTTCCACCGTCACGAAGCGCCAGGGCGCGAGCTTGCCATGGTCCGGCGTGCGCGCGGCGATGGCGATCATCCGGTCCATCTGCGCCGCGTCCGGCCCCGGCGCGGCCAGGTCGCGGGGCTTGCCCGAACGGCGGGTTGCGAGGAATGCGAGCGGCGTCGAGCGATCGTTGAGCGTCATGCCGCCCAGCTAGGCGGCGCGGCGGCGCATGACAATGCGCTTGGCAAGCCGGATTGCGGCGTTAGGTTCCCATGCCATTCATCGTTCTGTCACGGGCACTCGCACGGGCACGGAACGGACAGGCAATCAGAGGGGGTCGAACCTTGCCTCAATTCAAAGACATGTCGCTGTGGGTAGAGGGCGACTGGATCGCGGCGGCCGCCGTGGTCCTGCTCTTCGCCTTCCTCGCGGGCGGCGCGCTGATCGCGACCAGCCGCAAGCCCGAGTTCGCCGGCCATCCCAAGGGCCTCTACATGCTGTTCTTCGCCGAGATGTGGGAGCGTTTCTCCTACTACGGCATGCGCGCGATCCTGGTGTTCTACCTGGCGCAGCACTGGCTGTTCTCGGAAGCCAAGTCGAACGTGATCTACGGCGCCTACACCGCGCTGGTGTACATCACGCCGGTGCTGGGCGGCTATCTGGCGGATCGCTACCTGGGCCAGCGCAAGGCGGTTCTGTTCGGCGGGCTGCTGCTCGCGGCCGGCCATTCGCTGATGGCGGTCGAGGGGACGGGCGGACAGAATGATCCGACGATCAACGTCTTCTGGCTGGCGCTCGCCTTCATCATCGTCGGCTCGGGCTTCCTGAAGGCCAACATCTCGGTGATGGTGGGCCAGCTCTACAACCTGACCGACACGCGGCGCGACGCGGCCTATACGATCTTCTACATGGGCATCAACGTGGGCGCCGCGCTGGGCACCATCATGGTCGCCTATCTCGGCCAGACGATCGGCTGGGGCTATGGCTTCGGCCTGGCGGGCATCGGCATGCTGGCGGGCCTGGTCGTGTTCGTGCTGGGCAAGCCCGCGCTGCGCGGCGCCGGCGAGGCTCCGGCCCCGCTCGACCGATCGAAGGAGATGATGCTCTACGGCGTCGGCTTCGCCTCGGTCGCGGTGATCTGGGCGCTGGTGCAGTATCAGGACGTGATCCAGACGCTGCTCGCGGTCTCCGGCATCGCGCTGCTCGGCTATGTCCTCTACGAGAGCTTCAAGCTGCCCAAGGAGCCGCGCGAGCGCATGTTCGCGATCCTGTTCCTGATCTCCTTGAACCCGATCTTCTGGGGCCTGTTCGAACAGGCGGGCGGATCGATGAACCAGTTCACCGACAAGTTCGTCGATCGCAGCGGCGTTCCGGCGGGCATCTTCCAGTCGATCAACCCGATCTACATCATCCTCTTCGCGCCGCTGTTCGCCGGCTTGTGGCAGATGCTGGCGAAGCGCGGGCTGGAGCCTTCGGCGCCGGCCAAGTTCGGCATCGCGCTGCTCCAGATGGGCCTCGCCAACCTGGTGCTGGTGTGGGGTGCGAAGGCCTGGGGGATCGAGGCGATGACGCCCGTCATCCTGGTCTTCGCCTACTACCTCCTGGCCACCACCGCGGAGCTCTGCCTCTCGCCGGTGGGCCTGTCCGCGATGAACCGGCTGGCGCCGAAGTTCCTGGCGTCGCTGATCATGGGCGCCTGGTTCTACATGACGGCGGTCGGCAACTTCGTGGCCGGCAAGATCGGCGAGGCGACCGGCGGCCACGACGGCGCGATCACCAAGGACGGGCTGCTCCACATCTACGACCTGTTCGGCTGGATCGCGATCGGCGTGGGCGTGGTGGTGCTGCTGCTCAGCCCGATGGTGCGCAAGTGGATGCACCTCGACACGCTGCGCGACGACGGTGCGCCGATGGGCGCGGAGCCGGAGGGGCTGCGGCCTCCCAAGACCGACCTGTAGGCCGGACCTGAACCGGAAGAGGGGGCCGCGGCCCCCTCTTCTATTTCTGGGGTCACGCGACCGGGATCGCGCGACGGCGCCACGTCCCCGGAAGGAGCCCGGCGCTCATCCCACCCGGTTCGCCACCAGATCGTCGACCACCGCCGGATCGGCCAGCGTGCTGGTATCGCCCAGGCTGGTGACGTCGCCCTCGGCGATCTTGCGCAGGATGCGGCGCATGATCTTGCCGCTGCGCGTCTTGGGCAGGCCGGGGGCGAACTGGATCGCGTCGGGCGTGGCGATCGGGCCGATCTCGGTCCGCACCCATTTGACCAGCTCGGCCCGCAGCGCCTCGTCGCCCGTGCAGCCGGCGTTGAGCGTGACATAGGCGTAGATGCCCTGGCCCTTGATGTCGTGCGGCATGCCGACCACCGCGGCCTCCGCCACCTTGGGATGGAGTACCAGCGCGCTCTCCACCTCGGCGGTGCCCATGCGGTGTCCGCTGACGTTGATCACATCGTCCACCCGCCCGGTGATCCAGTAATAGCCGTCGGCATCGCGACGGCATCCGTCGCCGGTGAAATATTTGCCCGGATAGGTGCTGAAATAGGTCTGGAAGAAGCGCGCGTGATCGCCCCAGACGGTGCGCATCTGCCCCGGCCAGCTCCGCGCGATGACCAGGTTGCCCTCGGTCGCGCCGTGCAGCACCCGGCCGTCGGCATCGACGATCTGGGGATCGACGCCCGGGAAGGGCAGCGTCGCCGATCCGGGCTTCAGCGCCATCGCGCCGGGCAGCGGGGTGATCATGTGGCCCCCGGTCTCGGTCTGCCACCAGGTATCGACGATGGGGCAGCGCCCCTCGCCCACCACCTCGTGATACCAGCGCCACGCCTCCGGATTGATCGGCTCGCCCACCGTGCCCAGCAGGCGCAGCGACTTGCGGCTGGTGCGCGTCACATGCGCGTCGCCCTCGCGCATCAGCGCGCGCAGCGCGGTGGGGGCGGTGTAGAGGATCTCCACCTTGTGGCGGTCCACCACCTCCCAGATGCGGGCGGCGCTGGGCCAGTTGGGCACGCCTTCGAACATCAGCGTCGTCGCGCCATTCGCCAGCGGGCCATAGACGATATAGCTGTGCCCGGTGACCCAGCCGATGTCGGCCGCGCACCAATAGACCTGGCCGGGGCGGTAATCGAAGGTCAGCGCATGCGTCAGGCTGGCCCAGAGCAGATAGCCGCCGGAGCTGTGCAGCACGCCCTTCGGCTTGCCGGTGGAGCCGGAGGTGTAGAGGATGAACAGCGGATCTTCCGCACCCATCGCCACGGGCGGGCAATCGGCGGGCTCGCCCGCCGCCGCCTCGTGATACCAGATGTCGCGGCCCGGCTGCATCGGCACGTCGCCGCCGGTGGCCTTCACCACGATCACCTTCTCCAGCGCCGGGGCGTGGGCGGCGGCGGCATCGACGTTGGTTTTCAGCGGCACCTTCTTGCCGCCGCGCCGCCCCTCGTCCGCGGTGATCACGACGCTGCTGTCGCAATCGGTGATGCGCCCGGCCAGCGCCTCGGGCGAGAAACCGCCGAACACCACCGAATGGATCGCGCCGATCCGCGCGCAGGCCAGGATCGCGAACGCGGCCTCCGGGATCATCGGCATATAGACGGTGACGCGATCGCCCTTCTGCACCCCTTGCGCCTTCAGCACATTGGCGAAGCGGCAGACCTCCTCATAGAGCTGGAGATAGGTGTAGCTGCGCGGCGCCTCGGCGGGATCGTCGGGCTCCCAGATGATCGCGGTGTCGCCGCCGCGGCTGGCTAGGTGGCGGTCGATGCAGTTGGCGGCGACGTTCAGCTTCCCGTCGGCGAACCACTGGATGTGGAAATCGGCCTCGTCGAACGACCAGTCGCCCGCGATCTCCGGCCGCTTGATCCAGTCCAGCCGCCGCGCCTGCTCCAGCCAGAAGCTGCCCGGATCGGCCAGGCTGAGGCCGTGGAGCCGCTCATATCCCGCGGCATCGACGCGCGCGCGCCGCGCCCATTCCGCCGGCACCGGATAGATGCTGTCGCTCATGCGCCTCGCTCTCCTGTTTCTGCGCGCCCCCTTTGCCCGCCGCGCGGCGGGGGGTGCAAGCAAGGATTTCGCGGTCCGCCGCCTTCGTACCGTCACATGCCGCGGCTAGCGCGCACGGCATGATGCGGATGTTCCGATTGTCCCTGCTGCTGCCGTTCGCGCTGGCGCAGGGCTGCGCGCCGGGGCACAGCGTCGCCGTGACCAAGGATGCGGCGGAGGCAAGCCCAGTGATCATCATCGCCCATCGCGGCGCCAGCGGCGAACGGCCCGAACACACGCTGCTCTCCTATGAACTCGCCATCGCGCAGGGCGCCGACTTCATCGAGCCCGATCTGGTGCCGACGAAGGACGGCGTGCTGGTGGCACGGCACGAGAACAACATCACCGACACCACCGACGTGGCCGATCATCCCGAGTTCGCCGCGCGCAAGACCACCAAGACGATCGACGGCGAACGCCAGACCGGCTGGTTCACCGAGGATTTCACGCTGGCCGAGCTGAAGACGCTGCGCGCCAGGGAACGGCTGCCGATGCTGCGGCCGGGCAACAAGGCGTTCGACGGCCAGGCGCAGATCCCGACGCTGGACGAGATCATCGCGCTCGCCAGGCGCGCGAGCGCGGAGACCGGGCGCACGATCGGCATCTATCCGGAAACCAAGCACCCCAGCTATTTCGCGTCGATCGGCCTGCCGCTGGAAGCGCGGCTGGTGGCGGCGCTGGACGCGGCGGGATGGCGCACGGCGGCGGCGCCGGTGTTCATCCAGTCGTTCGAGGTGGCGAATCTGAAGCGGCTGCGCACGATGACCGGCGTGCGGCTGATCCAGTTGATGAGCGCGGCGGGCGGGCCGGCGGACGGCGCCGCGCCCAGCTATGCCGCGATGGCCACGCCCGATGGTCTGCGCGCGATCGCCGCCTATGCCTGGGGCATCGGGCCGGAAAAGGCGATGATCCTGGCGCCCGGCGCGGCGGCACCCTCCGCGCTGGTGGCCGATGCGCATGCCGCGGGGCTGAAGGTGCATCCCTGGACCTTCCGCGCGGAGAATTTCTTCCTGCTGCCGCAATATCGCACCGGCACCAATCCGGCCGCGCACGGCGATCTGGCGGGGGAGATCACGCAGTTTATCGGAATTGGCGTGGACGGTTTATTCACCGATTACCCTTATATCGCCGTCCAAGCGCGTGGTGCTGAGGGACGGCCCACCCGCTGACAGGGGGTCGATCTATGCGCGTTTCCGTTGCTCTTCCGGCGCTGGCCGGCGTTTCGCTGCTGCTTTCGGGCTGCGGCGCTCCTTCGGTGCTGGGTGTCGCCACCATGCCGTTCAAGGCGGGTGCGCAGGCGGCCGACTGGGCCACCACCAGCCAGGACGAATCCGATCGCAACTATGGCCGCAAGATGCGCAAGCAGGAGGCCCGCGACGCCAAGGCCCGCAAGGAGCGCGAGGCGGCCTGCCGCAAGAAGCCGCGCAACTGCGGCGGCGACGGTTACGAGACCTCGTTCGACCATTGACCGGTATCGCCGGCCAGCGTGCCGGCGACCGCGAGCAGCACCTCCGGCTTGAACTGTACCCACAGGTGGCTGCTCTCGATCTCGATCGATCGGCACGCGCCGTCGTGGCAGATCAGCCCGTTGACCAGCCCGTCGCTGCGGCTCCAGATCGCGGTGGCGGGCACGGGCAGCGGCGCGGCGGCCTCGGCCGAACGCTCCTGCACGCCGGGATCGCTGATCCGTTCGCCGCTCAGCAGCTCGAACGCGCGCCACACATTGGTTGACGTGGGCGGTCCGGCGAAGGGCGCGCTGATCGTGATCACCTCGCGCACCAGATCCGGCCGGCGCTGCGCCACGATCCGCGCCATGATCCCGCCGAGCGAGACGCCGACGAGCGTCACCTTTTCCCCCGCCTCCGCCGCCATCGCCTCCACCCGCGCGATCAGCCGCTCCGCCTCGCGCCCCACGGTGCGCGTGCCAAGGTTGGCGCCAAGCCCCCAGCCCCGGACATTGTAGCCCAGCCCCCGCAGGAACCGCAGCAGCGCCAGGTTCGAAAGATCGACGTTGCCCAGCCCCGGCAGCAGCATCACCGGCCGTCCGTCGCCGCGCGGGGCGGCGCGCAGCCTGCGCCCGCTGAGCGCGAGCGATGCCATGTTCCACGCCGCGCGCGGGGTTTCCGCCAGGAACGCCAGCCGCGATGGCGGCACGCCGGGCGAGGTGCTGACGAGCGCGGGGTTCACAGCCATGGAGACGCTTCAACTGGTTTCATATGTCACCAATTCACGCGATGCAGCGCCCATGCTATGCCGCGCGGATGACAAAGGAAACGCATATCCTGGAACGCCCGCCGGAGGGCGCCGCGGCCGACTGGACGATCCCGCAGCAATGGGAGCGCTATACCGCGGAGGAACATGCGACCTGGGACCGGCTGTTCGCGCGCCAGGCGAAGCTGCTGCCCGGCCGCGCCTCCCAGGCCTATCTGCGCGGGCTGGAGGCGCTGGAGCTTTCCAAGTCCGGCATCCCGGATTTCGAGGAGCTGTCGGAACGGCTGATGAAGCTTACCGGCTGGCGCGTGGTGGCGGTTCCCGGGCTGGTGCCCGACGATGTGTTCTTCGATCATATGGCCAACCGCCGCTTCGTGGCGGGCAATTTCATCCGCCGGGCCGACCAGCTCGACTATATCCAGGAGCCGGACGTCTTCCATGACGTGTTCGGCCATGTGCCGATGCTCGCCGATCCGGTGTTCGCCGATTATCTGGAGGCCTATGGCCGCGGCGGCATGCGCGCGCTGGATCTGGGGGCGCTCAAGCAGCTCGGGCGGCTCTATTGGTACACGGTCGAATTCGGGCTGGTGCGCGAGGCGGGCGGGCTGCGCATCTATGGCTCGGGCATCGTATCCAGCTTTGGCGAGAGCCTGTTCGCGCTCGACGATCCCAGCCCCAACCGTATCGGATTCGACATGCGGCGGGTGATGCGCACCGAATACCGGATCGACGATTTCCAGCAGAACTACTTCGTCATCCCCAGCTTCGAGGAGCTGCTGCGCCAGACCGTGGAAACCGATTTCGCCCCGCTCTATGAGGAGATCCTGCCGCTGCCGGACATCCCCGTCGCGGCGATCCTGCCGGGCGACGCGGTGATCACGCGCGGCACGCAGGAATATGCGAAGGGTCGGGCGTGAAGGAACGGATTTTCGGCATGATGTTCGGCGCCCGCGACGACGCCGAGGCGGAGGCCACCCTGCTCCGCGCGATGGAGGAACTGAAGGCGAAGACCGCCGCACACGACGCCACGTGGCATCTGGGCGAATCGCACTGGGCGGTGGACATGGAAACGGGCCGCATCACCTTCACCAACAGGCGCGGGATGGAGATCGTCGCGCCGATGCAGGTGATCGGCACCTTCAATACGCGCGACGACACCTGGCTGTGGGGTTGGGACCATCCATCGGTGCCGGAGCCGCTGGCCGAGCATGCCCGGCTGGCGCGCGCGTTCGGCGAGAAACACGGCCTGGAACGTTACACCACCCGCAAGATCGTCGCGAGCGAGGCCGAGGCATGGGAGTTCACCGCGCTCGCCTGCCACCTGGGGGGAGCGCAGGGCGCCTACCGGGGACCTGCGGGCACCACCCTGGTGTTCATGACCTTCGGCGAACTGACGATGCGCAAGTCGCCTGCGGACTGACCGCAGGCCTGCCCGCTCAATCGCGGACCACGCCCACCTCGGCGAAGGGCCGGGGCTCCACCGGGGGCACGGCCGGCTCGTTCAGCTCGCACTGCCACAGGCCCACGTCTATCCAGCGGCCGTGCTTGTACCCCACCTCGCGATAGACGCCGGTGCGGCGGAAGCCGACCGCCTCGTGCAGCGCGATCGATGCCTCGTTGGGCAGCGCCAGCGCGCCGATGGCGTGGACGAACCCCTGGGCGCGCAGCGTATCGATCAGCGCCTCGTACAGCAGCCGCCCCGCCCCCTGCCGCTGCGACACGTCCGCGACATAGATCGAGGTTTCGACGACATAGCGATAGGCCGGCCGCTCGCGGAAGCGGGTGGCATAGGCATAGCCGATCACGCCGCCCGATCCGGGAACGCCCTCCGGCCCGCTGGTCGCGACGATCCAGGGATACAGGCCGTCGCTGCCCGTCATCCGCGCGCGCATCGCCCGCGCGTCGGGCGGATCGATCTCGAACGTCGCCGTGCCGGTCAGCACGTGCGGGGCATAGATGGCGGCGATCGCGGCCGCATCCTCCGGCCGCGCGGCGCGGATGCCGATCATCCGAACAGCCGCGCCAGCACCAGATCGAGCAGGCTGCGGTCCTCGCGCGCCGGGGTCGCCGGGCCGAAGCCCGCGCATTCCAGGCAACGCGCCTGCACGCTGCCGCTGCCCATCACCAGCCGCCGCGCATCGCCCAGCGCCTGGGCCAGCACCAAGCGGCGCTCGCCTGCGATGCGGGCATAGGCATCCGGCCCGGCCGGCGTATCGACCCAGTCATGCTCGTCCTCGCCCCCGCCCGAGGTGAGATCGGAGATCAGCTTCATCCAGCCCGATTCCTCTTTCTCCAGGAACACCGGATGGACCTTGGCGGGATCCAGCTTGGCGCGGCGCGCGGCCTCGGCGATCGCGTCGTTCAGCCCGCCGAAGCGATCGACCAGCTTGAGCTGATGCGCCACCCCGCCGATCCAGACGCGGCCCTGGCCGATCTCATCCACGCGCTCGGGCGTCAGCTTGCGCGCGCCCGCGACCAGCCCGATGAACCGCTTGTACCCCTGCTCGATCATCGCCTGCAGGATACGGTCGGTCTCCGCATTGATGCCGCCCATCACGTCGGGCTGGCCCGACAGCGGCGTGGTGCGCACGCCATCGGTGGTGACGCCGATCTCGGCCAGCGACTTTTCGAAGCTGGGGATCACGCCGAAGATGCCGATCGATCCGGTGATCGTCCCCGGATCGGCGAAGATCGTGTCGCCCGCGGTGGACACCCAATATCCGCCGCTGGCCGCCAGGCTGCCCATCGATACCACCACCGGCAGGCCCTGCGCCTTGGCGGTGAGGATCGCCTGGCGGATGCGTTCGGAGGCGAGCGCCGAGCCGCCCGGCGAATCGACGCGCACCACCAGCGCCTTCAGGCTCTTGTTGGCCAACCCGTCGAGCACCAGCTTGGCGATCGTGTCGCCGCCCGCTGTACCGGGGCCGGCCTGGCCGTCCACGATCTCGCCCGCCACGGTGATCACGCCGATCGCGTCGCCGCCCTCCGGGGCGGGATTGGACGCCACCCAGTCGTTCCACTTGATCGCCTTGAACGTGCCCGCGGGCGCGCCGTTGCGCGCACCGGCCAGTTCGGCCACGCGCTTGCCGAACGCCAGCCGGTCGCCCGTCTTGTCGACCAGCCCGGTGGCCAGGTTGGCGGCGGCCAGGTCGCCCTGCGCGCCGGTCACCACCGCGTCCGGCGCGGTCAGATATTCGGCGATCTTCGCCTTGGGCCGCGCTTTGGCGATCGCTTCCTTCCACTGATCGAACATCGCGGAATAGAGCGCCTGGTTGGCCTCGCGCGCCTCGGGCGACATATCGGCGCGCGTCTGCGGCTCGACCGCCGACTTGAACTTGCCGACCTTGTAGACATGGATGTTGACCGACAGCTTGTCGGCCAATCCCTTGTAATAGAGCCGCGATCCGCCCGGGCCGGCGAACAGCGCGCCACCCATCGGATGCACCCAGACCTCGCTGGCGTTGGCCGCGATCTGATAGCTGTCGTCGGTGTAAGCGGTCGCATAGGCCAGCACCTGCTTGCCCGATGCGCGCACGCGGCCGACCGCCGCCGCCACCTCGCCCACCGCGGCCGGATAGCCGCCGGCGAAGCGATCGAGATCGAGCACCACCGCCTTGACACGATCATCGTCCTTGGCCGCGTCGATCGCGCGCACCACGTCGCGCAACCGCTGCTCGCGCATCACCTCGCCGCCGTTCAGCCCTGCGAGGGGATCGGCCTCGCGCGGCTGTTCCACCAGCGCGCCGTCGAGCGAGACGATCAGCGCGCCCGTGCCCACCGATGCCGCGTTGGGCCGCGCCGAAAGCGCCGCGAACAAAAGCCCGAAGAACAGCAGCATGAAGATAAGGACGAGCCCGTCCTTGATCGCCACGAGTATCTTCCATGCACCACGGACGAGATTCACGTTCGCGCTCCCAGAGATTGCGATTGCCCCGCGCCGATAGCTACCGGAACCGCGGGCGCGAGTAAACCGACTGTATTATTGCAACAATACAGAGCGTCCCGTTCCTGGGCGCGTCCCCCCGGGCATGCGGCGGCACGAAGATTTTTGTGGCCCGGCGCGGTTGACGGCGGCGGACCGCATACGCATATCCCCGCTCGTTAGCACTCGCCTGCGCTGAGTGCTAAGCTAGAGCAATCCAACTGGAGGGAACAGCGCAATGAACTTCCGCCCGCTGCACGATCGCGTGCTCGTGCGCCGCGTCGAGGCCGAGGAGAAGACGGCCGGCGGCATCATCATCCCCGATTCCGCCAAGGAAAAGCCGCAGGAGGGCGAGGTCGTCGCCGCCGGTGCCGGCGCCAAGGACGAGACCGGCAAGGTGACCCCGCTGGACGTAAAGGCCGGCGACCGCATCCTGTTCGGCAAGTGGTCGGGCACCGAGGTCAAGCTGAACGGCGAAGACCTGCTGATCATGAAGGAAAGCGACATCCTGGGCATCGTCGGCTGAGCCGCACCCGGGACATTCACCTTCCAACCACACAGCAATTGAAAGGGTAGCCAGATGGCAGCCAAGGACGTCAAATTTTCGCGCGACGCGCGCGAGCGGATCATGAAGGGCGTGGACATCCTCGCCGACGCGGTAAAGGTCACGCTGGGGCCGAAGGGCCGCAACGTCGTGATCGAGAAGAGCTTCGGCGCGCCGCGCATCACCAAGGACGGCGTCACCGTCGCCAAGGAGATCGAGCTCAAGGACAAGTTCGAGAACATGGGCGCCCAGATGATCCGCGAGGTCGCCTCCAAGGCGAACGACACCGCGGGTGACGGCACCACCACCGCCACCGTTCTGGCCCAGGCGATCGTTCGCGAGGGCATGAAGTCGGTCGCGGCCGGCATGAACCCGATGGACCTGAAGCGCGGCATCGATCTGGCCGTCGCCAAGGTGATCGAGGACATCAAGGGCCGTTCGAAGGCCGTCTCCGGCTCGTCCGAGATCGCCCAGGTCGGCATCATCTCCGCCAACGGCGACACCGAGGTCGGCGAGAAGATCGCCGAGGCGATGGAAAAGGTCGGCAAGGAAGGCGTGATCACCGTCGAGGAAGCCAAGGGCCTCGATTTCGAGCTCGACGTCGTCGAGGGCATGCAGTTCGACCGCGGCTACCTCAGCCCCTATTTCATCACCAACCCGGAAAAGATGCAGGTCGAGCTTTCGGACCCCTACATCCTGATCCACGAGAAGAAGCTGTCGAACCTCCAGTCGATGCTTCCGATCCTCGAGGCGGTCGTGCAGTCGGGCCGTCCGCTGCTGATCATCGCCGAGGACATCGAGGGCGAGGCGCTGGCCACGCTGGTGGTGAACAAGCTGCGCGGCGGCCTGAAGGTCGCGGCCGTCAAGGCGCCGGGCTTCGGCGATCGCCGCAAGGCGATGCTGGAAGACATCGCGATCCTGACCAAGGGCGAGGTGATCTCCGAGGATCTCGGCATCAAGCTGGAGAGCGTGACGCTGGGCATGCTGGGCACCGCCAAGCGCGTGACCATCGACAAGGACAACACCACCATCGTCGATGGCGCGGGCGATGCGGAGGCCATCAAGGGCCGCACCGAGCAGATCCGCAGCCAGATCGAGACCACCACCAGCGACTATGACCGCGAGAAGCTCCAGGAGCGTCTCGCCAAGCTGGCCGGCGGCGTGGCCGTGATCAAGGTCGGCGGCGCCACCGAGATCGAGGTGAAGGAGCGCAAGGACCGCGTCGACGACGCGCTGCACGCGACCCGCGCGGCCGTGGAAGAGGGCATCGTTCCGGGCGGCGGCACCGCGCTGCTCTATGCCACCAAGGCCCTGGACGGCCTGAAGGGCGCGAACGACGACCAGACCCGTGGCGTGGACATCGTCCGCAAGGCGATCACCGCGCCGCTCAAGCAGATCGCGCAGAACGCGGGCCATGACGGCGCCGTCGTCGCGGGCAAGCTGCTCGACGGCAACGACAGCACGCTGGGCTTCAACGCCTCGACCGACGTCTATGAGAACCTGGTTGCGGCCGGCGTGATCGACCCGACCAAGGTCGTGCGCACCGCGCTGCAGGATGCGGCCTCGGTCGCGGGCCTGCTCATCACGACGGAAGCCACCGTCGCCGAGCTGCCCGAGGACAAGGCTCCGGCCATGCCCGGCGGCGGCATGGGCGGCATGGGCGGGATGGACTTCTAAGTCCTTCCGTTCGCTCGGAAATGCGAAGGGCCGGGGAGCGATCCCCGGCCCTTTTGCTATGCGCGGAAGGCTGGGCGGCTCAGACGCCGCACCCCATCCTCCCCCTCCCGGTAGCCTGCGACCGCCAACTCCCCCTGGCGGAGGCCGACAATGGATCCCGGCGCCTACCCTACCCGATCGGGCGCGTCGGCTTGGGCGTCGGGCGCGGAGTGGCGCGCAGGCGCGTGGGCGTGGGGCTGGGCCGGGGCGTGACGCGGGTGACGGGCGCGCGCAACGTGGGCCGCGGCGTCGGACGGGGCGAGGCTGTCGGCTTCGGCGTCGGCCGTGGCGTCACCCGGGTCGTGGGCCGCGGTGACGGCGTGACACGCGGCGTGGGCGTGGGGCGCGACGTGGGCTTCGCCGTCGGCCGGGCCGTCGGGCGCGGGGTTGGGCTGGTCACCGGGCTCGGCCGCGTCCAGGGCGGGCGCCGGGTCGGCGAAGCGGACGGCGTGGGGCTGGGCGAGGGCGCCGGCGTCGCACTGGCGCTAGGCGACGGACTGGGCGTGGCCGCGGGCGGCGCGGTTGGCGGCGGCCCGCCCGATGGCGCGGGCGAAGGCGCCGGCGGCGGCCCTTCCTCCGATCCCAGGCTGGGCGGCGATCCCAGCGCCTCGATCTGCCCGCGCCGCCACGGCGTGACCAGGATCGGACCCAGCGGCTCGGCGCCCGGACGGCGGAAGAACAGCACCTGTCCCGGCGCGTCCAGCACGGTCACCACGCCCGATCCGTTGACGTCGATCGCGCCCTGGCCCAGCAGGATCAGCGTCGCCTGGTCCACCGGCCCGCCATCGGGCTTGTAGTTGGGATCGATCGCGGCCCAGATCGTCTCCGCTTCCGGCCCGATCACGCCGTTGAATGCGGTTCCGCGCACGCCGATCGTCGCCACTGGGGTCTTCACCGGCACCTGCCCCGCGTCGCGATGCAGCGCCACGCCCGAAACGAAGCGGAACGCGCCCTTGCCGAAATTGAGCGACATGCTGCTGGCGCTGCGCTGGGGATCATAGACATAGCTGTCGATCGTCACCGCCGAATTGGCGCCCATGCTGAACATCGTCGCATCGGTGAAGCGCACGCGGATCGCGCCGTCCGGCCCGGTCGCCAGCCGGTCGTTGGCGAAGACCGGGGTCTGCAGCTTCGCCTCGGTCGGCGGCGCGGGCGGGGTGGCGATCGTGGCGGCGGGGTCCACCGCCACGGCGGCGCCGATCTCCGCGGGTGTCTTGGCCGGTTCGGGCTGCGGCCCGCACGCAGCGAGCATGAGCACCGCCACCAGCCCCAGCGTCCTTCGCATCCCCGCTCTCCCGCGCATTGTCCGGATCGGCAGGGGATAGCAGCAATGGCGGCATGACGCACGCGGCCAGCGGCGGCGGGTGGGAAGCGCCTCGCGTGTCACCGCCCTAGCACAATAAAGCACTTCCCTTGCGCCGCGGATCGCGCCAGATTGGCGGCATCACGATTTTCCCGGGAAGCACAGCCACATGACCGAAATGACCCGCCGCGAAGCGCTGACCGCCGCCGCGCTTACCACCGCCGCGATCGCCACCGCCTCCGCCGCGCTGCCCGCCTGGGCGCAGGATGCCGCCGCTGCCGACGGGCCGATGTGGGACCTGACCGAGATATATCCGGACTGGGCGGCATGGGATGCGGCGCGCAAGACGGCGCTGGCCGCGGTGCCCGGGCTGAAGGACGCCCAGGGCAAGCTGGGCGAGAGCGCGGCGACGCTGGCCGGGGCGATGACCGCCCAGTCAGACCTGGGCCGCACGATCGCGCGCATCTTCGTCTACGCCAGCCTGAAGGGCGACGAGAATGTCGCCGACGCCGCCAACCAGGAACGGCTGGCGCAGGCGCGCGACCTGTTCACCGCCTATGGCGAGGCCACCGCCTGGACCTCGCCCGAGCTGATCGCGCTGGGCAAGGAGAAGATCGAGGGGTTCATCGCGCAGAGCGACGTGCTGCAGAAGCGTTTCGACTTCACGCTGCGCGACACCGTGCGCCAGGCCGATCACACGCTGTCGGCGGAGGGTGAGGCGCTGCTGGCCAGCGCGGGATCGCCGCTGGCCGCGCCGGGGCAGATCGCGGGCCAGCTCCGCTCGTCCGACATCCCCTGGCCCACCG
This sequence comes from Sphingomonas canadensis, assembly GCF_026013525.1. GTDB lineage: Bacteria > Pseudomonadota > Alphaproteobacteria > Sphingomonadales > Sphingomonadaceae > Sphingomonas > Sphingomonas canadensis. Next base: position 923,049 of record NZ_JAPDRA010000001.1, on the reverse strand, counting down.
TGAAGCTTTCGACCGGCGCCGAGGTGCGGCTGGACAGCCAGGGCTATACGCTCAACCGCGACGCCGCGAACCGCGCCGACCGCAAGACCGTGTTCGACAGCTTCTGGACCGCGCACGGCCAGTTCCAGAATTCGTTCGGCGCGACCTATGAGGCGAAGATCCGCGGCAACATCTTCTACGCCAAGGCGCGCAAATACCCGACCGCGCTCTCCGCCGCGCTTTCGGGCAACAACATCCCCGAAGCGGTGTACCGCACGCTGGTGGCGGAGGCGAACAACGGCCTGCCCCAGCTCCACCGCTATTTCGCGTTCCGGCAGAAGATGCTGGGGCTGCAGGACCTGCACTATTACGACATCTATCCGCCGCTGGTGCAGCTCGATCGCAAGTTCACGCTCGATCAGATGCGCGCGGTGACGCTGGAGGCGGTGAAGCCGCTGGGCAAGGACTATGGCGAGCGCATCGCCAAGGCGACGGCGGCGAAGTGGATGGACCCCTGGCCGCGCAAGGGCAAGCGGCCGGGCGCGTACATGCAGCCGGGCGCATATGACGTGCATCCCTTCCTGCTGCTCAACCTGTCGGAGAAGTACGACGGGCTCAGCACCTATGCGCACGAATGGGGGCATGCGCTCCATTCGCTGCTCGCCCAGTCGGCCCAGCCCTATGACAAGGCCGGCTATTCGATCTTCCTGGCGGAGATCGCCTCGACGCTGAACGAGGAACTGCTGGTCGCGCACATGCTGAAGCAGGCGAAGACCAAGGAGGAGAAGCTCTTCTACCTCGGCCAGCAGATGGAGAATTATCGCGGCACCTTCTTCCGCCAGACGATGTTCGCCGAGTTCGAGCTGAAGGTCCACGACATGGCCGAGGCGGGCGAGGGCCTGTCGGGCAAGAAATTCACCGCCGTCTATCTCGATCTGCTCAAGCGCTATCACGGCCCGGGCATGGAGATGAACCCGGTCTATGCCAACGAATGGGCGTATATCCCCCATTTTTACAACAGCTTCTACGTGTATCAATATGCCACCTGCATCGCCGCGGCGGGCTATTTCGCGCGGGCGATCCTGAAGGGCGGGGCCAAGGAGCGCGAGAATTACCTGTCGGTGCTGAAGGCCGGCGGATCGGACTATCCGGCCGAGGTGCTGAAGCGCGCGGGCCTCGATATGGCGAGCGCCGCGCCCTACCAGGCCCTTGTCGCGAACCTGAAGGATACGCTGGACCAGGCCGAGAAGCTGATGGCCTGAACCGCCGCTGGCGGCGGGGCCGGGACGCTATCCCCTGCCCCGCCGCGTCGGCGCGTGGAAATTGGCGTGCTTGCCCGCCACCCAGGCGAGGAAGCGCACGATATCCTCCCGCATGCGCAGCGCATCGAGCGTCGGATAATCGCGCGCCAGCTCCGCATTGGTGGCGCCGGCGTGGATCGCGCGGTGGCAGATCGGGTGGAGCGGCACGGTGTCGCGCCCGCCCTCGCTCTTCGGCACCAGATGGTGCCATTCGGTGCGGCGGCCCAGCGGACGGCGGCACAGTGCGCAGGGCGTATCGGCGGGTGGCGGCGCGGGCACGGCCGCGGCCATCGCCAGCTTGCGCCGCACGCGCCCCATGGTCAGTCGAGCCCCGCCTCCAGCTCGTCCACCAGCCAGCCGTTCACCTCGACATCCAGAACCAGGTGGACGCGGGTGGTGGCGCCCCGGTTCTCCACACGGTGCGGATCGGAAAGGCGCAGGTACCAGACCTCGCCCGGCCCCATCCACAAGGGCACGCGATTGAGGAAGAAAGTCACGTCCTCGTTCGTCACGATCGGCACATGGATGCGGGCCCAGCCCTGTTCGGGCGAAAGATCGGCGTCGCGATGTTCCTTGATCACCGATCCGGGCGCCAGCCGCATCAGCCGCACGCAGCGCACGGGGCATTGGAAGCTGCCGATCACCTCGCGCAGATAGGGCGCACGATCGAGCAGCGCGGTATCCACGAAATCGCGTGCGTCGGGGCGCGAATAGATCATCTGGATCGGATGATCGGCATCGGCGGGCGCGCGCAGCGGCATCGCGCTCCATTCGCCGTCGAAATTCTGGGGCACGAAATGGAGCGTCCATTCCTCCCCGCCCAGCGCCGCCAGATCGGCCTCCAGCCGCGCCGGATCGAATTCGAAGGGCAGCAGGATGCGATCGGGAAGGGTGCCCACATCTGCCGCCGTAATCGCCATCGCGCCAGCCTATCGCAGCGGCCGGGGATTGCAACGCGGGCGCGGGCGGGCGATCCATGGCGGATGCCCGATCCCATCCCCCCGGCAGGCTGGCTGCCGAGCGCGCTCATCCCCGGCCCCGTGCCGATGATCGAATGGTGCGAGTTCGGCGATGCGCCGCTGACTGAGCCCTTCTTCGGCGAATCGCTGCGCAAGGCCGAGGGACGTCCGGCCAACCAGGGGCAGCGCCCCGTTACCACGCTGGACGCGCTGATCGATGCGCCGCCTGCGGACGGAATCGTGCCTTCGGGCTTCACCTTCCACATGTCGCGCTGCGGATCGACGCTGGTTTCGCAGATGCTGGCGGCGTCCCCGCGCCACATCGCGATCTGCGAGGCGGAGCCGCTGGACGCGGTGGTGCAGTTGCAGGGGATGGACCCCGATCGCCACGCCGCCGCGCTGCGCGCGATCGTGCTGGCGCTGACCCGCAACCGGGCGGGTGCGGCGCATGCCTTCGTCAAGGCCGATAGCTGGCATGCCTTCGCGTTGCCGCTGTTCCGCCGCGCCTTTCCGGAGGTGCCGTGGATCTTCATCCACCGCGATCCGGTCGAGGTGCTGGTATCGCACGCACGCCGCGCGGGGATGCAGACGCAGCGCGGCGCGCTGCCGCCCGCGTTCACCGGCGGGACTGACCCCGCGCTGCCGCCGCTGGAATATGCCGCGCAGGCGCTGGCGCGCATTTGCGAGGCGGCGCTGGGCCATGCGGACGGCAAGGCGCTGTTCGTCGATTACGCGGACCTGGCGGACAATCTGTTCGATCGCATCCTGCCGCATTTCGGCGTCGAGCCCGATGCGGAGGAGACGGAAGCGATCGCGATGGCTTCGATGCGCAATGCCAAGGACCCGCGCAGCCTGTTCCTGGGCGACAGCGAGGCCAAACAGGCCGGGGCCACGCCCGAAATCCGCGAAGCGGCGGCGCGGGTGCTGGGGCCGGTGCGCGCGCGGCTGCTCAGCGCTTCCTGAGCGCCTCGACGATCTTCTTGACCTCCTGGCTGCGGCCGCGCGGCAGCACCAGGATATCGTCGCCATCGGCCACCACGATCAGGTCCTGGACGCCCACCAGCGCGACGCGCTTGCCCTCGCCCGCGCGGACCAGGCAATTGGCGGTGTCGATCGCCACCACATCGCCCGCGCAGGCGTTGCCCGCGCTGTCGCACCGGCTGATCGCGTGGAGCGCGTCCCAGCTCCCGACGTCGCTCCATCCCATCGCGACCGGCGCGACCGCGACGCGATCGGCCCTCTCCATCACCGCATAGTCGATCGAGTCGCTGGGGCTGGCGGCAAAGGCCTCGGCATCGGGCCAGATGCGCACGCCGTCGCGCCGCGCCGATGCCATCGCGCGCTCCGCCGCGTCGAGCATCGCCGGGGCGTGCGTCCGCAGCTCCTCAAGATAGCGGTCGGCGCGGAACAGGAAGATGCCGCCGTTCCAGCAATGATCGCCCGCCGCGAGCATCGCCTCCGCCTTGTCGCGCGGAGGCTTCTCGACGAAGCGGGCGACACGGTGGACGCCGGGCGCCAGCGCCTCGCCCACCTGGATCCAGCCATAGCCGGTCTCCGGCGCGTCGGGCGCGATGCCGAACGTGGCGAGCCATCCCGCCTCGACCAGCGACAGCGCCGCGGCGATCGCGGCGTGGAATGCGGGCACATCGGCGATCACATGATCCGAAGGCATCACCAGCAGCGGATCGGCCCCGCCGCCGGCCGCCAGCGCGGCGAGCGCGATGGCTGGCGCGGTGTTGCGCCCCACCGGCTCCAGGATCAGCGCGCTGGCCGCGGCGCCCACGGCCTCTAGCTGCTCCTCGATCTGGGCGGCGTGGGCGGCGTTGCCCACCACCACGGGCGCGGCAAAGCCCGAATCGGCGCCGGCACGCCGCGCGGTGAGCTGGAGCATCGTTTCCGGCGCCGTCAGCGCCAGCAACTGCTTCGGCCGCTCGTCGCGCGACATCGGCCACAGCCGGGTGCCCGACCCGCCCGAAAGGATCACCGGAACGATCGGCACCAGGGCCTCCTTTCTCAAACTGCCCGCTACCGGCATGGTCGATGAACGCCCCGCGCGTCAAACCGTGCCCGGCCACTATTCGCGCTTTGGTGCAGTTTTTGTGTAAAGCCGTCCGGCGGCCCCCGATGTGTCGGGTTCGTTTACACTTCGGCGCTAGGCTGGCCCGCGCCATGATCCGACTGTTCAAGCAATATGTGCCTAACGCCGTGCTGCTGCTCGGCCTGCTGGACCTCATCCTGCTCGTCGTAGCCGGCGAGATCGGCTGGGTGGTGCGATCGCATCAACTGGGCAGCCTGCCCGGGGCGATGCAATCGCGGCTGCCGCAGTTGCTGGCCTATGCCGTGGCGCTGGAAACCGCGATGATCGCGGTGGGCGTGTACGGCACCGAATCGCTCCAGTCGCTTCGCCATGCCACCGCGCGGCTGATCGTGTCGATCACGCTGGGGGTGATCTTCCTCAGCGCGCTGTTCTTCATGATCCCCCAGCTCGCCTTCTGGCGATCGAACCTGCTGTACGCGATGGGCGCGTCGATCGGGCTGCTGATCCTGCTGCGCATCCTGCTGGGCAAGACGCTGGGCAGCCAGGCGTTCAAACGGCGCGTGGTCGTGCTGGGCGCCGGTCCGCGCGCGGCGCGGCTGAAGGCGCTTTCCAAGGCGCCGGGATCGGGATTCGTCGTCGTCGGCTATGTCGCGATGAGCGAGGCGAACCGGGTGATCCCCGAAGCGATCGCCCGCGACGCGATCTACAATCTGGCGGACCATGTCGTGCTGCTCAACGCGAGCGAGGTGGTGCTGGCGCTGGAGGAGCGGCGAAACGCGCTGCCGATGAAGGACCTGCTGCGGATCAAGACCACCGGCGTCCACGTCAACGAGATATCGACCTTCCTGGAGCGCGAGACGGGGCGCGTCGACCTCCAGTCGGTCAACCCGAGCTGGCTGATCTTCTCCGACGGATTCTCGTCCGGCCGGATGCTGTCGAGCATGTTCAAGCGGCTGTTCGACGTGACGGCCAGCCTCGCGCTGCTGGTCCTGGCGCTGCCGCTGATCGTGCTGGGCGCGATCGCGGTGAAGCTCGATTCGAAAGGCCCGGCGTTCTACCGCCAGCGGCGCGTGGGGCTCTATGGCCAGGGCTTCGACATCATCAAGCTGCGCTCGATGCGCACCGACGCCGAGGTGGCCGGCCAGGCCGTGTGGGCGGAGAAGGACGATCCGCGCATCACCCGCGTCGGCCGCATCATCCGCAAGACCCGCGTCGACGAACTGCCCCAGTGCTGGAGCGTGCTGAAGGGCGAGATGAGCTTCGTCGGCCCGCGCCCCGAACGGCCCCAGTTCGTCGAGGATCTGGAGCAGCAGCTTCCCTATTACGCCGAGCGGCACATGGTGAAGCCCGGCATCACCGGCTGGGCGCAGATCAACTATCCCTATGGCGCGTCGATCGAGGATTCGCGGCAGAAGCTGGAATATGACCTCTATTACGCCAAGAACTACTCGCCCTTCCTCGATCTGCTGATCCTGCTCCAGACGGCGCGGGTGATCCTGTTCCCGGAAGGCGCGCGTTGATGCTTTCCGCGTCGATCCTGTGGACGCATGCCTTCGCCGCGCTGCTGTTCGGCGCGCTGGCGCTATGGGCATGGCGGCGGCGGGAGCCGGGGCTGCCGCGCCACCCGCTGGCGGTGGCGCTGGGGCTCACCGCGCTGTGGGCGCTGGCCGCGGCAGGCATCGGCGAAGGCGAATCGGCGACGCGGATCGCAGAGGCGATGCGCAACCTGGCCTGGTTCGCCTTCATGATCGCGATGCACCGGCGCGACGGCAGCGTGCGGCCGCCGGCGGCGCTGGGCACGGTCTATGGCGTCGCGGCGCTGGTGGTGGTGTTCGCGCTGCTGATCGGGCTGGGCGCGAACGCGGCCCCGCCCCAGTTGGCGCCGGGCATGGCGACGGCGGCGCTGCTGCTGCGCATGCTGGTGGCGGTGGCGGCGCTGGTGCTGATGCGGGCGCTGCATGCGGCGGTGGCGCCGGGGGCCAATGCAGGGCTGCGCTGGGTGGTGCTGGCGCTCGCCGGGCTGTGGCTGCTCGACTTCAACCTGTTCTGCGTCACCTATCTGACCGCGAGGCCCGCGCCCGAGCTGCTGGCGCTGCGCGGCGCGGGCATGGTGCTGGCGGCGCTGGCGATGGCCATGGGACTGCATCACAAGGGCGACTGGAACGTCCAGGTTTCGCGCACCGTGGCCTATCAGTCGCTCTCGCTGGTGGCGATCGGCGCCTATTTCGCGGTGCTGGCGCTGGTGAGCAGCGTGATCGCGACGGTGGGCGGCGCCAATGCGCGCGTGCTGCAGACCGCGTTCGTGTTCGGATCGACAGCGGCGATCCTGACGCTGGTTTCGTCGACCTGGCTGCGCGCCTGGGCCAAGGTGAAGCTGGCCAAGCATTTCTTCCGCCACCGCTACGACTATCGCAGCGAATGGATGCGCTTCACCGAGACGCTGGGCGTAGCCGAGGGCGCGGCCCCGCTCGACGAGCGCATCGTGAAGGCAATGGCGGACCTGACCGATTCGCCCGCGGGCGTACTCTTGGTACCGGAGGGGACCGGGCTGGGCGTGGGCTCCGCGTGGAACTGGAGCGGCGAGACCGGCCCGGCCGATGCCGCGCTGGCGCAGCATCTGGCCGCCACGGGCCGTATCCTGGAGTTGGACGAGCTGATCGAATCGGACAGCGTGGAGGCCGCGCTGCTGCCGCACTGGATGGCGCATCACCGCGATGCCTGGGCCGTGGTGCCGCTGCCGCACCTGGGCGGGCTGGCGGGCGCGATCCTGCTCGCCCGGCCGCCGGTGCGCCGCCCGCTCGACTGGGAGGATTTCGACCTGCTCAAGGTGGCCGGGCGCCAGGCCGGTTCCTATCTGGCCGAGGCGCGCGCGCAGGAAGCGCTGGCCGATGCCCAGCGGTTCGACGAGTTCAACCGCCGCTTCGCCTTCATCCTGCACGACATCAAGAATCTGGTCAGCCAGCTCACGCTGGTCGCCCGCAATGCCGAACGGCACGCCGGCAATCCCGAGTTCCGCGCCGATATGGTGAGCACGCTCAACGCATCGGCGGACAAGATGAACGCGCTGCTCGCCCGCCTGGCCCCGCACGGCCGCGCGCGTGCCGATGCGCCGCGCGCGACGATGGTGGCGCCGCTGGTCGATCGGATCGCCGCCGCGCGCCGGGGGCAGCATCCCGTGACGGTGACCGGCGCACAGGGCGCGGTGGCGCTGGCCGATCCCGCGGGGCTGGAACAATTGCTGGGCCATCTGGTCCAGAACGCGATCGAGGCGAGCCCGGCGCACGAGCCGGTGACGCTGGCGATCGGCGCCGATGGCGAGGCGGTGACCATCGACGTCGTCGATCGCGGCACCGGCATGTCGCCCGGCTTCATCCGCGACAAGCTGTTCAAGCCCTTCGTGTCGTCGAAGCCCGCCGGCTTCGGCGTGGGCGCGTTCGAGGCGCGCCAGTTGGCCCAGGCGATGGGCGGGCGCATCGAGGTTTCGTCGCGCGAGGGCGCGGGCAGCCGCTTCCGGGTGGTGCTGCGCGCGGCCCACGCCGCCGACGTCACAGAGAGGGCAGCATGACCGAAACCGCCAGGAAACAGTTGCCCAAGCTGCTGATCATCGAGGACGACGCCGGGCTCCAGCGCCAGTTGCGCTGGGCCTATGACGGCTATGAGATCCTGGCCGCCGGCGACCGCGAAGAGGCGATCGCCATGCTGCGCGCCGAGGAGCCGCCGGTCGTCACGCTGGACCTGGGCCTGCCGCCCGATCCCGATGGCACCAGCGAAGGGTTCGCCACGCTGGAGACCATCCTGTCGCTCCGGCCCGATACCAAGGTGATCGTGGCATCCGGCCATGGCGCGCGCGAATCGATGCTGCGCGCCATCGCGCTGGGCGCCTGGGACTTCTACCAGAAGCCGATCGACATCGACGCGCTGGGCCTGATCGTGGCGCGCGCCTTCCACGTCCATGCGCTGGAGGACGAGAACCGCCGCCTGGCCGAGCGCGTGGAGGCGGGCGCGGTGCTGGGCGGGATGATCACCGGCGCGCCCGAGATGCTGAAGGTCACGCGCACGATCGAGCGGGTCGCCTCCGCCGACGTTTCGGTGATGCTGCTGGGCGCCAGCGGCACCGGCAAGGAGCTGCTGGCGCGCGGGGTGCATGACGCATCGAAGCGCAAGGGCCAGTTCGTCGCGATCAACTGCGCCGCCATCCCGGAGACGCTGCTCGAATCGGAGCTGTTCGGGCATGAGAAGGGCGCCTTCACCGGCGCGGTGAAGACCACCGAGGGCAAGATCGAGCTGGCGCAGGGCGGCACGCTGTTCCTCGACGAGATCGGCGATGTGCCGCTGCCGTTGCAGGTGAAGCTGCTGCGGTTCCTGCAGGAGCGGGTGATCGAGCGGATCGGCGGGCGCAAGCCGATCGCGGTCGATACCCGCGTCGTCTGCGCCACCCACCGCGATATCGACGCGATGGTGGCCGACGGCAGCTTCCGCGAGGACCTCTATTATCGCCTCGCCGAGATCGTGGTGCGCATCCCCAGCCTGGCCGAACGGCCGGGCGACGCGGGGCTGCTCGCGCGCCATTTCCTGCGCAAATACGCCGCCCAGATGGGATCGGCGGCGCGCAGCTTCAGCCCCGACGCGCTGGCCGCGATCGACGCATGGAGCTGGCCCGGCAACGTCCGCGAGCTGGAGAACCGCGTCAAGCGCGCGGCGATCATGGCCGAGGGCAAGACCGTGACCGCCGCCGACCTGGACCTGGAGACCGCGGCCGAGACCGAGCTGGTGAACCTTAAGGCCGCGCGCGAGATCGCCGATCGCCGCGCGATCCGCCACGCGCTGGCCCGCGCCGAAGGCAATATCTCCGGCACCGCCCGGCTGCTCGGGATCAGCCGCCCCACCCTCTATGATCTGATGAAGAGCTATGACCTCCAGCCGTAAGCGCCCCCGCACCTTCGGGCTCCGCCGCATCGCGGTGATCGCCGGCGCGCTGGGCGTGTTCGGCTTCGCCGTCTACGCCTTCCTGTTCCTGTCGCCGCTGCGGCAGGACCCCGCCGCCGCGCGGCAGATGGCGGAGCGCAGCGGGCAGTTGCTCCAGGCCAGCAATCCCACCGCCGCGCGCGATGCCGCGCTGGAGGCGGTGCGCGCCGATCCCGATTGGGCGGACGGGCATGTCATCCTGGCCCGCGCGCTGCTGATGCTGGAGGACGGCACCGGTGCCGAGGGCGAGCTGCGCCGCGCGATCGACAAGGGCTTCGACGCGAAACAGCTCCATCACCTGCTGGCCCATGCGCTGCTGCTCCAGGGGCAGGTGGAACAGGCGGTCGCCGAGGTGGAGAAGACCGATCCGCGCTATCGCCCCTATGGCCTGCGCGTGCGCGCGCGGGCGATGACGGCGCAGGGCGATCTGGCCGCCGCCAACGCATCGCTGGACGAGGCGCGGCGCATCGCCCCCAACGATCCCGACGTATGGACCGACGTGGGCCGCTTCCGCTTCACCGCGGGCGACATGCTGGGCGCGATCGAGGCTTCGGAGCGCGCGGTGAAGCTGGCGCCGGGCAACATCGACGCGCTGGTGCTGCGCGGCGAGCTGGTGCGCGCGCAATATGGGCTGATCGCCGCGCTGCCCTGGTTCGAGGCGGCGCTGAAGCGCGATCCGGACTATCACGACGCGCTGATCGAATATGCCTCGACGCTGGGCGACGCCGGACGCAGCGTGGACATGCTGGCCGCCGTGCGCCGCGCCGCCGCGGCGCGGCCGGGCAGCCCCCAGGCCTTTTACCTCCAGTCCGTGCTGGCCGCGCGCGCGGGCAATTATGCGCTGGCCCGCGACGTGCTGGCGCACAGCGGGCCGGGGCTGGACCAGGTGCCCGGCGCGCTGCTGCTGGCGGGCGCGCTCGACATCCAGGCGGGCGATAGCGAGCAGGCGATCGCGCGGCTCCAGCAACTCGTCGCCGCGCAGCCGATGAACATCACCGCGCGCAAGCTGCTCGCCACCGCGCTGCTCAAGAGCGACGCGGCGCGCAACGCGATCGACGTGCTGCGCCCCGTGATCGCGCGCGGCGACGCCGACAGCTATGCGCTGACGCTGGTGGCGCGCGGATACGAGCGGATCGGCGAACGGGCCGAGGCCGCCCGGCTGCTCGATCGCGCCGCCTATCCGGTGCGCGGCCCGGCGGGCGCCTTTTCCGCCGACGACAGCGTCGCCGTGCTCGCCGGTCCGGCCTCCGCCCGCCCCGGCGATCCGCAGGCGATCGTGCCGATGATCCGCGCGCTGCTCGACAAGGGCGACAAGGCGGGGGCGCTGGCCGAGGCGCAGGCGATCGCGCGGCGCAACCCCGGTGCCCCGGGCGCGCATGTGGTGGTGGGCGACATGCTGATGCTGCTCGATCGCCCCGCGGATGCCGCCGCCGCCTATCGCAACGCCGCCGACCTGCGCTTCGACGAGCCGACGATGCTGCGGCTGGTGGACGCGCTGGACCGCGCCGGGCGCCGCACCGACGCCGCCAACACGCTGGCGCTGTTCCTGTCGCAGAACCCGGTCAACGTCGCCGCGCTGCGGCTGGCGGGGCACTGGCAGCTCGCGGCGGGCGAATATGAGGACGCGATCGAGACGCTGGAGGGCCTGCGCGAGCGCGTGGGCGATCGCGACGCGGCGCTTAACGCCGAGCTGGCCGCCGCCTATGCCGGCGCGGGCGAGACCGATGCCGCGGTGGAATATGGCGAGCGCGCCTACCGGCTGGCCCCGCTCAATCCGGCGGTGGCGGACGCCTATGGCTGGGCGCTCTATCTGGCGGGCGACGGACAGGCCGCGCTGGAGCTGCTGACCAAGGCGGTGTCGATCGCGCCGGGCCATGCCGGGCTGCGCTGGCACCTGGCCCAGGTCTATGCCGCCATGGATCGCAAGGACGACGCCCGCGCCCAGGCCGCGATGGCGCTGAAGGACCCGAGCTTCACCGAACGCGCCGCCGCCCAGGCGCTGGCGGGCAAGACGGGCTGACCCTTCCCCCGGCGGCCGCCGAGCCTCTATAGGCCCGGGCATGGACGCACTGGAACGTATCGCCGCCGCGCTGGAGCGGCTCGCGCCGCCGCTGCCCGCCGCCGCCGATCCGCTGGCGCACCCGGCCTATGTCTGGCGCCACGGCACGCTGATCGCGGCGCGCGCCTTCGCCCCGCTGCCGCTTGGCCGGCTGCAGGGGATGGACGCGCAGCGCGACGCGCTGGTCGCCAATCTGGCCCGGCTTGCCGCGGGCCACGCCGCGCAGGACGCGCTGCTGTGGGGCGCGCGCGGCACGGGCAAGTCGGCGCTGGTCAAGAGCGCGGTGGCGCATGTCCAGGCACAGGGCGGCGGCATCGCGCTGGTTGAGGCGGTGACGGACGAGCTGGCGAGCCTGCCCGATCTGTTCGCCGCCATCGCACCGGTGCCGCGCGCCTTTGCGATCTTCCTCGACGATCTGGGGTTCGACGCCGCGCGCGACGGCCGGGCGCTGCGTTCGCTGCTGGAGGGCGGGGCCGAGGCGCGGCCCGCCAATGCGCGGCTGATCGTCACCTCCAACCGCCGCCACCTCATCCCGCGCGACATCGCCGAGCAATCGAGCGCGATCAACCCGCGCGATTCGATCGACGACAATCTGGCGCTGGCCGACCGGTTCGGCCTGTCGCTGGGCTTCCACGCGATCGATCAGGACACCTATGTCGCGATCGTCCAGGCCTATGCCGCCGCCCATGGCCTGGACTTCGATCCGGCCGAGGCGATCAACTGGGCCACGCGCCGGGGCAGCCGCTCGGGCCGCGTCGCATGGCAGTATTTCGTCGAACTGGCGGGGCGGCACGGCCTGAAGCTGTGAAGCGCCGCCTCTCCATCCAGCATTGCCATATCCATTGGGACAAGGCCGCGCGCGGCATGCCCTGGTCCGGCGTGCGCAACGCGCTGCCCCGCGAGCTGCCGTTCCGTGCGCCGTTCGACAGCGATCCCGGCTGGTATCACCGCATCGACTACCGGGGCCGCAACCGCTTCGAGCCCGAGGAGGCGATGCGCGAGATCGCGAAGACCGAGGGCTCGCGCGTGCCCGTCACCACGCGGATCGACGGCGATTTCCTCGCGCTGCGCTTCGACGTGGGCGCGCGTACGCCCTATCGCCCGCATCTGGAGGGCTTCATCGCCCGCCTGCCGTTCGGCCAGCGCCTGACCTATCGTATCAACTGCAAGGCCGACGGCGATCACGACCGCTGGTATTTCGAGGATGTGTTCCACATCGGCTGGGCGGCCGAATCGACGCTGGACCTGCCGCTGTTCCGCGATATCGACGAGCGCGTGCTGCTGTATTGAACCCCTCCCGATCCTCCCCCGCCAGTGGGAGGTGGCAGCCGCAGGCTGCCGAAGGGGGAGGATACCGGAACGGAGCCGCGCGCCACCTCCCCCCTCCCCCCGGCGGGGGAGGATGTGCCTATTCCGCGCCCACGGCCCCAATAACCTCCGCGGGCCGCACATGGCCGAATTCGCCCGCGCCGTCCCAGTTGCGCCCGTCGGGGAAGCGCAGCTCGACGCCCGCCAGATCGGCCTCGTCCGCAAGCCACATGTTGACGCCCATCATCGTGTCGCCGAACTTCGCCAGCGCGCTTCCGGTCAAGCGGAAATGGGTGGTGGAGCCGCAGGCCGCGCAGAAATGCACGTCCACCGCGGGATCGGCCTTGTCCTTGCGGCGAAAGCTGCTGCCCGCGCCCGTCACGGTCACCTCGGACGGGTGGAAATAGCCCCAGAAGGCGCCCGATTTCCGGCACAGCGCGCAGTTGCAGGCGTTGATGAAGTCCGGCTTCTTCCTCGTCTCGATGCGGATCGCGCCGCAATTGCAGGAAAGTGCGATCATCCCAGCGCCTCCACCATCTCCGCCAGTTCCAGCCAGCGCTCTTCCGCCGCGTCCTTCTCCTCGCGCGCCCTGGCCACCGCCTTGCTCAGCGCGTCGAACTTCGCCGGGTCCTTCGTATAGAGCACCGGGTCCGCCATCGCCGCCTCGTCGCGGGCGATCGCCGCATCCAGTTCCTCGATCCGCCCGGGGAGCAGGTCATAGTCGCGCTGGTCCTTGTAGCTGAGCTTGGCCGCCTTGGGCTTCGGCGGCGCAGGCTCGGCCGGGGCGGCCTTGGGCGCGGGCTTCTTCGCCTCGGCGCGCGGGCGCCGCTTGGCCTCCCAGTCGGCATAGCCGCCCACCACGACATCGACCGTGCCCGATCCATCGAGCCCCAGCGTCACCGTGACGGTGCGGTCCAGGAAGTCGCGATCGTGGCTGACGATCAGGACGGTGCCCTCATAATCGGCGATCACCTCCTGCAGCAGGTCGAGCGTCTCGAGATCGAGGTCGTTGGTCGGCTCGTCGAGCACCAGCAGGTTCGAATGCCGGGCGAATTCGCGCGCGAGCAGCAGGCGCGAACGCTCGCCGCCGGACAGCGTGCCGATCTTCGCCTCCGCTATGGAAGGATCGAACAGGAATTCCTTGAGGTATCCGTGGACGTGCTTCTTCACGCCCAGCACCTCGATCCAGTCGCCGCCGTCGGCCAGCACCTGGCGCACCGTCTTGGCCGGGTCCATCAGGCTGCGCTGCTGGTCGATGATCACGCCGTCCAGCGTCTTGGCCAGCTTCACCTCGCCCTCGTCCGGCGCGATCTCGCCGGTCAGCAGCTTCAGCAGGGTGGATTTTCCGGCCCCGTTCGCGCCGACGATGCCGATCCGGTCGCCCCGCGTGACGCGGAAGCTGAAGTCGCGGATGATCGTGCGGTCCCCGTAGCGCTTGGTGACGTGCTTCGCGTCGATCACCACCCTGGTCTGGCTGTTGTCCGCGGCGGTGACCAGGTTCGCGGCGCCCTGCGGCCCCAGCATCGCGGCGCGCTGGGCGCGCATCTCCTTCAGCTTTTCCAGCCGGCCCTGATTGCGCCGCCGCCGCCCGGTGACGCCGCGCTGGAGCCAATGTTCCTCGATCTTCAGCTTGGCGTCGAGCCGCTGGGCGTTGCGCTCCTCCTCGGCATAGACCTGTTCGGTCCACGCCTCGAACCCGCCGAAGCCGATCTCCGCCCGGCGGATGCCGCCGCGATCGAGCCACAGCGTCTGGCGCGTCAGCCGCGTCAGGAAGGTGCGATCGTGGCTGATGACGATGAACGCGCCCGCGAAACGGCCCAGCCAGTCCTCCAGCCATTCGATCGCGCCCAGGTCCAGATGGTTGGTCGGCTCGTCGAGCAGCAGCACGTCCGGGTCCATCGCCAGCGCGCGGGCGATGGCGGCGCGGCGGCGCTCGCCCCCGCTGGCGGTGGCGCAGGCGCGGCCCATGTCGATGCCGAGCTGGCCCGCGATCGATTCCACCTCGTGCCGGGGCGGCGCGTCCGCGCCCGACAGCGCATAGTCCATCAGCGTGGCGAAGCCGTCGAGCCGCGGCTCCTGTTCCAGCATCACCACGCGCGTGCCGGGCACGATGGTGCGGCGGCCCTCGTCGCTGTCGATGATGCCGGCGATCAGCTTGAGCAGCGTCGTCTTGCCCGCGCCGTTGCGGCCGATCAGCGCCAGCCGGTCGCGCGCGCCGATATAGAGATCGAGCCCGCGGAACAGCCAGCCCGAGCCCTGGACAAGCCCAAGGCCTTCATAAGCGAGTACAGGTGCAGCCATCGCGCCCGCCTAGGGCCGCCGCCCCGCGCCCGCAAGCTGACACATGGCTGTCGACCATGTTCAGGGGCTATTCAATGCCCGATCCCTATGCCAGACCCATGAAGATGCTCGGACGGTCCCTGTTGTGCGCGTGCGCGTTCGCCCTTGCGGCGGGCGGCGGTGCCGCTGCGCAGCCGAACCGCGGCGGGCAGGACAGCAATCAGGAGGCCGCCCGCCAGCGCCAGCAGGCCGGCCGCAACCTGCCCGTGCGCGAGATCGAGCGGCGGATCGTGCCGACGATGCCCGGCTGGGATTATCTTGGTTTCGACTTCGATCCCCAGACGGACATTTACAGGCTCAAATTCCTGCGCAAGAAAGAGATGATCTGGATCGACATCGACGGCCGCACCGGCCGTATCGTGCGCCGCACCGGATGACGGCGCACCGCGCCTTCGGGGAAGATACATGCGAGTTCTGATCGTCGAAGACGAACCCAATCTGGGCAACCAGCTCCGCAACACGCTGGAGGGCGCGGGCTATGCCGTGGACCTGGCGCGCGACGGGGAGGAGGGCCATTTCCTTGGCTCTACCGAGACTTATGACGCCATCATCCTCGATCTCGGCCTGCCCGAGGTCGATGGGCTGACCGTGCTCGACCGCTGGCGCAAGGAGGGCAAGGCCACGCCCGTCCTGGTGCTCACCGCGCGCGATAGCTGGTCCGACAAGGTGGCCGGGCTGGACGCGGGCGCCGACGATTATGTCGCCAAGCCCTTCCAGACCGAGGAGCTGATCGCCCGGCTGCGCGCGCTGATCCGCCGCGCATCGGGCAACGCATCGGCGGAGCTGACCGCGGGCGACATCCGCCTCGACACGCGATCGGGCAAGGTCACCCGCGCGGGCGAGCCGATCAAGCTGACCGCGCAGGAATATAAGCTGCTCAGCTATCTGCTCCACCACAAGGGCAAGGTGGTGAGCCGCACCGAGCTGATCGAGCATATCTACGACCAGGACTTCGACCGCGATTCGAATACGATCGAGGTGTTCGTGACGCGCATCCGCAAGAAGCTGGGCCAGGACGTGATCACCACGATCCGCGGCCTTGGCTACAGCCTGGACGAGCCGGCCGAAACCGCGTCCTGAGAGCGTGAAGGCGATCGCATCCGCCCTGGGCGCGCTCGCCGGCCGCCTGCGCCTGCCCGGATCGGCGGCGCGTGCCCCCGTACCGGCGCCCGCGCCCCCTCCCGATGCCGCCGCCGCAGCGGGCGATCCGCCGCCGCGCGCCTATGTGCGCGTCACCGGATCGGTAAGCCGGCGCATGATCCTGATCGCGGCGGCGTGGATCACGCTGATGCTGACGGGCGGCGGCTTCGCGCTGGATCGCGTGCTGACCACCACCGTGACGCGCGGCTTCGACGAGCAGCTCGAACTGCTGATGCGCGTGATGATCCTGTCGTCCGAACTGGGTCCCGACGGCGAGGTGGTGCTAAGCCGCGAACTGGCCGACCAGCGCTTCCTGGAGCCCAATTCGGGCGCCTATTGGCAGATCAGCGGCAAGGGCTACGAAACCTTCCCCTCGCGTTCGCTGTGGGACCGGCGCCTCAAGACCGATCAGGCGCATACCGA
The DNA here is from genome assembly GCF_026013525.1 of Sphingomonas canadensis. Lineage (GTDB taxonomy): Bacteria > Pseudomonadota > Alphaproteobacteria > Sphingomonadales > Sphingomonadaceae > Sphingomonas > Sphingomonas canadensis. The sequence goes on along the minus strand of NZ_JAPDRA010000001.1, from coordinate 906,537 downwards.
CGGCGAGCTCCACTTCTACAACAGCAACGAATTCGCGGACGAGCCGCTGCGCATCGTCGAGCGCGATCTGGAGCTGCCGGGATCGAAGGTGACGTGGCGGTTCCAGGTGGCCCAGCGGCGCAGCGTGCTGGACGAGCAGGTCGCCCAGCTCCGCCGCACGCTGGTGCGCAGCTTCCTGATGCTCGCCTTCGGCCTGATCGTGATGGCGGCGTTGCAGACCTGGTTCGGTCTGAGCCCGTTGCGCAAGCTGCGCGTGGAGATCGCGCGGCTGCGATCGGGCGATTCGGCGCGGATCGAGGGCGCAATGCCGGCCGAGGTGGCGCCGATGGTCGAGGAGCTGAACGGACTGCTGGAACATAACGACCGCCAGGCGGAGGAGGCCCGGCGCCACGCCGGCAACCTGGCGCATGCGCTGAAGACCCCGCTGAGCGTGATGATGAACGCCGCCGCCGCCGGCCAGCCGGACCTTCCCGACACGGTGATCCGCGAGGCGCGGACGATGCGGCGGCAGATGGACCACCATCTCGCCCGCGCCCGCGCCGTGGGCCGCCGCGGCAGCGCACACAGCCGCGCGGCCGTGTGGCCCGCGATCGAGGCAGTGGAGCGCGCGGTTGCGCGGCTTTATCCCAACGTCCGCATCGACATCGATGGCGACCAGGATCTGGTCGCCCGCATCGAGCGCCAGGATTTCGACGAGATGCTGGGCAACCTAGTCGAGAACGCGGCCAAATATGGCGGCGGCAGCGTGTTCATCACCGCGCGGCCGCAGATGGGCTTCGTCGAGATCATGGTGGAGGACGACGGCCGCGGCATCCCCGAATCGGAGCGCATCCGCATCTTCGATCGCGGCGTGCGGCTGGACACCGGCAAGCCGGGCACCGGACTGGGCCTCGCCATCGTCCGCGACGTGGCGGAGATCTACGACGGCACCGTCAGCCTGGAGGAGAGCGAGGACCTGGGCGGGCTGCTCGTGCGGCTGCGGCTTCCGGCGGCGTAGCAGGACCGCCCCTACAGCCCCTGCATCACCTCGGCTGCGATCGCCACGCTGCGCTTGCGGGCATCATGATCGAACATCGCGCTGCCGATGATCAGTTCGTCAGGCTGGGTCCGCGCCAGGAACGCCTGCACCTGATCGCGCACGCGATCCGGCCCGCCGATCGCACTGGCGGAGAGCACCTGGTTCAGGATCGCGCGCTGCTGGGGCGGCAGGCTGTCGAGATAGCCTTCCACCGGCGGCGGCATCCGGCCGGGATTGCCGGTGCGCAGCGCCACGAACGCCTGCTGCTGCGAGCTGGCGAGATATTCGGCCTCCGCATCGGTCTCGCCCGCGAAGATGTTGAAACCCAGCATCAGATAGGGCCGGTCGAACACCGCCGAGGGACGGAAGCGGGTCCGGTATTCGCGGATCGCCTCGTCGAGCAGGCCGGGCGCGAAGTGCGAGGCGAAGGCATAGGGCAGGCCCAGCGCCGCGGCGAGATGCGCGCCGAAGGTGCTTGATCCCAGGATCCACATCTCCGGCCGGGCGCCCGCGCCGGGGACCGCGCGGATGCCCGCCTGCCCGTCGTCCGCGAAATAGCTCTGCAGTTCCAGCACGTCGCGGGGAAAGGCACCCTCGTCGCTGTCCAGGTTGCGCCGGATCGCGCGCGCCACCCGTCCGTCCGATCCCGGCGCGCGGCCAAGGCCCAGGTCGACGCGGCCCGGGAACAGCGCATCGAGCGTGCCGAACTGTTCGGCGATGATCAGCGGCGCGTGGTTGGGCAGCATGATCCCGCCCGCGCCGATGCGGATCTTGCTGGTGGCGTGGCCGGCGTGCGCGATCACCACCGCGGTGGCCGCGCTGCCCACACCCTCCATGCCGTGATGCTCGGCCACCCAATAGCGGTTGTAGCCCAGCGCCTCCGCATGGCGGGCAAGATCGGCGGCATTGGCCAGCGCACCGGCAATGGTGCCGCCCTGCACCACCGGGACCAGATCGAGCAGCGAATAGCGTGTCATCGCCGCCAAGATGGGGCCGGGCAGGCCGCCGCGCCAGACCCGGCCCCAGCGCAACGCCGCCAACCCATGCTTGCCCGGTGCCGCGCCACCCCCTAGGGCGCAGCGCGATGCGTGCCGACCTCGCCCATGTCCGCAACTGGATCTTCGATCTGGACAACACGCTGTATCCGGCGCGTGTCAGCCTGTTCCCGCAGATCGACGTGCGGATGCGCGAATATATCATGCGGCTGACCGGGGCCGACGCCGATGAGGCGCACCGCATCCAGAAGGACTATTATTTCGGTCACGGCACCACGCTGGCCGGGCTGATGGCCAATCATGGCATCGATCCGCACGAATATCTGGACTTCGTCCACGACGTCGACCTGGACGTGCTGGAGCATGACGCCGCGCTGGTATCGGCGATCGCGCGGCTGCCGGGGCGCAAGCTGGTGTTCACCAACGGCGACGCCCCCTATGCCGCGCGCGTGCTGGACCGCATCGGGCTGGGCGGCACGTTCGAGGCGGTGCACGACATCCACGCCACCGGATACCGGCCGAAACCCGATCCGCACGCCTATCTGGGGCTGTGCGAGGCCTATGCCGTCGCGCCCGCCGAATCGCTGTTCGTCGAGGATCTGGCGCGCAACCTGCGCCCGGCCAAGGCGATCGGCATGACCACCGTATGGGTCGACAACGGATCGGAGCAGCCGCCCGAATGCGTCGACCGCAGCTTCGTGGACCATATCACAAACGATCTCGGCCGCTGGCTCGAGGAGATTCTGGAGGAAACCGCGTGACCAGTCTTGCCGCCACCATCGACGCCGCCTGGGAAGACCGCGCGAGCCTGAACACCGGCACGCAGGGCGCCGTGCGCGATGCGGTGGCCGAGGCGCTGGCGCTGCTCGACAGCGGCGCGGCGCGCGTGGCGGAGCCCGATGGCCAGGGCGGCTGGACGGTGAACCAATGGCTCAAGAAGGCGGTGCTCCTCAGCTTCCGGCTGAACGACAATGCGGTGGTGCCCGGCGGCTGGTTCGACAAGGTGCCGCTGAAGTTCGCCGATTGGGGCGAGAACCGGTTCCGCGAGGCCGGCTTCCGCGCGGTGCCCGGCGCGGTGGTGCGCCAGGGCGCCTTCATCGGCAAGGGCGCGGTGCTGATGCCCAGCTTCGTCAACATCGGCGCCTATGTGGGTGAGGGCACGATGGTGGATACCTGGGCCACGGTGGGAAGCTGTGCGCAGATCGGCGCCAACGTCCATATCTCCGGCGGCGCGGGCATCGGCGGCGTGCTGGAACCGCTCCAGGCCGATCCGGTGATCATCGGCGACGGCGCCTTCATCGGCGCGCGATCCGAAGTGGCCGAGGGTGTGCGCGTGGGCGAAGGCGCGGTGCTCTCGATGGGCGTCTATCTGGGCGCCTCCACCAAGATCGTCGACCGCGCCACCGGCCAGGTGCATCGCGGCGCGGTGCCCCCCTATGCGGTGGTGGTGCCGGGCAGCCTGCCCGATCCCAACGGCGGCCCCGGCCTCTACTGCGCCGTGATCGTCAAGACGGTGGACGCCCAGACCCGCAGCAAGACCGGCATCAACGAACTGCTGCGGGATTGAGGCGCCGGACTATCGGATGCCGATGATCGTCGCGGACACGGTCAGACGCTCGTCGGCCCCGCCTGTCAACGGCTCCGCCTTGTAGGTCAGCATTGCGCCGGTCTCCGCTCCCTGGGGTCCGAAGAAGCGGCCCCCGAGTTGCGCAAAGGTGCTGCGCCACGTGGAACTCGACCAATCGATGCTTTCGTGGCCGTAATAGCCGGCGGTGGGCGCATCGATCGAAGCCACGTTGGTGATCGTGCCGAGATCGACGGGCGCGCTGGAGCCGGCCGGGTCCACCTGAACACCCACCAGACGGATCGTCGTTGTCACTTTGCCCGTCGCCAGGTTTACCGAGATGGTGGCGGTGCTGTTGGCGTTCAGCGAATAGACCGTGGTCGCGAACCTCACCGTGCGATAGGCCGCACCCGATACGGCAGTCTTCGAATAGTTGATCGTCACTCCCGCCGGAACGTCGGTGGGCTTCGTGGAGACTCCCGTCACGCAGCTATATGCTCGCAGTCCATCGACGATGCTGAGAAGCCGGAAATACTCGATCGGACTGCCTCCCGCCGTTGCGGAATGAATCCGAAAGCGCTCAGCGGATCCCGGTACCGTGATCGTGTGTGCGTAATATTGGTTGCCCTCCGGAGCGGACGAATCAAGGTCGGCCGGACCGAAGCTGAGGTTCACGCCATAGCCTGTAAGGTCCCAGGTCCGGCTCGATGCCTGATAGGCGATGTCTATCCCGTTGCCCGGTGCGAAAACAGGAGCAATCGCGGGTGGGTCGAAATTGACCTCCATCGAGTTGCAGGTCGCCAGGAAGGTCTGGTCGCCGGTCAGCGCGGCGAATTTAGTGTAGCTGGCTGATGGCGTGGGTGTTGGGCTTGGCGAGGAGCTAGGGGTCGGGGTAGGCGTCACGACGGTACCGCCACCGCCTCCGGACGCGCCGCCGCTGGAGCAGCCGGTGGCAAGCAGCGCGCTGAGAATAACTGCACCCGGACGACGCATCGAAATCTCCCTGAAAAGAACGAACTGCAAATTATTCATATGCAGCAATATTTCGCCATAATGTCAAAAATCCCCCTCCGTCCATTTTTCGAAGCGGTGGATGGACTGGCTTGCTTGTCGAAGAATTCCCAAGTTCTTGTGACCCCGCACCCGTCGTCCCGGATACGGCCTTGAGCATTCCCACCTACAAGCATCTGTTCCAGCGCGCGATCGCGGCGGCGCCGGAGCGGCTGCATTTTGCCGCGCACGGGCATCATCTGTGGCCCGACGCATCCTATCTGGGCCATCAGGCCTATTGGCAGGATGCGGCGCGGATGGCCGATCGCAAGTGGCGCCGCGTGCTCGACGACATCTGGGTCGCGGGCCAGCGTCACGTGGCGTCCGAGCTGCGCCTGCCCGATCCGGACACGGTGGTGTTCGCCCAGAACACGCATGACCTGCTCCTGCGCCTGGTTTCGGCCTTTCCGCGCCGCCCTCTGCGCGTGCTGGCGAGCGACGGGGAGTTCCACAGCTTCGTCCGCCAGGCCGCGCGCTGGGCGGAGGCGGGCACGATCGCGCTGGAGCTGGTGCCTGCCGGCGCGGGTTTCGAGCAGCGGTTGCTGGATCGCGCCGCGTCGGGCGAGCACGACCTGATCTTCGTCAGCCAGGCGATGTACGCCAGCGGCCAGATATTCTCCGGCATCGCGGAACTGGCCGTGCTCGCCCGGCCGGAGGGACCGTGGGTGGTGATCGACGGCTATCACGGCTTCATGGCGCTGGAGACGGACCTGTCGGCGGTGGCGGACCGCGTCTTCTATCTGGCTGGCGGATATAAATATGCGATGTCGGGCGAGGGCGTGGCGCTGATGCACGCGCCGCCCGGATTCGGCCCGCGGCCGGAGGTGACCGGCTGGTACGCGGCCCCGCCGGGATCGGCGCCGGGGGCATGCGAATATCCTGCGGACGCGCGCCGTTTCCTGGGCGCGACCTTCGATCCATCGGGCCTCTACCGCTTCGTCGGGGTGCGCGAGATGCTGCGCGAGGAGGGGATCACCACCGCCACGGTCAACGCGCATGTCGCGCCGCTGCGCGATGCGCTGCTCGCCGGGCTGGGAGAGACGCCGCTGGCCGCGGCCGAGCTGCGCAACCCGCCGGGCGCCGGGCCGCAGGCACGGTTCCTGGCGTTCCGCCACCCGCTGGCGGCGCGCTGGCGCGACTGGCTGGAGGAGGACGAGGTGATCGTCAACGTGCGCGGCGACGTGCTGCGGATCGGGCTGGGCCTCTATCACGACGCGCGCGACATTCGCCGGCTGCTTGCGGCGCTGGCGGACCTGCCCGGGCGCTGATCCCCGCCCCGCCTGCCCAAGGGACGAAACCGGCGGCGGCGTCGGTGGGGTGGGGGGAGGGCGCCGCCGCCGCCGGAAGAGGATCCGGTCTCAAAACGCGAAGACGGAACCTGCTCTTATTTCCGCCGAGAGACGGAATTTCGCGAGTTCACGCGACATACGCACTCGAAAACCATCCCCTCATCTTTTTGACCCGGTGAAATACGTCCGATATTCTTATCTTGTTCATTTCAAGGTTATTAAACCCTGTTCATAGGAGCTATTTGATCGAATCTTCGTCCGCAATCGACTCGACTGCGAGTCGATTTACCACATTACAAGCCGGATTGTGAGTCGCCCCTTCTTCCCCCGGGCTCCGGGATGCGCCGCAATCGTTGCCGGAGTTTTGCTGGCGGCGGGAGAATCAGCCGCGCGGTGTGGCAACGCCCAGCCGGGGGATCTCGATCCTGGGGCAACGGTCCATCACAACCGCGAGCCCCGCCGCTTCGGCCCGCGCCGCGGCGGCGGCGTCGATCACGCCGAGCTGCATCCACACCGATCCGGCGCCCACCGCGATGGCGGCGTCCACCACCTCCCCCGCCGCATCGGAACGGCGGAAGACATCGACCATGTCGATCGGCCCTTCGATGTCGGACAGCGCCGCCGCCACGCGCTGGCCCAGTATCTCGCGCCCGGCGAGCTGGGGGTTGACCGGGATCACCCGGTATCCCTGCGCCAGCAGATAGGCCATCACGCCATGGCTGGGCCGGTCCGGCCGGTCCGACGCACCGACCAGCGCGATGGTGCGCACGCGCTCCAGCAGTGCCTTCACCTCCGCGTCATCGGCCGGCATCAGGGATTGGCCGCCAGCCATTCGAGCACCTGCGCCGCCAGCGCGGCGAACAGCGCCGCATCGGCGCCCTCGCCCGCCGCCGGCGGGCGGCCCGCGTCGCTCGCCTCGCGGATCGCCAGTTCCAGCGGCACGCGGCCCAGGAAGCCGATCCCCATCGCCGCCGCCGCCGCCTCCGCCCCGCCGCGCCCGAAGGGATCGGAAACCTCGCCGCAGTGCGGGCAGCGGTATCCCGCCATATTCTCGACCAGGCCGATCACCGGGACGCCAGTGCGCGCGAACAGATCGACCGCCCGGCGCGCGTCGATCAGCGCCAGATCCTGCGGGGTGGAGACGATCACCGCGCCCGCCGGCTTGTGCTTCTGCACCATGGTGAGCTGCACGTCGCCGGTTCCGGGCGGCAGATCGAGTACCAGCAGCTCGGCATCGCCCCATTCGGCATCGACGAGCTGGCCCAGCGCGCCGCCGGCCATCGGCCCGCGCCAGGCGATCGCCTGCCCCTCGGCTACCAGCCCGCCCATCGAGAGCAGCGGAACGCCATAGGGCGTCTCGACCGGCACCAGCTTCTCGCCCTCGGCGCGCGGGCGGATGCCTTCCACCGCCATCAGCCGCGTCTGCGACGGGCCGTAGATGTCGGCATCGACCAGCCCCACCTTGCGCCCGGCCCGCGCCAGCGCGATCGCCAGATTGGCGGCGACGGTGGACTTGCCCACCCCGCCCTTGCCGCTGGCCACCGCGATCAGCCGCAGGCGGCGGCGCTCGCTGGTCATCAGCACGCGCACCGATTCGATGCCCGGCATCGCCGCCACGGCAGCCTCAACGTCGCGCTCCAGCTCCTCGCGCGCAGCCGTGCCCAGCCCGCTGACGTCCAGCACCACGCGCGCCTTGCCCCCGTCCAGCCGCACGCTGGCACGCCCGGCGGCGAGGGGGGCGAGCGCGGCTTCGATTGCTTCCCGATCGGTCATGCGGCGGCTCATAGACTCGTTTTGCGCCGGACGGCACCTCCCGAGTGCAACCATGCGCCGCGCGCGGCCGCGATGCGCAATCGGCGCGCATGCCCCTGTAAATCCGCGGCGCGGCACCTATAAAGGCCGCATGGCAATAAGATTTGGCTGGCCGGTGAGCGGCGGCACCCTGAACAACGAACCGCCGAAAAGCCCCTGGGGCGGCGGTAGCGGCGGCGGCAACGGAGACGGCGGGAACGGCGGCGGACCGCGCAATCCCTGGTCCCTCCCGCCGGAGGGGCGGCGCGGCCGGCCCGGCGGTGGCGGCGGCGGAAATGGCGGCGGCAACGGCGGCGGCCCGTTCGACGATTTCCTGAAGCGCGCGCGCGGCGGCGGCTTCCCGGGCCTGCCCACCGGCGGCGCGCGAACCTGGCTGTTCGTCGCGGGCGGCCTGATCACGGCCTGGCTGCTCTATACCAGCATCCATGTGATCGGCCCGCAGGAACGCGGCGTCTCCACCCTCTTCGGGCGCTATTGGAGCACCATGTCGCCGGGCGTGAACATGACGCTGCCTTCGCCGCTGATGTCGGTCCAGGTGTTCGACGTGCAGAACATCCGCACCGAGAGCTTTCCGGAAAACAGCGGCGAGAACCTGATGCTGACGGGCGACCGCAACATCGTGGACCTCAGCTATTCGGTGCGCTGGGACATCAGCGACGCTCCCGATTTCGCGTTCCAGATCGCCGCCCCGCGCGATACCGTGCGCGCGACCGCGGAAACCGCGATGCGCGCGGTGATCGCCACCGCGACGCTGAACGACACGATCGGCGCCGGCCGATCGCAGCTCGAGGCGCGCGTTCAGGAGCTGATGCAGCAGATCCTGAACGAATATCATTCGGGCGTGCGCGTGCAGGGCGTGGCGATCAAGAACGCCAGCGCGCCCCAGGCCGTGGACGAGGACTTCAAGAAGGTGACCGCCGCGCAGCAGGAGGCCCAGGCGAACAAGAACAACGCCAACGCCTATGCCCAGCAGATCCTGGCCGCCGCGCAGGGCGAGACCGCGGAGTTCGACAAGATCTACGAACAATACAGGCTGGCGCCGGAGGTGACGCGCATGCGCCTCTATTATGAGACGATGGAGGCCGTGCTGGCGCGCACCAACAAGACGATCGTCGAGAGCGGGGGCGTGACCCCCTATCTGCCGCTGCCGGGCCTGCGCCCGAGCACCAGCGGCACGGCGCAGCAGGCCCAGCCCGCGCAACCCGCCCAGCCCGCCAAGCCGGAGGGAGGACGCTGATGCCCGCACTGCTCAAGAGCCCGGCCGCCGCGGCGGTGACGCTGATCGTCGCGGCGATTCTGTCGATCTCCACCTTCGCGATCGTCGACGAGACCGAACAGGCGGTGATCGTGCGGTTCGGCGTGCCCCAGCGCGTGATCAACCAGTATCAGCATGGCGAGCAGTTCGGCCGCACCGGCGCCGGCATCATCGCGCGCATGCCCTTCGTCGATCAGGTGATCCGCATCGACAAGCGCGTGCTCGATATCGATCTGCCCAACCAGCAGGTGCTCTCCACCGATCAGCTCCGGCTTGAGGTCGACGCCTTCGCGCGCTTCCGCGTCGTGGACCCGATCCGGCTGGTGGTTTCGGCCGGCTCCACCGAGCGCGTCGCCCAGCAGCTTCAGCCGCTGTTCGGATCGTCGCTGCGCAACGAACTGGGCAAGCGCCCGTTCGCCGCGCTGCTGAGCCCGGAACGCGGCGAGGTGATGGAGAATATCCAGCGCTCGCTCCAGCGGCTCGCCAGCCAATATGGCGTGGAGATCGTCGACGTCCGCATCAAGCATGCCGAGCTGCCCAGCGGCGCCGCGCTCGACAGCGCCTATGAGCAGATGCGCACCGCCCGGCGCCAGGAGGCCGCCACGATCCGCGCCCAGGGCCTGCGCGACGCGCAGATCATCCGCGCCAACGCCCAGGCGGAGGCTGCGCGCATCTATGCCGCCAGCTTCAACAAGGATCCAAGGTTCTACGACTTCTACCGGGCGATGCAGTCGTACCGGACGACGTTCCTGAACCAGGAGCCGGACAAGGGGGAGACCTCGATCATCCTTTCGCCGCAGAACAGCTATTTGCGCGAATTCATGGGGGGGCGGTGATCCTGTCTAACCGTTCATATTCAATCGGCGTTCAGGATTCCGGCGCGAGACTCCGGATCGGACGCGACTGATTCCATGAGAGGAAAAGCATCCGTGCGTTACGCCTATGCCCTTGCCACCGCGCTGCTGCTCAGCGGCACCGCGGCCACCCTTACGCTTCACCAGCCCGCCGGCGCGCAGACCGCGCAGAACGAGCCCGGCGCGATCCAGGCATCCGTGCCCCGTCCCGGCGCGCCGATGAGCTTCGCCGACATGGTCGCCAAGCTTCAGCCGGCGGTGGTCAACATCTCCACCACCCAGCGCGTCCAGGTGCAGCAGACCAATCCCTTCGCCGAGATGTTCGGCTTCGGCGGGCGCAGCCAGGGCGCGCCGCAGACGCGCAAGGCCGAATCGCTTGGATCGGGTTTCCTGATCTCGGCCGACGGTTATGTCGTGACCAACAACCATGTGGTCGCGGCCGGCGCGCGCGGCGCCGTGGTCGAATCGATCACCGTCACGCTGGCCGACGGGCGCGAGTTCAAGGCCAAGCTGATCGGCCGCGACGCCCAGTCCGACCTGGCCGTGCTGAAGATCGAGGGCAGCAACCTGCCCTTCGTGCGCTTCGGCGATTCGGCGCACACGCGCGTGGGCGATTGGGTGGTCGCGATCGGCAACCCCTTCGGCCTGGGCGGCACCGTGACCGCGGGCATCGTCTCCGCCGTCCATCGCGTGACCGGCCAGGGCGGCGCCTATGACCGCTTCATCCAGACCGACGCATCGATCAACCGCGGCAATTCCGGCGGCCCCATGTTCGACCTGAACGGCAATGTGATCGGCATCAACTCGCAGATCTATTCGCCGACCGGCGGCAACGTGGGCATCGGCTTCGCGATTCCGGCCGAAGAGGCCAAGCCGGTGATCGACCAGCTCATGAAGGGCCAGTCGATCGAGCGCGGCTATCTGGGCGTCGGCATGCAGGACCTGACCGACGACCTGGCCGAGGGGCTGGGCGTGCCCGCCGGGCGCGGCACGCTGATCCGCCAGGTCGAGCCCAACGAGGCCGCGGCCAAGGCGGGCATCCGCACCGGCGACGTGATCGTCAAGGTGGGCGACAAGGACGTGACCCCCGATCAGACGCTCAGCTATCTGATCGCCAACCTGAAGCCCGGATCGCGCGTGCCGCTGGAGCTGATCCGCGACGGCAAGCGCCAGACGGTGAACGTCACCCTCGGCAAGCGCCCGCCGGAGGAACAGCTCGCCCAGTTCGATCCCAATGACGAGAACAGCACGCCGCCGGAAAGCAGCTCCGCCGGCGCCTCGATCGGGCTCGCGGTGACGCCGCTCAACCCGCGCATCGCGCGCACGGTGGGCGCCGATCCCGACCGCCCCGGGCTGGTGGTGGTGGAGATCGATCCGTCGAGCGACGCCGCCGGCAAGGGCGTGCGCACCGGCGATGTGATCCGTGAGGTGGCGCGCGGCGCCACCCGCACCCCGGTGACCTCCGCCGACGATCTGGCCAAGGCAATCGCCGCCAGCAAGAGCGCGGGCAAGAGCTCGATCGTCCTCTTCGTCGAAACGCGCGGCGCCGGCCGCTTCGTCTCGATCGAGATCGCGAGCTAGAGTCAGTCCTGTTCAGGCAGCACCGGTCTTTCGGCCGGTGCCGCTGGATTTCCCGCCCGTTTCTCCCCTATCACGCTCCCCGGTCAGGGAGGTCGCGATGGCGGGAGAGACGGGCATTTTCATCGGCAGCGGCGGCGGCAAGCGCATCGAGCTGGTGCTGCGCCGCGCCAATCGCCACGGGCTGGTCGCCGGCGCCACCGGCACCGGCAAGACCGTGACGATCCAGGGCATGATCGAGGGGCTGTCGGCCGCCGGCGTCCCCTGCTTCGTCGCCGATGTGAAGGGCGACCTTTCCGGCATCGCCATGGCGGGATCGCCCGCCGCCAAGCTGCACGATATCTTCGCCGCGCGCGCGGCCGAGGTGGGCGACACCGGCTGGGCCTATGCCGACAATCCGGTGCAGTTCTGGGACCTGTACGGCGAGAAGGGCCACCCGATCCGCACCACCATTTCGGAGATGGGGCCGCTGCTGCTCGCGCGGCTGATGGACCTGAACGAGGTGCAGGAGGGCGTGCTGACCATTGCCTTCACCGTGGCGGACAAGGACGGGCTGCTTCTGCTGGATCTCGACGATCTGCAGGCGATGCTCACGCATTGCGCCGAGCGCGCGGACGAGCTGACCATAACCTACGGCAATATCTCCAAGGCCAGCGTGGGCGCGATCCAGCGCGCGCTGCTCCAGCTCCGCAGCCAGGGCGCGGCGGCCTTCTTCGGCGAACCCGCGCTGTCGATGGGCGACTTCATCCGCCACGACGACAAGGGTCGCGGCGTCGTCAACATCCTAGCCGCCGACAAGCTGATGGCCAGCCCGCGCCTCTACGCCACCTTCCTGCTCTGGCTGCTGAGCGAGCTGTTCGAGAGTCTTCCGGAGATCGGCGATCCCGACAAGCCGATCCTCGCCTTCTTCTTCGACGAAGCGCACCTGCTGTTCACCGACGCGCCCAAGGCGCTGCTTGAGAAGATCGAGCAGGTGGTGCGCCTGATCCGGTCGAAAGGCGTCGGCGTCTATTTCGTCACCCAGAACCCGATCGACATTCCCGATACGGTGGCGGGCCAGCTCGGCAACCGCGTCCAACATGCGCTGCGCGCCTTCACCCCGCGCGATCAGGCCGCGGTGAAATCCGCCGCCGAGACCTTCCGCGCCAATCCCGGCGTGGACGTCGCCACCGCGATCACCGAGCTGAAGGTCGGCGAGGCGCTGGTATCGCTGCTGCAGGAGGACGGCGCCCCCGCCCCGGTGGAACGCGCGCTGATCAAGCCGCCGCGATCGCGCGTCGGCCCGGTGACGCCCGAGGAGCGCAAGCTGCTGGTCGAGACCGACGCGATCGGCGCCAAATACGACACGCTCGCCGATCGCGAGTCGGCGGAGGAGCTGCTCACCGCCAAATCGGCCGAAGCCTCCGCCGCCGCCGCCGAGGCCGCCGCGAAGGACGAGGCCGAGAAGGCCGCCGCGGCCCAGGCCAAGCAGGACGCCCGCGCCGCCAAGGAGGCCGAGCGCGCGCGCATCGCCGCCCAGCGCGATGCCGACCGCGAGGCCCGGCTGGCCGAGCAGGAGCGCCGCCGCGCCGAGCGCGAGGCGGCCAATTCGCCATGGAACCGCGCCGTCACCTCGGCCACCCGCTCTGCCACCACCGCCGTCAGCCGCGAAGTGGCGACGCAGGTGACCAAGGCGGTGTTCGGCACCACCCGCGGCACAGGCGCCGGCTTCCTGGGCGGGCTGGTCCGTGGCGTGCTGGGGGGGCTGTTCAAGGGGCGCTGAGCCGGGCCAATGACCGGCTGGCGGCCCGGTGCTTTCCCGACTATATGTCCATAATGGCCAAACTGAAGGCAAGTGTGACGCAGACGGTGGTGCGGGATTCAAAGTCCGGGCGCCTTGTTACCGTGCGCGGAGCGGGATCGCTCAAGGGCAAGCTCAAGATCGACAAGGCCATCGACCTTACCAAGCCTATCGCCTCGCAGGCTACGAATGCAGACCGGCGGATGACCGCGTCCGCGCCGACCAAGCCCTGACGCTTGGCGGCATCCTGCTCGACACGCACGCGCTTTTTTGGCTCGTGAGCGGCGAGGAAAATCTCGCCGAAGAAGCCCTGATCGCAATCGGCGAAAATCAGGAAGCTAATACCCTTTTGTGTCACCGGTAACCGCATGGGAACTGTCGGTAGCAACGCGCAAGGCCCGAACCGCTGGACGCCTCCATCTGGGAGAGGAACCACCGGACCGCTGGTTTAGCGAGGCGGTGCGTGCCACTGCGGCCCGGATCATCCCCATTCGACAAAAGATTGCCATTGAAGCCGCGCGCGTCGTCGCGTCTACAGGCCACAAGGATCCGGGCGACTGTTTCCTGATCGCGACCGCGAGGGCAAAGGGAATTCCCATCGTAACCCGCGACGCCGCGATGCGAGGGTTCGCGGCGCGAGACCCGGATTATCTTAGCGTAATCGATTGTTGAGCCGGAACCGATGGCCGCTATTCCGAGGAAGGGCCACCGTGCAAGCGCGGGCGCCCGCACGCGGGAAACAGTCGTGACTTTTGCGACTTTCGGCTATCCCCGCGCCGAACGCATATCCGAAGCAGGAGCCCGCCGCCCATGACCACCGCCGCCCGCGCTCCGCTGGAGCTTACCGTCCGCGGGGTGATCCTGGGCGGGTTCATCACGCTGCTGTTCACGGCGGCGAACGTCTACCTGGGGCTCAAGATCGGGCTGACCTTCGCCACGTCGATTCCGGCGGCGGTGATATCGATGGCGATCCTGCGATTCCTGCCCAATTCGACGATCCTGGAGAACAACATCGTCCAGACCGTGGCCAGCGCCGCGGGAACGCTGGCGGCGATCATCTTCGTATTGCCGGGGCTGGTGATGATCGGCTGGTGGAACGGCTTCCCCTATCTGGAGACGGCGGCGATCACGATGCTGGGCGGCATATTGGGCGTGATGTTCTCGGTGCCGCTGCGCCGCGCGCTGATCGTCGATTCGCCCGAGCTTCCCTATCCGGAGGGCCGCGCCGCCGCCGAAGTGCTTCAGATCGGCGCGGGCAGCCGCGCGGGCGCGGAGGAAAGCGCCAAGGGGCTGGCGGTAATCCTGGTCACCGCGCTCGTTTCGGCGGGCTTCGCACTGCTCACCCGCATGAAGCTGGCCGCCGAGGAAGGCGCCGCCTTCTTCACGGCCGGGGCAGGATCGACCGGCATCGTCGGCGGGCTTTCCTTCGCGCTGATCGGCGCGGGGCACCTGATCGGGCTGACCGTGGGCATCGCGATGCTGGTCGGCATCGCCATCGGCTGGTGGGTGGCGCTGCCGGTCCTGACCGCAGGCATGCCGGGCGCGGCCGAAGAAGTGGCGAGCGCGGTGTTCCGCAGCGAGGTGCGCTTCCTGGGCGCGGGCACCATCGCCGTCGCCGCGATCTGGACGCTGCTCAAGATCGCCGGGCCGGTGGTGGGCGGGGTGCGCTCCTCGCTCGCCGCATCGCGCGCGGCACGCGCCGGGGCCGACATCGCCGATACCGAGCGCGATCTGCCGATCGGCTGGATCGGGCTGGGCACGCTGGCCGTGCTGGTGCCTATCGCCTGGCTGTTGTGGGACGTGCTGGCGGGCGGGCCGCTGGCGGGATCGGCGGCGTTGCTGGTCGCGGGATCGCTGCTGTTCGTCCTGGTCATCGGCCTGGTGATCGCGTCGGTCTGCGGATACATGGCCGGGCTGATCGGCGCGTCGAACAGCCCGGTGTCGGGCATCGGCATCCTTTCGATCCTGGCCGCGTCGCTGCTGCTGGTCGCGATGTTCGGCCGCGGGCAGGATGCGGGGACCACGCAGGCGCTGGTCGCCTATGCGCTGATCGTCACCGGCATCGTGTTCGGCGTCGCCACCATCTCCAACGACAATCTCCAGGACCTGAAGACCGGCCAGCTCGTCGGCGCGACGCCGTGGAAACAGCAGCTCGCGCTCGTCTTCGGCGTGATTTTCGGCAGCCTGGTGATCCCGCCGGTGCTGAGCGTGCTCAACGCCTCGTTCGGCTTCGCGGGCGTGCCTGGCGCCAGCGCCGATGCGCTGCCCGCGCCCCAGGCGGCGCTGATCTCGTCGCTGGCCAAGGGCGTGCTGGGCGGTGACCTGAACTGGGCGATGATCGGCGTCGGCGCGCTGGTGGGCGTGGGCGTGGTGGCGGCCGACGAACTGCTGGCGCACACGCGCGAAGGGCGCTTCCGCCTGCCGCCGCTGGCGGTGGGGCTGGGCATCTACCTGCCGATGGCGGTGACGCTGACGGTGGTGGTGGGCGCGGCGATCGGCTGGTTCTACGATCGCGCTGCCGATCGCGCGCGCGATCCGGAATTCGCCAAGCGCATGGGGGTGCTGATGGCGACGGGCCTGATCGTGGGGGACAGCCTGTTCGGCGTGCTCTACGCCGGCATCGTCTATGAATCCGGATCGGAATCGCCGCTGGCGGTGGTTGGCCCCGATTTCGCGGGATGGGCGCTGGGCGGCGGCACGATCGCCTTCCTGGCGCTCACCGCGCTCCTCTACGCCTATACCCGGGCCAAGGCGCGCTAAAGTCTTCCCGCCAACCCGCCGTTCGCGCTGAGCTTGCCGCGCCCAAGGGCGCCGCCCGGTCACATCAGCGCGAGCAGCGACCGGATCGGCACGAAGGCGAAGGCGACCGAGCTGTCCGCCACGCCATAGGGGATGAACAGCGTGTCCCCATGGCGGATCGCGCCGCAGGTATAGACCACGTTGGGCACATAGCCTTCGCGGTCCTGGTCGGCGGCGGCCAGGATCGGTTCCTTGGTCCGGCCGATCACCTTCGACGGATCGTTCTTGTCCAGCAGCGCGGCGCCGATCGAATATTTGCGCATCGCCCCAACGCCATGGGTGAGCATCAGCCAGCCCTCGTCGATCTCGATCGGCGGGCCGCAATTGCCCATCTGCACCAGCTCCCACGGGTAACGCGGGGTGATCAGCAGCTCGCCGCCCTCCCAATGGGTGATGCTGTCGGAGCTGTGGAGGAAGATGTTCTCGCCATCCTGGCGCCCCAGCATCATGTAGCGGCCGTCCACCTTGCGCGGGAACAGCGCCATGCCCTTGTTGCGCGCGGCGCTGCCGGTCATCGGCACCAGATCGAACGCCCGCCAGTCGCGCGTGCGCAGCAGCTCCGACTGGATCTGCGATCCGTTATAGGCGGTGTAGGTGCCGATCCACTCGTGACACCCGTCGTCGTGCAGGAAATGGCAGAGGCGCAGGTCCTCCAGCCCGTTGGACTGCGCCCGCGTGATCGGGAAGATCACCGTGCCCGACAGCGTCGAATCGCGGTGGCGATAGACGGTCACCGGTCCCTCGGGCACATGCTCCTCGTCCTCATGCGCGTCGGCGGCGGTGGCGAAGGGCGGCTCGGGCGCCAGCGTCATGTCGCCCTTGTCGGTGATGATGCCTTCGCGGAAGGCGACCGAGGAGATGTGCCCCTCGCCCACCGCTCGCAGGCTCATCAGCATGCGCAGCGATCCGGCCGGCATGCCCGACTGGTCGTAATGCGGCACCGCGCTGGGGTTCATCAGCGCGGCGGCGGCATAGCTATATTCGTGACAGAAATAGGCGCCGATGAGCTGGCGCTTCTCGTCACCGATCTGGCTGCCGTCGAGGCCCAGCAGGCCCTCGATCTCCTCATAGCGGGTCATGAACACCCGGCGCGTCTGCCAGTGGCGTGCCTCGAAATCCTTGAGCACGGCCTCCAGCTCGGCACGTGCCTGGCCGGGCGACATCTCCAGCACCTCGCGCACCAGCCGCTCGGTGCGGCTCGGCGCGCCGCCATGGGCCTGCCACGCGATGTGGAAGGGGCGCACCACGACGCGCGAAGGGTCTGCCCGCAGGCGAAGCGCGTGTTGATGCAGTTCCAGCATTCACCCCCCTGGGAAATCGGCCGCTATGCCAAGGCTATCCGGGGTGTTGCCACGATTTGCCGCGCCTTTGAAAGAGCCGAAATGGCGCAATTCGCAAGCTGGAGTGCCAGAATCGATTCGGCGCCCTGGTTGCGGTTCAAACCGGTGGGCATCAGGCCGTCGAAACAGCCGCCGTCCTGCGCGCTCGCCAGCGGCAGATCCAGGTCGTTGTGGCCCAGATACCAGCGATATGCGCGCATCGCCTCGTCTATCCAGCGCGCATCGCCGGTCGCGGCATGGGCGGCCTCGCACGCATCGATCGACGCCTGCGCTTCCAGCGGCTGCTGGTCGAACGGCATGGGATCGGCATAGGGGCGGCCGAAGCTCTCCGTACCCACCGCGCGGAAGCGGCCCTCCGGCGAGGTCTGGCGCGCGCCGATCCACTCCAGCGTTTCGAGCCCGACCGCGACGAAATCGGGCCGGTCCAGGATCATGCCCGCGCGCAACAGCGCCTCCGGCAGGCGCGCATTGTCATAGGCCAGGACGATCTCGAACCAGCTCCATTCGGGCCGCCGCGCCGAATCGAGCAGCGCGATCAGCTCCTCGCCAAAGCGGGTGAGGATGTTGAGCGACAGCGCATGGCCGGGATGCGCCTGGGCCATCGCCGCGGCGCCCAGCATCGCGAAGGCATGCGCGCGCGGGCTGCCCAGCTCCAGCGCGATCGAAGCGGTGGTATCGAACATCGAAGCCGCCCAGTCGCGATGCTTCTGGGCATGCGCGTCGCGCGCGGTGACGCCCAGCGCCCAGATCGCGCGGCCGTTCGAATCCTCCGATCCCGCGGCCTCGTTCCAGCTCCGGTCGAAATTCATGAAATTGCGGAAACGGCGCAGCTCGCGGTTCCAGGCGAACTGGACGAAGCCGGCGTAAACGCTGGTCCATCTGTCGCGCACCACCGGGTCCACATCGGGCATGCGGCACATCAGGATCAGCGCGCGGGCGTTGTCGTCGATGCAATATCCGTGATGCCGGTCGGGCACCGAATAGTGCGAATGCTGGAGCATGCCGGTGGAATCGCTCATCCGCTCGACCGCGGTGAAATCAGGCGCCAGCGGCGCGATCTCGGCGCTGGATCGGGCGATGCGGGGCGGGGCGCGATGGCCCAGCACGGCGCACAGCTCCGCCGCCGCCGATTCGGCCAGCCGCGGCCACAACATGGTGCGCCCGCGGGCATAGGCGCGTCCGGAAATCAGCGCCCGTTCGGCCGGATCGCTCAGCAGCCGCACGATCGCCTTGGCGAAACCGTCCACGTCGCCGAAGCCGACGAGCACGCCATGATCGTCCGCCAGTATCTCGGCGGCATGGACATAGGGGGTGGAGACCACGGGCTTGCCCACGCCCACGGCATAGGAAAGCGTGCCCGAGGTGATCTGCGCCGGATTGGTATAGGGCGTGGCATAGATGTCGGCGGCCTGGAGATAGTCGAGCAGTTCCTCCTGCTCGACAAAGGCGTCGACGAAGCGGACGTGATCGCCCACCCCCTTCTCCGCCGCCAGCGCCTTCAGCCGGTCGCGATAGGCCTCGCCCTCATGCGCCACCAGATTGGGATGCGTGGCGCCCAGCACCACGTACAGCGCCTGGGGCCGCGCCGCGACGATCTCCGGCATCGCCGCGATCATCGTCTCGATGCCCTTGTTGGGGGCCAGCAGGCCAAAGGTCAGCACCACCTCGCGCCCCTGCCAGCCGAAGCGCGGCTTGCGCGTCTCGGGATCGGCCAGCGCGCGATCGGGTACGCCGTGCGGGATCATGCGGACCAGGCGATCGCCCACACCATGGACGCGCCGCAGTATCTCGCGCCCGCGCTCGGCCATCACGATCACGCGCGCGGAACGGCGCAGGAGCTGCTCCATCACCCGCCGCTCATCGGCGCTGGGCCGTTCGAGCACGGTGTGCAGCGTCGCGATCACCGGGATCGTCAGCCGGTCGAGCAGCGCGATCAGCATCTCGCCGGCTGCCCCGCCGAAGATGCCATATTCATGCTGGACCCACAGCGCCTGGGCGCCGCTCTCCTCGATCGCGCGCGCAGCCTCCACATAGGCGGAACGTTCGTTCTGCGGGATCGCGCGGGTCACCTCAGGCGGATAATCGTAACGGCCCGGATGATCGTCCATCGCATAGACATCGACGCGAAGATCCGGGAAACGCGCCTTCAGCGCGGCATGCGTGTCCGTGGTATAGGTCGCGATGCCGCATTTGCGCGGCAGGAAGTTGCCGATAAGGGCGATATGCCGCAATGCGGTCGAATCGTTCGGCGCCATCCCTCGTCCTTTACAAAGACCAGTTGGTGCAGGCACTTAAGCCCGTCAGCCTTCCCAACTCCCCGTCCCTGATTTGGTTCAACTATGCTGCAATGCAACAACGTACATTGACGGCGGCCTGATGTAAATCGCGCGATCAGCCGCGGCCGCGATATCCGGGAACATCCTGCGCGGGCACCCACACGCCCTCGGGCGGTTCGCCCGATTGCCAGAACACGTCGATCGGGATGCCGCCGCGCGGATACCAATATCCGCCGATACGCAGCCACTCCGGCGCCATTTCGTCGAACAGCCGCTGGCCGATGCCCACCGTCACATCCTCGTGAAAGGCGCCGTGATTGCGGAAGCTGGCCAGGAACAACTTGAGCGACTTGGATTCGACGATCGTCGCGCGCGGCACATAATCGATCACCAGATGCGCGAAATCGGGCGCCCCGGTGACCGGGCAGAGCGAGGTGAACTCCGGCGCGGCGAAGCGCACCAGATATCGCGTGCCCGCGCGCGGATTGGGGACGTAATCGAGCACCGCCGCCTCGGGCGATGCGGGGAGCGGCGATTGCTGGCCAAGGTGCCTGGGTTCCATGGCCTCCATCTAGTGGCTGTATCGCGTTGCTGCAAAGCGCCGCGAGTCCTAAGAACACGGGCCATGGACGCACTGGTTTCCACCGAATGGCTGGCGGATGCGCTGGGCGCGCGCGATCTGGCGCTGATCGACGCCACCGCCTTCCTGCCCGAGCATGGGCGCGACGCGGCGGCGGAATTCGCGCAGGGGCATATCCCCGGCGCGCAGTTCCTGTCGCTCTCGACCTTCGTCGACGCGGCCGACCCCCGCCCGGCGATGCTGCCCCCGCCCGAGCTGGTCGCCAGCCGCATGGCGAAGCTGGGCGCCGGCGACGGGATGCGCATCCTGCTCTACGACAACAGCCCGATGCACACCGCGGCGCGGGCATGGTGGGTCCTCACCCGCTATGGCACGCCCGATGTCGCGATCCTTGACGGCGGCATGCAGAAATGGCGCGCGGAGGGCCGGCCGGTGACCGCCGACCTGGACATCCCGCGCCCGCGCCACTTCACGCCGCGCCGGGCGCCTGCGGGCGTGCGGACGCTGGCGGACATGCTCGCCAATGTCGCGAGCGGCGCCGAGCAGGTGGCCGACGCGCGCGGCCCCGCCCGCTTCACCGGCACGGAGGCTGAGGCCCGCCCGGGGCTGGCATCGGGCCATATCCCGGGATCGTGCAACCTCCACTATGCCCGCTTCTTCGAGGCGGACGGCACCTGGAAGCGCGACGACGCGCTGGCGGCAGTATTCGCCGATGCGGGAATCGATCCCGCGCGCCCGCTTGCCGCCACCTGCGGCTCGGGGGTCACCGCCGCGGTGATCGTGTTCGCCGCGCACCTGCTGGGGCATGAGGCCGCGCTCTACGACGGAAGCTGGAGCGAATGGGGCGCCCATCCCGATACGCCCAAGGCGGCCGGCGCATGAGCGGCGGAGACGAGGGCACGAACCCGTCCAAGGGACCGGGCGATGCCACCCGCATCGTGGAGGCCGGGCGGCGCCCTGAATGGACGCAGGGCATCGTCAGTCCGCCGGTGTGGCGCGCATCGACCATCCTGTACGAAGACGTCGCCGAACTGCGCGCCGCCGCCGGGCGGGACACGCACCACCGGCTGTTCTACGGCCGCCGCGGCACCCCCACGCAATGGGCGCTGGCCGACGCGCTGACCGAGCTGGAGCCGGGGGCGGAGGCGACGCTGCTCTATCCCTCGGGCGTGGCGGCGATCGCGTCGGCGCTGCTCGCGGTGCTGTCGCCCGGCGACGAGCTGCTGGTGCCCGACAGCGTCTATGATCCCACGCGCGGGCTGGCCAACGGGCTGCTCAAGCGCTTCGGCATCGCCACGCGCTTCTACGATCCGCTGATTGGCGCGGACATCGCCGGGATGTTGGGCGAGCGCACCCGGGCGATCTTCCTGGAAAGCCCCGGCAGCCTGACCTTCGAGGTGCAGGACGTGCCCGCGATCGTGGATGTCGCGCGGGCGCGCGGCATCGTCACGCTGCTCGACAACACCTGGGCCACGCCGCTGCTGTTCCCCGCGATCGGGCTGGGAGTGGATTACACCATCCTTGCCTGCACCAAATATATCGTCGGCCATTCGGACGTGATGCTGGGATCGGTGACCGCCGCGCCCGGCCGCCACGCCGCGTTGCGCGACGCCAGCTACCAGCTCGGCCAGACCGCCAGCCCCGACGACGCCTGGCTGGGATCGCGCGGGCTGCGCACGCTGGGGGTGCGGATGCGCCAGCACGGCGAATCGGCGCTGCGCGTCGCCGAATGGCTGCGCACCCGGCCGGAGGTGGCGCGCGTGCTCCACCCCGCGCTGCCCGATTGCCCGGGGCACGATATCTTCGCGCGCGATTTCCGCGGCGCATCGGGGCTGTTCTCCTTCGTGCTGCGCGGCGGGGACGAGGGCGCGCGGGCCGCGCTGATCGACGGGCTGGCGCATTTCGGCATCGGCTATAGCTGGGGCGGGTTCGAAAGCCTGGCGATCCCGGTCGATCCCGAACGCTATCGCACCGCGACGCGCTGGCAGGCGGAAGGCCCGGCGGTGCGCCTCCAGATCGGGCTGGAGGATACGGACGACCTGATCGCCGATCTGGAATCCGGGCTGGCAAGGTTCCGCGCGGCGGCGGGCTGAGGCTTCTTCCGCAACGCGGACCGCGCGCCTATCTTCGGCGCGTGCCCGCGTCATCCGTAACCGCCCGAATCGCCGACGGCGTCTGCTCGATTCCGGCAGCGCGATGGGATGCCTGCGCCGGCACCGCCGATCCCTTCGTCAGCCATGCATTCCTCTCCGCGCTCGAACGCTCGGGCTCGGCGACGGCGGAGACGGGGTGGCAGCCGCTGCCGATCGTTGTGGACGGCGCCGATGGCGCGCCCGCCGCGATCGCGCCCGCCTATGCCAAGAGCCACAGCCAGGGCGAATATGTGTTCGACCATGCCTGGGCCGACGCATGGCAGCGCGCGGGCGGGCGCTATTATCCCAAGATCCAGGTGGCGGTGCCCTTCACCCCCGTGCCCGGCCCGCGGCTGCTGCTGCGCGATCCGGCGATGGCGCCTGCGCTGATCGCCGCGATCGAGACGCTGACCGAACAGAACGGCCTGTCCTCCGCGCACGTCACCTTCGTCGAGGAAGCGCAGCTACCGCTGTTCGAGGCAGCCGGTTGGCTGGTGCGCGCGGGCACCCAGTTCCACTGGCAGAACCAGGGCTATGGCTGCTTCGACGATTTCCTGGGCGCACTCTCCAGCCGCAAGCGCAAGGCGATCCGCCGCGAGCGCGCCGAGGCGGCGGCGGGGCTGGCCATCCGCCACCTGAGCGGCGCGGAGATAACCGAGGCGCATTGGGACGCCTTCTGGAACTTCTATCAGGATACCGGCGGCCGCAAATGGGGGCGGCCCTATCTGACGCGATCCTTCTTCTCGATGCTGGGCGAGGCGATGGGGGATCGCGTGCTGCTGATCCTGGCAGAGCGCGACGGGCAGCCGATCGCGGGGGCGCTGAACCTGATCGGCGCCGATGCGCTGTACGGCCGATACTGGGGCTGCACCGAGGAGGTGCCGTTCCTCCACTTCGAGCTCTGCTATTATCAGGCGATCGACGCCGCGATCGCACGCGGGCTGGGCCGCGTGGAGGCGGGGGCGCAGGGCGAACACAAGCTGGCGCGCGGATACCGGCCGGTCACCACCTGGTCCGCGCACTGGCTGCCCGATCCCGGCTTCCGCCGCGCGGTGGCCGACTTTCTGGAGCGCGAAAAGGCCGCCGTCGCGCACGAGCAGGAATTCCTGGGGCAGATGATGCCCTTCCGCCGCGGGGGATGACGAGTCCCGGCGCGGCGGCCCTCAAAAGTCCGGCGACATCGAGTTGACGATCTGGCTGCCGTCCTCGGCAAAGTCCTTCAGCGGGCGCGGGCGCGGCAGATCGCGCGTCGTGGGCACCGGGGCGGGCACGTCGCGATCGACCTTGAACAGCGCGCTGCCGTCCTCGCCGCGCCACAGCGGGATCAGCCCCTGCTCCAGCCGCCGGTCATAGGCGGGCGGGCGAATCACCCAGACATAGTCGAAGGCGTCGCGCGGCATGTTGACCAGCATCCACGCCACCGGCCGCCAATATTCGCGCGGGCACTGCACGTCGGTCACCATCTGCGACGGATCGTGGATGAAGCGCCGGGCGATGTCGCGGCGCGGACGATCGGAGAGATAGCGCACCGTCATCAACTGGCCGCCCTGCATCGACCATTGATCGTTGGTGTAGGACAGCCGCCGTTCGAGCGCGAGGCCCGGCAGGTGCTGAAGCCGCGTCATCCGCCATTCGTTGTAGCAGGTCTCACCCACGAAGCTCACCAGCCGCGATCCGACGGGCAGATGCTCCAGCGCCTTCAGCTCGCGATCATAGGCCTGGTCGTAGAGCAGGAACGACCAGGTGGTGCCCGCGATGCGCGCGCCATAGAAGGCGAGGCCCAGCATCGCCACCGTCGCCGCGCCGCGGATCGAAAGCCCTGGCTTCGGCCGGATCGCCACGATCGCGATCGCGATCAGGAAGGGCACCAGCCGCATGTCGGCATAGGCCGATCCGAAAACGATGCGCGGCAGGAAGATATAGACCAGCAGCAGGAAGATCGCCGACAGGCCCAGGTTGCGCGAATATTGGATATTCGGATCGCGCACCGCCTTGAACAGCAGCAGGAACAGCACGCCAACGCTGGCGATGTCGAACAACTGCCAGCGATCGCGGAACACCTGGGTGATCCACAGCATCTTGGCGCGCCAGTTGAACATATCGGTCGTCTGGCCCGAGACCGCGCCGCTGCGCCACGCGAGCATCAGCAGCGCCGGCGGCGCCAGCACCAGGCAGTGGATCCCCGCCCAGAACCAGGGCACCACCCAGGAATCGACCAGCCCCACGTTCCACGGCCGCCCCGGCTTGCGCCGCAGGTCGTGCTGGCGGATCAGCTCGGCGGAGAAGGCAAGCACGCCCAGCGTCCCCCAGCCGAAGGTGTGGGTGATCCACACCAGGAACGATATCGGCACGAACAGGATCGCACGCAGCCGCAGCCGCCCCAGCCGCGCCAGCCGCAGCCACAGCGCGAAGGCGTTGAGCGCCAGCGCCATCGAGAGCGCGAAGTTGACGAAGCCGAAGTGGAACGGGAAGGCATAGGCCAGCGGCAGCGCGAACAGCGTCGTCGCCGGGATGCGGCCATGCACCTCCCGCGCGATCCACAACAGGCCGATCACCGTCAGCGGCGGGATCGTCATCACGATCAGCTTCACCGCCAGTTCCAGCCCGAAGATCTTCTCGAGCGGGATGATGAGCAGGTCGACGCCCAGGTTGCCGATCAGGCTCCACTCGAAATTATACCATTCGAGCAGCCACGGGTGCTGCGCATGCTCAAGCTGGACGCGATAGCGCCCCATGTGCCCGGGCAGGTCGACCAGCGGCGGAATATCCGGCCACAACAGCGGCACCACGGCCAACAATGCGGCCGCGGCCACGAACCATCGTGTCTGCCACCAATGCAGCGCTTCGCCCCTGTCCATCGAGCGGCTTTAGGGCAGCGGACGGGGCCGCCGCAAGCCGCGTTCAGCGCACGCGATAGAGCTGGATCGGGCTGTCCGTCGCAACCGGCTCAAGCCAGTCCGGCGCAGGGGCGCCCGACTGAAGCCGTTCGGCCAGGCTGCCGGGGCGATAGCGCTCCAGCCCGGGCTCATGGAGCAGGCCGCCGCAGATCGCGACATAATTTATCCCCTCCGCCCGCGCCTGATGCCGCGCGGCATCGGGCGGGGACAGGAAAAACCGGTACATCGCCAGGTTCCCGGCATTGTTGCGGTGATACAGGCTGCCCACCACATGATGCGGCGTCGCCGCGAGTAGGTAGGAATCGAGGTCCAGCGGCGCCATGATCGTGCCGCGCGGCAATCCGGCGATCACCGCAACGCCGTCTGGAGACACGCAATTCTTCTGCACCGCGCGCGCGATCACGATCGGCTTGGCGAGCACGCCGTCCAACTGCGCGGCGATCAGGTTCCAGCAGATGCCCGCGCCCAGCGTCCACAAGGCCAGCCGGCGCACCAGCGTCGTCTCGCGCGCCAGCAGCGCGGCGAATGGCACCACGGCTATCCCCGCCATGATATAGGTCACCCGCACCTGCGCCACGCTGGCAAGCGCGCCCAGCACCAGGAAGATCGCGAACACCCGCCACCGCGGCTCGCGCCATGCCATCCAGGCGGCCAGCGCCGCACCGGGCAGGATCAGTCCGCCATAGGCGACCGCGGTGCCGAACGTGTCCTGGCGCAACAGGCTGCTCGCCTCGTTCACGTTGCGCATCCACACCTGCTGGAGGAAGGGATCGAGCGCGCCATAGGGGCCAGCCACGCACACCGCCGAAGTCTTCCACGCCGCCGCCGCGGCAATGGTGCCCAGCACGGCCGCCACGCCGGTACGTGCCTTCCACCCGCCGAGCCGCGCGCCCGCCAGCCCGAGCGCCGCCAGCGCGCCGGCCAGCACCAGCGTGCCGCGCGAGGAAGCCGGCGTGAATCCGTCGCACCATTGCTCGGGCCAGACATGCGGCCGCGCGAAGGCGAGCAGCGCGAGCGTGACCCCGCCCAGCGCCAGCGCGAAGCCCAGCATGCGCCGGTCCTGTTCGCGGCCGCCCGCGATCCAGGCGAGCCCCATCGCCGCCACCGCGGCGACGATCTCGGGCGCGGCCTCCAGCCCCACCGCCAGGCTGAGCGCGGCGGCGGCGCCGGCGGCCAGCCCGCGGCGCAGCGTGGGCTCCACCACCAGCATGTCCGCCAGCAGCACCAGCAGCACGATCTGCAGCGCATGGTGATCGATCCGGCCCGGAAGGAACAGGCTGATCGTGGGAAAGGCGAGCGCGGCGAGGATCAGCGCGGGGATGCGCGCGCCATCGCCACCGATCCGCCCCGCCATCCGCGCGACGATCAGCAGATAAGCGAAGAACAGCATCGCCGGCCAGGCGATCACCGCCGCCACCTCCGCCGCGTGCGTGCCGATCAGCGGGGTCAGCACCAGCAGCAGCAGCGCGAGCGCCGCATCGGCGATCCGCGACCAGTGCATCGACGCGCCCTCCGGCGGGCCGAAGCGATATTGCATCAGATCGTTGAAGCCCTGTCCGCCCAGCCAGTCGCGCACCTGCTGGAGCCGCACCATATCGTCGTTGTCCGGCAGCCAAAGGCGGCTGAGCACCGCCCAGTCCTTGATCGTCCAGGCGGCGGTGAGGATCAGCGCGATCGCCAGCGCGAGCGGCCAGATGCGGTGCCTTCCCGCGGCGGGCGGCGACAGATCGGCCGAAGGCGCGTCGGCGCGGGGCGCGGCGGCGGGAGCGGTTGCGGCGGTCATCGGAAACGGGTGATGCCGCCAACGTGCTTAAGATTGTCTTGTCGCGTTAACCAAAACTTGGGGGGCGCCGGGGCACATCCGGCGGCGAAGGAGACGCCATGCCCGCCGCACGCCCCGCCGCCGAAGTCCGTTCCACGCCCACGGCGCAGGAGGATTCGGTTGAGCTTTCGATCGTGATGCCCTGCCTGAACGAGGCGGAGACGATCGCGGCCTGCGTGATCAAGGCGCGCGCCTTCCTGGAGGCGCATGCGCTGAAGGGCGAGGTGATCGTCGCCGACAACGGATCGACCGACGGATCGCAGCGCATCGCCGAGGGGCTGGGCGCGCGCGTGGTGGCCGTGCCGGCCAAGGGCTATGGCGCGGCGCTGATCGGCGGGATCGCCGCGGCGCGCGGCACCTATGTCGCGATGGGCGATGCCGACGACAGCTATGACTTCGGATCGCTGATGCCGTTCGTCGAGGAGCTGCGCGGCGGCGCGGAGCTGGTGATGGGCAACCGCTTCCAGGGCGGTATCGCCCCCGGCGCGATGCCGCCGCTCCACAAATATCTGGGCAATCCGGTGCTCAGCTTCCTGGGCCGGATCTTCTTCGAGGTGCCGGTGGGCGACTTCCACTGCGGGCTGCGCGCGTTCCGCCGCGACAGCATCCGGCGGCTGGGGCTGACCGCGCCGGGGATGGAATTCGCCAGCGAGATGGTGGTGAAGGCCGCGATCGAGGGGCTCGACATCCGCGAGGTGCCGACGACGCTGAAGCCCGACGGGCGCAGCCGCCCGCCGCATCTGCGCACCTGGCGCGATGGCTGGCGCCACCTGCGCTTCCTGCTGATCTATGCGCCCAAATGGCTGTTCCTCTATCCCGGCGTGGCGCTCGCGGCCGCGGGGCTGCTGGGCGTGCTGGGGCTGATCCCGGGCGACGCGCATGTCGGCGGGGTGGAGCTGGGCGTCCACACGATGATCTTCGCCGCGATGGCGGTGCTGATGGGATCGCAGCTCATCGGGCTGAGCGTGATGGCGCGGCGATACGGCACCATCGCCGGCATGTGGCCCGAAAGCGGCTTCATGCGATCGGTGCGCAACTGGTTCAGCGTCGAGCGCGCGTGCATCCTGGGCGGGCTGATGCTCGCCGGCGGGATCGGCGGCGCGCTGACGGCGACGTCGATCTGGGCCTCCAACGGCTTCGGCGATCTCGATCCCGCGGCGCTGATGCGGCTGACGATCCCGTCGATGCTGATGAGCTGCATCGGATTGCAGATGGTGGTGACCGCCTTCTTCATCGGCCTGATGGACCAGCCGCGCGGGCGCTGATCAGCCCCGCGCCAGCCGCACCAGCGCCGTATCCAGCGCCTGGAGGAAGCGCGATCGGTCCTCCCGCGCGAAGGGCGGCGGGCCGCCGATCTGTTCGCCGCCGGCGCGCAGGTCCGCCATGATCGCGCGCGTCGCGATCGCAGCGCCGATCGAGCTGGTGGTGAAGGGCTTGCCGTTGGGCGCCAGCACCGCCGCCCCGGCCTTCAGGCAGCGATCGGCCAGCAGGATATCGGCGGTGATCACCACCGTGCGCGCGTCCGCCGCTTCGGCGATCCAGTCGTCGGCGGCGTCGAACCCGTCGCTCACCACGACGCGCGATATCAGCGGATGGGCCGGCACGCGCAGCCAGCTATTGGCGACGATGGTGACGGGCACCTCGCGCCGCCAGGCAACCTTGTAGACCTCCTCCTTCACCGGGCAGGCATCGGCGTCGACCAGTATCCGCGGCCCATCGCTCATCGCGGGCGGGGACCCCGGCGGTGCGGCGTGGCCTTGTGGCGCGGGGGAATGGGGCGGTTGGGGCCGTTGCGCTGCGGCCGCGCGTCCTGGATCGGGCCGGGCGAGGGCTCGATCCGCACGTCATCCTCCCCTTCCGCGGTGCGGGCCACGGCGGCCTGGAAACGCGCGGCGATCGCGCGGGGGATCTGGAACGCGGTCTCGTTCGGGCCGATGCGGATCGCCCCGATCTCGTTCTTGGTGATATGGCCGCGGCGGCACAGCAGCGGCAGGATCCAGCGCGGATCGGCGTTCTGGCGGCGGCCGATGTCCATGCGGAACCACAGGATATCCTCGAAGCCGGGGCGGTGGCGCTCCTGCTGCGCGGCGCGGCGGGCCTCGGGGGTCGCCTCGATCAGCTCCTCCGGCTGGGGCATCGCGGCGCGATGGGCGCGGACCAGCGCGGCGGCGATATCCTCGGCGCTCTTCTCGGCGAGCAGACGCTCGGCCAGCGCGCGATCCTCCTCGTCGGTCTCCACCGGGGCCAGCAGCGCGGCGAGCAGCCGTTCGCGGTCGCTCGCGCGGATGTCGTCGGGGGTGGGCACATCGACCCATTCGGCGTTGATCCGCGCGCCCTTCAGCATCGCCTCCACCCGGCGGCGGCGCGGATAGGGGACGATCAGCACCGCCGTCCCCTTCTTGCCCGCGCGCCCGGTGCGGCCGGACCGGTGCTGCAGCGTCTCCGCGTCGCGCGGCAGCTCGACGTGGATGACCAGGCTGAGCGTCGGCAGATCGATCCCGCGCGCGGCGACATCGGTGGCGACGCACACGCGCGCGCGCCGGTCGCGCAGCGCCTGGAGCGCGGCGTTGCGCTCGTTCTGGCTGTGCTCGCCCGAAAGCGCCACCGCCGCGAACCCGCGCTCGACCAGCCCGGCGTGGAGATGGCGGACATTGTCGCGCGTGGCGCAGAACAGGATCGCCGTCTCCGCCTCGTGCAGCCGCAGCAGGTTGATCACCGCATGCTCGATGTCGGACGGGCTGACGGTGACCGCCTGATAGGCGATGTCGCCATGGCCGCGATCCTCGCCCACGGTGGAGATGCGCAGCGCGTCCTGCTGGTATCGCCGCGCCAGCGCGACGATCGGCTTGGGCATGGTGGCGGAGAACAGCAGCGTGCGGCGGCCGGCGGGCGTCGCGTCCAGTATCTCCTCCAGATCCTCGCGAAAGCCCATGTCGAGCATCTCGTCCGCCTCATCGAGCACGGCGACGCGCAGCTCCGACAGGTCGAGCGCGCCGCGCTCCAGGTGATCGCGCAGCCGGCCCGGCGTGCCGACCACGATGTGGGCGCCATGGCTCAGCGCGCGCCGCTCCTTGGAGGCATCCATGCCGCCGACACAGGTGGCGATCCGGGCATGCGCCTTGCCATAGAGCCACACCAGCTCGCGGCTGACCTGCAGCGCCAGCTCGCGCGTGGGGGCGATCACCAGCGCCAGCGGCGCGCGCGGCGGGGGCAGCGTGTCGCCCTCGATCAGCTCGGCGGCCATGGCCAGGCCAAAGGCCACGGTCTTGCCCGAACCGGTCTGGGCAGAGACGATCAGATCGCGCCCAACGGCTTCGGATTCGAGGACGGCGGCCTGTACGGGGGTAGGCGCGGCATAGCCACGCGCGGCGAGCGCTTCGGAAAGAAGCGGCGGAAGACTCTCAAAGGGCATGGAGCCCCTTAGAGGGAGACGCGCCCGCGCGCTACCGCGAAGCGCCGTCCCCGGGCGCGCGGGCGATCACCCAGCGCCCGTCGCGGAATCGATAGATGTGCGGCGAGATGCAGCGCTCCTGCTCGGCACAGTCCTCGGCCACCGTCTCGGCGAACTCGGCCACCGCATCGTCGGGCATGGTGCCGGCGAACACGAACCCGTCCGAAACCGCGGTGACGAACAGGTCCGGCCCCACCGCCTCGGCGATCCTGGCCCATGCGGGCAGATCGAGGAGCAGGCTGGGCAGATACTCATATTCCTGGAACGCGACAGCCGAAGCCTTGAGCTGGTCCGGCTTCGGCAGCGGCGGCAGCGCGTCTCGGGTCTGTTTCGCCGCCTTGGCCCAAGCGGTCTTGCGGGTGAGCCCCAGGTCCTTCAGCGAATCGTCGGGCAGGATGGCCACCTTGTCCGGCGCGTCGGATACCAGGATGGCGAAGAGATCCTCGCCGATCTGTTCGTAGACATAATGGAAGTTCTTGCCCTCGGCGGCGGAGCGGCGCTCCATCTCCAGCAGGTTTTCCAGATAGACGCGGTCGCGCACCATCAGGCGGAGCGAGGCCACGGTCGGATCCGGGTTCGGGCTGGTCATCTTGCCCGTGAAATCCTGCTTCAGCGTCTCGCAGTCCTCGGCGCTGTGCCCGGCGCAATATTCGTAGATGCGATGGAGGTTGATGGTCGCACCGTCGAGCACGCCGCCCTTGACGTGCAGCGCCAGGAAATCGTCGGGATCGGGCGTCACCTCCGCATCGGGCAGCTTCGCCTGGACGCGCTTGATCATGTCCGACCGGAAGGCGCGCTCGCCCACCGTCTGCGCGCCGGCGGGTGCCGCCAGCGGCAGCAGCAGCGCGAGCGCGCCCAGGATCGTTCCCAACCGCATCCGAATCCCCCCCAGGGCCGTTCGCCCGCAGCCTAGCAGCAGATGCGCCGCCCGCACGGCCGAAACATCCGGGACGGAGCGTTTCAGCGATCGCGGCGGCCCAGCAGTCGCAGGCGCAGCGCGTTGAGCTTGATGAAGCCTGCGGCGTCGCGCTGGTCATAGGCGCCCTGATCGTCCTCGAAGGTGACCACCTTCTCGCTGTACAGCGAATCGGGCGACTGGCGGCCGATCACATGCACCCCGCCCTTGTAGAGCTTCAGCCGCACGGTGCCGTTCACCCTGGCCTGGCTGTGGTCGATCGCGGCCTGCAGCATCTCGCGCTCCGGGCTGAACCAGAAGCCATTGTAGATCAGCTCCGCATAGCGCGGCATCAGCTCGTCCTTCAGGTGCGCGGCGCCGCGATCGAGCGTCAGCGATTCGATCGCGCGATGCGCGACGTGCAGGATCGTGCCGCCCGGCGTCTCATACATGCCGCGGCTCTTCATGCCGACGAAGCGGTTCTCGACCAGATCGAGCCGGCCGATGCCATGCTCGCGGCCCAGTTCGTTCAGATGCGCGAGCAGCGTGGCGGGCGACATCGGATCGCCGTCCACCGCCACCGCATCGCCCTTCTCGAAATGCACGGTGATGACGTGCGGCGTATCGGGCGCGTCCTCCGGGTTCACGGTGCGCGAGAAGACGTAATCGGGCACCTGCTCCCACGGGTCCTCCAGCACCTTGCCCTCGGACGAGGTGTGCAGCAGGTTCGCGTCGGTGGAGAAGGGAGCCTCGCCGCGTTTGTCCTTCGCGACGGGGATCTGGTGCTTCTCGGCGAACTCGATCAGCTTGGTGCGGCTGGTCAGGTCCCATTCGCGCCAGGGGGCGATCACCTTGATGTCCGGGGCGAGCGCGTAATATCCCAACTCGAAACGCACCTGATCGTTGCCCTTGCCGGTGGCGCCGTGGCTCACCGCGTCCGCGCCGACCAGCTTGGCGATCTCGATCTGGCGCTTGGCGATCAGCGGCCGGGCGATCGAGGTGCCGAGCAGGTACACGCCCTCATAGGCGGCGTTGGCGCGCATCATCGGGAACACGAAATCGCGGACGAATTCCTCGCGCAGATCGTCGATGAAGATATGCTCGGGCTTCACGCCGGCCAGCTCCGCCTTCCTGCGCGCGGGCT
Source organism: Sphingomonas canadensis (assembly GCF_026013525.1). Classification (GTDB taxonomy): domain Bacteria; phylum Pseudomonadota; class Alphaproteobacteria; order Sphingomonadales; family Sphingomonadaceae; genus Sphingomonas; species Sphingomonas canadensis. The sequence goes on along the minus strand of NZ_JAPDRA010000001.1, from coordinate 874,006 downwards.
CCAGCTCCTCGCCCTGGCCCAGGTCGGCGGTGAAGGTCACCACCTCGCACTGATAGGTCTGCTGGAGCCACTTCAGGATCACGCTGGTGTCCAGGCCGCCCGAATAGGCCAGGACGACTCGGTTGATCTTATCGGACATCGCGGGACTCCAGTGGATTGAACGGGCGCGCTCTAGGTCCGGGGCGCCGGTTCCGCAAGCGAGCGCAGCAGCCCGGGGACGCACAGCCCCAGCGCGCCCGCGCGATAGACGTAGCTGGCGAGGAAGGCGATCCACAGCCCCGTCTCGCCCAGCGGCCGCAGCAGCAGATCGCTCGCCACATACAGGCCGGTGGAGGCCAGCGCGGCGTTGCGCAGCGCCCGGCCCGCGGTCGCGCCGATGAACACGCCGTCGAGCAGCCAGGCCGGTGCCCCCAGCAGCGGCAGCAGCGCGACGAAGGGCAGCATCGCCCCGGCGGTCGCGCGCACCTGGGCATCGGTGGTCATCAGCGCGATGCCCGCGCCGCCCGCGGCCAGGATCGCCACGCTGAAAAGGATCGCCGCAGCCAGCGAGAATTCGCCCGTCAGCCGGATCGCGCGCAGCATCGCGGGCCGGTCGCGCGCGCCGATCGCCTGGCCCACGCGCGATTCGGCGGTGAAGGCGAAACCGTCGAGCACGAAGGCGACGATGCTGACGAACTGGAGCAGCACCTGGTTTGCCGCCAGCGTCTCCGCGCCCAGCCGCGCCCCCGCGCTCGCCAGCCAGGCGAACAGCGCGAGCAGCGCCACGGTGCGCAGCATGATATCGGCGTTCACCGCGAACAGCCGCCGGATCGCCGCGCCGTCGAGCAGCCGCCTGCGCCCCGCAGTGCGCAGATGTCCCCCGACGATCGCCAGGCCCACGGCCAGCGCCACCCATTCTGCGATGGCCGTACCCAGCCCCACGCCCCGCGCGCCCATGTCGAAATGCCACACGAACAGCATGTCGAGCAGCGCGTTGGCCAGGTTCCACACGATCTGGAGCGCCAGCGCCGCGCGGCTGCGCCCCAGCCCCAGCAGCCAGCCGTTGATGGCATAGAGCGCCAGGCAGGCAGGCGCACCCAGGAACCGCGCGCCGACGAAGGCGCGGGCATTGGCATCCACCTCCGGCCCGCCCGCCAGCAGCGCGAAGGCGGCGGGGATCAGCAGAAGCTGCGCCGCTAACAGCAGCATGCCCACGCCCGCGCCCACCGCCAGCCCGCGCACCAGCAGCGCGTCCACCTCTGCCCGGTCGCCCGCGCCCTGCGCCTGGGCGGTCATCCCGGTCATCCCCATCCTGAGGAAGCCGAAGCTCCAGAAGATGAAGTTGATGATCGTAGCACCCAGCGCCACCCCGGCCAGCGCCGCGGCATCGCCGGTACGCCCGATCACCGCGGTATCGACCAGCCCGACCAGCGGCACCGTGACCTGCCCCAGCATGATCGGCCAGGCCTGGGCGAAGATCGAACGGCGGGTGAGCGGCAACGCGGTGGACATGGCGGCGGCTCTTAGGCGCGCGCGCCGCGTTGCGATAGCATCAGCGCGCGAATCGGGAGGACGCGATGGCCGGGAACAAGACCAAGCCCAGCGGAACCGGCGTCGATGCCTTTCTCGACGCCGTGACGCATCCGGGGCGCCGTGCCGACGGCCATGCGGTGCGTGCGCTGATGGAGCGGATCACGGGCGAGCCGGCGGTGATGTGGGGGCCGTCGATCGTCGGCTTCGGCAGCTATCACTATCGCTATGCCAGCGGTCGCCAAGGCGACATGTGCCGCATCGGCTTCTCGCCGCGATCGGCGAACCTGGTGCTCTATCTGCGCAGCTTTCCCGGATATGAGGCGCTGCTCGACCGGCTGGGCAAGCACAAGCGATCGACAGGGTGCCTGTACCTCACCCGGCTGGACGGCGTGGACATGGCGGTGCTGGAAGAGCTCGTGCGGCGGAGCTGGGAAGCGAGCGGCGACATCGACGAGGGGCCGGCGCGCTGAGCCTTTCAGATCCCGGCGTACCATTCGTAACCGTTGACGTCCTCCCAATAGCCGCCCTTGCCGCCGCCGATGCCGGACAGGCTGGCCACCGCCTCGATCCGGCTGACATATTTGGCGTGCTTGTAGCCGAGCTGGCGCTCGACGCGCAGGCGCACGGGGGCGCCATGGCCCACCGTCAGCGGCTTGCCGTTCATCGCCCAGGCCAGGATCGTCTGGGGGTGGAGCGCATCCACCAGATCGATCGATTCATAATAGAAGCTGCCGTTGCCCATCCGGTCGGCGCAGTGGAAGACGATGTAGCGCGCCGCATCGCGCAGCCCGGCGAGATCGAGCAGGCGGCTTAGCTGCGGCCCCTGCCACTTGCCGATCGCGCTCCAACCCTCGACGCAATCGTGCCGGGTGATCTGCGCGCGCTGGGGCATCGCGCGAAGCTGCGGCAGCGACAGGCTGAGCGGCCGGGCGACCAGCCCGCCGACCGTGAGCCGCCAGTCGGCGAAATTGCCGGCGAGCAGCGCGCCATATTCCGGCGTCCCCGGGTTGCGGCTGCCGTTGGTGCGGAAGAAAGGGCTCATCTGATCGGGCCGGAACTCGCGGGCCAGCGCGTCGCGGCCGCCCAGCGTGCGCTGGAGGACGCGATGCACCGGCTCCGCGCTGCCCAGCACCGACTGCGCCGAAGGGCTGCGGCTCAGCGTGTCGCATCCGGCCACCAGGCCGCCCGCCCCGATCACGATTAGGTTGCGCCTCGTGATCAGCGTCATGCCCCCTCCTCCGGCGGCACGCGCCACCATCCCGTGACCATCGAACGCACCGTATCCAGCGGCCCCGCCAGCAGCACCAGCGCCAGATGGACGACGACGAACAGCGCGATCAGCGCCATTGCGATGAAATGCACCGATCGCGCCGACTGGCGGCCGAAGAAGATGTCGGTCAGCCAGGGCCAGGCCGCGTCCATCCCCGGCGACAATGCCAGGCCCGACAGGATCAGCAGCGGCAGCAGCACGAATACCACGCCGGCATAGGCGATCTTCTGGAACAGGTTGTACGCCGCCGGATCGGCGGGATCGTGGAAGCGCAGCGCCAGATGCGCCTTCAGATCGGCCCACAGGTGGCGCGGCGCCAGATCGCGCGCGCGGATGCGCAGGTCGCGCTGGAAATGGCGGTTGGCCAGGCTGGCGATCATATAGGCCAGCAGCCCGAAGGCGAGCAGCAGCGCGAAGAACAGGTGCCATGCCCGCGCTGCGGACAAGCTGTAATAACTGGGGATCGTCGCCCAGCCGGGAAACCGCGGCAGCTCAAGCCAGGCATGGTCGAAGTTCGCGCCATATTGCCCCCAATAGAGGCGCGGATGGGCGTTGAAGATCATCAGCCCGCTGCCCAGCATCACGAACACGCTGAGCGCGTTCAGCCAGTGCCACAGCCGCGTCGCCAGCCGGTGGCGATAGACGCTGTACGGCGGGGGCAGTGCCTGGGCGGGGGCAGGATCGGCGCTGTGGTCCATCAGTTCTCCTGCGGCCGCTTTCGCAGCGGGCGGGGCGCAGGTTACAGCATCGCCGCAAGCGTGCGAACCCGCGCCTCAGGCGGCAAGGCCGTAAGCGCGGGCGAAGAACACCAATGTCGTCGCCCCGGTGACCAGCAGCGTCCACCAGCGCACCAGCGCGTGCGGCATCGCACGGCCCGCCAGCGCGCCGATCCAGCCGCCCAGCATCGCGCCCGCCAGCATCGGCACCGCCGCGGCCCAATGCACCATGCCCGCGCCGACGAACAGGATCGCGGCGGCCGCGTTGGATACCGCCAGCATCAGCGTGCGGGGCGCGAACATCGATCGCGGCGTCACCCCCGCCAGCAGCCCCAGCGTGGCCGTGGTCATCAGCCCCACGCCGCCGCCGAAATAGCCGCCATAGACGCCCAGCGCGCCCAGCACCGGCACCAGCGCGCGCGGCCCGATCGTCACCCGCGCGCGCAGCCATTCCGACGCGCGCTGCCCGAAAGCGAGCACCGCGAACGCATAGAGCAGCAGCCAGGGGATGATCATGTCGAACGCATCGCTGGGCGTGGCGAGCAGCAGCGCGCTGCCGATCAGCCCGCCCGCGAAGGTGATCGCCGCCAGCGTGCGCACCGGCACGCCCGCCACCGGTGCCAGCTCGTCCCGGAAGGTCCAGGCGCTGGCCGCCGCGCCGGGCAGCAGCGCGACGTTCGAGCTGGCGTTGGCGATGTTGGCGGGCAGGCCCATCGCGATCAGCGCGGGCAGCGTGGCAAAGGTCCCGCCGCCCGCCAGCGCGTTCATCGCCCCGCCCAGCATGCCCGCGCCGCCCGCGAGCAGCATCGTCCCCGGATCCGCCATCGCCCGCCCCCGGCCGTCAGCCCGGGATGGCGCGCAGCTTCGCCTCGTCCTCGAACAGATAGTCGCGCGTCATCGGCAGCGCATCGCGGCGGCGGGTGTACTGAAGCTGATAGTTCACCATCCCCGATTCGCTGAACATCGTCATCGCGCCCGCCAGGTAGAACAGCCACAGCCGCAGGAAACGCTCGTCATAGCGCCGCACGACCTCTTCGGAATTGGCCTTCACCCGATCATACCAGTGGCGGATCGTGTGGTAATAATGGAAGCGCAGCGTCTCGCAGTCGGCCATGATCAGCCGTTCCTGCTCGCTGGCGCCGACGATCTCGGACAGCGCGGGGATATAGCCGCCGGGGAAGATGTATTTCTGGGTGAAGGCATCGGTGGTGCCCGGCTTGCCCATGCGGCCGATGGTGTGGAGCAGCATCACCCCGTCCGGGGCCAGCAGGTCGCGGCACTTGCGGAAAAAGGTCCGGAACTGCGGCGGGCCGACATGCTCGAACATCCCCACCGACACGATCCGGTCGAAGCTGCCCTGAACGTCGCGATAGTCGATCAGCTCGAACTTCACCTTGTCCGCCACGCCTGCCGCCTCGGCGCGTTCGCGGGCGATGCGGATCTGCTCTTCGGACAGGGTGACGCCCAGCACCTCCACCCCCGCCACGCGGTTCAGGTACAGCGCCATGCCGCCCCAGCCGCAGCCGATGTCCAGCACGCGCTGTCCGGGCTGCAGCTTCAGCTTGGCGGCGATATGCGCCTTCTTGTCGAGCTGCGCCTGCTCCAGCGTGTTCGCCGGATCGGTGAAATAGGCGCAGCTATATTGCCAGTCGGAATCGAGGAAGAGCTCGTAGAGCTGGTTGCCGATGTCGTAATGGTGCGCGACATTCTGTTTCGAGCGGCGCTGCCAGTTGATCCGGTGCCAGGCGTTCTTGAGCCTGCTGCCCTTCTTGAGGAACTTGTCGCTCCCCTTGCGGTCCTCCCAGCGGTTGGAACGGCGGATCACCATCACCAGGTCCAGGATGTCGCCCTGTTCGAGCACCATCCGGCCGTCCATCAGCGCCTCGGCCGCGCCCAGCCCAGGATCGCTCGCGATCTGCCACGCCACGCGCCGGTCGGTAAAGCGCGCGACGACAGGGTTCAGCCCCTCCTCGGGCGCGCCATAGGAATAGGCCCGCCCGTCATGATCGATGATGGTGAGCTGACCGCGCTTGATCAGGCGGCGCAATGCCTTGTCGAGAAGCCACATGCCCGCATGTTCCCGCAAATGGGTGCAATGCACAATGGCTGAAAGGCGATTTCCGTCCCGTCCCGCCCGCCGCCGTGATCGCCGTCACGCGCCCCGATCGCCCGAATCCGCCAGTCTTGTGGATGCACGATCACACAGGAGCGGCACTGCATGGCTCACGCGCTTTCGATCCACATCGGCCTCAACGCGGTCGATCCCGTCCACTATCAGGGCTGGTCCGGCCCGCTCATCGCATGCGAGAACGACGCGCATACCATGCAGCGCATCTGCGCAGGGCGCGGATTCACCCCGCAGGTGCTGCTGACGCGCGACGCCACACGCGATGCCGTGATCGCGGCGATCCGCGACGCGGCGGGCCGCCTGGGCGCGGGCGACGATCTGGTGATCAGCTATTCCGGCCACGGCGGGCAGATCCCCGACACCGATGGCGACGAGAGCGACACGCTCGACGAGACCTGGTGCCTGTTCGACGGCGAGCTGATCGACGACGAGCTCTTTGCGCTGTGGGCGGGGTTCGCGCCGGGGGTGCGGATCGCGGTGCTTTCCGACAGTTGCCACAGCGGGACAGTGGTCAAGATGGCGCTGCTGTCCGAACAGGCCCCGCGGGACCTGCCGACCGGACTGCTATCCAGCGCAGGCGCGCCCAAGGCGATGCCGCCGGAGGTGCAGATGCGCACCTATCTGGCCAATCAGGCCTTTTATGACGACATCGCCGCGGCCGCGCGAGGCTCCGCGCCGGTCGCCTGCCCGGTGCTGCTGGTGTCGGGATGCCAGGACAATCAGCTTTCCTATGACGGGCCGTTCAACGGGGCGTTCACCGGCGCGCTGGCCAGCGTGTTCCGCAACGGCGCCTTCCGCGGCACCTATGCCGATCTCGCCAACGCGACGCGGATGATGCTGCGGCCGGACCAATCGCCCAACTATTATGCCGTCGGCGCGCACGATCCGGCGTTCGAGGCCGCGCCCTGCTTTCGCGGATAGGGCGGGGCCGGAACCGGTTCAGCCAAGCGCGGCCTGCTTCTCCTCCGCCAGCCGGTCCAGCTCGGCGCGGCTGCGCTTTTCCGCCGCGGTCTTGAGCTGGCCGCAGGCGGCGTCGATGTCGCGGCCGCGCGGGGTGCGCACCGGGGCGGAGATGCCGGCCTCGAAGATGATCTCCGAAAAGGCGCGGACCCGTTCCGGCGTCGAGCATTCATAGGGCGCGCCGGGCCAGGGATTGAACGGGATCAGGTTCACCTTGGCCGGCAGCCGGTACCGCCGGATCAGCCGCACCAGCTCGCGAGCGTCCTCGTCGCTGTCGTTCTTGTCCTTCAGCATCACATATTCGAAGGTGATGCGCCGCGCGTTGTTGGCGCCGGGATAGTCGGCACACGCCTGGAGCAGTTCCTCGATCCCGTATTTGCGGTTGAGCGGCACGATCTCGTCGCGGATCTCCTTGGTCACCGCATGGAGCGATACGGCCAGGTTTACGCCGATCTCCTCGCCCGCACGCGCCATCATCGGCACCACGCCGGAGGTGGAGAGCGTAATGCGCCGCTTGCTGAGCGCCAGCCCGTCGCCGTCCATCACCAGCTTCAGCGCGTCGCGGACATTGTCGAAATTATAGAGCGGCTCGCCCATGCCCATCATCACGATGTTGGTGAGCATCCGCCCCTCGGGCTGGCTGGGCCATTCGCCCAGCGAATCGCGCGCCAGCATCACCTGGCCCACGATCTCGCCCGCGGTCAGGTTGCGCACCAGCCGCATCGTGCCGGTGTGGCAGAAGCGGCAGTTGAGCGTGCAGCCCACCTGCGACGATACGCACAGCGTCCCCCGGTCCGCATCGGGAATGAACACCATCTCGTAATCCTGCCCGTCCGGCGCGCGCAGCAGCCATTTGCGCGTACCGTCGGTGGAGACCTGCGCCTCGATCACCTCGGGCCGGCCGATCACGAAATGCTCGGCCAGCCAGGGGTGCTGCGCCTTGGCGATATCGGTCATCGCGGTGAAATCGGTGGCGCCGCGATTGTAGATCCAGTGCCAGAGCTGCTTGGACCGCAGCTTGGCCTGTTTCGGCTCCATGCCCGCCGCCTCCAGCGCGGCACGGATGCCGTCGCGCGGCAGGCCGATCAGGTCCGTCCTGCCATCGGCGCGCGGCGCAACCGCCCGGGGAACGGGCACGGGATCGATGTGCCCGGGGATGGGCATCATGGCTGCTTGTCCTTCGGACGGGGTAGAAAACAATCCCGAACTCCATCAACGTGTTCGATCAAGTCTGGCGCTGCTCGTTTATCGCCCATCCGATCGAGAAGGACATCGATCCCCTCGCGTCTTGCGAGCTTGGCGGCGGGCACGAAGTCCGCGTCGGCCGCTACAATAACGATCTGGTCCACTTGGCGCTTGAACGCGAGTGACGCCACATCGAGGCCAAGGCGCATGTCGACACCCTTTTGTTTGGTGTCCACTTCAAAGTCATCGTCCGACGCAACAAACTCGCTTGGGGACTGGATCAGGCGCATTGTGGCTCGTTCCGAGAGGCGCCAGCGCGATGTGTCGTTCAGCTTCCCTAGTCTGACGGCGACCTTTCGCAGTTTTCGAATTTCCTCGTGCAACCTGAGCCTGAAGGTGGCTTCGGTTGACTTTCCGAAGTCGATAGACCTTCTCGTTAGCGGCCAATGCATGCGCTTCGTAAGTGGGGAGCAATCATAGAAGAATATTCGATAGAACTCGCGTGATTCGCTGAGTTGAAGATTGTATCTGGCGATCTGCTCCAGCAATTGGTGCGGACCGATCCGATGGCTGAGGTGCCAATAGGCCAGCATACCAAGCCCCTCGGCCACACTCTTTGGGTCGTTCCTGTCGTGATCCGGGAAACAGTACCTGAAGCGACGTAGAAAGAACGCCCCATCGACCAAAATTGCCGTCGCCATTGAGGTGCCTGAAAAAAGTTGTCCCCGGGAGCGGCCTTGAGCTGATATCTGCTCTCACGAGCGCCTCAAGACGGCAAACCGGGGACGGGATAGTGCCCAGTTAGGCGCCGGACACCGAAAAGTCAAGATTTCCGCCTTCAGCCGCCCCCTCCAGACACCCCAGCGCCGCGAGCGTGGTGCGCAGCGCCTGTATGAGCGGCGTGCGCGGCTCGGGACCGATCGCGGCCTCCAGTCCCGGGTCTTCGAGCCGCAGCGGATGACGCCAGAAGCCGCGCATCTCGATCAGCTCACGCATCGTCGCGTTGAACGGCGCGACCAGCGGCAGCAGGCCCCAGGGGAAGCCGCGGACGCGCACGGGATGCCCCGCCGCCTCGGCCAGCGCGGCGGCAAAGCCGGCCCCGTCGATCCAATGGCCCGCGAAATGATGGCGCGCGAATCCAGGCAGTTGCTGCTCGATATCCAGCAACCGGGCAAACGCCTCGCCCACATCGGGCAGATAGGCCCAGGCATGGCCGACGCCGCGCCGCCCGGGATAGAGAAGGCTGCGCACCGGCCGCCCCGGCTTCACCATCCCCTGCGACAGCCAGTTGTTCGCCGCGCGCGGACCGAAGAAGTCGCCCGCGCGCAGCACCAGCGCGCGCAGCCCCGGCGCATCCGCCAGCATCCGCTCCATCTCGGCCCGGATCGCCCCCTTGCGCGTATCGGGCCGCTGCGGCGTATCCGGCACGGCCACCGCCACGCTGCGCGCGTCGTAATTATAGACGGTGCCCGGCAGCGCCAGCCGCGCCCCGGCCGCCTGCGCCGCGGCGATGCTGTTGGCGAGCATCGGCAGCACCAGCCGGTCCCAGTTTCGATAGCCCGGCGGGTTCACCGCATGGACGATCGCATCGGCGCCTGCAGCCGCGCGGATCACCGCCGCTTGATCGAGCGCGTCGCCCGCGATCCACTCGATCCCCTCCGCCGCCGCCGGAATACGCCGCGCCAGCGCGCGCGCCCGCCAGCCGTGGCGGAGCAGCGCGCGTGCCGTCTCGCCGCCCACGCCGCCGGTCGCGCCCAACACCAGTACCGTCTTCGTCACGTCTGCCTCCATCGCTTGATATGCGGCACCATGCAGCGGCCTCGGATCAAATAAAATTGTCAGGCTTTGGCAGGCCGTATATCAAAAAATGATGAGTACGCTCGAATGGGATCAGCAGCGCGCCTTCCTGGCGGTGGTGCGCGAAGGCAGCCTCTCGGGTGCCGCCCGGGCGCTCGGCCTGGCCCAGCCGACCGTGCGACGGCGGATCGAGGAGCTGGAGGCGGCGCTGGGCGCGGTGCTGTTCACGCGATCGCCGGGCGGGCTCCAGCCCACCGATCTCGCGGCGGCGCTGACCGGCCATGCCGAGGCGATGGCGATGGCCGCCGACGCCTTCGTCCGCTCAGCATCCGCCGCGGCGCACGAGGTGGCGGGCACGGTGCGCATCTCCGCCAGCGACGTGATCGCGATCGAGGTGCTGCCGCCGATCCTTGCCGGATTGGCGGAACGGCATCCGCGGCTGGCGATCGCGCTATCGCCCAGCAACCGCACGGAGGATGTGCTGCGGCGCGAGGCGGACGTTGCGGTGCGGATGGTACCACCGTCGCAGGATGCGCTGGTGGCGCGGCGGATCGGGCAGATCCCGCTGGGGCTGCACGCGCACCGCAGCTACGTCGCGCGCCGGGGGCTGCCGGCGTCGCTGGCGGATCTGCGCGGGCATGGGCTGATCGGGGTGGAGCGCGATTCGCCGATCCTTCGCGCGGTGCGCGCCCATGGCTATCCCGTATCGGTCGCCGACTTCTCGTTCCGCAGCGAGGACGATCTGGCGCAGCTCGCGGCGATCCGCGCGGGACTGGGGATCGGACTGTGCCAGGTGCCGCTCGCCGCGCGCGATCCCGATCTGCTGCCGGTGCTGCACGAAGGGTTCACCTTTCCGCTCGAGACCTGGGTGGTGTGCCACGAGGACCAGCGCGACGTGGCGCGGGTGCGCGCGGTGTTCGACGCGCTGGTGGATGGCCTGCTCGCCTATCTGGGCGAATGCTCCGGCTAGAGTCTGTCCTGTTCAGGCGGCACCGCCCTCCGCAACCTTTCCAACGATGCTGCGCATCGCCGGAAAGGTTGCGGAGGGCGGTTCCGCCAAAGGCGGACAGACCCTAGCCCCCAGCGCAGCCCAGCGCCGCGGCGTCGATCGCGGTGGCCGCGCCTTTCAGGGCATAGGTGTCGGCGAAGGCGCCGCCGCTGGCGCCCTCCGTCTCCACGCTCATGCTGCGGCCGGAACGGATCGCCGCCACCACCGCCGCATCGGTGCGCGCATCGGGGGACCAGGCATCCGATTCGCCCGCGGTCAGCTCGAACCTCCGCTCGCCGACCGATAGCGTGACCTTGGCGCGCGGATGGCGCGCGCGGCTCAGCCGGATGTGGAGCTGGTTATGCACGCCGTCGCGCGGCCAGGTGGCGATGCTGGCGAAGGGCTGGCCCGGCCCCTTGCCCACCGGCCGGGCGATCGCGAAGCAGCGCCGGGGCGAGGCATCGCGGAACGCCCCCCAGCTTCCGAACACGCCCAGCGCCGTGCGCCCGGCCTGCGCGGACGGGGCCAGCGCGAGCAGTAGCGCGGCCAGCGCCGCGATCATTGCGCGCCGAAGGCGATGCGGCCCGATCCGCGATGGACCACCGTCTCCACGCCCTTCTCGATCATCACCACTGATCCCTGCGGCAGATCGGGCGCGACGGGCGCGCGGAATTGCGGCAGCACGTCCATCCCCGTCATCACCCCGCGCAGCACGCGGCTGGACATGCCGTGCATGATCACCAGCCGGTCGCCGGGATCGTCGTTCGTGTCCGCCAGCCAGGCGGAGACGCGCGCGGCAATCTCGTCATAATATTCGCCGCCGGGCGGGCGGCGCGTGTACAGCCTATGCTCGCGATCGACGAAATCGCCCTGTTCGGCTGCAACCTCCGCATAGGCGCGGCCGCTCCATTCGCCCATGGCGATCTCCACCAGCCGGTCGTCGGTGCGCGCGCCGTGCCAGTCGAGCTCCAGATGCTCGGCGATCACCGCCAGCGTCTGCAGCGCACGCCCGGCGCTGGAGGACCACAGGGTGATCGCGGGCCGGGCGCCCAGCAGCGTTCGCAGCGCATCGCCCATCTCGTCGGCCTGGGCGAATCCCGCGCGCGTCAGCGGGGTGTGCAGCGTGCTGCCCTGCATCCTGTGTGCCCGGTTGAACACGGTTTCGCCGTGCCGCGCGATAAAATCCCTGCCCTGCCGCAAAGCTGCCATGCGCCCTCTCTCAGCGGCTTGGCGACAAGAAGGCAATGCCCTTTTTCGGGCCGGTTTCGTTCATCTGGCGGTCAGGTGTGTTATTTCAACAGCACAGTTGCGCACCCGGAACCGCCGGGGCGCCGGAAGCGCGGAGGCCGCGCGGCGGCCCGTTGCACGGGCGCCACGCCCCGCCGCGATTCCAGTCAAGTCCGTGAAACCGGCCGGCGCGGAGCCGGGTTGTATGCCGTCCTCCGCCCGTGCGGGTGTGTACATATTTTGAGGGAGTTACCATGCGTATCGCAATTCTCGCCGCTTCAGCCGCCGCCATCGCCTTTGCCGCCCCGGCCCATGCCCAGGACGGCGACAAGAGCTTCACCGGTCCGCGCGTCGAGGGCGTCGCGGGCTGGGACCGGCTGGACGACGGCGGCACCGCCGGCGTCGCCGCTTCGGACGGCTTCACCTATGGCGTGCAGCTCGGCTACGACTATGACCTCGGCAAAGCCGTGATCGGCGTCGAGGGCGAAGTGGCCGATTCGACCAACAAGGAAACCGCCTCGGGCGTGCTCGCCGCGGGCGACACGCTGAGCGTGAAGGCGGGCCGCGACCTCTATGCGGGCGTCCGCGTCGGCTTCAAGGCGGGCGGCAGCACGCTGATCTACGCCAAGGGCGGCTACACCAACGCGCGCATCAACACGCTGTACACCGCACCGGCCACCTCGGTCTCGGCGAAGGACGATCTCGACGGCTGGCGCCTCGGCGCGGGCGTGGAGCGCCAGATCAGCGGCAACGTCTATGTGAAGGGCGAGTACCGCTATTCGAACTATGACAAGCTGTCGGGCTATGCCGTCGACATCGACCGTCACCAGGTCGTCGCGGGCGTCGGCGTCCGCTTCTGATGCATCCCAGTGGCGCACAAGCGTCACTTATGCACCGAAACCAGGGCCGGAGCGGCTTGCTCCGGCCCTTTTTCGCGTTAAGGATGAACGGCCAACGCCCCTTGCGCACCAGGCGGAATGGGCAGAGCTCCCCGGGGGTTTGAGAAGCATGAAGGCGACGATCGAACGCGCGACTTTGCTGAAGGGGCTGTCCCACGTCCAGTCGGTGGTCGAGCGGCGGAACACCATCCCGATCCTCTCCAACGTCCTGATCGAGGCGCAGGGCGGCGGATCGCTGCGCCTGATGGCGACCGACCTGGACCTGCAGATCGACGAGACGATCGCCGCCGCGGTGGACCAGCCGGGCGCGACCACCGTTTCCGCGCACACGCTGTTCGACATCGTGCGCAAGCTCCCCGAAGGTTCGCAGGTGGAGCTGCACGCCGCCGAGGGCCGCATCGTCATCACCGCCGGCCGCGCGCGCTTCACGCTCGCCACGCTGCCGCGCGACGATTTCCCGGTGATCGCCGAGGGCGAGCTGCCCACCAGCTTCGAGCTGCCGGCCGAGACGCTGAAGCAGATCATCGACAAGACGCGCTTCGCCATCTCCACCGAGGAGACGCGCTATTATCTGAACGGCATCTTCCTGCACGTGACGGACGAGGCGGTGCCGCTGCTGCGCGCCGCCGCCACCGACGGCCACCGGCTGGCGCGCGTCACGGTGGCGCGGCCCGACGGCGCCGAGGCGATGCCCGACGTGATCGTGCCACGCAAATGCGTGGCCGAGCTGCGCAAGCTGCTGGACGAGGTGGACGGATCGGTCGGCGTATCGCTTTCCGGCTCGAAGATCCGCTTCGACCTGGGCCAGGCGATCCTGACCTCCAAGCTGATCGACGGGACCTTCCCCGATTACAGCCGCGTCATCCCGACCGGCAACGACAAGCTGCTGAAGCTCGATCCGCGCAGCTTCATGGAGGGGGTGGACCGCGTCTCCACCATCGCGACCGAGAAGACGCGCGCGGTGAAGATGGCGCTGGACCGCGACAAGGTGACGCTCTCCGTCACCAGCCCCGAAAACGGCACCGCGGCCGAGGAAGTGCCCGGCGACTATGCCGCCGCGCCGTTCGAGATCGGATTCAACAGCAAGTATCTGATGGACATCCTGGGCCAGATCGAGGGCGATCTGGTGGAGGTCCACCTTGCCGATGCCGCGGCGCCCACGCTGATCCGCGAGAACGACAAGTCGCCCGCGCTCTACGTGCTGATGCCGATGCGCGTCTGATCGCGCGCACGGCAACCACAGGCACATCGCGATGACCGGGACGCAGCGGCGATACATCGCCGAGGCGGCGGGGCTGATCCTGCTCGCGCTCGCCCTGCGCGCGCCGCTGTTCGGCAATCCGGCGATGCAGATCGACGAGCAGTTCTACCTGCTGGTCGGCGACCGGATGCATCAGGGCGCGCTGCCCTACGCCGATTTCTGGGACCGCAAGCCGGCCGGGCTGTTCCTGATCTATTACCTGATCCGCTTCCTGGGCGGCGATGGCGTGATCCAGTACCAGATCGTCGCCACGCTGTTCGCCGCGGCCACCGCATGGATGATCGTTCGCATCGCGGAGCAGATCGCGCCGCGGCGGGGGGCGATCGCGGCGGGCGTCGCCTATCTGGCCGGGCTGCACCTGTTCGGCGGCGAGGGCGGGCAGGCGCCGGCCTTCTACAACGCGATCGTCGCGGGCGCGGCCTGGCTGGTGCTGCATGCGATCACGCGGCCCGGGCGCGGGCGCACGCTGTTCGATCTGGGCGGCGCGGCAATGCTGCTGCTGGGCGTGGCGATCCAGGTCAAATATTCGGTAATCGGCGAGGGGCTGTATTTCGGGCTGGCACTGATGCTGGCGACGTGGCGGCGCGGCGCCAGGCCACTGCTGGTGATCGCGGCAGGCGCGGTTTGGGCTGCGATCGCGCTGGTGCCCACGGGCATCGTCTGGGCGTGGTTCGCCGCCCATGGGCATGGCGCGGCCTTTGTCTTCACCAATTTCGAATCGGTGTTCCTGCGTGCCGCGCCGGAGGGCGCCGAGCTGATCCGGCGGATCCTGCGGATCGTGCTGCGCATCCTGCCGCTGGCCGCCGCCGCGCTGGCAGGCGGGCTGATGCGCCCGGCGGAGGGCGCGCGCGCGGCACAGCGTTTCCTGTGCGGCTGGGCGATCGCGGCGGCGCTCTCGGTCGCGCTGTTCGGCACCTATCACGATCATTATGCGCTGCCGCTGCTGGTGCCCTTCACGATCGTCGCGGCGCCGGCGTTCGCCTGGCTGTGGGCCGTGCCCGGCGGGCCGCGGGCCAGGCGCATCCGGATCGCTCCCGTGGCGATCGCGGTGATCGGCTTTGCGCTGGTGATGGGCGCGAAGCTGGTTGCCGACGCGCGCGTGCGGCGCGGCGGGCCGGAGGAGATGCGCACGCTGATCGCCGCGATCGGCGCGCCGCGGCCCGACTGCCTGTTCGTGTTCAGCGGCGATCCGGCGATCTATCTGCTCAGCGGCGCGTGCATCCCGACGCGCTACAACTTCCCCACGCTGCTCAGCGAATCGCGCGACGCGGCATCACTGGGGATCGATCCGCGCATGGAACTGGCGCGGGTGATGGTACAGGAACGGCCGGGGATGGTGGTCACCCACGATGGCTTCCCCTTCGCGGAGGCCGATCCGGAGGCGTGGCGCTTCATGCGGTTCGTGCTGGAGCGCGACTATACGCTCGCGCTGCGCCAGCCGCTGGGCACCAGCGGGCGGCACCGGCTGCTCTACGTCCGCCGCACCCCCTGAAGCCGGGCACGGCGGCCCGGCCGCGCCCTCAACGGCCCACCAGCCCGCGGCGGAACGCGACGAAATCGATACCGCCAGCGAAATCGCCATCATCGCGGTCATGGTCATCCAGCTATCGATCGCGGGCACCAGCGCGAGCTTTTCCAGCACCGCCCAGGCGAACAGCGCGGTTCCGGCCGAGACGAAGCTGGCATAGCCCGATTCGCGCGATACCGCGCGCGTCAGCTCGTCGCTCTCGCGCCACAGGCCGAAATGGATCCAGACCGTCGCCAGCGTGAGCAGCCCCAGCACCACCAGCGGCAGCGCAGCCGCCGCGCCCGCATAGCCCGCGTGCGCCGCGGCCGGGGGCACCACCATCATCAGCCCCAGGATGCCCGTGATCACCGCCTGACGCCGCAGCGTGGAGAGCATCCGGCCGGTCACCGGCTCGCCCAGCCCCTCGTCGGTGAGCGCGCGATAGCCCGGGCGGCTGGTGGAAAAGCCCCCCGTGATCAGCGCCACCATCATCAGCATGCCGCCCAGTACGGTGGAGACGATCTCCTCCGGCTGCCAGGTCGCGACGGCATGAAGCGCGCGGGTGGTGTCCAGCACCCAGATCACGCCGGCGCCGATCACGGCGCCGCCCATCATTCGCAGCAGCGAACGGGTAACGCGGTTCTCAGGCATCTTCACGGTGCGGCGGCTCCCAGTCGTCGAGGAAGATTGCATCGATCGGCACTCCAAACAGCTTCGCCATCCGCATCGCGAGCGGCAGGCTTGGGTCGTATTTATCGGTCTCGACGGCGTTGATCGTCTGGCGCGAGACGCCCAGGAGCTGCGCCGGCATCTATCCCCTTGGCATACGTGAATCGGGATTGCGGGATGTGTTAGCGCTGTAGGCGCTAAATGGAACGGTCCTTTGACATATTCTGCGATTGCACCGTAGCTTCCCGCCAACTTGTGGGGGAGGCTACCGGTGTCGGATACTTTCATCATCAAATACGATGGAGGGGATGCGGACAGCCATGCAATCGACATGCGGTTGCTAGGCGAGTCCCTTCAAGGGATAGATCGCCTAATCTCCGACTTGTTGATTATCGGTGTCGAGCAAAGGCTTCCCAAAAAGGGGGAGCGCGCCCCGCTGGTTGTGAAGGCTCACGAACCGCAATCGGGCACCGTTACTATTCCCGTTACGATCCAAGAGGCTGCGGGACTTTTCCAAATTGGCTGGCAGATATTCGGTCCGAATGGCGCGGATGCTTTGACGACCTGGTTCCGAGGATTGCTGGCGTACCACACGGGGAAAACTTCGGAAGCGGAGCAAGCCATGCAGCACGTCGCTAACATGGCCCAGAGACAGGCTGACTTATTTCAGCAGGTCGAGGATCATCGACACACCGAAATGATGGGGATGCAGGCTTTGCTAATGCACCATCTACCCAAGACGAGTGCTCCCATGGTGCAGGCCGTGGCCCCTGTGGGGCGCACCGTGAAGCGGCTATGGTTTTGGGCACCGAAGCAAGAGCGCATCGAAGCGACGGAGCGCGATGCAGAGATTATTCGGGCGAAGGCCGAACTGGAGTGGACCGATCTAACGCGCCTCAGTCTGCAAACGGATGGCTACGTTTTCCACAATCGCAAGCTCAGCGTTGTCCACCCGTTCCGAACCGGATTCTTCAACGCCGAGGTGGAGAATAATCCATACGCGGTCGCCGGAGCCAAAAAGGCGATGATAAGCGTTGACGCGAAGCTGGCGTATCGCGCTGGCGATTTGGAGAGGATCGTTATCCTTAATTTCGGAGGTGAGATTGGCGACGCTGCGTGAAGCCCGCGAAGCGGGGAAGCTAGACCAGTTCGCTAAGGACCGGGACGCGGACACGCCCCCCGGCGACGACGCCGCCTTCAACCGCGCCGTGACGGCAATGGCCCATACGTCGAAAGCAGCTCCGTCAACATCGAAGCGGCGCAATCGCGACGGTTGAAGCGGTACTCCGCTTCCTTCGCGTACTTCCACAGGTGCTTGCCCGAGACGTGAATGTACGTGCCGCTGATGGCACGCTTCAACTGAGCCCAGAAGCCTTCGATGGTCTGCACATGACAATCGCCGCGCGCCCATTCGTCGCGGTTATGGTTCACGCTGGCGTGCGTGTAGCCCATGCCGATCGTCGGTAGCGCGCGGTAGCCATTGAGTTGGTCCGTATGGATCATGGTGCCCTTCGCGACATTGGCCGCGATCGGCGGAAACAGGCTGCCCTTCTTCACGTCCGGGACGATCGCGGTGGCGACTTCACCGCCGCGCTCGACCATGCCGAGAACCACGGTCTTGTTGTCGCGGTAATTGCCGTGCCCGGCGCCGGGGCGCTTGCCGCCGATCAGCGTTTCGTCAATCTCCACGGTCTTGCATCCGCCGCCCAGCAGCGTGCGCCGTCCACGTCCACCATATGCTCGCGGATCAGCCCGGCCATGCGCCACGCCGTTTTGTAGGTGACGCCAAGCTGGCGTTGCAGCTCCTTGGCCGCGACACCGTTGCGCGTCGTGGTGAAGAGGTAGATCGCGTAGAACCACAGTTGCAGCGGGGTGCGCGTCTTTTCGAACGGCGTGCCCACCGTGGGGTGCAGGTGATGGCCGCACCACTGGCACGAGTAAGCCCGCTCCGCCTTGATGCGATACCAGTTGGAAGGCCGTCCGCACGAGGGGCACTCATAGCCCTGGCCGAACCGGACGTTGAACAGATGCGTGAGGCACGCCTCGTCATCCGGGAACTGCGCGAAGAACTGGCGGACGGTCTGCGGCTTGCTCATGCCCCAGTTTATGCCAGCTTGCTCTACGTATGCGAAGGGGATAATGTCCAAAGGGGCAGTCCCACAGGTCCGCCCCCTCGCTTGTTCGTGCTTCGGATCAGAAGCTGACGGTCAGGTAGCCCAGCACCGTCTTGTTCGCGCCGACGGCCTTCGACCAGCCCACGCCGAAGTCCTTGATGTTGGTGTCGACATACTGGACGCCCAGCTTGACGAAGTCGTGCGAAGCCTCGAGGCCCAGCGACCAATCGACATAGTCGTCGTCGGTCAGCGCGAGGATGCCGAGCTGGCCGTTGGTGTAGCCCAGGTGGCCCAGCGCGGTCAGCGGGGTGCCGGGGATCGCGGCCGACACGTCACCGCGCAGGTACAGGCTATCGTTGCCGCCGAGGCCGCTCTGCCCCCCCCAGGCATAGTTGGCACCGACCTTCGTGGTCACCGGGCCGACCGTGTAGGTCACAGAAGCGTAAGGCTCGAAGAAATCGGTATCCAGGCCGGTCGCCTTGTCGACCGGGTAGAGATAGTAGAGCAGGCCCAGGTCGACGCTGACGCCGTTGTCGAACGTCTTGGTGTAACCGGCATAAAGGTCCAGTTCGGCATCGCCGTAACCCGGCAGCGAGGTGGTGTCGTCGATCGTCGACGCCCACGCGCCGGCGTAGAAGCCTGAGCTGTGGTTGAGGTTGACGCTCACCTGGACCGCCGGATCCTTGTCGGTTTGCGACAGGCCGCGGAAGCGATAGTCGGTGGTGACGGTGGCGCCGCCCGTGACCGTGAACGCCGAAGTTCCCACGGCGGCCTCATCCTGCGCCATCGCAGGCGTGGCAGCGACCAGCATCAGCACAGCAAGAGTGATCATCGAGAAGCGCATCATATCCCTTTCAAACCGAATGGCGATCGTTCCCGCCTGCTGCCGAAAGGCGCGGCATATCTGGGAACGACCGGCTCAGCTTTCGTCCGGCAATGCGAGCTTTGCCGACGCGCATTGCGCCGCACAACCGCTTGCGCTGCGCAGGATAGGGAAATGGCAACAGGTGTTGCCACAATGCACCATAGGATGCGTGGCCGCGGGCCGGGATGAATCCCGCCCCGCGGCCGTTGCATCGGTCTGCCGCGTATTAGAAGGCAGCGCCGATCGAGAAGAGCACGGCACCGTCGGCGCCGATGGCTTCCTTCCAGCCGCCAATCTTCGTCTCGTCGGTGTTGACGTAGGAAATGCCCAGCGTCAGCGCCTTCCAGGTCACGTCGGCGCCGATCGAATAATCGATCACCTCACCGTCGAGGCCGCCCAGGAAGCTGTCGCTCTTCGAATAGCCGAGGTGCCCCTTCAGCGTGATCGGCGTGCTGGGAATGGCCACGCCGACGTCCGAATAGAGATAGACGCCCGCATCGTCGCCGAGCGAATTCTGGCCGCTGGGAGCCCAGGCGATACCACCCTTGATCGTGGCGGGACCGACGGTGCCCTTCAGCGAGAGATAGGGTTCGATAATCGAGCTGCCCGACGTGCCCGGATAGAGGTACAGCGTCGCGCCGACATCGGCGGTCAGGCCCGGTACGATCTCCTTCGAATAGCCGCCGTAGACGTCGATCTCGGTGCCGTTGGCGAAGCCGATGCTCGAGCCCCAGGTGCCGACGTAGAGGCCGCTATCATGGGTGACGGTGATGCCGCCCTGGATCGCGACTTCCTCGTTCGACTGGCTGAAACCGCGGAAGCGATAGTCGCTGACGACGGTGGCCGAGCCGGAGATCGTGATCGGGCTGGAGGATTCGGTTTCCTCCTGCGCGAGGGCGGGGGTGGCGGCGGCGAGCATGAGCGCCGCAATGCTGATCTTCGAGAAACGCATCGTATTCCTTTCGAGTAGACCGATGGTTCCCGCCTGCGTTCGGACGGCGCCGCGTCTTTTCCCCGAAAGGATTTACCGCGCGGGCTGCGTCCTGCGGCGATTGATGCCGAATCGCGTTGCGGCGCACAACAGGTTTTGCTGTACGGAATTGGGAAACGGCAACAGGTGTTGCGGCACGGCAACAGAATTGGCCCGTCTGGGCGTCAACCCTTGATGGCGACGATCGCGTCGATCTCCACGGCGGCGTTGAGTGGCAAAACTGCAACACCCACTGCGCTGCGGGCATGGCGTCCCGACTCGCCGAACACCGCCTCCATAAGTTGCGATGCACCATTGGCCACCTGGGGCTGGGCGGTGAATGCGGGCGCGGAATTGACGAAGACGCCGAGCTTCACGATGCGCTCGACCCGGTCGAGGCTGCCCAGCGCCTTGCGCATCTGCGCGAGCAGCATCAGCCCGCATGCGCGCGCGGCTTCCATGCCATATTCGGCGTCGCGATCCTCGCCGATACGCCCGGTCATCAACGCGCCGTCCTTGTTCGAGACCTGGCCCGAGATATGGAGCAGTCCGCCCGCCACGACGGTGGGGACATAGGCGGCGACGGGGGCGGAGGGCTCGGGCAGGGTGATGCCGAGCTCGGCGAGGCGGGCTTCGATCGTGTCGGTCATGCCTGGCGCTCAACCATCCGCGGCGCCGCCGGTCAAGCCGAAGCGTTCTGCGATCCAGCCATGCGCGTCGCGCCAGCAATCGATTCGGGCATGCGCATGCGGCGCGGGCGGCACCTGCGGCGCCAGGCTGGGCTCCGACACCATATGCAGCCGGTGGACCTGCGGCGCATGCTTGGCGACCGATTCGTGATGCACCGCCAGATCGTCGACGAACACCGTGACGCTGGGGTTGTACTCGGCGATCAGCCGCGCGACCGGCGTGCCCTTGCCGCCCTGGTTGGTTTCCACGCGATGCGCGATGCCGTGATCGGCAAGCTGGGCGATGCGGTCGTCGCGCAGCCCGTCCAACAGGTTGGTGAGCACGACGATATCGGCCGCCTGCGCCAGCGCGGCAAGCGATTCGCGCGCGTGCGGCACCAGCGTCTGCCGTCCCATCTCCGCCGGGAAGAAGCCGCCGAGCAGCGTCCACATATCGTCCGGCTGGACCAGGCTGCCGCAGGCGCGACGGCGCATCGAGCTGGCGAAATCGCCGCCGTTGGGGGTGAATTCGATATCGTGCGCCTCATCCAGCCAGGCGCCGAAATGGCGGACCATGTGCAGCAGCACTTCGTCGCAATCGGTGATCAGCAGCGGTCTCATAGCTTCTCCAGCGCCTCGCGCGCGGCGACGAGTTGGGGCGGCGCGACCTCCAGCGCAAGCGCGCAGGCGACCAGATCGGGCTCGTGCGCCTCCAGAAAGCCGATGGCGGCGGCCAGTAGCGCCGGATCGCCGGCCCGCGCGCGCAGCCCCGCCGCATCCAGCCCGGTCAGCGCCAGCAGCCGCTCCGCCCGCGCCGGATCGCCCAGCGTCCAGGCGAGCGCGCCCAGCGCCAGCGTGGCGGCATCCTCGGTGTTTGTCTGATGCGCCGTCATCGCCTAGAGCATCCGCGCGGTTTTCATCAGAGGTGCGCGTGGCAAATCGAGTGCTCGTTGTCGAGGACAACGAACTCAATCTCAAACTGTTTTGCGACCTGTTGCGCGCGCACGGCTTCGAGACCGAGCCGGTGAGCGACGGGCGCGAGGCGCTGGCCGCGGCGCACCGCTTCGCCCCGGACCTGGTGGTGACCGACATCCAGCTTCCGCACGTCAGCGGAGAGGCGCTGATTCGCCAGATGCGGGCCGATCCCGTGCTGGCGCGCACGCCGGTGATGGCGGTCACCGCCTATGCCGGGCATGAGGACGAGGAGCGCATCCGCGCCGCGGGCGCCAACGCCTATGTGTCGAAGCCGATCTCGCTCAGCCGCTTCATGGAAGAGGTGCGCGCGCTGGTGCCCTAGGTGTTTTTCGGTTTTCCCCGGCCCGCGCCGGCCCTCTCGCCCGCCCGGCCACGCAACTTCAGTATCTTTTTTGGGTGGCCGGGTGGGGGAGAGGGCCGGTGCCGCCATGAAAGGGCGGCGGCCGCGTTAACGGTTTGGCAACCCGAAAGGCGGAAGGAAGGCACGAGCCACGCGATCCGGGATTCTGCGTATGACGATCTCGTCCGAACGGCTCCGCCGCATGACGCACTATAGCTGGCACGTGCTTCGCGCATCGCGCGAGCGCGAGCTTTCGGCCCAGGCCCGCGATTCGACGACCGCGGTGCTGCACGGTGTGCTGGCGGAGCTGCATCTTGATGCCGCCGAAGGGATGGCGGAGGCGTGGCGCATGCTGGACGCGCAGATGGGCGCCGCCGTCGTAGAGGATCCGACGGACCGATTCGCGCCGCTGTTCAGGGCATTGTTCGAGCCGGATTCGCCCGAAGCGGTCCGCGCACTGCTGCCCCCGGCGCTTGAGGCCGGGGACGAATCGCTTACTTGATCTTCGCTTCCTTGAACTCGACGTGCTTGCGCGCGACGGGATCATACTTGCGGAAGGACAGCTTCTCGGTCTTGGTGCGCGGATTCTTCTTCGTGACGTAGAAGAAACCCGTGTCCGCCGAGCTGACGAGCTTGATCTTGACAGTGGTCGGCTTGGCCATGACCCTACCCTCGAAACGTAAATGGAAAAAGCGGCACGCCGGGGCGCGCCGCTAGCAGGCGCGGCGGATGCGCCAGCAGCGCGGAAAAGTCAAGGCGGGGGAAGTGTAAAGGATGGAAGCCCTGGTGCCCGCGTTCGTCGCGGCGCTCCTCACCCAGCTCGGCGAGCGCCCGGCGATGCTCGCGGCGATCCTGGCTGATCGCTATGGCCGCCCGTTCCTGGTCACGCTGGGGGCGGTGGCGGCGCATGCCGCGGGCAACCTGGTGGCCGTGCTGGGCGCGATGGCGGTGGCGCCGCTGCTCAACCCCGATGCGCGCATGCTGATGCTGGCGGTGGCGCTGGTGGTCGGCGGGCTGGGCGGAATCTGGCCGGCGAAGCCGCCCGCGCGGATGGAGAAATGGCGCGCGGGATCGCTGCTCACCGCCTTCCTGGGCGTGCTGGCGCTGGCGGCGGGAGACAGGACGCAGTTCCTGACCTTTGCCATCGCGGTGCGCGGCGAACCGTGGTTCGCGCTCGCCGGGGCGGTGGCGGGCACCTTCGCGGTCACCTTTGTCGCCGCCTATCTGGGCGAGCTGGGCTGGGGCCGTATCCCGCTCAGGATATTGCGCGCGGTGATGGCGCTGGCGATGCTGGTGGCGGGCGTGGTGACCGGCGCCGGGGCGTTCCACCTGCTTTAGATCCTGTGCCGCGCATCCGGGTGCGGCGCTTCGCTGCATCGCAAAAAGGCGGTGACGCGGCCGCCATGTTGGGCCATTGGGGCGCGCATGGACCAGATCAACCCGGCGCTCGCTTCGCAGAGCCACGGACGCGCGCCCATCGGGCTCGGCGAGTTCGTGGCCCTGTGCGCGGCGCTAATGGCGCTCACCGCGCTGGGCGTGGACGCGATGCTGCCCGCGCTGCCGGCGATCGGCGAATCGCTCAACGTCTCCTCCGCCAACCAGCGCCAATATGTGATCAGCGCCTATCTGATCGGCTTCGCCGTCTCGCACCTGATCTATGGGCCGCTGGCGGACCGTTACGGCCGGCGCCCGGTGCTGGCGATATCGCTGGCGGGCTATGTGATCACCAGCGCGATCGCCGCGGCTTCCTCCAGCTTCGTGCTGCTGCTGGTCGCACGTGCGACGATGGGCGCGGTGGCGGCGGGCGGCCGCGTGGTCACCGTGGCGATCGTGCGCGACCGCTATTCCGGCCGCGGCATGGCGCAGGTGATGAGCCTGATCTCGATGGTGTTCATGGCCGTGCCGATCGCGGCGCCCGCGTTCGGCCAGGCGGTGCTGCTGGTCGGCACCTGGCGGCTGATCTTCTGGGGCATGTCGGTGGCGGGGATTGCCGTTCTCGCCTGGTTCTGGCTGCGCCTGCCCGAGACGCTGGACCCCGGCGCGCGCCAGCCGCTGAGCCTGCGCCGTATTGCCGCCGATTACGCCACCGCCGCGCGCGATCGCTATGCGCTGGGCTATACGGTAGCGACGGCGGCGATGATGGGCGGCATGTTCGGCTTCATCAACTCGGTGCAGCAGATCGTCTATGACGTGTTCCATGCCGAACACCTGCTCATCCCCGTGTTCGCCAGCATCGCCGCGTCGATGGCGGTGGGATCGATGATCAATTCGCGGCTGGTGATGCGCGTGGGCATGCGCCGCATCTCGCACACCGCGCTCACGATCATGATCGTCGTGGCGGCGATCCACCTGGCGGTAGCCTGGATGGAATTGGAGACGCTGCTCAGCTTCGTCGTGCTGCAATCGCTGATGATGGTGAACTTCGGCCTGGTCGGGGCGAACTTCCAGTCGATGGCGATGGAGAAGATGGGGGCGATCGCGGGCACCGCGTCCAGCCTTCAGGGCTTCTTCACCACCTTCGTCGGCGCGTCGCTGGGCGCGGTGGTGGGGCAGATGTTCGACGGGACGACGGTGCCGCTCTACGCCGGGTTCTTCATCGCCGGCGTCTCCGCGCTGATCATCGCCGCGATCACCGAGCGCGGCCGGCTCTACCGCCCGAGCTGAGCCGCGCACGGCGGTAGTGGAAGGCGCCGCCGCGCCTCTGCTAAGCTCCGGGCATGGCGCGCTTCACCACCAGGATCACCGCCGGCCCGGACGACATCGACGAGCTGGGCCACGTCAACAACGTGGTGTGGGTCCGCTGGATCCAGGACATCGCCGTCGCGCATTGGAACGCGGTGGCGCCCCAGGCGCACAAGGACTCCTATGTCTGGGTCGTGACGCGGCACGAGATCGATTACCGCGGCAACGTCGTCGCCGGGGACACGGTGACGGCGGAGACCTGGATTCCGGAGCCGCCGCGCGGCGCCCGCTTCGATCGCTGCGTGCGCTTCGTGGGCGCCGACGGCAAGCCGAAGGTGGAGGCACGATCGACCTGGGCGATCATCGATCGCGCCAGCGGCCGGCTGGTGCGCGTGCCCGCCGAGGTGGCGGCGCCCTTCGCCGAATGGGACGGATGAGGCGCCCGCGCCGACGCGGAAACAATCGTGAAACATGCTCCACGGTGAAGGCGCGGGATCAGCCGCTGTTGCGCAGCGCCGTCGCCACCGCGTTGATCGAGAGCAGGATGCCCTCGCGGATGCGCTCGTCGGTCTCCCCCGCGCGATGGCGCTTCATCAGCTCGATCTGCAGCAGATTGAGCGGCTCGAT
Source organism: Sphingomonas canadensis (assembly GCF_026013525.1). Lineage (GTDB taxonomy): Bacteria > Pseudomonadota > Alphaproteobacteria > Sphingomonadales > Sphingomonadaceae > Sphingomonas > Sphingomonas canadensis. The sequence goes on along the minus strand of NZ_JAPDRA010000001.1, from coordinate 848,646 downwards.
ATAGGGAAGCCGCAGCCGGATCGACATGTCGAGCGCGGGGTGCTTTTCCAGCAGGCGCGTCTGCCGCGTCGCCTGGAGCAGGCAGTCGTGCGTCGCCTGCCACCCGTCGCGGATGCGGCCGAACACATGGTCGCGCAGCGCCGCGTCCTCCACCAGCGCGGCATAGCGCGCGGCGATGCCCATGTCGGACTTGGCGAGCACCTGCTCCATATTGTCCAGCATCGCCTGGAAGAAGGGCCAGGCGGCCGCCATCTCGCGCAGCAGCCCCTTGTCCTCGAACGCGGACATGGCGGCGCCCACGCCATACCAGCCCGGCAGCATCGCGCGCGACTGCGCCCAACTGAACACCCAGGGGATGGCGCGCAGATCCTCGATCGCGTCCGATTTCTTGCGGCTGGCGGGGCGCGATCCGATCTTCAGGCCCGATATCTCGGCGATCGGCGTCATCTGTCGGAAGAAGGTCCGGAAGCCCTCGGTCTCGTAGACCAGGCCGCGATAGGCGCGGAACGCGCTGGCCGACAGCGTGTCCATCGCCGCGGCGAATCGCGCGGCGTCGGCGGGCGCCAGCGGCTCCGCCTCCAGGCTGGCGATCAGCGTGGCGGACGCCACCGCCTCCAGGTTCGCCGCCGCGCTCTCGCGTGTGCCGTATTTGGCGGCGATCACCTCGCCCTGTTCGGTGATGCGGATGCGGCCCTGCACGGTGCCGCGCGGCTGGGCCAGGATCGCCGCGAACGAGGAGCCGCCGCCGCGCCCCACCGATCCGCCGCGCCCGTGGAAGAGCTGCATGCGGACGCCGGCCCTGGCGAACACCGGCGCCAGCGCGGTCGACCCCCGGCTGAGCTGCCAGGTGGAGGTCAGATAGCCGCCGTCCTTGTTCGAGTCGGAATAGCCGATCATCACTTCCTGATGGCCGCGCCCGGCGGAGATCGCCGCCACTTCGGGCAGCGCCAGCCAGGCCTCGATGATCGCAGGCGCGCTCTCCAGGTCGCCGATCGTCTCGAACAGCGGCACGGCCATCACATGCGCCTGCGGATTTTCGCCGGGGATATAGAGCCCGGCCTCCTTCAGCAGCACATGGACCTCGAGCAGGTCCGACACCGATTGCGACATCGATACGATGTAGTTGGTGATGCACTGGCGCCCGTAGCGCGCGTGCGCCTCCGCCGCGGCATGGGCGATGGCCAGCTCGGACGCCGTCTCCTCCGAATAATCGGCATAGGGGCTGGTGAGCGGGCGCGGGCTCGCCAGCTCGCGGCGGAGCAGCGCGACGCGATCCTCCTCGGCCAGCGCGGCATAATCGCCGCAGACGCCCGCGGCCTTCAGCAGCTCGGCCACGACGCGCTCATGGACCGCGCTGTTCTGGCGCAGGTCGAGCGTGGCCAGGTGGAAGCCGAAGGTCTCCACCGCGCGGATCAGCCGGCCCAGCGCGCCGCCGCTCGCCAGCATCCCGCCGCCCTGGTGGCTCAGCGCGCGGGCGACCGCCGCCAGCTCCTCGCGCAGCTCGCCGGGTTCGGCATAGGGCTTGCCCGCGATGGGCGCGGGGCGCGGCGCAGGCTTGCCCGCAAGCTCCTGGTGCGTCGCGCAGAGGCGCGCGTAGATGCCCGAAAGCGCGCGGCGATAGGGCTCGTCCGCCCGGCTGCGGCCGGTATCGTGGCTCGCCTCGGCGAGCCGCAGCACGGCCTCGTCCACGGCGGCATGCTCGGTCGAGATCGAAAGCTCCGCACCCAGCGCGTGGACCGCCTCCAGATAATAGACCAGCACGGTTTCCGCCGATCGTGCCAGCGCCAGCCGCAGCGAATCGGCGGTGACGAAGGGGTTGCCGTCGCGATCGCCGCCGATCCAGCTTCCCGGGCGCAGGAAGCTGGGCGTGCGCGATCCCAGCGCGCGATCCCAGCGCGCGTAGAGCCGGGGCAGCACGGGCAGGAAGACGTCGCGGAAATAGGAAAGGGCGGTCTCCACCTCGTCCGCTACGCCCAGCCGCTCGCGGCGCAGCACCCGCGTCTGCCACAGCAGCGCGATCTGGCGCTGGATCGCCTCTTCCACGCGATCGCCGTCCTCGGTCTCGGCGGCGTTGGCGTCGCGCAGCGCCATCAGGTCGGCGATGCGGTTCTTGTGGTCGATCATGCTCTTGCGCCGCACCTCGGTGGGGTGCGCGGTGAGCACGGGGGCGATCAGCGCCTGCGACAGCAGCTCCGCCACCGCTTCGCGGCCGATGCCCTCGGCCTGGAGCCGGGCGAGCGCGGCCGCGACATCGGTGCCGTCGCCGGCCAGCGCCGCCTGCCGGTCCTCGGCCAGGTTGGCGAGCATCGAGAAGAGCATGAAGCCGCGCACGAAATCGATCGTCTCGTCCAGCGTCAGCCGGTCCAGCCCCGGATCGATGGCGTCCGCCCCGGCCACGCCGCGCGCGCGATCCACCGATGTGGCGCGGATATATTCGATCCGCTTGAACAGCGCTTCGCCGCCATAGGCGCGGATCACGTCGCCCAGCAGCTTGCCCAGGAAACGGATATCGGGGTTGTTCGCGATCGGCGGCTTGCCCATGGTGCTTTGCTGCACCGCAATATCGTTACGGTCAACGGCCGATTGCGGCGCGGGGCTGCGCATTTTCGAATCGCGATGCATCGGCAAGGAAACGCGCGGGGCATGCGAAGGCTGCGCGGGCCTGTGGCCCGGCCCCGCGCCTCAGCCGCCGTTGGTGATGGCGGCCACGTCCGGCGCGCGGGGCGGCTCGTTCTCGATCACGGTCATCGGCGCGGAGCGGACGAAGCCGGGGCCAAACGAATCGGGCAGCACGATCATCGTCGTTCCGGGCCGCACCACGCTGGCCAGCGCCTGGCGGAAGGGATCGGTGCCCTGCTGCGAGGTGCTGACGGCGGGCATCACCCCGGCCGGCGGCGCGGACTGGCCGGGCAGCGCCACCCGGCCCCAGCGATACTCGCCGCCGTCGATGCTCTGGAGAACATAGGCCTGGAGGCTGTCGACCTCCCCGTCGAAGGCCACGGGGGCCGATCCGATCTCGATCCCGTTGCGCAGCACCACCATTCGCCGGTCCGGCGCGCTGACCACGATCGACACGGGGCCGCTGGGCGAAAGCTCCGGCCGCCACACGGTGGGCATCACCGTGGTGGCGCGCGCGCCGGGCGAGCGCAACAGCGCCGGGCCGGGCGCGACGCGCGGCAGCGCGGGCTGGTTCACCACCACCACCGTCATCCCCAGCGCGGTTTCGGAGAACAGCAGCTTGGCGAATTCGTGTGGCAGCCGGACGCAGCCGTGCGACGCCGGATAGCCGGGCAGGTTGCCGCCGTGGAGCGCGATGCCGCCCCAGGTCAGCCGCTGCATGAAGGGCATCGGCGCGCGGTTGTAGATGCTGGAGTAATGCTCCTCGCGCTTCTGGAGGATGGTGAAGATGCCCGTCGGCGTACGGTGGCCCGCGCGCCCGGTGGATACGGTGGAGACCGCGATCGGGATGCCGTTGCGATAGGCGATCAGCCGCTGGGTGGCGATGTTCACCACCACCAGCATCGGCCCCTGGGGCGCGAGCTGGGGCGCCCAGATATACTGGCCGGGCCGCAGCCGTTCGACCGCGGCGACCACCGATCCGCTGTCGATCGGCTGCATCTGCGCGATCACGCCGGGGGTGAAGGTGAGCGCCGCGAGAATCCCTGCCGCAATCAATCGCCCGCGCACCAGCCGCATCGCCACGACCTCCTGTCGTTAACCATGTTCGGGCCGCCATAGCATATCGGACCGGATTCGTAACGGCAGAACGCGGAATTCCACCGCCCTGGCGCGGCGGCAGGGAATATCGTTATACGATTTGCATGCGCAAGCGATCCGCGCTAAGGCCGCCGCGTCCTTTCGGGGAGTAGCCAGCCGGCCCGGTGGCCGGATGCCCGCGTCAACATACTTGGCGGAGACGCCATGGCGCGGCAGGGGCGGAAAATCCGCCCCAGGCGAGACCGATGGCATCGGCTTTCCGTCCGGGGCGGGCGGGAAAGGCGGTGCTGTCGCGTGTCCGCCGCCCGCCCCCGGAGAATCGCCTTGGAAGCCCTGTTATCCTCCTTCACCATCGTCGCGCTGGCCGAGATCGGCGACAAGACACAGTTGCTGGCGATCCTGCTCGCCACCCGTTTCCGCCGCCCGGTGCCGATCATCCTGGGCATATTGGCCGCGACGCTGGCGAACCACGCGCTTGCCGCGCTGCTGGGATCGGTGGCGGCGGACCTGGTTTCGGGCCGCTGGTTCCAGATCGCGGTCGGCGTGGGCTTTATCGTGATGGGCCTGTGGACGCTGATCCCCGACAAGCTGGACGAGGATGACGGGCCCAGGCCTTCGCGCTTCGGCCCGTTCGTGGCGACCACCATCGCCTTCTTCCTGGTCGAGATGGGCGACAAGACCCAGGTGGCCACGATCGCGCTCGGCGCGCGTTTCCACGACGTGCTGGCGGTGACCGCGGGCACCACGCTGGGCATGATGGCGGCGAACGTGCCGGCCGTGCTGCTGGGCCACAAGGTGATCGAGCGCGTGCCGATGGCGCTGGTCCACCGGATCGCGGCGCTGCTGTTCCTGGCGATGGGCGGATGGACGCTGTGGGAGGCGTGGGGCTGACGCACCGCCCTCCCCGGAAGCCCGCGCGGCTCCGGGGAGGGGTGCCTCACACGTCGAGGTTGGCGACGCTCAGCGCGTTTTCCTGGATGAACTCGCGGCGCGGCTCGACGACGTCGCCCATCAGGCGCGTGAAGATCTCGTCGGCGACATCGGCCTGGTCCACCGCCACCTTGAGCATCGAGCGGTTCTGCGGATCGAGCGTGGTTTCCCAGAGCTGCTCGGCGTTCATCTCGCCAAGGCCCTTGTAGCGCTGGATCTTCAGGCCCTTGCGCCCGGTGGCGAGCACCGCGTCGAGCAGTTGCGAGGGGCGTGCGATCAGCCATTCGCCCTTGCCCGTCCGGGGCGCGGACGCGGCGGCGCCCTCATCCTCGCCGTCGTCGGCCGGGGTGTCTTCCACCTGCGCGGCGGCGCCGGAAGCGGCGAGCTTGGCGAGGGTGGCGTAGCTTTCGGCCTGTTCCTGCGCCAGCACGTGGAGCTTGCGGCTTTCGGCGGAGACGAGGAACGCGGCCTCGATGACGTGATGGTCGGTCACGCCGCGCCACAGCCGTTCGAAATGGAAGCCGCCCTCGCCGGTCATCTGCGCGGTCCAGCGGGCGTCCTCGTCGGTCATTTCGAGGCGCTTCGTCACCGCGGACAGGCAGTCTGCGCGCTGCTCGCGGCCCGCCTCGGGATCGAGCGCGCCGGCCAGGGCCAGCGCTTCGATGATCGCGGCATCATAGCGGCGCGGCACATAGCGCATCAGCGTGCGCATGCGCCGGGCATGTTCGACCAGGCTGGCCAGATCGTCGCCCGAACGCGCGCCCTGCGCGGTTTCGAGCCGCGTGCCGGAAACGCCGCCTTCGACCAGATACTGGTCGAGCGCGGCATCGTCCTTCAGATACACTTCGGACCGGCCCTTCGCCGCTTTGTAGAGCGGCGGCTGGGCGATGTAGAGATATCCGCCCGCGATGATCTCCGGCATCTGGCGATAGAAGAAGGTGAGCAGCAGCGTGCGGATGTGCGCGCCGTCCACGTCGGCGTCCGTCATGATGACGATCTTGTGGTAGCGCAGCTTGGCGATGTTGAAATCGTCGCGGCCGATGCCGGTGCCCATCGCCTGGATCAGCGTGCCGATCTCCTTGGACGAGAGCATGCGATCGAAGCGCGCGCGCTCCACGTTCAGGATCTTGCCGCGCAACGGCAGGATCGCCTGGTAATGCCGGTCGCGGCCCTGCTTGGCGGATCCGCCCGCCGAATCGCCCTCCACCAGGAACAGCTCGGACTTGGCGGGATCGCGCTCCTGGCAGTCGGCCAGCTTGCCGGGCAGGCTGGCGATATCCATCACGCCCTTGCGCCGGGTAAGCTCGCGCGCCTTGCGCGCCGCTTCGCGCGCGGCGGCGGCGTCGATCACCTTCTGGACGATCGCGCGGGCGTGGGCCGGATTTTCCTCCAGCCATTCGGCCAGCTTGTCCGCCATCAGGCTTTCCAGCGGCTGGCGCACCTCGGAGCTGACCAGCTTGTCCTTGGTCTGCGAGCTGAACTTGGGATCGGGCAGCTTCACCGATACGATCGCGGTCAGCCCCTCGCGCATGTCGTCGCCGGTAAGGCTGACCTTCTCCTTCTTCAGCGCGCCCGACTTGTCGGCATAGTTGTTGAGCGTGCGCGTCAACGCCGCGCGGAACGCCGCCAGATGGGTGCCGCCGTCGCGCTGGGGGATGTTGTTGGTGAAGCAGAGGACGTTTTCGTAATAGCTGTCGTTCCACTCCAGCGCGACGTCGATGGTCACGTCGTCGCGGGTGCCGTTGATCGCGACCGGATCGGGCATCAGCGGCTGCTTGTTGCGATCCAGCCACTTCACAAAGGCCGCGATGCCGCCCTCGTAGAACAGCTCGACCTCCTTCGCCTCCTCGTGCCGCGCGTCCTTCAGCACCAGGCGCACGCCCGAATTCAGGAACGCCAGCTCGCGATAGCGGTGCTCTAGCTTGTCGAAGTCATATTCGGTGATCTTGAAGGTCGCCGGGCTGGCGAGGAAGGTGACGCGCGTGCCCTTCTTGGTGCCGCCGCCGGGCAGCGCCGGGGCGGGGCCGGTGGCGCGCAACGGCGCCTCCGCATCGCCGTGGCGGAAGCGCATGTAATGCTCCTCGCCGTCGCGCCAGATGTGCAGATCGAGCCATTCGGACAGCGCGTTGACCACCGATACGCCCACGCCGTGCAGGCCGCCCGAAACCTTGTAGGCGTTGCCGTCCGACGTGTTCTCGAACTTACCGCCGGCGTGGAGCTGGGTCATGATGACCTCGGCGGCGGAGACGCCCTCCTCGGCATGGATGCCGGTGGGGATGCCGCGCCCGTTGTCCTCGACCGACACCGAGCCGTCCGGGTTGAGCGTGATCAGGATGCGGTCGCAATGGCCGGCCAGCGCCTCGTCGATGGCGTTGTCCGACACCTCGAACACCATGTGGTGCAGGCCCGATCCGTCGTCGGTGTCGCCGATGTACATGCCGGGCCGCTTGCGCACCGCGTCCAGGCCCTTGAGGACCTTGATCGAATCGGCGCCATAGTCGGAGGTATTGGGAGTGTTTTCGTCTTCGCTTGCCATGCCGAGCATATAGGGACTGGGGCAGGCGAACGAAAGCGAAATGGGCGGCCCCGGGAGGGGCGGTTTTGCGGAGCCGCCCGCCGCGTGCTATGCCGGGCCGATGCCGAACGATCGTTTCCAGCAACCGGGATATCCGGTGCCCGTTGCGCATGCGCAGCGGCGGCTGTTCGGCATTTCGGCGCTGGTCGCGCTGGCGGTTGCGCTGCTCTGCGCGCTGCTGCCGGCCGGGTTGCCCTCCAGCACGCGGATCGGATCGGCGTTCAGCCCCGCGACCGTGCAGGAAACCACCAGCGCGCCTTCCAAGCGGCTGGCCGCCAAGCGCGGGATCGAGGAGGATGAGGGCAGGGCCGCCAAGCGCGCCCGGCCCTCCGCCGCGCCGGAACTGATCGCGGCGGCCGTCCCGGCGCTGCGCGCGCCTTCCGCGCCGGGCGCCGCCGCGCCCGTGCCGCTTCCGTTCAAGGGTCTGGCAACCGCCGCGCTTCGCGGCCTGCCGCTGCCGCGCGAGCCGCCCGCGGCCTGATTCCGCCGGGCACGCCCATCGGCGGGCGCCCGATACTTCCCCCTCTGTCCATGCCGGCACGGACCGCCGTGCTCCTTCGCGGGGGCCGCGATGCCGGACACCGGAAGGAGGTTTCCCATGCAGACCGACCCGAACGAGGCGCGGCCCCCCTGGTGGTTCGTGACCGCGATCTGGGCGGGAATAGCCGGGACGGCAGCCGCGATGGCCGCGGCGATCGGACTGGCTTCGCAATAAGCCCAGGACTGCCCGGTCCTTTCCCGCCAGGCAGTCCGCGCGATCCGGCCCTCATTCTCCCCTTTTTGCGGGCCGGATCGCGCACCCATCCCGACAACATCCAGAGGACAAGCGAAACGCCGGATGCCCCATCACACGCCCCTTATTGCCACTATCGTCGCCGGACTGGTGATCGCCTTTCTGTTCGGCGCGCTTGCCCATCGGCTGCGCGTATCGCCGATCGCGGGCTATCTGCTCGCCGGTATCGCCGTCGGCCCCTTCACCCCCGGCTTCGTCGCCGACGCCAGCCTGGCCGCCGAACTGGCCGAGATCGGCGTGATCCTGCTGATGTTCGGGGTCGGGCTCCACTTCTCGCTCCGCGACCTGCTGGCGGTGCGCCGGATTGCCATACCCGGCGCGATCGCGCAGATCGGGGTCGCCACGCTGATGGGCACGGGGCTGGCGCTTGCGCTGGGCTGGGGCCTGGGCGCGGGGCTGGTGTTCGGCCTGGCGCTGTCGGTGGCGAGCACGGTGGTGCTGCTGCGCGCGCTGCAGGGGCATGACCTGGTGGAGACCGAACGCGGGCGCATCGCCGTCGGCTGGCTGATCGTCGAGGATCTCGCGATGGTGCTGGCGCTCGTGCTGCTGCCGGCGATGGCGGGGGCCGGATCGTCGGGCGGCGCCGATGCCGGCACGCTGCTCGCGTCGCTGGCGGGCACGCTGCTGATGGTCGCGGGCTTCGTGGTGCTGATGCTGGTGGTCGGCCGCCGCCTGATCCCCTGGGCGCTGCACTGGGTGGTGCAGACCGGATCGCGCGAGCTGTTCCGCCTGGCCGTGCTGGCGATCGCGCTGGGCGTGGCGTTCGGCGCCGCCTTTGTCTTCCACGTCTCGTTCGCGCTGGGCGCCTTCTTCGCGGGCATGATCCTGGGCGAGACGCCGCTCAGCCGCCGCGCGACCGAAGAGACGCTGCCGCTGCGCGACGCCTTCGCGGTGCTGTTCTTCGTTTCGGTGGGGATGTTGTTCGATCCGCGCGTGCTGGTGGATCAGCCGCTGGCGCTGCTCGCCACGGTCGCGATCATCCTGGTCGGCAAGTCGCTGGCGGCCTATGCGATCGTCCGCGCCTTCCGCCATCCCGCGGGAACGGCGCTGACGGTGGCGGCCAGCCTGGCGCAGATCGGCGAATTCTCGTTCATCCTCGCCTCGCTCGGCGCCGCGCTGGGACTGCTGCCGGAGGCGGGGCGCGACCTGATCCTGGCGGGCGCGCTGATCTCCATCCTGCTCAATCCCTTCATTTTCGCCATGGCCGAGCGCCGCCGGACTCCGCAGGGCGTGGAGGACGCGCCGGAGCGGCAACCGGAAGCGCGCCGGCCGGGGCATGTCGTGCTGGTAGGCTATGGCCGGGTCGGCCGGCTGGTCGCGGAGGGGCTGCGCGGCCGCAAGGGCGGCATGGTGGTGATCGAGGACCGGCCGGAGATCGCGCGCATGGCCGATGCGGACGGGCTGGATGTGATCGCCGGCAACGCGGTGGAGACGCGGACGCTGGAGCGCGCCGGGATTGCGCGCGCCGCCAAGCTGCTGATCGCCATTCCCGAAGGCTTTGAGGCGGGGGCGGTTTGCGAGCGGGCACGCGCGCTCAACCCGGCGGTGCGGGTGATCGCCCGCGCGCATTCGGATGCCGAGGTGGCGCATCTGGAGGAACGCGGCGCCGCGCATGTGGTGATGGGCGAACGCGAGATCGCCACACGCATCCTGGCGCTGTGCGCGCTGCGCCGGGACCCGCATTAGGCGGGGGCTACTAACCCGTCTGCCACGCCGAACCAGCGCGTGCCGGGCGGCAGCCCGTCGAACAGCGCGGGTTCGGTGCCCGTCATCCACACCTGGCCGCGCCCCTCCAGCCGCGCGAACAGCGCCTGCCGCCGCCCGGGATCGAGGTGCGCGGCGACCTCGTCGAGCAGCAGCACGGGCGGGCTGCCGGTGCGATCGGCCACCAGATCGGCGTGCGCCAGCACGATGCCCAGCAGCAGCGCCTTCTGCTCACCGGTGGAGCAGCGGTGCGCCGCCTGCGCCTTGGCCAGATGGGTGACGATCAGGTCGTCGCGGTGCGGCCCGGCCAGCGTGCGGCCCGCGGCGGCATCGCGGCGGCGCCCGGCGGCAAGCTCCGCCGCCAGTGCGTCCGCCTCGCCGCTCCAGCCCTCGAGCGCCAGCCCGGCGCGCGCGAACGGCCCCTCGGGCGCATCGGCCAGCCGCTCCGCCAGCGCCGTCACCGCCGCGCCGCGCGCCTCGGCGATCGCCGCGCCATGCTCCGCCATGCGCGCCTCCAGCGCGGTCAGCCATGCGGGATCGGGCGCATCCTCCCCGGCCAGCAGACGGTTGCGCTGGCGCATCGCCGCCTCATAGCGCGCGGCGTGATGGGCATGGCCGGGCGCCAGCGCCAGTGTCAGCCGGTCCAGGAAGCGGCGGCGCTCGCCCGCGCCTTCCAGGAACAGCCGGTCCATCGCCGGGGTGAGCCACAGGACGGTGAGCCATTCGGCCAGCGATGCGGCCGCCGCCGTGGCGCCGTTGACGCGGACGAGGCGGCGTTCGGGCGCGTCGGCGCGGGTGCCCGTGCCGATCTCGGCGTCTCCGCCCGGTCCGGCCAGCGTCGCCGCCACGCCGAAGCCGCCGCTGCCGCCCTGCCGCGCGATCTCCGCCAGCGGCGCGCGGCGCAGCCCGCGGCCGGGCGCGAGCAGCGACACGGCCTCCAGCACGTTCGTCTTCCCCGCGCCATTCTCCCCGGTCAGCACCACGAAGCCGGGGCCGGGCGACAGCACGGCATCGGCATGGTTGCGGAAATCGGTCAGCACGAGGCGCGAGAGGGCCATGCGCCTCCCTAGCGCGCCCTCTTGCCTGCGCCCACAGCTTTGCGGATGAAGGGCGGCGAAAGGAACTTCCGTGATCGGTCGAATCGCCGCTGCGGCGCTGCTGTTTCTTGCCGCGGGCTGCGCGCCCGCCAAGCCGGTGGACCTCTCCGCCGCCTTCGCGCGCGAAGATGGCGGCTCCATCCTGGTCGAGGCGGCCGAGGGCGGCGACGCCCGGGCGGAGGCGGACGGGCGCGTCTATCTGGTCCGCGGCGGGCGGGAATATGTGATCCTGTCCGACGCCGCCGGATCGTTCGCCGCGCGGGCGGAGGATTATGCCGCGCTGCTGGCGGAGCGGGCCGCGGCGGCGAAGGCCGGCCCCAGCGGCGAGCCCGATTACGATCTCAACCGCGAGGACGCGACCGATCTGATCGCCGGAGTGCGCGGCACCAAATGGCGGGTGCATCCGCGCCACACGCCCTCGCTGAACAGCGCGCAGGCGGTGATCAGCACCGATCCCACGCTGGCCCCGGCGGCGCGCGCGCTGGCGCTCCAGGCACGGCTGACGGTGGCGGAGAACAGCGTGGGAGAGGGCGGGCCGGGCAAGCTGGCCCGCGCGATGCTGGCGCTGTTCGACAAGGGTTTCGTGCTGCGCATGGGCGATGCGCTGAAGCTCGACCGGATCGACGCCGGGCCGATTGCGGCGATCCGCTTCGAACTGCCCGGCGCGCCGCTCGGCCGCGATGCCCTGCGCGCCCGGCTGGCGGCCAGCCCCGCGTCCTGAAACGGCGGGCGCGCCGCTTCGGCGCAGCCGAGAATTAGATCCCCTGGATCCCCGCGGCGTTCAGCTTCGCCTGGGCGATGCGGTATTTCACGGGATCGGCGATACCCAGGCGGCGGCGCGCTGCCTCGATCGGCTCGGCCATCAGCGCCTCATAATCCTCGCCGTGCAGCCACTGCGCGCGCTTGCCGTGGCGGTATCCCTCCACCACCGCCTTGAAGAAGGCGGTTTCGCCGGTGATGCGCAGGCTCTTGAGCGCGGCGCCCGCGGCGATGAAGGCCCAGCCGAGCCCGCCCGTCTGCGCATAGGAAAAGGCCACCAGGCACGCCTCGCCCAGATGCTCGCTCGCCTTGTATCCGGTCAGCACGTGCCAGATGTCGTGGATGTCGCGCTCGCGCCGGGCCATCCAGGTATAGGGATGCTCGACCTGGGCCGCGCCGAATTCGGCCATGCTGATTTCGGCCAGCCCGTCGGCGGAATAGCCTGTGCTGTCCAGGAAGGTGCGATAGGCGGCGCCCACCGTGCCCTCGGCAAAGCTGTCGATCCAGGCGCGGTCGGTCAGCCTCTCGGCCAGCTCGACGCGCTGGTACGCCAGCCGCCCGCCGCCCGGTGCGGCCAGCAGCCTGCGATAGTTGCGCTGCGTCACGTCGCCGTTCAACGCGCGCATGATGCGGAACACCTGGTGCGTGTCGTTCCCGTCCGCCAGCAGCTTGCGCAGCGCGGAGAGCGCGGTGCCCCACTCGCGCTTCAGCGGCACGCCGGGGTTGAACGGTTCGATCGGAGCGGTGGCCATCGGGGCGAATCCTTATTGACAATAGTGTCAATAGCGATGGCCGGGTGAAGAATCAATGTACGCCGCGGAATTTTCTGCGCGTGCGAAGGCGCGAAGATTTGGTGCAGCGATGCATCGCCCACTCACACCGAAGGCGCCCATCCACAGGCCAGCGCACGATTGAGCCAAGGAAGGTGGGCCGCCATCGAGGCAGATCCCGCTCCGCGCCCGCTGCGCCTCTGCGCGAACCAAAAGACTTCTTCGCGCCTTCGCGTGATTCAAACACAAGGAGGACCAACGCCGCCCCCGGGGCACCGCCGTCCCGGCTCCCCGGAAACGGGCGTTTATAGCGTCGCGGCTCAAATCAGAATCGGATCGTTCGGCCGCTCCAATCCGGCGAGGAGCGCGCCCAAGATCTGAGCCGCGATGCTCCAAACACGAAGGGCTCTATTGCGCCGCCACCAGCCGCGTCAGCGCCGCGCTTTGGGGGGAAGCCAGCAACTGCGGCACCGGCCCGATCTCCACGATCCGCCCCGCCTCCATTACCGCCAGCCGGTGGCACAGCGCATGCGCCACGGCCAGATCGTGGGTGATCGCCAGGATCGCCAGCCGCCTGCTCGCCTGGAGCCGTCCCAGCAACGCCAGGATGCGCCCGGCCACCAGCACGTCGAGCGCGGAGGTCGCCTCGTCGAGCAGGATCGCCTCCGGATCGGCGGCCAGCGCACGGGCGATCGCCACGCGCTGCGCCTGCCCGCCCGAAAGCTCGCCCGGCCGCCGCGCGGCGAAGCGCTCGCCCAGCTCCACCTCGTCGAGCACAGCCCCCACCCGCGCCGCCCGCGCGGCATCGTCCATCGCCGGGATCAGGTTGCGCAACGGCTCGGCGATGCTCTGCGCCACCGTCCAGCGCGGGTCCAGGCTGGCGGCAGGGTCCTGGAACACCGGCTGGATCAGCCGCCGCTCCGCCGTGCCCATCCGCGCACGCGGGGGCAGCGGCCGGCCGCGCCACAACACCGCGCCCGAATCGCACGGGCCCAGCCGCGCCACTGCGCGCGCCAGCGTCGACTTGCCCGATCCCGATCGCCCGACGATCGCCAGCGCCTCGCCCTCCGCCAGCGCGAAGCCCGCGTCCGCCACCGCCTGGAAGCGCCCGCGCCGCCAGCCGGGCGTGCGAAAGCCAACGGCGATGCCCCGCGCCTCGATCAGCGGGGCGCCCGGTACCGGCAGATCGGGCGGCGGCGAATCGAGCCGCGGGCTGGCCGCGATCAGCGCGCGCGTCACCTCCTGCGCCGGCGTTTCGATCACGGCGCGCGCCGGCCCGTCCTCCACCACGCGGCCGGCGTCCATCACCACCACGCGATCGGCATGGCGCGCGACCAGCGGCAGATCGTGGCTGACCAGCAGCACGCCCAGCCCGTCCTCGCGCAGCCGCCCGATCACGTCCAGGATCGCATGGCGCAGCTCGGCGTCCAGCGCGCTGGTCGGCTCATCGGCGACCAGGAGGCGCGGGCCATGCGCGGTGGCGCAGGCGATCATCACCCGCTGGCGCTCCCCGCCCGAAAGCCGGTGCGGCCATTGGTCCAGCTTCGCCTCGGGATCGCTCAGCCCCACGCGATCCAGCATCGCCGCCATCGCGCGCCGGTCCGGCCGCGCGCCGCCCAGCGCCGACGCGGACTCCGCCAGTTGCGCGCCGATCGTCAGGTGCGGGGTCAGCGCGGTCAGCGGCTGCTGGAACACGAAGCCGGCGCGCGCGCGCAACGGCCGCAGCGCGCGCTCGTCCAGCCCGATCAGCTCGGCGCCCTCCAGCCGCGCCGATCCGCGCGGCCGCCCCGCCGCCAGGCCGAATGGCGCGAAGCAGCTCATCGTCTTGCCCGATCCGGATGCGCCGACCAGCGCGGTGCAGCCGCCCGCCGCCACCGCGAACCCCACATCCTCCAGGATACGCGCGCCGCCGATCTCCAGCGACAGATGCTCGACCGCGTAGAGCGTCACGCCGCCATCCGCTCGCGCAGCCCCTCGCCGATGCGGTTGAGCGCGACGACCAGCGCCACCAGCACGAAACAGGGAACGGCCAGCGCCAGCGGGGCGATGTCCATGTCGTCCGCGCCGTCGTGGACCAGGATGCCGAGCGAGGTCAGCGGCTCCTGAACGCCCAGCCCCAGGAACGAGAGGAAGCTTTCCACCATCACCACCTGCGGCACGGTGAGCATCAGATAGGCGATCGCCGCCGCCGCCGTGTTGGGCAGGATGTGGCGCGTCAGGATCGCCGGCCCGCGCGCGCCCGCCGCCTCGCTCGCCAGCACAAACGGCCGCTGCTTCAGCGTCATCACCTGCGCGCGCACCACCCGCGCCATCGTCAGCCATTCCACCGCGCCGATGCCCAGGAACACCAGCAGCACCGATCGGCCGAACACCACCATCAGCACGATCACCACGAACATGAAGGGCAGGGCATAGAGCGCGTCCACCACGCGCATCATAGCCTCGTCCACGCGCCCGCCGATCCAGCCCGCCACCGCGCCCCAGGCCACGCCGACCACCAGCGCCACCAGCGCGGCGGCCAGCGCCACCGCCAACGTGATCCGCGTGCCCACCGCGACGCGCACCAGCAGGTCGCGGCCCACGCTGTCGGTCCCCAGCGGGTGGCCGGGGGTGAAGGCGGGCGCGCGCACCGCGTTCCAGTCGATATCGGCATGGCCCCAGGGCAGCACCAGCGGCAGCAGCAGCGCCAGCAGGGCGATCGCCGCCAGCGTGACCGCCGCGGCCCTCATCCGCGCACCCGCGGATCGAGCCAGCCATAGAGCAGGTCGGCGATCAGGTTGAAGAGCAGGATCAGCCCCGCGTAGAGGATCACCACCCCCATCACGAGCGGGTAATCGCGGTTGAGCGCGCCCTGCACGAAATATCGGCCCAGCCCCGGCAGGCCGAATACCGTTTCGATCACCACCGCGCCGGTCAACAGCCCCGCCGCCGCCGGGCCGAGATAGGACACCACCGGGATCAGCGCGGGCGGCAGCGCGTGGCGCACGATCACGCGCACCGGCGCGATCCCCCGCGCCCGCGCGGTGCGCACATGATCCTGCGCCAGCGCGGCGGCCAGCCCGGTGCGCGTCAGCCGCGCCACCGCCCCCGCCACCGGCAGCGCGAGCGCGATCACCGGCAGCACCAGCGAAGACGGCCCGCCCAGCCCCGAAACCGGCAGCCACGCCAGCCACAGCGCGAACACCAGCGCCAGCACCGGCCCGGTGACGAAGCTGGGCAGCGCCACCGCCAGGCTGGAGGCGACGCTCACGCTGCGATCAATCCAGCCGCCCGGCCTGAGCGCCCCGGCGATGCCGCCGCCCACGCCCAGCAGCGCCGCCAGCAGCAGCGCCAGCCCGCCGAGCTGGAGCGACACCGGCAGCCCCTGCGCGATCAGCTTGGAGACGGTGAAGTCCTTATAGACCAGCGAAGGCCCGAAATCGCCCGTGGCGATGTTCGCCAGATAGCGGCCGAGCTGCACCGGCAGCGGCTGATCGAGCCCATAGGCGCGCTCCATCGCCGCGCGGATCGCGGGATCGAGCGGGCGTTCCGAATCGAACGGGCTGCCCGGCGCGACGCGCATCAGCAGGAACGAGAGCAGGACGACCGCGAACAGCGTCGGGATCGCGGTGGCGAGCCTGCGGATCAGGATCGCCGGCATCAGCCGCCTTCGGCCAGGCCGATGCCGGAACCCGGCAAGATCAGTTCGGCGTGGAGACGCGCGCGTCCTGGCCGTCGCCTTCCGGCGCGGCGACGATGTCGCGCGTGGTCGTGCCCTTGTCGATCACATTGGTGCCCGGGCTGCCCGCAGTGCTGCGCGCGCCCAGATCGGCGGCGTTGCGGCCGGCCGAATCGAGCGCGGCGGCCTCGCCGGGGCTGCGCGGGGCGGTGCCGCCGAACATCGCGTCGAGCGCCTGGCTCTGCGGCGTGGTCTCCTGCGGACGCGGGGCGCCGGGGCGCGGCGGCACCAGCGCGTAATCGGGCGGGATCACCAGCGGCGCCTGGCGCGCGACGGCGAACTCGTCCGGCCGCTCGCGGTTGAGGCCGCGGCTGCCGCAGGCCGAAAGGGTAGCGGCCAGCGCAAAGCCGGCGGTGACGAGGACGAGCTTACGCATTGACTTCCTTCTCCACGGGATCCGAGGCCGCTCTCGGCTGCTCGCGCACGAAGATCGCACGCACCAGCAGGATCACCACGCCAATGGTAATCGCCGCATCGGCGACATTGAAGACCAAAAAGGGCCGCCATGTGCCGATATGCAGATCGGCGTAATCGACGACATAGCCCAGCCGGGTGCGATCCAGGATATTTCCCGCCGCGCCGCCCAGCACCAGGCCCAGCGAAACCACGTCGGGCAGCTTGTGCTCGCGCAGCAGCCACCACAGCACGCCGGCCGCGATCGCGGCGGTCAGCACCACCAGCCCCCAGCGCATCGCCTCCGTCGTCGCCTGAAGCGCGCCCAGCGAAACGCCGATATTCTGCACGAAGCGCAGGTCGAAGAAGGGCAATACCTCCATCGCCGCGCCCTCGTAGCTGATGCCGAGCGGCCCGGTGACCCAATATTTGATTCCCTGATCGAGCAGGAAGATCAGCAGGGCCGTCATCAGCCCGATGGCGCGCGTCACGTTCATATTCAGCCCACAACCCCCGCGCACCGGTCGCACAGCGCGCCGTCTTCGGCAACCTCCGGCAGATGCCGCCAGCATCGGCCGCATTTATGGTTGCCCGTGGGCCGAACCGTGGCAAGCCCCTCGCCGTTCGCCGGGTCCCCATAATGGACGGTGGAGGTGATGCAGATTTCCTGCATGTCCAGCGGCTGGACGCGCACCGCGATCTCGGGCTCCAGGTGCAGCGTCACCTCCGCCTCCAGGCTGGAGCGGATCGCCTTCGCGCGCCGGTGCGGCTCGATCGCCTCGGTCACGGCCTCGCGCACGCGGCGCACCGTTTCCCATTCGGCGGCGAGCAGGTCGGTCGCCAGATGCGGCAGTTCCGGCCATTCGAGCAGGTGGACCGAGCTGTCCTCGTCCGGATAGCGCGCCTGCCACACCTCCTCGGCGGTGAAGCTCAGGATCGGCGCGGCATAGCGCACCAGCGCGTGGAACAGCAGGTCCAGCACCGTCCGGTACGCGCGCCGCTTCGGGTCCGCGGGCGCGTCGCAATAGAGGCAGTCCTTGCGGATATCGAAATAGAAGGCGGACAGGTCTTCGTTCGCGAAATCGGTGAGCGCCCGGCTGTAGCGGTTGAACTCGAACGCCTCCGCCGCCGCGCGCAGCTCGGTATCCAGCGCCGCCAGCTTGTGGACGATATAGCGGTCCAGCTCCGGCATCCGCGCCACCGGCAGCTTCTCCGCATCGGTGAAGCCGTCGAGCGCGCCGAGCAGGTAGCGGAAGGTGTTGCGCAGCTTGCGATAGGCGTCGGACGTGCCGGCCAGCACCTCCTTGCCGATACGCACATCCTCGAAATAATCGGTCTGCGCGACCCACAGGCGCAGGATGTCCGCCCCGCTCTCGTCGATCACCTTCAGCGGATCGACGACGTTCTTGAGCGATTTGGACATCTTCTTGCCCTGCGAATCGAGCGCGAAGCCGTGCGTCAGCACCGCTTCATAGGGCGCCCGCCCGCGCGTGCCGCAGCTTTCGAGCAGCGACGACTGGAACCAGCCGCGATGCTGGTCCGATCCTTCCAGATACAGGTCGGCGCGCACGCCCTCGCCATAGCGCGCCTCGACCGTGAACACGTGCGTGCTGCCCGAATCGAACCACACGTCCAGGATGTCGTTGATCACCTCATAATCGGCGAGATCGTATTTTTCGCCGAGCAGCGCCTGGTGGTCGGCGGCGAACCATGCGTCGGCCCCGCCCGCGCGGAAGGCGGCCAGGATGCGCGCGTTCACCTCCGGATCGCGCAGGTAATCGCCGGTCTGGCGGTTGACGTAGAGCGCGATCGGCACGCCCCAGGCGCGCTGGCGGCTGATCACCCAGTCCGGGCGGCCCTCCACCATCGCATGGATGCGGTTGCGGCTCTTCTCGGGCACCCAGCGCGTGCGCGCGATCGCGTCCAGCGCCAGATCGCGCAGCGTGGGGCCGTTGCCCGTCTGCATCGGCACGCCCATCCCCATCGGCGCGGGCACGTCCACCGCGACATTGCCCGCAGGCTTGTCCATCGGGATGAACCATTGCGGCGTGCAGCGGAAGATGATCGGAGCTTTGGAACGCCAACTATGGGGATAGCTGTGCCGGGTGCTCTCGTCGTTGCGCGCGGAAAGCAGGGCACCCACGTCCCTCAGATCGTTACAGATCGGCCCGTCCGGCGCGACCAACTTCTTGTTGATGACCGAGAGCGACTTGTCCTCGGGCCACAACCAGTCGTCCCGATATCTGCCGTCACCCTCGACCGCGAACACCGGATCGATCCCATGCGCCTTGCACAGCAGGAAATCGTCCTCGCCATGGTCCGGCGCCATATGGACAAGGCCGGTACCCGCATCGGTGGTGACGAAATCACCCGGCAGAAACGGACGCGGCTTGGCGAAGAAGCCGCCGAGATGGTGCATCGGGTGACGGGCGACGGCACCGGCGAGGTCGGAACCTTTGAATTGACCGAACGCCTGAAGGCCGTTCTTGCCCGCACGTCGCCTTTGAAACTCAGTGAACAGTTGCTCAGCGACGATGACCATCCGGCCTTCCTCGTCCGGCGCCATCACATAAGTGATGTCCGGCCCGTACGCCAAAGCCTGGTTCACCGGGATCGTCCACGGCGTGGTCGTCCAGATCACCGCATGCGCGCCGACCAGTCCGGGCGCGTTGGGCGCCTCCACGATTTCGAACGCGACGTCGATCTGCGTCGACACCACGTCCTCATACTCAACCTCGGCCTCGGCCAGCGCGGTCTTTTCCACGGGCGACCACATCACCGGCTTCGCGCCGCGATAAAGCTGGCCCTCCATCGCGAACTTCAACAGCTCGCCGGCGATGATCGCCTCGCTGTCGAAATTCATCGTGAGGTACGGGTCTTCCCAATCGCCCAGCACGCCCAGCCGCTTGAACTGTTCGCGCTGCACGCCCACCCAATTCGCGGCATAGGCGCGGCATTCGGCGCGGAACTCGGCCGGGGGAACCTCGTCCTTGTTCAGCTTCTTGGCGCGATAGGCCTCCTCGATCTTCCATTCGATCGGCAGGCCGTGGCAATCCCAGCCGGGAACATAGGGCGCGTCCTTGCCCATCAGCGTCTGCGAACGGACGATGATGTCCTTCAGGACCTTGTTCATCGCATGGCCCATGTGGATGTCGCCATTGGCATAGGGCGGGCCATCGTGGAGCAGGAAGCGGGTGCGCCCGGCGCGTTCGCTGCGCAGCCGCTGGTACAGCCCGATCTTCTCCCAGCGCGCAAGGATGGCGGGCTCCTTTTCGGAGAGCCCGGCCTTCATGGGGAACTCGGTCTTCGGCAGGAAGACGGTGTCGCGCCAGTCGCGCGGAGATTCTTTTGCGTCGCTCATGGGTCCGCGCGGATTAGCGACTCTGCCCAAGCGTTGCAAAGCGGGAGTTGTTCCTGATATGTACCAATCCGATCGCGTGAGGATAGGCTGAGCGCGCCAGGCGTTTAGCGGATCAGCGAGAGGAGAGCCCATGGCGACAACCCTGGACGATACCGGCACCCGCGGCCTGTGGGCCAATATCGCGCTGCCCGTGGCGGCGGTGGTGATCGGCAATGCGATCATCTTCGGCCTGGGTGCCGCGCGCAGCGATCTGACCCCCGCGCAGCAGCAATGGGTGCCGCCGGGCGCGGTTGTGGGCAGCGTGTGGGTGGTGCTGTTCGCGCTGCTCGGCATGTCGCGCTGGCTGTATCTGCGCGGCGGCGGCCGCGGCGGGCGATCCTGGCTGCCGGCCTGGCTGGCGCTGCTGGGGCTGGCCTTCCCGGTCTACACCGGGCTGTTCACCGATTCGGGCCTGGGCGCGGCGGGCACGGCGGTCACGCTGGCGGCGACGGTGGCGGTGATGCTGGCGATGGGGCGGCGCGTGCCCGCGGCAGCCTGGGCGATCCTGCCGATGGCATGCTGGCTCGGCTATGTCGCCTGCGTCTATTTCCTGGCCTGATCCGCCAGCGCCGCCCTCGCCGCCTCGGCATCGCGGTCCATCTGGGCCTTGAGCGCGTCGAGCGAATCGAACTTGGCCTCGGGCCGCAGATATTCGATCAGCTCGACCTCGATCGTCTGGCCATAGAGATCGCCCGAGAAATCGAAGAAGAACGGCTCCAGCAGCTCAACCGGCGGATCGAAGCTGGGCCGCAGCCCCAGGTTCGCCACCCCGTCCACGACGCGCCCGCCGGGCAGCCGCCCGCGCACCGCATAGATGCCATATGCCGGCCGCAGGTAATTGCCCATACGCAGGTTGGCGGTTGGGAAATCCAGCGTGCGGCCCAGCTTGGCGCCATGTTCCACCACGCCCTCGATCGCGAAGGGGCGCGTCAGCAGCGCCGCCGCCTCGCGCGGGCGCCCCGCGCGAAGCAGATCGCGGATGCGGCTGGAGGAGATGATCGCGCCGTCCTGCGCCACGGGCGGCACCGTCTCGGCCGAAAAGCCCAGCTCCGCGCCTAGCCGGGCAAGCGCCGCGGCATCGCCCTCGCGCCCGCGGCCGAAGGTGAAATCGTCCCCGGTCACCACGCCCGCGGCGCCCAGCCCGGCCACCAGCCGCTGCTCGGCAAAGGCCCGCGCGCCCAGCGCCGCCAGTTCGGAATCGAAGCGGAAGACGTACATCGCGTCCGCCCCGGCATCCGCGATCAGCTGCGCGCGCTGATCCAGCGTGGTGAGGCGGAACCAGTCGGAATCGGGGCGGAAGAAGCGCTGCGGATGCGGATCGAAGGTGGCGACCAGCGCCGGCCGCCCCTCGGCGCGCGCGCGCGCCACGGCGCGGCCCACCACCGCCTGGTGGCCGAGGTGAAATCCGTCGAAGTTGCCGAGCGCGACGATCCCCCCGCGCAAGCGCCCCGGAACCGCCGAGCCGCTGTCCAGCCGCTCCATGGCGCGGGCGTATAGGCACGCGCCGTCCCGCAATCAAATCCCCGCGGGGGCGTCAGCCCCTGGGCACGATCCCCGCGCGCAGCACGCGCAGCACATTGCCGCCCATCACCTTGCGGATATCCTCCGGCGTGAAGCCGCGATCGACCAGCGCCTGGGTTACGGCGGCAAGCTGCGAGGTATCGAATCCGGTGGTCACCGCCCCGTCGAAATCCGATCCCAGCCCGACGTGATCGATCCCCACCAGATCGCGGACATAGGCGATGGCGCGCGCGATCTCGGCCGGGGCGGTGGAGCAGATCGCGGCATCCCAGTAACCGATGCCGATCACGCCGCCGGTGCGCGCCACGCCGCGGATCTCGTCGTCGGTCAGGTTGCGGTTCACCTTGCAGGTGGCCTGCACCCCGCCGTGGCTGGAAACCACCGGGCGGCGGGCCAGCGCCAGAATCTCCGCCACCGCCGCATGGCTGGAATGGGCGATGTCGACCACCATGCCGATCTGCTCCATCCGCGCCATCACCTGGCGGCCGAACGGGGTCAGCCCGCCCTTCTTCTCGCCGTGCATCGATCCGGCGACCTCATTGTCGAAGAAATGCGCCAGCCCCGCCATGCGGAAACCCGCGCCATAGAGGATGTCGAGGTTGCCGATCTTGCCCTCCAGATTCTGGAGCCCTTCGATCGAGAGCATGCCGCCCACCACGCGCGATCCCGCCGCGCGCTGCGCCAGCAGATGGTCCAGGTCCGCAGGCGTGCGGATCACGCGAAGCCGGCCGCCCGATCCGGCCGCCGCGCGATCCAGCTTGGTGGCGTGCCATAGCGATCGTTCGAGCAGCGATCCCCAGGTCCGCACCGGCTGGAGCTGGGCGATCACCAGCGGGGTGATGTTGTCGCCGTCCGCCGAGTTCGAATCGTAATTCTGCCCCTTCGGCGTCTTGGTGACCGAGGAGAATATCTGGAGCGCGACATTGCCCTGCTGCAGCCGCGGCAGGTCCACCTGGCCGCGCGTGCCCGCCGCCAGCAGGTCGCGCCGCCACATCAGCGTGTCGCCGTGCATGTCCGCGATCTGGAGCGATGCGTGCAGCTTGCGCGTCGCATCGGTCACCTTGGGCATGGTGGTGCTCACCACGCGGTTCATCCCCGATTCGATCAGCGCGGGCGCCAGCCCGAAGAATATCAGCGCGCCCGCGCACAGCAGCACGCCGGTCCAGATCAGCAGCCTCTTCATCGCACCCTCTCCAAGGTGACGAAGCTGTAGGCGGGACGCCCCGCTTCGCTTTCGAAATCCTCGCGCGCCGTCTCGCGCCATGCAAGCGGATCGAACGGCGGGACGATCGCATCGCCTGCGATATCGCCATGCACCTCGGTCAGCTCGATGCGGTCCGCCATCGGCAGGAACATCGCGAATATCTCCGCGCCGCCGATCACCGCCGCGTCGCCGCCCGCCAGCGCCAGCGCCTGATCGATCGAATGCGCCGCCTCGGCCCCCGGCGCGCTCCAGCGGGGATCGCGCGTCAGCACGATGTGGCGGCGCCCAGGCAGCGGCGCGGGAAAACTGTCGAAGGTCTTGCGGCCCATCACCATCGGCCGCCCCATCGTCTCCACCTTGAAGCGCCTCAGGTCCGCCGGGATATGCCAGGGCAGCTTGCCCTCGCGGCCGATCACGCCGTTCGCGGCGCGCGCCAGGTGAAAGCTGATCACACCGCCACCGGCGCCTTGATGTGCGGCTGGGCCTCATATCCATGGATCAGGAAATCCTCGAACTCATAGGCGTCGATCGACGGCGGGCGGCGCAGAATCTCCAGCCGCGGCAGCGCGCCGGGCTTGCGCGATAGCTGCTCGCGCGCCTGATCGAGATGGTTCGAATAGAGGTGGCAATCGCCGCCGGTCCATACGAACTCGCCCGGCTCCAGCCCGCATTGCTGCGCCAGGATATGGGTGAGCAGCGCATAGCTGGCGATGTTGAACGGCACGCCCAGGAAGATGTCGGCCGAACGCTGGTAGAGCTGGAGCGAGAGCCGCCCGTTCGCGACATAGGTCTGGAACAGGCAATGGCACGGCGCCAGCGCCATCGCGCCCAGCTCGCCGGGGTTCCACGCGCTCACCACCTGGCGGCGCGATCCGGGATTGGTGCGGATGATCCCGATCAGCTCCGCGATCTGGTCGACATGGGTGCCGTCCGGCGCCGCCCAGTCGCGCCACTGCTTGCCATAGACGGGGCCGAGATCGCCGTTCGCATCGGCCCATTCGTCCCAGATGCTCACGCCGCGCTCCTGCAGCCAGCGCACGTTGGTGTCGCCGCGCAGGAACCACAGCAGCTCGATCACGATCGAGCGGAGGTGAAGCTTCTTGGTGGTCAGCAGCGGAAAACCTTCGGACAGGTCGAAGCGCATCTGATGGCCGAACACGCTCAGCGTGCCGGTGCCGGTGCGGTCCATGGTTTCCGCGCCATGGTTCAACGCGCGGGCCATCAGGTCGAGATATTGCTGCATGGGCGGGCTCTAAATTCTGTCTCAGCCAGGCTGAACCGATTCAACGAAGCAGGGCAGGACCCTAGCCCCGGTGCGGCCACGCGCCAAGCAGACGTTCGGACGGGCATGATTCCTCCGGAACGGAGCAACCCGCCGCCGCATCGGACCCGGTAGCGCTTCGGCGCGGGCGGCGGCGGTGGCAGCCTCGGCGGCATGACCCAGCCCCCGCCCCGCACGCTCGCCGGACCCGAGGAAGCCGCGCGCCTCTTCGCGCCGATCGCGCGCGAGCCGGTGGAGGTGCTGGCCTTCGCCTATCTGGGCGCGGACCTGGGCCGGGGCCGCCATCTGCTCGGGCTGCGCCAGCGCCGCTCCGAATCGGCGCACGGGCTGGACATGACGATCCGGGAAGTGGCCGCCGACGCGCTGGCGTTCGGCGCGGAGGCGCTGGTGATGGCCCACAATCACCCGTGCGGCGATCCCACGCCCAGCGACGCCGATCATGCCGCCACACGGCGGCTGGCCGGCGCGCTCGATCCGCTGGGGGTGCGGCTGATGGATCATCTGGTGCTGGCCGAAGGCGGCGTCACCAGCTTCCGCACGCTGGGGCTGCTTTAGGAAACCCCGCGCGAACGGATGGGGCTGACCTCAGCCCGCCTTGCCGGTGGCGGGGGTGGGGCCTTTGCACGCCTTGATCGTGCGCGGCTCGGGGCGTTCGCCGCTGGCCTGGAAGATCGCGATATAGCCGCCCGCCTTGGGCATCTTCTCCATCGAGACCAGCGAATAGCCGACCGCCGCGAATTCGCACTTCAGCAGCTCGGGCGGAGTGCCGTGGTGCTGGGTCGGCCGGTCGGCGTCGACCACGATCACCTGCCCGCCGGGGCGCAGCGACGGGCGCATCCGCCACAGGAACTCATAAGGCTCGCCGATCTCATGGTACATATGGACCATCAGCACGCGATCGAAGCTGTTCTCCGGCAGCCGCGGATCGGCGGGCAGGCCAAGCACGACGCTGACGTTGTTCAGCCGCTCGCGCGCCACGCGCGTGGCCAGCGCGTCGCGCACGTCGGGGATGATATCCTCGGCCAGCACGCGGCCTTCCTTGCCCACGCGCTGCGCCAGGCGGATCGTGTAATAGCCCTCGCCCGCGCCGATATCGGCCACGGTCATGCCCGGCTTGATGCCGGCGCGGTCCATCACCTCCTCGGCCTCGTTCACGCGGTCGCGCGCTTCCTCGCTAGACCAGCGGGCGGAAACGATCTCGGCCACCGGCCGGTCCGCCGCGGGGAAGCCGACATGCCCCTCCTGCCGCTCGCGCGATGCGTTGGCCGGTCCGCCCTCGCACGAAGCGAGCAACGCCAGCAGCACCAGCGGCAGGAACGGCATCCGGCGCATCAATCCACGTCCTCCACAACGACCTGCTCGCCGGTCACGCGCTGCGAGAGCGCGGCGGCCATGAAGGGATCCAGCGCGCCGTCCAGCACGTCCGATGGCGCGGTGGAGGCGACGCCGGTGCGCAGGTCCTTCACAAGCTGATAGGGCTGGAGGACATAGCTGCGGATCTGGTGGCCCCAGCCGATGTCGGTCTTGGTCGCGTTCTCCGCATTGGCCTGCGCCTCGCGGATCGCCAGCTCGCGTTCGTAGAGGCGCGCGCGGAGCTGGTTATAGGCCTCGGCGCGGTTCTTGTGCTGGCTGCGCTGGTTCTGGCACTGCACCACGATGCCGGTGGGCAGGTGGGTGATGCGCACCGCCGAATCGGTGGTGTTGATGTGCTGCCCGCCCGCGCCCGACGCGCGATAGGTATCGATGCGCAGATCGGATTCGTTGATCTCCACCTCGATATTCTCGTCGATCACCGGATAGACCCACACGCTGGCGAAGCTGGTCTGGCGCCGCGCGTTCGAATCGAACGGGCTGATGCGGACCAGCCGGTGTACCCCGCTCTCGGTCTTGGCATAGCCATAGGCGTTCTCGCCCTTGATCAGCAGCGTGGCGGACTTGATGCCCGCCTGTTCGCCGGCATGATAGTCCACCAGCTCGACCTTGTATCCATGGCGTTCGGCCCAGCGCGTGTACATGCGCTGCAGCATCTCCGCCCAGTCGTTGCTTTCGGTGCCGCCGGCGCCGGCGTTGATTTCCAGATAGGTGTCGTTGGCGTCGGCCTCGCCCGAAAGCAGCGCCTTCACCTTGTCCTGCTCGGCGCGCTCGGCCAGCGCGGAAAGGCCCGCGGTGCCGTCCGCCGCCATCTCCTCGTCGCCCTCGGCCTCGGCCAGCTCGATCAGCTCGACGGTGTCGTTCAGCTCGCTCTCGATCGCGCGGGTGGCGGTGATCGCCTCGTCCAGCCGGCGGCGTTCGCGCATCACGTCCTGCGCCTGCTTGGCGTCGTTCCACAGGTCGGGGTCCTCGACGCGCGCGTTCAGCTCGTCGAGCCGGCGCAGCGCGCGGTCCCAGTCGAGCGAGCGGCGCAGCAGCGCCAGCGCCTCGGTGATCTTGTCGGCATAGGCCTGCGCTTCGGCGCGCATCACGAAAACTCCGGGTCGGTCCGCGGGGGCGGACACGCAATAGGTTGGCGGCCACTATCAGGCGCGCAAGGGCTTAGGAAGATGCCGAAAGCCCAGCGCGGGCGCGATGCGGTGCGCCGCGGCTAATAGATGCCGCCCTCGCGCTGCAGGAACTCGTCGTCCTTGGGCGCGTCGTTGCGGCGCTCGACGCGCTTCTTCTCCTCGACCTTGGGCGCGGTCTCCTCCTGGCCGGCCGTGCGATCGGGCTCGCTCTCGGCCTTGAAGGCTTCCCAGATCACCGACGACATCGGATCGTTGCCCGGCCAGCCGCCATAGACGCGGCGGCCGCTCGCCCGGTCGATGCGCACCATGCGGATGCCCGGCGGGGCGACGAAGGGCAGCCTGTCGAGCCCCTCATAGGCCTTGACCGCGAAATCCTTGAAGATCGGCGCCGCGATCGATCCGCCCTGGGCATAGCCGCCCAGGTTGGTCGGCGTGTCATAGCCGATGTAGAGCCCGGCCAGCATCTGCGCCGCGCCACCCACGAACCACACGTCGGTGGGGCCGGATGTGGTGCCCGTCTTGCCCATCAGCGGGCGGTTCAGGTCGCGCAGGATGGTGGCGGTGCCGCGCTGGATCACGCCTTCGGTGATATGCACCATCTGATAGGCGCTCTGCGCGTCCACCACCTGGCGTGCGCGGGGGGCCGGGCGGGGCATCGGCTTGCCGTCCCAATCCGGCATGTTGCACCCTTCGCAGGCGCGCCAGTTCTCAGGCCAGATCACCTCGCCGCGGCGGTTCTGGACGAAATCGATCAGCGTGGGATTCAGCGCGCGGCCCTGGTTCACCAGGATCGAATAGGCGTTCACCATGCGCAGTACGGTCGTCTCGCCCGCGCCCAGCGCGTAGGAGAGATAGGGATCGTACTTCCGCTTCGACACGCCGACGCGCTGGATCAGGTCGACGACATGCTCCATGCCGACCTGGTTTGCGGCCTGGACGGTCATCAGGTTGCGCGATTGCTCGACGCCCCAGCGCATCGTGTGCGGCCCCGATCCCGCGCCGCCGCCGAAGTTGCGGAAGCATTTCTGGCCAAGCTGCGCGCCCTGCCACACGCAGAAGGGGCCATCGACGATGATCGTCGCGGGCGTCATCCCCTGTTCCAGCGCGGCGGCATAGACCAGCGGCTTGATCGTCGATCCCGGCTGGCGCTGCGCCTGGGTGGCGCGGTTGAAGCTCTGGATGCGCGAATCGAACCCGCCCTGCATCGCCAGGATGCGGCCGGTGCGTGGATCCTCCACCACCATGCCGCCCGAAACCTTGGGAATGCTGCGCAGCGCGAAGGCGCCGCCCTCGGGCGCCACCGCCAGTATGTCCCCGGCCTTGATCGCGCCGAACGCCTGCGCGCCCTGGCCGCGCACCTGCATCGCCGCCGCCCATTTGGGCAGGCCGCCGGTGCTGCCGTCGTCGAAGCCGATCTTCCACACGTCGCCGGTGCGTTCGATCGCGATCGCCGCGCGCCAGTCCTCGTAATCCAGGCCGATGTTGGTGTTCAGCAGCGCGCTTTGCCACGCGCCGTTGCGGATCTCGACATGCGCGATAGGGCCGGACCAGCCGCGCCCGCGCTCGAACCGGATCAGCCCGTCGCGTAGCGCCTTCTGCGCATATTGCTGGAGCTTGGGATCGAGCGAGGTGCGCACCCACAACCCGCCCGAATAGACGCTGTACGGCCCGTCCTCGGCCTTCTCGCCGAACTTGTCGATAAGCTGGCGGCGCACCTCCTCGACGAAATAGCCGCCGACGCGCTCGAACTTGGGCGTCTGGCGCGGCACGGTGCCCAGCGGCTTGTTGACCGCATCGTCATACTGCGCCTGATCGATGAAGCGGTTGCGCAGCATCTCGCTGAGCACCCAGTTGCGCCGCTCCAGCGCGCGTTCGCCGAATCGCTCGGGATCGTAATTGGCCGGGCCTTTGGGCAGGATCGCCAGATAGGCCATCTGCTCCAGACTCAGGTCCTTCAGCTCCTTGCCGAAATAGGCGTGGCTGGCGGCGTCCACGCCGCCCGCGTTGCGGCCGAGCTCGATCGAGTTGAGGTACAGCTCCAGGATCTGCTGCTTGGTCAGCGTATCCTCGATTCGCCAGGCGAGGATCGCCTCCTTCAGCTTGCGCAGGTAGCTGACCTCGTTGCCGACGACCAGGTTCTTGGCCACCTGCTGCGTGATCGTGGAGGTGCCGCGCGGCGTGCTGCCGCTGGTGATCCCGTCCAGCGCGGCGCGCACCAGCCCGGGGAAGTCGAGCCCGTGGTGCTCGAAGAAGGTCCGGTCCTCCGCCGCCAGAAAGGCGAACACCAGCGGCTTCGGATATTCGGCGTAGCTGAGCTGGACGCGGCGCTCGCGCGCATAGCTGTGGATCGGCTCGCCGCTGATCGAGCGGACATAGGTGGGCAGCGGCGGCTCGTAATGGCGCAGCGTGTCGACCGAGGGCAGGTGCCGCGCGACGAAGAACCACAGCAGGAAGAAGAAGGCGCCGGCCAGCAGCGCCAGCCAGGACAGGATCCGGAACCACAGCTTGTAGCGGACGCTGTCGTACCAGCCGCGCAGCCCCCCGATCTCGCGCGTGATGCGCATCTTTACGCTGCTGAGGTCGGCTTCGGCCATGATGGCGGGGGTCTAGCAGGATTCGATGCGGATTCCAGCGGCAGCGCGCAACGCCGGAGCGGAGCCTGCCCGCTCCGGCGTCGCCGGAAGAATCAGCGCGACGCCATCCGCGTCGCGAAATGGATCTCCACCGCGCGCCGCACCGTCGCCGCCACCCGGCGCTGCCCCTCCTCGGAAGCCAGGAAGCGGGCGTCCGATGCGTTGGAGATATAGCCCGTCTCGAACAGCACGCTCGGCATGTCCGGCGCCTTGAGCACCATCAGCGATGCCATGCGGTGGAAATTGTCCTTGATCGGGATCAGCGGCATCGCCTCGCGCCCCAGCAGCCGGGCAAAGCTGGCGGACATGTTCATCGTCTCGCGCTGGGTCAGGTCGATCAGGATCGACGAGATGTCGGGGCTGGTACCGCCCAGGTCCACGCCGGCCAGGATGTCCGCCTTGTTCTCGCGCGCGGCCAGGCGGGCGGCCTCCTTGTCGGATGCCACTTCGGACAGGGTATAGACGGTGGCGCCCGATGCTTCGGCGCTGGTCGCGCTGTCGCAATGGACCGAGATGAACAGGCTGGCGCCCAGCTTGCGTGCCAGGCCGAAGCGCTCCTGCAGGATCAGGAAGCGGTCGTCCTCGCGGGTCAGCGCCACGCGCACCCGGCCCGACTTGAGCAGTTCGTCCCGGATCGCCAGCGCGACCCGCAGCGTCAGGTCCTTCTCGCGCAGCCCGTTGGGGCCGATCGCGCCGGGATCATGCCCGCCGTGGCCCGCATCGATCACCACCAGCGGACGGCTGGCGTCGTTGCCATAGATGCGCGGCAGCGCGGCCGGAGCCACCCGCGGCGGCACGTTGACGCGCTCGCTGTAGCGGCTGCGCTGCACCGGCTGGAAATAGCTGAAGGGCGGCAGGAAGCTCATCCGCCCCTCCGCCGCAGCGCGCGCGAAGCTGGCGTTGTCCACCGGGCGCAGCGCAAGCGTGAGGGTGGTGCCGTCCTTGCCGAAGCGGCCTTCGGTCACGATCGCCGGCCGCGCGAGATCCAGGACGATGCGCGCGTTGCCGCCGTCCTGCACGCCCTGGCGGACGCGCGTCACCGAACCGCCGGCACGCACGCTGCCGCCCGGCGCCGCTCCGGCGACATCGACCGCGATCCGATCCGGCCCGGCCAGCACGAACGCGCTCGCACGCGCCACGGGCTCGTCGAAACGGATGACCACGCGGTCACCCTTGACACTGATCTCCTGCACCGCACCCGCCCAGCTTGGTACTCCGGTCAACCAGCCGGAAAGCAAGGCGAGAAGGAACAGCACCCGCGCGATATGCCGCGCAGGCTGGCGGGGGGTCCAGCCTAAATGCATACTCGGTTTACTCGGCTCTAAAAGAAGCCCTGACGGTGCCGCTGTAGGGGCCTGGCCCTCAAACCGCGGTGAAGCAGGGCGGTTAATCCTGCATCAGTCATGATTTGATTCCGGGTCCGAATCGATCCGGGAACGTCACGCTAAGGGTTCGTGCTTTCAGGGATTCTCCGGAACCCCGCGCGACAATTCGGCGCGGTGCGGTTGCCGCCCCGGCGGCGGGATGCTAGGCAGCGCATGTGCCCCGGCTTGCGCCGGCCGCACGCGCTGGCCACATTCGGCCCGCGAAACTTTTCAGGTTGACGCTGCATGAGGCAATTTCCCCCCAGACCGCATTGTCCGGCCCGTTCGGCCGGCGGCGCGGTGGCGGTGGAGCATCCGGGCCAGGCGCCCGGACGTGCCCGGGCAGCAGAGGCATTTCTTGAAACCCGCGGGATTTCCGCCGGCGCCGCCGGCCGGAGCCGCACACTATCTCGCGCGTCCGCGCTCCCGCCCTGCGGGAAAGCGCGCCGGCGCGCCCGGAGAACAATAAATGACGATGCGCATGTTGATCGACGCACGCCACCGGGAAGAAACCCGCGTGGCGGTCGTCAAAGGGAATCGAATCGAGGAATTTGATTTCGAGAGCGCCGAGCGCAAGCAGCTCAAAGGCAACATCTATCTGGCCAAGGTGACCCGCGTCGAACCGTCGCTGCAGGCGGCGTTCGTCGATTACGGCGGGAACCGCCACGGCTTCCTGGCCTTCTCGGAAATCCATCCCGATTACTATCAGATCCCCAAGGAGGATCGCGACGCGCTGCTCCGCGAGGAGGCCGAGCACGCGGCCGAGGAAGCCGCGCTGCGCGCCGAGGAAGACGGCGACTATGACGACGCCGAGGGCGATGCCGACGGCGTCGAGGTGCTCGAGCGTCCCGTCGACGACGAGGACGATTCCGACGGCGAAACCGCCGAGGGCGACGGCGAGGGCGGCGAGGAAGGCGGCGAGGCGCCCGCGCGCGGCCGCCGCAAGCGCCGCGGCAAGGGCGGCGGCGACGAAAGCGCCGCCGATCAGCTTCGCGAACGCCGCATGGCGCTGCGCCGCCGCTACAAGATCCAGGACGTGATCCGCCGCCGCCAGGTGCTGCTGGTTCAGGTCGTGAAGGAAGAGCGCGGCAACAAGGGCGCGGCGCTGACCACCTATCTGTCGCTCGCGGGCCGCTATTGCGTGCTGATGCCCAACACCGCGCATGGCGGCGGGATCAGCCGCAAGATCAGCTCCTCTGCCGATCGCAAGCGGCTGAAGCAGATCATGGCTGATCTGAAGCTGCCGCCGTCGATGGGCTGCATCGTCCGCACCGCGGGGCTCCAGCGCACCAAGACCGAGATCAAGCGCGACTTCGACTATCTCGCCCGGCTGTGGGACGAGATCCGCGAGAAGACGCTTTCCTCCACCGCCCCGGCGCTGGTCTATGGCGACAGCGACCTGATCAAGCGCGCGATCCGCGACATCTACAACAAGGACATCGACGAGGTGATCGTCGAGGGCGACGAGGGCTATCGCCAGGCCAAGGACTTCATGAAGCTGCTGATGCCCAGCCACGCGCGGCGGGTGAAGCATTATGCGGACAGCGTGCCGCTGTTCCAGCGCAGCCATGTCGAGGATCAGCTCGCGGCGATGTATCACCCGGTCGTCCAGCTCAAGTCGGGCGGCTATCTGGTGATCAACCCCACCGAAGCGCTGGTTTCGATCGACATCAACTCGGGCCGCTCGACGCGCGAGCACAATATCGAGCAGACCGCCACCGCCACCAACCTGGAAGCCGCGCAGGAAATCGCGCGCCAGCTCCGCCTGCGCGACATGGCCGGCCTGGTCGTGATCGACTTCATCGACATGGAGCATGGCTCCAACGTCCGTAAGGTCGAGAAGGCGATGAAGGAGGCGCTGAAGAACGATCGCGCCCGCATCCAGGTGGGCCGCATCTCGGCGTTCGGCCTGATGGAGATGAGCCGCCAGCGCCTGCGCACCGGCGTGCTGGAGGCGTCCACCCGCCAGTGCCCGCATTGCGAAGGCACCGGGCTGGTGCGCACCGCTTCTTCGGCAGGACTTTCGGCGCTGCGCATGCTGGAGGACGAGGCCGGCCGCGGCCGCGGTTCCGCGCTGCTGCTGCGCGCGAGCCAGGAGGCCGCCTTCTACGTGCTCAACCGCAAGCGCGCCGAGCTGGCCGAGATCGAGGATCGCTACGGCGTCACCGTCGAGGTCGCGTCGGACGGCGAGCTTGAAGGGGCGCGCATGGCGGTAGAGGTCTCCGGCCCGCCGCCCGCACGCGCGCCGCGCTTGCCGGTGCTGATCGAGGAGCCCGAGGAAGAGGACTTCATCGAGGAGATCGAGGAAGAGGAAGAAGAGGCCGAAGAGGCCGCCGCCCCGCGCGAGCGCACCGGACGCGGTGATCGCGGCGAGCGTGACGAAGGCGAGGGCCGCGGCAAGCGCCGCCGCCGCCGCCGCGGCCGCCGCGGC
This sequence comes from Sphingomonas canadensis, assembly GCF_026013525.1. Taxonomy (GTDB): domain Bacteria; phylum Pseudomonadota; class Alphaproteobacteria; order Sphingomonadales; family Sphingomonadaceae; genus Sphingomonas; species Sphingomonas canadensis. The sequence goes on along the minus strand of NZ_JAPDRA010000001.1, from coordinate 815,854 downwards.
CGCCCGGGCGAGGACGGCCGTGCCCCCGGCGATGGCGAGCAGGACGCCGCCGACGAGGCGGAGGAAGCGGCGGACGCCGTGGAATCCGGCGAGGGCGAGGAAGCGGCCGAGGGTGCCGGTGAGGCCGTTTCCGCCGATGGCGAAGCGCCGCGCAAGCGCCGCCGCCGCGGCCGCCGCGGCGGACGCCGCGCGGGCAACGGCGAAGCCGCCGGCACGGTCGAAGGCGAAACCGAAGCCGACGCTGAGGCGGATGCAACGGAAGCGGTGACCGAAGCCGCCGCCGAGGTTCCCGTCGAGGAAGCCCCTGCCGCCGAGGCCAAGCCGAAGCGCTCGCGCAGCCGCAAGAAGGCGGTAACCGAGACCGAAGCGGAAGCTCCGGAAGCCGTGGAGGAAACCCCCGCGGCCGAAGCTCCCGTCGAGGAAGCGCCCGCCGCCGAGGCCAAGCCGAAGCGCTCGCGCAGCCGCAAGAAGGCCGTAGCCGAGACCGAGGCGGAAGCGCCCGCCCCCGTCGCGGAAGAAACCCCCGCCGCCGAAGCTCCGGCCGAGGAAGCGCCCGCCGCCGAGGCCAAGCCGAAGCGCTCGCGCAGCCGCAAGAAGGCCGTAGCCGAGACCGAGGCGGAAGCGCCCGCCACCGTCGCGGAGGAAGCTCCGGCGGTCGAAGCCCCTGCCGGGGAGACGGAGGCAGAGCCGGAGCCTGAGACCGCCGACGCCGGGGAGGAATCCGCAGCCGATTCCGCGCCGCGCCGCGGCTGGTGGCAACGCACCTTCGGCCAGTAACCGGCCGGGGTAACGCGGCCGCTCGCTTAATCCGGGGTTCATCGCCCCGGATCGAGCTTGCGGCCCCGGGAGTTTGGTAGGATCATGCAGGCAATGAAACGCTTCTCGGCTCTGCTGGCGTTCCTTTGCCTGCTGGTCTTCGCCGCCCAGCCGGCGGCGGCGCAGGGCATTCTGCGCGATGCCGAAACCGAATCGCTGCTTTCGGACATCGCCCGCCCGCTGGTTGTCGCCGCCGGGCTGAACCCCCAGAATTTCCGCGTCGTGCTGATCCACGACAATTCGATCAACGCCTTCGTGGCGGGCGGGCAGATCATCTATGTCCACACCGGGCTGATCGACGCGGCCGATACCGCCAACGAGGTGCAGGGCGTGCTGGCGCACGAACTGGGCCACATCACCGGCGGCCATGCGGTGTTCCAGAACGATGGCGGGGCGGGCGGCATCTCGCTGCTCAGCCTCGCGCTGGGCCTCGCCGCCATCGCGGCGGGCGCGCCGGAGGCGGGCAGCGGCATCATGATGGCCGGCCAGCGCGCGGCGATCGGCAAATATCTCGCCTTCTCGCGCACACAGGAGGCATCGGCCGATGCCGCGGGCGTGCGCTATCTCAACACCGCCGGGATCAGCGGCCGGGGGATGTTGGAGTTCTTCAAGAAGCTCCAGAACCTCGAATACCGCTATGGCTATTATGCCTCCGATCCGGACAACGACCCCTTTTACCGCACCCACCCGATGTCGGCCGATCGCGTCGCGACGCTGACCACCGACCTGCAGAAGTCGGCGGCTTGGAGCGCTCCCACCGATGCCGCGATCGAGCTGCGGTTCAAGCGGGTGCAGGCCAAGCTGCGCGGCTTCGTCAACGAGCCGAAGAAGACGCTGGCCGCCTATCCGCTGTCGAACCAGTCGATCTTCGCCCATTATGCGCGCGCCTATGCCTATCACCTGTCGGGCTATCCCGATCAGGCGGCGGCCGAGAGCATGGCGCTGGTGAAGATCGCGCCCGATGACCCCTATTTCCTCGAACTCGAAGGGCAGATCCTGCTCGAATCGGGCAAGCCGGCCGAGGCGCTGGTGCCGCTCCGCAAGGCGACGGAGGCGACCAATTATCAGCCGCTGATCGCCACGTTGTTCGGCCACGCCCTGATCGCGACCGAAGACCCGAAGCATCTGGAAGAGGCCGAGAAGGTGCTCCGCCAGGCGGTCGCGCGCGACAAGGAGAACCCCGCCGCCTGGTATCAGCTCGGCATGGTCTATGAACGCAAGGGCGATATCGCGCGCACCGCGCTGGCCACCGCCGAACGCGCCAACCTGACCGGCGATCCGATGACCGCGCTGGCCAGCGCCCGCGCCGCCATGGCCGGGCTGCCCCAGGGTTCGTCCGACTGGATCCGCGCGCAGGACATCATGATGGTATCGCAGACCGCGGTCGAGGAACTCCGCAAGAACCAGGGCCGCCGCCGGTGATCGAAAAGCTGACGAAGAACCGCTGGGCGTTCGCCGCGGCGCTGGCCGGCGCGGCCGCGGCCGGCGCGCTGATCTATATGTTCGCCCAGCGCGCACTGCCCGGATCGCCCGGCGATCGCGCGCAGGTGGAGCAGGTCGTCCGCGATTACCTGCTGGAGCATCCCGAGATTCTGCCCGAGGCGATGGAGCGCCTCCAGGCCAAGCAGGAAGCAGCGGCGATCGCGCGGATGCCCGGCGTCACCACGCCCTATGCCGGCGCATGGATGGGCAATCCGAAGGGCGACGTCACCGTCGTCGCCTTCCTCGATTACAACTGCGGCTATTGCCGGTCGAACATCGCCGCGCTGACCCGGCTGGTGCAGAGCGATCCCAACGTCCGCATCGTCTATCGCGAATATCCGGTCCTGGGCGAGGAGAGCGTCCTCGCCGCGCGCTGGGCGCTGGCGGCGGCCGAGCAGGGCAAGTTCCGCGAGTTTCACGAGGCGCTCTACGCCATCGGCCGCGCCACGCCGGAAACGATCGACCAGGCCGCCACCCGCGCCGGGCTGGACAAGGCACGCGCCACCGCCGCGCTCGCCTCCAAGCCGGTCGAGGGCGAGATCGGCACCAATTATCAGCTCGGCCGCGAGTTGCGGATCACCGGCACCCCGGGCTGGGTGATCGGCCACCGGCTCTATCAGGGCGCGCAAAGCTATGAGGAACTGGTCAAGGCCGTGACGGCGGCGCGCAACAAGGGCTGACCCGCTCCCCCGCCGGGCATCTCCGCCCCGGCCTTGTACCCCGCCCCCCGCCACCCTAGATCACGCCCCTCTCAGGCGGGGTTTCCATGCAACCAGTCCTCTCGGTCCGCGGGGTCGGCAAGACCTATGGGTCCGGCCATCGCGCGCTCGAATCGGTCGATCTCGACATCCATCGCGGCGAGATTTTCGCGCTGCTCGGGCCGAACGGCGCGGGCAAGACGACGCTGATCTCGATCATCTGCGGCATCGTGAACCCCAGCAGCGGCACGATCCTGGTCGACGGCCACGACGCCATCCGCGACGCGCGCGAGGCGCGCAGCCGGATCGGGCTGGTGCCCCAGGAACTGTCGATGGACATGTTCTCCACCGTCTGGGCCACCGTCACCTTCAGTCGCGGCCTGTTCGGCAAGTCGCCCGATCGCGCCTATTGCGAGCAGGTGCTTCGCGATCTCTCGCTGTTCGACAAGAAGGACACGCCCGTCCGCATGCTTTCCGGCGGGATGAAGCGGCGCGTGCTGATCGCCAAGGCGCTGGCGCACGAGCCCCAGATCCTGTTCCTGGACGAGCCCACCGCGGGCGTGGACGTCTCGCTGCGCCGTGATATGTGGCGGCTGATCGGATCGCTGCGCGAACGCGGCACCACGATCATCCTCACCACCCATTATATCGAAGAGGCCGAGGAGATGGCCGATCGCGTCGGCGTGATCGACAAGGGGCAGTTGCTGCTGGTCGAGCAGAAGGACGCGCTGATGAAGAAGCTCGGCAAGCGCGAGATGCATGTGACGCTGGCCGAGCCGCTCGATGCCATCCCGGCGGAGCTGGCCGACTGGCAGCTCACGCTGGAGGACGAGGGGCACGGGCTGCTCTATCGCTTCGACGCGCAGGCGGAGCGCACCGGCATCCCCTCGCTGCTGCGGCGCATGTCGGATCTCGGCATCGGCTTCACCGATCTCGACACGTCCAAGTCCAGCCTTGAGGACATCTTCGTCGATCTGGTGGAGCGCCGCTGATGAAAGGGTTCAACTTCAACGGCGTGCTGGCGATCTATCGCTGGGAGATGGCGCGCACGGGCCGCACCCTGTGGCAGAGCGTGGTCGCCCCGGTGATCACCACCTCGCTCTATTTCGTCGTCTTCGGCAGCGCGATCGGCAGCCGGATGCAGAGCGTGGACGGCGTCGCCTATGGCAGCTTCCTGGTGCCCGGGCTGATCATGCTCTCGCTGCTGACGCAGAGCATCTCCAACGCCGCGCTCGGCATCTATTTCCCCAAATTCACCGGCACGGTGTTCGAGCTGCTGTCGGCGCCGGTCTCCGCGATCGAGATGGTGATCGGCTATGTCGGCGCCGCGGCCAGCAAATCGGTGCTCATCGGGCTGATCATCCTGGCCACATCGGCGCTGTTCGTGCCGCTGCGCATCGATCACGTCTGGGCGATGCTGGCCTTTCTGCTGCTCACCGCGCTCACCTTCAGCCTGTTCGGCTTCATCATCGGCATCTGGGCCGACGGATTCGAACAGCTCAACGTGGTGCCGGTGCTGGTGGTGACGCCGCTCACCTTCCTGGGCGGCGCCTTCTACAGCATCAAGGATCTGCCCGAGCCCTGGCACACGGTCAGCCTGTTCAATCCGGTCGCCTATCTGGTCAGCGGCTTCCGCTGGAGCTTCTTCGGCAAGGGCGACATCTCGCTCGGCTGGAGCCTGGGCTTCATCGCGCTGTTCCTGGCCGCCTGCCTGGGCGTGGTGGTGTGGATCTTCCGCACCGGATACCGCCTGAAGAGCTAGGGCATCGCGATACAGACCCCTCGCCCGGTTGGACGCACGCTTCTGTAAAGCCTGGTCCGCGGTGCCCGGGCGGCGGCGTTGGCATGCCGCTATTTGAATCACGCGAAGGCGCGAAGGCGCGGAGAGGGACTTGCCGCGATAGCGGCCTTCCATGTCCAGCACCGCCGCACGAACCCGATTCCCCTGAAATCTTCGCGCCTTCGCGTGCAACATAAGCCAAGCAGGGACAGCTCAGGCGAACGGCTTGGATTCAACGCGATCCAGAGGCGCTGAGCGCCACCCGGCGCCGGGCAGCTTCAGCGCACCACCGGCAGCTCCACATAGCTGCCGTCGCACACGCGCTGGGTGGCCTTCACATAATCCCCGCGCTGCGCCTTGTAGATGTTGGGGACGAAGGTCTGCGGGTTGCGGTCGATCACGGGAAACCAGCTCGATTGCACCTGCACCATGATCCGGTGCCCCTTGCGGAACACATGGTCATGGTCGCGCAGCGGCACGTCCCAGGCGACCACCTTGTTCGGCACCAGCGGCCTGGAAACCTCGAAGCCCTCCAGATATCGGCCCCGGCGGACCTCCATCGCGACCGGGAGCTGATATCCGTTGAGCTGGCGCGTATAGCCGCCCAGCGCATCCTCCACGTCGCGGGTATAGCCGTCGGGGAAGACGTCGATCAGCTTGACGATGAAGTCGCTGTCGGTGCCGCTGGTCGATGCCATCAGCCGCGCGGCGATGGCGCCGGTGACGGTCAGGTCCTCGGTCAGCGGATCGCCTACCCAGGTCAGCACATCGGGCCGGCCGTCCACGAAGCGCTGGTCCTCCGCCTCCCACCATTGCCATTCGGGGCGCGGATAGGTGGGCGAGATCGGGCGCGGGCGGAACGGCACCGGATTGGCCGGATCGGAGACGAACTCGCGGCATCCCTCCAGCCCCGCGGGCGCGCCGAAGGTCAGCGATCCGTTAGCGCGCAGCGTCAGCCGCTCGGCGTGCGCCTGGGGCAGCGGCCATTTGGCATAGGTCTTCCACGTCCAGCTCCCGGACTGGAAGCTCTTCACCTCATAATCCGGCCTGGCGCCCTTGCCGTGCAGCCAATAGGCGAAGAAGGGCGCCTCCACCTCCTCGCGGAAGCTGGTGCCGCTGTCGACGCCATAGGGGATGCGGCCGAGCGAACTCAGCGATCCGCGCCAGCCGCCATGATTCCATGGGCCGGCGACGATCTGGCTCAGGTTCCCCGGATCGTCCTGCTGCTGCTTGTAATAGATCTGCCAGCTACCCCAGGGGTCCTCCTGATCGTAATAGCCGGCGACATTGAGCGTGGGCACGGTGGTGCGGCCAAGCTTGTCCGACCAGCGCTGGCGCTTCCAGAAATCGTCATAGTCCGGATGCTCGATCATCTCGGTGAAGCGCGGCAGGCGGCCCTTGATATAGGCTGCCTCCAGCTCCGCCGGCGATCCGGCCTTCAGGAAGAAGTCATAGGTGTCGATCCCGTCATAGGCGAAATCGACATTGGCGTCCTTCTGCCACTGCAGGATCGTCAGCCAGTCGGTGGCATAGGTCAGCCGCATCGCGCCCCAGCGATGCAGGTCGTCGTTCATGAAATAGTCGGTCCAGGCGGCCTGCGGGCTCACCGCCTTCAGCGCCGGATGCGGGCGGGCGAGTGCGATCGCCGCAGCCAGCCCGGGATAGGAAACGCCCCACATGCCGACGCGGCCGTTGTTGGGCTTCACCTTCTTCACCAGCCAGTCGATCGAATCCCAGGCGTCGGTCGATTCGTCGACGGCCTTCTTGCCGGTCTTGATCTCGGTGGAGAGCGTGAACGGCCCGCCTTCTGACCCAAAGCGGCCGCGCATGTCCTGTTGGACAAAGATATAGCCGTCCCTGGCCAGCGCCGCCCAGCTCCGCGGCATGCGCGCGGGCGCGTCGGCGGAGGCGCCATAGGGCGTGCGGCTGAACAGGATCGGCAGCGGCCCCTTCTGGTCGCGCGGGCGCAGGATCACGGTGTGCAGCTTCACGCCGTCGCGCATCGGGATCATCGCCTCCTCGACGACGAACGGCCCCTGCGCCCGGGCCGCGGGCACCAGCGATGCGGCGGGCGCCGCGAACAATATCAGCAGCGCCGCCAGCAATCGCATCCCCGGTCTCCCCTTGCCGCTATCCGCCCGCGCTCAGGCGGTGCGGTGCTCGCCCTTCACCCAGCGCACCGTACCCGAACTGGCGCGCATCACCACGCTTTCGGTGGTCATCTTGCCCTTCAGCCGCTTGACGCCCTCCAGCAGCGAACCGTCGGTCACGCCGGTGGCGGCGAAGATGCAGTCGCCCTTGGCCAGCTCGGTCAGGTCATAGATCTTGTCGAGATCCTCGATGCCCCATTTGCGCGCGCGAGAGCGCTCGTCCTCGTTGCGGAACAACAGCTTGCCCTTGAACTGTCCGCCCACGCAGCGCAGCGCGGCGCACGCCAGCACGCCTTCCGGCGCGCCGCCCGATCCCATGTACATGTCGATCGTGGTCGTGGGATCGGTGGTGGCGATCACGCCCGCCACATCACCGTCGCCGATCAGCACGATGCCGCAGCCAAGCTGGCGCAGCTCGGCGATCAGCGCCTCGTGGCGCGGACGATCGAGCACGCAGACGATGATCTCCTCGGGCCGCACGCCCTTTGCCGCGGCCACCGCCTTGACGTTGTCGGTCGGCGATTTCGCCAGATCGATCACGCCGTCGGGCAGGCCGGGGCCGACCGCCAGCTTCTCCATATAGACGTCGGGCGCGTTGAGCAGGCCGCCCTCCTCGGCCACCGCCAGCACCGCCAGCGAGTTCGGCCCGGCCTTGGCGCAGATAGTGGTGCCTTCCAGCGGATCGAGCGCGATGTCGATGCGCGGCCCCTTGCCGATCGCCGCGCCCACCTTCTCGCCGATGAAGAGCATCGGCGCCTCGTCGCGCTCGCCTTCGCCGATCACCACGGTGCCGTCCATATAGAGGCCGTTCAGCGCGGCGCGCATCGCCTCCACGGCGGCGTGATCGGCGGCCTTCTCGTCGCCGCGGCCGACCAGCGTGGATGCGGCGATGGCCGCCGCCTCGGTGACGCGCACCATTTCAAGGACGAGGACGCGGTCGAGGACGTTGCTGGTCTGCATGGAATCGGTCACCCTTGGTTGCGACTAGGCCTGATTGACGGCAGCACCGGACCGGCGCTGCCTGACGGAAAAACGACTCCACGCGCCGATACGGGAGCGAATCGTCCCCGGCAACCGCCTGCGCCACGATTTCGCCACGAAGCCGCGGCGCCGCGCGAACATCCGGTCAATCGCCCAGGATCGGCATCCACATCGGTTCGCCCGCCAGGCTCTGCGATCCGCGCAGCCGCTCCAGCGCGGCGGCGACCGATCGTTCCGGCCCCTCATGCGTCACGATGGCGACCAGCACGCTGCCGTCCGGATTGGCGCCGCGCTGCATCAGGCTCTCGATCGAGACCCCGGCGTCGCGCATCGCAGCGGCGATCTCCGCCAGCACGCCCACCTTGTCCGCCACGGTGAAGCGCAGATAGGCGCGGCCCCGCCGGTCGCCCGTCGGCGCGGGCGGCAGCGCGCTCAGCGCCGCGGCGGGCATCGCATAGGGCGGGCCATATTCGCCGCGGGCGATGTCGATCAGGTCGGCCACCACCGCGCTCGCGGTCGGGCCGTCGCCCGCGCCGCGGCCCTGGAACAACAGCCGGCCGACGAAATTACCCTCGGCCACCACCGCGTTGAGCGAGCCGGAGACATGCGCCAGCGGGTGATCGAGCGGCACCAGATGCGGGTGGACGCGCTGGAACAGCCCGTCGCCGCCCGCCTCCGCCACGCCCACCAGCCGCACGCGATAGCCGAGCGCCGCCGCCTCGGCGATGTCGGCGCCCAGCACATGGCGGATGCCTGTGATCGCGATGTCGTCGAACGCGGGCTCGGCGCCGAACGCGATCGATGCAAGGATCGACAGCTTGTGCGCCGCGTCGATGCCGTCGATGTCGAAGCTGGGATCGGCCTCGGCATAGCCCAGCCGCTGCGCCTCGGCGAGCACCTCGGCGAAGTCGCGGCCCTCCGCCTCCATCTTGGAGAGGACGAAGTTGCAGGTGCCGTTGAGGATACCATAGACTTGGGTGAGAACATTGGCCGCCGCGCCTTCGCGCAGCCCTTTGATCACCGGGATGCCGCCCGCCACCGCCGCCTCGAACTTCAGCGCGACGCCGGCCGCCTCTGCCGCCCCCGCCAGCTCCAGCCCGTGGTGCGCGATCATCGCCTTGTTGGCGGTGACCAGGCCCTTGCCCCCCTGCAGCGTCTTGCGCGCGAGCGATAGCGCCGGCCCGTCCGATCCGCCGACCAGCTCGACCACCACATCGGCGCCGGCATGGCCCGCCAGCTCGGCGGGATCGTCCACCCAGTCGAACCGGGAGATGTCGATGCCGCGATCCTTGGTCCGATCGCGCGCGGATACGGCGACCACCTCGATCGGCCGTCCGGCGCGGCGCGCGATCAGATCGCCGTTGGCATCGAGCAGCCGGACCACCCCCGCGCCGACGGTGCCCAGGCCTGCGAGAGCGATGCGAAGCGGTTCTGCCATGGGAATTCCGGACCTCCGGGGGAGCGTGAAGATGCGCTGGCGCCTATAGCCACCCGCGCTCGCCGCCAACAAGGCGCTTCACGCCCCGGCGCTGCCGAATCAGCCGACTTCCTGCCGCACCAGATCGTGAAAGACGTCCGGCACCGATGTCTCGCGGGGGCCGGGGGCCGCGACGGTGATCTTGCGATAGGCCAGGCCGATCGTCTCAAGCGGCATGCCAGCCCCGTCTCCGGCCACATCGTAGCTGGCGATGATCACCCCCTCCAGCGTGAGGCGCAGCGCCGGATTGCCGTCTTCGCCCGCCACGGCCAGCGTCGCCCGCGGCACCTCCCGCCCGTTCAGGCAATGGCGCAGCAGCAGCGGCGTCACGCCATCGGCGCGGCGCGTGATCGCCAACTGCCCGTGCGTCGCGAATTCATATGTCTGGGCCGCGGGCTTGGAGCCGTTGTGGAAGCCGATGTTCCACGAAAGCACCGTGATCCCCGCCTCGTTCGCCCTCGGCAGAAACCCCGAGTCGAACTTCAACACCGTATTGCCCATGTCCGCTTCCCCTCCCCCAGGAAAGTGTTTCAGTTCTTCAGGCCGATCTCGCGCAGGCGTTCGGCCAGATAATCGTGCGCGGTGATCGGCGGCTCGCGCTCGGGGTTCTCCGCCGTCACGCACTGGGGCAGCGCCTTGATCAGGAAATCGGGCGCCGGATGCAGGAAGAAGGGCATCGAATAGCGCGGCACGTGCCGCCGCTCGGGCGCCGGGTTCACCACGCGATGCGTCGTCGACGGCAGGACATGGTTGGTCAGCCGCTGGAGCATGTCGCCCACATTGACCACCATCGCGCCCTCGGGCGGCTTCACCGGCAGCCAGCGGCCGTCCTTGTCCAGCAGTTGCAGCCCCGCCTCCTCGGCGCCGAGCAGCAGCGTGATCAGGTTGATGTCCTCATGCGCGCCCGCGCGCACCTCCGGCGCGTCGGCGGGCACCGGCGGATAATGGAGCAGGCGCATCACCGAATTGCCGTCCTTCACCGCCGGATCGAACCAGTCGGGCGCCATCCCCAGATAGCGCGCGATCGCGGAAAGCAGCCGGTCGCCCGCCGCGTCAAAGGCGGCGAACAGTTCCAGGAAGGTCTCCTTGAACCCCTCCGGCCGGTCCGGCCAGACGTTGGGCGCCATCACCGCCGAATAGGGATGGCCGGCCGGCAGATCGCGGCCGATGTGCCAGAATTCCTTGAGGTCGACGAGCGCCGCGCCCTTGGCGATCTCGGTCTTGAACGGGGTATAGCCGCGCGCGCCGCCGCCGCCGGGAATATGATACTGGCGCTTATAGTCTTCCGGCAGCGCGAAGAATTCCTTGGTGATCCGCCAGGCGCGATCGATCAGTTCCTGCGGGACGCCATGATCGCTGACCATCGCGAAGCCGAAGCGCTGGAACGAGCTGCCGAACGCCTGGGCAAAACCGTCGGGATCTTCCGCCTGGGTCTTCATCGAGACCAAGGGCACTTCGGCGAGCGGGGTGTCGAGCATGCGATTCTCCGGGGTTACTCCCCAGATTAGGCGTGCCCCGCCGCGCTCACAAGCTTGTGGACTTCCCGCAATGACAGCCGGAGCAGCCGCTGCGGCGCCTCAGCGCCTCAGCTCCCCACCTCCATCCGCCCGCGCGTCTTGCCCTCGCCGCCCGCCTCCAGTTCCAGGCGGATCGGATCGCCCTCGGCGGTGGTGCCGGTGAAGCCCCCGCCCGCCGGCGTCAGCTTGAACCCGCGCTGCACCATGTTGTCGCGGAACCAGGGCCGCACCTTGTCCAGCGGCGCGGGCGCGTCGAACGTGATCGTCAGCCGTGCCTCGCTCTTCTCGCCGATCCGCTCGTTGGCCTTCAGGTTGAAGTCGCGGATCGTCGAGCCGGGGTAGAGCTTCACGCCGCCCACCTCGAAATCGGCGGCCTCGATGTCGATCTTGGGCAGGCGCGCGGAGATGTCGATCCCCGGGCCCTTCACCGCGGCGGTGCCCGATCCGTCCGCCTCGATCGTGATGTTGGCGCTGTTGCCCGCGCCCGTCCCGCCCGGTCCGCATGCCGCCAGAGGCAGCGCGAGCGCCAGCACCGTCCGCTTCATCGCACGACCGCTCCCATGTGTATTATTTAGACAATACACTATCCTGCGCGGGAGGGCGCGTCAACCGGCGCGAACGGCAAATTCGATCGCTGTCATCGGGATTCCCCCATGGTGCGGCGCGCCCGGCCACCTATATCGCTCTGGTACCCAAGGCCCCAACCCAGCGGAGGAAGACATGGCAGACGGCAAATCGGCGCTGAAAACCCCGACCGACCTGAGCAGCAACGCCGCCAAGAGCGTTGCCCAGGCGCTGAACGGCATCCTCGCGGACAGCTTCGCGCTCTATCTGAAGACCAAGAACTTCCACTGGCACGTCTCCGGACCGCACTTCAGGGATTACCACCTGATGCTCGACGAGCAGGCGGCCGCGATCCTGGCGACCACCGACGTGATCGCCGAGCGCGTGCGCAAGACCGGCAACGCCACGCTGCGCTCGATCGGCGATATCGCCCGTCACCAGACGATCGCCGACAACGACAAGGAGTTCGTGAGCGCGGCCGACATGCTGGCCGAGCTGCGCGACGACAACCTCAAGCTGGTGGAGGCGCTGCGCGAGGCCAAGGACATCGCCGATACGGCGAAGGACAACGGCACCAGCGCCGTGATCGACGAATGGACCGACGCCGCCGAGCAGCGCGCCTGGTTCCTGTTCGAAACGAGCCGCAACGCCTGAGGCGCGGCCCGATGCGGCACGGGGCCGGGGGTGAATCCCCCTGGCCCCGGCGCGTCACTTGATGGCGGCCAGATCCGCGTCGATCTTCGCCAGAATCTCGTCGGTGATCTTGCCTTCCGAGAAGGGCTGGAGCTGGCGCAGGCTCATCGCCTTGAACATCTCATAGGATGGGTGCGTCAGCATGCCGGGCATGTCGGCGTCGAGCACCGCCTTGGCGGCCGGATCGGCGGCCAGCACCTCGACGGGCGTATCGATGTTGAACTTGGCGGCGGCCGGCGCCGACTGGCCCGGCGCGGCAAGCGCGGCGGCGGGAGCGGCAACGGCGAACAGCATGGCGGCAACAACAGTCTTCATCTGGATGGTCCCCTCCGGATCACGAGCGATCGCGCGAACGCTGCTTCGGCGAAGCTCGCGGCTGCTCTAGCGCGGATCGCGCGGCACCGCGAGCGGGATCGCACGGAACTCCGCAGCGGGTTCGCGCATTCCATAGCCGTCCCTAGCATGGAGGCGTATCATGTTGCGTTGGGCTCTTATTTTCCTGGTCATCGGCCTCATCGCCGCGGCGCTGGGCTTCGGCGGGATCGCCGGCACCTCGATCGGCATCGCCAAGATCCTGTTCTTCATCGCGGTCGCGCTGTTCGTCGTCTTCCTGATCGCCGGACTTGCCACCGGCAAGGCGATCAAGAGCGCGGTGGACTGACGCCGCCAAGCTTCAACAGCCACCAATCGGGCGGGGCGCCATAGCGTAGCGGCAGCACGCTGGCGCCCCAGCCTCCGGTGATGATCGCGACGCGCGCGCCTTCGCGCACCACGCCGCACCGGTATCTCCCGCTATAGCGCGAGGAGCTTGCGACCGGGCCGATCAGCGGCAGCACGATCTGGCCGCAATGCGTATGCGCGGCGAGCACCAGGCCGAACTTCGAACCCAACCGCGGGATCACGTCCGGGCTGTGGGTGAACGCCAGCCGCGGCCCGCGCAGCTTGTCCGCCGCCTTGGCGACCACCGCGGGCCGCGCCTTGCCGCTGTGCCAGTCGCCGATCCCCGCCAGCACCAGCGGGCCGGCCTTCACCACCCGGTTTTCCAGCGTCGGGATGCCGGCCTTTTCCAGCGCCTTCAGCATCGGGCCGCGCCGCCGCCCGTTGTCGTGGTTGCCCAGCACCGCCCACACGCCCATCGGCGCGCGAAACGCGGCGAGCGCCTGCGCGATCTCGGCTTCCGAATAGGCGCGCGTCGAAAGCTCGCGATCGCCCACATAGTCGCCCGCCAGCAGGATCAGGTCCGGCTTCGCCGCATTCACCTGCTCCGCCAGCCTGCGCACGCGCTCGGCCGGCATGTCCGGGCCCTGCATGTGGATGTCGCCGATCAGCGCGACGCGCAGCGGCGGCGCCCCGGCCGGCCAGTTGGTCATCGCCACATTCGCATCGTGCCGCACCGGATCGGCAAGGAGATTGGCATAGCCCCAGCCAAGCACCAGGAAGGGCGCGGCCAGCATCGCGGGGAGCAGGGTCTTCCACAGCCGGGTCATCAGGCGGGACGCTATCGCCAAGCGTCCCCGCGCGCCATGCGAAACGCTGCGCTGCACAACAAATCCCCGGCGGCTCCACAGGCGCTGGACGCCCGGCTGGCGCTTGTCCCGCGCCCGCGCCATCTATGCGGCATGCGCGCCTTCGCCGAACTGCTCGACTCGCTGGTCTACACGCGATCGCGCAACGCCAAGCTGCGCCGTATCGCCGCCTATCTGCGCGCCACGCCCGATCCCGATCGCGGCTGGGCGATGGCGGCGCTTACCGGCGGGCTGGATCTGCCGGCGGTGAAGCCCGCGCTGATCCGTGCGCTGGTGGAGGCCCGCGTCGATCCCGTGCTGTTCGCGCTCAGCCGCGATTTCGTGGGCGACAGCGCGGAGACCGTGGCGCTGCTGTGGCCCGCGCCGCAGGACGGGCGCGGCGAGCCGATGCGGCTGGCCGAAGTTGTCGACACGCTGGCCTCCGTCTCGCGATCCGGCGCTCCTGCCGCGCTCGCAGCCATGCTCGACCGGATGGACGCCGGCGAACGGTTCGCGCTGTTGAAGCTCGCCACCGGGGCTCTGCGCGTCGGCATCTCCGCCCGGCTCGCCAAGACCGCGCTGGCGCAGGCCTTCGCGCTCGATGTCGATGCGGTGGAGGAGCTGTGGCACGGGCTGGCGCCGCCCTATGCGCCGCTGTTCGCCTGGGCGGAGGGCCGTGGCGCGCGCCCGGCGGCGGAGGATGTGCCGGTATTCCGCCCCTTCATGCTCGCCCATCCGCTGGAGGACGAGGCCGGGGTCAGCCTGGCCGAATATGCCGCCGAATGGAAATGGGACGGCATCCGCGCCCAGATCGTCCGCGCCGGCGGCGAGACCCGGCTGTACAGCCGCGCGGGCGACGACATCACGCGCAGCTTCCCCGAGGTGGCGGCCGCCTTCGCCGCCCAGGGCGTGCTGGACGGCGAGCTGCTGGTGCGGGGCGAGGCGCAGGGCGATGCGGCGCGCGGCGCGGCCGGCAGCTTCAACGCGCTTCAGCAGCGGTTGGGCCGCAAGTCGGTGCCCGCCCGGATGCTCGCCGAATATTCGGCCTTCGTCCGCCTCTATGACATTCTCTTCGACGGAGCCGAGGATCTGCGCGCGCTGCCCTGGGCCGAGCGGCGTGCGCGGCTGGAGGCGTTCGCGGCGCGGCTCGATCCCGCCCGGTTCGACGTTTCGGCGCTGATCGAGGCCCCCGGTTTCGACGCGCTGGCGGAGTTGCGCGCGGGCGCCCGGGACGCGGCGATCGAGGGCGTGATGCTCAAGCGCCGCGATTCACCCTATGTCGCCGGGCGCCGGGCCGGGCTGTGGTACAAATGGAAACGCGATCCGCTCACCGCCGATTGCGTGCTGCTGTATGCCCAGCGCGGCAGCGGCAAGCGCAGTTCCTTCTATTCGGACTATACCTTCGGCGCCTGGACCGCGAACGGCGAGCTGCTGCCCGTCGGCAAGGCCTATTTCGGCTTCACCGACGAGGAGCTGAAATGGCTCGACCGGTTCGTGCGCCAGCACACGGTCAACCGCTTCGGCCCGGTGCGGGAGGTGGAGAAGGTGCTGGTGCTGGAAGTCGCGTTCGATTCGATCCACGAATCGAAACGCCACAAATCGGGCCTCGCGATGCGCTTCCCCCGCATCAGCCGCATCCGCACCGACAAGCCCGCCGCAGAAGCGGATACGATCGCCGCGCTGCGCCTGCTGGCGAACTGATTTCCTATTCCCCGCGAGTCGGCCACGATTATAGTCGAGGCAAGATATCGAAGGGGAACCCATGATCTTCGACAGCAAAGTCAGCTACGCCGATCTGGTTCAGACAATTGCCCTGATTGTCACTATCGCGATCTTCGTGTTGCAGTCGCGCCGAACGGAGCGAGATCACAAGATCGCCGAGGCAAAGGCCGCCGCCGAACGCCGAAAGGTAGATGAGGAGGCCGCCGCGGCCCGGCGCATTCAAATCTATCAGACGCTTGAAATCGAATCGAATGCGATTTTTCGCTTCGAGGCCGAGCACAAATACATCCTACCCTATTTCAAATCGAATCTCGCTCCATTGGGCCTCTACGAACGCAAGGATATCGAGGACAAGGACAATACGCTCGTTACCGATGACGAGATGAAGCTCATCGCCCGGAAATATTATGAGATCACCTGCAACCTGTTCGAGGTCGCATCAAGGCTTCGCAAGCAGGGTTTTGCCGATCCGGAGGTGTTCGGCAGTTGGGTGGCATGGTATTTCGATACGCTGATCGAATGGGGCTTCCGTGCGGCCTGGCACGGGCTGCGTGACAACTACACCCGCGACCTGCGCCGAATTTTCGATCCCTTCGTTTCCCGGCTGCTCGAGCAATGGGATACGCCGCACCATGCGTGCGAGGATCGGCCCTATTTCGGCCCGGCGACCGATTCGGGACGCGAGGTCGATCCGGGCACGATCGACGCTCTGAAGGCCGATTTCTACCGGCACGTCGCGGACCTGTTCGGAACCATGGGCGTCAAGGAGGCGACCGATATCGAGGCGGAGCGCCTGGTTGCGAAAGGCGCGCCGTATCCGCAGTGCGTCTACGTCCGCGACTGGCTGAAAAACGCGGAGACAGGTGCGCCGCGGATAGCCCATAAGATGGCGTATGACTGACACCCGTACCGCCGAACCCAATTCCGCCACTCTCACCGTGCGCTGGGCCACCCCGGGCGAGATGGAGGGCGCGGCCCGCTTCTTCGCACGCACCATCGTGCTCGACCGCAGCTATGTCAGCCACGGCGAGATCCAGACCGGCCTCAGCCTCGACGGCACGGGCTGGGCGCCCGATCTGGAGGAGAAGTTCGTCGAGGACCTGGGCGATCCCGGACCCGACCGGCAGGTGGCGCTCGCGTATCTCGACGGCAAGCTGGCGGGCGCGGCGATAGTGCTGTGGGTGCGCAGCGATCGCGTGTCCTACATGGTAATCGAGGATGTGGCGGTCGATCCCGCCGCCCGTTCGGCCGGCGTCGGCCGCGCGCTTATCGCGTTCGTGGAGGCAGAGGGCCGGGCACAGGGAATCGGCTGGTCGTTCCTGGAAAGCGGCCTGGGCAACGAAGGCGCGCACCATTTCTTCGAAGGCCTGGGCTATGCCGCGATGTCAAAGGTCTTTGCGCGCCGGCTGGACGGCTGACGACCGCCCTGCCGGGCGGCGAATACGGCGAAAACCGGTCCGCACCGGCCATTGCGCGGCCCCTTGCGCATCGCCCCGATCCCGGCATAAATGTGCCGCAGTGTATTAATACACTGAGTCTGCATTCGCGGCTCGGCGAATTGCAGGCGCTGCCGCGTTGTATGGCGCGGCATTCCGGAGATTCGCGTGGGAGAGGCGGCAGAAATGGGCGCGGTTCGGGACAAGCTCGACATCCGGCTGCTCGAACAGCTTCAGCGCAACGCGCTGTTCACCGCCGACGAGCTGGCCGAGCGGCTACCGCTCTCCCCCTCCGCGATCGCACGCCGCATCCGCCGCCTGCGCGACAGCGGGGTGATCGCCGCCGACGTTTCGGTTCTGGCCGAAACCGCCGTCCCCTGTCTCTCCGCGTTCGTCCATATCCAGCTCGATCGTCACGCGCTCTCGGCGGTGGAGGCGCTGCGGCGGCGGCTGACCACCAGCCCCAACGTCCAGCTCTTCATGGAGGTGTCGGGCGCGTTCGACGTGGTGCTGCTGGTCACCGTGCGCGACATGGAGGGGTTCAACGCCTTCGCCGACGCGGAGCTGGCGGGCGACCCCGTCGTGCGCCGCTATGAGACCAGCTTCGTGAAGAAGCGCCGCAAGCTCAGCCTGGCGCTTCCGCTGCCCACCGACGAGGTTTAGAGCGGCGTGCATCCGGCTGCGCCGGGCGGCCGCCCTATTCCCCCTAGCTGCCGCGATTTCCGGGCCGGCAGGTGATTCCACCTGCCTCGAAATCGCTCTAGTAGCGCGCGGATGGAACATCCCGCGCCGCAGATTCCGCCCCGCCTGATCGTTATCGGCCTGGCCGCCGCTACGCTGATCGAGATGCTGCTGATCCTGGCGCTGGGGCTGGCGGCGAGCGGCCTCTCCGGTCTCGCGCCGCTGCGCCAGCTTGGCGGGCTGGTGTTCGTCGTGCTGCCGGTGGGGCTGTTCCTGGCGCTGCCCGCGGCGCTGGTGCGGCTGCGCGATCCCGCGCGCACGATCCTCGACTGGGCACGCACCGTGGCGATGGCCGCCACCATGGCGGCGACGGTGCTGAGCGTGCTGCTGGCGATCGTAGCCATGTCGGCGCCGGTTCCCGATCCGGTGCTGCCGCTGCGCATCATCACGCTGCTGCTCGGCTTCGGGATCGGCGGCGCCTTCACCGGCGCGATCGCGCGGTTCCTGACCCTTTACCTGTACGAACGCGCGCGTTGAGCGCGGCGCCCGCCTGGCTGCCCGCGGCGATGATGATCGCCTCCGGATCGATCCACGCGGTCGTCAACGCGATCCTGAAAGGCGGCAGCGACAAGCTGGCCGGGCGCGCGGTGATCGACGGGACAAGCGCGCTGATCCTGCTGCCGGCGCTCGCCTTCGTGCCGCTGCCGCATGGCGCATGGGGCTGGATCGCGGCCAGCGCGGCGCTGCATTGCCTCTATCTGTTCGCGCTGGTGAAGGCGTTCGAATCGAGCGACTTCTCCGCCGCCTATCCGATCCTGCGCGGATCGGCGCCGCTGCTCACCGCCACGCTGGCGATCGGCCTGTTCGGCGAGGCCGCAAGCCCGCGCGAGATCGCCGGGATCGCGCTGATCGGCGGCGCGGTGACGGTGCTGGTGGTCGGCCGCCATGTGGCGCTGGCCGGGCTCGGCTGGGCGCTGCTCACCGGGGTCACCATCGCGGTCTACACCGTGATCGACGCGCAGGGCGTGCGCGCGGCACCCAGCCCCGCCAGCTTCACCGCCTGGCTGTTCGTGGTCATGGGGCTGTGCGTCGTGACCAGCTTCGGGCTGCTGTCGCGCGGGCGCGTCTTCCGCACGGCGCGCAGCCAGTGGCGCCCCGGAGTCGCGGCGGGGGCGCTCTCGATCCTGACCTATGGCCTCGCGCTCCAGGCCTTTGCGCTCGGCCCCACGGCGCCGCTCGCCGCGCTGCGCGAGACCGGGATGGTCACCGCACTGGCGATATCGGTGCTGTTCCTGGGGGAAAGGGTGACGTGGCCGCGCGCGGCCAGCGTGCTCGGCATCCTGGGCGGCGCGGCCCTGATCCTCACGCGCTGACCCTCACGCGCCGAGCCGGGCATCGCGCGGCGCGCATGCGCAAAGCAAAGGGGCCGGACGTTTCCGCCCGGCCCCTTCCGATTCGCTGCCGATTCGCCTCAGCTCGAAGACTGAAGGTTCACCGCCGCATATTTGCCGCGCCGGTCGACCTCGAGCTCGAACGAGAGGCGATCGCCCTCGTTGAGGCTGGTCATGCCCGCACGCTCCACCGCGGAGATGTGGACGAACGCATCGGGCTGTCCGTCATCGCGCTGGATGAAGCCGAAGCCCTTCATCGCGTTGAAGAACTTGACCGTGCCGGTCGCCTTTTCGCCGGTAAGCTGGCGCTGCGGGCCACCGCCGCCACGCGGGCCGCCGGGGCCTGCGTCGCGATCGCGCGGCGGGCCGCGGTCCTCGACCGGCATCGGCTCGCCGTCGATCTTCAGCTCGGTCGCCGAGATGCGGCCGCCGCGGTCCACCAGCGTGAAGCCCAGCGGCTGGCCCTCGGCCAGGCCGGTGAGGCCCGCCTGCTCGACCGCAGAGATATGGACGAACACGTCCTCGCCGCCATCGTCACGGACGATGAAGCCGAAACCCTTCTGGCCGTTGAAGAACTTGACCACGCCGGTCGCCTCGCCGACGACCTGGGGCGGCATGCCGCGGCCGCCGCCGAAGCCGCCACCACCGCCGCCGCCGCCGCCGCGGAACCCGCCGCCACCGCCGCCGCCGAAGCCGCCACGATCGCCGCCAAATCCGCCGCCACCGCCACGGAAGCCGCCACCGCCGCCGCCGCCGAATCCGCCCCGGTCACCACCGAAGCCGCCGCGGTCTTCAAAACCGCCGCCGAAGAATCCCTCGTCGCCGAAACCGTCGCGCTTGTCCCTGCCGCGCCCGCCGCGATCCCCACGGCGCCCTCTGTCGAAACTCATGCCCTGTTTATCTTCCCGGTTCGCCCTCGTACCAATCGAAACCCAAGCGCCGGACGAAAAACGCAGGTCTTCGGGCACAAAATAGTCGTGCCGATAAGACTCGCCATAGCCCAAAATCGGACAGGGCGCGAACGAAATTCGACTTGATTGCCCAAGCTTTGGGGAAACCGTGACATCAAAAGCGCGCAGACCGCCCGCGGGACGGTTCGGACGGCTTGCGCGCGGCCCGCTCGCGCGGCAGGAACGAGGCCCATGGAAAACATCCTGGAACTGCTCGCCAGCCCCGCCGCCTGGGCCGCTCTGGTCACCCTTATCGTGATGGAGGTGGTGCTCGGCATCGACAACCTCATCTTCATCTCGATCCTGTCGAACAAGCTGCCGCCGGAGCAGCGCCAGAAGGCGCGGCGCATCGGCATCGGCCTGGCGCTGATCATGCGCCTCGCGCTACTGACGATGATCGCATGGATCGTCGGGCTGGTGGCGCCGGTGTTCGATCTGGGCATCCAGGGGCCGCTCGATTCGCACGGCTATCCGGCGTTCGAGACCCAGTTCTCGTGGCGCGACCTGATCCTGATCGCAGGCGGCCTGTTCCTGGTGTGGAAGGCGACCAAGGAAATTCACCATTCGGTGGACACCTCCCCCAGCGACGACATCCTCGACAAGAAGCACGTCGCGTCGATGAACTTCACCGCCGCGATCGTGCAGATCCTGCTGCTCGACATCGTCTTCTCGATCGATTCGATCCTGACCGCCGTGGGCATGACCGAGCATGTCGAGGTGATGTATGTCGCGGTGATCTTCGCCGTCGGGGTGATGCTGCTGGCCGCCGATCCGCTGGCGAACTTCATCAACAAGAACCCCACGGTGGTGATGCTGGCGCTGGGCTTCCTGCTGATGATCGGCATGGTGCTGATCGCCGAGGGCTTCGGCGCACACATTCCGAAGGGCTATATCTACACCGCCATGGCCTTTTCCGCGGGCGTGGAGCTGCTCAACATCTGGGCGCGCCGCTCCAAGGCGAAGCGGGGCGGCGGGGAGGCGGATTCGGGCGCGGGCCATTGAGCCCCGCCGCGAACCGGCGTAGGCGCAGGCCATGACCGTCCACTTCCACGAAGAAGATCTGCCCGCGGGCCTTTTCGCGCCCGGCGCCGCGCTCGCCGTCGATACCGAGACGATGGGGCTGATCACGCCGCGCGACCGGCTGTGCATCGTCCAGGTCTCCGACGGCAGCGGCACCGAGCATCTGGTGCGCTTCGGCCCGGGATCGGACTATGCGGCGCCAAATCTGCGCGCCGTGCTCGCCGATCCCGCGCGGCTGAAGCTCTATCACTTCGCCCGGTTCGATCTGGCGGCGATCAAACATTATCTGGGCGTCGTCGCGGCCCCGGTCTATTGCACCAAGACCGCGTCGCGCCTGGTGCGCACCTATACCGACCGGCACGGGCTGAAGGATCTGGTGAAGGAACTGCTGGGCGCGGATATCTCCAAGGCGCAGCAGTCCTCGGACTGGGGCGGCCCGGACATCAACGACGCCCAGCGCGAATATGCCGCGTCCGACGTGCGGTATCTCCACGCGATGAAGACCGAGCTCGACAAGCGCCTGGCGCGCGAGGGGCGGACCGCGCTGGCCCAGGCCTGTTTCGATTTCCTGCCCTTCCGCGCCGACCTCGATCTCGCGGGGTGGCCGGAGACGGACATCTTCGCGCATGTCTGAAGTCGCCGAGCGCCTGCAGGACCAGCGGCGCGCGCGCGCACACACCGGCAGCGCGCACGATCGGATCGTCCATTGGGCGCTGATCATCCTGCCGGCGGGCATCGGCATACTCGCCGCCTTCCTGGTGCTGTCGCCGCTGTTCGCGGGCGGCGACGTCAGCTTCGTGCTCGACAAGAACCGCGTCGATGTAGCCAGCGAACGGCTGCGCATCCAGGCGGCCGAATATCGCGGCGAGGACAGCAAGGGCCGCCCGTTCCGCCTGCGCGCCGGATCGGCGGTGCAGAAAAGCTCGTCCGAGCCGGTGGTGCAGCTCCACCAGCTCTCCGCCGAGATCAAGATGCCCGAAGGCCCCGCCACGCTGAAGGCCAACGACGGCCGGTATGACATGGAGCGCCAGCAGGTGGCGATCGACGGCCCGATCCGGTTCGAGGCGTCGGACGGCTACACGCTCGACACCCGCGACGCGACGGTGGACCTGAAGACGCGGCGCGTGGCCAGCGGCGGCGCGGCCAGCGGCACCACGCCGATGGGCACCTTCTCGGGCGACAAGATGTCCGCCGATCTCGAATCGCGCGTCGTGTCGCTCGATGGCAATGCGCGCTTGCGAATATTCCCGAGGCGCGCGAATAGGCGGTGATGGTCCGTCCTCTGGCCTTGCTGCCCCTGGGGCTCAGCTTCGCGCTCGTCGCGTCGGTTTCCGCCGTCGCCCAATCGGGGCACAATTCTGACGCGCCGATCGATTTCGCGTCGGACCATATCGAGCTTCAGGACCGCGCGAATCGCGTGCTGCTGACCGGCAACGTCCGCATCACCCAGGCGGAGATGACGCTCACCGCCGCACGCATGACCGTGAACTACACCGGCCAGCTTACTGAGGGTTCGCCCGAGGTATCGCGGCTGGACGCCGCCGGCGGGGTCACCGTGACGCGGCCGGACCAGAGCGCCAGCGCGCAATATGCCGTCTATGATCTCAACGATCGCGTGATCACCATGATCGGCGGGGTGACGCTGAAGCAGGGCGCCAATATCGTCCGCGGCGGGCGGCTGATGATCGATCTGGACACCGGCCGCGCGACGATCGACGGATCGGGCGTCGGCGGTTCCGTGCCCGGCACGCAGAATCAGGGCGGCCGCGTCACCGGCCGCTTCACCGTGCCCAAGCGCGACGAAACGAAGAAATAGCGCGCCCCGCGCGCCGCGCTGCGGCGACGCCCCCTTCCCTTGCCGCCAATTCTCATGCAGGAATCCTGCCAACCAGCCCATCGATAAGAGGCCGGTAACCGGAACCGTCCATGCAGGTAGCCGCGATGAACGACGTCACTTCCCTGGACCATGTGATCGCGGACCCCGCGCCGATTCCCGACAAGGGGCTGGCAGTCGTCTCGATCGCCAAGGCCTATGACAAGCGCGTCGTGCTGTCCGACGTGTCCGTATCGGTCGGCCGCGGCGAGGTGGTCGGCCTGCTCGGCCCCAATGGCGCGGGCAAGACGACCTGCTTCTATTCGGTGATGGGACTGGTGAAGCCCGATCACGGCCGCATCATGCTGGACGGCGAGGATATCACGCCGTTGCCGATGTACCGGCGCGCGATCCTGGGCCTGGGCTATCTGCCGCAGGAAACCTCGATCTTCCGCGGACTTACCGTGGAGGGCAACATCCTGGCCGTGCTGGAACTGGCCGAGCCGGACAAGGACGCGCGCCAGCGGCGGCTGGATCAGCTTCTCGACGAGTTCGGGCTCACCCGGCTGCGCGCCGCGCCCGCGATGGCGCTGTCGGGGGGCGAGCGGCGCCGGGCGGAAATCGCCCGTGCGCTGGCCGCCAACCCCACGATCATGCTGCTCGACGAGCCGTTCGCGGGCATCGATCCGATCTCGATCGCCGACATCCGCGATCTGGTGAAGGACCTGAAGAACCGCGGCATCGGCGTGCTGATCACCGATCACAACGTCCGCGAGACGCTGGACATCGTCGACCGCGCCTACATCATCTATGACGGCCGCGTGCTCTTCGCGGGATCGCCCGAGGATCTTGTGAAGGACGAGAATGTCCGCCGCCTCTATCTCGGCGAGGGCTTCGAGCTGTGATCCCGGCGCTGCGCACCAAGGCGACATGAGCCTCGCGCCACGCCTCGACCTGCGCCAGTCGCAGTCGCTGGTGATGACGCCGCAGCTCCAGCAGGCGATCAAGCTGCTGGCGCTGAGCAACCTCGAGATCGAGACCTTCATCGCCGAGGAGCTGGAGAAGAACCCGCTGCTGGAAGCGACGCCCGGCGACGGCGAGCGCGATGCCGCGCCCGAACCCGATTTCGACGCCGCCGCCGAGGCCGATTTCGCCGCGGACCATGACGAAGCGCCCGCGCCCGCCGACGCCAGCGACCTGCTGACCGGCACCGCCGCCGCGGCGGACGAGGCCGCGCTCGACGTCGATTTCACCGCCGAGACCTTCCATCACGACAGCGCCGCCGATTCGATCGGCGGGCTCGACGGCGGGCTGGGCATGGCCGGAACCGGCGGCGGCGGATCGGAAGACGGCCCGGATTTCGAGAATTTCGGCTCCGCGGACATCAGCCTGGCCGATCACCTGATGGCCCAGGCGGGCACCAGCGTGGACGGCGCCGACCTGTTCATCGCCGCGCACATGATCGACCAGATCGACGAGACCGGATACCTCACCGTCCCGCTGCTGGAGATCGCCAACCGGCTCAACGTTCCGCTGGCCCGCGTCGAGCAGGTGCTGGGCGTGATCCAGACCTTCGATCCCACCGGCGTCGGCGCGCGCAGCCTTTCCGAATGCCTCGCGCTCCAGGCGAAGGAGGCGGACCGATACGATCCGTGCATGGCGCGGCTGCTCGACAATCTCGACCTGCTGGCGCGCGGCGAGCTGGCGCGGCTCAAGCGGATCTGCGGCGTCGACGACGAGGATCTGGCGGACATGATCCGCGAGCTGCGCGCCTATGATCCCAAGCCCGGCTGCCGTTATGGCGGCGAGCCCGTGCCGGCGATCGTTCCCGACATCTTCGTCGCGCGCCGGGGCAACGGATGGGCGGTGGAGATCAACGCGGCCACGCTGCCGCGCCTGCTGGTCAACCGCGCCTATTATGTCGAGCTTTCGACGGGCAGGCAGGACAAGGGCGGCAAGGCCTGGCTTTCGGACATGCTGGCCAGCGCCAACTGGCTGGTGAAGGCGCTCGACCAGCGCCAGCGCACCATCATCAAGGTGGCGAGCGAGATCGTGAAGCAGCAGGAGGCCTTCTTCCTCCACGGCGTCGCCCATCTGAAGCCGATGACGCTGCGCCAGGTGGCCGAGGCGATCGAGATGCACGAATCGACCGTCAGCCGCGTCACCAGCAACAAATATCTGAGCTGCGCGCGTGGCGTGTTCGAGCTGAAATATTTCTTCACCAGCGCGATCCAGTCGTCGGAGGGCGGCGACGCGGTGTCGGCCCAGGCGGTGAAGAGCGCCATCCGCACGCTGATCCAGGCCGAGGACCCCAAGGCGATCCTGTCCGACGACACGCTGGTCGAGCTGCTGAATGCCAAGGGCTTCGACATCGCCCGGCGCACCGTGGCCAAATATCGCGAATCGATGGGCATCGGCAGCTCCGTCCAGCGCCGCCGGCAAAAGGCGCTGGAGGGCGTGGGCTGAGGCGCGCGTGACACCGGACCAGGCGCTGGCCGCGCTCCAGGCGCTCGGCGATCCGGCGGTGATGGAGGCGGATGCCCGCGCTGGGCTCGCCCGCTTCGGCATCGCCACTTCGGACCGGGTGATCGGCATCAGCGTCGGCGATATCCGCGCGCTGGCGAAGCAGATCGGGCACGATCAGGCGCTGGCCGAGGCGCTGTGGCCCATCGGGTGGTATGAAGCGCGGCTGCTGGCGGTGTTCCTGGCCGATCCCGCGCGGATCACACCGGAACTGATGGACATCTGGCGCGCGGACTTCGACAATTGGGCGAGCTGCGACACCGCCTGTTTCCACCTGTTCGATCGCACGCCGCATGCCTTTGCGAAGGTTCGCGAATGGGCCGCGCTGGAGGACGAATATGGCCGCCGCGCCGCCTTCGCCCTGCTCGCCAGCGTGGCGCTGCATGCGAAGAAACTGCCCGGCGAGCCCTTCCTGCAATGCCTGCCGCTGATCGCCGCGCATGCTGCCGATGGCCGCAATTTCGTGTGGAAGGCGGTCAACTGGGCGCTGCGGGCGATCGGCCAGCGCGACGCCGCGCTCAACCGCGAATGCGTCGCCCTGTCCCGGCGCCTCGCCGCCTCCACGATCACCGCCGAACGCCGGGTCGGCAAGGACGCGCTGAAGGCACTCACCGCGCCCAAGCTGATGGCCAGGCTGGGCGTCTGAGGCCGCTCACCCCAGCAGCCACAGCGACATCATCCGCCCCGGCAGGAAGGCGAAGGCGCCCGGCACCAGCAGCCCGATGGCATAGAGCCGCACCAGATGGGCCTTGTGCGCCGCGATATTGCCCGCGCGGGCGGCCATCACCGAAAGCACGATGGTGTAGATCGTCAGCGGCACGAACAGGTGGATCAGGCTGAAGCTGCCCTGGTTCAGGTGCCGGATGAACACGGCGGAGATCGCCGCGGTCAACATCATCAGCATCCAGATCCGGCCCAGCGCGCGATGGCGGGCATCGCCCTTGCGCGCAAGCAGCAGCCACAGCCCCAGCGGCAGCGCGGGGAGAACCGACGCCAGATGCACCGCCACCGCGGCCTCCCGCATATAGGGATAGGTCGGCGCCAGCCCGGCAAGCCCGCGCGCCACCGCCAGCGCGCCCACGGCGCTGAGCGCGATGCCCCCGGCCGCGATCGGCACGCGCAGCGCCGGGTGGATGGTGAAGGCGACGGGACGGGTGGTGGCGGCGGTCATGCGGGGCTCCCTGGCTTGATTGCCCCGCCTTCCTGCCCGCCGCCCGCCCGCCGGCAACCGCGGCTTCGCGGGCGGTCGTGCGGCTTCGCGGCCGGTGCGCTCCCGGCCGCTTTTGCCATTTCGCGCTTCGCCAACGGGCGCTAGGATTCCGCCGGATTGCCGAACCGGCTCAGCCCCACACCCGACCGGTCATCGGCAGAATCTTCCGGGCGGCCGGATGGGGGCGCGGGCGCCAGCGGAGAAAAGACGGGGCAATGCCGGACGCGCGAAGGCTGATCATCGATGTGGCGGCGATGGCGGCGATCGCGCTGGTGGTCGCGCTGCTGGGGCCGTTCGGCACCTTCGCCATGCCCTTCGCCGTGCGGCTGATCTATTGGGGCGCGCTCGCCTACGCCGGCTATTTCCTCTACCTGCCCGCGATGGTCGCCGCGTCGCGCCTGGCGCAGCGGCTCGACCTGCCGGAGCCTGCGTCATGGGCCGCCGCCTGCCTTGCGGCGACGCTGCCGATGAGCGCGGTGGTGTGGTGCGTCAACCGGCTGGGGCGCGCGCCGCGCTGGCCGGGGCTGGAGGAGGCGTTCGATCTCTATCTCCATGCGCTGGTGCTCGGCGCGGCGGTCTGCGCGATCTTCTGGTTCGTGCATCCGCGCCGCCGCCCCGCCATGCCCGGTCCCGCCGATCCGGCCCCGCCGCCGCCGGAGGAAGCCGCGCCCGCGGACGCGCCCTTCCTCGATCGCCTGCCGCCGCACCTGGGGCGCGATCTGCTCGCGCTGGAAATGGAGGATCATTACGTCCGCGCGCACACCGCGCTCGGCTCCGCGCTGATCCTGATGCGGATGCGCGATGCGGTGGCCGGGCTGGACGGGATCGAGGGCATGCAGGTCCACCGGAGCTGGTGGGTGGCGCGCGCCGCCCTGGTCCGCACGCGGCGCGACGGCCGCAACCTGCGCCTGGAACTCTCCAACGGCGTCGAGGCCCCGGTCGCGCGCGGCACGGTGGAGGAACTGCGCGGCGCGGGCTGGATTACGGGCTGATTGCCCAGATGGCGTAGCGCGCGGGACGGGGCAGCCAGCGCCCAACCGTTTTCCCGGCGAACAGCCTCAGCCCGGCAGCCGCGCCGTCAACGCCGCGTCGCGCATGCCGCGCCACACGCGCAGCGCCTGCGCGGTTTCGAACACGTCATGCACGCGCAACCATTGCGCGCCCAGCTCCGCGCCCTTCAGCGCCAGCGCCAGCGACCCGCCCAGCCGCTGCGCCACCGGCGCCTCGTTCGAAAGCGCGCCCACGATCCGCTTGCGGCTGGCGCCCAGCAGCAGCGGACAGCCCAGCCCGTGGAACAGCGCCAGCCCGTTGAGCAGCGCCAGATCCTCCGCAAGCTGTTTGCCGAAGCCGATGCCGGGATCGACGACGATCCGATCGCGCGCCACGCCAGCCGAAACGACGGCCTCGATCCGCGCCTCCAGCCAGTCATAGGTGTCGAGCAGCGGATCGCCGCCCGCGCCGGCGGCATACGCGCCCTTCGCCCCTTCGGCCCCGCGCTTCGGATCGGCGGCGTGCATCAGCACCACCGGGCATCCGGCGCGCGCCACCACCTCGATCGATCGCGGGTCCCACAACAGCGCCGACACGTCGTTGACGACATGCGCCCCGGCGGCCAGCGCGGCCTCCATTACCCCGGCCTTGCGCGTGTCGATCGATATCGCCGCGCCGCTCCGCGCCAGCCGCTCGATCACGGGCACCACGCGGGCGCTCTCCTCGCCCTCCCAAACGGTTTCGGCCCCGGGCCGGGTCGATTCGCCACCCACGTCGATCAGCGCCGCGCCCGCCGCGCCCAGATCGACGCCCGCCGCCGCCGCGCCCTCCGGATCGCCCGCATGCGCGCCGCCGTCAGAGAAGCTGTCGGGCGTCACGTTCAATATGCCCATCGCCTGCGGCTGATCGAAACGCAGCACGCGCTCGCCCAGCGTCAGCGGCGCGCGGGGCGCCGTCACCCGCGCGGCGACCGGCAGCAGCACGTCCGCCTCGGGCTGGTCCGCCAGCGCCGCCACGGGCACGCTGCGCTGCGCCACGCGCCGCCCGTCGTCCGCCACGATCACCTCCCAGGCGGCGAACCACAGCAGCCCGCCGGCCAGCCGGGCGACCTCGCCGTCGCGGCCCACCGGGGTATCCACGAACTGCGTGGGGCGAAGATAATGGCGGCGGGCCACGGCTATTCCTTCAGCTTGCCCTTGAGCGCCGCCAGCGCCGCGAAAGGCCCGGCCTCCTCCTCGCTCAGCACCCCTGCCTGCTTCAGCGCATCGGCCGCGGCGGGGCTGCGCGGAAAGGGATCGAGCGCCAGCGCCAGCGTTTCCGCCGCCGCCTCGCCCAGGTCGATCGCGCCGCCGGTGAAGAACACGGTGTCGCAATCCGCCTCGTCCAGCTCGATCTCGTCGCCTTCGGGGCTGCCGTCGGGCACGAAGCGCAGGTCGAAATCCTCCTCGATCCGCGCGGGCACGGGATCGCCGGTCGCGACACAGGGCTGGACGACCTCAGCCGACAGGTGGCCGCTGGCCCGCACGCTGCCCGCCTCCGGCCGCAGGTGATAGGACGCCTCCAGCCGCCCGATCGCGATCAGGCCGAACCGGACCGCCAGCGCCTCGCGCTCGCCGGGCTCGGCGCTCACCGTCACGCGGGTGTCCGCGCCGATACGGTCCAGCCGCTGGGGGCGGGGGAATTCGGGGCCGGTCATCCGGGCAGCCTGCCCGCCGCCAGATCGCCCACCGGCACCGTGGCCAGCGAATCACGCCACGCCAGCAGGGCGCGCTCGACATGCGCCAGCGCCGCGGGATCGGGGGCCTCGCCACGCCACAGGTTGCGGACCAGCGCGGGCTTCAGATCGCCCGCGGCCATCGCGTCGCGGAACGCGCCCAGCCGGCCGCCCAGCATCCCCATCATCTTGCCCATATGCTTGCCGATCACGACGTCGCCCACGCCGATCTCGCGCAGTTGCGCGTCCATGTCGTCGATGAAGCATTCGGCCAGCATCGTGGCGGCGGGCACGCCCACCGGATCCTGCTCCAGCCGCAGCAGCAGCATGCACAACACAGCCGCGATCATGTCGAACCGGCCGTCGATGCTGTCGGGCACGGCGCCTTCCACATACCAGTGCGGTTCGCGCCCGCGCGCCACCATCGCGGCATAGATTGCGGGCGCCGCGCCGCGTTCCGGGCGGCCGAACAGCCGTTCGAACAATGCCATGGTGTCCCTGTTGCCTGCCTCTGAGCTGTTTCCCGGCCTTGTTTGGCCGCAATTGCGCGCATATTGAGATGTTCCGCGCGGGATGCAACGCCGCGTCGTGACTGGAGAAGTACATGCCGGCGTTCCGTGTCCGCCTTCTTGCCCCGGCCGCGCTGGTCGCGATGCTCGCCGCGACCACCGCCTGCGTGCCGCTGCGCACGCATCAGGGCTATGTCGTCGACAAGGAGCTGGTGGACGCGATCCAGCCCGGCGTGGACAATCGCGATTCGGTGCTCCGCACGCTGGGCAACCCGACGCTGGCCGGTCAGTTCGGCAACAGCGAATGGTATTATGTCTCGCGCGACAGCCGTAACCTGGCCTTCAACAATCCGCGCGCCCGCGAACAGCTCACGCTGCGTATCCGCTTCGATCAGGCGGGCAACGTCGTCGGGGTGGACCGCACCGGAACCGAGCTGATCGCCTCGGTCAGCCCCACCGACAAGAAGACGCCCACCCTGGGCCGCAGCCGCAGCTTCTTCCAGGATCTGTTCGGCAACATCGGCACGGTCGGCGCGCCCGGAACGGGCGGCGGCGGCGGGCCGGACCAGTAAGCTTCCTTTCTGCCGCATGAAGGCCGCGTTCCCGCGCGGTTCAGAGCGGCGCCTCCATAACGGCACCAACCGGCGCGAACCCCAGGGAGAGACGGGGCGGCCGCCGGTTCAGTATTGCATGTTGGAGGAAGCCCCATGAAGAAGCTCATCACCGCCGCGCTGATCGCCGCCGTCGCGATCCCGACCGTGGCCGTGCCCACGGCCGCCAGCGCCCAGTCGCACCGGGAACTGCAGCGCGACCGTCAGGATATCCGTCAGGAGCGCCGCGACGTCGAGCGCGCGCGCCGTTACGGCAACCCGCGCGACGTGCGGCGCGAACAGCGCGAGCTGCGCGACGCCCGCCGCGAGTATCGCGAGGATCTGCGCGATCGCAACCGCAACTGGGGCCACAACGATTGGCGCGACTATCGCACGCACAATCGCGGCGCTTTCTCGCGCGGCCACTGGCGTGCCCCGTTCCGCTACCAGGCGTTCCGCCCGGGCCTGCGCATCGGCGCGTCCTTCTATGCGCCGGGCTACCGGATCGCCGATCCGTGGCGCTATCGCCTGCCGCGCCCGGGCTACAACCAGGTGTGGGTGCGCCACTATGACGACCTGATCCTGGTCGACACGCGCCGCGGCATCGTGATCCGCGTGATCAACAACTTCTACTGGTAAGGCGCGCCGGCGCCCCAAAAAGCCCCGGGCGGTCTCCCTCTCCGCCCGGGGCTTCGGCCGCGCCATGCCCATCGGGCGGCGCGGCCGGGTGCCCGCGGCACCGGTCCCGAAAGGGGGGTGGGACCTCTGCGGCAAACGTTCCAGCGGCGAATTGGTTCGATTCTTTTTCGCTCAGCGCACCGTAAAGATCACCTGATCCACCGTCCGCCCCGACAGATCGACCAGCCGCAGCCGGTGGCGCCCGCGCGCGGCGGCCAGCATCGGACGCGAATCGGCGGTTCCCAGATCCTGGTTGTCGAGCACCAGCCGGTGGCCCGCCGTGGCGCCGCTCACCGTGATCGCCATGCGCTGGCGATCCGCCGGGATGTCCGGATCGAGCGCATAGACGCTGCCCGCCACCGGGCTCACGATCCGCGGCCGCCGCGATTCGGGCGGGGCCACCGCCACTTCGGTCAGCCCGGTTCCCTTCAGGAAATACTCGCGCCGCGGCTGCTCCAGCCCGCCGGCAAAGCGTATCTGGCGCATCTCGACGCCTGGCGGGGGGGCGGGCTCGCGGCTGGCGCTGCCGGAATGAAGCGCGATCATCATGTCGCGCCATACCGGCGCCGCGCCGCTGGTTCCCGAAACAGCGCGCATCGGATCGCCTTCCAGGTTGCCGATCCACACGCCCACGGTGAACCGGTCCGAAAAGCCGATGCACCAATTGTCGCGCATCGCCTTTGACGTGCCGGTCTTCGCCGCCGCCCAGAAGGGCAGCCGCAGCGCCGAATCGACGCCGAAGGTGCCCGCACGCGCATTGGGATCGGACAGGATGTCGGCGACGATCCACGCCGCCTCGGGCGTGGTGGTGCGCCGCACCGGCGCGGAAGGATCGCCGGGCACCAGCTTGAGCGGACCCCAGCGCCCGCCGCGCGCCAGGCTGCGGAACGCCGCCACCTGCTCGAACAGCGTCACCTCCGCCGATCCCAGCGCCAGGCTGTACCCGTAATAGTCACCCGCCTCGGTCAGCCCGGCATAGCCGGTGTCGAACAAGCGGTCGCGGAACGCCTCCACCCCCACCAGCAGCAGCGTGCGCACCGCGGGCACGTTGAGCGATCCCGCCAGCGCCATCCGCGCGCTCACCGGCCCCTTGAACGCGCGATCGTAATTCTGGGGCACGTACAGCCCCGAATCGGTGTCGAGCTGCACCGGCGAATCGTCCAGGATCGACGCGGCGGTCAGATAGCCCTTCTCGATCGCCTGGGCATATAGGAACGGCTTCAGCGTCGATCCCGCCTGGCGATAGTTGCGCGACACCGCGTCCACCGCAGGCGCGGTGGAATTGCCGCCGATCCCGCCGACATAGGCCAGCACCTCGCCGGTCGCATTGTCGGCCACCAGCACCGCGCCGTCGCGCGCACGGGTGCCGCCCAGCCCCATGAGCTGGCGCCGTAGCGCCTCGATCGCCAGCCGCTGGATGCGCGCGTCCAGCGTGGTGGTCACGCGCATGCCGGGCTTATCGAGCAGCTTGTCGGCCAGGTGCGGCGCCAGGCCCGGGTCCAGCGCCAGGCTGCGCGCGGGGCCAAGCATCGTCGCCGCCTGCGCCGCGAAGCGCGTGCAATCCTTCTCCTGCGCCATCGCACAGGCCCGGCGCGCGATTCCATCCGCCTTGGCGCCCGGATCGGGGAGCAGCGCGGCGAGCAGCAGCGCATCGTCGCGCGTCAGCGCCGCGGGGGTCTTGCCGAACAGGCCCAGCGCCGCCGCGCCGATCCCCTGCGCCTCGCCCCGGAAACCGGCCAGGTTCAGATAGGCCTCCAGGATCTGGTCCTTGCTCCAGCGGCCCTCGATCGCCCATCCGGCGCGCATCTGGCGCAGCTTGTCGAGCCAGTTGCGCGATCCCGGCGCCGAAAGATCGGGCGTCAGGAAACCCGCGACCTGCATCGAAAGCGTGCTCGCCCCGCGCGTGCGCCGCCCGCTCCACCAGTCGCGCAGCGCCCCGCCGATCGCCCACCAGTCGACCCCGCCATGTTCCTGGAAGCGCCGGTCCTCCGCCGCGACGATCGTCTGGCGCGCGGCCGGCGCCACCTCCGCCAGCGGCGTCCAGGCCAGGCGGCGGACCCGATAGTCGATGCGGCTGCTATCGATCAGCCGCCCGTCGCGATCATAGAGCCAGCTTTCGGACGGCGCCCAGCCCGCCCGCGCCTGGGCATAGCCGGGCAGTTCGGGCGGCAGCGTGGCCAGGTCCACCGCGATCACGCCCGCCAGCGCGGCGACGCCCGCCGCCCAGGCGATCCGCCGCCGCGTGAACAGGCTGCCCCAGCCATGCTCGCCGATCTCGTCCCAGCGCGCGCGTGCCCAGCCCGAAAGCGCGGCCCAGCCCCGTGCGGCGGCCGGGCGCATCCGCCCGGCCAGCGCCACGGCCCCCGCCCGGATGCGGGTGAAGCCGGCAGTCAGATACGCACGAACCCGGTCCAGCGTCACCGTTGCGCCACGGTCATCGCCGCATTGGGGGCCGCCGCGCGGATTTCGGGCGAATACATCGCCTCCACCCGCGTCGACGGCAGGTTGAACGTGCCCGCCGAATTGAGCCGCATCACATAGCTCACCGTGAAGCTGCCTTTGGGCACCCAGCCGTAATAGGCCCGCCAGGCGTCACGCCCGCGTTCGACATAGCTGGGCGATGCCGCCCCGCTGCTGCCTGCGGCGGCGTTGAGCATTTCCGATTGGCCACCCAGCCCGCCGATCACGGTGGCGCCGGTGGGCACCGGGTCGCTGATCACCACCCAGTTGCGCTCGGCCGAGGCCTCGACGGTGATGGTCACCTTCACCACGTCGCCGCGGTGCAGTTCGCCAGGCTTATAGGCCTGCACGACCTCCACCTGCTTGCTGAGCTTGTAGCCCGCGTTGAGCGGCGCAGTGAGCGGCACCGCCGCCTTCACCGATACCAGCGCCCAGGGGCCGGCCCCGCCGGTCTGGCGGATCGGCATCGGCGTGGTGGCGGCGGGCAGCGGGAAGGCGAAGCTGCGCTGCGGCTCGGCCACCGGCCAGGTGAAGCTCAGCGTCTGGGTGCCCAGCGTCGCGGTGGTCACTCCCGCGATCGCCTGCGCCGGATAGAGCGCCATGAACTTGCGCGCCATCACGGTGCCCCAGGCATTGGCCGTGGTGGTGTCCCAGCGCCCGCGCCACTGGCGCGCGGCCACGCCGGTCATCAGCTTGGCGGCATCGTTCTGCCAGGCCGGACGGCCCAGCGTGGCGAGCGCCAGCTTGATCGCCGCCTCGTCGTCGGAAGACATCAGCCACCAGGGCGAATTGCCCTTGTCGCCCAGGTCGATCCGCGTGCCTTCATAGACCAGGCGGGTGCGCAGAATGCGCTCCGCCTCGGCACGCAGCGCGACGCCGTTGGCCAGATCGGGCACGCGGCCCAGCGCCGCGGCATAATCGGCCAGGATCGCCGTCGGCATCTCGTTCATGCCGATGCCGAGCTGGCCGTTCATCGCCGCGGTGGCCGCGCCCTGCCGCGCCAGCGCCGCGAAGGCGGCAACCTTGCGCAGCCGCGCGTCGCCATAGTCCTCGTGCCGCAGCCGACCGTCGAGCACGGCCTTCATCGCCTCGATCATCCGGCCGCGCGGCCCATCGGGCAGCGGCAGCCCCGCCTCGGCGGTGATCGACAGCAGATAGGCGGTCAGCGCCTCCGATCCGGGCAGGTCGTTGCTTGCGAAATAGCGGGCCAGCCCGTCGCTATCCAGATAGGCGGGCAGCTCGCTGGCGATCAGGTTCCATCCCGCGGTATCGCCCAGCGCGATCGCCTTCGACGTGCGCTGCTCCAGGCAGCCATAGGGATAGGCGAGCATAAAGTCGCGCACCCCCGCCAACGGCGGCGCCAGCGTGTCGGCCAGGAATATGTTCACGCTGCCGCGTCCGGGCAGCGCGCCCGCGGGCGGGGCGATGGTGAAGCTGGTGTTGTCGCCCACCCGCGCGACCGTGGCCGCCCAGGTCTCGACCGGAACCGCGGGCGCGATCTCCTGCTTCACGGTCACCTTGTCGGTGGCCTTGCCGTCGGCCGATTTGGCGGTGACGGTCCAGTTCAGCTCGCCCTCGGTCTCGGGCGCGGTCAGGTTCCACACCACGGGCACCGATCCGCCCGCCGGGATATCGACGGTCAGCGGCTTGCCGGTGGCGACGGCGGGGCTCAGCGCCACCTCCGCGGTCACCCGCATCGGCTTGTCCGATCCGTTGCGCAGCGTGAAGATCGCGCCGAACCGGTCCCCGGTGCGCGCCAGCGGGGGCACGCCGGAGAAGATGCTCAGGTCCTGCGCGGTGCGCACGCTGGCCTCGCCCGTGCCGAAGGTGCCGGTGCCGTCGGTGGCGATGGCAACCAGCTTGAACGAGGTCTGCGAGTCCGAAAGCGGCACCTGAACCCGGGCACGGCCGTTGGCGTCGAGCGCCACCTTGCCCTTCCACAGCAGCACCGGCTGGAAATTCTCGCGGTTCAGCCCCGAAAGGTCGCCGCCGCCGCCGCCGCCGGCCTCCACCGCCTTGCGGCCATAGTGGCGCTTGCCCACCACCTGCATCTGCGCGGTGGAGGTCAGCACGGACAGCGGGCGATCGCCCATCATCGCGCCAAGCAGATTCCAGCTATCGTTGGGGGCAAGCTGCAGCAGCGCCTCGTCCACCGCGGCAAAGGCCACATCGGCGCTCGACGCGGGCTTGCCGTCGGGGGTTTTCACCTCCAGATCGACGTTCGCCATATCCCGCGCGGCGTATTTCTCCTTGTCCGCCTTCACGGCCACGCCCAGCCGGTGGCCTTCCCAGCCGACCTTCACCTTGGCGATGCCCAGGCGATAGCTCGGCTTGGCGAGGTCCACCGTCGCGGTGGGGGCGCCGCCGTCCTTGGAGAAGGGCAGGCCCCAGCTCCGCGCCACGTCCGCGCTCCAGCTCGACCAGCCGCCGATGCGCCCGCGCACGGCCAGCACGGAGACATAGACGTCCGGCGCATAATCGGCGGGCATCGGCACCTCGATCACCGGATCGGTGCCGGTCAGCCCGACGACGAAGCTGCTCAGCACGCCCTCGCGCTCCACGGTGACCAGCGCGGTCGCGTCGCGGAAGGGCATGCGCACCTGGAAGCGCGCGGTCTCGCCGGCCTTATACTCGGTCTTCTCGGGGATCACGTCCATGCGATCGCCGTTGTCGCCGCCGAACCACAGCTCGTCCTCGCCGGCCAGCCACACCGAATGGACCGCGCGCGCGACGTTGCCGTTGGCGTCCTTGGTGGTGGCGACGGCATAGACCTCGCCCGAAACACCCGGGCTCATCGCGCATTGCGCCAGGCCCTGCGCATCGCTGGTCGCGGAACAGGCGGCGGCCAGCTTGGTGGTCTTCACCTGGTTCTCATAGGCATAGAAGCCGCCGATCAGCCGCCGCCGCGCCGTCAGTATCTCGCGGCTGTAGAGCTCGACCTGGATCGTCTGGCCCGCCACCGGCTTGCCCGTGGTGTCCAGCGTCACGAAGCGCAGGCGCAGATCGTCCTGCTTCATCAGCCAGCCGTCGGACTTGACGCCGAGCTGCACCGCCGAGGCGTAGAGCGGGATGCGGCGCGATGCGGTCAGGATCTCGCCGTTGGCGTCCTGATAATCCATCTCCACCAGCATGTTGGCGCCCAGTTCCAGCGTGGCGGGCACCTCCACCGTGGCGCGGGCGCCGCCCTCGCCGTTCAGCGTGACGGGCAGCGTCTGGGTAGGCGGCAGCGGCACCTCCTCGTCCTCGCCATCGCCATTCATCGGGCGCGTGCCTTCGGTCATCGCGCGGCCGCCGAAGCTGTAGCTGGAATAGCCCGCGGGCGTCGCCAGCCCGTCGAAATAGCCGACGCGCAGCTCGACCGGCAGGTTCGATGCGCCCCCGCCCGACAGATAGCCGACGAACAGGTCCAGCGGCACGCCCGCCGGGCGCACCAGCGCGTCCTGCGGGCCGGCCACGCTCGCCTTCATCGTCGGCAGCCGGTATTCGTCGACCTTGAACGATTGCTCGGTCCAGATCGTGCGCTCGGCGTCCTTTCCGTCGGCGCCCTTCTCGGTCAGCACGACCTGCAGGTCGTAATCGCCCATCGGCGCGCCCTGCGGCGCGGTCCAGCTCGTCTCGCCCGTGCCGTTGGCGTCGATCGTCAGCGGCAGATCGAACTGGGTGTCCGATCCGCGGTGCGACAGGCGCAGCTTGCCTGCGAACGCCTTGCCGAAGGCGAAGCCCGATGCGATCGGCTTGCGCACGACATGCTTCATGTTGATCGTCTCGCCCTGGCGGACGAGCGCGCGATCGAAGATCGTGTGGAAGATCTCCTCGGGCGCGTTCCAGCCATAGGGCAGGTCGAAGTCGTCGGGCCGGATGCCCTCGCCCCAATCGGTCAGCGTGAAGCTGAAATCGTCGCCCAAGCGGGCGGAGACCATGAGCGCATGGGCGCTGTTCTCGTCGCAGTCGGACCAGGTCTCCGGCTCGGGCAGCGCGCCGGGGACGCCCAGGCGGCCGGAGGCGTCGGTCGTGCCCTTGGCGAGCAACTGGCCGGTGCAGCTATCGGTGACCTGCACCTGCGCGTTGCCCAGCCCCACGCCGCTGTCGAGCGCAGTGACCCACACCAGCGAACCCTCGCGGCCCCATTTGAAATGGACCGCCATGTTGGTGACCAGCGCGCCGGCCGAGACATAGCGCGTCGCCTTGCGCCCCAGCAGCGCCTCGCCCAGCCGCGGCGAGGCGATCTCGACCACATAGAATCCGGGCTTGGCCAGCGGGATGCCGATCACCTCGAATTCCTTGCCGCCGCCATCGAGCGCGACCTGGAACCCGCTGCCGCTGTTGGGCATCAGCAGCGGCTTGGCGCCGGTCTGGTTGACGCGCACCGTCTCCTTGCCGCGTTTGATCTCGTCATATTTGCGGTCGTTGGCGTCCTCGATTCGGCGCAGCCATTTGGCGATCTCGCCATCGGAATCGACCTTCAGGCTCTGCCCCGCGAGCGCGAGCTGCGCGCCGGAGAGCTTGGCCTCCACATTGCGGACGCTGAGCGGCAGCACGCCGCCCTCCTTGGCCTCCAGGATGCCGAAGCCGGCGGCGAACTTGGCGAGCGGCGGCGGATCGTCAAACCGCACGTCGAGCGGGAAGCGCTCGCCGTTGGACAGCGGCCGCGCGCTCGCGTCGGCCAGCTTGGCCGGCAGCACCAGCTTGGCGGTCACCGCGGCGGGCAGCGGCGCCTTGAACCGCACCTCGCTCACCGTGGCGGCATTCTTCTCGGTGATCTCGGGCGTCACCTCCTTGCCGTCGGGCAGCTTCAGGCGGATCGCCTCGGCATCGGTGCGGGCGATCGGCGCGGTGAAGCGCACCCAGGCGGGCTCGACCGGGCTGCACCCGGCCTGCGGATTGACGCGCGAGCATTCGAACCGCGCGGAGAAGGGCTTGCGCACCGAGAAGTCGAACCGCTGATCGGCCCCGGCCAGCCGGCCCGACGGGCTCTTGATGTCCTTGCCCCACACCAGCGATACGTCGCGCCCGGGCGGCAGCGGGCGGCGGCATTTGAGCGCGGTGACACTCTCGGTCGCCTTGGTACGATCGGCCTCGGCCGCGGGCAGCGCCTGCGGCAGCCCCGCTTCCTCCAGGAAGCTGCGTACCTCCCAGCGATCGGTGCCCAGATCGGCGAGCAGCTTGCCCGGTATCTCGGCGCCCAGCACGTCCACCGGGATCTTCTCGCCCAGCCCGTCCACCGCGCAATAGGCCCCGGCCGCCACCGACGCGCGATCGACGTTCATGTTGGACGCGACCAGGAACACCTGGTCCTCCTCGATCTCGCCGCCATAGCGGCTGGGCAGCACGGCGCGCGCGATCGGCCCGCCGCTGTCCACCTTGTACTCGCGCTGGCCCGTGACGTCATACCCGCCCAGGCTGCGCAGCTTGTCGCGCAGCTTGAAGGTGCAGGTGACCCCGCCCGGGAGCGGCGTGGCGAATTCATGGACGAAGGTGGTCTGGTCTACCCAGCGCCCCTCGCCCGCCACGGGGCAGGTCACCTCGAACGGCGATGCCGCGCGCGGATCGCCCAGCGGCACCATCGCCTGGGTGAAGCGCACCGTGAAACGCTCGATCGCCCCATTGCCCACGCCGGGGGTCGCCATCTCGACCTGGGGGCTGTTGTCGCCAAAGGCGGCGATGGCGCCCAGCGGCGCCGCCGCAAGAGCCAGTATTGCGAGACGCATGGCGATCTTCATGATGGGCTCCCCTAAGGCGCAGCGAGACTAGCCCCGTGCGGGGCCGTGTCCAGCGCCGAAATTAACCCTGACCTGCCCGTGCCTTGATCGCCGAACCTCCGGATCGGATAGTGACGCATCCGAATCGGATGGGGGAACTGGCTGTCTTGGGGGATGCGGGAATCCTCGTCGCCGCGATCGACGTGGCCGCGCGCGAGTCGATGCTGTTCGCCGCGATCTGGTTCCTCGTCGGCGGGCTGGACGATCTTGCCGTGGACGTCCTGTACCTGCTCCGCCGCCTGCGCGGGCGCATCCGCGGTGCCCCCGAACCCGCGCTGCCCGATGCGGTGCCGCCGGGCCGCATCGCGGTGTTCGTGCCGGTGTGGCGTGAGGAGCGGGTGATCGGCGCGATGCTGCGCCGCGCGCTGGCCGCGTTCGATCATCCCGATTACCGCATCTATGTCGGCACCTATCCCAACGATCCGGGAACGATCCGTGCGGTGGCCGATGTCGCCGCCGGGGACGCGCGCGTGCGGCTGGTGATCGGCGACGATCCGGGGCCGACCACCAAGGCCGCGAACCTCAACGCCATGTGGCGCGCGATGCTGCGCGAGGAAGCGGCCGAGGGCATAACCGTCCATGCCGTGGTGCTCCATGACGCCGAGGATTACGTCCACCCGCTGGAGCTGCGCGTCTATGCCGACCGGCTGCGGGGGCTGGACGCGGTGCAGATCCCGGTGCTGCCGCTGCGCCATCGCCGGTCGCGCTGGGTGTCGGGCCATTATTGCGACGAGTTCGCCGAGGCGCACGCCAAGCAGCTTCTGGTGCGCCAGGCGGTGGGGGCGGGGCTGCCGCTGGCTGGCGTGGGCTGCGCGATCCGGCGCGAGATGCTGGCGCGCGTCGCCGCGGCGCGCGGAGCACCCTTCGATCCCGCCAGCCTGACCGAGGATTACGAGCTGGGGCTCACCATCGCCGCGATGGGCGGGCGGTGCCGGCTGGTCCGCGTGCCGGAGGCGCCGGGCGGCCCGCCGGTGGCGGTGCGCGCCTATTTCCCCACCACGCTGCACGCCGCCGTACGCCAGAAGGCGCGCTGGATGACCGGGATCGCGCTGGCGGGCTGGGACCGCACCGGATGGGCGCGCGGGCGCCAGATCGGCGATCACTGGATGCGCATGCGCGATCGCCGCGCGACGCTGGAGATTCCGGTGCTGGCCACCGCCTATTGCGCGCTGCTGCTATGGGGCCTTTCGCTGCTGGGCCATGCCGCCGCCACCACCCAGGCGCCGGTGCCGCCGCCGGAGGTGCGCTGGCTGCTGGGGCTCAACCTGGCGCTGCTCGGCTGGCGCGTGGC
Source organism: Sphingomonas canadensis (assembly GCF_026013525.1). Classification (GTDB taxonomy): domain Bacteria; phylum Pseudomonadota; class Alphaproteobacteria; order Sphingomonadales; family Sphingomonadaceae; genus Sphingomonas; species Sphingomonas canadensis. The sequence continues at coordinate 775,454 of NZ_JAPDRA010000001.1, read as the reverse complement.
GGTGCGCGCGGCGATCGTGCGCCGCGCCTATGGCTGGCGCGAAGCGGCGCTATCCGTCCCGCGCATCCTGGTGGGCAACCTGATCGCGCTGCTGGCGGCGCGGCGGGCGCTGTTCGACTATTTGCGCATGCTGGCGGGTGGTGTCCCGCATTGGGACAAGACCGAGCATGAGTTCCCCGAAGCGGAATCCGCCGCGGCATGACCGGCCGGGGCCGCCCGCTGCGCTTCGTGGCCGCGGTGATCGCGGGATGGGTGGGCGTGCGCATCCTGTTGCTGTGGCCGCAGGCGGGATCGCTGCCCGCCGCGATCCGCGAGTTCGCCGGGCTGCCCCGGCCGGCCGAGGCCGCCGCTTCGCCTCCGCCATCCAGTGCGCCCGCCGCTCTGCGCGCCGCATCACTCCCTCGCCCGCGCCGCGCCACGCCCGTTCCCGGATTCGCTCCCGATCCGGCGGGGATGCGGATTGCGATGCTCAACCTCTTCTCGGTGCGCGGCCCCGCCAATCCTGCCCCGCCCGCCGGGCTGCGCGCCGCCACCGCCTACTGGAGCGGTACGCGCGATCCGGCCGTGGCGACACGGCTGGTGCCGATGGACCAGCGCTGGTCGGCAAGCGGCTGGATCGCGTTGCGCCCGGCAGGCGGCACGCCGGTCGCGCCCGGCGAGGGCCAGCTCGGCGGCAGCCAGGCGGGCGCGCGCATCGCCTATGCGATCGATCCGGTGCAGCACATCGCGCTCTACGGCCGCGTGACCGCCCCGCTATCGGGCAGGGGCGCGGAGTTGGCGCTCGGCGGGGAGTGGCAGCCCACGCCGCTGCCGCTCCGGCTCACTGCCGAGCGGCGGCTGGCGCTCGACGGCGGCCCGGGCGGAACCGGGCTGGGCGTGGTCGGCGGGATCGATCGCGAAGGGCTGCCGGGCGGATTCCGCCTTGAAGGCTATGGCCAGGCCGGGGTGGTGCTGCGCGATCGCGAGGAGCCCTATGCCGACGGCGCAGCACGCGCCACGCGGCCGGTGGGGGCGCTGGGCGGCATGCGCCTTGCGGTGGGCGGCGGCGCCTGGGGCGCGGCCCAGCGGGGCGCGGGGCGGCTGGACCTCGGCCCTTCCGCAACGCTGGCCGTGCCCGCCGCGGGCGGATCGCTGCACATCGCGCTCGACTGGCGCCAGCGCGTCGCGGGGGATGCGCGGCCGGGATCGGGGCTGGCGCTCACGCTCTCCGGGGATTTCTAGAGTCTGTCCGCCTTTGGCGGAATCGGCACCAGCCCCGCGACCCGCGGCTGCGCGCGTTCCGAAAACGGCTAGGCAAAAAACGCCCCCCGGCTTTTGCTCTGCGACGCGACACGGTATCGCCGGGCGGACATGGATCTCTATCTTCCGATAGCCAATCTCTCGGTCAACGCGCTCGTGATCGTCGCGCTGGGGTTCGGCGTCGGCCTGCTGTCGGGGATGTTCGGGGTGGGCGGCGGGTTTCTCACCACGCCGCTGCTGATCGTCTACGGCATTCCGCCCACCGTCGCCGCCGCATCGGCCGCCAGCCAGGTGACCGGCGCCAGCGTGTCCGGCGTGTTCGCCCATTTCCGGCGAAACGGGGTCGACGTTCAGATGGGCGCCGTGCTGGTCGCCGGGGGCATGATCGGCAGCCTGGCGGGCGCGTGGCTGTTCGCCTTCCTCCAGGCGCGCGGCCAGATCGATACGGTGATCGCGATCGTCTATGTCCTGCTGCTCGGGTCGATCGGCGGGCTGATGCTCTACGAATCGGTCCAGGCGATCCGCGCCGCGCGCGCGGGCAAGCCGATGCGCGCGGGCAAGCGGCGCCATCACCCGCTGGTCGCCGCGCTGCCGCTGCGCTGGCGCTTCTATCGATCGGGTCTGTACATCTCGCCGCTCGCGCCGCTGATCCTGGGGTTCTTCACCGGCGTGCTCACGGTGCTGCTGGGGGTGGGCGGCGGCTTCATCCTGGTGCCGGCGATGATCTATCTGCTCGGCATGGGAACGGCGGTGGTGGTGGGCACCTCGCTGTTCCAGATCCTGTTCGTCACCGCCTGGGCCACCATGGTTCATGCCACCACCACCAAGGCGGTGGACATCGTGCTCGCCGCGCTGCTGCTGCTGGGGTCGGTGGCGGGCGCCCAGATCGGCGCGCGGCTGGCGCTGAGGGCGCGGCCCGAACAGCTTCGGCTGGCACTCGCGCTCATGGTGCTGGTGGTCGCGTTCCGCATGCTGCTGGGCCTCGCCTGGCGCCCGGACGAGATCTATTCGGTGGAGCTGATGTGAGCCGCGCCGCCGCCCTGCTGCTGGCGATCGCGGCCCCCGCGCTGCTGGGCCAGGCGGAACCGGCCAAGCCCGTGCTGGTGCCCGACGTATCCCAGCGCGACATCGAGATCGTCTACAGCTTCACCGGCGCGGATCTGCTGCTGTTCGGGGCGATCGTCTATCCCGGCGGACAGGCGCCCGAACCCGGGGACAAGCCCGCCGACGTCGTGGTGGTGCTGAAAGGGCCGGTCCAGTCGGTGCTGGTGCGCGAGAAGGAGAAGGTGGCCGGCATCTGGGTCAACGCCGATCGCATGCGCTATCGCTCGGCGCCCAGCTTCTACGCCATCGCATCGTCGCGGCCGATCGGCGAGCTGGTCGATGCGCGCACCCGCGCCATCTATGAGCTGGGGCTCGATTCGCTCCAGCTTTCCCCCGCGTCGGGCGCGGCGCCCGCCATCCAGGCGCGCTTCGATTCGGGGCTGGTCGACCTGCGCCGCCGCAACGGCCTCTATTACGAGTCGCCGGGCGCGGTGGAGATCACCGGTCGGGTGCTCTATCGCGCGCGGCTGGGCATCCCGGCGCGCGTGCCGGTGGGGCGCTATACGGCCGAGACCTTCCTGATCCGCGACGGTCGCGTGCTGGCGGCGGCGGTGCGGCCGATCGAGATCCGCAAATCGGGCTTCGAGCGGTTCGTCGCCAACGCGGCGGAGCATTATTCGGTGCCCTATGGGCTGGCCGCGGTGGCGCTCTCCGTGCTGCTCGGCTGGGCGGCGGGGGCGCTCTGGCGGCGGGCGTAGGGCCTTGTGCGTGGCGGCCCAGCCGGCTCCCCCACCCGGCCTCCCAACGCCAGTATCTTGTGGGAGGCCGGGTGGGGGAGCGGGCCGGTGCCGCTCGACGAGCGCGCCGCGGTTCCATAGTCAGACAAGAACCTAATCTTTACCTCCGCTTGCCATGATCGCCACGGCAACGGGGAACAGCCGATGGAACAACATTTCGGGGCGCGGGCAACGGCCGCGTCCTCCGGTACGGGAGAGGCAATGCCCCGGCTCGGCAATGCGCCGGCCGCCACGGCCGCGGGCCGCACGATCGGGACCGTGCTGGAAATCGCGGGTTCCTCCAGCCAGGTGATATTCGACGGTGCGGCGCTGGCGGCGCTGTCGCACGAAAGCGATGCCGCGCTGGCCAATGCCGGTCAGGTGGGCAGCCAGGTGAAGATGCGCGTCGGCGCGGTGTGGCTGATCGCGAACGTGCGCACCATGCGGCTGATCGACGGCGATCCCGGCCGGATCGCGGCTCAGGTCGATTTCCTCGGCGAAGGCGATGAGGAGAAGCTGACCGGCCGGCTGTTCCGCTTCCGCCGGGGCGTCACCCGCTATCCGGTGCCCGGCGCCCAGGTCTTCCCCGTCTCCACCTCCGACCTCAAGCAGATCTACGCCGCCGACGATCGCGCGCATGTGGAGATCGGCAACGTCTACCCGACGAAGGACATCCGCGCCGCGCTCTACGTCGATTCGATGCTGGGCAAGCATTTCGCGCTGCTGGGCAGCACCGGCACCGGCAAGTCCACCGCCGCCGCGCTGATCCTCCACCGCATCTGCGAGCTGGCGCCGCAGGGCCATATCGTGATGGTCGATCCGCACGGCGAATATGGCAGCGCGTTCAAGAGCAACGGCGCGCTCTACGACGTCAGCAACCTTCAGATGCCCTATTGGCTGATGAACTTCGAGGAACATTGCGAAGTGTTCCTCACCACCGAGGGTTCGGACCGCCAGGTCGATGCCGACATCCTCGCCAAATGCATCCTGTTGGCCAAACAGAAGAACCGCCTGGCCGCGGAGATCGGCAAGCTCACCGTCGATGCGCCCATCCCGTACCTGCTGTCCGATCTGACCACGATCCTCCAGAACGAGATGGGCAAGATGGACAAGGCGACCGACACGGCGCCCTATCTGCGCATCAAGAACAAGATCGAGGAGATCAAGGCCGATCCGCGCTACACTTTCATGTTCTCGGGCATGCTGGTGGCGGATACGATGGCCAGCTTCATGTCGCGCATCTTCCGCCTGCCCGGCGACGGCAAGCCGATCTCGATCATCGACGTATCGGGCGTGCCCAGCGAGATCACTTCGGTGGTGGTGGCGGTACTCAGCCGCATGGTGTTCGATTTCGCGATCTGGTCGCGCAATGAGCCGCAGCGGCCGATCCTGCTCGTCTGCGAAGAGGCGCACCGCTATGTGCCCAGCGAGCGCAACGCCGATCGTTCCTCGGTGGGCCGCATCCTCAGCCGCATCGCCAAGGAAGGCCGCAAGTACGGCGTGTCGCTGGGGCTGATCACCCAGCGCCCGTCGGACCTGGCCGAAGGCGTGCTCTCCCAGTGCGGCACGATCCTGTCGATGCGCCTGAACAACGAGCGCGACCAGGCCTTCGTCCGCGCGGCGATGCCGGAGGGCGCGCGCGGCTTCCTCGATTCGATTCCCGCGCTGCGCAACCGCGAATGCATCGCGGTGGGCGAAGGCGTGGCCACGCCCGTCCGCCTGCTGTTCGACGCGCTGGACGAGGCAAAGCGCCCGGCGTCCGAGGACCCGCTGTTTTCGCAGCTCTGGCGCGATACCGGCGGCGAGGACGCGATCCTGGAACGCACGATCCGCCGCTGGCGCGCGCAGGGGCGCTGACGCTTCACACGGTCCTGAAGGCAGGGAACGGCGCCGGCCTTGCGGTGCCGGGCGATCAGTCTTCCAGCTTGGCCGGTTCCGGCCCGCGTCCGGCGGGAACCGCCATCAGCCGCGCCAGCCGCGCCTTCAGCGCCGCCATGTCGCCCGCCGAAAGCTGGCTCTGCGTCGAGAAGGAAATCGACGCCGGGTTGATCGCCACGCCGTTCTTGTACAGCTCGTAATGGAGGTGCGGCCCGGTGGAGAGGCCGCTGGACCCGACATAGCCGATCACCTGGCCGCGGCTCACCCGCATCCCATAGCGCACGGCGATGCGGCTGAGGTGCGCATAGCCGGTGGCATAGCCGTTGGCGTGGCTGACCTTGATGAAATTGCCATAGCCGCTGTTGCGCCCGGCGAAGACGATCACGCCGTCGGTGGCGGCATAGACCGGCGAGCCATAGGCGGCCGCCACGTCCATCCCCTTGTGCATGCGCACATAGCCCAGGATCGGATGCCGCCGCGCGCCGAAGCCCGAGGAGATTCGCCCGTTGGCGGGCATCGCCATGTTGCCGCGCCGCTCGCCCCGGCCAGACGCATCGAACCATTCGTCGCGCCCGTTCACGGTCATCCGCACGAGTTGGACGTTGCTGCTGCAACCGGTGACGCCCGCATAGAGCAGGTTGCCCAGCTTGATCTCGCCGGTCTCGGCGCGGGCCTGCTCGACGATGATGTCGAACTTGCAGCCGGAACCCAGCTTGGCGACCGGCGCGCGCGGCGCGATCGAGCGGATATAGGCCTCAACCGCCTTGGCCGGGGCGCCCGCGGCGCGGGCCGAGCGATAGAGGCTCGATCCCACCTCGCCCTGGATGCGCAGCGGCGTATTGTCGATCGCGATCGGGATCTGCTTGAGCGAGAGCGCGCCGTCGCCGCGCGAAACCTCCAGCTTCAGGTCGAAACGCGCGCGGAAGGCCAGGTTGACCAGCGGGCGCGGCTGCGCCTTGTCGGTACGGCGGCCCAGCGTGATGTCGAGCGGGGTGCCCGGCTGGATCTGGCCCAGCTCCAGCGCGCGGCGGATCAGCGCCACCGCCTGATCGGCATCGCCGCCGCCCACGCCCGATCGCTGGAGAACGCCCAGCAGCCCGTCGCCCGATGCCAGGCGCGTGCTGACGTTGATCACCGGCCGTTCGGGCGTGTCCGCCAGCGGCGATACCAGCTCGGTCGCGGCCAGCCGGTGGCCGGTCGCGCCGCCTTTTTCCAGCGGGGCGATCGCCTGGGCCTTGGCGGCTTCCCAATCGGCGCCGGCCAGCGCGGGCGGCACATGGCCGAAGATCGGCTTTTCGAATCCGGGCGAGAGCAGCAGCGTGATCGCGCACAGCCCCATGCAGGTGGCGGCGCCGCGATACCAGGCCAGCGTGCCGATCCGCGTGCCCAGATCGGGCGCGACCTCAAAGTCCGGGAAGCGCTGCTTGAACGCATCCGTCAGACCCTTCGGCCCCATCGGCAATCCCTGATCGTCGCGCTGAAACAAGGCGCGCTGCCCCCAAAAGTCGTCGCTGATGCCGTATCCCCCGGCAGGGACAGGTTGACTGTGGAAGGAAGGGCTTAAAGTCAAACTAACCGACCCCTGCTGTCGCGACAGGTGCGGCGGGATGTGCCACACCCAAGATGAAGGGTTGCTGGACGAATATTCATTAAGCATTCCAACATGGTTAACGCCGATCGCCAATCCGGGGGTGTTGCTTAAGGGGCGACTCGGAACGATCTTCGGCGTTCGATGAGTCGCTTCGCCCGTTCCCCCGTCACGGCCGTTCTCGGCCCCACCAACACCGGCAAGACGCATCTGGCGGTTGAGCGGATGTGCGGTCATTCCAGCGGGATGATCGGCTTTCCGCTGCGCCTGCTGGCGCGCGAGGTCTATGATCGCGTGGTGAATCTGAAGGGCCGCGATCGTGTGGCGCTGATCACGGGCGAGGAGAAGATCCTTCCGCGCGATGCCCGCTGGTTCCTGTGTACCGCCGAAAGCATGCCCATCGGCGGCGGCGCGGGCGGCGGCGGGCCGCTCCCCCGCGACGTGGCCTTCGTGGCGCTGGACGAGGCGCAGCTCGGCGCCGATCCGGAACGCGGCCATGTGTTCACCGATCGGCTGCTGCGCGCGCGGGGGCGCGAGGAGACGATGATCCTCGGCTCCGATTCGCTGCGCCCGATGCTGAAGGCGCTGGTGCCCGATGCGGAGGTGATCGGCCGCCCGCGCTTCTCCACCCTCTCCTATGCCGGCGCGCGCAAGCTGTCGCGTCTGCCGCGCCGGTCCGCGATCGTCGCCTTCTCGGCCGAGGAAGTCTATGCCGTGGCGGAGGCGCTGCGCCGGCTGCGCGGCGGCGCGGCGGTGGTGATGGGCGCGCTCAGCCCCAGCACGCGCAATGCCCAGGTCGCGATGTTTCAGGCGGGCGAAGTCGATTATCTGGTCGCCACCGACGCGATCGGCATGGGGCTGAACATGGATGTCGCCCATGTCGCCTTCGCCTCGCTCCACAAGTTCGACGGCCGCCGCCGCCGCAGGCTGACGCTGGCGGAGATGGCCCAGATCGCCGGGCGCGCCGGGCGCCACCAGAAGGACGGCAGCTTCGGCGCGCTGCATGACGACGGGCCGGACGCCTTCACGCCGGAGGAGGTGCTGGCGATCGAGGCGCACCACCTGCCTCCGCTCGAACATCTTTATTGGCGCGAGGGCGAGCCCGGCATGGCGGACCTCGATTCGCTGATCGCCAGCCTGGAGTCGCGCCCCTCGTCCCCCGTGCTGCGCCCGGCGCCCGAGGCGGTGGACCTGGCGGTGCTCAAGCGGCTGGCGGACGAGGGCTGGGTGCGCGATCGCGTCCGCTCGCCCGCGATGGTGGCGCGGCTGTGGGCGGCCTGCGGCGTTCCCGACTTCCGCAAGCTGGGCGCCGACGCGCACGCCCGGCTGGTCGCGCGGCTGTTCGGCCATCTGAGCGAGGGCGCGGGCCATGTGCCGCACCAGTGGTTCGCCGACGAGATCGCCCGGCTGGAGCGCGTCGAGGGCGATGTCGAGACGATCGCGGGCCGCATCGCGGCGGTGCGCGTCTGGGCCTATATCGCCAACCGTGCCGACTGGCTGGAGGACCCCGCGCACTGGGCCGGGCGCACCCGCCAGATCGAGGAGAAGCTGTCCGACGCGCTGCACGCCAGCCTGACCCAGCGCTTCGTCGACAAGCGGACCACCGCGCTGCTCCGCCAGATCGGCTCGGGCGCGGGCGAACTGCCCGTGACGATCGACCCCGAGGGCGAGGTGAGCGTGCAGGAACATGCGCTGGGCCGGATCGACGGCTTTCGCTTCGCCGTGGCGCCCGATGCGCGCGCCGCCGACAAGCGGCTGTTGTTCGCCGCCGCCGAGAAGCGCCTCGCGATCGAATACCGCCGCCGCGCCGATGCACTGGCCGCCGCGGCCGATACCGATTTCGCGCTGGCGGCCGAGGACGGCATCCGCACGCTGCGCTGGATCGGCATCCCGGTCGCGCGGCTGGAGCCCGGCCCCAGCCTGGCCCGCCCGCGCATCCTGCTCGATCGTGCGCTCGACGTGCTCGATCCGCGCGCGCGATCGGCGGTGCAGGCGCGGCTGGAGGGCTGGTTCGCCGCCGAGCTCGCCCGCCGCCTGCCCGCGCTCGCCCGGCTCGATGCGGCATCGCGCGATTCGTCCGCCGGCGCCCCGCTGCGCGCCATCGCGGGCGCGCTGCTCGCCGCGGGCGGTCTGCTGCCCCGGCGCGCGGCAGGCCGGATGGTGGAAGCGCTCGATCCACCCGCGCGCAAGGCGCTGCGCGCGATGGGCTTCACCATCGGCACGCTCGATCTGTTCGCCCATGCGCTGCTGAAGCCCGGCGCGGCGCGCTGGCGGCGCCTGCTGATGGGGCTGGGCGAGGGGCCGGCGGAGGGCGCATCGTCGCTCCCCCGCAACGCGCCCGGCGCCACGCTGGAGCACGGCTTCCGCCCGCTGGGCGCGCAGGCGCTGCGCATCGACCTGGTGGAGCGCATCGCCCGCGCCGCGCATGATTCGCGCGGCAAGGCGGCGGGCGGGCGCAAGGCGTTCGCGCTCGATCCCGCGCTCGCCACCTCGATGGGGCTGACGCCCGAGACGCTGGCCCGGCTGATGGCGCAGCTCGGCTTTAAGGGAGCGCGCACGCCGGAGGGCGCGGCGCGACGCTGGATCTGGCAAGGGCTCACCCCCACGGCGCCCCCTGCGCCGCCGCCCGCGGGGGGCGCCTTCGCCGCGCTGGAGGTGCTGCGTGGCGGCTGAGCCGGGCGATGCGATGCGGCTGGACCGTTTCCTGTGGTTCGCGCGGCTCACCCGCACCCGCGGCCATGCCCAGGCGCTGGCGGAGGCGGGCCACCTGCGCATCGACGGGCGCCGGATCGATCGCGCCCATGCTCCCGTGCGGATCGGCAGCGTGATCGCCTTCGCCGATCATCGCGGGCAGGTGCGCGTGGTGCGCGTGGAGCGGCTCCCGCCGCGCCGCGGCCCGCCGGCCGAGGGCCGTGCCTGCTATGCAGACCTGCGCGCGGCCGAACCGCTAAAGATTGAGAATGGCTCGCAAAACGAGCCATTTGATTGACGCCTCCAAATCGCGCGCATAGCAGGATTGCCGCGAAGATCGCCGCATTCAGGGGACCCCGACCATGACCTATGTCGTCACCGACGCCTGCATCCGCTGCAAGTATATGGACTGCGTCGAGGTGTGCCCGGTCGACTGTTTCTATGAGGGCGAGAACATGCTCGTCATCAATCCCAACGAATGCATCGACTGCGGCGTCTGCGAACCCGAATGCCCGGCCGAGGCGATCCTGCCCGATACCGAGAGCGGGCTGGAGAAGTGGCTCGAGCTCAACCGCACCTATTCGGAGCAGTGGCCGAACATCACCCAGAAGGGCGACGCCCCCGCCGATGCCGACGCGCACAAGGGCGAGTCGGATAAGTTCGACAAATATTTCTCCGCGGAGCCCGGCAAGGGAAGCTGACGCAGCCAAAGCTACCCGATTCGCTGCAAATCCCCGCCCGCGCGTAAAAATTCACGCGCGGGAGCGTGACGTTGTGCTGGTAATTTTATTGCACACGTGTTAAATAGGAAAGGACGGAGGAACACTTTCCCCTCCGCCCGGAGACGCAAGCGAAGTTGCCCCCAAAGGTTCGTCGCAACGCCTTAGTGCGCACGCGGCGGGCATCCCTTTTTGCGGGGCCGGTGATTCACGAAAGGCAATACGCAAATGGCTGCCAAGGCGCTGTCCTTCGATGTCGGCGATTATGTCGTTTACCCCAAGCACGGCGTGGGCCGTGTGATCGAACTCCAGAAGCAGGAAATCGCGGGCATGCAGCTTGAGCTGTACGTGCTCCGCTTCGAAAAGGAGAAGATGACGCTCCGCGTGCCGACCAACAAGGCCGAGAGCGTGGGCATGCGCAAGCTTTCCAGCGACAAGACGCTGAAGGAAGCGCTCGACACGCTGAAGGGCAAGCCCAAGGTCAAGCGCACCATGTGGTCGCGCCGCGCGCAGGAATATGAGGCGAAGATCAACTCGGGCGACCTGGTGTCGATCGCCGAGGTGGTCCGCGACCTGTTCCGCGCCGAGGACCAGCCCGAGCAGAGCTATTCGGAGCGCCAGATCTTCGAGGCCGCCGCCAGCCGCCTGGCGCGCGAACTCGGCGCGATGGAGGAGACCGACGAGCGCGGCGCGCTCGACAAGATCCACGACATCCTGCGCAAGGCCGCGGCGATCCACAACAAGGACAAGGTGCCTGCCTGATCCGGCGCCCCCCGGGCGGGCCAGCACCGCCCGGCGCAACGCAAGACAAAGGGGCGGCGGGAGGCGATCCCGCCGCCCCTTTGCTTTGCGCGCGATTTGGTGTATTGCTCTGGCAACACACATATGCCGGAGAGAAACATGCGCGCCCTGCTCCTCCTCGCCGTCCTGCCGCTTGCCGCCTGCCAGTCCAACTGGGAACGCGAGGGCAAGGCCGCGGCCGCATCCGGATCGGGCGCGACGCGCGAATTCGCGGCGGACGGCTTCACCAGCGTCTTGCTCAGCGGATCGGACGACGTCGACGTGCGCATCGCCGACAAATTCTCGGTGCGGGCGGAGGGCGATTCCAAGCTGCTCGACCAGCTCGATATCCGCGTCGTCAACGGCGAGCTGCGCGTCAGCCGCAAGCCGCAGAGCGGATGGTTCCAGCATGATCGCGGCGCGAAGATACACGTCACGCTGCCGCGGCTCACCGCGGCAAGCCTGGGCGGATCGGGCAACCTCACCGTAGAGCGTGCGGAAGGCGACTTCAGCGGATCGGTGTCCGGATCGGGCGATCTCAGCGTCGGCGCGCTGGCCGGCGGCAACGCCAATCTTTCGATCGCCGGATCGGGATCGCTCAAGGTGGCCGGAACCGCGAACCAGCTCGAAGCATCGATCACCGGTTCGGGCGATATCGACGCCCAGGGGCTGACCGCGGCCAGCGCCGCTATCTCGCTCGCCGGATCGGGCGACCTCAAGGGCGTGGTGAAGGGCGGCGCCAGCATCTCGATCGTCGGATCGGGCGACGTCGAGCTGACCGGCGGGGCGCGCTGCGCGATCAACACCGTCGGCAGCGGCAAGGCGCGCTGCAGCTAGATCCGGAATCGAGACGGCGCCCGCGCGCGGAAGCCCGCTCTACGCGGCTTCGTGCGAGAAGGAAGAGTCGATTTCGCACGAAGCCACGAAGCCACGAAGGAAACCATAAGGAGCGCTTCGCGCCAGCTGCCGCAGACATCTCGCCTGGCCAGATCTGCTCGCCCGCGCGGTCAGGCGGCAAGCGGAAAGTGCAGCAGCCGCCCGTCCACCGCCACCAGCGCCACCGCGCCGCGGCCCACCGCGCGCACGATCTCCGGATGCCCGGCGTCCAATCCACCGGTCAGCGCGCCGAACGCGGGCAGGATCAGCTTGCGCGCCGTCGCCACGAAGCAGCGGCGCGACACGTGCCGCCCGCGCGACGCGATGCGCAGCTTGGGATGGAAATGCCCCGAAAGCTCCGGCCGCGGATCGCCCGGATCGGCCTCGTGCCGCAGCACCAGCCCGTCCACCTCCGCCTCGGCCATCACGGTGCCGCCAACCGCCTCTGCCACCACCGGATCATGGTTGCCGGTGATCCATCGCCAGTCGATCCGCGCGGTCATCTCCGCCAGCATCGCCCGCGCGCGATCGGGCAGCCGCGCGCAGCCGTCCGTATCGTGGAAACTGTCGCCCAGGCACCAGAGCTCCGCCGCCCCGGTCCGCTCCGCCAGCGCCGCCAGCGCGCCCAGCGTGGCGATCGAATCATAGGGCGGCAGCATCTGCCCGGATTTTGCGAACCAGCTTGCCTTTTCGAAATGCAGGTCGGCCACCAGCAGCGCGCGGCGCGCGGGCCAGAACAGCGCGCCATCGGGCAGCGCGGCCAGATCATGCCCAGCGAACGAAAGGGGAACCATGGCCCGTGGCTAGCGCCGCCCCGGCCCCCGCGTCAACAGCGCAGGATCGGGATCTTGCGGCCCTGGTACAGCAACTCGCCGTGCCTGTCGTCGATCCGCGTCACCTTGTAGGTGCGCACCTCCGGCTTGGCGAGCTTCTCCGGCCCGTCGCCTTCGCCCATCGTCAGCCGTTCGGTGATCGTCTCTGTCACCATGTCGCCCGCGACGGTCCAGCGGCCCTCGTCCTCGTAATTGCTCAGCGTCCCGTCCGCATTGTAGTGGACCGCGAAATCGGTCTCGCAGCTCTCGCCATAGGACCAGCTTCCGGTCAGCCACGCCTCGGTGCTGCCCGGCGCCGCGGTCGATCTGGGCTGGGGCCGCTCGGCCTCCTGGTTGGCGGGCGGCGGCGCGGCGCCCGAATCATTGTTGGCCGGGGCCGCCCCCGGGCCGCCGCATCCGCCGATCGCCGCGGCAAGTGCGGCGGTGAAGAGCCAGCGTCGCTGCATCGTCCTGCTCCCCCTGATGTCCGGGCGCCACGATAGCCGAAGGCGGCGGCCCGGGGTAGCCGCGGGCGTTGCGCGGCGGCGCGGGCTGCGCCACGACGGGGCATGACCCAGCTCCCTGCCGCAGGCGCCGAAGCCGCCGCCCTCCTCGAAACCCTCGGCTGCCCGCTCGCGCCGGGCGGCCGCCCCTCGCCGATCGACGGCAGCGCGATGCCGCTGGTGCCCGATGCGGCGGACGTGGACGCCGCGATCGCGCGCGCCGCCGCAGCCTTCGCCGAATGGCGCAGCGTTCCGGCGCCGGTCCGCGGCGCGCTGGTCCGCCGCTTCGGCGACGCGCTGCGCGAACAGCGCGAGCCGCTGGGCCGCCTGGTCGCGATCGAGACGGGCAAGCCGCTGTCCGAGGGCGTGGGCGAGGTTCAGGAGATGATCGACATCTGCGAATTCGCCACCGGGCTCTCGCGCCAGCTCTACGGCCTCACCATCGCCAGCGAGCGGCCCGAGCATCACATGCGCGAGATGTGGCACCCGCTGGGGCCGGTCGCGATCATCAGCGCGTTCAACTTCCCCGTCGCGGTCTGGGCGTGGAACGCGGCGATCGCGCTGGTCTGCGGCGACAGCGTGATCTGGAAACCGAGCGAGAAGACCCCCGTCACCGCCCACGCCGTCCACGCGCTGTTCGATCGCGTGGCGGCCGAATGCGGCGCGCCCGCGGGCCTGTCCCAGCTCGTTCCCGGCGGACGGGATACCGGCGCCGTGCTGGCCGCCGATCCGCGCATCCCGCTCGTCTCGGCCACCGGAAGCGTGCCGATGGGCCGTGCGGTGGCGCAGGCGGTGGCGGCACGGCTGGGCCGATCGCTGCTTGAGCTGGGGGGCAACGCCGCCACCATCGTCGCCCCCAGCGCCGATCTGGACCTGGCGGTGCGCGCCATCGCCTTCGGCGCCGCGGGCACCACCGGCCAGCGCTGCACCACCATGCGCCGCCTGATCGTGCATGAAAGCGTGTGCGATGCGCTGCTGGCGCGGCTGAAGCGCGCCTATGCCTCGCTCCCCATCGGCGATCCGCGCGCGCCCGGCATGCTGGTGGGGCCGCTGATCGACGGCGATGCGGTGTCCGCGATGGCGACCGCTCTCGAACGCGCGCGGGCGGAGGGCGGCACGGTCACCGGCGGCGAGCATCTGTACGGCAACTATGTCCGCCCCGCGCTGGCCGAGATGCCCGGGCAGAGCGATCTGGTGCGCGAGGAGACCTTCGCGCCGATCCTCTATGTGCTGCGCTATTCGGATTTCGCGGAGGCGATCGCGCTCCAGCGCGACGTGCCCCAGGGCCTGTCCTCCTCGATCCTGACCAACGACCTGCGCGAGGCGGAGGCGTTCCTTTCGGCCACCGGGTCCGATTGCGGCATCGCCAACGTCAATATGGGCACCAGCGGCGCGGAGATCGGCGGCGCGTTCGGCGGCGAGAAGGAAACCGGCGGCGGCCGCGAGTCCGGATCGGACGCCTGGAAGGCGTACATGCGCCGCCAGACCCAGAATGTGAACTTTGGCCGCAGCCTGCCGCTGGCCCAGGGCGTGGAATTCGAGGTTTAGGGTTATCGTTGCTTAGGCAGCCCCAGCCCGGCCAACCATCGAGGACGCTGCCGTTGGGTGGCCGGGTGGGGGAAGCGGGCCGGTGCCGATTCCGCCATGGGGCCTCTTTCCCCGGGCGCCGCGGCGCCCGGGGAAAGCCGCCCTCGGCCGCTCAGAGATTGGCGGTGAGGAAGCCGGTGGCCACCACCAGCAGGATCATCGCGAGCAGGATCATCCGCCCGAGCATCGATGGCGCGAAGGCCTTGGGCCGGTGCTTGCGCAGCAGCTCCATCTTGGCCTGCATGCCAGGGCGCGAGGAGAGCAGCCCGCGATCGAGGATCGGCGCTTCGGCCAGAAAGCGTTCCGCCTCGGCCGCCTCCTCCGGCGATACCTCGGGATAGCGTTTCAGGATCGCCTCGATCCGGTCGATGGCGGTGTTGGTGGAGGTGCCCGGCGGCGCGGGCTGGTGTTCGATGATCATGGTCGCAAAGCCTTGCGTGGCGCGCGCCGCCGCAATCGCGGGCGCGCGGGTATGGGATGCCCGGCGCGCGGCCGGGCGGATCGGATTTCAGGGCTTCAGGCTTGCGGGGGAGCGCGGGCGCGGCACGGCGAATGGCGCCGCCGCGCGGGGGGAGCCGCTTCCGCGATGCTTGCGGGTGCCGCAGCCTTCGCATGCGGCGCGGCGGGCAGGTTCGTGGTGCCGGGCGGGATCGGGTGCCCGTCCGGCCCATCCGGCCCATCGTCCAGCCGCAGGCCGGGCTGCGCGCGGCGCAGCTCGAACTGGCGGCCGGAGAAGGAAAGGCTCTGGTCGGATGTCGCCGCGGCGAACGCCGATCGCAGCCGATCGCCCCGCGCCGCACCCGCATCGGGCGCCAGCGCCGCCAGCATCGCGATGGCGATGCCCAGCATGGCAACGGCACGGGAAAGCTGGCGCAGCGGCGTCATCGCCCCAAGATAGGGTGCCCGGCCCGGAATGGCGAATCGGCGCCCTCCTCCCGGGCGGCGGCGCTGGGCATGGAGGGCCGCTATCGCGGCCAATCTTCGCGTCTTCGCGCCTTCGCGCCTTCGCGTGAAACACAAGCGAAGCCGGGGTCAGCCCAGGGCGAACCGGTCAGATCAAACCTGCCCCGCTGCGGCACGGCATCGGGAATCGCTTCCCATCGGGGCAGCATCTGGTGCAACCTGGCCGGCGGGCCGGGAACATCTCGCCCGCGGCAGGAGGAATATTCTCCATGGGAAACGCAACACTTCCGCGCGCATGCGCCGTGCTCGCGACGGGGATCGTCACGCTCTGCGCCTCGCCTTCCAGCGCCGGACAGGACAGCACGGCCAATTGCCGCGATAGCGTGGTTTCGAAGCTGCGCGACGGCTCCGGCACGGTCTGCACCCCGCCGCCGTCGCCCGCCGATGACAAGGCGAAGAAGAGCAGCGGGTCGGGCACGCCCGGCGCGCCCGGGCCGCAGGGGCTTACGCCCTCGCCCTCCTATCTGCCCGACGCACCCTTTGCCGCGTCCGCGACGGCCGGCGGCGCCGGCGAAGGCCCGCAGCGGCAGGAGGGCACGCCCGTCTACCTGCCGGATGCGCCGTTCGTGACCGGGGGCCGCGCAACGAAAACGCCGCCGAAGCAGGAAGCCGCCGGCCCGAAACGATAGCCCGCCCTATAGCGCCACCCTACAGCGCCACCCTATAGCGAGCGCGCGATCAGCACCTTCATGATCTCGTTCGATCCGCCGTAGATCCGCTGCACCCGCGCGTTCCGCCACATGCGGGCGATCGGATATTCGTTGATATAGCCGTATCCGCCATGGAGCTGCAGGCATTCGTCCAGCACCTGCCATTCGGTGTCGGTCACCCAATATTTGGCAATCGCCGCGGTGGTCAGATCCAGCGTGCCGGCCATCTGGCGCTGGATGCAATCGTTGACGAACACCTTCGCCACCGTCGCCTTCGCCTTGCATTCGGCGAGCTTGAACTGGGTGTTCTGGAAATCGAACACCGCCTGGCCGAACGCCTTGCGCTGGCGGACATATTCGGTGGTGACGTCGATCGCCTTTTCCATCGTCACCACGCTGCCCACCGCGATCACCAGCCGTTCGCGCGGCAGTTCGGCCATGAGCTGGCGGAAGCCCTGGCCCTCTGCGGTGCCCAGCAGGTTGTCGGCGGGCACCCAGACGTCATCGAAGAACAGCTCGCTGGTGTCCTGGGCATCGAGCCCGATCTTGTCGAGCGCCTTGCCGCGGCGAAACCCCTCCGCCTGCGCCGTCTCGACTACCAGCAGCGATACGCCCTTGGCGCCCTGGGCCGGATCGGTCTTCGCCACCACGATCACGAAATCGGCGATCTGGCCGTTGGAGATGAAGGTCTTGGCGCCGTTGATGCGATAGCCGTTGCCGTCCCTGAGCGCGGTGGTGCGGATCGATTGCAGGTCCGATCCCGCGCCCGGCTCGCTCATCGCGATGGCCGACACCAGCTCGCCCGAGCAGAGCCGCGGCAGCCAGCGCCGCTTCTGCTCCTCGGTCCCGTGCGCGAGGACATAGGGGAGGATGATCACATTGTGCAGCGACAGCGCGAAGCCATCGACGCCGTGGCGCCCCACCTGCTCCACCAGCGCCACGTCGTGGCGGAAATCGCCGCCGCCGCCGCCATATTCGGCGGGGATGGAGGCGCCGAGCAGCCCCGCCTCCCCCGCCTGGCGCCAGAACGCGCGCTCGACCTGCCCGGCCTCGCGCCACCGGGCGACGCGCCCGGGCGGCGCCTCACGCTCGAAGAAGCGGGCGGCGGCATCGGCCAGAAGCTGGACCTCCGGGTCCAGCATGCATTCGGGCGGGGGCACGTCGAGCGCGGCCATGGTCAGCGCGGCGCCATGCGGATGCCGCCGTCCAGGCGGATATCCTCGCCGTTCAGATAGGGGTTGCGGATCATCTCCATCGCCAGGCTGGCGTAATTCTCCGGCGCCCCCAGCTTCTTGGGGAACAGCACCGATGCGGCCAGCGCATCGCGGACATTGTCGGGCAGGGCGGCCAGCATCGGCGTGTCCATGATCCCGGGCAGGATGGTGTTGACGCGGATGCCCTCAGCCGAAAGATCGCGCGCGATCGGCAGCGTCATGCCCACCACGCCCGCCTTCGACGCGGAATAGGCCGCCTGGCCGATCTGCCCGTCCTCGGCCGCCACGCTGGCGGTGTTGACGATCGCGCCGCGCTCGCCGTCGATCGGGTCCAGCGTCATCATCCCCGCCGCCGCCTTGGCGATGCAGCGGAAGGTGCCGATCAGGTTGACCTGGATCACCCAATCGAACGCGGCGGCGGGGAAATGCTTGACCTCGCCGGTCGCCTTGTCGCGGCTGGCGGTCTTGCAGGCGTTGCCCACGCCCGCGCAGTTGACCAGGATGCGCTCCTGCCCATGCGCCGCGCGCGCCTTGGCGAAGGCTGCGTCCACCGATTCGTCGGATCGCACGTCCACCTGGCAGAAGACGCCACCCAGTTCGGCGGCCAGCGCCTCGCCCTTGTCGGCGTTCATGTCGAACAGCGCGACCCTGGCGCCCGCCGCCGCCAGCGCGCGCGCGGTCGCCGCGCCCAGGCCCGATGCGCCGCCGGTCACCACCGCTGCCGTACCTTCGAACTTCATCTCTCTCTCCCGTTCAGGCGACGGCCCCGGACGCGCGCAACTGCGCGATCCGGTCCGCCGGAATGCCGATATCCGCAAGCACCGCGTCGGTGTCCGCGCCGATCTCTCCCATGGCGCGCGGGGGCGGCGCCGGGGTTGCCGAAAAGCGCGGCGCGGGGGCCGGTTCGGTACGCCCGCCGACCTCGACGAAGGTGCCGCGCGCAATATTATGCGGATGCGCCGCCGCCTCGGCCAGCGTCAGCACCGGCGCCACGCACGCCTCGACGCCCGCGAAGCGCGCCGCCCAATCGTCGCGGCTGCGCGTGGCGAACAGCGCCGTCAGCCGCTCGCCCATGCGCGGCCAGCCGGACGGGTCCATCTGCCGCGCGAAATCGGCATCGCCCTCCAGCCCCAGCACGCCCAGGAAGGCGGCATAAAATTGCGGCTCAAGGCAGCCGACCGACAGGAACCCGCCATCGGCGCAGGCATAGACGCGATAGAAGGGCGCCGCCCCGCTCAGCAGCGTCGCGCCCGGCCCGTCCGGCCACATGCCCATGGCGCGCATGCTCCAGGTCATCGCGGCGATCGCCGCCGAGCCATCGGTCATCGCGGCGTCGATCACCTGGCCCGCGCCGCCGCGCTGTACCTCCAGCAGCGCGCAGACCATGCCGAACGCCAGCATCATCCCGCCGCCGCCGAAATCGCCGATATAGTTGGCCGGGGGCAGCGGCACGCCCCCAGGCGGGCCGATCCCCTCCAGCACGCCCGCGATGGCGATATAATTGATGTCGTGCCCCGGTTCCTGCGCCATCGGGCCGTGCTGACCCCACCCGGTCATCCGGCCGTAGACCAGCCGGGGATTGTCGGCCAGCAGCACCTCCGGCCCCAGCCCCAGCCGCTCCATCACGCCGGGGCGGAAGCCCTCGACAATCCCGTCGGCGGTGCCGCACAGCGCACGGGCCGCGGCAACGCCATCGGGCTGCTTCAGGTCGATCACGATCGAACGGCGCGATCGCGCCATCGATCGCGCCGCGAAGCCGCCGCCCCGGCGATCGATCCGGATCACCTCGGCGCCATGATCCGCCAGCATCATCCCGCAGAAGGGGCCAGGACCGATCCCGGCGAACTCGATGATGCGCAGCCCGTGCAGCGCACCCCCCATCACAGCGCCTCGATGATCGTCACATTGGCGATGCCGCCGCCTTCGCACATCGTCTGCAGGCCATAGCGCAGCCCGCGCCGCCGCAGCGCATGGACCAGCGTGGCCATCAGCTTGGTGCCGCTGGCGCCCAGCGGGTGGCCGAGCGCGATGGCGCCGCCGTTGACGTTCAGCTTGGCCGGATCGCCGCCGACATGCTCCAGCCAGGCGAGCGGCACGGGCGCGAACGCCTCGTTCACCTCATAGAGATCGATGTCGCCGATCTTCATCCCTGCGCGGCCCAACGCCCGGTCGGTCGCGAACAGCGGCTCTTCCAGCATGACCACGGGATCGCCCGCGGTGACCGTCAGGTTGTGGATGCGCGCAAGCGGCGTCAGCCCATGCGTCTTCAGCGCCGCCTCGCTCACCACCATCACCGCCGACGATCCGTCGCAGATCTGGCTGGCGTTGCCCGCGGTGATCACCCCGCCCTCGGCCAGCGTCTTGAGCGAGGCCAGCCCCTCGGCAGTCGCGTCGAAGCGGATGCCTTCGTCCACGCCGTGCAGTGCCGCGCCCTCGGGCGTCTCCACCTCCAGCGGCACGATCTCATCGGCGAAATCGCCGCGTTCAGTGGCGGCGGCGGCGCGGCGGTGGCTTTCGAGCGCATAGGCGTCGAGCCGCTCGCGGCTATGGCCATATTTGCGCGCGATCATCTCGGCACCGGTGAACTGGCTGAAGCCCTTGACCCCGAAGCGATCGAGCACCTTCTGGCTGAACGGGCGGGCACCCACCACGCTGGTGCCCATCGGCACGCGGCTCATATGCTCGACGCCGGCTGCGATCACCACGTCCTGGGTGCCGCTCATCACCGCCTGGGCGGCGAACTGGATCGCCTGCTGGCTCGATCCGCACTGGCGGTCGATGCTGACGGCCGGGACGGACTGGGGCAGCGTGGAGGCGAGCACGCAGTTGCGGCCGATGTGCAGCGCCTGCTCCCCCGCCTGCGCCACGCAGCCCATGATCACGTCCTCGATCGCGGCGGGATCGATGCCCGCGCGCTCGGTCACCGCGCTCAGCGCCGCGCCGCCCAGATCGTTCGGATGCCATCCCATCAGCCGCCCGTTGCGGCGCCCGCCGGCGGTGCGCACCGCCGCCACGATATATGCCTCGGCCATCGTCTCTCCCTACGGCGCCTGCCGCGCCACTTACATCGGTGTAAGTGAGCCGAGGGGCTGGGGCAATGGCGCTTTCAGGGGATCAGCGCCCGCGCAGCAGCAGTGCCGCCATCGCCAGCGCCCAGGCCGCGCCCGCGCACCAGCCCGCCAGGATGTCGCTCGGCCAATGTACGCCCAGATAGGCGCGCGAGAAGCCGACCGTCACCGCGAACGCCGCAGCAGCAGCCATCCCCGCCGCGCGCAGCCGCGTTGGCGGCGCCAGCCGCGCCAGCAGCAGCGCCGCCGCCATGCCCGCCGCCGCGCAGTTCTGCGCATGGCCGCTCGGGAAACTGGTGCCGCTGGCGTGCGACAGATGCTCGACCAGATCGGGCCGCGCACGGGCAAAGAGCTGTTTGAGCAGGTTGTTCGCGATCATCGAGCCGCCGACCGCGGCCACGACGAACAGCGCCTCGAAGCGCCGCCGCCGCCACAGCAGCAGCGCGGCCGCGATCAGCCCCGCCACGATCAGCGCCTTGGTGCTGCCCAGCCGCGTCGCCAGCGACATCAGCGGCAGCGCCCAGCCCGCGCCGATCGGCGTCGCCGGATCGGCGGGATCGCGCAGCGCGCGGATCAGCCATTGGTCCACCGGCCCGCCCGGCCCGCTCGCGATCAGCGCGAGCACGGCGAAGCCCAGCGCGAGCGCCGCCGCGGCATAGAGCTGGCGCCGCGCGCTCATGCGCCGAACGCCTTGCGGACCAGCGCGATCACCTCGGCGCGCACCTGCGCATAGGGCCGGTTGGCGTCGACATCGGCGATCGGCGCACCGTTGAAGCGCAGCAGCGGCGTGGTCGCGATCTTCTGCGCCACCAGCGCCTCGCCATGATCGGGCTGGCGCGCCATCGCGGTCTCCACGGTGATGTTCAGCCGGATCACCAGCGTAGGCAGCCAGGCGGCCATCCGCTCATATTGCCGCCGCTCCCGCGCGGCGAGCCATCCCACCAGCGCGCTGCCCGCCGCAGCCGCCGACAGGCCCGGCCCGTCGTAATAGCCGGGCACCTCCACCTGCGGATAGCGATCGGTGATCACCGCCACGCCCTGCCGCCGCATCTTCAGCACCCGACCGAAGCTGCGCCGCCGCCGGATCGAGAAGGCATAGATGACGAGCGCGGTTACCAGGCCGGGGATCTTCGCATTCTTGTCGCGCGCGCGGCCCGCCTTGGCCGCGATGCGGCGCTCCACCGCCGGGCCGATCAGCGGCCAGCCCTTGATCCTTTGCCCCAGGTCGCCCGATCCCAGGCCCAGATAGGCCTGCGCCACCGGCCGTTCCCCGCCCAGCTCCGCGGCGATATCGGCGGAGAGGGTGGACTTTCCCGAACCATCCGCACCGACGATCGCCACCAGCGGGGCGAGCGCCTGGGTCACCGCATATCCCGGTAATAGCCCGTCCAGGAGCCGATCTCGGTAAGCAGGAACGCCGCCGCCAGACCGCCCCAGGCCCAGAACACCCAGGCCTGGCCCGCCGGCACCGCGGCGGCATCGAAGCCGAGCCGCGCGAACCAGCACAGGAACACGCAGGTGCCGAGCAGAAAGACCTTCTGCCGCTCGCGCCAGATCATCCGCTTCCACCAGAATTTATACTTGGGCTTCACCCATCCGTGGAAGCGCGGGAACAGCGCGGGCACGTCCTTGGCCCATTTCGCATGCGCATCGCCGAACTTGCCGCGCAGGAACTCCTCCTCATAGATCGAGACGCGCTCGTAGATGAGGACGGAGAGCAGGAAGGTGATCGCCCCGAACACCCAGCTTCCGCTGAGCATCGCCATGCCGGTGTAGTTGACGATACGGCCGACATAGAGCGGGTTGCGCACCAGCGAATAGGGGCCGGTGGTGTTGAGCTCGGCCGCCTCCGCCGCCGCCTTGACCCGGCCGGAGGTGCCCAGCGCGGCCCAGCCGCTGGTGAAGATGCGGATCACCGCGCCCAGCGTGGCGACGCCCAGCGACAGCCAGAACCAGGCGCAATCGGCCGATGCGCTGTCGAACGGCCCGGCATCGCGCGTACACCAGGCGATCAGCGTGGCGATGGCGATTACCGCGTAGATATAGGTGCCGCGGATGACGAACAGGAATTTGCCCGATCGCGCTAGTTCGTGTTGATACATTTGCCCCTCATTCGGTGCCGCGCGCCGGATCCGGCCGCGGCGGAAAATCTGATGAACCGGAAGAGATTCGCCCCGTGCTGCAAGGCCCGATACCGGCGGATCGCGGCAGCTAAATGGCCGGAGCGCGATGCTCGCGCGCGTTCAATATCGCCTCGGCCAGCCGGTGATCGGCCGGTTTGTCGACGTCGATCGCGGCCTCCGCGGCGCGCATCACCACCGGCTTGGCCTTCAGGCTCAGGCGGCGGCCGGCGCGCGCCATCGCCTCGGCCAGCCCGATCGTGCGCGTCACCGCGCGAAGGAACAGCGCCGGGCCGAAGCGGCTGACCAGCTTCAGCGCCTTCTTGCGGTCCTGCTCGACCAGGCTCCACAGCGCCAGTGCGCTCGCCACGCGCTCGTTGCGCATCGCGAACAGGTTGGCGCCTGAATATTGGCCGCCGCGGAACTTGATCCAGGTGCGGCGCGTGGCGGGATAGCTCGCCTCGATCGTGCGGCGCTCGCCAAAGCCCACCGCCAGGTCGCAATCCTGGGCGCTGGCCAGGAACTCGGCGATCATCTCGCGGGTGAGCAGCACATTGTCGGCCGTGGTGACGAATACCGGCCATTCGACCTCGCCCGCCTCGAACAGCGCGGCGATGCTGGAGGCGATTCCCATCCCGCCCACGGCCTTGCCCACGCGCGGCTCGGCCGCCAGCCAGGCGGCGTCGCCGGTCATCAAACTGTCAGGATCCTGGGCTAGCACGATGACGCGCCCGATTTCGGGAGTCGCAAGCAGCGTGTGCGCCACGCGCGAGAGCATGCTGCTGCCGGCGATGGGGATCAGCGCTTTCCAGGGCACGCCGAAATGTTCGGCCAGTGCATCGACGCCCGGCCGCTGGCCGGCGAGCAGAACCGCGGTCCAGCCCGGCGCGGCGGGGGGTTCCCCGCCGGAAGGATCAGGCGCGAGCAAGGTAACAGGCCACCATTTCGAGAGGCGTGGAGCGATTCCTGCCGCCACTTGCTAGCTTGTCCGTACCG
Organism: Sphingomonas canadensis; assembly: GCF_026013525.1. GTDB lineage: Bacteria > Pseudomonadota > Alphaproteobacteria > Sphingomonadales > Sphingomonadaceae > Sphingomonas > Sphingomonas canadensis. The sequence continues at coordinate 751,950 of NZ_JAPDRA010000001.1, read as the reverse complement.
GCACTCCCAGATCGAGCGATAGTTACTGGCGCACCCGACAGGATTCGAACCTGTGGCCTTTGCCTTCGGAGGGCAACGCTCTATCCAGCTGAGCTACGGGTGCGCAAGGCGGCCCGCGTAGCAAAGCCGCGCGGGCCGCGCCAGCCCCGTTGGAACGAAGCCGGCACCGGGACGGGACGCCGCAAGGCCTTGCGCGGCAGGTTCCGGCAAAAATCGCCGGAAACCCGCCTCAGTTCGCCTTGACGAGCTTCACCGGCTGGAACTTGCCCAGGCCGCAGGTCGCGCCGGGGATGTGGCTGGAGCTGTCGAACACGGTGATCGTGTCGGTCGAGCAATAGTTGCTGGTCGAGCTCTTGTGGACGAACGCCTTGCTGAAGCCCAGGCCCGGGCAGGCGCTGGGCAGCTCGTTGCGATAGACCTTGTTCCCGCTGGTGACGAAATCGATCACCTTGTCGTTGCGCACCTTGGTCTCGCGGATCTGACTCAGCGACAGGCAGCTCACGGCCTCGCCGTCCGGGGTCGCCTCGGGCGCCTCGTTCTTCTGCGAGGCGGGGGCCGCGGCGGCGAGCAGCAGGCCCGCGGCAATCAGTATCGGACGCATCATAACCTCCTGGCTTCTATTGGCCCTTTGCGGGCGCGGGCGTCTTGGGCTCGAACGCGCAGAGATCGGCGACCACGCACCGCCAGCACGCAGGAGTCCTAGCCTTGCAGACATATCTGCCGTGCAGGATTAACCAGTGATGAGCGTGCAGGCGGAACGGCTGGGGCACGGATTTTTCCAGCGCCAGCTCCACCGCCAGCGGCGTCTTGCCGGGGGCAAGGCCCGTGCGGTTGCCGACGCGGAAGATATGCGTGTCGACGGCAAAGGTCTCGGCGCCGAACGCCACGTTCATCACCACGTTCGCGGTCTTGCGGCCCACGCCGGGCAGCTTCTCCAGCGCCTCGCGGTCGGCGGGCACCGCGCCGCCGTGATCGCGGATCAGCGCCTCTGACAGCGCGATGACGTTCCTGGCCTTCATGTTGAACAGGCCGATCGTCTTGATATGCTCCTTCAGCCCCGCCTCGCCCAGCGCCACCATCTGCGCGGGCGTCGTCACCTCGGCGAACAGGCGGCGGGTGGCCTTGTTCACGCCGATGTCGGTCGCCTGGGCGGAAAGCACCACCGCGACCAGGAGCTGGAAGTCGTTGCCCGCCTCCAGCTCGGTCTCCGGATGCGGATTCGCTTCGGCGAGCCGGGAGAAGAATTCGAAGACCTTGTCCGGCGCCATCGCCTTGGGCGCGCGCCTGCGCGCGGGCTTCACAGCCCCAGCACCTGATCCATCGTGTAGCGGCCCGGATCGCGCCCGGCGAGCCACAGCGCGGCGCGGATCGCGCCATGGGCGAAGATCGTGCGGTTTTCCGCGCGGTGGCCCATCTCGATCCGCTCGCCATCGCCCGCGAAGACGACCAGGTGATCGCCCGCCACGCTGCCGCCGCGCATGCTGGCGAAGCCGATCGTTCCTTCCGCGCGTGCGCCGGTGAGCCCCGAACGGTCATAGACCGCGGCTTCGGACAGCGTCGTCCCCAGCCCGTCCGCCGCGGCGGCGCCCAGCATCAGCGCGGTGCCCGAGGGCGCGTCCACCTTGTTGCGGTGGTGCATCTCCAGCACCTCGATATCCCAGCCCTCGCCCAGCCGTTCGGCCGCCTGGCGCACCAGCGAGCAGAGCAGCGCGACGCCCAGCGAGGTATTGCCCGTCTGGAGCACGGCGATATCGCGCGCGGCGGCATCGACCAGATCGTGGTGGCGCTGCGCCAGCCCGGTGGTGCCGACCACGATCGGCGTGCGCGCGGCGCGGGCGGCCGCCAGGTTCGCCTCCAGCGCGGCGGGGGCGGAAAAATCCACCAGCACATCGGCCTTGCGCGCCAGATCGGCGGGATCGTCGGCCACATCGGCGCCGCCCGCGACGCGCGCGCCCAGCCCGGGCGCGGCCTCCGCGATCGCACGCCCCATCCGCCCCGCGCTGCCATAGATGCCGATGCTCGTCATGGCGCCGCTACTAGGGCAGCGCGATTGTCCGCGCCAGCCACAGCTTGTACGCCGCCCGCATGAGCGACATCGCCAACATCGTGATCCTGACCGGCGCCGGCATCTCGGCCGAAAGCGGCATCGCCACCTTCCGCGGCCCCGGCGGGCTGTGGGAGGGGCACCGGGTGGAGGACGTATGCACCCCGCAGGCGCTGGCGCGCGATCCGGAGCTGGTCCACCGCTTCTACGACGCGCGCCGGGCCAAGCTGGCGGAGGTGTCGCCCAATCCGGCGCACGCGGCGATCGCGCGGCTCGATTCGGCATGGCCGGGCGAGCTGCTGGTGGTGACCCAGAATGTCGACGACCTGCACGACCGGGCGGGCACGCGGCGGCTGCTCCACATGCACGGCGAGCTCAAATCGGCGCTGTGCGCGGCGTGCGGCCATCGTGAGGCCTGGGAGGATTCGCTGCCGCCGCGCGCCGCCTGCCCGGCGTGCGGCGCCCCCGCGCTGCGCCCGGACATCGTGTTCTTCGGCGAGATGCCCTATCATATGGAGGCGATCGAGCGGGCGCTGTCGCGTGCGGACCTGTTCGTCTCGATCGGCACTTCCGGCGCGGTCTATCCGGCGGCGGGATTCGTCCAGACGGCGCGCTATCACGGCGCGGAGACGCTGGAGCTGAACCTCGATCGATCGGAGGGCAGCGGCTGGTTCGGCGAGAGCCGGCTGGGGCCTGCGGGCGTGCTGGTGCCGCAATGGGTCGATTCGCTGCTGGGCTGAACCGGCGCGCGGCTCAGCCATATTCGCCGCGGAACACGGGCACGCACCCGCCGCCCACGCCGCCGGTAACCCCCGCCCCGGTGCGCCGCGCGAAGGGGCGGAGCAGGCTGGGCCGCCCCATCTCGACGCCCTGGCGCATCGTGAATTCGGCCGCATCGCCCCCGTCGAGCGACAGCAGCAGCGCGGCGAGCGCGCTGGCGGCGCTGCCGGTGGCGGGGTCTTCCCAGGTACCCGCAAGCGGGGCGAACATCCGCGCATGGACGGCGGCGCCTTCGCGCGCATAGATCAGCAGCGACAGCCGCCCTTCCATCCATGGCTGCAGCGCCGCGCGGAAGGCGGCGATATCGGGCAGCGCCCGGCCGATCGCGTCCGCCGCCACCTCCGCCACGACGAAGTCCACCCCGGCGCTCACCTGCACCGGACGATGCGCGCGGGTCAGTACGTCGCGCTCCGCCAGCCCGGCACAGGCGGCGGCGGCGGCAGGATCGAGCTCCGGCCCGATGGCCAGCGGCTGGGGCGCGGTGAGCCGTCCACCCGTCGCCATGCCGCCCGCGCCCGTTTCGATCGCCACGCGAACCAGCCCGGCCGGAACCTCCAGCCGCGCCTCTCCCCCGGCCACGCGGCCCAGCCGGGCGAGCACACAGGCGGTGCCGATGCTGGGGTGGCCGGCGAACGGCATCTCGTGCGCGCGGTTGAAGATGCGGACGCGCGCGGTGTTCGCGGGATCGGCGGGCGGCAGGATGAAGCTGGTCTCGCTCAGGTTCATCTCCGCCGCCAGCGCCTGCATCTCGGCATCGCCCAGGCCGTCCGCATCGATGAACACCGCCAGCGGATTGCCGCCGAAGCGGGCATCGGTGAACACGTCGACGGTTTCGAAGCGATAGGGCATGTGGCAATTCCGGGACTGGGCAGGACGATATTAGTTCGTTAATTGGCGAAGAACCGAAATGCAAGCGGCGGACATCTTCAAGGCGCTGGGAAGCGCCAAGCGGCTCCAGATCCTGGAATGGCTGAAGGATCCGCGCGCCCATTTCCCGCCCCAGCGCGACGGCGATCTGGTGGAGGACGGGGTGTGCGCGGTGTTCCTGGCAGACAAGCTGGGCGTCAGCGCCTCGACGCTGAGCGAGCATATGCGGCTGCTGGTCGCCGCCGGGCTGGTCACCGCCAAGCCGGTGAAGCAATGGACCTTCTACCGCCGCGATGCGGAGGGCGCCGCGCGGGTGGCGCTCATGCTGGGCGAGGCGGTTTAGCCCCGCGCGCGGTCAGGCGGCGTTGGCCGGGGGACGGCGCGAACCGCGGAACGACAGCGTCTCCCACAGCGCGACCAGGATCAGCACCCCGGTCGTCGCCGCCGAAAGCGCGGCCGGTTCCAGCGCCTGCCACGCCGAGCCCACCCCCGCCAGCATCGCCAGCCCGGCGACATGGCTGACCGGCCAGCGCCCCCAGGTCGCGCGCTTGAACAACAGGCAGCCCAGCAGATACAGCGCAGGCCCGCCAACCAGGCACATCGCCGCGAACGGATCGGTGTGGCCGGTGGGGTGCGCCAGCACCAGCTCGTCCGACGCGGCCGTCAGCACGATCCCGGCGCCGATCGGCAGGTGGAGATAGGTATAGGCCAGCCGCGCGACCCGCCCCGGATCGGCGGCATGGGCGATATGCTCGCTCGCCCGCTCCGCCCCGATGTTGAAATAGATCCACCACATCGCGACCGTGGCCAGAAAGGCCGAGGCGAAGCCGGTCAGCACGGCCGCGCGCCATTCCGCCTCGGCAAAGGTCGCGCCGGTGATCAGGATCGATTCGCCCAGCGCGATGATGACGAACAGGCCGCATCGCTCCGCGACATGCGCGCCCTCGATCGTCCAGTCGGTCGAACGCGACGCGCCGAGGCCGGGCACGAAGAAACCGGCGGCGGGCGACACCAGCTCCAGCGCCAGCGCCGCGCCCCAGATCGCCGGGCGCGCACCGGGCTCCGCGAAGCCGCCCCACAGCCACAGCACCGCGGCCAGCGCGCCCCAGACCATGATCCGTGCGAAATTGCGCTGGTTGGCGCGATCCACCCCGCGCATCGCCAGCATCACGAACAGCGGGCGCCCCACCTGCATCGCGGCGAAGGCGACGGCGAACAGCGCGCCGCGGCTGTCGAAGGCATGCGGGATCGCGATCGCCATCGCCAGCCCCGCCGCCATCAGCGCGAACAGCAGCAGCCGCACCGGGGCGCGATCGGGATCGAGCCAGTTGGTGGACCAGGCGGTGTAGATCCACGTCCACCACACCGCCAGGAACAGCATGCCGGTTTGCGCCAGCCCCTCCACCCCCGGATGCGCCAGCAGCCCGTGCGAGAGCTGGGTCACCGCGAAGACGAAGACCAGGTCGAAGAACAGCTCGGCGAAGGAGACGCGCGCATGCCCGCCGTCGCGTTTGCGCAGCAGGCTGCCGTTATGCCCCTGGTTCATCCGTCCCCCCGGCTGGCCGATGCCCCGGGGGTAGGGCAAACCACCGGCCCCGGGCAAGCGCGCCGCGCGGGCAGGCGCCGGTCAGGCCGCGGCGGCGGCGCCCGGCTCGCCCGGATCCTCCGCCACATCGACGATGCCCGTGCGCGGGCGCCGGTCGACGCTCAGCTCGAATATGTCGGGGCGGGCATGATGGCCGTCGATGTTCATCGTCGTCAGCCCCGCGTCGATCTCCGCCAGGTCCAGCTCGGCGATCAGCATCCGCGGCTCCGAATCGGCCTGGGCGATCGCCACGCCGTCGGGCGCGATCACCGCGCTGCGGCCGGACTGGAGCCGCCCCTCGGGCAGCATGTTGAGCAGCGCGCGGCCCGGGCCGGCATCGCCGCCCGCGCGCGCATAGCCCGCCAGATAATCCTGCTTGTACTGGATCGTGCCCGCGGCCAGCACGAAGGCCCGCGCCTCATAGGCATAATGCGCCGAAGCGAGCAGGCTGATGTCGTGGACGGTGGGCCAGGCGGCGACATGGATCTCCTCGCCCGCATGATCCATCGCGGCGCGGACCAGCGGCATCCAATGTTCCGCCGAGGCGAGCTGGCCGACGCGGCCCCAATGCGCCTGATGCACCTCCAGCGTCGATCCGTCGCCCGATCCCAGCAGCATGCGCTCGCCCGGAGTATGGACCAGCTTGCGGTGGAGCAGCGGCGGCGCCTTGGGCCGGAACAGGAACTGGGTGCTGAACAGGCTGTTGCGCACCCGTTCGAACCCGCCGGCGGATACGACCACGCCCGCGATGTCCACCGCCCATTGCAGCGCGGCGAAGCGCGGATCGTTGCCGCGCACCGCCTGGCGCAGCAGCATCGCGTGCAGCTCCTTGGTGCCGGGATGGTCCCACAGCGCGGGCGCTGGCACATGCTCCAGCCAGGCGGGATGGCCGCCCAGGAATCCCTCGCCGAACGCGATCACGCGGGCGCCGGTCTCGATCGCTTCCTTGGTCAGCCGGATGGCCCGCTCGATGCTCTCGTCCACGGCCAGCGGCACCGGCACGTCCTGCACGATCGCCGCCTTGATCTTCCTGCTCATCCGAATCGATCCCGCCCGTTGCTAGGTTCTGCAAACGCGGGAACATCCCATGGGCGTCTTACTTTGGCGTGAAGACGGCGCGCGTCATTCGACCCATTCGAGCCCGATGTCGCGATAGAGCGAGCGGTCTTCCTCCCACCCCGGATTGACCTTCACATGCAGGTAGAGGTGAACCTTCACCCCCAGCAGCTTGGCCAGTTCGGCGCGGGCGCGGCTGCCGATCTCCTTCAGCCGGGTGCCGCCCTTGCCCAGCACGATCGCGCGCTGGGTGGGGCGGGCGACCAGGATCTGCTGGTGGATTTCCACCGAACCGTCCTCGCGCTCGCTGTACTTCTCGGTCTCCACCGCGCTGGCATAGGGCAGCTCGGCGTGGAGCTGGAGGTAGAGCTGCTCGCGCGTCACCTCGGCCGCCAGCATGCGATCGGTGGCGTCGCTCACCTGGTCCTCGGGGAAGTGCCACGGCCCTTCCGGCATGCGCGCGGCCAGCGCGGCCTTCAGCTCGGCCACGCCATCGCCGGTGGCCGCGGAGACGAAGAAGGTATCGGCGAAGGCCAGCTTCTCGTTCAGCTTCGCGGCATGGGCCAGCAGCCTGGGCTTGTCGGCGACGTCCACCTTGTTGAGGATCAGCAGCTTGGGCTCGGGCCGGTCCCTCAGCCGCTCCAGGATGATCTCCACCTTGGGGCCGATCCCCGCCTTGCCGTCCACGACCAGCGCGATCAGGTCGGCGCCGTCCGCGCCCTCCCACGCCGCGGCCACCATCGCGCGATCCAGCCGGCGCGAGGGCGCGAAGATGCCCGGCGTATCGACCAGGATAAGCTGCGCCGCCCCCTCGATCGCGATGCCCATCAGCCGCGCGCGCGTGGTCTGCGCCTTGGGGCTGACGATCGCAACCTTCTGGCCGACGAGCGCGTTGACCAGCGTGGACTTGCCCGCATTGGGCGCGCCGACCACCGCGATCAGGCCGCAATGTTGTTCAGATACCGTCACGCAAACTCCGTTCGCTGAACCGTTACCCCGCCAGCTTCTCCAGCAGCGCGGCGGCCGCTTCCGTCTCGGCCTCCTGCTTGCTGGTGCCGGTGCCGGTGGCGTCGGCCAGCTTACCCAGCGATACCTTTACCGTGAAGCGCGGCGCATGGTTCGGGCCGGACCGGTCGACCACCGCATATTCGGGCGGCTTGCGGTTATGCGCGGCGGCCCATTCCTGCAGCGCGGACTTGGGATGCTTGGGCGCCTGGGGCTGGGCGTCGATGCGGCTGGCCCAGGCGCCGCGGATGAAGGTGCGGACGGGCTTCATCCCCGCCTCCAGATAGAGCGCGCCGATCAGCGCCTCCATCACGTCGCCCAGCACATTGTCGCTGTCGGCGGCGCCGTCCTCGCGCGCCTGCTTGCCCAGCCGCAGGTGCGCCGCCAGCCCCAGCTCGCGCGCCACGCCTGCGCAGACCGCGCCAGTCACCAGCGAGTTGAGCCGCCGCGACAGCGCGCCCTCCGGCTCGTCCACGAAGCGTTCGAACAGCCATTCGGCGATCGCCAGCCCCAGCACGCGATCGCCCAGAAACTCCAGCCGCTCGTAATTGGCCGCGGCCTGGCTGCCATGGGTCAGCGCGCGTTCGAACGGGGCGAGATCGGCGGGCCGGTGGCCAAAGCTGGCTGCGATCCAGTCGCCGAGGCTCAAAAGCCCTCCCCGATCCGGCTCCAGCGCGCGGCGGTGAACCAGGTCCAGGGCAGCAGCCACGAGGCGCTGCCGTCGGTCGACCAGAAGGTGACCACCGCCTTGCCCTCCAGATTCTCCATCGGCACGAAGCGGATGCCGCTGCGGTTCTCGTCGGATGTCTGGGGAAAGCGGCTGTCCGCGCTGTTGTCGCGGTTGTCGCCCATCAGGAAGACGTGGCCCGGCGGCACGGTGAACACCACGGTGTTGTCCGAATCCTGCTCACCCTCGTCCAGCACCTCATAGCTCTTGCCGCCCGGCAGCGTCTCGCGGAAGCGCGGGATGTGGCATTCGGCCTGGCCGTTCGCGCCGGTCTTCACGAACTCGACCTTGCAGCCATGGTCGGGCACCGGATCGGCGGGCGTGCCGGCGGGGAAATTGGGGGAGGCGGGCACCACGAAATCGGCGATCCGCTCCTTCGGCACCGGCTTGCCGTTCAGCACGAGCTGGCCGTCCACCATCTGCACCGTATCGCCCGGCAGCCCGATCACGCGCTTGATCCAGTCGTTGCGGTCGAACGGCGGCGCCTTGAACACCACCACGTCGCCCCGCGCGGGATCGGACCAGTGCATGTTGGGCAGCAGCGGCAGGCTGAACGGCAGCGAATGGCGCGAATAGCCGTAGTTGAACTTGGTGATGAACAGATAGTCGCCGATCAGCAGCCGCGGCAGCATCGATTCGCTGGGGATGTTGAACGGCGAGAACAGGAAGCTGCGCACCACCACCACGATCAGCGCGAGCTTGAGCAGGAACGATCCGAGGTCCTTCCATTCGGACTTGGGCGCGGCCGGCGCGGCGGCGGCGGGCTGCTCGGCGGGGGGCGTTTCTTCCATGGCGCCCGTGTGCGTGGCGCGCGCGCCAGCGTCAAGCGGCTGAATCCGGGTGGCGGCACCGGGTTTGGGACGATAGGTCTGGGGCCGGCAAGGAGAATCCCAAGCATGGCCATTCCGGACTGGACCCATATCCGCGCGCTCGATCCGGCGCCGCTCACCGAATTGTTCGCCGCAGACCCCGGCCGGCTGGCGATGCTGTCGGCCGATGTGGCCGGCATCCATTTCGACTGGTCGAAGACGCATCTGACGCGCGCGGCGATCGACGCCTTCGCCGCGCTGGCAGAGCAGATGGGGCTGGCGGCGAAGCGCGACGCGCTGTTCGCGGGCGCCGCCGTCAACGTCACCGAAGGCCGCGCCGCCGAACATAGCGCCGAACGCGGCGACGGCGCGCCCGAGAGCGTGGCGCGCGCGAACGCCCTCCACGCCCGCATGCGCGCGCTGATCGACGCGATCGAGGCCGAGGCGCTGGGGCCGGTGCGCCACATCGTCCACATCGGCATCGGCGGATCGGCGCTTGGCCCGGACCTGTTGATCGACGCGCTGGGGCGCGATGCGGACCGTTACGAGGTCGCGATCGTCTCCAACGTCGACGGGCTGGCGATCGAGGACGCGCTGTCGCGATTCGATCCCGGCGCGACGCTGATCGCCATCGCCTCCAAGACCTTCACGACCACGGAGACGATGCTGAACGCCGAAAGCGCGCTGGCCTGGCTGCGCGAGGGCGGGGTGGAGGATCCCTATGGCCGCGTGATCGCGCTGACCGCCAATCCGGACAAGGCGATCGAATGGGGCGTGGACGAAACGCGCATCCTGCCCTTCTCCGAAAGCGTCGGCGGGCGCTATTCGCTGTGGTCGTCGATCGGCTTTCCCGCCGCCGCGGCGCTCGGCTGGGCGGCGTTCGAGGAACTGCTGGAGGGCGCGGCCGAAATGGACCGGCATTTCCGGCTGACCCCGGCGGAGCGCAACATGCCCGTGCTCGCCGCCTTCGCCGACCTGTTCTACGCCCAGGCGGGCGGATGCCAGACGCGCGGCGTGTTCGCCTATGACGAGCGGCTGCGGCTGCTGCCCAGCTATCTCCAGCAGCTCGAGATGGAATCGAACGGCAAGAGCGTGACCGCCGAGGGCGAGCCCGTCGCCTGGCCGACCGCGCCGGTAACCTGGGGCGGGGTGGGCACCGATGCGCAGCATGCCGTGTTCCAGCTTCTCCACCAGGGCACGCACCTGATCCCGGTCGAGCTGATCGGCGTGATCGAGCCCGGCGACGGCATGGCCGAGGATCATCACCGCCAGTTGCTGCTCAACATGTTCGCGCAGGGCGCCGCGCTGATGGCCGGGCGCGGCCATGCGGATGCGGCGCGCGCCTATCCGGGCGACCGGCCGACCGCCACGATGCTGCTCGACCGGCTCGATCCGCGCACGCTGGGCGCGCTGATCGCCTTTTACGAGCATCGCACCTTCGCCAATGCGGTGCTGCTGGGGATCAACCCGTTCGACCAGTTCGGCGTCGAGCTGGGCAAGGAGATGGCCAAGGCGGCGGAGCGGGGCGGGCAGGATTTCGATCCTTCCACCACCGACCTGATCCGCCGCGCCTTCGGCTGAACCCGTGCCCGCCGCGGCCCGCGCGGGTTTCACCCTGCGCGCCGCGGCGGGGCGATCGGCATTTGCCAGCACGCCCGCGACACCCCAGATAGGCGGCCCGGACAGGCGGCCGTGAATCGGCGCTGCGGAAACAGACCGGGGATTGAGCGGGAACTGCAATGGCAAGCTACGACTATGACCTGTTCGTCATCGGCGCCGGTTCGGGCGGCGTGCGCGCGGCGCGCATCTCCGCCGCGCATGGCGCGAAGGTGGCGATCGCCGAGGAATATCGCGTCGGCGGCACCTGCGTGATCCGCGGCTGCGTGCCCAAGAAGCTGCTCGTATACGGCGCGCATTTCGCCGAGGACCTGAAGGACGCCCGCCGGTTCGGCTGGGAGGTGCCGGAATGCGGGTTCAACTGGGCCGCGCTGCGCGAAAACGTGCTGAGCGAGGTGGACCGGCTGAACGGCGCCTACACCTCCACGCTCGACAACAACAAGGTCGAGACATTCCTGGAACGCGCCACGATCGCCGGGCCGCATGCGGTGAAGCTGGCCGGCGGGCGCACCGTCACCGCCAAGTACATCCTGATCGCCACCGGCGCACGGCCGCAGGTTCCCGAATGCCCGGGGCACGAGCTGGGCATCACCTCGAACGAGGTGTTCCACCTGGAAGCGCTGCCCAAGCGCATCCTGATCGCGGGCGGCGGCTATATCGCCAACGAATTCGCCGGGATCTTCAACGAGTTCGGCACCAAGGTGACGCTGATGAACCGCAGCGACGTGATCCTGCGCGGCTATGACGCGCAGCTTCGCGACCGGCTGCTCCAGATCTCGATGGCCAAGGGGATCGACTTCCGCTTCAACGCCGCCTTCGAGAAGATCGAGAAGAGCGCCGGGGGACTCACCGTCCATATGAGCGGCCATGATCCGGTCACCGTCGATACCGTGCTGTTCGCCACCGGCCGCGTGCCCAATATCGAGGGGCTGGGGCTGGAGAACGCCGGGGTGGAGACCAACCAGCGCGGCGCGATCAAGGTCGACGCGGACAATCGCTCCACCTGCGACAGCATCTATGCGGTGGGCGACGTGACCGATCGCATCCAGCTAACCCCCGTCGCGATCCGCGAGGGCCATGCCTTCGCCGATTCGGTGTTCGGCGGAAAGCCGTGGCAGGTCGACTATGATTGCGTGCCCAGCGCGGTGTTCAGCCATCCGCCGCTGGCATCGGTGGGGATGACCGAGGCACAGGCGCGCAACACGCTGGGATCGGTCGCGGTCTATACCTCGGACTTCCGGCCGATGAAGAACGTGCTGGCCGGGCGCAACGAACGATCGCTCTACAAGATGGTGTGCGACGCATCGACGGGGCGGGTGGTGGGCCTGCACATGATCGGGCCGGACGCGCCGGAGATCCTTCAGGCCGCGGCGGTGGCGGTGAAGGCCGGGCTGACCAAGGATGCGTTCGACCAGACGGTGGCGCTCCACCCGTCGATGGCCGAGGAGCTGGTGCTGCTGAAATAGCGGCGCGGGGCGAGGAGGCGGGGCGCCCTATCCCGCCGGGTGCAGCACGGGCCGGCGCGACTTCCGCCCGGCGGCGGCGGCGCGGACCATCTGCACCAGCCGCTTCGATTCGCGCAGGATGCGGCTCTTCTCGAAATAGCCGAAGGCGCCGCGCGCATAGCTTTCCTCCACCGCGTCGCTGCGGCTGGTGAGCATCACGGCATGGGTCGATTCATGCACCGCGTCGAGCAGCGCCAGCCCGTCGGTGCCCGGCATGGCGATGTCCAGCGTGACGACGTCGGGATGGAGTTCGCGCACCATGCGCGCCGCGCTCTGCGCGTCGGCGGCGGAGCCGAGCAGGATGATATCGGGCTCGCGGCCCAGCACCTCTTCCAGCATCGCACGGATGGTGAGCGAGTCGTCGACGATAAGGACGCGCACCGAAGACATAGCTGCCCCTTCCAATCCTGCCGCAGTTCTAGCGGCCGGTCAGCGGGGGCGCATTTCCGGGAAAGGGCGCGCCGGGTTTGTACCTATCCGCCAAGCAAGGAATCGGCAGCCGTCTTTTCCGGCGGCGGGCCGGAATGGCGGGCGATCACGCTGGTCGCGGCGACGTCCATGGTGACGTTGCCCAGCGTGCGGACCAGATCGGGCAGCATCTCCACCGCCACCAGCAGCGCCAGCGGCTCGATCGGCACGCCCATCGCCAGCGCGATCGGCGCGATCGAACTGACGAAGCTGACCTGCCCGGGCAGGCTCACCGCACCCATGGTGGTGATCGCCGCCGCCGCGATTCCCGCCGCAAGCTGCGCCGGGCCGGGCGTGATGCCGAAGACGTGCGCGACATAGATCGCCACCGCCAGGTTCATGCACGGCCCGGTCGCGCGGAACAGCGCCACCGCCAGCGGCAGCACCAGGCCCGAGGTGGCGACCGGGATCCCCAGCCGCTCCGCCCCGCCCAGCATCGCGGGCAGCGACGCGAGCGAGCTCTGCGTGCTGATCGCCACCGCCTGCGCCGGGATGATCGCGCGGAAGAAGCGCGGCGGCGCCACGCCCCCGCCGATCCACGCCACCGGATAGGCAAGCACCCACACCACCACGCCCACCGCGGACACCACCACGACATAATGGACCAGCGCGCCCAGCGCCGCCGTCCCCGCATGCGCCGCGACGGCATAGCCCAGCGCCGCCACGCCCAGCGGCGCGATCCACAGCACCCAGCCGATGATCACCAGCATCGCATCGCGCAGCGCCTCGAAAAAGCCGGTCAGCGTGCGCCGCTGGCCATCGGGCAGCCGCGTGATCGCGAAGCCGAACACGCAGGTGAAGACGATCAGCGGCAGGAAACTGTCGGTCGCCGCGGCCGATATGGGGTTGGACGGCACGATGCTGCCCAGGAACTGGCCGAAGCTGGGCACCTCCCCCACCGGTGCCGCGCCCTGGAAGGTGTTGCGCAGCGCCTGGGCCGAGGAATCCGCCAGCGGCCACAGGTCAAGCAGCCCCAGCGTTACCACCGCCCCGATCGCGGAGGAGGTCCACAACACCACCAGGAAAAGCGCGATCGCGCGCCCCGCCACCCGCCCGGCGCGCGCCGCCTCCGCCGTGGCGGCGATGCCCGTGACCACCAGCGCCACCACCAGCGGCACGATCGTCATGCGCAGCGCGTTGAGCCAGGCGATGCCCACCGGCTCCACCCATCCGGCGGCGGATACGGCGGCTTGCGGATTGGCGGCGGTGGCGGCGATCCCGATAGCGAGGCCCAGGATCAGCGACAGGAAGATTCGGGTGGCTTGCGACATTCTCGCCCTAACGATTTTTCAGCGCTATCAGGGCATAGCGTAGCCTGGTGCCGTTTTCAGCATGCTGGATCGGCGTCGGCCCGCTCCCTCGCCCGGCCACCCAGCTTCAGTATCCTGTGGGTGGCCGGGCGAGGGAGCGGGCCGGCGCCGCCCGGATGAAACCGGCCCTGGTCCGATCAAGGACGCGAGAAGCAGGGGCATGGCAAGAAAATATTTCGGAACGGACGGCATCCGCGGGCTGACCAACATGGCCCCGATGACGGCGGCGATGGCGATGAAGGTCGGCATGGCCGCCGGCGCCCATTTCCGGCGCGGCGAGCATCGCCATCGCGTGGTGATCGGCAAGGACACCCGGCTTTCGGGCTATATGCTGGAAAACGCGATGGTTGCGGGCTTCACCAGCGTGGGGATGGACGTGGTGCTGGTCGGCCCGATGCCCACCCCGGCGGTGGCGATGCTGACGCATTCGATGCGTGCCGATCTGGGCGTGATGATCTCCGCCAGCCACAATCCCTTCGCCGACAACGGCATCAAGCTGTTCGGGCCGGACGGCTACAAGCTGTCGGACGAGGACGAACTGGCGATCGAGGCGCTGATCGACGGCGATGTCGCGCTGGCGCAATCGGGCGACATCGGCCGCGCCCGCCGCGTGGAGGATGCGCGCGGCCGGTACATCCATTTCGCCAAGTCCACCTTCCCCAGCGACCTGCGGCTCGACGGGCTGAAGATCGTGGTCGATTGCGCCAACGGCGCCGCCTATCAGGTCGCGCCCTCCGCGCTGTGGGAGCTGGGGGCCGAGGTGGTGGCGATCGGCGTCACCCCCAACGGCAAGAACATCAACCACGGCGTCGGCTCCACCGCGCCGCAGATGCTGTGCGAGACCGTGGTCGGCTCTGGCGCGGCGATCGGCATTGCGCTGGACGGCGACGCCGACCGGCTGATCGTGGCGGACGAGACCGGGCGCGTGGTGGACGGCGACCAGCTCATGGCCACCATCGCGGGCGGATGGGCACGGCAGGGGCGGCTGGCGGGTGGCGGGCTGGTGGCCACCGTGATGTCCAACCTGGGGCTGGAGCGCCATCTGTCGGCGCAGGGGCTGGGGCTGGTGCGCACCAAGGTGGGCGACCGCTATGTGCTCGAGAAGATGCGCAGCTCCGGCTATAACGTCGGCGGCGAGCAGAGCGGGCACATCATCCTTTCCGATTACGCGACCACCGGCGACGGGCTGGTCGCCGCGCTCCAGGTGCTGGCCGAGCTGGTCCGCGCCGGCGCGCCCGCCAGCGAGGTGCTGCACCGCTTCGATCCGCTGCCCCAGCTTCTCAAGAACGTGCGCTTCAAGGGCGGCAAGCCGCTCGACGATCCAAGGGTGAAGGACATGATCGCCGCGGCCGAGGCCGAGCTGGACGGCAACGGCCGCCTGGTCATCCGCCCCTCCGGCACCGAGCCGGTGATCCGCGTGATGGCCGAGGGCGACGACCGCGCCCAGGTGGAAGCCGTGGTGGACCGCATCTGCGACGCCGTGCGCGAGGCGGCGGCCTAAATTCCCCTCCCGCTTGCGGGAGGGGCTAGGGGAGGGGCAGCCCTCCTCGTCAGTTCCGGGCCGGCCAGGCCCTCCCCCGGCCCCTCCCGCAAGCGGGAGGGGAGAAAGGCAGGCAGATGCTCGAAATGCGCCCCGATTGCGAACGCTGCGGCACCGATCTGCCTGCGAACCAGGGCGGCGCGTTCATCTGTTCGTTCGAATGCACCTTCTGCGCCGGTTGCGCCGATGCGCTGGACGAACGCTGCCCCAATTGCGGTGGCGAGCTGCTCGACCGGCCGGCGCGGGTGGGCAAGGCGCTGGCGAACAATCCGGCCTCGACGGAGCGCAGGTTCAAGGGCTAACGGAACAGAATGGACGTTCCCCGCATCCTCATCATCGCGGGCTCCGATTCGGGCGGCGGCGCGGGCATCCAGGCGGATATCAAGACCGTCACCATGCTGGGCGGCCACGCCACCACCGCGATCGCCGCCGTCACCGCGCAGAACACGCTGGGCGTCGATGCCGTCCACCCCATCCCCACCGAGATGGTGGCCGCGCAGATCGATGCGGTGGTGCGCGATATCGGCGTGGACGCGATCAAGATCGGCATGATCGGCTCCGCGCGCACCGCGCTGATGGTGGCGGAGAAGCTGGAGGATCTGCCCGGCGTGCCCGTGGTGTTCGATCCGGTGATGGTCGCCACCAGCGGCGCGGCGCTGGCCGACGACGCCACCATCGCCGCGTTCGAGCGGCTGATGCGCCGCTGCACCGTCTGCACCCCCAACCTGCCCGAGCTGAAGGCGCTTTCCGGCATGTCCGTGCTCGACAAGGAGCGGCAGGCGGAGAGCGCGCGCAGCCTGGTGGCGCGGCGCGGCTGCGCGGTGCTGGTGAAGGGCGGGCACGCCAGGGGGCGGCAGGTGACCGACCGGCTGTTCTCCCCCGAAGGCAGCGGCGAGCCGCCGGTGGTGGAATGGAGCGGCGCGCGCATCGACAGCGACAGCACGCACGGCACCGGCTGCACGCTTTCCAGCGCGATCGCGACCGAGCTGGCCAAGGACTGGTCGCTGGCCGAGGCGGTGACGCGCGCGCGCCGCTTCGTGCGGATGGCGCTGCGCCAGGCGCCGGGGCTGGGCGGCGGCCACGGCCCGATGGGGCAGCAGGCGGTGCGGCTGGACCTGAACCTGTCGCGCTTCTCGCCGATGCTGAACCAGGTGACGGTGCCCGCCGCCGATCTGGCCGCCAGCGAGCATTTCTACCGGCTGCTGGGCCTCAACCAGATCGTTCGCGCCCGGCCGCGCTATGCCCGGTTCGAGAGCGAGGGCGGCGCCACCTTCTCTATCGCCGCGGACGCGGTGCATGCCACGCCCACCGTCTATTTCGAATGCGGCGACCTGGACCTGAAGGTCGAGTTCCTGAAGAGCCAGGGCCTCGTCTTCGACCAGGAGCCCCGCGACGAAACCTGGGGCTGGCGCGAGGCGCGGCTGCGCGATCCCGCGGGCAACGTGATCTGCCTGTATCAGGCCGGCGAGATGCGGCGCTTCCCGCCGTGGCGGATCGAAGATGCCTGATCTGGCCTATGAAACCCGCTACGCCGCGCTCCACAACGGCCCGGTGGCCGGCGTGGACGAGGCGGGGCGCGGGCCGCTCGCCGGGCCGGTGGTCGCCGCTGCCGTGGTGCTCGACCCCGATCGCATCCCGGGCGGCATCGACGATTCCAAGGCGCTGAGCGGCAAGAAACGCGCCGCGATCCACCGGGAATTGCTGGCCTGTGCGACGGTGGGCGTGGGCATCGCCAGCGTCGAGGAGATCGACAGCCTCAACATACTGTGGGCGAGCATGCTGGCGATGGAGCGCGCGGTGGCGGCGCTGAACCTGCGCCCGGCCTTCGTGCTGGTGGACGGCAACCGCTGTCCCCGCTGGAGCCACGCCAGCGCGCCGGTGATCGGCGGCGACGCGCTGTGCCTGTCGATCGCCGCCGCCTCGATCGTCGCCAAGGAACATCGCGACCGGATGATGGAGGAGCTGGACGCGCTCTATCCCGCATATGGCTGGCGATCCAACAAGGGCTATGCCGCCCAGGTCCATCGCGATGCGCTCCGCGCGCATGGCCCCACGCCGCACCACCGCCGGAGCTTTGCCCCCGTCGCGCAGGCGGAGCTGAACCTGGGCGGATGATCGCGGCCGCCGCCGCGGCAGTGAGTCCTTCGCGCCACACCCACTATCCCTAGGGCCTGTGGATAACCCCGTGACTCAACATCTGCCACGGCCCCGAAATGTTCCGCCAAGTCAAGGATTCTTAAGGGATTCCCGTTAACCAATCTTCGCTTGACGACCATGGTCGTTGCCCCCGAAAACGGGGGTTCCGGCAAGGGGGTATCGTTAATGGGAGTGCTCGAAAAGGTTCGGCCAGGACGTGCGCGCGCGTGGATAGACACGCTGCCGCTCGACACGATCCTGATGCGCGACTGCATCGAGGCGATGGCTTCGCTGCCGGACAAGTGCGTCGATCTGATCTTCGCCGATCCGCCCTACAACCTCCAGCTCGGCGGCGACCTGAACCGGCCCGACGGCAGCCATGTCGATGCGGTGACCGACGATTGGGACAAGTTCGACAGCCTGGCCGCCTATGACGCCTTCACCCGCGCCTGGCTGACCGAGGCGCGCCGCATCCTGAAGGACGACGGCAGCATCTGGGTGATCGGCAGCTATCACAACATCTTCAAGGTGGGCTCGGCGATCCAGGATCTGGGCTTCTGGATCCTGAACGACATCGTGTGGCGCAAGGCCAATCCGATGCCGAACTTCAAGGGCACCCGCTTCACCAACGCGCACGAGACGCTGATCTGGGCATCGAAGGGCGAGAAGGCGAAATACACCTTCAACTATCGCACGATGAAGACGCTCAACGACGAGCTTCAGATGCGTTCGGACTGGGAATTCCCGATCTGCGGCGGGCAGGAGCGGCTGAAGAAGGACGGGCACAAGGTCCATCCGACGCAGAAGCCCGAGGCGCTGCTGTATCGCGTGCTGCTGGCTTCGACGAAGCCGGGCGACGTGGTGCTCGATCCCTTCTTCGGCACCGGCACCACCGGCGCGGTGGCCAAGCGGCTGGGCCGCCACTGGATCGGGATCGAGCGTGAGCCGGGCTATGTCGAGGCCGCCAGCGAGCGCATCGCCGCCGCGCTGCCGCTAGACGAATCCGCGCTGACGACGATGCAGGCGGGCAAGGCCGCGCCGCGCGTCGCCTTCGGCACGCTGGTGGAGAACGGCTATCTGACGCCGGGGCAGAAGCTGACCGACGCCAGGCGCCGCCACCATGCGGTTGTGCGCGCGGACGGGTCGCTCGCCGCGCCGGACGGGCAGGCGGGTTCGATCCACAAGCTGGGCGCGCTGCTCCAGGGCGCGCCTTCGTGCAACGGCTGGTCCTTCTGGCATTATGAGGACGCGAACGGGCTGAAGCCGATCGACGCGCTCCGCCAGACCTGGCTGCTCGCCACCCAGCCCTGAGGCGCGCGCACCGTTCGCCGCAATGGTGGCGTCGGGCGCTTTACGGGGCCGCCTACGCGCGCCTAAAGCGGCGGAATGTGGCGTCTCTACCAGTTCCCGCTCTGCCCCTTTTCGCGCAAGGTCCGCCTGCTTCTGGGCGAGAAGGGCATCGCCTGCGAGCTGAGCAAGGAATATCCCTGGGCGCGGCGCGACGAGTTCGTTGACCTCAATCCGGCGGTGCAGACCCCGGTGATGGTGGACACCGAACGCGGCGTGACGCTGATCGATTCGACGGTGATCTGCGAGTTCTTCGAGGAGACCGTTTCCAAGGCAGCGATGCTGAACGGCACCGCCACCGATCGCGCCGAGGCGCGGCGGCTGGCCACCTGGTTCGACACCATCTTCTTCCGCGATGTGACCGCGCCGCTGCTGTTCGAACGGATGCTGAAGCGGATCGTCTACAAGCAGGCGCCCGACGGCCAGGTGCTGCGCACCGCGATGAAGGCGGCGGTGGAGCATCTCGACTATCTCGATTACCTGCTCGATCATCACAATTGGGTGGCCGGATCGCAGATGAGCATGGCGGATCTGGCCGCCGCGGCGCAGATCTCGATCGCCGACTATCTGGGCGGGATCGACTGGAAGAGCCACGAACAGGCCAAGCGCTGGTATGTCGGCATGAAGAGCCGCCCCAGCTTCCGCCCGCTGCTGAGCGAGCGGATGGAGGGCATCGTGCCCCCCGCGGATTACGACAAGCTGGATCTGTAGGCGCCCCTTCGGCGGGGACGGAGCGCGCCCTCTCCCGGCGGCGCGCGGTCCCGGGCCTCTGCCCTGCCCTGGCCCGGTTCCGCCATTTCGGGGATTTCCGGGCCGGTGTTCGTGGAGCACCGGGGCTCCGCTGGGCCGCGGCGGCGGGCGGACGCGGGGATCAGGCGAAGAGGCCGATGCCCTGCGTGTCGGCCGCCAGGATCAACGCGGCGGTTATCGTGAAGGAAGCGATGCCCGCCGCGATGCTGTGCTTCGCGGACGGAGTCCTCGTCGGAGTCGCGCCGCTCATGCGATCGGAAGCTGCGGAACCGTGAACACCACCATCGCGGTGAACAGCACCGAACCGAACACGGCGAGGGTGCGCTGATAGGATTCGAGACGAGCGGTCATTGTATATTCTCCCTGACTGTGGCGCTGCCGGATCGTCCGGCGGCCGATGCCAGGGGTTTTGCAGGGAGCGTGCCAGATCGTTAAGCTATTGAAATAACAGCACTCACCCTCGGCAAACGGGGTCGGCATGGTGAATTGCGCCACGCGCATCGGTGAAAATGCGCCAACTTGCGGTGAAATATGCTGCTCAGCCGACGCGGATGCAGTTCCGGCCGGCTTCCTTGGCGGCGTAGAGCAGTTGGTCGGCGCGCTGGAAGCTGGTCTGGCAGGCATCCTGCGCGATCACCGAGACCAGGCCCGCGGAGAAGGTGACCTCGCCCAGCGGCGCATCGCTCTCGCGCAGGCGATAGCGCTTCGACGCGACGGTGGCGCGCGCCGTCTCCAGCGTCACCTGCGCGGCCTCGACGCCGATGCCGGTGAACAGCACCGCGAACTCCTCGCCGCCGTAGCGCGCGACCAGATGGCCGTTGCAGGACAGGCTCAGCGCCTCGCCGATCGCGCGGAGCACGCGATCGCCCACGGCATGGCCGAAGCGATCGTTGACCGACTTGAAGTGATCGACGTCGCACACCGCCAGGCAGATGCGCTCGCCGGACGCCGCCTGGGCGGCATAGGCCTCCTCGAACGCGCGGCGGTTGGGCAGGTTGGTCAGCGGATCGCGGCGGGCGTTGTCGCGCGCCTCCTCCAGCTTCTTGCGCAGGTCGCTCGCCTCGCGCGTGGCGGATTCGAGCCGCGACTCGGCCGATCGCACGCGCTCCAGCATCGTCGCGGTCAGCCGCGCCACCTCCTCGATCCGGGTCGCATCGCCGGATTGGCCGGCCGATCGCGTGATCGCTTCAGCGCTCGCGGCCAGGTTGCGGCCGAAATCCTCGGTCTCCGCGCGCATCGCGTGGACCATGTCCTCAAAGCCTTCGACCTGCATCTGCGTCTGCGCGACGAGGCCCTCCGCACGCTCCGCCGCGGCGGCGCCGCCGGTCACCGGCTTGGCCTCGCAGCCGAGCGAATCGATGTCGCGCTGGGTGAGCCGCACCCCGCCGTCGGTCATCGCATAGACGGCGCGCGCCAGCGGCCCGTCCGGCTCGGAAAGCAGGTGATAGGCGAACGTGAAATTGGCCGGCTCCGGCGAGAGCCGTTGCGCGAACAGAAACTCGCCGATCCGGTCGTAGAGGCGGCGCGCGGGGTCATTCCCCATGCCACTCGCCCTGACGACCCTGGCCCCGGACATGATATCCTCAACTCCCCTTTCGCCGTGAAACGCGGATCGCACCACGGCCCGGCAATCGCTGGAGAGGGGGTAGCCGGACAGATGCTAAAATAGCGTGAGCGCCGCCTTCACTTTCACGAAAGGGCCCATACCGGAGCTTTCTCTTGCACGCGCCCGTTACGGTGTCGGCGCCGGCCGAACAGGCCAGTCTCTAGCGCCGCGACTTGCGATATTTGCGCACGGCATCCAGCGTGTTGCGGACATGGCCCGCATAGTTGAGGTCGCTGAACACCGACAGGATCCGGCCGTTGGGCGCGATCACATAGCTGGTGCGGTTGGTGATCGGCTTGGCCTTCCCGTCCGCATCGCGGAACGCGACGTCATAGCCCGCGATCACCTGGGGGCTGGCGGCGGCGACGGTGAACTTGCCCGCGCAATGTTCCTTGGAAAAGGCCAGGAGCTGATCGGTCTTGCCCGCGGTCATGCCGATCACGGTGGCGCCCGCCTTGGTGAAATCGTCGAGCGCGTCGGCGAAGGCGGCGGCCTCCATGTTGCAGCCGGGCGTATAGGCGGCGGGGAAGAAATAGAGCACCACCGGCCCCTTCTTCAGCGCCGCCTTCAGGTTGACGCTGACCGGCTGGCCGTTGCGCGCGCCCTGGGCGGTGAAGTCCGGCGCCTTCGCCCCCGGCTGGAGCGCGGCGGCGGCGGGAAGCGCCACTGCGGCGACGGCGGCGGCGATGGCGACGGGAAGGGTCGGGCGCATGGATCGGGTCTCCGCTGGAAGCTTGTAGGAGTTTAGAGCGCACCCGCGCACGAGTCCAATGCCGCTGGCACGCGGCCGTTTCGCCCCGCGGCGCCTCAGCGGGTCAGCGCGATGCCGATGCGCGCCTGGGTGTCGCGCAGGTTGTATCCGTCCAGCGTCTCGCCATGGCCGGTGAAGGCCTGGCCGAACAGATAGATGCCGAAGCCCCCGCCCAGCCGCCCGAGCGGATAGGAGGCGAACAGCTCCGCCGCGCCCCGCCCCGTCTCGAAATTGCCGCGCGCGGTTAGCGCCAGCTTGATCCCATCCTCCTGGCGCACCGCGGCGCGCAGGCCGGTGTAGCCCCAATAGTCCGAAAGATCGGTCGCCACGCCCTGCTTGCCGACATAGATCCAGGCCTCGGGCGCCAGTTCCAGGCTCCAGCCGTCGGCCAGGTCGAAGCGCTTGGCCGCGCGGATCCACAGGCGGTTGGAGTCGATCGATCCCGCCCCGCGCCCGTTCGAATCATGCCGCCAGCCAAAGCCCAGCGTCAGATCGTCGCGCACCGGCACCTGGGCATAGACCTCGGGGCTGTAGATCGTCGAGCGGAAGGGGCCGGACGGCTGCTCGATCGCCCAGAACATCGTCTGGGTGTAGGCGAAGCGCAGATTGTCGAGCACCCCCGCCCCTTCGAACGGGCGCATCGCCAGGCTGACCTGGAGCTTCGCGCCGGCATCGCCATAGCCGAACACGCCATAGATCGGATCGTGCGGCTCGAACCGGTCGAGGAAGCCCGCGCTCGATCCCGCGGAGGTGGGAACCACCGTCTCCGCCGCAGCGACCTCGGCGGGCGGATGCGCCTCCGCCGGGGGCACGGCGACGCCCGCGATGCCGACCGGCACGTAGCGCGCCTTGACGAAGCCGCCCGGCGGCACGCTGGCGCGCGGCGCGGGCATCCGCTCCAGCACCAGCCGGGTGCCGTCAGCGGCGGTAACCTCGATCTCCTTCGGCCCTTCGGCATCCGCGGGGGCATCGCCTTCGTTGACCAGGAACACCTCGACGCCGCGCAGCGCCTCCTTCTCGGAGGCCGGCTGGGCGGGAACGGCGCGAATCTGCGCCGCGGCGGGCATGGCGGCGAGCAGCGCGGCAAGGGCCAGCAGGGAGCGCATCGCGCCGGATTGGCAGCGCATTATGACGTTGGCGAGTCAAATCTGGCGGTGGCGGACGCGCGCCCGGACGGCTAGGGGGCGGGCATGGCCGTCTCCCAGTCCGACATCGCGCTCGCCAGCCGCCTCGCCGACGCGGCGGGGGCGGCGATCCGCCCCTATTACCGCGCACCCCATGGGCTGGAGACCAAGGCCGATCAGTCGCCGGTGACGCTCGCCGATCGCGCCGCCGAACAGGCGATGCGCCGCCTGCTGGCGGCCGAGGCCCCGCGCGACGGCGTGGCGGGCGAGGAGTTCGGCGTCACCGATGGCACCAGCGGCCGCCAATGGGTGCTCGATCCGATCGACGGCACGCGCGCCTTCATCGCCGGGCGGCCGATCTTCGGCACGCTGATCGCGCTGCTGGAGGATGGCTGGCCGGTGCTGGGCGTGATCGACCAGCCGATCCTGAAGGAGCGCTGGATCGGCGCCGCTGGGCGCGGCACCAGCTTCAACGGCACGCCCGCCAGCACGCGCGCCTGCCGCTCGCTGGGCGAGGCGCTGCTCGCCACCACCTCGCCCGCGCTGTTCGCCGACGGGGAGCTGCACGCCTTCGAGCATCTGGACGCGGCGGTGCGCAGCACCGTGCTGGGCGGCGACTGCTATAATTATGCCTGTGTCGCGTCGGGCCATCTGGACATCGTCGTCGAGGCGGGACTGAAGCTCCACGATTTCGCCGCGCTGGTGCCCGTGGTGGAGGGCGCGGGCGGCCGCATGTGCGACTGGCAGGGCGATCCGCTCCACGGCGGCAGCAACGGCCAGGTGATCGCTGCCGGAGACCCGGCGCGCATCGACGACATATTGGAGGCGCTCGCCTGCCAGGGGCATTGACGGGCTCCGGATCGCTACGGCCCCGGCGCGCGGCAGCACGGCACCGGCCGGCCAGCATCGAACGGACCTGGACACGCTCATAAAGGCTGTTCGTGGGACGATGTCATCGTGCCCGGCCGGTTGCAAAGCGCCCGCGCCTCCGCTAATGGCCCCGCTTTCCGCGATTCAGGGGGACTGCCCGGCTAAATGGGCTGCCGGGGCCGTCCTAGATCGTCGCGTAACAAGGAGACGAAAATGCCCAAGCTCAAGACCAAGAGCGGTGTGAAGAAACGCTTCAAGTTCACCGCCACCGGCAAGGTGAAGCACGGCGTGGCCGGCAAGCGCCACCGCCTGATCTCGCACAACGCCAAGTATATCCGTACCAACCGCGGCACCAGCGTGCTGGCCGACGCCGACGTGGCTCACGTCAAGGCGTGGGCGCCGTACGGCCTGAAGTAAGGAGGCCTGACCCATGGCACGAGTGAAGCGTGGCACGACCACCAAGGCGAAGCACAAGCGGATTCTGGATCAGGCGAAGGGCTATTACGGCCGCCGCAAGAACACGATCCGCATCGCGCGCCAGGCCGTCGAGAAGGCCGGCCAGTACGCCTATCGCGATCGCAAGGTTAAGAAGCGGAGCTTCCGCGCCCTGTGGATCCAGCGCATCAACGCCGGCGTCCGCGCCGAGGGCCTGACCTACAGCCAGTTCATGCACGGGCTGAAGCTGGCGGGCATCGAGCTGGACCGCAAGGTGCTGGCCGATATCGCAATGCACGAGGGCGAGGCGTTCAGCGCCATCATCGCCCAGGCGAAGGCGGCGCTGCCCCAGGCAGCCTGAGGCGATCCGCCTCCCATCGCAGGAAACGCCCGGACGGCGCGGAGGCCCAGGCCTTCGCGCCGTTCGCACATGCAGCATAGCCGCTTGCCCGAGCGGCCGCGCCCGGTTACGGAATGCTCCACATCGGGGTAATCCGGTACCGGGGGGAACATGCTGCGATACCGCGCCGATATTGACGGGCTGAGGGCCGTCGCAGTTGTCCCGATCGTTCTGTTCCACTGCGGCCTCGCCGCGCTTTCGGGCGGCTTCGTCGGCGTCGACATCTTCTTCGTGATCTCCGGCTTCCTGATCACCGGGATCATCGTCCGCGAGATGGACACGGACAGCTTCTCGATCCTGAAATTCTACAAGCGCCGGATCGTGCGCATCCTGCCGGCGCTGTTCGCGATGCTGATCGTGGCGCTGGCGGCCGGCATCTTCCTGCTGCTGCCCAGCGAGCTGAACGGCCTGGGCAACAGCGCGGCGGCGGCATCGGGCTTTGTCTCGAACATCTATTTCTGGCGCGACTCCGGCTATTTCGCCGGCGCGGCGGAGACCAAGCCGCTGCTGCACACCTGGTCGCTGGGCGTGGAGGAGCAGTTCTACCTGTTCTACCCGCTGCTGCTGATGGTGATGCGGCGGTTCGCGCCGCGCCATCTGCGCGCGGTGCTGATCGTCGTCGGCCTGCTCTCGTTCGCCGTCAGCCTGGCCGCCTGCTACGCCTTTCCCGATGCCGGCTTCTATCTGCTGCCCAGCCGCGCCTGGCAGCTTGCGCTGGGCGGGCTGGTGGCGCTGGGCGCATATCCGCGCGTGGAGGACGGGCGGCGGCGCGATGCGCTGGCGCTGCTCGGCATCGGCCTGATCGCCGCGGCCTATCTGGTGATCCGCGCAGATTTCGCCTTCCCCGCGCCCTGGGGCCTGCTGCCCTGCCTGGGGGCCGCGCTGCTGATCGCCTATGGCGAGACCGCGGTAACCGGCCGCCTGCTGACGCTGAAGCTGATGCGCGGGATCGGCGCGATCTCCTATTCGCTGTATCTGTGGCACTGGCCGATCATCACCTTCTGGCGGCTGCAGTATGGGATGGAGCTTTCCGCCTGGGAGGTGCCGCTGCTGGCGCTGGCCTCCACCGCGGCGGCGATCGCGTCCTATTTCGCGGTCGAGCAGCCGTTTCTGCGGCGGTTCCGCGATACGCGGGCGTTGCCGGCCTGCATCGTGGGCGCGATCGCGGTGGTGGCGATGGTGGGCCTGGGGATGGCGGTGGCGGCCAACGCATCGCGATTCCACCGCTATCCGCCCCAGGTCGCCAAGGTGCTCGCCTATCTCGACTATAACCGGTCGCCGGAGAATAAATTCCAGTACCGGGCGCGAAGCTGCTTCGTGAAACGCAGCGAGGTGCTGGACGAGAAGCTGTGCCTGGCCGTCGATCCCAAGCGCAGAAACGTGGTGCTGGCCGGAGACAGCCATGCCGCGCAGCTATGGCGCGCGTTGCAGGAGCGATCGCCGGAGATCAACTTCCTTCAGGCGACACCGTCGGGATGCCGCCCGTTCCTGGGCACCAGGCCGCTGGCGCTCGATTCCGTCGCCAACGTGCATTGCGGGGAGATCGCCGCCAAGGTGTTCGGCCCGCTGATCGAGCACAACCGGATCGACGGCATGATCCTGGCGGGGCGCTGGCGCGAAAACGAGCTCGACGATGTGGTGAAGACGATTCGCTTCCTGCGCGCGCGCGGCATCGCCGTGACGGTGATCGGCCCCATCGTCGAATATAGCGACGACTTCCCCAAGCTGATGGCGCGGGCGCTGTTGCTGGAGGATCTGCGCTCGCTCGACCGGATGGTGAAGGCGGACCGGTTCGCGCTGGACCGGCGGATGCGCCCCGCCGTGGAGGCCGCGGGCGGGCGCTATGTCTCGATGACCGATATCGAATGTCCGGGCGGCAAGTGCATCCACCTTACGAAGGATGGCGTGCCGTATCAGGCGGACTATGGCCACCTGACCCTGCGCGCCGCGCGCGAGGTGGTGGCGCAGTTTCCGGCATTCTGACGCATCCGCGGCATGGCTTGCGCCCATCCCGCGCGGCACATACTCCTTTGCGGGAAAGCAGCTTGAGGGGGCTCGGATGATTCGGCGCGTGGCGTGGATCGCGGCGGCGGCTGCCGCACTGGCGGGATGCAGCCTGATCGGCTCGAAACCCGCCGAGCCGGATACGCTCGCGAAATGGGTGGCAGCCCATGCCAGACTGCCCGGCGACATCAGCACCGTGGTGGGCACCGGCGAGGGGATGAAGGCCGCCAAGACCGCCGACGGCAACGGCATCGTGCTGACCAGCACCGATCCCAAGTCCACCACGCCCGAACTGCGCTATTATTTCGTGCCGCTGAGCGAGGTGGACGCCAAGCTGGACGCCGATCTGCGCAAGGCGATCTTCCCCGGCGGCACCGCGACCTTCGCCCCCGATGGCGACAAGCCCGCGCGCAAGCTTTCCGAATCGGAACTTGAGACGCTCTACCTCAGCTTCATCGTCGCCAAGGACGTGGCGCTTTGCGAAGGGCTGACCAAGCCGTGCGACGCGGCGGTGCTGGCGGCGGTCGTCGGCAAGCTGAAGGGCGCGCCGCTGAGCGGCAAGGGCAGCCGCAGCTTCATGGTGACCGCCGCGCCGGACCCTGAGAAGGTGATGGGCGACGAGGCCGGCGACGTGCAGGCGCTGTGCGGCTTCGATCCCAAGCGCGACCGGATGCCGTCGCACGTGGCACAGGGATGCCAGAACCTGCGGCGGATGGCCTGGGCGATCGATCGCGGCTTCACGCTGAGCGAGAAGGGCGACCTTGTCGCGCTGACCCCCGAGGCGCTGAAGCGCCAGCTCGACACGCTGGCGCGCGGCCCGGTCTATCGCGACGGCAACCTCGACGGCGCCATCACGGAGGAGAACTGACATGCGCCGCCTGACCGCATTGCTGGCGATCGCGCTGCTCGCGGGTTGCGAGGAGGAGAAGGCGCCGGTGAACCGCATCGTGCTGCCTGCCCCGATCCAGGCGGGCACGGGCACGCCCGATCTCTCCGCCTTCCGCAAGGTCTATGTCGACAGCGAGAGCGGCCAGAAGCTGGCGCTGTTCTTCGTCGGCGACGCCAACGGCATGAGCGCCCAATATGTCGACGCGAACGGGCTGGTGGACCAGTCGCGCCTGTTGTCGGCGGAGGATAGCGCCGGCCGCAAGGAGGGCGATCCGGCCCGCGACTCCAGCGTGGCCGCGAACGTGCTGCTGACGCGATCCGGGCTGCCCGACCGCAGTTTCCAGGTGATCCCGGCGCAGGGCGGCAGCCTGATCCAGTACAACTATGGCAAGCTCCATTACCTCAGCTTCGTGGGGCTGAGCGGCGACACGCTGAAGCTGGGCATGCGGGTGGACATGCCGCTGCTCGCCAAGCTGACCGACGCGGCGGGGCTGGGCAGCAGCTTCCGCAGCCTGCCCGCGCTCGGCAATCCGGGCAGCAAGCCCGGGCGGCTGATCTTCTTCACCAGCGCGCCCGCGGGGCTGGGCAATGTGCTGACCGAGAATGCCGCCGCGCTGTTCCGCGAGGTGACCGGCGCCGAGAGCAACTGGAAGACGAGCGACCTGGCGGTGCCGGGATCGCTTTCCGACACCTCGTCGATCGAGGCGATCCGGCTGCGCGTGGCGTCGTTGAACTCCGGCGAGGACGCGGCAGGGGCGGCGGACGACGCGAACATGACCGTCGAGGATTACGACGCCACCGCTAACGCGATGTAGCGGACGGATGACGGCCGGGCATCGTCCCGACATCGACGGGCTGCGCGCGATCGCGATCGGCGCGGTGCTGGCCGCGCATCTGGGGCCGCAGGAATGGCGCGCCGGGGTGATCGGCGTCGACATCTTCTTCGTCGTGTCGGGCTATCTGATCACCCGGATGATCCGCGGCGGGCTGGCGGAGGGCAGCTTTTCGCTGCTCGACTTCTACCGGCGGCGCGCGGTGCGCATCCTCCCCGCGCTGCTGGCGATGATCGTCGCGGTGCTGGCGCTGGGCATGGTCCTGCTGCTGCCCACCGAGCTGGCGGCGCTGGGGCGTAGCGCGGCGGCGGCGGCGGGGTTCGCGGCCAATTTCCACTTCTGGTCGGGCGCGGGATATTTCGACGCGAGCGAGGCGCGGCCGCTGCTGCATAGCTGGTCGCTGGGGGTGGAGGAGCAATTCTACCTGGTGTTCCCGCTGCTGCTGGCGGCGCTGCACCGCTGGCTGCCGCGCACGATCCCCGGCGCGCTGATGCTGGCAACGGCGGGATCGCTGGCGCTGGGATGGTGGGTGTGCCTCGATCATCCGGCGGCCGGATATTATCTGCTGCCCGCACGCGGATGGGAGCTGGGGCTGGGCGCGGTGGCTGCGATGTGGCGCCCGGCCCCGGGCACCCCGCCGGGCCGGATGGCGGAGGCAGCCGCCGCCGTGGCGCTGGCCGCGATGCTGGGCTGGCTCGCCTTCGCCGATCCGGGCAGCGGCTTCCCCACGCCGGGCGCGCTGCCGTCCTGCGCGGCCGCCGCCCTGTTTCTCGCGATCGGAGCGGGCACCCGCGCTGGCGCCGTGCTGGCGGTGGCGCCGATGCGCTGGCTGGGGCTGCGTTCCTATTCGGTCTATCTGTGGCACTGGCCGCTCGCATCGCTGTGGCCGATGCTGCCCGGGAGCGGCAGTGTGATGGCGCCGCTGGCCGTGCTGGCGGCATCGCTGGCGCTGGGCGAGCTTTCGTACCGTTTCGTCGAGACCCCGTTCCGCCGCCGCTGGCGCGATGCCCCCCGGCCGGGACGGATCGTGCTGGCGGGCATGGCGGCGAGCGCGGCGGTGGCGGCGGTGGCGCTGATGATCTCCGCCAATGCCGGGCGCATCCGCCCCCTGCCGCCCGAGGCCGCGCGCATCCTGGCCTATTCGCAATATCGCCAGACGCCCGCCTTTGCCCATCAGTTCGGCCCGGTGCGCTGCTATGGCGGCACGCTGCGCTACGACCTGGAGGCGTGCCTGCGCTTCGACCCCGCGCGTCGCAACGTGGTGGTGATCGGCGACAGCCACGCCGCGCACATCTGGCGCGCGATCGCCGAGCGATTCCCGCAGGACAATGTGATGGAGGCCGCTTCGACGATGTGCCGGCCAGTGATCGCCGGCGACGGCGCGCGGCTGTGCCGCGACATGTTCGAACGGGTGATGCGCGGGGCCGTGTTCGCCGGAAAGGCGCAGGCGGTGGTGCTGGCGGGCAACTGGCAGCCGGAGGATATCCCCCGCATCGCCGCCACCGCGCGCGCGATCCGCGCCCGGGGAGTGGATGTCACCGTGCTGGGGCCGGTCGCGGCCTATCGCGGCATGTTCCCCGCCCTGCTGGCGCGGGGCCTGTTGCGCGGCGATCCCGATGCGTTCCGCGCGCGGCTGCTTCCGGAAATCGCGGACAAGGACCGGCGGATCGCGGCCGAGGCGCGGGCGGGCAGCGCACGCTATTTCTCGCTGTTCGCCGCCGAATGCCCCGCGGGCCTCTGCCGCGCGCTCACGCGCACCGGCGCCCCCT
Source organism: Sphingomonas canadensis (assembly GCF_026013525.1). GTDB lineage: Bacteria > Pseudomonadota > Alphaproteobacteria > Sphingomonadales > Sphingomonadaceae > Sphingomonas > Sphingomonas canadensis. The sequence goes on along the minus strand of NZ_JAPDRA010000001.1, from coordinate 721,724 downwards.
TCCATTTCGACGACGCGCACCTGACCATCGACGGCGCGCGCGAGCTGGTGCGGGACATGCCGCGCCCTTGATCGCCCCGGGAGCATCGCGCGCAGGTTGCGGTTCGCGCGCGCTTCTGCTTGGGGAAACGGCATGACGAGCGATCTCGAACAGCTCCGCGCCGAACTGACCGGCGCGATCGATGCGGCCGCCGGGCTGGACGCGCTGGAGGCGGTGCGCGTGCATGCGCTGGGCAAGTCCGGCGTGATCACCGGCCTGCTCAAGACGCTAGGCGGCATGACCCCCGAGCAGCGCCAGGCCGAGGGGCCGCGCATCCACGGCCTGCGCGAGGCGGTGACCGGGGCGCTGGCCGCACGCAAGGCGGCGCTGGAGGGCGCGGCGCTGGCGGCGCGGCTGGCGGCGGAGCGCGTCGACATGACGCTGCCGGTGGACGCCGTGCCGCCGGGCAGCGTGCATCCGGTGAGCCAGGTAATGGACGAGCTGGCCGAGATCTTCGCCGATCTGGGCTTCGCCGTCGCCACCGGGCCGGAGATCGAGGACGATTGGCATAATTTCACCGCGCTCAACATTCCGGAGACGCATCCGGCGCGCGCGATGCACGACACCTTCTATTTCGCCCAGAGCACGCCCGACCGGCAGATGCTGCTGCGCACGCACACCAGCCCGGTG
>NZ_JAPDRA010000001.1:0-720948 GCF_026013525.1 Sphingomonas canadensis | reverse complement strand
CGAGGGGCTGGTGATCGACAAGGGGATCACGCTGGGCCATCTGAAGTGGACGCTGGAGACCTTCCTGAAGGCATTCTTCGAGCGCGATGACATCGTGCTGCGCCTGCGCCCCAGCTATTTCCCGTTCACCGAGCCTTCGGCCGAGGTGGACGTGGGCTTCACCTGGACCAACGGCAAGCGCGTGATCGGCGGCAGCGGCGATGCGCCGGGCGGCGGATGGATGGAGGTGCTGGGCAGCGGCATGGTCCACGCCCGCGTGATCGCCGCATGCGGGCTCGATCCCGCGGAATGGCAGGGCTTTGCCTTCGGCACCGGCGTGGACCGGCTGGCGATGCTCAAATACGGGATGGATGACTTGCGCGCCTTCTTCGACGGCGATCTGCGCTGGCTGCGCCACTATGGCTTCTCGGCGCTCGACGTGCCCACGCTGAGCGGGGGAGTGGGCGCATGAAGTTCACCCTATCCTGGCTGAAGGAGCATCTGGAAACCGATGCCCCGCTGGAGGCCGTGCTGGACGCGCTGACCCGCGTTGGGCTGGAGGTCGAGGGTGTCGAGAATCCGGGCGAGAAGCTGGGCGCGTTCCGCGTCGCCCGGGTGCTGACCGCCGCGCCGCATCCCCAGGCCGACAAGCTGCAGGTGCTGACCGTCGATCAGGGCGACGGCAATCCGCTCCAGGTCGTCTGCGGCGCTCCCAATGCGCGCGCGGGGCTGGTCGGCGTGTTCGGCCCGGCCGGGGCGACCGTGCCCGCCAACGGCATGGTGCTGCGCGTGGCGGCGATCCGCGGCATCGAATCGAACGGCATGATGTGTTCCAGCCGCGAGCTGGAGCTGGGCGACGAGCATGACGGCATCATCGAGCTGCCCGCCGACGCGCCGGTGGGCACGGCCTTCCCCGACTATGCCGGGCTGAACGATCCCGTCATCGACGTGGCGATCACGCCCAACCGGCAGGATTGCATGGGCGTGCGCGGCATCGCCCGCGATCTGGCGGCGGCGGGCCTGGGCACGCTGCGCCCGCTCGACGCGATCATCGGCCAGCTTCCCGCGATCGTGCCCGCGGGCGACGGGCCGGACGTGCGCACCGACGCGCCCGATGCCTGCCCGGCCTTCTATGCCCGCGCGGTGCATGGCGTGGCGAACGGCCCCTCACCCGAATGGCTGCAGCGCCGGCTGAAGGCGGTGGGGCAGAAGCCGATCTCCGCACTGGTGGACATCACCAACTTCGTGATGCTGGGCCTGGGCCGTCCGCTCCACGTCTATGACATGGCGAAGCTGCAGGGCGGGCTCGTCGCCCGCGCGGCGGCGCAGGGCGAGGAGGTGCTGGCGCTCAACGGCAAGACCTATGCGCTCGACGCCGGCATGACCGTGATCGCCGATGCCGCCGGGGTCCACGACATCGGCGGCATCATGGGCGGCGAGCATTCGGGCTGTTCGGACGGCACCACCGACGTGCTGATCGAATGCGCCTATTTCGATCCGGCGCACATCGCGCGCACCGGGCAGAAGCTGGGGCTGACCAGCGACGCGCGCCAGCGGTTCGAACGCGGGGTGGACCCCGCCTTTCTGGAAGAGGGGCTGGATATCGCCACCCGGCTGGTGGTCGCGCTGTGCGGCGGCACGCCGACCGGGGCGACGCGCGCGGGTGCCCCGCCGCATGTGGGGATCACCACCGGCTATGATCCCGCGCTGGCGGAGACGCTGGGCGGACTGGCGGTGGCGCCCGAACGGCAGAAGGAAATCCTGGAGAGCCTGGGCTTCCTGGTGGAGCCGCTGGATGCGAACGGCGATCCGGTGGACGTTTCGGAGGCGTTTGAGGCATTCCGCGTCACCGCGCCGAGCTGGCGCCGCGACGTGGACGGCCCCGCCGACCTGGTGGAAGAGGTGATCCGCATCGAGGGGCTGGACAAGGTCCCCTCCGTCGCGCTGCCCCGCGCCCCCGGCGTCGCCCGGCCCACCGCCACGCCCGAGCAGAAGCTGGAGCGCCGCATGCGCCGCACCGCGGCCGCGCGCGGGCTGAACGAGGCGGTGACCTGGAGCTTCCTGTCGGAGGCCGAGGCGGGCGTGTTCGGCGGCGGCGCCTGGACGCTCGCCAATCCGATCAGCGAGGATCTGAAGGTGATGCGCCCGTCGCTGCTGCCCGGCCTGCTGGCGGGCGCGGCGCGCAACCTGAAGCGCGGCGCGGCGTCCGTCCGGCTGTTCGAGATCGGGCGGCGCTACCTGGCCGATCGCGAACGGCTGACGCTGGGCGTGGTGCTGGCCGGGGCAAAGCGCCAGCGCGGCTGGCAGGACGGCAAGGCCCAGCCCTTCGGCCCGTTCGACGCCAAGGCGGAAGCGATCGCGCTGCTGGAGGCGGCCGGGGCGCCGGTCGGCAACCTGCAGGTGATGGACGAGGCGGGCGAGGCCTTCCACCCCGGCCAGTCGGCCACGCTGCGGCTGGGGCCGAAGACGGTGCTTGCCGCGTTCGGCATGGTGCATCCCGCCGTGCTGAAGGCGTTCGACCTGGACGGCGACGCCGCCGCGGTGGAGCTCTATCTCGACGCGCTGCCGGCCAAGCGTGGAACCGGTTTCACGCGCCCGGCCTATACGCCCCCGGCGCTGCAGCCGGTGACGCGCGACTTCGCCTTCCTGGTGCCCGAAGCGCTGGCGGCGGGCGATCTGGTCCGCGCGATCCGCGGGGCGGACAAGGCCGCGATCGTCGATGCCCGGCTGTTCGATCTGTTCACCGGCGCTGGCGTTCCCGAAGGCCAGAAGAGCCTGGCGATCGAAGTGACGCTCCAGCCCGGCGACAAGAGCTTCACCGACGAGGCGCTGAAGGCCATCGCCGACAAGGTGGTGGCCGCCGCGGCGAAGCAGGGAGCGGTGCTGCGTGGCTGAACCCCGGCCCTGGCGCGTCGCGGGCTTCGACACCTTCGCGCGCGAGGAATATGGGCTGGGCCGCTACGCCACGCGCGAAGAGGCGATCGCCGCAGCGCGCGAGGCGATGGCGCGTATCGAACGCAACCAGCCGCGCGAGACCGCGGGCGAGCTGCAGGACCAGGTGAGCGTCTATGGCCCGGACGGCGCCTTCGTGCCGTTCGATCGCGGCGGGGCGTAACGCACGGCCGGCACGGGCTCCTTCGGGTCCGCAAGCGCCGAACAGTATCGAGGAGGATTGATCCATGGCCACCGCACTCATCACCGGCGCGACCTCCGGCATCGGGGAGGCCGCCGCGCGCGCCTTCGTCCGCGCCGGGTGGCGGGTGATCGGCACGGGCCGCCGGGCGGACCGGCTGGCCGCGCTGGCGGCGGAACTGGGCGATTCCTTCCACCCCGCGGTGTTCGACGTGCGGGACGAGGCGGCGCGCGATGCCGCGCTGGACGCGCTGCCCGCCGCCTTCCGCGACATCGATCTGCTGGTGAACAACGCCGGGCTGGCGCTGGGCACCGCGCCCGCGCAGGGCGCCTCGCTCGATCAGTGGAAGACGATGATCGATACCAACGTCACCGCGCTGGTTTCGATCACGCACAAGCTGCTGCCCGCGCTGATCGCGCGGCGCGGGGCGATCATCAACGTGTCGTCGGTGGCGGCGACCTATCCCTATCCGGGCGGCAACGTCTATGCCGGCACCAAGGCGTTCGTCCGCCAGCTCAGCCTGGGGCTGCGATCGGACGTGGCGGGCACGGGCGTTCGCGTGACCTCGATCGAGCCGGGCATGGCGGAGACCGAGTTCACGCTGGTCCGCACCGGCAGCCAGGAGGCTTCGGACAAACTCTACGGCGGCGTGACGCCGATGACGGGCGGCGACATCGCGGAGACCATCCTGTGGGTCGCCACGCTGCCGCCGCACCTCAACATCAACGCGATCGAGATGATGCCGGTGAACCAGAGCTTCGCCGGGTTCGCGGTACACCGCGAAGGCTGAGGCTCAGGCAGCGGCCTCGGCCGGCACCGGCGCCGCGTCGTTGACCGCGGCAGCCGGGGCGTGCGCGGCATCGACGGCCCGGGCCGGGCTCGCCGCCGCGCGATCGGGCATCAGCCAGCGCAGCGCATAGACCAGCACGCCGAGCGAGACATAGGCGGTCAGCGCCAGCGGCGTGTTCCAGAACAAAAGCGCGGTGAAGCCCAGGCGGAACAGGATCGGCGGCAGGCCGATGTCCTGGCCCAGCCCCTCGCAGACGCCGAGCAGCGTATCCTCGCGGCGGAGAAGCGGGGTGTTGGCGGTCGGCATTTCGATACTCCCTCGATCCTGGGCCGGCGCGCGAAGGCGGCGCAAGCCATTGCTGCGCCGCTATTCGCAAGCCCTGTGCCAGACAGGATTTTCGTGAATTTATAATGACATAGAGAATTGTGCGCCTGGCGCGAATCCCTGATGCGGTGCAGCATATGCGAACTGTTGGCGGATTTTACCAGAGGCGAAACGAAAATTCCGGCGTTGCGGCGGGTGGGTGCGGACCCTAGAGCGCCGCGATGTCCTCCGCTGCCCCATCGCTTGGCGAACGCCGCACCTTCGCGATCATCTCGCACCCCGACGCGGGCAAGACCACGCTGACCGAGAAGCTGTTGCTGTTCGGCGGCGCGATCCATCTGGCCGGCGAGGTGAAGGCACGCGGCGCGGCGCGGCGCGCGCGATCGGACTGGATGAAGATCGAGCAGCAGCGCGGCATCTCCGTCACCTCCAGCGTGATGACGTTCGAGCGCGCCCAGGAAAACGGGGACGTGATAACGTTCAACCTGCTCGACACCCCGGGCCACGAGGATTTCAGCGAGGACACCTATCGCACGCTCACCGCGGTCGATTCGGCGGTGATGGTGATCGACGTGGCCAAGGGCATCGAGAGCCAGACGCGCAAGCTGTTCGAGGTGTGCCGCCTGCGCAGCGTGCCGATCATCACCTTCGTCAACAAGGTGGACCGCGAGGGCCGCGAGGTGTTCGAGACGCTGGACGAGATCGCCGACCTGCTGGCGCTCGACGTGTGCCCGATGACCTGGCCTGTAGGCATGGGCGGCACGTTCGAGGGCGTCTATGACTTGGTGAACAACCGGCTGCTGCTGCCCGAGGGCGACAGCCGCGAGTTCCAGGGCAAGGTGATCCAGACCAGCGGGCTGGACGATCCGCAGCTCGACGCGATCGTGTCGCCGCAGAACCTGGCCAAGCTGCGCGAGGATGCCGAGCTGGCGATGGCGGGCTATGCCGCGTTCGATGCGGAGGCCTATCGCAACGGCGATCTGACGCCGGTCTATTTCGGTTCGGCGCTGAAGGAGTTCGGCGTCGATTCGCTGATCGATGCGATCGCCCGCTTCGCGCCGCCGCCGCACGCGCTGCCCGCCGAGCCCGCGCCGGTATCGCCCGACCGCGACGAGGTGACCGGCTTCGTGTTCAAGGTCCAGGCGAACATGGACCCCAACCACCGCGATCGCATCGCCTTCATGCGGCTCTGCTCGGGCACGTTCCGCCGGGGCATGAAGCTGACGCCGACCGGCCATGGCAAGCCGATCGCGATCCATTCGCCGATCCTGTTCTTCGCCCGCGAACGCGAGCTGGCCGAGGAGGCCTTTCCCGGCGACATCATCGGCATCCCGAACCATGGCGTGCTGCGCGTGGGCGACACGCTGAGCGAGAAGGGCGGCGTGCGCTTCACCGGCCTGCCCAACTTCGCCCCCGAAATCCTGCGCCGCGTGGCGCTGAAGGACCCGACCAAGACCAAGCAGCTCCGCAAGGCGCTGGACGACATGGCCGAGGAAGGCGTTACCCAGGTCTTCTATCCGGACATCGGATCGAACTGGATCGTGGGCGTGGTGGGCCAGCTCCAGCTCGACGTGCTGCTCTCTCGGCTCGACGCCGAATATAAGGTGGCGGCGGTGCTGGAGCCCGCCCCGTTCGACACCGCGCGCTGGATTTCGAGCGAGGACCCGGCGGCGCTGAAGGAGTTCGCCGGCCTGCATGCGGGCGCGATGGCGAAGGACCGCGACGGCAATCCGGTGTTCCTGGCCAAATCGGCCTGGGAGGTCGGCTATGTCGCCGATCGCTATTCGAAGGTCAGGTTCGCGGCGACCCGCGAGCGCTGAAGCAGGGCGCGCTTGCGCCGGCCCGTTCGCATTGCGCTTGCCGGAAGGCGCGCCGCCAAGGGCGCGAGGAGGGCCGGGCGGCGGCGGAACGCTGCCCGGCCCTGGCGCCCGGAAGACGTGGCCCTCGGATGCCGTGCGCCCGGATTACCACCGCGGGGTCGTGGCACGATACGGTGGTTTCACTTAGTTACCGCCATATTGGCGATAGATATTAGGAATTCTGTCCCGTATTTGGACTCTTCCATTATCGAAACAACCAAATTGACCACCAAAATGGTGGTGATCGGGCGTGCGCCGTCAATCCACCCATTCGTCGCGCAGCGGGCGTGACGCCAGCCACATCAGCAGCGCCGCCAGCAGGTAGAAGCCCAGGCTGAACAGCATCGCATAGCGCAGCGCCTGATCGCCGAACCCAGGCTCCAGCCAACTCGCGAGCTGGGCCAGGAAATAGATGCCCCCGCCGATGCCGATCAGGTTGTTGATCAGCAGGAAGCTGGCCGATGCGGTGGCGCGCATGTTGGCGGGAACCAGGTGCTGCACCGCCGACAGCACCGGCCCCAGCCAGACATAGGCCAGCGCCTGGGGCACCACGAAGAACAGGAAGGCGGCGGTCCCGGTGGAGGAAAGCACCCCGCCCGCGAACAGCGGCACCGCGGCGACGAAAGCCAGCGCGGGAAGGCGCGCATAGGCGGCCCGGTCACGCGATCCCAGCCGGTCCCCGATCACGCCGCCCGCGATCACCCCGGCCACACCGCCGACCAGCAGCACGGCGCCATAGAAATTGGCGGTCTGCGCCAGGTTGAAGCCGAAGCTTTCCTGCAGGAAGCTGGGCAGCCAGAAGGCGAGGCCATAGCCCAGCATCGAGCTGGCCGATGCGCCGAACGCGAGCAGCCAGAACGCCCGCTTGCGCGCGAGGATGGCGAAGACCTGGCCGACCGGCGGGGCATCCGCGCCCTGGCGCGCGCGCGGCGCCTCGCGCACCACCAGCCGGAATATCGGCGCGATCAGCACACCGGCAACACCCACCGCGATGAAGGCCGCGCGCCAGTCCACCGCCTGGGCGATATAGCCGCCGGCCATGATCCCCGCGGCCGAGCCGAGCGGGATGCCGAGCGAATAGACGGCCAGCGCCCGCGCGCGCGAACGCGGCGGGAAATAATCCGCGATCACCGCATAGGATGGCGCGACGCCCCCGGCCTCCCCCACGCCCACGCCCAGGCGGAACAGGAAAAGCTGCGCGAAGCTGCCCGCCATGCCGCACAGCGCGGTGAAGCCGCTCCACACCGCCAGGCTGCCGGTGATCACCCAGGTGCGGCTGGTGCGGTCCGCCAGCCAGGCCAGCGGGATCGCCAGCGTGGAATAGAGCAGCGCGAAGGCGATGCCGCCCAGCAGGCCCATCTCGGGCTTGGTCAGCCCCAGGTCCTTCTGGATCGCGGGCGCGAGGATCGACAGGATCTGCCGGTCCACGAAATTGAAGGTGTAGACGATCAGCAGCATCACCAGAACGACGCCGCGATAGGCGGGCGTGGCGGGGGCGGCTTCGCTGGATGGCGTGGTCACTGCTGCTCCCCGGCACGTCCCGTTGCCCCCTCTCCCCCGATACGCCGGGGAGAGGGAGCGGGGGACTAACTCAGAACTTGATCGTGCCGGTGACGAACACCTGGCGCGGGTTGCCGTAATAGGCGGTCAGCGTGCCTTCGGATCCCAGCGTCGAGTTGAGGCCGGGGGTGCCGTTGGCGAGGATGAACTGGCCGGTATCCGGGTTCTGGCGCAGGAAGTTGTAGCCCGCGACGATATACTGCTTGTCGAGCAGGTTGCGACCATGGACGCCGAGCGAGAAGTGCTCGTTGATGTCCCACACCAGGCTGGCATCCCACAGCGCGAAGCCGGGCTGATCGAGCAGCGGGGTCTTCAGCTCGAACTGCTGCGAAGCGCTGCGATAGGAAACCGTGGTGCTGGCGGTGATCGACCCGTCACCCATCGGCGCATTGTAGCTCAGCGTGCCGCTGCCGGTGAAATCCGGGGTGTTCTGCACCTTGCGGTTGCTGGCGACATCGATGCCGCGCGCGTCGATGAACTCCAGATACTTGGCGTCGAGGTAGCCGACCGCCCAGTTGAAGCCCAGCTTGCCGCCCGACACGCCGAAATCGCGCGCCAGAACCGCATTGCCCTCGAACTCGATGCCGCGCATCCGCGCCTTGCCGGCGTTGGTGGTGATGCCGATGAAGGTCTGCACGCCGCCAACGGTGGTGCCGATCGATCCCGGGACCTGGACGTCGGTATAGTCCGCCCAGAAGGCCGCCAGCGCGATGTTCAGATCGCGGCCGAACGAAGACTTCCAGCCGATCTCGTAGCTGTTCACCTTCTCCGGATCGAACGACATGAAGTCATAGACCTCGGCCGCGGTGCAGGCGCCGCCGCTGCTGTTGCGGCAGGCGCTGGTCTGGCCGCGCGGATCGAAGCCGCCGCCCTTGAAGCCCTTCGAATAGCTTGCGTAGATCATGTTGTCGCCGTCGGGCTTGTACGACAGCGAGGCGCGCGGGGTGAACTCCTTGAAGTCCGCGTTGCCATTGAAGTTGGAGGTCGTCGCGAACAGCGTGCCGGTGCCGCCGAAATAGGGCGAGCCGCCGCCCAGATAGGTGCGGCGAAGCACGGTCGAATCGCGCTCGTCCCAGGTGTAGCGGCCGCCGACCGACAGGCTGAACTGCTCGTTGAAGTCATAGGTCAGGTCGGTGAAGATCGCGCTCGTCTTGGTCTTCACGTCGCCGAAGGTCAGCGCGGTCACGCCGCCGGGCAGCCGCACGTCGAACACGGTGCGCGCCTTGGCGTCGAGATAGTAGAAGCCGACCAGGCCCGAGAAGCCGCCCGAGCTGATCAGCGCCTGGAGTTCCTGGCTGAACTGCTTGTTGTTGTAATAGGCCGGCACGTCGAGATCGACCGCGGCCAGCGCGTCGAAATCGATCGGGGTGGCACTGTCGTCCTTGCGATAGGCGGTGATGCTGCGCAGCGTCACACCTTCGAAGGGCTTCAGTTCGATATAGCCGGAGAAGCCCTTCGACTTCACATCCTGCTTCGGATCGAGCAGGCCGCCGCGCGTATCATAGACATCGGCGAGCACCGGGGCGCCGCTGGAGAGGCCCGCGATCAGGCGGTGGCCGCCGCGCGCATTGCTCTTGTCGTGCGTATAGTCCGCGGTAAGGCGCGCGAAGAAGGTGTCGTCCGGCGAAAGCTCCAGGCTGCCGCGGAAGGCCCAGACGTCCTTGTTATAGTTGTCCTGGCCAGTGGTCAGGTTGGTGCCGAAGCCGCCGCGCGACAGGCGGGCGCCGGCCGCGCCCACGCGCACGATGCCGTCCGCGTCGACCGGGGTGCTGCCGCTGACGACCACATCGGCCTGGTCATAGGTGCCATAGGTGCCGCGCACCGAGATGGTGGGATCGGCCGCCAGGCGGCGGCTGACATATTTCACCGCGCCGCCGATGGTGTTGCGGCCATAGAGCGTGCCCTGCGGGCCGCGCAGCACCTCGATCCGCTCGACGTCATAGATATCGAGCACCGCGGCCTGCGGACGATTGAGGTATACGTCGTCGAGATAGATGCCCACGCCCGCCTCGAATCCGGCGACCGGATCCTGCTGGCCCACGCCGCGGATGAAGGCGGACAGCGTCGAGTTGGTGCCGCGCGAAACCTCCAGCGTCACGTTCGGCGCGCTGGCGGCGATATCGGTGATGTCGATCGCGCCGGCCTTTTCCAGCGCCTCGCCGCTGATCGCGCTGACCGCGATCGGAACGTCGAGCAGCGTCTCTTCGCGGCGGCGCGCGGTGACGACGATCTCGCCCTCCTCGGCGGCGGCGGACTGGCCGGCGGCGGCATCGTCCTGCGCATAGGCCGGCACGGTGGCGAGCGCGGCGAGCGCGACACCGGCTTGGATGAGCGTACGGGTAGAGCGAATCAGGCGTGACATTGCGGTATTCCTCCCCAAGGATTTCAACCCGTTCTTGGCTGCGGGTTGCAGGCAGTCGCCGGAGGCTATACTGAAACCTGAACCGGGTTTCAACTTGGGATCGGCAGGGAGGAGCTGAAATGGCCAGCGGGCGTGGCATTGCAGCCACAATCGGCGGGGAAGGCGCCAGCGCGGGGAAGGAGCCGCGCACCGCGCGCGGCCGCCGCACGCTTCGCGCGATCCTGGACGCCGCCGCCGAGGAATTCGGCCAGAAGGGGTTCCACGAAGGATCGATCAGCGGGATCACGCGCCGGGCCGGCGTAGCGCTGGGCAGCTTCTATACCTATTTCGATTCGAAGGACGACGTGTTCCGCGCGCTGGTGCGCGACATGAGCGATCAGGTGCGCGAGTTCGTCGCCCCGGCGATGCGCGACGCCGCCAGCCAGATCTCGGCCGAAAAGGCCGCGCTGTCCGCGTTCATCCGCTTCGCCCGCGAGCACAAGGAGATCTACCGGATCATCGACGAGGCGGAGTTCGTCGATCCGGAAAGCTTCCGCGCCCATTATGCCACCACCGCGGATCGCATCGGCAAGCGCCTGTCGGCCGCCGCCGGGCGCGGCGAGATCCGCGACGACATCTCCGAGATTCACGCCTGGGCGATCATGGGGATGAACGTCTTCCTGGGCCTGCGCTACAGCGTCTGGGACGAGGGCGTGGACCCGGACGAGATCGCCGAGGCGGTGGGATCGCTGCTGGCGCACGGGATCGCCGCCAAGCGCTGACACCGTTTCCGCCCGCGGGCGGAACGGGGCGCATCAGCCGCCCCGTTCGGCCTGCTCCAGCGAAGCCGGTGCCCCCCTATTCGGCCGCCACAGCCTCCGCATCGTCGTCGAGCGGATGGGCGAGGCGGCTCAGCATCTCGCGCGGCACGACCTGCCAGAAATTGCCGGCCACCCGGTCCCATTCCTCCAGCAGGCCTTGCGCGTACTTGCTGTCGGTCGCCTCGGCATGCGCCTCCACCAGATCGCGCAGCACGCCGCTCCAGTGCGCCGACGCCAGCCGCTGCCACACGATGCTTTCCGGATTGGCGCGCGCGGCGAAGCTTCCGTCGGGATCATAGACGAACGCCATGCCGCCGGTCATGCCCGCGCCGAAGTTCATCCCCACCCGGCCCAGCACCACGGCGATGCCCCCGGTCATATATTCGCAGCCGTTGGCGCCGCAGCCTTCCACCACCACCTGCGCGCCCGAGTTGCGCACCGCGAAGCGCTCGCCCGCCTGGCCCGCCGCGAACAGCCGGCCGGAGGTCGCGCCATAGAGCACGGTGTTGCCGATGATCGTGTTGTTCCAGCTTTCGAGCGGCGAGCTGACCATCGGGCGGACGATGATGATGCCGCCCGACAGGCCCTTGCCCACATAATCGTTCGAATCGCCGAACACCTCTAGCGTCACGCCCTTGCACAGGAAGGCGCCGAGCGACTGGCCCGCGGTGCCGCGCAGCCGGACGTGGACGTGCCCGTCGGCCAGCGCCGACATGCCGAAGGCGCGGGTGATCTCACTGGAAAGCCGCGTGCCCACCGCGCGATGCGTGTTGCGCACCGTATAGGTGAGCTGCATCTTCTCGCGGCGCGAAAAGACGGCGGCGGCGTCCTTGATCATCTGCGCGTCCAGGCTGTCCGGCACCTCGTTGCGGAAGGTGGACAGGCTGTAGCGGCGGTTGGAATCGTCGGCGTCGACCTTCGCCAGAACCGGGTTGAGATCGAGATCGTCGAGATGCTCGGCACCGCGGCTGACCTGGCGGAGCAGCTCGGTGCGGCCGATCACCTCGTCCAGGCTGCGGAAGCCCAGCTTGGCCAGGATCTCGCGAACCTCCTCGGCGATGAAGGTCATCAGGTTGATGACCTTCTCCGGCGTGCCGGTGAATTTGGCGCGCAGCTTCTCGTCCTGGGTGCAGACGCCCACCGGGCAGGTGTTCGAATGGCACTGGCGCACCATGATGCAGCCCATCGCGACCAGGCTGAGCGTGCCGATGCCGAATTCCTCGGCGCCCAGGATCGCGGCGATCACGATGTCGCGCCCGGTCTTCAGCCCGCCGTCGGTGCGCAGCCGCACGCGGCCGCGCAGCCCGTTGAGCGTCAGCGTCTGGTTGACCTCCGAAAGCCCCATCTCCCACGGCGTTCCGGCATATTTGATCGAGGTGACGGGCGAGGCGCCCGTGCCGCCGACATGGCCGGAAACCAGGATCACATCGGCATGCGCCTTCGCGACTCCGGCCGCCACCGTGCCGATGCCCGCCGAGCTGACCAGCTTGACGCACACCCGCGCGCGCGGATTGACCATCTTCAGGTCGTAGATGAGCTGCGCCAGGTCCTCGATCGAATAGATGTCGTGGTGGGGCGGCGGGCTGATCAGCATCACGCCGGGCGTGGCGTGGCGCAGCTTAGCGATGAACTCGGTCACCTTGAAACCGGGGAGCTGGCCGCCCTCGCCGGGCTTGGCGCCCTGGGCCACCTTGATCTCGATCTCGTCGCAGGCGTTCAGATATTCCGCGGTGACGCCGAAGCGGCCCGACGCGATCTGCTTGATCACCGAATTGGCGTTGTCGCCGTTCTCGCGCGGGGAATAGCGCGACGAATCCTCGCCGCCTTCGCCCGAAACGGCCTTGGCGCCGATGCGGTTCATCGCGATCGACAGCGTCTCGTGCGCCTCCTGGCTCAGCGCGCCCAGGCTCATGCCCGGGGTCACGAAGCGCTTGCGGATCTCGGTGATCGCCTCGACCTGGTCGATCGGCACGCCCAGGTCCGGATAGTTGAACTCCAGCAGATCGCGCAGATAGACCGGCGGCATGTCGCGCACGCCGCGCGAGAATTGCAGATAGGTGGAATAGCTGTCGTTCGCGACCGAGCTCTGCAGCAGGTGCATGAGCTGCGCCGAATAGGCGTGCGTCTCGCCGCCGTGGCGCTGGCGGTAGAAGCCGCCGACCGGCAGCGTGGCGACCGCGGTGTCGTGCGCGGCATCGTGCCGCAGCATCGCCGACAGGTGGAGCGAGGCATAGCCCTCGCCCGAGATCTTGGCCGGCATGCCGGGGAACAGGTCCGCCACCAGCGCGCGGCTGAGCCCCACCGCCTCGAAATTATAGCCGCCGCGATAGCTGGAGATCACCGCGATCCCCATCTTCGACATGATCTTCAGCAGCCCGTCGTCGATCGCCTTGCGATGGTTCTTCAGGCATTCGTCGAGCGTCAGGTTGCCGAACAGGCCCCGCGCCTGGCGATCGGCGATCGCGGCTTCGGCCAGATAGGCGTTCACCGTGGTCGCGCCCACGCCGATCAGCACCGCATAATAATGGGTGTCCAGGCATTCGGCGGTGCGGATGTTGACGCTGGCGTAGGAGCGCAGCCCCTTGCGCACCAGATGCGTATGCACCGCCGCCGCCGCCAGCACGCCGGCGATGGCGACACGATCCGCGCACTGGTGCTCGTCGGTCAGGAACAGCTCGGTGCATCCCGCGCGCACCGCCCGCTCGGCCTCCTCGCGGATGCGGCGGATCGCCTCGCGCAGCGCATCCGGCCCGCCGTCCGCCTCGAAGGTGCAGTCGATCTCCTGCGACTGGCGCTCGTAATGCGCGCGCAGCCGTTCCCAATCCAGGCTGGTGAGCACCGGGCTTTCGAGCACCAGCACCTTGCCCGGCTGGGCATCGGTATCCAGGATGTTCGCCAGATTGCCGAAACGGGTGCGCAGCGACATCACGTGGCGCTCGCGCAGGCTGTCGATCGGCGGATTGGTGACCTGGCTGAAATTCTGGCGGAAGAACTGGCTGATCAGCCGCGGCTTGTCCGAGATGACGGCGAGCGGCGTATCGTCGCCCATCGAACCCACGGCTTCCTTGCCGCCCTCCGCCATGGGGGCCAGCACCAGCTCCATGTCCTCCAGCGTCTGGCCGGCCGCCACCTGGCGCCGGGCCAGCTCGGCGCGGTCATAGCGCGGCAGCGCAGGCTTCTTCTGCCCCGGCAGGTCGTCGATGGTGATGAACGGACGGATCTTGCCGGCGTAGTCGGCCTCGGCGGCGATCCGGTCCTTCACGGCATGATCGTGAAGCAACACACCGTCTTCCAGGTCGACGGCGATCATCTCGCCCGGCCCCAGCCGGCCCTTGGCGACCACGCTGGTCTCCGGCACCGGCACCATGCCGGTTTCCGATCCGACGATCAGCAGCCCGTCGGCGGTCTGGGTATAGCGCAGCGGGCGCAGCGCGTTGCGGTCCATGCCCGCAACTGCCCAGCGGCCGTCGGTCATCGCCAGCGCGGCGGGGCCGTCCCACGGCTCCATCACGCTCGCCAGATACTGGAACATCGCGGTGTGCGCGGGCGGCACGTCCACCCCGCCCAGCGCGGGCGGCACCAGCATCAGCTTGGCGGTGGGCGCGTCGCGGCCGGAACGGCAGATCGCCTCGAACACCGCGTCCAGCGCGGCGGTGTCGCTCGCGCCTGCGGGGATCACCGGCTTGATGTCCTCCGAATGCTCGCCAAAGGCCAGGCTGGCCATGCGGATCTCGTGGCTGAGCATCCAGTTCTTGTTGCCGCGGATCGTGTTGATCTCGCCATTGTGCGCCAGGCAGCGGAACGGCTGCGCCAGCCACCATTGCGGGAAGGTGTTGGTCGAATAGCGCTGGTGGAAAATCGCCACGCGGCTTTCGAAGCGGCTGTCGCGCAGGTCCGGATAGAAATCCGACAGGCTCTCCGCCAGGAACAGCCCCTTGTACACGATCGACCGGCACGACAGCGAACAGATGTAGAATCCGCTGATCTGCGCCGCGATCACCGCCTTCTCGATCCGGCGGCGGACGAGGTAGAGGTTCTTCTCGAACTCGGCGGCGCTCAGCGCGTCGGGCATCGGCCCGGCGATCATGATCTGCTCGATCTCGGGCCGTGTCGCCTGGGCCTTCTGGCCGATCACCGATACGTCCACCGGCACCTGGCGCCAGCCATAGATGGTGTAGCCGGCGGCGATGATCTCGCTCTCCACGATCGTGCGGCACGTTTCCTGCGCGCCCAGATCGGTGCGCGGCAGGAAGATCATGCCCACCGCCAGCCGGTTCGGCCGCACGCGATGGCCGCCCGCCACGATCGCATCGTCGAAGAAGCGCACCGGCAGATCGACATGGATGCCCGCGCCGTCGCCGGTCTTGCCGTCGGCGTCCACCGCGCCGCGATGCCAAACCGCGCGCAGCGCATCGATCGCCGACTGGACGACGCGGCGGCTGGCCTTGCCGTCGGTCGCGGCGACCAGGCCCACGCCACAGGCATCGCCCTCGAACTCGGGGCGGTACATGCCTTCGCGGGCAAGGCGGGTACGTTCGGCTTCGTTCATCGCTGGATTCCGGATTGCATCGTGCGCGGGAGGGGCGGGGGTGCGGGGAGCGTTCACTGCGGCTTCTCGCCGCTCATCCGGCGCGCCATCATGGCCAAGACCGCTTCCTCGATCTTCTGCTCGGTTTCCGGGTCCATCTCGCTGGACCACCCGGCTGCCATTTGCATGATCTCGGCGTTCGATCGCGCCAGCTTCTGCGGCCCCACCTTCCTCACGAAGCGCATGACTTCGAGACGCTCGGCAGGCGTCAGCGAGGAGGCCGCCTTGTCGATTGCGGGATCGAGGCTCTTTTCAAGGTCCTTCGCCGTGATCTCGGCCTCGCCCAGGCTGGCGATCTGTTCCGAGAAGAGCTCGGTGAAATCCGCCCCTTCGGCCACCGCGGCGCGCAGTTTCAGGCCGGTGGGCGAGGAATAGAAGGCGATCGCCACGCGCAGATCGGCGGGCGTCAGCCACTTGGCATAGATTTCGGCGCTCCGGCGCTGATACTCCGGCCATTCCTGTATCAGATACTCCCGGATGATCGGCTTCATCACACCGATGAATTCGGCGCCGATGCCCGGATAGAGCTTTTCGAGCTCCTGAAAGGTCGAATCGGCCGCCAGCGCCTTGGGCAGGGAGCCGTCGAGCGCGACGTCGAGCATCGCCAGAACCTCGGCCTGATCGTTGGTAATGCGCGAGAGTTCCGCCGCCAGGGTCAGCGCCTCCGGGGTTGCCTTGAGCGGCACCGCGCGTGGCGAACCCTGGGCCTGTGCTGCGGCGGGCGCCGCCACGAACGCCAGCGCCGCCAGGAGCGGGCAAAGGAGCGCGCGCATCGTCATACCGCCGCCGCGGCCATGGCGGCGGCGCCAGCCGCCGCGCGCGCCTTCAGGTAACGGTGCATGTGATCGGCCACGTCGCGCCCGTCGCGCACCGCCCATACGACCAGGCTGGCGCCGCGCACGATGTCTCCGGCGGCGAACACGCCGTCCAGGCTGGTCATCATCGAACGGCCGTCGACGCGCACCGTGCCCCAGCGGGTGACGCCCAGCTCGGCCGCGCCGAACAGCCTGGGCAGGTCCTCCGGATCGAAGCCCAGCGCCTTGATCACCAGATCGGCCGGCAGATCGACCTCGTTGCCCGGATCGGGCTCCGGCGCGCGGCGGCCGCTGGCGTCGGGCGCCCCCAGCCGCATGCGCGCGGCGCGCACGCCGGTCACCCCGGCGGCCTCGCCCTTGAACGCCTCGGGCGCGGAGAGCCAGACGAACTCGACGCCCTCCTCCTCGGCATTGGCGACCTCGCGCTGCGATCCCGGCATGTTGGCACGATCGCGGCGATAGAGGCACTTCACGCTGGCCGCGCCCTGGCGCACCGCGGTGCGCACGCAATCCATCGCGGTGTCGCCGCCGCCCACGACCACCACATGCTTGCCCTCGGCGTTCAGGCTGCCGTCGTCGAACGCGGGCACGGCATCGCCGAAGCTCTTGCGGTTCGACGCGATCAGATAGTCGAGCGCATCGACCACGCCCTTCGAATCGACGCCCGGCGCCTTGATCGCGCGCGGCTTGTACACGCCCGTGGCGATCAGCAGCGCGTCATGGTTGGCGCGCAGCTCGTCCAGCGTCGCGTCGCGGCCCACGTCGAAGCCCAGCTCGAACTTCACCCCGCCGTCGGCCAGCCGCTTCACGCGCCGCTCGACGACATATTTCTCCAGCTTGAAGCCCGGGATGCCATAGATCAGCAGCCCGCCCGCGCGATCGTGGCGATCGTACACCGTCACCGAATAGCCCAGCACGCGCAGATATTCGGCCGCGGTAAGCCCCGCCGGCCCCGATCCGATGATGCCCACCGATTGGCCGCGATCCGGCCCCGGCGCCAGCGGCTCGACCCAGCCGTTCTCCCAGGCGGTATCGGTGATGTATTTCTCCACCGATCCGATCGTCACCGCGCCATGCCCGGTGAACTCGATCACGCAATTGCCCTCGCACAGCCGGTCCTGCGGACAGATGCGGCCGCAGATCTCGGGCATGGTGGAGGTGGCGTTGGACAGCTCATAGGCCTCGCGCAGCCGCCCCTCCGCGGTCAGGCGCAGCCAGTCCGGGATATGGTTGTGCAGCGGGCAATGCACCGAGCAATAGGGCACGCCGCATTGCGAGCAGCGCGAAGCCTGCTCCTCCGCCTCGGGCATTGCGAAGCGGTCCGCGATCTCGCGGAAATCCTCGTTGCGCAGGTCGGCGGGGCGCTTGGCCGGATAGGCCTGCCCCGTGCCCACGAACTTCAGCATAGTCTCACCAGCCATGCCATCGCCCATATCGCGAGTGCGAAGGCGAAAAAAGTCAGCAATACTGACCTATATGCGAATCAATGCCGGTGTTCGGGCGATTCTATCGCGCAATTTGCGAAAATAAAGGTCCTAAATCGGACCTATCGCATGCCGAGCCACACCAGTGCGATGATTCCGGCCCCGATTCGATACCAGGCGAAGGGCGAAAATCCGCTGCGCCCGACCAGCCCGATGAACCATTTCACCACCACCAGCGCGACGACGAACGACACGGCAAAGCCCAGCGCGATGTACATCAGTTCCTGTCCGCCCTGCGCCATCAGCGCCTCGCGGTGCTTCAGAATGCCCAGCGTGCTGGCGCCCAGCATCGTCGGGATCGCCAGGAAGAAGCTGAACTCCGCCGCGGTGCGCCGCTCGACGCCCAGCGACAGTGCGCCCAGGATGGTCGCGCCCGATCGGCTGACCCCGGGGATCATCGACAGGCACTGGATCAGGCCCACGCCCACCACCTTGGCCAGCGGGATCTCCGCCACGCCCACCACCTGGCCCGGCTTCGCCCAGCGCTCGATTGCCAGGATCGCGATACCGCCCAGGATCAGCGCCCAGGCGACGATGCCGGGGCTGCCCAGCATCTCCTCGATCCGGTCGATCAGCAGCAGCCCGAGTATGGCCGAGGGCAGGAACGCGATCAGGATGTTGCGCACGAAGCGCACCGACACCGGGTCCCAGCGCAGCAGGCCCATGCCCACCGCCCAGAAGGTGCGCCAATACAGCACCACGATCGCCAGGATCGCGCCAAGCTGGATCACCACGTTGAACGTCGCCCAGCGCGCCGAATCATAGCCGAGCAGCTCGCCCGCCAGGATCAGGTGCCCGGTGGAGGAGACCGGCAGGAACTCGGTGATGCCCTCGACGATGCCGAGGATGATGACGACGAGCAGCTCGGTCATGGAAATACGCCCCTTTCACACATGCCGGCCCCGCGCGGATGCCCCCTGCGCCGGCCGCCTGGATCGCTGATATGGAGCGCCGCGATCCTCAGGCGGCGCTGCCGAGCTGGCCGAAACGGCCATGCCGCCGGTATTGCACCAGCCACGAAGGCGCGACGCTGGCCAGCGGCACCGGGGACAGGCCCAGCGCCGCCATGCCCGGGGCACCGGCCGGAACGATATTGTCGCGCTTCAGCATCTTCCACTGATCGCCCGAGAGCGGCGATCCCGGCATCGCCGCCACCAGCGCGCCGATCGCATCGGGCAGATCGAGGAACAGCGGATCGCGCCCGATCTCCCGCGCGATCCAGCGATTGAGGCCCGCCATGGTCAGCACGTCCGGGCCGCCCAGCGAATAGGTCTTGCCGCCGTGCGCACCCGGATCGCCCAGCGCCGCCGTCACCGCGTCGGCCGCGTCGGCCACCCACAGCGGCTGCGCCTTCGCCTCCGGCGCCAGCACGGGGACCACGCCCCAGCTCGCGATCATCGCGGCGAAGCGGTTCACCAGCCGGTCCTCGCGCCCGAACAGGTACGAGGGACGCAGGATCACCGCCTTCTTGAACGCTTCCAGCACGGCGCGCTCGCCCGCCGCCTTCGACTTGCCATAGCCGGAGGGCGAGGCCGCGTCGGCGCCCAGCGCGGAAACATGGACAAAGGCCGACGCCCCGGCGCGGCTGGCGGCCTGCGCCACCGTCTGCGCGCCCTTCACATGGATAGCATGATAATCCGCCGCGTGCAGCGTGCCGGCCAGATTGACCACCGCGTCCGATCCCTCCACCGCGCGCGCCACCGTTTCGGGCAGCGTCACGTCGACGAGAACGAACTGGGTCTGGCCGAGCCCGCCCTGGGGCTTCAGGAACCACGCCTCGCGCGGGCGGCGCTGGGCGATGCGGACGCGGACGCCCTGGCGCAGCAGCGCCTGCGCGACATAGCGGCCCAGGAAGCCGCCGCCTCCGATCAGCGTTACGAGCTTGTCCTTCATGCGCCGCCTCATGCCGCGCCGCGGCAGAAACGGCAAGCCGCTCCTGCGCATCGCACTTGCTGTTGACAACGCCCACGCCCCTACCCTAGAGGCGCCCGCCTACCCCGTGCCCAGATGGCGGAATTGGTAGACGCACCAGCTTCAGGTGCTGGCGGTCGCAAGGCCGTGGAGGTTCGAGTCCTCTTCTGGGCACCATTTCTCGCTCTGGCATCGTCCAGTGGTGTCCAGTGAGCATCTGGTTTTACAGCATTTTTCTACCGAAAATCGCCAGACACCGTCCGGCGAAATCCGGCTAGAACCGCCAGTAGCAGCCACAAAATGTTGCTCTTATGGTGGTCCCGGATCGACCCGGCTTTGCTGGGACGACGACCATGTTGGCCTACATCCAGATCAACACCGCCAAGCCCAAAGCGAAGCCCTACAGCCTCACCGACGCCCTGGATCTCCACATCGTCATCCAGCCCAACGGCCAGAAGCTGTGGCGCCTGCGATATCGATTCCTCGACAAGCAGAAGACGCTCCACCTCGGCGGCTGGCCGCAAGTGAGCCTCTCTTTCCCGGACTGCAACGACAGTCATCCCTACCAAGATTGACGCGGTCGCGACGACTGGCGCGTTGGGGGCGATGATACGGCTGAAGGGCAATCTCCAAGACGCCTAACGTTGCCGCGACGAGTGGAACTTGGCGGGTTACGCTACTAGCTTGGCGTATTATGTGAATGAATTGCCGCCTCTCCCATACTAAATCAGGGCAAGTGCATGAGAGGCTTATGATGTTCATCAGAGGAAAGAAGACCGCCCTTGTCACTGGAGCCTCGTCCGGCATGGGCAAGGATATTGCCAAGAAACTCATCAAGGACGGCTTTCAGGTTTATGTGGCCGCCCGCGGCGTCGAGAAGATGACGGATCTCTCCGCCCTCGGCGCCCGGCCGTTAAGGCTCGACGTATCGAAGGAAGGCGAGATCAAGACCGCCGTAGATACGATCCTCGCTGAAACCGGCGGCGTCGATGTGCTGGTCAACAATGCCGGCTTCGGCCTTTATGGACCCGTCGAGGATATCGCGCTCGACGAGGCCCGCTATCAGTTCGAGGTGAACCTGTTCGGCGCAGCCCGGCTGACGCAGCTCCTGCTACCGTCGATGCGGGCGAAGCGAGCCGGCACGATCGTCAATGTGACTTCGATGGGTGGCAAAATCTATTCCGTGCTGGGTGCATGGTATCACGCGACGAAGCATGCCCTTGAAGGCTGGTCTGACTGCTTGCGCCTCGAAGTTGCGCAATTCGGCATCCGTGTCGTCATCATCGAGCCCGGCGTGATCGAAACGGGATTTGGCGACATAGCGTCCAACAATCTCCTGAAGCGTTCAGCGGGCAGCCCCTATGCCGGTCTGGCACAGAAGGTCGCTAATTCCATCGCCAACACTTATGGCCATGGTACGGGAAGCCCCGGCACGGTCGTTGCCAATGCCGTATCGCGGGCGTTGAAGGCCAAAAAGCCGAAGACCCGCTACGCCGTCGGCAAATACGCGAAGATGCTGCTAGGCATGCGAAAGTGGCTGAGTGATCGCGCGTTCGATGGCATCATCATGAGCCAGACGAAATAGGCTCGGTCCATGTCCGTCAGATATCGTGATAATGGACGATGAGCGGAATGCCGGCTGACCGCTGCAAGGTGCCGCAAGCTTTCTGGGGCGCGATCGATCGGGCTGGCCTGCGGCCATCCGCGGTCCTGCGCCAAGCCGGGCTTCCCGCGACTCTGCATCTGAACGGCCAGGGCGTCGTCACCACCGCGCAGTTCTTTGCGCTCTGGAAGGCGATCGAAGCCTTGGCCGATGATCCCGGCCTTGCCTTCCGGCTGGTGACGGACACCGAAACCGCTGTCCATCCCCCGTCGAGTCTCGCGGCTTTCCATGCCCGCGATTATCGCGACGGGCTCTTCCGGCTTGCGCGGTTCAAGCGGCTCTGCACACCTGAGAAGCTGCATATCGTTGAGACGGACGGTGAATGCGTGGTCAGCGCCGAATGGCTGCATGCCACAGAAGCCGTTCCGAATATCGCCGTGGATGTGGACTTCGCCTCCCTGGTCGAGCTTGGCCGACGCGGTACGGGACAGCTCGTGACACCGCTGCGCGTCGAACTCGCGCGTCCCGCTGCCAAGGCGGAGGCGCACAGGGCGTTTTTCGGATGCCCTATCCGTTTCAATACAGCTCGCAATCTGCTGGTCCTGCGCGCGACTGACCTCGATCGACCCTTTCCCGGCCACAATCCGGAATTGCTCGACATGCTGACGCCGGCGCTCGCTTCGGCGCTGGGCGAGCTTCAGGCACGAAGCTCGCTGCGCGACCAGGTCAAGGTCATCGTGAAGCGGGACCTGGCCAGCGGGCGGCCCGAGCTGGCCGATGTGGCCTATGACCTCGCTATGAGCGAGCGCAGCCTGCAGCGGCGCATCACTGAGGAAGGGACGACCTTCCGCGAATTGGTGATGGAGGCCCGGCAGGAACTCGGCCGAACGCTGCTGTCGGACCCCGCCGCTGATATCGACGAAATTGCCTGCCTGCTCGGTTATCAGGACACAAGCTCGTTCTATCGCGCCTTCCGGGATTGGGAAGGCGTCACGCCGAACCAATGGCGCGAGCAACAAGCCCAACGGCTACACTGAGGTTCGACGATGACCCATCGGATTTTTCTCGCCGGCGGCACCGGGCCGATCGGCAAAATGGTCGTCGGTCGGCTATCGGCATGCGGCGGCCTGGCTCTGGCCGCCCGTCGCGTACCTCCAGCGGCAACCGGGCGATCGTCGATTCGATGATCACCATCCTCAATCAGCGCAACGAAGCGGTGCTGGCCCTCCTCCATAACTGGAATTTTCCAGCTCAAAACGGTCCAAGATTCGAGCAGCAGGTCATGTCATTGCGCGCTGGCGCAGGTGAAGCAACGGGTGGGGTTGGCCCCGCCCGTTGCTTTTCCAGTTCGGCGGCGAACGCCGCCGGGGTGGCGTAGCCGAGCGATGAGTGCGGCCGCTCGGTGTTGTAATCATCGATCTGGCACGCGGGGATCGAGCGGGCTTGGCCGATCGTGAAGAAGAGCAGCTCGTCACGCATCCGGCCACCCATAGAATAGACTGCCGTTGGGTGGCCGGGCGGGGGAGCGGGCTGGGGCGGATTCCGCCAACGGCGGACAGACCCTAGAACCCGATGGGCGTGCCCGGCTGGCGGATGGTCCGCGCCGTCACGGTTCCGCCGGCAAACTCGATCGACTGGCCATAAGGGGCATCGAACAATCCGCCGGCGCCCGCCTGACGCTCGACTGCGATTCTCAGCTCGAAGCGTCGGGCCGCGCATCCCTCGGCGTCGGTCGCCGGCAGGGTGAAGCGATTGGTCAGACCCGTCGCATTCAGCCGTCCGGTGCCGGCGCGGAAACAGGCGGTGACCGACCCCCCATCCAGCGCTCGCAGGGTCCATATCACCGGTACCGCTGCCGGGGCGATCTCGCCCAGATCGAACGCGACAGGTATTTCCGTCGAGGTCCGGGTCGCCGGGATAGGCGCGATCATGGCAATGCCGTTGCGGGGATCGGTGCGCAGCACCAGCGTGATGCCATTGAGCGTCCCCGCGGAATCGCGGATCGTGATCCGCCGTTCGCCGACAAAGCTGTCCAGATAGGTCTGCGGGATCGATACCGAGAAAAAGTTGCGATCCTCGGCGTCCATCGCCGGGCCACTCAACCGCGAAATGCCGGGATAGCGCGGCGGGACATAGGCGTTGGCCATGCTGCGGAACTGGACGGACGACATCTGGCGCACGAACAGGTCGACGGCCGGCTGGAACAGACCGATATTGATATGGACCGGGCGGAGCAGGCAGGTTCGAGCGGCAGCATTGCCGCGTTGGCGCGGCAGGGTGATGGTCAGCGTCGTTCCGTTGAGATCGATGGCGCCGCCGATATCCTCGATGCATGATCCGATACCAGCGGGCAGGGTTGCGGCGCCATTGATCGAGGAAGTGCTGCCCGAAGGCCCCGTGACGATGAATCCGCCGGTGCCGCCGCCGGGGCAAGGACCGTTCAGGACGCAGCCGCCCGATCTGTCGTTGGTGATGGTCGCGGGCGGCGGCGGCGGCGGCGGCGGAGCCGGCACTGGCCGCGGCGGCGGCGCGTTGGGCACGGTCGATCGCCCGGCGAAGGTCTGGCTCGCCCATTGCTGCGTCACGGCGAAAGCCGGGCGATAGACCACCGGGATGCGTTCGCTGCCAACGATCAGCGTGTCCGTCCCGGTGGCAGAGAACGGAACGTCGATCCTGACGACGATCGATCCGATCGACCCGCACCAGCGGGCGGCATTGACCGCCCCGAGTGTGGTGCGGATCTTCCGTGCCGAACCCTGTCGCTGCATCGATGCCGACGGACTGAGGTCAATGCCCTGTCCATAGATCTCGATCTCGCCGACAAAGCCGGGCTGAATCGCCAGCGGCCGATTGGCGCTGGCGAGCAGGACAGCGCCGCGCTCATGCGGCTCATCGCAATTGCGATTGGGATCGCGCGGAAACGCCGAGATGCTCTCCCACCTGGCCTGGGCGGCCGTGGGCATGGCGAGCATAGCAAGGCAAAGGCCGGATGCGGCGAGCTTGAGCGCGGCTTTCAT
This sequence comes from Sphingomonas canadensis, assembly GCF_026013525.1. Classification (GTDB taxonomy): domain Bacteria; phylum Pseudomonadota; class Alphaproteobacteria; order Sphingomonadales; family Sphingomonadaceae; genus Sphingomonas; species Sphingomonas canadensis. Next base: position 696,723 of record NZ_JAPDRA010000001.1, on the reverse strand, counting down.
GGCATTTCTCCTGGGATTCCGGGGGGGGGGGAGGGGGGGTCAGAGAATCGGCGAGGCAGTGATGCGGCGCAGCACCATCAACGTCTGCAGCACAGGCTGGGTCGGCGGATGCTGCGCCTGGATACCGCAGCGATCGATCTTTCCCTGAGCATCGATCAGCAGCGTCTTTCCAGGCGGACAGGGCGGAGTCGCTTCGCCCGTCACGATCGTGTTGCTGGTCCCGTCGGTGACCTGGCGAACCGAGCCGTCCCTCATGGCCGTGCTGCCGCCGCTGGCCGCCACGCACTGGTCGCGCCCCGCCTGCACCAGCACGCCCTGGCCGGGCGGGCATTGCACCGGGCCGTCGATCCGCCGCCTGATGCACCGCACGACATAGCGCGGCTCGCCGGCGACGACATTGCCAGGGATCGTCGTGCGCGGCCGGGGATCGATGGCGAGTTGCAACTCCGCATCGGTGGCGCACCCCTGGAAACCGCTTCCTGTCTCCGGTTCCGCGGCCTGTGCGGCCAGGACGGTGGCAAGGAACAGAATCATCATAGGGCCCTCCTCTCGCTACGGCGTCACGGGGCAAGCAGCTCGCCCAGCATCTCGCCGCTCATCTTCCGGGGACTTGGCCAGGCCAGCGGCGAATCGCCCGGCGCCATCCGGGTGAACATTCGCATCCCCTTCAGCCGGCGGGCGGCATCGACCCCATTCGAAGACGGATCCACGATTTCCGTCCACAGGGTCGCGAGCCGCTCAACCGCCTCGGCCCGCGCCCAGGCGCGCCCGGGCAGGGCCGCGGGGCGCGATGGCGTCACCAGGATCAGCACAGCATCGCGCCGCGACTGCTTCGCGCGCTCGTTGAACAGCGAACCGATCAGCGGCACCTCGCCCAGCACCGGGGTTTTGGAGTAGGTCGCATCGTCGACGCTCTCGGACAGCCCCGAAAGAACCAGCGTTTCGCCAAAGCGCAGTTCGGCGGTCGCGGAAACGCGCTGGCGGAAAGTCGTCAGCGCCTCGTTGAAATTGCCCGCGGCATCGGCGGTCAGGAAGGATCGTCCCGTCTCGATCCTGACCCTGGTGCCGTCAGGGGTGATCTCAACCGGCGTCACCTTCAGCTCGATGCCGATATCGATGGATTCCAACTGGCCGGCGTTGATTCCGCTGACCGCGACCTTCAGCGTGCGCCCGACGAAGAACTCGCTGGTTTCGCCCGAATAGGCGGTCAGCGTCGGGCGGGCGACGACCTGATAATTCTGCCCCCCGCGGTTGAAGAGGTTGAGGTTATAGGTCAGTTGCGGAATGCCGATCGCCTCGGTGATGACGCGATCGAGCGTGTTTGTGTTGCCATTGTCGCCGCGGCTGATCCGCCGGCTGTCGGCGCGGCTATAACCATATTGCAGGCTGAGCCCGTCGAGCAGGTTGATACCGATCCGCTCGCGCGACGTATTCTGGGCCAGCACGATAGCGACATCGACCGAAATCTGGTTTGGCGCGACCGGCGCCTCACTGGCGCCATCGCCGACGCCCGCCCCGTCCACTGGCGCGGTCTGTGCCAGTTGGGCGACGCGCGGGGCCAGTGCCCGCGCGCCGGCCGGATCGAGTATTGCGACAGCATCGACCAGCGCATTGCCGCGGGCACCATCGCCCGACGCGGCCTCGGCCAGCGCGGCCAGCCTGAGCGCCCCGGCCCGCTCTGGAGCATCGGCGAAACGATCGGCGGCGCGCTCGGCGGAAACGGCGGCGAGCACGGCGTCGCCATTCATATAGGCCGCCTGCGCGAGCGCCATCAGCGCACGCGGATCGCCGGGGCGCGCCAGCACCGCCTGACCGAAGCGGCGTGTCGCCTCGTCATAGCGGCCCCGGTCGTAGGCGGCGCGTCCGGCCAGTGCGGCGGCCCAGAAATTGCCCGGCTGGGACTTCAGCGCCAGGTCATAGCCCGCAATCGCAAGCTCGATCGCTTCGGGATCGCGCTCGCCCGCGTTGTGGTAGGCAAGGCCAAGCAGCGTCTGCAGTTCGGCATCACGCGGCGCGCGTGCGGTCGCCTCCGACAGGGCAAGGATCGCGCCGCGATGATCGCCGGCATTGAGAGCCGCCAGTCCTTGCGCCCTCAGCGCAGCGCTATCGGTGGGCAAGGCCGGCATCGCGCGGTTCGCCGCGCTCTCGACCCCACCCGGCATTCCGCCGCACGCGCCCAGCAGCATTGCCGGCGCAACTCCCGTCATCAACATGGCCAATCGGCGCATTATCACTCCCCCACACACAGGTCGTCTTGGCCGCGCGCGTCGATGCGGTATTCGGCGCCCGCCCGTTCGCATTGCGTGGGCAGGAAGCCGGCGGCACGCGGCCTTCCCTGTGCGTCGCGCGGCGCGGTGCATACATCGCGGCCCGGCTGCACACGCAGCACGTCGTGGCTGGGAACCGGGCAGGTTGGCGGCGCGACCGCAGGGCCCCAGGCAGCGCCTGCGGCGAGGAAGTACATCAGCATCAGCATTCCTTTCCACTCGTCCGGCTCATGTGCATACCCGTGGCGGCGGCAGGGCGCCGACATGACCGGCAGAACCCAGCGCGAAGCGCGCCATGTCGCCCGCATTGGGTGCGCGGGTCGTGCGCGAGCAGCAGAATCGGTCCTCGCCCACGGGCACCAATGCGTCGCGGGGTGCGCAATAATCGGCATGAACGACGCGCCCGGTGTTGTTTCGCGCCGAGAAGTCGACCCGGCGCTTCCAGGTGTAAGGCCCGTTCAGCCGCCCTAACGCCAGGTTGAACGCGGCCGTGCAGATCTGCGCCGGCTGCCCGATCCCCTGGGCGGTGATGACTTCCCAGGGCTTGTCGTCGCAGACCCCGCCGGTCGGGTTGGCAAAGCAGCACTCGTCATGCTCCCAACTGCCCCGGTTGATCTTGCACTCTCCATTGGCGCAGGTGCCCATCTCGCCGTCATTGTCGCCGCAATTGGCGCCGGCGGCACCGAAGCATCGCTTGCCCAGGTTGAGCACGATCGGCGTCGGCAGGCCGGGTCGCACCGGCAAAGAGCCAGGCGCGATCGGAGGTGCGATTTGTCCCGGCGCGGCAATCACCGCGCTGGCTTCCGGACAGCGCGGCCCGCCGGAGGCGAGCCGCAGCGTCACCGCCAGCGTCGGCGTCGACTGGGCCGCGCCTGCACCTGCGCTGTTGGCCGTGAACAGGATCGGCGTGCCGATCGGACTGCCCATGCCCGATGCCGGCGGTGCCGGCGACGCAACGGCAAAGGTCGCTCGTCCGCTGGCATCGGTACGGCCGCTACCCAGGTCGCCGCGTGCGCTGGTGCTCGATCCGGCGCATACGGCTGCGTTCGGAACCGGCCGTCCGGCGGAGTCGATCACGGTGATGGTCACGGTCCTGCTGGTCTGCGCCACGCCGATGCCGAATGGCAGCAGCGCCAGGGTCGCGCTGCCGCCCAGCGCAAGGATTGCGATTGTCCGCAGCATCGCGCGTTTCCCCATCCGGGGGGCCGGTTTGCCCCTCCGCCCGGTTTCTGGGCGAAGTCGGCGATGCTCGCATCGCCCGGATGGGCTAACCGGATGGCTAGCCCTATTGCACGGGCCGTCGATTGCGCGTTCAACCGGCGGATGGAGCCGGACCCCGCCACTGATCGCGTCGCCATTCGCGCGTCGGAATCGCGGATCGAGTTTTTCCTGGCCGGGGCGTTCTCACTGCTGGTGGGAGGCACGCTCGCCTATGTACACCACCTGTTCGCGCCCATTGTCCCGCCGAGCCCCCTCTGGGGCTGGACGATCTTCACGACGCTGGTGGTCGCCTCGATGATCGGCCTGCCGCTGTCGGTCTATCTGCTCAAGCCCGACGATGCGACGGTGGTGCGGGTGTTCGCGCCGTTGGGAAAGGTCGTCGCGGTGCTGTTCGATCTGGCAGTTGCGTCGAGCGTCTGGGCGCTGCTGCCCTATGCCTCAGAGGCGCTGCAACTGTTGATGGTCGTGTTCTACGCCGCGACCATTTCCGGCCAGGTGATCTCGACCGCCGAAGCGATCGAGAACATCGTCTTCGGAGTTGTGTCGATCTTCGGGTCGGCCGCCATATTTTTCCTGTTGAATCCCAGCCCCTATTCGACCCCGCTTGCGCTGTTTCTGGTGGCCTTCGGGACGCTGATGGTCGGCGTGGCGATCGTGCTGAAGGTGGCGATCCGATCTGCGATCGCCGCGCGTCTGCGGGCCGAGGCCGCTTCCAAGGACCTCACGGCAGCGCTCGCCGAGGTCAACAAGGCCCGTAACAGCAAAACCCGCATCATCGCCGCGGCCACGCATGATTTGCGTCAGCCACTCCAGGCGGCCGCACTGTTTTTCAACCGTGTCGCCGCCGACGCGGGAATCGAGCAGACCGATGCGGTCGCCAGAGCAAGATTGGCCTTTGACGAGGCGGCAGACCTGCTCGACCGCCTGCTCGATCAACTCCGCCTCGACAGCGGCGTGATCGTGCCTGCCGCCGAACAATTGGACCTGAGCGACTTGCTGGGCCGGATCTGCGACGAAACCACGCCGATCTGCGCCGCCAGCGGCTTCGTGCTACGCTGCGTTCCCGGGCAATATCATGCCACGGGCGATCCGCACCTGGTTCTGCGGGTGCTGCGGAACCTGATCCACAACGCGGTTCGCCATTCTCGCGGTACGCGGCTGTTGATCGGCGCCCGGCGCGCAGGGCCGATGGTTCGTGTCTATGTGATTGATGACGGGCGCGGAATTCCGGCCGGCCATTCGGAGTCGATGTTCGTCGAATTCGCGGGCGAAGGTCCTGACTGGTCCACCGGAAACGGCTCTGGCCTGGGGCTCCCATCCTCCCGGCGAATGGCGCAACTGATGGGTGGCCAATTGGAGCACGATGCGCGCTGGCGACGTGGCGCCGCGTTCTACCTGCAACTGCCCGGCGCATCGTAATGGTGGTGTCAGACCGCTCCGCTGCCAAATGCGCCGTTGCAACTTCGCCCACCGGACCGGTCCTGTCGAGTCCAGCGCGCCTGGTCCATCGGCACCGTCCGGTCCGATCAAGACGAGACGCATGGAGGCCCCCGCAACACGCATCATCGATTATGGCGGCTTCGTCAGCGCGGCGTCTGCTGGAAGCCGCCGTCCTTGTTGAGGACCACTCCCGGCGCGACCGGCGACGGCCAGGGAAGGTGATCGGCGAGCCGGGCATTCAGCCAGATTCAGCATGCGAGATGCCCCTTGCGGCAAGGGTGCCGCATGAACACGCCCGCCCGCCAGGCAGGTCGGACAACACCGGAAACGCAACCGGCCACGCGATATGACAGGGCCGTCTTTCCGATTCTCGCCCCCTTCGCTACGGTGCGGGCTTTGGGGCGCGTAATGACGGCATTGGTATGTGACGATCATCCCTTGGTGCGTTCGGCGCTGGCGATGACATTGGACGACATGATCGATGCACCGGTCCTGACAGCGTCGGATTTCGCCGATGCTTGGGCGCTGGCCGAAGCGCATCCTGATCTTTCGCTGTGCGTCGTCGATCTGCACATGCCTGGGATGGGACCGGTCGAGGGATTACGCGGATTGAAGGCGCGGGCGCCTGGCGCGCGCTTCGTCGTCGTCACCGGTTCGCAGGAGGACGAGGATTTGCTGAACGCCTTGACGATCGGAGTGGAAGGATTCGTCCCCAAGACAGTTGAGCCGGGCGTTGTGGAGGCGGCGCTGCGTCTCGTCCTTGCGGGCGGGCGCTATTTGCCGGATCGCGTAATTGCACTGGCGACCCGCGATCTGCCGCAGCCCCGTGCGACCCCTATGGCTTCCCAAAGCGCAGCACTCAGTTTCGAACGATTGAGCCAGCGTCATGTCGATGTGCTCGATCAACTCGCGCGGGGCAGATCGAACAAGGAGATCGCACGGCTGCTCGGCCTGTCCCCCGCTACGATCAAGTCGCACCTCGCGCATATATACGCCGTGCTGGGCGCGGCGAACCGCACCGAAGCCGTCGCGCAGGCGCGCGATCGCGGGCTGGTCTAGGGCTGGCGCGCGCCCTGCGGGCTGGTGCCGGTTACGCAACACCAGCGCCAACGCATTGCCGGGGCCGCTGTGGCCGATTGCGAAGGACGCCTTACGAAGCCATCACATGATGGGACCAAACACATTGTCGCCGAACAGTCCGGTGCGCGCGACCTCACACCGCGTTGCCCAGCGCGCCGAGCCATAGGTGGTGACATGGCGCGACTGACGCGCACACCACAGCGACCCGAATATGGCGGTCGCGCAGCCGAGAAAGCCGCTCGCGGCCGCCCATTGCGTCCCCGCACCTTTCGGCTTCAGCCTTCGCGCGATACGCCGCGGCCAGCTTCATGTGCGCCAGGCGCGCCGCCGGATGGGAAGTCCGGCTGACCATCGCTTCGTGCCGTGCGGCTCGCGCGGCAAAGTAGATCGCGTCCATCGATCCTCTCGGCATCGAACGATACCGTGATCGCCGCCTACGAGCGCGTATCGATGACCTCGAACGCGAGAAGCTCGTGATCGCCGAACGCCATGCATGTTTGGGTAAGCCGCAGCGCAGCTTTGGCGAGATGTTCGAACTCGCTCGGGGTTTTCTCTCAAGTCCTTTGAATCTTTGGAAAGTGAGCGTTTGGAGGACAAGGAAGCCGTGCTTCGCCTCTTGTTCGCAGCACCACTAAGCAATGCGCGAAATAGCGGGTTTCGAACCCCGCAAACCTCAAGCGTTTTCAAACCACTGGACGCAATGCGAACTGCGAATTGCAGTATGGCGGAGCGGGAGGGATTCGAACTCAGGCGCTAAGAGCTTGATTTGCAACGGCCCAAATTCGTCCTCGCCCGCCGGATACCACGAAAAGTACCATGGGCTTTTTCGCCTGAAACCAACGCCTTGAAGGCTCAGTTCGACTCCCGGCATGGTAATCGAACCCACGATACGATTGCAAGGGCTCAGCTTCCCGCCAGCCGTAGGCACGAGGGGCCAACCAAAGTCCAGATGGCTTCCACGACCTCGGCCAGCGACACGCCTTCGAGCTCGATCGAGGCGGCATAGGCGCGCCACTGGCGCTGTTTGGTCTCGTCATCGACCAGCTCGGGCGACAGGCCTGGCGGCCGCTCACGCGGTATGTCGGTCCGGCGCCGCTCGAACGTCGCCCGGATCGCCGCATCCAGTTCGTCCGCCGCGATGGGCATGGCCTGCGGCAGAGCCCAAAGATCGTAATAGTCCTTCATCCGGCCATTGCCTATGCCGAGCGCGACCATTGCCTGGAATTTCTCGGCAATGACGGTGGCCAGCGGATAGGAACGGATCCGCGGCACCTCCATGTCGAGCAGGGTCGGATAGTCCAGCTCGCCGGGCGGGGCCGGGAGCGCGTCGCCAAAGCCGATGTCGATTACCATCGGAATCCGAGTGCGCTCCAGATAGGCCGGTACGCGCAGGCGGATACCGCCATATTCCATGTCGTCGCGAATGGTTGCGACGGTCATGTTGTCGATGTCGAAGCGCAGGCCGTCATCGCTAGCGATCGCCATGATCTCGGCGAAGGTCGCACGGATCGTCGCTTCACCGGCGTCGCCGTAGCCTAGGAAATCGGCGTCGCGGGTTTCGCGATTGTCCCCGGGCAGCCAGATCGTGACCAGCATGCCGCCCTTCAGCACGAAGCGGTCGCGGTGCCTGGAAAGCGACAGCCTGTAGAGCAGGCGCTCCAATGCGTAGCGGACGAGCACGACGTCGAAGACGCGGCCGTCGCGCCTGGCAAGGTTGAGCAGTCGATCCTTGACCGACGCCGCCCGATTGACCGGTTCCCTAGCCATTGAAGGTGAGCGCCTCGAGATAGGGCCGCATGATGCGCCAGGCGCCGCCGGCCTTTGCCGCCTGTCCGATCTCGGCCGGCGTGGCCTTGCGCAGGTCGAGCGCCGCACGCAGCCCCTCGACCGCCACCGAGCGATCGACCAGCTTGGAATTGCGGAACAGGTCGGCGAGCGTCTTGGGGATCGAATAAATCGGAACGCTGACGCCCGAGATCATGTGGTGCTCGACTCCTTGGCGAAGGTATTTTTCGCTGAAACGGACAATCCGGGTCGGCGGATAGGAAGAGACAGGCGACCAATCGCCCGGCCCGATCGCTACCCAAACCTTGCGCGGCATCTGGTCAGTAAGCCCGTGGAAGGCGAGCGCCGAGACCATTGCAATCACCCCCTTGGGGATTCGCTTCGCGGTTTCGGCGAGCGCGTGCGCCACGTCGATCGTGGCATCGGGGCGCTGGTAGAGGCCACGGCCCACGCGCTCGACCTCGCCGTCCTTCACGGCGCGCGCGATCGTCGCGGCGGCAATGCCGGCATTGCGCAGCTCCTGCGCGCGCGCGACGGGGTGCCGGACGAGCAGGTCACGCAGCCGGTCGCGCTGGGTCGCTGGCAGGGGCGCCATGTGACAAATCCTCAGATTGAATCAAAATCTCTCAGAGGTTTTGTAACACAAGCCAGTGCCAGGCTGAAAGCGACAAAAGACCGCCGGTACGCACAATCGGCTCACCCCCCTCCCAGCAACGCAGCCAGTTCCAGCAGCTTGACCCGCACCGCGTCGAGATCCAGCGCGATGCGCAAATCCCCACGGCCGGCCGCCAAGAGAATGGCGCCGAGCACCTGGTCGGAGTGCCGGGCCAGCGACACAAGATGATTGCCCTTTGGCACATGGGTTGCCGCCAGCCAGTGCTTGACCGTGCGCTCGCTGGCTCCCGTCCACCCCATTGCGGTCTTCGTAGCCCTGTGACTTGCCCCCAGCTCGGCAAATAGCGCCTGCGAGATCATAATCGCCAGATCGGTCTCGCCGCTGCCGGAATGTAATTTCCTGCCCGTTTTCGGAAACATCTTTCCATTCCTTTCCCGCTATGTCGTCAAGCGTGCGGGACAAGTCCTGCGCTCACACCATCTCTAGGAATCGTCAGGCGCGCGGCCGCACGATGAGCAGTGAGGTCCGGTGCTTGGTGAGTTGGCTAGACCCGCAGACCCAGCGTTCAGACGAGCCGACGGCGATACGGGCCGCCGAGTATGTCCGGATGTCCACCGACCATCAGAGATATTCGACGGAGAACCAGGCGGAGGCCATTCGCCACTATGCCGCGGCGCGCGGCTTCGAGATCGTTCGGACCTATGCCGACGAAGGCAAGAGCGGTCTGCGGATCGACGGCCGCGACGCGCTCAAGCGCCTGATTGAAGACGTCGCTGCAGGAACGGCCGATTTCAAGGCGATCCTCGTCTACGACGTCAGCCGCTGGGGTCGCTTCCAAGATGCCGATGAGAGCGCCTATTACGAATATATATGCCGCCGCGCAGGGATTGCCGTCCACTATTGCGCCGAGCAATTCGAGAATGACGGCAGCCCGATCTCGACGATCGTCAAGGGCGTCAAGCGGGCCATGGCCGGCGAATATAGCCGGGAATTGTCCGCCAAGGTCTTCGCGGGCCAATGCCGGCTGATCGAGCTCGGCTTCAGACAGGGTGGCCCGGCCGGGTTCGGGCTACGGCGCGTCCTCGTGGACCAAGCTGGAGCGATCAAGGGCGAACTTGAGCGCGGTGAACACAAGAGCATCCAGACGGATCGTGTCGTGCTGGCGCCGGGCCCCGACGACGAGACCGCCATCGTGCGCGAAATCTATCGCGCTTTCGTCCATGACCTGCATTGCGAGCGCGACATCGCCAGCGCCCTCAACGCGCGCGGCCTCGTCACCGACCTTGGGCGCCCATGGACGCGCGGCGCGGTCCATCAGGTGCTCATCAACGAGAAGTACATCGGCAACAATGTCTGGAACCGCGTTTCATTCAAGCTGAAGAAGAAGCGTGTCCGCAACGAGCCTGGCATGTGGATCCGGGCGGAGGATGCCTTTCCGGCCATCATCGACAAAGGGCTGTTCGAAGCCGCGCAGGCGATCATCCGGGAGCGCGCTTTCCGCTTGAGCGATGACCAAATGCTCGACGCCCTTCGGAGCCTGTTCCACGTCGAAGGCCTGCTCTCCGGGCTGATCATAGACGAGACCGAGGGATTGCCATCAAGCAGCAGCTATCGCGCCCGGTTCGGGAGCCTGCTGAGGGCGTACAGTCTCGTCGGTTACCGTCCCAGGCGGGATTATCGCTACATCGCGATCAATCGGGCGCTCAGGCGGATGCACCCGAACGTCATCGACGAGGTCGCCAAGGGGTTCGCCGCGGTCGGCGCGCACGTGGCGCGCGACGCCGACGACGATCTCCTCATAGTCAACGGCGAGCTGAGCGTCTCCATTGTTATTGCACGGTGCCGGCAAACGCAGGCGGGATCGTTGCGATGGAATATCCGCTTCGATACCGGCGTCGCGCCCGACATCACCGTCGCCGTCCGCATGGATGGCGCAAACGAGCGTCCGTTCGACTTCTACCTCTTTCCGCGGATCGATCGCGCCAGCGCCGATGTGCGGCTTGCCGAGGAAAACGGCCTGTCGCTCGACGCCTACCGATTCGACACGCTCGATGCGCTTTATCATCTGGCCGAGCGCATTCGCATCCCGGAGGCGGCATGACGATCCCTGGCGATCCTCAGCACATTGCCTCGATTCCGATTGAGCTTATCCAGGTGCTCAATCCTCGGACACGCAATCGCCGTCAGCATCGGGAGATCGTCGAGAACATCGACGCCGTCGGCCTGAAACGTCCCGTGACCGTACGAAGGCGCCTTAGCGAAAACGGCGATACTTTCGACCTGATCTGCGGTGAAGGGCGACTGGAGGCGCTCCGGATGCTCGGCGCCGAGGAAATCCCGGCGATTGTCATCGATGCAGACGACGATGACTGCCTCGTGATGAGTCTCGTCGAGAACATTGCCCGTCGCCAGCACCGTCCGATCGACATCATGCACGATATCGGATCCTTGCGCCGGCGCGGATACAATGACGCTCAGATTGCCGAGAAGATCGGTTGCACCGCAAGCTGGGCAAACATGGTCGGGGTCTTGCTGGACCGTGGGGAAGAACGCCTGCTCGCCGCAGTCGAAACGGGGCTCATTCCCGTAAGCCTCGCCGTCGATATAGCCCGGGCCGAGTCCGAAGATGCTCAGAGCCTGCTTCTAGAAGCCTATGAGGGCGGGAAGCTCAAGGGCAAGAAGCTCGGCGCCGTGCGGAGAATGCTCGATCGGCGGATGCGCCAGCGCAAAGGCGTTCCCGACAACGGCTTGGGACGCCGCTCGGCGCGGCGACATATCACCGCGACGGAGATGATGCGGTTCTATCAGCAGGAAGCTGAAAAGCAGCGCATGCTGGTGAAGAAGTCCGATTTCGCCCAGGCACGCCTTCTGTTCGTGATCGAAGCGCTGAAGGATCTCGTCAGCGAAGATGGATTCAGCACGTTGCTTCGGGCGGAGGGGCTCGACTCGATGCCGCGAGCGCTGGCCTCTCGCGTCTATGGCAAGGCCGCGTCATGACAGGGCGCGGTCCGGTCAGGCGTTCCTTCGAGGATGAAACCAGGCGGATTCCGCTTTCCGATCTGGTCGCGCTCAAGACGCTCCGCGCGGGCGTGAAGGAGAGCAAGAAATACGCTCAGATCCTGAGTTCAGTGCGCGCGATCGGTCTCGTCGAGGCGCCAGTGGTCGCTCCCAACCCAAGCGAGAGCGGGCGGTATTTCCTCCTTGACGGACATTTGCGGGTGGAAGCGCTCAAGGATCTGGGAGCGACCGAAGCGGAGTGCATCATCTCGACGGATGACGAGAGCTATACCTACAACAAGCGAATCAATCGCCTCGCGGCGATACAGGAACACAGGATGATCCGCCGCGCGATCGAGCGCGGCGCGCCGGAGGAGAAGATCGCCGAGGCACTGGGGCTCGAGGTCGCCTCGATCCATCGCCGCTCTCGCATGTTGAACGGGATATGCCGCGAGGCGATCGAGATCCTGAAAGACGCGCCTTGCCCCATCGCAGTCTTCGATGCGCTCCGGCGGATGTCGTCGATCCGACAGATCGAGGCGGCCGAACTCATGATCGGACAGAACAACTTCACCGCCGTGTTTGCCAAAGCAATGCTTGCGGCCACGCCGGACGGTCAGCTGGTGACGGTGCCGGCAAAACGTCCTGCGTCAGTTTCCAGCGAACAGATGGCGCGAATGGAGCGGGAACTTGCGGGCCTGCAAATGCAGGTCAAATCCGTGGAGGACCGCTATGGCGTCGACAATCTGCACCTGACGGTGGCCCGTGCCTACATTCGCACGCTCCTTGGAAACGACCGCGTCGCCCGATGGATATCGCAGCACCGGCCCGAGTATCTCAACGAGCTCCAGGCGATCGGAGAGATCGAGACGATCGCCCCTTTGTCGGAAGCGGCTGAATGAGGTGACGATGGGGACCCGGACCCGATAAGCGCGGGGACCGCGGGAGACGCCGCACGATGGGGCGGATCAAGCGCGGTGGCGGGAATGGCGGCGAACCCGCACGGAGCCCGCTAGGCCGGCAGTCATAGGCCGGCCGAATTGGAGGGGCGCGTCTGCGGGTGGCGCGCCCCTCCCCGCCCGAGTCCATCAGAATGTCCGAAAACGAAATGCGCTTTTCGGGCATTAGTCAGACTTTCCTGCGCTTTCCCTCGAACCCGTCCTTCACGTCATCGATCCAGGCGGCGATCTCACGATCGCTCCAGCGCGAGGCAAAGGGCGACAGCTTGTACGGCGCCGGGAACTTCCCTTCCGCAATCAGACGATAGATCATCGACTTGCCCAGGCCGACACGGTGCTTGACTTCGTCGAGCTTGACGAAGCGCTCCGGCGCATCGCTCTCGGTGCTCATTTCCCAGGCGATCGAGCGCGAACAAAGCTGCGGTCGCTCTCGAGAAACGCCGCGAGCATTGCGGGGACGAGCTCTGCAACCGGTTCTTCGCGGCCATACGTCTCGGCATAGAGTGCGGCATAGTCCTGCAGCATCTGATGCAGATCAGGCGTAACGATGATCGCCAGCTTGACCGGCGTCCGATCGGGAAGCTTCGCCAGTTTCAATTCAGGCATTGAATGGCTCCTAACCGCGCCATGGCGCGAGGATGAGATCCTTGTGGACGACGAGCCGCACCGGCGCGCCGGGCCGGATCGTGATGGTCGGCTGGACCTGGAGGTTGCGCTGGGTGATCTGGTCGCCGGCACGCGCGACATTGTCCTGGCTCGAGCGACGGATCGCATCGACGAGGTCGCCCCCGCCCGACAGCGCGAGCTCGGGCGTGACGCCGAGCACCGTCGAAAGCGCGATGCCCTTGAGCAGCGACCAAGTGTGGAAATCCACCTTGTCGGCAAGTCCGGTGTAGCCGGACGGGTCGGTCGCCGGCACGTTGTCGATCCGGATCGAGGCACCGTCGGGCAGGACGATTCGCTGCCACACGACGAGCGCGCGCGATTGGCCATAGGCGATGACGCTGTCGTAAGTGCCGATCAGCCGCGCGCCCTGTGGAATGAGCAGGATGCGGCCGGTGGCGCTGTCGAAGGCGTTTTCCGTCACCTGCGCGGTCACCAGCCCGGGCAGGTCGGAGCGGATGCCGGTGATGAGGCTCGCCGCGATCACGCTGCCGGCGGACAGCATGTAGGGCGATGCGGGCACCTCGAGGCGATGCGGATTGACCGCGGCGCCGGTGTCGCGGCCCGACGCGAAGTCGATCTTGCGCTGCTGCGCATTGGGATCGCGGGCGGGATCGAGCGCAACGCGGTCGCCGTCCGTAGGCGGAGCGGGCGCGGTGTTCGCCGGAATCGGGGCCGTGCCTTGGGCTGCACCGGAGGCCGCCGATCGCGCGCCCGTCGCCGCGAGTAGTGGGGATTCGCGCGCAGCCTTGGCCTCGGCGAGGCGGCGGTCATGCTCGGTGGTGTCCTGCGCTTGGGGCGCCGGCGAGCCCTCCGCGGCCATCGCGCGCTGGTGGTCGAGGATGGGCTTGCCGAGGTCGCCGGGAAGCGGCGGACCGAGCCGGGGTGCGTCCCCATAGGAGGAAGGCAGCCCGCTCAATGTGTCCGCCGGCGCGCGATTGTCGGTGCGGACCCGCTCCTCCGGGGCGCCGGCGCCGCTGAAGCTCACCGGCTTAAGCGCCATCCAGGCGATCACCATCAGCGCCAGCGACGCGATCGCCGCGGCGGCGATGATGACGCCGCGCCGGAAGCGGATCGCGCGCGCCGGCTGCGCCCGGATCACTAGCGTCTCGGGGTCGGCCTTGGGCGCCGCCGCGGCTTCGGGAAGCTCGCTCACGACCGCCTCCCCCGCTTCGTGCCGCGCACGATCCGTACAACCTTCTGCTTCTTCGTGCCGAGGCGGAGCTCGGCGCGGTCGAACAGTCGATCGACGATGTAGAAGCGGCCGCGGACGCGGTAGTTGACGAGCTGGGCATCGCCTTCGGCGCCGATCGCGAACAGCGGCGGGGCCTCGCCGACAGCGATGCTCTCGGGGAATTCGATGAAGGTCTGCCGCCCGTCGTCGAAGGCGCGCAGCGGACGCCAGTCGGGCTTGTCGCCGCTGATCGTATAGTCGAACCGGAGCTGGTCGACCGCCAAGCCCTGCGCGACCGGTGCGGCGGCGTCCGCTTCGGCAGTCGAGCGCTGGAGTGCGATCAGCGCGTCGGCGGGATAGGTCCATGACAGGCTCGCCATCGCCGCGCCGCGCGTGCTCGTCAGCGAGAGATGGTAGCTGCGACGGTCGGTGGTAATGACGAGGTTTGTGGCGAGCCCGCTCGAGAAGGGCTTGACCAGCACGTGCGTGCGCCGCTCGGCGCCGCTGCCGCTGCTGGTGTCGCCGATCACCCAGCGCGCGGTATCGCCCGCCGCGACCGCGACCAGCGTCTCGCCCGGCTGAAGCGCGATGTCGGTGACGCGCTCGGGCGCGGCATAGACTTGGTAGATCGCCCCGTCGCTGAACGGATAGACCTGCATCGCATTGACGTAATTCTCGCGGACCGGCTCGCGAACCGCCGCGGCATTGGCGGCGGCGACGCGCGCGGCGCCCGGACGCGCCGCGCGGCGCTTGGGCGCAGGGCGCGCCGCAGCACGCGGCGGTGCCGCTTTCGGAACGGCGGCGCCGGCCTCCTGGCGGGATTGCGCCGGGGCTGGTGCGAGTGATGCCGCCGACTGCTGGAGCGGCGCTGCGCCGAGCAGCATAGGCAGCACAAACGGCGCGCAGAAATGGGGCACATATCTCATGACGGATTCTCCATCGGGGCGGGAGCGGGAGTGGCGCCGAGGTTCGGGTCGAGCGGCGATCCGAGCGGCAGGTTTGCGGGCGGTTGCGAAGGCGGCGCGGAGGGCTGGGGCGCCGGCGCGTCGAGCTCGCGGCTCCAGTCGACTGCGTCGACATAGACGCCGAGCGGATTCTTGCGCAGCACGTCGGCGCTGGCCGGGGGCCGGACCACGACCGTCAGGATCGCGGTCCAGCGCGCGCTTCCGGCGGGCGATCCTCGCTCGAACGCGCTCTCGGTCCATTTGACCTGGAACGAGCGGTCGGACGCGCGCACGACGCTCGTCACCTGGACCGAGACGGTGCGCTCGCCGATGCGCGCGAAGGGCTGCGCCGCGCGGGCATATTGGTCGAGAAAACGCGCGCCGCGCTCGGTCGCGAAGTCATAGGCCGCAAGCCAGTCGCGGCGCATCAGCACCGGGTCGAGCGATACCGAGCGGACGCTGGTGACGAAGCGCGCGAGGTGCCACGCGACCTGCGGATCGGTGGGCCGGTAGGCCCTGTCGGCCTCGTTCACCGCGCGCGGTTCGCCGAGCTTGTCGACTTCAACGACATAGGGGACGACGCGGCTCTGGAGCGACTGCCAGCAGAGCGCGCCGGCGAAGCTCCCGGCGAGCGCGAGGCTGCCGAACGCCATCAGCCGCCAGTTGCGCGCCTGGACGCGTGCGGAGCCGATGCGTTCGTCCCACAATTGCCCCGCGCGCTGGAAGGGTGTCTCGGGTTCGGGGGTGCGTCCGTAGCGCTGGACGCTGCGTTTGAAGATCATGGCTCAATCGTCCCTTTCCTTAATGTCGGGAATGGCGGCGGCGCCGCCGCGGTCGGCGCCCCTGAGGGTGTGCAGCGCGATCTGCCGGTGATGGCGCGCGCTCTGCTGCTCGCGCATCTGACGCGCCCAGCCGGGCATGCCGCCCGCAGCAGCGGGCGCAGCCGAAGCGGGAGCGGTGTCGTTGAGCGCATTCCATGCTGCGGTCCGCCCGCTCTCCACGGCTTCGCTTAAGCCCAGCGCGCTGGATGCGCGGCTTCGCGCCGCATTGCCGGCCGCCCGCGCGACGCCGCTCAGGCCTGCTGCGACGCTGGGCTCAGCCGCGGTCTCGCGGCCGAGCCGGTAGGCAGTCGACGCGGCCGATCCCATGGCGGTCCCGGCGCGCACCGAGCCGAGCGCTGCGCCACCGAGCGCCCGCGCCCCCGCGACCGCCGCGCCACCGGCCAGCATCGTCATGCCGGCGGTGCCTGCGACGGTGCCGACCGCCGCGCCGGCGCCGAGCTGCGGCGCGCCCGACACCAGGCCCGACGCGATGCCGGGGCCGAAGATGCCGAGGCCGAACAGCGAGAGCGCGGCGAGCACCAGGCTCATCGCCTGGCCGATGTCGGGCTCCTGGCCTTGGAGCGCGGACGTGAATTCGGCGAAGAAATTGGCGCCGATGCCGACGATCACGGCCAGCACCATCACCTTGATGCCCGAGCTCACGACGTTGCCGAGCACGCGCTCGGCGAGGAAGCTGGTGCGGTTCCACAGCGCGAACGGCACGAGGATGAAGCCCGCGAGCGTGGTTAGCTTGAATTCGAGGATCGTCACGAACATCTGCACCGCGAGGATGAAGAAGGCGACGATCACGATCGCCCAGGCGAACAGCAGCACCGCGATCGTCAGGAAATTGTCGAAGAAGCTGACGAACCCCATCATGTCCGACGCCTGTTCGAGCAGCGGCCAGGCGGCGGAGAAGCCGGTGCCGGCGAGCCGACCGGGCTTGAGCAGCTCGTCGGGCGAAAGCGTGCCGCCGCCGGCGGTCAGGCCGGCCTGCGCGAAGGAGCGGAAGATGATGTCGGCGAGCGTCGGGAAGCTGCTCAGGATGAAGGCGAAGGCGCCGACATAGAGGATCTTCTTGAGGAGGCGGCCGAGCACGTCCTGGTCGCCGCCCATCGCCCAGAACAGCCCGGCGAGCGTGATGTCGATGCCAATCAGGGTCGTCGTCAGGAAGGCGACGTCGGGCCCCAGCAGGCCGAACCCGCTGTCGATGTAGCGGATGAAGTCGGCCATGAACCGGTCGATGACGTTGAGGTCGTTCACGTGTCGCGTGTCCTTGATCGAGCTGGGATGCCGCGGGGCGCCCCGAGGGGAGCGGCGGGACGCCCCGCGGCGGGCGGCGGCGCGCGAGGCGAAAGCACGCCGCCGCCGGTCGGCCGCGCCTAGTTGCCCGGGGGCTGGGACGTGTAGGCGCTGCCGGAGCCGAGGAACTTCTTGGTGGCGGCGCGCGCGTCTGCCTCGGCCTTGGCGCGCCGCGCGGCTTCGATCGCTTCGGCGCGGTATTGCGCCGCCATCAGGTTCTGGATCTGGAGCTGCTGCTTGGCGAGGAGCGCGAGCAGCTGGTTAGTCGCCTGACCGACCTGAAGCGCGCCTTCGGCGCCCTGGCTGCGCGCGGTGATCGCGTTCAGCGTTTCGACATCGGCGCGGACGTTCTCGACCACCTGCGCCTGCACGCGCATCGTCTGCTGATAGGCGGCCATCTGTGCGTCGAGGCGGGCCTTGGCGGCCTGGACTTGCGCGTTCGACGTCAGCGCTTGGTCGAAGCCCTGCGGGAACAGCTTGCGGAGCTGGTCGTCGATGCTGTCGACGCGGAAGTCGACCGCCTGCGCACGCGCCATCAGCTGGTCGATCTGCTTCAGCCGCTCGGTCAATGCCTGGAGCTGCGGGAAGTCGGTCGGCTTCAAGTTCTTGGCCATGTTCTGGAGCATGGCGGCTTCGTTCTGGAGCGACTGGATCTGGTTGTTGATCTGCTCGAGTGCGCGCGCGGCGGAGAGCAGGTTCTGCGAATAGTTGGTGGGATCGAACACGCTGATCTGCGCCGAGGCAGGCGTGGCGACCGCAGTGCAGGCGATGCCGAGCGCCGAGGCGAGCAGGAACTTCTTGAACGAGCAGGTACGCATCACGGGTTACTCCGGGGACGAGGGGGGTTGCGGGAAGCCGGCCAGGAGCGGCGCTGCCCAGTCGAGGCCGGCGGATTCGAGGAAGCGGGCAGCGAAGTCGTGGGCGCCGTGTTGGCCAAGGATCGCGTCGATCCGCGCCTGCGAGGCGGGATCAGAAGCGCCGCACAGCGCCAGCGCAATCGGACCGAGCCCCAGCTCGAACAGGCGGTTGCCGCGCGCCGACTGGAGGTAATAGTGGCGCTTGGGAGTCGCGCGGCTGACGAGCTCGATCTGGCGCTCGTTGAGGCCGAACCGCTCATAGGCTTGCCGGCTCTGCGGTTCGATCGCGCGGTCGTTGGGGAGCAGTATGCGCTGGGGGCAGCTCTCGATGATCGCGGGCGCGATGGTGCTCGCGGCGATGTCGGCGAGGCTCTGGGTCGCGAACAGCACGGCGACGTTCTTTTTGCGCAGCGTCTTGAGCCACTCGCGGATGCGCTGCGCGAACAGCGGATGGTCGAGGAAGAGCCCGTAGATGCGCGCGGCCGGCTTGCGGATCGAGAAACAGGGAGCGAGCGCGACCGGCGGGAGCACGCCCTCGAAGCGTTCGCCTGCGCCTTGCCCATGCGGTGGTAGCTCGGCCGAGAGGATCGGCGCGCCGCCATGCACCTCGGTGCGCGCGTGGCTCGCGACGAGCCGGATGATACGCTCGACCTGGGCGGGGTCGAGCCGGACGCCGGTGTCGGTCCGCCCTTCGCCGAGCCGGTCGAGCCGGAGCGCGCCGTCGGGGTTGACCATCACTTCGACCACCAGCGGATCACTGAGCGCGGCGGCGATCGCCGGGCCCATCGCGGTCCGCAGCATCGCGCGCTGCCGGTCGGCGGAGAGCGCGCCGCTCATCGCTCGCTCTCCGTGGCCGGCGCGAGGGTGCGCTTGCCGGCGGCGAGCTGGCGGCCGACCTGGCTGACGAAGGCCTCGAACCGCTCGCGCGCGAGTGCGCGGCCGGCATGGTCGTTCTCGGCGAGCGGCGCGTGGATCGCGAGTTCGTAGCGGATGAACAGCGCGAGCGATTCGAGTAGGATCTCCTGCCCGCGCTCGATCCGCGCGAGGCTTGAGGAGATGCGGTCGAGCCGGACCCCGAACCGCTCGTCGAGTTCGGAAGTGCCGCGGCGGTCGAGCCAGGACTCGAGCGCCTGCGCGAGGAGCGCCGAGCGCGTCGCGCCGGGCTTGGCGGCGAGCGCCTCGAGCCGCTCGCTCAGCGAGAGCGGGACGAAGAGCTGGTAGCGGACCTTCTGCGGCATCGCTCAGTCCCCCAGCACCAGGTCGTGGCCGTGCCGCGGGTCGGCGTCGATCGCATAGACCGCGCGCGCGACACCCGTGGCGCGCGCCTGATCCATCGCGCGCTGGTCCGAGGCGGTGTCCCCGTCCTCGTCGCCGAGCCCCAGCGGATCAGGCACCGCGGCGGGTTCGGGAGCGGGCAACGGCTGCTCGATGCCCGGATGGCGTTCCTGGTCGCGCCCTCCGGAGGCGGACGCGTCGGGCTCGGCATCGTTGGCGACGGCGAGGCGTGCATCGACCTCGGCCTTGCGCTCGGACCAGTCGTCGCCGCGCGGTGCCGGACGGTCGGCAAAGCCGCCGCTCGCCAGCACCGGCGGCGAGACCACCCGCTCGGTGAAAGTGCGATCCTCGTAGTAGCGGAGCTTGTTCGCGCGGATCGGCGGCGTGCCCGACATGAGCACCAGCTCCTCATGCGCCGGCAGCTGCATCACTTCGCCCGGCGTCAGCAGCGCACGCGCGGTCTCCTGCCGGCTGACCATGACGTGCGCGAGCCAGGGCGCGAGCCGGTGACCGGCATAGTTGCGCATCGCGCGCTGCTCGGTCGCGGTGCCGAGCGCGTCGGAGATGCGCTTGGCGGTGCGCTCGTCGTTGGTCGCGAACGCGATACGGACGTGACAATTGTCGAGGATCGCATTGTGCTCGCCGTACGCCTTCTCGATCTGGTTGAGGCTCTGGGCGATCAGGAAGGCGCGCACGCCATAGCCGGCGAGGAAGGCGAGGCTTGTCTCGAAGAAGTCGAGGCGCCCGAGCGCCGGGAACTCGTCGAGCATCAGCAGCAGCTGCCGCTTGGGCGCGCCCGCGCTGGGCAGATCCTCGGTCAGCCGGCGCCCGATCTGGTTGAGCACGAGCCGGATCAGCGGTTTCGTACGGCTGATGTCCGAGGGCGGTACGACCAGATAGAGCGAGACCGGGGCTTTGGCGGAGACGAGGTCGGCGACGCGCCAGTCGGAGCGCGACGTGACGGCCGCGACGGTCGGGTCACGGTAGAGCCCGAGGAAGCTCATCGCGGTCGAGAGCACGCCCGAGCGCTCGTTGTCGGACTTGTTGAGGAGCTCGCGCGCGGCGCTCGCGACCACGGGATGGACTTGGGGGCCGTCGCCGGTCCCGAGATGATTGGTGGTCATCATCACCCGCAGCGTCGCCGCGAACGAGCGCTGCGGATCGGAGAGGAAGGTCGCGACGCGCGCGAGCGTCTTCTCCTCCTCGGAATAGAGGATGTGGAGGATCGCGCCGACGAGCAGCGAGTGGCTGGTCTTCTCCCAATGGTTGCGCCGCTCGAGCGCGCCCTCGGGATCGACGAGGATGTCTGCGATGTTCTGGACGTCGCGGACCTCGCATGCGCCGCGGCGAACTTCGAGCAGCGGATTGTAGCAGGCCGAGCGCGCGTCGGTCGGATTGAAGAGCAGGCAGTGCGAGAAGCGCGCGCGCCAGCCCGCGGTCAGCTGCCAGTTCTCGCCCTTGATGTCGTGGATGACGGCCGAGCCCGTCCAGCCGAGCAAGGTCGGCACGACCAGCCCGACGCCCTTGCCCGAGCGGGTCGGCGCGAACGCCATGACGTGCTCGGGACCGCTGTGGCGCAGATAGCGCGCGCTCGAGCGCCCGAGGAATACGCCCGTGTCGCGGAAGAGGCCGGCCCGCTCGATTTCACGGGGTGTCGCCCAGCGTGCCGAGCCGTAGGTCGTGACATTCCGGCGCTGCCGCGCGCGCCACAGCGACCCGGCGATCGCGGTTCCGCAGCCGACGAAGCCGCTCGCACCCGCGATGGCGCCGGCACGATCGAACACGTGCGGCGCATAGGCGTCGAAGTGGTACCACCAGGGGAAGATCGCCCAGGGCCGATAGATCGGCCGGTCGAGCAACGTGAACCATGCCGGCCCGAGCTCGGGCTGATACGCGAGCTGCGCCGCCGCCCACTGCGTCGCGAACCAGATCCCCGCGATCACGATCGCGAAGACGAGAAGAATCTGACCGAGGAGCAGTTTGGTCGGAGTCATGCGGGCCTCCGCCCGCGCGACTCATCCGCTCGGGCTCAGCCGCGAATCTCAGTGAATTGGGCGTCCGGGATCAGATACTCGCTAGGGTACCGGGAGACCTCTCCGGTGAATCTCAGCTGACTTCGCCTGGAGGTATGAAATCTGAATGGCGATGACATTTGCCTGACAATCTAGGTATTCGCTTCCCTGAGCGGGGGTCTGGGCTGGCCTTCACTCAACTCCTATCGGTCGCAGTTCGGAGAGCTGTCGGTCATGCTTCGGCTAGCGGATCGCGACGCTCGATTTGGTAGAGCGTGGTCGCACCCACTCCCTGGGTGAATCGGCCCGCATCGAACGTCGCGGGCGCTACGTACCAGGCTTCGTTGACGGGAAGGATCGATCCCAAGATCGCGGCCGCAGTCGCCTGAACCTTGTTACCCGTCAGCCCCAGCTCGAAATTGAAGCCCCCGTCGACATACCAACTCTGGTGCGTGCGTGCGATGATCGACAGGACGGCTTCGAGATCGGAGGCGTCCGCCGACACCAATTCGCCGGCCCGGCTCTCTTCAAGGGCTACGCGCCCCGCCATCTCTGCGACCTTGGCGCGGGCGGTGTCCGCTGCGTCGACCAGCAGCTCGACCGTATCGTATTCCCGCGCCTCCATCAGATGCAGGATTCGCTCGTGCTTCGCGGACGCGAACGCACACAGCCCGCGCTTGCGGGTACCGTCACTTTCGGTCGTGAGCAGGGAAATGGGGCGATAGGGGCCCTGTTCCCCGGTGAGCACGGACTTGAGGGCGGCAAGCGTTTCGTGCCGATTGTATGATGCATGAGCGTCCAGCACTGCCTGAAGCTCGGCTTCGTTCGGCGAATATAGCTCGGCTGCCGTGTAGGCGATTGTGAGTGAACGGCGCTCCAGCAGGCCCGCGCGCACAATCTTGAAAAGCGCGGGCTTGGCGAGACCGGTAATGTCGACCACCACCTCGCCTTCGAGTTTGGGCAGCTGTCCGCTACGAATCGCGTCGTAGGACAGTTCTTCGACCTCTATGCCTCGGCTTGCGGCCCTTGCAAGCATGGCGTCCGCGTGTCCCGCCACTGCGTACCGGGCGGCCAAAATTCGCCGGGGGCGGGTGGCGTCAAGCAAGCGGTCGAAGGATATCGGCGTTCGATCTTCAAAGCCCAAGCCGACCAGCAGCATGTCGACAGTGTCGCGCATTTCATCGAGTCCAAATCGCCGGACCGACGGCATTTCAAGCGCGGAGGAAACGATCGGCTCGGCGCCCACCTCCTGAGTGGGCGACGTGTCGGGGAAGATCAGCTGCACAGGTGGAGTTCGGAAGAATTCACGCGGCCGCTCGACCGATGGAACCGCCGCCTCGTCGGCCTCGTCCCACGAATCCGCGGTGACCAAGTTGCGAAGGAGGATTTCCTTGCCGGCCTTGGGATTGCGAAGCCATTCTTCCAGGCCCTCACCCGAGAGCTCAAACCGATCGCGCTCTGCAAGACCGATTGAGTTCACCAGACCGTAAAGCTTGCGGTACGACAGCTGAAACTGTTGCGTAGGATTCGAGTCGCGCGTCTTCGTTCGGGGCGCCGCGCCGGTGAACACGAATACGCCCGCATCGACGAGTTCGCGAAGCCGCGCCATCTGCTCCTCGACGTCGCCCGACGTGATCCTCACATAGATCGACGTGTACTGCCGCAGTCGCTTCGACGCGGGGTCTTTTCCCGATTGCATCAGAAGATGATAGGATGCCTCGGCGAAGCTCATCGCCACCGCCTTCAAATCGCTGTCACGGCGATCGAGATGGTACAGATAGCGCGCGCAGAAATCCTGAAACGCGGCGCTCTGATGCTGCGGCGGCACGGGAAGCTCCTTGCTCCCGCGCGCGATGATCGCTTGATAGATTTGAATGACGCTCCCAATGTCGCCGACGCACACGCCGGTGAGGGCGCTCAACCCGCGATACAACTTCTTGCGGTCGCCGGATGTCGGCTGGGTGCTGACGATACCACGCGCTATCGATTCGAGATCGATGTCGCCCAGCACGTCCTTCGGCTCGGCGTTCGGGTGACCGGGATTGAAGCGGGAACGTGCCTTAAGGATCGCGTTGACGAAATCCCTGCCTCCGCCCGGCCGCTTCAACCGTTCATAAACCTCGGCACCGAGATCGAAAGTTTGAAAGTCGCGTCCCGCAGCGGCCGGATGCAGCTCACCGGGCGATTTGAGCGTGAGAAAGATTGTCTGCGCTTCAGAGGTCAGCTTAAACGCACAGTCGGCGTTCTGGAAGATTAGTGCCGACAACAGCTCTTCGATCCGGCTTGTGTCGAGATAACGTGTCGACACGTCGTCCAGCAGGAACAGCACCTGCGCGTTGCGCCAGACCGCAGCGGAAGCGCGAACCGCCGAAGCGAGATGCGGAAATGCGATGGCAGGCGTGGTTGCGATGCGATATTCGCTGTCGACCCGGCTGAGCCGAACCAAAAGGTCCACGAGCGAGCGCTCCAACTGCTCGATCGTAGCTGGCTCCGGGATACTTGGAGCCGGCTCGAGAACCTCGGAGACCGCCCGCGCGATCGCCGCAGCCGCGTCCGGCTCGACCGCAGTGGGGTCGAGGTCGTCGAGGTGCGCCAAAGCACGCGCTGCGGCCGCCGCATATGCGACCACCAGCCGTGCGAACAACTGCTCGGCGGACGGTCGAGCTTCGTCCTTCCGTATCGGTATCAGCCGCTGCGCGGATACGAACAGACCAACATATTTGTCCTGCTTGATACGATTGATCGCGTCCGCCTCGCCCTCTCCCGATCGGACCGCGGCGCGGGCATGAAACTGGACCGAGTGCAACAGCATCGTCTTGCCGCACCCTCGCATGCCGGTCATGACCAGGGGGCCAGGGGCGCTCACTCTGTCGACCCAAGTATTCTCGGGATCGACGAGCAGCTGTGGGACGTACCAGGCGTCCATCGTCTGCGCGTTGTACGACTCCTCGAAGCGGCGCAGCACGAGGTTCTCGCGCCAGGGTCGCCACGGCTCCGCCACCTTATGATATTCGGTACGAATGAGGCGGACCATGTCCTCGGCCGAGGGAGGGCGCTGATTTTCGGTGGTTGCAGCCAACGATTGCGCGATCCCCAGCAGCTTGAGCGCGACCCGTTTGTCGAGATCGGCGGCCTCCTCGCCCTCCATGAGCAGGCGCTCGGCCATCCGTTGCAGATGCTCGCCGATCCAATGGATGTCGCCGACATGGATGCCTCCCGAGCGACGGTCCGGCGCCACGGATCCCAAATCGATCGCCTTCGCCCGCAAACCCGGCTCGATCGCATCGCCTCGGCGCCAGGATGCCTTCGGCAGTCGTTCTACGACGATATTTGCCGCGTGCAGGTCGTTATGGTGCTTGAGACGAAGCTCGAATTCGTCGCGCAACCGGAACAGGTCGCATGCGATCTGAGCAGCCTGCGCAGCGCCGAGAGGCAAGCGGCCGGATAAATACTCTTCCAACGGCTCCCCGTCGACATAGGCCAGCTCGACCACGTGGCACGGGAGCACCGTGCCGCCGAAGTCGACGTCCGCATCGAACATGTCCTCCACGCCGACAATGAACTCCGCACCCGCAGCGACCTCGGCATGACGGCGAACTTCTTCCTCGAAGTCTTTGCCCAACTTTTCGTACATCGCCTTTGGGGTGACCTTGAGGACGCGTTGCGGCCGGATCGGGCCGGCGCGCCTTCCGACGAACGCAGCTCCGTAAAAACCTCGCCCCAATGGCCGTTCGATCTCGAACTTGTCGATCTTGGTCGGCGCCGAGGTCAGCGGAAAGCCGTATTCCTGGTCGCAGGTCGGACATTTGTCCGACAGCCGCTTGCGCGAATAATCGTTGGAGGGGCAGTTGAAGCAGCAGTATTTTCCACTTTCAGACATGCACAAACTCCATTGCCGCCGGCGAGCCTGTCGGCGTCGCGTCGATTTCAATCGCGCTCCGCAGCGCGGCTTCGAAAGTCAGCCGTGCAGCCTCCGGGCAACGTACGGACAACAACTCTTCCTTGGGCTCGACACGATCGCCGGCGCGGACCTTGAGAATCACGCCGGCGTCATCCGCATAGCCGGCCGACGCACCTTGCGCCTGGATGACAGCATTGCGAAGCTTGCCGAGGTCGTAGCGGACATATCCTGCCGCCTCGGCAATGAGCGGTCGACCGTGACGGCGTGCAATCTCGTTCGCATATTCTCGAAACCTGCGTTCGGACCCGCCCTGCGCTTCTATGTTCCGAATGGCGGCGCTGGACATCGCTCGGCGATCGACCTCCACTGCTCCCCCAATCGTGGACACCATCGTGGTGCAGACATCGAGGTGCTCGGCGAGCCAGTCGTTTTCCTCGCCGTCCAAGACGAGCTTGAAAGCCAACAACGCCTCGCCACGGCCGACGAACGGCTGAAACGGCCGGCTCGCATCGGTTAACACGCAAACCGCGTCCATGCCGAGAATGCGCGCCACATCGCAGAATTTACGGGAGGCCTGCCTCGCTTCTGCGAAATCGGAGCCGAAATTGCCGTGGTCGGCCACTCTCACCTCAAGACCGACCCGCTTGACCCCCACCGCGATCTTTTTCGACAACAGGCTGGCGATTGCGAGATCGGGGACCGCCTGCGCTCCTACTTGTTGGCGATATCGAAAGAGCGCCGCATCCGCCGGGGCGAAGCTCGCGCCGGCATCGATATGGACGTAGTTGCACATCGCAAGCACCTGTTCGGCGGCGACCACGTCGAGAGCCGTCCGGTACCCGGGAATCGTGCCGAGCACGTCGACTCCGCCGGCCGGACGTCCCGGAACCCCCAGCTTCGGCACGCGCCGGCCGATCGCGACGAGCATCGGAGGGCACAACAGAGTCGATAGGCTGGTAGGACCGCCCGTCGACGCGATGTCGGCCGTGTCGG
Source organism: Sphingomonas canadensis (assembly GCF_026013525.1). GTDB lineage: Bacteria > Pseudomonadota > Alphaproteobacteria > Sphingomonadales > Sphingomonadaceae > Sphingomonas > Sphingomonas canadensis. The sequence continues at coordinate 670,416 of NZ_JAPDRA010000001.1, read as the reverse complement.
CCTGTGCGAGATCGAGGCGGTTGCCGGATGCCGCCAGCCGGATGGCGAGGTCCGCGATTTGGCCAAGCGGAAGCCCTCCGTGAACCGCCCTGTCTACAACCTCAACGTAATCGGCGTGCATCGTTCTTCCTCGTCCGCGCGATCCTGCACTGTGCGTTTGGGCTCTGTTTGTTCATGAGCGCCCGCAAACGTCTGTGCACCGTCGAGCACGGTTTCGCCACACCGTCGGAGCTGCGCCCGCCGCCAGGGGCACTTCCTGTCGATCGCGCGAATCTCACGCCAACGTAGTGAGGCGGGCGAGGTCCGCGTCGGAGACCGCAGCAAATTCACCGCCAAGAGACCAGCCGTTTAAACGCAACCGCTCAAGCAGCATCGATTCGACGTCGAACGCTTCTCGTCCCGTTGGGAACAGGCGTGTCGCCACGATCCGCCAGCCGAGTGCGCAGCCCGGAGGCAGGCCGCACGACAAGTCGCCGACGCGGCGCAGCGGATCGTTCGATATGCCGATTTTGATCACGCGGCTCTTTTCGGGAAGCGTCGGAAACAGCTGAGCGATCGGCCCGTCGAGCTCGAGCAGATAAACACTGGTTGGACCGTCTCCGTAGATGGTAGTGCGCGCCCCCGCGATCGGTGGGGGGCCGCGTCGATTGTGCGCCGAAGAGGTATCGGCACCGATTCTGCGGCCTGGACCCGGATCCAAATCCCAACGCACCCGCACCGGCGTCGTGTCCTCGACCTCGAGCGGCGCCGCAAGTCCCGCATAGGTGAAGCGCTCGCGTTCACCAGCACGCCAAAAGATATGCACCGGGTGCTCCCCTGAGAGCAGTGCGACAATCTGGCTTTGACCAAGCCGAGTCCCGGTCTTAGCCGACCAGATCAGCTGCTTGCCGTGCCAACGGTTCGGATAGTCGTGCCCCGTACGGCCCTTGCTGCCGACATTCGCGAACACGAAGAATTCGCCGTCCACTTGCGCATAGCCGGTATCCCAATTACCGCCGCGCCGCGTCTGGAGCCCGATCATCTCCGCGACCTCGCCCCGCGTGTAGAGCGCACCGACCGAAAAACGTGCCCTCGGGGGAAGCGCGCGTGGGCTGAGGCTCAGCTCGAGCACCGGCCAATATTTGCGCTTTCGGTCATGCACGCTCAGGCCGTTCGCACCGCAAAAGGCGCGATAGGCGCGCTCGAGCTCCGCACTTTCTGCGTAAGTCGAACCGACGATGCCCGCGATCGCAGGATCGCTGTCTCTTCCGTCCTTCCCGCCGTTTGCGGCATGTCGCTCAAGCGTGTTTTCTTTGTACCCGAGCAGCCGCGACGGCGCGAAGGCAATGCCGTCGGGGGTGGTGTAGGGCAGGAAGCAGTGCCCGCGCTGAACAAACCCGAGATAGGAACCGCGTTCCGGATCGCCCGGGTCGCTGCGTAGCCGCTCGAACGCCATCAGATTACGGGTGAGATCCTCGAGCGTCTCGATCAGCGGAAGAGCCGCATCGATCTGCGATTCGACCACGAATGGGGCATTTGCCGCGTAACGCTTCCAGCTGCGGATCGACGCGGGATCCCAACCGACCGCCAGCGTTCCGATATGCTCCGCGAGCTCCGGACGAAGCTTGGTCGCGTACAAATCGACCGGATCGCCCCGGCCCGGACGGTCGCCGCGATAAGGACAGTCCCATTCGGCAACCGCGGTCTTCTCGAAGCGCGCATCGTACAATCCGACGAACAAGCTGACTCCAGGTGTGGGCGAGGTGAACGCCGCCCATATCTTGCCGGTTCGCAAGAGCCGCTCGTTTGCCTTTTGTGTCCTCTGGTACAGCTCGAACCCTTCGCGGTCGCGCATCCAAAGGTCATGAAGCGACTGGCCGTCGAGCCCAGGATCGGTGTGGTGGCGCAACAAACGCACGTCCGCAGGCTGGATGCCCCTTTCCCGCAGAAGATCGTTGAAAAGTATCGGCGTCGTCGCCAAGCATCCGCTCCTTCGTTTTCCCAAGCCTTGATGGTCCGCTCGGAGTTTCGGCTCAAGACTCGATTTGTCCGCCTGCGCACAGGCGTGCCGGCATAATCGCCTGTTCGATGCGTCCAGACGTCGTCCATAAGCGTCGGTGCGCCCCGCAAAAGCACAACGGCGCATTCCAGCCGGACAATTCATCCGCTTCGGCGATATTTACCGATCGACGAAAGGCTCGACTTTAACTTCCTATTTCAGCGAAGTTGTCGATAGTATCGACGCGGGGGAGCTGCCGAGCAATGCCGAGAGAATCCTGGTGCTGAGGCGGGCATCGAAGTCGGGCGAAAGCGGCGGCGACATCGGATCCGTCCGAACATGAGCTATTGGTATCCCAAAAAATCACGCGCCGACGAACTGACCGCGCGGATGCTGAGGCTCGAGCAGTCCTTCGAGCACGGCCTGGACGCAGGCACCGATCGACTCGTGCATCTTTCCGAACGCTTGACCGAGGCATTGGCTCGACCCGACTTCCCCAGGCAGCAGATCGTCCGCTGGCTGTGGGTCGCTTCGCAATACCGGCTCTATGCAGATGCCGAAAAGGGAATCGCGGCGCGAGCCGCCGCCGCCTTGGTGTTTCTGGAAGACGCGCTCGCGCGTGAGGTGCTCGTCGACACCGACCGGCAAGAACTCAACTGGATCCTGGACACCGTCGTTGCCCGGCTCGCGACACTCGTCGGTCCTGCCCGCCTCAAGGGCTGTTTAAGCACGGCCGAGCTCACACATATCGACGAGCGCCTCTCCCGGTACGATGAGGCCGAGCCGTTCGACGTCGATGCCGTCGTGTCTACGGTCCGCCGCCAGCTCGATCTTCTCGCCCAATTCGGCGACTTGGGGGAATTCACCGGATTGTCGGCGAAAACCGAAGCACTGATCGCGGCCGCCGCTCGACCCGGCTCCGAGAACGCACCCGCTCGCGCGGCTCTGCGATACCTCGCCGAACTTCACGACGTCGTCGACGACCAGGTTGGGATGCTCGGGTTGATCGACGACATCTACGTGCTGGAATGGGCCTATGCGGCGGTCGAAAACCAGACCTTGTGTCTCCCCATCCTCGAGGCAATGTCACGGCGGCGACCCTTCGTTGCCACGGTCGGCCTGGGTACCGCCGGCACGCCGCTTGATCGGTTCGGCTGCTACGTCACCTGCGCAGCACTGACGACGCTCGCCGCGCCGAGCGCAGGAGCGCTCGTTCTGCGCGAAGTCGGCCCCTATGCGGTAATCGCCGCCGTAGCCGCCGCAATCGAAGGCGCCGTGAGCCAGTCGGACGCGTTCGATCAGGAAATGGAACTCTGGGCCCAAGGCTGCCCCGTCACAATCAGCGACGGAACCGTGACCTTCCATGCCCGCTATGGCGGTCGGGTCGACGGGACCGCGCGCGCACGCTGGCGCCTCCACGTCGCTGAAGCAGGCACGATCACCGTCGGCGAGGAAGTGCTGCCCTATCTTGCGCGCTCGGCACGCGAGTGGAAACGTCTGTCGAACGGCAGTCACATTCTTGCCTGGCTCAAGGACCGCAACGTCGACAGCCTCGTCGGACTGACGGGTCATGGCCGTCGGCGACCGCAGCGTCACGAAGCCGTTCTGTTGGTTGGGTCGCGCGCCAAGCTCGACCGCTTCCTCCCCGCGATGTGGCCGCAGGGGATGACGCCCGCGGCGCTCGTGGGTGCCCGCTGGATCGACGCGCATGGGCAGCCGCACGATTTGCCCGGCAGCGCCACGGATCGGCCACTTCTCTATGCTTGCGCCGACGCCGCCACCGCGTGCGATCTCGTCGCGGATCCGCCGGAGCACATCGACGCCTGGCACATTTTGGTCGATGGCGGCGGCAGCGGCCGCGCGCTGCATGCCGCGCTCGCCGCTTCCGACCGGCTCGACGGCACCCATCTGTGCATTTTTGCAAACCTCCACGAGCGCGAAAGCGTGAGCGGTCTCGTCGACCATGGGATCAAGGACGTCTGGTATCTGGAGGATCAAGACGTCGAGGTGCCTCCAATCGTGCATCCCGGCAGATCCGACGAGATTGATCCGCTCGCACGCTTCTTTGCGCGACGATCAGCGCATTGGAATGCCGCCTATGCGGTTGTGCTCGGCAACGATCCGTTCTTGGAGGCGGTCGCGGAATGCCTCCGGAGGGGTAACGGCCGCCGTCATGACGATCCCGCGCTCGACGCGCTCGATTTGACCGTCGCGGCCTTCCTCCGCCGTGCCACCGGCCATCCGCTGCCGGACGACGAAGACCGTCGCGCTCTCAAGACCCTCGCCTCGGCAATCGTCGGTCAGGCTTCGACGCTTGCGCTCTTCGAAACCCACGCCGCCGAAGTCCGCACCTTGTTCGCCGACTACACGCCGGACGCAAGCGGCGGAGATCGCCGCGACGCTCTGCTCGAGCTCGGATCTTCTCTCGGGGGCGAGGAAGCGGTGGCGGTGGTCTGCCGCTCGACCGCCACGGCCGACCGTTGCCGACATGAAGCGGCGGCGACCGAGGCACTGCGCGGATTCGAATGGATCACGATTGAGGCGCTGCGCGCCTCGGCTCCCTACGACCGCGTCGTCGTGCCAGGCTGGCTCGGTCGTCACACCATGCGCGAGCTTTCCAACGTCGGTTTCGGTGCGCGGACAGACATGCTGCTCCTGCCGTTCGAGCGCCGTTGGTACGAAAAGACAATGTCGGCCGCTCGACGCTTCGAGCGTGGGCTCGAGCATGGCACCGCCAAACTGCTCAAGAGCCTGATCGACGACAGCGCCGAGGCGGCGGAGCCGCGTTGGCATGAGCAGGCGGCGCGCCGCGTCGAACTCCAAGCCGCCAACGACGTCGAGCCGATCGACGATACACCCGAGACCGCTCAAGCCGAGGCACGTGCCGTCGATGGCATCCGCAAGGCCTTGCCGTCGGTCTCGCACCGGAGCGAAACCGCCAAGGCGCAGCTCGTCTTGTTTGCCGAACCCGGCGCCTTTGCATTGCTGCCGCCCGCAGGGCACATCATCGTCCTTCCCGAAGAGGCGGACGCGGCGCTCCCGGTCGCCGATCGACGCCTGCTTCTGCCCGTATCCTCGCTCAAGCCCGGCATGTTGATGGCTCTTCCGCTCGAGACCGATCGCGACCTGGTCGATGCGTGGGCCGATCGAATTCTCAACGACGGCGGTGAGGTCCGCGCCCGTGCCGATCGTTGGAAATTTGCGCTCAAACGACATTTCGCATCCACCGGCGAGAGCTACGCCGAGTTCGCTCGGCGTCTCGACGCTGCCGGTGAACGACGCGACGCGTTGACCGTACGGTCCTGGGCGAGCGACACCCGCAGTGTCGCACCCAGAAACTATCGCCGCGTCCTTCCGGTCGTCGCCGAACTGATCGACGATGCCGAACTTCGCGCTGGCCTGGCCGAGACTCAGGCCGCGATCGATGCCGTTTACGGTGCCCGCGCCGATGCCACCGATGCGATCCTGCGCGAGATCTTCTCGGGGGCGATCGACCTGTCGTCGCCGACGATTTCGTTCGAGATCGAAGGTCGGCGTCTCGTCTACACGCTTCTGCGCGTGGAACGAATCGCCGGTATCCAGGACGTGCCGGCCGAGTTGATAGGGCGGCGGCTGCGTCTAGCCGACCTACCTCCTCGCGAAGACGCTCCCGAATGACCCGCATGCTTCCGCCGACGCTCCCCTCGGACGTGTCGCGAGGCGAGGCATGCATGTTCGAGCTCATCCGCGACGCCGCCGGAACCGACGATCTGGTCTGCCTGCATTCGCTCGGGATCGCTCGTCATTTGCGCAAAGACTATGCCGAGGCCGACTTCGTGTTGATCGGCAGTCACGGCATCTTCTGTCTCGAGGTCAAAGGTGGCGACATCGAGCGAAAGGACGGTTTGTGGCGCGTCGGCCGCGGCGCCAAGTCCTACACGTCGAGCGAAGGGCCGTTCAAGCAAGCCCAATCGGCACGCTGGGGCCTGATCGGCTATCTGGATCGGCGGCTCGGCCGCGCGGTACGGAAAGAATGCCTCGTCGGTTGGGGCGTCGTCTTCCCCGACATCCGCTTCGACCGCGCGGACCCTGAATGGGATCAGGAGGTCGTGTACGACGTGCGCGATACGGTGCGCTCCTTCGCCGATTATGCGGAACGCCTGGCCGATTACTTTCGGGGTCGTGCGGACGAGACCGGTCGTACGGCTCCCGCGCGTCTGAGCGCCGCGCGGCGCGACGAATTCGTCAATCTGCTGCGCGGAGACTTCGAGGCCATACGAAGCCTGCCCGGGCTGCTCACCGAGAGTGAGCGCGAGCTCGTGGCGTTGAGCGCCGATCAGCACCGCGTCCTCGATTACGCGCTCAACGAGAACAATCCCCGCCTTCTCTGCGACGGTCCCGCGGGCAGCGGCAAAACGCTCATCGCGCTCGAAGCGGCGCGGCGCCTCGCCGCTAAGGGTCGCTCGGTCCTGTTGCTTTGCTACAACGACAATCTCGCTCAATATCTAAAGGTCGATGTCGCGCAAACCGCACCGGGCGTGCGTATGGCAACGCTCCACGGCTTCTTCGCCGAGACCATTAAGGCGGCCGGGCTCGGCGACCGGCTACGCGGCCGCGACGTCGCGGCGTCCGCGGACACCTTCGACAAACTTTATCCCGAACTGTTCGAAAGCGCCTGCTCGAACCTATGCGACGAAGGTGCGCTCCCCCAGTTCGACGTCGTCATCATCGACGAAGCGCAGGACATTCTGACCTTCCCCTTCCTCAACTGTCTCGACCTTGTGCTCGCCGGCGGCTTTCGCGGAGGGCGCTGGCTCATCTTCCACGATTCTGGACCGCAATCGGCGCTCTACGGCCGCGTCGAACCGAGGCTGCTTGAGGCGTTGTATGGCTTCGGCGCCGTCGGCGTCGAGTTGCGCGAGAATTTCCGCAACCCTAAAGAAGTCGCGCTTGAAGCGAGCAAGATCGGAGGCGTTCCCGAACCGATTTGTCGCCGCACGCTGCGCTCGCCGGTCGAATATCGCCGTGCCGCCGATGCCAAGGACCAGGCCAAACGACTGCGCGCGCTGCTGCTCGAGTTGATCAAGGACGGTGTCCTGCCCGCAAGCGTCTCAATCCTCTCGTGGGTGAAGACGAGCGCGTCGAGCGTCGTCCAATTCCCGCCGGATGTCGGCAAGCCGCTCAAGCCGATCGACGACCGCGGGCCTGGTGACGACCAGAGCTTCACCTACGGCACCATCGCTGGCTTCAAGGGATTGGAGAACGACATCGTGATTCTCACCGATTTGCCGGACCGACTCGACGACCCCATCATCCAGGCCGCGATCTACGTCGGCATGACGCGCGCCCGCACGAAGCTATACGCCTTCGTCGGCGATGCATTTCTTGAAGCACGGGCCGAGCGGTGAGTGCCCTCGCCGATCCGTTCGAAAGCCCACGGGCGTTTCGCGACAATTTGGTCGCCTCGACCGTGCGGCAGCTGTTTGGTCCGCGACCATATGACACGCCGGAGGATCAGACCGAAACGCTGACCATCTCGCCGCTGCAGCTCTACGCAACCGGCGTGCTGTTCCCGCAAAAGATGCCCCAGCAGCGTCTGGAGGACAGCATCGATCCGCCGACCGAGGACGAACGCGAAACTCTCGAGTCGATGGCCGAGGATCTGCCGGTGATCGAAACCCGAGCCGCGCGCCAGGACGGCGATGGGTCCGACGAGCGTGAGCCGCTCAATCTCGCCAACGAGTTCAGCCCGTCGGCGGCCGGCATTTCCTTCGCCGTCGGCGATGCCGTGCCGCTGATCGTACGTGCCGATTGGGCCACCTACATTCCTGAATCCATCGACGAGGTCCATCCGCGCGCGGGCGAGACCGGCCTAGACGGTCGCATCTTCCCCGCGACCCGCCGTGTACAGGCCTGGCGCCGCGTACCGTGCTCGCGCGAGATTGCGTTGCCGAGCTTCTCGGCGCTCGGCGCGCAGCCGCCGATCACGCTCGACGCGGACAACATGCTGAGTCTGCGCACCACGATCCGTCGGCGGTCGGAAGACGGCCGACTGATTTATTCGTGCATGTTGGTCAACGAACGCAGAACACAAGGCGCCGCCGCTCCGTCGTGCGCCGACGTCTTTTTCCAAGTCGCCCTCAAGGTCTCGCACGCGGACGGTGAACCCGTGTTCCGACCGATCGACCGCAGCGTCGGCGAGGCGCTCGACGATCCCGAGCTGGCGTCGATGGACTTGCTGTTTCGCCATCGCCGCGCCTTCGCGCTGGGCCACGGCACCGCCGGAGATTGGAACCGTGACGAAGCGCTGTCCGAGGCCGGCGCGGTCGATTGGGTGGCCGCCGTCGCCGTGCCCGATTATGAGCTCAAGCCCATTCGTCCCCGCACCAAAGCCTTCGATCCCGAGCGCTCGCTCAAACTGTCGATGGGCTTTCTCTATGATGCGGCTGGCGGCGATCCCCGGATCGCGATCCCCGCTGCAATGCGCGACCTGGCACGCGACTATGCGGCGTGGATTCAGGAGCAAGAAGGCAAAATCACGAAGCTCACCGGCCCGTTGCGCAAAGCCGCCGACGACAATCTCGACAATTGCCGTGCGTGTCATACCCGCATGCTTCGCGGTGTCGACTTGCTGGAGCGCGAGGATGAGGCGCTGACCGCCTTCCGCTTGATGAACAAGGCGATGTTCGTCCAACAGCACCACTCGCGACTGCCGCGACGCGACCGCGATGCCCCACTGCCCGACGGTCCCGGCAATGGGCACGACAAAAGCTGGTACCCCTTCCAGCTCGGCTTCATCCTGATGAACCTCGCCTCCGCGTTCAGCGCGGACGACGAAGAACGCCGCGTCGTCGATTTGATCTGGTTCCCGACCGGCGGTGGCAAGACCGAAGCCTATTTGGGCCTGAGCGCCTTCACGATTCTGCTGAACCGCCTTCGCGGCGAGGCGGCGGGTTGCACCGTGCTCATGCGTTACACGCTGCGCCTCTTGACCGCACAGCAGTTCCAGCGCGCCTCGGCGTTGACGCTCGCCATCGAAGCGCTCCGTCGCGAGCGCAACCTCGGCGCCGATCTCGGCGACGCGCCGGTCTCGATCGGCCTCTGGGTGGGACGTAGCCTCTCGCCCAATACGCGCGACGACGCGCGGCACCGCTTGCGCCAGCTCCAGCAGGAGCGCTTCGCCGCCAATCCGTTCCAAGTGCTGCAATGCCCATGGTGCGGGGTCGACTTCACCGACCGAACCAAGCTCGGCTATCAAGAAGCACGCCCGCGCGACGGCGGTGCCCGCACCGTCGCTTTCGCTTGCCCCGACGAGCATTGCGCCTTTTCAAAGCCCCGAGGCGGGCTGCCCATCCTCGTCATCGACGAAGACATTTACGCGGCTCCGCCGACCATCCTGATCGGAACCGTCGACAAGTTCGCGCAGATCGCGTGGGACGACCGGACCGGTCGATTGTTCGGCCTGGGCACGGATGCGCCGCCGCCCGCATTGGTGATCCAAGACGAGCTCCACCTCATCTCGGGCCCACTTGGCACGGTGGTCGGTCTCTACGAAACCGCCATCGACCGCCTATGTTCGCGCGACGGCCACGTTCACAAGGTCGTGGCGTCGACCGCGACCATCCGCCGCGCGGCCGAGCAATGTCGAGACCTTTATGCTCGCGATTGTTTCGAATTTCCGCCACAGGCGATCCGCTCGGGCGAATCCTATTTCGCTTTCGAAGACGGCGATGCTCCGGGCCGGCGTTACGTCGGCTTCATGGGCAATGCGGTCAAGTCGCATCAGACCGCCTTGGTGCGCGCCTGTTCCCCGTTGCTGCAAAATGTCTGTTTTGCGCTAACCGAGGAGCAGGAGCGCGAGCGCGCGTTGGTCGATCCCTACGGGACCTTGGTTTGGTACTTCAATTCGCTACGCGAGCTCGGCCATGCCGCAACGTTGTGCGTCGGCGACATTCCGGAATTTCTCAAAGGGTATTGCCACCGACGCGGTATTCGCCCCGAGGCGCGTCGCTACATCCGTGAGATCGTGGAATTAACCAGCCGCCGCGGCGCCGAAGAAATTCCCGCCATTCTTCAGCAGCTTGAAATCAAATGGCGCCTGAAACCCTCCGGGCCGCCCCCCGTCGACGTGCTGCTCGCCACCAACATGATCGCGGTAGGTGTCGACGTCGCAAGGCTGGGCGTCATCGTGATGAGTGGTCAACCCAAGGGCACTTCGGAATACATCCAAGCGAGCAGCCGTGTCGGCCGCCAAGTCCCCGGTCTAGTGCTCACCGTCTATACGCAGACCAAAAGCCGCGACCGCTCGCACTACGAGCGGTTCGTCGCCTATCACCAAAGCCTCTACCGCCACGTCGAGCCGACGAGCGTGACGCCATTCTCGCCGCAAGCGCGCGAGCGCGGGCTGATGGGCATCTTCGTCGCGCTGGCGCGCCTTCTCGCCGAGGTCGAAAGTCCCGATCGCATCGCGTCTTTCGTGGACGACGTCGAAGATCAAATCGAGACGATTCTGGCGCGCGTCCACCATATCGACCGCGACGAGGCCGACGACACCCGCACCGAACTGGAAGAGGCGCTCGCGCTTTGGCGCAGCTATGCGCCGCCGCGCTACGGCGCGATGGGCGGCGCGCCGAGCGAGCTGACCCTAATGTACCCGTTCGGCTCGGTTCGCGACGACACCTATCAGCGCCATGCCTGGCCGGTGCCGACATCGATGCGCAACGTCGACGGCACGTCGATAGCGCGCGTGGTCACTATCTATCCGACGCCCGCGGAGGAAGAAGCATGACCGACCGGCCCGAATTTCGAAGTTCCCAGGGCGTGGTGCCGTTCGGCGTCGGCGCCGTGATTGATTTTCTCGACGAATCCTTGATGTGCGCCGGGCTCGACGCCTGGCCGTTAGAACAAGTCGACGCCTCCATCCGTCCCGAGATCCTAAAATCCAACCAAGTTGTCGACGGACGCCTGGCCCGCCGGCTGACCGCTGAGCTTGGGCGACCCATCGACTTTTTCATGAGTCCGACCGAAGCGCCGGAACTCTCTGTCAGAGGTGCGCCGCGTCAGGACCGCGCGCCGATGCCGTTCGTGCGCTTCCCCAATTGGCATTTCTGTCCGCGCTGCCGGATCCTGAAGCATGTGCCTTGGAACGCGCCATGGCGCTCCGATGCGCTACGCTGCAGCAACAGCGGCCGACGCGCCGACGGCGACGCCAAGCCTTGTTCCGAGCTGCCCGCGCGGCGGCGCCCGCGCTTGTCGCCGGTGCGCTTCGTCGTCGCCTGCGAAGTCGGGCACATCATGGATTTTCCATGGCTGGATTGGGCGCATTCCGCCGTGCAGGCCGCCTGCTCGCCCGACACCGCGAAGCTCTATCTCTATTCGACCACCGCCGCCGGCCTGGCGGGCGTCGTCGTCAAATGCACGAATTGCGGCGCCTCACGGTCGATGGCGGGCGCATTTCAGCGCGACGCGCTGCGCGGCGTCTATGTCGGATCATGCCCCGGCGAGCGGCCTTGGCTCGGCCCCGAAGGCGCGCAACCCTGCCCCTCGCAAGTTCCCCAGACGATCCAGCGCGGGGCGTCGAACTCCTATTTCGCCAAGCTTACCAGCTCTATTCTGATTCCACCTTATTCGGCGAAGATTCAGCAGGTCCTCGATCGTCCCGACATCTGGGAGGAAATTACGTCGACCACGGTGGACGGTGCGCCCAACATGCCGCTCATCAAGGTGAAGGCACGCAACCTCGGCCTGGATGAAGACAGCTTCGTGCGCGCCGTGCTCGAACGCCTGACCGGTGAAGCCGTCGCGGCCGAGGCGGCCGCCGACGCTCTGGTCGATGAGACGCGTTATCGCTTTGACGAGTACAAAGCCTATACCGGCCCTAGGCCGCCCGCGCTTGAGCGTCACGATTTCGACACCAAGGCCAGCGACGTGCACGCCTACGAGTCCTGGTTTGCCGAAGCGTTTGACGCGGTCGTATTGGTACGACGCCTTCGCGAAACCCGCGTGCTCACGGGCTTCACACGGCTCGTCCCCCCCGACGCTGCGAACGGCGCGCTGGCTTCTCTGTCGCTGTCCCCGAAGCGCTGGCTGCCGGGCTTTTCGGTCCGGGGAGAAGGCATATTTCTGCAATTCTCGAAGACTGGCCTCGCCGCTTGGAGCACCAAGCCCGAAGTCGTGGCTCGTGTGACGGGGTTGCAGGCGCAACTGGGTCGGATTGCGCGTGACCGCGGCCGTCCGGAGCGCATCATCTCGCCTACCCATCTCCTCATCCACAGCTTCGCGCATCTGTTCATTCGCCAATTGGCGTTCGAATGCGGTTATGATTCCTCGAGTTTGCGTGAGCGTCTCTACGTGTCCGATGATCCCGCACACCTGATGGCGGGTCTGCTCGTCTATACCGCCAGCGGTGATTCCGAGGGGACGCTGGGCGGTCTCGTCCGCCAAGGCGAGCCCAAACGCTTGGACGCGACCATCCGCGCAGCTCTTGCCAATGCCGCGATCTGCTCGTCCGATCCGTTGTGCATCGAAAGCGAGGGGCAGGGCACCAACGCCCTCAACCGCGCCGCCTGCCACGCCTGCGCGCTGTTGCCGGAGACGAGCTGCGAAGAAGGAAACCTGCTGCTCGACCGCCTCGTCGCGATCGGTACCCCCGAACGCCCGGACCTGGGTTATTTCGGAGCTATGGCGATCTAGTCGACTCTCAGGCGGACACCGCTTCAGGTTCGCGCTCTTCGATTGCGGATTCCGCGAAACGCGCACTGCGAAGGAGCGGCATCAAATGTCGTATGAGACGCTCGCCGAGCTCGATCGGAACGGCATTGCCGATTTGAACGCCGGCGGCCATCAGACCGCCTGAGAACGTAAAATCTTCGGGGAACGTCTGAATACGGGCAGCTTGGCGCGCCGTGATCCCGTGCGGCAGCGTGGGGTGCACGAATCGCCCCTTCGACGGGTTGATGCACGCCGTGGTCATTGTCGGCGCCGGCTGCGACGGATCGATGCGCCCGTACACATCCTTATGGCCGTCATGTTTGGCATGACAGGCGAGCAGTCGTCCCGAATCGCGCCGACTGCCACCGTTGAGGGGTGTCCGCATAAAGGCGTCGATCAGATCCTTGCCGTGCTTCATATGCAGGTCGTTGGTATCGCCAGCGGCTGGCGGTGCGAACACATGCGCGCAATTCCGCCATGGCGCCAGCGTGGCATCCTTCGCGCAAGCCGTAGGGCTGCCGTGAGTGGGTTTGGGCGGCCAAGCGAGGCCGTCCAAGCTCAGGCCCCGCTTCAACCCAAGAATGAACACCCGCTTGCGGCGTTGAGGCACCCCGAAGTCGCGCGCATCGATAACCACCGGCTCCTGGACGTCGTATCCAGCGCATGCTCCTTCCATGTAGAAACGGTCAAGCGTCTCCGCATGACGGTCCCACAACATGCCCGGAACGTTTTCCATCAGGAACACCGACGGCGCGAAGGCACGTACGAACGCGAAATAGACGTGAATCAGATCGTTTCGCTCGTCGGCGATCCCTGCGCCATTCAGACGATGCGTCGAAAAGCCTTGGCACGGCGGCCCGCCGAGCAGAAGGTCGCACATCTCGTCCGGCGCATAAGCCTTGCGACGAGCCGTCGCCGGATCCATCGGCCGAATGTCGCCAGCCAAGACTACAGGCCGCCGCCTAACGCCCTTGCAGAGATTGGCTTTGTAGGTATCGACCGCATGTCGATCGCTCTCGACCGCCAAGCGCACTTCGAGCTCCGCACGTCGTGCAGCCAAAGAGAATCCGCCAGCGCCAGCAAATAGATCGACGCAATTCAATGCCTGGTTGACGGCCTGGTCTGATCTGCCACTATTCCCCACGGAACAGACTATTAGCTGTCCGGCTCACGGAATGTCGAGTGTCGACGCGCCCGATTCGAGCCTTTTCGCATTATCGGGCAAGGTGAACCGATCGCGCAAGCTCCGTTCGAGTGCGGCTTCGTTCTTGAGTTCGCATTCCCAGACGACAATTACCTGCCACCCCAGCTCGCCGAGCGCCGCGTAGGCGGCTGCGTCCCGAGCAACGTTGCGTTCAAATTTGTCGCGCCATTTTTCAGGATTGGTCGAGGGGAGTGACGCTCTGCGGCATCCTTTATGTTGGTGCCAAAAACAGCCGTGCACAAATATTGCCGTGAGCCTGGAAGGCAGAACGATGTCCGGCGTTCCCGGCAAATCCCGGCGGTGAAGCCGGAACCGCAAGCCGTTTCGATGGAGAATACGTCGGACCCGCCTCTCCGGCGAGGTGTTGGCCTGCCCGATCCTTGACATAAGAGCGCTTCGCGCGGCGGCGGACAATCGATCCATTTTTTGTATCTTCAAGGCCAACAGTGGCTTAGCCTATAACGGACGTTCTGTGCAGTTGCGAGCGATCGGCCGCTTTCTAATTTGGCAATTGACCCTCAAAGAGGCTGTAAGCGGCGCAAGCGGTCGTGGTTGAGCAAGAGTCCCGCGCGGGGTAGCATCGGGGATGCTCGCGTTTTTCGCCCACGGCCCGCACCATGCGTAACGACGTCGATCACCTGCCCACGGCGCAGCAGGCGGAGCTGGAGCGCGTCAAGCAGACGCTGATGGGCGAGTTCGTGCAGGCGATCTCTGGCGCGACGCAGCCGTGGAAGCGGAACGGGAAGATCCTCAAGATAATCCTGTTCGGGAGCTATGCGCGGAACGATTGGGTCGACGAGCCAGAGAATGGCTACCAGTCGGACTACGACCTGCTGATCATCGTCAGCCACAGCGACCTCACCGATATCGCCGACTACTGGTACGTTGCCGAGGACAAGATCCTCCACGACGAGGCGGTCGGGCGACCGGTCAACATCATCGTCCATACGCTCGACGAGGTGAACAAGGCGCTTGAACGCGGCGAGTATTTTTGGGTGGACATCGCTCGCGACGGTATCGCGCTCTACGAGCTGCCCAACCATGCACTCTCGGCGCCCCGGCCCCTGGTACCGAGAGACGCTTATGAGATGGCGCAAGGCTACTTCAACGAGCAACGAGCGTCGGTTGACGAATGGCTTGAGCTGGCAGAGGTCGCAGCCACCAAAGGGGCGGTTGGAAGCTGGCAGAACAAAGCCGCGTTCAATCTGCACCAGGCGGCCGAGACGGCGTACGCTTGCTTCCTGCTGGTGCGGACCCTCTACTTCCCCCGCTCGCACAACATCAAATTCCTGCGCTCGCTGGCCGAGGACAAGGAACCGCGGCTGATCGAAGCCTGGCCGCGCACGACACGTGTTGATCGGCGCCGGTTCGAGCTGCTGAAGCGCGCCTATGTCGAGGCGCGCTATTCGGCGAGCTACACGGTGTCGGCAGAGGACCTCGACGCGATCGCCGCGTCGGTGAAGCGGCTGCGCGACATCGTCGAGCAGGTCTGCCGCGAGCGCCTCGACGAGCTGCGCGCCGACGCGGGCGTCTGACGCCCGCCGACCTTACGAAACCTCCGGCCCCGCGCGCCCGCGCCCGACCCGCCAATTGACGCCGTCATGGCGCATGATTCCGCCGACCTCCTTGCCAATCTGCTTTTCGAGCGCCGGCCGCCAGGGCACGAGCGTGAACTCCTTCGACTTTTCGATCAGCGCGAACCGTCCGCTGGTGAGATCGAGCCGGCGCGCGAGGCGCCCCTCGATGCGGTCGCCGGAACGCACCTCGGCGAACGGCAGACCAAGCTCGTCCGACAGCTCGCCGGCGACGCGCAGCAGCTCGCGGCGCTGAAGCGCGGCGAGCAAGTTGGCGCGCACGCGCAGCTGCCCGTCCCGGTCCTCGGCAAGCCCTTGTTCGACGAGCCATTGGCGGCGGACGTCGAGCGCGGCGCGGACCTCGCGTCCGAACCCGGCATCGCGCAGCGGCGCCGGCCGATCGGCGGCGAGCTCGCGATCGAGCCATGTCGCTGCATCCGCGCGGGCGAGCTGCTCGATCGGCACCGGCGATAGCAGCTCGATCTCGACCGGACGCTCGCGGAGCTGCCGCGCTTCATAGGCGGCGGCACGGTCGATATGGTCGGCGGCGATTCGCCAGCGGCCGTCGGGCTCGCGCTCGACGCCAGCGCCCGCGCGGCGCATCGCCTCGAGCCGGCGGACATGGGTTTCGGCGAAGGCTTCGCTGGCCCGGGCGTCGTAGCGCAGATGGAACTCGACCGAGTAGTGGCCGCCGTTGGCCGCGGCGACTTCGGCGACAGTGCAATCGGCGTCGCGGACCGACGCCTCGCGCGCCGACACGCGGACGATCGCGCCCTCGGGCAGCGGCGCGGTCGCCGAGCCAAGCCCGATGTCGACATAATGGGCGCGGCCGTCGACGCCGTCGACGAGCAGATAGTGCTTGTCGCGGAGCTCGTCGGCGAGGCCGCGCGCGACCACTCGCCCGACGACCGGCGCCTGGTCCGGGTCGCCGCCGAAGATCGCACGGTCGGCGCCTTCGCGCGCGAGCCGTCGCGCGGTCAGCTCGCGCTGCATCGTGCGGATGATGTCGCCGCGCTCGGCCATGGCGCGCAGCGTCGCTTCGAGATCCCCGGCGAGGCGCCAGCGGCCCCCGCCCAGCTCCTCGGCCAAGCCCATGTTCCCAAGCGTCTTGAGCCGGCCGGCGCGGAGCGACTGCTGGAAGGGATCGCGGTCGGCGCTCGTCACGACCCGCTCGGCGTCCATCGCGCGGAGAAGCTTGCGGTCGATTCCGGTCAGCCGCTCGGCGCCGATTTCCCGGCGTAGCCGCGCCTCGATTTCGCGCGTGGTGCGCGGGCCCAGGTCTAGGGTCACGAGTTCGGCGGCGCGGGCGCGAAGCCCATGCGCGATATATTCGCGGGCGATCACCAGATTGGCGCCGTGCTCGTCGACGCCGCGCAGCAGGATGTGCGTGTGCGGATGGCCGGTGTCGAAATGGTCGACCGCGACCCAGTCGAGCCTGGTGCCCAAGTCGGTTTCCATCTGCGCCATCAGCCGGCGCGTCAGCGGCTTGAGGTCCTCATATTCGGCGCCGTCCTCGGCCGAGACGATGAAGCGGAACTGATGGCGGTCGCCGGCCGAGCGGTCGAGGAACGCTTTGCCGTCGGCATGGTCCTCGCCGGCCGAGTAGAGCCGGCCGGGCTTGCCCTCGCGGGTGACGCTGTCGCGCTGGAGGTAGCGCAGGTGCGCGCGGGCGCCGGCGATCCCCTTGCCGCCGAGCCGCACCAGCCTGGTCTTCACCACCGCGCGGCGGCTGCGGAAGGCGGCATAGCGGTCGCGGCTCGAAAGCAGCCGCCCGACCGCGGCGCCCCGACCGATCCGGCTGCCGTCGAACCGGCGGCCGGGCTTGCCCAATACCTTGCCGGCGCGTGCCGCGGCGGCGACCACCAGCCCGAGGTAGCGCCGCGACTTCCCGGCCTTGGCCTTGCCGATCCGCCCGAGCTTGGGTTCGAAGTCGTCGTCGCTCATCGGCGGCACTCCGCGCCGAGGGGAGTCTCGCGATTGCACGCGGAAACCCGCGGAAATCCGCCATTCCTGCCCGCGCCGTCTCGCGCGCCCTGTGCGCTGTCTCGTGAAAAAAGGATGTGCAGACAATCACTTGGCATGTGTCGCGAGACACTGCCTTTATCTTGCATTCGCTCTTCTTCCTTCGCTCCCTCCCCCTCGCTCCCTTGCCGGATCAAAAAGAGAGCCGAGGCACGGCGCCCATTGGACGCCGCACCCCGGCTTGAAACCCGTTGCTCAACGCGCATCGGCATAGGCGCGCCGTGCCGCGCGCTCGCTGCGGAATGTGCGCAGGCCCATCAACCCATGCGGGCATCCGTCGCCATCGACGATGCACACCGCGACGAACCATTCGCCGTCGAACCGCCCGAAAATCGCCACCCGATCGAGCTCGATTTCCTCTTCGCAATCGCCGCGATCATAGGACCCGAGCCAGCGCTCTGAGACCCGCGCATCCCAGTGGAAATCGGCCTCTTCGGCATCGAGAAAGCGCCGCGCCAGCGCTTCGCCGACCTCGCGTCCGAACTCGATCTCGAGCCCTGAAACCAGCGCCGCCATCACGCGCTCCGATGCCGCTCCGATATTTTGAATGGACATGACCATGCTCCTCAACACCGTCCTCCTGATCGAGAACGACGTTGGAGAGACGGGCGGCGGAGCGGCTGTCAGGGCCGCCGGAGCGATAGCGGAGGCGCCGCGAAGCGGACGCGGGGGGAGCCGATTTTGTTGCGCGGAAACGAACGACGCGCGCGCGAAGCGCGCTCCATTTCGCAGCAAAATTGGGGGGCACCCGCGGGCCTTGAGAGCCGTTCCGCCGCCCGTCATGCTTGGACGAACGAGACGAGCCCCCTCCCACCCCTGCGGCTCAGGGGACATCGCGGCGGATCGCAAACATGGGCGGGTGGGGAGGCGCTTCGGCAGCCGGTTCGGCGGCGATCGTGACGCTTGCGCGTACCGCGAACAGCGGATCGATCGCGCGCGATTCAGCTTCCTTGGGCGCTGGCCTCGCGGGCGCCAGCGCTTCCGGGGCGCGCCCGGTGACCTGCGCCAGATAGGCGATCGTTTCCGGCGGAAGTCGCGCCTGCCCACGCAGATAGGCGGCGTAGCGGCCGGGTCCCGCGTTGTAGGCGGCGAACAGCCCGGGATAGCCGAACCGGTCGTACATCAGCCTCAGATAGGCGGTGCCGGCGAGGATATTGTCGCGCGGATCGTCGGGATCGGCGCCGAGCCCGAGCCGCGCGCGCATCTCGGCCCAGGTGCCCGGCATCAGCTGCATCAGCCCGATCGCACCCTTGGCCGAGCGGATCGGGCGGCCGCCGCGCATCGTCCGGCCGCCGCTTTCGGCGCGCATCACGCGCACGATCCACTCGGACGGAACGCCGAAGTGGAGCGACGCCTCGGCGATGAAGCCGCGCCACTGGTCGACGGGATCGGCTGCGACGGACACCGCCGCGACCGGCGCGAGCGCGACGCACAGGCTCAGCGCGCCCATAGCAGCCGCGCCTTGCCGAGGATGTCGGCACGCTCGCTGACGCCGAAATAGCGCCCGTCGAACGAGTCCGGGCTCGCCACGACGAGCAGCAACCGCTGGCCCTCGCGCAGCCGCACGCACCCTTCCCACCAAGGGAGCGGGCGGCCCGCGCGATCGGCGGCGCGGCGCGCGACCGAAGGCTCGCCGTTGATGAAAATGCGGGCACCCAGCGCGCAGACTTCGTCACCGGGCATGGCGGCGACGCGCTTCACCAGCGGCACGTTCGACGGCAGGTAGCGGCGCTCCGCGGCGACCCAGCGGACAGCCTTCGGCGGCCAGGCGATCACCAGCTCGCCGGTCGCGGCCGGCACGCCGGGCGACACCGAATAGAGCCCGACCGGCATGCTCGGACTGGCGTTCCAGACCAGCCGCGGCGTCGGCGGCGCGACTGCGGTCGCGAGGGCGCACAGCGCGGGGATCGCGACGAGCACCGCGCGGCGGCGCAGCCGCCGGCGCGAGGCGCGGGCGCTGCGCAGCGCCTCGCCCCAGGCGAACAGCGGCCCGTCCGTCCCGCCTGCGTTACCGCTCGGCATGGCGCACCTCGCGGGCCGAATGCTCGCGCGACCAGCTGTCGAGGTCGTCGATATGATATTGGACGTAGCGGCTGTGGCGCCGGAACACCGGGCCCTTGCCGCTGGTGCGCAGCTTCCTGAGCAGCCGCGCCGACAGCGCCAGATAGGCCGCCGCCTGGTCGGTGGTGAGGAAGGGCGTGCCGCGCCGCGCCCGTGCGGCGCGCGCGATCGTATCGTCGTCGTCCATGGCTCGGAATCGTCCGCTTCACCGAGGGGCGGGATTGCCGCCCGGTTCCGCAGCCGTGCCGCGTCGGCCCTCGATCCGGGAGGATCGCAAACGAGGGCCTGCGAATTCGATCCGGCTTGGCCCCGCGCCGAGTGCGGCGCGGGGCCCGGGTCCGGCTCAGTCGGCCGGATTCCAGATCAGCGCGAACACGTCGTCGTCGTCCTGGCCCGCCGCGCGGCCGAGGTTAGCGTAGAGCCGGCGCGGTCCGAACTCGGGCGCGGCGAGGCTCAGCGACACATAGTCCTTGCCCGAGGTCTCGCCGTGGCGGACCCAGCCCGCGCCGATCTCGACGCCGCCGGCGACGACGCGATAGTCCGGCTGCACCTCGCTCGACTTGTTGCGGTTGGGGCTGATCTCGATCTCGGCGCGGATCGACAGCGTCTTGAGCTGGCCCTTGAAGCCGCCGTTGGCGGTGCGGCTGACGGTTCCGATCGAAGGCATTTTAGGTCTCCTTGGACTTCGCCCGCGACCCTTTCGCGTGCGATGGGCGGCCCTGAGGAGCGGCGCCAGCGGGACGCGCGAACCGCCAGGCCGAAGCGGCAGCGGAGGACCGGAGCGGCGGGCTCATTTGCAGCGAAGCGGCCGCGAGGAGCCGGCGAAATCGGGGTCCCCGCGTGGCCTGCCACGTGGGGTGATCGACGGCGGGGAAATGAGTTCGTCCGCGATGGTTTTGCGGGGACTGCGGCCGATCCAGGCCGACGCACGACGCAGCGGAAGGACGCGGGATAGGGCTGGCGACCGGAACCTCGTTCGGACCTCAGCCGGCAATTCGCCGTTGCGCAAGGGCCACATCGGAGCTGGATTTCGGCCGTGAATCGAGTCGCCCGGACGCCAACCACAGGCGCTGCCGAGACGGGTTTCGCGCTCATGTCGTAGTTCAGGCGGCCGATGACATCTTCCATCTGACCTGGCCATTGGCGAAGCGCCTAGCTTCGCGCCGCCAGATACCCTCGGAGCGGTTCATGGACATCATGTATGCGCGGTGGGGGATCCCCGACGCGGATGCAACGCAGCACAGCGTCAGGCGGGCGGCGGTCGCGGATATTGCGTCCTTGGTTGAGTGCCTCAAACTGCCGTTTTGCGGCGAGAAAGTTGGTCGCGAGATCGCGCGGCTTGCAGCAGCGGCCGTATCTTCCACCGCTGTCGCAACTGCACAGCTCATCGTCTGTGAACTCGACGAGTCTGTAATAGGGCAAGGGCCGACCAGCGGGGTCGAGCAGCGCATATTGCCTTCCGGGCCATCGCCCGAACACTGCCAGATGAACATGCCGCAATGCCCATAGGCTGTAGAGATCGAGCAAAGTTCGAAGATCATCTCCGGGCGACCATGCCCGGTCGTTCACGCTGGAATAAGCGCAGACCGATCCATCGAAGAAGTTGGTATGGCGGTCCCCTATCCATTCAATGTGGCCGCCCTGATTCCAAAAGGCCCAGCCCCTGGGCTCAACATCCGGGGTATCGGGCAGCGCGATTACGAATATGGCTTCCCGCCCTAGGCCAGCTAGAAGCCGACTGCGGGCGGAAAGCCATACGCCATGCTCATCGGCGGTGAGCGCAGCTCCGGGGTAAGCCCCCTGCACATTATCTAGCTGCCGCTGATAGTCGGCAGAGAGGCAGCGGAGCCGTGGTTCGGCACCGGGCGGCCGTGGTCGACCGGTCGGCCTTTGCCGTCGGGCGGACCCTTGCCATGGCCGGGTTGCGGGTCCTCCCGCTCCTTGTCGTTGCTCATTGTTTTTCTCCTGGACGAGTGTTGAACCAGGCTCCGGATCGAGGATCACAATGCCCTCATTCCTCACCCGAACGGGCTGACGCGCGTCCAAACCTTCGCCAATCCGCTGCAACTCAGCGCGCGCATCGTCACTCAACAACACTTCCATTCTGGCTGGCGATGTGCGAGTCTGTGTCACCAGCACAGTGGATGCATCCCAGGGAGGGGGTGTGTCAACCCGTGCTGATCGCACAGTGGGTGGTAATGGATAATTTCGAGGAAAAACTCGTTCGGGCGGTTCGCGAGAAGCGCGATCGCGAAGGCCTCAGCATCAGGGCGCTATCGGGAATTGTAGGAATCAGTTTTTCGACTCTGGCTCGTATCGAGCGGGGGGAAGGCTCACCCGATAACAATTCCAAAATTCGACTGCTCGAGTGGCTCGGCGCTGATGCCGACAAGCATCAGCTCGGCTTCGACCAAGTGGCATTTGTGCATTTCCGCGCGGGAAAAGGCGCGTCGTCCGGGACAGTACAAACCCTGCTTCGCGCCGCCGTCTGCCTTCGGCAGCACTATGCAGAAGGCGACGCATCAGAACCAGGCAACGCGTCGGCCGATGGCGAAATTATTCCCATGTCCAAGGAGGAGCTCGAGCAGACGGCAGAGGCTTTTCGCAAGGATCTCGGCCTCAAGAAGAACGATCCCTTGGATCCCTTCCACCTTTCCGTCGATTCGGTTGTGGTCGAACGGTTACGGACATCGTCGTGCATTGACGCCAAGACGAAGCGCATACTCGCTGGACCCGCCTGCGGAGAGTGGTCGGCGATGAGCGTGCCTCTAAACGCCGATCAGGATAGCTGGGTGGTCTTCCTGAACGATTGCCACACGATAGAGCGGCAGCGTGTTACCCTGCTTGAGGAATATTGGCATATCCTTTCGGGGCACAAGCTTACCAAGATAGCAAAAATCGCGGGAGCGTTTGGGCGCACATATGACAGTGCCGAGGAGCACGACGCGTATTTTCTTGCCTCAGCTACACTCCTTCCGCGAGACGCGGTCAAACGCATGGTGAGTGAAGGTAAGGGTGCCGCCCACATCGCTGCGACCTATGGGACTTCGCCCGAGCTGGTCGAATATCGCATCAAACGCCTCGGACTCTGGCGCGAGCATGTCGGTAAGAAGGTAAGCCTTTCGACGCCGTAGAGCGATACGTGATCAGAATCATTGCCGCGCGCCGCGGCCCGAAGGGCGGCGGCGCGCGGCCGAATTTTGACCCCTTTCCGAGCAGGAAACAGGCGGCGGCACGCGCCGCCGCCCGCCCCTTCTCACGCCGCGAGCGGCACCGCCTCGGGCTCCGGCTGCGCGACCGGCTCCGCTTCCGGATCGGGCTCGGGAAGCGCGACCGCGCCCGGCGACGCCGGGTCCGGCTCGTCGTCGGCAGTGAGTGCGGCGACCACCAGCGCACGCGCCTTGACCGTGCCGACGCCGCCGCGAGTGGTATAAGCGTCGGGCGGGAACGCCATCCACTTCGGCACCCAGCCCTCGACCTTGGCGCGCCCGCCCGCGCCGTCGAGGCAGTCGCGGATGATACGCTTCATCGTCGCGCCCTTCTCCTTGGCGTTGGCGTCGGCGACGCTCTTGCCCGCGACCTCGGCGACGAGCATGGCGAGCACTTCCTTGTCGCGGACCTGCTCGAAAAAGGCGTTGTCGGCCTGCCACCAGTCGGCCATGCGCACGCCGATCTCGGCGCCGACTGCCTCGACCGCAGCGCTTCCGGCGGCGAGGCTCTCGCCGATCACGATGGCGTTCACGTCGAGCACCTCGGCGTCGCCGAGCGCGAGCAGCCGCAAGAACACGCCGACGATGCCACAGGAGTCGCCGTTGCCGCCGACCACGGTCGGCTCCTCGGGATCGAAGCCGAGCAGGCCCAGCACCGCGCGGCGGCGCTCGTCGAACGCCGTCTCGCCGAGGCAGGTTTCGACGCTCTCGCGGACCACGTCGTTCGGCGCGGACTGCGGCTCGGGACGAACGCTCCACAGGTGCGAGCCGGTGATCGCGTGCGCAACCATCAGCCGCAGCGCGATCTGCGGGTGGCCGGTCAGCGCGGCGCGGACGGCGGCGTGGCGGTGCAGGTCGATATAGCCCTGCATCGCGCTCGTCACCTCGGGCCGCTGCGGCTTGGTGGCGGGCGCGGCGGTATCGCCGCCGTCCTCGCCGTCGCCGCGCCGCGCGCGCTGGGCTTCCTTGCGCGTCAGATAGCCCTCGTGGAAGGTCACTTCGCCGCGCGGGGAGACGACGATATAGACGCGCCCGCCCTTGCGCTTGGGCGCCTTCTCATACTCCCACGAATGGAAATGCGCGTCGGGTCCGACCACCACCGCATCGCTCCATCCCGCGTCGAGATAGGCGGCGCGCCGCGTCTCGACCGCTTCGTTCTGCGCGGTCCAGAACGCCGCCACGTCCGCGAAATAGCGGTCCTCGCCGAACAGGTCGGCGACGGTGGCGATCCCGCTCGCGTCCACGTCGAACAGCGCGTTGGCGACCGGCACCGACGCGCCGCCGAACAGCCAAGCCTTGAGCTGGTGGCCGGTCGGGCAATAGGCCGACTCGTCGTCATAGAGCGCGAGCCAGTCCTTCTGCCGGCCCTTGCTCGCCAGCGTCAGGTGGCGGACCGTCGCAGCGTCGATCTGCTCCTTCCGATAGAGGTCGCGGATGCGCGGCAGCAGGTTGCCGAGCGCGAGCACGCGCTTGATCGTGAGTTCGGGAAGCCCGAACGTCGCGACCAGCTCGGCGAGGCTGCGGCCCTCCTTCACCAGCCGGGTGAACGTCTCCCACTGCGTCACTTCGTCGGGGTCGAGCCGGGCGAGGTTCTCGATCAGCGAGGCCTCGACCGCATCGGCATCGTCGCCGCCTTCGAGGATCGCGCATGGCAGCGGCTCGGCGTCGGGCGGATTGGCGGGCTCGGCGGCGCGGCGTTCCTCGGCGACGATCCGCGCGGCGTGGAAGCGCCGCGCGCCGCCGACGATCTCGAACACGCCGGGATCGCAATTGGCGCGCACGATCAGCGGCTGGATGACGCCGCGCGTACGCACGGTCGGCAGGATGTCGGACACATCCGGGGCCTTCTTCGCATAGCGCATATTGGCCTTGCTGACGGTCAGCTTGTCCAAGGGAATGAATTCGAGTTTCATGGCACTGCTCCTGTCTGGAGTGCCGGTCCCGTCGCGCTTGGCTGTGAGGCGGGACCGGCTTCGATGCGGCGAGGACGCGCCGCGCGTCAGGGAACCCATCAAAGTAATACTTTGATGGGGCCCTCAGCCGTCCTCGTCAGAGGACGGAAGCGGGTCGGAGAGGATCGCGCCGCGCGTGTGCGCGAGCCGCTCGGCGAGCAGGATCGAGCCGGAGAGCCGCGCGGTCCTGGCCCAGACCGACAGCGGCACGTCGCTCGCGAACAAGAGGTCGCGCTCGATGCCGAGCCCGAACGGCAAGCGGATCGCCGCCAGCTCGGACAGGCTGAACGTGCCCAGCTCGGGGCAGCCGAAGCCCAAGTCGGCGAGCCCGAACAGCGTATCGCCGTCGGCATGAAGCTCGGTCGCCAAGCCATGTCGCGGGGCCGAGGGGATTGAAGAATTTGACCAGCGGCGCGGGGTCGTGGCCGGGCTGGTCGGGGGCGTCGCCGTTGCGGCGCAGCGCCGCGCGCAGCTCGGGGGTGAGCAGGTTCATCGGTCGGACTCCTTGGGGAAGGCAGGGGAGGAAGGCCGGTCGGGCGGCGCGGCGGGCGTCGGAGCGGACAGGGGCGCGAACAGCTCGAGCTGGTCGCGCGCGGCCAAGTCGAACAGGCCGAGGTCGCAGGGGCGCTGGGGCTTCCTCGCCGCAAGCGGCTGCGCCGCGCGCAATGCCAGCCGGTCGGCTTGGGTAATCGGCACGACGCCGGGAACGAGGCTCTGCACGCCGATCGGCGTCGCCTCGGCCTCGAAGCGGGGCGGCGCGAGAGCGGCAGGCGCGGGCGCGGTCACGCCGCCCGCTCCCGCGCCGCGTCCTGCGCTGCATGGTGCCGCGCGAGCAGCCAGTCGGCGGCCTTGGTCGCGGCGCTGGCGGCGCGGAAGATCGCGCGATTGTCCTTGCGCAGCACGTCGAGCCAGCTCGCGATATAGTCGGCGTGGCGAACGGTCGGCGCGATGCCGAGCGCCGCGCACAGAAACGCGGAACCCATTTCGGCGACCAGTTCCTCGCGGGCGTAGGGCTTGCTGCCGAAGCTGCCCGACTGGTCGCGGTCCAGCCGCGCGCGATGCCCGGTCGCGTGGGTCAGCTCGTGCAGGCAGGTGCGGTAATAGTTGACCTGCTCGAAAAAGGCGGGCTGCGGCGGGACCTGCACATAATCGTGCGCGGGCGCATAGAAGGCGCGGTTGCCGCCGATCCGGAAGTCGACGCCGCTCGCCGCGATGCAGGCTTCGGCGACGGGGACGATCTCGCGTTCGGGAAGCGGCACTGGATCGGGGGCGAGTCCCTCGCGCAGGCCCTCGCACTGCGCGACGTTGAACACGGTGAAGCGCTTTAGGAACGGGATGGCGCGGCTGCGCGCGTCGTCGGGCGAGACGGGCTCGCCGCCTTCTGAGCGCCCCGCGCCGCTCTCGCCTTCCGCCCCGCCCGCCCTGCCGGTCTTGTCGGCATCGCGCGGGACGAAGCGGTTGGCATAGACGACGCTGGTGCCGTGCTCGCCCTTGCGCACGCAGCCGCCTGCCTCCTGCGCCTGCCGGAAGGTGAGCCAGCTCTGCGAGGGGTAGCCATGATGGATGACCGCGCCCCACAGGATCAGGACGTTGACGCCGCTATAGGGGCGGCGGCTGAGCGCGTTTCGCGGCAGCCCGGGTCCGGGGCCTTGCGCGCCCCAAGGCTGCACCCACGGCAGCCGCCCGGCTTCGAGTTCGGCGATGATGCGGTCGGTGACTTCGTCGTACAGGCTGACGCGGTCGCCGCTGCGCGCCGGGGTCCGGCGGCCGGTCTTGGCGGAACGCTTGGAGCTGGAATGCACGAATCGCCTCCTCGCACCGCCCGAAAAAGCCCATGGCCCTCCCGGAAAGCGGGGGCGGGCGGCGAGAAGCGACCGGAGAGGCCCGCGCGAGCGGGCGGCGGCACCGAAGGGCGCAACGCAAGTGGAGCACCCCGGAGCGAAGCGAAGGGGTTGCCGCCGGCCGCGGCGGGCCTAGCAGGGAGCGCCGCCCGTCCCCGCTTGCCGGGAGCGGCCACCAGCAACGCCGCCGCGCGGACGCGCGGCGTCCGTCAGGCCGGTGCCGTGAGGCGCCGGCCCAGGCGCCAGCGATCGTCACCGTTAGGCCGAGACCGGCACGGGCTCGGCAGAGCCGGACGCGCAGCGCCCGGCGGCGTAGAGCGCAGTCGCCCGGACGGCAAACGGCGATCAAAACAAAGGGCGCACTCTTGCGAGCGGCCGGCGCAGCGGCGTGCGCGCGGGCCTGGGGGCCAGCCGCCGCTGCGACGCAGCCAGGCGAGCAAGCGTGCTACGCGGACCTACAACAAACCCGCGAACCCTGGCGGCATGCGCAGCATGTCCGCCAGTGTGCGCACCGCTTGTCCGCGTGCATTTATCGCCGGCGTCCGGGCGAGGCGCCATGTCCACCATCTTTGAGCTGCTAAAGCGATTCCGGATCGGCGCGACGGTCCGACTAGGCCCTACCTCTCAAAATCGGCCTTCCGGAGGTTCGTTATTTTGGCGAACTCGCCGCCGCGCTCCACCAACTCCGCAAAACGGCCTTCCTCCACCACGCCGCCGCCGCGCATCACGACAATTCTGTCGGTGTCGCGCAAGGCTTCAACCCGATGGGCTATGACCAAAGCGGTAGCGTTGGGAAACGCTTCGCGCAGCGCCCGCACCAGCTCGCGTTCGTTTTCATAGTCGAGCGCGCTCGTAGCTTCATCCAGGATCAGGATCGAGGGCGCGCGCAGAAATAGTCTGGCGACCGCGAGACGCTGCCGTTCTCCACCGGAAAGTCCCCGACCCTGTTCATTTATCTTGTCCTCGAGGCATTTCACACCCCGGGCCGCGAAGCGCGCGCCCAAACCTGCCCGGTTCAACGCCTCCAGCAATTGGTCGTCTGATGGCATGGAGCCGCGGAGACCATAAACGAGATTTTCGCGTAAGCTGCCCTTGATGACATAGGGGCTCTGGCCGACATAGCCCATCGCCGCCCAAAGTCGTTCCTTCTCGACTGTGCGCACCTCCTCGCCGAAAACCTTGATGCTCCCCCTATATTGCGGCGTCATCCCGATGATGGTCTTGATGAGTGTCGTCTTTCCAGACCCGCTTCCACCCGCGAAGCCGACCCATTCGCCTGAGCTGACCGAGATGCACACCCCGTCCAATAGAACCACATCATCGGCGACGGTCAGCGCCAAGTCTTCGACCTCAATGACGGGCTTTAGCGTGACGTCGGCGGCTAAAGGCTGAGTGCCTGGAATGCCCACATCGGGGAGCAACCGATACAGAGCCGCCAGCTCCCTGATCTTGAGCACACCTTCGAAACCTTCGTCGATGATTCGATGAAGATCGCGCAACGGAGCCGCGACCGATCCGTACAGAAGCGCCAAGGTCAACACGCTCCCGCTGGAAATTTGGCCGTTGGCCGCCTGCCAGGCGCCAATGCCCACCACAAGAACCAAGCCTATACCCTCGAGCAACTGCTTGATGCCGTCGAAGCTCATCATCCATTTGTGGTGTCGAAATTCCTGTTCGCGCAAACGTTTAGCGAGAACATCCGCGCGTTCTGTCTCTTGGACCGTCGCGCCCGCGGCGCGCACATAATCCAAACCTTGCAGGACTTCGGTCAGGTTAGCCGAAACCTCTTCCTTCACGGCAAAGAGGGCTAGGCGAATGCCCTTCTGAGTCCAGACCTGAACGACGGTGACGGCGAACGCGACGACAAAGATCGCCAGCATCACACCGAGCACGATGACGCTCTGCTGGCCGGTCAGGACGAGTGCGACAACAGACAATGCCAAGGTTGGAAGCAGATCGAGAAAAAGCAGCTTCACGAACTTGATGAGGCCCTCCAGGCTCCGATGAATCCGGACATTGAGCCCACCGATCCGCTGGCCCAGGAAGGCGGAGAGATCGAGATGCAGCAGGAAGCGGGAGATTCTTTGAAGTTCGTCGCGTTCGAGGTCGCAGGCGGTGCGCTCCACAAGAAATTTCCGAAACACGGCGGCGAGCTCGCGCACTACATAGGCCGCAAGAAGTCCGAGCAGAAAGGGTATGGTTGCGGCGAACGAGGTTACGTCGCGTTCGACGATCTGATCGACGATTTTCCCGCTCAGTATAGCAGGATAGTTCGCTGCGATCGCCCCACCCAGCATCGCCAGCGAAGCAAGAAGGAGCCAGATCAGATGCCGGCCACGTAGCCGCGCCCAAAGCAGTGGCCCGATTGGCGGCGGCGGCGGATCTACCGACTGGCTAGCCGTCATGGAAGGACCAGAGGAACTTGAGGCGAGTTCCGACTGGCGGATAGGCCAACGCGTATTCGAAGGCCTTGTCCCCGTTCACGCCGGTCTGAATGGGCAATTCGATGATGTCCCGCGCCTCGCGCACGCCATCGTCGATAAGCTTTGTCACCATCAACCGCGGCGCGTTGATTCCAAGCGCATCGGAGAACGTACAGCGGAAGACGAAGTGCTGTACTGGAAAGGAAATCTGGAAGGTGTCCTCCATATTTCCTTCAAAGGCAGCGTTACCACTGGTCGAGCGCGACAAGACGTCACCGACTTCGAAATTCCCCCATTTCGGCGATGCTGTGGTGACGAATTGGACGTATTCGCCTTCCTCGTTGCGTTGCAGCGCCTGGTCTAGCACCGGCACCTGCTCCTCGGTCCTGCCGGGCGCGACGCGATGGAGCGTGGTGACCGTGTTTGGCGTCGGGTTGAGCTTCTTGAGGAGGAGCAACGCGATGTCCGTGAACGCGCGTAGACCCGGAACCTGGAAGGTGACGACATGCTCGTAGGTAAAGCTCGCCGACGTCTTGGTGATCGACCATTCCTTCTTTTGAAGCAGGTAGTTCCAGCCGTTGTCGGTCGATATCTGATGGTAACGATCTCGTGGATCCGGAGGAATATCCGGCTCTCCTGAAAAGGCGCGAGCAACCAGCTCGGCCGGCGCTGCCACACCCGCGACACCGACTGCTTTCGCAGTTCGCGCAACGATTTCACCAAGCAGGCTTCGCAGCACCCAGGTCGGCGCTTTCGATGCGACAAGCTGGGGGAGCATCTGGCCGATCCAATAGACGAAAATCGCGCCTGCGATGCCATAGTTGACGAACACGATCGTGAAGATCGAAAGCCATCCCCCCGGGAGCGGCACCGATGTGAAGGGAAAGTTGGTCAAGGTGGGGAATGAAGTCAGCCTGCTTACGAAGAAAATGATGAAGATCACCAGGATCTGGCGTCCGGCGTAGAAGTGATCGGCGTCTTGGTTGGATCTGACCGTACGGTGTAGCCGAACGACGCGACGATTGGGAAAATCTGCTGGAATTTTTGCACCCTGCAGACGGGCGATGCTGATGTGGGAGCCCTCCACGAACGCCAGTATCGTGAGCAGGATGACGAGCAACGCGACGCCCAATATGGGGCTACTCTGCGCGGGCCCGAAATCGCTCTTCCCCGCGATCAACGCACCGACCACCAGATAGCAGATAAGCAACGTTACCACGGTGGAGACGACGAAACCCAGCCCCTTCCAAAGGAGGGACGCCCATCCCAGTCGGAACGGTAGAGCGGGAAAGCCGGCGAAACAGAACTGCAGTGCTTCGCAAGCCATTCGCACGGCTGGAGCATTGGAACCCGCGAGCGTTCCGTTTTCAAGGAACGCCGCATCAATGACCTTCAGCAGTCTCGTCTGGTCGTTGTCGCTTGAGAGAATATGCCGTAGTTCTTCGGCCTGTAGCCCGACGAGGTTCAATACGTCCGCTCGCGCATATCCTCGATTCGCAAAATACTCGCGCGCGCTGACGAGCCAAGCCTCCGCGTCCGTCGCGGGCGCGTCGCGCCAGGGCCGGTTAATCCAGGCCTTGAATCTTGAAGGGAGCATTGGCGGCTATCGGAGAATCGTTGGTTCCAGGCAGCCACTTCAGCTCCACCTTGATCGCAAACTCGCCTTTCGGAAGTCGCTCGTAGCGAAACGTATAAGTTAGTTGCTCGCCAGGCTCGACTACGTGCTCCTCGGCTCCCTGGGTGATCTTGATTTTGCCATGCTGCTTAAGGAGCGCCACGACGTTCGAGAGCTCTTCAAGAGCTGCCGATTTGGTCGTGTCGACTTCCTGGTTGGCGAGCCAACCATGCGGAGGGGGTTTGGCCATTGGACCTTAGGCCTCCGGGGCGGCCCAGGTTACCGAAGCATATCCTGGATGAACTGACGGGCCTCGATCTCGTCCTCCGGTGTCGACCCAATGCTGTTCTCGAACTGCACCCACGGTCAACGCGGCAACCACTGTAGCTACATTGGGGCGCGGTTCTTCACGACGCGCCTCGTTGTGCCGTTCATCCTTCATTCGCTCTTCCCCCAAAGCGTTGCAGGACGATATCTAGCTTTGGAGTTATGTTCAATCATTGAATCCGGCATCCTTGGAATACTGGTCCATTCTGATGCGGAACCATATAACACTTTGAGGCAACTTTGGTTTCGTGGCGCCTGCGTGGCCTCCTGTGCAGCGCGAGATGCACTCTTCTCGGTCCTCCGATTGATTTTTGGCCGCAACGGTGAGCCCGGACCCACCCAAGTTCGATGCGCAGGGCATATTGAAATCGCGTCCGTTATTGCCGCAACTATGTCCGAACCGGAGTAAGTCGCGGTCCCAGCAATCACGCCACCGCAGCTAAGGTTGAAGTCGCGCAAGCCCTTGCTACACTGGGTGTGCATCCGGCCCTGCCGCGGTGCCGCGGCGTGAGAACCGCGCTCTGAGACCCAGTCCTGCCCAGGCATTCGCCGGGTGGCCGACGTGTATGTCCAAGTCCTTCGGGGCCAAAGACGTCGGCGCATGACTCAAGCATGTTCTCAACACCCGGCTTCCCGCGCTGGCCTCATGCGCGGGAGGCGGCGATGGCGGAACGGGACTCTCAGGCGAACGCGGCGCGGCTGCCGGGAAGTGGCGCGCGCGGATGACGTTCGACCGATTTCTGCCGCCGGCGCGCCTCGACGACGACGATCCGCTACCGCCGGAAGACCGTGCTGGTTCGTCCGCCACCGCGATCCCGATGGACGCGCTCTATCGGAGCCAGTCGCCGCGGCTCGCGCGCTTCTTCGCGCGCCGGACGCCACGCAACGAAGTGGCGGACCTCGTCCAGGAGAGCTTCCGCCGTCTGCTCGGTACGGGCACGCGTGTCGAGCGTCCCGAAGCCTATCTCAGCCGGATCGCTACCAACTTGGTCCGCGACCGCGCGAGCGCGTCAGCGCGGCACCACGACGCCGCGCACGAGAGCTATGACGACGACGCGGTCGCCGGTCCCGATCCGCACCAGCAGCTCGAGGCGCGCGATACGGTCGCGCGCCTCGAGGCCGCGCTCACTACGCTCAAGCCCAAGACGCGCGAAATATTCCTGATGCATCGACTCGACGGCCTCAGCTATGCGGAGATCGCCGATGCAAAGGGAATGAGTATCAAGGGCGTGGAAAAGCAGATCTCCCAAGCCTTGTACCTGCTCAGGCGCCGGGTCGGCGCGCTTTGACTTCGGACCGGATTGAACGCGAGGCGTCCGATTGGTTCGCGCGTCTGCGCGGTCCCGACGGCGAGGCCGAGCGCGAGGCGTTCGAGCGCTGGCGCGACGCCGATCCGCGCCACGCCGAGGCCTACGCCCACTATGAGAAGCTGTGGTCGGCGATGGGCGCGGTCCGGCGCCCGCGCGAGACGCCCCGGGCTCCGCGTGCGCAATTGCACTGGCCGGCGCTCGCCGCCGCGTCGATCGCTGTCGTGCTGGCGGTCACGATCGGCGTGTGGCGGTTCGGCGGCGCCCCGCCGGTCCCGGCCGGTCCGCCGCTGGTCGCGTTCGAGGCGAGCGCCGCCAAGGCGCTGCGGCTCGAGGACGGCAGCGTGGTGCTGCTCGCTCCCGGCGCTACCGTCTCGGTCGCCTATTCGGCGAGCTCGCGCGAGGTCCGCCTGACCGGCGGCGAAGCGCGGTTCGTCGTCGCGCACGACGCGGCGCGGCCGTTCCGCGTGCTCGCCGGCAACTGCTCGGTGCTCGCGACAGGCACCGTCTTCGACGTGCGTCTGACCGGCGGCGATGCCGATGTCGCGCTGATCGAGGGCCGCGTCGAGGTCCGGACCGCTGAGGGGCGTGCCGTCCAGCTCGCGCCGGGCGAAGGCGTCGGATCCGACGGCGCGCGCCGCGCGGCGGCAATCCCCCAGCGCACGATGCCGGCGCGCATCTCGGTCGAGGCGATGCCGCTCCGCGAAGTGCTCGCGCTCGCCAACCGCGGCAAGCCGGTGCCGATCGAGCTTGCCGACCCCGCGCTCGGCGAGCGGCTGGTGACCGGCACGTTCGACCTTGCCGATGCGCGCGCACTGGCGCGCAAGCTCGCAGCCGCGCTCGATCTGCCGCTCGACGAAGGCGGCGGGCGGCTGGTGCTCGCCGGGCCGCGCTAAACCCCCCCCGTCAAATTTTTTCGGGGGGTTTTCGCCGACCCACCGTCAACGCCCTCCGAGATGGCCCCGATCAACGGGCCACGAGGGGGGAGACGGATATGCGGGTCGAACTTTTTGCATGCGCGGCAGTGGTGGCGATCGCGGCGGCGAGCCCGGCGCAAGCGCAATCGGATGCGCGCCGCTACGACATCGAGGAGCAGGATCTCGCCTCGGCGCTGCGCCGCTTCTCGGCGGTCTCGGGCCGCGAAGTGCTGGCGCCGGCAGAGCTGGTCGCGGGCAAGCGCAGCGGCGCGGTTCGTGGGCGCTATGCCGCCGACGACGCACTCGGGCAGCTGCTCGAAGGCACGGGGCTGCGCGTCGAGACGGTCGAGGGCGCATTCGTGCTGCGCCCTTTCGACGGCGCGCTTGCCCAGGAACCGCAGGAGGCGGAAACCGAGAGCGAGATTCTCGTCACCGGCTCGCGCATCCGGGGCGCGCCGGTCGCCTCGCCAGTGATCGCCCTCGACCAGGAGTCGATCCGTGACGCGGGGCAAGCGACGGTTGCCGACGCGGTGCGGACGATCCCGCAGAATTTCGGGGGCGGGCAGAATCCCGGCGTCGGCTTCAACGTCCCCGCGGCGAGCGGCGTCAATGTCGGCGGCGGCGCGTCGATCAACCTGCGGGGCTTGGGCAGCGACGCGACGCTGACGCTGTTGAACGGACACCGGCTGTCGTACAGCGCGTCGCGCCAAAGCATCGACATCTCGACGATCCCGCTCGCCGCGGTCGACCGGATCGAGATCGTCGCCGACGGCGCCTCGGCTCTCTACGGCTCGGACGCGGTCGCCGGCGTCGCCAACATCATCCTCAAGCGCGATTTCTCGGGCGTCGAGGCGCGCGGGCGGCTGGGGGGATCGACCGACGGCGGCAATTTCCGCCAGCTCTACGGGCTCACCGGTGGCGGCACCTGGGATCGGGGCGGGCTGCTCGCGAGCTACGAGTACGGCCGCGACACGCCGGTGCTCGCGCGCCAGCGCGCCTATGGCGGCGGGATCGATCCCGAGCTCACCTTCCTGCCCGCGCTCGAACGCCACAGCTTCATCGGCAGCGGCCATCAGGCGCTAGGTCGGGACGTCGAGTTCGCGTTCGACGGCTTCTACAATTGGCGGTCGAGCCGCTCGCGCTTCCTCGCCAGCGCCACCTCGCGCGCCGAGAACCCGTCGACCGCCGAGAGCTTCGCGCTCGCGCCGAGCCTCAGGCTCTCGCTCGGCGGCTGGCGGGTCAATCTCGTCGGCAGCTATGGCGAGGACCACGTCACCTATGTGACCAACACCTACAGCCTCGCCGGCGTCGAGACCTCGACCAGCACCAATATCTACCGCAACAGCGCGCGTGCGATCGAAGCCAATGCCGACGGCGCGCTGTTCGCGCTCCCCGGCGGCAGCGCCAAGCTCGCGATCGGCGCCGGCTATCGCGACAACCGGTTCGAGAATTTCCGTGGAGTCGGCAGCAGCTCGAACATCGACCGCGGCCAGGACAGCACTTTCGCCTATGGCGAGCTGAGCCTACCGCTGATTTCGTCCGCGAACGGCGTGCCGCTGGTCGACCGGCTCAACCTCAGCGCGGCGGTGCGCTATGAGCGCTATCCCGGCGTCGACACGGTGGCGACGCCCAAGCTCGGGCTGGTCTATGGTCCCAGCCCCGATTTCGAGTTCAAGGCGAGCTGGGGCCAGTCGTTCCGCGCGCCGACCTTCTTCCAGCGCTACCAGCTCCAGTCGGTCTATCTGGCGCCGCCGTCGATCTTCGGCGGCAGCGGCTATCCGGCCAATGCGACCGTGCTCTACGCCGCCGGCGGCAATGCCGCGCTCCGGCCCGAGCGCGCCACCAGCTGGAGCGCGACCTTCGTCGCGCACCCGCGCGCCATCCCGGGGCTCCGCTTCGAGGCCTCCTATTTCAGCATCCGCTACCGCGACCGGATCGTCGCGCCGATCACCTTCCTGTCGCAGGCGCTCAGCAACCCGATCTACCGCGATCGCATCGTGCTGACGCCGTCGGCCTCGACCCAGGCGGCGGTGATCGCGGGCGGCGGCGAGTTTCTCAACCTGACCGCTGGCGCCTACGACCCCGCGAACGTCGTCGCGATCGTCAACAACGCCAACTTCAATGCCGGCCGCCAGACCGCGCGCGGCGTCGATATCTTCGCTTCATACCGCGCGGAGCTGGGTGACGGCCAGGCGCTGCTGTTCACCGCCAATGCGAGCTATCTCGAAAGCGACCAGCAGCTAAGCTCGGCGCAGCCGGTGCTGCCGCTCGCCGGCCTGGTGTTCAACCCGCCGCACTGGCGGGGGCGCTCGACGCTCGCCTGGGTGTCGGGCGGGTTCCGGCTCGAGGCGGCGGTCGACTATGTGGGCGGCGTCGACGACGCGCGGCGCGCGCCCACCCAAGCGATCGGCGCGATGACCACCGCCGACCTGACCGCGCGCTATCGGATCGAGCCGGGCCCAGACCTGTTCGACGGGATCGACCTGACGCTCTCGGTGTCGAACGTGTTCGATACGGAGCCGCACCGCATCGCAACCACGCTGCCCTATGACGCGCCCTACGATTCGACCAATTATTCGCCGGTCGGGCGCTTCATCAGCATCGGGATCGCCAAGCGGTGGTGAGCGCCCGGGTTCAGCAAATGCGGAGCTGGAGCTTCGCGCTGGCGCTCGCGGCGGCGGTTCCGATCCCGCATGCGCATGCAGCGTGCGACGACGTACTGCCGCTGGCGCGACCGGCGGGGCCGGCGCGCGCCGTCACCGCTGAGGATTTGATCGAGCTGCGCGACATCGGCCAGCCCGATGCGTCGATCGTGCTGCCCGAGAGCCCGCTCGCGGTGTCGCCCGACGGCCGGAGCGTGGCGTTCGTGATCAACCGCGCCGATGTCGCAAGCAACGGCTACTGCCGCGCGCTTGTGGTGCTCGACCTGGTGCCCGGCGCCGCCCCGCGCGCGATCGACGTGGGCGGCGAGCTGATCACCGCCACCGGCGTGCGCCGTGGCGTGCTCGAGCGCGGCGGCTTTCCCGAACTGATCGTGCCGGCCTGGTCCCCCGACGGCGAATGGGTCGCGTATTTGCGCCGTGACAATGGGGTGACGCGGGTCTGGCGCGCGCGGCGTTCGGGCGGAGAGGCGGTCCCCGTCTCCCGTCCGGACGCCGATGCCGAAAGCTTCGCCTGGTCGGAGGACGGCACGCGGCTGCTCTACGCGACGCGGCCCGGCTATGCTGAACAGCGCCAGGCAATCGCGCGCGAGGGGCAAAGCGGCTGGAGCTACGATGCGCGGTTCGTGCCCAACTGGGGCATGCGACCGCAGGAGACCGGCCCGGTTCCGCCCGCGTTCTTCGCCGCGGAGCTTGCGACCGGCACGATCACGCCAGCGAGCGAAGCCGAGCAGGCGCGACTGCGCACCACCGACGCGCGCTACACGGACCGCTCGACCGGCGCCGTCTCGAACTCGGGCTGGCGCGCGGGGACGGCGCTCAGCGGACCCTCGCCGCTCAGTCCGCTGCAACTGTGGACCGCCTCGCCCGATGGGGCGCGGCGAAACTGTGAGGCGGCCACCTGCCGCGGGTCGATCACCGGACTGTGGTGGTCGCCAGACGGTCGCGCGGTCTGGTTCCTGAGACGCGAAGGCTGGGCGAACGGCGAGATGGGACTGTATCGCCTGGCCCGGGATGGCGCGGCGCCGCGGCGTGTGCTTGCGACGCAGGACATGCTCCAGGGCTGTGCGCCCGCGGGCGCCAAGCTCCTGTGCCTCCGCGAAAACGCGACCACGCCGCGCCGTCTCGCATCGATCGATCCCGACACCGGCCGCTCGACGCTACTGTTCGACCCCAACCCCGAATTCGCGAACATCCGCCTCGGTTCGGTGACTCGGCTCAAATGGAAGAACGCGCTCGGGCTCGAAGCCTGGGGCGATCTCGTGCTGCCGCCCGGCCATGTGCCGGGGACAAAGCTGCCGATGGTCGTCGTCCAGTATCACAGCGACGGCTTCCTGCGCGGCGGCACCGGCGACGACTATCCGATTCATTTGTTCGCGGCGCGCGGCTATGCGGTGCTGAGCTTCGAGCGGCCGGCGATGGCTGCGTCGCTCGACGCGTCGATCCGCACCTATGACGAGGCCAATGCCGCCAACAGCCGCAACTGGGCCGACCGGCGCAACCTGCTCTCCGCGCTCGAAACGGGCGTGCGCGAGGCGATCGCGATCGGCGCCGCCGACCCTGCGCGAATCGGCATCACGGGCTTGAGCGACGGCGCCACCACCACACGTTTCGCGCTGATCAACTCGGATCTGTTCGCCGCCGCCGCAATCAGCACCTGCTGCATGGATCCCCATACGGTGATGACCTATGGCGGCACCGCCTGGGCCGACTCGCTCCGCTCCGAAGGCTATCCGCCGGCGACGCGCAGCGATCCCGACTTCTGGAGGCCGTTCTCGACCGCGGTCAATGCCGAGCGGATGCACGTGCCGCTGCTGATGCAGCTTGCCGATTCCGAGGCGCTGCTTGCGCTCGAGAGTTTCACCGCGCTCCGCGAGCACGGCCAGCCGGTCGACGTCTACGTCTTCCCCGACGAATATCACTATAAGTGGCAGCCGGTGCACCGGCGTGCGGTCTATCTGCGCAGCGTGGACTGGTTCGACTATTGGCTGCGTGGGCTTCGGTCGCGCGATCCGGCGCGCGCCCCCGATCTCGAACGCTGGGACCGGCTGCGCGCACAGGCGGGTGTCCGCCGATAGCGCTCAGCGTGCGGTCCAGCTCCGCGCCCAGGCCTCGACGTCGGCGAGCTGGAGGATCCGCGAATAGCCGTGGCCGGCGATCGGCCGCTGATCGGCGAGCGCCGCCTCGACCGCCACCGCGTCGATCAGCCCGTGCCGCGCGAGCAGGCCGTCGAGGAGCAGCTCGCGCAGCTGCGCGCGGTTCGCCTCGAACAGCGCGATCGCGAACGCGTCGGGCGTGCCCTTGCCGCGCCGCGCGATCACCGAAACGGGCAGGTCGCCGGCGAACGCGCGACGGGCCACCATGCGGTTGTTGCCGCCGCGGCACCACCACCAGCTCGGAATCCCCAGGCACAGTTCGACCAGCGGCTGCGACATGAGCGGGGAGAGCAGCGGCATTCCCAGCTCCGGGGCGAGCGGTTCCATATGGTTGGCCATGGCGAGCAGCAGCGCGACATGCGCGGCTTTGCCCGGCAGCGTGCCGGGCGGCGGCTCTAGCCAGCGGTGGGGAGGCACTTCCTCGACTGCCGCCGCCCGCTCGCGAGCGAGCAGGCTGGTTTCGGCGGGAAACGGATAGCGCGCGGGACGGCGCAGCTGGCGCAGCGTGCACGCAGCCACGGTCCCGAAGCTGCTGCCGGTGAGGCGGCAGACGTCGAGCGCGGACTCGAGCACGCCCGAGCCCCAGCCTTCGCTCCGGATGCGGTCGACGATCGGGCGGACCGACTGGAGGTAGCAGAATACATTGTCGCCGCCGCCGCCCCGGAAGATCGCGTCGGCGCCGCACGCACGCGCCGCCGCGAGTCCGATCCGCTCCGACTCCTGCGCGAAGGCGCGCCCGGTCGGACGCGGCAGATGCGCGGCATTCGAGCGGCTGAGATCGATTCCGCGCAGCTCGCGAAAGACCTCGACCAGCGTCACGCCGAGATGTGCGGCAACGGCGCGCGCGAACGGCCGCTCGTCGCCCATCGCATCGTCGGTGACGAAGGTGACGCAGTCGAACGGCACGTGCGCCTGGGCGAGCGAGGCGGCGACGATCGACGAGTCGAGTCCGCCCGACAGGCCGACCAGCACGCGGCCGAACCGTCCACCCCAGCGCCCGACGCAGTCGGTCGCGGTCGCATGGAGCGCAGCTGCCGCGTCCTCGTAGCTCCGCAGCGCGTGGGGCGGCGCGATGAAGCACCAGGGCGACCAGAGCGTCTCGGTGCGGAGCTCTCCGGCCCCGATCGTCAGCCGCTCGCCGCCGGGAAGCTCGCGGATACCCGAAAGGCAGGTCGCGGCGGTGCGCAGCTCGCTTGCCAGCAAGTGCCGACCTACCGCCTCCCAGTCGACCGCCGGCACTTGTCCTGCCCAGCCGGCGAGCAGCGCCATGTCCGACGCCGCGATCACGAGCGCCCCATCGCTCCAATAATAGCAGCCGAGCTCGCCGAGCGGCGCGCGCAGCAGGCTTGCCGTGCCTGACCCGGCCTGGATCGCGACATAAGCGCCCCAATGGCCGGTGATCAGCGCACCCGAATCCCGCGCGAGGCGCCCGGCCGTTGCCGGGTCGAGCGCGGAGATCGGCGCCGTGCCAGGCTCGCGCGGAAAGAGCGTCCCCAGGATGACGCCGCCCGGGCCAGTCCCGATAGCACGGCCGCCGGACGCAAACACGCGCGCGCCTGAGGCGTCGAGCACGCATTCGAGGCCGTGGCCCTGCGCGAAGCGCGCGGCATGGCGATCGAGCGCGGCGAGCTGCTCCGGCGGCCCGACGAACGCGAGGTAGCGCGTAATCGTCACACGACGAGGATCGGCGCGAAGGCGCGCACGGTCTCGATCCGGTCGTTGACCAGCGTGTCGCCGAGCTGGACCCAGCAATGCGCCTTGAACGGCCGCAGATGCACGCCGAGCACGAGGTCCGGCGACAAGCGGCGGTCGAGCAGGTGATGCGCGATCGCCAGCGATCGCCAGAGGC
Source organism: Sphingomonas canadensis (assembly GCF_026013525.1). Taxonomy (GTDB): domain Bacteria; phylum Pseudomonadota; class Alphaproteobacteria; order Sphingomonadales; family Sphingomonadaceae; genus Sphingomonas; species Sphingomonas canadensis. The sequence goes on along the minus strand of NZ_JAPDRA010000001.1, from coordinate 630,632 downwards.
ATTTGTCGAGCGAGGCGGTGATCAGTGCGAGGCTCTCGTGCGCTCGGGCGATCTCGGCCGCCGATGCAGTGCCCGCGCGCGCTGCAATCCGCGCCTTGCGGCGGCGGATTCTGCCGACCGCGCGGGGCAGGCCGCGCAATCGAAGCCCGGCGGCGGTGCGCGTGGTGCGATAGGCGGCGCGGGGAAGGTGGCGCAGGCGAAGCGGCCCCGCGTCCTCGACCAGGCTCCGGATAGGAGATTGCACGTTTGCCGGTGCGATCGGATATCCCGCGCGCCGGACCAGCAGTCCCAGCTCGACCAGCGTGTCCACTGCACGCGGATCGGTCTGGCCGTCGATAAGCCCGAGGAACGCATCGCGAGTGTCGGCGCCGAGGCAGAAATAGCGGTCGGCCGGCAGGTCGAGGAACACCGGCTCGCCCGAGGTGATGCAGAAGGACAGCCCGTCCCGAAGCGCCAGGTCCATGGCCGGGTCGCGAAGGCGCGCGGCGGCGACGCCGCGCGCCCGCCCGATCAATCGTCGGCGAGGCCGGGGGCGAGGATGCCCGCCTGCTCGTCGCGGAAGGGGCCGACCGGTCCCTTGGTCTCGACGCTCGCGGCGCCGAGGTCGACGATCGGTTCGATGGTCCGTTTCATGGTCGCTTCTCCTTGCACGCTGCTTCTCGCGCAGCGTCGCAAAGGCTGGGACCGAGCACGGATTATACCAACTTTATACGGACCGAATTCGACGATTGTTGCGGCGGCGTCACCCGCCCTCGCGCGGCCGCAGCTGCGCGGCGATCTCCTGTACGTGGCGAAGGCGGCGGCGATGATAGGCGTCGGCGGCGCGTCGCGCGCCGCCCCAGCGCCCGGCCTCGACGTGTACGGCGAGCTCGTCGAGCTCGGCGCCGGGATCCGCGAAAATCCGTTCCTCGACGAGGCGCGCGAGATGGCAGCGGTCGTTGAGCGATGCGATCGCCGCGCGATGCTCGTGGTTCGGCGAACGCTCGGCGACCGCGGCGAACAGGCGCGCGGCGTCTTCGGCAAAGCTGCCGGTGCGGGCGAGTGGAGCGGCCGCGTCCGGGCCGCGCGCCGCGGCGCGCAGCACGACCGCGACGAGTTCGCTGCTCCAGCCATAGAGATCGCGCAGACCCGCCTCGCTCACGAACGGCTGGCGGAACCCTTCGTGCTGCCAGCTGTCGATCAGCCGTTCACCTGTCAGCCGGTGCAGCGCGTCGCGGATCGGCGTGACGCTCGCCGCGAGTTCGCTTGACAGGCGCGCAGGATCGAGCCGTTCGCCCGGACTGAAGGCGCCGGTCATGACGCGTGTCTTGAGCGCCGCATAGACGCGCATCATGGTGCCGCCCGAACTCATGATCCGGCTCGCGCTGTCTCGCCTCCGGCCAATTGCGCGTCGACATAGTCGGCGAGCATCGCCTCCTGGTCCGGGCGGAGTGCGTCGATCGCGGCGATATGGTCGGGCACCGCGTCGCCGAGCAGGATCGACGGGCATTGTCCCTCGAAGTTGCCGAGGTTGGGACGGTGCTGGCGGTAGCCGACGAGCGCGGCCAGTTCGGGAGGAAAGCGGCGAGCGACCTCGGGCGGATAGGCGAGCCACTGGTTCTCATAGGGCTTGAGCCAGCCGAGACAGTAGCTGACGATGATCGCACGCCGGGCAGCGGTAGTGACGTTGCCGCCGGCGCCGTGAAGCGTCGAGCCGAGGAAGACGATCGCGTCGCCGGGTTCGCATTCGGCCACGACCGGCTCGCCCACCATCTCGCTCTCGAGCGCGGCCGCGCCATGGGTTCCGGGCCAGATCAGCGTCGCGCCGTTGGCGCGCGTGAACGGGGTCAGCGGCCAGATGACGTTGACGAGATATTCGACCTCGCCGGTGACGCCGCGCCACATGTCCTGGTCGCGGTGCGGAAACTGGGGAAGCGCGCCGGGATGAATCTCGATCGCCTGGCCGAGGTTGAGCTGGATCGTGTCGCACCACGGCGACAGCACCCTCTCGGCGAGCGCGAGCACTTCGCGCTGAAGTACCAGTTCGGCAACCGCATCGGATCGGCTGAGCAGCCGTCCGAACCGCTTGGTTCGCGTGCCGTAGAAACCTCCCTGGCAGAACGGCGTCGCTTCGAAATGCGGCGACAGGTCCGACGCGACGCGCGCGATCGTCGCGCCGGATGCAGCGCCGCGCAGGATGGCGAAGCCTTTGGCGCCGAGCGCGTCGGGCCGGGCGGTAAGCGCGTCGGCGTCGCGGCTTTGGAGATCGGCGATCATCGTCAGCCTCCTCAAGCCGCGTGCGAAGCCGCGACGGCGCGCGGCTCGCAGAACACGCCCGCTGCGGCGAGCTTGTCGAGCGTATCGGGTTCGATCTCGATCCTGAGCGCGCCGAGCATCTTGCCGTCGTGCTCGCGCGGAAGTCCGAGCGGGAAGCAGGTCCAGCCGAACCCGAGGATCTGCTGCAGCCACGGCAGCTCCGCGACGCCGGTGTAACAGCGCACGCCGTTCGCGAGCCCGAACTGCGCGATTGCTGTCACCAGCATGTTGCGCACGATGCGGCGTTCGCCTGCCTGCATGTCCCGCGACAGGCAGAAGCGGGTGATCTCGAGCACGTCAGGCCCGTTCGGCGGCGGCTCGTCGCAGAGATCGCCGAACAGCGAGGTGAGGATCCCCGGCTCGTCGGTCGGCAGCAAGCGCGCCGAGGCGAGATGGCGGCGCTCGGGATCGGTCAGGATCAGATAGGTCGCACGCGCATTGTCGAACTGGTCGACTTCATAGCGGCCGGCGAGGACGGGCAGGTCCCAGCCGAGCAGGTCGATGAAGACCTGCTTGCGCGCTTCGAACATGCCGCGCAGCGCAACGCGTTCGTGCATGCGGTTGGTGTCGTCGACGATAAGCATCATGGCACTCGCTCCAGGTTGAAGGCGAGCGCCCTAAGAGCAGCCGGAAAGCCGGCGGCCCATTCCAAGAAATGGGGGTTGTCAGGCGATCAGATCGCTGAAGCAGACCGCGCCGTCGTAGAGCGCGCGGACCGTCAGCATCGAGCGCGTCGATGCATCATAGCGTTCGCGCGCGTTGCGCAGATGCTCGATTACCGTGCCGTGGCTGACGCCGAGGATCTGGGCGATTTCCCAGTCGGTCTTGCCGCGTCCGACCCACATGATGCACTCGACCTGGCGGTCAGTGAGCGCCGGCGGATCGGCGTGCGGCCGCTTCATCGCCATTCGGCGGCCGGTCTCGAACAGAAGCTGGCCGGCAAGCTGGGCGAACGGAATACGCTCGTCGCGCAGGTCGTCGCCGGCGCGGCACGCAAACGAGCACGAGCCCAGCGTCTCGCCCGGCACATTGCCAGGCACCGTGAACCCGTCGCCGATTCCGTGCGCATAGGCTTCGGAAAGCACCAGTCGGTCGGTCTTGGAGAGCTTGATCATCCCGGAAACCGCAGCCCAGCGGAATCCGAACGCCGTGACGTGGCTCGCGCGATGGATCGGATCGGAAACGCCCAGGCCACGACTGTCGAACCACGCCTCCCACGATTCGGGATAATTGTGAAGCCGGAGCGCCGAGTCGGGCGCCCGCAGGAAGTCGACATGCTGGCTCAGCGCGAAATAATGGCAGCCCAGCCGGTCAGAGGTTTCTTCGAGCGCGTCGCGCAAGTCCGCGAGCGTGGTGATCGAGTGAAGCGACGCGAGATATTCTTGCGCAGCGGCAAGCGACGGCATGTCCAGACCGGCCCGCAAGCGACGAGGTACTCAAGCCATCGCCGACTCACCGCCCTCACTTTGCCGCCCGGCACATGGCTCTCAATACCGGCCCGGACAGCGTGGAGAAACCGCGACGGAGCGTGAGGAAATCAGCCCGGCGCGTGACGCGATCTAGGTAACCCTCTTGAAACTTGGCAAATATATTCGCTCTATATTCGTGGGGGCGCGCGGCGAGCGAAGCTTCCCGCGCGCCGAATAGTGTGCGTACGAGGATTCGGCGTGTCGATAGACGCCTGTGCATCGTTGAGTGATCGCCGCGCGATGCAGGTCGCCGCCGAGTTTGTCGCCGCAGGACACAGTGTCGAGTCGGCGGGGGATCTCGACGCGCTGCTCGGTGCAGCCGCGGGGGCGCTCGGCTTTGGCTTCCACGCTTTGGTCCAGCACGGCAGGCCCGCGCGGGCACCGGAGCCGCAGCTCGCGTTGCTCGACTATCCGGCGAGCTGGCAGGAGCGGTTCGATGCCGAGGGCCTCTATCGCTTCGACCCCGTCCAATGCGCTTGCCGAAGCCAACTGGTCGGCTTCGCATGGGCCGAGATCCCGGCGATCGTCCGGCTGACGCCGCGCCAGCAGCGCGTGCTCGAGGAAAGCCGGCGTCACGGCATCGGCGACGGCTTCACGGTTCCGATCCACCTGCCGGGCGAACGGGCCGCGTCCTGCTCGTTCGCGACTCGCGGCGGTGCTTCGCTCCCGCAACGCAATTTGATGGCGGCGCAGCTGCTCGGGCAGTTCGGATACGAGGTCGGGCGGCGGATCGGCCGCGCGAGCGCCGCGGCGCACGAGCCGCTCTCGCCCCGCCAGCGCGAATGCGTGTTGCTTGTGGCGCAAGGCAAGTCCGACTGGGAAATCGCGCAGATCCTTGGACTGAGCGAAGAGACCGTAACCAAATATCTGAACGCGGCACGCGCGCGTTTCGATGTCAGCCGTCGGACTCAGCTTGCGGTCGTAGCGCTTCATGAAGGCGAGATTGGCTTCGAGGAAGTGCTGCGTCACTAGCCCCTAAAGGGTGTATCGCGCTGCAGGCGAGCGCTTGCCACCCTACCGGGCGAGGTAAGGATGGCCGCTTCGCCCGCACATGCGACCGACTGGCGCGATGCCGCAGGCTACGGGTTTCTGCTCGAAGCCGATCGCCGCATCTTCGCCTGGGAGTGGTTGCGCAGAAGCGCGGCCTATCGGCGTGCGTGGCGCCGCTACGGGGCGGAGCCCGAGGGCCGTGTCGCACTGCGCGTCGCGCGCCGTTTCGGCCTGGCGGCGCTCGAAGACCCGAGTCTTGACGCCCGTTCGGCGCGTCCCGTCTGGCGCGCCAAGTGCGATCCGCATGTCGTGCCGGCCACGGCTTCGGGCGGCAGCTTCCCCCGCTGCGAAGGCTTCGACATCCTACGCTTCGCTACCTTTGCAAGCGTCGCGATCGACGCGGAAGGCAACGAACATTGGCTGCTCAGTGACGGCTGCCGGCTGCTTCGGATCGACATCGTCGAGGGCACGTTGCTCGGCGGCCCGGCGCTGCTCCGTTACCGCCTTGAAGGTCTCTCCAGTCTGCCTCCCCGGCTGGAAAGCCTCGGACATCTGGTCGAGCTGGGATCGGATGGCGCGGCCGCACGTCTGCCTCGCCGGCCCGAGCGCAGGGCGTCGCGCTGGATTGCCGAGCTTCGTGCCGCCGATGCGCTCGGCCAAGGCGCCAGCCAGCGGCAGATCGCCGAGCAGCTGTTCGGCGAAGCGGCCAGCAGCGGCTGGCGCCTGGACAGCGACGCATATCGTCTGCGCGTTCAGCGTCTCGTCCGTTCAGCCCGCGCACATCTGCAACAACCCTTGGCGAGAGAGTGGTTTACCCCTTAGCTGCAGCTGCTAGGCTGCTTCCACCGCCCGAGCTTCGAAGGCAACGCCCAATCGCTTGCGTACCGCGCCGAAGATCGCGGCGAGATTATCCATGCTCGGGTTGCCTTTCTCGGAGAGCATCCGGTGCAGACTCTTGCTTGGGCGGTTGGTCTCGCTGGCCAGTTCCTCGAAGCCGACCGAGGCATTGACCAGATCACGCAGGATCAGCCGCGCGACGTGAGGCTCGCCATTGAGGAACGCGGTTGCCGCCTCGTCGAGCATGGCTTTGGCAAAGGCGGGATCGCGCGCGGCGCGCTCCTTCACCGTTTCCTTGAAATCGCGGGCCAGCGCCATCTTCTCACTTCCTGTCTTTCCTGGCCGCTGCCTTGCGGGCCTTGTATTCGCTCAGCAACATGCCCGCCCGGTCGATATCGGACTGCTGCCGCTTCTTCGTCCCGCCCACGAACAAGATGATGAACTCATCCCCATCCAGGTGAGATAGACCCGGTAGCTCGGCCCCCAATCGACACGGTATTCCCCGAGCCCCCGCCGATCCATTTGACGTTCGACAGGTTGCCCAGCTCCAGCCGTAAGATGGACGTCACCACCTTGGCTGAAGCCCGGCAATCGAGATCATCGAACCAGGATCGAAACGGGCTCGAGCCATCGTCGCGAACATACTCCTGAACGATCATCTTGCACGCTCGTTGGTAACATATACGTTACCATTTGTCGAGAGACGATCGCCCATCAGGCTGCGCGGCGCGGAGCTGGAAACCGGAAGTCTGCGTCGACCGGTTCCGGCACTCGCCTTCGCGTATAGCGTGCCGTCTCCTTCGCCGGCCGATCGACCAGGACGAGCGGATCGGGCAGGCCTTCGGACAGCATATCCGCCCACACGCAGGCCAACTCGCGCCGCCGCGGCATGTAGGCGGCGCGGTTGTACGCGCCCTCGACCTTTTCCTTTGGGATATGGGCGAGCATCAGATCGATGACCTTGCGGTCGTGCTCCTTGCCTTCGCGCTCGGCCCATTCGTTCATGATCGTCGAGAAGGCGGCTCTGAAGCCGTGCGGCACATGATGACCATGGTAGCCGGCCCGGTTCAGGAGATAGCCGATGGCATTCTCGCTCATCGGTTTGTGGCCATGGCGATTGCCCGGAAAGAGCATCGGTCCGTCGCCGGTGAGCGGCCAGAGCGCGCGCAGGACAGCGAGCGCCTGTGGCGGAAGCGGAACGAGATGATCGCCGCCGAACTCTTCCTTTCGGTCGAGATCGCCCTTCATGCGCGCGGCGGGAATGCGCCAGAGCGGAAGCTTGCCGTTCAAATCCTCGAACTCGTCCCATCGTGCGCCGCGCAATTCGCTCGGCCGCACGGCGGTGAGAGCAAGCAAGCGCAGCGCGAGTCGTGTGACCGGCCTTGCCGGGTCATCTTCGGCCGCCTTGATCATTTTGCGCAGCGGTATGAGGTCGGTGATCGCCGGCTGTCGTCCCTTGCGGAGCGGTTTCAGCACTGCGCCGAGCTTCTCGGCGGGATCGGTCTCCGTGATGCCCTGGGCAATGGCGTAGACGAAGACGGCTGAGATGCGCTGACGCACCCGCCGCGCGGTCTCGATCGCACCGCGCGCTTCGATCTCGCGCAGGACGGCCAGGACCAGCGGGGGCGTTAGATCGGCGATCGGTACGGCGCCGATCGTATCGAAGACGTCGCGCTCCAGGCTGCGGATCACGTCGTTCTGGTGCACGAGCGCCCACTTGCACTTGTTGGTGGCGAACCACTCGCGCGCGACACGCTCGAACGTCTGGCGGCTTGCCTCGAGCGCTTCTTCCTTCTTGAGCTTCTTGGCGACGGCGGGGTCGCGAAGGTCGTCAAGGACCGCATTGGCCTCGTCGCGCATGAGGCGCGCGTCGGCGAGCGACACCTTGGGCCACGGGCCGAAGGCCATGCCTTTCTGTTTGCCGTCGAAGGTATAGCTCCACCGCCAGAGCTTGCCTCCGGCCGGAGTGACGAGAAGAAAAAGACGGTTGGCGTCGGTAAGCTTGTAGGATTTGGGGCGGGGTTTGGCCGCCCTGATCTTGGCATCGGTGAGCATCGTCCGGTCTCCAAAAGTACCACGTTTTTCGACCGCGCGTACCACGCAAAGTACCAACCGATTCGCCGGATAGGCACGGACGGGTGCGGACGGCCGAGGCCGAACCGGTCTGCTAAGCTTCGGTAATCAGGACGAAAAAGTCGATCCCAGTGGACCTCTACGAACCTCTATGGAGAGGCCGTTGGCGGAGCGGGAGGGATTCGAACCCTCGATACGGTTTTGCCGTATACTCACTTTCCAGGCGAGCGCCTTCGACCACTCGGCCACCGCTCCGCGAGAATGCCTGGAAGCCGCGCTCCGTAGAACGTGCGGGCGGGCTAGGCAAGCCGTGCCGGGCATGTCACCTAACGGCGATGTTCAGGCCCATGTTCGCGCTATCCGCGCTGGGTGCGTTCGCGGCCCTGCCGCCCGCGCCCCCCGCCGCCGCCCAGACCGCACCGGCACCCGCCGCACCCGCGCCGATAGAGGCGGACTGGCACGACATCCCCGATAGCGAGATATTGGTCATCACGCTTTCCGGCGGCCGGCAGGTGTTCGTCCGCCTGGCCCCGCGCTATGCGCCCGGCCATGTCGCCAACATCCGCCGCCTGGCCGCAGAGGGCTGGTGGGACGGCACCGCCATCTATCGCGCGCAGGACAATTATGTCGCGCAATGGGGCGACCCCACCGACGCCAAGCCGCTGCCCCCGCTGGTGATCGAGAACCCGCCCGCCGAATATGAATGGCCGCAATATGACGGCGTGGCCGGGATGAGCCGCCCCGATCCCTATGCGCCGCGCACCGGATTCAGCGCCGACGGCTGGCCGCTGGGCACCGACGGCAAGGCGAGCTGGCTGACCCATTGCTATGGCATGGTGGGCGTTGCGCGCGACAATCCGCCGAGCACGGGCAGCGGCGCCGCGCTCTATGCCGTGATCGGCCATGCCCCGCGCCATCTGGACCGCAACATCGCGCTGGTGGGCCGCGTGATCCAGGGGATCGACCTGCTATCCACGCTGCCGCGCGGGCGCGAGGCGCTGGGCCTTTATTCCACGGCGGCGGAGCAGACGCCGATCCTGTCGGTACGGCTCGCCAGCCAGTTGCCGGAGGACGAACGGCCGCGATTCCAGTATCGCGCGACCGACAATCCGCGCTTCGCCGCCTTCATCGCCGCGCGCGAGAACCGCGCCGAAGCGTTCTTCGTGCGGCCCGCGGGCGGCGCCGATATCTGCAACGTCGATCCGGGCGTCCGCCGGCTGCGGTAGCGGTTCGCCTTTAGCGTAATCGGCCTCGGCCCGCTCCCCCACCCGGCCGCCCATAGAATAGACTGCCGTTGGGCGGCCGGGTGGAGGAGCGGGCCGAGGCCGCGACTCTCACTCTAGGAGCCGATCCAGGCCGCGACCTCTCCGGCGACGCGGTTCGCTGCCTGGTTGAGCGCATCGCCCACCGCGGCGGGCGCGATTTCGGCCACCGGCACGCGCGCCTCGAACCGGCGCTTCTCGAACACCGGATCCTTGCCGCGCATCAGCGAGGCGTCATAAGTGACCACCGCCTCGCGCGTGTCCGCCTCCACCCCGAAGCGGCGCAGCTCCCCCGTCAGCCGCGCGCCGGGCGACATCAGCGACTGGCGCGTGGAAAGCACCACCCGCCCAGTGCGCGCCGACACCGTATCGGACAGCAGCCGGGCAAACAGGCGCGCGGGCGGCTCCACCCATTGGGTGTCCTTGAGATAGGCGACCGTGCCGCCGGCGCGCACCGGAACGCGCGGCGTGGCGAGCTCCTGCGAAAAGGCGGGCACGGCGATGGTGATCGATGCCGCGTCGCCCGTGCTGCGCGTCTCGCCAACGGCAAGCTGCGCCTCTGGCACGAGCGTGAGCAGCGGCACTGTGGGCGCCTTGCCCCCGAAGGAGACGCATGCGGCCAGCGGCAGGAACGCCAGCGGAGCGAGGATCGCGCGATGCTTCATGGGCCTCTTCACTTCTTGCCGGGTTTATAGTCGGGCAGCTTCTGGCCGCCGATCAGGCTGCCGGCGCCGCCCTGATCGAGCTTTTCCGCGACGGAGGCGAGCGCGCCCGCCATCTCGCGCAGGTCCTGGATCAGCTCGCCGATCTCGGGCACGGTCTTTTGCGAGAAGGCGTCGACCCCCGGCTTGGCCGCGGCGATCGTCTTGTCGAGCGTCTCCACGCTCTGCTTCGCAGCGGCGATCGTCTCGTTCAGCTTCTTGATCGTCGGCTTCACATCGTCGGCGAGCACGCCGTTGGTGGTGGCGGCGAGCTGGCCGATCTGTTCGGCCGCGACGCCCGCCTTCTGGATGGCAACGCGCGTCTCCGCCAGCGTGGCGGCGATTTCCGGCGCGCGATCGGCCAGCGCGCGGGTCAGCCGGTCGGTATTGGCCAGGATGCCGGCGATCGAATTCTGGTTCTTGTCGCCCAGCATCTCGGTCAGCCGTTCTGTGAGCGTCGAGAGCCGTTCGAGCAGCTTCGGCGCGGAGCTGAACAGCGCGCCCAGGCCGCCCGCCTTGGTGGGGATCACTGGCACGCCCAGCGGGCAGGCCGCGCGCGGGTTTTCGCGCGGGCACACGATCGGCGGGGCGTCCTTCACGGCGCCGTCGAGCTGGATGTTCGACGGGCCGGTGAAGCTGCTCTGGATCGTCGCGGTGGTGCCTTCCAGGATCGGCACATCGGCCTTCACGCTGATGCGCACGCGCACGAACTGCGGATCGGGGCGCCAGAAGGATATCTCCTTCACCTGGCCCGAAGGCACGCCGGAAAAGGTGACCGCCGATCCGGGGCTGAGCCCGTCCACCGATTGCTTGAAGAAGATGTCGTACTGGCGCTCATTGCCGGTGCCGATCTTCGCCAGCCACACCGTGAAGACGGCGAGCAGCAGCAGCAGGATCAGCACCACCGCACCCACCAGGACATGGTTCGATCGCGTTTCCATCAGCCCCTCATGTCCTGCCCCGGCCCCCTTCGCCGTGCGCGCCCACCGCCGCCACGCGGCCGCGCGGCCCGTTGAAATACTCCTGTATCCACGGATGGTCCAACGCCAGGAGCTCGGGAATCGTCCCAACCGCGATCACGCGCCGGTCCGCCAGCACCGCGACCCGATCGCAGATCGCGTGCAGCGAATCGAGATCGTGCGTGATCAGGAACACCGTGAGCCCCAGCGTGCGCTGGAGCGACAGCGTCAGTTCGTCGAATGCGGCGGCGCCGATCGGATCGAGCCCGGCGGTCGGCTCGTCGAGGAACAGCAGCTCGGGATCGAGCGCCAGCGCACGGGCCAGGCCGGCACGCTTCTTCATTCCCCCGGAAAGCTCGGCTGGATATTTGAACGCGGCCTCGGGCGGCAGGCCGGTCATCGTCACCTTATAGGCCGCGATCCCGTCCAGCATCGCCTGGCCGATCGCGGGATAGAATTCCTTGATCGGCACCTGGACGTTCTCGGCCACCGTCAGCGTGGAGAACAGCGCGCCGCCCTGGAACAGGATGCCCCAGCGCTTGCGGATCTCGATCAGGTCCTTCTCGTCGCGATCGACGGTGCTCTCGCCGAACACCTCGATCGTGCCCGACTGGGGCTGCTGAAGCCCGATGATCGATCGCATCAGCACCGATTTGCCCGTGCCCGATCCGCCCACCACGCCCAGGATCTCGCCGCGCCGCACGTCCAGATCGAGCAGATCGTGGATGACCTGGTCGCCGAAGCAGTTGCGCAGGCCGCGGACCTGGATGATCGTCTCGCCCGGCGCCATCAGATCCAGCCGATCTCGCTGAAGAACACCGCGAAGAAGGCGTCGAGCACGATCACCAGGAAGATCGCCTGAACCACCGCGGTGGTGGTGCGATGGCCGACCTGTTCGGCGTCGCCTTCCACCTGCATCCCCTGGAAACATCCGGCGATGGCGATGATCGCGCCGAACACCGGTGCCTTGAGCACGCCGACCCAGATGTCGACCATCGGCAGCTCCGTGCGCAGCCGCTCCACAAAGGCGACCGGTGGGATATCTAGCTGGACCCAGCACAGCACGCCACCGCCGATGATCGCGATCAGCGCCGAATAGAAGCCGAGCAGCGGCAGCATCACCACCACCGCGATGGTGCGCGGCACCACCAGCGCCTCCATGGTCGAAACGCCCATGGTGCGCATCGCATCGACCTCTTCGGTCAGCTTCATCGTGCCGATCTGCGCGGCGAAGGCCGATCCGGAGCGGCCCGCCACCATGATCGCGGTCATCAGGATGCCCAGCTCGCGCAGCGACAGGCGGCCGACCAGCTCGACCGTATAGATCTCCACGCCGAACTGGCGGAGCTGCACCGCGCCCTGCTGGGCGATGACGATGCCGATCAGGAAGCTCATCAGCCCGATGATGCCCAGCGCGGATACGCCCACCACCTCGAACCGGTGCGCCGTGGCGTGGAAGCGGAAGCGCGAGGGATGCCGCGCCACGTTCCAGAAGGCGACCATCGTCGCCCCCATGAAGCCGAGCAGGCCGTACATCGTCCTGCCCGCGGTGATCGTCGCGTCGCCCACCTCGCCCAGCAGCCGCACGAACGCGCCCTGCGGGGCCGGGCGGGGCGCGGCCGGGCGATCGGCCGCGCTGGCGACCTGATCGAACAGGTGGCGCGAATCGGCGCCCAGCCCCTCCACCTCCGCGCCGTGGCGCAGCGCGAGCCGGTGTACCAGCCAGGCGCCGACCGTATCCATCCGGTCCACCGCGCTCAGATCGATCCGCGCGACATCGCCGGAAAGCGCCTCCAGCCGGTCCGGCAGGTCGCCGAGCCGGGCCAGCGACAGATCGCCGGTAAAGCGGAGGGTGCCGCCGCCGCTGTCATCCCTCGCGAAGTCGGCAAAGGCGCTCATCGCCAGCGCTTTTCCGCGATTTGCACCGGAACGGCAAGCAGCCCTAGATGTCCCAATGCAGCACCTCGCCTTTTACGATATGGACAAGACCGTCACGCGCCTGCCGACCTGGACCCGCTTCCTGGTCCATGCCGCGCGCCGCCGGGCACCCTGGCGGCTGGCGCTGCTCCCCGCGGCGGGCGCGGCCACGATCGGCTATGCGCTGGGCCTCACCGGCCGGGCGGGGCTGAAACAGGTGACCCAGCGGATCATGCTGGGCGGCGCGGTGGCCCCGGCGGAGATGGACGGCATCGCGGAAAGCTTCGCCGACGCGGTGATCGCCGATCATGTGCTGGACGGCGCCCGCGCGCGGATGGCGGAGGACCGGGCGGCCGGATACCGGCTGGTGCTGGCGACCGCGTCGCACGCCTTCTACGCCGCCGAGATCGGACGGCGGCTGGGCTTCGACGACGTCATCGCCACCCGGGCGCAGCGCGCGGGCAACGGCCATGTGCTGCCGGCGATCGAGGGCGAGAACTGCTATGGCCCGGCCAAGCTGCGCATGGTGCAGGGCTGGATGACGCAACAAGGCATCGCGCGCGGCGATGCGCATATCCGCGCCTATTCGGACCATGTGTCCGATGCGCCGCTGCTTTCCTGGGCGGACGAGGGCTTCGCGGTCAACGCGCATGGCCCGCTGAAGGCGCTGGCCAAGGCGCAGGGCTGGCCGGAGCTGGACTGGCGCTGAAGGTCCGCCGGTTCCGGGCTCGCCCTCAGAACAGCGTCACCACGGCGTGGATCGTCACGCCGACGAGCCCGCCGACCAGCGTGCCGTTGATGCGGATATATTGCAGATCGCGGCCCACCGCATTCTCCAGCCGCGTCGTGACGGTGCGTGCATCCCAGCCGCGCACCGTATCCGACACCAGCCGGACGATGCCGTCGCCATAATCCGCCGCCGCGCCCACCGCGGTGCGGCGCGCGAAGCGGTTGATCGTGTCGGCCAGCCGCCGGTCGTGCTGCAGCGTCTCGCCGAACTGCGCCAGCGCGTCGCCCAGCCGGCCGGCCATCACCCGTTCGGGATCGCGCGCGGCGCGCAGCAGCGCGGCCCGGCTGGTTTCCCACAGCCCCTCGACCCAGTCCTGGAAGGCCTGGTTCTCCAGCATCTCGGCCTTGAACGCCTCCACCCGCTCGCGCAGCTCGGGCTTTTCCTGGAGGTCACGGGCGAAGCGCTCCAGCCCCTCCTCGGCCTTGCGGCGGATCGGGTGATCCGGGTCATAGGCCATCTCGTCGACCAGCTTGTGCAGCCCGCCGATGATCTTGTTCGCCAGCGTCTCGTCCAGCCCGGTCCAGCGCATCAGCCCGCCGGCGCGGGCATGCACCATGTCGCGGATCAGATGTTCGTTGTGGAGCAGCATGCGCGACGTCCAGCGGATCATGCCGTCGAGCATCGGCACATGCCGGTCGCTGGCGATGGCGGCGTCGAGCGCGCGGCCGAGCAGCGGCGCGATCTCCACCCCGTGCAGCCGCGTGGCGACCGCGCCCTTCACCATCCCTCCCAGCCGCTCCTGGTCGAGCGCCTCCAGCAGATCGGCGGCCAGCCGCGATGCGCCCGCGCCCAGCCGTCCGCCGCGCGCGCCGGCATCCTCCCCGCCCGCGCCGGAGCGCATCAGCCAGCGCCCGGCCGCACCGGCCAGATCCAGCCCGCGCATCCGCCGCGCGACGACGCGCGCCGTAAGGAAATTCTCGCGCAGGAAGCTGGCGAGCGTATCGCCGATGCGATCCTTGTTGCGGGGAATGATCGCGGTGTGCGGGATCGGCAGCCCCAGCGGGTGGCGGAACAGCGCGGTGACGGCGAACCAGTCCGCCAGCCCGCCGACCATCGCCGCCTCGGCAAAGGCGCGGACGAAGCCGATCGCGGGGTGGCGATGCTCCAGCGCGCGTGCCGCCGCGAAGATGCCCGCCATCGCCACCAGCAACCCAGTGGCGATCCAGCGCATCCGCCGGAGCCCGGGCGGCACCGCCAGGCCGGAGCCGCTGCGCAGCGAAAGGGGCGGGATCGTCATCGCCTGATCAACGCCGCTCGCCGCGCTCTGCTCCCGCCGTCGCGGGGTTCGGGCGTGGGAAGGAGGGGCGGACGCTGCACCCGGCAGGGATGCCCGCCCCCGGCCCCGCCCGCAAGCGGGAGGGGAAGCGAAAACGCATCACTCTGCCGGGTGCGGCCCGTCCTCGCCCTTGCGATAACCGATCGATCCGCCGCCGTGATGCTCGATCGTCAGCCCTTCGTCGGCATGTTCGGGCCGATAGGTGAGCAGGCGGTGCCGCAGCCACGGCCCCAGCCGGTTCTCGACCCCGATGGCCAGGCTGAAGATCGCGGGCACCAGCACCAGCGTGAGCATCGTCGACAGGATCAGGCCGCCGATCACGGTGAGCCCCATCGGCGCCCGCCACGAGGCATCGCCCGACATCGAGAAGGCGGTCGGCACCATGCCCGCCACCATCGCCACCGTGGTCATCACGATCGGCTGGGCGCGCTTGTGCCCCGCATCGACCAGCGCGGTGAACTTCTCGACGCCCTTGTTCATCTCCTCCAGCGCGAAGTCGATCAGCAGGATCGAGTTCTTCGCGACGATGCCGAACAGCATCAGGATGCCGATGAACACCGGCAGCGACAGCGGGAAGCCCGCGATCAGCAGCGCGATCAGGCCGCCCAGCGGCGCCAGCAGCAGCGATCCCATGTTGACCAGCGGCGCCATGAAGCGACGGTAGAGCAGCACCAGCACCGCGAAGACCAGGAAGATGCCCGTGCCCAGCGCGATGAAGAAGTTGTTCAACATCTCCGCCTGCCACTTGGCCTGCCCGACGGTCAGCTCGCCGACGCCCACCGGCAGGTTCTTCATCACCGGCAGATCGTGGATCTGCTTCATCGCCTCGCCGGAGACGACCGCCTTGCCCGTCTTGGGATCGGCGGCCAGATCGGCGCCCACCACGATGCGGCGCTGAAGGTTCAGCCGCTCGATCTTGGTCGGGCCGGTGCCGAAACCGATGTCCGCCACCACGCTGAGCGGGACGGAGCCGCCCGCCTGGGTCTGCACCGGCAGGTTCTGGATCGTCGAGAGGCGCGCGCGCGCATCCTCCTGCAACGCCACCCGGATCGGGATCTGGCGATCGGAGAGCGAGAATTTCGCGCTGTTCTGGTCGATGTCGCCCAGCGTCGCGATGCGGATCGCACTGCTGAGCGCGGCCGTGGTGACGCCCAGATTGGCCGCCAGGTCGAGCCGCGGCCGGATCACGATCTCCGGCCGGTTGAGATCGCCGGAGATGCGCGGCGCGACCAGCGATTTCAGCCCCGACATCTGGTCCACCAGCGTCAGCGCGGTCTGCGTCAGCAGCGCGGGATCCTCGCCGCCCAGCGTGATCGTCAACGCGCGGCCGCTGGAGCCCCAGCCGCCCTGGGCGCGGAAGCCGACGCGGGCATCGGGAATCTTCAGCAGATCGGGCGTGATGCGCCGGGTGAACTGATCGCTGGTCTCCTTGCGATCGTCCTTGAGCATCACGGTGACGCGCCCGTTGCCGACGAACGCGCGCTCATAGATATTCTCGACGTCGGGCTCCTTGCGCAGCCGCTCCGCCACCTGCGCCACGACGCGGTTGGTCTGCTCCAGCGTGGTGCCGGGCACCATCTCGATCGTGGCGGTGACCTGGTCCTCGTCCTGCGTCGGCTGGAAGGTCATCGGGATCGACATGAACAGCAGCACGGTGAGCGCGAAGGCCAATATGCTGGTCACCACCGCGACCCAGCGATGCTTCAGCGTCCAGCGCAGCACCGCCATATAGCCGTCCATCAGCCGGCCCTCGCCATGGCTGGCGTGCCCCTTAGCCTTCAGGAAATAGGCCGCGATCATCGGCGTGATCAGACGCGCGACGGCAAGGCTCATCAGCACCGACGCCACGACCGTGAGGCCGAAGTTCTTGAAGAACTGGCCCGAAACGCCCGGCATCAGGCCCACCGGCAGGAACACCGCGACGATCGACATGGTGGTGGCGAGCACGGCCACGCCGATCTCGTCCGCCGCGTCGATCGCGGCCTGATAGGCCGATTTGCCCATTCGCATATGCCGGACGATGTTCTCGATCTCCACGATCGCATCGTCCACCAGCACGCCCGCCACCAGGCTGAGCGCCAGCAGCGTCATCTGGTTCAGCGTGAAGCCCAGCAGGTCCATGAACCAGAACGCCGGGATCGCGGAGAGCGGGATCGCCAGCGCGGAAATGAAGGTCGCGCGCCAGTCGCGCAGGAACAGCAGCACCACGACGACCGCGAGCAGCGCGCCCTCGATCATCGCCTCCATCGCGCTGTGATACTGCTCCTCGGCGTATTTGCTCCAGTTGGACAGCAGTTCGAAGCGGACCTTGGGGTTGTTCTCCTGCAGCTTCTGCAGCTTGGCCTCTGCCTCGTGGAAGATCGCGACGTCCGACGCGCCCTTGGCGCGCTGGATGTCGAACGAGATCACGGCATGGCCGTTGAAGCGCGCGGCGCTGCGCAGCTCCGCATAGGAATCGCGCACCGTGGCGATATCCGCGAGCCGCACCGTGCGCCCGCCGCCCAGCGCGATCTGGGTCTGGCCCAGCTCATAGGCGTTCTTGGCGTTGCCCAGCACGCGCACCGACTGTTCGAAGCCCGAAATCTCGGCACGGCCGCCCGCCGCGTTCAGGTTCACCTGGCGGAGCTGCTGGTTCACCTGGCTGGCGGTGAGGCCATAGGACTGGATCTTGGCGGGATCGAGCTGGACGCGAATCTCGCGGTTGACGCCGCCGTTGCGGCTCACCGCTGCCATGCCGGAGATCGACAGCAGATCCTTGGCGACGGTGTTGTCGATGTACCAGCTCAGCTCCTCCACCGTCATGTCGGTGGCGATCGCGGTGAAGCTGGCGATGTCGTCCTGGCTGGCCGAATCGACGCGGCCGATCTGCGGCTCCAGGATGCCGTCGGGCAGGTTGGAGCGGATCTGCTGGATCGCGCTGCGCACGTCCTCCACCGCGCGATCGATCGGCGTGCCGATCGCAAGCTGGACGACCGTCTGGCTCGATCCCTCGGTCACCGTCGAGTTGATCTCGTCGATGCCCTGGAGGCTGCGGACGGCCGATTCGACCTTCTGCGTGATCTGGGTTTCGAGCTCGCTGGGCGCAGCACCCGGCTGGGAGATCGCGACCCAGACGACCGGGAAGTCGATATCCGGGTTGTTGTTCACGTCCATCCGCGAGAAGCTGAGCAGCCCCGCGATCGTCAGGAACAGGAACAGCACGATCGGCGGAACCGGGTTGCGGATCGCCCATGCCGAGATGTTGCGGAAGCTCATCTCATTGCGCCTTCTTCTGTAGCTGCGGGATCACCTTCTGCCCCGGATTCAGGAAGGCACCCGCAGTGACCACGACTCGCTCGTTGCCCGAAAGACCGCTGACGATCGCCACGCCGGCGTCCGAAACCTCGCCGGTGGTGATCGGGCGGCGCTCGGCCTCGTCCTTCGCGTTGATGATATAGACGAAGTTGCCGCGCTCGTCGCTCTGCACCGCCGATTGCGGGAGCAGCGGCGCCTCGGTCACCCCGGCCACGATCCGCGCCGAGGCGAAGCCGCCCGGGCGCAGCGCCGGATCATAGGCGAGCGCCACGCGGGCGACGCCCTGGCGCGTCTGCTGGTCGATCACCGGCGACACCTGCCACACCTGGCCGGTGAACACCGCGTCGGAGCCGACCGGCTGGACCTGGACGCTGGCGCCGACGCGCACGCGCTGCAGATCCGCCTCGCTCAACTGGACGCGCATCTCCATCTCGCCGCCCTTCGCCATGCGGAACAGCACGCCGCTGCCCGAGCTGACGATCTGGCCCGGCTCCACGCCGCGGGTGAGCACCAGCCCGGCCTCGGGCGCGCGGATATCGAGCCGGCGGTTGCGCGCGCGCGTCTCGGCGAGCTGCGCCTCGGCCACGCGAACGCGCGCCAGCGCCTGATCGCGGGTCGCCGTCTTGCGCTCCAGATCGGCCTTGGAGATGAAGCCGCGGTCGACCAGCGCCTTGGCGCGATCCAGCTCGGACTGGGCGAGCGAGGCGTCCGCCCGCGCGACGCGCACCTGCGCCTCCAGCGAGGCCGCGGTCTGCGTCTGCACCGAACGGTCGATCAGGGCGAGCACCTGGCCGGCGCCGACCCACTGGCCCGGCTCCACCAGCACGCGCACCACCATGCCGCCCTCGCCGGGCACGCCGACCGGCATCTCGCGCCGCGCCGCCAGGCTGCCGGTGCCCGAAATCTCGTTGCCGATCTGCGAACGGCCGGGCACGGCAACGGTGACAGTCGGAATCTGGCCGTTGTTGCCGCCCTTGGCCGCGGCCTTGCCCTTCTGTTCGGCCGGGGCCGATCCGCCGCCCATCATCACGAAGGCGATCGCCAGCGCCGCCACCACGACGAGGGCGCCGATGATCAGGGGCCAACGCCGGCGGCGCGGAACATCCCCTTCGATAGCCAGCCGATCCCTTCCTCCGAACATTCCCGCCTCTTCGTTCATCGTGCGACTGCGCGGCCCGGCATAAAGCCGTTGCCTCACATCACTGTGTTATATGAATAGATCACCGCCGGCAAGCGGTGCGTTTTGCGCGCCACCGGCCCAAGGAGATGCCCTTTTTCGGGCCGCTTCGCAAGCGCGGCATGGGCGGACCGCCGAAGATTCGGGTTGCATTGCCCGGCGCATGGCGCGACCCTTGGCCCGGGCCTGCGGGGACGGGCCGATAGAGGAGGAAGTCGATGCTACCGGACAATATCTTGGGGTGGCTGGTCGTCGGTGTGGTCGCCGGCGCGCTTGGCAAGCTGATCATGCCCGGCAAGGATCCCGGCGGCCTGATCGTCACCATCCTCCTGGGCATCGCCGGCGCCTATCTGGCCTATGTGGTGATCCCGCTGATCGGCCTGGCGGAATGGATCGCGGAGCCGAGCTGGTTCAAGACCATCGTCGCCTCGACCATCGGCGCGGTGGTGCTGCTGGGGCTTTACCGCGTGGTGATGGCCAAGCGACGCTGACGCGCCGCACGCCGCCGGAATCAGAAAGGGGCGGTCCCGCGGGGCCGCCCCTTTTGCTTGCGCGACGCCGCCGCGCTTTATCGCAGCGCGCCGCGGCGGACCAGGTTCACCACCGCCAGCAGGATGATCGCGCCCAGCAGCGAGATCAGGAACGAGGGCACCGAGATCACGCCGTCGCTGATGTCCGCACGGCCGAACAGCCAGCCGCCGATGAACGCGCCGATGATGCCGACGACGATGTTGAGAAGAATGCCCTGCTGCGCATCGGTGCGCATCACCAGGCTGGCCAGCCAGCCGACCACGCCGCCGACCACCAGCCACACGATAAGAGCCACCAGATCCATGCGATCCTCCATCCGTTTCGCCCGCGCTTTGGCGGGCGGCATGATGGTTCAGACGCGCGGCGGCGGCGCTTTGTTCCGAAGATGCGGGGAGGTGGCGCCGCCGCCCGCGGCCACGGCGGGCACGCGCGGCGCCGGGATCGTCAGTATTTCTGCTGGCGCTCGTACAGCGAGCGATAGTGCTGGATGCGGGTCACGCGCAGCCCGGCCATGCCGGAACGGTCGATCGCGCGCTGCCACCCGGCGAACTCCTCGACGGTGAGGCCATAGCGGTCGCACACCTCGTCGATCGTCAGCAGCCCGCCGTTGACGGCGGCCACCACCTCGGCCTTGCGGCGCACCACCCAGCGGGTGGTGTCGGGCGGCGGCAGCGAGTCGAGCGTCAGCGGCTCGCCGAGCGGGCCGATAACCTTTGCGGGACGGATCTTCTGGTTCTCGATCATCTACTCAACCTCGGATCGGGGCGGGGGGCCCCCTCTCTCAATACAAACGGACAATATTCGCGCGGCTTGAACATCGGCTAAAACGGCAGGGTAAACGCCGGCTTCACTCCCGCCTCCATCGCGCCAGGGCCAGCGCCGTCGCGCGGTGGAAGGCGCCATGGAGCGGCGCCAGCAGCGCTTCGGCCGGCGTGGAGATCATCAGCCGGGCCTGCACCCGCGCCGTGGGGCTCGCCGCCTGGCGCGCCGCGACGCCGACCAGCAGCACCGCCAGCTCCGTGGGCATGGCGGTGATGGCGACGTCGCGCTCCAGTCTTGCAAAGCTCAGGTCCACTCAACGGCATCCGTGACAAAAACTCCGACGATGCCGTTTTTAGCGAAGAGTGCTGAAGGGCCAGTAAAGGCCGTGGGAACCGCAGCTTAACCAGAGTTATCGTTTCGCAACCAGAGTGTTCCGGAACAGGACGCAGGCCATGGAACTGCGGCGCGGCTGCGCCTATGTGGGCGGCGATGACCCCCGGTGATTTCCAGCTTTCCGGCCCGCCCGAGGCCCGGCGGATCGTGGTCGCCATGTCCGGCGGCGTCGACAGTTCGGTGGTGGCCGCGCTGGCCGCGCGCACCGGGGCGGAGACGATCGGGGTCACGCTCCAGCTCTATGATCATGGCGAGGCGGTGGGCCGCGCGGGAAGCTGCTGCGCCGGCCGCGACATCCGCGACGCGCGCGCGGTGTGCGACCGGCTGGGCATCGCGCATTATGTATTCGATCACGAATCGAGCTTTCGCGAGAAGGTGATCGACGATTTCGCCGACGAATATCTGGCGGGGCGCACGCCGATACCCTGTGTGAAGTGCAACATGGGGCCGAAATTCACCGATCTGCTTGGGCTGGCGCGCGATCTGGGCGCCGATTGCCTGGCGACCGGCCATTATGTGCGCCGGGTGGCGGGGCCGCACGGCGCCGAGCTGCACCGCGCCGCCGATCCCGCGCGCGACCAGAGCTATTTCCTGTTCGCCACCACGCGCGCGCAGCTCGATTTCCTCCGCTTCCCGCTGGGCGGCATGCCCAAGCCCCAGGTGCGGGCGCTGGCCGCCGAGCTGGGGCTGGGCGTGGCCGGCAAGCCCGACAGCCAGGACATCTGCTTCGTGCCGGACGGCGACTATGCGCGCCTCGTCAAGAAGCTGCGGCCCGAGGCCGAGGCCGGCGGCGACATCGTCGACGAGGCCGGGCGCAAGCTGGGCGAGCATCGCGGGCTGATCCACTTCACCGTGGGCCAGCGCCGCGGGATCGAGATCGGCGGCAGCCCCGAACCGCTCTATGTGCTGCGGCTGGAGCCGGAGACCCGCCGGCTGGTGGTGGGGCCGAAGCGCGCGCTGGCGGTGCGCGCCGCGCGGATCGAGGGGCTGAACTGGATCGGCGAGGGGCACGAAGGCCCGGTGACCGCCAAGGTGCGCAGCCTGGCCAAGCCGGTCGCCGCGCGGCTGGAGCACGGCCGGGTGGTGTTCGACAGCCCCGAATATGGCGTGGCCCCGGGGCAGGCGGCGGTGCTCTACGCCGGCGATCGCGTGCTGGGCGGCGGCTGGATCGCCGAGACCGAGCGCGCGGAGCCGGTGACGGCCCAGGGAGCCTGAAGCGGCGCCAGCCGCTACAGCTTTGCCGAAACAAGCAACACAGGCCCGGCTCAGATCCGGAATTCGCCCTCGATCACGGTCACGCACCGGCCGCCCAGGATCACGCGATCGTCCTCCGCCCCGCCTTCGGCCGGGACCAGCTCGCAGGCCAGATGCCCGCCCCGCGCGCTTGCCTGATAGGCCGAAAAATGGTTCCGCCCCAGCCGCCTGGCCCAATAGGGCGTCAGCACCGAATGCGCCGATCCGGTGACCGGATCCTCGTCGATCCCCGCCGCCGGGGCGAAGACGCGGCTGATCACATCGGTGTCGGTGCCGGGCGCGGTGACGATGTTGAGCGTATCCCCCATCGCGGCCAGCGCGCGGAAATCGGGACGCAGCGCCAGCACCCGCGCGGCGCTTTCGAGCACGATGAGCTGATAGCCGCCGGGATGGCGCAGCGTCTCCACCGCGCCGTCCAGCCCCAGCGCGGCGAGCGCATCGGGCAGCGGCAGCGGCGCGGGGGCATAGGCGGGCAGCGCGAGCAGATAGCCCTCGCCATGGCGCGCCACCTCCAGGATTCCCGCGCGGCGGGTGCGGAAGCGGACAAGGTCGCTGCTCGGGTCCGCCTCCAGCAGATAATGGCCGCTCGCCAGCGTGGCGTGGCCGCACAGCGCCACCTCCACCATGGGCGTGAACCAGCGCAGCTCCCAATCGGCCTCGCCGCTTTCGTCGCGCACCAGGAACGCCGTCTCCGCGACGTTATTCTCCCCCGCGATCGCCTGAAGCACCGCGTCGTCGAGCCATGCCTCCAGCGGCATTACCGCCGCCTGATTGCCGGTGAAGGGGCGGCTGGCGAAGGCGTCGATCTGGGCAAAGGGAAGCTTCATGCCTGGCTGTCCTTGTCGGCACTGGCGGGGAGGTCGCGGATGAGGTCGGATTCGACGAGCGGATTGCCGGGATCGTCGACATGCCCCTCCGGATCGATGTGGATCAGGAATTCGGCGCCGGGGAACGCCGCACGCAGGTCCGCCTCGATCGCCTCAACCTCCTCGTGCGCGGCGGCGACCGTCATCGCGGGGTCCATCCAGATGTGGAACTGCGCGAAATCGTGGCTGCCGCTGGTGCGCGTGCGCAGATCGTGCAGCCCGCGCGCGGCCGGATGGCGCGCGGCGACCTCCACCAGACGGCGGCGGCGCTCCTCGGGCCATTCGCGGTCCATGAGCTGGTCGATCGCCGTTTCCGACGCGCGCCAGGCGCCGCGCATCAGCCACAGCGCGATGACGATGCCGAACAGCGGATCGGCGCCGCGCAGGCCAAGGTAGTTGTCGAGGACCAGCGCCAGGATCACCGACGCATTGAGCGCCAGATCGGAGCTGTAGTGGATGCGATCGGTGGCGATCGCGATCGATCCGGTCGCCCGGATCGCGCGCCGCTGATAGGCGGTCAGCGCCAGCGTGACGAGGATCGCCGCCAGCGAGACGCCGATGCCATATTCGGGATCGTGGCTGGGCGACGCCTCCATCAGCCGCTGGACCGCGCGGACCAGGATCGCCGTGGCCGAGATCGCGATCACCGCGACCTGGAACAGCGCGGCCAGCGCCTCCGCCTTGCCATGGCCGAATCGGTGCTCGTCATCGGCCGGCTGCATCGCCCAATGGACCCCGCCCAGCGTCACCAGCGAGGCGACGAGATCGAGCAGGCTGTCGGCCAGGCTGGCCAGCACGGCCACCGATCCGGTCTCGACCGCCGCCCAGGCCTTGAGCGCGCCCAGCAGCGACGCCGCGGCGACGCTGGCCATCGCCGCGCGGCGGGCGATCGGTGCGCTCACGGGTAGAGCATGCCTTCCGTCCAGCCGCCGCCGGGCGCGCGGAGGAACTGGCGGCGTTCATGCAGGCGGAATTCGCGATCCAGCCAGAATTCGATCCGTTCGGGCGTGACGCGATATCCGCCCCAATGCGGCGGGCGCGGCACCGGCCCGCCCTCGAAGCGCGCGCGGACCTCCTGATAGCGCGCCTCGAACGTCTCGCGGCTGTCGAGCGGGCGCGACTGGTCCGAAGCCCAGGCGCCAAGCTGCGAATCGCGCGCGCGCGACGCGAAATAGGCGTCCGATTCGGCATCGCTGGCCAGGCTCACCGGCCCCTCGATGCGGATCTGCCGCCGCAGCGATTTCCAGTGGAACAGCAGCGCCACGCGCGGGCATTCGGCAAGCTGCCCCGCCTTGCGGCTCTCACGGTTGGTGTAGAAGACGAAGCCGTCCGGCCCATGTCCCTTCAGCAGCACCATCCGCACCGAAGGCTGGCCATCGGCGCCCACGGTCGCCAGCGCCATCGCGTTGGAATCATTCGGCTCGGAAGCGCGCGCCTCGGCATACCAGGCGTCGAACAGGGCAAAGGGATCGTCGGACATGCGCGGCCCATTAGCCGATACGCGCGGGAACGTCTCCCCCGCTCATGCTTTGAATCGGCCCGCCCCCGGCCGCATCGAAGCGCCCTTCCCTGCCGGCGCGCGCGAGAGCAGGATCGGGATATCCTTGCGGAGGAAGCGATGCCCGTTCCCCAGGCGCCCGCCGGCGGCGTGGCGATCAGCCACCGCGATCGCGTGATCTATCCCGAGGCGGGGATCACCAAGGGCGAGCTGGCGGACTATTATCATGCGCTCGCCCCCGCGCTGCTGCGCTGGCTCGCGAACCGTCCGGTCAGCCTGGTGCGCTGCCCGCAGGGGCGGGCGCGGAAATGCTTCTTCCAGAAGCACGACACCGGGGGATTCGGCCCGCACGTCCACCATGTCGCGGTGCGCGAGAAGGACGGGACGGTGGCGCCCTATCTCTATGTCGACACCGCCGAGGGCGTCCTGGCGTGCGTGCAGATGGGGACGATCGAGTTCCACGGCTGGGGCAGCCTCGCGCGCGATATCGAGAAGCCGGACCGGATGGTGTTCGACCTGGACCCCGATGAGGGGCTGGGCTTCGGTGCGGCAAGGCAGGCGGCCGAGGAGGTTCGCGGCGAACTGGCAACGACCGGCCTTGCGAGCTGGCCGATGCTGACGGGCGGCAAGGGCGTGCATGTGGTGGTGCCGCTGCGGCCGGATGCGGCGTGGCCGGAGGTCAGGGCCTTTGCCGAACGCTTCTCCCGCGCGCTTGCCGGGGCGCGGCCCGAACGCTTCACCGCCAGCCCGAGGAAGGCCAGCCGCAAGGGACGCATCTTCATCGACTATCTGCGCAACCAGCGCGGCAGCACCGCGATACTCCCCTATTCCGCGCGTGCCCGCGAAGGCGCGCCGGTGGCCGCACCCGTGACGTGGGACGAACTGCGCGGCCTGGATTCGGCCCACGCATTCACCGTGCGCGACACGGCCCTGCTGCTGGAACGCGCGGGCAGCCGGGCGCTGGCGGACTGGGCCGAAGGCGGCCAGCCGCTCCCCGGCGCCTGAGCCGGCCGGTACCGCTTGCGA
Source organism: Sphingomonas canadensis (assembly GCF_026013525.1). Taxonomy (GTDB): domain Bacteria; phylum Pseudomonadota; class Alphaproteobacteria; order Sphingomonadales; family Sphingomonadaceae; genus Sphingomonas; species Sphingomonas canadensis. The sequence continues at coordinate 605,262 of NZ_JAPDRA010000001.1, read as the reverse complement.
TCAAGCGCCGATCCTTGTTGCCTTGCAGCATGGATTGCCCCATCACGCCCGGAAACGGGGGTACAGGAAAACGCCAGTGGCAAGCCGCGCCGCGACCGGATTGTTCGATGCGGGCACGATCGCCAGCCGGTGGATCGCGGATTATTGCGCGCCCGGACGAACCAGCGACGTGCTGGCCGATCGCACGCCCGGCGACACCGCCTGGACCGCCGTGTTCGAGGAGCTGGCGGGGCTTTCGGGCGACGGCCTCGATCTCGCCCGCGAGCGCGCCCAGCGCCACGCGGAGGACATCGGCACCGGCTTCCGCATCGCCGGCGAGGGCGAGGAGCGCCGCTGGCCGCTGTCCCCCATTCCGCTGATGATCGCCCAGGCCGAATGGGACGGCATCGCCGCCGGGATGGCCCAGCGGGCACGGCTGATGGAGACGCTGCTCACCGACCTCTATGGCGAGGCGCGGCTGGTCCATGAGGGCCATGTCCCCGCCGCGCTGGTGACCGGCAGCCCCTTCTTCCTGCGCCCCCTGTCGGGCCTGACGCCGCCGGGCGGGCGCCATCTGGAGTTCGTCGCCGCCGATCTTTGCCGCGGGCCGAACGGCGAATGGCGCGTGCTGGCCGATCATCTCCATGCCCCGGCGGGCGCGGGCTATGCGCTGGAAAACCGGCTGGCGATGGCGCGGATGCTGGGCGGGCTGCAGGGGCGGTTGAATATCGAGCGCCATGCGCCCTTTTTCGCCGCCTTCCGCGACGGGCTCGCCTCGCTGTGCCGCCGCGCCGAGCCGCGTATCGCGCTGCTCACCCCCGGACGGCTCAACCCCAGCTATGCCGAGCAGGCGCATCTGGCGCGCTATCTGGGCTTCCTGCTGGTGGAGGGCGCGGACCTGGCCGTGCTCGACGACCGGCTCTACGTCCGCACCATCGCGGGGCTGAAGCGCGTCGACGCGATCTGGCGGCGGATCGACCCGCGGCTGCTCGATCCGCTGGCGCTCGATTCGCATTCGGCGATCGGCGTGGCGGGGATCGTCGACGCGATGGCGGAGGGCAATGTCGTCGTCGCCAACGCGCCGGGTTCCGCGCTGCCGGAGGCGCCCGCCTTCGCCGCCTTCTTCCCGCGGCTGGCGGAGGTGCTGCTGGGCGAGCCGCTGAAGCTGCCCAACATCGCCACCTGGTGGTGCGGCCAGGATGCCGAGCGCGCGCATGTCGCCGCCAACCTCGATTCGATGGTGATCGCCCCCGCCTTCGGCGCCGCGCCGTTGGGGCTGCCGCAGGGCGCAGCGCTGGGCGCCACCGTTACCGGCGATGCGCGCGCGGCGCTGCTGGCGGACATGGAACGGCGGCCGCAGGACTATGTGGGGCAGGAGGTGGTGCGGCTTTCCACCATGCCCGTCGCCGCGGACGAGGGGCTGACGGCGCGTCCGTTCATCCTGCGCGTGTTCGCCGCGCGCGCCGCCGACGGCGAATGGACGGTGCTGCCCGGCGGCTTCGCCCGGATCGGCGAGCATCCCGACGCGCGCGCCGCCGTGATGGGCGGGGGCACCTGGTCCGCCGACGTGTGCATCCACGGGCCGGAGCCGGTGGCGCCGGTGACGCTGCTGGCGTCGGATGACACCACCCAGCTCCGCCGCAACCCGGGAACGCTGCCCAGCCGCGTCGCCGACAATCTGTTCTGGCTGGGCCGCTATCTGGAGCGGGGCGAGGCGCTGCTGGGCGTGGTGCGCGTGCTGCTGGGCAATTCGATCAGCGCCGATACCGGCGCCGCGCTGGCCGAGGATACGGTGGGGCGGCTCGCCAATCTGGTGGTCGCAGCCGGCGCCGCGCCCGCCCCGCGCGCCCATAAGCGCGCCGAACTGACCCAGCTCGCCCGCACCGCGCTGGAGGACGAGGACGGCTGGTATTCGATCCGCGCGATCAACGATCAGGCCCGGCTGATCGGCGAAATCTCGCGCGAGCGCCTGTCGGCCGACATGATCCGCCTGCTCGACGCGCCCTTTCCCAGCAAGGGCAGCCTGCTCGATCGCGCGGGATCGGCGCAGCGGCGCTATTCGGCGCTGGCGGGCCTTTCCGCCGAGCATATGGCGCGCACCGACGCCTGGCGCTTCCACGACATGGGGCGCCGGGTGGAGCGGGCGATGGCATCGATCCGCTTCATCCGCGCGTTCGGCGGGGCGGAGGCGACCGCGGACGATCTTTCGACGCTGCTCGATCTGGCGGACAGCCAGATCAGCTATCGCCAGCGCTATCTGACCGGGATCGCGCGCGTGCCGGTGCTCGATCTGGTGACGCTCGATCCGGGCAATCCGCGTTCGATCGCCTATCAGGTCGCGGCGATCGCCGATCATCTTGCGCGGCTGCCGGTGCTTTCGGACGACGGGCTGGCCGAGCCGCAGCAGGAGGAGGCGCGGCTGCTGGCCGCGATCGTCTCCACCGCGCGCGCGGCCGAGCTGGGCGATGCGACGCTGCTCGACATCGAGGCGCGGCTGGGGCGGCTTTCGGACGCCGTGGCGCGGCGATATTTCCTGCAGGGTGCCGAACCGCTGCGCGCCGCCGGGCTGGTTCTGGCCTGAGCCGCGCATGCTCTACGCGATCCGCCACGTCACCCGTTTCGACTATGCCCAGCCGGTGGCGTTCGCGCGCTGCAACCTGCGGCTGAAGCCGATCGCCTGGGAGGGCCAGGCGGTCGAGGAATATTCGCTGAGCATCGAGCCCGGCGGCCATACCTCGCCCGCGCGCGCCGAGGCGGGGCTGGCCAATGTCGTGCGGCTGGTGGTGGACAAGCCCGCGCGCACGCTGACGATCGAGAGCCGCGCGCGTGTGCGCGTGGACCGGCTGGTGCCCGTGCCCGCCCCCGGCGATCCGACGCTGGGCGAAATCGCGGCGCTGGCGCGCGCCAGCCGCGATATCTCCGCCGTCAGCCCGGCCAGCTATCTCTTCCCCTCCGCGCTGATCCCGCTCGACGCCGAGATCGCCCAATGGTGTGCCGCCGATCTGGATCCGGGCCGCGGCGCGCTGGAGGCCGGAATCGCGCTGGCCCGGCGCATCCAGGGCGAGTTCTCGTTCGATCCCGCCGCCACGCTGGTCGACACGCCCCCGCGCGAGGCGTTTCTGAAGCGGCGCGGCGTCTGCCAGGATTTCGCGCAGATCATGATCACCGGGCTGCGCGCCGCGGGGCTGCCCGCCGCCTATGCCTCCGGCTATCTGCGCACACTGCCGCCGCCGGGGCAGCCGCGGCTGGTGGGCGCCGACGCCACCCATGCCTGGGTGCTGCTGTGGTGTGGGCCGGAACGCGGCTGGGTGGGGCTGGATCCCACCAACGGCATCTGGATGGCGAGCGATCATGTGGTGATCGCGATCGGCCGCGACTATGCCGATATCGCTCCCGTGGACGGCGTGGTGCTGGGATCGGGCGCGCAGAACATGGACGTTTCGGTCGACGTCGAACCGCTGGAGGAAGCGGCCGCCTGAACGCCCGGGGCCTTGCGATTTGCCGCCCCCGCGCCGAAATACCGCGCGGAGAATAGGGGAAGAAATGGCCGATCCTTACGCAACACTCGGAGTGCCTCGCGGCGCGGGCGAGGCCGATATCAAGAAGGCCTATCGCAAGCTCGCCAAGGAGCTGCACCCGGATCGCAACAAGGACAATCCGGCGAAGGCGGAGCAGTTCGCCAAGGTGACGCAGGCCTATGACCTGCTTACCGACGCCGACAAGCGCGCGCGATTCGACCGCGGCGAGATCGACGGCGACGGCAACCCGACCCAGCCCTTCGGCTTCGGCGGGGCCGGCGCGGGCGGGCCGGGCGGATTCCACCCCGGCGGCCGCCAGTTCGATTTCGGCGGCGAGGCCGGCGGATTCAGCGACATCTTCGAAGGATTGTTCGGCGGCGCACGGCGCGGCGGCGGCGGCGGCGGCGAGGGCTTTTCCAGCGGCTTCGGCGGGTTCGGGCGCAGGCCTCCGGCCAAGGGGGCCAACGTGCCCTATCGCCTGGCCGTGTCCTTCACCGATGCCGCCACGCTGGCGCCCCAGCGCGTGACGCTGCGCGACGGCAAGACCATCGACCTGAAGCTGCCCCCCGGCGTGGAAACGGGCACGCAGATGCGGCTGGCGGGCAAGGGCGAGGAGGGGCCGGGCGGCGCGGGCGACGCGATCGTCACCGTGGAGATCCAGCCCCACCGCTTCTTCACCCGCGATGGCGACGACGTGCGGCTGGACCTGCCGGTTACGCTGGCGGAAGCGGTGCTGGGCGGCCAGGTGCGCGTGCCCACGCCCGACGGGCCGGTGATGATGACCATCCCGCGCGGCGCGACATCGGGCAAGGTGATGCGGCTGAAAGGGCGCGGCTTCCACCACAAGGGCGGCGGCCGGGGCGACCTGCTCGTCACGCTGATGGTGGACCTGCCCGCCGAGGACGCCGATCTGGCCGCCTTTGTGGAGGCATGGCCGGGCCGCACGCAGGGGAACCCGCGCGAGCGCATGGGCGTGTAGCGGGGGCATGTCGGCCGGCGACATCTCCCCCGAATCGCCCGAGGCGCGCCGCCGCGGCGCGGGCCGGCGGGCGCGGCGCCGGCTGGGCGCGCTGCCGCCGCGCGAACGGGTGTTCACCGTCGTCCGCCGCGTGGCCGTGGGCGTCTATACCGACGGGTTCACCTATGCCGGCAACCTCGCCTATCTCAGCCTGGTCACTTTGTTCCCCTTCTTCATTGTCGCCGCGGCGCTGACCCGGCTGGTGGGGCGCACGGGCGAGGGGCTGCGCACGCTGGAAGCCTTTCTGCGCACCGTGCCGCCGGAGGTGGCCGCCGTGCTGCGCCAGCCGGTCTATGACGTGCTCCAGGCGCGCACCGGCAACCTTCTGTGGTTCGGCGCGATCGTGGGGCTGTGGACCGCCGCGGGCTTCATCGAGACGATCCGCGGCATCCTGCGCCAGGCCTATGGCGTGCGGTCGAACACCCCCTTCTGGCGATACCGGCTGGGCGCGATCGGGATGATCGTGGGCGCGGTGATGCTGGCGATGATGGCGTTCAGCTTCCAGGTGGTGCTCACCACGGTCGAGCAGTTCCTGCTCGGCATGCTGCCCGAAGCGGCGAAGGCGCACGGATGGCTGGCGCTGGGCAGGATCGCGCCGCCGCTCGCGCTGTTCGGCGCGCTGTACATCCTGTTCTATTCGCTGACCCCCGCCAAATACCGCAAGGCCCGGTGCCTCAAATGGCCCGGAGCGGCGTTCGTGACGCTGTGGTGGATGCTGGTAACGGCGCTGCTGCCCAGCGCGCTGCGGCTGGTGGGCAGCTATGACCTTACCTATGGCAGCCTGGCGGGGGTGATGATCGCGCTGATCTTCTTCTTCTTCGTCGGGCTGGGCGTGGTGATCGGCGCGGAACTCAATGCCGCACTGGCGGAATCCCCCGAGAACGGGCTAGAGGGCGACAAAAAGGAGGCAGACGCGGCGTGACCGGACTGATGCAGGGCAAGCGCGGGCTGATCATGGGGCTCGCAAACGATCGATCGCTGGCGTGGGGCATAGCGAAGCAGCTCCGCGAGCAGGGCGCCGAGCTGGCGTTCAGCTATCAGGGCGAGGCGCTGGAGCGGCGCGTGCGCCCGCTGGCGGCCGAGCTGGGCAGCGATTTCCTGATCGATTGCGACGTCGGCGACATGGCGGCGCTCGACACCGCCTTCGCCAAGCTGGCGGAGCGCTGGCCAACAATCGACTTCGTCGTCCACGCGATCGGCTTTTCCGACAAGAACGAGCTGCGCGGCCGCTATTACGACACCAGCCTCGAAAACTTCCTGATGACGATGAACATCTCGGTGTTCAGCTTCACCGCGGTGGCGAAGCGCGCGCAGGCGATGATGCCGAACGGCGGCAGCCTGCTCACGCTCAGCTATTACGGCGCGGCGAAGGTGGTGCCCCATTATAACGTCATGGGTGTCGCCAAATCCGCGCTGGAGACGAGCGTGAAGTATCTCGCCGTCGATCTGGGCCGCGACAACATCCGCGTGAACTGCATCTCGGCCGGGCCGATCAAGACGCTGGCGGCCAGCGGCATCGGCGATTTCCGCTACATCCTGAAGTGGAACGAGCTCAATTCGCCGCTGAAGCGCAACGTGACGATCGAGGATGTGGGCGGCGCCGGGCTGTACCTGCTGTCGGACCTGGCGAGCGGCGTCACCGGCGAGATCCACTATGTCGACGCCGGCTACAACGCGATCGGCATGAAGGCCGAGGACGCGCCCGACATCGCGCTTTCGTGACGCCCCGGCGATGACCATCGCGATCCGCGCCGCGACCGGCGGCGACGTGGCGGCGATCGACGCGCTGCTGCGCCGCGCCTTCCCCGCGCACGACGAGGCACGGCTGGTGCAGCAGCTCTGCATCGACGGCGACATGGTGCTCACGCTGGTTGCCGACGACGAGGAGACCGGCGCGCTGGCCGGAATGGTGGCGTTCAGCCGCATGGCTGCGGAGATCGGCGGCAAGGCGATGGCGGCAGTATCGCTCGCCCCCGTCGCGGTGGACGCGGCGCACCGGCGCCAGGGCGTGGCGGAGGCACTGATCCAGGCCGGGCTGGCCCATCTGCGCGATGCGGGCGCCACGCTCTGCTTCGTGCTGGGCGATCCGGCCTATTACGGCCGCTTCGGCTTTTCGGCCGAGCTGGCGCGCGGATTTGCCTCGCCCTATGCCGGCGACTATCTGATGGCGCTGCCGCTGCAGGACGGGGCGATGCCGTGCGGCGTGCGCGGCGAGGCGCGTCATGCCGCGGCGTTTGCAGCGCTGGGCGGGGTATCGTGAGCTTCAACACCTTCGGGCGGGTCTTCCGCTTCACCACCTGGGGCGAGAGCCATGGGCCTGCGCTGGGCGCGGTCGTGGACGGCTGCCCGCCGGGACTGGCGCTGACCGAGGAGGATATCCAGCCCTTCCTCGACAAGCGCCGCCCCGGCACATCGCGCTTCACCACCCAGCGGCAGGAGCCCGATCGCGTCCGCATCCTTTCGGGCACGTTCGAGGGCCGCACCACCGGCACGCCGATCAGCCTGATGATCGAGAATGTCGACCAGCGTTCGAAGGATTATTCGGAGGTCGCCAAGGCCTATCGCCCCGGCCACGCCGATTATGCCTATGACGCCAAATACGGCTTTCGCGACTATCGCGGCGGTGGGCGCAGTTCGGCGCGCGAAACGGCGGCGCGGGTGGCGGCGGGCGCGGTGGCACGGCTGGCCATCCCCGAGGTCCGCATCCGCGCCTGGGTGGAGGCGATCGGCGGCGATTCGATCGATCCGGCGAACTTCGACGCGGCGCAGATCGACGCCAACCCCTTCTTCTGCCCCGATCCCGCCGCCGCCGCGCGCTGGGAGGGCATCGTGGACGCGGCGCGCAAGGCGGGCTCGTCGCTGGGCGCCGTGATCGCGTGCGAGGCGGAAGGCGTGCCGCCCGGCTGGGGCGCCCCGCTCTACGCCAAGCTCGACAGCGAACTGGCCGCCGCGTGCATGAGCATCAACGCGGTGAAGGGCGTCGAGATCGGCGACGGCTTCGCGGCGGCAGAGCTGCCCGGCGAGCAGAATGCCGACGCGATGCGCCCCGGCAACGACGGGCGCCCGCGGTTCCTGGCCAACCATGCCGGGGGCATCGCGGGCGGCATTTCCACCGGCCAGCCGATCCGGCTGCGCGTTGCGTTCAAGCCGACCAGCTCGATCCTGACGCCCGTGGAAACGATCACCCGCGAGGGCGACGCCGCCGAGATCATGACCAGGGGCCGCCACGATCCCTGCGTCGGCATCCGCGGCGCCCCGGTGGTGGAGGCGATGGTGGCGCTGGTGCTCGCCGACCAGAAGCTGCTCCACCGCGCCCAGTGCGGCTGAGACGCGCGCGGCCACCTGGGCCTCAGGCTACCAGGTGTCGAATGATGCGATGGGTGGCCTGGTTACGCGCGGCGCACGGTGTTTACCCAATATGCGAATCAAGACTCTTGCCGGTCTGGTCGTCCTCCGCGGCTCGACGGCTGCCGACGCAAACAGGGCCACGGCCGCGCCGATGCTGCGGATCGCGAACGGCACCGAGGACGAGTCCCCGGCCGCCTGACCCGGCTCCGTGCCCTCCCCGTCGCGGCGAAAGCCCTACTTCAAGCGCAGAAAGCGCTTTGCGTTGTCATAGAGGATGGCCTTCTTCTGCTCGAGCGAGAGGAACGGGGCGTTGTTGATCGCGTCGATCCCTTCGTCGATGAGGCCGGGCCAGTTCATCTGATCGGACCCAAACATGATCCGATCTTCGAAGCCCGCGTCGATCAGATCCTCCAGGAAACGGTAATAGCCCTTTCGCGTCATCGCCATCTGAAGGACGGCGGTATCCACGTAGAGCTGCGGATACGCATAGAGCATCGCCTTCAATTCATCGATGAAGGGCGCGCCCGCATGCATCAGATAGACGCGAAGCTTCGGGTGGCGGGCCAGCACGGGCTCGATCTGTCGCGGGCTCTGGATGCGATAGGCCGGGATCAGCGCAGGCGCGCCCGGGGGGCCAAAACCCAGGTGCAACCCAACGGGAATGTCGTTCGCCTCCGCCATCGCCCAATAGGGTTCGAACGCCGCATCGTCGGCCAGTACGCCCTGATACTGGTTCATCACTTCGCCGAACACGGCAAGCCTGCCCGCGGCGTGCATCGCGGCGATGTCGTCCGGCGTTTCCGTGTTGCTGCGCAGGCCGAAGTCGATGCCAGGAAGGAACAGGCCCGGCGCCATCTTCATCCACGCCGCGACATCCTGCGGCGATCCGCTGAGGACGGCGATGGCGTTGCGACGCCGCAGTGTCGCGATCGTCTGGTCGCGGACTTCGGCGTCGGTCGCCGGCCCTTTGATCGGGGTCTTGCAGCGCGGGTGCTGCAACATTCCCATGAACACTGCGCCCCAGGGCTGGGTGCCGTCATAGCGCAGGTTGGCCGCGGCGCCCGGGCAGATCATGTTGGGCGCCGGACCATTGCCGTCCGCGGGTGCCACATGGGCATGCACGTCGATGATTGGCCCGGTGTAAGGCGGCGATCCCTTTGCGAGGGCGGGCGCCGCCATCATCGTCGCCACCACGCAAATCCACTTCACCCAAAGCCGCATCGCGAATCCCCCCTCGTCGCCACCCAAAAACGACGCTTAGCGACCGGGTGGCCGGGGTGAAACGGTTTAGCGATCAATCCGCGAAGGGATCGCGGACCAGGATCGTGTCCTCGCGCTCCGGGCTGGTCGAAACCAGCGCCACGGGGCAGCGGATCAGCTCCTCCACCCGGCGGATGTATTTGATCGCCTGCGCCGGCAGGTCGGCCCAGCTCCGCGCGCCCGCGGTCGATTCCTGCCAGCCGGGCATCGTCTCATAGACCGGCTCGACCGCCGCCTGATCGAACATATTGGCGGGGAAATGGTCCAGCTCGCGGCCGTTCAGCCGGTATCCGGTGCAGATCCGCACCTCGTCGAACCCGTCGAGCACGTCGAGCTTGGTCAGCGCGATGCCGGTGATGCCCGATACCGCCACCGTCTGGCGCACCAGCACCGCATCGAACCAGCCGCAGCGCCGTTTGCGCCCGGTAACCGTGCCGAACTCGCGCCCGCGCGTGCCCAGCCGTTCGCCGACGTCATTCTCCTGCTCGGTCGGGAAGGGGCCGGATCCGACGCGCGTCGTATAGGCCTTGGCGATCCCCAGCACGAAGCCGACCGCGCCCGGCCCCAGCCCCGATCCCGAAGCCGCCGTGCCCGCCACCGTGTTCGACGAGGTGACGAAGGGATAGGTGCCGTGATCGATATCGAGCAGCACGCCCTGCGCGCCTTCGAACAGGATGCGGCGGCCGCGCTCGCGCGCCTCGTTCAGCGCGCGCCACACGGGCCGGGCGAAGGGCAGCACGAAGTCCGCGATCTCCTTCAGCCTTTCCACCAGAGCCGCGCGATCGATCGGCGGCACGCCGAAGCCGGCGCGCAGCGCATCGTGATGCGCCAGCAGCCGATCGAGCTGCGGCCCCATCTGGTCGAGGTGCGAAAGATCGCACACGCGGATCGCGCGGCGGCCCACCTTGTCTTCATAGGCGGGGCCGATGCCGCGCAGCGTGGTGCCGATCTTGCCCGCGCCGCTCGCCGCCTCGCGGAAACCGTCCAGCTCGCCGTGCAGCGGCAGGATCAACGGGCAGGTGTCGGCGATCTGCAGCGTATCGGGGGTCACGTCCACGCCCTGGCCGCGCAGCTTCTCCACCTCGGCCTTCAGCGCCCAGGGATCGAGCACCACGCCGTTGCCGATCACGCTGGGCGTGCCGCGCACGATGCCCGAGGGCAGTAGCGAGAGCTTGTAGACATTCTCGCCCACCACCAGCGTGTGCCCCGCGTTGTGGCCACCCTGGAAGCGCACCACCACATCGGCCCGGCTCGCCAGCCAATCGACGATCTTGCCCTTGCCCTCATCGCCCCACTGGGCGCCGATCACCGCGACATTTGCCATGGATACATGTCTCCGCCTGCCGGGGCGGACCCAGGCCGCCCTTCGACAGGACTCGGCGGCCGGGCTTTCCAGTGCGCGGGGCCATGCCCGGGCGCGGCGGCGCATTGGCCCGTGCGGCGCCGCACGTCAAGGGGGCGCTCGACAAGGCCGCGCGACGCGCTAAGGGTAAAGGCGAGGAGAAAGTATCAAATGAAACTTGCCAGCCTGAAGCACGGCCGAGACGGGAAGCTCGCCGTCGTGTCGAACGACCTCGCCTGGTACGCGAGCGCCGCGATGATCGCGCCGACGCTGCAGGCCGCGCTCGACGACTGGGACCGGGTGGAAGGCGACCTGCGCAACCTGGCGACCGACCTGGAGCATGAGACAATCCCGCGCGAGCGCTTCCACGAGCGGCTGGCCGCCGCGCCGCTGCCCCGCGCGTTCCAATGGGCGGACGGCTCCGCCTATGTGAACCATGTCGCGCTCGTCCGGCAGGCGCGCAGCGCCGAGCTGCCCGACAGCTTCTGGCACGATCCGCTGATGTACCAGGGCGGCAGCGACGGCTTCCTTGGCCCGCGCGACCCCATCCCGCTGGCCGACGAATCCTGGGGATGCGACCTGGAGGCGGAGGTAGTCGTCGTCACCGGCGACGTGCCGCTGGGCGCGAGCCGCGAGGAGGCGCTGGCGGCGGTGCGGCTGGTGGGGCTGACCAACGACGTCAGCCTGCGCAACCTGATCCCGGCCGAGCTGGCCAAGGGCTTCGGCTTCTTCCAGTCGAAACCGGCCAGCGCCTTCTCCCCCGTGTTCGTCACGCCCGAAGCGCTGGGCGATTGGTGGAAGGACGGCAAGCTGCACCGCAAGCTGATGGTGGACCTGAACGGCGCGCCGTTCGGCCGCGCCGAGGCGGGCGAGGACATGACATTCGATTTCGGCACGCTGATCGCGCATGCGGCCAGGACGCGGAAGCTGGGCGCCGGCACGATCATCGGATCGGGCACCGTATCCAATCGCGATGCCGGCGGCGGCCCGGGCAAGCCGATCGCGGAGGGCGGCGTGGGCTATTCCTGCCTGGCCGAGGTGCGCACCGTCGAGACGATCCTGCGCGGCAAGCCCGAGACTCCGTTCCTGAAGGCGGGCGACACCGTGCGCATCTGGATGGAGGACGATCGCCACCACACAATCTTCGGCACGATCGAACAGACGGTGGCGGCGGGATAGCGGGGCGGCGCGCCCGCCCGCTCAATGGAAATCACGTGATCGCACCGGAATCAGCCCGGGCGCCTTCAGGCTGCGGCGCGGGGGCATGTGATCGCGCGGATCGATCTCGCCGCCATGGGTGGCGCCGTCGCCGGGCATCGCCGCGCCGGGCAGATCCAGCCCGCCTACCTCGCGCAGCATCGCGGTGAGATCGGTCACCGCATCGGCGACGACATGGATCACCAGCCCTTCGCGCTGCACCCGCCCGCGCACCGCCAGCATCGTCGCCGACATCACGGTGCGGCGGTGCGTTTCGAACCGGTCGCGCCACAGCACGGCGTTGGCGATGCCGCTCTCATCCTCCAGCGTGACGAAGACCACGCCCTTGGCGCTGCCGGGGCGCTGGCGGACCAGGATCAGCCCGGCCACCTCCACCCGCTGGCCGTCGCGCATCGTTTTCAGCTCGCCGCAGCGGCGGACGCCGCGCGCCGCGAGCCGTTCGCGCAGGAAGCGCAGCGGATGATCGCGCAGCGATAGCTGGATCGCGCGATAATCCTCCACCACCTCGCGCCCGGCGGTGAGCGGCGCCAGCGCGACCGCGGGCTCAGCGCTTTCGGGCACCACCCGCCCGGCGCGCGCATCGGCGGCGGCGAGCAGCGGCAGCGGCTTTTCGCCCAGCGCCTTCACCGCCCACAGCGCCTGCCTCCGGTCCAGCCCCAGCGCGTGGAAGGCATCGGCCCGCGCCAGCCGCTCCAGCGCCGCGGGCTTCACCCCCGAACGGCGCCACAGCGCCTCGACCGAGGCGAACGGCCCGCCCCGGTCACGCGCGAGCAGGATCGCCGCGGCATCGCCCTCCGCCAGCCCCTGCACCGCGCGCATGCCCAGCCGCAGCGGCAGCAGCGCGCGCCAGTCCGCATCCTCCCCGCAAAAGCCCGCGTGCCGCGCCCGCGCCGGCCCGGGGGGCAGCATGCGCGTGTCCCACTCGCTGCCGTTGACGCACACCGGCATCACCTCCACCCCATGTTCGCGCGCATCCCGAACAATCTGCGCGGGCGCATAGAATCCCATCGGCTGGGCGTTGAGCAGCGCGGCGCAGAAGACGTCCGGATGGCGGCACTTCATCCAGGACGAGGCATAGGCGATCTTGGCGAAGCTGGCGGCGTGGCTTTCGGGAAAGCCATAATTGCTGAAGCCCTTGATCTGCTCGACCAGCCGCTCGGCGAATTGCTGGGAAATGCCGCGTTCGCGCATGCCCTTGATCAGCCGGGGGCCGAATTCGCCGATATCGCCGGTCGCCTTGAAGGCGGCCATGGCGCGGCGCAGCCGGTCCGCCTCGCTGGGGGTGAAGCCGGCGCCGATGATCGCCACCTGCATGGCCTGCTCCTGGAACAGCGGCACGCCCAGCGTCTTTTCCAGCACCTGGCGCAGCGCGGGCGAGGGATATTCGACCAGCGCCGGATTCTGCCGCCGCTTCAGATAGGGGTGAACCATGTTGCCCTGGATCGGCCCGGGGCGGACGATCGCGACCTGGATGGTGATATCGTAGAAGCTTACCGGCTTCAGCCGCGGCAGCATCGACATCTGCGCGCGGCTTTCGATCTGGAAGGTGCCCAGCGTGTCCGCCCGCCGGATCATCGCGAAGGTGCGCGGATCCTCATGCTGCAACGAATCCGACGCGAGCGTTAGGCGCAGCCCCTTGTGCGTTTCCAGCAGCGCGAAGGCGCGGCGCATGCAGCCGAGCATGCCCAGGCCGAGGATGTCGACCTTCATCATCCCCAGTTCCTCGATATCCAGCTTTTCCCATTCGATCACGCGCCGGTCGATCATCGCGGCGGGCTCGATCGGCACCAGCGAATCGAGCCGGTCGCGCGTCAGCACGAAGCCGCCGGGATGCTGCGACAAATGGCGCGGCGTGCCCACCAGCTCGCGCGCCAGCCGCAACGTGAGCGACAGCCGCGGATCGGCGCGATCCAGGTTGAGCGCATCGGCATGGCCATCGTCGACGCTGTTCGACGATCCCCAGACCTGGCCCGACAATGCTGCCGTCAGGTCCTCCGGCAGCCCCATCACCTTGCCCACCTCGCGCAGCGCCCCGCGCGCGCGATAGCGGCTGACCACCGCGGTGAGCGCAGCGTGATCATGGCCCCAGGTCTCATAGATCCACTGGATCACCTCCTCGCGCCGTTCATGCTCGAAATCGATGTCGATATCGGGCGGTTCGCCGCGTTCCTCCGACACGAAGCGTTCGAACAGCAACTGATGCCGCACCGGATCGATCGAGGTGACGCCGAGCAGGAAGCAGATCAGCGAATTGGCCGCCGATCCGCGCCCCTGGCAGAGGATTTCCTGGCTGCGCGCGAAATCGACGATCGCCAGCACCGTGAGGAAATAGGACGCGTAGCCGAGCCGGGCGACCAGCGCGAGTTCCCGCGAGAGCAGGCGGCGATAGGCGCCGGGCGGGGCGCTGCCGAAGCGGCGGTTGAGCGCCTGCCACGCCATCCGCTCCAGCGCCTTCTGCGGGCTGCGGCCGCTCATGAAGATCTCGTCGGGATATTGGTAGCTCAGCTCGCGCGGGCTGAAGCTGCAGCGCTCGGCGATCGCCAGGCTGGCCGCCAGCGCATCGGGATGGTCGCGGAAGCGGCGCGCCATCTCCTGCGGGGGCTTCAGGTGGCGATCGGCATGGCGTTCGCGGCGAAAGCCGAGCGCGTCGATCGTGCAGCGTTCGCGGATCGCCGTCATCACGTCCTGCAGCATGCGCCGGTCCGGATGGTGATACAGGATATCCCCGGTGGCGAGCGGGGCCAGCCCGTGCGCACGCGCCGCCTGCGCCAACCGGTGGAGCCGCAGCGCGTCCCCCGGGCGGCGATGGTGCGTCAGACAAAGGTGACCACGGTCACCAAAGCTTTCCGCCATCCAGCGCAGCGCGAGCGGATCGCCCTCGTCCGCCAGCCCCGGCACCAGCGCGCCGACCAGCCCGGCGGCATGCGCAACGACATCCTCCCAATGGAGGAAGCAGCGGCCCTTCTCCCCCTTCTGCGCGTCGGCGCGTCCCTTGCCCAGCGTAAGCAGCCGGGTAAGCCGTCCCCAGGCCGCGCGATCTTCCGGCCAGACGAGCAGCGAGGCGCCGTCGGCGAGATCGAGCCGGCATCCGGCCACCAGCCGCACCCCGGTCGCCTCCGCGGCCACCAGCGCGCGGACGATGCCGCCCACGCTGTTGCGATCGGCGATGCCCAGCGCGGGCAGGCCGAGCAGCGCCGCCGCCTCGAACAGCTCCTGCGGCGAGGATGCGCCGCGCAGGAAGCTGTAATGCGTCGTGACCTGAAGCTCGGCATAGGGCGCCGGCGCCATGTTCATCCGAACACGCCGTGGAGATACCAGCTCAGGTCGCCCGTCTCCGCGCGCTCGCCGTCACCGCGGCGGAACAGCCAGTATCGCCGCCCGGCCTCGTCCTCGACCCGGAAATAATCGCGCGATCCGTGGACCTCGCTCAGCCGCTTCCACCATTCGCCATGCACCCGCTCCGGCCCGTCGGCGCGGACAACGCGATGCGCCACGCCGCGCCAGGTGAAGCGGCGCGGCGGCTGATCGGGCAGTTCGGCCAGCACGTGATCGAGCCGCTCCGGCCGGGTGAGCAGCCGGGCAGGGCGCGGCCAGCGGGCATGCCAGGGCGGCAGCGGCCCGGCGCGATCGAGACGGCGGACGTCGTCGGGCTTCATCGGCGGCTGCGGCTGGCCCGGCGGATCGAGCGGGGAGGCGCGCGTCACCGATCGTTCGGGCACGTCGCTTTCCACCGGCGCCGCCCGCCACAGCCCGGCCATGCCCACCCGCGTCGCCAGCGTATCGACCAGCGGGGCAAGATCGGGCGGCTGCGCACCATCGATCGCCTCGCCCACCGGCTGGGGGTCGAGCGGCTCCGAACGGCGGACATGGAGCGTCAGCGCGTCGATGCCATAGCCGGGATCGATCGCCTCGATCCGCCGGGCGAGCAGCCGGGCGATATGCAGCGGATCGCGGCTGGCGCGGGCCAGGCCGATCGCGATCCGCTGGGGCACGCCGTCGACCCGGTCGGCCACCAACGCCACCATGCGCGCGCCGCGCCCGGCTCCGGCCAGCGCCTCGCCCAGCTCCGCTGCCAGCCGGCCCAGCCAATGTCCGATCGCATCGGCGGTGGCCAGGGGTTCGGCGAAACGGCGGCCCACGGCGATGAAGCGCGGCGGCACCACCGGATCGAGCGGCTCCGGCGCATGGCCCAGCGCCTGATCGAGCCGCAGCGCCAGCCGGGCACCGAAGCGGCGGACCAACGGCGCGCGCGGCATCGCCATCAGCGTGCCGGTGCGCACGATGCCGAACCTGCGCAGCAGCTCCGCCGCATCCTCGCCGATCCGCAATGCCTCGGGCGGCAGCGCGGCCAGGGTATCGGCATGCGCACCGGGCGGGCAGAGGGCCACGGCATCCGCGCCATGATGCGCCAGCGCCCAGGCCGCGCCCGCCGTATCGGCCACCGCGATCCGCGCCGAAAAGCCCAGCCGCGCGAGCAGCCGGACGAGCCGCCGCGCCATTGCCGCCTCTCCGCCGAAGAGGTGCGCGACCCCGGTCAGATCGAGCAGCAGCGTGGCTTCGCCCGCCAGCGCAACCACCGGCGACCAGCGCCGCGCCAGCGCCGCCGCCAGCCGGGCCAGCGCCGCCCGGTCCCCCGCCGGATCAGCGGGACGGATATCGAGCCCGGGCACCTGCGCACGCGCCTGGGTGATCGCCATGCCCGGCACCAGCCCCAGCGCCAGCGCGCGCGGGCAGGCGGCATGGATCAGCACGCGATTGCCGCTGCGTTCGGAGAGGAGCAGCGGCGCCCGCGCGGAGGATTCGCCCGAAGGCGCCCCGCCCGCCCCATGCCCGGCGGCGGATGGCGAATCGTCGCCCGCCCAGCGCGCGCCGGGGCGCCAATGCCCCTCGTGCCGCGCGGCCCGGCGTCCGCCGGCGGCGGGCGGGAACGGCACGGGTGGCCCGGGCAGCCCGGCCGGGGGTTCGCGCGGCTCAGGCGGCGCGGCGGTCCGCTCTGCGCGCCGCAGCCGTTCGACCGGCCACATCGGCAGGCAGAGCGCAGCGACCCGTTTCATCGCATGCCTCCACGATCCAGTTTCCGCCCTCTCCGCCGCGCTGGCGCACGAGATCGAGCCGCCAGCGCGGCCGCCCCACGCCCTCCACCGGCAGCGCCGCCGAGGGCGTTGGCGCCACCTTCCAGCGCGTCACCGCGGCAGACGGCGGGCGCAGCGGATCGCTGCCCGCGCGCCCGTGACGGCGCAGCAGCAGCGCGATCGTGCGCCCGCCCTCCGCCGCGAGCTGAAGCCGCCGCGTCGCCGCCATGTCGGCGCGACGCACCTCGCCGATCACCGCGCCCAGCCCGCGGTGGCGCAGCCCTTCCTCCATCATCGCCATCAGTTCGTCGTCGTCGCGCGCCTCGGCATAGAGCAGGCGCCGCGCCGACAGCCCGGCCTGCGCCAGCCCCGGCGCGAACAGATCGCGCCGCCGCACCACCCAGAGGACAGGCCCCCAGGCACGCGCGGCGATGCCGGCAAGGAACAGCGTGGCGGCGCAATCGTCCGCCAGATCGGCACTCGCTCCCGCCGCCTCATGCAGCGCATCCAGCCGGAGCCCGCCATCGGCGAGCCGCGCATCGATCGGTGCGATGCCGACCGGCAGCACGGGGCGCCGACGCAGCGCGGGCGCCTCTATCGCGCGCAGCGTTTCGCGGAGCTTGGCAAGAACGGCGGGATCGGCCACGGCGACTCGGGACTCGGCTGGAGAACAGAATGTTCCCATTCTGTTCTCATTTGCCCGCGAGTCAACAGGCAGCTTGCGGACGCTGGCCCGTATCAGCTTTGCCGTAGGAGCGGCCGGCGCCGCAATCCGGGTTCAGCGCTGCTGAACCCGGATCCGGCAGGTCAGTTCAGCGCGGCGCGCACCGAGATGCCGAAGGTGCGCGGCTCGTTCACGAAGCCGGTGTTGTTGTTGAAATCGATGCCGCCCTTCACATTGTCCGCATCAGTGATGTTGCGGGCGAACAGCGCGATCTCATAGCTGCCGTCGCTGCGCGCATAGCCGATGCGCAGGCCGCCCTCGACCTGATCGTCGGTGTTGAACTCCAGCGATTCATAGAGGAACAGGTTGGTCTTCCCCTGGTACGCCCAGTCGGTGAAGGCGAACAGCTCGCCACCGCTGCCCAGCGGCACCGAATAGCGCGCGGTGAAGTCCGCGATCAGCTCCGGCGCGTTGGGGAAGGGATTGCCGTCCACCAGCGCGCGCGGCGTGCCGGCGATGGTGATCATCGGATCGGTGACCGTGCACTGGGCGCAGACGCCCACCGCCAGCGAGGAATCGCTGATCTTGGTCTTGTTGTAGCTGAGCCCGATGGTGAAGATCAGCGAATCGACCGGGCGGAACTCGCTGTCGAGCTCGAAGCCCCAGGCGGTGCCGCGATCGGCGTTGAGCAACTGGACCAGGTTGCCCGCGCCGCCCACCGCGGTGAACTGCGGATCGTTCACCGTATAGTGGAAGAAGGCGCCGTTCAGGCGGACGCGGCGATCGGCGATCAGCGCCTTGAACCCGGCTTCCATCGAAAGGATCTTCTCCGACGCCGCGACCGAGGGCGGGTTGAAGAAGGCCACGTCGCGCCCCTGGATCGTCGGCGCGCGGAAGCCCGAGGCGAGCCGGGTATAGAGGCTCACGTCGGCGCTGAGATCGTACATCAGGCTCACGTCCCAGCTCAGCCGCTCGTCGGAGACCGAGCGATCGTTGAGCGGCGATCCGCCGATCACGGTGAAGGTCTTGTCGTCCTCCGTATAGCGCAGGCCCGCGGTGACCTTGAACGATTCGGTCGCCTGGTAGCTGCCCTGGCCGAACGCGGCCCAGCTCTGGTTCTTGTGGCGCACCAGCGTGGGCGGCGGGAAGGCGAAGCCCTCGGTCAGCACGGTGAAGTCGCTGTCGAAGAAGAAGGTGCCGACCTGCCAGCTCAGCGGCGCCGATCCGGTGCTCGCGACGCGGAATTCGGCGGTATATTGATCGAGGTCGATCGAATCCTGCGTGTCCGACGGGAAGGGGATGAAGCCCGGGCCGGTCACCATGTTGCCGCCGTCGATGTCGCCGCGGCTGCTGCCCTTACTCGATTCATAGGCGCCGATCGCGGTGAACACGGCGCCGCCGAAATCATAATCGGCCTTCAGCGATCCGCCCCAGCCCTCATAGCTCTGCGGGTTGTTGCCGCCCGCGTCGTAATAGACGGTGTCGCGATCATAATTGGCGTTGAGCTTGTTGTTGCCCGGGCCGAGGATGTTGGCGCGGAAGATCGCGGCCGTGCCGTCTAGGTTGCGGTAATGGAGGTTGCCGAGCAGGCTGAGCGCCTCCGTGGGCGTCAGCAGGAGCTGGCCGCGCACCGCGAACTCCTCGAACCCGCCCATGGCGTTGTCTTCACCGGTGAAGGCGTTGTCGATCCAGTCGCTGCGCCGCTGGTACAGCACCGAAAGGCGCGCCGCGAGCAGATCGGGCACCAGCCCGCCGCCCACGCCGACATCGGCCGTCACCGTGCCGAACGAGCCGGCGGTCAGCGATCCGCGGAAATCGAACTCCTGGCTGGGCTTCACGGTGGTAAACTTCACGATGCCGGCCGGCGTGTTGCGGCCGAACAGCGTGCCCTGCGGCCCGCGCAGCACCTCGACCTGCTCGATGTCGAAGATCGGCGAACTCTTCAGCGTGACGTTCTCCAGCACGACATCGTCCATCAGCACCGAAACGGGCTGCGACGCGGCGAGATCGAAATCGGTGTTGCCCAGGCCGCGGATATAGAAGCGCGGCGCCGCTCGGCCGTTCGAGCTTTCGACATAGAGGCCGGGCACGCGCGCGGCGAGCGCGGTGACGTCGTCGCCCGAATCGAAGATGCTGGTGAGCTGGGCGGGCGGCAGCGTGGCGACCGAAAGCGGCACGTCCTGCAGGTTTTCCTCGCGGCGCTGGGCGGTGACGATGATCGTGTCCTCATCGTCATAAGCGCCTTCCGCGTCGCTCTGCGCCTGGGCCGGCGCGGCGCCGAGCAGCAGCGCAGACGCAATCGCCGCCCCGCTCAGCCAGCGGACGCGCGAACCGGTAATCGATCGAATCTGCTTCATCTATGCCCTCCCGATGAACGCTGAGTGTTGCATCGCAACGATGCCGTCTTCACGGTGACAAAAAGCCGCAACAAAGGCGAGGGGGACGCGGCGTTTCCGCGCCTCTTTTTCGCACTTGCACGCATTGCGTCGCAGCATTGTTGCAAGAATGCCGCAATCGCCCGCGCGCACGGCTGGAAGCGACGCCGCCGGAAGGCGGAATAGGTCAGAACATCTGCCCTTCTTGCAAAGCCCGTTGAAATTTTATAACAAGGAAATCGAACCCGAGTCCGCGCGTTTCCTGCAACGATGCGGACCGATTGCCGGAGAGTGACGTGACGGACGCACGGCGTTCCAACCTGCCGCCACTATCGCTGCACGTGCCCGAGCCACGCTTCCGGCCAGGCGACGAGGTCGATTTCGGCGACATCGCGGTTCCCCCGGCCGGCGCGGCCCGCCGCCCGGACACCGCGGACCCCGCATCGAGCTTCCACGAGCTGGCCTATTCGCTGGTCCGCGTGCTGGACGATGAAGGGCGCGCGGTGGGTCCGTGGGACCCGCGCCTCTCGCCCGATACGCTTCGCGCGATGCTGCGCGACATGGCGCTGACCCGCGCCTTCGACGAGCGTATGTTCCGCGCCCAGCGCCAGGGCAAGACCAGCTTCTACATGAAGTCGACCGGCGAGGAGGCGGTGGCGGTGGCCGCGGCGCACGCGCTGGCAAGCGACGACATGTGCTTCCCCAGCTATCGCCAGCAGGGCATCCTGATCGCGCGCGGCCATCCGCTGGCCGGGCTGATGAACCAGATCTATTCGAACAAGGGCGACACGCTGAAGGGCCGCCAGCTCCCGATCATGTATTCGGCGCGAGACTATGGCTTCTTCTCGATCTCCGGCAACCTGACGACGCAATATCCCCAGGCCGTCGGCTGGGCGATGGCCAGCGCCGCCAAGGGCGACAGCCGCATCGCCGCCACCTGGTGCGGCGAGGGATCGACGGCGGAGGGCGACTTCCACTCCGCGCTCACCTTCGCCACCGTCTATCGCGCGCCGGTGATCTTCAACGTCGTCAACAACCAGTGGGCGATCAGCAGCTTCTCCGGCTTTGCCGGCGCGGAGGCGACCACCTTCGCCGCGCGGGCGATCGGCTATGGCATCGCCGGGCTGCGCGTGGACGGCAACGATCCGCTGGCCGTGCATGCCGCCACCCAATGGGCGGCCGAACGCGCGCGCACCAACCAGGGACCGACGCTGATCGAGCATTTCACCTATCGCGCGGAGGGCCATTCCACCTCCGACGATCCTTCCGCCTATCGCAGCGCGCAGGAATACAGCCATTGGCCGCTGGGCGATCCCGTCGTGCGGCTGAAGCAGCACCTGATCGCGATCGGCGAATGGGACGCGGAGCGCCACGCCGCGATGGACCTGGAATGCGCCGAACGGGTGAAGGCCGCACAGAAGGAGGCGGAGAAGAACGGCATCCTGGGCCATGGCATGCACCAGCCGTTCGAAACGATGTTCGAGGGCGTGTTCGAGGAGATGCCCTGGCATCTGAAGGAACAATGCCAGCAGATGATCGACGAGCGGAAGGCGGCGGGAATCTGATGGCGCACATGAACATGATCCAGGCCATCAACTCCGCGATGGACGTGATGATGGCGCGCGATCCCGACGTGATCGTGATGGGCGAGGACGTGGGCTATTTCGGCGGCGTGTTCCGCGCGACCGCGGGGCTCCAGGCCAAATATGGCAAGACGCGCGTGTTCGACACGCCGATCACCGAATGCGGCATCATCGGCGTGGCGGTGGGCATGGGCGCCTATGGCCTGCGCCCGGTGCCGGAGATCCAGTTCGCCGACTATATCTATCCCGCGCTCGACCAGCTCGTGAGCGAGGCGGCGCGGCTGCGCTATCGCTCCAACGCCGATTTCATCGCGCCGATCACGGTGCGATCCCCCTTCGGCGGCGGCATCTTCGGCGGGCAGACGCACAGCCAGAGCCCCGAAGGCATTTTCACCCATGTCTCGGGCCTGAAGACGGTGATCCCGTCCACCCCCTATGACGCCAAGGGGCTGCTGATCGCCGCGATCGAGGACAATGATCCCGTCATCTTCTTCGAGCCCAAGCGCATCTACAACGGCCCCTTCCACGGCCATTACGACCGCCCCGCCAGGACCTGGGCCGATCACCCCGGCGCCGAGGTGCCCGAGGGATATTACAAGGTGCCGCTGGGCAAGGCCGCGGTGGTGCGCCCGGGCGAGGCGGTGACGATCCTGTGCTACGGCACGATGGTCCATGTCGTCGCCACCACGATCGAGGAGCTGGGCGTCGATGCGGAGATCATCGATCTGCGCACGCTGGTTCCGCTCGACATCGAGGCGATCGAGGAAAGCGTGCGAAAGACCGGCCGCTGCATGATCGTGCATGAGGCGACGCGCACCGGCGGCTTCGGCGCCGAGCTGTCCGCGCTCGTCACTGAACGCTGTTTCTACCACCTCGAAGCCCCGGTGGAGCGCGTCACGGGCTTCGACACGCCCTATCCCCACAGCCTCGAATGGGCCTATTTCCCCGGCCCTGTCCGCATCGGCGAGGCGCTCAAGAAGATCCTGAAGGACTGACCCGGCCATGGCACGCTTCACCTTCCGTCTCCCCGATATCGGCGAAGGCATCGCCGAGGCCGAGATCGTCGCCTGGCACGTGAAGGTCGGCGATCGCGTGGAGGAGGACCAGCAGGTCGCCGACATGATGACCGACAAGGCGACGGTGGAGATGGAATCGCCCGTCTCCGGCCGGGTCGTCGCGCTGGCCGGCGAGGTGGGCGAGATGGTGCCGATCGGATCGGCGCTGATGGTGATCGAGGTCGAAGGCGAGGGCGAGGCGGAAGCACCGGCCGAAGCGCCTATCGCGGCGGAGACGCCGGCCGTCGAAGAACCCGCCCCGGTTCGCGCCGAGCCCGCCGAGGCGCCCCGGGCCGGAGGCGAAGCGCCCGTGGAGAGCCGGCCTTCGGCAAACGCAGGCCGGATGGAGGAAGTGGCCGAGCCCGGCGCCCGCGCGCATGTCCTCGCCAGCCCCGCGGTCCGCGCGCGTGCGCAGGACCTGGGGATCGACCTGGCGTCCGTGAAGCCTGCCGAGGGCGATCGCATCCGCCACGCCGATCTCGACGCCTATCTGCGCTATGGCGGCGCCCAGGGCTATCACGCCCCCCATGCCAGCCGTGCGCGCGAGGATGAGGCGATCAAGGTCATCGGCATGCGCCGCCGCATCGCCGAGAACATGGCCGCATCCAAGCGCACGATACCCCATTTCGCATATGTCGAGGAAATCGACGTCACCGCGCTGGAGGACATGCGCGCGGACCTGAACGCCAATCGCGGCGGCCGCCCCAAGCTCACGATGCTGCCGCTGCTGATCGTCGCGATCTGCCGCACGATCCCGGCCTTTCCGATGATCAACGCGCGCTATGACGACGAGGCGGGCGTGGTTACCCGTCACGGCCGTGTCCACCTGGGCATGGCGACGCAGACCGATGCCGGGCTGATGGTGCCGGTGATCCGCGACGCGCAGGACCGCAACGTCTGGCAGCTCGCGACCGAGATCGCCCGGCTGGCCGAGGCCGCGCGCACCGGCAAGGCGAAGAGCGAGGAGCTGAGCGGCTCCACGCTCACCGTCACCTCGCTCGGCCCGCTGGGCGGAATCGCCACCACGCCGGTGATCAACCGGCCGGAAGTGGCGATCATCGGCCCGAACAAGATCGTCGAGCGCCCCGTGTTCCAGGGGGACGAGATCGTGCGCGCCAAGCTGATGAACCTGTCGATCTCGTGCGATCATCGCGTGGTGGACGGGTGGGACGCGGCAAGCTTCGTCCAGGCGCTCAAGAAGCTGCTCGAAACGCCGGTACTGCTCTTCGCGGATTGAGAAGCGCCGGGGCGGAGCGCCACACGCGCCCCGCCCGGCAACGCTCCTAGCGCGCCAGCGCGTCGCGGACCTGTTCCTGGCCCTCCACGATCCGGTCATAGGAGGCCATCTGGGCCTTGCGCGCCGCGCCCGCCACGCCGACCAGGCGATCCATCAGCTTGCGGTATTCAGCGCCGTCACCGCCGGAAAATGCGAAATAGCCGCCGATGTTGCGCCAGCTCCGCTTCGCGAGCAGGCGGCACAGTGCCTCTCCCGTGGCGAGCAGCTCCGCATCGCGCGCCGCGGCGCCGTCGTCAAAGCCCGGGACCACCGCCATCTTGGTCGCGCCCTGCTTCAGCGCTTCGGTGAAGTTGGACGCGGCGATCGCCTGGGTCATCGCGGCGATCCGCTCCCGGGTCTTGGCGGCATATTCGTCGGCCTTCGGCTTGAACGCGGCGATGGCGCCGCAATTCTCCAGCACCGCGGGGTCCTCCTCCAGCGCATAGGGGTTGGTCAGGCTGGCGAACTGAAGCTTGCCGAGCGCCTTGCCATAATCGCGCTGCGCGGCGGCAGCCTCTTCCTGAAACGCCACGAAGCGCTTCGACACCGGTCCGCGCCCCGTGGCGCCGCGCGGCATGTTGATCGTGCCGCCCGGGCTCACCTCTGCCTCGGCGAAGCTGCTCGCATCGGTCGAGGCGCCGGCGTGATAGAGCCGGTCGGCAGCCAGACCGGCCAGCGCGCCCGCCCCTACGAGCGCCGCAAGGCTGCCCAGCTTCCATTTGAGCGGCGCATGGCGGATCGCGAACAGATAGCCCGCGCCCCAGAAGACCAGACCCAGCCCGGCGGACGCCGCGACCAGCAGCGGCAGCGTGAGCCGCGGGAACGCGATCGGCGCCAGAATCGCCAGCCCGACCAGCAGCGCGATGCCCAGCAGCGTCACCAGCAACGGGCGAAGATCCATCGGCGCGTGTTCGGAATCGAGTTCGTCGGTCATGCGGCAAATCCCCCTGCGCCCGATGATGCCCGCCCGCCGTCGCGGGCGCCAGCACCCCCCCAAACGAAACCTCGCACCCGCATCAAATTAAACCACTTGGTTGACTATGAGCGGCAAGGCGCATAATTCAACCATATGGTTGAACGACTCGACGCCACCTTCCATGCCCTGGCCGACCCGACGCGCCGTGGCATGCTCGCCAGCCTGGCGCTGGGCGAGAAGTCGATCGGCGAGCTCGCCGCGCCCTATGCGATGAGCTTCGCCGGGGCCGCCAAGCATGTGAAGGTGCTGGAGGGCGCGGGGCTGATCGCCCGCCGCCGCTCCGGCCGGACCCAGCTCTGCGCGCTGCGCCCCGGGCCGCTGGCCGAGGCGGAGCAATGGCTGCGCCAGTGGGAGCGTTTCTGGAATCTCCGTCTCGACCGGCTTGAGGCGCTGATCGCGGCGGAAAAGGAGCAGCCCGAATGAGCGATGCCGGCGGCTGCGCACCCGCACGGCCTGGCTGGCGCCCGGATCACGGAGAATGGACATGCATAGCGACAGTTTCACCGCGCAGGAGCTGCGCTTCGAACGCATCCTGGACGCGCCGGTGGAGAAGGTGTGGGACTATCTCACCGATCCGGAACTGCGCGCGCTGTGGTTCATGGGCGGCCCCATCGATCGGCATCCGGGCGGCAGGATCTACATGACCTTCGACCACGACCGGCTTTCGGACGGCGATGCGCTGATGCCGGATCGCTATGCCGCCAACCGGGGCAAGCAATGGTTCGAGACGATCATCGCCTATGTTCCGCCGCGCCTTCTGGCCTATAGCTGGGACAATGGCGACGCGGGCACCGTGACCTTCACGCTGGAGCCCGCGGGCGATGGGCGCACGCGGCTGGTGCTGGTCCACAGCGGGCTGCGCGGCCCGACGGATGCGAAGAACTTTGGCGGCGGCTGGCACAGCCATCTCGCCGTGCTCGATGCGCGGCTGCGCGGCGGCCGGGTCGAGAATTTCTGGGCGATCCACGCCGCGTCGGAAGCAAAGGCCGCGGCGGCACTGGAGGCATCGTGAACCAGGCCAGAACGGGCCCAGGGTCTGTCCGCCCCTCGCGGATGGACACCGGCCCGCTCCCCATCCGGCCACCCGGCGGCAGGATTGCCATGGGTGGCCGGGCCGGTGGGACCGGGCTGGCCAGCCTGGATAAGACGACTCCAGGTTGAGAGGCCATGGACGACCGCTACCGGCGGAAGCTGTCATTTGACCTGCCTGCCGAACGTCATCTATCGGGCCGGGAGCGGACTGTCCGCTTTCAGCGGCCGGCTCGCGAAAGCGGACATGATGAGCTCGACTGGCCGCGAGACCTTTGCCTTAAGGATTTTGGGAGTGCCGGCCGCCAGTTCCGCGGATCTCATAGGCTTACGGGGAGGTTCACGATCGCGTCCGATCTGATACACGGACGCAATGTCCGCTGAATTGATCAACCGGAAAAAGGCTCTCATCTTCCGGATTACCCACCGGGCCAATATTCCTTGGCTAGTAGCGAACGGCGTCCATTGCGCTACATCTCCCATGCAGGATCCGGCGTTCCAGCCTATCGGCAATGCTGAATTGATCGGGAAACGCCGGCACCGTGCGCTTCCACCCGCTTATGGAGGCGTCCTCAGCGACTATGTGCCTTTCTACTTCACGCCGTACTCGCCGATGATGTATAACATTCATACGGGCTATGGGGGGATAGAGAAGCAGCGCAATGAGGATATCGTGATCCTCGTCTCGTCGATCTCTCGCCTAGGCGAGCTCGGCCTTCCGTTTGTATTCTCCGATCGTCATGCCTATCTCCAGGCGGCTCAGTTCAGCGCCAATCCGGACGATTTGGGTTGGATCGACTGGGGAATGCTCGCGGCACGCAACTTCAAGCGCGACCCCAATGACCCGTCGAAGTTCGAGCGCTACGAGGCCGAGGCACTCGTCCGCACGCATGTACCGGTCAAAGCGTTGATCGGAATCGGCTGCTACAGCGATAAGGTCACCGCATCCGTCGCAGCCGAGTTGACGGCCGGCGGAACTGAAGTGAAAGCACGCACCCGCCCCGGATGGTATTTCTCATGATTCGTTACACCACAGGCAATCTGCTTGACGCGCCCGCTGATGCGCTGGTCAATACCGTGAACACGGTGGGTGTGATGGGCAAGGGCATCGCACTGATGTTCAAGGAGAAATATCCGGAGAATGCGAAGCTCTACGAGCGCGCTTGCGCGGACGACGCGCTGGAGCCCGGCTCGATCTTCGTCACCCAGAACAGCGACATGTTTGGTCCGCGCTGGATCGTGAACTTTTCGACCAAGAAGCATTGGCGCCACCCATCACGGATCGAATGGATCCGCTCCGGGCTCTCGGAGCTGCACCGGTTCATCACCACCAACCATATACGCTCGATCGCGATTCCGCCGCTCGGCGCGGGCAATGGCGGGCTCGAATGGGATCAGGTTAGGCCCGAGATCGAGCGCGCTTTTATCGATCTGTCGGATGTCGAGATCATCGTCTTCGAGCCAACGTCCAAATATCAGAATGTCGCCAAGCGCGCCGGGGTGGAGAAGCTCACCCCCGCGCGCGCATTGGTCGCGGAGATTGTGCGCCGCTATTGGGTGCTCGGCATCGAATGCACGCTTCTCGAGGTTCAGAAGCTCGCATGGTTCCTCGAATCCGCGACCAAGCGGCTTGCCGAGAAAGACCCGCTCGACCTGCACTTCGCCGCCAATCGCTACGGCCCCTACGCCGATGACCTGCGCCATCTTCTGAACTCACTTGATGGCAGCTATCTGGCCTGCGACAAGCGCATCAACGATGCAGGCCCATTCGACGTCATCCGTTTCAATGATGAGAAGAAAGACAAGCTGCAGGCCTACTTCACCACGGACGAAGCGAAGCCCTATCGGGCAGCGCTCGAGGCCACTGCGCAACTGATCGACGGGTTCGAGTCACCGCTCGGCATGGAATTGTTGGCGACGATCGACTGGTTGATCTCGGTCGAAGGAGTCGAGGCGACGCTGCCGGCAATCCGCCAAGGCATCAAGGCCTGGCCGGGCGGCCCGGATGCCGCGCGCCGTAAGGAAGCGATCTTCGACGACCGGCTGATCGAGCTGGCGCTCAAGCGTCTGGCGGACGGCGGCAGCCCGACCGCGCATTGAGCCGCTTACGGCCGACCGAGATTTTCACCGATCCGTCGCGTCCCCGAACGCCTCGGCTGGTGCGGAACAATCTCCCCCGCTCGCCTCAGCCCAGGCGGCGGTTCGGCATCGAATAGGAGACTACCGCCAGGAAGCCGTGAGTTTGGGCTTCTGGGAGATCTGACGCGCGATTCGGTCACCGAACCGCCCGTCCAGCGTCAGCGCGTAGTCGACCGACCGGAACCGCAATTGCCCCGTCATGTCCGCGAGCTTCTTGAAGATCGGACGAAACCCGTTTCCATGACCGGTATCGCATGCCGCGTTGATGGGCGCGCTACTACGGCGAGAACCGACCGGCAGCTCTTACAATTCCACGGCCTAGCGCGAACGCTGGATCGTGGCGACCACGCGGCGGATCAGCCAGCGCGGGGTGAAGCGTACCGATGCCGCCATCACCGCGTTGCGCAGGCCCGATACCTTCACCGCGCGATTGGCCCGGAGCGCCGCCAGCCCGTCGCGCACCACCTTGTCCGGGTCGCCCGCCAGCTTCTTCAGCGCGAAATCGGGGCTGGTGCCGGCGGCGTCGAAGAACTCCGTGGCGGTCGGCCCCGGGCACAGCGCCGAGACGCGCACGCCCTGGCGGCGCACCTCCTCGTGCAGCGCCTCCGACAGGCTGAGCACATAGGCCTTGGTGGCATAATAGACCGCCATGCCCGGCCCCGGCTGAAAGGCGGCGGTGGAGGCGACGTTGAGGATGGCGCCGCTGCGCATCTGGAGCATGCCGGGCAGCACCGCATGCGCCAGTTCGGTCAGCGCGCGGCAATTGACCTCGATCATCGCGGCGATCCGCGCGCGATCCTGGGTGGCGAAGGCGCCGCCCTGGCCAAATCCGGCGTTGTTGATCAACAGGTTCACCGCCAGCCCGCGCCGGCCGATCTCCGCCATCAGCGCGCCGGGGGCGCCGGGCTCGGCCAGATCGGCGGCGATCACGTCCACCTTCACGCCCGCGCCCTCGCGCAGCTCGGCCGCCAGCGCCTCAAGCCGCTCCGTCCGCCGCGCCGTCAGGATCAGGCCATATCCTTCCGCCGCCAGCCGCCGTGCGAACAGCGTTCCCAGCCCCGCCGAAGCGCCGGTTACCAGTGCGGTGCCCTTGTCCATCGCGATCTCCTCCCCCTGTCCGGCGTCAATCGGCGAAGCTGGGCGCGCGTTTCTGCATATTGGCCATCACCGCCTCGATCTGGTTGGGCGAGCGCAGCAGCGCGGCCTGCTCGCGGCTTTCCTCCAGCAGGATCGCGGCGGCGTCCGCCTCCGCGGCGGCGGCCGCCAGCCGCTTCACCGCGCGCACGGCATGCGGATTGCGCCCCGCGATCGCGCGGGCCAGCGCCATCGCCTCGGCATGCGGGTCCTCCGCCAGCCGCGTGACGAAGCCCAGTGCCACGCCCTCCTCCGCGGCAAACTCGCGCGCGGTATAGGCCAGCTCGCGCAACGCATCGTCGCGCACCGTGCCGCGCCACAGCGCGAAGCCGGCCATATCGGGCACGATGCCCCATTTGATCTCCATCACCGACATGCGCGTGCCGGGCGCCGCGATGCGGATATCGGCGCCGCTGGCGATCTGCAGCCCGCCGCCGAAGGCGATGCCATGCACCGCCGCGATCACCGGCACCGGCAGCATGCGCCAGCCCCAGGCGACCTGCTGGAAATCATTGGCCAGGCCATGGGTGCGCGTCATCAGGTCCCGGCCCGATCCGCCCGCCGCCATGCTCGCCATGTCGAGCCCCGCGCAAAAGGCGCGCCCCTCGCCCGACAGCACCACCGCGCGCAGCCCCGGCGTCGCCTCCAGCCGCGCGATCGCATCGATCAGCGCGGCGAACATCGCGGGATCGAGCGCATTGAGCTTGTCCGCCCTGACGAGCCGCACGTCGGCGACCCCATCCTCGATCGCGATCGTAACCCGTGTCTCGTCCACTGCTCTCTCCCTCTTGCCCCGGTGCGCGGGTGCGGGGCATTACTAGGACAAATCCGGGCACCGGAACACAGGAGAGGATCGATGAAGCTGCTTTTCGCCGGCGCGCTGCTCGCCGCCGCCATCGCGAGCCCAGCGCTGGCCCAGACCGATCCGGGCGACGTGCCGAACAAGCCCAAGCCCGCCAAGGCGGAGGCCCCCGCGGCAGGCCCCGAAGCCACCGTGTATGACAACGCTCTCGGACCCGGCTGGGAGAATTGGAGCTGGGCCGCGACCGAGCTGAGCGTGGACACCGGCACCGCGCGCAAGCCGATCCGCGTCGAGGCCAAGGGCTATCAGGGCCTGTATCTGCGCCACGCGCCGTTCAGCACCGCGCCCTATCGCGGCATATCGATGCTCATCCAGGTGGTGGGGGGCGAGGCCGAGGTGCGCGTTATCGCCATCGCCGACGGCAAGCCGATCCCCGATCCCGCCAAGCCCGCGCAGAACAACGAGCCCACGCCGCGGATGAAGCTGGTGGCGCTGAAGCCGGGCGGCTGGACCAAGGTGGTCGTGCCGCTCGATACGCTGGGCGCCAAGGACCGGACGATCGACGGCTTCTGGGTGCAGAACAACAGCGGTGCCGACGCACCCAAATTCTACGTCGCCGACGTCCAGCTTATGCCCTGATCGGGCGACAGCCGATAGCCGCGCCCCTTCTCGGTCTCGATCAGCGGGACCGGGAAGCCGCGATCGATCCGCGCGCGCAGCCGCGATACATGGACGGTGACGACGTTCGTGCCGGGATCGAAGCGCAGGCCCCACACCGCCTCCAGCAGTTCGTCCCGCCCCACGCAGCGGCCGGCGTTGCGGGCGAGGTAGAGCAGGAGCTGATATTCGCGCGGGAGCAGCGGCACCGCCCGGCCGCCGCGCGTCACGCGCCGCTCCACGGTATCGATCGCCAGGTCGCCGATCTGCAGCGGTGCGCCGGGCTCAGCCCCTGCGCGCAGCCGCGCGGCGATGCGGGCGGCGATCTCCTCCGCGCTCACCGGCCGGGCGACCGCATCGTCCGCCCCGGCATCGAGCGCGCGCGTGACGCATCCGCCGCGCGGCAGCACCAGCAGCAGCGGCCGGCGCCACCCGGTCGCGCGCACCTGAGTAAGGCGGGCACGAGGGTCATCGTCGCAGCCCATCACGGCGACACGGGCGCGGGGATGCGGGCGATCCGCCGTCATCGGCACCAGGCGCAGGCCACGCGCGCGCGCCGCTTCGGCAAGGCGGGGCATGACAAGCGCACAGGCGACGATTCCGGTCACGCGACCACGCTAACGTCTGCTTCCGGGGCAGCGGCGCAAGACCGCTCCGTTATGGATTCGATTGCGCCAAATCGGCGAGCATCGCCAACCGCCGTCGCGCATGCCCGGCCACATGTGCGCTGGGCGATCCCGCCGCGCGGGCGAGCAGATCGTGCGCCGCATCGCGCGAAGGCGCTGCCGACGCCAGCCCGGCCATCGCCGTCACCCGCATCCGATCGCACGGATGGCTGCGCATCAGGTGATCGGCCAGATCGATGCCGTTGCCGCCGAAATGCACCGCGATCGCCACCAGCGCCTCCGCCCCGGTACAGGTCAGCCCCTCGGCGATCGCGCCGCGCTCCACATCGAAGCGATATTGTTCGAGCCAGGGCTGGAGCGGATCGGCGCCCAGGATGTTGAGCGATACCGAAAAGCTGTCAGGCGGGTGCTGGACATGCACGTCACGGCGCATCCGGTAGAGCATCAGCCGCCCGGGCTCGAGCCGTGAACGCTCGACGAAGCGCAGCCCGGCCGGCTCGCCCGGCACCCCGGCCAGCGGCGCCGCGTCATATTCGTAATAGTCGCTCCAATAGCCGGGGCCGGCATAGCCATAGGTCAGGAACGGGAAATTATGGTCGTGCGGCATATCGTAGAAGAACGCCGCCGTGCCGCTGGCGCGCACCACCGGATCGGCGCGGGCGGGCCAGAAATTGGCGCGCAGCACATAGCGGCCGTTGGGCGGGCGCAGCAGGAACACCTGGGGGCCATAGGCATTGGCGCGCGACTGGCCCGAACAGCGCGTCTTCAGCTCCGCGATCGCGAGGTCCGCCAGGAAGGTGCGGTTGCGCCCAAGCCGGGCGAGCAGAGGCCCCTGCGCGGCGAAGTCATCCTCGTCGCGCACGTCCACCGGATCGGCGTCGAGCGCCTCGGCAAGCTCGTCGAGGCCGATGGCATCGCCCTCCCCCGGATCGATCAGCCGCGGCATTCCGCCTCCGCGATCCGGCGGCGCACGCGGGGCAGCGTGGTGGCGGCGGCGGCGCGGATCTCACCATTGGGGTCCTCCGCGGCCATCTCCTCCAGCCGGGGCAGCGCCGCGCGCGCATCGAGCGAGAGCCACTCGCGGATCGCCGCCCAGCGGAGCTGGAAAGCAGGATCGTGCGAGGCTTCAGCGAACTGCGCGCCCGCGTCGGCGCGCCCTTCGAGCCGCAGATAGGCGAGCAGCATCTCCGCGCGGGAGGGGCGATCGTCGGCGCTGGCGACGCGCGCGAGCATGCCGTCCGCCACGCGATGCTCGCGCATCAGCGGCGCCGCGCCGGATCGGATCGTGAACACCAGCGTGACGACATCGGCCGTGGCACCCGAGAGGAGCTGCGCATGCGTGCGGCCATCGACCCGCTGGACATCGCCATCGGCCAACGCGAGCGGGGCCAGCGAAACCGCGGGCCGCGCGGCTGCAGCGTGAAAGCCCGGCGTGATGGGATCGGTCCGCCAGCGGCGCAACACCGCTCCGCCCGCGCGCACATAGCGGGTGACGCTGACCATGCCGGGGAAAACGAAGGTAGCCGACGGCACCATGGCCGCCAGTTCGGCGGCATCGAGAACGCTGGCGGTCAGCACCGCCGCCGGGCTCTCGAACAGCACGGCGGCGGTGCGCATCCGGTCCCGGCTGATCCGGAAGGGCGGCTCGAAAAAGGGATCCGCCGTCAATGCCGCGACGAGCGGGGCGAGCAGCGCAGCGGCCCAGCCGCCATCCTCCAGCAGCCGCGCCGCCCGGTCTGCCGCGGGCTCGGCCGCGTCAGTGCGGCAGTCGGCGAACGCAGCTTCCAGCGCGCGATATTCGGCGGCCATCCGCCAGCGCTGTGCCGCGGCCTGGGCGGGCGCCCGCGCGCCGTGCATCGCCGCGCGCACGGCATCAGGCGGGGCCGCCGGCATGCCGGCCGGGTTAGCCCGTGATCTCGATGACGAGCGCGACGATGCCGACAACCAGATCGAACACCTCGTCCACCATCATCTCGCCCGCGCGCACCGCGCCGTGCATCGCCACCTGAGTCCCCAGCTCGGCGATCTCGCCCACGTCGATTTGAACCAGCCCCATGTCCATCCCCCTTTGCCCCGCGGGCGGCAAGGCGGCCCGCGACCGTGCAAAGGCTAGGGAGCGGGCGCGGCGGACCAAGTTAATTCCCTGTAACCGCACGCATCGATCCGCGGCGGCGAACAGCCGTTGCGGGAAGCCGCGGCAACCCCTAGTGCGCCGGACATGTCCGCAGTCACCGATCCGCCGCGTTCCTGGCCGTTCGATCCCACGCGCTTCTTCGCGGCAAGAGCAGCGGGCCATGGCGGCCTGCTCGGCATCGGCTATCGCGATCATGGGCCGGACTGGGCCGAGCTGGAACTTCCCTATGACCCGCGCCTGATCGGCGATGTGGAGCGCGGCGTACTCGCATCCGGCCCGATCCTGGCGCTGATGGACATGGCGACCAGCGTGGGCGTGTGGCTGCGCCTGAGCAGCTTCCATCCCCATGCCACGCTGGACCTGCGGATCGACTATCTGCGCCCGGCGACGGCGGGGCGCAGCGTGATCGGCCGCGGCGAATGCTATCGCATCACCCGTTCGATCGCGTTCGTGCGCGGCCAGGCGCACGATGGCGATCCCGCGGATCCGATCGCGCATGTCGCGGGCACCTTCATGGCGCCGGAGGGCTATCGATGAAGCTGCCCCCCTATGCCGAGGCGCTGGGCCTTTCGGTCGAGCCCGGGCCGGAAGCGCCGGTACTCGTCATGCCCTTCGGCAACGAGGTGCTGGGACGGCCGGGCTTCCTGCACGGCGGCGCGCTGGGCGGGCTGCTGGAGATGGCGGCGATCGGCGCGCTCAACCAGATGCTGGAGGGCGAGGGCGGCGAATGCCGCGTCAAGCCGGTGAACGTTACCGTCGACTATATGCGCGGCGGCCGCGACAAGACGACGCGCGCGCGCGGATCGGTGACGCGGCTGGGCAACCGCATCGCCA
Organism: Sphingomonas canadensis; assembly: GCF_026013525.1. Classification (GTDB taxonomy): domain Bacteria; phylum Pseudomonadota; class Alphaproteobacteria; order Sphingomonadales; family Sphingomonadaceae; genus Sphingomonas; species Sphingomonas canadensis. The sequence goes on along the minus strand of NZ_JAPDRA010000001.1, from coordinate 571,223 downwards.
ATGTGGAGGCGATCGCCTGGCAGGACGACGAGGCGCGGCCGATCGCGGCGGCGCGGATGAACTATCTGATCCTGCGCTGATCGCCGTGCGCGGGTTGCGGGCCGCGCAGGGCGGCGCCAGACTGGCATGATGGACGACGGCCGCACCCTCCATGCGCGCGCGCAACAGGCCCGCCGCGAGGGCCGAGCCGCCGATGCCCTGGCGCTGCAACAGGAAGCCGCGGACGCATTCGCATCCGCCGGGGATGCCGGGCGGCAGGCGCATGCCCGCAGACACCTGGCCGACCTGCTGGCCGATGGCGGCGATCCTGCGGCGGCGGCCCCGCTCTATGCCGAGGTGCTGGCGTTTTACGCCCTATCCGGCCCGGCGCTCGATGCGGCCAACGCCTACCGGGCAGGCGCCTGCAACGCCGAACGGATGGGCGACGCCGACGCCGCCCGCCGGCTGTGGGCGGAGGTTCGCGATCGCTATGCCGCGCTGGGCGTGAACCCGGGCGTGGCCGAGGCGGAGACGCGGCTGGCCGCGCTTACGCAGGGGTGAGCCGCAGCAGCCCGCCTTCGTCCTGGAGCAGCCAGATCGCGCCGTCCGGCCCCTCCTCCACCTCGCGGATGCGCGCCTTCATGTCCCATTGGTCGCCCTTGGCGGCATCGGCGCCGTTCACGTCGACGCGCAGCAGCGCCATGCTGGACAGGCCCCCGATGAACAGGTCGCCCTTCCACTGTGGCCACAGCTTGCCCGAATAGACCATCAGCCCGCCCGGCGAGATCGACGGGTTCCACCAGACCTTGGGCGCCTCGAACCCGTCGCCCGGGGCGTGATCGGGGATCGGCTTGCCGTCATAGTGATCGCCGTTCGAAACCTTGGGATAGCCATAGTTGCGGCCCGGCAGGATCAGGTTCACCTCGTCCCCGCCCTTCGGCCCCATCTCCTGCTCCCACAGGTTGCCGGCCGCATCGAAGGCGAGGCCGAGCAGGTTGCGGTGCCCATAGGACCAGACCGCCGGATGGAAGCCCTGCGCGGCCAGCGGATTGCCCGCCGCCGGGGTTCCATCGTCGTTCAGGCGCAGCACCTTGCCCAGCGTCGCCTTGGGATCCTGCGCCGGATCGAACTTCTGCCGCTCGCCGTTGGTGAAGAACAGGTGCCCGTCCGGCGAAAAGGCGATCCGGCCGGAGAAATGGCCGTCGCCCGCGACATAGGGCGTGGCGCGGAAGATCACCTCGAACCCGTCGAGCCGCGGCGCTGCGCCATCGACCAGCGTGGCGCGGGCGAGCGCGACGCCCTTCAGCCCGTCCGCCCCCTTCTCCGAGAAGCTGAGGTAGACACGCCGGTTCTGCGCGAAGCCGGGGTGGAGCACGACATCCATCAGCCCGCCCTGCCCGTCCGGCGAGACGGCGGGCGTGCCCGCCACCGCCGTCTGCGCCTTTCCGTCGGCCGAAACGAGCAACAGCCGGCCCTTCTTCTCGGTCACCAGCAACCGCCCGTCGGGCAGGAAGGTCATCGCCCAGGGCGAATCGAACCGCGCTACCTCCGCCACCGCGAACGGCTGGCCGGGGGCGGATTGCGGGGTGGACTTGCCCGCCGAGGCGCCCGTTCCGGGGCTGCATGCCGCCAGCAGGGCGGCGGCGCTCAACAGGCTGCGGATCGCAAGCGTCATCATCTTCGTCCCATGGTTTCGATGCGGCATCAAACGCACGGCACTGCCGCGCGTTCAACGCCCGGAAGCAGGCCTCAAGGCAGCAGCATCCCCGCCAGCGCGGCGCTGAGCAGATTGGCCAGGCTGCCCGCGATCAGCGCGCGGATGCCCAGCTTCGCGATCGTCGGCCGCTGGTTGGGCGCCAGGCTGCCCGTCGAGGCCATCTGGATCGCGATCGAGCTGAAATTGGCGAAGCCGCACAGCGCGAAGGTGACGATCGCCTTGGTGCGCGGCGCCAGCTCGGTCATGCCGCCCAGATCGATGAAGGCCACGAATTCGTTGAGCACCACCTTTGTGCCGAACAGCCCGCCCGCCGCGGTGGCATCGGCCCAGGGCACGCCCACCAGCCACATCACCGGGGCGAACAGCGCGCCGACGATCTTCTGGAAGCTGAGATCGCCCAGCCACGCCTGCGCCCAGGCCCCCGCATCCGGGCTGACCGCCGCTGCCAGCGAAGCGATGCCGCGCCCGGCCCCGCCGAGCAGTCCGTTGGCCAGCGCCACGAGCGAGACGAAGGCAAGCACCATCGCGCCCACCGCCACCGCGATCTTCACGCCCGTCAGCGCGCCGTTGGAGGCGGCCATGATCAGGTTGGCGGCGCGCTCTTCCTCCACGTCATGCTCGGCGGCGCGGATCGCCTCTTCCTCGGTATCGTCGCCCAGCGGCAGCTCGCCGTCGCCCGCGGGCTCGTCGGGCATCATCAGCTTGGCCATCAGCAGGCCGCCCGGCGCCGCCATGAACGACGCCGCCAGCAGGTGGGGCAGATAATCCGGCCCCAGCAGATTGGCATAGGCGGCCAGGATCGTGCCGGCCACGCCGGCCATGCCCACGCTCATCACCGCGAAGATCTGCGGCGCGGGCAGGCGGGCGAGATAGGGCCGGATCACCAGCGGCGATTCACTCTGGCCGACGAAGATGTTGGCGGCCGCGCACAGGCTCTCCACCTTGGTGACGCCGGTAAGCTTCTCGATCGCGCCGCCCACCCAGCGGATGATGAGCTGCATCAGCCCGATGTGATAGAGTACCGCCACCAGCGCGGCGAAGAATATGATCACCGGCAGCGCCGAGATGGCGAAGGCGGTGCCGAACTTCGGATCGGTGGCGAGCGGGCCGAAGATCAGCCCGGTGCCCGCGGCGGCATAGCCGAGCAGCGCGGATACGCCGTCCGACAGCGCCCGGATCGCCTGCTGGCCCCAGGGCGTGCGCAGCACCAGCACCGCCATCGCCACCTGCAACGCCAGCGCCGCGGAAACCACGCGGATGCGGATCGCCCGCCGGTTGCTGGAAAGCAGGAACGCGATCGCCAGGATCGCTGCGATGCCGATGATGCCGATCGGAAATTGCGCCAAAGACTTGCCCCCGGTCCCAGTCTGGATCGTCAAGCTTGGCGTGCCGCGCGGGGCAACGCAAGCCCGGCCCGCCGCAAGGGCTTTACGAGGGCGAGAATCGCGCTAGCCTCCCCGCGATGACCGACACGCCCCCGCCCGCGATCACACGATCGCTGTTCGCCCTTTCGATCTTCTATGGCGGCATGGTCTGCATCGCCGGGGTGCTCGGCAACAAACAGGTCGCACTGGGGCCGGTATCGGAGATCGGCAACTGGGCGGGCGTCGGGCCGCTGGCGGTGGAGGCGGGGATCTTCGCCTTCCTGCTGCTCGTCGCGGTGTCCAGCGCGGTGGCGGAGCTGCACGGGCGCGTGGCCGCCAGCCGGCTGGTGCAGATCGGCTTCGTACCGCTGATCGTTTCGATGCTGCTGTCGTGGCTGGTGTGGGCGCTGCCGCCCTCGCCCAAGATGATGCCGGAGTATCGCGACGCCATCCAGCTCATCCTGGGGACCACCTGGCGCATCTGGGGCGCGGGCATCGTCGCCTATGGCCTGTCGCAGACGCTGAACGTCACCATCTTCAGCGCGCTGAAAGGGCGCGAGGGGGCGAAGCTGCTGTGGCTGCGCGCGGGCGTGGCCGGCGTGCTGAGCCAGGTGGTGGACACGCTGATCTTCGTCACGCTCGCCTTCTATGGCGAATTCCCCATCGCCCCGCTGCTGGTGGGGCAGATGCTGTCGAAGGTGGTGCTTTCGCTGGTGCTGGTGCCGGTGCTGATCTACCTCTTCGTCGCGCTGGGCCGCCGCCTGGACGGCGCCCCTGCGGACTGAGGCGCCGCGAGGAAACCGCCCAAAGAATCGTTGGGTTCGCGGCAAGCTTGCCCTAAGGGCGCGCGCATGACCAACCATGCACCCGATCCGGCGACGCTCGCCAAGGCCGAGACGCTTACCGAGGCGCTGCCCTATATGCAGCGCTACGCCGGGGCGACCTTCGTCGTGAAATACGGCGGCCATGCGATGGGCGATCCGGAGCTGGCGCGCGATTTCGCCGAGGATGTGGTGCTGCTGAAAGCGGTGGGCATCAACCCGATCGTCGTTCACGGCGGCGGGCCGCAGATCGGCGCGATGCTGAAGCGGCTGGGCGTCGAATCCAAGTTCGTCGGCGGGCTGCGCGTCACCGACGCCGAAACCGCGCAGATCGCCGAGATGGTGCTGGCCGGATCGATCAACAAAGAGATCGTGGGCTGGATCGCCCAGGCCGGCGGCAAGGCGGTGGGCATCTCCGGCAAGGACGCCAACCTGGTCACCGCGCGCAAGGTGACGGGACGCGAGCCCGATCCCAATTCGGGGATCGAACGCCATGTCGACCTGGGCTTCGTAGGCGAGCCGGTGGGCGTGGACCCGACGCTGCTGTTCGATCTTTCGCGCCAGGGCTTCATCCCGGTGGTGGCGCCGGTGGCCAACGGCAGCGACGGCCACACCTATAACATCAACGCCGACACCATGGCCGGCGCGATAGCCGCGGCATGCGGCGCGGCGCGCTTCTTCCTACTCACCGACGTGGCGGGCGTGCTCGACAAGCAGGGCGGGCTTCTGACCGACCTGGACCCCAAGCGGATCGCCGAGCTGAAGGCGGACGGCACCATTTCCGGCGGCATGATCCCCAAGGTGGACACCTGCGTCAGCGCGGTGGCGCAGGGCGTGGACGCCGCCGTGATCCTGGACGGCCGCGTGCCGCACGTCACGCTGCTGGAGATCTTCACCCGCGGCGGCGCGGGCACGCTGGTCCACCGCTGACGCCGTCCGCCGACTCCCCGGCCACGCACGGCGGGCTTGTCCCCGCTGGCACTTGCCGGGGCGCGCTGCTATCGCAGCGCCACGGGTCCTGCGCGGAGAACAGGTTTTGGGCGTGCTACTTGAGATCATCCAGATACTTCTCAACGTGCTGTGGTGGATCATCGTCGGGCAGGCGATCCTTTCGTGGCTGCTCGCGTTCAACGTGATCAGCCTCTACAATGATACGGTGCGCGGCCTGTGGTTCGGCCTCGCGCGGCTGACCGAGCCGCTCTATGCTCCGATCCGCCGGATCATGCCCGATTTCGGGCCGCTCGATCTTTCGCCGCTGGTCGTGCTGATCCTGATCGCAATCCTGGGCAATGTGATCATCCCCGCGATCGGCCAGCAGCTCGCGATTTGAGCGCCTGGCGCGCCGTTCCGGGCGGGCTGATGCTGGCGGTGCGCGTGACGCCGCGCGCATCGCGCGACGCGCTGGGGCCGGGCACGGAGGAACATCTCGCCGCCCGCCTGGCCGCGCCGCCGGTGGAGGGCGCCGCCAACGCCGCTCTGGTCGCGCTGGTGGCCAAGACGTTCGGCGTGCCCAAGCGCGACATATCGATCGAGGGCGGCGAAACCTCGCGCCTTAAGCGCCTGTTGATCGCGGGCGATCCGGATTTGCTGGCACAGCGCGCCGCCAGCCTCTATGGCGCCGCCCCATGAGCGCAGCACTGATCGACGGAAAAAGCTTTGCGGCCGGCCTGCGTGCGCGGGTCGCCGCCCTGGTTCAACCCTTCCACGCGCAGACCGGCCGCACGCCGGGGCTGGCGGTGGTTCTGGTGGGCGAGGATCCGGCGTCGGCCGTCTATGTCCGCGCCAAGGGCAAGGCGACGCGCGAAGCCGGCATGGAGAGCATCGAGCACAAGCTGCCCGATACCACCAGTCAGGAGGAGCTGCTGGCGCTGGTGGACAAGCTCAACGCCGATCCCACCGTGGACGGCATCCTGGTCCAGCTTCCGCTGCCGGGGCACCTGGACGCCGAAGAGGTGCTGCTGCGCATCGATCCGGGCAAGGACGTGGACGGTTTCCACCCGGTCAACGCCGGACGGCTGGCCACCGGGCTGCCGGGCTTCGTGCCCTGTACGCCGCTCGGCTGCCTGATGCTGCTCGAGGATCTGCACGGCGATCTTTCGGGGATGGACGCGGTGGTGGTTGGCCGCTCGAACATCGTCGGCAAGCCGATGGCCGCGCTGCTGACCGCCAAGAGCTGCACCGTCACCGTCGCCCATTCGCGCACCCGCAACCTGCCGCACTATCTGAAGCACGCCGATATCGTCGTCGCCGCGGTGGGCCGCGCCAACTTCGTCAAGGGCGACTGGATCAAGCCGGGCGCGACCGTGATCGACGTGGGGATCAACCGCGTCGACGGGCGGCTCGTGGGCGACGTCGATTTCGACAGCGCGGCTTCGGTTGCCGGCGCGATCACGCCTGTGCCCGGCGGCGTGGGGCCGATGACCATCGCCTGCCTGCTGCGCAACACGCTGGTCGCCGCCTATCGCCACGAGGAAGTGCCGCTGGACGAAGGCATCATCTGAGGCGCCTTTCCGGCGCGCCGCGGCGGTGCCGGACGCACGGAATATGCAATTCCGGCGATATCCCGGCACCCTCTCGCCCGGCGCCCCGTTTCGCGCCATAACGGCGCCGACACGGCCAGGAGAGAGAGGATGTCCGCCGCCCTGATGATGCTGCTCGCCGCCCACGCGGCCGGCCCCGAAACCGCGGTGGACGCGGAGCGCGCCTTCTATCGCGCCGCCCAGACCGACGGGCAATGGACCGCCTTCCGCCGCTTCGCCACCGACGACGCGGTGATGTTCACCCCGCAGCCGGTGCGCGCGCAGGAGGTGCTGCCCAAGAAGGATCCTCCGATCGCGGTGCAATGGTGGCCGGCGCACAGCTATGTCTCGTGCGACGGAACGGTGGCAGTGAACACCGGCCCCTGGGTCCGCCCCAACGGATCGGGCTATTTCAGCACCGTCTGGGAACGCCAGGCCGACGGGCATTGGAAATGGGTGATGGACCATGGCGACGGCCTGTCCGCCCCGCGTCCGCTGCCCGAGGAGCCCAAGGTGCGGCGCGCGGCGTGCAAGTTTCCGCGCGGCAAGGTAGTCGGCGTGACCTTCGGCGAGGAGCCCGGCGAACATGGCCAGGGCATTTCGGACGACGGCACGCTGGCCTGGATCTGGCGCGTCCGGCCCGACGGATCGCGCACCTTCACCGCCCGGCTGTGGAACGGCCGCAAGTTCGAGACGGTGGTTCGCGACGAGGTGGCGGCGCCCGCGGCCTCCTGATCGCGCGCCTTGCGCACGCACAGGAAGCGGTGTGGCGTTCCGGACCGGAAACCGCTAGCGCAGTCGGCGGCGCGGACAGCCGCCCGCCGGTGCTTCGCTGGCGGCTCCGCGCCGGCGGCAGCCGGACCTTCGCCGCCCCGCTTTGCAACGGCCGGCGTCGCGACCAGGTGAGCCTGGGCGCCCATGGCCCGGAGTGTACATGATCGAGCTGTTCGTTTCCGCCTTCGTCACCTTCTTCGTGGTGATCGACCCCCCCGGCTGCGCGCCGATCTTCGCCGGACTGACCAGCGGCGCGGGGGCGGCGCAGCGGCGGATGATGGCGGTGCGCGCGATCTTCGTCGCCGCGCTGATCCTGTTCGTCTTCGCGCTGTTCGGCGAGGCGCTGTTGAAGGCGCTGGGCATCAGCCTGGAGAGCTTCCGCATCGCGGGCGGCGTGATGCTGTTCCTGATCGCGCTGGAGATGGTGTTCGAGAAGCGCACCGAGCGCCGCGAGGACCGCGCCGAGAAGATCCGCCAGACGCCGGAGGTAGAGGATATCTCGGTCTTCCCCATGGCGCTGCCGATGATCGCCGGGCCAGGCTCGATCGCCAGTGTGATGCTGCTGATGTCGCAGAACGAAGGGCCGGGGCGATCGGTGATCGTGCTGGCGGCGATGGCGTCTGTACTTCTGCTGACGCTCGTGTCGCTGCTGGCGGCGGGGCCGATCATGCGCGTGCTGGGCGCCAAGATCGAGGCGGTGATATCCCGCCTGCTGGGCGTGCTACTGGCGGCACTGGCCACCCAGTTCGTGATCGACGGTATCCGGATCAGCCTGGTCGCCGGGGCGAAGGCGGCCGGACACTGACCCGCTTTTCGGGCAGGTCGTAGCGGATCTTCCACAGGCGGAAGGGCGAACCCTCCGGCAGCGTCACCGGCTCCAGCCAATAGGGCGCCCGGCCCTGGTGGAGCATCGCGTAGAAGCCGTTCGGATTGCGCGAGCGATAGACGGTGGTCTCCGCCAGATCGGGGCAGATCAGCACATATTCCGCCTTGTGCCGCGCCGCGATCGCGCGGAAGCCCGCGGCCGGCCCGGTGAAGGCGCGATGCACGTCCAGGATCGCGCGCTCGTTGCGGTGATAGGGTCCGGCGATGCCGTAATGATGCGTCAGCACGATCAGCCGCGGCCCCATGTCGACATGGGTGAACATGATCGCCGGCGGTATCCCGCGCAGCGTGCGCATGCTGGTGACGCGCGCGCAGGCGGCGTTGGCCTGGCCCACCCGCGCGCTAGATCCGCTCTGCGGCTTGTCCGCGGGGAACAGCTTGATCGCATAGCCCGCGAACAGCCCGGAGATGAGCAGGAACGCCACCACCGGACCCAGCACGCGCAGCAGCATCGACTTCTGCCGCAGGAACCAGGGCACCACGACACAGGCCAGCGCCGTCGCGCCCGGCACCGCCAGCAACTGCGCGGCCGGGGCAGCGCGCACCTGCCACAACAGCATCAGCCCGGCGAAGGCGGTGAACAGCGCCACCGCCACCCAGCCGGTGAACGCCGCCCCGCGCCGCGCGCGCCAGGTGGCCACCAGCGCGCCGATCAGCCCGATCACCGGCAGCACCACGATCGGCAGCGCCGTATCGAACGGATGGCGATACACCGGCCGCGCCTCGCGCACATTGTTGAGCCAGGTCTGCGCCAGTTCCTCCGAAACGCCCTCCGGCCGGCCCAGGCATTGCGGAAACATCCCCGCGAACCCGCCCGCCAGCGCCGTGCCCGCCCCCGCCGCCAGCGCCAGCCGCAGCCAGCGGCGCTCCGGATTGACCAGCGCCAGCACGAACAGGATTCCGCCCGCCGCCGTCATGGTGGAGAGCCACACCGGGGTCAGCGCGTCGCAGCGCATCGCCTGGTTCGCGTTGGAGGCGAACAGCGCGAAGCCGAGCGCGGTGCCGCCCGAAAGCGTGAGGCCATAGACCATCAGCCGCCGCGCCTCCGCCGCTTCCCAGACCCAGCGCAGGCCCACGATGGCGCCGGCCATCGCGCAATAGGGCAGCATCTCCATCCCGATCGTCAGCGAAACGGCGCTCGAAACGCCCACCGTCGCCCCGCCGCGCGCGCGCCGCGGATCGGCCAGCCCGGCCACGGTGAAGGTAAGGCAGGCGAGCTGCCACCCGTGGTGATCGATGCGCATCGGCATGTACATCATCACCGTGGAGGTGCAGGCGGTGAGCAGGATCGCGAGCCCCACCGGCCATACCGCGGGCGCCACCAGCCGCCGCACCGTGGCCGACATCGCGATCATCGTCAGCGACAGCGGCAGCAGCGGCGCGATGCCGCACGCCCAGCGCTCCGCCATCGCCGTCCCGATGAACGGCTTGAGCAGCAGGATCAGCCCCGCGATCGGCAGATCCACCAGCCGCGACCAGTGGATATCGAGCCCGCCCAGCGCCGGATCGAGCCGGTATTGCCGCAGATCGTACCAGCCCTGACCCGCCAGCAGCGCGCGGACCTGCATCAGCCGCATATTGTCGTCGGTGTCGCCCAGCGACAGCCAATAGATGTTGGGCCAGCGATCCCATATCAGCCAGGCGGCCACCAGCACCCAGACGAACAGCGTCCAGACGAGCCAGTGGTGCTCGAGTTCATGCTTCGGGCGGAAACCGCCGGATGGCCAGAGCTTCAAATTCGCTTCCCTCGCGTGCACTGCCGCATTAGTGCGACCGCTCGCGCAAGGGCAAGGCAGGGTGGCGTTTTTGATCGAGCGGATCCAGGCGATGCGGGCGAGCGGCATGCTCGACCAGCTTGTCCGCTTCGGGATCGCGGGCGGCATCTCCACCGTCATCTATTCGGCGGTGTACCTGCCGCTCGCCTATTATGTGTTCCAGGGGCCTCAGGCTGTATGGGCGGTGCCGCCGGCCTTCCTGGTCGCGGTCGCCTGCGGATTTCCGCTGCACAGCAAGTGGAGCTTCAAGGGCCATGGCACGCGCGACAACAGCGGGCGGCAGCATCTGAAGTTCGTCGTCGTCCAGGCGTTCGGCATGCTGCTGACCGCCACCTTCACCTGGATCCTCACCAAGTGGCTCCACATGCCCGAATGGGTGCCGCTGATCCCGGCGATCTTCGTGACGCCGCTTGCCACGTTCGGGCTGAACCGCATGTGGGTATTCGGCTAGAAAAGGCCAAGGAAAACAGATGGATCGCATCGTTTACGACCGCATGGCCGAGCATGATTCGAGCCACTGGTGGTATGTCGCCCGCCGCGACATCCTGGCCGACTACATCGCCCGCTATGCCGCGCTGCCCAAGGACGCGCGCATCCTGGAGATCGGCTGTGGCACCGGCCACAACCTGCCGATGCTGGGCCATTTCGGCACCGTGGACGCGATCGAGATCGATCCCGCCGCGCGCGAGATCGCGTCGAAGCGGCTGGGCAAGCCGGTCGGCTCCGCCCCGCTGCCGGGGCTAGAGGGGGTGGCGCCGGGCAGTTACGACCTGGTCGCGGTGCTCGACGTGGTGGAACATGTCGACGCCGATGTTGACGCCCTGCGCGCGATGGCGCGCGTGCTGAAACCGGGCGGCAAGATCCTGATCACCGTGCCCGCGCACCAATGGATGTGGAGCGCGCACGACGTGGTGAACCACCACAAGCGCCGCTATTCGAAGCGCACGCTGACGGCGGCGATGGCGGCGGCGGGCCTGGAATGGCGCAAGCTGGGCTATTTCAACTCGCTGCTGTTCCCCGCCGCCGTCGCCGCGCGGCTGGCCGGCAAGCTGACCGGCAAGGACGACAGCGACGATTCGCCCCCGCCCAAGCCGCTCAACACCGCGTTCGAGGCGATCTTCGGGCTGGAGCGCCACCTGATCGGCCGCCTGCCGCTGCCGCCGGGGCTTTCGATCATCACGCTGGCCTCCCCCAAGCGCTGAGAGGCCCAAGGGGCGGGCCGTCAAATACTGTCGCGGACCGCGCAGGCCGCCTCGTAATCCTCGTCGTCGACCATCACGCGGGTGGGGATGAAGAAGCCCAGGCTGCCTTCCAGCACGCTGGTGCCCGCGTCGAAGGCGAAGGCCATGATCCCTTCCGCCTCCAGCCGCCCGACCAGCATATGCGCCTCCGGCGGGGGGAAGCGGCCCAGCTCGACCAGCGCCATCAGGCCGGCGCCACGCTGGGGTTGCGCACGGGCAGGCCGTCGATGCTCTTCGTCCGGACGGCATATTTGCCGAAACGTTCGGCGTCGCTCGACTTCGCGTGATATTTGACCAGCGTCTCACGCTCGCGGTCGAAGGCCATGTGCGGCACGCCCCATCCGCACGAGGTCTGCAGGCTTTCCACGCGCATCCGGAAGATCTGGCGCGTGCCCGGCAGCAGATCGAAATGCCGGGCCATGCCGCCCCAGTCCGCGTCCTGCGGCAGCACCGGCTCCGCCCGGCCATAGAGCCGCAGGATCAGCGCGGGATTTTCGAAGGCGCAGAACATCACCGTGATCCGCCCGTCGGCGATCAGATGCGCGTTGGTCTCGTTCCCCGATCCGGCGAGATCGAGCCAGGCGACGGTGTTCGCATCGATCACGCGAAAGGCGTCGAGCCCCTTGGGGCTGAGGTTGATGCGCGAATCGGCGGTGGCGGTGGCGACGAAGAACATCGGCTGGCGGGCGATGAAGGCGGCATGTTCCGCACCGATCGAATCGAAGAATTCGGCCATGATCCGCTCCCGTTGACGCGCATAGACCATGCGCATAACCTGTGCGCATGAAGCATGATTCCGTCTCGTCGGGCAAGCGCAAGGCGGTGAACCTGTCGCTCGACACCGGCGTGGTCGCCGCGGCGCGTGCGGCCGGGCTGAACCTGTCGCAGATATGCGAGGCCGCGCTGCGCGACGCCAGCAGGAAAGAGCGCGAGCGGGCGTGGCGCGAAGAGAATCGGGAGTGGGCGGAATCCGTCAACAAATGGGTTGCGGAAAACGGACTCCCACTGGCGGAATATCGCCGGTTCTGATGGCGCAATTCGATGTCGTCAGGCTCGCCAGCGGCGCAATGGTGGTGGATTGTCAGGCGGACTGTTTTGCCGATCTCGGCACACGGCTGGTCGCGCCCTTGCTGCCTGTCGACAGAGCGCCACCAAGGCGGCCAAGACTCAACCCGGTTTTCGCTCTGGACACCGGGGATTTCGTGATGGTCACGCAGTTCGCGACGACCGTGCCCCTATCGGAGTTCGCGGATCCTATAGCATCGCTGGAGGCTGAGTATCTGACCGTAATCAGCGCCCTGGACATGCTGATAACCGGCGTCTGACACTCCGGATCTGCACGGCTGCGTCCAACCGGTTGACGGCGCCCGCGCACCGCGCCAGCTTCCCGTACGCGGGGGGAACAAATATCATGACAGAATTGGGCGAATCGGTACCCGAATACGCGGAGGAATGGGAAGACGAGGAGGATGAGGAAACACGCTGGCCCTGGTGGCGGGCGCTGATCGGGATCCTAATCACCACGTTCCTGATGATCGTGATAGTAGCCAATACCGACATCAGCGGCCGAAATTTGCCCACAAACCGCACCGATATGCTTGGGTTCGTTGCTGGCTATGCTGGCGGGCTGGCACTATTCTGGTACCTAATCCTGTATTTCACTGCACTTCGCCGGGTGGTGATCCCGTGGAAGGTCGCGAGCGCACTGATAGTCCTCGCGCTGACGGTACTGCTCACCTTCGGCAGGATCGGCGTCGCGCTGAAGAAGGCGCAGGGGGATATGTTCGCGGCATCGCAAGCGATGCGCGACGCGCTGGACGGGAATGAGGTCGCCGCGGCACCGGCAGGTGATCGCTCGCTGAACGGCCTTATCCGGGACTTCGTGCATGGGCAGCAGCGGGATGTCCTGGCCTATGCGGCGGAGGTCGATGCTGCCGGCTTCGAAGCGCTGGCGAACGCGGCGACGCTCAAAGCCAATCCGTCGGTGCTGAAGGACTGCGGCAAACTGAACGCCCTTTCGACGTCGGTCGACACATATCGCGATCGCTGGAGGGCCCGTGTCGCAACGCTACGCTCGGGAATGGAGGCGATCGATGTGCCCCAGTCCTATCGCGACGGTCTGCTGGAGGGATTCGATGGCCCGGCTGCCCGGAATAGGGCGGGCATAGAGCGGGCATATGAGATCGAGAAGCTGATGGTCGCGGAGATGATCAAGCGCTGCCGCGTGCTGGCGCGCGGGCGATGGCGGCCGCAGGGCGCGAATTTCCAGTTCACCAACGCGCGGGACATGACCGAGTTCAACGCCGCGCACAGCGAGCTCATGCGGCTGGTTGCGGAGCAGGAGAGCCTTCAGCGCAACAGCGCAGCGGCGACGCGCAAGGCGCTGGACGATGTGGAGCGACACCGCAAGCCATAACGCCGCACGGGCGATCAGGCCGCGGTGCCGCCCACCGTCAGCCCTTCGAGCAGCAGCGTGGGCTGGCCCACGCCCGCGGGCACGCTCTGCCCGCCCTTGCCGCACATGCCGATGCCCTCGTCCAGCGCGAAATCACTGCCGATGCCCTTCACCTGGGTCAGCGCGCTCGGCCCGTCGCCGATGATCGTCGCCCCCTTCACGGGAGCGCCGATCCGACCGTTTTCGACGCGATAGGCCTCGGTACAGGTGAAGACGAACTTGCCCGACACGATATCCACCTGCCCGCCACCGAAGGATTTGGCGAAGATGCCCTTCTTCACGCGGCTCAGCAACTCGGCGGGATCATCGTTGCCGCCGCGCATGAAGGTGTTGGTCATGCGCGGCATCGGCGCGTGCTGGAAGCTTTCGCGCCGCCCGTTGCCGGTGGGCGCGACGCCCATCAGCCGGGCGTTCATCCGGTCCTGGATATAGCCCTTCAGGATGCCGTCCTCGATCAGGATATTCTCCTGCGTCGGCGTGCCTTCGTCGTCGATGCTGAGCGATCCACGGCGCGCGGCGATCGATCCGTCGTCGATCACGGTGACGCCGGGCGCGGCCACGCGCTCGCCGATGCGGCCGGCGAAGGCGCTGGTGCCCTTGCGGTTGAAATCGCCCTCCAGCCCATGGCCCACCGCCTCGTGCAGCAGCACGCCGGGCCAGCCGGGGCCGAGCAGCACGGTCATCTCGCCTGCCGGCGCGTCTTCGGAATCGAGGTTCACCAGCGCCTGGGCCAGCGCCTCGTCGATCGCGCGGTTCCACGTCGCCGGTTCGAACAGCCGGCCGTAGAGCTCTCGCCCGCCCAGGCCGAAGCTGCCGGTTTCGCGGCGGCCGTCCACCTCGGCCACGATGGTGACGTTGAGGCGGACGAGCGGGCGGACGTCGGTGGCGGTGAAGCCGTCGGGCCGCACGATCTCCACCACGCTCCACTGGCCGGTGAGGCTGACCGAGACCTGGACGACGCGCGGATCGCGCGCGCGGGCGGCGGCGTCGATCGTCTGGCACAGGTTCACCTTGTCGGCGAAGGGCACCAGATCGAGCGGATCGGCATCGGTGTAGAGATGCCGGTTGCTGCGGCGCGGGGCGGCGGCCTTCGGCCCCTGGGCGGGATCGATCAGCGCCATCGTCTCCGCCGCGCGGCGGATCGCGTCGGCGCTGATCTCGTTGGCATGGGCGAAGGCGGTCGTCTCGCCCGATACGGCGCGCAGGCCGAAGCCCGACTGGGTATCATAGCTCGCGGTCTTCAGCCGACCGTCGTCGAAGCCGAAGGCCTCGGTACGGCGATACTGGAGATAGAGTTCCCCATCCTCGGCGCTGGCGAGCGCCTGGGCGGTCAGCTTCAGCGCGGTATCGGGATCAAGGGCGTCGCGGTAGAGCAGGCCGCGCGGATCGGTGACGGGATTCATCCAGCCGATATAGTGGCATGCGCGGCAGAGTCACGCCGCCGCAGCCCGCCGGATCAGAGGCTGGCGCCCGAGGCGATGTCGGGAAGCTGCGACTGGTCCGCGCCGTCGGCAGGTCCGCCGATCAGCACGAAGCGGCGATCACAATAGCCGCAATCGACATAGCCGTGCTCGTCGATCTCAAGGAACACGCGCGGATGGCCGAGCGCGGCGGGGATGCCGGCCTGCGCCCCGTCGCATGCGACGCGGGCGTGGCTGACGCGGGTGACTTCGGGCGGCGGAATCATCGCCGCGCGACTAGCAAAGCGGGGCGCGCGCGGCAATGCGCCACGTCACTCATCCTGCAACACCGCGGCAGCGGCGGAAACGCCCTCGACGCAGGAGCGCCCGGCGGCCTCGATCGCCTCAGCGCCCGCATCCGCGTCCACCGCGTTCAGCAGCGCGCGCACGGCCGGACCGTCATGCCGGCCGAACAGCTTACCGACGTAGAACATCATGATCCCGGCCATTTTCTCCGACATCGCCGGATCGCTGTCGGCCAGCGCATCGGACTTGTTCGACATGGCGAGCGTGCAGATCGCATCGGCGCGATCCTGTGGGTCGATCGCCTGGGGCGCGACGGGCGCGAGCGCGAGGACGAGCGCGGTAACGAACGGCATGCCGGTATTTCCTTCCCCCAAATGGTCGCCCGGTGGTGGCGGCTTGGCCGGGCGAAGGCAAGGGATTTGCTTGCCAAGCGCGGCGCGCGGCCTAATTCGAGGCGCATGACCGAAGCCGCGATCGCCATCGACCAGTTGTGCAAGACCTATGCCGGCGGCAAGCGCGCGCTGGACGGGGTGAGCTTCGATGTGCCGCGCGGGCAGATCTTCGGGCTGCTGGGGCCGAACGGCGCGGGCAAATCGACGCTGATCAACATCCTGGCGGGCCTGGTGAACAAGACGGGCGGCACCGCGCGCATATGGGGCTTCGACATCGATTCCCACCCGCGCAACGCCAAGGCATCGATCGGCATCGTCAATCAGGAGATCACCTTCGACCCCTTCTTCACCCCGCGCGAGACGCTGGAGATCCAGGCCGGGCTCTATGGGGTGCGCAAGGAGCGGTTCGACGCGATGGCGCTGCTGCGCGCGGTGCATCTGGAGGACAAGGCCGAGGCCTATTCGCGCACGCTTTCGGGCGGAATGAAGCGGCGGCTGATGGTGGCCAAGGCAATGGTCCATTCGCCGCCGGTGCTGGTGCTGGACGAGCCGACCGCGGGGGTGGACGTGGAGCTGCGCCAGCAGCTCTGGGCCTATGTGCGCGAGCTCAACGCGCGCGGCGTGACGGTGGTGCTGACGACCCACTATCTGGAAGAGGCCGAGGAGCTGTGCGATCGCATCGCGATCATCAACCACGGCCGCGTGATCACCAACCAGCCGACGCGCGATCTGCTCGCCATGGCGCAGGAAAAGGTGGTTGAGGTGACCGTGGACCGCGACATACCCGGCGCGCCCGCCGACACCTGTTTCCAGAAGATCGAGATGCGCGGCGCGCGCACGCTGGTGATCACCTATCGCAAGGACCAGGCGAACGCGGGCCAGGTGCTGGATGCCGTCCAGCGCGAGGGCTATGGCATCGTCGACGTCTCCACGCGCGAGGCGGACCTGGAGGACGTGTTCCTTAGCCTGACGCGGGCGGCGAATGGCTGAAGTGCCCGAAGCAATCCGGCAAAGCTTGGCCGCCTTGCCGCCGTCGCTGCTGGCTCGCTCAGGCTCGGTATTCTACAGTGGCAAGGAGGCATTCTCAGAGCACCGCGACCTTTATGTCGCTGGGCTAAATCCCGGTGGCGATCCCGTGCGTCAGCGCAACGAAACCATCGAGAAGCATATCGGTGATTTCTGGAAGCGCACTGCGCCTTGGTCCGAATATGTCGATGTATCTTGGGAAGGCGCACAGCCCGGAGCCTGGGGCATGCAGCCGCAGATGCGGCATATGCTACACATTCTGGGGCGCGATCCGAGATTGACGCCATCAAGCAACGCCATTTTTGTACGCTCGACCAATGAAGGGAGCCTAGGCTCAGAACGAGACCTGCTGCTGCAAGCCTGCTGGCCGGTTCATCAAGCGGTATTGGACAGCCTGCGGGTGCGTGTGGTGGTTTGCCTTGGAAAGACCGCTGGCGCTCTATTCCGTAAGAAGATGGATGCGCATAACCCTTTGGACGAAATTCGCGAACGCAACGCAAGAGGGTGGGCAAGCACAGCGCATCAGGCACCAGATGGCCGCATCGTCATCTCCGTAACCCATCCCAGCCGCGCGAGCTGGATTAATCCTGCTTCGGACCCCAGTCCGCTGGTGGCGGAAATGCTCAACATGGCGCGGCCGCGATGACTCGTACCTCCGACATCCTGATCATCGGATCCGGCGCGGCGGGGCTTACCGCGGCACTGAATCTGGCCGACCGGTTCAAGGTGACCGTGCTCGCCAAGGGGCGGCTGGACGAGGGATCGACCGCCTGGGCGCAGGGCGGGATCGCCGCGGTGCTGGAGGAAGGCGACAGCTTCGAACAGCATGTCGAGGACACGATCGTGGCCGGCGCCGGGCTGAACGATCGCGCCACAGTGGAGTTCGTGGTCGAGAACGCGCCCGCGGCGATCGCGCGGCTGGCGCAGCTCGGCGTACCGTTCAACACCGAGGGCAACGCGCTGCACCTGACGCGCGAGGGCGGGCACAGCCACCGCCGCATCGTCCATGTCGACGACGCCACCGGCGCGGCGGTGCAGGCGGCGCTGCTGAAGGCGGCGCACGCGCACCCCAATGTGACGCTGGTGCCCGACATGGTGGTGATCGATCTGGCCACCAGCCGCCACGAGGCGCGCTATTCGGGCGCGGGCAACGTCTGGGGCGTCTATGCCTTCAGCCGGGAGCGGCGGCGCGTGGAGCTGTTCACCGCGCGCGCCACGATCCTGGCGACGGGCGGGGCGGGGCGCACCTACCTCTTCTCCACCGCCCCGCGCGGCGCGACAGGGGACGGCATCGCCATGGCGTGGCGCGCGGGATGCCGCATCTCCAACATGGAGTTCATGCAGTTCCACCCGACCTGCCTCTACAATCTGGAGGTCAAGAACTTCCTGATCACCGAGGCGGTGCGCGGCGAGGGCGGGCAGCTCAAGATCCCCGGCACCGGCCACCGCTTCATGCCCGAATTCGATCTGCGCGCCGAACTGGCGCCGCGCGACGTGGTGGCGCGCGCGATCGACCATGAGATCAAGCGGCTGGGCTTGGATTTCGTCCATCTGGACATCAGCCACATGGGCGCCGATTTCGTGGCGCGCCACTTCCCCACGATCCACGCGCGGCTGCTGGACCTGGACATCGACATGACGCGCGAGCCGATCCCGGTGGTGCCCGCCCAGCACTATACCTGCGGCGGAATCGTGATCGATCGCGACGGCAAGACCGATCTGCCGGGCCTCTATGCTGCGGGCGAATGCACCCAATCGGGGCTGCACGGCGCCAATCGCCTGGCGTCCAACTCGCTGCTGGAATGCTTCGTCTATGGCGAAGCGGCGGCGAGCCACATCGCGGCGCATTGGGGCGATCTGGCCGCGCCGCCCGCGATCCGGCCGTGGGACGAAAGCCGCGTGGCCGATTCCGACGAGGAAGTCGTGATCAAGCAGAACTGGACCGAGATCCGCCGGTTCATGTGGAATTATGTCGGCATCGTGCGCACCACCAAGCGGCTGGAGCGCGCGGCGCACCGCATCAAGCTGCTGCGCGAGGAGGTGGCCGATTATTACGGCCATTTCCGCGTGACCCCGGACCTGATCGAGCTGCGCAACCTGCTCGAATCCGCCGACCTGATCGTGCGATCGGCGCTCCACCGCAAGGAGAGCCGCGGGCTGCACTATACGCTCGATTATCCGGACCTGCTGCCGCTGGCCGAGGATACGGTGCTGGTGCCCTGAGGCTGCGACCGGCTGCGGACAATCCGGAATTTCGCCGCCGCCATTTTCCTGCTGTTCACGCTTCGCCGCTATTGGGACGGAATTCGTCGCGGCGCGGCGATTTTTGGCTTGCTGCGGCATGCGCGTGCGCCGCATGATGCGATCGGGCAAGGGGCAGGTTAACGTGGTGATGTTGAAGCCGTTTTCCGATCTCGCGCGCGCGGTGCCGCTCGATGGGGTGGCCGCGGCATTCCGTCAGTTCGCGGCGCGGGGCAAGGCGCTGGCCGGCGATGCCGCCGCCAAGGGCAAGGCGCTGCCGCTGCGCGATTATGTGCCCGAGATGAAGCCATTCTCCACGCTGGAACGCGCGCTGACGCTGGGCGGGGTGGCGCCGGCGTTCCTGCTCGGCTGCGGCGTGCATGTCGAGCATCGCGAGCGCATCGTGCTGCCGCCGCCCGACTATAGCTATCTTTCGGGCGGACAATCCGCCCCGGCGGCGGCCCCGGCGCCCACCGCACCGGCGCCCGCGTCGCTCAAATCGTCGGTCGCCGCGCTGGTCGGCGGCTTCCAGGGCACCGTGGGCGTGGCGGTGACCAGCGTGGACGAAGGCTGGACCGTTTCCGCCAACGGCGACCGCAAGCTGCCGCAGCAGAGCGTGAGCAAGCTGTGGGTGGCGATGACCATCCTGGACCTGCGCGACCAGGGCCGGCTGACGCTGGACGACAAGATCACCATCACCAAGGCCGATCTGACGCTGTTCCACCAGCCGGTGGCCGCGCTGATCAAGGACGACGCCGGCTATACCGCGACCGTGGGCGAGATCATGCGCCGCGCGATGCAGATGAGCGACAACACCTGCAACGACAAGCTGCTGCGCCTGGCGGGCGGCCCGCAGGCGGTGCGCGACTTCATCGCGCGCAAGGGGCTGGGATCGATCCGCTTCGGCCCCGGCGAGCGCGACCTGCAGTCCGCCACGGCCGGGCTGAAGTGGAAACCGGAATATTCGATGGGCAACGCCTTTGCCCAGGCGCGCGCGCAGCTTGCCCCGGGCGTGCGGCTGGCGGCGTTCGAGGCCTATGTCGCCGATCCGCCCGATGGCGCGGCGCCGGAGGCGATCGCCCAGGCGCTGGCCCGGCTGAAGCGCGGCGAGCTGCTCTCGCCCTCCTCCACCGCCTGGCTGATCGCGACGATGGAAGAGGCCAAGACGGGCAAGGCGCGCGTGCGCGGCGCCGTTCCCGCTGGCTGGAGCTATGGCCACAAGACCGGCACCGGGCAGGACCTGCGCGGCCGCACGGCGGGATATAATGACGTGGGTATCCTGACCGCGCCCAACGGCAAATCCTATGCGATTGCGGTGATGATCGGCGACACGCCACGCCCGATCCCGGACCGGCAGCAACTGATGCAGGCGGTGGCGGCGGCGATCGTGGCGAGCCACGGCTGAGGCGGGGCCTCAGTCCTTCTTCACCCCGATCGCTTTCTTGAGCGCGGCGCTCAACCCGTCCTCATGATCGCCATAGGCTTCAGTCAGCGCCTTTAGCGCGAGCATCTCGTCCTCGGTCTCCAGCACGATCGCGGTGAGCAGGAACCGGTCCACCGCAGGCGCATCGATCACCGCCGCGGCCTTCACATGCGCGAGCTGGGCGGCAGAATAGCTGTAGCCATCCTGGATCCAGCCGAGATCAATGCGCAGCGGCGCGGGGACGGTCTCGTCCCCTTCGGCCGGCTTGGCGCCGAGCACGGCGTTGTCGGTCAGCCCGATCAGCAGCACGACATGCTTGCGCCCCCGCCCGCGCGAGGGCGCCGCGGTGCGGCCGTAGACCAGCCGCGTCGCCTGAAAATAGACCGCGATCTTGGCCTCGCCGTCCTCGCGCGTGCGCTTGAAGCGGATGCGCCCTTCCAGGTCGAAGCCCGGCATGCCGATCACGACCCCGTCGCCGTCCAGCACGGCGCGGCGCACGTGCAGCATGCCCGATTGCTCGCCGCCCTTCTGCTTCGGGAAGCAGGACTGCATCACCCCCACCGCGGACCACACCGCGTTGCGCTTGCGTTGGGCGTCCTCAAGAAACGCCTTGCCCAGCTTGACCACCGTATCGACCGCCAGGCCCGCCAGCTCGTCGCCCAGGCTCTCGATCTCGAAGCCCTTGCCGCCGCCGCAGCCGCTGACGTCGATCGAGGCCGCTTCGATCTCGGCCGCCGGCGGCGCCTGATCGGCATAGGGACGGGCGAGCGGCGCCGGGCCGCAGCCCGAAAGCAGCAGACCCAGCATGGCCGGCAACGCGAATCCGGAAGCGCGCAACGATCGATCGGCAGGACGCATCGTCATTCCCCCGCAGTAGGCCCGGCAGGGAGCGCCCGCCGGACGCGCTTGTCAATGCGGGGATCGCGCTGCGCGTTTTGGCCTCTCGTCCGGCCGCCCGGCGCCTGCTAATCCCCCGCCATGCCCCATCTCTATCTGGTCGACGGCTCAAGCTATATCTTCCGCGCCTATCACCGGCTGCCCCCGCTCACCAACCAGCATGGCGAGCCGGTGGGCGCCGTCTATGGCTATACCACCATGTTGTGGAAGCTGGCGGACCAGCTTCACAAGGCCGATGGGCCGACGCACCTGGCGGTGATCCTCGACAAGGCCGAGGAGACCTTCCGCAACGCCATGTACGATCAGTACAAGGCCAATCGCCCGCCCGCGCCCGAGGACCTAGTTCCCCAGTTCCCGATGATCCGCGACGCCACCCGCGCCTTCAGCCTGCCGTGCATCGAGGAGATCGGATGGGAGGCGGACGACCTGATCGCCAGCTATACCAGGGCGGCGCTGGCGCAGGGATGGCAGGTGACGATCGTCAGTTCCGACAAGGATCTGATGCAGTTGATGACCGATCCCGCGGTCGACATGCTCGATACGATGAACAACCGGCGGCTGGGGCCGGACGATACGCGCGAGAAGTTCGGCGTGGGGCCGGAGAAGCTGGGCGAGGTGCTGGCGCTGATGGGCGACAGCGTGGACAATGTGCCCGGCGTGCCCGGCGTGGGGCCGAAGACCGCGGCCAAGCTGATCCTGGAATATGGCGACGTGGAAAGCGTGCTGGCGGCCGCCCCGTCGATGAAGCCGGGCAAGCTGCGCGACAATCTGATCGAGCATGCGGACATGGCGCGGCTTTCGCGCAAGCTGGTGGAGCTGGCGTCCGACGTGCCGCTGCCCGAGCCGCTGGAAGGCATGGAGCTGAAGGGCATTCCGGAGCCGCCGCTGCGCGCGTTCCTGGCGCACCATGGCTTCAAGTCGCTGCTCGCCCGGCTTTCCGCCGCGGCCGATCCCGCCCCGGCGGGGCCGGCCGAAGCCGCGGCACCCGCCCCGGCCGCGCCCGAGGACCCGCCATGCGACCTCGACGCTTATGAGACCGTCGTAACCGAAGACGCGCTCGACCGGTGGATCGCCGAGGCGCGGCACCAGGGCTGGGTGGCGGTGGATACCGAGACGAGCGCGCTGGACGCGATGCAGGCCGATCTGGTGGGCGTCAGCCTGGGACTGGCGCCCAACCGCGCCTGTTACATCCCGCTCGGCCATGGCGGCACCGACATGTTCGCCGAAAAGCCCGTGCAGCTCGATCGCGGCGCCGCGCTGGCGAAGCTGAAGCCGCTGCTGGAGGATCCGGCGGTGCTCAAGATCGGGCACAATCTGAAATACGACCTGATCGTGCTGGGCCGCCATGGCGTGCGCGTCGCGCCCTATGACGACACGATCGTGATGAGCTTCGATCTGGACGCCGGGCTCCACGGCCATGGCATGGACGAGCTGGCGAAGGAGCATCTCGGCCACCAGTGCATCGCCTTCAAGGAGGTGGTGGGCACCGGCAAGAACCAGCTCGGCTTCCACGAGGTCGACCTGAAGACCGCCACGCGATACGCCGCCGAGGACGCGGACGTGACGCTGCGCTTCTGGCGCCGATTCAAGCCGCGGCTGGCGTGGGAAGGCGCGACGCGCGTCTATGAGATGGTCGATCGCCCGCTGGTGCAGGTGCTGGCCGATATGGAGAGCGCAGGGATCAAGGTGGACGCGGGCGCGCTGGCCCGGCTTTCCGACGACTTCTCGAAGCAGATCGCCGCGCTGGAGGAGGAGATCCACGGGCTGGCCGGGTTCAAGTTCACCATCGGCAGCCCCAAGCAACTCGGCGACGTGCTGTTCGACAAGATGGGCATCAAGGGCGGGCGCAAGGGCAAGTCCGGCGTCTATTCCACCGACGTCAACGAGCTGGAACGGATCGCGGCGGACAAGGATTCGCCGGGGCGCGAGATGGTGTTGAAGGTGCTCGACTGGCGCCAGCTCTCCAAGCTCAAATCGACCTATACCGACGCGCTGCAGGCGCAGATCAACCCGCGCACCGGCCGCGTCCATACCAGCTACAGCCTGACCGGCGCGCAGACCGGGCGCCTCAGCTCCACCGATCCCAACCTGCAGAACATCCCGATCCGCACCGAAGTGGGCCGCCAGATCCGCGACGCCTTCGTCGCCGAGCCGGGCAACGTCATCCTTTCGGCCGACTATTCGCAGATCGAGCTGAGGCTGGCCGCGCATATCGCCGATGTGCCCGCGCTGCGCGACGCCTTCGCCCGCGGCGACGACATCCACAACATGACCGCGATGGAGCTGTTCGGCGAGCTGAACCGCGACACGCGCGCACGCGCCAAGACGATCAACTTCGCCATCCTGTACGGCATCAGCCGCTGGGGTCTGGCCGGCCGGCTGGACGTGACGCCGGACGAGGCGCAGGCGATGATCGACCGCTATTTCGAGCGTTTCCCAGGCATCAACCGTTATATCGCCGACACGCTGACCAACGCGCGCGAGGCCGGATACACCACCACGCTGTTCGGCCGGAAGACCCATTTCCCGCGCCTGAAGGCCACCAATCCCAACGAACGCGCGGGCAGCGAGCGCGCCGCGATCAACGCGCCGATCCAGGGCACCTGCGCCGACATCATCAAGCGCGCCATGGCCCGCATGGGCCCCGCACTGCTAGACGCCGGGCTGCCGAAGGTGCAGATGCTGTTGCAGGTCCACGACGAACTGGTGTTCGAGCTTCCGGAGGGGGATGTGGAGGCGGCAAAGCCCGTCATCGAGCGCGTGATGGCGACCGCCGCCGAACCCGCCGTGCCGCTGAGCGTACCGCTGGGCGTGGAGATCGGCGTGGGGCCAAGCTGGGGCGCGGCGCATTGACCACGACGCAGGCCGACACACAGTCCGACGACCTCAACGCGCTCGCCAAGGGCGGGCGCACCAATATCCTGGGGTTCTTCATCCGCCTGGCCGGGCGGATGCCGTTCCTGTTCATCGCGGGCCGCGTCTATGGCGCGGAGATCACCGGGCGGTTCGCATTGGCGGTGCTGGTGGTGGAGCTGGCGGCGCTGATCGCCACGCTGGGCCTGAAGCGCGGGCTGGCGCAGGCGTTGTCGCACACCGGGCGGCCGCACAGCCATGTCGTGGCCGACGCGCTGGTGGTCGCGCTGTTCGCGTCGGTGTGCGCCAGCGCGCTGCTGTTCGTCTTTCCCGAAGTGATCTACCCCAACAGCCAGCCGACCCAGCTCGAACGGCTGCTGCCCGTCATCGTCTTCGCGCTCGCCTGGTCCGACGTCGCTTTCTCCGCGCTCGCATACCGGCACAATGTGGGCGCGCAGGTGACCGCGCGGGCGATCGTGGAACCCTGGACGATCAGCATCGCGGCGATGGCGTTCAGCTATATCACCATCCAGGAGGGGCTGATCCTTTCCTATGTCGCCGCCACGCTGGCGATGCTGGCGGCGGCGATGGTGCCGCTGATCCGCATGTATGGCGTTCCGGTGGGGTGGAAGCCGCATCCGGTGGAGCTGGCGCAGCTCGCCCAGCGCAACGCGCCGCTGGCGGGCGCCGACGCGATCGAATGGGCTTCGCGCAACATCGATCGCTTCATCCTGGGCCTGCTGTTCCCGCCGGCGTTCGTCGGCATCTATTACATGGCGCAGCAGGTCGCGACGCTGGCGCAGAAGTTCAAGACGACGTTCGATCCGATCCTGGGCCCGGTGGTGACGCGCAGCCTGGCGGCGGGCGACAAGCTGTCGGTGGCGAAGCAGGTGCGGCAGGTGGCCTTCTGGATCATCGCGGTGCAGGCGGCGGTGGCGATCGCGCTGGGCGTCACCTCCGACGGGGTGATGGGGCTGGTCGGCCCCAGCTTCGTCGCGGGATCGGGCGCGCTGTGCATCCTGCTGGCGGCCGAGGTGCTGGCGGCGACGGGATCGGTTTCGGAGAGCGCGCTCGTCTATGTCGCGCGGCACCGCAACCTGATGATCTCGGTCTTCACCCTGGGGCTTCAGGTGGCGCTGAGCTTCGCCTTCGTCTTGCTGCTGCGCGACATGGGCTGGCCCGAGGCATATCAGGCGGTGGGGCCGGCGCTGGCGCTGGCGGTTTCGCTGACGATCGGATCGGTGCTGAAGGGCGTGCTGCTTTCGCGCATGCTGGGCGCCAGCACATCGGGGCTGAGGCTGGGGCTATTCGCGGCGATCGTGGCTTGCGCGGGAACGGGTGTGGCGATCAGCAAGCTGCCCGAATGGGCGCAGCTCACCATCGGCATCCCGCTGATGCTCGCAGCCTATTTCCTCGTCCTGCTGAAAACCGCCTTCGGCGACGAGGACAAGGCGCTGTTCCGCAAGATGCCGCGCGACCAGGATCCGGTGGTGAACGAAATCCCGTGAGGCGCGGTCTCCGCGAATGCTTCCGCTTCGCCGAAACCGGCCTCAGTGGCGGAAGTGCCGCATCCCCGTGAACACCATCGCCAGCCCGGCTGCGTCGGCGGCGGCGATCACCTTGTCGTCGCCGATCGATCCGCCGGGCTGGATCACGGCCGTCGCCCCCGCCTCGGCCGCCGCGAGCAGCCCGTCCGGGAAGGGGAAGAAGGCGTCGGAGGCGACTGCCGAGCCCATCGTCAGCGGCTGGGGCCAGCCCGCCGCCTCGGCCGCTTCCTTCGCGCGGACGGCGGCGATGCGCGAGGAATCGCGGCGGTTCATCTGCCCCGCGCCGATGCCCGCGGTGGCGCCGTCCTTGGCATAGACGATCGCGTTCGACTTGACGTGCTTGGCCACCGTCCAGGCGAACAGGCAGTCCTTCAGCTCCTGATCGGTCGGCGCGCGCTTCGTCACCACTTTGAGGTCGCCAAGCCCGATGCTGCCGTTGTCGCGCGACTGGACGAGCATGCCGCCCGCGATCGACTTCAGCGTCAGCCCCGGGCGCTTCGGATCGGGGAGCGCGCCGGTGATCAGCAGCCGCAGGTTCTTCTTCGCGGCGAACACGGCGCGCGCGTCCGCATCGGCATCGGGCGCGACCACCACTTCGGTGAAGATCTCGACGATCGCCTCGGCGGTGGCGCGATCGAGCGTGCGGTTGACCGCGATGATGCCGCCGAACGCCGACACCTGATCGCACAGGAACGCCTTGCGATAGGCCTCCGCCAGCGTGTCCGCCGTCGCCACGCCGCAGGGATTGGCGTGTTTCACGATCACAACGGTGGGCGGGCCGTCCTTGAACTCGCTCAGCAGCTCCAGCGCGGCATCGGCGTCGTTATAGTTGTTGTACGAAAGCTCCTTGCCCTGGAGCTGTTCGGCCTGGGCGATGCCGCGGCCGCCGCCCTGGGGGAAATAGAGCGCGGCCTGCTGGTGCGGGTTCTCGCCATAGCGCAGCTCCGGCCCCTTGCTGAGCGCCACCGGAAGCGTGGCGGGAAAGGTCTCGCCCTGATCGGCGAAGGCGAACCAGCTTGCGATCGCGGAATCATAGGCGGCGGTGGCGGCATAGGCCTTGGCCGCCAGCTTGCGGCGGGTGGCGAGCGTGGTGCCGCCGGCCTCCAGCTCGGCCATCAGCGCGGGATAATCGGCGGGATCGGTGACGATCGCGACGCTTTCGTGATTCTTCGCCGCCGAACGGACCATCGAAGGGCCGCCGATGTCGATATTCTCGATGATCTCGTCGCGATCGGCGCCCTTCGCCACCGTCTGGACGAAGGGATAGAGGTTCACCACCACGCAATCGATCGGGCCGATGCCGTGCGCCTGCATCGCCGCGACATGCTCCGCGTTGGTGCGCACCGCGAGCAGGCCGCCATGGACCACCGGGTGCAGCGTCTTCACCCGCCCGTCCATCATCTCCGGAAAGCCGGTGAGATCCGAGATGTCGCGCACATCCAGCCCCGCCTCGCGCAGCGCCTTGGCGGTGCCGCCGGTCGAGACCAGCTCCGCGCCATGCGCGGCGAGCGCCCGGGCGAGTTCGACGATGCCGGTCTTGTCGGAGACCGAGAGGAGGGCGCGGCGGACAGGGATGATGCTCATGGCGGCCCCCTCGCGGATCGGCGCGGCGATGGCAAGACCGGCATGGCCGTTACGGGCTAAGTTTGCGGATTTTGACGGCGGTTCCGGCGCGGCGGTTTTGGCCGGGCGGGCGGCGGGCGCTCAGCGGGCGCGGTGGAACACCCAGCTCACATTGGTGCCGCCGGCCGGGGTCTCGGCATTGATCACAAGCTGTTCGGTGGCGACGGGGCGGCCCTGGCCGTCGATCCACACGCTGTCCTCGATCGCCAGCGTGCCGCCGCGGCAGCGGAACTGCCACACAGCGCCGGAGGGGATGCGCAGGAACGCCGCCATCCCGTCCGCCGTCGGCGCGATCTCCACCTGGGGCGAGAGGTGGAAGCGGACGGCGAAGGGCGTCGCACCCTTCTTCCGCCGCCGGTCGGCCGGGAGCAGCATGTCTTCGCCGCGGATATCGTTGCCGTCGCTCGAAAGCGCGATCTGGCGGCGGTGGAGGAAGCCGAAGCGGCGGACATAGCCGTCGTGGCTCGCCTCGATCCGGCTGGAGTTCTCGCTTTCCTGGCGGCTCAGCTCGACCTCGGAAACGCCGCGGCCCAGCGAACCGTCCGGGTGGATGGCGGTGGAGTTGGAATCGCCGATCACCAGCGTGGAATGCGCGGCGGTGGTGCGCAGCCCCTCGCCCAGCGCGGCGGGCACCTGGCGCACCGCCATCCGCGCGCCGCCGCAATTGACGACGATGCGGTGCGCGGCGTCCGACAGCTCGAACGCCAGCGTCGAGGCACAGCCGCCCTCCACCAGCCGGGCGAGCGGCGGCGGGGCGGCATCGACGATCAGCACCGTTCCGGCAGCGGAGAGCCGCTGATAGCCCCATTCGCGCGCCTGGCGCAGCGGCCGGGCGCGCACGCCGCTGGCCTCCACCGCCTGGGCGATCATCTCTCCGGCGATCGGAACGCAGCCCTGCCAGCTCGATAGTCCGCGATCGCCATGACACACGCCGAGCAGCGCCGAGACCATGCGGTTGAGCGCCGAGGTGACGAATGCCGGCGGCTCCAGCCGGCGCGCGGCATAGGCGTTGCACAGCATCGACAACAGCATCACCGCGTCGAGCTGACCCACCGGGGAACGGCCGACCGTGCCGCCGTCCTCGAACATCGAAAGCTTGAACGCGCGATTGAGCCCGGTCTCGCCGAACGCGCGGCGCGGATCGCCGCCGGGGATCAGCAGCCCCGCCACCAGCACCCCGCACCAGGCGGCGATGCGCGGCACGCCCGCCGTCACCCGGTCCGCCGCGCGATCCAGGTGCCGCGCGCCCCGCGCCAGCGCGTGAAGCACGCGCGACTTATAGACCAGGTCGTTGCCCGAAAGGATCATCGGCGCATGCGCCGTCCACGCCAGGATGCGCCGCCCCCAAAGGTCCGCGCGCCAGGCGGGATCGGCTACCTTGTCGGCATGGGCATCCAGCCAGCGCCGCATGATCGCCTCCGCGATCGGCGCGGCATGCGCGCGGGTGGTGACGGTGGAGAGATCGCGCAGCCAGTCGAAGGCGTGGAGATGCTCGGCAAAGGCCTTCGACACGTTGAGCCGCGCGAAATCGAGCGTGTCGATGCGCAGCTCCTCGCCCCGGAACGAAAGCACGCCATCGAGCAGCGCGTTGCCGCGCGCGGCATCGCCCAGGAACGGATCGTCGACGACCGCGATGAGCTTCAGCGGATGGCGGCCGCGCAGCTTCATCCGGTAGATCGGCGTGCGCCAGGCGAGGCGGCGAAACCGCTCGGCGACGCGATCGGCAAGGCTCAGCCCGCGATCGCCGCCCAGCCGGATCAGCCGCTTGCCCGCTTCGACCCCGTCGGGACCGGGGCCGCCGGCCGGATCGCTCACCCGCCCCTCAGCGCGGCGATATTGGCGGCATAATGTTCCGCCCCGCCTTCGAAGCTGGCGGTGCCCGCCACCAGCACGTTCGCGCCCGCCGCGATCGCCAGCGGCGCGGTGACGCGATCGATGCCGCCGTCCACCTCCAGATCGATGTCGCGCCCGCTGGCCGTGATCCGCGCGCGCAGGGCGGCGATCTTGTCAAGCGAGGATTGGATGAACTTCTGCCCCCCGAAGCCGGGGTTCACGCTCATCACCAGGATGAGATCGAGCAGGTCCATCACATGATCGACCGCGCTGACGGGCGTGGCAGGATTGAGCACCACGCCGGCGCGCTTGCCCAGCGCCTTGATCGTCTGGAGCGTGCGGTGGAGGTGCGGCCCGGATTCGGGATGGACCGAGATCACGTCCGCCCCGGCATCGGCAAACGCCTGGAGGAAGGGATCGACCGGCGCGATCATCAGATGGACGTCGAAGACCTTCGCCGAATGCGGGCGCAGCGCCTTAACCACCGACGGGCCGATGGTGATGTTGGGCACGAAATGGCCGTCCATCACGTCCACATGGATCCAGTCCGCCCCGGCCGCGTCGATCGCGCGCACTTCCTCCCCCAGACGGGCGAAATCGGCGGACAGGATCGAAGGGGCGATACGAACGGCGGACATGACGAATCCTTAGGCACGCCGCGAGTCGCGCGCAACGCCGAAACCGTCTCAGCCGCGGCGAAGGCGCGCGATGAAGAAACCGTCCAGCCCGCCGCTTTCCGCCAGCATGCCGGGCAGGGTGCGCACCGTGCCGTCCGCCAGCGGCGCAATGCCCGCCGGAAGCTCTTCAGCACGTACCGGGTCCATCGCGAATTCGGGATGCTCGGCCAGGAAGGAGACGAGCTGCGCCTCCCCCTCGGCCGGCTCCAGCGAGCAGGTGGCGTAAACCAGCGTGCCGCCCGGCTTCACCCATCGGGCGGCGCGATCGAGCAGCCGGGCCTGGAGCGCCGCCGTCTCCGCGATCAGCGCGGGGCGGACGCGGTGGAGCACGTCCGGATGGCGGCGGAAGATGCCTGTGGCGCTGCACGGCGCATCGAGCAGCACGGCGTCGGCGGGTTCGCCCGGTTGCCATTCGAGCAGATCGGCGACGGCGACCGCGGCCGGCTGACCGGTGCGGGCGAGATTCTCCGAAAGTCGCGCGAGACGACTTTCGGAAATATCGACCGCGGTCACTTTCCATCCCGCAGCCGCGAGCTGAAGCGTCTTGCCCCCCGGCGCGGCGCATAGATCGAGCGCGGAGCCCGCGCCCGGACCGATCAGCCGCGCGGGCAGCGATGCGGCGACGTCCTGCACCCAGAAGCGCCCTTCGGCGAACCCCGGCAGCGCGGTGACGGCCGTGCCCGCCGGAAGCCGGGCATGGCCGGGGAGCAGGACTGTCGCGCCTTCCGGCGGCGGCACGCCCGGCGCCAGCGACAGATCGAGCGGCGGCGGCGCGGCGACGGCGCGCGCGGCGGCCTGCACCATGGCGTCACCCCAGGCGGCAGCCCAGCGCTCCGCCACGGCATCGGGCAGCGCCGGCACCTCCGGCAGCGCAACGCCCTTGCGCGTCAGCGCGCCGAATACGCCATGCACCAGCTTGCGCGGGCCGCCGTCGACCAGGGGCAGCACCGTGGCGATCGCGGCATGCGGCGGCGTGCCCAGCGCCAGCGTCTGGACCAGCGCGATGCGCAACGCGAAACGCGCCTTGGCATCCTGGGGCAGCGGATTGCGCGTGGCCGAATCGATCAGCGCATCGAGATCGGGCAGGCGCCGCAGCGCCTCCACCGCTATCGCATGCGCCAGCCCGCGATCATTGGGCGGGAGCCCCGCGCCGGCGCGCACCAGCTCCGCCTCCAGCGCGATCCCGCGACGCAGCACCGCGTCGAGCAGCCGCAACGCCGCGCGCCGTGCCGGTACACCTGCGCCGTCCTGCGCACCCCTTGGCTTGACCTCTTTCCGCATCGCGCCGATTTGGAGGGCAACAGCGCAAGAGGCAATGATGGGCAAGCGCCCCGAACACGTAAAACCGCCGGAATATCTGTCGCCGAGCCCGCCCGTGCCCGAGCCGGAGGCGGTGCGCCCGCGCGACGACGATCCGCTGGGGCAGGATCCCACCCGCTATGGCGATTGGGAGCTGAAGGGCATCGCGGTCGATTTCTAGACGCCGGGCCGGGTAGCGTTCGGCCCGGCCGTCGCTGCCGCCCGTCTCACGCACCTTCCTCGCGCAGCGGGCGCGCGAGCAGCGCCTCTACCACGGTGCGCAGCGCCGCGCCCTCCAGCAGCGCGCAGACCGCCTGCGTCACCGGCATGTCCACCCCCGCCTCCGCCGCCGCCTCGCGCAGCACTGGGGCGGTAAAGGCGCCCTCCGCCACGGTGGTGCGGTTGGCGAGCATCTCGGCCGCGCTGCGGCCCTGACCGAGCCCGATGCCGAGCGAGAAGTTGCGGGAGCTGGTGGACGAGCAGGTGAGTACCAGATCGCCCAGGCCCGAAAGCCCGGCCAGCGTCTCCGGCTGGGCACCGCGGGCGACGCCGAAGCGCGTCATTTCGGCAAAGCCGCGCGCGATCAGCGCGGCGCGCGCATTCTGCCCCAGCCCCGCGCCCTCCACCACGCCGCAGGCGATGGCGAGGACGTTCTTCACCGCCCCGCCGATCTCCGCCCCGACGACGTCGGACGAACCATAGATGCGGAAGCCCGGCCCGGCGAGCCGCGCGGCCAGCCGGGCGCGCAGCCCTTCGTCCTCGCACGCCAGCGTGACTGCGGTCGGCAGCCCCTTCGCCACCTCATGCGCGAAGGTGGGGCCGGAAAGCACCGCGCTGGGCGCCGCCGGATGCACCTGGCGCGCGACCTCGCCCACCAGCAGCCGCGTGCCCGCCTCGATCCCCTTGGCACAGAGCACCAGCGGCACATCGGCTAGCGGCGCAGCGGACAGCACGGCGCGGACGTGCTGCGCCGGGGGAACCACCAGCGCGGCTTCGACCCCGGCCAGCGCGTCCAGATCGCCGGTCGCGCGGATCGAAGCGGGCAGCGGCACGCCCGGCAGGAACTGGGGATTGCCCTGGCCCGCGTTGATCGCCGCCACCACCTCCGACTCGCGTGCCCAGAGCAGCACGGATTGCCCGCCCCGCGCCGCCACCGCCGCAAGCGCGGTGCCCCAGGCGCCGCCGCCGATCACTCCTATCCGCATCGCGTGATCCTCATGCCTTCACTCCGGCGCCGCGCACCTTCTCCGCGTCGGGATCGAGCGGCCAGCGCGCGCGGGCGGGCACGTCGAGCGGATCGCTGAACCCGGCTGCGAACCGCTCCGCCCCCGCCCAGGCGATCATCGCTGCGTTATCGGTACACAGCCACAGCGGCGGCGCTACGAAGCGCACGCCCTGCTCCGCCGCCAGCTCCTGAAGCGCGCCGCGCACCGCCCGGTTCGCCGCCACGCCGCCCGCGACGACCAGCGCCAGCACCTTCACCTTGCCCAGCGCGATGCGCGTGCGATCGATCAGGCAATCGACCACCGCCTGCTGGAACGACGCGGCGACATCCTCCGGCGGATAATCGTTCGCGATCCGCGCCACCGCACTCTTGAGCCCGGCGAAACTGAAATGCGGCTCGCCCGAACCGACCAGCGGGCGCGGCAACGGGATACGCGGCGTTCCGCGTGACGCGGCCTCCTCCACTGCCGGGCCGCCGGGAAAGCCGAGGCCGAGCATCTTGGCGGTCTTGTCGAACGCCTCGCCCGCCGCGTCGTCGATGGTGGTGGCCAGGCGGCGATAGGCGCCCACGCCCTCCACCAGCAGCAACTGGCAATGCCCGCCCGATACGAGCAGCAGCAGATAGGGGAATCCGAGATCCGGATCGGCCAGCCGCGGCGACAGCGCGTGCCCCTCCAGATGGTTGACCGCGATCAGCGGCTTGCCCGCCGCGAGCGCCAGCGCCTTGCCCGTCACCAGCCCCACCATCACCCCGCCGATCAGCCCAGGGCCGGCCGTTGCGGCGATCGCATCGACATCGTTCAGCGAAACCCCGGCGTCGGCCAGCGCGGCCTCCACCAGCGGCCCCAGCGCCTCCACATGCGCGCGCGCCGCGATTTCCGGCACCACGCCGCCATAGGGCCGATGCTGCGCCTCCTGCCGGGCCAGGCGGTGCGCCCGCACCTCGCGCGCGCAACTCACCAGCGCGGCGGCGGTCTCGTCGCAACTCGATTCAAGCCCCAGGATCAGCGCCATTGCATCCCTCTAGGCCGATGGCCCATTAGCACAAGCCATGAAGCCCTTTCGTATCGGCACGCGCGGATCGCCGCTCGCACTCGTCCAGGCCAATATGGTGCGCGATGCGCTGATCGCCACGCACGGCTGGGCGCCGGAGGCGGTGGAGATCGTCACCGTGCGCACCACCGGCGATCGCGTGCAGGATCGCGCGCTGGCCGATATCGGCGGCAAGGCCTTGTGGACCAAGGAGCTGGACGGCGCGCTGATGGACGGCGGGATCGATTGCGCGGTGCATTCGATGAAGGATGTCGAGACCTTTCGCCCCACGGGAATCGTGATCGCCGCGATGCTGCCGCGCGCCGATGTGCGCGATCGCATCCTGGGCGCCGAAAGCGTGGCGGCGCTGCCCCGGGGCGCGCGCGTGGGCACCAGTTCGCCGCGCCGCGCCGCGCAGCTCCGGCGGCTGCGGCCGGACCTGAACATCGTGCTGTTCCGCGGCAATGTGGACACGCGCATCGCCAAGCTGGCGGCTGGCGAGGCCGAAGCGACGCTGCTCGCCGCGGCGGGGCTGGCGCGGCTGGGGCGCGACGTGGGGCATCCGGTGCCCGTCGAGACGATGCTGCCAGCCCCCGCCCAGGGCGCGGTGGGGATCGAGGCGCATGCCGGCGACGATCGCGCGCTGGGGCTGATCGCCGCGATCGGCGATCCGGCCACCCATGCCTGTGTCAGCGCCGAGCGCGGGCTTCTCGCGGCACTGAAGGCCGGATGCCATTCCCCGGTGGGCGCGCTGGCGACGATCGAGGGCGCGGTGCTGACGCTGCGGGCCGAGCTGTTGAGCGAGGACGGCACGGGCCATGTCCATACGCAGGAAGCCGGCGCACCGGGCGATCCGGAGCTGCCCCGCGCCATCGCCCGCGACCTGCTGGACCGCGCCCCGCCGGAGGTGCGGCGGCTGTTCGCGGCATGAAGGCGCGGGCGTGAGCCGGCCGATCGCGGTGCTGCGGCCCGAGCCCGGCAACCGCGCGACCGCCGATGCGATCGCGGCGCGGGGGCGGCACGCGATCCGGCTGCCGCTGTTCGAGGTTGTGCCCGTGGCATGGCAGGCGCCCGATCCCGCGGGCTTCGACGCGCTGATCCTGACCAGCGCCAACGCACTGCGCCGCGGCGGCGCCGGGCTGGCGAAGCTGGCCGCGCTACCGGTCTATGCCGTGGGCGAGGCGACAGCGGCGGCAGCGCGGAGCGCAGGCTTTTCAGTGGCGATGACGGGCAGCGCCGGGGCCGCTGAACTGATCGCCGGGGCCGGCGCCGCGGGCGTGCGGCACGCGCTACACCTGGCGGGGCGCGAACGCAGCGTGGAGCCGGGCGGGATCGTGGCGTCGGCGATCACCGTCTACGCCAGCGACCCGCGGCGAATAGCGCCCGAGGAGGCCGCCGCGCTGGCGGGAAGCGTCGCCATCGTCCAGTCGCCTCGCGCCGCCGCGCTGCTTGGGGAAATCGCCGTGCGCGAGGGGCTGGCGCGCGAATCGATCGCGCTGGTCGCGGTCAGCGATCGGGCCGCCGCCGCCGCCGGGACCGGCTGGGAACGCATTCTCGTGCCGCCCGTGATGACGGCGGAGGCATTGGTGGAGGCGGCCGTCTCGCTCGCCGATTGACCCCCGCCGCGGGGGCGCCATAAGGGCCTGCATGACCGCCGATGACGAGCCTCTCGAACCGGCGCGGCGCGCCGCACGCCCGGGCAGCGGCGTCACCGTTGGCGTGCTCGCCTTCGTCGCCGGGGCTGCCGCCATGGGCGGGGCCGCCTGGATGCTGGGGCTGCGCCCGGCGCCGCCGCCGCCCCCGGCGCCGGCAGTGGCCGCACCCGCGACTCAGCCGCACGCCGCGCCTTCGCCCGTGCTGCCGGCCGCGACCGACGTCGCCACGCTTTCGGCGCGCGAGACCGAGCTTGCCGGCAGGCTCGACCGGATCGAAACGCGCCTGCGCGAGGCCGACGAGGGCGCGCGCACTGCCGAGAGCAAGGCGACCCAGGCCGAACGGCTGTTGCTGGCCGCGTCGGTGCGGCGCGCGATCGAGCGCGGCCTGCCGCTCGGCCCGCTGGAAATCCAGCTCCGCCGCCGCTTCGGCGAGACGGAGGGGGATGCGGTGGCGACGCTGGCGCAGGCGGCCGCCCAGCCCGTGACGCTGGAAGATCTGCGGCTGGCGCTGGAAACGATCGCGCCGCGGCTTTCGAGCGCGCCGGGCGAGGGCTGGCTGGCGGGAATGCGGCGGCTGATCGGCGATCTGGTGGTGCTGCGCCAGTCCGATTCGCCCAGCCCCCGCCCCGCCGACCGGCTGCGCCGCGCCCGCCGCGCGCTGGACGAGGGCCAGGTGGAGGCGGCGCTGGCAGAGATCGCGCACATGCCGGGCGCCGGTGCCGCCGCGAGCTGGCTTGACGCCGCGCGCCGCTATGTCGCCGCCCGCGAAGCCTTGCGCCGCATCGAGGCGGCGGCCATGGCAACTCCCGAAACGCCACGATGACGACATGAGAGGGCAGAATGGCTGAGATGGGCCGGTTCGACTGGCAGGACCCGTTCGCGCTCGACGCGCAGCTTACCGACGAAGAGCGGATGGTGCGCGACGCCGCGCGCGATTACGCGCAGGGCGAGCTGCTGCCGCGCGTCACCAGCGCCTTTCTGGAGGAACGGTTCGACCGCGAGATCATGTCGGAGATGGGCGCGCTTGGCCTGCTGGGCGCGACGATCCCGGAAACCTATGGCGGCGCCGGGCTGGGCTATGTGTCCTATGGCCTGGTCGCGCGCGAGGTGGAGCGTGTCGATTCGGGCTATCGTTCTGCGATGAGCGTGCAGAGCTCGCTCGTGATGCATCCGATCCACGCCTATGGCACCGAGGAGCAGAAGCGGAAGTATCTGCCCAGGCTCGCCACCGGCGAATGGGTCGGCTGTTTCGGGCTGACCGAGCCGGATGCCGGATCGGACCCCGGCAGCATGCGCACCCGCGCCGAGAAGATCGACGGCGGATACCGGCTGACCGGATCGAAGATGTGGATCACCAATTCGCCGATCGCCGACGTGATGGTCGTCTGGGCGAAGAGCGCGGCGCATGGCGGCGGGATCAAGGGATTCGTGCTCGAACGCGGGATGAAGGGGCTTTCGACCCCCAAGATCGAAGGCAAGCTGAGCCTGCGCGCGTCGATCACCGGCGAGATCGTGATGGACGGCGTGGAGGTGCCCGACGATGCGCTGCTGCCCGAGGTTCAGGGGCTGAAGGGGCCGTTCGGCTGCCTCAACCGGGCGCGCTACGGCATCGCCTGGGGCGCGATGGGCGCGGCCGAGGCCTGTTTCCACGCGGCGCGCCAATATACGCTGGATCGCGCCCAGTTCGGCAGGCCGCTGGCCGCCAACCAGCTCGTCCAGCTCAAGCTGGCGAACATGCAGACCGAGATCGCGCTGGGCCTGCAGGCGGCGCTGCAGGCGGGGCGGATGTTCGACGCGGGCACGCTGGCGCCCGACACGATCAGCATCATCAAGCGCAACAACTGCGGCAAGGCGCTGGATATCGCCCGCGTCGCGCGCGACATGCATGGCGGCAACGGCATTTCCGCCGAATTCCATGTGATGCGCCACGCGATCAACCTGGAAACCGTGAACACCTATGAGGGCACGCATGACGTGCATGGGCTGATCCTGGGACGCGCGATCACGGGCATCGCCGCCTTCTGATGCGGCCGCTGGAGGGCATCCGCGTCCTGGAGCTGGCGCGAATCCTGGCCGGCCCCTGGTGCGGCCAGTTGCTCGCCGATCTGGGCGCCGAAGTGATCAAGGTGGAGCGCCCGGGCGAGGGCGACGACACCCGGCACTGGGGGCCGCCGTTCCTGATCGGGCCGGACGGCGCGAACCTGGACGCGGCCTATTACCATTCGTGCAACCGCGGCAAGCGCAGCATCGCCGTGGACCTGACCACCACGGAGGGCCAGGCGCGAATCCGCGAGCTGGCCGCGCAATCGGATGTGGTAATCGAGAACTACAAGGTCGGCGGGCTGGTGAAATACGGGCTCGATCCCGCCAGCCTGCGCGCGCTGAACCCGCGGCTGGTGATCTGCTCGATCACCGGCTTCGGCCAGACCGGCCCCTACGCCCATCGCGCGGGATATGACTTCATCGTCCAGGGGATGGGCGGCTTCATGTCGCTGACCGGCGAGCCGGACGGGCCGCCGCAGAAGGCGGGCATCGCCTATGCCGACATCTTCACCGGCGTCTATTCGGCGGTGGCGATCCTGGCGGCGCTGCGCCAGCGCGACGCGACCGGCAGCGGCGCGCATATCGACATGGCGCTGCTCGACACCCAGGTCGCCGTGCTCGCCAACCAGGCGCTGAACTGGATGGCTTCGGGCAAGGTGCCGCACCGGATGGGCAACGGCCACGCCAATCTGGCGCCCTATCAGGTATTTTCGGCGCGCGACGGCGAGCTGATCATCGCGGTGGGCAATGACGGGCAGTTCCGCAGGCTCTGCGCGGTGCTGGGCCTGCCGCTGGCCGGGGACCCGCGCTTCGCGACCAATCCGGGACGGGTGACCAACCGGCCCGAGCTCGCCGCGCTGCTGCAGGAGGCGATCGGCGGCTGGGCCAAGGCCGATCTCTACGAGGCGCTGGAGGCCCAGGGCGTGCCCGCCGGGCCGATCAACCGGCTGGACGAGGTGTTCGCCGATCCCCAGGTGGTCGCGCGCGGGATGCGCGTGGCGCTGGAGGGGCTGCCGGGCGTCGCCAGCCCGATCGTGATCGACGGCGAGCGGATGGTGGCCCGCAAGCCAAGCCCGCCGCGGCCCGCGAACGACGTCTAAAGCGGCTTCCGTTTCGCCAGGCCAGCGCCGCGGCCGATTTCAGCGCCGGACCAGTTCGGCCGCGCGCAGCGTGGCAGCGCGCGTATCGGCGGCCAGCCGCTTCACCTCGGTCGCGACGACGGCGAAGCCGCGCCCGGCCTCGCCCGCGCGGGCGGCCTCGATCTGGGCGTTCAGCGCCAGCATGTTGATGCGGCTGGCGATATCCTCGATCGATCCCATGATCTCGCCCAGCATCTCGCGCGCCTCCGCCTCGCGGGTGCGCGCATGGGTGATATCCGACGCGATCTTGACGATCTTGGTCACCTCGCCGGAAGGGCCGAACATCGGGGAATAGGTGGCCTGCAGCCAGATCCCCTGCCCGTCGCACGCGATGCGGCGGCACTCCCCGGAATGGAATTCGCCGTCGCGCAGCTCCTGCCAGAAGGCGGCATATTCGGCGCTGTTCGCGAACTCGGGATCGCACAGGATGCGATGATGCTGGCCGACCAGCGCATCGGAATCATATCCGGTGACCGTCAGGAAGTTGCCGTTGGCGTGAAGGATCACCCCGCGCGTGTCGAACTCCGCCACCAGCAGCGATCGATCGATGGCAGCAAGCTTTCCGCCGTGATCGCCGGCGCTATAAAATTCCGGATTGTACGATGCCATGAGGACCCGAGGTTATATTGTTACACAACTGATGCCGTTGTCCGCCATTTTGGATGGATTTCAAGCCGCGAAACTACGTGTTTTGACGAAGTGGCATCAAAGTTGCGCAATCAACGCCTGCGCCGCGGCGGGCGCACGGACCTTTCCGCCATGGATGAAGAACATGAAGGTCTCGCGCGGGATCGCCGGCGGGGGCGCGGTTTCGACATAGGGCAGACCATCCGGAACGCCGCCCGACGCCCATAGCCTGGCCGCCTCGGCCCATTTCGCCAGATCCGGATCGGGGTAGCAGCGCGGATTATCGTCGCTTCCGCTTTCCAGCCGGGCATAGACGAAGCTGGCGGTCACATCCGCGATCGCGGGATATTCGGGCGAATCGGCGAACACGATCGCCGCACCCGCATCGCGGCACATCGCGACGAATTCGGGCGTGCGGAAGCTCTCGTGGCGCACCTGGATCGCATGGCGCAGCGCCACACCCTCATGCGATGCGGGCAACAGCTTCAGGAATGCGCCGAAATCGGCCGCATCGAATTTCTTGGTGGCCATGAACTGCCACAGGATCGGGCCCAGCCGGTCGCCGAGCGCGACGATGCCCTGCCCCACGAACTTCGCCACCGATTCGTCCGCGTCCGCCAGCACCTTGCGGTTGGTGCAGAATCGCGATGCCTTCACCGCGAAGACGAATCCGTCGGGCACCGTGGCGGCCCAGCCCTCGAAGGTCTGCGGCTCGAAGCTGCTGTAATAGGTGCCGTTGATCTCGATCGCGGTCAGCGCGCGGCTGGCGAATTCCAGCTCCTTCTTCTGGGAAAGCCCGGCGGGGTAGAAGGTCCCCCGCCACGGCTCGAACGTCCAGCCGCCGATGCCGGCGCGGATGGGGGCGGAAGACGATGGACTGGACATGCCGGGCACCTGATCGAGAAGGATGATTAGGAACATAACCGGAACCATTACCCATGGGAAGCACGGCGCTGGACAGCGCGGGCGGCAGATCCTAGCCTGCGATAACTCGGACAATTGCCGATGCGATACCGGAGGAGAGGGAGAGACGATGCCGGTGACCCGCCGTGACCTGGCCGTGGCGCTTGCCGCCGCCGTGACGCTTTCGGCCGCCGCCGGGGCGACCCGCGCCCTGGGGGTGCTCGGCCCCGCCGTGTGGGACTGGCAGGCGATGGAGGCCAAGGCCACCGATGTCGGCGCGCTGCGCAACCTGGTCCGCCAGCCCACCGCGACGCTTGCCGAGCTGGAGATGCACGTCACCACGCTGAACCCCGGCCTTTCGAGCCATCCGCCGCACACCCATCCGAACGAGGAGCTGGTGATCGTCAAGGAAGGCACGGTGGAGGTGCTGAGCGGTGGCTCCTGGAAGCGGATCGGCCCCGGATCGGTAGTGTTCAACGCCAGCAACGCGCCGCATGCGCTGCGCAATGTGGGCGATGGGCCGGCGACCTATCATGTGATCAACTGGAAGACCGCGGCCACGCCCGCGTGCTGAGGGGAGGAAGGGCATGGATCCGATCGATCGCCGCGCGATGCTGGGCGGAGCCGGCATGGCGGGGCTGGCCGCAGCGCTCTCCGCGAGCGCGCAGGCGCAAACCGCGGCGCAGGGCAACGCCGTCTCCGCCGAACAGGCGCCCGCCGCACCCGAGCCGGAGGCGAAGCACCGTATCCGCTTCGGCGTGATCGGGCTGGATCACGCGCACATCTGTTCGATGACCGATGCGATGATCCGCGGCGGCGGCACGCCCGTCAGCTTCTTCGCCACCGATCCGGCGCAGATCGCGACCTTCGCCAGGCGCTATGGCAACGGCGTGGCGCTCGCGAAGAGCGCCGAGGCGATCCTGGCGGACAGGAGCATCCAGCTCATCGTCGCCGCGCCCGTGCCGGATCAGCGCGCGCCGCTGGGCATCCGCGCGATGGAGGCGGGCAAGGACTATCTGGGCGACAAGCCCGCGATCACCACGCTCGATCAGCTCGCCCGGGTTCGCGAGACGATCCGGCGCACGGGCCGCAAGTTCGCGATCATGTATTCCGAACGGCTGGAGGTGCGCGCGGCGGTTCAGGCCGGGCATCTGGTCGCGCAGGGCGCGATCGGCAAGGTGGTCCAGACGGTCAACCTGGCGCCGCACCGGGTCAACGCGCCGAGCCGGCCCGGCTGGTTCTGGGACAAGGCGCGCTATGGCGGCATCCTGACCGATATCGGCAGCCACCAGGCCGACCAGTTCCTGTTCTACACCGGATCGAAGCGGGCGCAGGTGATCGCGGCGCAGACCGGCAACCTCCATTGGCCGGACAAGCCGGACTTCGAGGATTTCGGCGACATGATCGCCACCGGCGACGGCGGCACCGGATATATCCGCGTCGACTGGTTCACGCCCGACGGGCTGCCGACCTGGGGCGACGGCCGCCTCTTCATCCTGGGGACCGATGGCTACATCGAGCTGCGCAAATATGTCGACGTTGCCGGGCGGCCGGGGGGCAACCACCTGCTGATCGCCGACAAGGCAGGCGTGCGATACATGGATTGTTCGAAGGTGCCGCTGCCCTTCGGCCCCCAGTTCGTGACCGATGTGGTGGAGCGCAGCAGCATCGCGCAGGACCAGGAACAGGCGCTGCTCGCCGCCGAGCTGGTGCTGACCGCCCAGGCGCGCGCGACCCGGCCGGTGACGCCATGACCCGGGCAGGAGACGCGAAGATGACCAGCCGGCGCACCGTGCTGAAGGCCGCGGCGGCCTTTCCCGCGATCGTTCCCGCCAGCGTGTTCGGCCGCAACGCGCCGTCGAACCGGATCGCCGTGGGCGCGATCGGCGTGGGGCGGATCGCGCGGATCCACGACATCAAGGAAGTCCAGAAGCATGACGACACCCATGTCGTGGCGGTGTGCGACGTCGATTCCAGGCGGCTGGGCGCAGGCATGCAGCTTGTCGACGACCGCTATGCGGCCAAGCTGGGCAAGCCCTATTCGGGCACGCGCGGATACGCCGACTATCGCGAACTGATCGCCGATCCCGCGATCGACGCGGTGCTGATCTCCACCCCCGATCACCAGCACGCGCCGATCGCGATCCGGGCCGTGCGCGCGGGCAAGCACGTCTATCTCCAGAAGCCCGCATCGCTGACCATCGCGGAGGGCCGGGCCATGACCGATGCGGTGAAGGCGTCGGGCAGGCTGCTGCAGATCGGATCGCAGCAGCGCGGCGAGGACCCGTGGCCGCAGTTCCGCCGCGCGTGCGAGCTGGTGCGTAACGGCCGGATCGGGCGGCTGCGCCATGTCGAGGTCGGCCTGCCCGGCGATCCTTCGGGGCCGGAAGCGCCGACGATGCCGATTCCGCCCAACCTGGATTACGACGCCTGGCTGGGCACCACCCCCGAGGTCTATTACACCGAGACGCGCGTGCATCCGCAGGACAGCTTCGAAAATCGCCCCGGCTGGCTGCGTTGCGAGCAGTTCGGCGCCGGGATGATCACCGGCTGGGGCGCGCATCATATCGACATCGCCCATTGGGGCATGGACATGGAGCATTCCGGCCCGGTCGAGATCTGGGGCAAGGCGGCGTTTCCCGCGTCTGGCCTGTGGGATGTCCACGGTCCGTTCGAGACACATGCACGCTATGCCAACGGGGTGACGATGACCGTGTCGGGCGCGCTGCCCAACGGCGTGAAGTTCATCGGCGACGGCGGCTGGATCTTCGTCACGCGATCCGGCCCGGTGACCCCCAGCGATCCCGGCGGGCAACAGGTCGATCCGCTGACGGCGGGCGATTCGCGAATCCTGGAAAGCGTGATCGGCCCCGGCGGGGTGCATCTGCCCAAGTCCGCCGAGCAGCATCGCAACTGGCTGGACGCGATTCACGGCACCGCGCCGCTGAGCGCGCCCGCGGAGACCGGCCACCGCGCCTGCACCACCTGCCTGCTCCACTGGATCGCGATGAAGACCGGGCGGAAAATCCGCTGGGACCCTGAGAAGGAGCAGATCATCGGCGACCCCCAAGCCGCGAAGATGCTGAGCCGCCCGCAGCGCGCGAAATGG
Source organism: Sphingomonas canadensis (assembly GCF_026013525.1). Taxonomy (GTDB): domain Bacteria; phylum Pseudomonadota; class Alphaproteobacteria; order Sphingomonadales; family Sphingomonadaceae; genus Sphingomonas; species Sphingomonas canadensis. The sequence goes on along the minus strand of NZ_JAPDRA010000001.1, from coordinate 528,444 downwards.
GCGGTATAGGATCGCGGCCGCGCCGGGCGGCGAAAGCTCGCCATGACGGCACGCTGGAGCGGGCGAAGGGATTCGAACCCTCGACCCCAACCTTGGCAAGGTTGTGCTCTACCCCTGAGCTACGCCCGCTCTGGCGTGGTCCCGCGGAAGCCGCGGGCCGGGTCAAGGCGGCGGCCTCTAGCATCGGTCCCGGGGCGGGGCAAGCCCCCCGATCGCACTTCCGAAAGGACTTGGCCTCGGCCCTGCGAACGCCCACATAGTCCCCACCTGAACGCTATCAATTGGAGCCTGTACGTGGCCACGGGACTGACCACCGCCGAACGCGAAGCCGTCGATGCCTTTCGCCGCGACGTCGTCGAGCCTTCGATGACGAAGCTGGTGATCATCGATTTCTGGGCGGAATGGTGCGGCCCGTGCAAGCAGCTCACCCCGGTGCTGGAGAAGGTTGCCGCCGAATATGCCGCGCGCGGCGTGGCGCTGGCCAAGATCGATGTCGACAAGAATCAGTTCGTCGCCGCCCAGTTTCAGGTGCGCTCGATCCCCACCGTCTATGCGATGTTCCAGGGCCAGCTCGTCGCCGACCTGAGCCAGGCGCGCACCGAGACGCAGCTTCGCACCATGCTGGACCAGATCCTGCGCCAGATCCCCGTGAGCAGCGAGGCGCAGGAGGCGGAGGCCGAGCTGGAGCCGCTGATCGCGATGGGCGAGGAAGTGCTGGCCGCGGGCGATACCGAGCGCGCGCTGGGCATTTTCGAGGAGCTTTCGGCGCTGGCGCCCGAGCATCCGCTGATCGCCGCGGGCCATGCGCGCGCGCTGCTGGCGCTCGGCCGGACCGATGAGGCGGAGGCAGCGCTCGCCGCGCTGCCGCCCGAGGCGGCGAAACATGCCGAGGTGGAACGCGCCCGTGCCGCCATCTCGATCGCGCAGGAGGCCAAGCCGGTCGACGACCTCTCCGGCCTGGCCGCGCACGCCGCCGCGAACCCGGAGGACATGGAGTCGCGCTACGAGCTGGCCGGCGCCCAGATGGCGGCGGGCGATCACGCCGCCGCCGCCGACACGCTGCTGGCGATGATCGCCGCCGACCGCGAGTGGAACGAGGGCGCCGCCCGCCAGCGGCTGCTCAAGCTGTTCGAGGCGGTGGGGCTGGAGGACCCGTGGGTTTCGGCCCAGCGGCGCCGGCTCTCCGCGATCCTGTTCGGATGAGCACGCGGATATCGGTGTTTCCGCTGGCGGGGGCGCTGCTTTTCCCGCGCATGTTCCTGCCGCTGCATATCTTCGAGCCGCGATACCGCGCGATGGTCAGCGATTCGCTGGCGCGCGACCGGCGGATCGGGATGATCCAGCCGCGCACCAGCCAGGAGCCGCCCGAGCTGTTCGGAACCGGCTGCGTCGGCCGAATCGCGGAAGTGGACGCGCTGCCCGACGGCCGCTTCGATATCGTGCTGGAAGGGTTGGCGCGGTTCCACATCCTGCGCGAACTGGATGTCGCCACCCCGTTCCGCCAGGTGGAGGCCGAGCTGGAGGAGGCGGGCGAAGGCGGCGTACTATCGCTGGGCGAGCGCGCCAGCCTGGAGATCGAATCGCGCCGATTCGCCGATGCGCAGGGCTATGCAGTCGATTGGGAGGCGGTGGCGCGGCTGGACGACGAAGCGCTCGTCAACGGCATCGCCCAGATCGCGCCGTTCGACGTCGCATCAAAGCAGGCGCTGCTGGAAGCCGATTCGCTGGGCGATCGCGCCGCGCTGATCGTGCAGCTCATGCAGTTCTACGGCCGCCACGGCGACGACGGGATCATGACGCTGCAGTAACCGCCGGTAGAAACCGTTCGCCCTGAGCCCGTCGAAGGGCGAGTGCCAGGCGGCGGGACGGCAGGCGCCGGTCCCGCTACGAGAGCCAACCCCGGCGCTAGACCGTCATCCCCTGCAACAGCTTCGGCACGTCGCCGCTCTCTCCGCGCGCCTCGGACATGAAGAAGCGCTTGAGCGGCGGCAGCTTGTCGACCGCCGAGAGGCCGAAACGGCGGACCGCGGCGGGCGCCCTGCCGGGAATGCCGAACAGCCGCGTCAGCCCGTCGGTGGCGGCGGCCACCATGAAGGTGTCCAGTCCCCGCCAGCGCTGATAGCGCGCCAGGAGCTGGCCATCGCCCAGGTCCATCCCCAGCCGCTTGCCCTCCACCAGCACCTCGACCAGCGTCGCCACGTCGCGGAAGCCCACGTTCACGCCCTGCCCCGCGATCGGATGGATGCCGTGCGCCGCGTCGCCCACCAGCGCCAGCCGTTCGGCGGTGATCCAGGCGGCGTGATGGAAGCCCAGCGGATAGGAGGAGCGGCGGCTGAGCGGCCCCAGCCGGCCCAGGAACCCGCCCATCTTCTTCTCCGCCTCGGCCAGCCAGGCGCGGTCGGAAAGCGCGAGCATCGCCGGCGCATGGCCTTCCCTAACCGTCCATACCACCGCGGAGCGATGGCCGTGCGCATCGTCGGGAAGGGGCAGGATCGCGAAGGGGCCTTCGGGATAGAAGATCTCGAACGCGATATTCCCGTGGCTGCGTTCGTGCCCGATGGTGGAGATCAGCGCGGCGTGATCATAGGTCCAGCGCGCGACGCGCAGCCCGGCCGCCTCGCGCGTCGGCGAGTTGCGCCCCTCCGCCGCCACCAGCAACGCGGCGCGCACCGTGCTCCCGTCGCTCAGCCGGGCGGTGACGCCATGCGGCCCGCGATCGACCGAGAGCGCCCGCGTCTGCATCCGCACCTCCGCCAGCGGCGCGGCCAGCGCGGCCTCCAGCAGCGCGGTGCGCAGCACCCGGTTCTCGAACATATGGCCCAGCGCGCCATCGCCCTCGTCCGGCGCGAAATCCAGCTTGCCGGGCTCCAGCCCGTCGGAAACGCGGATGCCCTGGATCGGGCAGCCCCTGCCCACCAGCCGTGCGGCCACCCCGATGCATTCGAACATGCGCATCGGCGCGCTGGCGATCGCGGAAGCGCGGCCGTCATGCTCCGCCGCCAGGATCGCCGCGGGATCGGCGGGGTCCACCACGATCGACGTGATGCCGTGCGCATCGAGCGCCGCCGCGAGCGCGCTGCCCACCAGCCCGCCGCCAAGGATGAGGACGTCCGCGCTATCGATCGATCTGGCCATGGCTGGAGCCCTAGCACGAACCGGCGCAGGTGACAGCAGGGACGGCCCCGCCCGTTCCAACGCGCCCGTCGCGCGAATCTTGACGGCGGAGTCCGGGTACGCGATGATTCCCGCGCACCCCTGACATTATTGGAGGCTGGGCCATGGCGACCCGGGCAGAGGCAGCGCTTTGGCGCGAGACGATGAAACAGGGCGTGCGGCGCGGCGCCGCGGTGATCGGCGGCGCGGCGGTGGCGGCGGCGATGCTGATGCTGCTCGCCACGCTGGTGAGCTATAACCCGCAGGATCCTTCGGCCAACACCGCGTCCGGCGGACCGGCGGAGAACATGCTGGGCACGCCCGGCGCCTGGATCGCCGATATGGCGCTGGCGGTGCTGGGCTGGCCGGTCGTGCTGCTGCTGCCCGTGGGGTTCAGCGTGGCCAACCGGCTGTGGCGCGACCGGCCGGTGGGCGATTGGGCGCGAATGCTGCGCGGGGCGGCGGCCGGCGCGCTGCTGGTGGCGGTGGCGCTGGCGCTGATCCCGGTCGATCGCTTCTTCGGCTTCGGCGAGCGTTTTCCCGCGGGCATGGGGGGCATGGCTGGGCTGGCGGTCGCGGGCGGGATTCGCTGGGCGCTGGCCTTCATCGGCCATCCGGCCGCGGCGCTGTGGATCGGCTATGCGATAGGGCTGTTGTTCGCGGCCGCCGGGCTGTGGTTGTGGTGGCGGACGCTGGATTTCAGCGTGCCCGAGCGCGTGTTCCGCATGCCGCAGCTCCCCTTCCGCAGCGCCGAGCCGGCCGAGGAGCCGGCTCCGCAGCGCGGCGCTGCCGCCGATCAGCCCAAACCCCAGCCGCGCAAGGTGGCGATGCCGGAGACGCGCCCCGGCCCGGTGATCGCCGAGCGCAGCGTCGCGCCCGCGCCTCCCCGTGCCAAGCCCCCGGCGCAGACCAGCCTGGATTTCAAGGACAGTTTCAAGCTGCCGCCGATCGACCTGCTGGCCGCGCCGCCGCCCAACAAGAATGCGGCGGTGGACAAGGCCGCGCTGGAACGCAACGCCCGGCTGCTGGAAACCGTGCTCGACGATTTCCACGTGAAGGGCCAGATCGTGGAGGTGCGCCCCGGCCCGGTGGTGACGATGTACGAACTGGAGCCCGCCAGCGGCATCAAGGCGAGCCGCGTCATCCAGCTTGCCGACGATATCGCGCGCAACATGAGCGCGATCAGCGCTCGCGTGGCCACCATCCCCGGGCGCAGCGTGATCGGCATCGAGCTGCCCAACGCCAAGCGCGAGGCCGTGAACCTGCACGAGCTGATCTCCAGCCATGCGTTCGAGGACCAGAACGCGACGCTGCCGCTAGTGCTGGGAAAGAACATCTCGGGCGAGCCTGTGGTCGCCGATCTGGCGCCGATGCCCCACCTGCTCGTGGCCGGCACCACCGGATCGGGCAAGTCGGTGGGGCTCAACTGCATGATTCTGTCGCTGCTTTACCGGCTGACGCCGGAGCAGTGCAAAATGATCATGATCGACCCGAAGATGCTGGAACTCAGCATGTACAAGGGCATCCCCCACCTGCTCGCCGATGTCGTGACCGAGCCGCAGAAGGCCGTGCGCGCGTTGAAATGGGCGGTCGAGCAGATGGAGGACCGCTATCGCATGATGGCGCACGCCAATGTCCGCAGCCTGGCCAGCTTCAACGACAAGGTGCGCCAGGCCAAGGCCAAGGGCCAGAAGATCGGGCGCAAGGTGCAGACCGGCTGGGACCCCGACAGCGGCAAGCCGATCTATGAGGAGGAGACGCTCGACCTGGTGCCGCTGCCCCAGATCGTGGTGATCGTAGACGAGCTGGCCGACCTGATGATGACCGCGGGCAAGGAGGTGGAGTTCCTGATCCAGCGGCTGGCGCAGAAGGCGCGCGCGGCGGGCATCCACCTGATCATGGCGACGCAGCGCCCCTCGGTCGACGTCATCACCGGCGTGATCAAGGCGAACCTGCCGACTCGCATCAGCTTCCACGTCACCAGCAAGATCGATTCGCGCACCATCCTGGGCGAACAGGGCGCCGAGCAGCTCCTGGGCAAGGGCGACATGCTCTATATGTCGGGCGGCAAGCAGCTCATCCGCGTCCACGGCCCCTTCGTCAGCGACGATGAGGTGCAGGCGGTGGCCGATTACTGGCGAGAGCAGGGCGCGCCCGACTATATCGCCGCGGTGACCGAGGAGCCGGAGGACGGCGGCTTCGCGCTCGACGGTAGCCCGGAGGGCGACGACAGCCCGGAGGAGCAGCTCTATCGCCGCGCCGTCCAGCTAGTCGCGGAGAGCCAGAAGGCCTCCACCTCCTGGCTCCAGCGCCAGCTCCGCGTCGGCTACAACTCAGCCGCGCGGCTGATCGAGCGGATGGAACGCGACGGGCTGGTATCGAAGCCAGACCATGTCGGCCGCCGCGAAGTGCTGATGGATACCGACGGGCGGCCGTTGTAACAGGGCCTGCCGGGATCGATCGCGCGCCCGGCGGGTTCACCGGCCATTCAAGCCGCGCTTCCTAGCTGGAAGCGGATAAAATCCGGAGATTCCTGTGTTTCGCCTGACCGCCGCCCTTCCTCTCGCCCTTGCCGCCCCGGCCCTGGTTTCCGCCGCGCCGGCCGGAGAGCTCGCGCTGGTGCAGACGCATCTGCAATCGGTGAGCAGCATGACCGCCTCCTTCAGCCAGACCGACCGGCTGGACCGCACCGTGACCGGCACGATGACGCTGAAGCGTCCGGGCAAGATCCGCTTCCAATATCAGAAGGGCGTGCCCCAGCTTATCGTCGCGGACGGCAGCTCGCTCTACTTCGTCGATTATCAGGTGAAGCAGGTGCAGCGCTGGCCGATCGGAAATTCGCCGCTGGCCGTGCTGCTGAACCCGAAGCGCGACATCACCAAATTCGCCAAATCGCTGCCCACCCGCGATCCGCGCGTGCTTTCGATCGAGGTGCATGATCCGGCGCATCCCGAATATGGCCGCATCACGATGATCTTCCATCGCAACGCCGCGGCGCCGGGCGGGCTGATGCTCCAGGGCTGGGTGGCGCTCGATTCGCAGAACAACCGCACGCAGATCCGGCTTTCGAACCAGAAGTTCAACGTCGCCGTGGCCGATGGCGCGTTCCGCTGGGCCGATCCGCGGCGCGGCGGCCGGCCCTGAAGCGCGGGCCTGCACATTTCTGCACCCGCCTGAACGCCGTTCATGTTGGCGACAGCTTTATCCGACTAGAACAGTAGGTGCGGACACGAGGCGTACCTGGGATTTTCCCCCTGTTGCCCAGGATCTCGTTTCCCGCCTGCGTGACGAACGCTAGGTCGGCCCTCGCTCCATTGCCCCCGGAGCGAGGGCCTTTCCTTTTTCGGGCGCAAAGCCGGGGTCCGCAGGCTGGCACGGCGGCGCAAAAGCGCTACATCGCACGGCGATGAAGATCGCTTCCTGGAACATCAACTCCGTCCGTTTCCGCATCGGCATCGTCGAGCAGTTCCTGCGCGAGCAGGCGCCCGACATCCTGTGTCTTCAGGAAACCAAGGTGATCGACCCCGATTTCCCCCACGCCCCGTTCGAGGCGCTGGGATACCGGCACAACTTCATCAACGGCCAGCGCATGCACCATGGCGTGGCCATCCTTTCCAAGGTGCCGCTGGTGGAGGACGACCGGCTTGACTGGCAGGCAAACGGAGAGGCCCGCCACCTGGGCGTGCGGCTGCCCAATGGCGTGCGGCTGGAGAATGTCTATGTACCCGCGGGCGGCGACATCCCGGACCGGGAGCTGAACCCCAAGTTCGGCCAGAAGCTGGATTTCATCGAACGGATGACGCGCTGGTCCGAGTCGCTGCGCGGACCGGCGATCCTGACCGGCGACTTCAACATCGCCCCGCTGGAATGCGACGTGTGGAACCACAAGGCGCTGCTCGACGTAGTCAGCCACACCCCCGTCGAGGTGGCGGCGCTGGGCGGATTGCAGGCGGCGCACGGCTGGGTGGACCTGGGCCGCAGCTTCATCGCCGCGCCGGAGCGCTACTATACCTGGTGGAGCTATCGCGCGAAGGACTGGGAGGCATCGGATCGCGGGCGGCGGCTGGACCATATGTGGGCGAGCCCCGAGGTGGCGAGGGCCGCCACCGCGCATCGCGTCCATGAGCCGTGCCGGAGCTGGATCAAGCCTTCGGACCATGTTCCCATCGTCACCGAGTTCGATTTTTGACCGATCCGCACGCCACGGCCCGGGCGATCGATGCGCTGCGGCGGGGCTGGCCGGTGACGGTCGGCACGCTGGCGCTGTTGCCCGTCGAGACCGCCGATCCCGCGCGGCTGATGGCGTTCGATCCCGATTCGAGCGCGCCGTTGTTGATCTCGGCGGGCCGCGCGGCGACGCTGAAACTGACCAATCAGAAGGACGCGGCGGACGGCCCGGTGCTGGTCGCGCGCACGCCATGGCTCGATTTCGACACCGCCACCGCGCTCGCCGATCCGCAACTCGATCTCGCCACGCCGATGAAGGGGCCGTTCCACGCGCTGCCGATCGCGGACGCGGGGGCCGCGGCAGCCGCGCTCCAGCTTGCCCGGATCGCCGGTCTGTTGCCCGCCTTCTTCGCATTGCCCGGCGCCGCCCCGGGACTGACGGCAGAAGACATCGCCGCGCATGAGGACGCCGCACGGCTGCGGCTGGCGTCGCGCGCGCGGCTGCCGGTGGCCGCCGCCGAGGATGCCGAGATCGCCGCATTCCGTTCGGACGACGGCGGGCAGGAGCATGTCGCGCTGCTGATCGGGCAGCCCAACGGCAATCCCCCGCTCGTCCGGCTGCACAGCGAGTGCCTGACCGGCGACGTGCTGGGCAGCCTGAAGTGCGATTGCGGGCCGCAGCTCGACGCCGCCATCGCCGCAATCCGCGCGGGCGGATGGGGCATCCTGCTCTATCTGCGGCAGGAGGGGCGCGGCATCGGGCTGATCAACAAGCTGCGCGCCTATGCGCTGCAGGATCAGGGCTTCGACACGGTGGACGCCAACACGCGGCTGGGCTTCGCGGTCGATGCGCGCAACTTCGCCGTCGCCGCGCAGATGCTGAAGCTGCTCGGCCAGCCGCGCGTGCGGCTGCTGACCAACAATCCCGACAAGGTGGCCGGACTGGAGGCCGCAGGTGTGGCGGTGGCGGAGCGCGTGCCGCACAAGCTACCGCCCAATCCGCACAACGAACGCTATCTCGCCACCAAGCGCGACCGGACGGGGCACCAGCTCTGATGCGCTATTTCGTGGATGCCGAATACAACGGCTTCTGCGGCCCGATGATATCGCTGGCGCTGGTTCCGGAGGCCCCCGGGCTGGCGCCCTTCTACGAGTCCACCGGCTGTGCCGATCCGACGCCCTGGGTATCCGAACATGTGCTGCCGGTGCTCCACACCACGCCGGTCGAGCGATTCGAGCTGGGACGGCGGCTGGCCGAATATCTGGCGTCCGATCCCGATCCTCTGCTGATCGCCGACTGGCCCGAAGACATCGCCCACGCCGCGATGGCGCTGGTCGCGGGGCCGGGGCGGCGCCATGACGTCAGTCACGTGCGCTTCGAGCTGTGCGACGCCTTCGGCTTCGACGCGGCGGCACTGAGCACGGTTCCCCACAACGCACTGCACGACGCGGTCGCGCTGCGCGACTTCATGCTGCACCGGGAGGCGCGCGAGCCGCGCTGAGTCACGCCAGCAGCCGGGCGACCTCCGCGAAGTCATGCGCGATCTCGGTCACGCCCAGCGCCCGCAGCCGATCGGCATGGCCCAGCCCGCAGTGCATGCCCGCGCACAGCCCGATGACATGCGCGCCCGAGGCCACCGCACCGGTGACGCCTACCGGAGAATCCTCCAGGATGACGCAGCGCGCGATATCCACCCCCAGCGTCTGCGCCGCGAGCAGATAGACGTCGGGCGCCGGCTTGCCGCGCGCCACATGCTCGCGGCCCGAGAAGATCCGGCCGCCAAAGGCATCGCGAATGCCCATGTGCGCCAGATGCGTCTCGATCCAGTGTACCGAGCTGGACGAGGTGATGGCACGCGGCAAAGCAGGCGGAAGCGCCCGGACGAACGCGATCGCCCCGGCAACCTCGGCCAGCCCCTCCTCGATCGCGCGCCGGTCCTCGATCGCGCGGGCTTCGTGGAAATCGTCCGGGATCGCGCGGCCGATCCACGCCTCGATCGCGCCTAGGAAGTCGGCGCCCGCCAACCCCATGAAGTTGTTCATCGACTCCTCGGGCGTGGTGGGGTGCCCGATGCCGGTGAGATATTCGGCGATCTGTGCGTTGCCGGCATATTCGCTCTCCAGCAGCACCCCGTCGAAATCGAACAGGATCGCATCGAAGCGGACCGCGATCGGCGCGCTCATCCGCGCTCGCCGAACAGTGCGGTGCCGACGCGGACATGCGTGGCGCCCAGCGTTACCGCGGTTTCATAGTCGCCGGACATCCCCATGCTGAGCTCGTCGAGCCCGTGGTCGCGCGCCAGCTTGGCGAGCAGCGCGAACCAGGGCGCGGGCTCCAGCCCCGCAGGGGGCACGCACATCAGCCCGGCCACCGGCAGCGCGGCGGCCCGCGCCTCCGCCAGCAACGCGGGCAGGTCCGCAGGGGTGCATCCGCCCTTCTGCGGTTCATCGTCCAGCTTCACCTGCACGAAGCAGGCGGGGCGACGGCCCGCCTTGTCCATCGCCCGGCCAAGCACCGCGACCAGCGACGGCCGATCGACCGAGTGGATCGCGTCGAACAGGCGCACCGCGTCCTCGGCCTTGTTCGACTGGAGCTGGCCGACCAGATGCAGCTCGATTCCGGGGGTCTCGTCACGCAGCGCGGGCCATTTGGCGGCGGCCTCTTGCACGCGATTCTCGCCGAACACGCGCTGGCCGGCGGCGATCAGCGGGCGGATCGCCGGCGCATCATGCGTCTTGGAGATCGCAACGAGCGTGACGGAATCGGGCTTGCGGCCGGCAAGCCGTGCGGCGCGCGCAATCCGGTCGCGGACCGTGGCGATCCTCGTGCTGGCATCGTCTGAAAGCATGGGCGCCGCTATAAGGGCGGCGATGCAGCGCCGCCACCCCCCCTTGCCCCGCCTGTGGCTGATGACCGACGAGCGGATGGGCGAACGGCTGTGGGACGTGCTGGAGCGGCTGCCGCGCGGCGCGGGCGTGATATTCCGCCACTATGCGCTGCCGCCAGCCGAACGGCGGGCGCTGTTCGCACGGGTTCTGCGTACGGCGCGGCGGCGGCGGCTGGTGCTGCTGCGCGCGGGAGGCATGCCGATGCGCGGCGAAATGGGCACCCACGGCCGGCGCGAGCGCAGCCGCGGGCTGCGCAGCTTCCCGGCGCATGACCGGCGCGAGGCGATCGCCGCGGTCCGCGCGGGCGCTGACCTGCTGCTGGTGTCCCCCGTCTACCCCACCCGTTCGCATCCGGGGGCACGCACGCTGGGGCGCGTGGGGCTGGGGCAGGTCATCCGCGAGACCGGAACGCCGGTAATCGCGCTGGGCGGGATGAATGCGGCGAACGCACGGGGGCTGCGCGCGCTGAACATCCATGGCTGGGCAGCGATCGATGCCTGGACCGGCGGCTGATTCGGCGAAACCCGCCCGAATCGGGCCGGACGAGCGAATCAGCGGCTGCGAAGATGGCGACGCGCCAGCGCGTCAGAAGCGGATCGCGGTGCCCACATAGACCGCCTGGCTATCCTGGCGATCGTCGGAGAAGCGCGGCAGGCGATCCCGATCGGTCTTGTAGCGCATGCCGGCGGTGAGATCGAGGTTGCGGGTCAGCGAGAGCGAGCCGCCGACGTCGATCGAGCTGCTCGCATTGTCGCCGATCAGCGCGGTGGCCGGCCCCTGAGCGCGCTCCCCGGTGCCACGCAGACGGTTGCTGGAGCCGCTGCGCTTGCCCGAATAGGTGAGCGGACGATCGCTCGCCGCGGGCAGGCCGGCAATATCGGTCTTGGCCAGATCACCGGATACGGCAAAGCGCTTCCAGCCGACCGACGTGCCGAGATTATAGGTGATCGGCACGACGCTGATCGACGGAGTCGAGGAGATCGAACCGCGCTCCGCCCCGCGCACGCCGCGGCTGGAGATCGCGCGAACCGCCACCGTCACCGCGCGGGTGCTGCCCGGGCGCGATTCGGAAGGGGTGAAACGATAGCTGCCGCGCTGCGGCTCGCTGCGCGCAAGCACGGCGGCGAGCTTGGCATCGGCGGCTGCCGGGGTGAAGAAACCCACCGCCGCGGCCGGATCGCCGGAAATGCGCGAGTTGACGCGGGACAGCGCGCTATCCTGCGCGCGGAGCGAAGGGGCGACGAGCATCGCCGCAGCGCCGACCGCCGCGAGCGAGATTCCCGCCATCCAACGCTTGTTCCGCATTGCCATCCCTCTCACATGGCCCCGAACACTGCGATTCGGAACCCCGGTTTATCACCTGGGGCCATTTTCTTGCCCCAGTGTTGCACCGGACCCACATAACGGCTCGCGCGCGACTCGCCTTGCTCCCGCCACATCAGCTTCTATAGATGCGCCACGCGCTTAGCCAATCCTTGCTGATCATGTTAGGAACGTCTTGATGAACCGCCTGTTGCGCACCGCGATCCTGGGGTCGCTTCTTCTTCCCCTCGCCGCGTGCTTCGGCGGGCGCGAGCGGCCGAACGCCGATATCGCCGCCGCGCAGGTGACGACGATCGGCGTCAATTCCTATCTGTGGCGTGCCAGCCTGGATACGCTGAGCATGATGCCGCTGCTGCAATCCGATTCGAACGGCGGCGTGATCATCACCGATTGGTACGCGAACCCCAATTCGCCGAACGAACGGGTGAAGTTCACTGTTTCGATCCTGGACCGCGACCTTCGCGCCGATGCGCTGCGCGTCTCCGGCCTGCGCCAGGTGAACCAGAACGGCCAGTGGGTCGAGCTGCCGATGCAGGCGGCGACGGTTCAGAAGATCGAGGACATCATCCTGACGCGCGCCCGAGACCTGCGCCGCGCCGCGATCGCCGAGGATTGATGCGGGTTTGATTCTGGGAAGCGCCAGCCCGCTCCCGCATCCGGCCGCCCGGCGGCATCGCCCGACCGGCGGCGGGGTGCGGAAGCGCGTTGGCGCTGACTCTTCCGAAGGAACAGAAACTTGTCGCGTTTCAACGCGCTGAAGGCCGATGCCCATTGGCAGAAGGTGTGGGACGATCGCCGCACCTTCGCCGCCGACGATTCGTCGCCCAAGCCAAAATCCTATGTGCTGGAGATGTTCCCCTATCCTTCGGGGCGCATCCACATGGGCCATGTCCGCAACTACACCATGGGCGACGTGCTGGCACGCTTCCGCCGGATGCGCGGGTTCGAGGTACTGCACCCGATGGGCTGGGACGCCTTCGGCATGCCGGCCGAGAATGCCGCGATGGAAAAGAAGGTCCATCCACGCGGATGGACGCTGGAAAATATCGCGACGATGAAGGCGCAGCTCAAGCGCCTAGGCTTCGCGCTGGACTGGACGCGCGAGCTGGCGACGTGCGAACCCGATTACTACGGCCAGGAACAGGCGCTGTTCCTGGACCTGTACGAATCGGGCCTGGTCTATCGCAAGGAATCGGCGGTCAACTGGGACCCGGTCGACATGACCGTGCTCGCCAACGAGCAGGTGATCGACGGGCGCGGCTGGCGATCCGGCGCGCTGGTGGAGCGGCGCAAGCTGAGCCAGTGGTTCCTGAAGATCACCCAATTCGCCGACGACCTGCTGGAAGGGCTGAACGGCCTGGAGCATTGGCCCGACAAGGTGAAGCTGATGCAGGAGAACTGGATCGGCAAGTCCGAAGGGCTGCAGTTCCGGTTCAAGCTGAACGGCGAAACCGCCGGCGCGGACGAGGTGGAGGTCTTCACCACGCGGCCGGACACGATCTTCGGATCGAGCTTCGTCGCGATCGCGGCGGACCACCCGATCGCCCAGGCGCTGGCGGCGGCCGATCCCGAGGTCGCGGCCTTCGTCGAACTGTGCAAGGCCGGCGGCACCAGCGCCGCCGAAATCGAGACGCAGGAGAAGCTGGGCCTCGACACCGGCATCCGCGCCAGCCATCCCTTTGATTCCAATTGGCAATTGCCGGTGTACATCGCCAATTTCGTGCTGATGGACTATGGCACCGGCGCCGTGTTCGGCGTGCCCGCGCACGATCAGCGCGATTTCGAGTTCGCCAGCAAATACGGCCTGCCGATCCGCCGCGTCGTCTCCGAAGGCGACAAGACCGCACCCGAATTCCACGATGCGGAGGCCTACACCGGCCCCGGCACGCTGGTGAACAGCCATTTCCTCGACGGGATGGACGTGCCCGACGCCAAGCGCGCGGTGATCACCCGCGCCGAAGCCGGCGGATGGGGCACGGGCACCACCGTATGGCGCCTGCGCGACTGGGGCGTCAGCCGCCAGCGCTATTGGGGCACACCGATCCCGATGATCCACTGCGAGGGCTGCGGCGTCGTTCCCGCACCGCGCGAATCGCTGCCGATCGAACTGCCGCAGGACGTAAGCTTCGACGTGCCCGGCAATCCGCTGGACCGGCATGCGACGTGGAAGCATGTCGATTGCCCCAAGTGCGGAAAGCCCGCGCGGCGCGAAACCGACACGCTCGACACCTTCGTCGATTCGAGCTGGTACTTCATCCGCTTCGCCAGCCAGCCCAAGGACAAGCCGTTCGACAAGGCGATCGCCGAACAATGGCTGCCCGTCGGCCAGTATATCGGCGGCGTGGAGCATGCGATCCTGCACCTGCTCTACGCGCGCTTCTGGACGCGCGCGCTCAACCACATGGGCATGATCGACGTGACCGAGCCCTTCGCGGGGCTGTTCACCCAGGGCATGGTGACGCACGCCAGCTATTACCAGATCGAGGAAAGCGCCGAGGGCGTGGAGCGCAAGCTCTACTTCGAGCCCTCGCAGATCGCGCGCCGCGGCGACGGCACGGCATTCCTGACCGGCACCGACGAGGATGTGATCGTCGGCCGCGTCGAGAAGATGTCGAAATCGAAGAAGAACACCGTCGATCCGACCGAGATCGTCGACCAATATGGCGCGGACGCGGTGCGATGGTTCATGCTTTCCGATTCGCCGCCCGAGCGCGACCTGGAATGGAGCGAGAGCGGGATCGAGGGCGCCTGGCGCTTCGTCCAGCGGCTGTGGCGCCTGTTCGACGGGCTGGCCGAGTGCGCGGACGCGGAGGGCGCCGACAAGGATCTCGACAAGAAGCTCCATCGCGCCATCGCCGGCGTGGCGCAGGATATCGAGGCGCTGTCGTTCAATAAGGCGGTGGCCAAGCTGTATGAGCTGGTCAACGCGATCGAACGCGCCCAGCCCTCCGCCTCGCGGACCGCGGCGGTCCGCACGCTGGCGCGAATCGCCGCGCCGATGGTCCCGCACCTGGCCGAGGAGGCCTGGGCGGCGATGGGCGGCGAAGGCCTGATCGCCGACGCGCCCTGGCCCGAGGTGGACCCCGCGCTGCTGGTCGACGACGAGGTGACGATCGCAGTCCAGGTGAACGGCAAGCTGCGTCATACGTTGGTGATGCCCAAGGGTTCGGCTAAGGATGTGCTGGAGGCGGCCGCGCTGGCCGCGGACAATGTCGTCCGGACCTTGGATGGAAAGGCGCCCAAGAAGGTGATCGTCGTGCCCGACCGGCTGGTGAACATCGTCGCATGAAACCCGGCGCGATCCGAACCGCCGCGGCGATCGCAATGGCCGTCGCGCTGCCCGGCTGCGGGCTGAGCCCTTTGTACGGCGGCGGGGCCGATGGCCCGGTGCAGTCGACCTTCGCCGCGATCGAGGTCGCCCCGATCGACGGCCAGTCGGGCTGGCTGGTCGGCAACGCGCTGCGCGACCGGCTGACCGGCGCGAGCGGCGGTGCGCGCTATCGCCTTGAGGTGAAGCTGGACGACCAGATCGCCGGCCTGGGCGTGCGCCGCGACGATTCGGTCGCGCGCGAACGCCGCACGCTGCGCGCGCGATACCAGTTGATCGATCTGACCACCGGCGCGGTGGTGCTGGACGCCACGGCGGGATCGGATGCCGGCATCGACGTGGTCGGATCCGAATATGCGACCATCGCCGCCGAGCGGACCGCGCTCGAGCGGCTTTCGGGCAATGTCGCGGACCAGATCGTCGCGCGGGTCGCCCGGTTCGCCCAGACCAGCAAGTGAAGGCCAGCGCGGCGCAGATCCGCTCAGCGCTGGACGCGCCCAACCCGGCGACCCGGCTCTACCTGCTCCACGGCCCCGATGAGGCGGGTGCGGAAGAACTGGCGGCACGGCTCGCCCGTGCCCTGGGGCCGGAGCTGGAGAAGATCGACATCGAGCCCAAGGCACTGCGCGAATCGCCCGGACGGCTTGCAGACGAAGCCGCTTCGATGTCCCTGTTCGGCGGCGCCCGGCTGATTCGCGTGCGCGGCGTGGACGAATCGGCGGCGGAGGCGGTGTCGCTGCTGCTCAATGCCGAACGCGGCGGCAATCCCGTGGTGGCGATCGGCCCGGGGCTCAAGGCGAGCGGCAAGCTGGTCAAGCTGGCGATCGCTGCGCCCTCCGCGATGTCCTTCGCCTGCTATCTGCCGGAAGGAATCGAGGTTTCGCGGCTGGCGACGATGATCGCGCGCGAACATGGCCTGCGCCTGTCAGGCGACGTGCCGCAGCGGCTGGCGACAGGATGCGGCGGCGATCGCGCGATCCTGACCCGCGAGATCGAGAAGCTTGCGCTCTATCTCGACGCCGCGCCAGAACGTCCGCGCGATGCCGACGGGCGCGCGCTCGATGCGATCGGCGCGGACCTGAGCGACGCCGAGACCAGCGATGCGATCGAAGCGGTGCTCGACGGGCGGGTGGCCGATATCGGCGAGGCGCTCGCGCGGCTGGACGAGGCCGGAATTGGCGGAATTCCGCTGCTGCGTCAGCTCGCGCGCCGCCTGGTGACGCTCGCGGAGCTTCGCGCAGACGTCGACAAGGGTCTATCCATCGACGAAACTATTGAAAAACATAGAATATTCTTCCGAGAAAAGCCCGCGACCACGCGCGCGCTACGCCGCTGGAACGCCAGCAACCTCGCGCGTGCGATCGAACGGGTGCGCGAGGCCGAGCGCGGGCTGATGCGCTCCGCGAGCGCGGGCGAGGTGACGGCCGACGCCGAATGCGTCGCAATCGCACGCGCCGCGGCGCGCGCACGCGGCTGAAACCCCGGCAACCATAGCAGTACCGCCAGTCCGATTTCAGATTCGCTCGCCGCTCAACCGCTGGCAGACCATGTCGAGCTGGTCGAGCGTCGAATAGGTCAGCGTAAGCGTGCCGCCCTTCGGCCCATGCGCGATCCGCACATGGAGCCCCAGCACGTCGCCCAGGTGATTTTCCAGCGCTTCGATATCGGCGTCGCGCACCGTACCTGGCCCCTTGCGCCTGCCGCCCGCCGGCTTGGCCTCGCGCGCGAGCTTCTCGGTATCGCGAACCGACAGCCCCTTCTCGACCACCTGGCGCGCAAGCTTCTCCGCCTCCGGCGCACCAACCAGCGCGCGGGCGTGGCCCATGTCGAGCGCGCCCTCCATCACCATTTCGCGAACCACTGCCGGCAGTTCGAGCAACCGGAGCAGATTCGCGACATGGCTGCGCGACTTGTGGACGATCTTGCCCAACACCTCCTGGGTGTGTCCGAATTCGGAGATCAGCCGCGCATAGCCCTCGGCCTCCTCAATCGCGTTGAGGTCCTGCCGCTGGATATTCTCGATCAGCGCGATCTCGAGCGTCTCGACGTCGCTCAGTTCGCGGACGACGACGGGCACCTCGTGCAGCCGCGCGCGCTGGGCCGCACGCCAGCGCCGCTCGCCCGCGACGATCTGATAGCCCTTGCCATGCGGGCGGACGAAGATCGGCTGGATCAGCCCGCGCGCGGCGATCGAGCGCGCCAGCTCGTCGAGCGCCTCCTCATCGAAATGACGGCGCGGCTGGCCCGGGTGCGGGCTTAGCGCGCTGACCGGCAGCATCCGGATCCCCGAGTTCGCCTCCGGCGAGCCGCTGACCGGCTCCTCACGGACGTTGTCGCCCAGCAGGGCGCTGAGCCCCCTGCCCAGCCCCGGCTTCGGCTTGCGGGAAGCGGACGGCGCGGGCGCGGCCGGGGATGCGGCGGTCGTATCGTTCATGCGGCCTTCTTGTATTTGTTCAGACGCTCGATCACCTCACGGGCGAGCGCGATATAGGCTTCGGAGCCGGAGCAGCGGTGGTCATAGATCAGCGCCGGTACGCCGTGGCTCGGCGCCTCGGATAGGCGCACGTTGCGCGGGATCACCGTTTCGAACACCACCTGCCCCAGCACGGCGCGCACATCGTCCGACACCTGGTCGGTCAGCCGGTTCCGCCGATCATACATGGTGAGCACCACGCCGAGGATCGAAAGCCCGGGATTGAAGCGGCTGCGAATGCGCTCGACCGTGTTGAGGAGCTGGCTGAGCCCCTCAAGCGCGAAGAACTCGCATTGCAGTGGCACGAGCAGGGCGTCCGAGGCGACCATCGCGTTGATCGTGAGCAGGCCCAGCGACGGCGGGCAATCGATCAGCACAACGTCCCAGCGCGTCCCCCGGTCACGCGCCAGCGCCGCGTCGAGCCGGTGTGTCCGCGCCTCGAACTCGATCAGCTCGATCTCCGCGCCCGACAGATCCTGCGTCGCCGGAACGATATCGAGCCCCGGAACGCGCGTTGGGATGGCGACATCGACGAGATCGGAATCCCCGACCAGCAGGTCGTAGCTCGAATGCTCCCGTTCGGCCCGCGAGATGCCAAGCCCGGTGGAGGCGTTGCCCTGCGGATCAAAGTCGATCAGCAGCACCCGCCGCCCGATCGCCGCCAGCGCCGTCCCGACGTTGATCGCGGTGGTGGTCTTGCCCACCCCACCCTTTTGGTTCGCAATCGCGATGCAGATCATCGAGCACGTACCCCTTGCGCGACCACGATGCCCGAATCCGCATCGGTGATGCTTGGTTCCACGTGAAACGCACCCTGCCACGCGCGGCGCGCCTCTGCTACCTCCGATTGCGCGTTCCGGCCTTTTGGCAGCACCCAGACTGTGGATGAATCTGTGCAATGCGCTGTGGAGTGGAAGAGCGAGGGCAATGCCGCAACCGCGCGCGCCGAAATGACGGCCGCGGGGCGGGCTGGCTGCCAGCGCTCGACCTTGTCGGCCACGAGAGTGACCCGGGAAGAGAGCCCCAGTTCCTCCGCCGCCTGCCGGAGGAAATCGATCCGTCGGGCACGAGGCTCGACCAGGACCACAGGGCGGGTTTCATCCAGCAGCGCAATAACCATCCCCGGAAGCCCAGGCCCGCTGCCCACATCGACCCAGACCCCCTCGCCGGCATCGCGAGCGAGGGGGAGAAGCTGGGCGGAATCGACCAGATGGCGGCCCCAGATCACCGGAATCGTCGAAGCGGCGATCAGATTCTGGCGCTTATTCTCCGCCGCTAGCAGCGCCGCGAACCGCTGCAACATGGTTTCACGTGGAACACCGAAGCGCTCCCGCACCCATTGGCGTGCCTCTTCCTCGGTCATGCGGCGGGCCTCCGGGCATGGAGCAGGATCGCCGAGAGCGCCGCCGGAGTGATCCCGCGCAGCCGTGAAGCAGCCCCAAGCGTCTCCGGACGAGCGGCCGAGAGCCGTTCCACCATCTCGTTCGAGAGGCCCGGAATGGCCGCATAATCCAGTTCGGGCCGCAGCCGCACCGCATCGTTGCCGCGCAGTTCGGCCACCTCCCCATCCTGCCGCTCTAGATAGGGAGCGTAGCGGGCGTCCTCGACATACTCCGCCAGCAATCCCCGTTCAGCGACGAGTCCGGGCGCCAGATGCCCTGGCTCCACCCCTGCAAAGCGCAGCCATTCCCGCGCGGCCCGGCGGGCGCCATCCTGAGCCACCGCCGCGCCACGGCCGCGCAATTCGCTTGCCGTCACCATATGATCGAACGCCGCGTCCAGCTCTGCCAGAGCCTCCTCCCGCCGCGCCATCCAGGCGCTACGCTCCGGCCGCAGGCACCCTAGCGCGCGGGCGGCCGGCCCCAGCCGGCTGACCGCATTGTCCGCCCTCAGACGCAGCCGGTATTCGGCGCGCGCGGTGAGCATCCGATAGGGCTCGGTAACCCCTTGCAGCACCAGATCGTCGACCATCACGGCGAGATAGCTGGTCGCACGATCTAGCGCGAGCGGCGCAATCCCCAGGGCATGGGCCGCTGCGTTCAGCCCGGCGACGAGCCCCTGCGCCGCCGCCTCTTCATATCCCGTCGTCCCGTTGATCTGCCCCGCGCAGAACACGCCGTCGATACCGGGTAACGCCAGCCGCATATCGAGCGCGCGGGGATCGATATGATCATATTCCACGGCGTAGCCGGGCGTGACGATCGCCGCACGCTCCAGTCCCGGAACAGAGGCTACCATCGCCTCCTGCACGTCCACCGGCAGCGAGGTCGACATGCCGTTGGGATAGACCAGATGGGTACACAGCCCCTCCGGTTCCAGGAATATCTGGTGTCCGTCGCGATCGCCGAAGCGATGGATCTTGTCCTCGATCGAAGGGCAATAGCGCGGCCCCTGCGCATCGATCGCCCCGCTGAAGAGCGGCGACCGGTCAAGACCGCTGCGGATGGCGTCATGGGTCCGCCGGTTGGTCCGGGTCACCGCGCAATGGAGCTGCGGAAGCGTGCGGCCAATTGTGAGCGGCGACATCGTCCAGGGGTCGTCATCGCTCGGCTGCTGATCCAGCCGTGCCCAGTCGATGGTTCGCCCGTCCAGGCGCGGCGGCGTTCCCGTCTTGAGGCGCGACATCGGAAGGCCGAGCGCGCGAAGCTGCGCCGCGATCCGGTGCGCCGCCGCCTCGCCGATTCGCCCGCCCTCAAGACGCTCCTCCCCCCGGAATATCCGGCCGCCGAGGAACGTGCCGGTCGCCAGCACCACCGCGGCCGCACCCAGTCGGGTTCCGTCCGCGAGCGTCACACCCGTCAGCCGCTCGCCCGCCATCTCCAGAGCTGCCGCTTCACCCGCGATCAGCGTCAGATTCTCCTGCGCGGCGAGCATCGCCTGGATGGCTGCAGCATAGCGTTTCCGGTCCGCCTGGACGCGCGGGCCCTGAACCGCGGTGCCCTTCGATCGATTGAGCATCCGATAGTGGATCGCCGCCGCGTCCGCCGCCCGCGCGATCAGCCCGTCAAAGGCGTCCACCTCGCGCACCAGATGGCCCTTGCCGAGGCCGCCTATCGCAGGGTTGCACGACATGGCGCCGAGCACGGCGAGATCGAAGCTGACCAGCGCGGTGCGGGCGCCGCGGCGCGCGGCCGCTGCCGCCGCCTCCGTCCCGGCATGACCGCCGCCGATGACGATAACGTCGAAGTCCATGCGCGGCGGCTAGTCCTCCCGCACGCGCGCGTCAAAGCCGTTCCACGTGGAACCGGCTATTTGCCGATGCAGAAGCGCGCGAACAGCGCGTCGAGCATCGCCTCCGTCCCCGCCCTGCCAGTTATCGCGTCGAACGCCCGGCGCGCGGCGCGAAGCCGCTCCGCCACCAGCAGAAGATCGGCCTCCATCGCTGCCCCGGCGAGCGATTCGGCCGCCGCCTCTGCCAGGCCGCGCTGCCGCATGTTGAGCGCGAACATGTCGGGTGGCGGGATAAGCGCGGATGCCACCTCCGCCATTCGCTCCCAGAGCGCTTCGACCCCGAAACCGCTATGTACGGAAACGGGGATGTCCTTGGCCGCAACCGGTCCCCGCCCCTCCGCATCGGCCCGTGCATGGATCCATATAGTGTGCGGATGTGCGGGCGGCGGATCGTCGCCAAGCCAGAGCAGCAGGTCAGCGCCATCGATCGCTTCACGCGCCCGCGCGATGCCGATCGCCTCGATCGCGTCGCCGGTATCCCCGGCCAGGCCCGCGGTATCCGTAAGCAGCCACGCGATGCCGCCGCGGATCACGGGCGCCTCGATCCGGTCCCGCGTGGTTCCGGCCTGAGGCGAGACGATCGCGGCATCGCGCTCCGCGAGCGCATTGAGCAGCGTCGACTTGCCCGCATTGGGCGGCCCGGCGAGAACCACCCGGATACCGTCGCGCATGCGCTCGACCGGCGGCCGCGCCGCGACCGCGCCGATCTCGGCACCCAGCTCCACCGCGGCGGCGCGGATCCTGGCGAGGATCGCGCCTTCGTCCACGTCGTCCTCGTCGGAATGGTCGAGCACCGCCTCCGCCGACGCAGAGATGCCGAGCAGCCGCTCGGTCCATCCCTCCACGGCGCGGCGCACCGCTCCCTCGGCCGATCGCATCGCCAGGCGCCGCTGGCCCTCCGTCTCGGCCATCAGCAGATCGCCGAGCCCCTCCGCCTCGCTCAGATCGATCCGGCCATGCGCCAGCGCGCGGCGGGTGAACTCGCCCGGCTCCGCAAGGCGCAAGCCAGGCAACCCCGCCAGAACCCGCTCCACCGCACGGACGACGGCGCGGCCGCCGTGAAGGTGCAGCTCGGCCAGGTCCTCGCCGGTCGCGGTGGCCGGTCCCGGAAAGAGCAGCACCAGCGCGCGATCGAGCTCACCGCCGCCGGCAGGATCGCGAAGAACGCGCAGCGCGGCGTGCCGCGCCTTGGGTAACCCGCCCGCCAACAGGCGCACGGAATCGAAAGCTCGCGGACCGCTCAGGCGCATCACCGCGACTGCGGCCGGCGGGGCGCCGCTGGAAAGCGCGAAGATCGTATCCATCGCGATCAGGAGGAGGATTTGCTTCCCTTGCCCCCCGTCCCCGTCGCGGATTCGAACATGCCGCGCCAGAAACTGAGCCCCGCCTCACCCATGGGACCCCAGCTACGCATCATGGCGTCAAGTGCTGCCTCAGGATTTCCTTGTTTTTCAATAGCTTCCATCATCATCGTCATGTAGCGATCATGGATGGGCGTCAGATCCGGCAGCCCGATCGCGCGTCGTGCCTCCTCGGGCGTGCAATCGACTTCGACGTTGATCTTCATGGCCGCTTCTCCGCTTGAGCGCCTGGGCGGCGCACTGCTAGGCATTCCCCATGTATGCGCGCGACCATGCCCTGATCGCAACGCCCCTGGGCGCGATTCGCGTGGATGGCGACGATCGGCGGATCACCGGCATCCGGATCGGTGCCGAAGGGGCTGCCGCCGCTGGCGCCTCCACCGCGGTGCGCATGGCGGCGGAGCAGCTCGAACAATGGTTCGCCGGGGAGCGCCAGGACTTCGCGCTACCGCTGGAGCCGATGTCCACGCCACGCGGCGAAACGCTGCGCGCCGGGCTGGTCGCAGTCCCCTATGGCGAGACGATGAGCTATGGGGCGCTTGCCCGCCAGCTCGGCTCGGCGCCCAGGGCGATCGGCCAGCTCTGCGCGCGCAATCCCTTTCCGGTCGTGGTCCCCTGCCATCGCGTGCTGGCGGGTGGCGGCGCGCTCGGCAATTATTCGGGGGGCGAAGGCCCCATAACCAAGCGCTGGCTGCTCGATCACGAACGCCGGCATGCGGGAGGAACCCTGTTATGACCATGATCCGGATCGATACCATCGACGGCAGCGGCAGTTTCGACGCCTATTGCGCAGAGCCAGCGGGCACGCCGCGCGGCGCCATCGTGGTCATCCAGGAGATCTTCGGGGTGAACCCCGGCATCCGCCAGAAATGCGACAAATGGGCCGACGCCGGCTATCTGGCGATCGCGCCCGACCTGTTCTGGCGGCTCCAGCCCGGCATCCAGCTCGATCCCGACGTGCCCGAGGAGTTCCAGCAGGCGCTGGGATGGATGGGCAAGTTCGATCAGGATGCGGGGATCCGCGACATCGAAGCCACGATCCGCGCCGCCCGCACACGGGCTGGCGGCGCGAAGGTGGGCGTGGTAGGCTATTGCCTGGGCGGTCGGCTCGCCTTCATGACCGCCGCACGCACCGATGCCGATGCCAGCGTCGGCTATTATGGCGTCGGGATCGACGGGCTGCTGGGCGAGAAACACGCCATCGCCCGCCCCGTGCTGCTCCATGTGCCCACCGCCGACCATTTCGTCGGGCCGGAGGCTCAGGCCGCGATCCACGCCGGGCTGGACGATCATCCTCAGGTGACGCTGTTCGATTATCCGGGCGAGGATCATGGCTTCGCCGCCGAGATGGGCAAGCGCCGATCCGAAGCGGCGGCACAGCTTGCCGACTCGCGCACCGCGGAGTTCTTCGCCAGCCACCTCGGCTGACGCCCCGGTGCCGGCCCTCACCGCCAGCCTCCTCGCCTATGCAGGCGCGGCGCTGGCGGAGATCGCCGGGTGCTTTGCCTTCTGGGCATGGCTCAAGCTGGGCAAGTCCCCGCTATGGCTCGTGCCCGGCCTGATGTCGCTGGCGCTATTCGCCTGGCTGCTGACCTTCATCGACAGCCAGCACGCCGGCCGTGCGTTCGCCGCCTATGGCGGGGTCTATATCGCTGCGGCGCTTTGCTGGATGTGGGTCGTCGAAGGTTCGCGGCCCGATCGCTGGGACCTGATCGGCGCCGCCGTCTGCCTGGCCGGAGCTGCCGTGATCCTGTGGGGACCGCGCGGCTCCGGCTGAGGAAGAATCAGGTAAACAGGCTGACGATCCCGGGCGTCTGGTGCCCACCCACCCAGCCTTCGTAGATCATGCGGAACGCGACGAAGACGATCACCGCCAGGCCGATATAGGCGATCCAGCGGTAGCGATCGATGATCTGCGCGATCAGGTTTGCCGCCAGCCCCATCAGCGCCACCGACAGCAGCAGGCCGACCACCAGAATGCCCGGGTGCTCACGCGCCGCACCAGCGACCGCCAGCACATTGTCCAGGCTCATCGATACGTCGGCGACCGCCACGGCCCAGGCCGCGCTGGCAAAGCTGCGCGCCGGCTTCAGGCCGGAATGCTCGTCGCCCTTGATCTCTTCGGAACCCGGGCTCTCGTGCCCGGCACGAATCTCACGCCAGAATTTCCAGCTCACCCACAGCAGCAGCAGGCCGCCGGCGAACACCAGCCCCACCATGCCCATCAGCCAGGTGACGATCAGCGCAAAGGCGATGCGCAGCACCAGCGCCGCGCCGATACCGATCAGGATCACCTTCTTGCGATGGTCGGCCGGAAGGCCCGCGGCCAGCGCGCCGACGACGATGGCATTGTCGCCGGCCAGCACCAGATCGATCATCAGCACCTGGCCGAAAGCCGCCAGTGCCGCGGGATCGCCCAGGTTCGAGAAATCCTTGACGATATGCGACCACATCTCGCCCAGCGATCCCGGGCCCAGATGCGCGGAAGCGGCGGCGAGAAGTTCGAACATCGCCGGACTGCCTTACTGGTTCATCGAATCGAAGAAGTCCTCGTTGGTCTTCGAGTCCTTCATCTTGTCGAGCAGGAATTCCATCGCGTCGATGGTGCCCATCTGCATCAGGATGCGGCGCAGCACCCACATCTTCGAAAGCTTGGCCTTGTCGACCAGCAGCTCTTCCTTGCGCGTGCCGCTCTTGCCGACATCCAGCGCCGGGAAGATGCGCTTGTCCGCAACCTTGCGGTCCAGCACGATCTCGGAGTTTCCGGTGCCCTTGAACTCCTCGAAGATCACCTCGTCCATGCGGCTGCCGGTGTCGATCAGCGCGGTCGCGATGATCGAGAGCGATCCGCCCTCCTCGATATTGCGCGCGGCGCCGAAGAAGCGCTTCGGCCGCTGGAGCGCATTGGCATCCACGCCGCCCGTCAGCACCTTGCCCGAGCTCGGAACCACTGTGTTGTAGGCGCGGCCGAGGCGGGTGATCGAATCGAGCAGGATCACCACGTCTTTCTTATGCTCGACGAGGCGCTTGGCCTTTTCGATCACCATCTCGGCGACCTGCACATGGCGCGTGGCCGGCTCGTCGAAGGTCGAGGACACGACCTCGCCCTTCACCGAACGCTGCATGTCGGTGACTTCCTCCGGTCGCTCGTCGATCAGCAGGACGAGCAGGAACACCTCGGGGTGATTGTCGGTGATCGCCTTGGCGATATTCTGCAGCATCACCGTCTTGCCGACGCGCGGCGGCGCGACGATCAGCGTGCGCTGCCCCTTGCCCTGCGGCGACACGATGTCGATCACGCGCGCCGACTTGTCCTTCACCGTCGGATCGGCGGGATCGAGCGTCAGCTTCTGATCGGGGTAGAGCGGCGTCAGATTGTCGAAATTGACCCGATGGCGCACCGCCTCCGGATCGTCGAAATTGACCGAGACGAGGCGGGTCAGCGCGAAATAGCGCTCGCCGTCCTTGGGCGCGCGGATTTCGCCTTCCACCGTATCGCCGGTACGCAGGCCGAACTTGCGGACCTGGTTGGGCGAGACATAGATGTCGTCAGGGCCCGCCAGATAATTGGCCTGGGCGCTGCGCAGAAATCCGAATCCGTCCTGCAGCACCTCGATCGTGCCTTCGCCCATGATCTGCTCGCCATTCTCGGCCTGGGCCTTGAGGATCGCGAACAACAGATCCTGCTTGCGCAGCGTGGATGCTCCCTCGACGCCAAGCTCTTCGGCCATCTCGACCAGCTCGGCGGGGGATTTCTTCTTAAGGTCCTTCAGATGCATGAATGGATTCCAGGCGTGGAACGGGGAGGATAGCGTCGGTCGGCGAAGCTGCGCGCGGGCGATGCTGAATAAGGAGGGACGCGCCCGGAAGTTCCGGAAGCGCCGTCAGGAATTAGGTTCGCCACCTGTCCAAGTCAACCGGGATCGGCACGCGAATCAGAAGGGCTTCACCACCGCCAGGATCACGATCAGCACCACCGCCAGCGCCGGCACCTCGTTGAGCATCCTCAGGCTGCGCGTGGGCAGCGTTCCCGCCCCGCCCGCCAGCTTGCGCGCATAGCCCAGCGCCCAGCCGTGGAAGCCCGACAGGCCCAGCACGAGCAGCAGCTTGGCATGCAGCCAGCCCAGCCCCGGTTGGCCGTCGAACAGCCCCGAATTGATCGCCAGCACGATTCCAAGCGTCCAGACGACGACGATCGACGGATTCAGGATCATGCGCGCCAGCAATACCTCGCGCTCGCGCCATTTCTCCGCCTCCGGCGTGCCCAGCGCGTCCTGATGATGCACCAGATAGCGGGGGAACAGGAAAAGCCCGGCCATCCAGAAGATGACGAAGATGATATGCGCCGCCTTCACCCATACATAGGCAAGGCCCAGGAATCCGGTCATCGGCCGCCCTTCCGCACATGCGCCACCAGTTGCTCGACATGCGCGATCGGCGTGTCCTGCAAAATGCCATGGCCCAGGTTGAAGACGTGCGGGCGATCGGCAAATGCCGACAGGATGCGGTCCGCGGCAGAGATCAGCGCTTCCCCGCCCGCGATCAACGCCAGCGGATCGAGGTTGCCCTGCACCGGCATGCCGGCAGGCAGCGATGCATGCGCCCATTCCGGATCGACCGTCTCGTCCACGCCCACCGCGTCCACGCCCGTCTCGCGCGCATAGGCAGGCAGTTTGCCGCCCGCGCCCTTGGGGAAACCGATCACCGGCACGTGCGGTACGTGTTCGCGCAGCGCCGCCACGATCCGCGCGTTGGGCGCGATCACCCAGCGTTCGAACTGCGCGGGGCTCAGGCTGCCCGCCCAGCTATCGAAGAGCTGCACCGCCTCGACGCCCGCGGCGATCTGGCCCAGCAGATATTCGATGGTGCTCGCCACGATCCGGTCGACCAGCGCCTCCATCAGCGCCGGATCGGTGTAGGCCAGCCGGCGGGCCTCCGCCTGCTCGCGGCTGCCCTGGCCATTGATCATATAGGTGGCGACGGTCCACGGGCTTCCCGCAAAGCCGAGGAAGGTCGTCTCCGGCGCCAGTGCGGCGGAGACGAGGCGCACCGTCTCGTAGATCGGAGCGAAGGCGGCGGAATCGGGCACGAACCCGTCGAGCACGGCGCGTGCATCGATCTTGGGCGCCAGCCGCGGCCCCTCACCCGTTTCGAACCACAGCTTCTGGCCCAGCGCCATCGGCACGATCAGGATGTCGGAAAACAGGATCGCACCATCGAAGGCGAAGCGGCGGATCGGCTGGAGCGTGATCTCGGCTGCAGCGGCGCTGTCGTTCACCAGCGCCAGGAATCCGCCCTTCTCGGCCCTCAGCGCGCGATATTCGGGCAGGTAACGGCCGGCCTGGCGCATCAGCCACATCGGCGGAACCGGCTGGTGTGCGCCGCGCAGGGTATCGAGCAACGGCTTGGACTTGGGGGCAATGGGAGTGGTCAGAACCGCCTCTCAATCATCAATAGAATCAGATTCCAGAAGATTGTTGGAGTCTGTTGTCGCGTGGAAGCCGGGGCTTATGCGTTCATGCCCAAGTTGCCAACAGCTTGACTCGCCGGGGCCTGCGGGCTCCCCCGGATTCGCGGATCGCTTCCCCAAAATTCACAGCCTGTGGATCGTTCCGCGGGTCTGGGGATCGCGCTGTGGATGGTGCCGGCCCGAATCCGCCCGGCTGGGGATGCTTGGCCCCGGCCCGGGGTTGCGCTAGCGCCTGTCCGCCATGTTCTCCACAGATCCATCCAGAAGCTGATGCGCCTGCACCTGCACCTGCTCTCCGATTCCACCGGCGAGACGCTCGAGAATATCGCCAAGGCCGCGCTTGCCCAGTTCGACGATGTCGAGACGCTGCGTCATTTCTGGCCGATGGTGCGAAGCGAGGCGCATCTGGAACGCATCCTGCAGGAGATCGCGCAGAACCCCGGGCTGGTGCTGTACACGCTGGTGAACCCGGAGATTCGCCGCACGCTGGAGGCACGATGCCGGGCGATGGGCCTGCCCGCGGTGGCGCCGCTCGATGCGGTGAACAACGCGCTGAGCAACCTTCTCGGCCAGGAAGCCAAGGCGCGGCCGGGGCGCCAGCACATGCTCGACGCCGCCTATTTCGCGCGCGTCGATGCGATCCACTTCACCATCGCGCACGACGATGGCGTGGGCGAGGAGAATTGGGAGCAGGCGGACATCGTGCTCGTCGGCGTCTCGCGTTCGTCTAAGACGCCGACCTCGATCTATCTCGCCAATCGCGGGTACAAGACGGCGAATGTGCCGATCGTAATCGAATCGCCGCCGCCCGAGATACTGTTCCGGCTCAAGCGGCCGCTGGTGGTGGGGCTGACGACCAGTGCCGATCGCCTGGTCCAGATCCGGCGCAACCGGCTGCTCTCGCTCAACCAGCAGCCCGGTACTTCCTATGTCGATCAGGACTCGGTCCAGCATGAGGTGGCGGTGGCGCGGCGCATGTTCGCCGACAATGGCTGGCCGGTGATCGACGTGACGCGGCGCTCGATCGAGGAAACCGCGGCGGCGATCATCCAGCTCTGCAACGAACATCGCGCCGCGCGGGATGCCGAAGCATGAGCCTCCGGCTGGTGCTCGCCTCACAGAGCGCATCGCGCCGGGCGATGCTCGATGCCGCGGGCGTACCGCATGAGGCGATGGCGGCGCTGGTCGACGAGCAGGCCGCGAAGGAATCGCTGCTCGCGCGCCAAGTCGCGCCGCGCGACTTGGCCGATGCGCTCGCCGAGCTGAAGGCGCTCAAGGTTTCCGCACGCGATCCCGCTGCACTGGTGCTGGGCGGCGATTCGGTGGTGGCGCTGGCCGACGGCAGCCTGCTCGACAAGCCGGAGAGCCGCAGTCAGGCGCGCGATCACCTGCGCCGCATGTCCGGCGCGACCCACAGCATCTACAGCGCCGCGGTGATCGCCGAGGGCGGCCGCCCGGTGTGGCGCTTTGTCGATCGGGCCAGGCTGCACGTCCGGCCGCTCTCGGATGCGTTCGTCGAATCCTATCTCGACGTCGAATGGCCCGCGATCGCGGGCTGCGTAGGCTGTTTCCGGATCGAGGGGCCGGGCGTCCAGCTCTTCACCCACACCGAGGGAAGCCATTTCACCATCCTGGGCATGCCGCTGATGAACATCCTGGATTACCTGCGCCTGCGCGGGATGCTGACGTCATGACGAACCCGGCAAAGCTCTATGCCGAGGTGATCGGTGATCCGATCGCGCATTCCAAATCGCCGTTGATCCATGGTTTCTGGCTCGATGCGTTGGGGATCGATGCCGAATATCGGGCCTGCCACGTCACGCCGGAGGGGCTCGGCGCCTATTTCGAGTCGCGGCGCGGCGATCCGGCCTGGCGCGGGTGCAACGTCACCATCCCGCACAAGCAGGCGGCGCTCGACCATGTCGAGGATCGCGGCGGGCTGCGCGGTACGATCGGCGCGATCAACACCGTGATCCGCGATGAGGACGGCGCGTTGACCGGGACCAACACCGATGCCGGCGGCTTCTATGCCCCGATCGCGGGCCTGGAGCTGGCGGGCGCGCAGGTCGTGGTGGTGGGTGCGGGCGGCGCGGCGCGGGCGATACTCTTCGCGCTCGCCCGGCTGGGGGTGGGGCATGTCACCGTCCTGAACCGCAACGTGCTGAAGGCGGCGGCGCTGCTCGCGTCCTTCGGGCTGAAGGGCGATGCGCTGCCGCTGGGCAGCGCGATCCCGCCCGCCGCGCTTCTTGTCAACGCCAGCGCCCTGGGGATGACCGGCCAGCCCCCGCTCGACCTGGACCTGTCGCCGCTGCCCGAAGACGCCGTCGTCTATGACGCGGTCTATGCCCCGCTGGAGACCGGGCTGCTCGCCGCGGCGCATGCGCGCGGGCTCGACACGGTGGACGGGCTGGAGATGCTGGTGGGCCAGGCCGCGCTGGCGTTCGAACTGTTCTTCGGCGAGGCGCCGCCGCGCGACCGTGACGAGGAATTGCGCGCGCTGCTGCTGGCCTGACGCGCGCGGAGGGGATGCGATGATCACGCTGGGGCTCACCGGATCGATCGGCATGGGCAAGTCGACGGTCGCGGCGATGTTCGCCGACGCCGGGGTGCCGGTGTTCGATGCCGACGCCGAAGTCCACCGGCTCCAGGGGCCGGGCGGTGCGCTGGTCGGCCGGATCGAGGCAGCGTTTCCGGGCACCACTGGCCCAGGAGGCGTGGACCGCAAGCGGCTGGGCGAGGCGGTGCTGGGCGACGACGCGGCGATCCGGCGGCTGGAGTCGATCGTCCATCCCGCCGTGGCGGAGGCGCGTGCCGCCTTCCTGGCCGCCCACGCCGATGCGCCGCTGGTGCTGCTCGATGTGCCGTTGCTGTTCGAGGCGGGGGGATGGAGCCAGGTGGACCGAATCGCCGTCGTCTCTGCAGCGGCCGAGGTTCAGCGCGCGCGCGTGATGGCGCGGCCGGGAATGACGGCGGAGCGATTCGAATCGATCCTTGCCCGCCAGCTTCCCGATGCGGAAAAGCGCGCCCGCGCCGATTTCGTGATCCCGACGGGCGGCTCGCTGGACGAGACGCGCGCCGCGGTGGATGCGGTGATCGCTTGCCTCGCGCGGCCGGCGGGAGGATAATGGGCCATGCGCGAGATCGTGTTCGACACCGAGACCACCGGGCTTAGCTTCTCGGGCGGCGACCGGCTTGTCGAGATCGGCTGCGTCGAGTTGATCAACCGGGTGCCGACGGGCAATCACTTCCACGCCTATCTGAACCCCGAACGGCCGATGCCGGCGGAGGCCTTTGCGGTTCACGGCCTCGGCGACGCATTCCTTTCGGACAAGCCGCTGTTCCACGAACGGGTGGAGGAACTGCTCGATTTCCTGGGCGACAGCCCGATGGTGGCGCACAACGCGGCGTTCGACTTCGGCTTTCTGAACGGCGAACTGGGCCGCTGCGGCCGCCCTTCCTGTGCCGCGACGCGGATGATCGACACGCTGTCGATCGCACGCCAGCGGCATCCGGGCGCGAAGCACACGCTGGATGCGCTCTGCTCGCGCTACGGCATCGATCTCAGCCAGCGCACGCTGCACGGCGCGCTACTCGACGCGCAACTGCTCGCGCAGGTCTATGTCGAGCTTACCGGCGGGCGGCAGATAACGCTGGGGCTGGCGGTTCAGGCCGCCGCGCCGCGCGTCGCTCCGATCGAGGCGCCGGTCCGCGCCAGCGTACGCCCGGCCCGGCATTTCGCGCCAAGCGATGCGGAGCGCGCGCGGCACGAGGAATTCATCAAGGGGATCGACGATCCGCTATGGGGTACACCGGCCGCCGGTTGACGCCCGGGGGCCGCATCCCTAGCTCGACGGCCCAAATAGTGCGGAGGAGAGTTATGGATATCCGAGTATCGGGCCACCAGGTCGACACCGGTGAGGCGTTGAAGCTTCACGTCACCGATCGGCTCCAGGGTATCGCCGGCAAATATTTCTCGCGCGCGCTCTCGGCGCAGGCGACGTTCGGCAAGGGTCCGCACGACATCGGCTTCACCTGCGATATCGTGGCGCATGTGATGCAGGGGCTGGTGCTCAAGGCGTCGAACCGCGGCCATGACGCGCATGTCGCCTTCGATGGCGCCGCCGACCGGATCGAAAAGCAGCTTCGCCGTTACACCCGCCGTCTGAAGGATCATCATGGCGGCCGCGCCAATGGCATCGAAGCGGCTGAGCCGGCGGTTCGCGACGACGCGGGCTATACCCTGTTCCTAGAGGATGGGGAGGCTGAGGAAGCGGCCGATTCGCCGCTGATCGTGGCCGAAACGCGCGTCGACGTGCCCGATGCCACCGTTTCCGACGCGGTGATGATGCTCGATCTGCGCAACACCAACGCGCTGCTCTTTCGCAACAGCGGCACGGGCGCGTACAACATGGTCTATCGCCGCGGTGACGGGACGATCGGCTGGGTGGAGCCCGAGCGCGCGGTGCGCTAAGGGGCTCCGCGCGCCTCTTCGAAGGGCTGCTAGCTGGAATTCGCATGACCGATCTGAGTGACCTGCTCACGCCCGACGCGGTGGTGGACGGCATTGTCGCTGGAAACCGCAAGACGCTGCTTCAGCAGCTCGGCGCGCTGGCAGAGCGCGTCTATGGCCAATCCGCGCGTGAGGTGACCGAACGGCTCGCCGCGCGCGAGAAGCTGGTCTCCACCGGTTTCGGCGGCGGCATCGCCATCCCGCACGCGCGGATGGAGGCGCTGCCCAGGGTGATGGGGCTGTTCGCGCGGCTGGAAAAGCCGGTGGAGTTCGCCGCGGTGGACGATCTGCCGGTCGATCTGGTGTTCGTCCTGCTGTCGCCCAGCGGGGCGGGGGCCGAGCATCTGAAGGCGCTCGCCCGCGTCTCGCGGCGGCTGCGCGATCGCGGCTTCGCGGCGAAGCTGCGCGGCGCGGGGTCGCGCGATGCGCTCTATGCGCTGCTCACGGGCGTGGAAGCGCGTGACGCAGCCTGACGCGGTCGGCGCCGGGGCGCATTTTCGCGCGCTCGAATCGCTCTATGCCGCAGCGCCGGTGAACCAGCTCTTCGAATCGCGGCTGGAGATTCCGGAGCCGGGCGTTTCGCGGATTCACTTCACCATCGATCCGCGCTGCTTCCACGCCGCCGGGGCCGCGCACGGCACCGTCTATTTCAAGATGCTGGACGATGCCGCCTTCTATGCGGCGAACAGCCTGGTCACGGACCGCTTCCTGCTCACCACCGCGTTCAACCTGCTCTTCACCAAACCGCTGAAGGAAGGCCCGGTGGTGGCGGAGGGACGCTGGGTGAGCGGCCAGCGCCGCGTGTTCGTGGCGGAGGCGCGGCTGGTCGATTCGAGCGGGGAAGAGGCGGCGCGCGGCACCGGCACCTTCATGCGATCGCGCATCGCGCTGGCCGGACTTCCCGGCTATCGTTCGTGAGCCATGCGATGCCGCGGCTGACCAGCTCGGTCCTGGTGAGCGCGATGGTGCGCCGCGCGAACCATGCCGGGGGATCGGCGGCGGTGCTGGCGCGCGGCGACGATACCGCGGGCGGAATCCTGATCCTTGCCTGTGAGCGCGGGAGCGGCGGGCGGCTGTTCGAGCGCGGGCTGGGGCCGAGCGGTGATCCCGCGCTGTTGCCTTCAGGACCTGCGGATGGCGACGATTCCGCGCTCACCGATTATTGGCGCCGCCGCCGCGAGCGCGATCCCGACCTGTGGGTCGTGGAGATCGACTCGGCGGATGCGGAGGCCATCGCCGCGGAGACGCTGGGCCTGGCCTGAGCACGGGCGGGGCTTTTCAGCGTTCGCCTCCTGTTCTAAAGTCTTCCTGCCTTTGGTGGCATCGGCGACAGCCCGCTCCCTCCTGAACAGGACAGACTCTGGATTTCGCCGATGCTTGCCGATCCCTCCCCGGTCATGGCGCCCCTGGTCGCTGCCGATGTCGCACGCGGCGTCAGCCGGCTGTTGCTGCGGCATGACAGCACCGCGATCACGGAGGTGATGCTGGCGGGCGGCCGCCGCGCGGACCTGATGGCGATCGACGCGCGCGGGGGCATCGCGATCGTGGAGATAAAGGTTTCGCGGGCCGATCTGCTCGGCGACATGAAATGGACCGATTATCTGGACCATTGCGACCGCTTCTTCTGGGCGGTGCCTGCCGGCTTCGATCTGTCGCCCTTCGACGCGCCCGAATTCCTTCCCGCGCGCGCCGGGCTGATCGTGGCGGATCGCTATGACGCCGCGATCGTGCGCGAGGCGGCGGAGGTGCCGCTGGCGGCGCCGGTGCGGCGGCGCTGCACCCTGTCCTTCGCCCGCCGCGCGGCGCGTCGCGTAATCCTGATGAACGATCCGGAAGCCGGCGTGATCTGATCGCGAGCCGTTACAGGTTCGGGCCGACCGCCGCCTTGCGCTGGATCTTGGGCGCTTCGGCCAGCAGCTTGGCGATCGCCGGGGAGCGCCGGTCCTGCTTGGCGTAATCGCGCGCGCTCATGCCGGCCAGCAGGTCGGCCTGGTCAGGATCGGCGCCATTGGCCAGCAGCAACTGCACCATCTCCAGGTCGCGGAGCTGCACGGCACGGATCAGCGGCGTCTCCCCGCTCGAATTGCCGATGTTAATATTGGCCTTGTAGGTCAGCAGGATGCGCACGCCCTCGATGAAGCTGATGTTCGTCGCCAGCATGAGCGGCGTGTTGCCGCGCGCGTCCTTGATGTTGGGGTTGGCGTCACGCTGGAGCAGGAAGCGGAGGTATACCTCGTCGCTGCGCTTGGTGACGATGTGGAGCGCCGCGTCGCCGCTGTCGCGCTCCTTGGAATCGATGATGCGCGTGCCGGGCTCGTTGAGGTACTTCATCACCTTCGCACCGTCGCCCTTCTTGACGGCCTCAAGGAACTCGTAACTTTCGGAGAACTGCTGCGCGAAGGCAGGCTGCGCGGCCAGGATCAGCGCGGCTGCGGCGGCGATACGCACGAAATAAGGCATTACGATACGGCATCCTCTGTGGCGGGAACGCTTGCAAGCCCCCAACTATCAGATCATGGCTGCGCGCACCATGAACAGTATCCACCGACGCATTGCAACCGCTCTGGCCGCCGTGCTGCTGGTTGCGGGATGCAGCCCGGCGCCGCGCCCGCCGCTGGACGGTGCCCGCATCGGCGGCCCCTTCGCGCTTACGGGTACCGACGGCAAGACGGTGCGCGACACCGATTTCGCGGGGAAATACCGGCTCGTCTATTTCGGCTACACCTATTGCCCTGACGTGTGCCCCACCGACATGCAGCGCACCGCCCGCGTGATGAAGGCGCTGGAGAAGGCCGATCCGGCGACCGCGGACAAGATCGTGCCGATCTTCGTCACCGTCGATCCCGATCGCGATACGCCGGCGGCGGTGAAGCAGTTCGTCAGCGCATTCGGCAACCGGTTCGTCGGGCTCACCGGCAACCCGGAGGCGATCGCCCAAGCGGCCAAGGCCTATGCCATCAGCTATACCAAGCAGCCGCCCGGGCCGGGCGGCGGCTATCTCGTCGATCATGTGGCGGTGGTCTATCTGATGGGCCCCAAGGGCGAGCCGATCAGCTTCTATTCGCGCGATATGACCGATGAGGCGATGCTGGCAGACCTTCGCCAATGGGTGAAGTGACCCCCTTCTGGGAGCTGCCGCTCGCCGCGCTGGACCGCGCGCAGTGGGAGGCGCTGTGCGACGGATGCGGCAAATGCTGCATCCACAAGCTGGAAGACGAGGTGACGGGCGAGCTGTTCGCCACCAACGTCGCCTGCCGCCTGCTCGACCGGCGCAGCGGGCGATGCAGCGACTATCGCAACCGCCGCGCCTATGTCAGCGAATGCGTGCGGCTCAGCATGGCCAATGTCGCCAAGATCGAATGGCTGCCGCGCACCTGCGCCTATCGCCTGCGGGCGGCCGGCGAGCCGCTGCCCGAATGGCATTATCTGGTGTGCGGCGATCCGGAAGCGGTGCATCGCGCGGGCGAATCGGTTCGCGGCTGGACGATATCCGAGGACGACGCCGGCGATCTGGAACACCATATGGTCGATCGGCCGCTGTGAGCGATGCCCCCGCGCCGCTGGTGATCGTGCGTAACGCGCGCGCCCGGACGATGCGGCTGAGCGTGGATCCGCGCGATGGCCGGGTACGGCTCACCCTGCCCGCCCGCGCGTCGCTGCGTTCCGCGCTCGCCTGGGCGGAGGAGAAGCGCGGCTGGATTGCCGAGCAGCGCGCGCGGATCGCGGCACCGCGACCGTTCGCGCCGGGCGCGCGCATCCCCTTTGGCGACGTCGAACTCGCGCTGGCCTGGAGCGAAGCAGGGCCGCGCACGCCCCGGCGTGAAGGCGACGCGCTGATATGCGGCGGCCCTCGCGAGGGATTCGAACGGCGGATCGAGCGCTGGTTCAAGCGTGAGGCGCTGGCGCTGCTCAGTGCCGAAACCACCGAGTTCGCCGATCGCGCGGGCGTGCGCGTCGCCAGTGTCGGCATCGGCGATCCGCGTTCGCGCTGGGGGAGCTGCGCCTCTTCGGGCGCGATCCGCTATAGCTGGCGGCTGGTGATGGCGCCGGAGTATGTGCGCCGCGCCACCGTGGCGCATGAGGTGGCGCACCGAGTCCACATGAATCACGGCGCGGCCTTCCACCGGCTGGTCGAACTGCTGCTGGAAAGCGATCCCGCTCCGGCGCGCACCTGGCTGCGCCGCAACGGCGCGGCGCTGCACCGGATCGGCCGTCACTCCTGACGGCGGTTGCCGTCCTCGCGCCGGCCCGCATCGTCCTGACGCCGTGAGCCGTCGCCGCCCGCGCCGTCACGCGGAGCGCGATCCACCTGGGCGGGCGGGCGCGGGATGTCGCGGGGGGCAGGCTGGGCGGGCGGCTCCTCGCGGGGCGGGCCGTTGCCGGTCATCCGGTCGATCCAGTCCTGGTCCAGCGTATCGCCGCCCGGATTGTCCTGCGCCGAAGCGCCGGGATCGATCGGATTGCCGTCCTCGTCGACGAAGGCGCCGTTGTCCGGCTCGCCGAAATAGCCTTCCTCGTTGCCCAGCTCCCATTCGGGCAGCGTCACCTCGGTATCGAACTTTTCGACCGGCCTGTTCGCCACCGCCTTGCCCATGAAGGCGGCGAAGGCGCGCGCGGGCGCGGTGCCGCCCTGCAACCCGGGCACTGCCTTGGCATCGTCGCGGCCCATCCACACGCCGGTGGTGAGCCCGCTGGAAAAGCCCAGGAACCAGCCGTCCTTGTTGGAGGTGGTCGTCCCGGTCTTGCCCGCCACGGGGCGGCCGATCTGCGCGGCGCGGCCGGTGCCGGTGGCGACTGCGGTCTGCATCAGATCGATCATCTGCTTGGCGACCGTTTCCGAAACCAGCACCCGGCTGGTGTCCACCTCATGCTGATAGATCACCTCGCCGTTGGCGGTGACGCGGGTGATGCCATAGGGGGTCACCGCCACGCCGCGCTGCCCCACCGAGGCGAAGGCGCGCGTCATCTCGATCAGCCGCACGTCGGAGGTGCCCAGCACCATCGCCGGAGTGGTATCCACCTTGGTGGTGATGCCGAAGCGCCGGGCCATGTCCGCGACGGCCCCAAATCCTACCTCCTGCCCCAGCTTGGCGGCGATGGTATTGACCGAATAGGCGAAGGCCGCGCGCAACGACATCTCGCCGCGGAACGCGCCGGTGGAGTTGCGCGGGGTCCATCCGCGGATCGTCACCGGCTCGTCGACCACCAGATCCTCGGGCCGGTGCCCCGCCTCCAGCGCGGCGAGATAGACGAACAGCTTGAACGCCGATCCCGGCTGGCGCGTCGCCTGGGTCGCGCGGTTGTAGATCGAGGCGACATAATCCTTGCCGCCCACCATCGCGCGCACCGCGCCGTCGCGATCGATCGATACCAGCGCGCCCTGGGCGTTGGCCGGGGTGTTCGCCCGGATCGCCTCGTTCGCGGCGCGCTGCATGTTGATGTCCAGCGTGGTCCACACCTCCAGCGGCGCGTCTGTCTCGTCGATCAGCACCTCAAGCTGGGGCAGCGCCCAATCGGTGAAATAGCGGACGCTGTTCTGCTTGGGCTCTGGCGCCAGCTTCACCAGCCGCGGGTTGGTGGCGGCGGCTACCTCGGGCGTGATCTTGCCGTTCTCCGCCATCACGCGCAGCACCACGGCTGCGCGCGACACGGCCGCCTCGGCGTCCGCGGTGGGCGAATAGTGCGACGGGGCCTTCACCAGGCCCGCGATCACCGCCGCCTCGGGCAGCGTCAGGTTGGTCGCCGGATGGCCGAAGAACTTGCGGCTGGCCGCGTCTATTCCATAGGCGCCGCCGCCGAAATAGACCTTGTTCAGATACAGCTCGAGTATCTGGTCTTTGCTGAACTTGCGCTCCATGGCGAGCGCCAGCACCGCCTCGCGGATCTTGCGGCCGAAATCATATTTGTTCGACAGGAAGATCGTGCGCGCGAGCTGCTGGGTGATGGTGGAGGCGCCCTGGAGCCGCCGGTCCGTCCCGCGGTTGGCGATGGCCAGCTTCACCGCGCGCATCATGCCGCGCGGATCGACGCCCCAGTGCGATTCGAAACGCTTGTCCTCGATCGAGAGGATCGCATCCTTCATCACCTGCGGAATCTTGTCGTATTCCACCCATTCGCCATAGCTGGGGCCCATCGAGACCAGCACCGTGCCGTCGGCGGCATGGACGCGGATCATCTGGCCGTTTGGCGAAGACTTCAGTTCGTCGAAGCTGGGCAGCGAGGCGCGGGTGGAATAGACCGCGATCAGCAGCACGATGAACGAGACAAGCCCGATCGCGGCCACGCCGCCGCCGGCCCAGAACAGCCAGCGCCGCCACGTGGGCCATGCCGGGAACCTCGCGGGAAGATAGGAGCGGATGTCCATGGGAGTTGTGGTGAATTACGCCCTAATGGCGCGGCTCACAAGCCGTCAGGAACCGCCCGCCTCATTCGTGCTACCACCCGGCCCGTTAGCGCCGCGTGAACGGAAGTCGAGCGACACCGAATTGATGCAATAGCGCAGTCCCGTGGGGGGCGGGCCATCGGGGAAGACATGGCCCAGGTGCCCGTCGCAGCGCGCACAGCGCACCTCCACGCGGCGCATGCCGTGGCTCGCATCCTGATGTTCGCTCACATGCCCCCCGGCGGCGGGTTGCGTGAAGCTGGGCCAGCCGGAGCCCGAATCAAATTTGTCGTCGCTGTCGAACAGCTCTAGCTGGCATCCGGCGCAGCGATAGATGCCGTCGGCCTTGTTGTCGGTGAAGCGGCCGGAGAAGGCGCGTTCGGTCCCGGCCTCGCGCAGCACATGATATTGCTCGGGCGTCAGCCGCTTGCGCCATTCGGATTCGGGCAGGTTGATCTGATCCATGCCCGGGATGTGTTGCGCGCCGCGCGTTCCGTCAATCGCCCAGATTGGTGAATCGCGCGCCGGAGCGGGCCGCGGCGCCGGCGATCAGCCCTTCCAGGCCCAGTAAAGCTGGGCCGGCGGCACGTTCCACCATTCCATCGCGTGATCGATGCGATCGAAATAAGGCTCCAGGAAATCGCGGACCTTGGGCGAGAACTGATAGACCAGGAAGGCGCCGCCGGGGCGCAGCACCTTGGCCGTGGCCGCGCCGATCGCCGGGCCGACGCCGGGCGGCAGCGTTGAGAAGGGCAGGCCGGACAGC
This sequence comes from Sphingomonas canadensis, assembly GCF_026013525.1. Classification (GTDB taxonomy): domain Bacteria; phylum Pseudomonadota; class Alphaproteobacteria; order Sphingomonadales; family Sphingomonadaceae; genus Sphingomonas; species Sphingomonas canadensis. The sequence goes on along the minus strand of NZ_JAPDRA010000001.1, from coordinate 489,391 downwards.
ACGTAATCGGCATGTTCGGAGCCATGCGCGGCGACGATCTCGCCCACGTCCGCGGCCGATCCATGAACCGCGGAGAAGCGCGAGTCGCGGATCGTCTTGCGCAGATAGGTGACGAAATCCTCGTTGGTGTCGATCGCAATCAACTGGGCGTCTGGCGCCAGCCGGTCGAGCACGGGCTGGCAGAAGGTGCCGACGCCGGGGCCATATTCGACGAACGTCTTGCACTGGCTCCAGTCGGCGCGATCCAGCATGTGGCGGATCAGCTTGCCCGAGGAGGGGATGATCGATCCCACCATCACCGGGTGCTTCAGGAAGCCCTTGAAAAACATGGCGCGCGGCGAAGGTGCGCCGCCACGGGCATGTTCCAGACTCCGGGATGTCGTCATGGCCGATCCTTGCTCAAAACCGGGCTGATACGAGGCACCCGTCCGCGCATCCGTCGCAATTTTGTCATCGTGATGCAACCCGGGAGTGCCCCTTCCTGCGACGGGCCGAGGCTCCGTCGCTTGCGATAGCCGCACATCGGCCTAAGAATCGCGCGCCTAGCCGCCCAACTGAAAATCGAACCAAGTCCGTATCCATGGGGCCAAAGCCTTCCTCCGCCTTCCGGGGCATCGATCCCGGCTTCTCGCTGTTGTTCGTGGTGATGCTCGCGATCGCCGCGGGCAACACGGCGCTGCAATCGGTGCTGCCCGCACTCGGCCGCTCGATGGGGGTGGCGGACAGCGTGGTGGCGGCGGTCTTTTCGGTCTCGGCACTGCTCTGGGTGATCGCTGCCCCCTATTGGGCGCACCGCTCCGATCGCCAGGGGCGGCGGGCGATGGTGCTGCTGGGCGTCGGCGGGTTCAGCGTCTCGCTGTTCCTTTGCGGGTTGTTCCTGGCGATGGGGATCAACGGCTGGCTGGCGCCGACCACCGCCTTTGCCGCCTTCGTCGGTGGGCGCGTGATCTATGGGACGTTCGGATCGGCCGCGCCGCCCGCGGTGCAGGCGATCGTCGCGGGCCGCACGAGCCGCAGCGAACGGACGCGGGCGCTGACGCTGCTCGCCTCCGCCTTCGGGCTCGGCACCATCCTGGGTCCCGCGCTGGCGCCGTGGCTGGTGATGGGCAGCCTGTGGCCCGGCGGGCCGGAGATCGGGCTTTCCGGCCCGGCCTTCGTGTTCAGCGGCTGCGGGCTGCTGCTGCTCGCCGCGATCGCCCGCTATCTCCCGCGTGAGGAGCATGGCGCGCATGGCGCCGCCGCCTCCTATCCCTCGATCGGCGGGCAGGGGACCGGCGCCACCGTTACCGCAGCCACCGCGCCGCACAGCGAGAAGATCGGCTATTTCGATCCACGCATCCGCGCCTGGATGATCACCGGCCTGGTGATGGGCCATGCCCAGGCGATGACCGGCCAGGCGATCGGCTTCCTGGTGATCGACCGGCTGGGCATGACGCCAGCCGAAGCGCTGGGGCCGACCGGCATCGTACTGATGATGGGTGCGGGATCGGCGCTGCTGGCCCAATGGGGGCTCATCCCGATGCTGGACCTGCGCCCGCGGGCGCTGGTGATGGTCGGGCTGGGGGTGGCTGCGCTGGGCGCGGTGCTGACGGGCAGCGCGACCACGCTCTATGGCCTGGCCACCGGCTATGCGCTCGCCTCGCTCGGGTTCGGCTTCGCGCGGCCGGGGTTCACCGCGGGCTCGTCGCTCGCGGTGGGGCCGGAGGCGCAGGGATCGGTGGCGGGGCGCGTCACCTCGATCAACGGCGCCGCCTTCGTACTCGGCCCTTCGCTGGGCGTCGGCATGTACGAGTTGTGGCGGCCGCTCCCCTATCTGTTCGCGGCCGCCGGGCTGGTGCTGCTGCTCGCCTATTGCTGGTACCGGCTCAACCCTTCTGACCGCGCGGCTGGAGCATCCCCGGAGCGATGAAGCCGATCGGCTGGATCGCCACGGCGTCCTGTTTCAGCCGGGAAGACATTGCCTGGTACTCGGTCTCCATCTCGGGCGTCACCGTGGCGCGCGATTCGGCCAGCGCCGCTTCGAAATGCGCCATCGTCACGGTCGTGGCGTCGCGCGATTCGCGCAGCGCGATCAGGCCGGCGCGGCGGACCACGTCTTCCAGATCGGCGCCGGTATAGCGTTCCGCGCGCTCGGCGATGCCGCGCAGGTCGACGTCCGCATCGAGCGGCATCTTCGCGGTCTGTATCCGCAGGATGCGCAGCCGCCCCTCCGCGTCGGGCACGCCGACATAGACCAGCTCGTCGAACCGGCCCGGCCGCAGCAGCGCGGGATCGATCAGGTTGGGGCGGTTGGTGGCGCCGATGACGACCACCGACTGCATCTCCTCCAGCCCGTCCATCTCCGCCAGGATGGTGTTCACCACGCGCTCGGTCGCCTGGGGCTCGCCCAGCCCGCCGCCGCGCGCGGGCACCAGCGAATCGAGCTCGTCGATGAAGATGACGCACGGCGCAACCTGGCGTGCGCGGGCGAACAGCCGGGCGATCTGCTGCTCGCTCTCGCCATACCATTTGGACAGCAGGTCGCTCGATTTGGTGGCGATGAAATTCGCCTCCGCCTCACGCGCCACCGCCTTGGCGAGCAGCGTCTTGCCGGTGCCCGGCGGGCCATAGAGCAGGAAGCCCTTGGCGGGGCGGATGCCCATGCGGCGGAACGCCTGAGGCTCCTTCATCGGCAGCTCGACGCCTTCGCGCAACCGCATCTGCGCATAGTCGAGTCCGCCGACATCCTCCCAGCGGACGGTGGGCTTCTGCACCATCACCTCGCGCATCGCGGAGGGCTGGACGCGCTTCAGCGCCTCCAGGAAGTCGTCGCGCGTCACCGAAAGCGTGTCGAGCACGTCGGGCGGGATCGTGCCTTCGGACAGATCGAGCCGGGGCATGATCCGCCGGACCGCCTCGATCGCCGCTTCGCGCGTGAGCGCGGCGAGATCGGCACCGACGAAGCCATAGGTGGTGCGCGCCAGCTCCTCCAGATCCACCGCCTCGTCCAGCGGCATGCCGCGGGTGTGGATGCCCAGGATTTCGCGCCGCCCGCGGTCGTCGGGAACGCCAACCACGATCTCGCGGTCGAACCGGCCCGGACGGCGCAGCGCCTCGTCGATCGCGTCGGGACGGTTGGTCGCGGCGATCACCACCACATTGGCGCGCGCCTCCAGCCCGTCCATCAGCGTGAGGAGTTGGGCGACAAGCCGCTTCTCCACCTCGCCGGAGACCTGTCCGCGCTTGGGCGCGATCGAATCGATCTCGTCGATGAATATGATCGAGGGCGCATTCTTGTTCGCCTCCGCGAACACTTCGCGCAGCCGCTTTTCCGATTCGCCATAGGCAGAGCCCATGATCTCCGGCCCGTTGATCAGCAGGAAGGTCGCGTCGCTCTCGTTCGCCACCGCGCGGGCCAGCCGCGTCTTGCCGGTTCCGGGCGGGCCGTGGAGCAGAACGCCCTTGGGCGGATCGACGCCCAGCCGCTGGAACAGCTCGGGATAGCGCAGCGGCAGCTCCACCATCTCGCGGAGCTGGTCGATCGTCGGCCCCATGCCGCCGATATCGTCATAGGTCACGTCGGCGCGGCGGCTGTCGCCCGCCTCTTCATATTCGGTGCGCAGCTCGATCTCGGTGTTCTCGTCGATATGGACGATGCCCTTGGGCGAGGCCGAGAGGACTGCCAGCCGGATTTCCTGCAGCGCATAGGCGGGCGCGCGCAGGTGGCGTGCCACCTCGGCCGGCATCTCGCCCACGCGCTGCTGGCCGACGGTGGCGACGGTGTCGCCCTGCGCCAGGGGCCGGCCGAAGAAGGTGCGCTTCAGCGCCATCGCCGATCCCTGAAGCCGGAAATTGGCCTGGGCCGGGGCAAACACCACGCGGGTTGCCGCCTTTGACTGCGCCCGGCGGATCTCCACGAAATCGCCCGATCCCACGCCGGCGTTGGCGCGCTGGAGCCCGTCGATGCGCAGGATCTCCAGGCCCTCGTCCTCGGGATAGGGGTAGACCGCGCGCGCGGGCGTGGCGCGCTTGCCGACGATCTCGACCACATCGCCTTCGTTCAGGGCGAGCGCGGCCATGATGGCACGCGGCACATGCGCCAGTCCGCGTCCGCTGTCCTCCGGCCGGGAATTGGCCACCTGGAGCTTGCGCCCGCGGTTTTCGTCGTCTGCCATCGTGCGCCTCTCCTGCCGTGGACGAAGCGCGCAACATAGGAATGCGCCCCAGCCGCGGCGAGGGGGCGCGAAAAAAAGGGCCGGCCCGATGGGCCAGCCCTGGAAAGTTTTAGGAGAGGATGCCTGAAAGGCCTGTTCTATGTGCGCCGCAGCATCTCATTGTGCAATTGCGAAGAAAGTGTCCGTGCTTGCATGTCTTGCAATCGTAACCCGTACGCACGATAAACGATCTGCCTGATGCAAGCCCGGCTCCCCCTGCGGGCTATCCAGGACCGGAAGGGTGTGATGCAGCGCACAAGATTATGCGACGACTACCACCCCTAACCGCCATCGAGGCTTTCGTTCAGGTTGCCCGGCTCGGCTCGATCAAGGCCGCGGCCGAGGAGTTGGCGCTCTCCTCCCCCGCGCTCAGCCGTCGCGTCCAGGCGCTGGAGCGCTTCATAGGCAAGCCGCTGTTCGAACGGCGCCACCAGGCGCTGGCGCTCAACGACGATGGCGAGCGGCTTTTGAGCCTGATCGCTCCGGCGCTCGATTCGATGACCGACGCGATCGAGGCGATGACGAGCGGGACGGAGGTGCTGCGCCTGCGCCTGGGCGTGCCGCCGCTGTTCGCCACCCAGCAGCTTCTGCGCCGCCTGCCGGAGCTGAAGCGCCGCCACCCGGAATTGCACCTCGATGTCGATACCGCCGGCCACGGCACGGCACGGCTGGGCGACGGGCTCGACGCGGCGATCGTGATCGCGCGCGATGTCGATCCGGGGCTCTACACGCGCCGGCTGGATCGCAACCGCGTCTATGCGATCGGTGCCCGCGCGCTGGTGGAGGGTCCCAATCCGGTGACCCGGCCGGAACAGCTCGCCGGCCTCACCGCGCTCGTCCACCGCGACATGCCGGAGAATTTCAACGCCTGGCGCGCCGCCGCGGGGCTGGGCGAGGTCGAGATGGCGGTCGACTATTTCGATTCGGGATCGCTGATGCTGGAGGCGGCGGCCCAGGGGCTGGGCATCGCCTTCATGCTCGAAACCCATTTCGAGACGGCGCGCGATTCGCGCGTCGTCCGGCTGTTCGATATCACGGTGGACAGCCAGTACAGCTATTGGTTCGTGTGCCGCCCCCGCGCGCTGTCGCAACGTGCGGTGCGTATCTTCCACGATTGGCTGATCGCCGCGCTTTCGCCCGCGGCGGATTGATCGCGCGCCCGGCCGGGAGATCCGGCCGGGCGGCGCTTCTGCGCGCTTATTCGGCGCGCGCCTGCACGATCTTGCCGGGGGTGCGCGGCGGCTCGCCCTTGGGCAGCGCGTCGACATGCTCCATACCCTCGGTCACTTCGCCCCACACGGTATACTGGCCGTCCAGGAAGGTCGCGTCGTCCAGGCAGATGAAGAACTGCGAATTGGCGCTGTTCGGATCGGGTGTGCGCGCCATCGAGCAGACGCCGCGCACATGCGGCTCGCGGCTGAACTCCGCCTTCAGGTTGGGCTCCTTCGAACCGCCGGTGCCGGTGCCGCTGGGATCGCCGCCCTGCGCCATGAATCCGTCGATCACGCGGTGGAACACCACACCGTCATAGAAGCCGCTGTTGGCAAGCTTGGCGATGCGATCGACATGGCCGGGGGCCAGATCGGGGCGCAGGCGAATTTTCACATCGCCGGTTTCGAGCGTCATGACGAGCTGGGTGGGGGTGGACATCGAAATAGCTACTCCTTGATTTGCGGCAGCAGGTAAGGCGCGCGTGCGCGACTTGCAAATCCCTCCGCCGCGTTTAGGAGCGCCTCGACCGGGCCGTGGCGTTGGCGCACCGCGAAGAAGGAGGTCGGACGATGAGCGAGACCGAGCTTCACGCCGCCGACACCCCGGCGCCCGAGAGCGAGCTGGACGAGGACGACCGGCTGAAGCCCGAGTTCGTCAGTGCCGTTCTGGAGGCGGTCGACGCGGGCGATGTGGAGACCGCGCGGGCCCGGGTGGAGCCGCTGCATCCCGCCGACATCGCCGACCTGTTCGAGCTGACCCCGTTCGACAAGCGCCAGGCGCTGGCCGCGGCGATCGGCGACCTGATCGACGGCGACGTGCTCGCCGAGATGAACGATTGGGTGCGCGAGGCGCTGGTCGATGCGTTGGAGCCGCACCAGGTCGCCGATATCGCCGCCGAACTCGATACCGACGACGCAGTCGCGATCATCGAGGACATGGAGGAGGAGGACCAGCGCGCCGTCCTCCGCGCGCTCGATCCGGACGATCGCGCCGCGATCGAGGAAGCGCTCTCCTATCCCGAGGAATCCGCCGGCCGCCTGATGCAGCGCGAGCTGATCGCGGTGCCCGAGCATTGGACGGTCGGCGACGTCCTCGATTATCTGCGCGGCAACGAGGGGCTCTCCACCGATTTCTGGGAGATCTTCGTCGTCGATCCCTCGCATCATCCGGTGGGCACCTGCGCGCTCTCCTGGATCCTGCGCACGCCACGGTCGATCTCCGTCGGCGACGTCATGAAGCGCGAGCAGACGCTGATTCCGGTCGAGATGGACCAGGAAGAGGTGGCGCTGCGCTTCCAGAAATATGCGCTCATCTCGGCCGCCGTGGTGGATGGCGACGGGCGGCTGGTCGGCATGATCACGGTGGACGACGTGGTCCACATCATCTCCGAGGAAGCCGGCGAGGACGTCCTGCTGCTTTCGGGCGCGGGCGAGGGCGACATCAACGAGCCCGTGGTCGATTCCTACAAGGCGCGCGTGCGCTGGCTGGTGGCGAACCTGGGCACCGCGATGATCGCCGCGACGATCATCGGCCTGTTCGAAGGCACGATCGCGAAGATGGTGACGCTGGCCGCGCTGATGCCGATCGTGGCGGGCGTGGGCGGCAATGCCGGCACCCAGACGATGGCGGTCACGGTGCGCGCGCTCGCCACCAACCAGCTCACCGATTCGAACAGCCTGCGCACGATCCGGCGCGAGATACTGGTGGCGCTGCTCAACGGATCGACGATCGCGGCGGTGATCGGAACAGCGGTGACGCTGGTGTTCTGGAACGCCGCGCTGGGCGCGGTGATCGCGGCCGCGATGCTCGTCAACATCGTGATCGCGGGCCTGGCCGGGGTGATCGTGCCCCTGACGCTCGATCGCTTCCGCGCCGATCCGGCGGTGGCGTCGTCGATCTTCGTGACGATGGTGACCGATTCGATGGGCTTCCTGGTCTTCCTGGGCCTTGCGACGGCGGCAGGACTCACCAGTTAGGGACGGTGTGGCGGGGCCGGCCTGCCGAACGGCCTCCAGGCCCAACTCCCGGAAAACAGGACCCGATGCCGCTTCATCTGACCAAGGTCGCTTTCGGCTGCGACAGCCTCGCCTATCTCGCGGAGCGGCTGGCCGCGCGGCAGGGGCCGGTGGAACTCACCACGCGCTACCTGCCCAAGCGGCATGAGGAGATCGTGGAGGGCGGATCGCTGTTCTGGATCCTGAAGCACCAGCTTGTCGCGCGCTCGCCGATCCTCGGCTTCGGCGAGGCTGAGGGCGGCAAGACCGCGATCCGCATCGCGCCGCATGCTATCCCTGTCCAGGCGCGGCCCAAGCGCGCGCACCAGGGCTGGCGCTATCTGGAGGGCGCGGATGCCCCGCCCGACCTGCTCTCCGCAAGCGGCGGGATATCGGAGATGCCACCCGAGCTCGCCGGAAAACTGGCTGGGATGGGGCTTATCTAGAGACTGACCCGGTTAGGCAGTCCCGGCCCGCTCGATCAGCACGTCGCCCAGCACCAGCACGTCCATCTTCGTGCGCAGGAAACAGTCGAGCGCTTCCTCGGGCTTGCACACCACCGGCTCATTCTCGTTGAACGAGGTGTTGAGCACCATCGGCACGCCGGTTTCCGCCGCGAACGCTTCGATCAGGCGGTAGTAGCGCGGGTTGGTGGCGGCATGGACGGTCTGGAGCCGGCCGGAGCCGTCGACATGCGTCACGGCGGGAATACGCGGGCGCTTGTCCTCGCGGATCTGGAACACCTGCATCATGAAGGGGACATCGTCGTCCTCCTCGAACCAATCCGCCACGCCGCGATCGAGCACCGAGGGGGCGAAGGGGCGGAAGCTTTCGCGCCGCTTGATCTTTAGGTTCAATATGTCCTTCATGTCGGCGCGGCGGGGATCGCCCAGGATCGAACGGTTGCCCAACGCGCGCGGGCCCCATTCCATCCGCCCCTGGAACCATCCGATCACCTTGCCTTCGGCGATGGCATGGGCGGTGCGTGCGCACAGCTCGCCCTCGTCGGCGTGGCGGGTGACGGTGCATCCGGCCGCTTCGATCTCCGCCGCGCGCGTTTTCAGCAGCGCGTCGACCTCGGCATCGCTGGCGCCCGGGCCCCAATAGGCGTGATCCATCACGAAGCCGCGCGGATTGCCCAGCGAATGCCAGTGCGCGAATGCCGCGCCGATCGCCCCGCCGGCGTCCCCCGCGGCCGACTGGACATAGACGTGCGTATAGGGGGTGCGGCGGCGCACCTTGCCGTTCGCCACCGAATTGGCCGCGCATCCGCCCGCTAGCGCGATATTGGTGGTGCCGTGGCGCGGCTGGACGGTGTCGAGCAAGTGGAAAAAGGCTTCCTCGTACAGCGCCTGCACCGATCGGGCGATGTCGCGATGCTCCTGCGTCAGCTCGCCCGCCTTGTCGCGGCGCGGGCCCAGCAGTTCCTCCAGCTTGCCGGTGAACAGGTCGCCCACCGCGGGCATCCCGTCCTCCCACTGATAGGCGACGCCTTCGCGGTGATGCCTGAAATAATCGAGGTCCAGCTCGAACCCGCCGTCGGGCTTCAGCCGCACGATCCGGCGCAGCGCGTCGACGCGGGTCGGCTGGCCATAGGGCGCCAGCCCCATCACCTTGTACTCGTCGCCATAGTGCGGAAAGCCCAGATACTGGGTCAGCGCCTGATAGAAGATGCCGAGCGAATGGGGGAAATAGACCCGCCCCTCCACCTGCATCGTCGCGCCGCGGCCCACGCCCCACACCGCGCTGCTGAAATCGCCGAAGCCGTCCACCGACACGATCGTCGCCTCGTCGAACGGCGACACATGGAAGGCCGAGGAGAGGTGGGCGATGTGATGCTCCACGGGCACCACCTGCCCGCGGAAGGCGGGGCCGGGCAGCGTATCGGCCAGATGCTCCTCCACGCCCTTGCGCTTGCCGCGGTTGCGCAGCCGTTCGAGGATGAAACCGGGGTTTGGCCGGGACTTCGCGACATAGGCCAGCTTGCGCCACAGATGCGCGCGGCTGTCCTGGTTCATCGCGATCACGTCGACGTCGGCCAGCGTCGTGCCCGCCTCTCGCAGGCAATAGGCGATGGCTTCGGACGGGAAGCCCGCCCAGTGCTTCAGCCGGCGGAAACGCTCTTCCTCCGCCGCCGCGATCAGCTTGCCGTCCCGCACCAGGCACGCCGAAGAGTCGCCGTGAAATGCGTTCAAACCCAGGATTATCATGGGGCCCCTCGACTGGTCACCTCTCCGGTGCGGGCCTTCTCTACCGGCGTTGCGGCCGGTGCGAAAGGGGCCCCGGTTCAGCGGTGGAGCAGGAAAACCGCGTGTTCCGCCAACAGGTTCGCCATCGCCGATCCGGTGCCCCGATCGCGCGAGAGGAACCAGCAACCCTCCACGGTGATGCCGCGCTCGGCCACCAGCGCGCGGAAATCGTCCACCGTCACATGATGGATATTGGGCGTTTCATACCAGGCGAGCGGCAACGACCGGGTCACCGGCATCCGCCCGCCCCACAGCAGCGATAGCCGCACCCGCCAGTGGGCGAAGTTGGGGAAGGAGACGAAGGCGCGCTTGCCGATGCGCAGGAGCTGTTCGAGGATCAGGTCCGGCCGCCGCGTCGTCTGCAGCGTCTGGCTGAGAATCGCATAGTCGAAGCTGGCGTCGGGATAGTCGGCCAGATCGGTATCGGCGTCGCCCTGCACCACCGATAGCCCGCGCGCCACCGCGGCGGCCACATCGGCCGGGTCCAGCTCCAGCCCGCGCGCGTCGCATCCGCGATTGTCGCGCAGCGCCGCCATCAGCGATCCGTCGCCGCAACCGACGTCCAGCACGCGCGATCCCGGCGCGACATGCGCGGCGATCAGGGCAAGGTCAGGGCGCAGGCTCATGCATAGACCCCGGGATTGTCGCGCAGCATCAGCCGCTCCGGATGCGGCGCGCGTTCCCAGCCCAGCCGTTCGTACACGGTGTGCATGTCGCGGGTGAACAACAGCCAGCGCCGCAGCCCCTGAAGCTCCGGATGCGCGTGCAGCGCCTCGATCATCGCGCGCGCCACGCCGCGGCCGCGCCACGCCTCCAGCACGAAGACGTCGGCCAGATAGGCCATGGTGGCGCGATCGGTAACGACGCGCGCCAGGCCGATCTGGGCATCGCCATCGAACGCGCTGGCCGCGATCGAATGCTCCAGCGCCCGCGCCACCGTCTCTCGCGGGATGCCGGGCGACCAGTAGCTGGAGGCGAGGAAGCCATGGATGACGTCAAGCTGCCGCTCGGCCGGATCGAAGGAGATGCGCACGTTCACCGCCGCTCGCCCGCGCGCAGGAAACCGTCCACCACCCGGCTCAGCTCGGGCGATTCGAGCAGGAAGGCGTCGTGCCCGAACGGCGAATGCAGCTCGACGAAGCTCACCGGCGCCCCGGCCGCGTTCAGCGCATGGACGATCGATCGCGATTCGGGCGTGGGATACAGCCAGTCGGTGTCGAAGCTGACGAGGCAGAAGCGCGTCGCCGTGCCGCGGAAGGCATCGGCCAGCCGCCCGCCATGCTCCTCGGCCAGGTCGAAATAATCCAGCGCACGGGTGATGTAGAGATAGGAGTTGGCGTCGAACCGGTCGACGAAGCTCAGCCCCTGGTGCCGCAGATAGCTTTCCACCTGGAAATCGGCGTCGAACCCAAAGGATTTGGCATCACGCCCCTGCAGCCGGCGGCCGAACTTCTCGGTCAGCCCGGCTTCGGACAGATAGGTGATGTGCGCCGCCATCCGCGCCACCGCCAGCCCGGCCGCGGGGGGATCGTTGTCGGCATAATAATCGCCGCCGCGCCATTTGGGATCGGCCATGATCGCCTGGCGCCCCACCTCGTGGAAAGCGATGTTCTGCGCCGAATGCCGCGCCGCGCTGGCGATCACCACCGCGGATGCGACGCGATCGGGATAGGTCGCGGCCCAGCTCAGCGTCTGCATCCCGCCCATCGATCCGCCCACCACCGCGAACAGCCGGGCGATGCCCAGGTGATCGAGCAGCATCGCCTGCGCGCGCACCATGTCGCGGATGGTGATCACCGGAAAACTCATTCCCCATGGCCGCCCGGTCGCGGGGTTCACGCTGGCCGGGCCGGAAGAGCCCAGGCAGCTTCCCAGCGCGTTGACGCAGATCACGCAGAAACGATCGGTATCTACCGGCTTGCCCGGCCCCACCATGCGCGTCCACCAGCCGGGCTTGCCTGTCACCGGATGGTTCGACGCGACATGCTGATCGCCGGTCAGCGCGTGGCAGATCAGGATCGCGTTGGAAGCGTCGGGCGCCAGCGTGCCATAGGTCTCATAGGCGATGTCGACCGGCGACAGCAGCCCGCCGCCGTCGAGCCGCAGCGGGCCCGGCAGCGTCACGGAACGGGAAAGCCCGAACCTCGGGTCGATGCGCGGATCGTCGGACACTGGCGGGTGGTTAGGGGCGGCAGCCCCCGGGTTCAAGCGGATTGGGGCGGCAGCCGCCGTCCCGCGATTGCCTCGGCCGCCAGCCGCCCGGTTTGCGCGGCGCCGTTCATATAGCCGGGATAGGCATCGGACAGATGCTCGCCGGCGAAGAAGATGTCGCCGGATCGCGCGACCTGGCTTTCGCCCGGATCGTCCGATTCGAGCCACAGCAGCCCGCCGAAGCGGGTGAGCTGGCCTGGCGGATAGTTGACGTAGCCGCCCTGGCTGAACGGATCGGCACGCCATCCGGTGCGCCGCCACGGCCCCTGCGCCACCGCGGGGATCAGCCCCGGGATGGCGTGTTCGGATGCCTGGGCAAAGCGGCGGGCCAGTTCGTCGGCGGCGCCGGGCTCGGCAGCTTGCGCGCCGCCCAGATACCAGGTCCAGATGGGATCGACGCGCCCGGCCAGGTGGACGCTGCCGTCCCACCCTTGCGAATATCCCTGTTCGTCGGCCTGCCACAGCTCGCCGCCGGTGCCCATCGGCCCCTGCCACGGCATCGCGCCCGCCGCGGCCTGCACCTTCTCGTTCGTGCCCAGCTCCATCTCGGCGATGAAACGCTGCCATTCCCGGTCGATCGGCACGCCATATTCGATCTGGCGCAGCACCGGGGCGGGCAGCGCCAGGATCAGCGTGTCGGCCTCCGCCATGCTGCCGTCCATGAAGTGAAGGCGCAGCGGGCCCTGTCCGCGCTTGTCCGCCCGGTCGATCCGGCGGAGCTGGCGGCCCAGCGCGATCCGCGCCGCATGGCGATCGGTCATCGCCGCGATCAGCGCGCTGCTGCCGCCCTCGATCACCAGCCGTTCGTCGGCACCGCCCAGCACCTCGGCCCGTTCGCCGTTCACGGTGGGCAGGTTGAAGATCAGCTCGATCGCGGAGGCGCGATCGGGCTCCACGCCATATTCGGTGCGCGCCGATTCCTCCAGCAGGCGGCGGATCCAGGGCTCGGCGATCAGGTGCGAATGGCGATCCAGGTATCCGCGGATCGACATGCCGTCCAGGATGCGCGCGGCATTGGCATGGTCGCGGTCCAGCCAGTCGGCATGCACGCCGATCTGCGCGGCGATCGGGCGCAGCCCCTCGGCCAGCGCCTCCTCGCCGATCAGCGTGCCGTTGGCCAGGATCAGGGTGCGGTGCGGCGCTTCCTTGCGGTCGATCAGCTTCAGCCCGAACCGCGCGATCAGCGCATGCATATCGTCATGGTCGGTGTTGACCAGTTGGGCGCCCGCCTCGAACGCCGGGCCTTCCGCCGGGCGCTGGGTCAGAATCCGCCCGCCGGTGCGCCGGCGCCCTTCGTACAGGCAGGCGTCGATACCGTTGCGGCGCAGGTGGTGGAGCGCGCTGAGCCCCGCGATCCCGCCGCCGACGATCGCCACGCGCCCCGGCGCGGCCGCGCGCGCCGGGCGAGGGAGCGCCGCCACCGCGCCCGCCGCCAGCATCGCCTTCAACAGCGCGCGGCGGGTGGCGCCGGGGCAGGCGGGCACGGGCGCGCGATCGCCGGCTGCGGCCAGATTGCTCCGCCGTGCCGCCGCCAGTGCCTTCCAGAGCGTGTCGCCCGCCCGCATCCCCGTGTACCGATTCTCCTTGCCGGGGCCGGGCATAGCCGCCGCCACCTTGCTATTGCGTAACCGTTCGGCCAAGCGGCGCACCATGACCGGACCTGTAGCCAAGCCCTGGATCCTAGAGATCGCGCCCTATGTCCCCGGACGTTCCACCACGCTTTCGGGAAAGAAGGCGATCAAGCTTTCGTCGAACGAGAACCCGCTGGGCACCTCGCCGGCGGCGCGCGACGCCTTCGTCTCGGCAGCGGACAGCCTGGAACGCTATCCCGATTCGGGCGCGCACGATCTGCGCGAGGCGTTGGCCGCGCTGCACGATCTGGACCCCGCGCGGATCATCTATGGCAACGGATCGGATGAGGTGCTGCACCTAGCCGCCGGCGCCTTCGCCGGGCCGGGGGACGAGATCATCTACGTCAACTACGGCTTCACCGTCTATCCGATCGCCACGCGCCGCGTGGGCGCAACCCCGGTAGTCGCCCCCGATCACGATTATGCGACCGATGTCGACGCGATCCTGGCCTGCGTCACCGATCGCACGCGGATCGTGTTCGTCGCTAATCCCAACAATCCCACCGGCACCTATGCCACGCGGGCGGAGATCGCGCGGCTGCACGCCGGGCTGCCCAGCCATGTGCTGCTGGTGCTCGATCACGCCTATGCCGAATATATCGACGGCGATATCGACGACGGCGGGATGGAGCTGGCGCGCGACGCCCCGAACGTGCTGGTGACGCGAACCTTCTCAAAGATGTACGGGCTGGCCGCGGAGCGGATCGGCTGGGGCTATGCCGCCGCGCCGATCATCGATGCGATGCACCGCATCCGTCTGCCCTTCTCGATCACCATCGCGGGCACCGCGGCGGCGATCGCCGCGCTGGGCGACACGGCCTTCGTCGAACATACCCGCGCGCACAACGCCGAATGGCGCCGCTGGTTCTCGGACGAGATCGCCAAGATGGGCAACGCCGGCCTGCGCGCCGTGCCCAGCCAGGCGAATTTCGTGCTGGTGCTGTTCGAGGGGCGGCTGACCGCCGAGCAGGCCTATAGCGGGCTGATGGAGGCCGGCTATATCGTGCGCTGGCTGCCCGGACAGGGGCTGCCGCACGGGCTGCGCATCACCATCGGCACCGAAGACGACAACCGTGGCGTGATCGCCACGCTGCGCAAGCTGGCGGGCGAGCACTGATGCAGCCCGCGCCTTCCGGAGACGCGCTGCAACCGCTTCCCTTCGGGCGCGTGACGATTATCGGGCTGGGGCTGATCGGCTCGTCGATCGCGCGTGCGGTGCGGCTTTACATGCCGGGCGCGCGCGTCACCGGCTATGACGCTGATCCGGCGGTGCGCGATGTGGCGGTGCGCCTGTCACTGTGCGACGCGGTTGCCGATACGCCCGGCGCGGCGGTGGCCGATGCGGAGTTCGTGATCTTCTGCGTGCCGGTGGGCGCGATGGGCGAGGCGGCGGCGTCGATCGCCGCCGGTCTGCCCGCCAACGCGGTGGTGAGCGATGTCGGATCGTGCAAGGAAAGCGTCGTCGAGGCGCTGTCGGCCGCGCTGCCGGGTGCGATCATCGTCCCCGCCCATCCGGTGGCGGGTACCGAGAACAGCGGGCCGGAATCGGGCTTCGCCAGCCTGTTCCGCAACCGCTGGTGCATCGTCACTCCCGCGCCGGACGCCCCTGCGCTCGCGGTGTCGCGCGTCGTCGCCTTCTGGGAGCAGATCGGCGCCGAGGTGGAGACGATGGAGCCGCACCATCACGATCGCGTGCTGGCGGTGACCAGTCACCTGCCCCACCTGATCGCCTATACTATCGTCGGCACCGCATCGGACCTGGAGGAGGTCACCCGTTCGGAGGTGATCAAATATTCGGCCGGCGGCTTCCGCGACTTCACCCGCATCGCGGCCTCGGACCCGACGATGTGGCGCGACGTGTTCCTGGCGAACAAGGAAGCGGTGCTCGACATGCTCCAGCGCTTCTCGGAGGATCTGTCGGCGCTCCAGCGCGCGATCCGCTGGGGCAAGGGCGACGAGCTGTTCGATCTCTTCACGCGCACCCGGGCGATCCGCCGCTCGATCCTTGAAGAAGGCCAGGACGACGCCCGCCCGGACTTCGGCCGCGCGCACGAATAGGTGGTGGGACGGGCTGGTGCCGCGCCTTCAGCCCTTGGCCAGCGCCTCGGGCTGGAGCGCATTGATGCCCTTGTGGACCAGCGCCTCGGCCTCGTCGCGCGGCAGGCCCGGCGGGATGGCATCGCCGAAGTGGAAGGTGATGACGCCCGGGCGCTTGGCGCCGCCCTTGGGCCACACATGCCCGCTCTTCACCGCCACGGGCACCACGGGCAGGCCCAGCATCCGGTACAGCCCGGCAAAGCCCGATTGCAGCCATGGCGCCTCTCCCGGCGCCACGCGCGTGCCCTCCGGAAAGATCATCACCGATCGCCCCTCGGCCAGCGCGGCCTTGGCGTCGCGCATCATCGATCGCATCGCCTTCGCGCTCGCCTTGCGGTCCACCACGATCACGCCATAGCGCCGCGCACTCCAGCCCCAGACCGGGATCTGCGTCAGCTCGCGCTTCATCACCGTCGCCGGAGCGCGCAGCAAGCGGGTGAGCTCCAGCGCCTCGAAGATCGATTCATGCTTGGCGGCAAACAGCACCGGCCCTTCCGGCACCTCGCCCTCGCATTCGACGCGGATGCCCAGGAATATCCGCGCCGACCAGCGCAGCGTGCCCGCCCATGCGTTGCAATAGGCGCGCATCGGCCCCCGCCCGAACAGCGCCGCGACCGGCGCCAGCAGCACGATCGGCACCGACAGGGTATAGAAGAACGCCGAAAAGGCGATCGTGCGCAGCCAGTTGATCATCCCGCCCCCACCAGAATCGCGGCACCGCGCAGCAGCCATTTGTGATATTCGTAGAGCAGGGTAGCGAAGCGCGGGTTGGTCCGCACGGCGTCGCCGGAAATCGCCACGTCGCCGCCCAGCAGCTTCGCCAGCTCCATCCGCGCGCGCGGCATATGCCAGTCGGAGGTCACCAGCCGCACCGAACGATAGCCGCGGCGGCGCACCCAGGCCGCCGTCTCGCTGGCGTTGGAGCGCGTGTCGCGTGCCTCGCGGCCCAGATCGATGCAGCAATCGAACAGCCGCCGGTCGGCCTTGTAGGCGATCGCCAGCTCATGCGGCCGCACGTCGCGATCCACGCCGCTTACCAGCATGCGCTTGGCCATCCGCGTGCGCATCAGCTCGATCCCGCGATCGATGCGGCCGGGGCCGCCGGTCAGCACGACGATCGCGTCGGTCTTGCCTGGCGGCAGCGGGCGGCCGAGCGACAGCATGAAGACGGCGAAGCCCAGCACCCACGCGACCAACGCCAGCAGCGCGATGCGGAGGGCCAGGCGGATCACAGCGTCTTGGCCAGCGCGCGCAGCACCGCGACCCGCGCGGCGAAGGTGGCGAGCAGCGCGAAGCTGAGCGGCAGGAGCAGCAGCAGGAACCAGTCGCGCTGCTGGAGCGCTACGCCGCTCATCAACTCCGATCCCAGCGCGTCGAAGCGCGATTGCAGCAGCCAGATCAGCCCCAGCGCCAGCGCGGCGCCGATCGCGCCGCCCAGCAGCGTGTCGATAGCGATGCGCCGCTGGAACAGCCGGGCGACCTGGAGGTCGGTGGAGCCGAGCATGTGCAGCACCTCGATCGTGTCGCGATGCGTGTCGAGGCCCGCGCGCGCCGCCAGCAGCACCACCGCCGCCGTGGCGCTCGCCATCAGCAGCACCAGCCCACCCGCCAGCCAGGTGAGCGTCGCCATGAAGCTGCGCACGGGCGACAGCCATTGGGCATGCCGGTCCACCCGGGCGGAGGGCGCAATGCGCCGCGCCGCCTCCTCGGTCGCGCGCACGGCCGCGTCGCCGCGCACGTCGACGTCGATCATCGCGGGCATCGGCAGGTCGGGGTCCAGCCCGGTGTCGCCCAGCCAGGGCTTGAGCAGCTCGGCCAGCCGCGCGCGATCCACCTCGGCCGCCCGCACCACGCCCGCGGTGCTGCGTAGCGCCGCCACCAGCTCGCGCGCCTGCCGGTCGCGTACCGCCGCGTCGGGCTCGACGATCTGCACCGTCAGGCGCCCCGAAAGCTGGCGGTCGAGCTGTGCCGTCGCCGCCAGCATGCCCAGCCCCAGCCCGCCCGACAGCACGGTGAGGAACAGCATCACCGACATGATCCAGGTCATCGCGCGCGTGCGGCGACCCTCGTCGAGCAGCCGCCGGTCGGGCGCGTTGGGGTTGAGGCTCAGCTTCATGCCGGGCTCGCCGGTGGATGGCGCAGCGCGCCGGTGGGATCGTGCAGCCGTCCCTTTTCCAGCCGCATCATCCGCGCGTTGGGGATGCGATTGAGCAGGTGGAAATCGTGCGTGGCCACCACCACGGTGGTGCCCAGCCGGTTGAGGCTATCGAACAGGTGGAGCAGCCGTTCGGCCATGTCGGGATCGACGTTGCCGGTCGGCTCGTCCGCCACCAGTATCTCCGGCCGGCCGATCACGGCGCGGGCGATGGCGATGCGCTGCTGTTCGCCGCCCGAAAGCGTCGGCGGCTTGGCCTTGCCCCGGTCGGTAAGCCCGACCCAGGCGAGCATCTCGCGCACCGGCGCTTCGATATCGCTCTCCGGAATGCCGGCCACGCGCAGCGGCAGCGCGATATTGTCATAGGCGGAGAGGTGGGGGAGCAGCCGGAAATCCTGGAACACCACGCCGATGCGCCGCCGGAATCCGGGCAGGCGCGCGCGCGGCAGCACCCCCGCATCCTCGCCGAACAGCCGCACCACCCCGCGCGACGGCCGCTGCGCCAGATAGAGCAGCCTCAGCAGCGACGTCTTGCCCGCGCCCGATGCGCCGGTGAGGAAATAGAAGGAGCCGGAGGTGAGCGTGAAGCTCAGGTCCGATAGCGTCTCGGTCCCCGTGCCATAGCGCAGGCCTACATTCTCGAACTGGACGATGTTGGCCATGCCCGACGCCATTTCGCACAGCCGCCCGCGCCGCTCAAGCACGTGCGGCGCCCCACCGCTTGTAGCGCGAGTCGGACATGGCTAGAATCGGCACATGATCCTTGAATGCAGCCAATGCCGCACCCGCTATCTGGTCCCCGACAGCGCGATCGGGCCGGAGGGGCGCGTGGTGCGCTGCGCAAGCTGCAAGCATAGCTGGCATCAGGCCCCCGCGCTGGCGGACCACAGTACGGCGGCCCGGCAGGAAACCCCGCCTGCCGCCCCGGCGCCTCGCCGCGCCGCCGCTGCTGCGCCTGTCCGCGCGCCCGATCCGGCACCCGCTCCCGCCGCCGCCCCGCGCGAGGAGCGGCCGGCGATGCGCTTCGAGGATCCCGCCGCGACGGCGCCCCCGCCCGGCGATTACGATCCCTTCGCCCCTCAGCCGCCGTTCAAGCCGCGCCGCAATCCGGCCAAGCGCTGGACCGCGGCGGCCTTCGTCGCCTGTTTCTCGATGCTGCTGGGCACGGGGGCGATCATCTATTCGGGCGCGCCGGGCCTCGCCTCGCAGCTTGGGCTGGGCTTCGGCGGCGTGGAAACGCCGCTGCGCTTCATGGACAAGGCGGTGGAGCGCCGCAATCCAGCGGGCGGCGGCGAGCTGTTCGCGGTTTCTGGCAAGGTGGTGAACCCCACCGGCGAGCGCCAGCGCGTGCCCGACATCCGTGTCGAGCTGCGCGATGCCAAGGGCGCGCTGCTCTACGCCTGGCGGATCACGCCGGAGGTGCGGATGCTCGATCCCAAGGGCGCGATCGACTTCAACGGCGCCAAGCTGGACGTGCCGGGCAACGTCCGCATCGTGGAATTCACCTTCGCGAACGAAATCGGCGGCTGAGCCACGCCAGCCGCGCCCCGTTCAGCGCGGCGGCCGCCAGCATGCCCGCGCCTGATGCGATGACGAGCGCATGGGCGCCCCACCCCATATGCACCAGCCATAGCCCCGCGCCGCCCGTGATCAGGAAGAAGGCAAGGATGCCGTTGATCCCCGCCGCCACCTGATCGCCGAGCGATCGCAGCGCATAGACGAACACGACCTGCAACCCGTCGAACAGGATGAACGGCGCCCAGACGAACAACATCGCGATCGCCAGCGCATGGACCTCCGCCGCCGCGGGGAACAGGCCGACGAAGGGCTGGGGCCACAGGATCAGCAGCAGCGCGAGCAGCCCGGTCGATCCCGCCGCCAGCGCCGCCGCCACCAGCGCGCGCGATACCGCTGCGCCGGGTACGCCCTCGCCCACCGCATTGCCCGCGCGCACCCCGGCGGCGGAGGCGAAGCCCAGCCCCAGCGCGAAGGTGACGTTGTGGATCGAGAACACGATCTGGAAGGCGTGGGTCGCCGTCTGGCCGAGCTGGGTCGAAAGCGCGATCAGGATCGAGAAGCCGGCAAGCTCCAGTCCGGAGGCGAACGCCGGCACCGCGCCGAAGCGCAACAGCCGGATCGCGCCCGCCAGCGTCTCGCGCGTGAACAGGCTGTTCAGCGCATGCACGCCGCGCTCGCGGGCACGGGGCAGCGTCCATGCCGCCGCCAGCATGCCCGCCGCGCCGATCGCCGACGCGATCACGGTGGCGGTTGCGGCCCCCGCGGCGCCCATCGCCGGCAGCCCCAGATGCCCGCCGGACAGCGCCCAGGCCAGAACGGCGTTGACCGGCAGTACGGACAGGTTGACCGCGGTCACGCGCCCCGGCCGGCTCACCCCTTCCAGAAAGAAGGTGGCAGCGATGATCAGGAGCTGTGGCGGATAGGCGAAGGCCATCACCCGCACGACATGCGCCGCCGCCGGGGCGATCCCGGGCTCCACGCCGACGGCGATCAGCATCGGATGCGCGAACAGGAACAGCGGCAGCGCGCTCGCCACCGCCAGGATCAACGCCAGTGCGAGGCCCTGGTGGAACACGCGCCCCGTCTCGCGCAGATCGCCTGCGCCGTCGGCACGCGAGACGAACACCAGTACGCCGGTCAGCGCGCCCAGCGTCACCACCATCCCGATGAAGGTCAGCGTGCGGCTGGCGCCCAGCGCGGCGACCTCGGCCGTGCCGGTCATGCCCACCACCACCACGTCCGTCAGGTGCAGCAGCGTCCAGTTCAGGCTGGTGAGCGCCACCGGCCATGCCAGCGCCAGGATGCGCCGCGTCTCGGCGGAAAGGGCGGCGGGGGCGGGCATGGGGCGCCGGGCCTAGCCTTTCCGGGTGCGGCGCGAAAGGGCGGCGGCATGCGCACGGCGAACGGGTTGCCAGCGGGCGGGGGCTTTGCTAGGGGCCGCGCCTTACCAGCGCCGGGCCTGGCCCGGCGGATGTTTCACGTGCGGTCGTGGCGGAACTGGTAGACGCGCAACGTTGAGGTCGTTGTGTCCGAAAGGACGTGGAAGTTCGAGTCTTCTCGACCGCACCAGTGAAGCAGTCCGCGGGGCCGATCGCCCCGCTCTCCGGCTTCCCTGCCTTGGCATAATTTTGCGACAAACCTGCCCTAGGCCGGGCGCCGCCACCCCGGATGCCGTCCGCGTCCCGGGCCTGTCAGGTGGAGTGATTGCGGTGAAGTTGCGAATCGGATGCGCGCTCTCGGCGCTGGCGATGGGAGCGATGCCCGCCCATGCGCAAGAACCCCCGGCGCCGCCGCAGCATCCCCCCGCGGCCCCCGGCGGCGATCCTGCGGGCGAGGACGAAATTCTCGTCACCGGTGAGCTTCCCGGTGCGATCGTGAGCGAAATCCCGCCCGAGCAGCAGCTTACCCCGGCAGATATCCGCTCCTATGGCGCGGGCAGCCTGGGTGAACTGATCACCGCGCTTGCGCCGCAGACCGGCAGCGGGCGCGGTCGCGGCGGGGACGGCGGGCCGGTCGTCCTGCTGAACGGCCGCCGCATCTCCAGCTTCTCCGAAATCCGCGAGATCCCGCCCGAGGCGATCCTGCGCATCGATATCTTCCCGGAAGAGGTGGCGCTCAAATTCGGCTATCGCGCCGATCAGCGCGTGGTGAACGTGGTGCTGCGCCCGCGCTTCCGCGCCTTCACCGCGGAGCTTGCGGGCGGCGCCCCCACCGCCGGCGGCAACTGGAACCGCCAGGCGAGCCTCAACATCCTGCGGATCGGCGGCCCCGGCCGTGTCAGCTTCGACATCGGCTACAGCGGCAATAGCGGGCTGCTCGAAAGCGAGCGCGACGTCATCCCGACGCGATCGACGCTGTTCGATACGCTGGGCAACGTCAGCGCCATAACAACGGGCGGAGAGATCGACCCGGCGCTCAGTGCGCTTGCCGGCCAGACGGTGACCGTGGCGGGCGTGCCTGCCGGTGCCGCGGGCGGCGCCCCCTCGCTCGGCAGCTTCGTGCCGGGCGCCAATCAGCCCAACACCAGCGATTCCGGCGCCTATCGCACACTGGTAGCGCCCAGCGATGCGCTGACGCTGAACGGCGTGGTGAGCCGCAATCTTTCGGACGGGATGAGCGCCACCTTCAACGCCCGGCTGGAGGTGCGCCAGAGCGAGGCGCTGCTCGGCCGCGCCGGTGTGGCACTGGTGCTGCCCGATTACAGCCCCTTCTCGCCGTTCGGGCAGGATGTGCTGCTCAGCCGCTATCCGGCGGGGCTGGGCGCGTTGTCGCGCAACAGCGCCAGCCAGAACGCGCATCTGGGCTTCACCGTCAACGGCGAGCTTTCGAAATGGCGTTGGACGGTGACCGGCAATTTCGATCGCGACCGCAACCGCAGCGTCACCACCACCGGCCTTGATACCGCGCCGCTTCAGGCGCTGCTGGATGCGGGCGATCCCGCGTTCAATCCGTTCGGCCTTCTTCCGGCAGGGGCGATCGCGGTGAAGCCCTCCGATCGTGCGCTGTCGGTTTCGCGCGTCGCGGCGCTGGACCTGCTGGTCAACGGATCGCCGTTCCGCATGCCCGCCGGCGATGCATCGGCCAGCGTGCGCGTCACGGGCCGCACCCGCGACTATGACAGCGAGTTCCTTCGCGCCGGCGCGCCCGGCTCCAGCAGCAATTCGCGCGACGAGGCTGCGGCGCAGTTCAACCTGGATCTGCCGATCACCAGCCGCCGGGAGGGCGTGCTTTCCGCGATCGGCAACCTCTCGGTTAACGGCAGCGTCGAGGTGGAGCGCTATTCGGACTTCGGCACGCTGGTGACGCGCGGCTATGGCGCGGTCTGGTCGCCGTTGAGCCAGGTCACCTTCGTCGCCTCGGTCACCGACGAGGAGGGCGCGCCCACCGCGCAGCAGCTCGGCGATCCGGTGGTGTTCACCCCCAACGTCCGCGTGTTCGATTATGTGCGCGGCGAAAGCGTCGACATCACCAGCATCACCGGCGGCAACCCGGGGCTGGGCGCGGACAGCCGCCATGTGCTCAAGCTGGGGCTCAACGCGCGGCCGTTCGACAATATCGACCTGAATCTGCGCGCCGAATATGTCGCCAGCACCACGCGCAACCAGATCGCCGGCTTCCCCTCCGCCACGGCAGAGGTCGAGGCGGCCTTCCCCGCCCGCTTCGTGCGCGATGCCTCCGGGCGGTTGACCAGCGTGGACATGCGCCCGGTGAACTTCGACCGCGCCGACCGATCGGAGCTGCGCTGGGGCTTCAACTTCTCGATGCCGCTCAGTTCGTCGATCGAGAAGATGGTGCAGCGCTATCGCGGCGAGGTGGAGGAGGCGCAGCGCAACGGCCAGCCGATCCCGCCGCCGCCCGAGCAGCTCCGCATGCGCTGGGGCCGCGACGGCAGGCCGGGCCAGGGCGGCGGACCCGGGGGGCAGGGCGGCCCCCGCGGCGAGGCCGGTGCGGGCGGTCCGCCGGGCGGCGGCTTTGGCGGGCGCGGTCCCGGCGGCGGTGGCGGCGGACGCGGCTTCGGAGGGCGCGGCGGCGGTCTCGGCGGGCCGAACGGCATGCTGGCGGGCCGGCTGCAATTCGCGCTGTACCACACGATCCACCTGAAGGAGCAGGTGGTGGTCAGCCCCGGCCTGCCGGTGCTCGACCTGCTCGACGGATCGGCGATCGGCAGCCGCGGCGGCCAGTCGCGCCACGAGTTGGAGGCGCAGGCCGGGCTGATGAAGGACGGGCTGGCGCTGCGGCTCTCCGCCAAGTGGCAGAGCGCGACGCACGTCGACGGCGGCACCGCGGCCAATCCCCAGCCGTTGCGCTTCTCGCCGCTCGGCACGATCAA
Organism: Sphingomonas canadensis; assembly: GCF_026013525.1. Classification (GTDB taxonomy): domain Bacteria; phylum Pseudomonadota; class Alphaproteobacteria; order Sphingomonadales; family Sphingomonadaceae; genus Sphingomonas; species Sphingomonas canadensis. The sequence goes on along the minus strand of NZ_JAPDRA010000001.1, from coordinate 465,801 downwards.
CCTGCGGCTGTTCGCCGACCTTGGGCAGCAGCTAAACCTGTCGCGCAACCGCCCGTGGATGCGCGGGATGCGGGTGACGCTGTCGGTCGACAATCTGTTCGACACGCGGCTGAAGGTGACGGACGCCAACGGCCTGGTGCCGCTCAGCTACCAGCCCGACCTGCTCGATCCCACGGGGCGGACGATCAAGCTGACCATCCGCAAGCTGTTCTTCTAATCCGCCTTGGCGCCGGCCGGACGGTTGCCCGCGGCCGGGAGCTGGACGCGGCGATCCTTGCCCTGGCTGTCGAAGCCGTTGGGCGCCTTGCGATAGAGCAGGGTGATCGAGACGCGGCGGTTGCGCGGGTCGGCCGGGTTGTCCTGGATCATCGGCTCGCGATCGGCCACGCCCTCGATCCGTTCGAACCGCACTTCGGGCACGCCGCCGGACGACAGGCGCCGCCGCGTGGCCTCGGCACGGCCGCTGGAGAGCATCCAGTTGTTCATGTTCAGCGGGTCGTTGTAGCGCAGGCTGTCCGTGTGGCCCCGGATCATGATCGGGTTCGGCAGGTCGCGGATCGATTCGGCGATCATCGCGATCAGGTTGTTCGCCTCGGGAACCAGCGCGGTGGTGCCCAGGTCGAACATCGAATAATTGGCGTCGTCGATCAGGTCGATGCGCATCCCGTCGCGCGTGGGGACGAATCGCACGTGCTGCGCCAGCCGCGCCAGCTTGGGCGTGGACTGGATGCGGCGTTCGATCGTCTTGCGCATCGAGTCGAAGTTCTTCTGGTCCTGCGCGGCCAGTGCGGCCTGTTCCTTCAGCGATCCCTTCTCGCCGGTGCCCACGTCGTTGCCGCCCGATCCGCCCACGGGGACGGTCAGCGCCTTGGTGCCGGTCTGCGACGCCTTGTTGGGATAATTGTCGCGCTGGTTGATCGCCTCGCCGCCCATGATGCCGTTGGAGCCAGCGCTGTTCTGGCGCAGCTCGACCAGGGTCGGCGCGAAATAGTCGGCCAGCGCCTTGCGCTGCTTCTCGGTCGTCGCGCCGAGCAGCCACAGCAGCAGGAAGAAGGCCATCATCGCGGTCACGAAATCGGCATAGGCGACCTTCCAGGCGCCGCCATGGTGGCCGCCGCCGCCTTCGATATAGATCTTCTTGACGATGATCTTCGGTGGGGCCTTCGCCCCGTGGGGAGCCCGTGCGGCGGACATTATCGTGCGCCTCCGGCGCGGCGGCGCCGCCCCGCTCCCCCACCCGGCCTCCCGCTAGAGCACCTTGGATGGGAGGCCGGGTGGGGGAGCGGGCCGGTGCCGCTCCGGCGAAACCGGACCAGCATCAACGCCCCCTCAGGCCGTCGAAGACCTCGCCGAAATTGGGCTGGTTGGAATGCGCGATTCCGCTGCGCGCCGCCTCGATCACCAGCGGCTGGGGATGGCCGTGGAGCGAGGCGATGATGATCTGTTTCACGACGTGATAGATCGCCGCATCGGCATCGATGATCTGCTTCAGCCGCCCGGCCAGCGGCGCGACGATGCCATAGGCCAGCAACACGCCCAGGAAGGTGCCGACCAGCGCCGATCCGATCATGCCGCCCAGGATGCTCGGCGGCTTGTCGATCGATCCCATGGTCTTCACCACGCCCAGCACGGCCGCGACGATGCCGAGCGCCGGCAGCGCGTCGCCGAGCGACTGGAGCGTGTGCTGCGGCCCTTCCACCTCGTGGTGGTGGGTCTTGATGGCGTTGTCCATCACCTCCTCCACGGCATGCACGTCGAGCGTGCCGGAGGAGACGACGACCAGGCGCAGCGTATCGGCGATCAGGTTGATCAGCGTGTGATCGGCCAGCAGCCGCGGATATTCGGCGAAGATGGCGGAGGACTTCGGGTCCTCGACGTGCGGCTCGAGCGCGATCGGGCCTTCGGTGCGCAGCATCTTCATCAGCTTCGAAACGAGGAAGATCGTGTCGAGATAGTCCTGCTTCTTGTACTTCGGGCCTTTCAGCACCTTCACGACGCCGCCGCCCAGCGCCTTCAGCTCCTTCATCGAATTGCCGATGATCAGCGCGCCCAGCGCGGCGCCGCCGATGATCAGCATCTCGTGCGGGATGGCGTGGAGTACGGGCTCCAGGGCGCCGCCGGTGATCACGAAACCACCGAAGACCATCGCGATGAGGACGACTAGGCCGATTACAGGAAACACGGCGACAAATTCCCCCCGAATGGCGGCCACCGGCGGCCGCGGGCGCTTTCGATATTAGGAACGGCAGCGCACGGCGGAACTTGCGCGAGAATCCGCTAGAAAATGGTTACCGCCGCGGAAACTCAACGCAGATAATCGAACAGCGACAGGCCGGAGAGCTTGGTGAAGCTCGTCTGCGTCGCCTGCAGCACCGTGAGCGTCTTCTGCAGCTCGGCGATCGCGGTGGCGATATCGGTATCCTCAAGGCCCGAACGGGTCTCGGCGCGTGCGGTTTCGGCGTCGGTCAGGCGCTGCGCCTCCAGGTCCATCCGCAGCGCGCGCGCACCCACGGAGCTGCGCGCGGCGGAGACCTGATCGATCGCCTGGGTGATCGAATCGCCGGCATCGCCCGGCCCTTCGCCATCCTTCAGCGCCGCCGAAAGCGTGGTCAGCACGGCGAAGATGTCGCCGAACGCCTTGTCGCCCGTGACGGAGGGCTGGATCGCATGACCGTCCGCGACCGGAATCGCCGCGGGCTCGCCGGTGCCGGCATAGGTGATGCTGCCGTCCGCCGTGCGGACATAGGCCGCATCGCCCGCCGCGCCGCCGAACAGCGGCTGGCCGCGCACGTCCTTGGCATTGGCGAGCTGGAACAGATCCTCGATCACCGCATCCAGCGACGCCGCGATCGACTGGCGGTTGGCGTCGGTCAGCGCCGGGCCGCCCGCCTCCAGCGCCAGCTCCTGCGCGCGCTGGAGCTGGGTGGCGATACCGTCCAGCGTCGAATCGGACTGGGCGAGCACGCTCTGCGCCAGCTTGACGTTGCTGGCATAGGCCGCGTCGTTGGCCGAAGCGCGCGCCAGCCCGTCGACGCGCAGCCATGCGGTCGGGTCTTCGGAAGGCGCGCTGAAGCGCTTGGTGGTCGCGATCTGCGTCTGTAGCTTGTCAGCCTGCTGGCCGAGCTTGCCCATCAGCAGCGACGGCCGCTCATAGATCTGGGAGGTGGTGATGCGCATGGCTTAGCGGATCTCCAGCATCGCCTGCAGCGTTTCGCGCGCCACCTGGATGACGCGGGCCGAGGCCTGATAGGCTTGTTGGAAGCGGATCAGGTCCACCGCCTCCTCGTCGACATTGACGCCGCTGACCGCGTCGCGCGCCGCCACAGCGCCGTCGCGGATCGCGGTCTGGGCATCGGCGACCGAACGGCGCGCGGACAGCGCGGAGGCATTGGCCGACACGAGCCCGCTCAGCCCGGCTTCATAGCCGGCCGAGCTGCGCAGCGATTCCAGCGCGGTCAGGTTGCTGTTGTCGCGCGTGCCGCCGCCCACCGCGGCCGCGGCGATGCCGCGCGGGTCAGTGAGCACCATCGCGATGCGCGTCGGGGGATCGCCGGCCTCGAACATCGGTGCGCCCGCAGTGCCGTTCAGGTCGCGGCCCGATGCCTGGAACTGGTTGATGCCGGTCACGAAATCGCTCGCCAGCGCGTTCAGCGACGCGCGCGCATCGGCGATTCGCTGCGCGCCTTCGGCGGCGCCCGACAACGCGCCGGCAGCCGGGGAGAAGGCGCGCGTCTCGCCGTTCAGGTGCAGCGCGAAGGAGGCTGCGCCCTCTTCGTTGAACACCGCGGTGACGGTGCCGGATTGCTCCCCATGCACCAGCGCCGGGCCGTTGCTGCCGCCCAGCCGCACGGTGACGCGGCCTACCGCGTCGAAGCTGACGTTGGCATCCGTGATCGCGCTCAGCGATTCGAGCAGCCGGTCGCGCTCGTCGAGCTGTGCCGCGGCGGTGCCGGAGCCGGGGGCCGAGCGTCCGATGCCCGAATTGACCCGTGCCAGTGCCGTGGCGATGCCGTTGAGCTGATCGACCTGCACATCGGTGGCCTGCTCCAGCTCGGCCGCCGCGGAGGCAAGCGCTTCGCCCGTGGCGGTGAAGGCGCTGGCGACGCTGGACGCGGCCTCCAGCATCGCCGCGCGCTGCGGCAGCGACGAAGGATCGGCGGCCAGCGTGCGCGCCGCGCCGAAGAAGGAGGTGAGCTGATCGCCGAGCTTTTCGGCGGTCAGCGCGCTTTCGATCCGCTCCAGCCAGGTCACGCCCGCCTCGGTCCGCGCCAGATCGGCGCTGGTCGTGCGCACCTCGGCCGAACGGAACTGGTCCGCGGCGCGATTGACGCCCAGCACGCTGACGCCCAGCCCGTTCGCCCCGGTGCCCACCGGAGATCCGGGGGCGGAGATCTCGCGCACATTGGCGGTGCGGCGCGAATATCCCGCCGCGCCGGCATTGGCGATGTTCTCCGAAACCGTGGTCAGCGCGGTCTGATAGGCGCGCACGCCCGAGGCGCCGATCGAAAGCAGGTCGCTCATCCGGTGCCTCCATCGGCGTTGCCGGCATCGGCGGCGGACGCGGCCGCGCCGACGGCGGCACCTTCGCCGGCCGGCATCGCGCGGCCCAGGAAGTCCGCCATCGCCTTGCCCAGGCCCAGCGGCTTCTGCTGGGCCATGGTCTGGGCGAACTGGGTGTCCTGCATCTCCTTGAACTGGTCGATCGCCTTGCTCTCGAACAGCCCGTCGGCCAGCTTCGCCTGGCGCATCGACTTCATCATCATGTTGATGAAGATCGCCTCGAAGCGCTTGCCCGCCGCGTCCAGATTGGCGCGCGAGGCAAGGCGCGACGTATCCGTGGAAACGCCGCCGGCCGTGCCGGTGATGGGGGCTGCCGAGCCGCTCACAGGACGATCAGCTCCGCCTTGAGCGCGCCGGCTTCCTTCAGCGCCTCCAGGATCGCCACCAGGTCCGCGGGCGATGCGCCGATCGCGTTCACCGCCTTCACCACGTCCGCCAGCTTGGGGCCGGGCTCGAACAGGAACATCGGGCGCTTCTCCTCGTCCACGCCGATCGCGCTGCGCTGTTCGGTGGTGGTCTGGCCCTGGCTGAAGGGCGCGGGCTGGCTGACGCGGGGCGCCTCCTCGATACGCACGGTCAGCTTGCCGTGGGTGATCGCGGCGGGGCTGACGCGCACCGCCGAGTTGATCACCACCGTGCCGGTGCGCGCGTTGACGATCACCCGGGCAGGGGCCTCGGCGGCCTCAACCGGCAGATTCTCGATCTCCGACATCATCTCGGCGCGCACATCGGCGCCCGGGGGAGCCGAAACCGCCACCGAAACACCGTCGATCGCGCGTGCGCGGCCCGGGCCGAAGCGCTGGTTGATTACGTCCTGCACGCGCTGGGCCGTGGTGAAGTCCGACCGCGCGAGGTTGAAGGTCAGCACGGGCGCGGTGTCGAAGCCGGTTTCCACCGTGCGCTCCACCGTGGCGCCCTCCGGGATGCGGCCCGAGGATGGGATGTTGACGACGACGGAGGAGCCGTCGGCACCCTCCGCGCCCAGCCCGCTGACGGCCAGGTTGCCCTGCGCCATCGCATAGATCTGGCCATCGGCGCCCATCAGCGGGGTCATGATCAGCGTGCCGCCGCGCAGCGACTTGGCCTTGCCCATCGAAGAGACGGTGACGTCCAGCTTCTGACCGGGCTTGGCGAAGGGCGGGAGATCGGCGGTGATCATCACCACCGCCGCGTTCTTCAGCCCCGGCGAGACGCCCGGAGGAAGCTGAAAGCCGAAGCGCGAGGCGACGCCCTTCATCGACTGGACGGTATATTCGAGGTTGTCGTCGCCCGTGCCGGGCAGGCCGACCACCACGCCATAGCCGGTGAGCTGGTTCGAACGGATGCCCTGAAAGGCGCCCAGGTCCTTCACGCGCTGGGCGGCGGCCGGCTGGACCGCGAGCAGCGCTGCGACGAAGGCGATGAGGAGGCGGATCATTGCGGGCTCCGTCAGAAGGGGCTGATGACCGAGAAGAACCGGCCGAGCCAGCCCTGGCGGCTGGCGCGGGCGACGTCGCCCTTGCCGGTATAGGCGATGCGGGCATCGGCGACGCGCGTCGAGGCGATGCGGTTGTCCGCGCTGACATCGGAGATGCGGACGATGCCCTTGATCTGGATGAACTCGTCGCCGCGGTTCAGCGTGACGCGCTTCTGGCCCTGAACCAGCATCGTGCCGTTGGGATAGACCGCGGCCACGGTGACGCTGATCTCGCCGGAAAGCGCGTTGGCCTGATCGGTCTCGCCCTTGCCGTTGAAGTTGCGCCCGCTGGATGCGGATGCGTCGGTCGGCTTGAACAGCGACAGCGCGCCCGTCGACGGCGGCGTGAGCGAGAAGCCTCCGCCCGAATCGAGCTTCGAGCTCGCGGACTTGGAGGCGGTGGTGCGCTCGACCAGCACGATCGTTAGCGGATCGCCCACGCGGCGGGCACGCTGGCCCTCGTAGAGCGCGGCATAGCCCTGATCGGCCTGGAAGATGCCGCCGTTGGCGGGCTTCGGCACGCTGGCGGGCGCGGGCGCCGGCAGCGTGACCGAGAAGTCCTCCTTGGGCTTCTTCTTGCCGAAGAGCTGGGCCTGGGCCGGCGCGGCCGCGAAGGCCACGGCCAGCATCGCGGCGCCGGCGAGCAGCAGCTTAGATGTTCTGGTTGACATATTTCAGCATCTCGTCGGTGGCGGAGATCATCTTCGAGTTCACTTCATAGGCGCGCTGGGTCTCGATCATGTTCACCAGCTCCTCGACGACGTTGACGTTGGAGCCTTCGAGCATGCCCTGGCGCAGCGTGCCGCGGCCGGTCTCGCCCGGATTGCCCAGGCTGGCGGCACCGCTGGCGCTGGTCTCGACCAGATAATTGTCGCCCTTGGCGAGCAGGCCCGCCGCGTTGGGGAAGGTCGCCACCTGGATCTGGCCGAGTTGGCTTGCCTCGGTCTGACCCGGGATGGTGGCGGAAACGGTGCCGTCGCTGCCGATGGTGATCGCGGTGGCGCCCTCGGGGATCGTGATCCCGGGCATCACCTGATAGCCTTCGGAGGTGATGAGCTGACCGGTGGACGAGCGCGAGAAATTGCCCGCGCGGGTATAGGCCAGCGTGCCGTCCGGCATCTGGATCTGGAAGAAGCCGTCGCCGTCCACCGCCAGATCGAGCGCGTTGCCCGTGGTCTGCAGCGAACCCTGGGTCTCGATCCGCGTCGTGCCCTGGATCCGTACGCCGGTGCCCATGTTGATGCCGGTGGCATATTGGGTCTGGGCGGTGCTGGCCGCGCCGGGCGCGGTGATCGTCTGATAGGCGAGCGTCTGGAACGAGGCCCGGTCGCGCTTGAACGCGGTCGTGTTGACGTTGGCCAGGTTGTTCGAGATCACGCGCATGCGCATATCCTGGGCGTCAAGCCCGGTACGCGCGATGTGCATTGCTGCGGAACCCATTGATACTACTCCCTATCCCGGCAGCCGCATCAGCGATGCGGCGGTCTCGTCCATCGACTTGGCTTCTTTCAGCAGATTGGCCTGCACCTCGTAGCTGCGCTGGTTCTCGATCATGTCGACCAACGCCTCGGTCAGGTTTACATTCGATTGCTCCAGGGCTCCGGATTGTACCCGGGCCTCCAGGTCGCCGGGCAGCGCGCCGCCGCCTTCGACATGGAGCAGGTTGTCCAGCCCCTTCACCGTCCTGCTGCCCGTCGCGCTGGCCAGCTTGACCCGGTCGATCGCGATCGGGGCCAGCGGATCGCCGCCGGGCGGAACGATCGATACGGTGCCGTCGCCTGCGATCGTGATCGCCTGGAAGGGCGGCACGGTGATGGGGCCCCCCGACCCCATCACCGGGAAACCGTCACCGGTTTCCAGCACGCCCGAGGGCGAGACCGAAAGGTCGCCGCGCCTCGTATATGCCTCGGTCCCGTCCTTCGCCTGCACGGCGATCCACGAATCGCTGGTCACGGCGATGTCGAGCGGACGCGCGGTCTGCATGATCGTGCCCGCGCGCCGTTCGAAGTCCTTGACCTCTTCGGTCGCCACCGAGCGCGTCTCGAGCGCCGACCCGGACAGCACCATGCGATCGAAGGTCACGCGATCGGCGCGATAGCCGATGGTGGAGGCGTTCGCGATGTTGTTCGCGATCGTCGCCTGCCCCTGCATCTTCGCGCGCAGTCCCGAAAGCGCCGTGTAGACGAGCCGGTCCATTTGCTAAGCTCCCGCGTCCGCCGCCGTTAGCTGCGGATGTTGAAGATGGTCTGCGAGATCTGGCTCGCGGTATCGAGCGCCTTGGCGTTCGCCTGGAAGTTGCGCTGCGCCGCGATCAGGCCGACCAGTTCCTCGGTGATGTCCACGTTGGAGCGCTCGACCGATCCCGACATCAGCGTGCCGAAGCCGTTGGCGTTCGGCTCGCCCAGCCGCGGCTCGCCCGACAGGCCGGTGGCCGCCCAGGTAGAGTTGCCGAGCTGGCGCAGGCCCGATGCGTTGGTGAAGTTGGCCAGCATCACCTTGCCCAGCGGCTGAAGGTCGCCGTTGGAGAAGCTGGCGCGCACGATGCCGTCCTCGCCGATGGTCACGCTCTCGAACTGGCCCACCGCGGCGCCGTCCTGCGCGCGGTTGTTGACGCTGAAGGGTGAGCCGACCTGGGTGGTCTGGGTGCCGAAGTCGAGCGTGATCACCTGCTCCGCGGTGGCGCCGGGCGACAGGAAGCCGCCAAAGGTGGTGCCGCCCGACGGCGCGGTCAGCTTGCCGGTCGCGTCGAATTCCAGCGTGATCGGCTGGGTGCCCGCGGTGGCGGTATCGGCGTCGAGCTGCTGGTCGCCGACGAAGGAATAGACCTTCCAGCTACTGGTCGGATCGCCGGCGCTCGGTGCGGTCTCGCGTACGAAATAGCTGGTCATCGTCAGCGCGTTGCCGTTGGCGTCATAGATCGTCGTCTGGGCCGACTGGTTGTAGGTGCCCGGATCGAAGCGATCGAAGGCATAGGGCGTGCTTTCGAAACGCGCCGCATCGGCCGGGATCGTCGAATTGGCCGACAGGTTGAGCGAAAGCGCGACGTTGCGCGTCGCCTGCGGCGTGCCGCTGGTCTGCGGCAGGCGCAGCGCCTCGGCCGAATCGATGCCGGTCGCCACCACCGCGCCCGATCCGTCGACCGGATAGACGAGCAGCTTGTTGCCCTGCTGATCGGTGACATAACGTTCGCTGTCGACGGTGAAGCTGCCGTTGCGGGTGAACATCACGCCCGCCGTGCCGGTGTCGGCGCGGACCGCGAAGAAGCCGTCGCCCGAGATCGCGAGATCAAGGGCCGAGCTCGACTGGGTATAGCCGCCCTGGCTGAACTGCTGGCGGATCGACTTCACCACAGTGCCGGAGCCGACCATCTGGTTCGGGTTCGAATCGCGCGTGGACGCGATCACGTCCGCGAACATCGTCGTCGAGCGCTTGAAGCCGTTGGTGGCGACGTTCGCGAGGTTGTGCGAGATCGTCGACATGTCGGTCTGGGCGGCCTGGAGCCCGGAAAGAGACGTATAGAAGGACATGGTCGTTACTCCTGGTATGCGCCTCAGCCGACCTTGCGGACCGAGGAAACGGGGACCTGGCCGATGCCGGGCAGGGTGAGGACGGGCTCGCCCGCAGACGAGAGCGAAACGGCGGTGACCGGCGCCCACACCAGCGGTGTGGCCTGGACGCTGCCGCCTTCGGCGTTGCGCGCCGCGACGCGGATGCGGAACGGCCCGTTGCCGGCGGCCTCGCCGCTGTCGGTGGTGCCGTCCCAGTCGAAATCGATGCTGCCCTGGCTCTGCGCGCCCAGCGATACGGTGCGCAGCACGGCGCCGTCGGCATTCTCGATGGTGACGTTGACGTCGGTCGCGTCGCCTTCCAGCTCGATCGATCCGGAAAGCCCGCCGTCGGTGCGCGGATAGGCGGTGTCGCCCGCGGTCAGCACGCTGCGGCCGACCCAGGACATCATGTCGCTGGTCGTCGTGCCGTTCAGCCGGTCGGAAATCGCCTTCAGCGTCGAGTTCATCTCGCTGATCCCGGCCAGCGACGAGAACTGCGCCATCTGGGCGACCATCTGGGTGTTGTCGACGGGCTCGAACGGGTCCTGGTTCTTGAGCTGCGCGGTCATCAGCGTCAGGAAGTCGGACTGCGACATCGCCGTCGGATCGGTGCGCGTCGACGTGTTCGCGGTGGAGGCGCCGGTGCGGCCGATGCCGAGCGAAGCCAGTGTGGAATCGAAGCTCGCCATGATCAGCGTCCCAGCTTGAGGGTGTCGATGATCAGCGACTTGGCCGTCTGCATCACTTCGACATTGTTTTGATAGGCGCGGGCGGTCTCCAGCATGTCGACCAGCTCGCGGGTCTCGTCGACCGCCGATTCCCAGACGTTGCCGTCCTTGTCGGCCATGGGATTGCCGGGGTCGTAGCGCTTCACCGGATCGGAACCGGCGGTGACGACGCTTTCGACGTTGACGGTGGCCATGCCGCTCGCCTCGTCGAACTGGGTGCGGAACACCGGCTTCATCGTGCGATATGCGGCGTTGGGGCTCGACGCGACGGTGCCGGCGTTGGCCAGGTTCGACGCGGTGGTGTTCATGCGCACAAGCTGCGCGCTCATCGCGCGCCCGGAGACCTGAAAGATCGAAAGGGGCTGGTCACCCATGCTCATTCTCCCTTGAGCGCGCGCGTGATGGTGGAGATGCGGCCGTTCAGGAACGCGAGCGTCGTCTGATAGGCGACCGCGTTTTCGGCGAAGGCCGTCTGCTCGGTGGAAAGCTCGACGGTGTTCCCGTCCTGGCTGAGCTGGAGCGGCACGCGATAGAGCGTTGCGCCCTCGATCGCGCTGTCGACATTGCCGCCGGGCGCCCCGATCGCGTTCAGCGCCGAGCGGAAGTCGATGTCCTTCGCCTTGTAGCCGGGCGTCGAGGCGTTGGCGATGTTCGACGCCAGCACGCCCATGCGCTGTGAGCGCACGGACAGTGCAGCGCCATGCACCCCGAATAGTCCCTCGTTCGCCATCTCACGCCTCCCGCGCAAAAGTTCACGGGCGTTTCCAGCAAATGCCGTGCCAACTTATCCACAGGCTCGGGCAGGCATCCCCCGGGCGCCCGGCAGCGGCACGGGCGGCAAGATCTTGCCGCCACACCGGCAACCGGCTGCCGGGCCGTTCGCGGGGCGTTGCTGGCGGCGCGCGCACCGGAAACTGGCGCGGTATTTGCAGCCGCGAGCGCATGGACATCGCAGGCTTTCCCGGGCTGGGGCCCTTCCTCGATCCGCTGGCGCTCACCATCGTGGGTGGCGGCACCGCCGTTGCCGTGGTGCTGCGCACGCCGTTGCGCGACGTGGGGCGGGGCCTCTCGGCGCTCCGCCTGCTGTTCCGGCGCGGCTTCGATGCAGATCCGCTGGTGGCGCAGATCCTGTCGCTGACGCGCATCGCCCGCCGCCACGGCATCACCCGACTGGATCGCGCGGTGATCGCCGATCCGGACGTTTCGGCGACGATCGCCGCGATCGTGGATGGCGGCGATCCGCTGGGCGTGTTCCGCCATCGCCAGGCCGCGCGCACCGAACGGCATCGCGCCGCGATAGAGATGTGGGCCGGCGCGGCCGACATCGCCCCTTCGATGGGCATGGTCGGCACGCTGATCGGCCTGGTCCAGATGTTCACTTCCATGCGTGATCCCGGCGCGATCGGCGGGGCGATGGCGGTGGCGCTGCTCACCACGCTCTATGGCGCCGTGCTGGCGACGCTGGTGGCGATGCCGGTTGCAGCACGGCTCCAGCGCCAGGCCCGGCGCGAGGCCGAGGAACGTGCGCGGCTGGAACGGCCGCTTATGGCGCTGGCGGCGCTCGAACCCGCCGTCCCGCGTGAGATGATGGAGGCAGTCGCATGAACTGGGATTTCGATATCCGGCGCAACGCGCGCCCGCTGTGGCTGACGACGCTGGCGGATCTTTCGCTGCTCCTCGTCGGCTTCTTCGTGTTCCTGCAGATCAACAAGACGACCGATCCGGCCAAGCTGGCGGAGGCCTTCCGCTCCGGCTTCGGCGCGCGCGAGGCGGCGGCGCCGGCGATGCCGCTGGAGCTTGCCACCGTCACCGGCTTCGCCCCCGGATCGGCGCGCGTCGCCGATGCCGCCAGCGCGATCACCTGGGCGCGGGAGGCGGCGCGCGATCCCCGCACGCGCCTGCGCATCGTTGGCGAGGTCGATGGCACCACCGCCGATGTCGATCCCGCCACCGGCAGCGGCCCGATCCTGGCCGCGGACCGCGCCCGCGCCGTCGCCGCCGCGCTGGTCGGGGCGGGGGCCGCTGCGCCCGGGCGTATCGAGATCGGCACCGCCACCGGCCAGCGCCGCGCGGTGATCACGGCCGGCTTCGTCGGGGAACGGAAATGACCCCGGCAAGAACTTGCCGCCCGGCAATGCCGGGTTGCCGCCCCACCCCTTCCGCATGGGAGAAGAAGATGCTGTTGTTCGTTGCCCTCGCCGCCGCGGCCCCCGCCGCCGCCGCGCCGGAGCCGTTCCAGTCCACCCGGGTGCTCGACATGATCGTCGCCCAGTTCACCGGCCACGGCATCGGCGAGGAGGGCGGCGCCCGCTTGCCCGTAGACCCGCGGCTGAAGCTGGCCGCCTGCGCCGCGCCGCAGCTTTCCTGGTTCGGCGAGGATCGGGATGCGGTGATGGTGCGCTGCATGGCGCCCGAATGGAAGATCTACGTCTCCGTGAAGGCGGCGCCGAAGCCGCGGCCGGCGGTGGTCGCGCCTATCGCTCCGGCCCCAGCGCCGGTGCGCGTCGAGCGCCCCGCGCCGCCGCCCAAACCGGAAGTCGTCGTCCGCCGCGGCGATACGGTGACGATCGAGGTCGGCGCGCCCGGTTTTTCGATCACGCGCCAGGGAATGGCGATGTCCGATGCCCCGGCGGGCGGCCGGATACAGGTCAAGGTCGACGATAAAAAGCCGCCGATTCAGGTGGTTGTCGTCGAGGCCGGCCGGGCCACGTTGCCCGGCTGGGGCGAGTGATATTTTTTCTTAAACTTTGGCGCAGGCCGCCGTTCTAGAGATTGTCGGGGAACACAGTGAGGATTGCGAACATGGTGGATCCCATTGGCTTCAAGCCCGCCGCGGTCGCCGACCGCCGGCTGGTGCAGGCCGGCACCGTATCGGCACCCCAGGCGACGGCCCCGGCCGCTGCGGTAGCCGCCTCCGTCGCCAAGCCGGCGGCGGGCGAGGTTGCGCGCAGCCTTTCGTCCTCCGCGCCCGTCGACGCCGATCGCGTCGCCCGCATCCGCAAGGCGATCGAGGACGGCAGCTTCCCCATCGTTCCCGCCACCGTGGCCGATCGGCTGCTGGCCTTCCGCATGAACTGGAATCCCAATGACGCGGCATGATGCACTGGTAAGCGTGATCGAGGCGCTCCACGCCGAGATCGCGGCGCTCAAGGCCAACGACGTCGGCGCGCTGGAGGCGGCGACGCAGGCCAAGCTGGCCGGTATCGATGCGGTCGCCCGGCATGAGGACGAGCCGATGACTCCGGCGATCCGCGAGCTGGCGGGCGAAGCGCACCGCCTGAACGAGACCTGCCGCATTTACGTGAACCTGATGGCGGCAAATGTCCGCCGCCGCCTGCAGGCGCTTTCCGGCATCGGCGCCGCCGCCTATTCCCCGGCGGGTGCCTACGCCTGACGCGACGGGAGAGGGCCGCCGCACGATGCGCGCGGCCGTTCCACGAGGCGAAAAACTGGCACGATCCTTGCTGATATGCCCATGATTTAGGGCAATCGGATTTGGGATCGATGGGCGTAAACTCAGTCGCCAACACCGCCAGCGTCCGCACCGCGATAGCGGCCGCGAGCCGCAAGACCGGCATCGACTTCAACTATCTGCTCGGCCAGGCGCAGTCCGAGAGCGGGTTGCAGCCGACGATCCGGGCACAGGGCTCGACCGCGACCGGGCTCTATCAGTTCATCGAGCAGAGCTGGTTGGGCGTGGTGAAGCGCCATGGCGCCGAACATGGGCTGGGTTGGGCCGCGGACTCGATCCGCCAGAATTCCAGCGGCCGCTATGTCGTCTCCGATCCCGGCGTGCGCCGCGCGATCCTGGACCTGCGCACCGATCCCGCCGCCGCCGCCATGATGGCCGCCGAACATGCCTCGGACAACAAGGACGCGCTCCAGGCCTCGCTCGGCCGCGATATCGGCGCGGGCGACCTCTACATGGCCCATTTCCTCGGCCTGGGCGGCGCGCGCACCTTTCTGAGCGCGATGGACCGCAATCCGGATCGCGCGGCGGCGGGGCTGTTCCCCGCGGCGGCGGCGGCGAACCGCAGCATCTTCTATAACTCCAAGGGCCAGCCGCGCACGTTGCAGCAGGTCTATGACATGATGTCGCGCAAGATCGATCGCGGCGCCGTCGCCGCCGGCGGCACCGCGCCGTCGACGGCGGTCGCGTCTTCCGGGGTCGAGACCTTCGCGCTGCCCGAGGCCGCCGCGCCCAAGGTGGAGCCGTTGCCGCCCGAATGGCTGCAACTGCTCGGCGGCGACGGCGAGATCGTGCTCGGCAACGGGGCCACGCAGCAGAGCGACGGGGCGTGGATCCACACCACGCTCGCCAACCTCGGCACGCTGCGTGAGCCGGTGAATCCGCTCCGGCCGACGCCGGAGACGGCAAAGCTCGCATATCTGATGCTCGCGAGCCTGGGGGCGTAACGGATGAACGGACTGGCGTTCTCGGCCGATCGTATCGGGCCGATGGTAAGAAGTTTCGCGCTGCCGCTGGCGATCCTGATGCTGGTGGCGCTGATGGTCGTGCCGGTGCCTTCGGCGCTGCTCGACATCTTCTTCATCATGAACATCATGATCAGCCTGGCCGTGCTGATGGTCGCGCTGAACGCGCAGAAGCCGCTGGACTTCTCCGCCTTCCCCACGGTGCTGCTGTTCGCCACGCTGTTCCGGCTGGGCCTGAATGTCGCGTCGACGCGCGTCGTGCTGGGCCACGGACATGAAGGTACCAGCGCCGCCGGCCATGTGATCGAGGCGTTCGGCACCTTCCTGATCGGCGGCGACTATGTCGTCGGCCTGTTGGTGTTCGCGATCCTGGTGATCATCAACATGATCGTCGTCACCAAGGGCGCGGGCCGCGTGTCCGAGGTTTCGGCGCGCTTCACCCTGGATGCGCTGCCCGGCAAGCAGATGGCGATCGACGCCGATCTGAACGCTGGCCTGATCACTCCGGACGAGGCGCGCGCGCGCCGCGCCGAGGTTTCGACCGAGGCCGATTTCTACGGATCGATGGACGGTTCGTCGAAGTTCGTGAAGGGCGATGCCGTCGCCGGCCTGCTGATCCTGGCGATCAACATCGTCGGCGGCCTGATCCTGGGGCCGGTCAGCCACGCCATGTCGCTGGGCGATGCGGCCACCACCTATATCCAGCTCGCCGTCGGCGACGCGCTGGTGGCGCAGATTCCCGCGCTGCTGCTGTCGATCGCCGCGGCCGCGATCGTTACCCGCGTCAATTCGCAGCACGACCTGACCGGCCAGATCGGCAGCCAGTTCGGCAGCCACAAGACCTGGACGCCGGTGGCCGGCATCCTGGCGCTGCTGGGCGTGATGCCGGGCATGCCGCATTTCGTGATCCTGCCGGCCGCGGCCGTCGCGGGCCTGGCGGCGTGGCGCCTGCACAAGGTCGCCAACCTGCCGCCGCCGCCCGAACCCGCGCCCGAGCCCGCAGATCCCTCGCGCATCGGCTGGGAAGAGGTGACCGACAACATGCAGGTGATGCTCGACATCGGCTATGGCCTGGTGCCGCTGGTCGACGAACGGCGCGGCGGGCCGCTGATGGGCCGCATCACCGGCGTGCGGCGCCAGCTCTCCAAGGAGCTCGGCTTCGTCGTGCCGCAGGTGCGCGTGCGCGACGACATCAACCTCCCGCCCTTCACCTATCGCGTCGTTATCGGCGGCGTAGTGGTGGGCGAGGACCAGGTCTCGCCCGACGAAATGCTGGCGCTCGACACCGGCCAGGCTGCGGGCCGCCTGCGCGGCAAGGGCGTGAAGGACCCGACCTTCGGCCTCGACGCGGTGTGGATCTCCGCCGCCGACGCCGATGAGGCGACCGGCGCGGGCTATCTGGTGGTCGATCCGGGCACGGTGATAGCCACCCACCTGAACCAGTGTCTGGTCCAGAACTCCGCCGACCTGCTGGGTCCGGACGAGGTGCAGTCGCTGCTCGACGGGCTCAAGGAGCGCGCGGCCCAGCTCGTCGCCGCGCTCTCGCCCCAGCCGGTGCCGCTCACCACGCTCACCCAGGTTCTGCGCGGCCTGCTGGCGGAGAGCATCCCGCTGCGCGAGTTCCGCCGCATCGCCGCCGCGATCGCGGTCGCCGCCCAGCGCACGCTCGATCCGGACGAGATTCTGGAGCTGATCCGGCCCGAGCTTGGCCCGCTGATCATCCAGCGCCTGTGCGGCGTGCGAGAGCCGCTGCGCGTGATGACGCTGGAAGGCCATCTGGAGGCGCTGCTCGGCCAGGCGGTCCGTTCCGATCCGTCGCGCCGCCACACGATCGAGCCCGATCTGGGCCGCCGCATCGCCGACGCGCTCCAGCGCGCCGCGCAGCCGCTGGTGGCGGAAGCCAAGCCGTTCGCGCTGGTCGTCCAGCCCTCGATCCGCGTCGCGATCCGCAAGCTGGTCAAGACCGTGCTGCCCGACACGCCGGTGATGAGCTTCTTTGAGGTTCCCGAGGACAAGGCCGTCGAGGTGGTGGCCGTGATCGGCGCGCCGGAGGCGTTGCCGGCATGACCGAGCTTCCCGGCAAGAACGCCTTTCGCGGGGCCGTGCCCGCCGAACCGCCACTTACTTATGCTCCCGCGCGCACGCGCGCGCGCGAGGCAGAGGGGCTGGTGCGCAAGCATCTGCCGCTCGTGCGGCGCATCGCCTGGCACATCCATGGCTCGATGAGCTCGCTGATCGAGGTCGAGGATCTGGTGCAGGTCGGGCTGGTCGCGCTGATCGAGGCCGCGAATAATTTCGAGGATCGCGGCCAGGTCACGTTCGAGCAGTATCTGGCCACGCGCGTGCGTGGCGCGATGATCGACGAGCTCAGGCGCCAGGCGACGATCACCCGCGGCGCGATGCGGCGGCGGCGCGAATATCAGGAAACCGTGTCCGCGCTCACCGGCGAACTGGGCAAGCCGCCGGACGACACGCAGGTCGCGGCGAAGCTGGGCGTCACGGTGGAGAAGCTGCGGGCCGAATATGCGAGCGCGGAGGCGGTGCGCTTCGATTCGATCGATGAGATGTATTCGGACGAATCGCCCTGGTTCATGTCCGACGATCCCGATCCGTTCGAGCAGCTTGCCGAGAGCGACCAGCGCGAGGCGCTGATCGCGGCGATATCGGAACTGCCCGAGCGCGAGCAGATGGTGATCCAGCTCTATTATGTGGAGGAGCTCAATCTGGAGGAGATCGGCCAGGTGCTGGGGGTGGGCGCCGCGCGCATATGCCAGATCAAGGCGAGCGCGCACGCGCACCTGAAGAAGGCGCTGCACAAGCGATTGGGATGAGCTGGCCGCCCGGGGGCGGCCAGCTCTATCGATGGGGGCGGGGGGTGCCGGGGGGCGCTTCCCGTCCCCTGTACGTTCGTCGCGTTGACCCGGTGCGGCCCGGGGCGCTAGCCAGACCCCATCGACTTGGCGTGGAGAGGTTGCATGACCATCAGGCGTACCCGTTTGTCGCTCGCGGTGGCGGCGGCGATGATGACCGTGGCCGGCGGCGCGGCGCTGGCCGTGCCGGGGCCGGTGCTGGCGCAGGGCTCCGGCATGCAGATCTTCGTCAAGACGCTGACCGGAAAGACGGTCACGCTGGACGTCGACCCTTCCGACACGATCGAGAATGTGAAGGCCATGATCCAGGACAAGGAAGGCATTCCGCCCGATCAGCAGCGCCTGATCTTCGCCGGCAAGCAGCTTGAGGACAATCGCACGCTGGCCGATTACAACATCCAGGGGGAATCCACCCTCCATCTCGTGCTGCGCCTGCGCGGCGGCTGAGCTTTCGCCTGCGCGCGCCTCGCGCTTGCGAGACGCGCCGCGCACCCGGTTCGATCCTGCTGGCCGTCATCGCGCGGGGGCAATGGGAAGCCGCGTTGCCCGCGGCGCCCGATGCACGCTATGGCGCGGGGGAGCTTCCTGACGATGCCGGGGATGCCCGGCTGTGGCGGTGGAGCGCCTGAACCCGCCCTAGCGGAGCGCCGTGGAACATGTCACGCAATCCGATCGCGCGCCGCCTGTATCTAGCGGGAGGCTTCGTGTCGCTGGGGCTCGGCGCGATCGGTGCGTTCCTGCCGCTGCTGCCCACGGTGCCGTTCGTAATCCTGGCCGCCTGGTGCTTCGCGCGCTCCAGCCCCGCGCTGGAGCGCAGGCTGCTGGAGGATCCGCGTTTCGGCGCGCATATCCGGCGCTGGCGCGCGCATGGCGCGATCAGCCGCCGGGGCAAGCTGGCGGCGAGCGTTGCGTTCGCGATGAGCGTGATCGCCGCGCTGGCCTTCGCCGCCTTCCCCTGGTCGCTGGTGACGGTGGCCGCGGCGGCGATCGGCGGCACCTGGATCTGGACACGGCCCGAGGATTAGAGTCTGTCCTGTTCAGGCGGCACCGCCCTCCGCAACCTTTCCAACGATGCTGCGCATCGCCGGAACCTTGGGCTGCTCCGCCCGCTCCCCCACCCGGCCACCCAACGGCAGTCTATTCTGTGGGTGGCCGGGTGGGGGAGCGGGCCGGTGCCGATTCCGCCAAAGGCGGACAGACTCTAACGCGCAAAAGGAAAGCCCCGGTGGCCGAAACCACCGGGGCTCCCATGCGCCCCCTCAGTACTTCGAGGGGTGACCGGCCGTGGTGCCTGTCAGGGGGGTGACACCCCGACCGGCTCACGCTTAGCGGAGGAGCGACAGAACGCCCTGCTGGCTCTGGTTGGCCTGCGCCAGCATCGCGGTCGACGCCTGGCTCAGGATCTGGGCCTTGGCGAGCGCCGCGGTTTCCGCGGAATAGTCGGTGTCCTCGATGCGGCTGCGCGCATCGGTCAGGTTGGCGACATTGGTGGTCAGGTTGTTGACCACCGACTCCAGGCGGCTCTGGGTCGCACCCAGCGTCGCGCGGGTCTCGTTCACCGTCTTCAGGGCGTCGTCGAGCGTCTCGAGCGCGTCGGCGGCGTCCCCGGCGTCGGAGATGTCCACGTCGATCGCATCTTCGAGGTCGATCTCGGCGAGCGACAGCGTCACGGTGTCGTCCGAGCTCGAGCCGACCTGGATCGTCACGTCGCCCGAGTCACCGGCCGAGCCGTCGAACAGCGCGGCGCCGTTGAACTTGGTGTTGCTCAGGATGTCCGAGATCTGGCCGGTCAGCTCGGTGACTTCCGCCTGCAGGTTGGTGCGGTCGTCGTCCGAATAGCTGCCCGAGCTCGACTGGACAGCCAGCTCGCGGATGCGCTGCAGCATGTTGGTCACTTCGCCCAGCGCGCCTTCCGCCGTCTGCGCCATCGAGATGCCGTCGTTGGCGTTGCGGATCGACTGGTTCATGCCGGTGATCGTCGCGGTCATCGAAGAAGCGATGGCGAGGCCGGCGGCGTCGTCACGCGCGCTGTTGATGCGCTTGCCCGTCGACAGCCGCTCCATCGCGGTGCTCAGGGACTTCTGGGCCGCGGCCGATGCGTTGGCGGCGCGGAGCGAAGCGGTGTTGGTGCCGATAACAGTCATGGTATTCTACTCCATTCAGACCTGGCTTCCCGCGCACCCCCCAAGCGGGAGCTCCGAGCTGCCAAGCCACTGAACGGCCGCCATCCGCGGGGATTAAGCAAAAAAATCGCCATATCGGGTCGTCGCCCATCCCTCGCGCGCGCGTAGGCGCCCGGACGTTTGGAGCGTAGGTAGTGACACGGAGCCCCCGAATTTTACCCGGCGTTAACCAATAATCCCCCATGAAACCGGGGTCAGTGGGGGGAATTATGCCATCGATCCTTCCCTCGGCCGCCGTGCTGAGGACCAAATACGCGCTGGTTTCCGCGCTGCGGGCGCAGGGCTTCGACGTCGCGACCGCCGAAGACGCGCGTCCCGCGCCGGGCGACCTGTTCCTGGTGGCCGAGGGCGAGATCCCGCCGGCGCCTGCCCGCACGCTGATCGTCGGATCGGGCAAGTGCGAGGCGATCCCCTTTCGCGACGGCAACCCCGCCCGCCTGAGCTATGACAGCGAGGATTGCGGCATCGGCATCGGCTTCGCCAGCGCGATCGTGCGCGGCGTCAACGCCCCGGTCGCCGCCGATCCCGAGAGCCTGGCGCTGCTGGCGCTTTCGGAGCGCGTCGCCGCTTCGGACATCACCGTCCTGATCAACGGCCCCACCGGCACCGGCAAGGAGGTGCTGGCGCGCGCGATCCATATGGGTTCCTCGCGCAAGGACGGCCCCTTCGTCGCGATCAACTGCGCGGCGCTGCCCGAAACGATGCTGGAAGCGATGCTGTTCGGCCACCAGAAGGGCGCCTTCACCGGCGCCTCCTCCGGCGGCCAGGGCTTCTTCCGCGCTGCGGACGGCGGCACGCTGCTGCTCGACGAGATCGCCGAGATGCCGCTCAACCTCCAGGCCAAGCTGCTCCGCGTGCTGCAGGAGCGCGAGGTGGTGCCGATCGGCGGCACCGTGCCGGAGAAGGTGGACGTGCGCGTGATCGCCTGTGCGAACCGCGATCTCCATGCCGAGGTCGATGCCGGCCGGTTCCGCGCCGACCTTTACTACCGCCTGTCGGTTTTCCCGCTGGCCACCAAGCCGCTGTGCGAACGTACCGGCGACATAGCCGCGCTGGCCGCCGCGATGGTGCTGCGCCACGCGGGCAACCGCGCCACGCTGCCCTGGATCACCGCGGAAGCGGCCGATGCGCTGATCTCGCATCCCTGGCCCGGCAATGTCCGCGAGCTGGAGAATGTGATCCAGCGCGCGCTGCTGCTGTGCGGCGGCGACCGGATCGAGCCGGAGCACCTGATCTTCGATCGTGCGCCGGAGCGCCGCCAGGAGGGGGCCGCCACGCTTTCGAACATCGTGCAGATGCATGAATTCCAGGCGATCCGCGACACGTTGGCCGAATGCAACGGCAGCCGGATCGAGACCGCGCGCCGCCTGGGCATCTCCGAACGCACGCTGCGCTATCGCCTGGCGAAGGCGCGCGAGCAGGGTGAGCGGATCGTCGAGAGGATACCGGCATGAGCGGCGTCGGCGGAATCGGTGGCGCCATGGGCGTCGACCGGGTGATGGCGCTGCGTGCGCAGATCCTGGAGCGCAACGCCGCGCTGAGCCGCGCGCAGCAGGCCCCTGTGCCGGCGGCGACCGAGGCGAAGCCCGACAGCTTCAGCGCCACGCTCCAGACCGCGCTGCGCACCGTGAACGAGAACCAGCAGGCCGCCAGCCAGCTTTCCGCCGCCTATGAGCGCGGCGAGACGGTGGACATCGCCAAGGTGATGCTCGCCCGCCAGCAGGCTTCGGTGGGCTTCGAGGCGACCCTTCAGGTCCGCAACAAGCTGCTGTCCGCGTACAAAGACATCATGAGCATGCCGGTGTAATCCCATGAGCAACGCACTCACTCCCTCCGCCGAATCGCCGGTTGCGGCGCTCGCCGCTCCGCTCAAACAGGCCGGAAACCTGTTCGCCCAGCCCGCCGTCCGGCGGGCGTTGCCGCTTCTGTTCCTGGTCGGGATCGTCGCCGCGGGCTGGCTCGCATGGTCGTTCGTGGCCACCGCGCCGCAGCGCGTGCTGTTCACCAATCTGGCCGATGGCGACAAGGCGGCGGTCACCCAGGCGCTCGACGCGGCGGGCATCTCCAACGCGATCGACGGCTCCGGATCGGTTACCGTGGCCGAGGATCAGTATCACAAGGCGCGCATGCTGCTCGCCAGCCAGGACCTGCCGAAGGCGGCGCCGGGCGGTTACGCGATCCTCGATCAGCTTCCCATGGGCGTCAGCCGCGCCGTGGAGGGCGAGCGTCTGCGCCAGGCGCGCGAGACCGAGCTGGCCCGTTCGATCCAGGAGATCGATTCGGTCGCCGAGGCTCGCGTCCACCTCGCCACGCCGGAGGCCTCGGCCTTCGTGCGCGACAAGGCGGCACCTTCGGCCAGCGTCATCGTGAAGCTTCAGCCCGGCCGCGCGCTGGGCGATTCCCAGATTCGCGCGATCGTGAACCTGGTAGCCTCCTCGGTCCCCGGCATGACGCCGGAGAATGTGACCATCGTCGACCAGATGGGCGCGCTGCTCAGCAAGCCCGGCCCGAACGGCGCCGACGGCAGCGGTGGCAACGCGCGCATCGATTTCCAGAAGCGGCTGGAGGACAAGTTCCGCGAGCAGCTCAACCAGTTGCTCACCCCGCTGGTGGGCGCGGGCAATTTCACCGCCGAGGTGCAGGCCGACGTCGATCTGGACGAGAGCCAGGCCACGCGCGAAGCCTATGACAAGGAAAACGCCGTCGTCCGTGCCGAGCAGGGCAACTGGACCGGCGCTGGCGCGAACGCAGCCCCGGGCGGCATCCCCGGCGCGCTTTCGAACACGCCGCCGCCGGCCGCCGCGCTGACC
The DNA here is from genome assembly GCF_026013525.1 of Sphingomonas canadensis. Lineage (GTDB taxonomy): Bacteria > Pseudomonadota > Alphaproteobacteria > Sphingomonadales > Sphingomonadaceae > Sphingomonas > Sphingomonas canadensis. The sequence continues at coordinate 443,212 of NZ_JAPDRA010000001.1, read as the reverse complement.
CAGCCGAACCAGGATCCGGCCCAGGCGGCCGCCGCTGGTGCTCCGGGTGCCCCCGGCGCCGCGCCGGCCGCCGCCGCTGCCGCGCCTCCGGTGAAGCAGAGCGACAGCTTCGCCCGCAGCTATGACATGGGCAAGGAAGTGTCCGTCACCCGCCAGATGCCGGGCCGCGTGAAGCGCCTGTCGGTCGCGGTGCTGCTGCGCGAGGAGAATGGCAAGCCGCGTGGCAAGGTGGAGATCGACCAGATCACCAGCCTGGTCCAGGCCGCCGTCGGCTATGACGCCGCGCGTCAGGATCAGGTGACGGTGATCAGCCGCAAGTTCAATCCGGCCGCCCCCGGATCGCAGACCGAGGCGCCCGCCTGGTACGAAGCGAGCTGGGTGCCGATGGCCGCGCGCAACGCCACCGCGCTGCTGATCGCGCTGCTGGTGCTGTTCCTGGGCGTGCGTCCGCTCGCCAAGGCGCTGATGAAGCGCCGCGAGGAGCCCGCCGCGAACCGCCCGGCGCTGCCGATCGGCGGCCATGGCATGGGGCCGGGCGGGCAGGGCGACGGCGAAGGCGCGCCCGCGATGCCGGCGGTCTCCGTCGACATGCTCGACAATCCCTCGCACAGCTATGAGGAGCGCGTCGGCCTGGTCCGCGGCTTCACCCGCGACAATCCCGCCCGTGCCGCGCTGGCCGTGCGCGACATGATCAAGGCCGAGGGCCAGTGAACATGGTCCGCAGCTTCACCGGCGTCGAGCGCGCCGCGGTGCTGATGATGCTCGTCGGCGAGGAGGAGGCCGCGGCCATCCTCCAGAAGCTCGATCCCGAGGAGGTGCGCCAGCTTGGCCGCGCGATGTTCACCGTCGCCGACGTCAGCGAGGCGGAGGTCGAGCAGGTGCTCGACGATTTCACGTTCAAGGCGCGTGCGCGCAACGGCGTCAGCTTCGATCCGGGTCCCCAGATCGAGGGGATGATGACGCGCGCTCTGGGCGCCGACCGGGCCGAGAGCGTGCTGGCGCGGATCATGCCCGCCAAGGCCTCGAGCGGGCTGGAGATGCTCCAATGGTATGAGCCCGCCGAAATCGCGGCGATGGTGGAGAACGAGCATCCGCAGATCGCGGCCGTGCTGCTCGCCAACCTCGATCCCGATATCGCGGCCCAGGTATTCGAACATCTGCCCGAGGCGATCCAGCCGCAGGTGCTGCGCCGCGTCGCCACGCTGGGTCCGGTCCCGGCCGAGGCGCTCGATGCGCTGCGCCAGCTCTTCGCCAATCGCGGCGGCGGCGGTGCGGCGAAGAAGACCGGCGGCATCCAGCTCGGCGGCACGCGCGAGGCGGCGAAGATCCTCCAGGGCGCGCGCAAGACCACCGAGGCGCGCGTGATGCCCAAGCTCGCCAAGATCGATCGCCAGGTCGCCAAGGAGATCGAGGAGGCGATGTTCGTCTTCGACAACCTGTTGGAGATGGACGACAAGAATCTCTCCACGCTGATCCGTAACGTCGACACCGATGTACTGGTCAAGTCGCTGAAGGGCGTCGAGGAGGAGGCGCGCAACCGCTTCCTGGGTTGCATGTCCAGCCGCGCCGCCGACGGTATCCGCGACGAAATGGAATCGCGCGGCCCGATGAAGCTGGCCGAAGTGCTCGAATCGCAGAAGGTGATGATCGCCATTGCGCGCGGCCTGATCAAGGACGGCACGCTGATCATGCCGGGCAAGGGCGGCGACGACGACTATGTCTGATTTCCTACCGGGCTTCGCATCGCGCCATCGCGCTGCGGCGGATGTTCTCCAGCGCGCGTTCCAGGATCCGGGCGGCTTCTCGCCCGCCGACGTCGATCGCATCGGCCGCCGCGAGTTCACCGAGAGCGCGGGCACCCCGCGCCACTTCTCCCCCGCCGATCCGGAGGCGAACCCCACCGCCGGCTGGGACCCGTTCGCGCCCGATCTGCCGCCCGCGAACATGGGCGCCTTCGTCGATCCCATCGCCGCCGCGCATTCCGCAGGCGTGGCCGAGGGCCGCGCCGCCGCGCTGGCCGAGCTCGACGACGCCCGTGCCCGCGAAGCCGCGCTGCTCGATCAGGTGTCGCTGGCGCTGGCCGCAGGCGCACATTTCGATCGTGATCGGATGGCGGGCCATCTGCGCCAGACAGTGCTGCATCTCGTCACCCGGCTGGTCGGCGAGATCGGCATCGCGCCCGATGTGCTGGCGAACCGCATCGGCGCGGCGATCGATCTGCTCGCCGATTCGGCCGAATCGGCAATGATCCGGCTGCATCCCGACGATCTGGCGCTGCTGGAAGGCAAGCTCCCCGAACGGCTGTTCGGGGTCGGCGATCCGAATCTCGCGCGCGGTGCGTTCGTGATCGAGAGCGCCTCCACCATCGTCGAGGACGGGCCGGAGCTGTGGCTCGAGCAGCTCGCCCAGGCGATCGATCGCGTGCCGATCCCGCCCGCATGCTGAACGATTTCACCGCCGACTATATCGAGGGCCTGGCCTGCGGCGATTTCGCCCCGCGGCCCAAGGTATCCGGCCGCCTGGCCTCCTATGACGGGCTGCTGATGGAGGCGATCGGCCTTTCGCTGCCGGTCGGCACCGTCTGCGCGATCGGAAGCGGCGACGGGCGCGTCGAGGCCGAGGTGATCGGATTCCGCTCCGGGCGCACGCTGCTGATGAACCTGGGCGGACCGGCCGCGCTGCTCCCCAATGCGCCCGTCCGCCCGATCGGGGCTCCCGGTGAGGCGGAGGTGGGCGCGGCGCTGCTCGGCCGCGTCGTGGACGGCGCAGGCAAGCCGATCGACGGTCTCGGTCCGATCCGCGGCGCGGGCAAATGGCCGCTCGCCGGCAAGCTCCAGAATCCGCTCGATCGCGGCCGTGTGCTCCAGCCGCTCGATGTCGGGGTGCGCGCGATCAACGGGCTGCTCACCATCGGCCAGGGCCAGCGCGTCGGCATCATGGCCGGATCGGGCGTCGGCAAATCGGTGTTGCTCGGCATGATCGTGCGCGCGGCGCAGGCGGACGTGGTCGTCGTCGGCCTGATCGGCGAGCGCAGCCGTGAGGTGGCGGACTTTTTGGAGACCAAGGTTACCGGCGATGCGCGCGCGCGATCGGTGGTGGTCGCGGTTCCGGCCAATCACTCGCCCGTGCTGCGCATCCGTGGCGCGCTGCGTGCCACCGCCATCGCCGAGGCGTTCCGCGCCGAAGGCAAGAAGGTGCTGCTGATCATGGACAGCCTGACGCGCGTTGCCCATGCGGGGCGCGAGATCGGGCTGGCGCTGGGCGAGCCGGCCTCGGCGCGCGGCTATCCGCCCTCGGCCATCGCGATGCTGCCCAGCCTGATCGAGCGCGCGGGCACCTGCGTCACCTCCGGCGGCTCGATCACCGCCATCTATACCGTGCTGGCGGACGGCGACGACGGCAACGATCCCGTGGTCGACAGCGCCCGTTCGATCCTGGACGGCCATATCGTGCTCAACCGCCAGCTTGCAGAGCGTGGCGTGTACCCCGCGATCGATCTGGGGCCGTCGGTCAGCCGCGTGATGACCGATATCGCCGAGCCCGCGCATATCCATGCCGCGCGCGTGCTGCGGCGCCATCTCGCGACCTATGAGGAGAATCGCGATCTGGTGCTGATGGGCGCCTATCGCCCCGGCGCAGATCCGGAGATCGATGCCGCGATCGCCTATCACCCCGCCGTGATGGAATATATCCGCCAGGACGCCAATCAGGTCATCTCGCTGGACGAGTCCGTCGCCGAGCTGACCGGTGTGTTCGGCGATGCGTAAAGGCGTATTTCGAGGCGGCACCAGCCCGCTCCCCCAACCGGCCACCCACAGCATAGGGACCTTGGGTGGCGGGGTGGGGGAGCGGGCTGGTACCGCAACGCGCCGTCCGCGCATCGACTCCGCCGCGGATGAGGTGCGATGAAGGCCCGCAAGCTCGATCGCCTGTTGCGCGTCCGCACGCTCCAGCTCGGCCAGGTCCGCGCGCAGGAGGCGGAGGCCCGCGCCCGCGTGATCAAGGAAGAGGAGCTGCGCACGCGCATCGCCCAGCTCTCCGCCAATGTCGCGCCCGCCGAATCGCAGGGGCTGGCGACCAGCCTGATCGCCGCGGCGCATTATCGCGAACGTCTCCAGCAATCGGCCTTTGCCGCGGATCGTCGTGTTGCGGTGGCTTCCGAGGGGCTCAGCGCCGCTCAGGCCGCGACCCGCGAGGCGAAGCGCGATCAGTCGGCAATCGAAAAGCTGATCGCGCGCGAACATGCGGAGGCGGCGCTGAAGGCGCTCCGCGCGCTCGAGGAATTGCCGCCCAGTGGCAGGAATCGGCACGATCTTTGCTGATGCCGGGCTGAGAAGCTTCCGGAGTGCATGACTTGACCCAGGTTTCGCCAGCGATTTCGGTCCCGGTCTCCGCCGGTGCGCGCCCCGCCGCGCCCGCAGCGGCAGGCGCGGCGCTGTTCTCGCTCGCGCTCACATCGATCCAGCTTCCGCGCGCCGGCACCGCCGACGCGCCGGAGCCGCCCGTCGCGGGGGGCGACGGGCGGCAATCCGTTGCCGGGGGCGGCAAGGAATTGCCGCTTGCCACTGCGGAAGGTGCGCCAGGCGAAGACGACGCCGAAACGGCCGAGGAGGATGCTGATCCCGCGTTCGCCTGGTTCGCCGCGCCGCTGCCGGTGATGGAGAATCCGGTTCCGGTCCAGGGCGCTCCCGCCAACGCCGCCGCGCGGATGATGGTGCCGCTCGCGGGTCCGTCCGCCGCCGACTCCGAACTGGTCGAGGCGCTGCGCCTAGCCGGTCAGGTGATCGCGCCGGCCGATGCCGCCGGCGCTGCCGCGGGTACGGCACCTGCGGTTCCTGTGCAGCCCGATGCTGCCGCTCCGCAGGCGGAGGCCGCGGCGGTGCTGTCCGATCTCGCCGGGCTGCCCGCTGTCGCACCCGCCGCCAGGGCGCCCGGCTTTGCGCCGCGCGCCGTTCTCCAGGCGGACGAGGCGGGTTCCGAAGCCACCGTGCCCGCGCGCATTGCCTTTGCGCATGCCGCAGCCACCCATGCCGGGGGCACTGCGTTGGCCGCGGTCCCCGCAGTCGCTCCGCGCGCCGTTCCCGCCGAACAGGTTGCGCCCGCCGCCTTGTCCTTCACGCTTGCGCCGCAGCTTGCCGATGCCCTTGCGCCGGCCACGGCCCGCCGCCCCGCCGCGCTTGCGCGTGACGCCGCGCTGGGGATCGTCTCGGGCACGCTGACGCCCGATGCGCCGCGCACGCCGCTGACGCCGGGGGTTCAGGAAGTGCAGCAGCCGGTGCTGGACATGCGCCGCCATGAGTGGATCGGCGCGATGGTGGAGCGGATTGAGGCGCTGCGCGACGCCGCCGGGCTGCGTGAGGCGAACATCCGCCTGGCGCCCGACGCGCTCGGCACCGTCGATGTTTCGATCCGCCGCGAAGGCGATGCGCTCCACGTCCACTTCGCCGCCGATTCGGCCGCCACGCGCAGCATGATCAGCGAGGCGCAGCCGCGCCTGGCCGAGCTTGCCGAGGCGCGCGGCCTGCGGCTCGCGGGCAGCTCGGTCGATGCCGGCACGGCGGGCCAGGGCGGCCAGCGCCAGGATCCGGCGCCGCGCGCCCAGCAGCTTCCCTCCGCCCCGCCGCCGGCCCGCGCCGACGGCGCCGCCGCGGATGAATCCGACCAACGTATCGCGTGAGACCTGAGGAGACCGTCATGGAAGACATCACCGGAGATTCCGGCCCCGGCAAGAAGAAGAAAAAGGGCGGGCTAATGAAGAAGCTGCTGCTGTTCGTCGTGCTGCCGCTGGTGGCGGTGGGCGGCGGCGTCGGCGGCGCGCTCTATGCGATGAACGCGGGCTGGTTCAGCGCCAAGCCGGCGGGCGGCGACCATGCCGACGCCGACAAGCCCAAGCTCGTTCCCAAGAGCGAGGAGAAGCGCGCCTCGGTAAAGGGCGGCGAGGGCGGCGGCCATGGCGAGGGCGGCGATTCGGCCGAACGCCACGGCAAGCCGACGCCCGAGGGCGAGGGCGGCGACGAATATGCCTCCGCCTATTATCCGCTCGAGAAGGAGTTCACCTCCAACCTGCAGGACAGCGTCCATTTCGTGCAGGTCGGCATCGCGGTCGAGACCCATTATGACGACCGCGTCCTCGAGAACATCAAGACCCATGAGATCGCGATTCGCTCCGCGATCCTGCTCGCGCTCAGCCAGACCGGCGAGGACGAGGTTTTCAACCCCGACGGCAAGAAGGCCATGCAGGAGCGCCTGGTGAAGGCGATCAACGAGGTTTTGAAGGAAAAGGAAGGATTCGGGGGCGTTAGTAACGTCTATTTTACCAATTTCATCGTTCAGTGAACGGGCATGGTTAACGGCCCTTCAGAATCTGCGGTTGCGGAACGGCGCGAGCGCCCACGTGTCAGTGCGGATCACGCACCGGCGCTTGGCGCCGCGCCGAACCTCAATCCGTTCGGCGACCTCGTCGTGCTGCAGCATCTTTCCGCGCGGCTCGCCAAGGCGCTCCGGGTCGTGTTCGAAGGTCTCGCGCGGCGGCCGCTGCGCTGCTGGGCGGAGCCCGTGGCGGTGCAGCGCTTCGCCGACTATCGCGCGGAGCGCGGCAACGCCCTGACCGCCTGGCAGCCGCTGGCCGCCGGCAGCGCACGCGCACGCGCGCATGTGGTGCTCGACGGGCGCCATGTGTTCGAGCTGCTCGACTGTTTCTTCGGCGGCGAGGGGGAAGCCCCGCAGCCGCTGCCCGCCGAATTCACCCCGGCCGCGGAAACGCTGGTCGCGCGCATCGGCCAGGCGATCGTGGCGCCGCTCGATTCCGCCTGGGAGCCCGTCGCGCGCATCGCCTTCCGCGCGATCGAGGGCCATGCCGGCAATGTTCCCGAGGCCGGCGGCGACGAGCCGGTGGTCGTCACCCGCTTCGGCGTGGCGCAGGGCGAGCAGAAGCCGGTGTGGGTGGACATCGTCTACCCCGTGTCCGCACTGAAGCCGCACGCCGCCTCGCTCACCGCCAAGGTCCATGATTCCTCCACCGATGTGGAGCCCGCCTGGCGCAGCGGCCTGACCCGCGCCGTGATGGGCGTCACCTTCCCGGTCCGTTCGGTGCTGGCCGAGCCGGTGGTCTCGCTCGGCCGCCTGCTCGACCTGAAGGCCGGTGACGTGATCCCGATCGAATTCGGCCCCGAGGTTCCGGTGATGGTCGCCCAGCGGCGGCTGGGCACCGGCCTGGTGGGCACCGCAAACGGCCGCGCGGCCGTCCGCCTGACATCGCTCGAACCCCTGGATGCTGAGGATCTGAAATGAACGACATGACCGGAGGATTCCCCGTGGACGCCGCGGTGGCCGCCAACTTCCGGCTGCTTCAGGACGTCGACGTCAAGCTGACGGTCGAGATCGGCTCGACCCGCCTCACGCTGCGCGAGCTGCTCGCGCTGGGCGAGGCAAGCGTGATCGAGCTGGACCGCGACGCCAACGAGCTGCTCGACGTGTTCGTCAACGGCACGCTGATCGGCCGCGGCGAGGTGGTGACCGTGGGCGACAAGTTCGGCGTGCGCCTTACCGAGCTGGTGAGCCCCGACAAGCGGACCGCCGCGAAATGATGTGGTCCTACATCCTCAAGCTGGTGATCCTGCTGCCGCTCGTCTGCGGCCTGCTGATCGGCTGCCTCTATGCCTGGCGCAAGCTTGAGGCGCGGCTGCCGAAGAACCAGGGCGAGCGGATGGTGCAGGTGAAGGAGACGATGATGCTCTCCCCCGGCCTGCGCCTGGCGGTGATCGATTTCGAGGGCCGCCGCCTGCTCGTATCGGTCAGCCGCACCGGCGTTACGCTCGTCGACAAGGCGGGGGGATGATGCGCGCCATGGTTCCCAGCGGGCGCCGCCTGTTCGGCGGGCGCATGGCGCTGCTGATCGGCCTGCTGGCCTTCGCGCTGCTGTTCGCCTTCCCGGTGCTGGCGCAGGGCGCCGGTGCCGCGCCCGCCGCCGCTCCGGCGGCCCAGGCGGCGCAGTCCGTGCCCGCCGTGCCGGGCGCGGGCGACGCGATCGATCGCGCATTGGGCGATCTGGGCGGCGGCGATGCCCCGCTCAGCCTGTCGCTCCAGGTCCTCATCATCATGGGCCTGCTCACGGTGCTGCCGGGCATCCTGCTGATGATGACCAGCTTCACCCGGATCATCATCGTGCTGGCGGTGCTGCGCCAGGCGCTGGGATTGCAGCAATCGCCGCCCAACCAGGTGCTGATCGGGCTGTCGCTGTTCCTCAGCTTCTTCGTGATGGCGCCGGTGATCACCGACATGAACGCCAACGCGATCCAGCCCTATGCCGAGAACAAGATCGGCGCGACCGAGATGATAAAGCAGGCCGGCCGCCCGCTGCACGCCTTCATGCTGAAGCAGACCCGGTCGAAGGACCTGAAGATGTTCGCCGACATGGCGAAGACCGGCCCGATCGCCGAGCCCAAGGACACGCCCTATTCGGTACTGCTCCCGGCCTTTGTGACGAGCGAGCTGAAGACCGCGTTCCAGATCGGCTTCCTGATCTTCCTGCCCTTCATCGTCATCGATCTGGTGGTTGCGACGGTGCTGATGAGCCTGGGCATGATGATGATGTCGCCCACCATCATCTCGCTCCCCTTCAAGCTGCTGTTGTTCGTGCTCGTCGACGGATGGGCGCTGACGATGGGCAGCCTCGCCTCCAGCTTTGTGACGTGACGCCATGGACGCAGAATATTTCCTTTCCGTCGGCCGCGAGGCGATCTGGGTGCTGGCGCTGGCCAGCGCGCCGATCGTGATCCCGGCGCTGCTCGCCGGCCTGATCCTGGGCATGGTGCAGGCGGCGACATCGATCCAGGAGCAGACGCTTACCTTCGTTCCCAAGCTGATCGTCACGGGCTTCAGCCTGGTGATCTTCGGCGGCATGATCATCGGGCTGCTGGGCGATTTCACCACCAGCATCTTCGAACGCATCCCCGAGATCGTCCGCTAGCCGCATGATGGGCTTCGGCCTCTCGATCGAGCCGCAGCTCTGGACGCTGCTGTTCGCGATGGTGCGCATCGGCGCGGCGTTCATCGCCGCGCCGGTGTTCGGCGCCGTCGCGGTGCCGGTGCATGTGCGCATCGCGCTGTCCGGCGCGATCGGGATCATGGTGATCAACGTCGCGCCGATCACGCCGCCGGGCGAGATCTTCTCGATCGCCACCATCCTGGGCGTGGTGGCGGAGGCGCTGATCGGGCTCGCGCTCGGCTTTGTGCTGCAGGTGGCCTTCGCCGCGCCGATGGTGGCGAGCGAGGTGATCGGCATGAGCATGGGGCTGGGCTTCGCCAACGCGATCGATCCCACCAGCGGCCATCCCACCCCCGCGCTGGGCCAGTTCCTGTCGATCCTGATGACGCTGCTGTTCCTGGGCGTCGACGGGCATCTGGTGCTCGTCGATCTGGTGGTGCGCAGCTATGAGGTGATGCCGCCGGGCGCGTGGATCACGCCGCAGCGGCTGCTCGATATCGCGATGTTCGGGGGCTATGCCTTTCTGGCCGGGCTGCTGCTGGCGCTGCCGGTCGGCTTCCTGCTGCTGTGCCTCAACATCGTCGTCGGCATGCTCAGCCGCGCCGCCCCGGCGCTCAACCTGTTCGCGGTCGGCCTGCCCGCCAGCCTGGCGGTGGGCGTGGTGGCGCTGATCGTCGCGCTGCCGGCGATGGGCGACTATCTGTTCGTGATCATCCGCGAGGCGCTCGACGCCGCGCCACGGCTGGTGCTCGGCTGATGGCGGACGAATTCGGCGAAAAGACAGAAGCACCAACACCGCGGCGCAAACAGAAAGCCGCGGAAGAAGGCCAACTGCTGCGCTCGCGCGATTTCGGTGCGGCGCTGGTGGTGATGGCGGGATGCGGCTGGATGGCGCTGCTCGGCCCTTCGCTGATGGGCGCGTGCCGCCAGGTGATGGCCGCCAGCTTCAGCTTCGGCCGCGAGGATATCGAGCATTTCGAGCCGTTTCGCCCGCTGGCCGAGGCGGGGTGGAAGCTCGCGCCCGCGATGGGCATGCTGTTCCTGGTCACCATCGGCGCGTCGATCGCGGGGGCGGCGGCGCTCGGATCCTTCGGCTGGCACGGCAAGGCGATCCAGCCCAAGGGTTCGCGGATCAACCCGGCATCGGGCCTGAAGCGCATCTTTGGCCCCACCGGCTGGATCGAGCTGGGCAAGTCGCTGCTCAAGGTGATTCTGCTCGGCGCGATCGGCTGGTGGATGCTCTCCTCCGCCTCGCGCCAGACGATGGGGCTGGTCAGCTCCGATCTCCACGCCGCGATCGGCGGCATGGGCAGCCAGTTCATCACGCTGATGTTCGCGATGGCCGGCGGCATGCTGCTGATCGCCGGAATCGACGTGCCGATCCAGATATTCCGCCACCTGAGCCAGCTTCGCATGACCAAGCAGGAGGTGAAGGAAGAGCATAAGGAGACCGAGGGTTCGCCCGAGATGAAGTCGCAGCAGCGCCAGCGCGCGCACGAGCTGTCGAAGGGCGGCATGCGCAAGGGCGTGCAATCGGCGCAGGTGGTGATCACCAACCCGACCCATTTCGCGGTCGCGCTGCGCTATGAGGACGGCGACACGGTGCCGGTGGTGGTGGCCAAGGGGCGCGGCGCCACCGCGCTGGCGATCCGCGAGCTGGCGGCCGAATTCTCGGTCCCCGTGCTCGAATATCCGGCGCTGGCCCGCGCGGTCTATTACACCAGCCGCGAGGGGCAGGAGATCCGCGACGACCTGTATCTGGCGGTGGCGACGGTGCTGGCCTTCGTCTTCCGGCTCAACCAGCAGGCGGGCGGCTATCGCCCCGATGGAATTCCTTCCGCGGGGCCGATGCCCGCGGTCGCCGTGCCGGATTCGGCGCTTTTCGACGAAAACGGGCAGAAAATGGCGGGCGCGGGCTAAAGTCCGCGCGCCGCCTGCCGCTTACCGGGACAGAGGTGCACCAATGGCAATCGAATCGGTCGCGAAAACGCTTGGCTCAGGCTCCGGCCTGGATATCTCTGCGCTGGTCAACGGGCTGGTCGACGCGCAGTTCGCGGCGAAGAACAGCGCGCTCGCCAAGCGCGAGGAGACGCTGAGCGCGCAGATCTCGTCCGCGGCGGACATCAAGGCCAGCATCAGCGCGTTCGACACCTCGCTCAAGACGCTGGTGCGCAGCGGATCGCTGTCCAGCGCGCCCACCAGCTCGAACAGCGCGATCGTGAAGGCCAGCGCGCTTCCCGGCGCATCGGTGCAGAACCTCTCCACCACCTTCGAGGTGCGCCGCATCGCCGCCGCCCAGTCGGCGGTGGCCACGGCGGTTTCGGACAAGACGGCGGCGATCGGCACCGGACAGCTCACGCTCACCTTCGGCACCGCCACCGTCGCCAGCAACGCGATGACCGGCTTCACCGCCGGCACCGCCGATCCGGTGACGATCGACATCACCGCATCGAACAACAGCCTTGAGGGCATCCGCGACGCGATCAACGCCAAGAAGGCCGGCGTCACCGCGTCGATCCTGAGCGATTCGGGCGGATACCGGCTGGTGATCAAGGGCGCGACCGGCGCGGCGCAGGCCTTCACCCTCACCGCGACCGAGGATTCGGGCGCGGAGGGGCTGGCCGCGCTGAACATCGGCGTCGGCGCCACCGGCACCTCGGTGACCGCCGCGGCGCAGGACGCGCTGGTCGCGGTGGACGGCGTGCCCGTCACGCGCAGCAGCAACACGATCAGCGACCTGATCACCGGCGTGAAGCTGGAGCTTGTCTCGGCCGCCGAGGGCACCCAGGTGACGCTCGGCTCGCAGACGCCCACCGAGGCGCTGTCGCAGGCGGTGAACGATTTCGTCGGCGCCTATAACGAGCTGCTCGCGAAGCTGCGCACCGCCACCGATCCGATCACCGGCCCGCTGCGCAGCGATGCGTCCGCGCGATCGATGCTCGTCTCGCTGCGCGGGCTTTCGGTGAAGGAGCTGGTGAGCGATTCGACCGGCAAGCTGCCGACCACGCTCGCCGCGATCGGCGTGGCCACCAATCGCGACGGCACGCTGCGCGTCGATCAGGCGCGGCTGGCCTCGTCGCTGACCAACTATCCCACCACGGTGGAGGCGATGTTCCGCACCAGCGGCGCGCTGCCCACCGCGCTGACCAACATCACGCTGGCGGCGACCAGCACCGTATCCGGCCTGGGCGCCAGCGAGGCGCGCTATACCGCCGCCAAGACCGCGATCGCCGACGACAAGAAGAAGGCGGAGACCGCCGCCGAATCGATGCGCACGCGGATGACGCGCCAGTTCGCCGGCATGGACGCCGCCGTCGCGGCCTATAAGTCGACCCAGACCTTCCTCGAGAACCAGGTCAAGGCCTGGAACAGCAGCAACTGATCGCGATGCGCTACGCAACTGCCCCCAACGGCGACCCGCTCGCCACCTATCGCCAGATCCACGCCGCGGGCCGGGTGGGCGCGGCCGATCCGCACGCGCTGGTCGCGCTGCTCTACGAAGAGGCTTCGGCGGCGCTGCGCGCGGCGGCCTGGGCTGCGGAGAACCGCAAGCTGGAGGTGCGCAGCGAGCGCGTGTCGCGCGCGGTGACGCTGTTGTTCGCGCTCGAATCCGGGCTGGATTTCGAACGCGGCGGAGACGTCTCGCGCACGCTCGCTACCTTCTATCACGGGCTGCGCCAGCAGATCCTGAAGGCCAGCATCGGCACCAATCCGGCGCCCTTCCGCGACGCCGCCGCCAGCCTGGACGAGATCGCCGGCGCCTGGTCCAGCGTGCGCGCGGCGAGCTGAACCGGGGCTCGCCGGTCTTTGGCGGCATCGGCGCCGGCCCGCTCCCCCACCCGGCCACCCAACACCAGTCTATTCTATGGGTGGCCGGGTGGGGGCGCGGCCCGGCACCGTCTGCTAAGACGCGCGCGCCCTACCCGCCCCAGCGTTCCAGCACGGCCTCGGCCGTCGTTTCCTCGGCGGGCGCGGCCTGGGCGGGGGTCGCGGAGAAGCGCGGGGCCGGCATCGGCTGGATCGGTCCGCCCAGCGGGGTGCCGAAATTGTCGCGCGCCCGGTTGTGCGGATGCGACGGCGCCTCGGACAGCGAGAGTACCGGGGTGACGCACGCCTCGGTCCCTTCGAAATGCGCGGCCCAGTCGTCGCGCGATCGCGCGGCGAAGGCGGCGGCGAAGCTTTCGGTCATGTCGGGCCAGGTCGCGCGGTCATATTGGCGGAAGCTGCCCAGCGGGAGCTGAAGCCCGGCGCACAGCGCCTCGAAACACGGCGGCTCCAGCGCGCCCACCGCGACATGGCGCCCGTCGGCGCAGGCATAGCAGCGATAGAAGGGCGCCCCGCCGTCGATCAGGTTCGATGTGCGCGTGTCGGCCCATCGCCCGCTGCCGTGCAGCGCGTAATAGACGGTCATCAGCGCCGCCGTGCCGTCCACCTGCGCGGCTTCCACCACCTGCCCGCGCCCGGTGGCCTGCGCGGCCAGGATCGCGGAGACCAGCCCCAGCGCCAGGAACATCGCGCCCCCGGCATATTCGCCCAGCAGGTTCAGCGGCACCGCCGGCATCGAAGCGCCGCCGATCGCGTGCAGCGCGCCGGTGATCGCCAGATGGTTGAGATCGTTCCCCGCGGTGCCCGAGAGCGGCCCTTCCTGCCCCCAGCCGCTGACCCGCGCATAGACGAGCCGCGGATTGACCGCGAGGCAGCGCGAGGGATCGAGCCCGATCTGTTCGGCCACGCCCTTGCGAAAGCCCTCGATAACCCCGTCGGCGTGCGCGATCAGCGACAGCGCGCGTTCGCGCCCCGCCACGCTGGTGAGGTTGAGCGGCACCTCGCTGCGCCCGCGATAGAGCATCGGGGCGATCATGCTGCCGTCCGGCCCCTCGCGCCGGATGCGCACCACATCCGCGCCCATGTCTGCCAGCAGCATCGCGGCAAAGGGCGCCGGCCCCGCCGAATCGAACTCCACGATCCGAACCCCCGCCAGCGGTCCGTGACGTACCTCAACCATTGCAGCGACATCCCCCCGATCGACGTGCAGGCGCCATCCATAGCATCCCGGACGCTGGTGTCGCCCGCGGACTTGCGGTAGCGCGGCGGCATGCGCCAGCCCCATATCGTCGCGATCGGCGGAACCACCCGCGAGGATTCGTCCACCGGCCGCCTGCTCGCCGCCGCGCTGGCGATGGCACAGGCGCGCGGCGCGCGCACCACGCTGATCACCGGCAAGGCGATCGAGTTCCCGCATTACGATCCCTATTCCCCCGCCGGGCCGCAGGACGATCCGCGAATCGCCCATTATCTTGCGGCGCTGCGCGATGCCGATGCCGTGATCGTGGGATCGCCCGGCTATCACGGCACGCTTTCGGGGCTGGTGAAGACCGCGCTCGATTACATCGAGCAGTTGCGCGGCGACGATCGCGTCTATCTGGACGGGCTGCCGGTCGGGCTGATCGCCACCGCGGCGGGATGGCAGGCGGCGGTCTCCACGCTCCAGGCGCTGCGCACGATCGTCCACGCGCTGCGCGGCTGGCCGACGCCGATGGGGCTTGCGGTCAACACGATGCAGGGCGATCCGCAGGCCGCGTGCGGCGATGCGATGGCGGTGATGATCGACCAGATCTTCGCCTTCGTCGAACGCCGCCCGGCGCCCGCGCGCGATTGAGGGCTGGTTGCCGCGCGCTTAACCGAATCGTGAGGGGTTTCCCCTAGCTTCCCTGCTCGAACGGAGCGGGACTCGGATGGATCAGGCGATCGGCAGCAACGCATGGCGCGCGCAACGCACGGTGCGCTCGATCCTGGCGGTCGACGACAGCCGCACCAACCTGAACCTGCTGGCGCACCGGCTGGGCCACCTCGGTTATCTGGTGGTGCTGAGCAACAGCGGGGCCGAGGCGATGGACCTCATTTCCGCGCGCGGTTTCGATCTCGTGCTGCTCGACATGGTGATGCCGGAGGTTTCGGGCCTGCACGTGCTGGCCGAGATCCGCAGCGCGCCCGATACCGGAGACCTGCCCGTGATCATGATCACCGGCTGTGGCGATCCCGCCGCCGCGGTGGAGGCGCTTCAGGCCGGCGCGGACGATTACGTCACCAAGCCCTTCACCTTCGAGCTGCTGGCCGCGCGCATCGAGCGGACGCTGACGCGCGCCGACCGGGTGGAGGCGCTCAAGCGTTCCAACCTGGCGCTCGACGCCCGCATCGCCGCGCGCGCGATGGAGCTGGGCGAGGTGCGCACGGAACTGGCGGCCACCCGCGCCGATCGCGGCCGGCTGCTCGCCTCGGTCCGCTCGCTCAACGACGAGCTCGCCCGGCTCCAGCGCTGGTAGGCCGCGGCTTCTCCGCGCTTAGCGGAACCAGTGCCGCCCCACGAAATAGCCGGTAACCCCCAGCGCGATCGCGACGCAGAACAGGGTCTCGCCCCAGAAGGCCCAGGGCTCGTGCGCGAAGGGGATGCCCGCCACGTTCATTCCCAGCAGGCCGGTGACGAAGGTGAGCGGCAGGAACACCATCGCCACGATCGCGATGATCAGGCTGCGCTGGTCGATCTGTTCGGTGCGCAGGTCGGTCAGCGTTTCGTGGGTCAGCGCGGCGCGTTCGCGGATGCTCTCCAGCTCCTCGGCCATGCGCGCGGCGCGATCGGCGGCGGCGCCCAGCTTCAGCCGGTCGTCGTCGCGCAGCCATTTGCCGGGCAGCAGCGCCAGCTTCTCCAGCGCCGCGCGCTGGGGGTTCAGGAAGCGGCGGTATCCGATCGCCTGGCTGCGCACCTGGTTGACGAGCCGGCGGAGCTGAAAGGCGCGGGCGTTGCCGATCCGCGTCTCGCACGCATCCAGCGAATCGCCCAGCTTCGCCACCATCGGGTCCAGCTCCTCGGTGATCTCGTCGGCGATCGCGGCGATAAGGTCGCCGGGATCATGGATCTCTCCCACCGCCAGATCGGCGCAGACCCGGTCCATCGCGTTCAGCGGATTGCGCGTCACGGAGAATACCCGCCCATGCCGCGCATGGATGCGCACCGATGCGAGCGGATCCGACGCGGTGAGCTGTTCGGAGGACAGCCCGCGCAGGTTGATCACCGCGCCATCCTCCACCGCGTCGCAGCGCGGGCGCGTTTCGGCGGCGGTCAGCGCCTCGATCACGAAGGGCGACAGGTGCGCCTGCTCGTCCAGCCATTGCTGGGCATGTTCGTTGTTGGTCGTCAGATGGACCCAGACCAGGTCGCCGTCGGCCCCGGGCGCCTCCTCCAGCGGAATCTGCCGCGCGGCGCCATCATGCACGATCCAGGCGAAGCCGGTCATCCGCGCACCTCCAGATCGATCGAAAGGCCCGGGCCGGGATCGGCCGGTGGCGCGGCGCAGGCGATCCGCGCCGCATCGCCGCGCGCCCGCGCCAGGATCGCCGCGGGCACGTCTTCGCGATGGAACACCCGGTCGCACACCGCCAGCGCGCGCGCCTGGCGCAGCGTCAGCTCGTCCGGATCGGGGGACGCCAGCGTGAAGCGCACCAGCTCCGGCTCCGGCGCGGCGCCCGCGGCCAGCCATAGCTGCACCGCCTCGGGCGCATGCTCGCGCATCGGGTCCAGCGTGCCGCCCTCGGCCAGCGCCCGGCCCAGCGCGCGGCGGCGGTCGCCATAGTCGGGCCAGCGTTCGCGCGTGGCGGGCTTGGCGTTGCGCAGCGCGCGGGCCAGCGCGCCCAGGCTTTCGGGCAGCATCGCCTCCAGCCGCTGGCGCAGCATCGCCGCCAGCCCGGCCGAGGCGCCGCCCGTGCCCACCGCGATCATCACCGGATCGCGATCGACGATCGCGGGCAGCGTGAAATCGCACAGCTCCGGCCGGTCCACCGCGTTCACCAGCACGCCGCGCGCGCGCAGCCGCTCCGCCACGGGCTCCGCGTCCTCGGCCGCCACGATGGCGATGGCGGCGTCGGCATGCTCGTCCGCCACGATCACGGCGCCTGCGCGTTCGAGCAGCCGCCGCTTGGCCTCCGCCATCTCGCCATCGCCGATCAGGATCACCCGCCGCCCCGCCAGCCGGACGAACAGCGGCAGCGAGTGGAGGCTCATTTCAGCCAGTCCGGCACTTGCTCGGCATCCATGATCGTCTCCGCGGCGATGCGGCTTGCGACGATCGCATAGCGATCGCCCGAAACCAGCACCTCGGGCACCAGCGCGCGGCTGTTGTAGGTGCTGGCCATCGTCGCGCCATAGGCACCGGCGCTGCGCAGCACGATCAGGTCGCCCTGCGCCACCTTGTCCATCACGCGCGCCTTGGCGAAGACGTCGCTCGATTCGCAGACCGGCCCGGCGACGTTGGCGGTGAAGGTCTCGCCCGAGGGGCGCACGGCGGCGACATCGTGCCAGGCGTCATAGATCGCCACGCGCGCCAGATCGTTCATCGCCGCATCCACGATCACCCAGGGGTGGGTGACGCCCGGCTTCACCCACAGCACCTCGGTCACCAGCACGCCGGCGTTGGCGGCGATCACGCGGCCCGGCTCGAACATCAGCTCGACGTCCCAATCCTTCGTGGCGCGGGCCACCATCGCGCCATATTCGGCGGGGCTCGGCGGCGTCTCGCCCTCGCGATAGCTGACGCCCAGCCCGCCGCCCAGATCGACATGCGTCACCTTGTGCCCCGCCGCGCGCAGCTCGCGGATCAGCAGGCCGACGCGATCGAACGCGGCCTCCAGCGGGGCCAGGTCCTTGAGCTGGCTGCCGATGTGCAGCGCCACGCCGCGCAGATCGAGCCCGGGCAGCGGCGCCAGCCGGTCGAAGATCGCGCGCGCCTGATCGATCGGCAGGCCGAACTTGTTCTCCGCCTTGCCGGTGGAGATCTTGGCATGGGTGCCGGCGTCCACGTCCGGGTTGACGCGCAGCACCGCGGGCGCGCGCTTGCCCCGCTCCGCCGCCAGCGCCGCCAGCACGACGCCTTCCTCCTCCAGCTCCAGGTTGAACTGGCCGATGCCCTCGTCCAGGCCCAGCGCCAGCTCCGCGCGGGTCTTGCCCACGCCGGAAAAGACGATGTCCTCCGCCTTCATCCCCGCCGCCAGCGCGCGCTTCAGCTCGCCGCCCGAGACCACGTCGGCGCCCAGCCCCTCGTTGGCAAGCAGGCGCAGCACGCCCAGATTGGGGTTCGCCTTGATCGCGAAGGCCACGCGGGTGCGGCCGGCCTGGGCCACCGCTTCCTTGAACACGCGCGCATGGCGCTGAAGCGTTGCTGTCGAATAGACATAGACGGGGGTACCCACCTCGGCCGCGATGCGCGAGAGGGGGACTTCCTCGGCGTGAAGTTCGCCGCCGGTGATATTGAAATGGTCCATGATGTTCCGGATCAGTTGGGCGGCGGCAGATCGAATTCGTCGCTGCGCCGCTCTTTCGAGCTTTCGATCAGGTCACCGGATCGCGCGGGGCGCGTCTGCGGTGCCGGCTCCAGAAGCTGCTCGGGCGAAGGCGTGGCCCGGGCAGCGGTGGGTTTGACCGGAAGCGACTGGCCGGGCGCGGGGGCCAGATCCTCGCGCGCGCCGCATCCGCCCAGCGAAAGCGCCGCCAGCGCAACCAGCACAGCCCTCATCGCCCTTCCTCCGCCCGTGCGGCGCGTGCCGCCGCGATCGCATCGCGCACCCGCGCGGGTGCCGTCCCGCCGAAGCTGGTACGGCTCGCCACCGACGCATCGACGCTGAGGACGCCGTACACGCCTTCGCCGATCCTGTCGTCGATTCCTTTCAGGGTCTCCAGCGGCAGCTCGTGCAGCCGCACGCCTGCTGCCTCCGCGGCCGCCACGGCGCGGCCGGTGATATGGTGCGCCTCGCGGAAGGGCACGCCCGCCTCGCGCACCAGCCAGTCGGCCAGATCGGTGGCGGTGGCGAAGCCCGATTCGGCCAATGCGCGCATGCGATCGGTGCGGAAGGCCGCGCTTTCCACCATTCCCGTCATCGCCGCGATGGAAAGCCCCAGCAGGTCGTGCGCCTCGAACACCGGCGGCTTGTCGTCCTGCATGTCCTTCGAATAGGCGAGCGGCAGCCCCTTCATCGTCATCATCAGGCTGACCAGGCAGCCCGCGATCCGCCCCGAATGGCCGCGCACCAGCTCGGCGGCGTCGGGATTGCGCTTCTGCGGCATGATCGAGCTGCCGGTGGACCATTGATCCGAAAGCGCGACGAAGCCGAACGGCTGGCTCGCCCACACCACGAATTCCTCGGCCAGCCGGCTGAGGTGCAGGCTGCATTGCGCCGCCGCGGTGAGATATTCGATCGCGAAATCGCGGTCGGACACCGAGTCGAGCGAGTTGCGCGTCGGTCCGTCAAAGCCCAGCGCCGCCGCGGTCGCATGCCGGTCGACCGGGAATCCGGTGCCCGCCAGCGCCGCCGATCCCAGCGGGCACAGGTTCATCCGCGCCCGCGCATCGGCCAGGCGCGAACGATCGCGGCCGAACATCTCGAAATAAGCCATCAGATGGTGGCCCAGAGTCACCGGCTGCGCGCTCTGCAGGTGCGTGAAGCCCGGCATCACGCTCTCCGCATGCTCGTCCGCACGCGCCAGCAGCGCGTCCTGCAACGCGGCCAGCGCCGCCTCCGCCTGGTCGATCGCATCGCGCACCCAAAGGCGGAAATCGGTTGCCACCTGGTCGTTGCGCGAGCGCGCGGTATGCAGCCGCCCCGCCGCCGGGCCGATCGCCTCGGCCAGCCGGCTCTCGGTCACCATATGGATGTCCTCGAGCGTCAGGTCTTCGGGCACGCCGTTCGCGGCGAAATCCGCTGCCACCCGGTCCAGCCCGGCGGAGATCGCGGCGGCATCCGCTGCCGATACGATGCCCTGCGCGCCCAGCATCGCGACATGCGCCTTCGATCCGGCGATATCCTGCTGCCACAATCGCTTGTCGAACGGGATCGATGCGTTAATCTCACGCATCACCGCCGACGGGCCTTCGGCGAAGCGCCCGCCCCACATCTTGTTGCCCCCTTGGGCATTGGAGCCGTCCGTGCGCCCGGTAATCGCCCTTCTCCTGCTTTCCGCGCTGGCAATCGGCGGCTGCGATAGGCAATCGACGCCCCCCCCGCAAGCGAACGTGACGGCGGAGGCTTCCGCTGCGGAAACCAATGCCGCGCCCGCGGTGATCGCCCCCGGCACGATCGATCGCAGCAGCAAGGGCAAGCCCGCGCCGGCGGAGGCATTCCTGAACCCCGCTGGCGCCAAGGTGACGCTCGCCGATTTCAAGGGCAGGCCGCTGCTGGTGAACCTCTGGGCCACCTGGTGCGCGCCCTGCGTGAAGGAGATGCCGACGCTGGACGCGCTGGCGGGCGAGCTTCAGGGCAAGGTCCAGGTGCTGGTGGTGAGCCAGGATCTGAAGGGCGCGGAAAAGGTCGGCCCCTTCTTCGCGGAGCGCAAGTTCGCGCATCTCCAGCCCTATCTGGATCCCGATGGGCTGCTGGGCATCGCCTACAACACCAATCTGCCCACCACCGTGCTCTATGATTCGCAGGGGCGCGAGGTGTGGCGCATGCTGGGCGAGGCCGACTGGACCAGCGCCGACGTGAAGGCGAAGATCGCCGAGGCGAGTTGAGCTATTCGTTCCCGCGGCGGTTGCGCAGGAATGCCGCCGCGCCCGCATAGGTCGTCATCGCCCCGCCGATCACCAGCACCGCCCATCCCCATTGCAGTTGCACGGCGCCGATCGCCGCCTCCGCCAGCCCCTTGAACGGATTGTCCGCAAGATCGGTCTCCATCTGGGCGCGCATCTCGGCCATGCCCTGCTGGAAACGGATGAAGGTGAACGCGAGCAGCGCCAGGCTGGCGGCGCCGGGCCAGAGCACGTGGCGCACCTGGCCGAACAGCGCCAGCGCCGCCGCGACGCCCGCCAGGATCAGGATGAAGATCCCGTCCCCCTTGCCGTTCTGGAAATAGTTCATCTGGCCGACGATCGGCACGCTGATGATCGGCGTGAACACGCCGGCGAACAATAGCGCGGCACCCGCGAGCGCGATCGTCTTCAGGTCCTTCATGCGCATCGTCCCCTGTCGCCGCGCTCAGCTTGCGCGCCGCGCGGCCATACAGTCAACGCCGGAGGGGTTTGCTGCGCGATCCCTATGGGATTGCAAAAGCCTTGATTCGCAGTGGCAGTTTAAGCCGTTGAAAACAATGACAATAGCCGCTGTCATTTCACGAAGTTTGACTCCAAAATTCAGGCACTTTGACTCCGTATTCCTGAAGGTGATTCCAAATGAAAATAAGCAATTGAATCACATAGAGAATTTTGGAGGTCTATATCTACGCGTTCGGATCGCGTGCCGGAGGTAAACTCAGTTGGGTTGCCGCCGAGAGCGCTTTTTCAGATATCGCTCAATGTCTGATCGCCGCCAGACTCTCACGCGATTGATGATAGCGGCAGGTTCGTAGCCAGCGTCGCGGAGTTTGACACCGATGCCGAGGCTTTGTCCCCCAATTCTGTCACGAAGCTCCCCGGGAAGCACGAAGCAGCTCTGGAACTTCAGCACGCCGGTCAGCGGAAGCGTGGAGCATTGCACCCCTAAAGCACCGTTGATGAAACCGGCTCGCACAGCTGCCGAGATGAATTGCGGTGTCGTGCCAACTATTTCAGCAGCTATCTGACAAGGAACATCGATCCCATTGATTTCCTTCCCTACCAATCGACGCGAGCGGTGACGCGCGACGTCGGAGGCCTGAACGATCAAGCCGTCGGCTACCGATGAACCGGGACAATCTGCAAAGCGGAGTTGCATCTGCCCGCACAGCATTTTTTCAAATACGGCGATCCAATCGTAGGGGTTGCCGTTTCGCTGCATTGCTTCCCTCAGAGTTTCACCCCCATCAAAGGGGGCGCTGCGCTCCTGAAGGCGTTCGCGCAATGCGGAAATCGAGGCTTTGGTGATCAGAGTGCTATCTGTCACGATCGCTGCATCGGCGTTGGTCGCTACTTGAATTAGCCCAGCCGATATGAATGCCTCGATGCAGAAGCGGGGAATGCCCAGCTGACGGGCGCAATCGTTGGACCGCACGCTCAGCTCAAGGACATCCGCCAGGCGAGAGATGGCCGCCTCATCGTAGAGAGCGGCTCCGCCTTTCACGTTATGACGCGCTAAGAAGGTTTCACTTCGTCCCTCCAATCTTCGGAGGCGCTTTCCACAAATCCCTAGCCGTTTCGTGGCCTCCAGCGCACTGAGCATCCCCGTACGACATGCGCCATCGACGATGGCCCCCGGAAACAATTTGGCAGGCACGATAGCGTCAGCGAGCGCGACTGAGATTGCGGACCTAACCAAGCCTTGTATCGGAGTTTTCGTAGCGGCGCTTTCAAATAGTCGACCAAGAGTACCCAACCCTCGCCTGGCTGATGGCGTCTTGCTCTTGCTAGTCGACACTTTGACGAATCTCGTCAGGGAGTCAGGCCAATCATTGGCAAATTCGAGACCCGCGGCGATGCACGCCGCCGATCCGATAGCGCCCCCTGCCCCAGGCGATGACTCAAGTGAGATCTGCGCCTCACCAATCGTCAGCAAGCCCAACAGCGCATCAGCCGGTGCCCAAGTGTTGAACGGATCGGGTAGCGAAGACGAGGCTGACTGCCGGACCGCCTCCACGGGGCTGACAAGCGCCGCTCCAAGCCGCGCTGCTTCGTGCAGATGCGGTGGAAGGACCTGCGACTCCGCACCCAGCAATGAAGCGCCGCACTTTTCACATTTGGAAAGGGAGCGGCATGCTCTCCACCCGAGTGGTCGAGAGCATTGGGGACACTCGGAGAGCAGGAGTTCCATCGTGGTTGGACAGTAATCGAGGAGCCTGACGGTCCACAGCGCGGGAACGTGCCCCTGCTCCTCAAGCGATTTTGGCGCAAAACGCCGTGCAGTTGCCTCGATGTGGCGCCGCTCGACATGGCTGCCAAACCAGTGGACCACGGAACGGCCGAGATCGTCCTGTTCTGCAGAATGCATGCGGCGCTCAATTTCGGTGGTGGAAGTTCCAAGAAGTTTGGCGATTGCAGGAACTGCCGCCCCCTGCGTGAATGGAACCGCCTCTGAAGCCTGAGCCTTGAGTCCGATCAGATTCAGGAGATGCATAGGCTTCGAGAATCTGTTCGCGTCGCATGCCCGGACAAGAAGGGATGACAGACATTCACCGGGAAATGGCTCAGTGCCGACGACGAGCGGCCTGATGTCCGAGGCGGCAAGAAGATTGACGCATTCCGCCATGTTATGCCGCGCGCCGAGCCGGGGATACGGAGGGCAAACCATCAGTGAAGGGATTGTAGTCGATGATCCCCATGCTGACGAACTTGCGCTCCGTGGCTACGGCAAGATCGCCAGGATCGATCTCGTCCCGGCCGTCGACTACTGACAGGAACAGGGCTTCCTTGATGAGGTTGCAAGCGCGGCCAAGAACGCCTTCCGAGACCTCCTGAATCATATCGGGAATTCCAGGAAGCTCGAGCAGCCGCGTGGCATTCGAGGCAATCTTGCGCTTCTCGAATTCCACCAGATAACGCGCAAGAAACCCTGCGAAGAGTTTCCTGTCAGCGGCGTCGCTCACATCAAGCATCTTCATTTCCAGGGGCTTCTCGCATCTCATCGCGAGCTGGGGATTGGCCATGATCGGTTTCCAGGCATCTTCAATACCCGACATGACCACCGGGACCACGGCCTCGATCAACAACCATTTGATTGTTTCCGCCACGCTGGCGGCGACACGACTACGCCAGCTTCACGCTGCTTGTGGGCTCAAGCTTGGAGTAAATGTCGAGGGTCAGGATGCGACCGACCATCATCGCGCAAAGCTTGGTAGCGCTTCCGCCCGATGAGCAGAAGGATGCGGCGCAGGAATCGCCGACGAAGCAGCATTTCGTGCCCTTCGGAGCCAGCTACGTGCTTCACCCCGGCCGCTTTGTACTGGGCGTGACGCTTGAGTGGCTCCAATTGCCGCGCACGATGTCCGGTTACGTGACAGGCAAGTCCTCACTTGGTCGACACGGCCTGGTTATCGAAACCGCGGCCGGCCTGCATCCAATGTTTAGCGGATGCCTCACGTTGGAACTCGCTAACGTCGGCGAGGTACCTCTCGAAATTTATCCTGGTATGAGCGTTTGCCAGATTTTTCTTCACCGCACGGCTAGCTGCGAAGCTGACAATCGCGGGGAGTTTTCGGGACGCCGAAAGCCGACACTCAAGGCGCCCAGCTTCGATCCCGTCTTCGATCGCCTGAGAGAGGTACCTGGAGTGGGCGTCAAATTAGGCGCGGACGATGGCATGTCCGACACAGTGGCCTAGGCCGCGGACCGCGCATGCAGGGAGTGGATCCGAGGCCCGAGCCTCATCAGCGTCCCAATCGGAAGGTGGCATTGTTTTAAATTGGAATGTCTGAGCTGAATGGGATCGCGAAGCCACGCGTACCCGCGAGCCGCGCTTTCTACTCCACCTACTCGACGGGTCTGATGCGGTTCGTCTCGAAGTGATCCTCGCTGTTCTGCTACGAGCCTGATCGGGTGGCAGCCTCGATTCCAAGCCTGTTGCATTAAGGCCTCAAGCAAATGACAAAATGTGCTTCTCTGCCCCCGTCAAATCTGGGATGGTCTGGCTTGATGCGAAATGACTGGGGCCTCTGATGGTACGGAAGAAAATCAGCAACCCATCAGGGCAACGACAATCACCTGAATTGTTTTGTCGTAAGATCAATGCGGCTTCCTCTCGGAACCTACCTTAATTTCCGACAATCGTATTGACTATGTCTCGCGCTCTACAAGATGGGTGGGTAGCATCGCAGACTTGGGACGACGGCCGTCGAGAAGTTGCATGAGCTTCTCCACCATCATTGCGCCGGCGATTCCCGTTGGCTGCTGGATGGTGGTAAGGGCAGGCGTGAAATGCGCTGCCGGCGGAATGTCATTATATCCTACGAGCGAATAGTCCCTGGGAGTTTGATGGCCGCGCCGGGCAAAGGCGCCGATGACCGCCATCGCTGCCGTGTCGGAAAAGGCGAAAACCGCGTCTGGCAGACCGGCCTTACAATTATAGCGTTCGGCCGCCGCCTGGACCGATGCAAAAGCAAACGACTCGACGGGAAGCTGGTCGAGCTGCACTGCCGAATTGGACTTGGCTACCGCCGCCAGACCCTGATACCGCAATAGCAGCTCCTCATGCGCCGTATCTCCCACGAACAACCACCGCGTGCGACCGAGCTTCAGGAAGCGCTCGCCTGCCAGCTCTCCACCGAGGAAATTATCCGTGCCGATGGCGCAATAGTCCGAAGCCGCATGGACCGCCCCCCACACGACGATCGGGACGCCGGCGCGGGCGACATCGCGAAGCATCTGCTCGCGCGTGCCTTGTCCCAGCACAATAAAGCCGTCCGCGCCACGCGCACGGTACAGGTCGACGAATCCCTCGACCGAGTCGAGACCCGTCGGCGATAGAAGCAAGTCGATTTCACGCACTGAGAGCGCCTCGGAGACGCCGGCTAGCAGCTCAAAGATGAACGGGTCGCCGATCGCGCCGTGCCGGTGCGAACCGAAATCCAGCACGACCGCGACCGTGTTTGCACGCTCCTGACGCAGCTTCTGGGCATTGCGGTTTACCGCATATCCCTGCGCGCGCGCCGCCTCGAGTACCCGCTCGCGAGTCTCGGAATTCACCAGCGGACTGTTCGCGAGCACGCGCGAGACGGTCGGCTTCGAGACATTGGCCGCGCGCGCGACATCCTCCATCGTCGGGCGGGGGGAGGACGGCCGTGAAGAGGTTCTTGGCTTCATAGACACGGTGGTAGGTCGCGGCGCGCGCCGACGCAATCGTGGAGAGCGCCATTATGAAACAAGTATTGAAATGCATTTCATAACCGGTTACGCCCCATTCGTCAGCCGGCGAAGTTCGGCCCAAGGAGGGGAGTAAATCAATGCGCATCTCGCGAAATCTTTATCTGTCCTTGTCGGCCTGCGCGGCCGCGATCGCCATTGCCGGTATCTCGCCAGCCGCGGCCCAGGAGGCAGCGCCTCAGTCGCAGCCGACCGCTGCGGAGGATGAAGGCAACGACGACATCGTCGTCACCGCGCGTCGGTCCGATGAACGTGCGCAGGACGTGCCCATCTCGCTCACCGTCCTCTCGCAGGACACGATCCGGGCGAAGGGCATCAACTCCGCCACCGATCTTCAGAATTTCACGCCGTCGCTGACCGTGATGGGGGATGTCCGGCGCAATCAGGAGACCTATACGATCCGTGGCTTGGGCGGGTCGGGCGGCGCCGGCACCGGTAGCGGTCCGGGTGTGGTCGGATACTTCGCCGAGGTTCCGACGATCGCGAGTGGCCCCGGCAACTTCTACGACCTCGCCTCGCTGCAGGTGTTGAAAGGTCCGCAGGGCACGCTGTTCGGCCGCAATACGACCGGCGGCGCCGTGCTGCTGGAGCCTACCCGGCCGAAGATGAACGTTGTGGAGGGTTACGCCGACCTCACGATCGGCAACTATAATCGCCGCGGCGGCCAGGGCGCACTCAACATTCCGATCGTCGATGATGTCCTTGCGATCCGTGTGGCGGGGCAGTTCGACAAAAGGGATGGATATGTCCGGGATGTCGTCACCGGCGTCGATTATCTCAACCGCAACAATTTCTCGCTGCGCTTCGGCATGCAATTCAATCCGAGCGACAGCATCAGCAGCTACACCGCCGTCAATTATATCGATGTGGACGAGCATGGCGGCGGCAGCATCCTGCTTAGCGTTCGCCCCGGCAGCACCTATGCCCCGCTGCTCCAGCCCTATCTCGCGCAACAAGAGGCGCGCGGCCCGCGGGAGACCGCGCTCAGCACGCCAACCTTTGAAAAGGCCAAGACTTTTCTCGCGCTCAATAATACCGAGTTTCGGCTGAGCGACACGCTGACCTTCACGAACATATTCAGCTATGCTCGCACGCGCTCGACCGCTGCGACCGACCGTGATTCGACACCGCTGCCGATCGCCGATCTGCTCGGCGCCTTCCCCGGAAGCTACAACAATAACCTGCGCACCATCACCGAAGAGGTGCGGATCCATTATGACGACGGGCGGTTCAGCGTCCAGGCCGGTGGTTTCTTCCTGACCGAGAAGAGCCTCGAACCCCTGACCTTCCTCACTCGCAACCCGCTCCAGGCCGGCGGCATTCTTGGCGGCGGGCCGATCATCCTGCCCCCCGCGCTGCAAACCGCGCTCGGGGTGAATGGGCCACTGCTTCCCGCCATCAATGTGCAGCCAGACGCATCCGTCTATGGGCAAAGTCGGGCGCTGTATGGCCAGGTGCAGTATAAACTGACTCCAAATCTGACCGCGACCGCCGGCTTCCGTTGGACCTGGGACAAGTTCGGCGGTACCATTACTTCCTATCAGGATCCTGCAAGCTATCAGGTCTTCAACCAGTTGGCCGCACTGGGCGTCGTCACGCCGGCGCAAGCCGCGCAGGTTATCGGCCTCAATGCCGATCTCTGCGTCTATGACGCGTTCAAGGCCGTCGCGGCGGGCGGGTTTCCCACGCTCAAATACCCGAACTGCACCAAGCCGAGCTTCAATGGCCGCAGCGACGGACCGACCTGGCAATTGGGGCTCGATTGGCGCGCTGACTCGAACACGCTGATTTATGCCGTGTCTCGCCGCGGCTACAAGTCCGGTGCCAACAATCCGATCGTCACGCTGTTTCTCGGCGATTCCTATCCTCTTGCCGCGGTGCGGCCGGAAAAGGTGACCGACTTCGAAATCGGCGTGAAGCGGGACTGGACTTTCGGCGACGTCAGGGCCCGCACCAATATCGCGGCCTTCTACACCGCTTTTGACGATGTGCAGGTCATCCAGCGTGCGGCGATCGCCGGCGCGGACATTCTCGCCAATGCGCAGAAAGCCCGTGTGGTCGGAGTCGAAGCCGAGTTCCTGGTCATGCCCAGCAAATGGGTGACGCTGGGAGCCACCTACTCCTACAACGATGCCCAGTATCTTGACTATACGACCATCGCCATCCCGGCCATCCCTTCCGCACTCACGGCTGCCCAGCCCTCGCGTGATCTTTCCAGCACGCCCTTCACGTTCGTCGCGAAGCACAAGTTCAGTCTCGACGCCCGGGTCGGCATCCCGATCGCGGAAAGCGCGGGCGACCTTTCGGTTCGCGCGACCTATAGCTGGCAGTCGCGCCAGCGTGTCGCCTCGGACCCCCAGCCGCTCGACACAATCGCTCCCTATGGCCTGCTGAACCTGCGCGTGGAATGGAACGGCATGTTTGGCTCTTCGCTCGATGCGGCGGTGTTCGGAACCAACGTCCTGGACAAGGAATATCGCGTGACCGCGAATACTGGCTACAATAATTCCGGATTCGCCAACTCGATCTACGGCGAGCCTGCGCAATATGGCGTGCAGCTCCGCTACAGGTTCTGACGATGCGTACGATGCGACTCTCGCTCGCCGCACTGCCGCTGGCGCTGTTCATCACCCACATGGGGGTTGCGCAGACTGTGCCGGCAACGGCGCCGGCGGCGGCCGGGTTCAGCCTCGATCGGCAACAGGCGATGCTGCTCGAACGGGCCCGGCGCGGAGGAGCTGCCGACTTGGTGGCGACTGCCGGTCCCGATGGCGGTATGGTGCTGAACGGCACGATCCAGGGCCGCCGTTTTGTCCTGGGCGTGCCGGCGAACTGGAACGGCGAGATGATCCTGTTCGGCCAGGGCTATGCCACGCCAGGCTCCACGCCCACCGTGCCCGCCGATCCCTTTTCGAAGGACCCGAGCGGCGGCACCTTCCGTCATGCCTATGGCGAGGGCATTGCGTTCGGCATCGCTGCGACCGACAAGTCGGGTGTCGCGACCGAAAGCGGCGCCCTCAACGCCATGCGGCTTCGCGCCCTCGCAGCAAAGATGGGCACCCGCCGCTTCTACGCGCTGGGCGGCTCTATGGGCGGCAGCATCGTGATGACGCTGATCGAGCGCTATCCCCGCGCCTTTTCCGGCGCGGTCTCGATGTGCGGTGTGACCGAAGGGTGGCTTCCACTCGTCCAGCAGCTTGCGGACATTCGCGGTGCCTATGACATTCTGACCGCAGGTACGCCCTATGCTATCCCGGGCGACAAGGACCTCACCCGCTCCGCGCTGCCGACCGTTCCACCACCGGGAAGCCCTATTGCCGGGGACGCGTTTCGCGAACAGCAGAAGATGAAGCTGATCGCGCCGGTGCTCGCCCTCTTCCAAGCGGCGAAGAAGAGCCCTGAGGGATCGGAGGCCCGCATCATTCGCCAGATCGCCGCGATCGGCGGCTTCGCGCCCGATCCCGCTGCGATCGGAGCGCCGCTCTACTCTGCGGCGCTGGGAATGGACGACATCATCGCGACCATGGGCGGCCTGCCGATCGGGAACCGGGGCCGCGTCTACGCGCCGCCCGAAATGACGCCGGAGGAAGCGGCGGACTTCAATCGCCGTATGCCGCGCTACGACGCGGATCCAGCAGCAATCGCCTATGCGCGCGCTTGGCATCAGGCGACCGGGCGGTTTCGCATTCCCCTGGTCACTGTCCATCAGGTCATCGACTCGCTCGTTCCTTTCTCTCAGTCCGAAAATCTCGGTCGAATCGTCGCGCGTGCGGGCAATGGCGCCCGGATCGCGCAATATGCGGTGCCTGCGACCAAATTTCCGCTGCCCGGAGGATTGGAAGGCTATGCGCATTGCGGCTTCTCTCCGGCCCAGAACATCGCCGCCTTCGACGCGATGCGACTCTGGGTATTGACCGGCAAGCGCCCGGGACCGGACGCCGTGCGATGAGCGGGGGTCGCATCGGGCGGCGCGAAGTGCTGGGTATCGGCGCAGCCGCCGCAATGACCGCGACCGTGCCTGCCTTGGCCGCGAGACGCCGCACCTTCCTGTGGGGAGCGGCGACCGCCGGGCACCAAGTAGAGGGCAACAATGTCAATGCCGACATCTGGCTGCTCGAACAGGTCAGGCCCAGAGTGTTCGCCGAACCCTCCGGCGATGCCTGCGACAGCCTGAACCGCTGGCGGGAGGATGTGGCGATCGTGAAGGCGATCGGCCTCAACTGCTATCGTTTCTCGGTCGAATGGTCGCGGATCGAGCCGATGCCCGGACAGTTCAGTCAGGCTTATCTCGACCATTATACCCGCATGGTCGATTACTGCCGCGAGCTCGGGCTGGCGCCGGTCGTTACCTTCAACCATTTCACCTGCCCGCGCTGGTTTGCCGCCGCCGGTGGCTGGGAGAACCAGGACGCACCCGATCTGTTCGCGCGCTATTGCGGGAAGGTCGCGCGCGCGATGGGCACGGGCATCAGCCACGCACTCACCTTCAACGAACCCAATCTTGCACTCGGCGGCCGCTGGGCAGTGAGTCCGCCCCCGCCCGCTTTCATGGAGCGGCTGGCAGCCAATGTCGCAGCGGCCGCCAAGGCAAGCGGATCGGATCGCTTCTCGCTGCTCAATGGTGGGGATCCGGTACCGATGATCCCCGGCGTGGTCGCGGCACACGTCAAGGGCCGCGAAGCGATCCGCGCGGTCCGTAGCGATCTGCCGATCGGCATGAGCCTGGCCATTCCCGACAATGTCGCCGTTGGCCCCGACAGCGGGATCGCGCGCAAGCGTGCCGAAATCTATGGTCCGTTCTTCGCCGTGATGGACAAGGATGATTTCGTCGGTGTCCAGACCTATGGCCGCGCCTATGTCGGACGCGACCGCGATGTGGAGGCACCCGCCGACGCGCCGCGTGGCGCCGACGGCAAAGAATGGTTCCCAGCCGCGATCGGCAATGTCGTGCGCTACGCACACAAGGCGACCGGCAAGCCGGTGCTGATCACCGAGAACGGCCTTGATGCCGCGGATGATGCGAAGCGGCAGCGCTTCATCCCCGAAGCCATTGCCTCGGTCGAAGCCGCGGTGCGGGATGGCATCCCCGTGCTCGGCTATATCCACTGGTCGCTGCTCGACAATTTCGAGTGGTTCTCGGGCTATGGACCGAAATTCGGGCTCGTCGCAGTCGATCGGACCAGCTTCCGGCGATCACCCAAAGCGAGCGCCTATGTGCTGGGCCGGATCGCCAAGCGGAGCCAATTGGGTTGAGTACGGGTTTTCTCTGGGGAACCGCGACTGCCGGCCACCAGGTTGAGGGCAATAATATCAATGCCGATATCTGGCTGCTAGAGCAGGTTCCGGGCACTTCGTTCAGGGATCGGTCGGGGGACGCCTGTGACAGCCTGAACCGCTGGGCGCAGGACATCGCGATTGTCCGCTCCCTCGGCCTGAGTGCCTATCGCTTCTCGGTCGAATGGTCGCGGATCGAACCCGCCGAGAGCCAGTTCAGCCAGGCATGGCTTGATCATTATGCGCGAATGGCCGCCGCGTGCCGCGACGCCGGCATCGCACCGATCGTGACCCTCAGCCATTTCACCTCGCCGCGCTGGTTCGCTGCGTCAGGAGGATGGAGCAACCCGAACGCACCGCAACTGTTCGCGCGTTTCGCCGAGCGCGTCGCGCGGGCATTCGGCGGTCTCGTGCGTCATGTGATCACTTTCAACGAGCCCAATCTGCCGCTGATGGGAAAATGGAGCGCCACTCCCATCGCCGATCCTGCCCGCACCGGACTTGATGCCATGCTCGCAGCCGCAGCGCGGGCATGCGGTTCGGATCACTATCATGTCTGGGTCTATTCCCGTGGCGAGCATCTCGAAACGCTGCTTGCAGGTCATCACGCCGCCCGATCGGCCTGGAAGCAGGTCTGGCCGCAGAGCCTGGTGGGAATGAGCCTCGCGCTTCCCGACGTTCAGGGCGCGGGCACCCAGGTTGGCGTCGAAGCCTATCGGCAACATGCCGAAGCGCCTTTCTTCGCCGCCGCACGTGACGATGATTTCATCGGCGTACAGACCTATGGGCGACTTGTTCTCGATGCACATGCGATCGTGCCGCCGTCCGCGGATGCGGAACGCACCCAGTCGGGAGACGAATTCTATCCCCAGGCGCTCGGCGCGGCGGTAGCGCATGCACACCGCCAGACCGGCAAGCCGGTCTTCGTCACCGAGAATGGCATCGCCACCGCCGAGGATGCGCAGCGTCTTCGCTATCTTCGCGCGGCGATCGCGTCGCTCGGCACGGTGCGGCGGCAGGGAGTGCCGGTGCTGGGCTATCTGCACTGGTCGCTCCTCGACAATTTCGAATGGCGCCGCGGCTATTCGCAGCAGTTTGGGCTGGTCTCGGTCGACCGGAGCAGCTTCATTCGCACGCCGAAGTCAAGCGCACGGCTGTACGCGCGTCTGGCGCGCGAGATGGTATGATGCGCAGGCTCGCAATCGCATTGGCGCTGATCGCGCTTCCCGGATCCGCGCTTGCCCAGATCGCGTTGCCGCCCGCAGTGGGAATCAGCACCGAGGCGCGCGCATCGCTTGCGGCCGACGCCGCCCGGCCACCGGCGGGTCCCAGTCTGCCGGCACGGCGCGCGCGGATCGATTCGATCCAGCAGGAGATCGGTGGTCGCATGCTCGCGCGCTACGGCGTGACGATGCGCGAGACGGTGATCGCGGGCGTTCCCGTTCGCATCTTCACGCCCGCCGGATGGTCGCCCAAAGGGCCGTTGCTCATGAACCTGCACGGCGGCGGGTTCATCGTCGATGCCGGATCACGCACGGAGAATATCCCCGTCGCGGCATTGACGGGATATCGGGTTGTCGCAGTGCGCTACCGGCTTGCGCCCGAATACCCATTTCCGGCGGCGCTCGATGATGCCGAAGCCGTCTATCGCGCGCTTCGGGAAGAGGCGGACGGGCAGCCGGTCGCTGTCTTCGGCACCTCCGCAGGGGCGATCCTGACCGGAGAACTCATCGCACGTCTGAAAGCGCTGGGTGCCCCGCTCCCCGCCGCGGTCGGCTTCTTCTCGGGAACAGCCGACCTCGAACAGTCCGACGATGCGATGCAGTTGTTCGGCGGCGTCGGCGCGAGCGACTTGGCGCGGATCTATGCGGGTACACGCGCGCTTCGCGATCCGGCGCTGTCCCCGCTTCGGGGCGATGTCTCCGGCTGGCCGCCCACGCTGTGCCTGTCGAGCGGGCGCGACTTTCTGCTTGGATCGACCGCCACGCTTTGCCGGGTGCTCGATGCAGCCGGGGTTCCGGCAACGCTCCATATCTTCGATGGACTGCCGCATGCCTTCTGGGCCTATGTCGAGGCCCCGGAAAGCGATGCCGCGTTCGCGACGATGGCGCGCTTCTTCCTGCGTAATATGGGAGGCATGAAATGATAAGAAGCGCCATGATCGCTGCCGCGACCCTGTCGGTCTCGGCGTCGGCGAACCAGGAAAGGCCGCCGATCGAAGTGCCGGCCTTCATATTGCCGACCTCGAACCAGCTCAGCCCCGAGGCCCGGCAGGTGCTGGCGCGAATGGATGCGGCGCGGGCGCCGGATCTGAAGGGCGACATTGCGCGCTCTCGCGCCTTCTATGCCAGATGGAATGACGACCGGCTCGCGGAGATGCGGCGTCATTTCAG
Source organism: Sphingomonas canadensis (assembly GCF_026013525.1). Lineage (GTDB taxonomy): Bacteria > Pseudomonadota > Alphaproteobacteria > Sphingomonadales > Sphingomonadaceae > Sphingomonas > Sphingomonas canadensis. Next base: position 409,754 of record NZ_JAPDRA010000001.1, on the reverse strand, counting down.
GACCCGCGAGCAGCGGGCGACGATGGGCGGGGTCGCGGTAGACGTCGTGGTCCCCGCGAACGGCGTGCCGCGTGCCAACGCGCAGCGTGTTCTGATCAATGTCCATGGCGGCGCCTTTCTATGGGGATCGGGAAGCGGCGCGCTGGTCGAAGCCGTACCCATCGCGGCGACGATGGGGATCAAAGTTGTGACCGTCGATTACGCGCTCGCGCCGGAACACAAATATCCCGCTGCTTCGCAGGATGTGACCAGCGTCTATCGCGAACTGCTCAAGCGATACCGGCCTGAGAATATCGGGATTTACGGGTGCTCGGCGGGCGGGGTCATTACCGCCCAGTCGGTTGCCTGGATTCGCCGACAGGGCCTGCCGCGCCCCGGTGCGATCGGAACGCTGTGCGGTACTGGTGCACCTTATAGTGGTGACAGCGCTTATCTCTCCGGTCCGCTCGAAGGAAAGCCTCCGCTGACGACTGGCCCCTTGCCTTCGGTGCTGCCGACCCCATACATGGCCGGCGTTCCTGCGAACGACGCTGCTGCCTATCCGCTGGAAAATGATCAGGAAGTCCGGCATGCGCCGCCCACCCTGCTCCTGGCTGGCGGGCGCGACTTCGCGGTCAGTGCGCTGACGCGCGCGCACCGCAAGCTGGCGGCGGCGGGTGTTCCCAGCGAACTCTATCTCTTCGATGGTCTTCCCCACGCATTCTTCATGTGGCCGGACATGCCCGAATCGATCGAGACCTACGGACTGATTTCCCGATTCTTCGACAAGCACCTCGGAAAGCGTGCACGCTGATGCGGATGCGTACCATCATCGCCCTGGCGCTTACCTACGCGCTGCTCGGCATCCTGATGAACAGCGTCGGGGCGGTGATCCTGCAGTCGATCCGCCATTTCGGCGCGACGCGGGTGATGGGGTCGAGCCTGGAGGCCTGCAAGGATCTCTCGGTGGTCGCGGCCTCGTTCCTGCTGGCTACCCGGGTGCCCGCCTTCGGATATCGCAACGCGCTCATCGCTGTGCTGGCTACGATGGCGGCCGCATGTCTTGCCGCGTCCTTCGCTTCCGGCTTCCTAGCCATGCAACTGCTGTTCGTCGTTACCGGCCTTGGCTTCGGCGTGGCCAAGATCGCAACCTACTCCACGATCGGTCTGCTCGCCCGCGACCCCGCGGGCCATGCCAGCCTGACCGGGACGATCGAGGGCGTGTTCATGGTCGGCGTTTTGTCGGGAGCCTGGCTGTTCGGCTGGTTCATCGCGGGCAACGATCAGGGCGGAGACTGGCTGCGCGTCTACTGGCTGCTGGCTGGCCTGTGCGCAGCCGGCGCGCTGCTGTGGCGCTCGGTCGTCCTTGACGAGCGGGACGCCGTGGCCGAACCCGGCGGCGTGACCGGGTGGCGCGAGATGGCAACGCTCGCATTGCTGCCCGCCACGGTCACCGCGCTGATCGCGCTGTTCCTCTATGTGCTGATCGAACAGGGCGTCGGCACCTGGCTTCCCAGCTTCAACCGCGAGGTGCTGCAGTTGCAGCCCGCGCTCAGCGTGCAGATGTCGAGCATTTTCCTCGCGGCACTCGCACTGGGCCGCCTGACCTCGGGCTATGTGCTGCGGCGCCTTGACTGGCTGCCCGTGCTACTTGCCTGTCTCGCGGCGATCGCGCTCATCGTCGTCGCCACACTTCCGCTCGCCCGTCCGGTCGCGCCCGGTATCCATGCGGGATGGTTCGAAATGCCCGTCGCCGCGTATCTCTTTCCACTGCTCGGGATTTTTCTCGCACCCATCTATCCCACCATCTGCTCGGCAGCGCTGAGCGCACTGCCGCCTCATCGCCACGCCGCGATGGTCGGCCTGATCGTGATTTTCTCGGCGCTGGGCGGGACGATCGGTTCGCTCGCGGTCGCCATGCTGTTCCAGCATGTTTCCGGCGAACTGGCTTTCTACTTTGTGCTCGTTCCCATCGCACTGATCGCGCTTCTTCTCCCCATGATCCGGAAGCGCCAGGATCGGAGCATCGCCGCATGACCGGTCATCCGGGTCCTGCACAACTGTTCGGCCCCCTGTTCGCGGCAGTACAGGAGCGCGGAATTTTCGCTGACTCGAAAACCTTCGCCGATGCAGTGCCGCGTGCTGCTCCCGAGGCGATCCTCGCTGCCTGGCGCGCCGCCGCGCCACTGGACGATGGCGCGTTGCGTGAGTTCATAGCACAGCATTTCAACCTTCCCCCAGAGCGCGACGAGTACCGGCCCGATGGCCGCCCCATCGCGCAACATATCGCAGGGCTTTGGCCGATCCTGACCCGAACCGCCGCAGGCGCGCCGGGTGCTTCCGAACTCGCGTTGCCACGCCCCTTCGTCGTTCCCGGCGGGCGATTTCGCGAACTCTATTACTGGGACAGCTTCTTTACGATGCTCGGCCTCGCACGGTCCGGTCGCGAGGATCTGATCGAGGACATGATCGCCGATTTCGGCAGCCTGCTCGACCGGTTCGGTCACATTCCGAACGGGACGCGAACCTATTATCTCTCGCGTTCGCATCCGCCATTCTTTCACCTGATGGCGGGGCTTTCGACGGACGGCTCGGAAAGCGCCCGCAGGCGCCGGCTGGGCTGGATGCGAAGAGAGCATGATTTCTGGATGGCCGGCGCCGGGGGCCTGGCCCCCGGGGCGCAGGCTCGCCGGACCGTCCGGCTTGCCGATGGCAGCCTGCTCAACCGCTACTGGGACGACAGTGACGCACCCCGCGATGAATCCTGGCGCGAGGACGTCACGCTCGCGGGCGCCACATCGCGCCAGGCCGGGGAACTGTGGCGCGATATCCGAGCCGCAGCCGAAAGCGGCTGGGACTTCAGCTCGCGCTGGTTTCAGGACGGAGTCTCCCTCGCCACGATCCGGACGACGCGGTTCGTACCGATCGATCTCAACTGCCTGCTGCACGGACTTGAATCAAGGATCGCGCGTGAAGCCGCTGCGCTCGGCGATCCGGTGACGGCACGCATCTTTTCCGGTTTCGCAGATGACCGGCAAAAAGCTATCAACGCCCATCTGTGGAATGACGCTGAAGGCCATTATGGCGATCTCTCGCTCGACACGGGTCAGGTCGGCGCAAAGCTGAACGCAGCGGCGGCGTTCGCGCTGTTTGCAGGTATCGCGGATGCGACAAGAGCCGAACGCTCCGCTGAGGCGTTGACGCGGCTGCTGCGGCCGGGCGGGCTGGTCACCACCTTGTCGGAAACCGGTGAACAATGGGACGCGCCCAACGGATGGGCGCCGCTTCAATGGATCGCGGTCACCGGACTGCGCCGTTACGGGTTCTGCGGCCTGGCGGAAACGATCGCCGAACGCTGGCTGACTATGGTCGATGAGCGCTATCGCGCCACAGGCCAGCTGTTCGAGAAATATGATGTCGAGCGTCGCGAGACGGGCGGCGGCGGCGAATATCGTACCGAAACCGGCTTCGGGTGGACCAATGGCGTTGCGCTCGACCTGCTGGCGGCTCGCGGCGAACTCCAGGAACGCAAAGCATCATGATCGAGAGAGGAATATCCATGCGACCGTCCGTCACCGCTAAAATTGCCCTGTGGAGTGCGCCGCTCCTGTTTGTTGCCGTTCCCGCGGTATCGCCGCTGATGGCAGCGGCGCAAGATGCGCCGGGCGCACCTGCCCTCACTGTGGCGCAGCAAGCGATCGTGACCAAGGCGCGGCAGTTCGGCGCGACCGATATCAAGGTCCAGCCAGCGCCCGGTGGCGGCTTCATCCTTGGCGGCAAGCTCGAGGGCGATCAGTTCGCGGTCGCTTTTCCGGCCAACTGGAACGGCAAGGCACTGTTGTTCGCGCATGGCTATTCGACGCCGGGTTCGCCGATCGCGGTCTCCGAAAATCCGATTGGCAAGGGGACGGGCGCAGGCGGCATGCTGGCGGCCGCCTATGAGGATGGGCTGGCCGCGGGCCATTCCGCTTATGACAAGGCCGGCATGGGCGTTGAGACCGCTACGATCAACACGCTGCGTCTGCGCAACTTCGTCGTCAAACTCGGCGCACGCCGCGTCTATGTGAGTGGCGCCTCGATGGGCGGTAACATTGTTCTTTCGCTAATCGAGCAGCACCCCCGAGCATTTGCGGGCGGGCTTGCGGTGTGCGGCGTCACCAATGGATGGGAATCGCTATTCGGGCAGTTGGTCGATATGCGAGTTACCTACAATTATTTGACGCGCGGTACGCCCTACGCGCTCCCGGGCGAGCAGGATGCGACCCGTAGCGCGCTTCCCACGACACCGCCCTCTGGCGATACGACCAATGGCGAAGCCTATCGTTGGGCGCAGATCGGCAAGATCGCAACGCCGATTCTCGCGCTGTTCCGGGCGGCCGCCGCCGATCCCAACGGACCCGAAGCGCGGATCGCCCGGCAGGTCGCGGCGGTCGGCGGCTTCGAGGTTGACGCCGCCTCGGTTGCCTTTCCGCTGGTCACCGCGACCCTAGGGGCTGACGATCTCGCCGCGACCTTTGGCGGTCAGATCATCGACAATAGCAAAAAGACTTATGTCCTGCCGGAGATGAACGCGGAGGAACTCGCGGCCTTCAATAAGGGCGTGCAGCGCATTCGTGCCGATCGAGGGGCGGTGGCCAACGCGCGTCGCTGGCACCAGGCGACGGGAAGATTCCGCGTCCCGCTGATTACGATGCACAACCGGATCGACTCACTCGTACCCTATTCCCAGTCCGAGGCGCTCGGCAGGATTGTTCGAAACGCGCGTAACGACCGGTTGCTGGTGCAATACGGCGTCCCGGCCACCCGGGCACCTCTGCCCGTAGGCGGCGTCGAAGGCTATACCCATTGCGGCTTCACGCCCGAGCAAGGCGCAACTGCATGGCGGACCTTGTACAATTGGGTGGAGACCGGTCGGCGCCCTAGTCCCGACGCAGTGAAATGATCCGCTCGATCGTTGCCGCGTTCGCCGCAAGCCTGATAGGCCTGACCCCGGCGAACGCGACGACGCGCGCTCGCGACGAATCCTTGTCTTTTGCGATTCAGGCCCCAGCAACGGGCGCTTCATGGTATCCCGAGCAATGGCCAGAGGCTCAATGGGAGAGCGATCTCGCGCTGATGCGCCGAGCCAACATCACGGTCGTGCGGGTCGGTGAGTTCGCATGGGCGCGGCTCGAGCCGGGCGACGGCAGATTTGACTTTGGTTGGCTCGACCGGGCGATCGCGGCGGCCGCCCGGCACGGCATCCGCGTCGTCATCGGCACGCCGACCGCTGCGCCCCCTGTCTGGCTCAGCGAGGCGCATCCCGATATCCTGCGCGTCAATGAGGACGGCAGCATCGAAGGTCACGGAGAAAGGCGCCAATTCTCCTTCGCCAGCGCAACCTATCGCCGCTACGCCGTGCGAATCGCCGACGAACTCGCCCGCCGCTACGGACACAATCCAGCGGTGGTTGGCTGGCAGATCGACAATGAGATCGGCGTGCCGTCCTTCGACCGCGAGGCCAAAGCACGCTGGGCGAAATGGCTCTCGGGACGATATGGCACGATCGACGCGCTCAACCGGCGATGGACGACCGAATATTGGAGCCAGCGTTACGAGCGCTTTGACCAGATTCCCCTAAAGTCACGCGGGCCGCAAAATCCGGCTCTGCTGCTCGACTTCCGCCGCTTCGCCAGCGCGCTATGGGCGGAGTATGTCGCCGCTCAGGCTGCGGCGATCCGCGCCCATGCCGATCGACGCCAGTTCGTGACAACCAATTCGACCGCCTGGAACAACAATTTCGACCAGTTTCTCGTCCACGAGGTGCTCGATATCGCAGCCTGGGACGATTACGTGCCCAATGGCCGGCCGGACTGGGCGGCCAACGCGCTCCATCACGATCTCGTGCGCGGATACAAGAGCCGCAATTTCTGGGTGATGGAAGCGCAGCCCGGCCGGGTCGATTGGGGAGCGTTAAACCGCTCGCTAGAGCCGGGCCAGGTGCGGGAGATCGCGTGGCAGGCGGTAGGACATGGAGGCGATGCGGTCATCTACTGGCAGTGGCGCAGCGCCTTCAATGGACAGGAGCAATATCATGGTACGCTCATCGGACCCGATGGCGAGCCAATGCCAATCTATGACGAAATTGCTCGCACCGGCGAGGAGTTCGCCCGCGCGGCGCCCCATCTCGCCGGCACCACGGTGCCCCGCGCTGAGATCGCACTGATCTATTCCCAGGAGAGCCGCTGGGCGATCGAGAATGAGCGCCATAGCCGTGACTATGATCCGGTCGCCGTGCTCAAGGACTGGTACCGCCCCTTCGCCGCCAAGGGATACAGGATCGACGTGGTGCCGCCGGGCGCCGACCTGACCGGATACAGGCTGGTGCTGGCCCCCAATCTCAACCTGATCGACGAGAGCGTCGCCGAGCGGTTGAGCACCTATGTGCGCGGTGGTGGCCAGCTGATGCTGGGGCCACGCTCGGGCATGAAGGATGCGGACAACGCCCTTTGGCGCCAGCGCCAGCCCGGACCGCTTTCGGCGCTGCTCGGCATGCAGGTCGAATATTATTATCCGCTCGACGAGTCCGCGGCGATCACCGGTCCAGGCGGACCGGCCACGGTACTGACATGGGCGGAAGTGCTGCGGCCGATCGCCCCCGACGCGGAAATCCTGGCGCGATACACCGGCGGTAGCGGCTGGCTGGTCGGCCGTCCCGCAATAGGCGCGCGACGCGCCGGCCGCGGCTCGATCATTTATGTCGGTGCCATACTCGACACCAATGGCCAGAATGGATTGAGCATTTGGATGGCGGCTCGCGCTGCCCTTTCGACACCGGTGATCGAACCGCCAGCGGGGGTCGAGGTGATGGAACGATGCAATGCGCGGACGCGCTACCTCATCCTTATCAACCACAATGATCAGCCGGCTCGGATCGACCTCCCGACGAAAGGCCGCGCGATCTTGGGCGAGTTGCGGGAGAATGAATTGCCAGCTCATGGCGTCGGTATATGGGCGATAAGCCGGGAAAGGTGATCAAGACAGCTTGCTCCCCTTTCTTACCACGGACGATGCCGAACGGCGAGTAGTGGCGGTCTCTCATGACTTGCCGAAAGTAGCCATGCGTTGCTTGCGCGGGCTCCACGCTCTCTCGCCCCGCTTGATTAGAATGGCGGGCATCTGCGGTGCATTAAGCGACCAAGCGCAACTCGGAACCCTCCTCACCCCGGAGATGACCTGGGAACACTAGGCGGAAAGTGGAGCACCGCCGATTTTGGGCCGACACAGTCTGTGACTAGCTATCGTGGATCGAGATGCGCCTTATGGCCTTTGACCGCGCCAGATACAGTTTCGTCGCCGCCGCGCTTCAAATCAGCGGTCGCTTTTGGCGTCCTCAGCGCCGACCCTGAGGACCGAAATTAGGGGGCGAAGCGGAATCTGAGCGAATCTCACTAAACGGAGTCACTCCGCCGCAATTTGAGTCACGCCTCACGCAACCCGACAATCCCGGGAAAATGCCTGGATGCCCCGCGTGGATTCGAACCACGATTGACGGAGTCAGAGTCCGTAGTCTTACCATTAGACGACAGGGCAATGCACAGCGGCAGTGCGAAGGCGCGCCAATTAGGCTTCGCGCGGGCGGCTGTCAACGGCGCTTGGGGCGCTCGCCTTGCTCCCCCGGCGGCGCTTCGCTAGCATGACGGCCAAGCGCCGGACGGCGGGAAACCGCCGCGACGGGAAGAACATAAGCGAGTGATCTGCCCGATGGAGCATGGCTCCCCAAGGCCGGGCGACGCCCCGGCACCCTCCGCGCCCGACGGGGCGCCACGCCAGGCGCGGCCGCGCAGTTCCGATTCGCGTCATTATGCCGCGCTCGATCTGGGCACGAACAACTGCCGCCTGCTGATCGCCCGGCCCCAGGGCGGGGGCTTTGCGGTGGTGGACGCCTTTTCGCGCATCGTGCGGCTGGGCGAGGGGCTGGCGACCAGCGGCCGCCTGTCCGACGCGGCGATCGAGCGGACCATCGCGGCGCTGCGCATCTGTGCCGACAAGCTGCGCCGCCGCAAGGTCTCGCTCGCCCGCTCGGTCGCGACGGAGGCGTGCCGCCGGGCGGAGAACGGCACCGAGTTCATCGGCCGCGTCTATCGCGAGACCGGCATCGCGCTCGACATCATCACCGCCGAGGAAGAGGCGCGGCTGGCCGTGCTCGGCTGCCACGCGCTGCTGGAGCCGGGCGACGGCCCCGCGCTGGTGTTCGACATCGGCGGGGGATCGACCGAGCTGGTGCTGGTCGATTCGGCCCAGCCCATGCCCGCGATCCTGGACTGGCACAGCGCGCCCTGGGGCGTCGTCTCGCTGACCGAGGCGACCGGCCATCATGGCGATGGCGCCGCACGCTATGCCGCGATGAAGGCGCTGGTGAGCGATGCCTTCGCGCCCTTTGTCGGGCGGCTCGATCCGCCGCCGGGGCCGCGCCGCCTGCTGGGCACCAGCGGCACCGTCACCACGCTCGCCAGCGTCCATCTGGGGCTGGCCAGCTATGACCGGTCGGTGGTCGACGGGCTGATCGTACCCACCGCCGCGATGCGCGCGGTGAGCGAGCGGATCGCCGCGATGACGATGGCGGAGCGCACCCGCGTCCCCTGCATCGGCAACGAGCGCGCGGACCTGGTGGTGGCCGGCTGCGCGATATTGGAGACGATCCTGGGGCTGTGGCCCGCGGAACGGCTGGGCGTCGCCGATCGCGGCATCCGCGAGGGCATATTGCGCAGGTTGATGAATGGGGGGAAGGCATGAGCCGCGGCGGCACCAGGGGGCATACGCGCGTGCGCACGGCGCGCGGGCGCACCGCGCAATCGACGCGCTGGCTGGAACGCCAGCTCAACGATCCCTATGTCAAGCGCGCCAAGGCGGAGGGCTATCGCAGCCGCGCGGCCTATAAGCTGTTGGAACTGGATGAGAAGTTCGGTTTCCTGAAGGGTTCCAAGCGCGTCGTGGACCTGGGCATCGCGCCCGGGGGCTGGGCACAGGTGGTGCGGCGCAAGCTGCCCAAGGCGGCGGTGGTCGGCATCGATCTGTTGCCCGTCGATCCGATCGATGGCGTCGAGATCCTGATGATGGATTTCCTGGACGATGCCGCGCCCGAACGGCTGATCGCCGCGCTGGGCGGGGCGCCGGACCTGATCCTGTCCGACATGGCGGCCAACACCGTGGGCCATCCGCAGACCGACGCGCTGCGCACCATGGGGCTGGTGGAGGTGGCGTTCGATTTCGTGCAGCAGGTGCTGGCCCCCGGCGGCGCCTTTGTCGCCAAGGTGTTCGCGGGCGGCGCCGATTCGCAGCTTGTCGCAGAGATGAAGCGCGCCTTCACCACGGTGAAGCACGCCAAGCCGCCGGCCAGCCGCAAGGGATCGGTCGAATGGTATGTCGTGGCCCAGGGCTTCAAGGGGCGCCCGGACGCGCCGGGGGCCTGAAGCCAGCCGACGCCCGCGTGCCGCCCCCCGGAAAGCAAAGGGCCGGAAAGCAAAAGGGCCGCGGGATCGCTCCCCGGCCCTTCGCTTGAACCCGATTCGCCGGCGGATCAGCCGTCGTAATCGCCGCCCAGATTCTGGTTGCGCGGCGGCGCCGCGGCGGTGAGGCGCAGCGCCTCCGCCTGGGCGGAGAGGCTGCCGATCTCGTCCGGCGCTTCCTCGTCGTCGATCTGAACGCGCTGCAGGCCGGAAACCACCGCCTCTTCGAGCTGGTCGGGGCGGATCGTCTCCTCCGCGATCTCGCGCAGCGCGACGACCGGGTTCTTGTCGCGATCGCGATCGAGCGTCAGCTCGGCGCCGCCGGAAATCTGCCGGGCGCGCTGCGCCGCGAACAGCACCAGATCGAACCGGTTGGGAACCTTGTCGACGCAATCCTCGACAGTGACGCGCGCCATGAACGCTTCCTTGAATCTACGGGTGTCCGGAAAGGACGCGGACCTAGGCGCGAACCCCCGGAATGTCAAGGAAATGCGCCCCTTGCCCTTTGCCCCGCGCCCTCCCATCACGTCGCCATGGCCGGGCATGCACCGCAACCGAGCTTCACGGTCGACGGCAACCGGCTGACCCTGCTCACCGAGGGGCCGGAGCGGCTGGCGAACCTGCTCGCGCTGATCGGGGCGGCGGAGCGCACGCTGCGCATCATCTATTACATCTATCTCGACGACGAAGCCGGGGCCGCGCTGCGCCAGGCGCTGATCTGCGCCGCCGAACGCGGCGTGCGCGTTTCGGTGATCGTCGACGGGCTGGGGAGCGAGACGGCCGCGGCCAACCGCTTCTTCGATCCGCTGGTGGCGGCGGGGGTGGACCTCTGCCGCTTCGTGCCGCGCTGGGGGCGGCGCTATCTGTTGCGCAACCACCAGAAGCTGGCGCTGGCGGACGAGGAGCGTGCGATCGTCGGCGGGTTCAATATCGAGACCGCCTATTTCGGCACCGCGCAGGACGGCGCCTGGCGCGACCTGGGGCTGCTGGTGGAAGGGCCGGCGGCGGCGCGGCTGGCGGGCTATTTCGACGCGCTGGCGCAATGGACGCGGCAGGAGCGCGCGCCGATGCGGCTGCTGGGCGCCACGTTGAGGAGCTGGAGCGAGCCGGCCGGTGCCGCGCGCTGGTTGCTCAGCGGGCCGATGCGGCGGCTGTCGCCCTGGGCCAAGATGTTCCGCCGAGACATGCAGCGCGCGCTGCGGATCGATTTGATCTCCTCCTATTTCGCGCCAAATCCGGCGATGCTGCGGCGGCTGGACAAGGCGGCCCGGCGCGGGCGGGTGCGCGTGGTGCTTCCCTCGCGCGTCGATCATGGCGCGGCGTTATGGGCGGCGCGCTTCACCTATGCCGGGCTGCTGCGCAAGGGCGTGGAAATCTATGAGTATCAGCCGACCAAGCTGCATACGAAGCTGTATGTGATCGACGATGTCGTCCACATCGGATCGGCCAATTTCGACATCCGCAGCATGTTCCTGAACCTGGAGCTGATGCTGCGGATCGAGGATGCGGCGTTCGCCGCGCACGTCCGCCGCTATGTCCAGGGCGAGGTGCGCGAATCGCGGCGTATTACCGGCGAGGATTACCGGCGGCAGACCGGGCCATGGACGCGCTTCCTTCAGATGGCCGCCTATTTCGTGATGGCGGTGCTCGATTATAACGTCTCGCGGCGGCTCAATTTCGGGAGGTTCAGGCGGCGGTGAGGCGCAAACGCGGCTGGAAATCGCGGCTTACGCGCATGGTGCAGGTCAGTTGGCGGGAGCGCGCGCTGCTGGCGGAGGCGGCGCTGCATCTGGCGCGGGCGCGGGTGCTGCTGGCGCTGGTGCCCTTCCCGCGGCTGTCCCCGCGCCTGGGCACCTTCGTCGCGGCGGCCGATCCGCGCGCCGCGCCGCGCACCGGCAGCGCCGATCAGGCGCGGATCGCGCGCGAGATCGGCTGGGCGGTCACCCGCGCCGCCACCCATGTGCCTTTCCGCGCGGTCTGCCTGCCCCAGGCGATCGCGGCGCAGGCGATGCTGAGGCGGCGCGGCATCGGCGCGGGGCTGCATCTGGGCGCGCGCAAGGGCACCGAAAAGCCGCTGGAGGCGCACGCCTGGCTCGACGCGGCCGGGGTGGAGGTCACCGGCTATCCGGAGAACGCCCGGCATGTGGAGATCGGCTGTTACGTCTGAAGCGGCGCGGCGGGAGGGAGAGCGGCGGCTATTTCTTGCGGCCCCAGTTCAGGATCACGGTGCTGCCGCCGCCCTCCGGGGTGGTGATCACGGCCACGGTGCTGGTGCCATCGGCCGCGCTCATCATCGTATCGGTGGATAGCGTGACCTTGAACCCGCCCTTCTCGATCTCGCCGCGCGACCAGGCGAGCACCGTCGCGGGCGCGACCGGCACGGCATAGCCCATCGATCCGCTGCCCGCGCCGGGGCCGTCCTTCGCCTCCACGCAATGACGTATCGCGGCGCCGGCATAGACGGGCGCGAAGGCGGGCTTGTGCGCGCAGCTCGCCTGGCCCGGCGCCGGAGCGTCCTTGGCGGCGCGGCCCGCAGGCCCCGCCTCCCGGTCCTTGCCGCTGCCGGAGCCGCCGCTGCTGCATGCGGTCAGCATCGCCGCCAGTCCGGCGGCCACGATCACCCGCTTCATCGCATCGCTCCTTCCGGCCTGGGCCGGATCAGAAGGGAACGTCGTCGTCCAGATCGTCGGGGAAGCCGCCGCCGAAATCGCCGCCGCGCGAGCCGCCGCCCGATCCCGCGGCCGTTCCGCCACCGCCATAGCCGGCGCCACCACCGCCGCGCGCGGAGGAGGGGCCGCCGAAATTGTCGCCGGCGCCCCAATCGTCGCCGCCGCCGCCACCGCGCGAACCGCCGCCGCCGCTACCGCCGCCGGGGGCATCGAGCAGCACCATCTGGGCGTTGAAGCCCTGCAGCACGATCTCGGTCGAATAACGGTCGGCGCCCGACTGGTCCTGCCACTTCCGCGTCTGGAGCTGGCCTTCCAGATAGACCTTCGATCCCTTGCGCAGATAGCGTTCGGCGACATTGGCCAGGCCTTCGGAGAAGATCTTCACCGTATGCCACTCGGTCTTCTCGCGCCGCTCGCCGGACTGGCGGTCCTTCCAGGTCTCGGACGTGGCGATGCGCAGCTCCACCACCTTGCCGCCGTTCTGGAAGCTGCGCGCTTCGGGGTCGCGCCCCAGGTTGCCGACCAGGATCACCTTGTTGACGCTGCCCGCCATGGAATCTCCGTCTTGGAATCGATATCAGGGGGCGGCGCCCGCCTCCCCCTTGCGCAGGTGCGCGTGGAGGAGCGGGGTACTATCGATGGGCGACGTCATCAACCTGAACCGGGCCAGAAAGGCGAAGGCACGTGTGGAGAAGTCCGCCCGCGCTGTGGAAAACCGCATCCGCTTCGGCCGGACGAAGGAGCAGAAGGCCGCCGATCGCGCCGCGCAGGAAAAGGCCGCGCGCGATCTGGACGGCGCCAGGCGCGATTAGCCGCGCTCCGGCAGACGCTATCCCAGCCCCAGCGCCACCGCCGTCCAATAGGTGATGCCCGCGCCGGCATAGGCCAGCGCGAACAGATACCCCACCATGAAGGCGGGCCATTTCCACCCGTTGGTCTCGCGCCGCGTCACCGCGATGGTGGAGATGCATTGCGGCGCGAACACGAACCACACCAGGAAGGCCAGCGCCGTCGCCAGGCTCCAGCGGCTCTGCAGCTTCTCGCGGATCGTCTCCTGCCCCGCGTCGCCTTCCGGATCGTCGATGGCGTAGACGGTGCCGATCGCCGCCACCGCCACCTCGCGCGCGGACATCGCGGGCAGCAGCGCGAGCGAGATGTCGCGGTTGAAGCCGATCGGCGCCACCACCACCTCGATCGCCGAACCGATCCGCCCCGCGATCGAATATTCGACCTGGCTCTGCCCGTCGGGCGCCTTGGGGAAGCTCAGCAGCGCCCACAGCACGATGGTGGTGACCAGGATGATGCTGCCCGCGCGCTTCAGGAACACCTCGGCGCGCTGCGCCAGGCCCAGCAACAGGTCGCGCGGCTGGGGCCATTGATATTTGGGCATTTCCATCATGAAGCCGCTGGTCGCGCCGCGCGTCACCGTGCGCCGCAGGATCAGCGCCGCCGCCAGCGCGCCCAGGATGCCGGTGATCAGCAGCCCGAACGCCACCAGCCCCTGCAACCCGACGAAGGGCAGCACCTGCCGGTTGGGGAAGAAGGCGCCGATAACCATGGTGTAGACCGGCCAGCGCGCCGAACAGGTCATCAGCGGGGCGATCAGGATCGTGGTCAGCCGGTCCTTATCGTCCGCGATGGTGCGCGTGGCCATGATGCCGGGGACGGCGCAGGCGAAGCTGGACAGCAGCGGGATGAAGGCGCGGCCCGAAAGCCCCACGCTGGCCATCAGCCGGTCCATCAGGAACGCGGCGCGCACCATGTATCCGGAGGCCTCCAGCGTCAGGATGAAGGCGAACAGGATCAGGATCTGCGGCAGGAACACCACCACCGCGCCCACGCCCGCGATCACGCCGTCCACCACCAGCGAATGCAGCCAGCCCGCGGGGATCAGCGCGCCCGCCTGCTCGCCAAGCCAGGCCATCAGCCCCTCGATCCAGCCGATCGGCGCCTCTGACCAGGCGAACACCGCCTGGAACATCACGAACATCAGCCCGAACAACAGCACCGGCCCGGCCACGGGATGCAGCGCCACCGCGTCGATCCGGTGGGTCCAGCGGCGCACCGCGGTTTCGGAGACGGTGGCGGCCAGCGCGATCTGGCGCGCGCGGCGCTGGAGCACGGTGATGTCGTGCGGCACGCCATGGCCCTCGCGCAGCGTCCGCGCGCCGGGGGAGATCACCTCGGCCAGCCGCTCCTTGAGCGCGTCCAGCCCGCGGCGGCGCACGGCGACGGTGGGCACCACGGGAACGCCCAGCTCACGCTCCAGCGCTTCGGGGTCCAGCACCAGCCCGTCGCGCTCGGCCAGGTCGAACATGTTGAGCGCCACCACCATCGGCAGCCCCAGCGCGATGAGCTGAAGCGTGAAGCGCAGGTGGTTGTCCAGATTGGCGGCGTCCACCACCACCACGATCGCGTCAGGCAGCCGCTCGCCCGCCTGCTTGCCCAGCAGCACGTCGCGGGTGACCGCTTCGTCCGGGCTCGACGGGTCCAGGCTGTAGGTGCCGGGCAGGTCGAGCAGCTCTACCGGCCGCCCATCGGCCAGCGCCAGGCGGCCCGCGTGGCGCTCCACGGTGACGCCGGGATAATTGCCCACCTTCTGCCGCGCGCCGGTCAGCGCGTTGAACAGGGCGCTTTTGCCGGCGTTGGGATTGCCGACCAGCGCGACGAGCGGTGCGGGGTTCATGCGCTCAGCCGGCCGTTGGCGCCACGTGGATCGCGCCCGCCACATGGCGGCGCAGCGCGACGATCATCCGGCCGATCCGGCACGCCACCGGCCCGCCCATCAGGCCGGAGGGGCGCAGCAGCTCCACCTCCACCCCCTCGTCCAGCCCCAGCTCGCGCAGCCGCCGCGCCTCCGGCTCGGTCAGCGCATGCCAGTCGACCGAGGCGACGACGCCCGCGCCCATGCGGGGCAGCGCGTTCAGCGGGACTCGGGAAGGGGCGGGCAAATTCATAATGCGAGCGATTATCAATAGAAGCGGTCCAACGCCAGCGCAATCCCGGCCCCGGCTGCGATTGGGGGATCGCGCCGGTGTCCGCCGGAATACAGGATTGCTGGGAGCAAAGGAGGCGGGGATATTCCGTATCGGCGCGCCCTATCCGCCCTGACCGCGCCTACACCGCCGGATAGCGCAGCCGGCCGATGAAGCGCGACAGGCTGGGCCGGTGGGTGCCCTGGCCGGTCAGGCGCCCCTTGGCCTTTTCGAACCGCATGATCCCGTCGATCCGCCGGGCCAGGAAGGCGCGGGTTTCGGCATGGCCTTCGCTGTCGTCCTGCACGAAGACGGCGACGGTGGCGGCATAGACGCCGGCCAGGATGCCGCGCTTCGTATAGTGGTTGTAATCGGTGGCGGTGTCTCCGGCCGCGCGCCACATCGCGTCGGCCGCGCGCCAGCCCAGCCGGGCGGCGCGCACGGCGTTCTGCGGCATCGCCAGGATCGCCAGCGCGCGGCGCAGCGATTCGCGATGCGGCGCCGCCAGCGCCAGCCGCGCCTCCACCAGCGCGGCGATGCGCTCGCGGATCTTCATCGCCGCAAGCGCATCGGCGGGCAGCTTCTCCAGCATCGCCCGGTCGATATGCGCGAACCAGGCGTCGATCATCTCCATCGCGCCGCCCGGGAAGCACAGATCGGCCATGCCGGGGTCCACGCCCAGCGTGCCGGCGGCGGCATGCGCGGCGGCGGGGGTCCAGCCGTCGAAGGCGGCATTGGCGGCGATCAGCGGCGCGATCGCCTCGCGCAGCTCGTCTAGCGTCGGATCGGGGGGCAGAGCGGCCATGGCCCGTTCTACTCTGCCCGCCGCACCAGCACCAGCGCCGCTGCGATCAGCATCGCGCCGACCAGATCGGGCAAGCCCAGCCGCTCGCCATAGACGATCCAGCCGACCGCACCCGCCACGATCGGCTGCACCAGCAGCGCGATGCCCACCACCAGCGGCGCGATGTGACGCAGCGCGAACAGCACCAGGCTCTGCCCCAGCACCTGGCTGGCCAGCGCCAGCCCGATCAATATGCCCCAATTGTGCGGCCACACCGTCTCGCCCAGCGCCAGCGCGAAGATCAGCATCGGCGGAACGGTGGCGATGGTGGAAAGTGCCAGCGCCGGAAACGGCGTCAGGTCGCGCCGCGCGCGCAGCATCAGCACGAAATAGACGGTGTAGAGCGCCCCCGCGAGCAGGCACAGCAGGTCGCCCGCCAGATGCTCCGGCGACATGCTGTACGAACGGCCGAGCAGCAGCACCGCGCCCGCCGCGGCCAGCGCGAAGGCCAGCCCCTGCTGCCGCGTGGGCCAGGCCCGCGCGGCGAGGAAGCCGTAGATCGGGAACATCAGCGTCGCCGAATTGCCGAACAGCGTCGAATTGGCCAGCGTCGTCTTCATCAGGCCCAGGTGCCAGCTCGCCAGGTCTCCGGCGAAGGCGAATCCCGCCAGCCCCAGCGCCCACCAATGGCCGCGCGCGCCGGCGAAGGGGCGCGGCCCGGCGGCGGCATAGCAAAGGCCGATCAGCAGCGGCGCCGCGATCGCCACGCGCCAGAAGCCCGCCGCCACCGGCCCCACGTCCGCCCCGCGCACGAACCATGGGCCGAACGCGAGCGCGATGTTCCCCGCCAGCAGCGCCGCCAGATGCCAGCCAGTTGCGGTTTGCCCGGGAGCAGTTTTTCTTGATGCCTGCGAATCGTGCATGCCGCCCCTTAGCTTCCTAGCTTGGGTTGCGTAACGAAACTCTCGGGGAGCCCGTCTCATGCCCAGCCTGTTCGATCCGATCCAGCTCGGCGCCGTGCATGCGCCCAATCGCGTGCTGATGGCGCCGCTGACCCGCGGCCGCGCGACGCAGGATCATGTGCCCACCCCGGTGATGGGCGAATATTATGCCCAGCGCGCCGGCGCCGGGCTGATCATCAGCGAGGCGACCGGGATCAGCCGCGAGGGGATGGGCTGGGTCTATGCCCCGGGCCTGTGGACCGAGGCGCAGGTGGAAGGCTGGAAGCCGGTGGTGGAGCGGCTGCATCGCGCGGGCGGGCGGATCTTCGCCCAGCTCTGGCACATGGGCCGTATCGTCCACCCCGATTTCCTGGACGGTGCCGCCCCGCTCTCGGCTTCGGCGACCACCGCGCCGGGCGAGATCAGAACCTATGCCTCCGGCGACGGCAAGAAGCCGTTCGAGCCCGCCCGCGCCGCGACGAAGGACGACATCGCCCGCGTGCTCGACGATTACAGCGCCGCCACGCGCAACGCGCTGCGCGCGGGGTTCGACGGGGTGCAGCTCCATGCCGCCAACGGCTATCTGATCGACCAGTTCCTGCGCGACGGGACCAACCTGCGCGACGATGATTACGGCGGATCGCCGGAGAACCGCGCGCGGCTGCTGCGCGAGGCGACGCTGCGGCTGATCGCCGAGGCGGGGGCGGATCGCGTCGCCGTGCGCCTTTCGCCCAATGGCGAGGTGCAGGGCGTGGACGACAGCGATCCGGCGTCGGTGTTCGTGCCGGTGGCGAAGTGGCTGGGCGAACAGGGCATCGCCTTCCTGGAGATGCGCGAATCCAAGCCGTCGAGCGATTTCCGGCCCAGCGCGGTTCCCAGGCTGAGCCCGGAGATCCGCAAGGTTTTCCCCGGCCCGCTGGTGCTCAACCAGGACTATCGCCTGGCCAGCGCGCAGGCGGACCTGGATTCGGGGCTGGCGGACGCGATCGCCTTTGGCCGGCCGTTCATCTCGAACCCCGATCTGGTGGAGCGCCTGCGCCGTGATGCGCCGCTGAACCCGCCGGTCACCGCCACGCTCTATTGGGGCGGGCCGGCGGGCTATATCGACTATCCGGCCCTGGCGGACGAACCTTCGCCGTCCGCCTGATCGAGCTTGTCGAGCCAGACGGTGATCCAGCCGCGGATCGCGCCTGCGCGGAACAGCGCGAACAGCAGCGCGACCAGCGACAGCGGCCAGAAGAGCGCGGCAAACACCAGCGCGGCCACCCCCGCGCCGATGGCGGTGGTGCGCGCGCCGCCCAGCTTTCGTTCCGCTTCCGCGGAGAGCAGGATGGCGCGCGGGCCCTTCGCGTCATACCAGCGGCTGGTGACCAGCGTGCGGCTTCCCGCGGGAGCGGGGCGCCGTGGCGCGGCCGGCCGCGGCTGCGCATTGCGCGGTTGCCGCGCGTCGCGCCGCCCGGCCGCGGGAAGGGGGCTGCGCGGACGCTCAGGAACGCCGTCGCGCGCCCAGGTATCGATCACCTCCAGCCGCCGCCCGCGCTCGACGACGCGATAGCGGGTCGGCGGGACCTGGGTCACGCTGCCGGTGCTCCGCGGCCGCCGGGCGCGTCCCCGCGCATCAGCCGAAGCGCCCCTTGAGCGCCAGCATCGCCAGCGCCGCCTGTGCGGCGCCGCCGCCCTTGTCGAGCTGCGCGGGATCGGCGCGGACGATCGCCTGTGCCTCATTCTCGGTGGTCAGGATGCCGTTGCCGATCGGCAGGCCGTCCATCGTCAGCGCCATGATGCCGCGCGCGCTTTCGTTGGCGACGATCTCGAAATGATAGGTCTCGCCGCGGATCACCGTGCCCAGCGCCACGAAGCCTTCGTAGCGCCCGGTCTCGGCCGCCAGCGCGATCGCGCCGGGCACCTCCAGCGCGCCGGGGACCGTCACCGTCTCATGGACATGCCCGGCCGCCTCGATCGCGGCGCGCGCGCCCGCCAGCAGCATATCGGCCAGATGGTCGTAGAACCGCGCCTCGACGATCAGGATACGCGCCATGTTCAGCTTTCCGGGATCGGACGCTCGCCGACGACCGACAGGCCATAGCCGTCGAGTCCCACGAGCGTGTGGTGGGTATTGGTGAGCAGGATCATGTCATGCACGCCCAGCTCGGTGAGGATCATCGCGCCGACGCCGTAATCGCGCAGTTCGTCCATCTCGCTCTGCGGGCGCTTGCCGGCCTTGGTCTCGATGGCCAGGGTGAAGCGGTCCTTGCGCGGCTTGTTGATCACCACGACCACGCCGGCGCCCTCGGCACCGATGATCTCCATCGATCGGCGCAGCAGGCCGCCCCGCTCTCCGCCTTCGCCGAACACGTCGCTGAACGGCGACAGCGCGTGCATCCGCACCAGCGTCGGCCGGGCGGGGTCGATCTTGCCCTTCATCAACGCCACCTGCTCGGTGCCGGTGGCCTTGTTCCAGAAGGTCATCGCGGTCCACTCGCCGCCCCATTCGCTGGTGAAGCGGGCCTCGGCGCGCTTTTCGACGAGATGGTCGTAGCGGCGGCGATAGGCGATCAGGTCGCGGATCGTGCCGATCTTGAGGTTGTGGAGCTGGGCGAAGGCGACCAGGTCGTCCATCCGCGCCATCGTCCCGTCGTCCTTCATGATCTCGCAGATCACGCCGGAGGGGTTGAGCCCCGCGAGCCGGGCGACGTCCACGGCCGCCTCGGTATGGCCCGCGCGCACCAGCACGCCGCCCTCGCGCGCGACCAGCGGGAAGACGTGGCCGGGGGTGACGATATGCTCGGCACCCTTGGATGCGTCGATCGCGACCGAGATGGTGCGCGCGCGATCCGCGGCCGAAATGCCGGTGGTCACGCCCTCGCGCGCCTCGATCGAGACGGTGAAGGCGGTTTCGTGCCGGGTGCCGTTGGACCGGCTCATCAGGTCCAGGCCGAGGTGGTCCACGCGCGCCTTGGTCATCGCCAGGCAGATCAGCCCGCGGCCGTATTTCGCCATGAAGTTGATCGCATCGGGCGTCGCCATCTGGGCGGGGATGACCAGATCGCCCTCATTCTCGCGGTCCTCGTCATCGACCAGGATGAACATGCGCCCGTTGCGCGCCTCGTCGATCAGCTCCTCCGGGGAGGAGAGGAACCCGTGCTTCAGACGGGCCAGATTGCCCGGTGCGCTTTCAGCCTTGGCCACGCAAAGTCTCCATGCGGCGCAGATAGCGGGCGAGAACGTCGATTTCGAGGTTCACCGGCTGCCCCGCCGCCAGTTCGCCGAAGCTGGTCACTTCGGCCGTGTGCGGAATGATGTTGAGTCCGAAGGAAACGGCATCCGCCGTATCCGCGACGCTGTTCACCGTCAGCGATACGCCGTCGACGGTGATCGATCCCTTGGCGGCGATATAGGGCGCCAGCTCGCGCGGGGCGTCTATGGTCACGCGCTGCGATCCGCCTTCCTCGCGCACCTCGGCCACATGGCCGACGCCGTCGACATGGCCGGTGACGATATGCCCGCCCAGCTCGTCGCCCAGCCTGAGCGCGCGTTCCAGGTTCAGCCGGCGGCCGGCGCGCCACATGCCGGGCGCGGTGCGGCTCACCGTTTCGCCCGAAACGTCGAACGCCACCCATCCCGGCCCCTTGTCCACCACCGTCAGGCACACGCCCGAACAGGCGATCGACGCGCCAAGATCGATCCCGGCGCTGTCATAGGAGGTGGCGACGCGCACGCGCAGGTCGCCCTGCGCTTCGACGGCATCGATCGTGCCGATGTCTGTGACGATCCCGGTGAACATCAGCCGCGCAGGTAGACCTCAAGCCGGTCGCTGCCAAGCATCCGCGTGTCGGCAAGTGTCCACTTGCCGTGCGCATGGGCAAGATCGCCAAGCCCGATGTCACCGATCGCGGCCAGACCGGCGCCCGCCAGGATCGGCGCGCGATAGAGCAGCAGCCGGTCCACCAGGTCCGCGCGCAGGAACGCGGCGGCGGTTGCCGCGCCACCCTCCACCATCAGATGATCGACGCCCTCCAGCGCGCCGATCGCCGCTGGGCCGGCCAGCGCCTCCCAGCCCTGCGGCGCGGGGCCGCGGGTCAGCAGGATGCGGCGCGGCGAACGCGCCTCCAGCCCCGCCAGCCGCACGTCCAGCCGGGGCGAATCGGCTTCGAAAGTGCCGCGCCCGACCAGGATCGCCTCGTGCCGCGCGCGCTCCAGATGGGCGTGGGCGCGCGCTTCGGGGCCGGTGATCCAGCGGCTGCTGCCGTCCGCCAGCGCGATCTGCCCGTCCAGCGTGGTGGCGAGCTTCAGCGTCACCTGCGGCCGGCCGAGCGCCTGGCGGGCGAGAAACCCGGCCATCGCCGTGCGTGCCCCGGCCTCGCGGATGCCGGTGGTCACGGCGATGCCGGCATCGCGCAGCATCGCCGCGCCGCGCCCGTTGGTCCGCGGATCGGGATCGGTGAGCGCGATCACGGCCTCCGCCACCCCCGCCGCGATCAGCAGCGCGGCGCAGGCCGGGCCACGCGGGGATTCATGCGCGCAGGGTTCCAGCGTGACATAGGCGGTGGCGCCGCGCGCGGCCTCGCCCGCCTGGGCCATCGCCATCGCCTCGGCATGCGGGCGGCCGCCGGGCTGGGTCCAGCCCCGGCCGATCGCGCGGCCGTGCTTCACGATCACGCAGCCGACATTGGGATTGGGCGCGGTAAGGCCCTTGCCGCGCGCGGAAAGCGCCAGCGCGGCGTCCATCCAGCGCGGACCGGCGGTCAAATGCCCCACGACGTCAGGAAATCGTCGACCTTCTTGAATTCGGCCTGGCGCTTCTTCTGGCGCTCCTCCAGCTCGCGCTGCTCCTTGGTCCGCGCGGTGGACATCTGTTTTTCCAGCGCCTGCATATCGGCCTGGCTGCGATCGGCCCGCCAGTCCTGCACATAGGTGATGTTGCGCTTGTAGGGGATTTCGACGCTGCGCGAATCGGTGAGGAACACCCACATCACCGTCCAGGTGACGGCGGCGGCGCCGAACAGGGTGAAGATCTCATAGCGCTGGCGCGTCGCCAGGAAGGCGCGCAGGTCACGCAGCGCGCGCAGGGGAGAGAATCGGGCGAAATACTTCCACATGACGATCGCCAAGATAGGCGCGCGGGGGCCGGGGAACCAGTCCCCCGCGCGTCCCCTCCTGGGCCGGCCGCCGCGAGGCGGGCTTCAGAGGTCTTTGAGGCGGAAACGGACGGACATGTTGCGCCAGCTTTCCTCGGCCACGCCGCCGCGGGTCGCGGGCTTGAAGCGCCACTTCTCGATCGCCTGGAGGCGTGTCGCCTCGAAGAAGGCGTCGTTGGTCGCGCTCACCTGGCGCACCTCCTTGACGCGCCCGTCGGTGCCGATGCGGACGCGGACGGTGACGCTGCCCTCGCGCTGTCCGCGGATCTCCGACGGGGGGTATTTCGGCTGGAAATCGCGGGCGAAGCGCGGGTCCTGCTGCGCCGGCATCAGCGGCAGCACGGGCGGCGGCGTCTCGATCGGCCGCGTGGCGCCGGTATCGGCCGTGCCCGATACGATCGGTGCGGCCTCGATCGGCCTGTCCGACGTGGCGGTGGCGGGGGTGGGGTCCGCAGCGGTCTTCACCTCGACGGGCGGGGTGTAGACCCGGCTCTCGATCACCTTGTCGGGAAGCTGCTTGTCCTCGACCGGCACCGGATCGGGCGGCGGAACCTCGCGCACATTATAGGTCTTCAGCACCGTGGCGGGCAGCTTCTTCACCATGTCCGGCGAAACGAAGATCAGCGCAGCGACGATGCCGCCGCTGATCAGCAGCGAAGCGCCCAGGCTGACCGGGCGCGAAGCGGCGTTGGCGTGATAGGCGGGACGATCGGCGTACATATTCGGGCCTCCATCTCCATGTTCCGGTCCTTGCCGGGTATTGGTAATGATACAACATCACCTATCATGGGTAAAGAACCTATTGCCGTGCGGTTTCCGGCGCGGCGCGGAGGATCAGGCGGACAGCCGCTCGACGGCGCGTTCGCGCCCGATCAGCGGCAGCAGCGCCGCCATGTCGGGGCCATGATCGCGCCCGGTCAGCGCACGGCGCAGCGGCAGGAACAGCGCGCGGCCCTTGCGCCCCGTCGCGGCCTGGAGCGCGGCGGTAAGCTGGCGCCAGGGATCGCCCTGCCAGTCGAGCCCATCCGCCAGCCGCGCGGCCTCGGCCAGGAAGCCGCGGTCCTCCTCGGCGGGGCTGCACGCCACCGGCCCTTCCACCACCGCCCACCATTCGGCGGCGCCCGCCACCGTCTCCAGATTGGGGCGGATCGCGTCCCAGGCGCGCGCGTCCATCCCGGCGGGCAGCCGCGCCGCCACCGCATCGAACGGAAGCTGGTGGACGATCCGGGCGTTTAGCGACGCCAGTTCGTCCTCGTCGAAACGCGCGGGCGCGCGGCCGAAGCGGGCGAGGTCGAAGGATGTGATCAGCGGCTCAGGATCGGCGAAGGGCTCCACCGGATCGCTGGTGCCGATCCGCGCGAGCAGCGCGATCAGCGCCTGGGGCTCGATCCCCGCCTCGCGGAAATGATCGATGCCGAGCGAGCCGAGCCGCTTCGAAAGCTTGCCCTCCGATCCCGTCAGCAGCGCGGTGTGGCCGAACACCGGCGGCGCCGCGCCCAGCGCCGCGAACATCTGAATCTGCGCCGCGGTGTTGGAGACATGGTCCTCGCCGCGCACCACATGACTGATGCCCATGTCGATGTCGTCGATCACCGAGGGCAGCAGGTAGAGCCAGCTTCCGTCCGCGCGGCGCACCACCGGATCGCTCATCGTCGCCGGATCGAAGCGCTGGTGCCCGCGCACCAGATCGTCCCATTCGATCGGCGCATCGTGATCGAGGCGGAAGCGCCAGTGCGGCTCGCGCCCCTCGGCGCGAAGGGCGGCGATCTCCGCCTCGCTCAGCTTCAGCGCGGCGCGATCGTACACCGGCGGCAGCCCGCGGCCGAGCAGTATCTTGCGCTTCAGCTCCAGCTCCTGCGCGGTCTCGAACGCGGGATAGACGCGGCCGGCCGCCGCCAGAACGGCGAAGCGCGCGTCGTGGCGGGCGGCGCGCGCGGACTGGCGCTCCTCGCCGTCGGGCGCCATGCCCAGCCAAGCCAGATCGGCGCGGATCGCATCGACGAAGCGTTCCTGCGAACGTTCCTTGTCGGTATCGTCGATGCGCAGCAGAAAACGGCCGCCGTGGCGGCGCGCCAGCAGCCAGTTGAGGATCGCCGTCCTCAGATTGCCGACATGCAACTGGCCCGTCGGGCTGGGCGCAAAGCGCGTGACTAGCATCTGCCCGGCTCCGCCGGGGCGGCGCCGGCCCCCGCGACCGAAAACGACTCTCGCTTCATGCGCGCCCCCTAACCCCTTTGCGTGTGCGCGAACACCGCTTTAAGGGGGCGCAATTCCTGGCGCGCACGGATGGGCACCCACGCATGAAACTGATGGCCGGCAATTCGAACCTCCCGCTCGCTCGCGCGATCGCCGACTATCTTGAGATACCGCTGACCCAGGCCAACGTCCGCCGCTTCGCCGACGAGGAGATTTTCGTCGAGATCCTGGAGAATGTCCGCGGCGAGGATGTGTTCGTGCTCCAGTCGACCAGCTTTCCGGCGAACGACAATCTGATGGAGCTGCTGATCATGATCGACGCGCTGCGCCGCGCGTCGGCCAAGCGGATCACGGCCGTCCTCCCCTATTTCGGCTATGCCCGCCAGGATCGCAAACCCGGCCCGCGCACGCCGATCTCCGCCAAGCTGGTCGCCAACCTGATCACCGTGGCGGGCGCCAACCGCGTACTCTCGGTCGATCTCCACGCCGGGCAGATCCAGGGCTTCTTCGATATCCCCACCGACAATCTGTTCGCCGCGCCGGCGATGTCGGAGGATATCAAGGCGCGCTTCGCCGGGCGCGAATGGATGGTGGTATCGCCCGACGTGGGCGGCGTGGTCCGCGCCCGCGCGCTCGCCAAGCGGCTGGAGAACGCCCCCCTCGCCATCGTCGACAAGCGCCGCGAGCGCGCCGGCGAATCGGAGGTGATGAACATCATCGGCAACGTGCAGGGCCGGTTCTGCATCCTGATCGACGATATCGTCGATTCGGCCGGCACGCTGTGCAACGCCGCCGCCGCGCTGAAGGCGGCGGGGGCCGAGGAGGTGGTGGCCTATTGCACCCATGGCGTGCTTTCGGGCGGCGCGGTGGCGCGTGTCGAGGCGTCGGAGCTGGCCGAGCTGGTGATCACCGATTCGATCGGCAACCACGATGTGATCACGGGACGGGCCAAGCTGCGCCACCTGACCATCGCCCCGCTGCTGGCCGAGGCGGTGCGCCGCATCGCCGAGGAAAGCTCGGTCTCGTCGCTGTTCGATTGAGCGGCGCGTTCGAAACCGCCCGCGATCAGCGCATCGCTTCCCAGATCAGCGCCGCGCCCACCGCCACCATCAGCACATGGATCGCGGTGTAGAAGCGTTCGGCCGGGATACGCCGGATCAGCGATACCCCGGCGAAGGTCGATGCGATCGCCACCGGCAGCAGCGCCGCCGTGGTCGCCAGATTGGCCGCGGTGAACTGGCCCAGCGCCAGATAGGCGGGCACCTTGATCCAGTTGACGGCGGCGAAGAACACCGCGGTCGTTCCCGCCAGCATCAGCGGCGGCATCCGGCGCGGCAGCACCCATAGCTGATAGGGCGGCTGGCCCGCATGCGCGATCTGGCTAGTGAAGCCCGCCACGACGCCGAACAGCGCGCCGACCCATTCGGGCATCCGCGCCGCGGCGCGCGGAAAGGCGTGGCGATCCATCCAAAGGCGATAGACGCCGAAGGCGATCGAGATGGCCCCCACCGCCGCCAGCACCGCCTGGGCCGTGACATTCGCCGCGAAGATATAGCCAAGCGCGATCCCCGCCACAGCCCCGGGCAGCATCCATCCGATCAGCGCCCAATCCACCGATCGGCGGAAGGCCCAGACGCCGACCACATCCTGGGCGATCATGATCGGCAGCGTGATCGCGGCGCCCTGCACCGGATCGACCGCAAAGGCGATCAGCGGCAACGACAGCGCCCCGATGCCGGTGAACCCGCCCTTGGCCAGTCCGAGCAGGATCACCGCCGGAATCGCCAGCGCATAGAACTGCCAGTCGGTGATCAAAGATCGTCCGTCCGCCTGCCGGAATCTGCCGCGCCGGCCCGGAGCCGCGCCTTCAGCACCTGCGGCGGCGGCGCCCACAGGAAGCCGAAGCTGACCGTGCCGTGCTTGGTCTCCACGGCATGGTGCAGCCGGTGCGCCTGCACGATCCGCTTCATATAGCGGGAACGCGGCACATAGCGGTGGGGGATGCGGCGGTGGACGATCACGTCGTGAAAGCCGAAATAGATCGCGCCATAGGCGGCGATGCCCGCGCCGATCCAGGTGAACCCCGGCCACCATTGGAGCTGCACGCCCATATAGAGCAGCGCGATCGAGGGCACCGCGAAGATGGCGGCATAGAGATCGTTCCACTCGAACGGCCCGGTGCGCGGCCGGTGATGGCTGGCATGCAGGAACCAGCCGGGGCCGTGCATCACCCAGCGATGCGCGGCATAGGCGAAGCCCTCCATCCCCAGGACGGTGAGCAGGAACAGCGCGATTCCGGCGAGCGGCGACATGGCGCCGCTATAGGCGCGAGGCGCGGCGAGGCGAAGCGGCTATCGGAGCCCGCCGCGCCCTCTGCCGGGATGCGACCTTCGCGGGGGTGGATTCCCCCGCCGCGCTGTGCTTTAGGCGGCCCGACATTCCCGATCTTCGAAAAAGAAGGGCCCCGCTCCCATGAACATTCACGAATATCAGGCCAAGGAACTGCTGGCGAAGTTCGGCGTGCCCGTGCCCGCCGGTGTCGCCGCGATGAGCGTCGAGGAGGCGGTTGCCGCCACCAAGCAGCTTCCCGGGCCGCTGTATGTCGTGAAGGCGCAGATCCATGCCGGCGGCCGCGGCAAGGGCAAGTTCAAGGAGCTGCCGCCCGAGGCCAAGGGCGGCGTCCGCCTGGCGAAGACCGAGGAAGAGGTCCGCACCGCCGCCAGCGAGATGCTGGGCAACACGCTCGTCACGATCCAGACCGGCCCGGCCGGCAAGCAGGTCAACCGCCTGTACGTCACCGACGGCGTCGACATCGCCAAGGAATTCTACCTCGCGCTGCTGGTCGATCGCGCCAGCGGCCGCGTGGCCTTCGTCGTTTCGACCGAGGGCGGCATGGACATCGAGACGGTGGCCCATGACACGCCGGAGAAGATCCACACCTTCGCGGTCGATCCGGCCACCGGCTTCATGCCGCACCACGGCCGCGCCGTGGCCAACGCGCTGGGCCTGAAGGGCGATCTGGCGAAGCAGGCCGAGAGCCTGGCCGCCAAGGTCTATGACGCCTTCCTGGGCACCGACGCCTCGCAGATCGAGATCAACCCGCTGGCCGTCACCGATGACGGCAAGCTGCTGGTGCTCGATGCCAAGGTCGGCTTCGATTCGAACGCGATGTTCCGTCACAAGGACCTGATGGAGCTGCGCGACGAGACCGAGGAAGACCCGATGGAGCTGGAAGCGTCGAAGTACGACCTGGCCTACATCAAGCTCGACGGCGACATCGGCTGCATGGTCAACGGCGCCGGCCTGGCGATGGCGACGATGGACATCATCAAGCTGAACGGCATGTTCCCGGCCAACTTCCTGGACGTCGGCGGTGGTGCTTCCAAGGAGAAGGTGACCGCGGCGTTCAAGATCATCCTGAGCGATCCGGCGGTGAAGGGTATCCTGGTCAACATCTTCGGCGGGATCATGCGCTGCGACATCATCGCGGAGGGCATCGTCGCCGCCGCGAAGGAAGTGAACCTGTCGGTTCCGCTGGTCGTCCGCCTGGAAGGCACCAATGTGCAGCAGGGCAAGGACATCCTCGCCAATTCGGGTCTTGCGATCGTGCCCGCCAACGATCTGGGCGACGCCGCCAAGAAGATCGTGGCCGAGGTGCAGAAGGCCGCCTGAGCGCTGTCCTCCCCAGGGAGCGTTTCGGAACAGGAGAGAGAGCAGATGAAGGTCTTGGTGCCGGTCAAGCGGGTGCTTGATTACAATGTGAAGCCGCGGGTGAAGGCGGACGGGACGGGCGTGGACCTGTCGAACGTCAAGATGAGCATGAACCCGTTCGACGAGATCGCGATCGAGGAAGCGGTGCGCCTGAAGGAGAAGGGCGCGGCGACCGAGGTGGTGGTGGTGACGATCGGCGTGGCGAAGGCGGAGAGCGACGTGCTGCTGACGGCGCGCGCGATGGGCGCGGACCGCGCGATCCTGATCCAGACCGACGAAGAGGTGGAGCCGCTGGCGGTGGCGAAGCTGCTGAAGGCCGTGGCCGCCGAGGAGCAGCCGGGGCTGATCATCCTGGGCAAGCAGGCGATCGACGACGATTCGAACCAGACCGGCCAGATGCTGGCCGCGCTGCTCGGCTGGGCGCAGGGCACCTTCGCCAGCGCGGTGGAGATCGCGGGCGATCGCGTGAAGGTGACCCGCGAGGTGGACGGCGGGCTTGAGACCGTCGACCTGAAGCTGCCGGCGATCGTGACGACCGACCTGCGGCTGAACGAGCCGCGCTATGCGACGCTGCCGAACATCATGAAGGCGAAGTCCAAGCCGCTGCTGAAGAAGACGGTGGCCGATTACGGCGTGGACGCGAGCCCGCGGCTGAAGACGCTGAAGGTGGTCGAGCCCGCCAAGCGCACGGCGGGCGTGAAGGTGGCCGATGTCGACGCGCTGGTCGGCAAGCTCAAGGAACTGGGAGTGGCGGCATGAAGGCGCTCGTCTGGGTCGAGCACGACAACCAGGTCGTGAAGGATGCCACGCTGTCCGCGGTGACCGCCGCGTCGCAGCTTGGCGAGGTCCACCTGCTGGTGGCGGGCAAGGGCTGCGCTGGCGTGGCCGATGCGGCGGCGAAGATCGCGGGCGTGGGCAAGGTCCACCTGGCCGACGACGCGGCCTTTGAGCATGCGCTGGCCGAGAATGTCGCGCCGCTGGTGGCGAAGCTGATGGAAAGCCACGATGCGGTGCTGTTCCCGGCGACGACGACCGGCAAGAACGTGGCGCCGCGCGTGGCCGCGCTGCTCGACGTGATGCAGTTGAGCGACATCCTGTCGGTGGAAGGGCCGGACACGTTCACGCGCCCGATCTATGCCGGCAATGCGATCGCCACGGTGCAGACCAGCGATCCGAAGCTGGTGATCACGGTGCGCGGCACGGCCTTCGCCAAGGCGGCGGCAGAGGGCGGATCGGGCGTGGTGGAGGCGGTGGCCTCGACCGGCGACGCGGGGCTCTCGAGCTTCGCCGGGGCGGAGATCGCCAAATCCGAGCGGCCCGAGCTGACGAGCGCGAAGGTGATCGTCTCCGGCGGCCGCGCGCTTCAGAACAGCGAGAACTTCCACGCGATCATCGAGCCGCTGGCCGACAAGCTGGGCGCCGCGGTGGGCGCCAGCCGCGCGGCGGTGGACGCGGGCTATGTGCCCAACGACTATCAGGTCGGCCAGACCGGCAAGATCGTGGCGCCGGAGGTCTATATCGCGGTCGGCATCTCCGGCGCGATCCAGCATCTGGCGGGGATGAAGGATTCGAAGACCATCATCGCCATCAACAAGGACGAGGACGCGCCGATCTTCCAGGTCGCCGACATCGGCCTGGTCGGCGATCTGTTCAAGGTCGTCCCGGAGCTGACCGAAAAGCTCTGAGGCGCGGTGAACCTGCACGAACATGGGGCGGCGCACCTGCCGGGTGCGGCCGCCCCTTTTCTTGACGCGCTCGAAGCCGTGGCCGCCGGGCTGCCGGCGGATCAGGCGGGCATC
This sequence comes from Sphingomonas canadensis, assembly GCF_026013525.1. GTDB lineage: Bacteria > Pseudomonadota > Alphaproteobacteria > Sphingomonadales > Sphingomonadaceae > Sphingomonas > Sphingomonas canadensis. The sequence goes on along the minus strand of NZ_JAPDRA010000001.1, from coordinate 380,074 downwards.
CGGCTCCATGGGGTGCCCGGGCTGGCGGAATTGCTCGGCCCGGGCGCGCTCGGGGCGATCGCGGCGGGGCGGATCGGTGCGGCGGCGCGGCCGGTGCGTGCGATCCTGTTCGACAAGAGCGCGGCGGCCAACTGGGCGCTCGGCTGGCACCAGGACCGCACCATCGCGGTGCGCGCCCGGGCGGCGGTATCCGGTTTCGGCCCCTGGTCGCGCAAGCAGGGCATGCAGCACGTCGAGCCGCCCTTTGCGCTGATCGAAGCGATGCTCACGATCCGTATCCATCCGGACGCGGTGGACGGCGGCAACGCCCCGCTGCTGATCGCGCCTGGATCACACCGGTTGGGACGCATAGCGGAGGCGGATATCGATGCTGTCTTGGCGCGCTGCGGCACCCGGGCCTGCCTTGCCGCGCGCGGGGACGTGTGGCTCTATGCCACCCCGATCCTGCATGCCTCCGCATCGGCCGCGCTGCCGGGCCATCGCCGGGTACTGCAGGTCGACTATTCGGCACAGGTGTTGCCCCTGCCGCTGGAGTGGCTGGGTATCTGAGAGCTGCGGCCGGGCGCGTTCAGGCGCGACGCTTTATCCCGCGTCGAGCTCCGCCTCGTCGTTCGTGTCCCCGCGGCGGGCGGCGAGGCGCAGGACCAGGAAGCCCGCGACCGCGGACAGCAGCGATCCCGCCAGCACGCCGATCTTCACCGAATCGGCCAGCTCCGGCTGATAGGGGAAGGCCAGGCCGCCGATGAACAGGCTCATCGTGAAGCCGATTCCCGCCAGCAGCGCCACGCCATAGATCTGTGCCCATCCCGCGTTGCCCGGCCGCGGCGCGAAGCCGGCCTTCTCCGCCGCCCAGATACAGCCGAAGATGCCGATCTGCTTGCCCAGCAGCAGCCCCGCCGCGATGCCCAGCGGCAGCGGCTCCAGCAGCGTCGCGGGCGTCACCCCGGCGAGCGAGACGCCCGCGTTGGCGAAGCCGAACAGCGGCACGATCAGGAACGCCGACCAGGGATGCAGGGCATGTTCCAGCCGGTGGAGCGGCGAATCCTCCGCATCCGGCGCGCCGGGCGTCTTGCGGATCGGGATCATCATCGCCGCCGCCACGCCCGCGATCGTGGCATGCACGCCGGAGAGGAACACGAAGTACCACAGCACCGCCGCCATCAGCAGATAGGGCCACAGCTTCGTCACCCCGCTGCGCCCCATCACATACATCACGGCCATCACCAGCGCCGCCAGCCCCAGCGCCAGGCTGTTGATGCTGGCGGTATAGGCCAGCGCGATGATCGCCACCGCGCCCATATCGTCCACGATCGCCACGGTCGTCAGGAACAGCTTGAGCGATGCGGGCGCGCGCTTGCCCAGCAGCGCCAGCACGCCGATCGCGAAGGCGATGTCGGTCGCGGCCGGGATCGCCCAGCCGTTGGTGAGCCCGGGCATTCCCGCGGTGATCGCCAGATAGACCAGCGCCGGAAAGAGCATGCCCGCCGCCGCCGCAACCACGGGCAGGCGGCGATGCTCCCAGCTTGCCAGCCGCCCGTCGACGAACTCGCGCTTGATCTCCAGACCGACGAGCAGGAAGAACAGCGCCATCGCGGCGTCGTTGATCCACAGGTGGACGGTCATCGGCCCATATTTTGGGCTGATCACCGGGCCGGTTTCCAGATGGAGGAGGTGGAAATATTCCTCCGCCAGCCCCGGCAGGTTGGCGGCGATCATCGCCGCCGCGGCCGCCGCCATCAGCACGATGCCGCCCGCCGCCTCCCCCTTCAGGAATTCGCGGAGCGCGGAGCGGACGCGAGGGCGGTGCCGGGTATCCTGTTGCATAACGTCACCCTATTGACTGGAATTCCGGGTGCAAACCCCCTAGGCCAGCCGAAATGCCGGGTTCTGACGCTCCCAGTCTGCGTAGCTCCCCCTGGCGCTGGTGGCGCCAGCAGCTCACCCGCTCGGTCGATCATGTCGCGGTGGTGGAGCGCGTGCGCGACGAAGCCGGGCTGAACGGCCGGTTCGCCTTCATGATCCTGATGTCGGCGGGAATCGCCGTGCTGGGCCTGCTGCTGTCCTCGCCGGCGGTAGTGATCGGCGCGATGCTGATCTCGCCGCTGATGGGGCCGATCATCGGCCTGGGCTTCGGCCTGGCGACCTTCGATTGGCGCGAGATCCGCGAGGCGGCGGTCGCGCTCGCTGCCGGCGTGCTGATCGCGGTACTGTTTTGCGCGTTGATCGTGCTGGTCTCACCGATCCAGAACGTGACGGACGAGATCGCGGCGCGCACGCGGCCGAACCTGTTCGACCTGCTGGTCGCGCTGTTTTCCGCGCTGGCGGGCGCTTATGCGATGGTGCGCGGGCGCGAAGGGACGATCGTGGGCGTGGCGATCGCCACCGCGCTGATGCCGCCGCTGGCGGTGGTCGGGTTCGGCCTGGCCACCGCGAACTGGACCGTGTTTGGCGGATCGCTGCTGCTGTTCTTCACCAATTTGATGACGATCGCGCTCGCCGCCGCGGTGATGGCGCGCTTCTATGGGTTCGCGACGCATCTTTCGCCGCAGCATACGATGCTGCAACTGGTGGTGGCCTGTGGCGTGTTCCTGGCGCTGGCGGTGCCGCTGGGCCTGTCGCTGCGCCAGATCGCCTGGGAGAGCGTGGCTTCGCGCCAGGCGCGCGAGGTGGTTTCCGCGCAATTCTCCAGTGACGCGCGGCTGAGCCAACTCGAGGTGGATTTCGCGCGCGTGCCCGTCCGGCTGAGCGCGGTGGTGCTAACGCCGGAGCTGCGCCCAGGCGCGGACCGCACCATAAGCGCCACGCTGACCCGCCTGTTCGGGCGCCCGGTGGAGGCCAGGCTGGAGCAATATCGCGTCGGTACCACGGCCCAGGCGGAAGCCGTGCAACTCTCCCAGGCGCGCAGCCACGCCAGCGAGGAGGAGGCGCGCCTGATCGAGCGGCTGGCGGTGGCGGCGGGCGTATCGGCCGATGCGGTCACCGTGGATGGCGGCCACCGGCAGGCGACCGTCAACGCCCAGCCGCTGCCTGGCGCCACCATCGGTACCTATCGCGCGCTGGAGGAGCGCGCCGCCGCGGGTGCGCCGGAGGGCTGGACGATCGCGCTTGTACCCCCGCTGGCGACCATCGGCGCGCTGAGCTTCGACTCCGCGGGCGATCCGGCGCCGGACCGGATCGCCGACGCCGCCTGGGCGGCGCGGCGGCGCGGGCTGGCGGTGTCAGTCGGTGGTGCGGGCGACGGTGCCGATCGCGCCGCCGCCGCGCTGGAAGCGGCCGGAGTGCCGGTGGTGCGCGGCCCCGCGAACGGGGCCGTCACGCTCAGCCTTGCGCTGCCCGAGCCAGTGCCTCCGCAATGAGCCGGCGGCTGTTCTCCACGCCGTAGAGCGCGATGAAGCTGCCCATGCGCGGCCCCTGTTCGGAGCCGAGCAGCGTCTCGTACAGCGCCTTGAACCAGTCGCGCAGATTCTCGAACCCGCCCAGATCGCCGAACTGCGCCTTGCCGATCTCATAGACCTGGTTCTGGATCTCTTCGGCGCCCGCGCCCTCGGGCAGCGCGGCCAGCACCGCGTCGAGCCGCTCCAGCGCCGCAATCTCCACGCCCTGCGGCGCGCGCTTGTTCAGCGCCGGCGCCACGAAATCGCGGGCATAGGCGAGCGCATAGCCGATCATGCGGTCCAGCTCGGGATGGCTCGCCGCGTCCGCGCCGGGCAGGTAGTTGCGGAGATATCCCCACACCTGCTCCTTGCTCGCCTCGCCCATCACGCCGACGAGGTTGAGCAGCAGGCCGAAGGTGACCGGCAGCGTCTCCGCCGGCACATCGCCGTTGTGGATGTGGTGGACGGGGTTGCCCAGCTTCTGCTCGACGGGCTGTTCCGGATAATTGGCGCGGAACTGCCAGTAATCGTCCACCGCGCGCGGGATAAGGCCCAGGTGGAGCGACTTGGCCTTCTTGGGCTCGCGATAGATGTAGAAGGCCAGGCTCTCGTCCGGGCCATAGGTCAGCCATTCCTCGATCGAGAGGCCGTTGCCCTTGGTCTTGGAGATCTTCTCGCCCTTGGCGTCGAGGAACAGCTCATAGGTGAAGCCCTCGGGCGGGCGGCCGCCCAGCGCGCGGGTGATCTTGGAGCTTTGCTCGACCGAGCTGATCAGGTCCTTGCCCGACATCTCGTAATCGACGCCCAGCGCCACCCAGCGCATCGCCCAGTCGACCTTCCACTGCAGCTTGGCATGGCCGCCGAAGATGGTCTGCTCGATCCGCTCGCCCTCGTCCATGAAGGCGACCATGCCGGTCTCGGCGTCGATCACCTCGACCGGGACCTGGAGCACGATGCCGCTCTTGGGGCTTACCGGCAGGACGGGCGAATAGGTCGCCTGCCGCTCGGCGCCCAGCGTCGGCAGCATGATGTCCATGATCTTGCGATAGTTGCGCAGCACCGCCCGCAGCGTCTCGTCGAACCGGCCGGAGGCATAGCATTCGCTCGACGAGAGGAACTCATATTCGAAGCCGAAGCGGTCGAGGAACTCGCGCAGCATCGCGTTGTTGTGATGCGCGAAGCTCTCATATTTGCCGAAGGGATCGGGCACGCGGGTGAGCGGCTTGCCCAGGTTGGCGGCCAGCATCTCCTTGTTCGGTACATTGTCCGGCACCTTGCGCAGCCCGTCCATGTCGTCGCTGAACGCGATCAGCCGGGTGGGGACGTCGCTCAATGCCTCGAACGCGCGGCGCACCATGGTGGTGCGCAGCACTTCGTTGAACGTGCCGATATGCGGCAGGCCCGAGGGGCCGTAGCCGGTTTCGAACAGGACATAGCCCTTTTCCGGCGCGCCGCCCTGCTCGATGGCGGGATAGCGTTTCAGCAGCTTGCGCGCCTCTTCATAGGGCCAGGCCTTCGAAGCGAGCGCGGCTGCGCGCAGGGTGTCCTTGTCGATCATGGTGCGGCGCCTCTAGCCGAGCGGGGCGGGGAGGGCCAGTGCCGGGCGGGCGGGCGGATTTCGTTTTCCTTTCGTTCCCAGCCGCCTATCGTGGCGCCGTGACCACGCTCCCCTATCCCGCGCTCCACGCCAGCCATTCGGGCACCTGGATCGCCACGCCCGGCGGCGATTGCCGCGCGATCGGGCGGGGGGAGGCGATCCGCATCGCGGCGGACACGCCCGTGATCCTGCTCAACGCGCCGCTGGTGGGCCAGCGGCTGGGGCATCCGGAGCTTTCGGGGCTGGACGTGCTGGAGCTGTGGGCGTTCCTGCGCCCCGCGCGCTTCATGGTGCCGACGCCCCGGGGGCTGGCGCGCGCGGCGGGGATCGATCCGCCGGCGAGCGACGCCGAAATCGCGCCCTTCCTGCGCCGCGCGGCAGAAGCGCTGCTGGCGATGGCCGAGGGGCCATGGCCGGAGCGCGAGGGCGCGTGGAACGCCGCCCAGTCGCTCGCGCGGCTGCGCTGGCCCTGGGCGGCGGCGGTCAGCCAGCGGCTGGGGCGGCCGGAACAGGCCGAACGCTGGCTGTTCTCGAAGCTGCCCGAGTGGGAGGAGCGCGCGCCCCGCCCCGCCCCGCGCACCGTGACGCTGGGCGAGGACCAGGTCGCCGCCCGGCTCGATTCGCTCACCGGCGCGGGGGCGGAGCGGCGCGAGGGGCAGCGCGCCTATGCCCAGGCCGCCGCCGCCGCATTCGAGCCGCGGCGGATGCGCGATGCGCCCAATCTGGTGCTGGCGGAGGCGGGGACGGGGATCGGCAAGACACTGGGCTATCTGGCGCCCGCCTCGCTCTGGGCGGCGGAGGCGGGGGGTGCCGTCTGGATCTCCACCTTCACCAAGGCGCTCCAGCGCCAGCTTTCGCAGGAAAGCGAGCGGCTGTTTCCCGATCCCGAGCAGCGCAAGCGCCGGATCGTGACGCGCAAGGGGCGCGAGAATTACGTCTGCCTGCTCAACCTGGAGGACGCGCTGCAAGGCGGCTTCGCGGGGCGCGCCGCCGTGCTGGCGCAGCTCGCCGCGCGCTGGGCGGCCTATACGGCGGACGGCGACATGGTGGGCGGCGATCTGCCCGGCTGGCTGCCCGTGCTGTTCCGCCGCAACGGATCGACCGCGCTGACCGACCGGCGGGGCGAATGCATCTACGCCGGTTGCCCGCATTACCGGAAATGCTTCATCGAGCGCGCGTCGCGGGCCAGCGCCGACGCCGACATCGTCATCGCCAATCACGCGCTGGTGATGGTCAACGCCGCGCGCGGGCGTGAGGCTAACAGCCGCCCCGCGCGCTATGTGTTCGACGAAGGGCATCACCTGTTCGATGCCGCCGACGCGATCTTCGCCGCGGCGCTGACGGGGCAGGAGGCGATCGAGATCCGCCGCTGGATCACCGGGCCGGAAGGCACCAGCCGGGGGCGCCGCCGCGGGCTGGCGGCGCGGCTTTCCGATGTCGCCAGCTATGACGCCGAAGGGGGCGAGGCGATCGCGGCGGCAGTGGCCGCGGCGCGCCAGCTTCCGTCCGATCAATGGCTCCAGCGGCTGGCGGAGGGCCAGCCCTTCGGCCCGGTCGAGGCGCTGCTCGCGGCGGTGCGCGGGCTGGTCTATGCCCGCGACGAGGGCGAGGATGCGGGATACGGCCTGGAGACCGAGCTGGCCGAGCCCGATGCCGCGCTGGTGGAGGCGGCCGGCCCTGCCGGTGAGGCGCTCGATGCGCTGCTGCGGCCGATGATCGTGCTGGGGCGGCGGCTGGAGGCGCTGCTCACCGACGGCCCGGACTGGATGGACGGGCCGGCGCGCGCGCGGATCGAGGGGGCGATCGCCTCGCTCGGCTGGCGGGCGGACACGGTGGGGGCCTGGCTGTCGCTGATCGCGCGGATCGGCGGACCGGCCGATCCCAAGTTCGTGGACTGGCTGGCGGTCGATCGCGTCGAGGGGCGCGAATATGACGTGGGGCTGCACCGCCACTGGCTCGATCCCTCGCGGCCGCTGGCCGATGTGGTGCTGAAGCCCGCGCATGGCGCGCTCGTCACCTCCGCCACGCTGCGCGCGGGGGGCGACTGGGAGGTGGCGGAAGCGCGCACCGGCGCGGCGCACCTGCCGCTCCCCGCCATGCGTTTCGAGGCGCCGAGCCCGTTCGATTATGCCGCCAATTCGGAAGTGATCATCGTCACCGACGTCAAGCGCGGCGACCTGGCGGCGCTGGCCAACGCCTATGCGCGGCTGATCGTGGCGGCGGGCGGCGGCACGCTGGGGCTGTTCACCGCGATCCGGCGGCTCCGGTCGGTGCATGCGCGCGTGGCCGACCGGCTCGCACGCGAAGGGCTGCCGCTCTATGCGCAGCATGTCGATCCGATCGACACGGGCACGCTGGTCGATATCTTCCGCGACGATCCGCGCGCATCGCTTCTGGGCACCGATGCGCTGCGTGACGGAGTGGACGTGCCGGGCGATTCGCTGCGGCTGGTGGTGATGGAGGGCGTGCCCTGGCCCAAGCCGGGCGTACTCCATGCCGCGCGGCGGCTGGCGGGCGGCGGCGGCGCCTATGACGACCGGATCGTGCGCGCGCGGATGGCGCAGGCGTTCGGCCGGCTGATCCGCCGCGCGGGCGATCGCGGCGCCTTCGTGCTGCTCTCCGCCGCGTGCCCCAGCCGCCTGCTCAGCGCCTTTCCAGCGGGAACCCCGGTATCGCGCGTGCCGCTGGACGAGGCGGTGGCGCGTATACGACTTTCCTTGGACACATCTCTGCGGCAAGAGGCCCCCGCCGGAGTCCGGGGATCGGGATGAAGACGCTCACGCTGCTGCGCCACGCCAAATCGGGATGGGACGATCCGGTCGCCCGCGATTTCGATCGGCCGCTGAACCCCAAGGGCCAGCGCGCCGCCCAGGCGATTGGCCGCCACATGCGCGCGCTGGATCTGGAATTCGATCATGTCGCCGCTTCCCCCGCGGCGCGCGTGGTGCAGACGCTGGAGCAGATCGAGGCGGGGTATGGCGGCGCGCTGGCCCCGGCATGGGACCAGCGGCTCTATCTGGCATCGGCCGCGACGCTGCTCGATATCGTGCGCGAGCTGCCCGAGGGGGCCGGCAGCGCGCTGCTGGTCGGCCACAATCCGGGGCTTGAGGATCTGGTGCTGCTGCTCGCCCAGGATGGCCCGCTGGTGGAGAATGTGGAGGAGAAATTCCCCACCGCCAGCCTGGCCGAGCTGCGGTTCGACGTGGCGCGATGGGAGGATGCCGCGCCTGCCACGGCCGAGCTGATCCGCTTCGTCCGCCCGCGCGACCTGGACCCCAGCCTGGGGCCGGACCGGGGATAGGGCCGGGAGCGGGCCGGCGCCGATTCCGCCAAAGGCGGACAGACCCTAATCGCCGGCCGAATCGTCTTTCAACGCCTGGTCCAGCGAGTCGCGGATCGCTTTCAGCGCTGCCGGATCGCTCGCGGGGGCCGGGGCAGGGGCAGGCGCGGCGGCGCGCGCCGCCTTGCCGCCGCGCTCGGCAGCCAGCAGCCGCTGCACGCCGCGGATCGTATAACCTTCCTGCGACAGCAACTGGTGGATGCGCCGGACCAGCGCGACGTCCTCCGGCCGGTAATAGCGGCGATTGCCCGCGCGCGTGAGCGGCCGGAGCTGCGGGAAGCGCGTCTCCCAATAGCGCAGGATATGCTGGGGGCGCCCAATCTCCTGGGCGAGTTCGCCTATCGTCCGGAGGGCGCCAGCCGCCTTCTCCGGCATGACCTAAATCACCCCGCCGCCACGATACGGTCGCGCATCATCTGGCTGGCCCGGAAGGTCAGCACGCGGCGCGGCGCGATCGGCACTTCGATACCCGTCTTGGGATTGCGGCCGACGCGCTCGCCCTTGTCGCGCAGGATGAAGCTGCCGAAGCCGGAGATCTTCACATTCTCGCCCTCGGCCAGCGCGTCGCACATATGGCCCAGGATCTGCTCCACCAGCCGCGCGGCATCGGCACGCGACAACCCGACCTCGGTGTGCAGCTTTTCCGCCAGGTCTGCCCTGGTAAGCGTGCCCGCCTCGGCCATCATGCAGCTCTCCCCCAAAAATCCGGTCGACTCAGCCTAACAGATTGTGACTGCGGCGCAAACCAGAACATTTCCGAACTGTAACAATGCCCCGCGAACCGGACGATCAGAAGCGGACGACCGCCGCGCCCCAGGTGAATCCGCCGCCCATCGCCTCCAGCACCAGCAGGTCGCCGGGCTTGATTCGGCCATCCTTCACCGCGGTATCGAGCGCCAGCGGAACCGATGCGGCGGAGGTGTTGGCATGCTGGTCGACGGTGACGATCACCTTCTCCGGCGCCAGCCCCAGCTTGCGCGCTGTTGCGTCCAGGATGCGCTTGTTGGCCTGGTGCGGCACCACCCAATCGACGTCGGCCGGGGTCAGCCCCGCGGCGTCCAGCGCCTCGCCCATCACCCCCGCCAGGTTGACCACGGCGTGGCGGAACACTTCCGAACCCTTCATCCGCACCTTGCCCACGGTGCCCGTGGTCGAAGGGCCGCCATCGACATAGAGCAGGCCGTTGTGCCGCCCGTCGGCATGGAGCCGCGCGGCCAGGATGCCGCGGCCCTGCGGCCCCGCGCTCTCCTGCGCCTCCAGCACCACCGCGCCCGCGCCGTCGCCGAACAGCACGCAGGTGGCGCGATCCTCCCAATCGAGGATGCGGCTGAACGTTTCTGCCCCGATCACGATCGCGCGGCGATGCGCGCCGGCGCGGATCATCGAATCGGCGACCTGCAACGCATAGAGAAAGCCCGAGCAGACCGCCGCGACATCGAAGGCCACGCAATCGTTGATGCCCAGCGCCGCCTGAACGCGCGTCGCGGTGGCGGGAAAGGTCTGGTCGGGCGTCGCGGTGGCGAGCACGATCAGGTCGATATCCTTCGCTTCCCGCCCCGCGGCGGCCAGCGCGGCGCGCGCGGCATCGGCGGCCAGCGTGCCGGTGGTTTCCCCCTCGCCCGCGATGTGGCGGAAACGGATGCCGGTCCGCTCGACGATCCAATCGTCGCTGGTGTCGACCTTCTCCGCCAGCTCGGCGTTGGAGACGCGGTGGGGCGGCAGGGCGGAACCGGTGCCGAGGATTACCGAACGCACAGCCATCAGCGTGTCACGCAGCCTTCGCTTCGAAGTTTCCCAGATCCTCGGCGATGCGCCGCATCAGATCCTCGCGCACCAGCTTGGCGGCGAAGCCGATCGCGGTGGCCACGCCCACCTCGTTCGCGCCGCCGTGGCTCTTCACCACCAGGCCGTTGAGGCCCAGGAAGACGGCGCCATTGTGATTGTTTGGGTCCAGATGGTGCTTGAGCAGCTCGGTGGCCGGCCGCGAGATCAGGAAGCCGATCTTGGACCGGATCGAGCTCTGGAAGGCGCGGCGCAGCAGATCGGCGACGAATCGCGCGGTGCCCTCGACGCTCTTCAGCGCGATATTGCCCGAGAAGCCGTCGCAGACGATCACGTCCACGTCGCCGCGCGACAGGCGGTTGCCCTCGATGAAGCCGGTGAAGGTCAGCGGCAGATGCGTCGCGGCGCGCAGCGCGGTGGCGGCATCGCGGATGCTCTCGGTGCCCTTCAGCTCTTCGGTGCCGATGTTGAGCAGCGCGACGCGCGGGCTTTCCAGGTCGAGCGCGGTGCGCGCATAGGCCGCGCCCATCACCGCGAACTGGACGAGGTTGCGGGCGTCGCATTCGGTGTTGGCGCCCAGATCGAGCATCACCGTGTCGTTGTCGCCCAGGCTGGGCATAAGCGCGGCCAGCGCGGGGCGATCGATGCCCGGCATGGTGCGCAGCGACAGCTTGGCCATCGCCATCAGCGCGCCGGTGTTGCCCGAGGATATGGCGGCGCCGGCCTTGCCCTGCTTCACCAGATCGATGGCGATTCCCATCGACGTGGTCTTGGCGCGGCGAATCGCCTGGCTGGGCTTGTCGTCCGCGCTGATCACGTCGGGCGCGTGGACGATCTCCGAAGCCGCAGTCAGGTTCGGATGGCTCTTCAGCCCTTCGCGAATCCGCGCCTCATCGCCGACGAGGTAGAATTGCATCCCCTCGAACCGGCGGCGCGCGGCGGCGACCCCGGCGAGCATCACGGCAACCCCCTCGTCGCCGCCCATCGCATCGACGGCGATCCGCGAGAGGTTGGTCATGCCGCTAAGCCCCCGTTGCGCCGTGGCGATCAGCCTTCGACCGACACGACCTCACGGCCGTTGTAATGGCCGCAGGCGGAGCACAGCACGTGCGGGCGCTTCAGCTCGCCGCAGTTCGGGCACTCCTGGAACGCCTCGACCTTGAGCGCGTCGTGCGCCCGGCGCATGCCACGCCGCGAGGGCGAGGTCTTTCTCTTGGGGACGGCCATTTCGGCACCTTCTTCGACAACAACAGAAAACCACGGTCGCGATATGCCCGCGTTGCGGCCCGGGCAAGCGACGCCGTATCCGGCCGCTCACCGGACCAGCGGACAGGTCACGAAGCGAGCGAGCGCCTATAGCGATTTCGTGCCGCGTTGCAAGGGCGCGCGGGGCGTGCCACCAACCCCTTATAGAGTTGGAGGGGGGACGATGACGATATTGCCCGTAACGCTGGCCACCGCGGGCTTCGCCGCGCTGATCAACATGTGGCTCAGCATGCGAATCGGCCGCATCCGCATAAAGGAGCGAATCTCGATCGGCGCCGGCGGCAACGACCGGCTGGAGGCGTGCATGCGCGCGCAGGCGAACTTCATCGAATACGCCCCGATCGTGCTGATCCTGCTGGCCCTGATCGAACTGGCGCTGGGCAGCCCGGCGTGGCTGTGGGGCGTGGCCGGGGTGTTCCTGGTATCGCGCGTGCTCCACGGCATCGGCATGGACGGCTGGATGCCGGGCCGCCAATGGGGGATCGCGGGCACCATGCTGGTGATGCTGGGCCTGGCGTTCACCGCGCTGGCGATCCCCTGGCTGGCGTTCTGAGGCGGTTCAGCCGCCGCGGGCCAGCACCGAATCGGCGACGAAGGGATTGTTCTGCCGTTCGTGCGCAAAGGTGCTCGGCTGGTTGTGGCCGGGGACGAACACGGTGTCGCCGCCCAGCGGCCACAGCTTCTGCGTGATCGAATCGATCAGGTCCTGGTGATTGCCCAGCGGGAAATCGGTGCGGCCGATCGATCCCTGGAACAGCACGTCGCCGACGATCGCCAGCTTCGATTCGGGATGGTGGAACACGACATGGCCCGGCGTGTGGCCGGGGCAGTGATAGACGTTCAGCGTCAGATTGCCGACGGTCACCGTGTCGCCGTCCACCAGCCAGCGATCGGGCTCGAACGGGGTGCCGCGCACGCCATAGCGGCGGCCGTCCTCGTCCAGGCGCGATATCCAGAACCGATCCGCCTCATGCGGCCCTTCGATGGGGACGCCCAGTTCGCGCGCGAATTCGCCCGCCGCGCCGCAATGATCGATATGGCCATGGGTCACCAGGATCTTCTCGATCGTCACGCCATGCTGCTTGGCGGCGGCGCGCAGGCGATCCAGGTCGCCGCCGGGATCGACGAAGGCGCCGCGCATGGTTTCGGTACACCACAACAGCGTGCAGTTCTGCTGGAGCGGCGTTACCGGCACGATCGCCGCGCGCAGGGGGGGCTGGGACATCGCCGCCGGGATAGGCGGACGGCGCCGCCGCGGCAACATCGCGCGCCAACATGGGCTTGCCCCGGCGGCACGGGGACGGCATGCCCGGGCCGTGGTCCGCCTTCCCGACGCCCCGTTCGTGCTGCTCGACGATGCCCGCCCCGGCGGCGGTGCGCGCCTCTATGCGCGGCCGGTGGAGATCGTGACCGGCGATGTCGCCGCGGGGCTGGCGCGGCTGCGCGAGGCGCAGGCGGCGGGGCTGCATGCCGCGGGCTTCCTGTCCTATGAAGGCGCCGAGACGCTGGAACCGCGCGCCTGGGCGGCGCCCGCCGCCGAAGCGGGGCCGCGGCTGTGGTTCGGCCTGTTCGAGGAATATGCGCCGGTGGCGGACGCGGCGGCGCTGCTGCCCGATCCCGCAGGCGCCTGGGCAGGGGCGCCCGAACCCCGCATCGCGCGGCGGGAGTATTTCGCCCGCCTGGCGCGCGTGGCCGAATATATCGCGGCCGGCGACATCTATCAGGCCAACCTGACCTTCCAGTCCGACGTGCGCTGGGCGGGCGATCCCGCCGCGCTCTATGCGCTGGTGCGCGGCCGGGCGGCGGCGGGCTATGGCGCGCTGGTCCATACCGGCGAGCGCTGGCTGCTCTCCTTCTCGCCTGAGCTGTTCTTCCGCATGGACGGCAGCCGGATCACCGCCGAGCCGATGAAGGGCACCGCCGTGCGCCTGGACGATCCGGCGGCGGACGCGCGCGCGGCGCTGGCGCTGCGCGAGGATCCCAAGCAGCGGGCCGAGAATCTGATGATCGTCGATCTGATGCGCAACGACCTCAGCCGGGTGGCGCGCGCGGGTTCGGTGGCGGTGCCGCGGCTCTTTCACGTGGAACAATATCCCACCGTCCACCAGATGATCTCCACCATCACCGCCGATCTGGCGGAGGGCGTGGGCGCCGCCGACGCGCTGGCGGTGCTGTTCCCCTGCGGATCGGTGACGGGCGCGCCCAAGGTGCGGGCGATGCAGATCATCGAGGAGGTGGAGCGGGCGCCCCGCGGCGTCTACACCGGCGCGATCGGGCGGCTGGACGCGAACGGCGACGCGCTGTTCAACGTCGCGATCCGCACGCTGGCGATCGATCCGGCGGGGCGCGCATCGATGGGATTGGGGTCCGGGCTGGTGGCCGATTCGCGCGCGGAAGAGGAATGGGACGAATGCCTGGCCAAGGGCGCGTTCCTGACCGCCGGCGAAAAGCCGTTCGACCTGATCGAGACCATGGGGTTCGAGCCCGAACAGGGGATCGTGCTGCTCGACCGCCACCTGGCGCGGATGAAGGCGAGCGCGGATGCCTTCGGCTTCTCGTTCGATCGCCACATGGTGCGCAACGAGCTTCAGGCGGCGACCTTCCGGCTGCACGCGCCCGCGCGCATCCGGCTGTTGCTCGCGGCTTCGGGGGCGATCGCCATCGGCATCGCGCCGATGCCGCCGCGCCGCGCCGGGCCGATGCGCGCCGCGATCGCGCCGCTGCCGGTGGCGGCATCGGATTTCCGCCTGCGCCACAAGACCAGCCGCCGCGGCTTCTATGACGCCGCGCGCGGGGCGGGCGGCGCGGACGAGGTGGTGTTCGTGGACGCGGAAGGCTTCCTGACCGAGGGCAGCTTCACCAGCCTCTTCGTGGAGCGCGAGGGGGTTCTCGTCACGCCGCCGCTCGCACGCGGATTGCTGCCCGGCGTGCTGCGTGCGGAGCTGCTGGAAAGCGGGCGCGCGGTGGAGGGCGATCTGGTCCCCGGCGATCTTGCGGGCGGCTTCTGGCTGGGCAACGCGCTGCGCGGATTGGTTGCGGCTGTTACGGTTGCGGAAACGGAGAGGGCGGCGGTATAGGCGCGCGCGGCCGCAGGGCCGCTCCTCCAGATCAGGCGCCTATCACGATGCAACCTTCCGCCGCGCTCAACCGCATCCAGCCCTCCGCCACGCTTGCGATGACCTCGCGTACGCTCGAGCTGCAGCGCCAGGGCATCAACGTGATCAGCCTGGGCGTGGGCGAGCCCGATTTCGACACGCCCGACTTCATCAAGGAAGCCGCGATCGCCGCGATCCACGCGGGCAAGACCAAATACACCAATGTCGACGGCACCGCCGAGCTGAAGGAGGCGATCGCCGCCAAGTTCAAGCGCGACAACGGGCTGGACTATACGCCGGCCCAGATCAGCGTGAACTCGGGCGGAAAGCACACGCTGTTCAACGCGATGGTCGCCACGATCGACGCGGGCGACGAGGTGATCATCCCCGCCCCCTATTGGGTGAGCTATCCCGACGTGGTGCAGTTCGCGGGCGGCACCCCGGTGTTCGTCGCGGCGGGGCCGGAGCAGAGCTACAAGCTGCTCCCCGCCCAGCTTGAGGCGGCGATCACGCCCCGGACCAAGTGGCTGATCCTCAACTCGCCGTCGAACCCCACCGGCGCCGCCTATTCTGCCGCCGAGCTGAAGGCGCTGGGCGAGGTGCTGGAACGGCATCCGCACGTGTGGATCTTCGCCGACGACATGTATGAGCACCTGCTCTACGACGGCTTCGAATTCGCGACGATCGCCCAGGTCTGCCCCACGCTCTACGATCGCACGCTGACCTGCAACGGCGTGTCCAAGGCCTATTCGATGACCGGCTGGCGCATCGGCTTCGCGGGCGGCGCGCAGTGGCTGATCAAGGCGATGGCCAAGCTCCAGTCGCAGTCGACGTCGAACCCCTGCTCGATCAGCCAGGCGGCCTCGGTCGCGGCGCTGACCGGCGACCAGTCGTTCCTGAAGGATTGGGTGAAGGCGTTCCAGGCGCGGCGCGATCTGGTCGTCTCGATGCTCAACCAGATCAACGGGATGAGCTGCCCGCGCCCCGAAGGCGCCTTCTACGTCTATCCCGAGTTCGCCGGCCTGATCGGCAAGACCACGCCCAAGGGCAAGGTGATCGCCACCGACGAGGACATGGTCGGCTATCTGCTCGACGAGGCGCAGGTGGCGGCGGTGCATGGCGCGGCGTTCGGGCTCTCGCCCGCGATGCGGATCAGCTATGCCACGTCGGACGAGTTGCTGCGCATCGCCTGCGAGCGGATCCAGACGGCGTGCGCGGCGCTGCGCTGAGCGGGCCGATGTAACCGCGCGGCCGCGCCCGGCGTATCCGGGGGGAAAGCATCCCCCGGCGCGATGAGGAGCGGACGATGGCGAAACGGATGACGGCTGTGCTGGCGGGTGCGGTGGCGCTCGCCATGGTTTCGGCCTGTTCGGATGCCGGTGCCGGTCCGCCTGCGGCGCCCGGCGGCGCGGTGCGCATTCCCGCCCCGGCGAAGGACGTGCAGGGCGTGCGCGGGCCGCAGGTGGCGGTGCTGGCCGGCGGCTGCTTCTGGGGCATGGAGGCGGTGTTCGAGGGCGTGAAGGGCGTCCGTTCGGTCACCAGCGGCTATGCCGGCGGCACGCGCGAGACCGCGACCTATGACCAGGTATCGACCGAGCGCACGCGCCATGCGGAGGCGATCCGCATCGTCTATGATCCCGCGGTGGTCAGCTATGGCACGCTGTTGCGCATCTTCTTCGCGGTCGCGCACGATCCGACGCAGCTAAACTATCAGGGGCCGGACAAGGGGCCGAGCTATCGTTCGGCGATCTTTCCGCGCGATCCCGCGCAGCGCGCCGTGGCCGCCGCCTATATCGCCCAGCTCGGCGCGGCGCGCGCCTATCCCCGCCCGATCGTCACGCGGATCGAGCAGGGGCCATTCTATCCGGCCGAGGGATATCATCAGGATTTCGCGCGGCGCCACCCCAGCCACCCCTATATCGTCCGCTGGGACCATCCGAAGATCGCGGCATTCCGCGCGGCGTTTCCCGCGCTGGCGCGATAGGGCGCGGTCCTAAAGCCGGACCATATGATCGCAAAGCGCAAGCGGCGCGGGACGGTGGCTGGCCAGCACCAGTCCCTGCCCGGTGCGATCGAGCCACGCCTTCAGCGCGGCCACCAGCCGCGCCTCGGTCGCCGCGTCCAGCCCCTCGCTCGGCTCGTCGAGCAGCAGCCACGGCCGCCCCGCCAGCAGCCCGCGCGCCAGCGCCAGCCGCTTGCGCTGACCGCCCGATAGCTGGGTGCCGCCCTCGCCGATCCACTGGTCCAGCCCGCCGGGCAGCGCGCGTATC
This sequence comes from Sphingomonas canadensis, assembly GCF_026013525.1. Classification (GTDB taxonomy): domain Bacteria; phylum Pseudomonadota; class Alphaproteobacteria; order Sphingomonadales; family Sphingomonadaceae; genus Sphingomonas; species Sphingomonas canadensis. Next base: position 363,350 of record NZ_JAPDRA010000001.1, on the reverse strand, counting down.
TCGGCATCGATGCAGGCGGCGGCCAGCGCCTCCCAGATTTCGGGCTCGGCGATCCCCGGCCGTGCGATGCGCAGGTTGTCGAGAACGGTGCCCGCGATCAGCATCGGTTCCTGCGGCACCAGCGCGAAGCATTGGCGCAGCACGGCCAGGCCCAGCGCGGCGGCAGGGGTCTCCTCCCCGCCCAGCGCGAGCCGTTGGGGGGCGTCCCGGCGGAGGCCCGCCAGCGTCTCGATCAGCCGGGTCTTGCCGCTGCCCGATGCGCCCAGGATCGCCACGCGCCCGCCCGGCGCGATCCGCTCCGCGCCATTGCCCGCGTCGATCGTGAGCACCGGGCGGGCGGGCGCCGGCGGCGGCGGTGCGGCATCGGGCTCGCCCGCCAGCGCCTCCAGCCGCCGCGCGGCCGAATCGATCGAAGGCGCGCGAATCTCCGCACGGGCCAGCGCGGCCACCGCCTCGCCGCTCGCCGCCGCGGCCAGCGCCGCCATCGCGGCCATCGCCGGGCCGCCGCCCGCCGTCGCGATCGCCAGCGCGCTGGCCAGCCCCGCCGCGGCCGGGATCGCCGCGCCGATGGCGGCCTCCGCCACGGCAAGGTCGCGCAGCGCGCGGTCGTGGCGTTCGGCCAGCCGCTCCAGCTCGGCCGAGACCTGGCCGGTCAGGCGATAGACGGCGATCTCGCCCGCCGCCGCGGCATATTCGGTCAATGCTATTTTCAGGCCGGTCAGCGCCGCCGCAGCAGCCTCTGCGCGGGCGGGCAGCATGCGCCGGGCGGCACGGCGCGTGATCCAGGCCGCGCCGCCCAGGCACACCGCAACCGCCAGCGCGGGAAATGGCCCCGCCAATGCCGCCAGCCCGATCGCGGTGCCTCCCCCGGCCAGCGCCCCCGCCAGCGCCGGGCCGCGCACCAGCCGGTCCTCAAGCTGGTCGACATCCTGCCCCAGCAGCGCCGCCGCCTCCCCGCCCGAGAGCCGCAGCGTGCCCCGCCCCTCGGCCGCCGCGGCGCGCGCGAACAACAGCGTGCGTACCGAAGCCAGCGTGGAAAGCGCCGCGCGATGGCTCAGCAGCCGTTCGAAATAGCGCGCGGCGGTGCGCAGGATCGCCAGCAGGCGGATCATCGCGCTGGGCACCAGATAGTTGAACGCGCGCGCCGCGGCCGGCCCCGTGCCGCCCGCGATCGCCGCCGCGGTCAGGAACCAGCCCGATATGGCCAGCAGCCCCACGCTCGCGAACCCCACGGTCAGCCCGGCGGCAACCGCCAGCCGCCGGGTGCCGCGCCAGGGGGCGGCGCAGGCGGCGAGCGCTTCGGGAAGCAGCGGCGGGCTCATGCGATCGCCACCGTGCGCGTCGCCGCCGCGATCAGCGCCGGATCGTGCGTCGCCGCCAGCACGCCATGCTCGCGCGCCAGGCCGGTCAGCAGCGCCACGATCGCGGCGGCGGTTGCCGGATCCAGATCGGCCGTCGGCTCGTCGAGCAGCAGCAGCGGGCGGCCGCTCAGCACGGCACGCGCCAGCGCGATCCGCCGCCGCTCGCCGCCCGAAAGGCCCGATCCGCGCGGATCGATCCAGGTGTCCAGCCCGTCGCCGCGCGCCGCCAGCAGCGGACCGAGACCCACCCGCTCGGCGGCGGCGGCGATCGCGTCCTGGCTGGCGGCGGGATCGGCCAGCGCGATGTTCCGGGCGATCGTGCCGGGCAGCAGCGCGGCATGCTGGCCTGCCCATCCGATCGCGTCGTTGACAGCACCCGGCCGGACCGGTGCGTCCCCCAGGCGCAGCGTGCCCGAAGCGAGCGGCGCCAGCCCGATGATCATGTGCAGCAGCGACGTCTTGCCGCTGCCCGTGGCGCCGGTCAGCGCCACCAGCTCGCCGGGGCGCACCGCCAGTTCGAACGGGCCGACCGATCGGCCGCCGCCATAATCGATCACCGCCGCCTCGACCGACAGCGAAGCGGCAGGCGGAACGGCGGTTTGCGCGGGTTCGGGCGCCGCAGCGCCGCTGCGCTCCGCGATCGCCGCCGCCGCCGCCTCGCCAAGCTGCTTCTCGTGATAGGCGGCGGCCAGCCGGCGCAGCGGCAGATAGAATTCGGGCGCCAGCGCCAGCGCGAAGAAGGCGCGCGGCAGGTCCAGCGTCTCGGGCACCGGAAAGGGCAGCAGCCCCAGCAGGGCGAACCCGCAATAGACCGCGACCAGCGCCACCGATATCGCCGAGAAGAATTCGAGCGTGCCCGAGGAGAGGAAGGCGATGCGCAACACCGCATAGGTGCGGTCCGCCACGCCCTGAACGGCGGTGTCTAGCTGGCGGGTCACCCGGTCCTCGGCGCCGAACGCCAGGATCACGGGCAGCGCGCGGATGCGATCGACGAACAGCCCCGACAGCCGCGACAGCGCCGCCACCTGCGCGTCCGCCGCCCGCCGCGCCGCGCCGCCCGCCAGCGCCATGCCGATCGCGAAGGGGATCAGCGTCGCGACCAGGATCGCCGCCGAAACCGGGCTGGCCAGCGCGACCAGCGCGGCGATCAGCAGCGGGGTGACCGCCGCCGCGCGGCGCAGCGGCACGAAGCGGCCGTGATAGCCGGTCAGCGCGGAAACCTGGTCCACCGCGCTCGCCAGCTCCTCGCCCAGCATCCGCCGTTCCTGCGCGCGCGAACGTAGCAGATGGGGGAACAGCGCGGCGCGCACCCCGCGCTTCGCCGCATCGGCGGCCGCGATCCCAGCGGCCTCGGCCTGCGCCTGGATCAGCGCGCGCGCCAGCGCCGCCGCCGCCATCCCCGCTGCGCAGGCTACGGCCCAATACGTATTTCCGATCAGCAGCATATGGAGCGAAAGCGCCAGTGCCGCGGCAAACACGGCCGCAGCCGGACCGTCGAGAATCCACCATAGCGACGGCGCAGGAGAGGTCCGCCCGGGCGAAGAATCGGCTTTCGTTTTCACCGTTATCTGCATAGATGCGAAACTACGAACTATCCTCCCCTCGGTGAAGGGAAGGCAGAGCCTTAGAGAAGGACCTTCGCGATGGATATGGCCGTCATTGAGCTGTCGCGGCTCCAGTTCGCGCTAACCGCGCTCTATCACTTCCTGTTCGTGCCGCTCACGCTCGGCCTGTCGTTCCTGCTGGTCATCATGGAGAGCCTCTATGTGATGACCAACCGCCCGGTGTGGCGGCAGGTGACGCGCTTCTGGGCCAAGCTGTTCGGGATCAATTTCGTGCTGGGCGTCGCCACCGGCATCACCATGGAGTTCCAGTTCGGCACCAACTGGGCCTATTATTCGCATTATGTGGGCGACATTTTCGGCGCCCCGCTGGCGATCGAGGGGCTGATGGCCTTCTTCCTCGAGGCCACCTTCGTCGGGCTGATGTTCTTCGGCTGGGACAAGATGTCGAAGCAGGCGCACCTGTTCGTCACCTTCATGGTGGCGCTGGGATCGAACCTGTCGGCGCTGTGGATCCTGATCGCCAACGGCTGGATGCAGCATCCCGCGGGCGCCGTGTTCAATCCGGAAACGATGCGCATGGAGGTCGCCGATTTCGGCGCCGTGCTGTTCAACCCGGTTGCGCAGGCAAAGTTCGTCCACACGGTCAGCGCCGGCTATGTCACCGCTTCGGTGTTCGTGCTGGGCGTGTCGGCCTGGTTCCTGCTGAAGGGCAAGTGGATGCCGCTGGCGCGCCGTTCGTTCACGGTGGCGGCGGCGTTCGGCCTCGCCTCCTCGCTGTCGGTCGTCGTGCTGGGCGACGAGAGCGGCTATGCGCTGACCGACAACCAGAAGATGAAGCTCGCCGCGATCGAGGCGATGTGGCACACGGAGCCCGCCCCGGCCGGCTTCGCCGCCTTCGGCATTCCCAGCAACGTGGATCGCGAGACCCATTATGAGGTCAAGGTCCCCTATGTCCTGGGCCTGATCGCCACGCGCAGCCTGACCGGCGAGGTGACCGGCATTACGGAACTGGTCGATCAGGCGAAGGTGAAGATCGGCAGCGGCATCATCGCCTATGACGCGGTGGAGACGCTGAAGACCGACGCGGGCAATCCCGCCGCGCGCGCCGCGTTCGAGGAGAACAAGGCGAACCTGGGCTATGCGCTGCTGCTCAAGCGCTTCGTCGCCGATCCGCGCAAGGCCGATGCCGCGGCGGTGGACAAGGCGGCGTGGAGCACCGTGCCCAACGTGCCGGCGATGTTCTGGGTCTTCCGCGCGATGGCGGGGCTGGGTTTCTTCTTCGTCGCCTTCTTCGCCGCCGCCTTCTATTTCGCGACCCGGCGGCAGTTCGGGCGGCGCTGGTTCCTGCGGATCGCGCTGCTGATCATCCCGCTGCCGTGGATCGCGGCCGAGCTGGGCTGGATCCTGGCGGAGATCGGGCGCCAGCCCTGGGCGATCGAAGGCGTGCTGCCCACCTTCCTGGCCGCGTCGGACCTGAGCGTGGCGCAGCTATGGACCACGATCGCGGGCTTCACGCTGCTCTATGGCACGCTGGCCATCGTCGAGGTGCGGCTGATGCTCGAATCGATCCGCAAGGGTCCGGAGCCGATCGCGGAGCCCGGCGATGCCGATGGCCCCGCGCCCGCCGGCGGCTATGCGCCGATCGCGGCCGAATAAGGAGCGACTGCAATGGATATCCCTCTCGACTATGAGACGCTGCGGGTGATCTGGTGGGCGCTGATGGGCGTGCTGCTGATCGGCTTCGCGCTCACCGACGGCTTCGATCTCGGCGCGATGGCGCTGCTCCCCTGGGTTGCCAGGGGCGATGAGGAGCGGCGGATGGTGATCAACTCGGTCGCGCCCACCTGGGAAGGCAATCAGGTGTGGCTGATCCTGGGCGGCGGCGCGATCTTCGCAGCCTGGCCGTTCGTCTATGCGGTCAGCTTCTCGGGCTTCTACCTGGCGATGTTCCTGGTGCTGAGCGCGCTGATCCTGCGGCCCGTGGGCTTCAAATACCGGTCGAAGCGCGGCGGCGCCGCGTGGCGCGCGGGTTGGGACTGGGCGTTGTTCGTCGGCGGGTTCGTGCCCGCGCTGGTGTTCGGCGTGGCGGTGGGCAATGTGCTGACGGGCGCGCCCTTCCGCTTCGATACCGACCTGCGGCTCAGCTACGAGGGCGGCCTGCTCGGCCTGTTCACGCCCTTCACGCTGGTGGCGGGGCTCACCTCGGTGGCGATGCTGGTGCTGCACGGCGCCGGCTGGCTGTCGCTCAAGGTCGAGGACGGCCCGGTGCTGGCGCGCGCGCAGCGTTTCGGCAAGGTCGCGGCGGTGGCGGCGATCCTGTTCTATGCGGCGGGCTTCGCGATGCTGGCCTTCACCGACATGGGTTATCGCATCACCAGCGTTCCCGATCCGCTCGGCCCCTCCAATCCGCTGCGCACCACCGCGGTGCATGCGGCGGGCGGGTGGCTGGCCAATTATGCCACCTATCCGTGGATGTGGGCGGCGCCGGTCCTGGGCTTTGCCGGGCCGCTGATCGCCTGGCTGGGCATTTCGCGGCGCAATCATCCGCTGGTGTTCGCGGGATCGAGCGCGGCGACGGTGGGCATCATCGCCAGCGTTGGCGCGTCGATGTTCCCGTTCATCCTGCCGAGCTCGATCGACGCCAATTCCAGCCTGACGGTGTGGAACGCCTCCTCCAGCCACCTGACGCTGTTCATCATGCTTCTGGTGACGCTGGTGTTCCTGCCGATCGTGCTGATCTACACGAGCTGGGCGTTCAAGGTGATGTTCGGACGGGTGACCACCGCCGAAGTGCGTTCCAACCCCGACTTTTATTGAGGAGCCAGGCCATGTGGTATTTCTCCTGGGTGCTCGGCCTCGGCCTGGCGGTCGCCTTCGCGATCCTCAACGGGCTGTGGCACGAGGTCCATTCGATCCCCGGCGAGGAGTGATGCTTCAGCGCCGGGGCAGCGCCGACTGCACCCAGCGCACGAGCGACGCCCGGTCGATCAGCCCCGATCGCCGGGCGATCTCGCGCCCGCCCTGGTAGAGCGCCAGCGTGGGCATCGACTGGATGCCCTGGCGGGCCGCCAGCGCCGCCTCGGCATCCACGTCGACCTTGGCCAGCCGGACGCGGGGCTCCAGCTCGGCCGCCGCCGCCTCGAACTGCGGCGCCATCGCGCGGCACGGTCCGCACCAGCCCGCCCAGTAATCGACCAGCACCGGCAGCGTGCCCAGCCGCATCAGCCGATCGAACCCGGCGCCGTCCAGCGCCACGGGTCGCGCGGCGAACAGCGGCTTGCCGCAGCGCCCGCATTTGGGCGCCTCGTCCAGCCGCCCGGCAGGGAGCCGGTTGGCGGTGGCGCAATCGGGGCAGATGACGATCTCGGTTCCGGTCATGGTCCTCGCTCCGGACGCGGTTGCGTCCGTAAGCCGATGTAGGTGCGCGCCGCCGCGATCAGAAGGCCTGCGCTTCCCCGCCCTTGTCCAGCTTGGCGTGCGCACGGCGCAGTTGAATGCCGCACGGCAGCAATAATTGGAAACAATCCGGCAATCACCGGTGCGCCCGTCACCATGATGCAAGTACCGGCTCCGGAAGCATGTTGCGATGCAATAGGAAACGAGGCCGCGTCATAGGGTTAACGCGCGGAAGTTCAATTTCGCTTGCCTTCGCAACATCTCTGGCGAACTATCGCGTCTACAGGCGGCGTCTCTCTCGCGATTGCTTGCAGGGGAGGTGTAGCGGCTGTGTGATGCGCCTGCTGCGATCGGTCGCATCCGTCCGCCGGGAGACGGGAGTGCGTCGGGTGCATGATGAGCGCGATAATCGAACGCTGCTCTTCCGGGCTCGGGCAAGGCTTTGCGCGTTGCCGCTGGCGGCGCTGCGCGAGGTGATGCGGCCCCTGCCCGCCGAAACGCTGCCGGACATGCCGCCCTTCCTGATCGGTGTCGCGCGGATTCGCGGGGAGCCGGTGCCGGTCGCCGATGCAGGCGCACTGCTGGGCGAGGGGGGAGCGCCCGCCTTCACCCGTTACGTCTCGCTGCGGTCCGGCGGCGGCGCGGTGGCGCTGGCGGTGGAATCGGTTTTGGGCGTGCGAGAGATCGCGCCGGATGCGTTCGGGCGGCTGCCGCGCCTGCTGCGCGGGGCGGGGCGCGACGTCGTATCGGCGATCGGATCGCTCGATTCCGATCTGCTCAACCTGCTCGAGCTCGGCCGTACCGTGACCGGCCGGATGCGTGGCGTGCTCGCGCCTGAGGCGCCGCGGTGAGCGCGGTTGCGGCCGCGCCGGATATCGAGCGGTTCCGCCGCGCCGTGCGGCGATGGATCGGGCTGGACTTCGACACGGGGCGCAGCGGCGGGCTGGCCGGGGTGCTGGCGCGGCGAATGCGCGCCAGCGGGCTGGCAGAGGCCGCCTATCTCGCCTGGCTCGAAGGCGCTCCCGGCGCTGCGGAACTGCGTGCGCTGGCGCAGGAGCTGACCGTCACCGAAACCAGCTTCTTCCGCCATCCCGGCCAGATCCAGGCGTTCGCGGAGATCGTGCTGCCCGATCGCGCGCGCGCGGCGGCGGCGGAGGGACGGGCACTCAGCATCCTCTCCGCCGGCTGCGCCTCAGGCGAGGAGCCCTATACGCTCGCCGCCTGCGCCCGCGAGAGCCCGGCGCTGGCCGGCCGCGCGATCGGGATACTGGGGATCGACGTGAACCCAGCGATGCTCCGCAAGGCGGAGGCGGGCCGCTATTCGGAATGGTCGCTGCGCCAGACGCCGCCCGAGCTGCGCAATCAGCTCTTCCGGCGCGACGGCGGCGATTCCGTGCTGATCCCCGCCGTCCGCCGCCTGGTCGGCTTCGAGGAGCGGAACCTGGTCGCGGACGATCCCGCCTTCTGGGCCACCGGGCGGTTCGACGTCATCTTCTGCCGCAACGTGCTGATGTATTTCCCGCCGGCCACGGCCCGGGCGGTGGTGGCGCGGATGGCGCAGAGCCTGGCCCCGGGCGGATATCTGTTCCTGGGCTATGCGGAAACGCTGCGGGGCCTGACCACCGGGTTCCAGATCTGCCATACCGGCGACGCCTTCTACTACCGGCTCAAGGATGGTGCGCGGCTCCCGCCCCCGCCGGATGCGCCGTTCCGCCAGCCGTATCCGCTGCCGTCTGCGGAGGCGCCCGCGGCTGCGGTGCCGCACCTGGTATCCGATGCGCCGCCGCCCCCCGGTCGGCCGCTCAAGCGCCCCGCGCGCCGCCCGGCGCCGCAGCCGGCCCGCGGCTGGGACGGGCTGCATGCCGCCGCCGAGCTGCTGGCGCACGAACGGTTCGACGATGCCGCGACCGTGCTGGGCGGGCTCACCGCCGATCAGGCGCGCGCGCCCGAGGCGCTGCTGCTCGCCGCGATTCTCCAGACCCATGGCGGCAACATCCCCGCGGCCGAGCGGATCTGCGCCGAGCTGCTGGCGCTCGACGATTTCAACGCGGGTGCGCACCATCTGCTGGCGCTGTGCCACGAGAATCGCGGCGATCCGGAGGGCGCGGCCCGGCACGATCGCATCGCCGCCTATATCGATCCGGGCTTCGCCATGCCGAGGCTCCACCTGGGCCTGCTCGCGCGCCGTGCGGGCCGCATCGACGAAGCGCGCGCCAATCTGGAGCAGGCGCTGCTGCTGCTGGATGGCGAGGATGGCGTTCGCTTCCACCTGTTCGCCGGGGGCTTTGGCCGGGCGGCGCTTACCGCGCTGTGCAGTGCCGAGCTGGCGGCGTGCGGGGCGCCGCGATGAGCGGCGGCGGGGGCAGCGCGGGCGATCTGCGCGCGGCGTTCGATCGCGTCTTTGCGGAGCCGCCGCCCGGGCGGCCGGAGCGGCCCGAGCCCTTCCTGCATATCGGCGTTGCCGGGCAGCCCTATCTGGTCGCGCTGGCGGAGGTCGCCGGGGTCCATGCCGGCTGCACCATCGCCCCGTTGCCCAGCACGGCGCACGAGCTTCTCGGCCTGGCGGGCATCCGCGGGGAGCCGGTGCCGGTGTTCGGCCTGGCCGCATTGCTGGGCGGTGCGGCAGGCGCGGAGGACCAGCGCTGGATCGTGCTGGCCGCCGGGCCGGTGCCGCTGGGTTTCGCGTTCGACATGCTGGAGGGATATCGCGGCATCGCCCCCGGCGACATCGTGGCGGGTGATGGCGGGCAGGAGCCGTGGCTCGGCGGCACTGCGGCGATGGCGGGGGCCGGGCGCTGCCCGATCCTGCGGCTCGCCGTGCTGGCCGAGATGCTGGCCGCGCGCGCCGATCGCGCCAACCGGGAGAGGGAGAGATGATGAAGGACTGGACGTTCGGGCGGATCCTGGCGGTCGGCTATGCCGTGGCCGGGGCGATCCTCCTGCTGGTCGCCGCCGTCGGCTTTCGCAGCACGGTCAACCTAGTCGAGGACGGCGCGCTGGTGACCCACACGCATGACGTGCGGCGCGAGCTGGTCAATCTCGTCGCGAAGATGACCGATGTGGAAACCAGCGTCCGCGGCTTCGTGATCTCCGGCGACGAGGCGCACCTTACCCTGCACGAAGGCGCGCAGGCGGGGGTGCGCGACACGCTGGCCCGGCTGCGGACGCTCACCGCAGACAATCCCGTACAGCAGCGCCGGTTCGCCGATCTCGCCCCGCTGATCGAGCAGCGCATCGCGATATCGGAGCGCGCCCTGGCGGCCCGGCGCGAGGGCGGCGTCCAGGCCGGCATCGCCGCGGTCCGCACCGGGGAGGGGAAGCAGGCGATGGACCGCATCCGCGCGATCGTCGCCGATGCCGATCGGGAGGAGGAGGCGTTGCTCGCCCGCCGTGCCGCCGCGGCCGCCTCCAGCGCGTCCTGGACCGAATGGACGATCGTGGGCGGCAGCGTGCTGGGCCTGGTGCTCGTGGTGGCGATCGGCTGGTTCACGATCCGCATGCTCACCCGCCGGATCGGCAGCGCGGTCGGTCATGTCGAAAGCTCGTCGGCGGAGCTGCAGGCGGCCGCCAACCAGCAGGTGGCGAGCGCGCGCGAACAGGCCGGCGCGATGAACGAGATCGCCACCACGATCCGCGAGCTGATCGCCACCTCGCGCCAGATCGCGGAGAGCGCGCAGCGTGTCGCGCAGGTGGCGGAGGACACCGCCGCCACCTCGCGCGACGGCGACAAGGCGGTCGAAACCGCCAACGCTTCGATCTCCGGCATCCGCCGCCAGGTGGACCAGATCGTCGAGCACATGCTCGATCTCGGCCGCAAGTCGCAACAGATCGGCGCGGTGCTCGACATCGTCTCCGAGCTGGCGGAGCAGAGCAACATCCTGGCGATCAACGCCACGATCGAGGCCGCCGGCGCGGGCGATGCGGGCAAGCGTTTCTCGGTGGTGGCGGACGAGATCCGCAAGCTCTCCGATCGCGTCGCCGATTCGACCAAGGAGATCCGCAGCCTGATCGACGACATGCGCGCCGCCGTGAACACGACGGTGATGGCGACCGAGACGGGCTCCAAGGCGGTCGATGCCGGATCGCGCCAGTTCGAGGCCGTCGCCACATCGTTCCGCGAGATCGCGGGCATGATCGAGACGACGACCGACGCCGCGCGCGAGATTGAGCTTTCGACCAAGCAGCAATCGACCGCGGTGGAGCAGGTCAACATCGCCACCTCCAACGTGGCCCAGGCGGCGACCGAGTCCGAGGCCAGTTCGGGCCAGATCCTGCAGACCGCGTCGGAGCTGACCAGCCTGGCGCGCGATCTGGCGCGCATCGTGCGGCGCGAGACGCGGGGATGAGCCAGAAGGATCCTCTGCGATACTTCCGGGTGGAGGCGCGGGAGATCACCGAGGAGCTCGGCCGCGGGGTGGCGGAGTTCGGCGCCGGTGCCTCGGCCGATCTGGTCGCGCGGATGATGCGGCTCGCGCATACGCTGAAGGGCGCGGCCGGGGTGGTGAAGCAGCGCGCCATCGCCGAACGGACCCATGCGCTGGAAGACGCGCTGGCGCCGATGCGCGGGCGCGAAGGCGCGGTGCCGGGCGATCTGGTGGAGGCGGTGGCGGGCCATGTCGCCGCGCTGGCCGAGGCGGTGGCGGCGCTGGACCGCGCGCCCGCGCCGCGCCCCGCCGCGCGCGGAACGCCGGCGGCCGGGTTCGACGAGGCGGCGGGGCTGCTCCGCGCGGAAGCGCGAGAGATCGACGCCCTGCTCACCGGCATCGCGGAATCGCGCGTGCGGCTGCGCGGGATGCGGCGCACGACGGCCACCATCGCGCGCGCGCGCCAGCTCGCCGAGCTGGTGGCGGACTGGACCGCGCGGCCCGGCGGCGGAGCGGGCGGTGCGTCGCCACGCATGCGCCGCTTCGCGGAGGAGCTGCGCACGCTGATCACCGAGGCGGAACAGGGCCTGCGCGACGGCGTGGAGCAGAACGAGCGCGATCTGGCCCAGGCGCACACCGCCGCCGAACAACTGCGCCTGCTGCCCTGCGCGGCGGCGTTCGGCGCCTTCGATCGCGCGCTGGCCGAAAGCGCGGCGGCGCTGGGCAAGCAGGCGGTGCTGACCGTGCGCGGCGGCGACATCCGCCTCGATCCCCAGGTGCTGGGCATGGTCCAGCGCGCGATGATCCAGCTTCTGCGCAACGCGGTGGCGCACGGCATCGAGACGCCAGCGGCGCGGCTGGCGGCAGGCAAGCCGGAGGCGGGCAGCGTGACGGTGGAGGTCCGGCGCGAGGGCAGCCGGATCGTGATCTCCTGCGCCGACGATGGTGCGGGGATCGATTTCGCCGCGGTGCGCGCGGCCGCGCACGATCGCGGGCTGCCGGTCGGCGACGGCGGCGAGGCCGCCCTGCTCGATCTGCTGCTGGCCGGCGGCCTCTCGACCTCGGCGGAGGTGACCGAGGCGTCGGGGCGCGGCGTGGGGCTGGACGTGGTGCGCGAGGTGGCGGCCCGGCTCGGTGCCCGGCTCGACGCCAGCTCGCGTGCGGGCGCGGGCAGCCATATCGCGCTCGCCATACCGGTTTCGCTCTCGTCGCTCGATGCGCTGCTGGTGGAGGCGGGCGGCACTTCGGTGGCGCTGCCGCTGGCGGCGGTGCGCCGTGCCGTACGTCTGGTCCCCGGCGACGTGGCGCGCGCGGGCGGCAGGGAGACGATCGAGCATGACGGCGCGGCCATCGCCGTCGCGCCGCTCGCCCGTCTGTTGCGGCTTGCTTCCGCGGCGGGCGCCCGCGCGGCGGGGCCGGCGGTGGTGCTGGACGGCGGGGGCGCCCTGGCGGCGCTGGCGGTCGACGCGATCGTCGGCACCGCGAACCTGGTGGTGCGGCCGGTGCCGCCGCTGGCCTTTGCCGATCCGGTGGTCAGCGCGACCTGGTTCGATGCCGATGGCGTGCCGCGTCCGGTGGCCGATCCCGCGGCGCTCGCCGCCGCTGCGGCCGGGCTCGCCGCGCCGAAGCCGGAGGCCGCGCCCCGGAGCCTGCCGGTCCTGGTGATCGACGATTCGCTCACCACGCGCGTTCTGGAGCAGAGCATCCTGGAGGCGGCGGGCTTTTCCGTCGATCTCGCGACTTGCGCGGAGGAGGGGCTCGATATGGCGCGCAAGCGCCGCTACGGCCTGTTCCTGGTCGATGTGGAGATGCCGGGCATGGACGGCTTCGGCTTTGTCGAAACCACCCGCGCGGACGCCGATCTGCGCCGCGTGCCCGCGATCCTGGTCAGCTCGCGCGCGGCGCCGGAGGATATCGCCCGCGGCATGGCTGCCGGCGCGCACGCCTATTTCATCAAGAGCGAGTTCGATCAGCGCCGCGTGCTCGATACGATCCGCAAGCTGCTGCTGGCGGCCGCATGAAGCCGATCCGCGTCCTGGTGGTCGAGGATTCGCGCACGGTGCGCGAACGGCTGGTCGAGGTGCTCGATGCCGATCCGCAGTTCGAGGTGGTGGGCTCGGCCGGCGACGGCGGCGAGGCGATCGAGCGCTGCCGCGAGCTGCGCCCGGACGTGATGACGCTCGACATGATGCTGCCGGTGATGACCGGGCTGGCAGTCACCGAATATGTGATGGCCCATTTTCCCACGCCGATCCTGATCGTTTCCTCCTCCATCAACCGGGGCGAGCTGTATCGTACCTATGACGCGCTGGCGGCGGGCGCGGTGGATGCGTTCGACAAGGCCAGCAGCTTCGACGACGATGGCGGCGAGTGGGAACGGCGCTTCCTGGCCGCGGTGCGGATGGTTTCGCGGATCAAGGTGATCACGCATCCCCGCGCGCGGATGGCCCCGCTGGCCCGGCGCGTGCCGGAGCAGGCGGCGGAGGCCGTGCCGGCCGTCCCCGCGCCGCGCGGCCCGGCGGTAAGCGTGGTCGCGATCGGCGCCTCGACCGGCGGGCCGGCCGCCGTGACCGAGGTGCTGCGCGCACTGCCGGAGGGATTCCCGCTGCCGGTGCTGCTGGTGATCCATATCGGCCAGCCGTTCGGATCGAACTTCGCCGATTGGCTCGACGGACAGACCTGCCACCGCGTCCACTTCGCGCGCGACGGCGAGCCGCTGGGGCGCCGCGGCCGGGTGGTGATGGCGCCGCCGGACCGGCATCTGGTGGTCGAGGGGGGTATCCTGCGGCTGCATGCGGGGCCGGAACGGCATTCGTGCCGCCCCTCCGTCGATATCCTGTTCGAATCGGTCGCCCTCTCCTTCGGCGCGTCGGCGGCGGCCTGCCTGCTCACGGGCATGGGGCGCGATGGCGCGGCGGGGCTGCTCAGGATCCGCCAGGCCGGCGGGCTCACCATCGCGCAGGATGAGGCGACCTCGGTCGTCTATGGCATGCCGCGCGAGGCGGCGCAGATCGGCGCGGCGCAGCGCGTGCTGCCGTTGCGCGCCATCGGCCCGGCGATCGCGGCGGCGGCCAATGCGATACAGGGAGTGAAGACGCGATGACCCGCCAGGTGCTGATCGTCGACGACAGCCTTACCGTGCGCATGGGCCTTGCCGATGCGCTGGAGGCGGCGGGCATCGCCAGCACCGCCTGCGCCACGCTGGCGGAGGCGCGCGCGGCGCTGGCGCGCGACCCGTTCGCGGTGGCGATCCTGGACGTGCTGCTGCCCGATGGCGACGGGATCGCGCTGCTCGCCGAGATCCGCGCCGATCCCGCGCGGGAGGGGATGCGGGTGATGCTGCTCTCGTCCGAGGCGGAGGTGAAGGACCGGCTGCGCGGCCTGCGTACCGGCGCCGACGAATATGTCGGCAAGCCTTATGACACCAGCTATGTCGTCGCGCGCGTCGGCGAATTCCTCCAGCAGGCCGCGCCCGCCGCCGCCGCGGAAGCGCAGACCGTGCTGGTGATCGACGACAGCCCCACCTTCCGCGCGCGGCTGGGGGAGGCGCTGGTGGAGGCCGGCTATTCCGTCCGGCTCGCCGCCAGCGGGGAGGAAGGGCTGCGGCTCGCCGCGGCGGCGCCGCCCAGCGCGGTCATCGTCGATGGCGTCATGCCGGGTTTTGACGGGCCGGCGGTGCTGCGCCGGATCCGCATGGACGCGGCGCTCCGCCACCTGCCGTGCATCCTGCTCACCGCCACCACCGATCCGGGGGCGGAGGTGCGCGCGCTGGATGCCGGCGCCGACGCCTTCGTGCGCAAGGATGAGGATTTCGCGCTGCTGCTCGCCCGGCTGGGTGCGGTGATCCGCAGCGTGGACGGGCCGCGCGTGGGCGAGGAGGAGGCGCGCAGCCTGATGGGGCCGCAGCGCATCCTGACCGTGGACGACAGCGAGACCTATCTCCAGCAGCTCGGCGCCGATCTGCGTGCGGAGGGGTTCGACGTCGTGTTCGCGCGATCGGGCGAGGAGGCGCTGGAGCTGCTCGCCGCCCAGCCGGTCGATTGCATCCTGCTCGATCTGGTGATGCCCGGCATCGGCGGGCACGAGGCGTGCCGCCGGATCAAGGCCACGCCGATCCTTCAGCGCATCCCGGTGATCATGCTCACCGCGCTCAAGGATCGCGAATCGATGGTCCGCGGGCTCGATGCCGGGGCCGACGACTATGTCGACAAGGCCGCCGATTTCGAGGTGCTGCGCTCGCGCGTGCGCGCCCAGCTTCGCCGCAAGCAGTTCGAGGATCAGAACCGGGTCATCCGCGAACGGCTGGCGCAGAAGGAGCTGGAGGCGATCGAGGCCCGCGCCGCGCGCGAGATGGCGGCGATGCAGGCGGTGCTGGAGGAGCGCCGCCGCAACGAGCGCGAGATGGCGAAGCTCCAGGCGGAGCTGGCGCATGTCTCGCGCTGGAACGCGATGGGCATGATCGCGGGCACGATCGCGCACGAGCTGAACCAGCCGCTCACCGCCGCCACCAACTTCCTCCACGCGCTCGATCGCGTGCTCGCGCGCGCGGAGCATCCGGAGGCGGCCTCGGCCAGCGAGATGGTAGGGCATACCGCAGCCCAGCTTCGTCAGGCCGGGGCGATCATCGGCAACCTGCGCGAGTTCATCGAACGGCGCGAGACCGGCCGCACGATCGAGGATCTGAACCGCGTCGTGCAGGAAGCGATCGCGCTCGGCGCCTTCAACGCGGCCCAGACCGACGCGGAGATCGAGGTCCGCTTCGAACAGGCGCTGCCCCCGGTGCTGATCAACAAGGTCGAGATCCAGCAGGTGCTGGTGAACCTGTTCCGCAATGCGTTCGATGCGATGCGCGGGGCGCACCGGCGCGTGCTGACCGTCGCCACCGCCGCGGAGGACGGCGACTTCGCCACGGTCGCGATATCGGATACCGGCCCCGGCATCCCGCCCCAGGTGATGCGGCGCCTGTTCCAGCCCTTCACCACCACCAAGGCACAGGGCATGGGGCTGGGCCTCAAGATCTCGCAATCGATCATCGAGGCGCACCAGGGCAAGATCTGGATCACGCCCAACCGGGCGGAAGGCGTCACCTTCCGCTTCCGGCTTCCGGCGGTGGAGATGCCCGACAGATAAGGGCCGGACGGGTCAGTTCTTCGTCCGGGGCCTGCGGGACGCGGGATGGTTGAGGCGATCGAGCAGCAGCCTGAGCTGCCGCAGCTCATCGCCCGACAGGGAACTCGTCAGCCTCGAGTCGTGCTCGCGCACCAGTTGCTGGAGCGTGGCCAGCGCCTGCCTTCCCGCATCGGTCAGGTGGATGCCGTAGGAGCGCCGGTCCGCCTCGTTGGCGTGGCGCGCGATGCATTCCCGCGCCTGCCAAAAGTCGATCATCAACGTCGCGGCCGGCCTGGAAAGACCCATGATCTCGGCCAGCTCGACCTGGCTCAGCCCGGGATTCGCCCCGACCAGCTCCAGCATCGAATAGCGCAAGGGCGTGATCCCGCGATCGCCCACCGACTCGCCGAACCCGCTGAAATCCAGAATGCTGGCGCGGCGCAGGGCGTATCCGGTCAGCGACGGAAGCAGGCCGTAGTCGATGGACGGGTCGAACAACGCCAGTCTTCTTCTCCGTGGTCCTGCCAAGAACTCCGCCCCTCCCGTTCCGATCGCGCGCCCTCTTTTGACAGGGACGGGGACTGGATCGCAACACTCGCCCGCCGGTGGCAAAAAAGCGCGCCCTGTCTCGTACCGGTTTATAACTGTTATTGACAATAACTAAAATGAGCGCGAATTTCCAAGCGAGGCAAGGGGAATATCCCGCGATACTCAAAAGGGAGGTTGTCGGATGAAACGGGGCTTTGGCGCGCTGTATTTCTGCGCGAGCATGTCGGCTTTTGCGGTGGCGAGCGCTTTCGGGGCGGCACCTGCCTATGCGCAGGGGAACGCGGCCGGGGATTCGCAGGAAGAAGCCGCGCAGGGCACCGGCGAAGAAATCGTCGTGACCGCGCGCCGCCGCGAGGAATCGATCCAGGAGACGCCGATCGCGGTCTCGGCCTTCACCGCCGAAACGCTGGCGGCACGGCAGATTTCCCAGACGTCCGATCTGGAGCGGATCACGCCCAGCCTTCAGTTCAAGCCGGCCGGGCAGCTTTCGGGCAACTCGTCCGCCAGCGTTGTCTTCATCCGCGGTGTTGGCCAGGTGGATCCCACCGCGGCGGTCGATCCCGGCGTCGGCATCTATATCGATGAGGTCTATGTCGGCCGCGCGGTCGGCGGCGCCATCGAATTCGGCGACATCGCCGGGGTTGAGGTGCTGCGCGGGCCGCAGGGCACGCTGTTCGGACGCAATACGATCGGCGGCGCCATCCTGGTGCGCACGAAGCAGCCGGAGCTTGGCGAGCTGGGCGGCAGCGCGCGCTTCCGCGTCGGCTCCTATGATCTGGTCGAGGGCTTCGCATCGCTCAACCTGCCGATCGGCGAAACCGCCGCGGCGCGCGTTTCGGGCGGGTTCCGCAAGCGCGACGGCTATGTGATCCGCGCCTTCGACGGGCTGGATCTGGGCGACGACGACAGCGTGACGCTGAACGGTGCGCTTTATTGGGAAGCGACGCCGGACATCAAGGTGAACATCCGCGCCGACTATACCCGGCGCGACGAGAACGGCGCGCCCTTCGTGTTCGCCGGGATCAACGAAAAGGCGCCGGTCGCCGCGATCGTCAGCGTCGCGGCGGGCTGTCCGGGCGCTACCATCCCCTTCGCGCCGCTGGTCGCGGGCGATCCGCGGTTCGGCGCTCCCAACGTGCCGCTGATCAACGATCCGCGCTGCGCCAATGATTTCCAGGCCAAGGGCGATTACGTCAACGGCGGCACCGCCGACGTGATGAGCACGTCGAAGGTGTGGGGCGTTTCCGGCACGATCCAGGCGGATCTTTCGTCGTCGCTGTCGCTCAAGTCGATCACCGCCTATCGCTCGACCGAATCGCGCGGCATCCGCGATGCGGACAACACGCCCTTCGTGATGATTACCACCGACGTGGGCGCGGAATCGGATCAGTTCAGCCAGGAACTGCAGCTTCAGTATGAATCGGGGATGCTGAGCGGGATCGTCGGCGGCTATTATTTCACCGAAAAGACCCATGAGCGCGCCACGGTGCCGCTCGCCTTCTCGCCGACGCCGCCGATCATCACCTCGCTGCTCGCGGGCGGGCCGGGATCGCGCGACCTTCAGGTCTCCGATCTGAAGACCGGCTCGGTCGCGGTCTTCGGCGAACTGTCGGTAACGCCGGTTACCGGGCTCGAACTCAGCGGGGGGCTGCGCTACACGCGCGACAAGAAGCGCTTCGTGGGCACGGTGTTGAACCTGTTCCCGGCGACGCTGCCGGATCCGGATCCGTTGCCCACGCTGGCGATTCCGGAAGGCGGACCGCTGTTCATCTATCACCGGCCCTATCGCGGAACCTATTCCGCGGTCACCGGCTCGGCCAGCATCCGCTATTCCTGGTCGGATGCGGTGAGCACCTATGTCTCCTATGCGCGCAGCTTCAAGTCGGGCGGGTTCAACACCCGTTACAATGCGCCGCCGCCGGGCAACGTGCCGGTGCCGTTCGACGAGGAGAAGGTGGAGAGCTATGAGATCGGCGCGAAGTTCGATCTCGGCGATTTCCGCCTGAACACCGCGGCGTTCCTGGCCAATTACGACAATATCCAGCTCATCTTCCGCCAGGGCGTGGTGCCGCTGCTGTTCAATGCCGGCAAGGCGCGGATCACCGGCCTGGAGGCGGAGCTGAGCTATCGTTCGCCCTGGGGCCTGATCTTCGACGCCTCGGTCAGCACGCTGGACGACGACATCCGCAGCATCACCGCGGTTCCGGGCGCCACGGCGACGGTGCAGCCGGGCGACGACCTGCCGTTCACCCCCTCGCTCCAGGGCAGCTTCGGCGTGGCCTATGAATTCGCGCTCAGCGATGCGCTCAAGCTGACGCCGCGCTTCGACGGCAGCTACACGTCGAAGATCACCTTCATCACCGGCAGCGTGCCGGATATCGAGGAGGACGGCTATTTCACCGGCAACGTCTCGCTGACGCTGGCGGATGCGGACAAGGGCTGGAAGCTGACCGGAGGGGTCACCAACCTGTTCGACGAACGCTATCTGGTCCAGGGCAATGCCTCGCTCGGCACGCTCGGCTATGCGGAGAAGATCTACGCGCGCCCGCGTAGCTGGTACCTGCAGGTCTCCGGCCAGTTCTGATCCAAGGGGGGAGGGAGAAGCGGCCGGAGACTCCCCTCCGGCCGCTTCTTCATTCGCGGTTCCTTCCGTCATGGGGCGGCGGTCCGGCAGCGCCGGGCCGCCGCTCTTTGCCATGGCTTCGGGGCGGCAGGCGCTCTAGCCGGCCTCAAGGCCGCGCTATTCGTGGCGCAGCGCGTCGATCGGGTTGAGGCTGGCGGCGCGGCGCGCGGGGAAGAAGCCGAACACCACCCCGATCGCCGCCGATATCGCGAACGCGACGATGTTGATCTCCGGCACGAACAGCCAGTCTACCTGCATCAGCGGCGCCAGCAGCAGGATCAGCAGTTGCGCCAGCACCAGCCCGATCAGCCCGCCCAGGCATGAAAGCACCACCGCCTCGACCAGGAACTGCATCAGCACCTCGCTCGCCACCGCGCCTATGGCCAGGCGGATGCCGATCTCGCGCGTGCGCTCGGTCACCGACACCAGCATGATGTTCATGATGCCGATGCCGCCCACCACCAGGCTGATCGCGGCCACCGCCGCGACGATCTGGGTCAGCAGCGTCGTCGTGCCGGTCAGCGTCGCGCTGATCTGGGCGGTGTCGAAGATGTTGAAATCATCCTCCTTGCCGTTGCCGATGTGCCGCCGCTCGCGCAGCAGCGAGGTGAGCGAGGCCTGCACCGCGCTGGTGCTGTAATCCTGGTCCACGCCGACCAGCATCAGCCGGATGTCGCGATTGCCGGTGAAGCGCCGCTGCACCTGCTTGATCGGCATGATGACGACATCGTCCTGGTCGCCGCCGAAGCCCGCCTGGCCGCGCGTGGAAAGCATGCCGATCACGTCGCAGGAGATGCCGTTGATCCGCAGCCGCGTGCCCACCGCATCGCCGCCGCCGTACAGGTTTTTGCGCACCGTATTGCCGATGATGCACACGCCCTTGCCCGCGCTCTCCTCCGTCGCGGTCCAGTATCGCCCGGCCGTCAGCGCCCACGGCTGCACCTGGAAATAGCCTAGTGTGGTGCCGTTCACGGTGGTGGTGGCGTTGGCCCCGTTGTAGATCGCGGTGCCCGATGTACCGGCCTGGGGCGCGACGGCGGACACGCCCGCGATCTGATCGCGGATCGCCTGCACATCGTCCTCGTCGAAGTTCGCGGGCGCCGGCCCGCCGCCGCCGCGGCCAAAGCCCTGGCCGGGGCGCACCTGAAGCATGTTGGTGCCCAGCGCGGAGATCTGCTTCTGGACGGCCTTGGTGGTGGCGTTGCCCAGCGTCACCATCGTCACCACCGCCGCCACGCCGATGATGATGCCCAGCGTCGTCAGGAACGAGCGCAGCTTGTGCCGGGCGATGGAGCGGATCGCGAGCAGGAAGGTGGTGCCCAGCATCAGGCGATCGCCGTCCCGGCGGCATGGCCATGCTCGATCCGCTCGACCAGCCCGTCCTTGAAATGAACGATCGCGCGCGCGAACGCAGCCATGTCGGGCTCGTGCGTCACCATCAGCACGGTGATCCCGCTCGTGCGGTTGAGATCGGTCAGAAGCTGCATGATCTCAACCGATCGCTCCGAATCCAGGTTGCCGGTGGGCTCGTCGGCCAGCAGCACTTCGGGACTGGTGACGATTGCCCGGGCGATCGCCACGCGCTGCTGCTGCCCGCCGGAAAGCTCGCCGGGGGTATGATCCCACCATTCGGCCAGGCCGACCTTGTCCAGCGCCGCCATCGCCGTCTCGCGCCGCTGCGCCTTGGCGTCGCCGCGATAGAGCAGCGGCAGCTCCACATTCTCCAGCGCGGAGGTGCGCGCGAGCAGGTTGAAGCCCTGGAACACGAAGCCCAGGTAGCGGCGCCGGAGCAGCGCGCGCTGATCGCGGTCGAGCTGCTCGACATGAACGCCCTTGAACAGGAACTCGCCGCTCGACGGCACGTCGAGGCAGCCCAGGATGTTCATCGTCGTCGACTTGCCCGATCCGGACGGTCCCATCACCGCCACGAAATCGCCCGTGTCGATGGCGAGGTCCACGCCCTTCAGCGCCTGGAACGCGGTCGGGCCTTCGCCATAGACCTTGGTCACGCCGTGCAGGCGGATGAGCGGCTGCCCGCCGTCACTGGGCACGCGAGCCTCCGCCGCCGCCCGACTTGGCCTTGGTGCCGGAACTGCCGCTGCCGGAGCTGCTGCTGCCGGAGCTGCTGCTGGCGGAGGTCGCGCTGGCGAGCTGTCCGGTGATCACCTTCATCCCGGGCTTCAGCTCGCCGCCCGTCACCTCGGTCAGCGTGCCGTTGGTGATGCCGATGACGACGGCCACGGGCTGCGGCGTTCCGTCGGCACCCAGGATATAGACGGTGTGCCGCGATCCCGGCGCGGTCGAATCCCCGCCCTGGCCGGTGCCCGTGCTGCTGCGCCGGCGCGGCCCGGGCACCAGCGCGCCGGCGATGCCGCTGGAATTGCCGGACGATGCGGCCGCCGTATCGCTGGCCGGGGTGAAGCGCAGCGCCGCGTTGGGCACGGTCAGCACATTCTGCCTGGCCTGGGTCACGATCGTGGCGGTGGCGGTCATCCCGGGGCGCAGCAGCATGTCGCCGTTGGCGACGCTGAGCGTGGTGCCATAGGAAACCACCGACGCGCTCGAACTGGTGGTGCTGGAGGACGAACTCGTCGCCGACAGGTTGGAACCCACGTCGACACGGGTGATCGTCGCGGGGAAGGATCGGCCGGGGAAGGCATCGACGGTGAAGCTGGCGCTCTGGCCCTCCTTCACATCGGCCACGTCCGCCTCGTCCACGGCGACCTCAAGCTTCATCTCGCCCAGATCCTCGGCGATGACGAACAGCGTCGGCGTGTTGAACGAAGCCGCCACCGTCTGCCCCTCGTCCACCTGGCGCGCGAGCACCACGCCGTTGACGGGTGATCGGATCACCGCCTTGTACCGCTGGGTCTCGTTCGAGGAGAGCGCCGCGCGGGCGGACACGACATTGGCCTGCGCCGCGCGCACATTGGCCATGTCGCGCGCCACCGCCGCCTCAGCCTGCTCCATCTCGGTCTTGGAGGGCACGCGCCCGCCCGAAAGCCGGCTGACCTCCTGAAGCCGGGCGAGCTGGGCGCGATCCTGCGCCAGCGTCGCCTGCGCCAGCGCCACCGATGCCTGGTTCGCGGCCAGCGTCGCGCGGCTCTGGGTGATCGCGTCGTCCAGGCGCGATACGTCCAGCTCGGCCAGCGGCTGGCCCTTGGTCACCCGGTCGTTGACGTCCACCAGCACCTTGGTGACCAGGCCGGAGAGTTCGGAGCCCACCTCCACCTGGTTGGTCGGCGCCAGCTTGCCCGTCGCCGATACGGTGACGGAAAGATTGCCCTGCTCGGCCGTGGCGGTGGCATAGCGCACCTCGCTCCCGCCGCCCATCCAGCGCGACGCGAGCAGCACCAGCAGCAGCGCGCCCACGCCGATGGCGCCCCACATCGCCCAGCGGCGCCAGCGCGGATGCTGTTTCGCGCCCAGGAACGCGCTCAGGTCGGTCGTCGTGTCAGTTGCCATCCGGGGTGCTGCCTGTGTTGATCGGGGGCGCTTCGGGCGTGACGCTGCTGTCCCAGCCGCCGCCTAGCGCGAGATAGAGCTGGATCAGCGCCGTCGCTCCATCCGACTGCGCCTGGACCAGCCCGTTGCGGGCCGAAAGCAGTTGCGCCTCGGCCTGGTTCAATGTGGTGAAATCGGTGAGGCCCGCGCGATACTGGTCGCGCGCCAGCAGCGCCTGGGTGCTCGCGGCGTCCAGCGCGACGCGATACTCGCCCTCGCGCGTCCGTGCCGCCTGCAGCGCGACGATCGCATTCTCGATGTCCTCCAGCGCGGTCAGCACCGTGGACTTATAGGCCAGGAAAGCATCCTCGGCCGCGGCCTCGCGCGCGCGGACCTGGCTGCGCAGCCGCCCGCCGTCGAAGATCGTCTGGGCGACCGACGCGAACAGACGGCCGGTGATCACATCGAACACATTGCCGATCGATGCGGCGCCCGCGTCGATGCTGCCGCCGATCGAAAGCGCGGGATAGAGCTGGGCGGCCGCCACGCCGATGTTGGCGGTGGCGGCGGCCAGGCTGCGCTCGGCCGAACGCACGTCAGGGCGCTGGCGCAGCGTATCGGCGGGGATGCCCACGCCCACCGCGGCCGGCCCGCGCGGGATCGGCCTTACGGCCTCCAGCTCGGGCTTCAGCGCGCCCGGCGCCTGGCCGGTCAGCACGCCCAGCCGCGACACGAAGCCGTTGTAGCTCGCCTCCAGCGACGGGATGCCCGCCGCGGTCTGCGCCCGCTGTGCGCGCGCGGCCTCCACGTCGAGCGAGGAGACCAGGCCCGCCTGCACGCGCCATTGCGCGATCTGCAGATTGTCGTCCTGGATGGCCAGCGCGTCGCGCGCGTTGGCAAGCTGCGCCTGGGCCGCGCGCGCCAGCACATAGTTGCGCGCGATCTCGGCCTGGATCGCGGTCAGCACCTGGGCATAGTCGAAGCCGCTGGCCTGATAGCCCGCCTGCGCCGCCTCCACGCCGCGGCGGTTGCCGCCGAACAGGTCGGCCTGCCACGATGCGTCGGCCCCGATCGAGAAGCTGCCGCCCGCCTGCCCGCCCCCGTTCACCGGCAGGTTGCGCGAATAGCCGCCCGATGCGGTGACGCCGGGCAGCAACTGCCCGCGAGCCTGCACCAGCGACTCGCGCGCCTGCCGCAGCCGGGCGACGGCGCGGGCCACGTCCAGGTTCCCTTCGGCGCCGCGCGCAATCAGGCTGCTTAGCTGGGGATCGTCGAACCGGTCCCACCAGCGCGTCAGATCTTCGCGTTCCTGCGCCGGGGCGGTGACCGAATAGCTGCCGGGAACGCCCAGCTCCGCCGCGCCGCGCGGGCGATAGTCAGGCCCGGACGCGCAACCGGCCAGCGGCAGCGCGAGCGAAAGGAGCAGGGCGGCCGTGCGTCTCGACATATCCGCTACATGGTTTCCCGGGGGCGGTGGTTCCACCGAAATATTGTCGCAGTTTGTCGCAGATGGGGCCTGACGTTGCAGATTCGCCAACACCCACCGCCGCGGCCGCCAGGATTGGCTTCCAAAAAAGCTGAGATGGTGCCGCTTTTCTGGACAGGGTTCCAAGCCAATCCCGGCGTGAGGACGGGCGGGAATGAATACGGCGAGGAAGCGCGATGGCGCGGATTTCAAGGTTGGAGGCGATCCATGGGGATTTGACCCTGGCGGAGCTGGCAGCGAAACATGGCGTGCGTCACACGATAATCGCGGCGTGGAAGCGGCAGGCGATCGACGGGATGCCGGCGACGTTCTCCGGTGCCGGCGAGGCGGCCATGATGCGGGCCGGCGCCGGGTGCGGCGGCTGACGTGCAGGACGGGGCTGTCGCCGATCTATTAGCGACCGCGCACGAGCGATCGGCACCCGCGGCATCGCATTTATCCCTATCTGCTGCTCGGGCTGGCCTCGGACGGTGGATCACCTATTGCAATCAACAGCGCCCCAATCGGCCCTGGCCGGGCGGATCCCGGCGGAAGCCTACGGGCGGATCGGCGCTTCAGATCATAGGAGGCATGCCCTCCAATAATCTGATCACCAAAATGGCGGCATGAACGACAGGCCGGATTAGCTTAACTCAGCCGCAAAACTGTCCAAATAGGCGGGACCACCTCGCCCTACGAGTTCATCTGCAAAGCTTGGGCTGAACAATCCCACCGCTTCCCATCAAACCCGCACCATCAATCGGCGGGACCAAACTGGTTTCACTGAGGGCGTCACTGCAGAGGAGCAGGCCGATCATATCGGCGCGGCCGGCGACAGCTATTGAGCCGATGCGCCTGGCATCAGCGCGTCCGGCGCTCTGCGGCCGACGGCGCCGCCGCTCGCGCTAATCCTGACCTCGCGCTATTTCTGACCGGGCACCGGCCCCGCCGGCCTGCCACATCCTTTTGACAGCCCCCTCCGCTGCGTGGAGCCTTCCAAATCCGCAACGCGACTCTCGGGTATCAGATGCGCTTTCGGGGACATTGCCGTCCCTTGGCGGCGGTGCGATTTCCGGTGCCGGTCGTGGGGCTGGTCCAGCCCGTCACAGCAAGATGGGCGGCCGCCGATGGAGAGACGAATGCCGGAAGATGTGGCCGCCAAGAACAAGGCGCTGGTGCTTGAATTCTATCGCGAGGTTCTGGGCCACGGCCGGATCGAGCGTATCCACGACTATCTGCATGAATGGTATATTCAGCACAATGTCCAGGCCCAGGACGGCACCAAATCGCTATGCGAGTTCATTGCCAGCGTGGTCGAGTTGAATTCCGAGGAATCGAACAACAAGGTCCATCGCTGCGTTGCGGAAGGGGACTTGGTCGTCGTCCATTCGGAGGTTCAGCAGCATGGCGCGCCCAACGGCCTCGCCATTATCGATATCTTCCGCGTCGAGGACGGGAAGATCGCCGAGCATTGGGACGTCTATATGGACATTCCGGAGATCCCGGCCGGGCATCGCGGCATCTTTTGAGGTGCCGGTGCTGCAGGGCGACGCGGGGAGAGACAGAGTGGACGAAGGACTGACGTTCGTTGATGAGCCGGCGCCCAAAGGCCCGCCCTTCGACTTTCGGCAGCATCATTGCGGCCTCAGCGTGCCGGATCTGGAGGCGTCGATCGCGTGGTATCGCGAACTGTTCGGCTTTGCCGTGGAGGCGCGAACCTATCTGCCGCACGTGCCGTTCAAAGGAGCGTTTCTGCGCCGCGGTGATACGCGCATCGAGCTATTCGAGCGCGAAGGTGCCAGACCGCTTCCACGCGAGCGGCTCGATCCGGATGAAGACCTTGCCACGCACGGGACGAAGCATCTCTCGCTCGAGGTGTCAGATATTCACGCCGCCTTCGGCTATCTGAAGGAAAAGGGCATCGATGTCGCGATGGAGATATTCGAAGGCAATGGCCTTGCGGGCGGTTACATTCGCGACAATTCGGGCATATTGATCGAGCTGGTACAACATCTGGATGGCCGGGCTCGAGTGTAACCGGCAGAGGGGGCGGGGCGTGCGAACTGCGGCAAGCATCGACAGTCGCAGCCGGCGCGGGGGCGCATGACGACTTCGGACCGGGTTCTCAGCATTCTCAATCTCTTCACGTTCGAACGCCCGGAGTGGACGGTCGAGGAAGCCGCGCAGCATCTCAATCTGGCGGTGAGCACCGCATACCGGTATTTCAAGAGCCTCAACAATGCTGGGTTGGTCGTCGCGTTCAACCCGGGGCGCTACGTGCTTGGTCCCGCGATCATGCAATATGACCGGCAGATCCGGCTACGCGATCCACTGCTCGCGACGGCCAAGAAGCCGATGATGCAACTGGCCGAATGGTTGCCGCCGCAATCGATGGTCCTCCTGTGCGGCCTCTACCGGACCGAAGTGATGTGTACGGATCAGCAGTTCGTTCAGCGGCCCGATTATGCGGTGAGCTATGAACGCGGACGATTGATGCCGATCTATGCCGGGTCGCCGGGCCAGATCATCCTGGCTCACCTTTCCTCGCGTGCGGCCAAGGCGATGCATCAGCGCTACGCTGTGGAAATGGCGGCGAGCGGCCTGGGCAGCTCTTGGGAAGAGGTCCGGCGCGCGCTGCGGCGGATCAGGGCGGAGGAGATTTCCACGGCCTCGGACGGGCAAGAGCCCGGTCAGGCGACGACGTCGGTCGGCATGTTCGGCCATGACGGCGCCGTGGTCGGCAGCCTCAGCACGGTCATGCCGGCGCGCGCCCAGGCGCGGGTCGCCTTCGATGAGCTCAAAAGGCGCCTGCTGGATGCGGCGCAAACCATCCGTGCCGGCATCGCGCTGCTCGCCCAATCGGACCGCGCGGCCGAATTCCTGCGCCGCTCCGGCGAGATTGCGGGCGGCGAGGTCAGGCCCCCACGCTGGCGCTATTGAGGCCGGTCAGTCGGCCGAAAGCGGATCGCGGCCGAGCATGATCTTGGCCTCCGGCGGCACCGCATCGAAATCGACACGGATGTTGATGCAGGCCGGCCCACCGCTGGCAATCGCCGAACGCACCGCCGCCGCAACGTCGGCAGGCTGATCGATATAGCAGCCGAAGGCGCCGAACGCAGCGGCGGCATCGTGATAGTCGCCATTCTCCAATTGCGTGCCGGTGACGCGGTTCGGGCCTGAGAAGACCTCCTGGAAATGGCGCGTCGCGCCCCAATTGCGATTGTTCATAATGATGACGACCACGGGCAGCCTATGCCGGAACATCGTATCGAATTCGGCTACGCTGTATCCGAAGGCGCCGTCGCCGGTGACCAGGATCACGGGGCGGGTGCGATCCGCAGCCTGTGCGCCCATTGCCAGCCCGATTCCGATGCCCATCGATCCGAGAAAGCTGTGGGTCAGGAAGGTCGCTGGCCGGCGGCCGGGCACGACCTCCGTGAACCAGTGATAGCATTCGGCCCCGTCCGCGACATAATCCGCGCGCTCGCCTGAGGCCTCCACAATGGAGGAGGCGGCGCGGAAAGGGTGGATCGGCGAACGATCATGGGCAAGCCCGTCTAGAGCTATCCGGCGCGCGCGTGCATGATCGCGCGCCGCGTCCCGCCAGGCGATCCGCGCGTCCGACGGCGCACCTGCTGCCAGCGCCTCAACGAGCGCGGCCAGCATCTGCGCGCTGTCCGCGCTGACGGCGAGCGCCGGATCGCGCAAACGCCCTAGTTCGCGGGCGTCCTGATCGACCTGGATCACCGCCGCATCCTCGGGGATGAGACGGCCCGAGCCGCCCGCCGTGTACAGCCCGAAGCGCACGCCGAGCATCAGCGCGGCATCGGCCCTCTTGCCGTCCAGCATCAGGCCGTGCGCTCCCTGGATCAGGCCGGCGGCCGCCGGATGTTCGTCGGGGAGAAGCCCGTGGCCCTCATAATCCGAGAAAACTGGTATGCCGGTGCGATCGACGAAGGCGCGCAGAGCGGATGCGGCACCGCTGCGCACCGCTTCTGATCCGACGACGATGATCGGCCGTTCGGCCGCCTCCAGAATGGTGATCGCCCGCGCGACGGCCTGTGGCGAGGGCGCGGCGGGGAGGCCGGCGTCGAGCGCATCGGGCAAGGCGATGGCGTCCTGGTCAATCTCCTGAGTAAGGATGTTCCAGGGAAAATCGAGAAGGACCGGCCCGCGCGGACCGGACATCGCGATCCGCAGCGCTTGTGCGACCAGACGCGGAATGTTGGCTGTAACGGTGACCTGATGCGCCCATTTCGTGATCGGCTTGGCCAGCGCGACCTGATCGATCCCGGCCTGCAGCGTGTTCGTTTCGTCATCGGCCATGGCGCCGGAGCCCGTGATGAACAGCACCGGGGTACGATCGAGGAAGGCATTGGCGATCGGCGTCACCGCGTTGGTAAAGCCGCCGCCGGCGGTCACCAGGGCCACACCGAGCTTTCCCGAAGCCCGGGCATAGCCCTCCGCAGCATGGCCGGCGGCAGCCTCGTGCCGCGTATCGATCAACTCCAGCCCATGATCGGCGCAGCTCTGGAAAACCGTCTCGATATGAGCGCCGTGAAGGCCGAATATCGTGTCCACACCGGCCTTGCGCAGGACGCGCACCAGCAATTCCCCGCCCGTGATCTTTGCCATCGAAATCCTCCCCAATCAGCGGCGCGTTGTCGTCGAGCTGCCGGCGTCGTCGTTTCGAGGGGGATAATAATCTACAAAATTATTAGATATCAAGAATAATGAACATATTTTCCCGGGAGGCGGCCGGGTAGAGGCGCGTTTTGCGGCCGCGTCACCCGGTTTGCTGAACATCTGCGCGCGCCCGCCGCCGATAATCGCCTGGGCTTGCATGGTAGATTTTCTTGAAGGCGCGATGGAAGGCTGCCTCCGAATGATAGCCGACACGATAGGAGATGGACGAAATCGGCACGGCCTCCTTGAGGAGCATATCGGCCGCGCGCTCCACGCGCAGACGGGCGAGATAATTCATCGGTGTTGCGCCGATAACGGCCTTGAAGCGATCGATGAACCCCGAGCGACTGAGATGGGCGCGCTCGCTGAGATCGGAAACCGACCAGCGCGCCTCGGGATGCTGGTGCATTTCGAGCAGGACCTGCTTGATACGGTCGTCGTCGAGCCGCGCATTGTAGCTCGGCACTGGCGCCAGCTCGCGCATCCCGCACGCCAGGAGATAGATGGCCATCATCTCGTCAAGCCTGCGGTCGATCATCGCCTGCAACTGATCGGTCTCGGTAAATTGTTGATATATATCGAGAATCGACTGAAATCTGGGAGTTTTTGCGATGGTCTCCCGGGAAATAAGGACGATGTAGGGAAGCATGCCCTTGAACGGCGAATCCAGGGTTGAGGCTTCGGAGCTGAACACGATCGCGCCGCCGTCGCCGGGGGCGGCTTCGTTCACCCCCCCCTCTATGGCGCGGATCGGCGCGCACAGATGCGAATCCTCCGCGCGCTCGGTCATGCGAATCGTATGCGCGTACCAGCGATTGAGCACTAGGATGCAGCCCTCATCGACCGGCACAGGAACGTGGCGATCGACTTCGACCCAAATCCTTCCGCGCCTTACATAATAGAAAGTCGCGAAATCACGCCGGGCATCGCGGCGGATCGTCTCGGCCGCGCGCAATTCGAAATGCTGTTTGCGGCAACCCTGGAATCTGAGGTCTTCCAGCAATCCCAGATGACCGTGCATGTCTCCCCTCCCGAACCGGCGCGCCTCGCTCGGGCCGCCGATTTCCGTGCTCGGCCCGGCAAGCCGGTCGCGCCGACTCCGGGGCATAGCTTCCGTCCTCTGGGACATTGCATATGACGGTGACCCCTCTAAGTCCATAAGAAGCGCGATATTCTTAATAAACGCGAAATCTGTGTAAAACAGAGAGGGAGAGGGTGATGAGCAAAGCACGTCGTTTCATGGGGCCGCGGTCGTGGATGGGGGCGTCGGCTGCGGTACTCGCGGTGTCGCTGGCGGCGGTACCGGCGCATGCTCAGGAGTCCGCGCAGGAGCCTGCGTCCGAAAATGAGCCGGCGAGCGAGCCGGCGGTCGAAGATATCGTCGTCACCGCGCAGTTTCGCGAACAGAATCTCCAGCAAACGCCGCTCGCGATCACGGCGATCTCCGGGGACATGCTCGAGGCGCGCGGGCAGACCAGCATTGCCGACGTCGCGGGACAGGCCCCGAGCGTGACGCTGAAGGCCCAGGGGGCGGCATTCGGCCCGTCGCTCGTCGCGTCGATACGCGGCGTCGGACAGTTCGATTTCAATCCGGCGCTGGAGCCGGGCGTCGGCGTCTATGTCGATGACGTCTATTACGCCACGCTGACGGGCTCCATCTTCGATCTGCTTGATCTCGATCGCGTTGAAGTGTTGCGTGGACCGCAGGGCACACTGGCCGGCCGCAACTCGATCGGCGGCGCCATCAGGCTCTATTCAAGCCGGCCCACCGGCTCCGGCAACGGCTCGATTTCGGCCACTTATGGCAGCGATAACCGCATCGACCTGCGCGGATCGATGGATATCGCGATGGCCGACGATCTCTTCCTTCGCGTGGCCGGTGTCTCTAAGTCGCAGAACGGCTATATCGACCGGATCGACTATGGCTGCGCCTTCCCAGCCAGCGGCGTCCCGTCGCTGGCCGGCACTGCCGGCGACTGCATCATCGATCGCAACGGCGAGGTGAACTACGATGCCGGCCGCGTCCAACTGCGTTACGCGCCGTCCTCCGGGTTCGAGATCAATCTTGCGGCCGATTATACGCGCGACCGCCACAATACGCCGGGCGGTGTGCTGACTTTTGCGAACTATGCGGGGCCGGGGGACGTAAACCCCTTCGCGGTCAACGTTCCTTATGACAGCCGTTTCATGCCGCCCTATGGCTCCTTCTACAATTACGCCAATTTCTACAATCCGGCGGACGGCCCCAGCGCCCAATATGTTGCGGACGATATCACCGATTTCGAAGGGTGGGGCGTTTCCGGATCCGTCGCGGTCGATCTGTCGAGCCGGCTGAAGCTGACCTCGATCACGGCCTATCGCGCTTACGCGCTCTATTTCACCAACGACGACGATTATTCGCCGCTGGCGCTCAGCCTGGCGATCAGCGATCTCGATTTCTGGTCGTTCAGCCAGGAGGTGCGCCTCAGCGGCTCGCTGGGAACCGGGGACCGGCTCGAATACACGCTCGGAGGCTATTATTCGGAGCAGAAGTCCGTCTACCTGACGACCCAGGACATTCGCTATGCGGGCATTCCGGCCTTCACTGGCAATGATCCTGTGACAGCCGACACGCTCGCCGCCTTTGCGCATGTGGCATGGCAGGCGACCGATCGCCTGACGCTCACCGGCGGCCTGCGCTATACCGAGGAGAGTAAGGATTACACGTTCGGGCGCACCATGCCCGATGGCTCGCCCCATCCCGTACTCGGGGCGCTGGACGGGCTGACCGGCCGTTACTCCGGCAATCGCGTCGATTACCGTGCTAACGTCCAATATCGGTGGTCGCCGACGGTGATGACCTATGCCCAGGTTTCAACCGGCTTCAAGGGCGGAGGCGTCAACCCGCGTCCGTTCAGCGCCGCGCAGCTTCAGCCCTTCAATCCGGAAACGCTGACCTCCTATGAAGCGGGGATCAAGACGGACCTGCTCGACCGGCGCCTCCGTCTCAATCTTGCAGCCTTTCACAGCCGCTATTCGAACATCCAGTTGCAGCTCAATTCCTGTCCGCAATTCGGCGGGCCGGGTCCGTGCGCGATGATCGCCAATGCCGGCAGCGCCGATGTGAACGGCATCGAGCTGGAGGCCGCCCTGCGCCCTGTCTCCGGGCTGATGATCGATGGCTCGATCAGCTATCTCGACTTCGAATATACGGACGTGAATCCCCAGGCTGGCGGCGTCGGCGGCGTCCAGCTCGGGTTTGTTCCTCCTTATGTTCCGGAATGGAAGTGGAGCATCGGCATCCAGTATGAGATCCCGCTGGGCGATGCGGGATCGCTGACGCCGCGCTTCGACGCAGCCTATCAGAGCCGCGTCTTCTCCAGTGCGGTCAATGCGGGGACCAACCGGATTCCGGGCTATACGCTCGCCAATGCCAGCCTCACCTGGCGGACGGCCGACGAAGACTGGGCGGTTGCCTTCGAAGTTTCGAACCTGTTCGACCAATATTATTACACGACCAGCTTCGATCAATCCGCGATCGGGGGTGCGGCCAGCGCGCAGCCGGGCCGCCCCCGGCAGTGGGCGCTCACCGTGCGGCGGCAATTCTGATCGCCCCGGCGGGGCCTCCGAGGACAATAAGATGACCTTTCCTGACGTGTCGAAGCTCGCGGATGAGGTGGTGGGGGAGGTTATCTCGCCCGATCACCCCCGTTATGATGAATATCGCCGGATCTGGAATGCGATGATCGATCGCCGACCGGGCGCCATCGTCCGGGTCACGTGCCAGGCCGATGTCGTCGCGACGATCAACTTTGCGCGCAACGCGGGTGTCAATGTCGCGATCAAGGGTGGCGGGCACAGCGCCCCCGGCCACAGCATGTGCGATGATGGCATCGTCATCGACCTCGCGCTGATGAATCGCGTGATCGTCGATCCGGAGACCCGCCTTGTCCGCGTGGAGGGAGGTTGCCTGCTGCGCGATCTCGATACGGAAGCCCGAAAATATGGGCTGGCAGTGCCGGCCGGCGCCATTTCACATACCGGTGTTGCGGGCCTGGCGCTGGGCGGCGGCTTCGGCAATCTGATGCGCAAATACGGGCTGACCGTGGACAGCATGGTCGGGCTGGATGTCGTGCTGGCCGATGGTAAGGTCGTGCGCGTCGATGCCGGTAATCACGAAGATCTGTTCTGGGCGATGCGCGGCGGCAGCGGCAACTTCGGGGTCGTGACCGAGTTCACCTTCCAGGGACACGAGGTCTGCGATCCCGTGATCACGATCCTGCTGCATCCGTTGCCGGGGGCGAAGCCGGTGCTCGAGGAATGGCGCGCCTTGACCTCGGGGGGGATGGCGGACGAACTCAACTGGCTCACCTATTATCGATGGGCCCCCGATCAGCCGGGCGTTCCGGCGGAGCTTGTTAACAAGCCGGTGCTGATGTCGATGCTCCAGTGGAACGGAGATTCGGCGGAAGGCCTTCGGGTCCACCGGGAGATCGCCGACCGGATCGGCGGCCACGTGCTTTATCACGATGTGATGCCCTTTCTCGCGCTTCAGACGATCGCGGATGAACTCGGCGCGCATGGCAACCATGCCTGGATGAAGGCGGGCTTCTTCGACGAGATTGATGACGGCCTGCTCGATGCGCTGATCGCTGCGGGTGGCCAGGCGAACGGCTGGCGCTGCGCGATCGAAGTGCTGCCGCTGGGCGGACAGATCGACCGCGTCGATCCGGCGCTCACCGCTTTCTCTCATCGCGGCTCGCGCTATGTGTTCAACGTGATCGGCCTTTGGGACGATCCGGCGGATACGGACGCAGGCATTCGCTGGGTGCGCAACTCCTATGCCGCGCTCGAGCCCTATATGACAGGCGGCGTCTATGTGAACTATATGGGCGGCGATGAGACCGGCGGCGTTGATGCGGCTTATGGCGGCGAGGAATATCTCAATCGCTTGCGCGCGCTGAAGGGCCGGTACGATCCGACCAACCTCTTCTGCTACAATTTCAACATCAAGCCGCTTGAGACGGCGGGCTGAATGCGGAGCCGCGCGGGAGGGGCGCAACATGCCTAGCTACGACTATATCGTCGTCGGCGCGGGCTCGGCGGGCGCCGTCGTGGCCGCGCGCCTTTCCGAGGATCCGGACGTGTCGGTGCTGCTCGTCGAAGCCGGGCGCCGCAGGCACCGGCATCCCTTGATCCGGATGCCGATCGGTTTTCTCAAGGCCTTTCCGAGACCGGCCTTCAGCGTCTCATTCGAAGGAGAGCCGGAGCCGCAGCTCGACGGCCGGCGTATCACCTGCTTTCGCGGCCGCGCGCTCGGCGGATCGAGCATCATCAACGGGTTGATGTACAATCGCGGCAATGCGCGGGATTATGATCTGTGGGCGCAACGCGGGCTGAGAGGCTGGAGCTACGATGATCTCCTGCCTTATTTCACTCGGCTCGAGAGCAGTTGGCGTGGCGCGAGCGAGCATCATGGCGACAGCGGCCCGGTCGGCGTCTCCCTGATCAAAGATCCAGCCCTCCTTTACGAGGATTTCGAACGTTCGGCGGTGGAGGCGGGTTTTACCGCGCGCGAGGATCTGTTCGCCGGACGGACCGACGGCGTCAGCCGCGTCGAACTCACCGTTGGCCGGGGTGAACGGGCGAGTACGGCGCGCGCCTATCTCGATCCGGCCATGCGCCGAAGCAACCTGACCGTGCTGACCGATGCCCGCGTGTCGCGCGTGCGGCTTGATGGCGGGCGCGCCACCGGCATAGACTATGTTCGAAAAGGGCGGGCCGCGACCGCTTTCGCGCGGCGCGAGGTAGTCCTGAGCGCGGGTGCCGTCCAGTCTCCCCAGCTCCTGATGCTGTCCGGCATCGGGCCGGCGGATGATTTGCGGGAGGTGGGGGTCGCGCCCGTGATCGACCTCCCCGGGGTCGGCCGGAATCTCATGGAACATCCGATGTTCCCGATGATGTGGCTGGCCAACCGTAAGGACACCTTCCTCAACAATCTTCGTCTCGATCGGGCCGCGATCGCCGCGATGCGCTGGATGCTGGCCCGCAGCGGCCCCTTCACCACCACGGCTTGCCACGGCATGGTCTATGCGAAGTCAAAGCCGGAGCTGGACCGGGCGGATCTGTTCCTGGGAGCGACGGCCGTTGGGCTCGATGCCGACCTGTGGTTCCCGGGTTTGACCGCAAAAGCGGTCCATCGGTTCGTCTGCTGCATCGCGCTCAACTATCCGCAAAGCCGGGGTTGGCTGAAGCTGCGCTCGAACGATCCGGCGGCGCCGCCGCGCATCCAGTACAATCTGCTCGAAGCGCCCGAAGATATGGCCGCCATGGTCGCCTCGGTCAGGATCGCCCGCGACATCTATGGCGCCGGGCCGCAGGGGGCGTCGATCGAATCAGAGTTGCTTCCCGGCCCCGATGTGCGCGCGGATGCGCAGATCGAGACATTCCTGCGCGGGATCGTGCGGGTGGCAGAGCATATTTGCGGCACCTGCGCGATGGGGGCGGGCGACGACGCGGTCGTGGACGATCAACTGCGCGTTCACGGCGTGGCCGGGCTGCGCGTGATCGATGCATCGGTGATGCCTGACATTCCGGGCGGCAATATCAACATCCCCACCATCATGATTGGCGAGAAAGGCGCGGACCTCCTGCGTCGGCCTTGAGGGGCGCTGTCGGCCCAGGCGTCTGGCCCCGGTCTCCAAACGCGAGTGGGAGGAGGCAGGTGCGGCGCGGGAGCGCTCGTGCGACCGCGACGGTCCTTCGAGCGATACGGCATAGTCAAGAGAGCCTGAGGGTTCTGGCCAGGCGGCACGGCCTCAACTCGAAGGCGACCGCCAAGTGGATGAAGCGCCGGGCGTGGCGCCGCCATCATGCAGGAACGTCCGGTGCCGGTGGTGGATGCGCCGGGCGGCCTGGTGCAGGTCAACCGCTACGACGAGTTCGGCATTCCGCAGACGGATCATGTCTCTGGTGTATTGCTGAACCTCAATCCGAGGCGGTTCCAGCAGGAATTTCGGGGAATTCCGGGGACGTTATACCTAATTGCCGGTATCGCGGCGCGGTGCTGGTTCGTCGGGATGGCAAGGCTTGCGCGGCGTGCGAACGATACGCGCGGCGGGTTTGCGACGCGCTACGGCTATGATTCGGTCTCGCGTCTGGAGCGGCGTCCGCGCCTCCGATTGGGGCGCCCGCCATGTTGCCGCTCCGGCGATCTCTCACCCAAGAAAACCATGCATGGTGATCCAGGCGACGAAAGCGTCGAACCATCCGGTGCTGGTGGTCTTCTTCGGATACATGCCGAACCCGTGCCCGCCTTGCTCGTACAGGTGGAATTCCACCGGCCGCTTTGCCGCGCGCCAGCTCTCGATGAGGCCGAAGCCGGTGTTCCCGAACAGCGGATCGTCCGCCGCCAGCGCGACGAACATCGGGGGCGCGTCGAGCGGGACGGTGACCGGCGCCAGCGAGCCATAGATGTTGCCGATGAAGGCGGGCCGGGCATCCTCGCCCGCGAGCGTGGTCGCCATGGTGAGCATTGCGCCCGCGGAAAAGCCGACCATGCCGATGCGTTCGGGATCGATCCGCCACGCCTTCGCCCTTGCCCGGACCAGCGCAAAGGCGGCGCGCGCGTCGGCGATCTGCGGCGCCAGCCCGGCGATCTGCGCGCCGGGCGAGAGCCGGGGCGGGCGCGCCGCGCCAGAGAACATCTGCCGCATCGATTCCTCGAACGCCGCCATTTCCGCCGGCGTCTGGTTCAGCCGGTATTTGAGCACGAAGGCCGCCACGCCCCGCGCCGCCAGCGCGCGTGCGACATCCCAGCCCTCATTCTCCATAGAAAGCGTGCGAAAGCCGCCGCCGGGCGCCACGATCACGGCCGCGCCGGTCGCCTTGCCCTCCTCGGGCAGAAAGGGGGTGAGCGTGGCCACGGTAACGTTGCGCGCGAACTTGCTGCCATATTGGCTGTGCCACGCCTCCGGCGCGGTCGCGCCCGGCAGCGGGCCGGTGTCCAGCACGATCGCCGTCGGCTGTGCGGGGATCGCGATCGGCGTCATCCGGTCGTTCTGCGCCATAACAGGCGTCGCGATCGCGCAGCAGGCGAGGAGCGCCGCAGCGCCGATATCCGCCAGAGCGGCGGGACGGATCATGTGGAACAAGCGCTTCATGGCTGGTCTCCGGCCGGGGTGGGGCGATGGGTTCAGCGTGGCGGCGGCGCGGTAACGCCAGCCTCGGTCTGGGTGACGGGCAGCATCAGCCCGTTCGCATCGTAAAGGAGATATTCGACCGTCACCGCCCGGCGTCCGATCGCGCCGCCCTGATCGCCGATGGCGAGCGCGGCATTGTGCAGGAATAGATACCAGTGGCCGCGAAACTCCATGATACCGGGATGGATGGTGAAGCTGTACTTGCCCGATCCGGTCAGTTCGCCGCGGTAGGTCCAAGGGCCGCGGATCGATGGTGCGGTGGAATAGGAGACGCGCTCGTCGGTATGGGTCGCGCGATCGAGTGAGGCGTAGGTCAGGTAATAGAGGCCGCCGCGCTTGTGCAGCCAGGGACCTTCCTCGAAATGCGGCGGGGTGATCTCGACGATCGGGCCGTCGATCTCGATCATGTTGGGCTTCAGCCGGGCGATATAGGCCTGGCGATTGCCCCAGGCGATCCAGGTCGTGCCGTCGTCGTCGGTGAAGACGGTAGGGTCGATATCCTCCCAGCTATGGGTGCCCTTGGGCGTCATCTCGTTGGTGATCAGCGCGGAGCCCTTGGCGTCGGTAAACGGGCCGGTGGGACTGTCGGAAACCGCCACCGCGATCGCCTTGCCGGGATGCGTATCGTCATGCTCGACGGCGGCATAGAACCAGAATTTGCCGTCCTTCTCGATCGCCTGCGATGCCCATGCGTCCCGCTTCGCCCATTTGAAATCGGCGACGCGCATGATCGGGCCATGATCGGTCCAGTTGCGCATGTCTGTGGTCGAATAGACGAGCCATTCGCGCATGTTGAACATCTCGTCGCGCTTCGCCTCGTCGTGGCCGACGTACAGGTACAGCCGGTCGCCCACCACCAGCGGCGCCGGATCGGCGGTAAACTTGTCGCGGATGATCGGATTGGAGCCGGGCACGGGGGCCGGCACGGTCTGGCTCTGCGCGACGCTTGACAGCGTTGCCAGCGCCGCTGCGGCCAGAATCCGCGGAACGATGCTTCTCACCTCTGCTCCTTTCCTGCCCGGCGGCACGGTCAGTCCACGGCGGCAACGGCCTGCGGGGCGCTCGCGGGCTTCGATCCCCACAGCGCATAGAACAGCACATAGGCACAGCACGCCGCGGTCAGCAGGAAGCCCCAGTTCAGCCCGTAATCGTCCGCGATCCGCCCCTGGATGAACACCAGCGCGCCGCCCGCGATCGACATGATCAGGAAGCCGGAGCCTTCCTCGGTCAGCGGGCCGAGCCCGCGGATCGAAAGCGCGAAGATCGTCGGGAACATGATCGAGATGAACAGCCCCATCGCCATCAGCGCATACATCGCCACCGGGCCGGTCACGAACACCGCGACCAGCGCGCAGCCGATGCCGCCCGCCGCGAACAGCGCCAGCACCTTTTCCGGCGCGACGAAGCGCATGATCCACGCCCCGGCGAAGCGGCCCACCATCATGCCGCCCCAGAAGAACGCCAGGTACGATGCGGCATCCGCCTTGGTGATATTGGCGATCTGTTCCTGCGACGCGAAGTTGATGAACAGGCTGCTCACGCCGATTTCGGCATAGACGCACAGCGCGATGGCGCCGCATCCGAACACTAGGTTGCGGTGCTTCCACAGCGACAGGTTCTTGCGCGCCTCGGCCGATGCCCGCCGCGTCGATGCGCCCAGTTCGGGCAGCTTCGCCATGGCGATGGCGACGGCCAGCCCGGCCAGCACGATCGCGACGATCAGATAGGGCAGCTCGGTCGCCTGCGCGTCGGCCATGCGCTCGGCATAGCTCAGCTCGCGCCCGTCGAGCGAGGTGCCGCCCACGGTGCGCGCCAGGATCAGTTGCTGGCCGAATATGATCGCCAGCACGTCGCCCGTGGTGTTGAACGCCTGCACCAGCGTCAGCCGCGATTCGGAAGTCTCCGGCGGGCCGATCACGGCGACATAGGGATTGGCCGCCACCTGCAGCAGCGCGATGCCGCACGATACGGTGAACAGCGAACCCAGCGTCACCCAATAGGACGGCAGCCCCGCCGCCAGGATCATCCCCAGCGATCCTGCCGTCATGATCGCCAGCCCGGTGGTCAGCGCGCGCTGGTATCCGATCCGCTCGATCAGCAGCGCAGACGGCACCGACGCGAGCAGATAGCCGATGAACCAGGTCGATTCGATCAACGTTGTCTGGAAATAGTTGAGATCGAACACGCTGCGCAGGTGCGGCAGCAGCGTGTTGTTGATGACCGTGATGAACCCCCACATGAAGAACAGGCTGGCGAGCAGCGTGAGCGCCGGGCCGTAGCTCCGTGCCCCGGTTCCGGCGGCAACGATTCCTTCCTTCGGTGGCGGCGCCATCTCATTCTCCCCCGGCGGCAAATCGCTTGCCCTTTTTTTGTCGGACTATATTCACCGCCAATCAGCGTCAATCCTGCGGCGCCGGTTTTGGGGAGGTTGGGCGATGAAGGCGATGTTGCTTGCGGCGGTGCTGTGCGCGGCGGCCACCCCTGCGCTGGCGGCGGATGCCGTCCGCGAACAGGCGGGGAAGCTCTCCGGCGGCGAAGCGGTGGAGGCGGTGACGCTCAGCAACGCGCGCGGCGTGCGGGCGCGCGTCATCACCTATGGGGCCACGCTCCAGTCGCTGATCGCGCCCGATCGCAACGGCGTGCCGGCTGAGGTGACGCTGGGCTTCGACAGCGCAGCGGAATATGAGGCCAAGCCCAGCTATTTCGGCGTCACCGTCGGCCGCTATGCCAATCGCATCGCCGGCGGGCGCTTCAGCCTCGACGGGCACGCCTATCAGCTCACCCGGAACGACAAGGCCAATTCGCTCCACGGCGGCGTCCAGGGCTTCGACAAGCGCAACTGGAAGATCCTGTCGGTGTCCAGCGGCGCCACGGCGCGCGTGGTGATGGGCCTCACCAGCGCGGACGGCGATCAGGGCTATCCGGGCAAGCTCGACGTCACCGTGACCTATTCGCTCGACGACGCCGGCGACCTGACGATCGCGTTCGAGGCGTCGGCAGACAAGCCCACCATCGTCAACATGA
Source organism: Sphingomonas canadensis (assembly GCF_026013525.1). Lineage (GTDB taxonomy): Bacteria > Pseudomonadota > Alphaproteobacteria > Sphingomonadales > Sphingomonadaceae > Sphingomonas > Sphingomonas canadensis. The sequence goes on along the minus strand of NZ_JAPDRA010000001.1, from coordinate 323,584 downwards.
CCAATCACGCGCTGTTCAACATGGCCGGCGACGGGGCGCCCGCGGGCACCTCCGGCCAGCTCCTCACCATTCCGGCGCAGGCCTATACCCCGGTCGACGCCGCGCTGATCCCAACCGGCGAGCTTCGGCCCGTGGCGGGCAGCGTGTTCGATTTCCGCAAGGCCCGGCTGGTCGCCGCGGGGCTGCGCGACGGGCGCGATCCCCAGATCGTCACCGGCCGTGGCTACGACCATAATTTCGCGCTCGACAAGGGGCTCACCGCCACGCCCCAGCTCGCCGCCCGGCTGGAGGATCCCGCCTCGGGCCGCGTGCTGGAGGTGCTCAGCACCGAACCGGGGCTGCAATTCTACAGCGGCAACTTCCTCGACGGCACCGTCGCCGGGCGCGGCGGCCGCGTCTATCGCATGGGAGACGGCATCGCGCTGGAGCCGCAGAAATTCCCGGATTCGCCCAATCAGCCGGCCTTCGCCTCCGCGCGCGTCGATCCGGGCAAGCCCTATCGCCACGTCATGATCTACCGCCTCTCCACCAACTGATCGCGCCGCCCCATGACCGACCAAAAGCCGCTGCGCTCCCGCGCCTGGTTCGACAACCCGGCGAACATCGACATGACCGCGCTCTATCTGGAGCGTTACCTGAACTTCGGCCTGAGCCTGCAGGAGCTGCAATCCCGCAAGCCGATCATCGGCATCGCCCAGACGGGCAGCGATCTCAGCCCGTGCAACCGCCACCATCTCGTGCTGGCGGAGCGCGTGCGCGAGGGCATTCGCGAGGCGGGCGGGATCGCCATCGAATTCCCCGTCCACCCGATCCAGGAGACGGGCAAGCGCCCCACCGCCGGGCTGGACCGCAACCTCGCCTATCTCGCGCTGGTCGAGGTGCTCTACGGCTATCCGATCGACGGCGTGGTGCTGACGATCGGGTGCGACAAGACCACGCCTGCGTGCCTGATGGCGGCGGCGACGGTGAATATCCCCGCGATCGCGCTTTCGGTGGGGCCGATGCTCAACGGCTGGCACCGGGGCGAACGGACCGGATCGGGCACGATCGTGTGGAAGGCGCGCGAGATGCTCGCGGCGGGAGAGATCGACGACAAGGAGTTCATCCGCCTCGTCGCCAGCTCGGCGCCGTCCACCGGCTATTGCAACACGATGGGCACGGCCACGACGATGAATTCGCTGGCCGAGGCGCTGGGCATGTCGCTGCCCGGCTCGGCCGCGATTCCCGCGCCCTATCGCGACCGGCAGGAAAATGCCTATCGCACCGGCCTGCGCATCGTGGACATGGTGCGCGAGGACCTGAAACCGTCGGACATACTGACGCGCGCGGCGTTCCATAACGCGATCCGCGTCAATTCCGCGATCGGCGGATCTACCAACGCGCCGATCCATCTCGCCGCGATCGCACGCCATATCGGCGTCGATCTGCCGATTCAGGATTGGCAGGCGGTGGGCCACGACGTGCCGCTGCTCGTCAACCTCCAGCCCGCGGGCGAATATCTGGGCGAGGATTATTATCGCGCGGGCGGCGTGCCGGCCGTGGTTGCGCAGTTGATGCGGCGCGGTCTGATCGACGAAAATGCGCGCACCGCCAACGGCCTCAGCATCGGCGACAATTGCCGGGACGCGGCGATCGAGGACGAACGGGTGATCCGGCCGATAGACCGGCCGATCCAGGAGGCGGCCGGCTTCATCGTGCTGCACGGCAACCTGTTCGATTCCGCGGTGATGAAGACGAGCGTGATCTCCGGCGAGTTTCGCGCGCGCTACCTTTCCAATCCGGACGATCCCGATGCGTTCGAGGGGCCGGTGATCGTGTTCGACGGGCCGGAGGACTATCACGCCCGGATCGACGATCCGGCACTGGGTATCACCGCGCAGACGCTGTTGATCATGCGTGGCGCCGGGCCGATCGGCTATCCGGGCGCGGCCGAGGTGGTGAACATGCGCCCCCCCGATTATCTGATCACGCGCGGCGTGCGCAGCCTGCCCTGCCTGGGAGATGGCCGCCAGTCCGGCACCAGCGGAAGCCCGTCGATCCTGAACGCCTCGCCGGAGGCGGCCGCGATGGGCGGACTGGCGCTGCTGCGCGATGGCGACCGGGTGCGCGTCGATCTGCGCGCCGGAACCGCGAACATGCTGGTAGGCGAAGAGGAACTCGCCCGCCGCCGCCACGCGCTGGAGGCGGCGGGGGGCTATCCCTATCCGGAATCGCAGACGCCCTGGCAGGAGATCCAGCGCGGCCTGACGGGGCAGTTGGAGGGCGGCGCGATCCTGGAGGGCGCCGAGCGCTACCAGCGCATCGCCCAGACACGCGGCCTGCCGCGCGACAATCACTGATTCCGCAGACGAAGGAGAGCAAGATGAAGGGGAAGCTTTTGGGCGGCGCGATGATCGCCCTGCTGGCGCTCGCGGGTCCGGCGCTGGCGCAGCGCTCCGGAGAGGCGATCTCCGTCACGGTCGAGGCCGGCAAGGCCGGGCCGAAGATCGATCGCCAGATCTTCGGCCAGTTCGCGGAGCATCTTGGCACCGGCATCTATGGCGGCGTCTGGGTCGGGCCGGATTCGAATATCCCCAACGTCCGCGGCATCCGCAGCGACGTGGTCGCCGCGCTCAAGGCGATCAAGGTACCCAACGTGCGCTGGCCGGGCGGCTGCTTCGCGGACGAATATCACTGGCGCGACGGCATCGGCGATCCGAAGAAGCGGCGCATCACCGTAAACTCCAACTGGGGCGGCGCGATCGAGAACAATGCGTTCGGCACGCACGAATTCTTCGATTTCGTCGAACAGATCGGGTCGGAGGCCTATGTCTCGATCAACGTCGGATCGGGCAGCTACAAGGAGGCGGCGGACTGGGTCGCCTATATGACCGCCGACACGCGCAACACCGCCGGGCAGGAGCGCGCCGCCAATGGCCGCAAGGAACCGTGGAAGATCAAGTTTCTGGGCATCGGCAACGAGAGCTGGGGCTGTGGCGGCAACATGCGGCCCGAATATTATGCCGACGAGCTGAAGCGCTACGCCCGCTTCGCGCGCAACTACAATCCCGCGCAGCAGGGCGACGCCAATCCGGATCGCATGCTGCGCGTCGCCGTTGGCCCCAACGACAACGACACTACCTATACCGAAGGGGTGATGAAGGCGTGGAAGGACCGCGACTGGAGCTGGAGCATAGAGGGGCTGTCGCTCCACAGCTACACGGTGGTGAAATGGCCGCCCGCCTATGACTCGGTGAATTTCGGCGAAAAGGAATATGCCGAGCTGACCCAGGCGACGCTGCGCATGGACGCGCAGATCAAGACCCATTCGGCGATCATGGACAAATATGATCCCGAAAAGAAGGTGCCGCTGATCGTGGACGAATGGGGCGTCTGGCTGGCCAAGCTGCCCGGCACCACCGAAGGCTTTCTCCAGCAACAGAACACGCTGCGCGACGGCATCATCGCCGCGCTGAACTTCAACATCTTCGCGCGCCATGCCGATCGCGTGCGCGGCGCCAACATCGCCCAGATGGTCAACGTGCTCCAGGCGATGATCCTCACCGACGGGCCGAAGATGGTGCTGACCCCCACCTATTACGTCCACCGCATGTACCTGCCTTTTCAGGACGCGACCTTCATCCCGGTTCGCTTCGACGCCGGCGAATATCGCGTGGGCGACGTGGTGCTGCCCCGCATCGATGCGGTGGCGGCGCGCGGGGCGGACGGCAAGCTGTGGCTGGCGGCGGTGAACCTCGATCCCAATCGCGCCGCGCCGTTGCGGCTGGAGATCCCCGGCGTGCGCGTGCGCAGCGCAGCCGGCGAAGTGCTGACCGCGCCCAAGGTCAACAGCCTCAACAGCTTCGATGCGCCCGATTCGGTCGCGCCGCGGCCGATCGCGGGCAAGGCGCAGGGCGGCGGCGTGACGATCGAGCTGCCGGCGAAGTCGGTGACGGTGCTCGCGCTCGAAAGCTGACCGGGCGCGGGATCAGCCGGTGAAGGGCGCGGCACGGCGCATCGTGCCGCGCAGGAAAGCATCGGCCACCAGCCGCAGCGGCGCGATGTCCACCTCGCTCGCGCCGCCGCGGATCAGTTCGGCGAAGCGGGCATAGACGCCGGCATATTCGCGATCCTCCCCCTCCCGGCTTCCCTCCGGAAGGGTCAGCGCCGCGCCGCCCCGTTGCAGCAGCAGCCTGCCGCCGTCCGTCTCCACGGCGATGTCCCAGGTCTGCGGGCCGGTCTGCAGGAAATCCAGCTCCACGGTGATGGCTGCGCCGCCATCGTGCCGCATCGCCAGCCGCGCGGCGACCGGCGCTTCGCGGTTTTCGGGAATGTCGAGCTCGGCAGTGGCAAGATGGATCGCGCCGGGCAGGATATGCGTCGCGATCGACAGCGCGTTGATCCCCGGATCGAACACGCCCAGCCCGCCCGCCGCGAAGATCCAGTCCTGCCCCGGATGCCAGACGCGCACGTCCTCGCGCCACTCGATCGATGCCGCCAGCACGCGGCGCCCGGCCAGCCAGTCGCGCGCGGGCGCCACGCCCGCGGCGAAGCGCGAATGCCATGCGGCGAACAGCGTGGCGCCGGACGCAGCGGCGCGCGCCTCCAGCGCCGCGGTTTCGGAAAGCGTCGCCGCGGGCGGCTTTTCGAGTAGCACGTGCAGCCCCCGCGCTAGCGCCGCGTCGGCGATGCGGTGACGCGACTGCGGCGGCGTGCAGATCGCTACGGCATCCACCGGCGGTCCGTCCGCCAGCATCGCCTCCAGGCTTTCGAAATGCGGCACGCCCGCCGCGCCGGCGCGCGGATCGGGATCGGCCGTCGCAGCCAGAAGGAAGGCGGGATCGGCCGCGATCGCGGGCAGATGCTGGTCGCGCGCGATCTTGCCCAGCCCGGCGATCGCGATCCGCACCGGCGGCGCCGTCACAGGCTGCGCACCGCTGCTTGCTGCGGTTCGGCGAGCGCGAGCGGATTGCGCAGCGGCAGGCGGAATGGGGCGGCTTCGATCTCGAAGACGTCGCCGGGCCGGGTCTGCACGCCGTCGCTGAAGGAGAGGGTGGCCGTACCGAAGAAGTGGACGTGGACGTCGCCGGGGCGGCGGAACAGCGGATATTTGAAGTGATGATATTCCAGATTCGCGATGCTGTGCGACATGTTCGCCTCGCCCGAAAGGAACGGCTTTTCCCACATCACCTCGCCATCGCGCAGGATCCTGCTGGTGCCCCGCACATCGGCGGGAAGCGCGCCCACGATCAGCTCCGGCCCCAGCGCGGCCTGGCGGAGCTTTGAATGCGCGAGCCACAGATAGTTGTGACGCTCGGTCACATGATCGCTGAACTCGTTGGCGAGGCAGAAGCCCAGCCGGTGCGGCGTACCGTCCGGGCCGATCAGATAGATGCCGGCCAGCTCCGGCTCCTCGCCGCCGTCGCGCGCGAAGGCGGGCATGTTCAGCGGCTCGCCCGGCCCGGCGATATGGGTGCCGTCGCCCTTGTAGAACCATTCGGGCTGCTGCCCGGTCTCGCCCGGGGCGGGCTTGCCGCCCTCCAGCCCTTCCAGGAACATGCGCATCGAATCGGTCAGCTTCTCGCCTGCGGCCGCGGCGCGATGCATCTTGTCCCGCCCCTCCGCCGATCCGAGATGGGTGAGGCCGGTGCCCGTCACCACCAGATGCGCGGGATCTTCATGGTCGATCGGCGCGATCAGCTCGCCAGCGGCAAGCGCTGCGGCCAGGTCGATCTCCCCGCCGCTGCCGGCCTCCTCGACCAGCGCCGCGATTCCCGTGCCCCGCGCGATCGCCGCCGCGGCGAGGCTGCGGACATCGGCATAGCCCTTCACCAGCCACGCTTCCCGATCGCGGCAGGCGGCAACGCCCCGGGCGCCCCCGCGCGAGCGGTGTTGCAGCAGCGTCAACATCGGCGCCATCCTTTCCAATAGTGTTCTTTCCTCCGCGATTAGTCGGACATATTCGCAAAGGGAAGCCCGCTGCGCGAGTTGCGGGCGGCGGGGCAGGTGCCTAAGCACGCATGCTTCACCATGGAGGTGACGGGATTGAGTCTGGGACAGCCTGCCGAGGAGCGCGACCGCAGGGGCGAGCGAAGCACCGGCCGCCGGCTGCGCGGCGCGATCGCGCACTATCTGGGCCGGGCGATCGTGAGCGGCGCCATCGCGCCGGGCGAGAAGCTCACCGGCGAAGTCGCCAATGCGGAGGCGCTCGATGTTTCCCGCAGCGCCTATCGCGAGGCGGTTCAGGCACTGGCCGCCAAGGGCCTTGTCGAAAGCCGCACCAAGGCGGGCACCCGGGTACTCCCGCGCAGCCGCTGGAACCTGCTCGATCCCGATGTGCTCGCCTGGGCCTTTTCCGGCGAGCCTGATCCGGGCTTTGTCCACGACCTGTTCGAGCTTCGCGCGATCGTCGAGCCGGCTGCCGCGCGCCTGGCGGCCGAGCGCCGAGAGAAACAGGACATCGCCGCGCTGAAGGCCGCTCTGGCCAAGATGCGGCGGCACACGCTGGCCACCGAGGCCGGGCGCTCCGCCGATCGCGAGTTCCATGATGCGTTGCTTCAGGCGACACGCAACAGCGCGCTGACCACGCTGAGTGCGAGCATCGGCGCCGCCGTGAGCTGGACGACGCAGTTCAAGCAGCGGACGAAGGCGCTGCCCCGCGATGCCGTTCCGGATCATGTGCGCGTGAGCGACGCGATCGCCGCGGGTGACCCTGATGCCGCGGAGGAAGCGATGCGCGCGCTGATCGATCTGGCGTTCCGCGATACCCGCCATTCGATGGATGGCGCCGCGGATTGAACCGGGCGGCCGCCGGCCGGACGCGGAGCGCGATACCCGCAGGCGGAATCAAGCGTCGCGCTGCCGCCGCACCAGATGACAGCCGTTCGATTGCGGTTCGAACACCCAGCGCTGGCCGGTGAAGCGTTCGATGATGTCCCGTGCGGTAAGCGCATGCTGGCTCGGCTTGACCGTGGTGAAGCTGCCGCCGCCCGCCAGCGCGAAGGGCAGCAGGAGCTGGTCCGCCAGATAAGGCCCGGCGAACGCATCGGAGACCAGGAACCCGGCCATGCGCCGTGCCGCAGTCTTGGCAAGCGATTCCGCCGACAATCCCAGCTTGCCGAAACCCGTGACGATCTCGGTGGCATGCTCGAACACCGCCTCAAGCAACAAGACATTGCCCGGCCCCTGTTCGTCGGGAAGCTGCCGGGCCGCGAATGCATCCTCCGGCCAATCCGGCAGCAGCTTTCGCGCCGTCGCGATCTCGCGCTCGGCAATGTTGAACGGCAGCGCCGCGAACAATGCCGTGCCCGAGACCGACCGGAGCGCGCCGCGATCGATGCAGTCGACCGGCGCCAGCGTGCCCGGCACGATATCCACCTCGATCCGCCCGCCGCCGCGCGGATAGAAGCCGTGGCGGACCAGCCGCATCTCGATCTGCGCGCCCATGCGGCGCACCACCGGGGCAAAGACCCTGGCCATGAAATCGAAGGGCGGGGCCAGCATATTGTGGGTGCCGCCTTCGAGAACGAGCCGCGAGGGACCGCCGGCCAGCAGCAATGGCGTCAGCAGCGTCTGGAGGACCAGCCCCGTGCTGCCCGCGGTGCCCACGGCGAAGCGATATTCGCCGGGCACGATCTTGCCGGGCGTGAAGCTGAAGTCCGACGCGCCGACCGCCACGCCCTCGCAGGCCGCACTGCCGATCGCGCATGCCGCCTCGATCGCCGTGACGTGCTGGCGCATCAGCCCCGGCTTCGAACGCTTGCCGCGCGCGTTGGTGATGCGGAAGGGCTGGCCGGTGACGAGCGACAGCGCGCAGCTATTGCGCACCACCTGTCCGCCGCCTTCGCCTTCCGATCCGTCGATGATGATCATGTGTTCACCAGTTCCCGAAAAAGTCGATCCGCGCGATCGGCGAAGTGATCGCGCAACTTGCGCGGCGGAAGCGCGATTTCGCGCCGCGCTGGGGGGTACGTGCCGGACGGACAAGGGCGTTTGCCCGCGGCTGCCTGCGCAGCCGGTGAAACGGAGCGGCATGCCCCCGGCATCCCGCTTGATCCCGTTTCACCCCTTCACGCACACCACCTGCTTCAGCGTATGGACGATCTCGACCAGGTCGGCCTGCGCCGCCATCACGGCCTCGATCGGCTTGTAGGCCTTGGGCGTCTCGTCGATCACGCCCTCGTCCTTGCGGCACGCCACGCCCGCGGTGTCGGCGATGTGCTCGTCGAGCGTCACCAGCTTCTTCGCCGCGGTGCGGGACATCACGCGCCCCGCGCCATGGCTGCAACTGTCGAACGACTCCGCGTTGCCCAGCCCGCGCACGATGAACGACTTGGCGCCCATCGATCCCGGGATGATGCCCAGAACGCCCTTCGCCGCGCGCACCGCGCCCTTGCGGGTGACCAGCACATTCTCACCGAAGTGATTCTCGCGCTGGACATAATTGTGGTGGCAGTTGACTGCCTCCAGCTCCGCATCGAACGGCTTGGCGATCTGGTCGCGCAGCGCACGGATGACGTTGGTCATCATCATCCGCCGGTTCAGCGCCGCAAAGTCCTGTGCCCAGCCGACCGCCTCGACATAATCGTCGAAATGATCGGTCCCTTCCGGGAAATAGGCCAGGTTCTCGTCGGGCAGGTTGATGTGCCATTTGCGCATGTCCTGCTTCGCCAGTTCGATGAAGAAGCTGCCGATCGCGTTGCCGATCCCGCGCGAGCCCGAATGGAGCATCACCCACACGCGCTGGTCCTGATCCAGGCACAGCTCGATGAAGTGGTTGCCCGTGCCGAGCGTGCCCAGATGCACCAGGTTGTTGGTGTTCCTGAGCCGCGGGTATTTCTCGACGATCCGGTCGAACCGTGCCGAAAGCGTGGCCCAGGCCTCGACGATGGGCGGGGGCGGATCGCCCCACGAACCCTTGTCGCGCTTGCTGCGGCCCACGTCGCGTCCGTGCGGCACCGCCTGCTCGATCGCGGAGCGGATGCCCTCGAGATTGTCGGGCAGGTCGCTCGCCACCAGGGACGTGCGCGCCGCCATCATGCCGCAGCCGATATCGACGCCGACCGCCGCCGGAATCACCGCGCCCTTGGTCGGGATCACCGAGCCCACGGTCGCGCCAATGCCGACATGGACGTCGGGCATGGCGGCGACGTGCTTGAACACGAACGGCATCTGCGCCGCGCGTGCAAGCTGGGCGCGCGCCTCGTCCTCCACGGGCACGCCGCGGGTCCACATCTTGATCGGCACGCCGCCCTCGACGTGCTGGAAGTCATACAAAGTCTCGGTCACGGCGGACCTCCTGTGAATGGCATCATGGTGCCGGCGACGATGTTTGGCGAGACTGCCGGGCGAACCCGGGGCGGAGTCGAACCGCCTAGGCCTTTCGGCCTTACCGATGTAGTCCCGCCGGCATTCGCCAGCTTCGATTTGGGTTCCGGCGACAAGGAATGCGAAGGACAGTCCCCCGAAGGGGCATCGTGGCAGGATGTAGTCCAACGCGGCATTCGCCGGAGATTGCGGTGCTGGCGACGAAAGGGGGTGAGACGTACCTTGTGCTCTATCCATCTGAGCTACGGGCGCTGACGCCCGGCCGGATTCGAACCGGCGCCCCAAGGGCCTGATGTAGTCCCACCGGCATTCGCCAGCTTGAAATGGGTCACGGCGACGAGGGGTTTGACGGACGTTCCTGCTCTACCGCTGAGCTACGGGCCGATGGCGGCCCGGCGGGATTCGAACCCGCGGCCTGGGGATTAGAAGTCCATGTAGTCCGTCAGGCATTCGCCGTGATGTTCATGTCGGGCCGTGGCGACGAGGATCGGCGAGACGCGGCCCTTAAGCTACGTGTCGGCGGCGGGATTCGAACCCGCATCTCCGCAGTCCGTTGCCGGCGCTGCGGCGCTTTACTCGTCGGGCCTCCTCTGGTGACTATGTAGTCCCGCCAGCATTCGCCACGGCCCTGTTCGTTAGACCTCCACTTGTTTGACGATGCTCACCCAGTCGCGCGTCTCGCCGGAGACGAAGCGCGCGACGGTATCGAACACCGCGTCGGAGAAGCCCCCGACATTGAGTATGTCCGTCCGGCCCTGCGGCGCCTGGGCGGTGCCATAGGGCTGGATATCGATGCACACGAGGCGTGCGGCCGGGTTGCGGTTCTTCAGCCGTTCCCATTCGCGCATCGTCGCGGTCGCGCCATGCCGGGTCGCATCGATCCAGGACTCGTTGTCCGAAACGATCACGACCAGGTCGACCCGTGCCCGCTCCGCATTGAGCTGCGCCAGCGGTGCCGAGACACAGGTCCCGCCCCCGCCGATCGCCGCCAGCTTCCCCGCATTCACGGCGACGCGGGCACGCGGATCGAGCTTCAGCTTCACCACCGCCTGCTCGAAGGGCAGGACGCGGGCATCGCGGTTGGTGCGCAGCATCGCCGCCGCGACCAGCGCCGCGACATCGATGCACCGCACCTTCGACGAGGCGCCCTTGCGGTAGCCCGTCGCCGGAGAACCCATCGATCCCGACACGTCGGGACAGACGACCACGCGGCCCGGCACCATCGGCACGCGGACGAGCGACTGCTCGAGCGCGTCCTCCAGCGCCGCCTGGACCTTGAGCGGCACGCCCTCGCCTGCCTGACCCAGCGCCACCATCAACTGATAGGGCATGGGCCGGGCCTTCGCGATGGCGTCCGCGTCGGCGAGCCGCGCGGCAACCGCATCGGTGACCCCCGCCACGCCGAACGCGCCGTTGCGCGCCAGCGTGTTGAGGTTCATCCGCAACGCCTGCCACCCGATCCGGGTGGACAGCACCGCCCAGTTTTCCGCCGTCAGCGGAAAGGCGGTCAGCCATTCAAAGGGCACCGCCGGCAACGGCAGCGTGCGATCGGCCTTCCACGCCTCGAACGCTGCGATCTCGGCGGGCAGCGCGGCGACGTCATACGGACGCCCGATCAGCCATCCATAGAAGGCACGCCGCGCCGCATCGGCGGGCTTGGGGTGAACCATGCGCACGATATCCGCCAGGCTCGGGTCCTTGCCCGTCGCTGCGGCCATCAACTGCGCCATCGACGCCCGCTCCAGCCAGCGCTGGACCAGCCGCTTCGGCCGCGAGCCGAGCGAGGAGCGCCCCACCTGGCCCGAACGCATGATCTGCACGAAATTGCGCAGCATGCGGCCATTGTCGATCACGCGGTTGAACACCGCGACCGCCAGATCGGGATCGGCGACCGTCAGATAGGCCGCCAGCAGGGACGGCATGTCCTTCATCGCGCCCGACCGGCGGGCATAGACCGCCGCCTGCGCCACGAAATACGGATCGCAGGCGCGCGCCGCTTCCAGCACATCGGCCAGTTGCGCTTCGGCCGCGCCATAGAAGCCATCGGCCAGCGTGCCGGTCGCCGCGAGCTGGGCGAGCTTGTGCTCCGGCCCATAGGCATAGGCCGGCGCACCCTCCCGGTTCCGCGTGTCCGCGGCGGGCATCAGCTTTGCGATCGCCGAGGCGAAAAGTCCCTTGTTGGCCATCGTCCAACTCCCTTTGGTTCGGCTGGCACCGGTGGCTGGAGTCGAACCAGCAGACAGAGGCTTTGGAGGCCAAGCCGCGCCCACGCGCTCACCGACACGCAACCCATGAAGCGAGGCGCCCTATCGCGCCCCGTGAAATCTCCGGGGGCGGCCAGCCCATTCCGGCCGCCCCGCATTCCGCACGCTGACAAGAGGTTCGAGAGCTCCCGTGCAGCGCTTCTCCTAACGCAGGAGCCGTGCCAGTTTTCCGGGAGAGCGAGCCCGATATCGCGAAAGATATTGATAGTACGACATTTTATTTGCGGCTTCCGGGGAGGTGAGGATCGTCACGCCAGCAGCGCGACCGCGCTTTTGCTATCGTCAAGGATCGTAATTTATCCTATCAGATAGGAATGAAGCCGCTCGTGGTAATCGGATTTCTCGGCTCGACGCTGGATGCGAGCAAGTTCGGCCCGTCGCGCTGGAACAAGTGGCGCCCCTCGGTCGCGCTCACCATGCACGAGGATCTGCGCGTCGATCGCTTCATCCTGCTCCATGGCGGGCCGCACAGCCGCCTCGCCGAATACGTCGCCGGGGATATCCAGTCGGTATCGCCCGAGACGCGGGTCGATCTGCGCCGTCTCGACTTCAGCGATCCGTGGGACTTCGAGGAAGTGTACGGCAAGCTGCTCGACTTCGCCCGCGCCGAGCCCTTCGATCCCGATGCTGAGGACTATCTGGTCCACATCACCACCGGCACGCACGTCGCCCAGATCTGCCTCTTCCTGCTCACCGAGGCGCGCTATCTGCCCGGGCGGTTGCTCCAGACCCAGCCGGCCAAGCGTGCCGAGGACGGAGGCGCGCCCGGGCGCTGGACGGCAATCGACCTCGACCTCTCCCGCTACGACAGCATCGCCACACGTTTCGCCGTCGCCACAGAGGAGAGTACATCCTTCCTCAAGTCTGGCATCGCGACGCAGAGCGTTACCTTCAACCGGATGATCGATGAGATCGAGCGCGTGGCGCTGCGTTCCAAGGCGCCGATCCTGCTGATGGGCCCCACCGGGGCAGGCAAGAGCCAGCTTGCGCGCCGCATCTACGAACTGAAGCGCCTCAAGCACCAGATCGCCGGCCCGTTCGTCGAAGTGAACTGCGCGACCCTGAAAGGCGATGGCGCGATGTCCGCGCTGTTCGGCCATCGCAAGGGCGCCTTCACCGGCGCGGTCGCCGACCGGCCGGGGCTGCTGCGCGCCGCGGACAAGGGCATGTTGTTCCTCGACGAGATCGGCGAACTGGGGCTCGACGAGCAGGCGATGATCCTGCGCGCGATCGAGGACAAGCGCTTCCTGCCGGTCGGATCGGACAAGGAGGCGGCGTCGGAATTCCAGTTGATCGCCGGGACGAATCGCGATCTGGGAGAGGCGGTCGCGGCGGGCGGCTTTCGCGACGATCTCTACGCGCGGCTCAACCTGTGGACCTTCCACTTGCCCGGCCTGGCCGAGCGGCGCGAGGATATCGAGCCCAATCTCGACTATGAGCTGGACCGTTTCGCGGAGCGCGAGGGCGATCGCGCGAGCTTCAACAAGGAAGCCCGCCAGCGCTATCTCGCCTTCGCGACCGGCCCGGACGCGGCCTGGCCGGGCAATTTCCGCGATCTGGCGGCCAGCGTGACCCGCATGGCGACGCTCGGCCCCAAGGGCCGCATCGATCTGGACTGCGTGGAGGCCGAGATCGGACGCCTGCGGCGCCTGTGGTCCGGCCAGCGCGATGACGGGGCCGATGTGCTGGCGGAAGTCCTTGCGCCCGAGGCTCTGGCTGAAATCGATCCCTTCGATCGCGTCCAGCTTGCCGAGACCATTCGGGTCTGTCGGAAGAGCCGTTCGCTTTCCGAAGCCGGCCGCACGCTCTTCGCGGCTTCACGCGCCCGGCGCACCTCGGCGAACGATGCCGACCGGCTGCGCAAATATCTGGCGCGGTTCGGCCTCGATTGGTCCGCCGTGACCTCGGCATAGAGGCGGATTCAGCCCGGTGCTGCTCCCGCAAGGCTATCCGGCGCAGCCGCAGGGCGTGAAGCCGGGCTCGAAATTGACCGAGATCCCGCCGGTGCTGGTCGAGAAATTGCCCCCGCCCATATATTTCTCGGTGTAGGTGTAGATCTGGCGGGCGCAGTATTTCGCGCCGCGGCTGACGATGTCGACGCGGGTCGAACGCTCCAGCGGGATGCCGGTGATTTCGTTGCGCTCGACCTTCCACTCGTCGCCTGCGGCGATCACCCGGATGGGGGTGAGTTCGGGATCGTCCCAATATTGCCTGGCGACGGCGAGCGCGCGCGCCTCGATCGCGGCGCTTCCCGCCGCGCCGCGGCCGGGGCCGCAGACGGCCTTGTTGGCGGGCGCGAAGGCACCGGCCGGGACCGTGAGCGAGAAGGAACCCCGCGCCACGACCCCGCCGTCGATCGCGCCCGATTTCTCCGTGTTCGTGGCCGGGATCAGCTCCATCCCCACGGTGTGGCGGCCGGGCTGGAGCAGACCGGCCGCGGTGGCCCGGCTCAGCAGTTCCAGAAAGGCATCGGCGCCCGGCACCACCACCCTGTCGGGATTGCCGAGCTGGCCGCGCCAGGTGGTCCAGGTCTGGTGATCGTTGCGCCCGCCCCAGGGCTTGATCCGCGTGTCGAAGGTCTGGCCGGCGATGGTGAAGCGCGCGGTGTAATAGACCCCGTCGGCATAGACCTGCCGGGCGGGGACCCTGTTCTTGGCGGCGATCGCGTTGACGGCCGATCGCTCGGTATAGACCCGGAAGAAGATCGGCTGGCCCAGGGTGAAGTCGCTGGCCAGCGCGGCCTCGGTGATCGCGCCGAGCGTGAGATCGGACCGGGTGAAGACGATCTGGCTCTGGTGCGCCGCGTGCAGCGCATTGTGGACGCCCTGATCGGGGATGAAGCCGCTCTGCTGGGGCGCCTGCGGCACCTGGCCCTTGGGCCGGGCGAGCGATTGGGTCCGCTCGATCCTGGCCCGCGGATCGGTCTGCGCCAAGGCGGCGGCTCCGGCGGCGCCAGCGGCGGCGGCCGTGGCCAGGGCAATCGAAAGGATCAGCGTCTTGCGCATCGCGGCACTCTCCACGGAACTTGTCCCGCCGGACGATGCGTGGTGGCGGCCGCACCCTCCATCCCCCCAAATCGCGGGATTGCCGCGCCCGGCGCGTGACGGTGTGGCAGGCCGCGCGCGGCGGGTTTTCCCCTCATCTGCCGGGAATGCCCGTGGCCGCGCGCCGTGGTCTGCTCGCCCGATGGCAGGCCCGGATGGCAGACAGGGGAACAGGGCGATGATGTTGTGGCTGGGCTGGTTAGGCCGGGAGGCGCGGGTGCCGCCGGCGCCGGCCGCCCCCTCCGGCGATTGGCCGGGCGGCGGCGGCGGCGGTGCAGGGGACGGGGGGCGGCTGTTCGCGATCGCGATGGGACGCGGCCCCGCCGGCCGCAGCCGGGCGGCACGGCGCAGCGCGGCGGCCGATCTGGTGCTGGCCGGCGCGTTCGCCCGTGGAAGGGAGGCGTGGCTTGCCATCGCACGGGACTATCCGGGCGATCTTGCCGATGCGCTGGGCCATATCGGGGCCAGCTATCACCTTGAGCGGGACTATCCGCTCGCGCTCGAATATTACCGGTCGGCGATCCGGGTGGGGGCCGATCCGGCGGCGCTCGCGGCCATGATCGCCGGGGCGAGCAAAGGGCTGGCGGCCCTTGGCTGATTGGTGGGAGCGGCTAATCCGGTCGGCGGGATTGGCCAGGCCGGGCGGGCCGCGCAGGAGCGATGCGATGATCGAGCAAGGGAACCAGCGCGAAGACCGGCCGCCCGCGGCCAGCGCCCGGATCATCGTGGTGGAGGATGACGAGCGGCTGCGCAGCCACGCCATCGCCGCGCTCTCGCCCGCCGCCGAGATCGAGATCGTGGGGGACGCGGCGACCCTGGCCGGCGGGCTGGCGCTGGTCGATCTGCAGCCCGATCTCGCGCTGCTCGATCTCGGCCTGCCCGACGGCAGCGGGATCAGCCTGATCGAGGCGATCCGGGCCAAGGCGGCGCATTGCCGCATCCTGGTGTTCACCGTGTTCGAGGACAAGGCGAGCGTGCTGAACACGCTGAAGGCCGGCGCCGACGGCTATATCCTGAAGGATACGACCGCCGAGATGGTGCTGGCCCATGTCCGCGCGACGCTGGCCGGCGAGACGCCGATCAGCGCGCGCGCGGCCAGCCATCTGCTCAGCCTGGTCCGCAACGAGCCGGTGGCCGAGGAACCCGTGGCGCCCGACGCGCCGCACCTGTCGCCGCGCGAACGGGAACTGCTGGAGTATCTGGCGCGCGGGCTTAGCCGCAAGGAGGCCGCGCGGGTGATGGAGCTGTCGCCCTATACGGTCGCCGAATATATGCAGAGCATCTATCGCAAGCTGCAGGTCCGATCGCGCGCCGAAGCCGTGTTCGAGGCGATCCAGACCAGGCTGATCCGGCTCGACGGCGAGTGACGGGCCGGCCGCCCCCCTCCTCTGTGGGGATTTGAACTTCACCGCACCTGACGGACACCCGCGTGGAATGCATCACCCAAGAGGGGATTTCCATGTCTGTAGTGCGTCGCAAGAATAGCCGTCCGATCGCAAACCTCGCCCTGCTGGCGTCGGGATCGATCCTGTCCCTGACGATGGCGACGCAGGCGCAGGCGCAATGCGTGACCAGCAACGGCGAGCCGCTGAACAACATCACCGTCGATTCGACGATGGTGAACTGCACCGGCACGCTGGGTGCCCCGATCGTCGTCGCCAACGCCGACGATGTCTATGTCGACGTGAACGGGCCGCTGACCACGGCATCGGGCGCCATCATCAGCGTGACCGGCAACAACGGCACGATCGTGATCGACGGCGGCGCGAACGTGAACGGATCGGTCATCAACATGGCGGGCAGCGGCAACCAGATGCTGTTCGGCAGCGCGGTCACCAACGGGCTGGACGTCACCGTGGGCGGCGCCGATTCAGCGATCGTGATCGGCGCCCTGGCCCAGGTGACGCAGAACCCCGGCCGCATGGGCATCTTCGCCAATCCCGGCGAGTCCAACACGGTCGAGATCCGCGGCGGCCTGTATGCCACCGGCAGCAACGGCCAGTATCTGCTGCGCGGCGGCGACGGGAACCAGACGGTGCGCATCTCGGGCTTCCTGGGCGTGCAGGGCGACGGGCTGGCGATCGCGCTGTACGATGGCGACGACCGGATCATCCTGGAAAGCACCGCCAACATTCTCGGCGGCACCGGCAACAACATCCTGTTCAACGGCGGCGACGGCTACGACATGCTGATCGTGAA
The DNA here is from genome assembly GCF_026013525.1 of Sphingomonas canadensis. Taxonomy (GTDB): domain Bacteria; phylum Pseudomonadota; class Alphaproteobacteria; order Sphingomonadales; family Sphingomonadaceae; genus Sphingomonas; species Sphingomonas canadensis. Next base: position 306,771 of record NZ_JAPDRA010000001.1, on the reverse strand, counting down.
CGGCGGGGGCACGCTGAACGTGAACTCGACCGAGATCGAGCGGCTGACGCTGAATATCGGCGCGGGCAACGTGCGCGTGCTGAACGGCACGGGCGAATATGAGCTGGTGGTGATCAACGGCGGCGACGCCGCCACCGGCAACCTGGCCGCGCTGGGGCTGACCAACAGCCTCGTCACGGTCAACACCGGCGCCAGCCTGCAGTTGAATCTGGGCGCGGCGGCCAATTTCAACAACGGCCTGGCCGGCGGCGGCACGTTGCGGCAGGCGGGGCAGACGATCACCTATGGCGGGGACGGGAGCGCCTTCACCGGCCAGTTCGATCTGCTCTTCGGCACGGCCGAGATATTCTCCAGCAACGCCTTCGGAACCGCGACGATCCTGAACAACGGCGTGATCAGCTTCGGCGCGGCCACGCTGGGCAACGATATCTCGGGCAACGGGTCGGTGGTGAAGCATGGCGTGGGGCTGGGCATCCTTTCCGGCTCGAACAGCTATGCTGGCGGGACCGACATCACCGGCGGCATGCTGATGCTCACCAATGGCGCTGCCGCGGGCACCGGCGCGATCACCATCGCGGGCGGCGCAACGCTGCGGCTGGACATCGCGGGCGACGAAACCCTGGCCAATGATATCGCGGGCGCGGGCAACGTCCTGAAGACGGGCGCGGGCACCGTCACGCTGACCGGCACCAACAGCTATTCGGGCGGGACCACCATCGCCGCCGGGGCGATCCGGGTCGACGATTTCGCGCGGCTGGGCACCGGACCGGTGCTGGCCGATGCCGGAGCGAACCTGATCCTGAACTATAACGGCGCGGGCCAGTTGCTGCTGACCACGCCGTTCCTGACCGGGGCGGGCGGCTTCATCAAGGAAGGCACCGGCGATGTCGTGATGAACCAGTCGAGCGGTTACCTGGGCGGCACGATCATCCGCGCGGGCCGGATCGGGCTGAACAACGGCAATGCGCTGGGGAACGGCACCATCCAGATCGACAGCGGCGCGGAGCTGGGGATCGGCGGAATTGCGCTGTACAACGACATCACCGGATCGGGCCTCATCCGCAAGACCGCGTCCAACGTCGCCGAACTCTATGGCGACAACAGCGGCTTCACCGGCACGATCCGCGTCGAGAACGGCATGCTGTACGCGACCGAGGGCGCCGCCCTCGGCTCCGGAATCCTCCAGATCGAAAGCGGCACCAGCGTCCAGCTCGACGCGGCGGCGGATTCGACGGTGGCGGCCTGGCTGGCCGGCGGCGGCGTTTTCGAAAAGCTGGGCGGCGGCCGGGTGGCGATGACCGGCACCAATACCCACAGCGGCGGAACTGTGGTGCAGGGGGGCACGCTGGCGGTGACGGGCAATTCCGGGCTGGGCAGCGGGCCGGTGACGATCGGCAGCGGCGCCGTTCTGGAATATGATAATGCAACGGCCAGCAGCTTCGGCAACACGCTTTCCGGCGCGGGCACGTTCCGCAAGCTGGGCGCGGGCCAGCTCAGCTTCACGGGCAACTTCGGCATCGGCGCGCTGGACCTGGTGGCGGGGCGGACGCGGATCAACAGCGTGGCGACCACCAATGTCTCGGTGGGCGGCAACGCCGTGCTCGACGGCACCGGCCGGATCGTGGGCACGCTGACCAACAACGGCACGGTGGCGCCCGGCAACAGCATCGGCACGCTGACCGTGCAGGGCAATTATGTCCACAACGGCAATTCGGTGCTGGAGATCGAGTTCGACGGCGCCGGGAACATCGACCTGCTCGACGTTACCGGCAACGCGACGATCAACGGCGGCACGCTGCGCTTCGTGTCGATCGGCGCGGCCGAGGGGCAGGGGGGCACGTTCCTGCGCACCGGCGGCACGCTGACCGGCACCTTCGCCACGGTCGAGACCGTCGGGGCGCAACTGCCGCTGGCGGTGATCTATCAGCCCACGGCGGGGCTGATGGCGCCTTCGGTGCTCACCGCGCGGCCCTCCACCTTCAACGCCCAGTCGCTGGCCGCCGCGGACACCGCGCTCGGCTTCATCGACACCCTGGGCGTGGGCGAGGTGCGCCGGGGCGAGGGCAACCGGATCTGGATGAGCGGCTTCGGCGCCTGGGGCAGCCGCAGCGCCGGCGGATCGACGCTGGCCTATGACCACAACAGCCGCGGGATCAGCGGCGGGATCAACTTCGATCTGGGCAGCGCGGTCACGCTCGGCGCGGGCATCGGCTGGGCCAAGGGCGACATCACGCTGGGCAGCAACGGCGGCGGCGGCGATCAGTCGAGCGTGCTGGGCGGGGTCAGCGCCCGCTATTCGGGCAACGGCTTCGTCTTCGGCGCCGGGCTGTTCTACGGCAAGGTGGACCAGGATACGTTGCGCAACGTCAGCTTCAGCGGCTTTTCCGACAGCGTGTACGGCAGCACCGAATCCCGCGTCTTCGGCGCCACCGCCGAGGCGGGGGTCCCGCTGGGGTCGGCCGGGGGCTGGGCGTTCAGCGCCAACGCGCGGGGCAGCTATGTCCGCCAGTCGCAGGACGGATATACCGAAGAGGGCACCAGCCCGCTGCGCCTGCGGCTGGACGATATCAAGACCAGCACGCTCGAAGGCCAGGCCAGGCTGACCGCCAAGGCCAGCCTGTGGCGGCCGGCGGGGGCCGAGGAGAATATGGGCGAGGGGCTCGACCTGCGCGTCGATGTCGGCGGGCGTTACCTCGGCACGCTGGGGGATCGCGAGATCCCGGTCACCTTCGCGGTCAGCAATGCCGGAGTGGTGCTCCAGGGCGATACCCGCGACGCGGTGCAGGGCGTCGCCGGGCTGGGTCTCGATTACGCCACCCGCGGGGGTGCGACGTTCAGCGTCGGCTATCGCGGCGAGGTGGGCAAGACCGATCGCCACGCGGTATCGGCGGGCGTCAGCTTCGCCTTCTGAAGGACTGGGCGGGCAAGGCGGCGGGCCGCAACATCCGCCGCTACCGCTTCGCCGACGGATCGGAACTATGGCGCACCGGCGATGCCGGGGGGCAGGAGCTGCTGGCTGTGGCAAAGGCGGGCGGGCGGGCAGCCTGCCCCGCTGCTGCTTCCGGAGCCGGTGGACCGGCGGCGGATCGACGCGGGGGCGGCAGGGCTGGACAATGCCCTCTTCGATTTCGACTTCGGCATCCTCAGATCCTATTCCTTCCGCCCGGGGCGCGAGGATTGCGGGATCTTTCGCGCCTGGGCCTATACGGCGGCGGGCTGGCGGATGGCCGAGCGGCGGGAGATGCCCGTGTGCCGGGGGCTGGCGCCGCCGGACTGGATCAGGACCTATCGCGCGCCGGCGGAAGGCGCCGCCGCGGGCGGATAGCGGGCGCCGGGCTATGCCCCGGCGGGCGGCAGCGTCAACGTTATGGTGGTGCCGGTTTCGCCGGTCTCGACCGTGATCTCCCCGCCTACCGCCGCCGCGCGGCTGCGCATGCTGGTCATGCCGCGGCCGCCATGGACGCCTTCGGGGATGCCGCGGCCATTGTCGCCGACGACGATTCTGATCCGCCCGTCCTCCAGATAGCCGCTGGCCAGCGTGATCGCGGCCGCGCCCGAATGGCGCATCGCGTTGGTGACCGATTCCTGCAGAACGCGCAGGATCTGCAGCGTCGGGCGCGCGCCCGGCCCCGGCTGGCCTTCGTCCAGGCCGTGGCTGACGCTGAACCCGATCCCCGCCGCCTCCACCTGTGCGCGGACGCGATGCTCGAACGACCGCAGGGTTTCGGCAAGGCCCTCCTCCGCGGTATCCATCGCATCGACGATCAGCCGCAGGTCGGCGATGCTCGATTGCAGCCCCTGCTCGACCAGCTTCGGCTCCGCCGCGCCGTTGCGCACCTGCATCATCAGGCCCAGCAACTGGCCGCCGATCCCGTCATGCATGTCCCGCACGATCCGCTGGCGCTCTTCCAGCATCACCTGGCGCTGGAGCATCTGCTTCTGCGCATCGTAGCTGCGCGAAAGCTCGGCATCCTGCTCCGCCAGCCTCTCGGCGAGGATGGCGTTGGATTTCACCACCACCCGCCTGGCCTCGCTCGCCTCGCGCGCGATCGACGCCACCACGCCAAGGCCGAGCAGCAGCCCGAGCGGCAGGCTGGTGTAGAAGGTTAGCTGAAGGTCCGGCTGGAACGGAACCGAGAGGCGCAGCGCGCTGTCCGCCGCGTCGACCAGATAGCCCGTCAGGCACAGCATCAGCACCAGATGCTCGATCCGCCGTCCTTCCTGCGTGCGAAGGATCGAATAGGCGAGCATCACGAACCCGCCGATCGCCACCGGCACGGTCACGGCCGCGATCGCGAACGGAAGGATCTTCATCACCGATTGCGCGGTGGGGCCGACCGCCAGCCCATAGGCGGCAGTCGCGACCGCCAGGCCGCTCAGCAGGCCCCATGCGATGTTGATCGCCCGCGCCCATGGCTGCGGGAGCGGCTGTTCGACCGCGATATAGCGCGCGAAGGACATCAGCGCCGCGATCTCGAGCAGGTAATAGATCAGATAGGTGGCCAGGAACGGAATCTCGAACGGCATCGAAAAGGTGATGAACCAGCTACGCGCCAGCCACAGCACCATCAGCAGCCGCAGCGCGCGGACGCGCCGGCGATCCTCCGCCGGCCAGTTGATCGCGAGCGAGAGCAGGATGGCGAAGGCGAGGAAGGATACCGCCACCGTCGGCAATATCTCGTTGACGATGCGCTGTGCCTCCGCGGCGGCGGCAGCGTCCAGCGCCGGGCTGATGCTGAAGGGGGAAAGCACCAGCACCGCGCTCTGCGTCTCGACGAACACGTCGATCCGGTTGGCCTTGGGCCTCACATTGGCCGGCGGCAGCATGTAATAACGCGCCTCGCCTTCGGCCGCGCCGCGGCGCAGGTTGAGCGGGACGTTGGGCTGGATCACCGTGCCGTTCAGGCGGATCTCCTTCAGCCCGGGCGTGGCGCCGAGGAAGAAGGCGAGCGGCGCGCCGCCCAGCGGACGATCGAAGTCGATATGGAACACGGCATAGGGGCTGCCATCGCCCACCGGGGCGCTGTAGTTCGGCGTGTTCTCGAACGTCGCGTGCAGAGTCCTGTCCGGTGACAGGGCTTTTCCCTGCGCGTCGAGCAGCTCATATTCCACCGAAGGCCGGTTCACCAGATTGCCCGGGCGCACCGCGCTTTCGCCGGCGGACACCATCAGCCAGAACACGAGCTGGACCAGCGCGATCACCAGCACGCACCCGGCGGCGCGCGCGCGGGCCGAATGGAGGGGGAACCGGCTTCGATCGGCGCGGGCGGCTTGCGTCTGGCTCACGCAGCGCGGCCTATCCTAGGCGGGTTGGACGCGGAAGCGCTTCTTCCAGCCCGTCACGGCCAGCGCCATCCCGCACAGCATCACCGCCGCATAGCCGGCCAGCCACAGCCCCCGCGCCAGCGGCGAGGTGCGGAACGCGAGCTGCCCGGCCAGCATCAGGCTGCCGGTGTCGCCGGGCCGGAAGACCACGGTCGTCCGCTGCCCCTCGGCATAGCCGGGATAATCGAAGCGGGTGACGTCGATCCAGCCGCTGACCTCGATCGCGGCGGCGCGCATGCCTGCTACGCGCGTTTCCTCCCATTCGCCATACGGCGTCGATGCGCCGAGATCGTAGCGGACTGCGATGCGATGGACGTTGCTGGTCTGGGGCGTGCCCCGGCGGTTGCTATGGGCGTTTTCGACGATCGCCTTGCCGGTGATCGTGGCGCCGGAGACCACGCCCGAATCCTTCAGCGCGGCATATTCGCGGTCCGCCTCTGCGTTCAGGAACCACACCAGCGGCACCGCCAGCAGGCAGAGCACGCCGAATATCAGCGGCAGCTCGCCCGGCCTTGCCCGCTTGCGCGGCGGACGCGCGGGCGCCGCCTGCCTGCCGCGCGCCATCAGGCGTTTCCGGACCCGCCGGCCGCCGTGGCGCCCCCGCGCTTGCGGCCGATCCACCAGCCGGCCAGCCCGAACAGCAGCGTCAGCGCCAGCGCGATGGCGATGCGGGGATGGAAGACCGCCGGATCGAACGCCTGGATATCCGAAACCAGCTCCGGCCCGTCGCCGCTATAGGGTGTGTCGACCACGGTCAGCACATCGCCGACACTGGTGCGGTCATAGACGTCGCGCGGAACCCACAGGACTTCGCTGAACGTCGAATCCTTCATCGGATCGCCGGTAACGCGGGGAGGGCCGGGCAGCGCGGACTCCGGAACCTTGGCCGGGTAGTCGGCGTAGCGGACCCCAGATTTGGGCAGGAAGCGGACCGATATGACCTGGACGTCCTTGCTGCGCGAACGGCCGGCGCGCCCTTCGTAGACCTGCTTGTCCAGCTTCTTGCCGGTGACGATCGCCCGCGAAACACTACCCTCGGCGCGATAGCGGCCGATGCCGGACTGTTCCTCCTGCATCCGCATGAAGAAGATGCCGGCAAAGATCAGCGCCAACACGGCCAGGCATTTGAAGACCAGCCCGATCCACGGGCGTGCGGCGTTGTTCATTGCGGGCTCCCCGTTTTTTCAGCGTTCCGCAACGGCTACCCCCACAGGCGCGGGGCGGGCATCCCCTCCATTTGAGGGGGATGCGCGGGTGCGTGGCGCCCTGCGGGGCCGGTAGAATCAGGCGCCGGTCAGTGCCTTCCGCGCGCGCTGGAGCCGGTCCCGTTCAGGCGGCACCGGCCCGCTCCCCCACCCGGTCACCCATGGAATAGACTGGCGTTGGGTGGCCGGGTGGGGGAGCGGGCGGAGCAGCCCAAGTTTCCGGCGATGCGCGGCATCGTTGGAAAGGTTGCGGAGCGTGGGGCCGATTCCGCCAAAGGCGGACAGACTCTAGGCGCGCGCGCGCAGGTGATCGGCCAGGATCGAGGCGACGGCCACGGTGACGTTCTTGCCCATCTGGATGTGCAGGAATTCGTTGGGGCCGTGCGCGTTGGATTGCGGGCCGAGCACGCCGGTGATCACGAACTGGGCCTGGGGGAACTTCTCGCCCAGCATGCCCATGAACGGGATCGATCCACCCTCGCCCAGCATCGCGGCCGGCTTGCCGAAGGCGAGGTCCGACGCCGTATCGGCGGCCTTCGCCAGCCAGGGCGCCAGCGCGGGCGCGTTCCAGCCGTTGCCCGATCCATCGGATTCATAGTGGACGCGCGCGCCATAGGGGGGATCGGCCTCAAGGACTTCCTTCACCAGCGCGTCGGCACGGACGGCGTCGAGCGTGGGGGGGAAGCGGAACGACAGCTTGGCGGCGGTGCCGGGACGCAGCACGTTGCCGGCGTTCTCCGGCAGCGGCGCCCCCGCCAGGCCGGTGACCGATAGCGTGGGCCGCCAGGTGCGGTTGAGCACCAGCTCCAGCCCGTCCTTGCTCACCGGCCCCATCCCCTCGACGAAGGGGAAGCGTTCCCACAGGCTGTCGCCCAGCGCGGCGGCGGCGCTGCGCGCCTGCTCGATCCGTTCGGGCGGGATCTGCGCGTGGAGCGCGTCTAGCGTGATGTCGCCGCTGTCCGGGTCCTCGACGCGGCCGATCAGGCTGCGCAGGATGCGGAAGCTGGAGGGGACCACGCCCGATGCATCGCCCGAATGGACGCCTTCCTCCAGCACATCGACCGAGAGCGTGCCGCTCGCCATGCCGCGCAGCGAGGTGGTGAGCCAGAGCTGGTCATAGTTGCCGCAGCCCGAATCGAGGCACACCACCAGCGACGGCGTGCCGATGCGGTCCGCCAGATGATCGATGTAGAAGGGCAGGTCCGGGCTGCCCGATTCCTCGCACGCCTCGATCACCAGCACGCATCGGGCATGCGGGATGCCCTGATCCGCCAGCGCGAGCAGCGCGGTGAGCGCGCCGTACATCGCATAGCCGTCGTCCGCGCCGCCGCGGCCATAGAGCTTGCCGTCGCGGATCACGGGAACCCAGGGGCCGGTGCCCTCCGCCCATCCGGTCATTTCCGGCTGCTTGTCGAGATGGCCGTAGAGCAGCACGGTATCGTCGATCGCGCCGGGCACCTCGATCAGCAGCAGCGGGGTGCGGCCCTCCAGCCGGACGACCTCCACGGTGGCGCCGGGAAGCTGCGCCGCCTTGGCGCGCGCCCATGCCTCGAACTGGACGACCGCGCGCTCCATATGGCCGTTCGCCGCCCATTGCGGATCGAACATCGGCGATTTGTTCGGGATACGGATATATTCCACCAGCTCCGGGATCACCTCGTCGTCCCAGAGCGTCCCGACAAAGGCCTTCAGCCGGCTGGCGTCCATATCTTCTACTCCTTCGCCGGCACCTGGCCGCCGGAAACGCCCGGCGGCCGCGGCCGGCCTGCACGCCCCGCGACCTATGCCTGCGGCGGGGCCGCCGCAAGGTGCGGGGATGTTTGCGGGCCGCTACCTAGCGGAACAGCGCGCGTGCGGCTGCGGCGATCGCGCGGGCGTCGAGCGCATAGGCGCGGTAGAGGTCGGGCAGGTCGCCGGTCTGGCCGAAGCGATCGACGCCCAGCGCCTGCACGCGCTGGCCATGCACGCCACCGAGCCAGGATAGCGCGGCGGGCGATCCATCCACCACCGTCACCAGCCGTCCGTCGCGGCCGAGCGGGGCCAGCAGCGCCTCGACATGGCTGTCCGGCGCGCGCTCGCCCTCCGCGCGGGCGCGCTGGGCCGCGCTCCATTCGCGGTGGAGCAGATCGGGTGAGGTGACGGCGAGCAGGCCTATGCCCGGATAGTCCTCCGCGATCCGGGTCCAGGCATCCGCGGCCTCGGGCGCTATCGCGCCCATATAGGCGATCGCCTGGGTGCCGCGCGGCTCGCGCAGCCAGTATCCGCCCCTCAGCATGTCCGTTTCCCAGCCGGCGGGGCGCGGCCCGGCCTGTTTGATGCTGCGGGTCGAAAGGCGCAGATAGACCGATCCGCCCTCGTCCGCCTGCATATGGCCGAACGCCCATTGCATCATCGCCGCCAGTTCGTCGGCATAGGCGGGTTCGAAGCTGGTCAGGCCGGGCTGGCCCATGCCGATCAGCGGGGTGTTGATCGACTGGTGGGCGCCGCCCTCCGGCCCCAGCGTGAGCCCGGAGGGCGTGGCGACGAGCAGGAAGCGCGCGTCCTGGTAACAGGCGTAGTTGAGCGCATCGAGGCCGCGGGCGATGAACGGATCATAGACGGTGCCGACCGGCAGCAGCCGTTCGCCGAACAACGGCATGGAAAGCCCGGCGGCGGCGAGCATCAGGAACAGGTTGTTCTCGGCGATGCCCAGCTCGATGTGCTGGCCGGTGGCGCCGCCCTGCCATTTCTGCGGCGATGCGATGCGCGCCAGGCGGAACACGTCCGCCATGTCCTGCCGCCGGAACAGCCCGCGCTGGTTCACCCAGGGGCCTAGGTTGGTGGAAACGGTGACGTCGGGCGAGGTGGTGACGATGCGGTCCGCGATAGGATCGCCGGACTTGGCCAGCTCCAGCAGGATCTTGCCGAAGGCGACCTGGGTCGATTGCTCCGCCGCCGCCGGGGCGGGGATGGCGGGCACCGGCACGGCGGCCGATCGTGGCGGCTGGTGCCGCGCGGCGAAGGGCGCGGCGGCGACGAAATCGCGCAGCGCCTGCGCGCTGTTGCCGCCAAGCCCGGCGAACGGCTCCCACTCCTCGCCCTCGGCGATGCCCATCGACGCGCGGAGCGTGTGGACCTGCGCTTCGGTCATCAGCCCGGCATGGTTGTCCTTGTGGCCCGCGAAGGGCAGGCCATAGCCTTTCACCGTATAGGCGATGAACAGCGTCGGCCGCTCGTCCTGCGCGGCGGCGAAGGCCTCCAGCAGCGTTTCCGGGCAGTGGCCGCCCAGATTGGTCATCAGCGCGGCGAGCGCGGTGTCGTCAAAGGACGCGACCAGCGCCAGCGCGGCGGCATCGCCCGCCAGATCGGCGGCCAGCCGATCGCGCCAGGCCGCCCCGCCCTGATAGGTGAGCGCGGCGAAATCGGCGTTGGGGCAATTGTCGATCCAGGCCGCCAGCGCCGCCCCGCCCGGCCGCGCGAACGCCTCGCGCTGGCGCTTGCCGTGCTTCAGCGTCAGCACGCGCCAGCCGCAGGTCTCGAACATGTCGTCGAAGCGGCGGAACATCCGGTCCGCGGTCGTCGCGTCGAGCGACTGGCGGTTATAGTCTACGATCCACCAGCAGTTGCGGATGCCGTGTTTATAGCCCTCGATCAGGCATTCGTAGATGTTGCCCTCGTCCAGTTCCGCATCTCCCATCAACGCGATCATCCGGCCGGCGTCCTGCGCGGCCATGCCGCCGTGGGCGATCAGATAGTCCTGGATCAGGCTGGCAAAGGCGGTGACCGCCACGCCCAGGCCGACCGATCCGGTGGAGAAATCCACGGGGATGCGGTCCTTGGTGCGGCTGGGATAGCTTTGCGCGCCGCCCAGCCCGCGGAACCGCTCGAGCTGGCCGCGGCTCTGATTGCCGAGCAGATAGTGGATCGCGTGCAGCACCGGGCCGGCATGCGGCTTTACCGCCACCCGGTCCTGCGGGCGCAGCGCACCGAAATAGAGCGCGGCCATGATCGTGCTGATCGAGGCGCAGCTCGCCTGGTGCCCGCCCACCTTCAGCCCGTCGCGGCTGTCGCGCAGGTGGTTGGCGTTGTGGATCGTCCAGGCCGACAGCCAGCGGAGCCTGTCGTCGATCTGCTCGATCAATTGCGGCAGCGCGGCGGCGGTTGTGCGGAGTGCGGTGTTCATGCGGACCTCCCGCCATCTGCTCTAGCAGCGGGGCTTTTGGCATGTCCTTGCGAAGATCGTTGCCATGGTACGATCCATTGGCATAATCCGATAGAATATCGGAAATCTGGAGCGGATCATGCCAATTGAAGCGCTGGACAGGACAGATCGGCGCATTTTGGACGCTTTGCAGCACGATGGCCGGATGACGAACCAGGATCTGGCCGATGCGGTGGGCCTTTCGCCCAGCCCGTGCCTGCGCCGGGTGCGCCAGTTGGAGGCGGCTGGGGCGATCAGCGGCTATGTGGCGCTGCTCGATCCGGCGGCGGCGGGGCTGGAGGTTTCGGCCTTCGTCCGCGTCCGGCTGGTGCAGCAGGACGATCGCCACCTCGCGGTGTTCGAACGCAGCGTGCGTGAGTTCCCGGAGGTGATGGAATGCTATCTGATCGCGGGCGAGAGCGACTATCAGCTCCGCGTGCTGGTCCGCTCGCTCCAGGCGTTCGAGGATTTCCTGCGCACCAAGCTGACCCAGATCGAGGGGATCGCGCAGGTGCAGACCAGCTTCGCGCTGCGCCGCATCGTCTATCGCACGGCGATCCCGATCGACACCTGAGCCGGTTTCGGCGGGTTTAGGCGGCGATGCGCGCCGGGCTGACGGCGGCGAGCAGGGCCGGGTCCGAGGTTGCAGCGCCGGTGACCGCCTCGGCCAGCATCGCGCCGAGCGCTGGCGCGGTCTGGACCCCGAAGCCGCCCAGCGCGGCGAGCCAGTAGAAACCGGGCACCGCCGGATCGGCGCCGATCAGCGGGTTTTCGTCTGGGACGAAGCTGCGCAGGCCCGCCCAGCTTCCGTGCATCCGCATGACCGGATGGCCGGTGAGCTTCTCATAGCGGTCGGCCGCGATCGCGAGGTCGATATCCTCCGGCCAGCAATCGTGCGGCTCGACCGGGGTAGCGTCCGCCGGGGAGAGCATCAGGCGGCCCGCGTCGGGCTTGAAGAACAGCGTCTCGTCCGCATCGACCACCATCGGCAGGCCGGCGATGTCGATCCCCGCGGGCGGATCGATCAGCATCGCCGATCGCCGCTTGGGCAAGACGCCCAGCGGACGCGCGCCGAACAGCGCCGCCACCGGGTCCGCCCAGCCGCCCGATGCGTTGACGGCCACTGGCGCGGATAGGCTCTCGCCGCCCGCCGCGACATGCCATAGTCCGGCGCGAAACTCCGCCCCGCGCACGGGCGACGCGGCGATCAAGGTGCCGCCGTTGGCGCGCAGCAGCTTCAGATAGCCGGTCTGCATCGCGTGCACGTCGATGTCGCTGGCGCCGGGCTCCCACCAGCCGTGATCCAGCCGGTCGGCGCGCAGGATCGGGTTGAGCCGTGCCGCCTCTTCGGCGGTCAGCCGCTCGCGGAACGGCGCCTCGCCCGACTCGGCCGAGCCTGCGGGAGTCACGATCATCACGCCGCGCGCGGTGCCCAGCGCGTCGAACAGCCCCGTCTCCCTCGCCTCGGCGAACAGCGCGGCGGCACGGGTGGTGATCGCCTGGACCGCGCCGCTGCCATAGCTGCGCACGAAGATCGCCGCCGATCGGCCGCTGGAATGATAGCAGGGGTGCTCCTCCTGCTCGACCAGCGCGACGCGGCCATGGCGCGACAGCGAAGCCGCCGCCGCCAGCCCCGCGATTCCCGCGCCGATAACGATGAAGTCGAACCCTGGCACCCCTTGCGCACTCCCTGCTTGCCTTCGCCCGGCACGGCTCGTACATAAAACTGATGTCAGTGTCATCTTTAATGCGCGCGGCGATGCTGTGCCTTGCCGCCCTTTCGGCGGGCGGCTGTGCGGCCGGCACGCGCTACGACCTAGTGATCCGCAACGGCACCGTCTACGACGGCACGGGCGCGCCGGGTCGCGCGGCGACCGTGGCGGTGAAGGACGGCCGGATCGCGCGGGTGGCCGACCCCCGCGCCCGGCTGAACGGCGGTGCCACGATCGACGCGCGCGGGCTGGCGGTGGCGCCGGGCTTCATCGATCCGCACAGCCACGTGCCCGAATCGCTGCCGCAGATGACCGGGGCGATGCTGGACGTGCAGGATCTGTCGCAGGGCGTGACCACGATCCTGGCCAGCCCGGACGGCGAGCTTTCGCCGACGCAGATGCGCTGGCTGATCGGCGAGCTGGAGCGGCGCGGCTCTGGCCCGAACTATGCCTGTTATGTCGGCCATAATGGTATCCGGAGCGCGGTGATGCCTGGCCAGCGGCGCGCGGCCACCGACGCCGAGGTGGTGGCGATGGCGGCGCAGGTGCGCGACGGCATGGCGATGGGCTGCGTCGGGTTTTCCACCGGACTGATGTATGATCCCGGCATGTTCGCCACGGAGGCGGAGGTGCAGGCGCTGGCGCGCGCGGTGATCCCGTTCGGCGGCAGCTATGATTCGCACACGCGCGATCCGGGGTTCCGGATGCTGGAATCCGAAAGCGAGGCGGTGCGCCTGGGCCGCGCGACCGGCGTGCCGGTGAAGCTGGCGCACCTGAAGGCGGTGGGGCTGATCAACAAGGGCCGCATCGGCGACGTGATCGCGATGGTGGAAGGCGCGCAGGCGGACGGCGTCGCGGTGGTGGCCGATCAATATCCCTATGACGGCGCCACGCTGCGCTATGCCCGCGAGCTGTTCCTGACGGCCGACGGCAAGGTTCCGGCGGCGGACGCGCTGGCCGCGGCGCTGGCCGATCCGGCCCAGCGAGAGGCGATGCGCGCGGCGACGGAGGGCGGCGCGGGCGGCTTCTCCTGGGTTAAGGCGGTCGGATACGGATCGATGCGGATCGTGGACGCGCCGGGCGCCCCCGCGCTGGTGGACCGCAACCTGGAGCTGCTGGCGCGCGAATGGGGCGTGGCGCCGTTCGACGCGCTGGCGCGGCTGGCGACCGGATACCGGGACGTCCGGCTGACGCTGGGCAGTATCGACGAGGACGATATCCGCACGCTGATCGTGAAGCCTTGGGTGATGATCTCCAGCGATGGCTTCTACGCCGATGCCGCCACGCTGGCCGCGGGCAAGGCGCATCCGCGATCCTGGGGCAGCTTCGCGCGGGTGCTGGGGCATTACAGCCGCGACCTGCGCCTGTTCCCGCTGGAAGAGGCGATCCGCAAGATGACGTCGCTGCCCGCGGACCATCTGGGGCTGGCCGATCGCGGCCGCATCGCCCCGGGCAAGGCGGCGGACATCGTGATCTTCGATCCCGCCACCATCGATGCCCGGGCGACCTATCTGGAGCCTTCGGCCCAGGCGACGGGCGTGGTCACCGTGCTGGTGAACGGCGTGGTTGCGTTCGACCGGGGCAAGCCGACCGGCGCCACGCCGGGCCGTTTCGTCCGGCGCCAGCCGCTCGCGCCGTGACCCGGCGGATCGCCGGATGGCGGCGCACGGCGGCGCGGGTGCTTGCGGCGCTGGCGCTGCCCGGGCTGCTCGCCGTTCCTGCCCGCGCCCAATCGCAGGCCGATTTCGCCGCGCTCGATCGCGGCGCGCGCGCGGCAATGGTGCAATGGGGGCAGCCGGGGCTGGCGCTGGCGGTGGTGCGCAAGGGGGCGGCGCCCTGGCTGCGCGGCTATGGCGTGCGCAGCCGCGAGACAGGCGAGCCGGTCGATCCCGCCACCGTCTTCGGCATCGGATCGTGCAGCAAGACCTTTGCCGCCGCCAGCGTGGCGTTGCTCGTCGCGCGGGGCAGGCTGGATTGGGAGACGCGCGTATCGGCGCTGCTCCCCTGGTTTCAGGCGCGCGATCCCTGGGTCACGCGCGAGCTGACGATGCGCGACCTGCTCGCGAACCGTTCCGGCCTGCGCAGCGAGGCGATCCGCACCGCTGCAACCAGCCGCCGGAGCTATCTGGAGACGGTCGCGCGATCGGAGCCGCTGCATCCGTTTCGCGCCAACTACGCCTATTCGTCGGACATGTTCACCGTCGCGGGCGAGGCGGTGGCGGCGGCGGGCGGCGCGGCAAGCTGGGAGGAATTCGCCGCGCGTGAGCTGTGGCGCCCGCTGGGGCTGGCGGATACCGGCGCGGACTATCGCATCGCGCGCACCATGGCCGATGCCGCCACTCCCTATCAGTTCGTGGGTGGCGCGCTGGTGCCGATCGAATGGCGGTTCGAGGACGATATCGCGCTGCCCGCCGCGGGGATGAACAGCAGCGTGCGCGATCTGGCGGCCTGGCTGGCCTTCCTGCTCGGCGAGCGCAGGCCGGGCGCCCCCGCGCTGGACGACGCGATCCTGGCCGAGACGCGGCAGGCGCAGATCCCGCTGCGCGGCCCGTTCAACGATTCGCCCTTCCGCGACGTCGCGGGCGTGAGCGACGAGGCCTATGGGCTCGGCTGGTTCCTGATGCGCTATCGCGGCACGGCAGTGCTCTATCACCACGGCAGCCAGGACGGGTTCCGCTGCTTCACCGCGATCGTGCCCGAGCTGGGGCTGGGCTTCGCCGCGCTGGGCAACAGCCCCTATGCGGGCCTTCCGCGCGCACTGTTCCTCGACCTGATCGATCGCGTGCAGGGGCGTCCTCCCGCGGGATGGAGCAGCGCCTTCCTGGAGCGGCAGCGCAAGGCCATCGCCGCGATCGACGCGCGGGAGGCGGCACTTTCCGGCGCGCGTGCCGCCACGGCCCCGCCGCGGCAGGGAGGCGCCTATGCCGGGCGCTATGGCGACGGCGGGCCGATCGGCGCGGCGCTGGTGGCTGCGGAGGGCGGCGCGCTGACGCTGACGATCGGCCGCGAAACCTTCGACCTGGCGCCCTGGAAGGGCGACTGGTTCGCGGTGATGCCGCGCCGGTCGTGGCCCGCGCCGCGCCAGGCCCTCCTCGAATTCCGCGCCGGACCCGACGGGCGCATCACCGGCCTGTCCCTCGACGGCCATATCCTGGAGCGCGAGCAATGAGCCGCCTGAAGAAAGCCGCGCGGATCGCGCTCTATGCCGCCGCGGGCACGGTGGCGCTGACCGGGCTGGGGCTGGCGGGCGGCTATCTGTGGCTGCGCGGTTCGCTGCCCGCCTATTCGGGCACGCTCTCCGCACCCGGGCTGAAGGCGCGGATCGAGATCGTGCGCGACGCCCAGGCAGTCCCGCACATCTTCGCGAGCAATCGCGAGGACGCCTTCTACGGACTCGGCTGGGTCCATGCGCAGGACCGGCTGTGGCAGCTCGAGATGACACGCCGCGCCGGGCAGGCGCGCATCGCCGAGGCGGTGGGCGAGGACGGGCTGGCGACCGACCAACTGGTCGCCGCGCTGGACCTGGACCGGGTGGCGCGCGAGACCGACGCTCGCAACGATCCCGCGACGCGCGCGGCGATCCGCGCCTATGTGGCCGGGATCAACGCTGCGATCGACGCGCGGAGCGGGCCGCTGCCGCCCGAATTCCTGCTGCTGGGCCTGGTGCCGGGGCATTGGAGCGAGGCGGATGTGAACCGGCTGGGCGGGCTCGCCGCGCTGGGCTTCGGCGATTGGCGCGAGGAGTTGCTGCGCGCGCGCATCGCTACGCGGATCGACTGCGCCCGGCTGCGCGATCTTTACGCCCGCGCGGACGAGCCGGGGCCGGTGACCTATCCCGGCGCCGCCGCGCAGGACGCGAAACCCGCGGATAGTTGCGGCGCGGTGGCGCTGCGCGGCAAGGCGGCATCGGCCATCCCCGATCTGCCGTTCGGCCGGGCCAGCCCCGCGTCGAACAGTTGGGCGATCGCGGGCAGCCGCACCGCCGGCGGATCGCCGATGCTGGCGAATGATCCGCACGGGCCGCTCGGCGCGCCGGCGGATTATTATCCGGCGCGGCTGGTGTGGCCCGGGTCCGAGATCGTCGGCGCGTCGCGGCCGGGATCGCCGGCGATCGCATCGGGCCGCAACCGCGACATCGCCTGGGGCGTCACCGACATGATGGCCGACCAGGCCGACCTGTTCGTCGAGCGGCTCGATCCCGCCGACGCCAATCGCTACCTCACGCCCGATGGGCCGCGTCCCTTCGCCACGCGGCGGGTGACGATCCCCGTGAAGGGCGCCGCGGCGCGGCAGGTCACGCTGCGCTATACGCGGCACGGCATCGTCATCTCCGATATCGACGCGGACGCCGCCCAGTTGCTGAAGGAACAGATCGGCGGCGGGCATGTGATCGCGCTCGCGGGGCTCGATTTCCCGGGCGGCAATCCGCTGGTGAAGGCGTTCCTGGGCATGGCCGAGGCGCGCGACTGGAACGGGTTCCAGGCGGCGGCGCGCGATTTCGGGCTGCAGCACAACTTCGCCTTCGCCGCGCGCGATGGGACGATCGGGATGC
Organism: Sphingomonas canadensis; assembly: GCF_026013525.1. GTDB lineage: Bacteria > Pseudomonadota > Alphaproteobacteria > Sphingomonadales > Sphingomonadaceae > Sphingomonas > Sphingomonas canadensis. The sequence continues at coordinate 289,797 of NZ_JAPDRA010000001.1, read as the reverse complement.
TCTCCGCCGGCCACCTGCCGGTGCGGGGCGGCGACGGCTTCCTGCCCGCGCCGGGATGGGACGCGCGCTTCGATTGGAAGGGGTTCCTTGAGCCCGCGCAATGGCCCTTCGTGCGCGATCCCGCGGCCGGATATGCCGCCAACGGCAACAACCGGCTGGTTTCGGGGCAGGGTGGCGCGATCGACAGCGCGGCGTTCGAGCCCGGGTGGCGTGCGGCGCGGATCACGGCGCGGCTGGCGGCGATGCCGCGCGCCAACCTGGAAAGCGTGAAGCGCCTGCAGACCGACATCGTCTCGGCCGAGGTTGCCGCGCTGCGCCCCGTGCTGGAGGCGTCCCGGCCCGCCACCCCAGGCGGGCAGCAGGCGCGGGCGATGCTGCTGAAATGGGATGGGGCGATGGCGCCCGACCGGCCCGAGCCGCTGATCTGGGCGGCGTGGCAGCGCGCGATGGGGCTTCGGCTGATCGGCCCCGCGCTCGGCCCGCTCGCCCAGAGCTGGCTGGCGGAGAACCGGCCGCGGTTCAAACGGCTGCTGCGCCCCGGAAGCCCGTGGTGCGGCGATTGCCGCGCGCTTGCGGCGCAGGCGCTGGACGAGGCGGTTGACGGGCTGAACAAGCAGATCGGCGGCACGATGGAATCCTGGCGCTGGGGCAGGCTCCATCAGGCGCGCTTCGATCATGAGATTTTCGCGCATGTGCCGCTGATCGCCGGGCTGGTGGCGATCCGGGTGCCCGCAGGCGGCGATGCGGTGACCGTGAACGCGGGGCAGGGCGCGCTGTGGAGCGACGATCCCTGGAGCGACGTCTATGGCCCGCGCTATCGCCAGATCATCGATCTGGGGGCGCCCGAGAAGAGTCTGTTCATGATCGCGCCGGGCGTTTCGGGCAACCCGCTGTCGCCCTGGTTCGGCCATCTTGCGGGGCGCTGGAGCCAGGGCGGATATTTCACGCTTACCGGCGATGCCGCGACGCTGCGCGCAGAGGGCGTGGGCAATATGATCATCGATCCCCGGCGCTAGGGACTTCCGGCGCCGCGGCCGCCGGGACGAACAACGAAAACGGCCCCGGCCTCTGCCCCTGCGGAAGGCGAGACCGGGGCCGGGCAGCCCTTTCGGGCGGGGACAGTGTCAGCGCTTGCGGATCAGCCGGCCGTGCGCCGCAAGGATGCGGACGAGCTGATCGTGCGGCAGGCCGAACACCTTGATGTTGTTCGCCCCGGTCATCGTCTGCGACGCGACGAGCTGGTTGACCAGCGCCTCCTCGGTCGCCTGCACCACCGCCGCGAACAGCGGGTTGAGCGTATCCGAATCGGTGTCGCCGATCAGGCCGGCGACGCGCGGCGCGCCGCCCGCGGGCGAGACGTTGGTGGTGGAGAAGGCCAGCGCCATTTCGCCCGAAAGCGCGCTGGCGGTGCTGCCGTTGCGGCCCACGCCCAGCGCCGCGCGCCGCGCCATCCGCTCAAGCTGGTGCGGCATCAGCGGCGCGTCCGTCGCGATGACGATCAGCAGCGAATTCTTGTCCTGGGGCTTGCCCGCATCGGGGCCAAGCGCGGCGATGCCGTTCACCTCCGGCCAATTGCCCTTGATCTCCGCGCCCACCGGGATGCCGGCGATGCGCAGGTCGTCGCGATTGCCGTGGTTGGCCTGCACCAGCACCCCCACGGTGTAGCGCTTGCCGTTCACCTCCACGACGCGCGAGGCGGTGCCGATCCCGCCCTTGAAGGTATAGGCGATCATGCCGGTGCCGCCGCCCACATTGCCCTCGGCCACCGGGCCGCCCTTCGCGCCGTCGATCGCGGCGAACACCTGGTCGCGGGTCAGCGGATGGCCGAACACGTCGTTGAGCCGGCTGTCGAGCGTCTCCGCCACCACCGGCAGCACGCGCGTGGTGAGCAAGGGCGCGGGCACATGGACAAGCGACCAATCCATCAGCGCCTGATGCACCAGCCCGACATTGCCCGAACCGGTGAGCGCCACGGGGCCGAAGAACAGCCCGGTTTCGTCCACCAGGTGCATGCCGGTCCATTCGCCGGTGCCGTTGATCACGGCGCGGCCCGCGGCGACGGCATCGAAGCTCGCCTTGCCCAGCGGATGGATGATGGTGACGCCGGTGCGCGCCGGCCCCTTGCCCGGATCGAGCGCGCCATCGCCCGAGACGACGGTGGTCTGCCCCACCTCAACTCCCGGAACGTCGGTGATCGCGTTGTTAGGCCCGGGCGTCCCTTCGAACGGGATGCCCAGATCGCGGGCGCGATCCTGCGCGGCGGCGCAGGGGGCCAGGGCCATGGTGAGCGCGATCAGCGCGCCCGACAACAAACGGAACAGCATCGCCTTCAAATCCTCCTCTGGCTCCCTGGCCCCGTGCGCATCAGAAGCGGATGCGCCCCTCCAGGCCGATCGTGCGCGGCCGGCTGGAAACGATGCGCGGACGGCCGGGCAATTCGATGGCCAGCGACGGCAGGTCGGAGAGGTTCGCTGCCTCGTCGAACAGATTGTCCGCGAACAGGCTGAGGTCGAGCTGCTCAAGATGCACCGTCGCGCGCAGGTTCACCAGCTCATAGGCCGGGCGCACCCGCCGCGTCGCCGGGGCGTTGGAGCGGCTGAAGCTCTGGCCGACATAGTTGTAGTCGGCGTGGAGGGTCAGCGGCACACCGGGGTTCGCCTCGATGTCGAACCCGGCGTTGAGGGTCCATTCGGGTACCTGCTGGATGCGCGCGCCGTTGGGAAAGGCGGGGTTGCCGCCGCCATCGGTGATGCGCGCGTCGGTGTAGCCCGCGCCGAAATTGAGGTTCAGCCAGTCGGTCGCGGCGAGCGATCCTTCGATCTCGCCGCCCTTGCTGCGCGCCTTGCCGCCGTTCACCAGCACGCCGAAGCCGCAGGCGAGCGAGATGCCCTGCTGCACATTGTTCCAATCGATGCGGAACAGCGCGCCGTTCAGCGTCAGCTTGCGGTCCAGCCAGCGGGTCTTGGCGCCCGCCTCATAGCTCCACAGCGAATCGGACTGGTAGGAGAGTGCGTCGGCGGGCGTCAGGCCCACCGCCGCGAGCGATCCGGCGCACAGCGACGCGGAAAAGGCGTTGACGCCGCCAGTGCGGAAGCCCTTCGCCGCGCTGACATACAGCATCGCATCGCCGCCGACGTCATATTGCGCGGCGAAGCGCGGGTTGACGCCGTTCTCCTTCTGCGTGCCCGCGAAGCTGGCCGGGGTGACGGCAACGCCGTCCTGCGCGCCGGTGAAGGTCACCTTGTTGTCGAACACGCGCGCGCCGGCGATCAGGCGCAGGTTCGCGACGGGGCTGACCGTCACCTCGCCGAAGGCGGCATATTCGGTCTTCTTGGTAAGGAAATCCTGGCTGTAGACGTCCGGCACGATGCCCGGCAGCGGGGTGGGCGGGAACACCAGCCGGTCGCTGCTCTCCTGATAGAAAAGGCCCGCGGTAAGGTTCACGGCGCCGCCCAGATCGGACGCGAAGCGCAGCTCCTGCGCGGTGCTTTCGGACCGGCTGTGCGCGCGCATGATCGCGGGAATCGCCGGGGTGCCGAACAGGAGCTGGGCGATTTCGGAGAAATCCTCGCTCTCATGCACGGTGCGCCCGAACACCGATGTGGCGGAGGTGATGTGCCCCTTGCCGGTGTCATAATCGATGGTCAGCGTGCCCAGGTCCCAATCGTCGCTGCCCGGCTCGGCGATGTCGAACAGGCGCGGCTGGACGAAGTTGCCGGCGTTGACGTCCGCCAGCGCGCGGCCGTCGGTGGTGCCGCGCTGGAACATGTAGCGCGGGGTGATGGTGAGCCCGCCGAACTCGGCGCCCAGCGCGATCGTGCCGCCATAGCGATGCGCGCTGTCGACATTGCGGACAGTGCCGAAGTTCGCCGGCGCGGCCGGGGAAGCGACGCGATCGTAGATGCCGGAGGTGGCCTCGTAATAGCCCGACGCGCGGATCGCGAGGACGTCCGCGACGATCGGCACGTTGATCGCGGCGTCGGCCGATCCGTTCTCGCCGCCGTGGCGCGTGGTGGAGACCTGGGCGGCGATCGCGGCGGTGGTGGCGCCCGCATCCGGGCGGCGCGTGATCAGGCGGATGGTGCCGCCCATCGATCGCGCGCCATAGAGCGTACCCTGCGGCCCGCGCAGCACCTCGATCCGTTCCAGGTCCAGCACGCGGGGATCGATGCTGCCGGGCAGCGGCGCATCGTCGAGGTAGAATCCGGTCGTGCCCGATCCGAAGACGCCGCGCAGCGTGACGCTCTGCGCCGTTCCGCCCAGGCTCTGGGTATAGCCGAACGCCAGGTTGGGGATGTGCGCGGCATAATCGCGGAAATCGGTGATGCCCTGGGTCTCCAGCGTTTCGCCGGAGAGCGCGGTGATGCTGAGCGGGACGTCCTGCACCGATTCGGCGCGGCGCGTGGCGGTCACCACGATCTCGTCGCTGTCCGCGGATGCCGCTTCGGTATCGGTACTCGTATCCTGTGCCCGTGCCGGTGTGGCACCGAGCATCACCAGCAGCGAAACCGAACCCGCAAGCGCCGCGACCCTAGAGCGTGTCATTCTATGCCCCCCAATTGAAAACATAAATATGACGCCAGTATCATATTTGTAAGCCTGACTGTCAACGCGCTCTCGCGGGTGAGTCGAAGAGGCTGGTTTTGTTGACTTATCGGGGCGGCGTGCCGCTGTTCGCCTGCGGCAGCAGCGCCGAAAGCGACGCGGCGGCGGCGCCGATCTGTCCGCCTTCCGGCACGCGGCCATAGAGCGCCTGGTACCAAAGCACGGCCAGGAAATCGGCGAGATCGGCATTGGCGGGGGCCACCCGGCCCTTCAGTTCGACCAGTGCCGGATCGGGATGGATCACCAGCTTGCGCGCCAGTTCGTCCATCATCCCGCCCAGCGCATAGGCGGACAGCAGCACGACATCGCGCGGCGCGACGCCCGCCGGATGATCGCGGATTACCGACTGGGCGATGCGCTCATACCACGCCTTGTTCGCGGCATGGGCGAGATCGCGGAAATCCTCCACCTCGTCGCCGAGCTGGAGGATGCAGCGCATCAGCCCGGCGTTGGCGTACATCACCTCGATCCACTTCAGGTGCGACGCGCGGATCGCGGCGAAGGCGCCCTTGCCCTCCGGGCGGACGGCCATCATCTTCATCGCGGCGTCCAGATATTCCGCCAGCACGACGCGCGTAACCTGCTCCTTGTTCTCGAAATAGAGATAGAAGGTCGCGGCGGCGACTCCGGCCGCCTCGCAGATGTCGGAAACGCGCATCGCGTGATAGCCGACCTCGTCCAGCACCTTGATCGCGCCGAACTTCAGCATGTCCTTGGTGCGCTCGCCCTTGGTCCGCTTCGGCGCCACCTCGATCATATATTCGAGATAGTCGGCATAGCGGACAAAGCTGTTCACCTCCCGCACCGGCACCGCCATCTTTGCGGAATCGCTGATCTTTTTCTGGGCCCTCGCCATCGCCATGCAAACCTTGCGCTTAAAAACTGATACTGATATCAGATTTTGAATTCAGCAGGGGCTACTATGGACGTTCAGGACAAAAGAGCAATCGTGGAGGCGGAGCCGGGCGACGAGCTGGGCAATTCCGAATGGGTGGTGGTTACCCAGGCGATGATCGATCACTTCAGCCATGCGACGCTGGACGACGATCCGATGCATGCCGATCCGCAATGGGCGGCGGAGAAGGGGCCGTTCGGCAAGACGGTCGCCTATGGCTTCCTCACCATGTCGCTGCTCACGCACATGCTCCACAGCGCGATGAACGACGGCCCCGCGCGCGATCCGGAGCGCACCGGATATTTCCTCAACTTCGGGTTCAACCGGATGCGGCTGATCACGCCGGTTCCGGTCGATTCGCGGGTGCGCGGCAAGTTCCGCCTGGCCGATCGCACGCGCGACCGCGCCGGCCGCACGCGCCTGGCCATCGCCGTGGAGATCGAGATCGAGGGCGAGGAACGCCCCGCGCTGGCCGGCACCTGGCTCGCGGTATGGGTGCCCCCCAGCCATGGCTGAGGCGGGCGCGCTCGCCGGGCGGCGGCTGGCCTTTTATGCGCTGGGCGGCTTCGGCACCGGCGTGCTCACTACCGTTCCGGCGGCGCTGCTGCTCTATTTCTGCACCGAGGTGCTGGCCATGCCGCCGGGGCTGGCGGCGCTGGTGGTGCTGCTGCCCAAGCTGTGGTCGATCGTCTGGGATCCGCTGGTCGGCGTCTGGTCGGACCGGATCGATACGCGGATCGGGCGGCGCCGGCCGTTCATCCTGGCGGGCGCGATCGGCGTGCCCTTGATCTTCGTGCTGCTGTTCTGCTGGCCCTATCCGGCGGGGGCCGCGGCCTTCGTGCCGGTGACGCTGCTTTATCTGCTGATGACCAGCGTCTATTCGATCTTCGCGGTTCCCTTCGTCGCGGTTCCGGCGGAGGCGAGCGCCGATCCGGCGGTGCGCGAGCGGATCACCGGCTGGCGCATCGGCTTCGCGATGATCGGCGTGTTCGCAGGCGCAGCGGCCGGCCCGGCGATCGTCGCCGCGGCGGGAGGCGGGCGGCATGGCTTCACGGTGATGGCTGCGGTGATCGCGGTCCTGTGCGGGCTGGCGCTGCTGAGCTGCTTCCTGGCCACGCCCTCGCGCTTTGCCGCGCGCGTGGCGAAGGCGGAGCAGGCGCCTGCGGCCGCCGGGGCCGGCGCGAACCTGTTTCGCGGCGCCGGGCGCTTCTGGGCGCTGACCGGCGCCTATCTGCTCCAGCTCGTCGGCGTCGGCGCGGTGACCGCGCTGACCCCCTATTGGGTGGTCCATCTCGCGCGGCTTGCGGAGGGCGAGACCGGCAGCGCGCTGGGCGCGATGTTCCTGGCGACCATCGTCACCGTTCCCGCTTGGATGTGGGCGATCCGCCGCTGGGGGGCGGGGGCGATGCTCGCGCTGTCCGCGCTGCTGTTCGGGGTGGTGGCGCTTTCGCTTTCGGCGCCGTCGCCCGCGATGATGCTGCCGGCCTTCGCCGCGCTGGGCGTGCCCTTTGCGGGCATCCAGGTCGCCGCTTTCGCCCAGGCGGCGCATGTGATCCACGCGCTGCCGCATTCCAGCGAGGGGCTGTTCACCGGAATCTGGACGGCGGGGGAGAAGAGCGGCCTGGCGATCGGCGCGGCGCTTGCCGGGTTCGGGCTCCAGATCGGCGGGTTCGTGGCGGCGGCGCAGGGCCAGTCGCCCGCGGCGCTCGACGCGCTGCGCTGGCTGATCGCGCTCAGCCCGCTGGCGTGCATGCTGATGAGCCTGCTGCTTCTCGCCTGGGCGCGCCGGGCATGAGCGGCTTTACCGCCGAGCCGCTGGCCACCACCGTCGCCCGCTGGGCGGCGCGCGATCCCGGGCGTGCGGCGCTGGTGCATGGCGAACGGCGGATCAGCTATGCCGGGCTTGCCGATGACGTCGCGCGGCATGCGCGGGCGATGATCGCCGCTGGGGTGCGGCCGGGCGACCGGATCGCCTGCCTGGCGCCGCCTTCCCCCGAGTTCGTCGTCACGCTGCTGGCGGCGAGCGCGGTCGGCGCGATCTGGGTCGGGCTCAACCCGCGCTACAAGCTGGAGGAGCTGCGCTACGTCCTCGGCGACTGCACGCCGCGGCTGATGTTCGCGCGTACCGAGATCGACGGGCGCGGCTATGCGGCCGAGCTGACGGCGATCGCGCAGGACCATCCGGCGATGACGATCGTCACCGCCGATACCCAGCCCGCGTTCCTGGCCGCGGGTGAAGCCACGCAGATCGCGCCGCTGGAGAGCCGCCCGCCGGTGGGCCGCGAGCCGTGCATGATCGTCTACACCTCCGGATCGACTGGACGGCCGAAGGGCGCGGTGCTCCACCATGCCGGCATCGCCGCCTTCGCGGAGGCGCAGAACCGGCTGTGGCCGCTCGATCCGATGCGCGTGCTCAACTATTTCCCGATCAACCACATCGGCAGCGTGGTGGACATCACCTGCCCGGCGCTGGCGGGCGGCGGCACGGTGGTGTTGATGGAGAAGTTCGATCCGCGCGAATCGCTGGCACTGATGGCGCGCGAGCGCTGTACGCTGTGGGCCAGCGTGCCCAGCGTGTTCCAGATGCAGCTCGACCTGCCCGATTTCGCCGGTTTCGATCTTTCGGCGGTGCAGCTCATCGTGTGGGAAGGCGCGCCGATGGCGGAGCCGCTGATCCGGCGGCTGCACGCGATCCACCCGCGGCTCGCCACCAACTATGGGATGACCGAGGCGACCAGCGCGATCCTGGCCGAGCCGCCGTGCGCCGATCCCGAAGTGCTGGCGCGATCGGTGGGGCGTCCCTTCGCGCATGCCGAGGTGCGGCTGATGGCGCCCGACGGGCAGGAAGGCGACGCGGGCGAGATCCAGCTCCGCTCGCCGCTGGCGATGCTCGGCTATTGGAACCGGCCCGAGGAGACGGCGCAGGCCTTCACCGCCGACGGATGGCTGCGCACCGGCGACATCGGCCGCCGGCTGGCGGACGGCCGCTACGCGATCGCGGGGCGGATCAAGGAGATGTACAAATCGGGCGGCTACAACGTCTATCCGCTGGAGGTGGAGGCGGTGATCGACGGTCACCCGCTCGTCCATGCCAGCGCGGTGGTGGGCGTGCCCGATCCGCTGTGGGACGAAGTGGGCGTCGCCTTCGTCGTCGCGGAGCCGGGGCTGACGGCGGCGGCGCTGCTCGAACACTGCCGCGCGCACCTGGCCAACTACAAGCTTCCCAAGCGGATCGAACTGCGTGACGCGCTGCCGCTGCTGCCCATCGGTAAGGTGGACAAGGTGGCGCTGCGCGAAGCGGCGCGTGCGCTCCCGCCGCTTCCCCCGGCCGGCGCCTGAGAGATGGGCGGGAGGCGGCGCCGCCCGATCGCGGCGCCCGTCCCGTCACGCTACGGAAAAGCTGCCCGGAGCGGTCTCCATTGTTACAAAGAGATTCGACTTTTCTGATACTGATGTCATAAACAGATTCGCAATCAGGGAGCTAAGATAATGACGATCAGAAAGGGCAATCGAACCAGATCGGCGCTATATGCGGGGATCGCGCTTTGCGCGGCGGCGCCGGCCCATGCGCAGCAGGAGGACGGCGACGTCGCGCCGGGCGAAATCGTGGTCACCGCGGAACGCCGCGAGACCCGGCTGCTCGACACGCCGATTTCCGTGACCGCCTTCACCGCCGAGAACCTGGCCGACCGCGACGTATCGCGGATCGAGGACCTGGGCGGCTATATCCCCGGCGTGTTCGTGGAGGAGCGCGCGCTGCGCACCCAATCGATCGCGATCCGCGGGCTTTCGGCCGATCTCAACAACCCGGGGCTGGACCAGAGCGTCGGCCTGTATGTCGACGGCGTGTACCTGGGCCGCGCGACGCCGGGCAACGCCAGCCTGTTCGACCTGGAGCGGATCGAGGTGCTGCGCGGGCCGCAGGGCGCGCTGTACGGCAAGAACACGATCGCGGGGGCGATCAACTATGTGACGCGCCTGCCCGACGAGGAGCTGCGCGGGCGGATCGAGGCCGGGTACGGCAACTATGACGCCTGGCGCCTGCGCGCGATGATCAGCGGGCCGCTGGCCGAGGGCGTCTCGGCCGGGATCGCCGGATCGGTGGACAAGCGCGACGGCTATGTCACCAACCTGGCGACCGGCGTGCGGCAGGACGACCTGGATTCGCTGGCGCTGCGCGGCACGCTGCGCTTTCAGCCCAATGCCGATCTGGACATCATCCTGCGCGGCGACGTGAGCCGCGACCGGACCAATTCGGGCAGCAGCGACGTGCTGTCGAACGGCGCCTTCACCGGATCGCCGCTGGCCGATGCCAGCCCGACCGACCGCACCGTGACGCAGGACGTCGATCCCGTGCAGGACCGCGACGTGTGGGGCATGTCGGCCGAGATCAGGTGGAAGCTGGGCGGCGGAACGCTGACCGCGATCAGCGCGCTGCGCGGCTTCACCTGGCACAACTTCGCCGACAACGACTATGTCGCGCTAGACATGCTCTCCTCGGGCATTGACGAGGACCAGCAGCAGTTTTCGCAGGAGATCCGCTACGGCGGCACCGCGGGCGGGCTGACCTACATGGCCGGTGTCTATTATTTCCGCCAGACGCTCGACACCGCTTCGACGTCCACGGTCGGCCCGGCGCTCGGCATCTATCCGGCGCCCGTCAACGGCGTGATCACCGGCGACGTGACCACCGACAGCTATGCCGCCTTCTTCCACGGCGACTATGCCTTCACCGATCAGCTCAGCCTGACCGCGGGGCTGCGCTATACCTATGAGAAGAAGAAGCTGGTCCACAGCCAGACCGGCGATCCGCTCGGCATCCTGCTCGGCACCTATCCGCAGCGCACGCTCAAGCGGTCGGAGGACGATTTCTCGCCGTCCGCCAGCCTGAACTACAAGCCGGGCAAGGACGTGCTGATCTATGCGAGCTATTCGCGCGGCTTCAAGTCGGGCGGGTTCAACGTCTTCTCGGTCTCGCCGACCAACGACGCGCGTTACGCCCCAGAGCATGTCGACAGCTATGAGATCGGCGTGAAGGCCGGCTTCCTGGACGGCAATGGCCGCATCTCGGTCGACGTGTTCCGGATGGATTACTCCAACCTGCAGGTGAACCAGCTCATCACCGTCGCGGGCGTGCCGCGCTTCACCACCTCGAACGCCGCAAGCGCGCGCAGCCGGGGCCTGGAGGCGGAGCTGGCGCTGGTCCCGGCGCCGGGGCTGGAGCTGACCGCGACCTACACCTATCTGGACGCGGACTTCATCGATTTCCGCAACGCCACCAGCGGCGGTGCCGATTATACCGGCAACGTGCTGGCGCTCGCCCCGCGCCACAGCGGCAGCTTCGCCGCGCAATATGTCGCGCCGGTGAGCGGCTCGCTGGAACTGTTCGCGCGCGGCGAGATGTCGGTGCGCAGCCGCGTGTTCTTCGAACCGGACAACAGCTATTCGCAGGGCAGCGTCGCGCTGTTCAACGCGCGGCTGGGCATCCGGGACGAGAAGGCGGGCTGGGGCATCTATGGCTGGGCGCGCAACATCGGCGACCGGGAATATGTGATCAACCGTTCCGACGGCGCGATCGTCCCCGGCCAGGTGATCCAGACGCTGGGCGCGCCGCGCACCTATGGCGTGGAGGTCAGCTTCGACTTCTAGTCGGGGTTCCCGGAGCTGGGGCGGTACAGCGGCCGCCCCGGCTTCGCCGGAACCGGAGAAATCGGGGGCGGGAAGGGTTGCCTTCCCGCCCCCTTTCTTGTGTCAGCCGGCCTTCCGCATCGGGAAATCGGCGTCGTAATAGCGCATCGTCAGCGTCACGCTGCCGTCGGCGGCGCGGGTGAAGGCGAAGATCTGCTCGGAATCGAGCGTGGAGACATAGCGGCCACCGCCCAGCGCGGTGAGCGGCACCAGCGGCGCCCCGCTCGCGGCGCCGCCGTAGCTGAGCTGGAGCGCGCCGTCGCGGACGACGAAGCCCAGCGCCTCGAAGCCCAGGCGGCGGTTGGTGATCCTGTAATCGCCCGCGATCCACGCCGCTTCGGCCGCATCGAACGGCGTGGCGGTCAGGTCCGGCTCGGGAAGGCCCAGGAAGATGCGCGCGATGCGATGTTCCAGCGTGAGCGGCGGATAGCGCTCGCCCTGGCTGTTGGTCAGCACCACCACCGTCAGCCGGTCGTCGGGATAATAGGCGAGGTGGCTGGAAAAGCCGTAGATCGATCCCGGGTGCGAATATTTGCGCTTCCCGTCCAGGTCGCCCGCGATCAGGCAGCCCTGGAGATAGGCGTTGGCGCTGCCGTCCTCCAGTTTGTCGCCGGAAAGCGCCATGTTGCGGACCTTGGCGGGCGTCTTGCCGCCGAACAGCCCCTGCGAGAAGCGTACCAGATCGCCCGAGGTGGATACGATCGCGCCGGCCGAGAAGGGGACCAGCCAGTCATAGGCGGGGGCCGCGCGATAGGCGCCGCCGCGGCTCAGATAGCCCGACGCGCGCACGGAGCTGGCGCCGAAATCCGAATGAGTCATCCCGAACGGCTTGAAGATATTGGCGGCGACATATCCGTCATAGCTGTCGCCCGACGCCGCCTCGGCGATCAAGCCGAGCAGATAGGTGTCGGAATTCGAATAGTTGAAGCGCGTGCCCGCGGGGAACATCAGCGGCTTGTCCGCGAAGAAGCCGAGCATGTCCTTGCGGGTGAATCCTACGGGCTTTCCATAGGGAAAATCCGGGTTCTCCAGATAGTTGGGTACACCAGCCGTATGTTCGAGGAGCTGGCGCACGGTTACGCCGCGGCTCGGCTCGGGCAGGTCGGGCAGATAGCGGCCGGCGGGTGCGTCGAGCGCGACGCGGCCCTTGCCCACGAGCTGGAGCACCGCCAGGCAGGTGACGGGCTTGGTGATCGATCCGATCGGGAAGCGCGTCTCAGGCGTCACCGCGGTGCCGCCGTCGCGATCGGCCACGCCGAAGCCGCGCTGATAGATGATCTTCCCGCCGCGCGCGACCGCGACCGAGATGCCCGGGAACGGCCCCTCCGCCATTGCCGTCTTGATCGCGGCGTCGGCGCGGGCCTCCGGCGTCTGCGCCCGGGCGGCCGATCCGGGGACGGGCAGCGGCGCGCAGGCTGCGGCCGAGACGGCGGCGAGCGCCAGCGCATTGGCCAGATAGGCTGGGGCCAGACGGGAACGGGATCGCGGCATCGGCATCACTCCAGGCACCTCACAGCCGCGAATCGCCGCGGCTTTCATAAAACTGACGTCAACGTCATAAATTGCTTGTGGGGCGCATGCAATGTGCGGCAAAGCGCGTCCGACGACAGCTTGGGGACCCCGCCATGGCCACGCCGATCGACCAGGAACTTGCCGCTGCGCTCACGGGCCTGCGCGACGCGGGGCTGTTCAAGGCGGAGCATCCGCTGGTCTCGCCCCAGGGCGGTGTGGTCAGCGTGCAGGACGATACGGGCGGCGGCGAGCGGCGGCTCATCAACCTGTGCGCCAACAATTATCTGGGACTGGCCGATGACGCGCGGCTGATCGAGGCGGCGCGTGCGGCGCTGCTGGAACATGGCCTGGGCATGGCCTCGGTCCGCTTCATCTGCGGCACCCATGCGCTTCACCGCAGCCTGGAGGCGCGGCTGGCGGCGCTGCTGGGGCAGGAGGACGCGATCCTCTTCCCTTCCTGCTTCGACGCCAATGCCGGGCTGTTCGAGGCGCTGCTCGACGAGCGTGACGCGGTGATCAGCGATGCGCTGAACCATGCCAGCATCATCGACGGCATCCGTCTGTGCAAGGCATCGCGCCACCGCTATCCGAACGGCGACCTCGACGGGCTGGAGACGCAACTCAAGCTCGCCTCGGGCGCGCGGCGGCGGCTGGTGGTGACCGACGGCGTGTTCTCGATGGACGGGGTGATCGCCGATCTGCCCGCGATCCGGGCGCTGTGCGACCGCTATGGCGCGATGCTGGCGGTGGACGATTCGCACAGTGCCGGCGTGCTTGGGCCGGACGGCAGCGGCACGGCCGCGCATCATGGCGGCGTGCGGGTGGACATTGTCACGGGCACGCTGGGCAAGGCGCTGGGCGGCGCGGCCGGGGGCTATGTGGCGGCATCGCGCCCGGTGGTCGAATGGCTGCGGCAAAAGGCCAGGCCCTATCTCTTTTCGAACGCGCTGCCCCCCGCGCTGGCGGCATCGGCGCTGGTTGCGCTCGACATCCTTGCCGCCGAGCCGGGGCGGCGCGCACGGCTGGCGGCGCTTTCGGCGCGCTTCCGCGGCGAGATGGCGGCGCTGGGCTTCACGCTGGCGGGGGCGGGGCATCCGATCGTGCCGGTAATGACCGGAGACGCGCGGATCGCGGCGGGGCTGGCCGATCGGCTGCTGCGCGCGGGCGTCTATGCCGTAGCCTTCTCCGCGCCCGTGGTCCCGCCGGGGCAGGCGCGCATCCGCACCCAGATGTCCAGCGCGCTCTCCGACGCGGACCTCGACACCGCGATCGCGGCGTTCGCCGATGCCGGGCGCGCGCTGGATCTGATCGCGTGACCGCGCTGGCGGGAAGGGCGGCGCTGATCACCGGCGCGGGGAGCGGCATCGGCCGGGCGAGCGCGCTGCGCTTCGCGCGCGCCGGGGCGCTGCTGTGCCTGGCGGATGCGAACGGCGATGCGGCCGCGGCCGTGGCCCAGGCGATCGAGGCGGAGGGCGGCCGCGCCATCGCCGTGACGGCGGACGTCACCGATCCCGTGGCAGTGGGGGCGATGGTGGATGGCGCGGTGGCCGCGTTCGGCCGGATCGATATCCTGCTGCACAGCGCCGGGATCGGCATCGAGCGCGGCTTCCTGGAAACCGGCGCGGAGGAATGGCGCCGCGTGATCGACGTTGACCTGACCGGCACCTTCCACTGCTGCCAGGCGGCGGCGCTGGCGATGCGCGGACAGGGCCATGGCCGGATCGTGACCATCGCCTCCACCGCCGGAATCCGGGGTGGCACCGGCCGTGCGGCCTATGGCGCGGCGAAGGCCGGGGTGATCGGGCTGACGCGGGTGATGGCGGTGGAGCTGGCGCCGCTGGGCATCACCGCCAACTGCCTGGCCCCCGGCGCGATCGAGACCGAGCTGGTCGCGCGGATGCACTCGGCGGAGACGCGCACCGTCTATCGCGCGGGCATTCCGATGGACCGCTACGGCACGCCCGAGGAGGTGGCCGAGGCCGCGCTGTTCCTGGCCGGCGACACCGCCGGATACATCACCGGCCATGTCCTGGGCATCGACGGCGGCTTCCTGGCGGCGGGGGTGATGCATCGCCGCCATGCCCCGCCGCCACCGCAATGACAGCAATGGGAGAGGGACCGATGACCGAAGACGATATCGCGCGGGCACGCGCCGCCTATCTGCGCGACGGCGCGACGGTGCTGCGCGGCGTGCTCGACGCGGAGTGGATCGATCGGATGCGGGACGCGATCGAGCGGGTCATCGCCGCGCCGTCCGAATCCGCGGTCGAATATACGCCGCAGGGACAGTCGGGGCGCTATGTCGGCGACTTCTTCGTGTGGATGCGCGATCCCGATTTCGCCGATTTCGTGCTGCGATCGCCGCTGCCCGCGCTCGCCCGGGCGATGATGGGATCGCAGGTCAGCCGCCTGTTCTACGATCAGCTATTGGTGAAGGAGCCGGGCACGCGCGAGCATACGCCCTGGCACCAGGACCTGCCCTATTGGCCGGTCCGGGGCGAGCAGGTGCTGTCGCTGTGGATCCCGTTCGATCCGGTGACGATCGCAACGGGCGCGGTGCAATATGCGCGCGGATCGCACCTGGAGAAGAAGCTCTATGCCCCGCGCGCCTTTTCGGCCGATTCGGGGTTCGGCGCGCTGTACGCCAAGATGGGGCTGGAACCCGCGCCGGACGAGGCGGCGCTGCGCAAGCGCTATGAGATCGTCTGCTGGGAGACGGAGCCGGGCGACGTGCTGGTCCATCATCCGCTGACCTTCCACTTCTCGGCGGGCAATCTCTCGCCCGTGGTGCGGCGGCGGGCGCTGGCGGTACGCTATCTGGGCGATGATGCGCGCTGGGACGCGCGGCCGGGAACCTTCGTGGAGAAGGACACGATCCGCAACGGGCTGATCGAGCCGATGGCGTTCGCCGACGGCGACGTACCGGAAAGCGCGAACTTCCCGGTCTGCTGACGCCTGAACCGGCGGCCGGCCGCGCGGGATGCGCCGCCAGCCGCCGTGCCGGTCACATCGCCTGCGCGCCGACGCGGAAGTCCGGACGGACCCAGCAGGCGCAATCGTCGCGGAAGCTGAGCGGGCCGGTGGGGACCAGATCGCCGCCTTCGCCGCGGCGATAGGAGCCGCCGGCCTTCTCGCCGGGGATGTCTACCTCGACCACCACCTCGGTGATGCCGTCCAGGAAGGCCTGGTTGCCTGCGCGGCGGATCGAGAAGCTGGGGCCGCCCCATTCCACGCGCTCGCACGGGCCGTCGTAATGGCCCTTCGGCGTCTCCAGCACGCAGCTTTCGATCTTCTGGACGGCCTCGCCGTCGCCGGCCACGGGCGCCGCGGCAGCGGCCGGGGCGGCGCTGGCCGGGGCCGAGGGCTGGGCGGCCGGGGCGGCCGGAGCCGCGGCGTTGCCGGCGGGCGCCGTCGCGTTGCTGGCGTTGCCGCCGGTGGCGCCGCCGCCACAGGCGCTCAGCGCCAGGATTGCGGCCATCGCGGTCGCAGTTGCATAACCAAACTTCATACGTCCTCCTTCAAACAACCCGTGACCGGGTATCTCTATTGCGCTTGGCCCCAGTCGCCGCCCGCGGTGTCGAACTGCGCGAGCAGGGTGAAGGAGCCAGGATCGAACTCGGGGTGTCCGCGGCCGAGGCGGAAAAACCAGGAAATGTGCTGGAACACGCGCCAGAACGCGGGCGAATCCGCATCCACGCCATAGGGGCCGCACGGCCTGCGCGATCCCCTGCTGCTCCGGGGCGGGACGGCGCCGGGGCGGAGATCGACGACGAGGGCGTCGGCCGGCCAGCCTTCCACCCCCGCGTTGCGCACGGTGCAGGCGGCCGCCTGGCCCCGATCGCGGATCGCCGAGCGGGCGAGCGCCAGGATCGCAACGCCGGGATCGCCCTCCTCCGCGCCCGCGAGCACGACCGCCACCTCGCCTCGCCGATCGCCGAACGCGGAGGATTCATAGGTGAGCTGCGAGGTTTCGATGTCCCCCGAATAGGCCAGTTGCGCGGTGCGGGTGCCGCAGCGCAGGGCGAGATAGAGCAGCGCGTCGCCGCCGGGCATCTCGGTTTCCTGGGGAACCCAGCGGCATCCCTCGGCCGCCGCCGGGCGCTTGCCCTCGGCGAACTCCATATAATCCACCGCGCGCGAGGCACAGATGCCGGTCAGCGGCAGCCGCTCGCAGGCAAGCCCGGCGCCGGGCGCGGTGACGTTGGCTGCCCGGGCGGGCGCCTGCGTCCGGGGCGGCTCCGCGCTGTTGCCGGCTCCGGGTTCACCGCCGCCCGAGCAGCCGGCGAGCAGCGCGGCGGCCAGGGCCAGCGGAAACCCCTGCCGGGCACCCTGGCCGGGGCGGCCGCAAGGATCGCGCCTCATCGCGCAAGGCCCGGCCACTGCGCCTGCGCTCGCGACAGGAGAACATGCGCGGTGGCGCAGGCGCAGGCCGCGCTCCCCCCCAGGGCACGGCCGGACGCGCTGGACCGGTAGGCGGAAGCGAACAAGGATGGCGTCTTCCGTGGGCGTCCCCGCGGCTCTGGGTCGCAGCGCATGGCGGCAGGATAGGCCGCGGGCGCTCCGCGGGAACTGGCCGGGAAGCCAGTCGCCCCTGTACGAATGTCCAGTGTGGCGGCGTCCCCGCGGCCCGGCCGGTGCTAGAAATCCGATGCCGCGACCAGGCCGTTGCGCACCGCCAGCGCGGCGGCCTCGGCGCGGTTGGAGACGCCCAGTTTCAGCAGGATCGCGCTGACATGATAGCGCGCCGTGGGCAGCGAGATGCCCAGATAGGTCGCGATCTCCGCATTGGTATAGCCCTTGGTCAGCAGCGCGAGCACGCGGCGCTGCTGGCCGCGCAGCGTCATGTCGCCTTCGCCCGCCGGGGGAACCGGGGCGCCGGTCTCCGGCGCGCCGCAACCCGCGCCCACCACCGTCTCGCCGGCGTGGACGCGGCGGATCGCGTCGGCCAGCTCGTCCGCGGACACCGTCTTGGGCAGGAAGCCGCTGGCTCCGGCGGCAAGCATCTGGCCCACCGTCTCGCCGTCCGCGAAGGTGCTCAGCCCGATCACGCGCACGCCGGGGTGATAGCGGCACAGCGCCTCGGTGGCGCCGACGCCGCCCATGCCCTGCATGCGCACGTCCATCAGCACAACGTGCGGCCGGTGGCGCTGGCACAGGAACAGCGCCTCCTCGCCATTCTCCGCCTCGGCGACGACGGTGAAGCCGGGCATGGCGCCGATCACCTGGGAAAGCCCCGCGCGCACGACCATGTGATCGTCCACCAGCAGGATGCGGATCGGCTCAGCGTTCATCGGAAGCCATCCATATCAGCGTGATGATGGTGCCGCGGCCGGGCGCCGCGTCGATTTCCAGCGATGCGCCGATGCGCTGCGCGCGTTCCCGCATGATCTGCAGCCCCAGATGATCGCCCACGACCGCGGCAGGATCGAATCCGCGGCCATCGTCGCCAATGACGAGCAGCGCCTGTCCCGGCAAGCCCTCGAACGTCACCCGCACGTTGCGGGCGCCCGCGTGCTTGGCGATGTTGTTCAGGCTTTCCTGCGCGATCCGGTGGAACATCGCCTGCACCTCGCCGGGCAGCTTCGCATCGCCGACGATCTCCACCTGCGTCGCCACGCCCTGGTTTGCCTCGAACGCGCGGGCCAGCGCGACGATCAGCTCGCCCAGCGGCCGTTGCTCGGCGGTGCCGGTGCGCAGCTCGGTGAGCAGCAGCCGCATCTCGGCCAGCGCATGGCGGTTGAGCTGGCTCAGCCGTTCGAGCGCGCGTTCGGCGTCCTGCGGACTGCGCTGCCATTGCTCGGGCAGGCTGTCGGCCACCATCGCGGCGGAGAACAGCGTCTGGCTGACCGAATCGTGCAGATCTCCGGACAGGCGGTTGCGCTCCTCCAGCCGGGCGTTGCGCGCGGCGAACTCGGCAGCTTCCTCGGTCCGCTCGGTCACGCGGTCCTCCAGCGTGTTGACCAGCGCGTGCTGCTCCGACGCCATGTCGTTGAACGAGGAGGTGAGATAGCCGATCTCGTCGGCGAAGGTGACCGGCACGCGCGCGTCCAGGCTGCCGCGGCGGAACCGCTCCACCCCGCGCAGCAGCCGGTTGAGCGGCACCACCAGGTTGACGCGCAGGAACACCGGCAGCCCCAGCAGGATCAGCGGGATCACCGCCAGCAGGAACCAGGCGATCGGCGCATAGATGCGATCGAGGTAGCGCAGGAAATCGAGGTAATAGTCGCTCATCATCCCGCTGCCTGGCGCTCCGTGCAGCGGAACGCCGCGCAGATCGATCCGCTGCACCGGCCCCGCGTTGCTGCCCGGGGTGATGCCGATCAGCCAGGCGGTGGCGTTGGCCAGATACAGGTCGTAGCGCGGCCGCGCGGGCAGCCTGTCATAGGCGAACTCGATCGCCCCGTCCGGATAGAGCGCGAGCTGGAAGCTGTAGCGGTTCGCCGGGTTCTCCGTTTCCCGCAGCGCGTGCCAGCTTATCAGCACCTTGTCCGCATAGCGGCTGACGAACACGCCGCTGCCCGGTGCGATCGCTTCGCCATTGTTGCCGCCCAGTTCCACCGCCAGCGGAAAGATCGCCGGCTGCGGGCCATAAAGATGCGCGGTCTCGCGCCACAGCGGCAACCGATCGAAGCCGGTCAGCCCGTCCTCGCGCACGAAGATCCGCTTGTGGTTGCGGCCATAGAAGGGGAAGGCGAAGGGCAGCGGCACCTCCGCCCGTCCGCCCGCGATCCGCTCGCCCAGCCGGTGATCGTAGAGATAGGGGACGCGCTCGGCCCAATAGCCGCCCTGCCCGTCCGGATGGAAGCGATAGGCCTGGCGCTCCGCCACCATGGTGCGGTTCTGGTACGCTTCGATATAGACCGGCCCGATCAGCCAGGCGAGGCTGGAGATCACCGCCAGGATCGCCGTGATGCTGACCCCGGACAGCTTGACCAGGAACGAGCTGCGATCGGGCAGGTGGTTCAGATAGATCAGCGCGAAGCCCGCGATCTGGGCCAGCGACAGCCAGCACACGGCGATCTCCGTGAACAGGACGCTGGTGAGCCCCATGCCGTGCGCCATCAGCGCGCCGGCATGCGCCAGCGGCAGCAGCGCGAACAGGAAATAGGCGCGCGCTGCCGCGCCATCGCGCCCGCCCCCCGAAAACAGCCGCCGGGCGATGCCGCGCTCGCCGCCCGCCTCGCCGCGCGTCGCCTGAAGGATCTGGCGGATCAGCAG
Source organism: Sphingomonas canadensis (assembly GCF_026013525.1). Taxonomy (GTDB): domain Bacteria; phylum Pseudomonadota; class Alphaproteobacteria; order Sphingomonadales; family Sphingomonadaceae; genus Sphingomonas; species Sphingomonas canadensis. Next base: position 269,879 of record NZ_JAPDRA010000001.1, on the reverse strand, counting down.
GATCGCGATCCAGCCGAAGCCGCCGACGAGCCCCAGGTCCATCCAGGCGGGGCGGAACCAGATCGCGCCCTCCAGCGTGTCGCGGAAGCGCCAGACCGCCACCGCTGCCTCCCCCGCCACGCAGGCGCCGGAGACGGCCAGCGCCAGCCGTGCCTCGATGCGCGCCCCCTCCAGCGGCGCGGGGAAGCGATAGGCAAGCTGGATCATCGCCGCGAGCGTCATCGACGAGAAAGGGGCGGTCCATGGCAGGACATAGGCCTGAAGCCCCGGGACCAGCGCGACGCGCAGCATCCACAGCACCACCACCGGCACGAACAGCACCGCGGTGGCGAAGATCAGCGTCTGGGCGGCGGGCAAGCGGCCGGTTCCGCGCTCGGCAAGGCTGCGGCGCAGCAGATATCCCGCGACCGCCAGCACGAGCACGAGCTGGGCGAGATAGCTGATCGCCCGCGGATTCCAGAGCAGCCAGGTCATTCACGTTCCCGGGGAGGCGGCGCGCCTGCCCCTTCCAATCCCGGCTTATCGCACGCCCGCGCGCGAATCGGCCCTGTACGAACGTCCAGTCGCCGCTGGCCGGGCGGCCAGTCGAGGGGTCAGGCCCCGGCGGCGGGCCAGATCAGCGTGATCGCGGTGCCCCGCCCAGGCGCGCTGGCGATCTCCAGCGCCGCTCCGGCGCGCTGGGCGCGCTGGCGCATGATCTCCAGCCCGAAATGACCGGCGTGATGCGCGTCGGGATCGAAGCCGCGGCCATCGTCGGCGATGCGCAGCAGCGCCTGTCCGCCGATCGCCTCGAACCCGAAATCGAGCCTTGCGGCGCGGGCGTGGCGCGCGACGTTGACCAGGCATTCCTGCGAAACCCGGGCGAACGCCGCCTGCACCTCGGCCGGCAGGCTGTCGTCGTCGGCGATATCGGCAGCAACGGCCAGGCCGGTCGCCGCCGCGAACTCCGCAACCTGCGCCGTCAGCCGCTCGTCCAGCGGCCGTTCGCCCGCCTGGCCTGCGCGCAGTTCGGTCAGCAGGTCGCGCATCTCGTGCAGCGCGTGGCGGTGCAGGTCGCGGATCCGGTCCACCGCCGCCGCGCAGGCATCGGGATCGCTGCGCCATTGCTCGGGTAGCGTATCGGCGAGCAGGGCGGCGGAGAACAGCGTCTGGCTGACCGAATCGTGCAGGTCGGCGGACAGGCGGTTGCGCTCTTCGAGCTGGGCATTGCGCGCGGCGATATCGGTCACCTCCGCCACGCGCTCGGCCACCATCGCCTCCAGACCATGCACCATCTGGTGCTGCGACCGGGCCATGGCGTTGAAGCTTTCGGTCAGATAGCCGATCTCGTCGTTGAAGGTCACCGGCGCCTGGGCGTCTAGCTGGCCGTCGCGGAAGTGGCGCATCGCGTGCAGCAGCCGCTCCAGCGGCCGCACCAGGAAGCTGCGGAACAGCAGCGGCATGCCCAGCAGCACCGCGATCGTCGCGCCGATCATGAAGCCGGCCAGTGGAGCATAGAGCCGGTCGAGATAGGCCATGAAGGCGCGGTAATTGTCGAAAAGCATGGCGCCCGGCGGCACCGCGCCCGGCGCCGCCGATCCTGGGGTGAAGCCGAACAGCCAGGGCGCGGCCAGCGGCTCGAACAACTGGTATCCGGGGCCGCGCGGCACCGATTGATAGACGAGATCGATCCGCCCGTCGGAATGCAACACGGTCTGAATGGCAAGGCAGGGGGCTTGCGCGCCCGGTGGGCAGCGATCGCGCCGGGTCACCACCAGCCGCCCGGGCTCGACCCGCGCGGTCACGCTGCCGCCCTGCGCCGGCATCGCGACCAGCACCGGATAGATGGCGGGCTGGCGGCCATAGCTGAACACCACGTCGATCGGGTGCGGCACGCGCTCCATCCCGATCGTTCCGTCCGCCCCGATATGGACCGCGCGATAGCTGCGCCCGAAATAGGGGAGCGCGAACGGCAGCGGCACGCGCGCGCCCTCGCCGCCTATCGCGGCCCCGCCTTCCGGGGCGAAGGCGAGGTCGATCCGGGCCGGGGCATAGCGGTCCGGCCCGGCCGGCGTGTAGCGATAGGCGTCGCCGGGCATGGGCGAGGCGGGCGGCTCGAACGCGGAGAAATAGCCCGGCGCGATCGCCCAGCAGGCACCGTTCATCGCCGCCAGCAGCAACGCGACGCTGATCGTGGTCAGCTTGAACTGGAACGAGGATCGTTCGGGCAGATAGCCGAGATAGACCAGCGCAAAGCCGGTAAGCTGCGCCAGCACCGACCAGCAGATCAGCACGTCCATCGAATATTGGCCGAGCAGCCCTTCGTGCTGGAGAACCAGCGCGCTGGTGTGCGCCACCGGCAACGCCGCGAAGACCAGCAGCCCGCGCGCCGCCGTGGCCTCGCGGCTGGCCGCCGGGCCGGTGATCGCGCGCAGCACCGCCCGTCCGCGCCCCGGAAGCCCGGCCGGCACGCCGGTCAGCGGGCGCTGCGCATGGAGCAACTGGCGCAGGAACAGCACCGCCGCCCACACCATCCCGGCGTTGAACCAGCCGGCGAACCAGTCCGGCCGGAACCAGGCCTCGCCCGCCAGCGCCGCGGCGCCGGTGCGCAGCGCGATGGCGAGCTCCAGCACCACCAGCGCCGCCATGATCGCCCCCGCCACCATGCTTTCGCGCTGCGTTCCGGGCAGGCGGCGCGGAAAGCGATAGGCGAACTGGACGAAGGCGGCGGCCGCGCCGCCGCCGAAGACCGGTACCCAGGGCATCGCCAGCACCTCGGGCGAGCGCGGCGACAGCCACGGCATCAGGTAGCTCGACCAGCCCCCTCCCGCCATCGCGTGGAGCAGCGATACGAGCAGCGCCGGCACCAGCAGGCCGATGGTGAGGCCGAACAGCAATGTGGGGCCGGACGCGCGGCCCAGCCGCCGTTCCTCCAGCACCCGCCGCGCGAGATATCCGGTCAGGATGAGCGCGAGCAGAAGCTGCGACAGATAGCTGATCGCGCCCGGATTCCAGAAGAGACCGGCGCCCGCGGTCAATTTGTCCAGCGCGGCTGCTTGCCCCATCGGCCCCGGCCTAGCCCGTGCCGCAGCGCAAGGCGAGTGCGAACCGCGGAACGCGCAGGCCCTCCCGGACGATATCGGAGCCATGTGCCGATTGCGCGTTCCACCGGACCGTCACTTTCGTTAGGGTGCGGGACAAAGGAGAGCGAGGATGGATCGAGAGTACCGGATGCTGGTGGACGGCGAGCTTGTCGCGGGCGCCGGCCAGATTGACGTTGTGAACCCGGCGACGGGCGAGCCCTTCGCCAAATGTCCGCGCGCGGACGAGGCGTTGGTGGATCGCGCGGTGGCCGCGGCGAAGCGCGCCTTCCCGGCATGGGCGGCCAAGCCGGTCGAGGAGCGTGCGGCGCTGGTCGATGCGATCGCGGAGAAGCTGCACGAGCGGATCGGCGAGTTCGCCAGCCTGCTCACCAGCGAGCAGGGCAAGCCGCTCGATCAGGCCGCCTATGAGGTGATGGGCGCCTATTTCACGCTCAAGGCGTTCGCCGCGATGCGGATCGCGCCCAAGGTGCTGAAGGACGAGGGCGGCAACCAGGTATTCGAGCATCGCACCCCGCTGGGCGTGGTGGCGTCGATTACGCCGTGGAACTTCCCGATCATCCTGCTCGCCAACAAGCTGGGGCCGGCGCTGGTTACCGGCAACACGATGGTCGCCAAGCCCGCGCCCACCACGCCGCTGACCACGCTGCTGTTCGGCGAGATGGTGCAGGAGATGCTGCCGCCCGGCGTGTTCAATGTGATCGCCGACGCCAATGATCTGGGCGCGAAGCTGACCGCGCATCCGGACGTCGCCAAGGTGGCGTTCACCGGATCGACCGCGACCGGCAAGAAGGTGGCGGCATCGGCCGCCGGCACGGTGAAGCGCGTGACGCTGGAACTGGGCGGCAACGACGCCGCGATCGTGCTCGACGATGTCGATCCGCGGGTGGTGGCGCGCAAGGTCTATGGCGGCGCGATGACCAACGCGGGCCAGATCTGCGTGGCGATCAAGCGCGCCTATGTGCCCGAGGGGCTGTACGACGAGTTCGTCGACGAGCTGGCGTCGCTGGCCAGGGAAGCGGTGGTCGACGACGGATCGAAGCAGGGCACCACCGTCGGCCCGATCCAGAACAAGATGCAGTTCGACAAGGTGAAGGCGCTGCTGGACGACGCGCGCGAGCGCGGCACGGTGGTTGCCGGGGGCGCTCCGCTCGATCGCCCCGGCTATTTCATCCCGCCGACGATCGTGCGCGACCTGGACGACGATGCCCCGCTGGTGCGCGAGGAGCAGTTCGGCCCGGTGCTGCCGGTGCTGAAGTACAATGACATCGACGATGTGATCCGCCGCGCCAATGATTCGGAATATGGCCTGGGCGGCACGGTGTGGGGCAAGGATGTCGAGCGTGCGATTGCGGTGGCGAAGCAGATCGACACCGGCACCGTGTGGGTGAACCAGTATCTGGCGATCGACGCGAACATCCCGTTCCGCGGATCGAAACAGTCCGGCCAGGGCGCCGAGCTGGGCGAGGCCGGGCTGTACGAATATACCCAGGCGCACATCGTCAACGCGGTCGCGCTCGAAGACGCCTGAGCCGCGCTCCGGCAAGAAGAAACGCCGCCCGGCCGGGTCTCGGCCGGGCGGCGTTTTGCCTTGTGCGATGGCCGGGGCGATCAGGCCTTGGCGATCACCGCGTCGAAATCGCTGGCGTCGTGGCGCTCGCGCAACTGGCTTTCGGGCGAGCCGAAGGTGCGGTTGACCATCCGCCCGCGCTTCACCGCCTCGCGCGCGCCGATCAGGTCCACCCAGCGGTTGAGATGCTGATATTCATGGACCGACAGGAATTCCTGCGCGCCATAGGCTTCGCGCGCGATCGATCCGTACCAGGGCCAGATCGCCATGTCGGCGATCGTATATTCGTCGCCCGCGACATATTCGTGCCTGGCGAGCTGGGTGTCGAGAACGTGGAGCTGGCGCTTGGTCTCCATCGCATAGCGATCGATCGCATATTGGATCTTGAACGGGGCATAGGCGAAGAAATGGCCGAAGCCGCCGCCCACGAACGGCGCCGATCCCATCTGCCACATCAGCCAGTTCATCGTCTCGGCGCGCTTGTGATGGTCGGTCGAAAGGAACGCGCCGAACTTCTCCGCCAGGTAGAACAGCATCGATCCGCTCTCGAACAGGCGCGTGGGCGGATTGGTGGAATGATCCACCATCGCCGGGATCTTTGAGTTCGGGTTGATCTCCACAAAGCCGCTGCCGAACTGGTCGCCCTGGCCGATGCTGATCATCCAGGCATCATATTCGGCGCCCGCATGGCCGGCGGCGAGCAGCTCTTCGAGCATGATCGTCACCTTCACGCCGTTGGGCGTGCCCATCGAATAGAGCTGGAGCGGATGCTTGCCGACCGGCAGCGCCTTCTCGTGCGTCGCGCCCGAGACGGGGCGGTTGATGTTGGCGAACTGTCCGCCGTTCGCCGTGTCCCAGGTCCAGACCTTTGGAGGGACATAGCCTGGGGGCTGGTTGTTCGCGGGATCCATCGTATCGGCCATCTGCGTCCCTTCCGTCATCGGGTGTCAGGGCCGAGATGTATTGCGTGGCGGCGCGATTGCCAGTGCCTTCACGGCCTGCCCCGCCGCCGGTTTCACTCCTTGCAACGGCGCGCGCGAAGGCGCGGCGAGCGGCGCTTTGGCCGCCCCAAGCATTTCTTGGCAGAAAATCCCATCAAATAGATATGAATTAATGCGATGCCGAGCCGGCATGGAGTCAGTGGAGGAATGGATGGCGCGAAACGGCCTCGATCGGGATTCCATGGCGGGAAAGCCGGGCGGCTGCGGGACACCGGCGGCATGAGCGCGGCGGCGGCTGACCTCTCCCGGCCATTCCCGCCGGAGATTGCGGATGCGGTTTCCGGGCTCAATGCCGCGCGCTCGGCCTGGCGGGGGCGCCAGGGCGGGCGCCACGGCGCCGCGCGCTTTCCCGTGCCCGCGGAGGTGGCACGCGCGGTGTGGCACCTGTCCGCCGCGCTCTATCCGGTGCGGCTCGGCGGTTTCCGCGGCGGCGCAGCGCGCGAGGACGATTTCGTCGCGGAACAGCTCAGCGCCGGGCTGGCGATCCTGCGCGATCAGGTTGCGAGCGAGCTGGAATATTGGGAGGCGCATTCGCGCGAGGCGTTCGACGACGATCACGCCGACACGATCGTGCGTCATTTCGCCGCCACGCTGGCCGATGCCCGCACGCTGATCGACAGCGATGTGGAGGCCGGCTTCGTCGGCGATCCCGCGGCGCGCAGCGTGGACGAGATACTGGTCAGCTATCCGGGCGCCGTCGCGATCCTCCACCACCGGCTGGCGAGTCCCGTCCATTCGCTGGGCGCCCCGCTGGTGGCGCGTATCATATCGGAACTGGCGAACAGCCGGACGGGGATAGACATCCATCCGGGCGCCGCCATCGGCCACAGCTTCTTCATCGATCATGGCACCGGCGTGGTGATCGGCGAGACGGCGATCATCGGATCGAACGTCCGCCTCTATCAGCATGTCACGCTGGGCGCGCGCAGCCCGTTGGGCCTCAGCCGGGTCACGCCGCGCGACCGTTTCGCCCGCCACCCGATCGTGGGGGACGATGTGGTGATCTATGCCGGGGCGACGATCCTGGGCCGGGTGACGATCGGCCGCGGCAGCACGATCGGGGGCAATGTGTGGCTGCTGGAGGATGTTCCGGCCAACAGCGTGGTGGTGCAGCCCGAGGCGATCCGGCTGGGCGAGGCGCAGGCGGCTGGACTTGCGCGGCGGCTGGCGGGAGAAGCGTAATGATGCCCTTTCTCCGCCGCGATCCGTTGCCCGCGCGCAGCCCCAAGCCGGTGATCGGCGTGCTGTGCTGCAACGAAGTGGCCGACCGGCCGATCCAGGCGGTGGCGAGCCGCTTCGTCGAGCCGCTGAGCCGCATCTCGGAGGCCACCGTGCTGCTGGTCCCCGCGCTGCCCGAGGTGCTCGATGCCGGTGCGCTTACCGGCCGGCTGGACGGGCTGCTGCTCACCGGATCGCGCTCGAACGTCGCCGCCGCCAACTATGGCGCCGGCACTGTGGGACAGAGCGAGCGGCTCGACCAGCGGCGCGACGCGGTGGCGCTGCATCTGGCCGCGCACATGATCGAGGCGGGGCGCCCGGTGTTCGGCATCTGCCGCGGGCTGCAGGAGCTGAACGTGCTGTTCGGCGGCACGCTGACGCGCGACCTGCCCGATCATCACCGCGAAGGCGACGGGCACAGCTTCGACGACCTGTTCGATCATGCCCATGACGTGCGGCTGGAGGAGGCGGGCGTGCTGGCCGCGGCCACGGGCGAGCGGCGGCTGACGGTCAATTCGGTCCACCACCAGGGGATCGACCGGCTCGGATCGGGCCTGTCCGTGGAGGCGGTTGCCACCGATGACGGGCTGGTCGAGGGATTTTCGGCGCGGCCCTGCGGCGGCCAGGTGCTCGCCGTGCAATGGCATCCCGAATGGGGCGCGGAACAGCGCCCGTCGGGCCAGGCCTTCTTCCGGCTGCTCGGCGCCGCGCTGCGCGAAAGGGAACTGGCGCGGCGCGCGGTGTAGGGCGCGGGCCGGGACCTGCGGCGCGAAGCCGGGAAAAGGCTATGCCCGGAGCTCCAGTACCGGCGCCGCCTGGGTGTTTGCGGCACCGGACGTGTCTGCTCCCGCCAGCATCCGCACCAGCGCCGGGATCGCGGGCGCCCCGGCGGGCGGCACCAGCGCGCAGCCCCAGTTGGCGGCCAGCTCCTCCGCGCCCGGCGCATCCTCGATCAGCGTCGCGGCGAAGGGCAGCGGCGTGTGCGGTCCATCGAAGCGCTGTTCGGGCGACGCGCTGATCGCGCTGGCGAGCGGGCGGACGAACACCGCGCCGGCCACCTGCGCGACATAGGAGGCGGGCGAGAGCCGCGCCCACCAGGCGACCGCGAAACAGCCGATGCCGTGCGCCACCAGCACCGCGGGGCGATCGGCCAGCCGCACGGCCTCGTCCAGCCGCGCGGCCCAGCGGTTGCGGCCACAGCCGCCCTCGATCTCCAGCAGCATCGCGCCTTTGGCGATCAGGTCGCGCGCAGGCGGATCGGAACGGTCGAATATCGTCAGAACGGGAAGGTCGCGGACGTCGGCAGAAAGGGCGTACGGCATCGCAGTCTCTCCCTCCTATGGTCGGGCGCGAACCCGGGGGGGCAGCATCGGCGACGGTCGCTCTCGGGGCGACTCGCGGCCTTGTTCCCGGCCAAAGGGATATTCCCATCTTTTGACTATGCAATAGGTGATGCGCCGAATCGGGGCAGGATTGCGCCGGAGGCGCGGCGCGGGCTCAGCGATCGCCGGCTGCGGCGCCATAGAGGCGCAGAAAGGCATCGGTGCCGGTGACCACGGCCATGCGAATCTCCTCGGGATCGCCCGCGTCGATCGCGCCCAGCAGCAGCCTGTCCGGCATGTCCCATTCGACCAGCCCCTTCCAGTGCATCGCGGCGATCCACGGGTCGGCGCGGCGCAGGCTGCCCTGATCCATCAACAGCGCGAACCGGTCCGCCAGCCGCCGCCAGCCGGGCCGCAGCAGCGCTTCGTAGAAAGTCTTGCCGATGCCGCTTCCGGCGGGCTGGTTGGCCACCATGCGGATGTTGGCGATCGGACGGCTTGCCAGCCTGCGTTCCAGATAGCCGGTGCCCAGCACGATCAGCCCGTCGCGCAGGTCTTCGGCACCCAGGAACTGCTCCAACAGCGCATCGGCCTGTTCCGCGATGTCATATTCGAGCACCGCGAGCAGCAACTCCTCCTTCGACCGGAAATAGCCGTAGAGCGTGGCCTTCGATCCCCCGACGCGCTTCGAGATCAGCGACATGGTGGTGCGTTCGAAGCCGAGCTCTTCGAAGAGATCCGCCGCCACCACGACGATCTCGCGCCTCTTGTCCTCGGTGCGCACGCGCATCGCTGTACTCCCGCCGATATAACTGAACATGGCGGTACGGTTTAGTGTTGACAAGGGCGGATGCTCAAAACTAAACCATACCGTACAGTCTATAACGATTCGCACACACGGGAGAACACGAATGGCTCCGTACCGGGCCAAGCGGCGGCTCTGCCGTGCGCTGGCGTTTGCGCCGTTGCTGCTGTGTGCGGCATGCGTGGCCGCTCCCGATCTGGGAGAGGCGCCGCGGCCGCGCAGCGCCGGCACGCTGGCCGCCGCGATGCCGGCGCCCCAGGCCGGCTGGCCGGAGGCGCGCTGGTGGGAAGGCTATGGCGATCCCCAGCTCAGCGCGCTGATCGCCGCCGCGCTGGAAGGATCGCCGACGATGGACGAGGCGGAGGCGCGCGTCCGCCGTGCGCGGGCCGCAACGCTCCAGGCCGGCGCGGCCACGCTGCCCAGCGTCGAGCTGACCGGGCAGGGCGGCGCCAGCCAGATGAGCGTCAACAGCATGCCGCTGCCCGCCGGGCTGCTCCCGCATCATTGGGACGACACCGCCCAGGCGGCGCTGGGGGTGAGCTATGACCTGGACCTGTGGGGCCGCAACCGTGCCACATTGCGCGCCGCGCTCTCCGAGGAACAGGCCGCGCGCGCCGATGCGGAGGCCGCCCGGCTGACGCTGTCGACCGCGATCGCATCGGCCTATGCCGATCTCGCGCGGCTGGGCGCGGTGCGCGCCACGGCGGAGGGCGCGCTGCGTGTCCGCGGCGAATCGCTCGACATGGTCCGCGCGCGGGAGGCGCAGGGGCTGGAAAACCGCGCGGCGGTGCTCCGCGCCGAATCCGGGCGCGCGGCGGCTGCGGCCGATCTGGCGGCGGTCGACGAACAGATCGCGCTGACCCGCAACCGCATCGCCGCGCTGATGGGCGAAGGGCCGGGGCGCGGCGCGGAGATCGCGCTGCCCGCCGCGGTGCGGCTGCCTGCGTTCGGGCTTCCCGCCGATCTGGGCGTGGAGATCGTCGCGCGGCGGCCGGATATCGTCGCGGCCCGGCTGCGTGCCGAGGCGCAGGCGGACCGGATCGGCGCTGCCCGGGCGGACTTCTATCCGAACATACGCCTTTCCGCGCTGGTGGGGCTCCAGGCGCTGGGCATCGGCCGCCTGCTCGACAGCGGATCGACCTATGGCTCGGTGGGTCCCGCGATCACGCTGCCGATCTTTTCCGGCGGGCGGATCGAGGGCGGCTATCGCGCCGCGCGCGCCGATTATGATGCGGCCGTCGCCGCCTATGACCGCACGCTGATCGAGGCGCTGCACGACGTGGCCGATGTCGCGGCGCAGCAGCGGGCGCTGTCGGTGCGGCTGGCCGATAGCCGCGCATCGCTCGCGGCGTCGGAAGCGGCGCTGGAGCTGCTGCGCGCGCGCTATCGCGGGGGCCTGGCCTCCTATCTTGAGGTGCTGAGCGCGGAGGACGCGCTCAATTCCGGGCGCCGTGCCGTGGCAGAGCTGGAGGCGAGCGCCTTCGCGCTCGACGTGGCGCTGGTGCGTGCGCTCGGCGGCGGCTTCCAGGCCGCGAAATGAGTGAGGGAAACACGACGATGAACAAGCCTGTGACCCGCGACGAGCTCGCCTCCGCCCAGGAACCGCTGGAGGACGCGCCCGCTGCCCCGGTGGACGATCGTGCCGCGGCCGGCGCCCGGCGGCGCAAGGGCTTCCTGGCGCTCGCGCTGGCGGTGGCCGTGATCGGCGGCGGCTGGCTGGGCTACAACTGGTTCTTCAACCACGGCATCGTCGAGACCGACAACGCCTATGTCGGCGCCGATGTCGCGGCGGTGACGCCGCTGGTCACCGGCACGGTGGCGCAGGTGCTGGTCAGCGACGCGCAGCCGGTGAAGGCCGGGCAGATACTGGTGATCCTGGACCAGACCGACGCGCAGCTCGCGCTCGCCGAGGCTGAGGCCGCGTTCAACCAGGCGCAGCGCCGGGTGCGCGGCTATCGCGCCACCGATCGCCAGCTCACCGCGCAGATCGCGATGCGCGGCGCCGAGGCGGGGCGTGCCTCCGCCGAGACGGCGTCGGCCTCCGCGGCGCTGGAGCGTGCGCGGATCGATTTCGAGCGGCGCGAGGCGCTGGCCGCGACGGGCGCGATTTCGGGCGAGGAGCTGTCCTCCGCTCGCGCCGCCTATCAGCAGGCGCGCGCCGGCGTGGCCGCGGCGCAGGCGGCGCAGAGCCAGGCGCTCGCGGCGCAGACTGCCGCCGCCGGCCAGCGCGACGCCAATCAGGCGATGATCGCGGGCGCCGCGATCGACGACAATCCCGAGGTGGCTGCTGCACGCGCGCGGCTGGAACGCGCCCGGCTGGATCTTGCGCGCACCGTCATCCGCGCGCCGGTGGACGGCGTGATCGCCCGGCGCCAGGTGCAGGTCGGCCAGCGCGTCCAGACCGGCGCGGCGCTGATGAGCGTCGTGCCGATCCAGCAGGCCTGGGTCGACGCCAACTTCAAGGAAGGCGAGCTTGCCGCGGTGCGCCCGGGGCAGAAGGTGGAGCTGGAAGCCGATCTCTACGGCGGCAGCGTCACCTTCCACGGCACCGTGGAGGGGCTGGCGGGCGGCACCGGATCGGCCTTCGCGCTGATCCCCGCGCAGAACGCCACCGGCAACTGGATCAAGGTGGTGCAGCGCGTGCCCGTGCGCATCCGGCTCGACCCGGCCGAGCTGAAGCAGCATCCGCTGCGCGTCGGCCTGTCGATGGTCGTGCGCGTCAACACCCGCGGCTGATCCGGCGCGAACGGGAGAGAGGGCGATGAGCGCCGCCACCGCCGCACCGGCCACGGGTCAGGACCAGGCCGTCCGGTCGCCCTGGATGATCGGCATCCTGCTCGCCATGGCGAACTTCCTCGCCGTGCTGGACGTCACCATCGCCAACGTCTCAGTGCCCACTATCGCGGGGAACCTGGGCGCGACGCCCAGCCAGGGGACCTGGGTGATCACCTCCTATGCGGTGGCGGAGGCGATCATGGTGCCGCTCACCGGATGGCTGGCGGCGCGCTTCGGATCGGTGCGGGTGTTCGTCGCCGCGATGATCGGCTTCACCGGCTTCTCCGCGCTGTGCGGGCTTGCGCAGAATCTGGAGATGCTGGTGCTGTTCCGCGTGCTCCAGGGCTTTTGCGGCGGTCCGCTGATGCCGCTGTCGCAGACGCTGCTGCTGCGCGTCTTCCCGCCGAAGTCGCAGCCGGCGGCGATGGGACTGTGGGCGATGACCACGCTGATCGCGCCGATCGCCGGGCCGGTGCTGGGCGGGCTGCTGTGCGACAATTTCGGCTGGCCCTCGATCTTCTGGGTCAATGTGCCCGTGGCGATGGTGTGCGTGCCGATGCTGATCTTCGCGCTGCGCCGCTATGAGACCGAGACGGTGAAGGCGCGGGTGGACGGCGTGGGGCTGGGCCTGCTGGTGCTGTGGGTCGGTGCGCTGCAACTGATGCTCGATCTGGGCAAGGAGCATGACTGGTTCGAATCCGGGCTGATCACCGGCCTGGGCATCGTCGCGCTGATCGGCTTCGTCGCCTTCTTGATCTGGGAGCTGACCGAGAAGGAGCCGATCGTCGCGCTAAGGGTGTTCCGTCACCGCGGATTCGCGATGTCGTGCATCACGCTGGCGCTGGCGTTCGGATCGTTCATGGCGATCAACGTGCTGGTGCCGCAATGGCTGCAGCTCCACATGGGCTATACGGCCACCTGGGCGGGCTATGTCTCCGGGATGATCGGCATGCTGGCGCTGGTTTCCGCGCCGATCGTCGCGAAGCTTTCCAGCCGGGGGATCGATCCGCGCATCCTGATCTTCGCGGGCGTGATGTGGCTGGCGGCCGTTACCTGGATCCGCGCGGACGCGATCACGGAGATGAGCTTCTGGCAGATCGCGATATGGCCGCTGGTGATGGGGTTCGGCGTACCCTTGTTCTTCATCCCGCTCAACATGGTCGGGCTGGGCGCCGTGGACCCGGAGGAGACGGCCTCGGCGGCGGGGCTGATCAACTTCATCCGCACGATCGCGGGCGCCTTTGCCACGTCGCTGGTCAACACCGTCTGGGAACATGGCGCCGCGCGCAACCAGGCGGAGCTGGCCGGGGTGCTGCACGATCCGGAAGGCGCCGTCGCCGCGATGCAGGGGGCCGGCTTCACCCATGACCAGGCCGTCGCCGCGCTTGCCAACACGGTCTCGTCGCAGGCGGTGATGATCGGCACCAACGAGGTGATGGCGCTCTGCGCGTTCGGCTTCGGCATCGCCGCCATGTCGATCTGGCTGGCGCCCCGCCCGCGCCCGGGCGTGGACATGAGCGGGGTACACTGACGGTTTAGGATCAGGCGGCACCGGCCCGCTCCCGCCAAAAGCGGACAGGATCAGGAGCCCCAAAGCCAGCGCAGGATATCGGGCAGGATCGCCCCGCCATGCTGGTCCGAATGGCCGCCGTCGCCCCACACATGGGCGATGCGATAGCGCGGTCCGCGGTCGCCGCGCGCGTCGGCATCGGCATTGGCCCAGTTGAGCGCTGCAAGCATCTGCTGGTTGGCGAGGAACCAGTTGCCGTGCGCATTGTCCAGGTCGTTCGATCCGTCCTGCAGGAAGATGCTGATCGGCCGGATCGGGCTCTTGCGGATCAGCCCGGGGTAGAGGTCGCCGCCGGGGCGCATCGGGCGGCCGGCTTCTGCGGGGGCATAGCCGATCGAGGTATAGCTGCCGATCATGCTGATCACGTTGCCGAAGGCATCAGGCCGGTGCCAGGCGGCGGTGAAGGCGGCGATCGCCCCGCTGCTGGTGCCGCCGATCGCGCGCCGGGCGGGATCGTCCGTAAAGCGCCAGCGCCGCGCGACTTCAGGCAACAGCTCGCCGGTCAGCATCCGCGCATAGGCATCGTCCAGCGCGTCATATTCCTGCGCGCGGTGATCGGGGTTCTTCATGCCCAGGTCCGCCGGATAATGTTCGCCCAGGTTCCCCGGTGTCACGAACACGCCCAGCGTCGGCGGGATGGCGCCCTTGGCGATCAGATTGTCGAGCACGGCGGGGATGCGCAGCGATCCATCGGGGTTGGTGGCGCGCTGGCCGTCCTGGAACAGCAGCAGGTTGGGCGGCCGCGCGGGATCATAGGTCGCCGGGACATATACCCAGTAGCGCCGCACCGTTCCCGCGAAGACGTGGCTGTGGAACTCGAACGGCCCCTCCAGCGTGCCCCGCGCCACGCCGGGCTGGACGAGCGAGTCGGCGGTGAGGGGATAGTCGCCTGGCTTGCGCGCTTCCTGCGCCGCGGCCGGAGCCCAGGCGAGCGCCGCCAGCACGGCCGCCGCGATCCATGCGCGCATCCTTCCCCTCCTTCGTCGTTGCGGGGAGCATAGCGCGCCGCGTCGCCTGTACAACGCTGTCACATGACTTGCCCCCGGTGCCCGGCGCGGTATCGCTGCGCTGGCATCTTCCCGGAGCCGCCGCATGTCCGAAGCCGACCCGCTGCACATCGCCTTCCTGCTGTTCCCGGGCGTCACCCAGCTCGATCTGACCGCGCCGGCGCAGGTGCTGTCGCGGCTGGGCGGCGCGCGGCTCGATCTGGTGGCGAAGACGCGCGATCCGGTGCCCACCGACGCGCAGTTTCCGCTGCTGCCCACCGCGGCCTTCGCCGATGTGCCGCGCACCGATATCCTGTGCGTGCCGGGCGGCTTCGGCACCGTGGCGGCGATGGAGGATGCGGAGACGATCGCCTGGCTGAAACAGGTGGGCGCGGACGCGCGATGGGTGACCAGCGTGTGTACCGGATCGCTGCTGCTCGCCGCGGCGGGGCTGCTGGCCGGGCGGCGCGCGGCGTGCCACTGGGCCTCGCGCGATCAGCTCGCCTTCTTCGGGGTGGAGCCGGTGGCGGAGCGGGTGGTGTTCGACGGCAATCGTGTCACCGGCGGCGGGGTGACCGCGGGGATCGATTTCGCGCTGGCGCTCACCGCCGCGATCCGGGGCGAGGCGCATGCCCGCTTCGTTCAGCTCAGCCTGGAATATGATCCGTATCCGCCGTTCGATTCGGGGACGCCGGATCGCGCCGATGCCGCCACGCTGGAGCGTTATCACGCGATGGTGGCCCAACATGCGCCCGGCCGTCGCGAAAAGGTGAAGGCTATCGCGGAGGCGCTGAAGTAGCGGCTGGAGCGGTTCTCGACCCGGCTGTGCGGGCCAGCGCAGCCGCCTGGGCCTGCGGCATCGCGGCGATCCAGTCGCGCAGCAGCTTCGCGCCCTCGGCATGCACGGTGGCGCGGCCAAGCTCCGGCATGGCGATGCCGGGATCGGTGCTCTCCAGGCGATAGACCAGGATCGATGCCTCCGGATGGCCCGGCGCGATCACGAATTCGGCATCGCCGCTGCCGCGCCCCGCCGCCACGGGGCGCTTGCCGATCCCGGTCGCGTTGCCCGCGGGCCGGCTCCCTTCGAGGAACAGGCCGGAGTTGGAGGCCGCGCCCTTCGGATTGTGGCAATGCGCGCAGTTGATCTCCAGATAGGCGCGTGCCCGGGCGTCCAGCGGCTGGGCGGGATCGTCCCAGCGGGCGATGCGCGGCGCGTCCCTGGGCGCGCGGTCGAGCAGCCCGGCCTTCACCATCGCGGACAACTGGCCGCCATGGTTCAGGTAGCGCGCCTTGGGGCCGATCGGCGTGATCGTGCCTGACAGCGCGTGGCAATCCTTGCACTGGTTCTGGTTGGGCACGGCATAGCTGATGCTGCGCGGTGCGCCCGAAGGATCGGTGAAGCTGACGGGCAGCCGCATCCCCGCGCGCTTAAGATCGGCGTCCGTCCCCTCCGCGTTCCAGACATAGGGCAGCGCCACCCAGCCGCCCGCCCGGTGCAGCAGCAGCCGCGTCTCCACCGGCCGGAAGACCCCGCCGCGGCGATAGCCGAAGGTCTTGATCAGCGCGCTGCCGACGGGCAGGCCGAGGATATTCTCAGCATCATAGCGGGCCTTCGCGCCCGCGGGCACATAGAGATAGCGGTGCTTCTCCGCATAGTCGGAGAACAGCGCGGTCTCCAGGTCATAGCCCATCACCCGCGCCGCCGGGCGGGTGACGGCCGCATCGGTGAAGAAGCGATAGTCCGAAAGCTTGGGCGCGAAGCCCTCCGCCACGATCGCCGCGTCGTTCACGCCCGGCGCCGCGGGCCGCGCGGCCAGCGTTCCGGCGAACAGCAGCAGCGCGGCGGCCAGCAGCTTCACTTGGCCGCGGCCTCCATGGCGGCGGGCAGCACCACTGCGGGCGGCGGCGCGGGCTTGGCGCCGTCCAGCGTCATCGGAGCGGGCTTCGCCGTCTCCGGCGGGGCGCCGAGCGCCAGGCCCAGGCTCAGCACGGCCACGCCGCCGCCGACATGGATCTGCGCGGCATCGCCCGTCCCGTCCCACAGCACGGGCGGCAGCGATCCGCCCAGCGCCGCCGCGATCTGTTCACCGCCGGGAATAGCGGGTGCGAAACCGGCGCGGCCCTGGGCATTGCCCTCCACCACGATCCCGCGCGGCAGCGGATTGTAGCGCTTGTCGTCGAACGGCTGGCGATAGGAAACGATCATCACATTCGCCGTGCCGTTGCCCGACATCGCGTTATTGAAGACATGGACATTGTCGTTCGCCATCACCAGCACGCCCGTTCCCGTGGGAACGCTGGCGACGATATTGCCCTTGGGGGCGAAGTTGGGCGTGTCGTTGTCGACCACGGCGTTGTCGAACACGCGCACCTCGCCGCCGCCCATCACCGGCAGGCTGGGCAGATCGAACACCAGGATGCCGCCGGTATTGTGTGTGGCGACATTGTCGTAAACGTCGGCGTTGCGGCTGTTCTCTATCTCGATCCCCGCCACATTCTGGCTCACCGTCGAGTTGCGCACCACGATCTGCTGCGACTGGCCGACATAGATGCCCGCGTCCGACGCGCCCTTCACCGTGACGCCATCGACCAGGACCCATTTGGATTCGACCGGATAGACGCCATAGGCGCCGTTGGTCGCCTTTGGCCCGCCGGTCCATTCGACGCGGATGTTCTTGTAGACGATGCGGTCCGCGCCTTTCGACTTGATGCCGTCGCCCCGGCTGTCCTCCACCGCGAAGCCGCGCAGCACGACATCGTCGGAGGTGACCAGCAGCCCCTCGCCCGCGCCGAGCTGGCCCTTGAAGCTCAGGATCGTCGCGTCCGGCCCCGCGCCCTGAACGGTGACGCGATCGACGTCCAGGCTCAGGCCGTCGGTCAGGTCGAAACGGCCCGCGCCGATCTTCACCACATCGCCCGGCTGCGCCTCGATCAGTGCCGCCTGCAGGCGTTCCTGGGCGTTGGCGCCCGCCTCCACCACGATGTCGCGCGCGGCGGCGGGGGCGGCGGCAAGCAACGCGGCGATCGCCGCCGCGGGCAGGGCATTTCGGGTCATCGGCCTCTCCTGTTTGCGCGCATCATTGCGCGGCGGGAGGCGGGGGTCAATTGACAGGGGTGTAAGTTACCTCACTCGCGCGCGTCGCCCGGCAGTTCGGATTCCGCGCGCTCCAGCTCGCGCGGCTTGCGGCGCTCGAACGCGCGGCCCAGCCGTTCCTCCTCCGCCGCGGAGAGGCGCTTCTCCGCCGTGGGGAACATCTCCTCCTCTTCCTCGTCGATATGGTGGAGATAGCGTTCGCGCATCGTCTTGAACCGCGTCAGCCAGCCGGGCGAGGACATCTCCGTCTCCACCAGCTCGCCCAGGATGTCGTCCACCTCCTTGTGCTCGGAAACCGAATGGCGCGCGTCGTCGCGCAGCTCCGGATCGGCGAGCATCGTGGCATAGAGCGTCTCCTCCTCGGCGGCGGCATGCGCCTGGAGCTCGCGGCGCAGCGTCTCGAACAGTTCGCGCCGCTCCGGGCTGTCGCCTGAGGTTTCGGCGATGCGGGTGATCAGCTCGCGCTGGCGCTCATGGTCGGCGATCAGATCGGCGAAGATTCGTGATTTGCTCATGCGGCCTAAACGTGCCGCGCCGCCGATGTTTCCCCGGAACGATCCGCGCGCTAGGCATGGGGCCATGTTCTCGACCTGGGATTCGCTGCTCAAGAAGCTGATGGCCGTGCTGGCTGTCACCTGCTTCCTCGGATGGCTCTTCAAGGCGCATTGCCTCGGCGGCGGCTGGACCGGGCTCGAGCAATATACCACCGGCTGCTACAGCGACGCCGTTCCCTTCTGGACGGCGCGGGGCCTGGCGAACGGCGCGGTTCCCTATCTCACCGGGCGGATGGAATATCCAGTGCTCACCGGCATCCTGATCGCGGTGGAGGCGGTGCTGGCGCGGCCGTTCACGGCCGGGACCGAAGAGGGGCCGTTCCTGGCGATGACCGCGCTGGGCAACGCCATGCTGGCGGCGGTGGTGATGTGGCATCTGTGGCGCGCGGGGATGGAGCCGCGGCGGCTGTGGGCCTGGGCCTGCGCGCCGGCGCTGATCCTCTATGTCGGGCATAATTGGGACATGCTGGCGGTCACCTTCGCGGTAACGGCGATGCTGGCGGCGCGCGACGGGCGGCTGGCCAAGGGCGCGGCGCTGGGCGGTCTGGGGCTGGCGGCGAAGCTCTATCCGGTGCTGCTGTTGCCGCTGATCGGGCTGCAGGCGCTGGCCAACGGGGCCGATTGGCCGGACCGCATCCGGCGCGGCGTGATCGTTACCGCGTCGGCGGTGGGCGCCTGGGCGGCGGTGAATCTGCCGGTGGCGCTGATCAGCTATGAGAATTGGAGCGAATTCTACCGCTTCTCCAGCGAACGTTCGGGCACGGCGGCGTCGATCTGGGAGATCACCGGCATGCTCGGGATCTGGTCTACGGATATCCCCCAGCGCAACCTCTATTCCGCGATGCTGCTGGTGCTGGGCTTCGCCGCGATCGTCGGGTTCGGCTGGCGGCGGCACCAGGCGCATCTGTGGGTGCTGTTCGGGCCGGTGCTGGCGTGGTTCCTGCTGGTCAACAAGGTCTATTCGCCGCAGTTCGACCTGTGGCTCTATCCGGTGCTGCTGATGACGGCGCCGCGGCTGCGCCCGGTCGCGCTGTTCGCGGTGGCTGGGATCGCCTGCTATTTCGCCGAATTCTGGTGGTTTGCGGGCAATGAGGGCGGCTGGCCTGCCACCACACCCACGCATATCGCGATCGCCGCCGGGGTGCGCGGCGCGGCGATGCTGTGGATCATCGCCGACGCGATACGCCTGCCGCCACCCGCCTGGATCGCGGCGCCGAAGCGCGAGGTGTTGTTCGACGCCGACAAAGAGGATGTTCCCGCCGCCGCCTGAACCGGCGCGGCGGGGCTATCGGGCGGCAGAAGCAACCCCGGTCAGGGGAGCGGCAGGTTCGCCTCTTCCTTCTTGCGCGCCTTGCGGTCGGCCTTCCAGTTCTTCACGTCCTGACGGTAACAGCCGGTGCCGCCGCCCGCGCCGGTGGCCGAACAGCTTCCGGTGCCGCTCCCCCCGGCTTCCAGCGTGCCTTCCTGGCGGACGGCCCAGCTCTGGTTGTCGCGCGGGATCTCGGTGTCGGTGCGCAGTTCCTTGGGGATGCGATAGCGGTCCGCCTCCGGCGCGCGGACGCAGATCTCGCCCTCCGGGCAGGGGTCGTTGCCATAGACCAGCCGTACGCCGTTGACCGGCGCGTTCTGCGCGGCCGCGGAGCCGGACCACAGCGCCGGTACCGCGATGGCCGCGGCCACCAATGCCATCCGAAGCGCCTTGTCGCTCAGCATCTCGTTCTCCTCCTCGGCTCCGGCCCGCCAACGCGCGAGACCGGGTGCCGTTTCCGCCTGATTATATTCGTTTCGCCAGCGCGATAGCAGCCCGGCAGCCCGCACGTATCAATCCGGACATGAACGGATACCCAATCGCCTGCTCGGCACCGGCGGCGATCGCGGCGTCGCGATGCTCGATCTCCTCGGCGCGGAACTCGGCCACGGCGGCGCCCAGCTCGGGATCGCCGTCGCCCAGACGGTCGAGCTGCTCGGCATAGTGGCGGTCGATCTCGGTCTCCACGGCGGCGGTGCAGGCCATGGCGGCGCGCGGGCCGATCGCGGCGGTAACCGCGCCCAGCGCGAAGCCCGCCACGTTCCAGAAGGGCTGGAGCGCGGTCGGCCGCACGCCGCGGCGGGCCATCATCGCGTCGAAGAACTTGCGGTGGCGCTCCTCCTGCGCCGCCATGCCGGCGATCGTGCGCGCGGCGGGCGATCGATCGCCCATCACCGCGAGCTGGCCGGCATAGATGCGCGTCGCGCCATATTCGCCGGCCTGATCGACGCGGATCATCGAATCGGCCGCCGGACGCGGATCGCCGGGTTTCCAGCCGCCCATCACCGCCCCTTGCGCAGCGCCAGCACGAACACCGCGGCCGCGCCCGCCAGCGAGATCATCGCGTTGAACCCCGCCAGCGAGATGCCCCACAGCGTCCATTGCGGCGCATCGCACCGCACCAGCGGCCCGCGCGAGATCGCGTTGATCAGGTCCATGCCGCTCTGCCCCTTGCCGGCCGCGGCGGTGCAGGGGGTGATGCCCTGCCACCAGTGATATTCGACGCCGGCGTGGAACACGCCGATCGCGCCACTGACCGCCACCAAAGCGCCGGCCAGCAGCACCAGCGGCAACACCGCATGGCGCGGCTTTACCGCGAAAGAGGCCGCCGCCACCACGATCGCGGCGTAATGCGGCCAGCGCTGCCAATGGCACATCTCGCACGGATAGAGCCCGCCGATATACTGGGAGCCCAGCGCCCCCGCCATCAGCCCGAGCGGAACGAGCAGCGCGATCCAGCGCGCCCTGGCAAGCCCATCGGCAGGCATCGGCTATCCTCCCTGCCTTACGGCGCCTTGGCGGCCGTGGCGCGCGTGCCGCCGCCCAGCCGGGCGATCGTTTCCAGCGCATAGTGGAGCTGGAAATCCTCGATGCCCTTCTTCTTCAGGTCCTCCGCGGACATGCTGAAGCGCGGATCGGGCTTGCCGTCCTCCTCCAGCACGCCGTCCTCCACCTTCGCCTGGTTGACCAGGTGGCGGCGCAGGTCGGCCTCGCGCAGCACCGGACGGCTCTTGTAATCCGGATCGGAGATCTGCGGCACGGCGATGTCGGGCTTGATGCCGCCCTCCTGCACCGAATGGCCCGACGGCGTATAGTAGCGCGCCGTGGTGAGCCGCAGCGCCGCGCGCGGGCCCATCTGCAGGATCGACTGCACCGATCCCTTGCCGAAACTGCGCTCGCCCATCACGATCGCGCGATGGTGGTCCTGCAGCGCGCCGGCCACGATCTCGGACGCGGAAGCGGTGCCGGCGTCCACCAGCACGATCACCGGCAGCCCGCGCGCCATGTCGCCGGGCACCATCCGCTCGGCGAAATAACGCTGGATGTCGCTCTTCTCGCGCCCGCGCTGCGACACGATCTCGCCGTGGCTCAGGAACACGTCGGACACGCCGATCGCCTCGCTCAACAGGCCGCCACCGTTCTGGCGCAGGTCGACGACATAGCCCAGCGGCTTGCGGCCCAGCTTCTTCTCGATCGCCAGGATCGCATCGCGCGTGTCCTGCGTGGTCGAAGCGTTGAAGGTGTTGATGTTGATATAGCCCACGTCGCCGCGGACCTCCCACTTCACCGGGCGCTGGACGATCGTCTCGCGCGTCAGGGTGAACTGGAGCGGCTTGTCGGCGCCGGGGCGGACGATGGTCAGCGCGATCTTGGTGCCGGGGGCGCCGCGCATCTGCTCGATCGCCTCGTCCAGGCTGCCGCCGACGATGAACTTGCCGTCCAGATGGGTGATATAGTCGCCGGACTTGATGCCCGCGCGCGCGGCGGGGGTATCCTCGGTCGGCGCGACGACCTTCACCGCGCCATCCTCCATCGTCACCACCAGGCCCAGCCCGCCATAGCTGCCGTCGGTCTGGATCTTCAGATTGTCGAACTCCAGCCCGTCGGCATAGCTCGAATGCGGGTCGAGCGCGGCGAGCATGCCCTGGATCGCGCCTTCGACCAGCGTCTTGTCGTCGACCTTGTCGACATAATCGGTCTTCACGCGATTGAAGACCTCCATGAAGGTCTCGAGCTCGCGATAGCTGCTGCTGTCGACACCCGCCATGGCGCTGGTGGCGGCGGGGATCAGCGCCAGAGCGCTGACGGCGGCGGTTACCTGAAGAAACGGACGGAGCATTCGGCAACTTTCCGGTTGGGATACGCGCAACATAGGCGCGGAATTGCTAAGAACGAATAGCGGCTTTTCCACGGCGGGCAAAATCGGGACAGCGCCTGCTACGGGACATCAATCGAGTAGCCGGGTGATGTCCATCGGGCGGCCGCGGCGGCGCAGCTCCACGGTGATGCGCGGCTGTTCGGCCTGGGGTACGCGGCCGATGGCGGCGCCCTGGGCCACGGTGTCGCCCCGGCGCACGGAGATCGCGTCGAGCCCGGTGACCAGCGTGGTCCAGCCGTTGCCGTGATCGACGATCACCACGCCGCCATAGTCGCGGAAACGCTGGGCATAGATCACGCGGCCGCCCGCGGGCGCCACCGCCTCCGCGCCTGCGGCCGCGGCCAGCGTCAGCCCGCGAGCGCGCACCCCGGTGGGCGAAAGCTCGCCCATGCCGGTGACGAGTTGCCCCGCGACCGGCAGGCGATAGGGCGGGGTGCGTTTGGCCATCACACCGGCCGCCGCCTCGCCCGGCGCCGGCGGTCGCGGCAGCGGGCCGGGCAGCGCCTGCAGGTCGCCCTGCACCTCGGCCGCCTCGCCCATCGTCTCAAGCTGTTCGACGATGTCGCGCGCCTGCTCGCCCAGCGCCATCGCGCGATCGGATTCGGTCATCGCGTTGCGGTCCAGCTCGGCGGAGCGGGCACGGTGCTCGGCCTCCAGCCGGACGAGCGCGATGCGCTCCGCCTCGATCCGGCCGCGTGCCTCGCGTAGCGCGGCGACGGCGGCTCCCGCATCGGCGCGCAGCTTGCGCACGCGCTCCAGCTCGGCGCGCACATCGGCGGTGCGCTTCTCCACCACCGGCATCACCGTGCCCAGCACGGCGCGGACATGCACCATGTCCTCGGTCGATCCCGGCTGCACCAGCGCCAGTGCGGAGGGGCGCCGCGCCATGGATTGCAGCGCCGCGATCAGCCGCAGGATCGGCCCCTGCTGCTCGGCCACGCGCGTGCGCTGGCGGGCGAGCATCTGATCGACGATGGCGATGCGCGCGCGGGCCGCCAGGATATCGGCCTCGGCGGCCTTGATCCGCTCGGCGGCGGCGGCCTCCTGCGCGCGCGCCTGGGCGGCCTGGTCGCGCTCGCCGGCCGCCTGTTGCTCCAGTGCCTTGGATTGCGCCTGGGCGGCCTGTGATCGCTCGGTCGCGCGCTTCAGCCGGTCCTGCTGCTCGGAAAGGCTCGGCACCTGCGCGCGCACCAGCGGGCCGGCCGCGAGGATCGCGATCAGCATGGCGGCGGCGATCGGGCGGCGGTGCCTCATCGCCTCAGCCTTCGCGATGATAGGGGTGGTTGGCAAGGATCGAGGTGGCCCGCCAGAGCTGCTCGGCCAGCATCGCGCGCGCCATCAGGTGCGGCCAGGTGGCGCGGCCGAACGACAGCAGCAGGTCCGCCTGGCCGCGCTGGGTGTCGTCGAACCCGTCGGCCGCGCCGATCAGGAAGCGCGCCTCACGCACGCCGTCGTCGCGCCATGCGCCCAGCCGCCCGGCCAGCACGCGCGACGGCAGGTTCTCGCCCGTTTCGTCGAGCATCACGATGCGGGTGCCGTTTTCGGCGGGCGGGATGCGCCCGCCCTGATCGGGCAGCTCGGTGACCTTCGCCGGCCACGATAGGCGCTTGAGGTAACGGTCGACCAGCTCGGCCTCCGGCCCGCGTCCGATCTTGCCGCGCGCGACGATGTGGAGAAGCATGGCGCTGGGGGACCGCGGCGCCGGGGTCAGGCCTGGCCGGCCGGATCCCCGAACGCCCACATGCGCTCCAGGTTGTAGAAGCTGCGCACTTCGGGCCGGAACAGGTGGACGATCACGTCGCCCGCGTCGATCAGCACCCAGTCCGCCGTCGGCAGTCCCTCGACGCGCGCCGAACGGCCGAACTCGGCCTTGATCTTCTCGGCCAGCTTGTTCGCCATCGACGCGACCTGGCGGGTCGAGCGGCCGGACGCGACGACCATATAGTCCGCGATGCTGCTCTTGCCCGCGAGCGGGATCGATACGGTCTCGAGCGCCTGATCGTCGTCGAGCGAATCGAGCACGAGCTTGTGCAACGCCTCGACGCCTTCGGCGCCGGACGATCGAACGACATTGGGGGATGTGGCCAAGGTGACTCCTAGGGGTTCGACGCGGTCGTGCGGGAACTTCGCAATGGCCGGTATTGCCGGTGCCAGGCAGGATCGGCGGCGCGAATGCGGGTCGCCGAAGTCGGATCGGGTTGGAAGCGCAACAGCACGAGGGCCGGCAAACTCCAGTTCGTCCAGTTCTTCGCCTGGCCTGCGGGCCGCACGAAGCGCCGCAGCCAACCCATCGCAGGGCTTGCGTGGGCAGCGCCATCATACCCCGGACGCGCCACCACCGCAATCGCAACATGACGGGCGATTCCGCGCCAGTCGCGCCATTTGTGGAATTGGGCCAGATTGTCCGCCCCCATCAGCCAGATGAAGCGGCGCCGGGGATAGCGGCGGGCAAGCGCGCGGACCGTATCGACGGTGTAGCGGGTGCCCAGCCGCGCCTCGATCGCGGTGGCGCGGATCGGCGCGCGGCGGGCCATCGCCCGCGCCGACGCCAGCCGCGCGTGCAGCGGCGCCATCCCCTCCACCGGCTTCAGCGGATTGCCCGGCGAAACCAGCCACCACACCTCGTCCAGCCCCAGCGCGCGCGCGGCATGCAGCGATATGCCGCGATGCCCCGCATGCGCCGGATTGAACGATCCGCCGAGCAGCCCGGTGCGGGTCATCCGCCGATCAGCCGCGCGCCCGGCCGGGCTTGCGATAGTCGGACTGGCGCTCGATCATCCAGCCCGGATATTCGGGCGGCAGCGCGGTGGCGGCGTTCAGCGCGGCCAGTTCCTCCGGCGTCAGCGCGATGTCCGCGGCGGCAAGATTGTCGGCAAGCTGGTCCGCGCGGGTGGCGCCCACGATCACGCTGGTCACCGCGCGCTGA
This sequence comes from Sphingomonas canadensis, assembly GCF_026013525.1. Classification (GTDB taxonomy): domain Bacteria; phylum Pseudomonadota; class Alphaproteobacteria; order Sphingomonadales; family Sphingomonadaceae; genus Sphingomonas; species Sphingomonas canadensis. Next base: position 244,791 of record NZ_JAPDRA010000001.1, on the reverse strand, counting down.
TGGAGCAGCCAGGCGATCGCGACCTGCGCCAGCGATGCGCCGTGCGCCGCCGCCACCGGCTCCATCGCGTCGAGCGCGGCGTCGAGCCGGGCGGTGTCCACGGGCGGGAAGTGGAAATCCTTGCGGCGGCCCTCGGCACCTTCCTTGCGGAACTTGCCGCTCAACAGGCCGCCCGCCAGCGGGCTCCACACCATCAGGCCAACGCCTTCCGAAGCCATCATCGGCACCAGCTCGCGCTCCAGGTCGCGGCCGGCGATGGTGTAATAGGCCTGCAGGCTGTCGAACCGCGCCAGCCCCTGCGCGGCGGAGATGCCCAGCGCCTTGGCGATCTGCCACGCTGCCCAGTTGGATACGCCGATGTAGCGGACATGCCCCTGGCGGACGAGATCGTCGAGCGCGCGCAGCGTCTCGTCGATCGGGGTCACCGGGTCCCAGCCGTGGATCTGGTAAAGGTCGATATGGTCGGTGCCCAGCCGCTTCAGGCTCGCCTTGGCCTGGTCCATGATGTGCCCGCGCGAGGTGCCGGCCATGTTCGGGCCTTCGCCCATCGGCCCCATCACCTTGGTGGCGATCACCACCTCGTCGCGCGCGATCCCCAGGTTCTTCAGCGACTGGCCGGTGATCTCCTCGGAGAGCCCGCGTGAATAGACGTTGGCGGTGTCGATGAAGTTCACGCCCGCGTCGATCGTCGCGCGCATCAGCGCATCGGCATCGTCCTGCTGGAGCGATCCGACCACCTTGAACATCCCGGCGCCGCCGAAGGTCATGGTGCCGAGGCAGAGCTCGGAGACGAACAGGCCGGTGCGGCCAAGCTGGTTGTATCGCATATGGGTGTCCTCCCCGGTCCCGGCGTCAGCGCGGGATGGTGCGCCGCGGGGCCGCGGCACGCCAGCGAGATGGCGTGCCCGCGCCGATCTTCAAGGGCGCGCCTGGCCCGTGCCGCGCACCACCCATTTGTAGGTGGTCAGTCCTTCCAGCGCCACGGGGCCGCGCGCGTGAAGGCGGCCGGTGGAGATGCCGATCTCCGCGCCCAGGCCGAATTCGCCGCCGTCCGCGAACTGGGTGGAGGCGTTCCACATCACGATCGCGCTGTCCACGCCCGCCAGGAAGCGTTCGGCCACCGCCGCGTCCCCGGTGACGATCGCGTCGGTATGGTGCGATCCGTGCGCGGCGATGTGCGCCATCGCTTCGGCCGGGCCGTCGACCAGCTTCACCGACAGGATCGAATCGAGATATTCGGTGTCCCAGTCCTCGGCCGTGGCGGGATTGGCGCGCGGCTCGATCGCCTGCACCTCGGCGTCGCCGCGCAGCTCGCATCCGGCATCGGCCAGCGCCTTCAGCACCGGGGCGGGATCGGCGAAGCCGCGGTCGATCAGCAGCGTCTCGGTCGCGCCGCAGATGCCGGTGCGGCGCATCTTGGCGTTCAGCGCCAGCGCGCGCGCCATCTCGGGATCGGCGGCGGCGTGGATATAGGTGTGGTTGAGCCCGTCCAGATGCGCCAGCACGGGCACCCGCGCCTCGGCCTGCACGCGCGCGACCAGGCTCTTGCCGCCGCGCGGCACGATCATGTCGATCGCGCCCTCGGCCGTGAGCATCGCGCCCACTGCGGCGCGATCGGCGATCGGCACGAGCTGGATCGCATCGGCGGGGGCGCCCGCCGCCTCCAGCCCGCGGGCGAGCGCGGCGTGGATCGCGCGGTTGCTGCGGATCGCTTCCGATCCGCCGCGCAGGATCGCGGCGTTGCCCGACATGAAGCACAGCGCGCCCGCATCGGCGGTCACGTTCGGGCGGCTTTCGTAGATGATGCCGATCACGCCGATCGGCACGCGCACGCGCGTCAGCACCAGCCCGTTGGGCCGCTCGACGCGCTCGATCACCTGGCCCACCGGATCGGCGAGGCGGGCGACCGCCTCCACGCCTGCGGCCATCGCCTCGATCCGTCCGGCGTCGAGCCGCAGCCGGTCCAGCATCGCGCCCGACAGGCCGTTGGCGGCGCCGGCGGCCATGTCCTCGGCGTTGGCGGCCTCGATCGCGGCGGCGTCGGCGCGGATCGCGGCGGCGGCGGATGCCAGCGCGCGCGCCTTCTCCGCGCCCGGCATCGCCGCCAGCAGCACGGCGGCGGCGCGTGCGCGCGCGCCCATTCCGGCGATCAGCGAGGCGGCGTCGATTCCAGACATGCCCGGCCCGCTAGCACGCGCGCCCGCAAGCTGATAGTCCGAAGCGCATGGGGGAAATCGACGCCGCGGGCGATATCGTCACCGGAGCGCTGCTCGGCCGCGCCATGGAGCCGCATGCCGGCGAAGGCGCGGAGGGCGGCCATGGCGGCACCTGCCTCAACTGCGGTACGGCGCTGATCGGCCCGCACTGCCACCAGTGCGGCCAGACCGCGCACATCCACCGCTCGCTGGGCGCGATCGGGCACGATATCCTGCACGGCGTCGTCCATTTCGAGGGCAAGCTGTGGCACACGCTGCCGCTGCTCGCCTTTCGCCCCGGCAAGCTGACGCGGCGCTATATCGAGGGCGAGCGGGCGCGCTTCGTGTCGCCGATCGCGCTGTTCCTCTTCTCGATCTTCACGCTGTTCGCGGTCTTCTCGCTGCTGGGCGTCGCGCCGCAATCGTTCAAGACCACGCCGATGACGCCCGAAAAAGCCGCCGAGACGCGGGCGAAGCTGGTCGAATCGCGGCAGAAGGCGGTGGCCGAGCGCGCGCGCGTGACCCCGGGCAGCGGCCCGGCCAAGGCGCTGGACGGAACGATCGCCGGGCTGGACGATGCGATCGCACGGGCGGATGCGGGCAAGCCGGTGATGGGGCCGGTCGCCACCGATCTGGATATCGAGACCGGCTGGGAACGGCTGGACCATGGCATCAAGAAGGCGATCGAGAACCCGTCGCTGGCAAGCTACAAGCTCCAGTCGAACAGCTACAAGCTGTCCTGGGCGCTGATCCCGCTGTCGCTGCCCTTCCTGTGGCTGGCCTTCGCCTGGCGCCGCGAATTCGGGCTGTACGATCACGCGATCTTCGTCACCTATTCGATCGCGTTCATGTCGCTGCTGTTCATCGCGGTGACGCTGCTGTCGGCCGCCGGGCTGCCGGGCGGGCCGCTCAATGCCGCGGTGGCGGTCGCGGTGCCGCTGCACATCTACAGCCAGTTGCGCGACGCCTATCGCCTCAGCAGGCTGGGCGCGGTGCTGCGCACGATCTACCTGCTGGCGTCCGGGGTGATCGTGCTGATCGTCTTCCTGGCGGGCGTACTCGCGCTGGGGCTGCTCGGATAGCATGCCGCGAGGCCGGGCGGGCTCTCACTCCCGCTCCCGAATGAGGCGGACGCGGCCGGTCCGCATCCCGGCCCGCCCCTTGCCGGGGAGGACCGGGAAGCCGGCTCAGGCGCCCTGCGGCGCGGGGTTGCCGAACGGCCCCTTGCGGCGGCGCGTCTTGGGGATCGAGGTGCCGGCGGCCGGCGCGGGCGTGTGCAGCCCGGTCGAATCCTCGCGGCCGATGTCGCCGCTGGTCACCAGCCGCTTGATCTCGTCGCCGCTCAGCGTCTCATATTCCAGCAGCGCCTCCGCCAGCAGGTGCAGCTTGTCGAGCTGTTCGGTCAGCACGTCGCGCGCGCGGGTCAGCCCGCTTTCGACGAGGCGCTTGATCTCCTTGTCGATCACCTGGGCGGTGCGGTTCGACATCGGCGCGTTGCGCAGCCCGGCCTGCCCCAGATAGCTGTCGTCGGCATAGGTCAGCTCGAGCGGGCCGATCGTGTCGGACATGCCCCACATCGTCACCATCGCCCGCGCCAGCCGCGTCGCGCTCTGGATGTCGCCGGAAGCGCCGGAGGACACCTTGTCATAGCCGAAGATCAGCTCCTCGGCCACGCGCCCGCCCATGGATACCGCCAGGTTCGCGTGCATCTTGTCGCGGTGATAGCTGTAGGAATCGCGTTCCGGCAGGCGCATCACCATGCCCAGTGCGCGGCCGCGCGGGATGATCGTGGCCTTGTGGATCGGATCGGATGCCGGCTCGTGCAGCGCGACGATGGCATGGCCCGCCTCGTGATAGGCGGTCATCCGCTTCTCGTCCTCGGTCATCACCATGGATCGCCGTTCGGCGCCCATCATCACCTTGTCCTTGGCCTCCTCGAACTCGCTCATCGCGACGAGGCGCTTGCCCCGGCGCGCGGCCAGCAGCGCCGCCTCGTTGACCAGGTTCGCCAGGTCCGCGCCGGAAAAGCCGGGCGTGCCGCGCGCGATCACGCGCGGGTCCACGTCGGGCGCCAGCGGCACCTTGCGCATATGGACCTGCAGGATCTTCACGCGGCCCTCGATATCCGGCGTCGGCACGACGACCTGGCGATCGAAACGGCCGGGACGCAGCAGCGCGGGATCGAGCACGTCGGGCCGGTTGGTGGCCGCGATGATGATGATGCCCTCGTTCGCCTCGAAACCGTCCATCTCCACCAGGAGCTGGTTCAGCGTCTGCTCGCGCTCGTCGTTCTGGTTGCCCAGGCCCGCGCCGCGGCTGCGGCCCACCGCGTCGATCTCGTCGATGAAGACGATGCAGGGCGCGCTCTTCTTCGCCTGTTCGAACATGTCGCGCACGCGGCTCGCGCCCACGCCCACGAACATCTCGACGAAGTCGGAGCCGGAGATGGTGAAGAAAGGCACGCCCGCCTCACCCGCGATCGCGCGGGCGAGCAGCGTCTTGCCGGTGCCGGGCGATCCGACCAGCAACGCGCCCTTCGGAATCTTGCCGCCCAGCCGGGCGAACTTGGTCGGGTCCTTCAGGAACTCGACGATTTCCTGCAGCTCCTCGCGCGCCTCGTCGATGCCGGCGACATCGTCGAAGGTGACCTTGCCCTCCTTCTGCGTCAGCAGCCGGGCGCGGCTCTTGCCGAAGCCCATCGCGCCCGAACCGGAATTCTTCTGCATCTGGCGCAGCACGAAGAAGGCGATGCCCAGGAACAGCAGGAACGGCAGCGACTGATATAGGAGATAGACCCAGACGGACGGCGTCTCCTCCGCGCGCGCGGTGATCACGACGTTCTTTTCCTGCAGCTTGTTCACGAGCTGTGGATCGCCGGGATTGTTGGTGCGGAACTTGGTATCGTCCGCCAGCGTGCCGGTGATCGGGCCGGAGCCGGGGGTAACCGCGGCGTCCTTCACCTGGCCGGACTCGAGCTTGTCGAGGAATTCCGAATAGGCGATCGATCCGCCCGACGCCTGCGTGCCGGGGCCTTCGAACAGCGTCACGAACAGCGCGAGCGCCGCCAGGATGCCCACCCAGATCAGCAGGCTCTTCAGCCAGGGATTGCCGCCGCCGTTGTCGGGGCCGTTCTGCCGGTCGTTGTCGCTCATTCGGAATCGGTACCTTTCACCAGCGCCCAAGATAGGGAGGCGCCGGTTAATGGCAATGGAACATCGCCGGGAATGAATCGATCAGGGTGATCGGCGCGGCGGCGCGGGGCGGAAATGCCATGATCCGCGGCGGGCCGATGCCTGCACCCCGGCCTGGGTCGCGCCGCGCCCCGCCTCCAGCGCGTCGAGCAGCGGCTCGATGTTCGCGGCGTCGTTCCATTCGCCCTCCGCATCGGGCGCAGCGGCACGGACATGGCCGATCGCGTTGCGGACCAGGCGGCGGAGCAGCTCGCGCGGCAGATCGCGCGGATCGAGCGTCACGGCCGCACCTTCGATCGCGGCGCGATCGTCCCACAGCATGTCCACCGCCGCGATCAGCGCGCGTTCCGCCTCGGCCAGGTGCGCGGCGCAGCGGGCGATGTTGCCCACGTCCAGCCAGCGGTTCGCCTCCAGCATCCGGCGGAAGCGGGTGCGATCGAAGCTGTCGTCGGCGTTGCTGGGATCATGGACGAAGGGCAGGTCGCAATCCTCGGCGATCGCGCGCAGCTCGTCGCGGCGCCAGTTCAGCAGCGGGCGGACCAGCAGCATCGCCGCGCCGCAGCCCGCCATATGCTCGCGCCGCTCACGGATCGCGGCCAGCCCGGGCAGGCCCGATCCGCGCGCGGCGCGCATCAGCAGCGTCTCCGCCTGGTCGTCGGCATGGTGCGCGGTGGCCAGCGCGGCGGCGCCTTCGTCGCCGGCCCAGGCGAACAGCGCGGCATAGCGCGCCTCGCGCGCGCGGGCCTGGACGCTGGCGCCCGCGGGCGGGCTTTCCAGCGTCAGCGTGCGGTGGGGGATGGCGGCGGCGGCGCAATGGCTGGCGACCATCGCCGCCTCCATCGCCGCCGCGGGGCGCAGCCCATGGTCCACGGTGGCGGCGATCACGCCGCCGGGTAGCGCGGCATGCGCCAGCGCCAGCATCGCCATGCTGTCCGGCCCGCCCGACACCGCGAGCGCGATCCGCGCGTCCTCCGCGGGGACCCCGAGGGCGGCCTCGAGATCCTGGCGGAAGCGGGCGGTCAGCCCCGGGCCGGGCGTTGCCACCTTACTTGCACTTGTTGCGTGTCCGCCCCTCGGCGACCCGGGCCTTCATCTCCTCGCTGATCCGGTCGCCATAATTCTGGGTCAGCTCGCCATAGACCTTGCAGATCTCGGCGGCGGGCTTCTTGAGCTGGGTCAGCGCCTGGGCAAGGTAGAACAGGCTGTCCGGCGCGCGCTCGCCGTTCGGGTTGGTCTTGTAGTTCTGATAGAAGGCGACCGCCGCCAGGCTGGGGGCGCCGGCGTCCAGATAGGCGCGGCCCAGCAGGTTCTGCGCCCAGCTCGCGCGGCGATGCTTGGGATATTTGGTCGCGACCTGCTCCAGCTCCTTGCGCGCCTCCGGATAGAGCTTGGCGCTCCACAGGCGGTAGCCATAGACATATTGGTCCTCGGCCGCATCGCCGGTGCTGGGGCGCTCGATCGCGGCGACCTGCTGGGCGCGGTTGCCGGTGGCGGGCTGGGGCTTGTCGGCGGCGGGCGGCGGCGAAACGGGCGGTTTGCTGACCGGCGGGCGCACCGTTGCCTCGGCCGGCACGGTCGAAGGGCCGGGCACCGTCACGGGCGCCGGCACGTTGCCCGCCGTCTTGTCCTCCACCGCCGCCACGCGGATGTCGTTCGACCGCTTATAGGCGCTGAACGCATCCTCCATCAGCTTCAGCCGGTATTGCATCTGCTCGACCTGGCCGGTCAGCGTCGCCACCTGGCCTTCGAGTGAGGCGACCCGCTGGGTCAGGTCCGCGACCGGGCTGGAGGCGGGCAGGCCGGGGACGGTGGTGTTGCTCTCCGGCGCGATCTGCGGCTCGAAGGTCTGGCCGGCGCCGCCCGGGAACACCTTGCGCTGCACCGCGCGCATCTCGCGCTCCAGCCGGTCCACCCGCGCCTCCACCGGTGAAGTCTGGGCCTGAACGGGGGCCGACGCGCATGCGACGGCCGCGAGCGCCGATAAAGCGAACAGGAAACGCATTCTCACACCCCCCAAGGATGATGACGATCCAGCGATCGAAACTATAGCTGACACGAACCGGCTGTCGCCAGCCTTAAGGCTGTGGCGACGGATTGCCCGCCGGCGGCGCAACGGGCGCGGGCACCGGGACCACCGCCGGGGCGGCGGGGCGCGGCGTTTCCGTTGCGCGCGGCCGCGGCCGGCTGGCGGCCGCAGAGGGCGTCGCAGGCGAAGGCGAGGCGCTCGGGGCCGGTGACGGAGCCGTTCCGCCCGCGGCGCGCGCGCGCAGGGCATCGGCGCTCACCGGCACCTCGATCGACTGGCTCGGCGCGCCCAGCGGGGCCACGGCGGAGCCGTTGAGCAGCACCTGCAGCGCCTCCGGACGGCCGGTGCGGATCACCGGGCGATCGGCGTCCTGCGGCAGCTCATAGCGCTCGTCCTTCGCCAGCTCGCGCTCGAACAGCTTCTTGCCGTTGGCGTCGCTGATCCGCAGCCACACCTTGTCCAGCGCGACCAGCGTCACCTGGCCGCCCGTCTCCGCCACCGGGGAGGCGCTGGGCGTGGGCGAAGGATCGGCCGGCATCACCAGATCCTCGGGCGGGGCGACGCCGCCGCGCAGCCAATCGGTGCCATACCAGACCGCCGCGCCGGCGACGGCCAGAAGCGCGATGACGATGCCGATCCACACCAGCCCGCCGGGCGCGGCGCGATCCGTGTCGGATGCCTGATAGGCCGGGATCGCCGCCGGGCGCTCGATCGGCGCACCGCCCAGCTCCGAACGCAGCTCGCGCGCCACCGCCACCTCGTCCATGCCCACGGCGCGGGCATAGGCCTTGGCAAAGCCCAGCGCATAGGTGATCGACGGCAGCGTGGAATAGCCGGAGCGCTCGATCGTCTCCAGGTGGCGCTGCGGGATGCGGGTGCGCGCGGCGATCTCCGCCACGTCCAGGCCCATGGCCTCGCGCGCGGCGCGCAGCTTTTCGCCCACCTTGGCGGGAAAAAGCGTCGCTTCGGGCTCGGGCTGGGTGGGCTCGGGCTCGCCTTCCATCACGATCTCCGGCGGGAAGGGTTGCGCAAAGGCCCGCCTGTTCCCGGCCGGTGTCTAACAGGCGCTGGCGGCTGTCAACGCCGCAGCGCGGAATTCCGTCCCCGGATCAGGCCAGTTCGACCGAATGTTCCTCGGCCCATCGCGCCAGCGTGGCGCGCATGTTCTGCGGCGGATGATCCAGCATCGCCCCCATCTCGCTCATCAGCGCGCCGCGATCCAGCGTGCGCAGCATCGCCTTGATCGGTCCGACCGCCGCCGGCGTGATCGAAAGCCGCTCGATCCCCAGCCCGATCAGCGCCATCGCCTCCAGCGGGCGGCCGCCCATCTCGCCGCAGATCGCCACGGGCACGCCCGCCGCCTTGGCCTGTCCCGTCACGCGCCGCACGAAGCGCAGGATCGACGGGCTCAGCCAGTCATAGCGCAGCGCCAGCTTGGGATGCGCGCGATCGGCGGCGAACAGGAACTGGGTAAGGTCGTTGGTGCCCACCGACAGGAAATCCACCGTGGGCAGCAGCAGGTCCAGCACCTCGGCAAGCGCGGGCACCTCCAGCATCGCGCCATAGCGCACCTCGGCCGGCAGCTTGCGCCCGCGCGATCCCAGCCAGGCACGCTGCGCCTCGAACAGGCTGCGTGCCTCGTCGAACTCCCAGGGTTCGGAAACCATCGGGAACATCACGTTCAGCGTGCGCCCGGCCCCCGCCTCCAGCAGCGCGCGGGCCTGCGCCTTCATCAGCCCCTCACGATCGAGCGCGAGCCGCAGCGCGCGCCATCCCATCGCCGGGTTCTCCTCCTCGCCGCTCTCGTCATGGTCGAGATAGGGGAGCGCCTTGTCGCCGCCGATATCGACGGTGCGGAAGACCACCGGCCGCTCGCCCGCGGCGTCGAGCACGGACTTGTACAGCTTCTGCTGGTCCTGCTGGCGGGGCAGCGTGGCGGAGACCAGGAACTGGAATTCGGTGCGGAACAGGCCGATGCCATCGGCGCCGGTCAGGTCCAGCGCGGCCACATCGTCGCGCAGGCCCGCGTTGACCATCAGCGTCACGCGGTGCCCGTCCTTCGTGACCGGCGGCACGTTCTTTAGCTGGGCAAAGGCGGCGCGGCGCTTCTGGCTCAGCGCCAGCTTGGCCTCGAACGCTTCCTCGATCGCGCCGGTCGGGCGGATGAACAGCTTCTCCTCGCCCACGTCGAGCAGCAGCATGTCGCCCTCGGCCACCTGGCGCCGCACGTCGCGCACGCGGCCCAGCACGGGCACGCCCATCGCCCGCGCCACGATGGTGACGTGCGCGGTCAGCGATCCTTCCTCCAGCACCACGCCCTTCAGCCGCCGCCGGTCATATTCCAGCAGCTCGGCCGGGCCCAGGTTGCGCGCGATCAGGATCGAATCCTGGCGCAGCCCCATCTGCGCGGCGGTGCCGAGCTGGCCCGACACGATGCGGATCAGCCGGTTGGAGAGGTCCTCCAGGTCGTGCATCCGGTCGCGCAGCAGCGGATCGTCGATCTCGCGCATGCGCATGCGGGTGCGCTGCTGCACGCGCTCGATCGCCGCCTCGGCGGTCAGGCCGCTGTCGATCGCCTCGTTGATCCGGCGGCTCCAGCCCTCGTCATAGGCGAACATCTTGTAGGTCTCGAGCACCTCGTCATGCTCGCCGCCCACGCCGAATTCGGCCTGGCTGGCCATCCGGTCGATCTGCTCGCGCATCTTGTCGAACGCTGCATAGACGCGGTGGCGCTCGGCCTCGGTATCCTCGGCCACGGTATGCTCGATCGTAATACGCGGCTGGTGGAACACCGCCACGCCGCGCGCCATGCCGTCCACCAGCTTGAAGCCCAGCAGGCTGGTCGACTGGGTGGGTAGCGTCCGCTCGGTGCTCTGCGCCGCGGCATCGACCAGGCCGGCGTTGGCGATCAGTTCCGAAAGCACCATCGCCACGGTCTGCAGCGCCTCGATCTCCACCTCGTCGTAACGGCGCGGATCGGCATGCTGCACCGCCAGCACGCCAACCGCGCGCTCACGCCGGATGATCGGCACGCCGGCCAGGCTGTGGAACTTCTCCTCGCCCGTTTCGGGGCGATAGGCGAAATCGGGGTGGGCGGCCGCTTCGGCCAGGTTCAGCGTCGCGACATTGGCGGCGATCGTGCCTACCAGCCCCTCGCCCATCGCCAGCTTGGTGACGTGGACCGCCTCCTGCGCCAGCCCGCGCGTGGCGAACAGCTCCAGCACGCCCTCGCGCAGCAGGTAGATCGAGCAAACCTCGCTGTTCAGCGCGGTGCCGATGATCTCGACGACGGCGTTCAGCTTCGATTGCGCGGGCAGGCGCTTCGCCATCACGTCGTGAAGGCGGGTCAGGATCTCGCGAGCGGAAGCGGCAGCGCTGACGGGCATGGCCTTGCGCTAACAGATTGCGTGGCAAAGCGCCAAGTTTCCCCGCGAAAACGTGGCATGCGATATACCTTGCGTCGCACAGTGCTATGTGTCATACAGTGTGTGTCATACACGATGTGAGACACGGCAATGCCCGTCGAGGACGACCTGTTCGAAAAGCTTCGCGTCGAGCTGCGGCGCGGGTCGCTGGGGCTGGCGGTGATGGGCGCGTTGCGCGAGGAGCAATATGGCTACTCGCTCCGGCAGAAGCTGGAGCAGGCCGGGCTGCCGATCGACGAAGGCGCGCTCTATCCGCTGCTGCGCCGCCTGGAATCCCAGGGGCTGCTGACCAGCGAATGGCGCGAGGACGCGCGGCGCAACAAGCGCTTCTACCGGCTTTCCCCCGATGGCGAGCGCGTGCTCGCCGAACTGCTCGGCGAATGGAACGCGATCTCGGAATCGATCCTGCGCCTCACCGAAAGGGATCAGTGATGCAACTCTACGACCGCTATCTGGCGGCGATCCGCCGCAACCTGCCGCCCGCCAAGGCCGACGATATCGTCGCCGAGCTGCGCGACGATCTGCTGAGCCGCGCCGAGGCGCGCGAGGAGGCGCTGGGCCGTCCGCTCGAAAAGGCGGAGCAGGAGGCGCTGGTTAAGGAATTCGGCCGCCCGATGCTGGTCGCGGCGCGCTACCTCGATCACCAGCATCTGATCGGGCCGGAGCTGTTCCCTTATTATCGCACGGTGATGAAGCTGGTGCTTTCGATCCAGCTCATCGTGCTCGCGGTGCTGGCGGGGGTGGACATCGCCCTGGGATCGGGACGGCTGTGGCAGGCGGTGCCCCAGATGCTGGGTCAGTTCCTCTCGGCGGCGATCACCGCCTTCGCGATCGTGACGCTGATCTTCGCGGCGATCGAACGCCATGGCGGGCGGCGCCGGATCGAGGAGTGGGAAGTCGGCGACCTGCCGTCGATCGAGGATCTGGCGCGCAAGGATTCGCGGCGCGACGCGCCGTTCGAAATCGTGGTGGGGGCGTTGTTCCTGCTGTGGTGGATCGGCGCGATCCCCTTCCCGCCGCAGGGCTGGGACAAGTTCGTGCTGGTCCCCGCGCCGGTCTGGGCGCAGCTCCACCTGCCCATCGCGCTGCTGCTCGGCGCACGGCTCGTGATGAGCGTGCTGTCGCTGATGCCGTCGCGGCTGCCGGGATTGCGGCAGGCGCTGAACCTGGGGACGATCCTGGCGGGACTCGCGATCCTGTACCTGCTGTACCAGCCGGGCCATTGGGTCGATGTCCTGCCCGGCACCGCGGGCGGCGAGCAGGTGGCGAAGCTGGAATACAGCATCAACCTGTCGGTGCGCGTCACGATCGCGGTCTGCGCGGTGGTGTGGACGCTGGGGGCGATCGGCGGCGCGTGGAAATGGTGGCGCCGCCGCGGTTCGCCCGCGGACTGAACCTGCCCGCGGGAGGGGATCAGGCCGCCCGGCGCTCCAGCGCCTGGGCGGCCTCTTCCATCAGCGTGGCGATGATCCCGGCCACGGGTTCCTCCCGGGCGACCATGCCCACCGATTGGCCGGCCATCACGCTGCCATGCTCCACGTCCCCGTCGATCACCGCGCGGCGCAGCGCCCCGGCCCAGTAATGTTCGATCTGGAGCTGGGCCTCGCCCATCTCGATCCGCCCTTCGTCCAGTGCCTGCGCCACCTCGCGCTGCTTGGCGGTGAACAGCTCGCTGCCCGCGTTCTTCAGCGCGCGCACCGGGATTACGGGAAGGCGGGGGTCGATCTGGACGCTGGCCACCGCGTCGCGGGCGGAGGCGCGGATGAAGGCCTTTTTGAAGTTCGCATGCGCGATGCTCTCGGTCGCGCAGACGAAGCGGGTGCCGAGCTGAACGCCCGCGGCGCCCATGTCCAGATATCCGGCGATCGCCTCGCCCCGGCCGATGCCGCCGGCGACGAACACCGGCACCTGATCGGCCACCGCCGGCAGGATCTCCTGCGCCAGCACGCTGGTGGACACCGGGCCGATATGCCCGCCGGCCTCCATCCCCTCGACCACCAGCGCGTCCACGCCCGAACGGATCAGCTTCTTCGCCAGGCTCAACGCCGGGGCGAAGCAGATCAGCTTCGCGCCATTGGCCTTGATCGCGTCGAGCGATCCGGCCGGGGGCAGCCCGCCCGCCAGCACCACATGCCCCACCTGATGCTTCGCGCACACCGCGATCAGGTCAAAAAGCTGGGGGTGCATGGTGATCAGGTTGACGCCGAAGGGCTTGCCGGTCAGCGCCTTTGTGCCCGCGATTTCGGCGTCGAGCAGCTCGGGCGTCATCGCGCCGCAGGCGATCACGCCGAATCCGCCCGCGTTGGATATGGCGGCGACCAGGTTGCGCTCGCTCACCCACGACATGGCGCCGCCCAGGATGGCGACCTCGCTGCCCAGAAATTCCACGCCGCGCGCCATCCGGCGCTTCAGTCTGTCTTGGCCGATGCTCATGCAAGCGCGCCTAGCCCCGGTCAGGGATGCGCCGCAAGCGCGGAGTGGCGGCTCAGCTGCCCAGTGCGAGCAGGAAATCGGCGGTGCAGGTGTCGAGATCGGGCATGGGTCCGTTGCGATAACGCCGGGTCACTTCGCTGTACCGCTTGGAACGATAGGCGAAACCGCGGGGTTTTCCAGTGAGGCTAGGGACAAAGGACTCCACCGACTGATGGCGTCCGAGGGGGCATTGCGCCCGATAGGACGGCCACGCCGCCTCAAGGCGCGCTGCCGTTAGCGGAAATGCCCGAGGCAGCGCGCGGCCGGGTGCATTGGGCGGCTCGGTGCCGGAGGTGCAATGGCCCGTCAGCCGACCGTTGGCAAAGCTAACATCGACCGGTCCTGCAGGCATGCGGCAAGCGGCCCAGAGCACCGTCATGCGGCCGCCGTTGATCACCTGGGTGTTCTGGCCGCCGAACACGGACTGGACCCACAGGATCGATTTGTCGCAGTCGAGGCCGAGGATGCAGTAGACGAAGATGACCTCATAATCGCATTTGTTCGCGACCCGCTCTGGGCTGGGCATCGACAGGCAGTCGCCCGCCGCCCAGCTATCGTCGATCGCGGGGTAATAGAGCTTGCTGTTGTTCGCGCGCGGCGTCGGCGTCGGCGTGGTGCGATTGGGCTGGATTCCGGGGAGGCCAAGCCCGCGAAAGACGGGAGGGACTACGCCTTCCGCCGGGTGCGCGGCCTCCTGCGCAGCTGCGGGAATCGCAAGGCATAGCGCCAGGACCGTGAGTGCAATTCGCCCGATCATCTGTCCCTCCCCGCCGGTGGAGTGACCTGCAATATCGCGCAGGAACGCGATGTCCAGCGGCGAAGCTGCCTTGACCGGTTACGCGGCGCGCCGGCGTGCCGATCAGGCCGCGGCTTCTTCCGCGTCCAGCCCATAAGCGGTGTGGAGCAGCCGCACCGCCAGTTCGGTCTCGTCCTCGTGGATCAGCACGCTCACCTTGATCTCGCTGGTGGTGATCGCCTGGATGTTGATGCCGCGCTCGCCCAGCGTCTTGAACATCGTCGCCGCCACGCCCGCATGGCTGCGCATGCCCACGCCGACGATCGAGATCTTCGAAACGCGCGTATCGTGGCGCAGGTCGCGGTGGCCGATGTCGGGCTGGGCCTTCGCCAGCACGTCGATCGCGCGGGCCAGCTCGGCGCGGGGCACGGTGAAGGTCACGTCGGTCGAACCCGCCTCGTGCGCGATGTTCTGGATGATCATGTCCACGTTGATGCTGGCATCGGCGAGCGGGTTGAAGATGCTCGCCACCGCGCCGGGCCGGTCGGGCACCGCCAGCAGCGTCACCTTCGCCTCGTTCTTGTCGTGCGCGATGCCCGTGATGAGCTGGCGTTCCATGTCCTCGATCTCCTCTTCGCCCACGATCAGCGTGCCGCGATGCCCGTCGTCCCCGCGCGCATCCTCGAACGAGGAAAGCACGCGCACGCGCACCTTCTCCTTCATCGCCAGGCCCACGGAGCGCGTCTGCAGCACCTTGGCGCCGACGCTGGCGAGTTCGAGCATCTCTTCGTAGGTGATCTTCGAAAGCTTGCGCGCACGCGGCACGATGCGCGGGTCGGTGGTGTAGACGCCATCGACGTCGGTATAGATGTCGCAGCGGTCCGCCTTCATCGCGGCGGCTACGGCGACCGCGCTGGTATCCGATCCGCCGCGGCCCAGCGTGGTGATGCGCTCGTCGGCGGTCATGCCCTGGAACCCGGGGATCACCGCCACCTCGCCGCCGGCCAGGCTGGCGTTCAGCGCCACGGTGTCAATCTCCTCGATCCGCGCGCTGGAATGCGCGGCGGTGGTGTGGATCGGCAACTGCCAGCCCATCCAGCTCCGCGCCGGCACGCCGATCGCCTGGAGCGCGATGGCCAGCAATCCGCTGGTCACCTGCTCGCCGGAAGAGACCACCACGTCATATTCGCGCGTGTCGTAGAGCGAGCTTGCTTCGCGGCAGAAGCCGACCAGCCGGTCGGTCTCGCCCGCCATCGCGGAAACGACCACGGCGACCTGGTTGCCCGCCTCCCATTCGGCCTTCACCCGGCTGGCAACGTTGCGGATACGCTCGATGCCGGCCATCGAGGTGCCGCCGAACTTCATCACGATACGCGCCATGGTGGTATTTTGCCCCGGGACTTGGGAGGATCGGGGCCGCCTGATAGGAGCGCCGCATGGCGAAGGCAACCAAAGCTACGATTGACCCCCGCGAAGCTGAGCATTTCGGCCGGCTGGCGGCGGACTGGTGGGATCCCAAAGGCAGCTCGGCGATGCTCCACCGGCTCAATCCCGCGCGGCTGGCCTATCTGCGCGAGGCGGTGGACCGCCATTGGGACGGCGATTCCGGCGGATTCACCCCGCTCGCGGGCCGCACCGCGCTCGATCTGGGCTGCGGCGCCGGGCTGTTGACCGAGCCGCTCGCCCGTCTCGGCGCGCGGGCGACGGGGGTGGATGCCGCGCCCGAGAACATTGGCGCCGCGCGCGCGCATGCCGCCGCCGCGGGTCTCGACATCGAATATGTCGCGGGCGGCGTCGAGTCGCTGGCGGGGCGCCGGTTCGATCTGGTCGTGTCGATGGAGGTGATCGAGCATGTCGCCGACACCGAAGCCTTCGCCGCCGGGCTGGCGGGCGCGCTGGCGGAGGACGGGCTGATGGTGCTTTCCACGCCCAACCGCACCCCGCTCTCGCGCCTCGCGCTGATCACCGTCGGCGAAGGGCTGGGCGCGATCCCGAGGGGCACGCACGACTGGAACCGGTTCCTGCGGCCCGAGGAGCTGGGCGAACTGCTCGCCGCTGTGGGGCTGAAGGTGACGGACGTGCGCGGCCTTTCGTTCAGCCCCGCGCGCGGCTTCGTCCTCTCCGACGATACCAGCATGGACTATCTGGTGACGGCGGTGCGCGCCTGACCGCGCGTGGCCGCGCCCGGCTATTGCCCCATGTTCATCGCCGCCACCGGGCCGATGTCGATCGTATGCGCCCCGGTGTTCAGGTGGAATCCGACGCACAGGTCGCCCTTGGCATAGTCGCGGTCCGCCCGGCCCTGGACCTGGAACAGCTTCCACTCCCCGGTCGCTTCGGCCGATCCGGCGAAAACGGGGGTATAGGGATCGCGGGCGAGCTGGAGCTGGGCCGCGGCGATCCGGGCGGTGGCCTTTCCATCCTCCAGCTTCTCCGCGCGTGCCCAGAAATAGATCACGATCCGGTCGCCGGCCTTTACCGGAGCCAGTATGGGCACGTTGATTCCGATGCGCCATGGATCGCCGCCGCCGCCGGGCAGCGCCAGCCGCAGCGCGCGCCCCTCCTGCACGCTGGGATCCTTGTGCGCACGCGGCGCCTGTTTCAGCCCGAACACCTGGAAGCTGTCGGGCCGGCTGTTGTTGATGATCCGGTTCGCGGCCTCGGCCTCGGCGTCCTGCGCGGCGGCGGGAGCGACTGCCGGCAGGGCGGCGGCCAGCGCGAGCATCCCGAGCGCGAATCCCATGCGAAGCTTCATGGCATCTCTCCCCCAAGAGCGGACGGTTTCCGTCCTGCGGGGCTCAGCCTATGGCGCCTCGCCGGGGCGGGCAACGGCAAATTGTCGCACGTTGTCAGGAGGGGATTTCAGAACAGCCGCCCGCCGTTCGGCACGGGCTGCGAGGGGTGGAACAGCACCACCCTGCCCGCCTCGTCCGGAAAGCCCAGCGTCAGCACCTCCGACATCATCGGGCCGATCTGGCGCGGGGGGAAGTTGACCACCGCGGCCACCTGCACGCCCACCAGCGTTTCCGGCCGGTAATGTTCGGTGATCTGCGCCGACGATCGTTTGACGCCGATCGCGGGGCCGAAATCGATGGTCAGCTTGAACGCGGGCTTGCGCGCCTCCGGAAAGGGCTCGGCGGCGATCACCGTGCCGACGCGGATGTCCACCGCCAGGAACTGGTCGAAGCTGATCGTATCCGCCGCGGGCGCGGACGGATCATGGGTCATGTGCATGGGCCTGCTCCCGGGCTGTTGTCGCGCGCAGCTATCCGCGATGCCCGCGCGGCGCAAACCACGTTGACAGCGCATCGTCCGTTGCGGAGAGCGTGGGCATGGCCGATGTGAAGCTGCACCCGAGCTGGCTGGAGCCGCTGCGCGGCGAATTCGACAGCCCCTATATGGCGGCGCTCCGCCAGTTCCTGGTGGCGGAGAAGGCGGCGGGCAAGCGCATCTTCCCCGCCGGCAGCGAATGGTTCCGCGCGCTGGACCTGACCCCGCTGGAGCAGGTGCGCGTCGTCATCCTGGGGCAGGACCCCTATCATGGGCCAGGGCAGGCGCACGGCCTGTGCTTCTCGGTACGCCCCGGGGTTCGCACGCCGCCCAGCCTGGTCAACATCTACAAGGAGATCGAGGCGGACCTGGGCATCGCGCCCGCGCGCCACGGTTTCCTGGAACATTGGGCGAAGCAGGGGGTGCTGCTGCTCAACGCGGTGCTGACGGTGCAGATGGGCATGGCCGCGTCGCATCAGGGGCGCGGATGGGAACGGTTCACCGACGCGGTGATCCGGCTGGTCAACGCGCGGGCGGAGCCGGTCGTCTTCCTGCTGTGGGGCAGCCACGCCCAGAAGAAGGCCGCGTTCGTTGATTCGATCGATCGCGGCGGCCGCCATCTGGTGCTGAAGGCGCCGCATCCCTCGCCGCTGTCGGCGCACGGCGGCTTCTTCGGCTGCCGTCATTTCTCCAAGGCCAACGCCTTTCTGAAGGAACATGGCCAGAAACCGGTCGACTGGGCGCTGCCCGCCGCGGAGATGGTGGCCGCCGGGGCCTGACAAGCGCCGCGCGCGCCGCTAAGCTCCGGCGATTGCTGGGAGACATGCGCGTGAGGTTTCGGCGTTGGGTGGCGGCCATCAGCACGGCCGCGATGCTTGCGGGATGCGGCGGCGGGGGCGGCGGATCGACCTCCACGGGCGGCGGCGGCAGCGGCGGGGGTGGCGGCACGCCCACCCCGACGGCCTGTTCGCTGCGCGACCGGCAGAACTGGGTGCTGGCCCAGATGCGCGAATGGTATCTGTTCCCCGAAACGCTGCCCGCCAGCCTGGACCCTACGCCCTATGCCAGCGTGCAGGATTATATCGACGCGCTGACCGCGACCGCGCGATCGCAGGGCCGCGACCGCTATTTCACCTACATCACCTCGATCGCCGAGGAGAACGCCTATTACAGCTCGGGATCGAGCGCGGGCTTCGGCGTGCGGCTGAGCTATGACACGGGCGCGCGCCGCGTGTTCATCGCCGAGGCGTTCGAGGGCGCCCCGGCGCTGGCCGCGGGGCTCGACCGGGGCACCGAAATCCTGGCGATCGGCACCAGTTCCGGATCGTTGCAGACGGTTAACGCGCTGATGGCGTCGGGCGGGGCGGATGCCGTGGTCACCGCGCTCGGCCCGTCCACCGCGGGCACCACGCGCGTGCTGCGCGTCACCGATGCCGGGGGCACGCGCGAGGTTACGGTGGCCAAGGCGGATTACAACCTGACGCCCGTTTCCAGCCGCTATGGCGCGCGCATCATCACCGATGGCGCGCGGCAGGTGGGCTATGTCAACCTGCGCACCTTCATCGACACCGCCGATCCGGCGTTGCGCACCGCCTTCCAGCAGTTCCGCACCGCCGGGATCACCGATTTCGTGATCGACCTGCGCTACAACGGCGGCGGGCTCGTCTCGATCGCCGAGCTGATGGGCGACCTGATGGGCGCCAACCGCACCGGCAGCGAAGTGTTCGACTATATGACCTTCCGGCCGGAAAAGTCGTCGAACAACAGCGTCAATTATTTCGCGGTCCAGCCGCAGTCGGTGTCGCCGGTGCGCGTCGCCTTCATCGGCACCAGCGCCACCGCATCGGCCAGCGAGCTCGTGATCAACGGCTTCCTGCCCTATCTGGGCACCAGCATGGCGCTGGTGGGCGGCAACACCTATGGCAAGCCGGTGGGGCAGATCGCGCTCGATCGCACGGCCTGCGACGATCGGCTGCGCGTGATCGCCTTCGCGGTGGAGAACCGCGATCACCAGAGCAACTATTACAACGGCCTGGCCGGCACCGTGAGCCGCACCTGCCGCGCGGGCGATGATCTGACCCGCCAGCTCGGCGATCCGGCGGAGGCCTCGACGCGCGCCGCGCTCGATTTCCTGGCGGGCAACGCCTGCACCGCGATCACCGCGGACAGCGGCGGCGGCGGGCTGGAGCCGCAGGGCGCGCGGGTGCAGGTGACCGGCCCCGATGCGGAGCTGCAACCGCTGATGCCGCGCCGGCCGACCACGCCGCAGCGCGAGCTGCCCGGGTTGTTCTAGGCCGGTGTCCGGCGGCGCGATCCGCGGCGGATACCATCATGTGGACCTGAACGTCGGCGATCTGGCCGCGTCGCGGCGCGTGTACGGCCTCGTGCTCGAATTCCTCGGCTACACCATGGTCAAGGATACGGCGCGCGGCTGCGAATGGGATCTGCGCGGGCCGGGCGAGGGGCGCGGCGCATCGCTGGGCCTGCGCCAGTGCGATCCCGGAGAGGCGGGGCATGCCCACCGCCGCTACGCGCCGGGGCTCCACCACCTGGCGTGGCGCGCGGAAAGCCGGGCCGATGTGGACCGGCTGCACGCGCTGCTGGTGGCCGGGGGCGTGCCAGTGCTCGATCCGCCCGCGCACTATCCCGAATATTCGGGCGATTATTACGCGGTCTTTTTCGAGGATCCCGACGGGATCAAGCTGGAGCTGGTATACGCCCCCGGCTGGATCTGATGATCCGTCAGTCCTTGACCTGCTTCGCGGCGGTAAGCTGCTTGGTGCCGTCGAACCGCGCATAGACGGTCACGTCCCAGCGCGTCCCGTCGCTCAGCGTCAGCACGAAGCCATAGTTCATGCCGGCCACCACCTGCTGGCGCGGATTGCCGATCGCGGCGATCGTCGCGCCCGGGCGGTTGAGCTGCGCCAGCGCGAAATCGGCGGCGGCCTTCACCTCGGGATCGGCGGCATCGGCCGCGCCCCACCCGCCGGGGACCATCGCCTGCGGCTCGATCTGCTCGGATGCGGTGATCTCATAGTTGCCCGAGAGGTTGCGATAGACCTGCACGCGCAAGCGCGATCCGTCCGACAGCGTGAGGGCGAAGCGATAGTTCATCCCCGCCACCACCTGCTGCTGCGCATCGGCGATCGCGGTGATGGTCACGCCGGTGCGCCCCGTCTGGGCCAGCACCGCATCCGCCGCGGCGCGCACCCCGGCATCGTCGGCGGCAACGGCGCTCCAGCCGCCCACGACCGGCATCGGCGCTTCCTGCGCGGCGGCGCAGGCCGAAACGGTGGTTCCTCCGATCCCCAGCGCCAGCGCTGCGGCGACACCAAGCAACTTCATACGATAACCCTCCCCATGCGCGGCAACGGCCGCGGAAGCTCCCCTCGCCGGATACTCCGGCACCGGCAAAGAAGATGCCGGCGCACCGGCGTTAGCGGCCGGCATCCTTACGCTGGCTGAACGAAATGGCGAGGGCGGCCTATTTTTCCTGGCTGCTGGTGAGCGTGTAGGCGCCGTCCCATTTGCGATAGACCACCACTTCCCACAGGTTGCCGTCGGTAAAGACCAGCGTCATGCGATAGTTGGTACCGGCCACCACCTGGGTATAGACGTCCACGATCTCGGCCAGCTCCGCGCCCGGCACGTCGAGCTGGTTGAACGCCCAGATGGCAGCGGCCTCGATATCCGGCGTGATCTTGTCCTGAGGCTTCCAGCCGCCCACGCTGGGCACCGGCTTGCCGGGGATCGTCTGCGCGGAAGCCGCGGACGGGGCCAACAGGCAGGCTGCGCCGAAAGCAGCGGCGGCGAGTGCGAGCTTTTTCATAAGACTATCCTCCCAACGGGCGCGAAGCGTGACGCCCGCGCAACAACCCCCCGGTTGCGGCGCGTTTCTGCCATGTATCCGTTGCGCGTCAAAGCGGGATTCGCGCGCCCGCGCCTGCCCTCAGCGGTTGGCGCACAGCCTGGCGTAGTCCGCTTCCTGCACGGGCAAGATCTCCAGCAGCGCGTTATGCTTCTCCACGGCGGCGTTATAGTCGCCGGTCTCGCCCAGCTTGTCCGCATATTCGGCGATCCGGACCAGCAACCGTTTTGCCTCGCCCAGATGATAGATGCTTGAGCCCAGCAGCTTGCAGCCGGCGCCGAAATCCCTCTCCTCGCTCATGCGTTCGCGCAGCCGCTGGATCTCGTCGAGCTCCTTGTTCAGGTCGCGGACGCCGAAATTATACTGCATGACGTAGAAGTCGGCCCCCTGCGCGGCCGCCGGCTGGGCGGCCAGCAGGAGCGGGGCGAGGGACAGCGACGCGAAGGCAAGGCGGGGCATGGTTCGATCCGCTTCGATGGATGACGCCATGGTGATGGCGCGTGCCGGGGCGGCGGGCAAGCGCGGACGCGAATGCCGATGCCGCCCGGATGCGCGGCCCGCAGGGCCTATTCGGCCGTGCCCTCGTCCGCCTTCCCGTCGATGCCCTTCGCCACCTCCTTGCGGATCTTGGTTCGCTGGGCGGCGGCGGTCGGCGTCCTCTTGCCGGGGCGCCAAAATCTTGCGGCGCGACCCGGCACCGGATCAGGCGCAGCCTTCCGAATAGCCCAGCACCGGTTCCGCGCCGGCGTGGATGATCGACAGCTTGCCATCCTCGCCGATCTCGAAGCGCAGGCCTGGGTTGCGGCCCTTCGTGCCGGGCGTCGTCAGGTTCTTCGCGGGGGCCGGCGTATAGTCATGGGGGCGTTCGATCAGCCCCGGATAGGCGGCGCGCACGGCCGCCTCGGTGGCGCCGATGCCGATGCCGGTCGCCAGCTTGACCGCGGTTCCCTCAACCACGCTGATCCGCCGCACCGCGCCGTCCTCGACGATGGCGTAGACGCCGGGGAAGGCCGCGGCGCTATAGGTGATGCAGCTATCCGAAGCCTGCTGCTCATCCTTCTTCCAGGCCGTGCCAGCCGGCAGCGGCTCGCCGATCCGCAGCTCGGCCAGCCCCTCGGGGGTCAGCACATTGGCGGCGGCGGCGGCGGCGGCGGCGGGCGAGGGTGCTGTGGCCGGCGCGGCCGCATTGGCGTCAACCGCATTGGCCGCGGCGTCGTTGGCGGGGGTCTCCGCCGGCTTCGGCGAGCAGGCGGGGAGCGAGAGGGCGAGCGCGCCCAGGGCAAGCAGGTGCTTCATGCCCGCAACAATGCGCGAACGCCGCCGCCGGACGCAACTGGACGGGTATCCAGTCGCACCGGACGAACGGCTAAAGTCTGACCGCCAGTGGCGGCATTGGCTCCACTCTGCGCTGCCTTTCCAACGATGCTGCGGATGGCCGGAACCTCAGGCCTGCGCTTCAGCCGCAGCGCTGGTCCTTCAGCAGGCGGACCTTGGCGAGCTGGGTCTCCAGCTCCTCGAAGGTCGCCTGGGCGCTGGTATAGGCGCTCTGGTCGCCCGAGCTCGACGCGAGCTGCTTCATCAGGTTGAGCGAGGCGAGCGCATCGAAACCCAGCTCGCGGATGCGGTCGATATGCCGGCAGCCCTCGGCGGCATCCGGCGCGGCGCGCATCAGCGTCAGTTCGCGCTGCATCTCGGCCTTGTCGGCATTCACCGTATCGGCGTGGCGGTTGTAGGCTTCGATCGAGGCGTCGCTCATCTGCGCATGCGCAGGGGCGGCGAGGAACAGCAGCGCGGCAGCGCCGGCGGCCGCGAACAGGGCCGGTACATTCGGCATGGAATCGCTCCGGATGGGAGTTGGCGGAAGATCAAGTCCCCGGCGGGCGCCGGACGCCCGCGATCAGGGCATCCGGCGGCGGGCCTTGTCAATCATGCTCGCGTCCGTTGGCGCCGATATAGAGTTCGCTGCCGGTCTCGCGATATTTCTCGCTCATCGCCTGCATGCCCTTCTCCGCATCCTCCGCCGATGCGGCGATGAAGGTTTCCGCGCCCTGATTCTGCTTGGCGGCGAAATCGCGGACCTCCTGCGTGATCTTCATCGAGCAGAATTTGGGGCCGCACATGCTGCAGAAGTGCGCGGTCTTGGCGCCTTCCGCCGGCAGGGTCTGGTCGTGATATTGCTCCGCCGTGTCGGGGTCGAGCGACAGGTTGAACTGGTCGCGCCAGCGGAATTCGAAGCGGGCGCGGGATAGGGCGTCGTCGCGGACCTTGGCGGCCGGGTGCCCCTTCGCCAGATCGGCGGCATGGGCGGCCAGCTTGTAGGTGACGACGCCGACCTTCACGTCGTCGCGGTCGGGCAGCCCCAGATGCTCCTTGGGCGTGACGTAGCAGAGCATCGCCGTGCCATACCAGCCGATCATCGCCGCGCCGATGCCGCTGGTGATATGGTCATATCCCGGCGCGATATCGGTGGTGAGCGGCCCGAGCGTGTAGAAGGGCGCCTCGCCGCAGGCGGCGATCTGCTTGTCCATATTCTCCTTGATCTTGTGCATCGGCACATGGCCGGGGCCTTCGATCATCACCTGCACGTCCTGCTCCCAGGCGCGCTTGGTCAGCTCGCCCAGCGTGTAGAGCTCGGCGAACTGCGCCTCGTCGTTGGCATCGGCGATGCTGCCGGGGCGCAGGCCATCGCCCAGCGAATAGGCGATGTCATACGCCTTCATGATCTCGGTGATCTCGTCGAAGCGCTCGTAGAGGAAGCTCTCCTTGTGGTGCGCCAGGCACCATTTCGCCATGATCGATCCGCCGCGGCTGACGATGCCGGTCACGCGCTTCGCGGTGAGCGGGATATAGGGCAGGCGCACGCCGGCATGGATGGTGAAGTAATCCACGCCCTGTTCGGCCTGCTCGATCAGCGTGTCGCGGAAGATCTCCCAGGTCAGCTCCTCGGCGATGCCGCCCACCTTCTCCAGCGCCTGATAGATCGGCACGGTGCCGATCGGCACGGGCGAATTGCGCAGGATCCATTCGCGCGTGTCGTGGATGTTGCGTCCGGTGGAGAGGTCCATGACGGTGTCCGCGCCCCAGCGGATCGCCCACACCATCTTGTCCACCTCGCTCGCCACGTCGCTCGCGACGGCGGAGTTGCCGATGTTGGCGTTGATCTTGACCAGGAAGTTGCGGCCGATCGCCATCGGCTCGCTTTCCGGGTGGTTGATGTTCGACGGGATGATGGCGCGGCCGCGCGCCACCTCGTCGCGGACGAACTCGGGCGTCACATAATCGGGGATGGCGGCGCCCCAATCCTGCCCGTCGCGCACATATTCGGCCAGCCGCTCGCGGCCCAGATTCTCGCGCGTGGCGACATATTCCATCTCGGGCGTAACGATGCCGCGGCGGGCATAGTGCATCTGCGAGACGTTCATGCCCGGCTTCGCACGCAACACCTGCTTGCGCACGTGCGGGAAGGGCTGGACGCCGCCGGAGCGATCGGGGCCGAGCTGGCCGTTGTCCTCCGGCTTCACCGCGCGCTGGGGCACCTCCTCCACGTCGCCGCGCGCGCGGATCCAGTCGCGGCGCAGCTCCGGCAGCCCGGCCATGATGTCGATGCGCGCGTCGGGGTCGGTATAGGGGCCGCTGGTGTCATAGACGCGCACCGGCGCCTCGCCGCTGCCGGGCTCCAGCCGGATCTCGCGCATCGCCACGCGATGGGGGCCGACATGGATCTTGGCGGAGCCGCGGATCGGGCCGGTGGTGACGCCGATCTCGGCCTTTGCGGGAATGTCTGCCATGTCGTGTCCTCAGTTCAGGATGCCGGCCGCGCCGGCGATGATCAGGATGGCCCCGGCGAGCATCACGCCCGCGCCCCAGGGCCGCGAATAACGCAGCAGCGGCCGGCCCATCGCCAGCCACGCGCCGGGGATCGCGATCAGCGCGAGCCCCTTGACGATCGAGCCGAGCCCGATCCCCGAAACCACGATGGCGAGCGGATCGCTCCAGCCGCCCGGCAACAGCACCACAAGCGCGCCGAACAGCACCGCCACCAGCCCGATGGCGGCGTTGAGCGCGGGGGAGCGCTCCATCTCCTCCACCATGCGCGGCCATAGCGTGGCGTCGCGCAGCCCGGCGAAGCCCAGGGCGATCATCACCGCGCCTTCGACCACGGCGAGCTGATAGGTGATGGGATCGGCAGTCGTCAGCATCGCGCGTCCATCCTCTTCGCAAGGGCAAGGGACGGATCACGGATTTCGGCCGCGCTCCCTCCCTCCGCCGGTGTCAGCCGGATCAGGTTCAGCGGGTCGCAGGCTGCAGCCTGCCTCTCAGCCGCGCGTCAGCGGCCCCCCGGGGATGGACGGAGCTTAGGCGCGATGCGGGGCGGCGTCCAGCGCGGCGGCAAGGCGCGGCTCAGAAGGTGTAGGCAAGGCCCAGCATGCCGGTCCACTGGTTGGGCGAACCGGCGACGCTGGTGACGGGCGAGGCGGCCGAATCGTCGAGCATGCGGCGGTAGGATCCGGCGCCGACCAGCGCCAGGCCGCGCGTCAGGTCGCCGGTCAGCGATACCGCGGCATAGCTGGCGATCGTCCAATCCTTCCAGCCCTTTCCGGCGCTGAAGACGGGCAGGCCGCTCGCCGCGCTGCCGGGCGCATCGACGCTGAAATAATAATCGGCATAGCCCCGCCCGACATAATCGGCCGACAGGTTGATGCCGATATAGGCCGTGGTGCTCAGCGGCGTGCTGTAGTCGATCGCCGGGGTGATCACATAGCTGCCGTGCGCGCCCAGCACGTCGTGGACATAGGCCAGCGAGACGCCCAGCTTGTCGTAATCGCTGGTCACCACCCCCTGGCGCGCGATCCCGGCGAAGGCCCCGGTCTCCAGCGCGATGTCACGCTTGGGCAGCTTCTTCACCTGCGCGTCGACGATCGACGAATGGCGGTTGAAATTGGCCTGGATCACCGGGCCTAGCTGGATGTCCCAGCCGGGGCCGCTGGAGGTGGGCACCAGATCGGCCCAGAAGCGGTTGCCGCGAAGCATGAAGTTGATGCCCGACACGCGGCCGCGCAGCCCGGGAATGATCGAGAAGGCGGTGTCGTCCGACCCTTCGTAGCTGGGGACCACGCCAGCGGCCAGGCCGATGGTCAGCCCGTCGCCCTCCAGCGCCGCGGTGTCGACCGGCGGCGGCGCATCGCCTTCCTGCGCCTGCGCCTGCGCCTGCGCCGGGGCGGCGGCGAGCAACGCGGCGATGGCGGCAAACGGGGCGGCGGCGCAGGCGGGGACTTTCACAGGGGCATGCTCCGGGGACGTGTTGCAGTTGCGAAACGCAACGCAGGGATATTCGCTCCCGCGCTTCGTCGCAATTGCGTCATGATTACGTCACGGGAATGAAATCATGGTTACCGCGCGAAACCGCCCAGCCCCGCGTCGGTGCCGCACAGCCGGTCCCAGAAGCGGAAATACAGGCCGTAGTTGCAGCGATATCGGTCGTGGTGGCGCTGGTGGTGGCTCGCGGTGATCAGCCATCGCCCGGCGGGGCCATGCACCAGCCAGCGCGGGAATATCTCCCACCCCATATGGTTGGTGACGCCCATCACGGTCATCACCGTCAGCACCACGCCCAGCGCGGCGGCGTGGATCGGCACGGCGAACACCAGCGCGGGGATCACGATCGCGCCGGTCAGCGCCTCCACCCAATGGAAGCTCATCGCCGCCCAGGCGGTGGGCGGGCGGCTGGCATGGTGGACGGCATGGGCGATGCGGAACCATCGCGGCCGGTGCATCAGCCGGTGCGTCCAGTAAAACCAGGTGTCGTGCGCCAGCAGGTAGAGCAGCACCGACAGCGGCAGATACCAGAGCGGATAGGCGTGGACGTCGGTGTAGATCAGCGTCCAGCCGCGGTTCTGCCAGCCCCAGGCGACGATCCCGGCGGGCACGCCATAGACCGCGGCGCTGGCGAGGCTCCAGCCGATCTCCATGCGGATCTGGCGGCCCATGCCGTGATAGAGGCCGGGGCAGCGCAGCCGGGTCGCAAGATCGAAGCCGCCGCTCGCGATCAGATAGCGCACGCCGACGATCAGCGTCATCGCCAATGCCGAAAGCAGGATCGGGATCGTCACGTCAGCCATCGCCGCGCCTCCATGGCATGGTGGAGGGCAGGAATCACGCCATCCCGGCAAAGATAGACGGTGCGAGGCCGCGGCCGGGCAGGCGGCGCGGCTTCTCCGCCGGCTGCGGGACCACGGCTAGGATTGAGAATCGCCGTCCGGCTTGCCCGCGATCATGTCGACGCAGGCGGCGGCGATCGCCTCCAGCTCCTCGCGCGGGCGGCCGGTGCGCGCGCGGATGCTGAGCGCCTGGAGCACCGATACGGCCAGGTGCGCATGCGCCTCCGGCGTCGGGCTGCCCGCGTCGGCCAGCATCGTCCGCAGCGCGCGATCCTCAAGGTCGAGGACGCGGGAGAGCATCGCGCGGATATCCGGATCGGTCACCGCCTCGGCCACCGCGGTGTTGAGCGCGATGCAGCCGGAGGGGCCGAACTCGCCGTCCAGATAGACCTTGATCGAAAAGCGGAACATCCGCTCCAGCATCTCGCGCAGCGGCAGCTTCGCCTCGATCAACCCGGCGAAGCTCTGTTCCAGCCAGCCATAGGTGCGTTCGAGCGCCGCCAGATAGAGCGCGCGCTTGTCGCCGAACGCCGCCGCCAGGCTGGGCCGCGCGACGCCGGTGACCGCGGCCAGCTCGTCGAGCGAGGTGGCCGAATAGCCGCGCGTGCGGAAACGCGCGCTCGCCGCCTGCAGCGCCAGGTCCTGATCGAAGGCGCGCGGACGGCCGCGCGCGCGCTTTTCTGTGCGATCTCGCATAAAATTCCTTGACCCGGTTATTTTTATGCGGAATCGTAAGAAAATCAAGTTCGGGGAGAACCGGCCATGAAGCTCTATTTCCGGCCCTTCGCATGCTCGCTCGCCGCGCGCATCGCGCTGGAAGAGGCCGAGCTGGACGCCGAATATGTCGCGGTCCCGCCCGGCGGGCGGCTGGCGGACGGCCGCCATTTCACCGCGCTCAGCCCGATGGGCTATGTCCCCGCGATCGAGACGCCCGGCGGCTTCGTGCTGACCGAGGGGCCGGCGGTGCTGGCCTATATCGCCGGGCTGGCGCCCGAAGGCGTGCTGGCCCCGCCACATTTCTCCGACGCGCATTACCGGATGCTCGCCTGGCTGAACTTCATCGCCACCGAGCTGCACAAGGGCGTGTTCGCGCCGCTGATGGCGGGCGATGCCGGGAAGGATGCGCGCGCCGCCGGGCGCGCACGTGCCGTCCGCCCGTTCGAGCTGCTGTCGGCGCATCTGGCGACGCGCGAACATCTGGAGGGCGGGTTCAGCGTGGCCGACGCCTATCTGCTCGCGGTGCTCAACTGGAGCGAGCACGCCGGGATCGCGCTCGGCGAATGGCCGGTGTTGCATCGCTGGCGCGAGGCGCTGCGCCGCCGCCCCTCGGTGGCGCGCGCGATGGCGCGGGAATGGCCGCTGCTGAAGGCCGCCTGATCGCGCCGCCACGATCTTCCGAGGAGCCGGTCCCACGCATCTCGGGTCCGCTCCCACTTCCTCCCCCTCCCGCTCCCCGGCGGGAGGGGATTTTTTGCGCCGTTGCCCTGCCGGAACGGTGCTTCCCTTGTTGCCCGCGGGCGCATCCGCTACGCGAGGCCGATGCCGGCAACCATCCAGTGCGACGTGGCGATCGTAGGGGGCGGGCTCGCGGGGGGGCTCATCGCGCTGGCGCTCAGGCGCAAGCGCCCCGATTGCGACGTCCGCGTGATCGAGGCCGGGCCGCGGCTGGGCGGCAACCATCTCTGGTCGTTCTTCGCGGGCGATGTGGCGCCGGCGGAGCGCTGGCTGGTGGCGCCGCTGATCAGCTATGGCTGGACCGGCTATGACGTCGCCTTCCCCGCGCGGCAGCGGACGCTGCGCGCGCAATATTATTCGGTGGAATCCGAACGCTTCGATCAGGTGCTGCGAGAGGCGTTGCCCGAAAAGGCGGTGATGACGCGGCGCAAGGCGCTGGCCGCCAGCCCCACCGCGGTCGTGCTGGCCGACGGCGACCGGATCGAGGCCAAGGGCGTGATCGACGCGCGCGGCCCGGGTGACCTGGGGCTGCTGGAGCTGGGCTGGCAGAAATTCCTCGGCCGCGAGCTGCGGCTGGCGGACGCGCACGATATGCCCCGCCCGATCGTGATGGACGCAACCGTGCCACAGGCCGATGGCTATCGCTTCGTCTATTGCCTGCCCTTCGCGGCGACGCGGATGTTCGTCGAGGATACCTATTACAGCGACGATCCGGCGATCGACGCGCCCGCGCTGGCGGCGCGCATCGGCGATTATGCGGCTGCGCGCGGATGGCATGTCGAGCGGGTGGTGCGTGAGGAAGCGGGCGTGCTTCCGGTGGCGATGGGCGGCGATTTCGACGCCTATTGGCAATCGGGCGGGAACAAGGTGGCCAAGGCGGGCGCCCGCGCCGGCCTGTTCCACCCGGTGACCAGCTATTCGCTGCCCGATGCGGTGCGTGCCGCGGCGCTGGTGGCCCAGGCGGGCGATCTTTCCGGCGCCGGGCTTAACGCGCTGCTCCACGGCTTCGCCAGGCGCACCTGGCGGCGGCGCGGCTATTACCGGATGCTGGCGAAGATGTTGTTCCGCGCCGCGGAGCCGGCCGAGCGCTATCGCGTGCTGGAACGCTTCTATGGGCTGGACGCGGGGCTGATCGCGCGCTTTTACGCCGGGCGGACGACGCTGCTGGATCAGGCGCGGCTGCTGGCGGGCAGGCCGCCCGTGCCGGTGGGCCGTGCAGTGGCGGCGGTCGCCGGGAGGAAGAAATGAAGCGCGCGGCAGTGATCGGATCCGGGTTCGGCGGGCTGGCGCTCGCCATCAGGCTGCAGTCCGCGGGGGTGCAGACCGTGGTGATCGAGGCGCGCGACAAGCCGGGCGGCCGCGCCTATCACTGGCAGCGCGATGGCTTCACCTTCGATGCCGGCCCCACCGTGCTTACCGCGCCCGAAGCGCTGAAGGAGCTGTGGCAGCTTTCCGGCCGCGACATCGGTGAGGATGTGACGCTGCGCCCGGTGACGCCCTTCTACCGGCTGAGCTGGCCCGACGGCACGACCTTCGACTATACCAACGACGATCGCGTGCTGCGTGCGGAGATCGCCAAGCTCGATCCCGAGGATATCGAGGGCTACCGCCGCTTCCTCGCCTATTCGGCCGGGGTCTATGAGGAAGGCTATGTGAAGCTGGGCTCGGTCGCGTTCCTCGACTTCATGTCGATGATCAAGGCCGCGCCCGCGCTGGCACGGTATCAGGCGTGGCGATCGGTTTATTCGATGGTCTGCTCGTTCGTGAAGAACGACAAGCTGCGCCAGGCGCTCAGCTTCCACACGCTGCTGGTGGGCGGCGATCCGACCAAGACCAGCAGCATTTATGCGCTGATCCACAAGCTGGAGCGCGATGGCGGGGTATGGTGGGCCGAAGGCGGCACCAACCGGCTGGTTAGCGGCATGGTGGCGCTGTTCGAGCGGCTGGGCGGCGAGATCCGGCTGGGCGATCCGGTGACCGCGATCGATACGCTGGGCGACCGCGTGACCGGCGTGCGCACCGCCAGCGGATATGCGGCCCAGGTGGACGCGGTGGCGAGCAACGCCGACATCGTCCACAGCTATCGCACGCTGCTGAAGGGGTCGCGCAGCGCCCAGCGCACCGCGGCCCGGATCGAGCGCAAGCGCTTCTCGCCCTCGCTGTTCGTGGTGCATTTCGGCGTGCGCGGCACCTTTCCGGAGATCCCGCACCACAATATCCTGTTCGGGCCGCGCTATGAGGGGCTGCTCGCCGACATCTACGACAATGGCGTGCTCAGCCGCGATTTCTCCATCTACCTCCACCATCCCAGCGCGAGCGATGCGGGCATGGCGCCGGAGGGGCATGCCGCCTTTTACGCGCTGGTGCCGGTGCCGCACCGGGGCAAGTTCCCCGCCGACTGGGCGGAAACCGCGCCGATGCTGGAAAAGCGCGTGCTGGACGAGGTGGCGCGGCGGCTGATCCCCGATCTGCACGAGCGGATCGTGACCAGGTTCAGCTATACGCCGGACGATTTCGTCCAGGATCTGAACGCGCATCTGGGATCGGCCTTCAGCCTGGAGCCGATCCTGACGCAGAGCGCGTGGTTCCGCACGCACAACCGCGACGATCACATCCCCAACCTGTACTTCGTCGGCGCGGGGACGCATCCCGGCGCCGGAATCCCCGGGGTGGTGGGCAGCGCCAAGGCAACGGCGGCGCTGATGCTGGAGGATTTGAAGTGAGCACGGCAAATCGCCCCGCCAAGCGCGATAGGGAAGCGTAAGATGAAGCGTATCGCAGTCTATTGCGGATCGGCCAGCCCGGCCGACCCGGTGTATATCGAGGCCGCACGGCATGTGGGGCGGACGCTGGCGGAGCGCGGGATCGGCCTGGTCTATGGCGGCGGGCGGCTGGGGCTGATGGGCGCGGTGGCCGATGCGGCGCTGGAGGCGGGCGGCGAGGTGATCGGCATCATCCCCGAAGCGCTGGTGAATGCCGAGGTAGCGCACCGCGGGCTGACCACGCTGGAGGTCGTCCAGACGATGCACGAGCGCAAGGCGCGCTTCGTCGATCTGGCGGACGGTTTCGTCAACCTGCCCGGGGGCACCGGCACGATGGACGAGCTGTGGGAGGCGCTGAGCTGGGCGCAGCTCGGCTATCACAGCGATCCGATCGGGCTGCTCAACATCGCGGGCTATTACGACAAGCTCGTCGAATTCTGGGAGCATATGGGCCGCGTCGGCTTCGTCCGGCCGCAGCACCAGGGGCTGCTGATCGTCGATACCACGCTGGAAGGGCTGCTGGACAAGCTGGCCAGCGCCCAGCCGGCGGTGCCGATCATCCATATGAAGCGCGAGGATCTGTGAGCCCCCCGCCGCCGGAGCCGCGCGGCCCGGCGGCCACCTCGCGCGCAGCGATCGTCGCGACGGCGGGGGAATCGATCGCCCGGGGATCGAAGAGCTTCGCGATGGCGAGCCGGCTGTTCGATCCCGCCACGCGCGAGCGGGCGTGGCTGCTCTATGCCTGGTGCCGCGCCTGCGACGATCTGGCCGACGGGCAGGACCATGGCCACGGCATGCACCGGGTAAGCGATCCGGAGGCGCGGCTGGCGGCGATCCGCGTGCGCACCGCCGCGGCGCTGGCGGGGCAGGTGGTGGGCGATCCCGCGTTCGACGCGCTGCGCATCGTGGCGGCGGAGACCCGGCTGCCGCACCGGCTGGCGCACGATCTGGTGGAGGGCTTCGCGCTCGACGCCGCCGGCTGGCGGCCGCGGCACGAGGACGACCTGTACCGCTATTGCTATCACGTCGCGGGCGCGGTCGGCTGCATGATGGCGGTGGTGATGGGGGTGGCGCCGGACGATGAGGCGACGCTGGACCGGGCGTGCGACCTGGGCATCGCCTTCCAGCTCGGCAACATCGCGCGCGACCTGAACGACGATGACGCGGCCGGGCGCTGCTATCTGCCCGAGGACTGGCTGGCCGAAATGGATATCCCGCCCGGCGAGCAGATGCGCCCGCGTTACCGCCCGCGCATCGCCGTACTGGCGCGGCGGCTGGCGGATCGCGCGGCGGCCTATGGCGACAGCGGGCGCGCGGGAACCCCGGCGCTGCCCTTCCGATCGGCCTGGGCGGTGCTGGCGGCGGCGGGCATCTATGGCGCGATTGCCGGGGAGGTCGCGGCGCGCGGCGAACATGCCTGGGACCGGCGCGTCAGCACCCCGGCGACGACCAAGCTGGGCTGGATCGCCCGGGCCTTTTCCCAGGCGCTGCGGCGGCGCGCGCTCTATCCCCCCGTGCCGCGCGACGGGCTGTGGACGCGGCCGCGTTAACCGCGTCCGGCAAGGGCTGCGAAAGGATCGCGGCGGCATGAACGAACCGGAAAAGCAAAGACGGGTCCGGTGACGCTTCTATCGCTCCAGCTATCGCGCGCATTGGCCAAGGGCCGGGCGGTTCCGCCGCCCGCGCCGACGCGCGCCAGCCTGCTGGAGGCGCTGCTGCGCAAGCGCGCCGCCGCGCACAACGCGGGTGCCGAAGAGCTGGAGGCGATGCTGCGCAGCCAGATCCAATGGTCGCTGCCGATGATCCGCGGCGATGGCGCGGCGGAGGGCGCGTAACCGCCCCTCAGGCGTTGCGCACCATCAGTCCGCCCAGCAGGGGTGCCACGCCCGTGGCGATCTGCATCCACAGCGGCTGCGGCACCAGCAATGCCGCCGCCGCCCCGCCCGCCAGCACCAGCGCCGCCACGATCCAGCCGGCCCAGCCCCATCCGCCCGCGATCCGCACCGCGATCAGCCCGCCCGTCAGCGCGCCCAGGAAATATCCGCCCGCGATCATCGCCTTGGCGCTGTCCGGCGCCGCCTGGATCGCCGCGTGGATCGAATCGAAATCGCCCGGATCGAACGCCGCCAGGGAGAAGATCTGGTGGTTCACATATCCGGTGAGCCAGATCGCCCCCGCGGCCACCGCGGCGCCGACCGCGACACCCAGCAGCTTGCGCATTGCAGTTGCCCCGTTTGTTTCCCGCCTGTTTCCCGGAACTAGCGCAAGCGGCAAGGCTTCGCCAGCGCGCCGAAAGGCGGCTGTCCCGCTTCGGGCAAGGCGGGACAGCCCCGGCGATGTGGTTTTCGCGCATTGCATGCGGGCGGCATCGGCCCCAAATGCGCGCCATGCCTCCCGAAAACCCCGCCGGCACTTCCGAGCGTCCGCTGCTCGGAACGCTCCGGCGCTTCCTCCCCTATCTGTGGCCGGCGGACGCGCCGGGGCTGCGCGCGCGCATCGTGATCGCGCTGGCGTTCGTCGTCGCGTCGAAGCTGGTGCAGGTCTATGGCGCCCCCTTCGCGCTGCAGGGCGCGATCGACGCGATGGCGGGGGGATCGCGCGACGCGGTGTGGCTCGTCGTCGCGCTGGTCACCGGCTATGCCGCCGCGCGGCTGGGCACCGTGCTGTTCGACAATCTGCGCAACGCGGTGTTCGAGCGTGTCGGCCAGGATGCGACACGGCGGCTGGCGGCGGACGTGTTCCGCCACCTCCACAAGCTCAGCCTGCGGTTCCACCTGGAACGGCGCACGGGCGCGGTCACCAAGGTGGTGGAGCGCGGGACCAAGAGCATCGATACGATGCTGTATTTCCTGCTGTTCAACATCGCGCCGACGATCCTGGAGCTGGCGCTGGTGCTCGGCATCTTCTGGACGCGGTTCGGCGTGTGGCTGGTGGCGGGGACGGTGACGATGGTCGTCGTCTACATCGGCTTTACCCGGATGGTGACCGACTGGCGCGCGAAGCTGCGCCAGCAGATGAACGATCTGGATACCGGCGCGGTGGCGCATGCGGTGGATTCGCTGCTCAACTTCGAAACGGTCAAATATTTCAACGCCGAAGAACGCGAGGCGGCGCGATACGAACGCGCAGTGACCGCCTATGCCAAGGCCGCGACGGTGAGCGAGAACTCGCTCGCCTGGCTCAACATCGGCCAGGCGGTGATCACCAATCTGATGCTGGGCGCGGGCATGGCGCTGGTGGTGTTCGGATGGGCGCGGCACGAATTCACCACCGGCGACGTGGTGCTGGTATCGACGCTGCTCAGCCAGCTCTTCCGCCCGCTCGACATGCTGGGGTTCGTCTATCGCACGATCCGCCAGGGCGTGATCGACATGGGCAGCATGTTCGACCTGCTCGATACCAATGCCGAGGTGAAGGACGCGCCCGGCGCCCAGCCGCTGCGGGTGGAACGCGGGCATCTGCGGCTGGAAGGGGTGCATTTCGCCTATGATCCGGATCGCGAGATCCTGAAGGGCATCGATATAGACGTGCCCGCGGGCAGCACGGTCGCGGTGGTCGGCCCCTCCGGCGCGGGCAAGTCCACGCTCGCCCGGCTGATCTTCCGCTTCTACGATCTCACCGGCGGGCGCATCACCATCGACGGGCAGGATATCGCGCAGGTGACCCAGGCCAGCCTGCGCGCCGCGATCGGCATCGTTCCGCAGGATACGGTGCTGTTCAACGACACCATCGGCTACAACATCGCCTATGGTCGCGAGGGCGCGACCCAGGACGAGATCGCCGATGCCGCGCGCGGGGCCGCCATCGCCGGGTTCATCCAGTCGCTGCCCGACGGGTTCGACACGCGCGTGGGCGAGCGCGGGCTGAAGCTTTCCGGCGGCGAGAAGCAGCGCGTGGCGATCGCCCGCACGCTGGTGAAGAACCCGCCGGTGCTGATCCTGGACGAAGCCACCAGCGCGCTCGATTCGCGGACGGAGGCCGATATCCAGGCGACGCTGGAGGCGATCGGGCGCGGGCGCACCACGATCGTGATCGCGCACCGGCTTTCGACGGTGGTGAACGCCGATCGCATCGTCGTGCTGGAAAGCGGGCGCGTGGCCGAGCAGGGGACGCACAGCCAGTTGTTGCGCAAACGCGGTCTTTATGCCGAGATGTGGGCACGCCAGGCGCAGGAGCGCGAGGCCGGCGAGGACCCCGTTCCCGCCGAATAGGGAGGATAAGGGCGATGAGCGTGCTGCTGTGGGTGATCGGGATCGCCGCCGCGATCGCCGTGGCGCTGGTGCTCCTGTCGCTGTGGATCGTGCGCAAGATCGACGCCGCGCTGCCCGCGACCGGCGCCTGGATCGACGTGAAGGGCGGGCGCATCCATTATTCCGCGATGGGCCCGGCCGATGCGAAGGGGCCGCCGCTGGTGATGATCCACGGCATCATGGGCCAGCTCCGCCACTTCACCTACGCCTTCGCCGATCGGATGGCGAAGGACCATCGCGTGATCCTGATCGACCGGCCCGGCTGGGGCCATTCGACGCTGCACGGCCCGCGCGCGCCGATCAGCCGCCAGGCCGACATGATCGCCGAGGCGCTGGGCAAGCTGGGCGTGGAAAAGCCGGTGCTGGTGGGCCATTCGATGGGCGGTGCCGTCAGCCTGGCGATCGCCGTGCGCCATCCGGAACTGCCCAGCGCGCTGGCGCTGATCGCGCCGCTGACCCAGCCGATCGAGAAGGTGGTGGACACGTTCCGCGGGCTGATGGTGCCCACGCGGCTGGCGCCGATCATCGCCTGGACGCTCAGCATCCCGATGGGGATGCGCAACGGCGCGAAGAATGCCGCCCAGGCATTCTCGCCCGATCCCGTGCCCGCCGATTTCGGGGTGAAGGGCGGCGGGCTGCTCGCGCTCAAGCCCGCCAGCTTCCAGTCGGGCGTGTTCGAGATCGCCACCGCGCTGCCCGAGATGCAGGCGCAGGCGGCGCGCTATGCCGAACTCAAGATCCCCGTGGCGATCCTCTATGGCCGGGGTGACTATCTGCTCGATCCGGAACTGCATGGGGAGAAGACCGCGGCGGCGATCCCCGGCGGGCGGCTGACGCTGGTGGAGGGCGGGCACATGCTCCAGGTCTGCCACGTCGACGCCACCGAGGAATGGCTGCGCGCGCTGCTGGCAGCGCAGGCCCCCGCCCCCGCTCCTGCCCCGGCGCGCAAGCGGGCGGCGAAGGCCGCGGCGGCGGAATAGCCGGGAATGCGCCGGATCGCGGCCATCGGCGCGCTGGCGCTGTCGATGCCGGTGCCCTGTACGGCGCAAACGGTGGTGCTGGCGGCGGGCGATCAGGTGACGCTGGCCCAAGGGGGCGATGGTGCGCTGCGCCCGGGCCTGATCGGCGTCGGCACGCTGCGCCCCGATGATGCCGCTGCGCTCGGGCCGCGCGACCCTGGGCGGACGGGGGACGCGGTGGAAGCGATCCCCGCGCCGCCGGTCGCGGCAAATGCGGTGGATCTGCGCTTCCTCTGGTCAGGGGACGGCGGGACCGTGCTGATCGTGGAAAACGGGCTGGAGCGCGCGGTCAGCTATCGTGCGCGCATCCGCGAGCGCGGCGGGGCGTGGCAGGCGGTTCCGGTGTGCTTCGTGCTGGCCGGGCGGCGCGGCTACGAACGCTGGCCCTTTGCGATCGACGAGATCGAGCTGAGCGGGTTCGCCCTGACGGACTGGTCGCCGGGCGATCCGCCGCTCTGCCGATAGCGCTTGTTCCGGCGAGGGAGCGGGCCGGTGCCGGTCCAGCGAAGCTGAAAACGACCCCAGGCGCGCGCTATCCCGCCTCGGCCGGCTGGGTGGTCCAGCCCAGGCGCGGGATGGTGATCGATCGCTTTCCCGAAAGATCGCTGCGCAGCACGAACAGCTCGCGATCCTCGATATAGCTGATCAGCCGCCGTGCGCGGCCGAGCGAGCTGGTGCCATAGCTCGACGCGATCTCCGCGTCGCTCGGGCAGGGCGCGCCCTCACGCGCCGCGCGGGCGACGAGCAGGAAGGGGCCGAGCATGTCGTCGGGCAGCGCGCGCGCCACGTCGAGCGCCTGTTCCCATTGCTCGTCGGGATCGTCGGGG
Organism: Sphingomonas canadensis; assembly: GCF_026013525.1. Taxonomy (GTDB): domain Bacteria; phylum Pseudomonadota; class Alphaproteobacteria; order Sphingomonadales; family Sphingomonadaceae; genus Sphingomonas; species Sphingomonas canadensis. The sequence goes on along the minus strand of NZ_JAPDRA010000001.1, from coordinate 207,137 downwards.
ATGCCTGCGCGCGCGGCGGACAGGCGGCGGACGAACCCCGAAAGGTCCAGCGCCGGGCGTGGCAGCCCGGCCATGCGGCAGCGGACCAGGAACTCCTGATAGAGCCCCGGTGGCGTGCGCAGCGCCGAATCCGCGTCCTCCACGATCGCGGCGAGGACCTGCGCCACGATGGTGGCGATCTCGGCCGGGTCGCGCGCCTCCTCGATCCGTTCGGGCTCGGGGGTAAGCGTGGTGCGCGCGGCCAGGCTGGCGATCAGCCGCTCCGAATCGGCCACGCGGGGCGGCGGCGGCGCGGGCGGGGTCCATTCGGGCTCGGCCGGGGCCAGCAGCAGGTCGCGCATGTCCTCCGCCGGGGCCTGGGGCAGCGGCACCAGCTTGGGGCTGCCGCTGCGCGCCGATGTCTCGACCGCGCCGATCTGCACCGACACGGGCCGCCGCGCGATCGCCGGGCCGAGCGCCAGGAACACGCCGCGCTGCAGGTCGCGGATCTGCTCGGCCTGGCGGCGTTCCATGCCCAGCAGGTCGGCGGCGCGCGCCATGTCGATGTCCAGGAAGGTGCGGCCCATCAGGAAGTTGCTCGCCTCTGCCGCGACATTCTTGGCCAGCTTGGCCAGCCGCTGGGTGGCGATAACGCCCGCCAGTCCGCGCTTGCGGCCGCGGCACATCAGGTTGGTCATCGCCGACAGCGAGGCGCGGCGCACCTCCTCGGCCACCTCGCCGCCGCCGGAGGGGGCGAAGAGCTGCGCCTCGTCCACCACCACCAGCGCGGGATACCAATGATCGCGCGGGGCATCGAACAACGCGTTGAGGAAGGCCGCGGCGCAACGCATCTGCCCCTCCGCCTCCAGCCCTTCCAGGCTCAGCACCACCGACGCGCGATGTTCGCGGATTCGCGTGGCGAAGCGTGCGATCTCGCGTTCGGCATAGTCCGCCGCCTCGATCGCGACATGGCCGTAACGATCCCCCAGCGTGACGAAATCGCCCTCGGGATCGATCACGATCTGCTGCACCTGCCCGGCGCTCTTTTCCAGCAGGCGGCGCAGCAGGTGCGATTTGCCGGAGCCCGAGTTGCCCTGGACCAGCAGCCGCGTGGCCAGCAGCTCCTCAAGGTCCATCGCGACGGCATCGCCCCTGCCGTCCACCCCCATGTCCACGCGCACCGTCATCGTCATGGCCTTTGGCAAAGGGAAGCGGCGGGGGGCAAGCGCCGTGGCGCCCGGGCGGACGATTAGCTGGGGATTACGCCAGCAGGTCCGCCCACTCCGGGTGCTTCTCGATATAGGCACGGACGAACGGGCATTGCGGCACCACCTTCATCCCGCGCGCGCGGGCATCGGCGAGCGCGAAGGCGATCAGCCGGCTTGCCACGCCGCGCCCGCCCAGCTCGGGCGGAACGATCGTGTGGGTGAAGGTGATCACATCGCGCGACACCAGATATTCGGCGCGGGCAAGGTGGCCCTCCTCGACCAGCTCGAATCGGCTGCGGGCGGGATTGTCGTGCGGGGCGCTGTCCATGGCCGCTGGCTATCACGCGAAAGGGCCACTAGGCGAGGCGCATGATCGATCCTGCCGAGATCCTGCACCGCACCTTCGGGTTCGTCGATTTCCGCGGGGTGCAGCGCCAGGTGGTCGATCGCGTGCTGGAGGGCCGGCACACGCTGGCGGTGATGCCCACGGGCGCGGGCAAATCGCTGTGCTATCAGCTTCCGGCGCTGGCGATGGAGGGCACCTGCCTGGTCGTCTCGCCGCTGATCGCGCTGATGCACGATCAGTTGCGCGCGGCCGAGGCGGTGGGCATCCGCGCGGCGACGCTGACCAGCGCCGACGACAACCGCGACGAGACGATCCAGCGCTTCCGCGCGGGCGCGCTCGATCTGCTCTATGTCGCGCCCGAACGGGCATCGGGCGAGGGCTTCCGCAACCTGCTGCGCCAGACGCCGCTCAGCCTGTTCGCGATCGACGAGGCGCATTGCGTGAGCGAATGGGGGCATGATTTCCGCCCCGACTACCGCCTGCTCCGCCCGCTGCTCGACAGCTTCCCGGAGGTGCCCCGGCTGGCGCTGACCGCCACCGCCGACGCGCATACCCGGGCCGACATATTGGAGCAGCTCGGCATTCCCGCCGACGGGCTGATCGTCGCGGGGTTCGACCGGCCCAACATCCGCTATGCCATCACCCCGCGCGAGAATACGACGCGCCAGATCATCGATCTGATCGCCGAACAGCCCGGCCCCGGCATCGTCTATGCCCAGACGCGCAACGGCGTGGAGACGCTGGCGGAGAAGCTGGCGGCGACGGGGCGCACCGTGCTGGCCTATCACGCCGGGCTCGATCCCGCCGTCCGGCGCCGCAACCAGGCGGCGTTCGTGGCGAGCGAGGATGCGGTGGTGGTTGCCACGATCGCGTTCGGCATGGGGATCGATAAGCCCGACGTGCGCTTCGTCGCGCATGCCGGCCTGCCCAAGTCGATCGAGGCCTATTATCAGGAAACCGGCCGTGCCGGGCGTGACGGCGATCCGGCGGTGGCGCACCTGTTCTGGGGTGCCGACGATTTCGCTCGCGCGCGCCAGCGGATCGCCGAGGTGGAGCCCGCGCGCCATGCGGGCGAACGCGCGCGGCTGAACGCGCTGGGCGCGCTGGTGGAGACCGCCGGGTGCCGCCGCCGCATCCTGCTGAAGCATTTTGGCGAGGACCCGCCGGAGACCTGCGGCAATTGCGACAATTGCCTGAGCCCGCCGGGCGCGGTGGATGCCACGGTGGTGGCGCAGAAGTTCCTCTCCGCCGTGTTCCGTACCGGGCAGATGTTCGGCACCGGCTATGTCGAGAGCATCCTGCTGGGCCAGTCGAGCGAGCGCAGCCTGATGAACGGGCACGAGAGTCTCTCGGTGTTCGGCATCGTCGAGGGCGATGAGGCGGCGCTGATCAAGCCGGTGGCGCGCGCGCTGCTGCTGCGCGATGCGCTGCGCGCCAACGCGCATGGCGGGCTGGAATTCGGGCCGGGCGCGCGGCCGATCCTGAAGGAAGGCGCGCGGGTGGAGCTGGTGCTGCCCCCCAAGCGCGAGCGGCGGCGCAAGGGGCGCGGCACGGGTGCCGGGGCGAACCCGGCCGGCGATCCGCTGTTCGAAGCGCTGCGGGCGAAGCGGCGCGAGCTGGCGCAGGCGGCTTCGGTGCCGCCCTATGTGGTTTTCCACGATGCCGTGCTGCGCGCGATGGCGTCAGAACGGCCGCGCAGCCTGGACGCGCTGGCCCGGATTCCCGGCGTTGGCGCGCGCAAGCTGGAAGCCTATGGTGCCGCCTTCCTGGAGGTTATCGGCAGCCTTGAGCTGGCAGGGGGAGAGGATTGATGCGCAGTTTCGGTATGGTGGCGCTGCTGGCGCTGGCGGGATGCACCCAGGGCGCCCCCGCGGCGAACAATGCGGCGGAGGCGAACCTGACCGCCAACCTGGCGGAGCCCGCGCCGGTGGCGAACAGCGCGAACGCCGCCGAGCCCGTGGTCAACGCCGCGGAGGCCGCGCCCGCCAACGCGAGCACCGCCGCCAAGCCGGCCGAGCCGCTGAGCGACGTGGACCTGGAACATTATCCGGAACTGCGCGGCGTTCCCGCCGAGGTGCAGCAATGGGTGATCCGCCGCCAGGGATGCGAGCATTGGGCGGGCGAGCCCGATTTCGACGCCCAGCGCCGCAAGCAGATCGAGGACGCGGTGGCCGAGCTGTGCCCCGGAATCGACAAGACGCTGGCCGCGCTGAACAAGAAATATGCCGGCGATGCCAAGGTGATGAAGGTGCTCAAGGAATATGAACCGCTGGGCATGGACGACTGACGGGAGCTTCGCGTGATCCACAAGATAGACGAGACCATATCGGTGGCGCCGCAGATCGCGCCGGAGCAGGTGGCCGGGCTGGCCGCCGCGGGCTTCGTGGCGATCGTCAACAACCGGCCCGATGGCGAGGTGGCCGACCAGCCCGATGGCGCCGCGATCGCGGCGGCGGCCAAGGCGGCCGGGCTGGCCTATACCGCCATTCCGGTGACGCACGCGGGCTTCTCGGCCAACCAGGTCACCGCGATGGCGGCGGTGCTGGAGGCGGCCGGCGGGCCGGTGCTGGCCTATTGCCGGTCGGGCACGCGCTCCTGCAACCTGTGGGCGCTGGCGGCGGCGAGCAAGGGCGGCGATCCCGCGCATCTGGTGGAGAAGGGCGCGCGCGCCGGATATGACCTGACCGGTATCCGCCCGATGCTCGACGCGCTGTCGGGCAAGGCCTGAGGGGCGCGGGGGTGAAGGATCTGATCCTGCTCGGCGGGTCGCTGGCGGCGATCCTGATGCTCGCCGCGGCCGCCTGGGCGCTGCGGCTGGGCGGCGGGCGCATCGCCGGCGAGGCCGAGGCGATCGTGGAGGCCGAGGCGATCCTTTCCGGCTTCGAAGGCGCGCGCGCGATCGTGGCGAGCGACGGGCAGGCCGCGATCGTCCATGGGCGCGACGGCAGCGTCGCGTTGCTGAAGGTCCATGGCGCGCGCGTGGCGGGCCGCCGCCTGTCGCATCCGGAGGCCCGGCCGACGCCCGAGGGGCTGCGCGTGGCGAGCGGCGAGGCGCGCTTCGGCAGCGTGCTGCTCAGGGGGCTGGGGCCGGACGCGCTGGCCTGACGTTCGCGGCCCACCAGCCGCGGCTGTCCCGGGTCACATGGAAGCGGACTCGGATCTCCCCGGCCTTTTCGAAGCGCAGCACGATCTCCACCGGCGCGCCCTCGGCCAGCGGGTGACGCAGGTCCATCAGCATCAGGTGGAGGTCGCTCCCCGGGCGGATTTCCAGGCCTGCGGCCGGAATGTCCCAGGCGGGATCGACCAGCATGGATATGTCGCCGTCCGCGCGCACGATGCGGTGCAGTTCGACGCGCGCGGCGCAGGTGCAGCTCGCCCCGGTCAGCCGCTCGCCCGGCGGCGCGGCGATCGCGGCATAGGCGGCGCTGTCGGCACCGGCCGGTGCCGCGACAGCCACGGGCGCCGATATCTCCGGCGCGCCCTGTGCCAGCGCAAGCGACAGCAGAACGCCCAGCATCGATCGTCTCCCCCCGTTCAGGCCCGTTCGAGTTGCGCCCGGGCCTGAAGCATCTCGAAATGCTGGCGCAGTGCGGCAACGCCGCGATCGAAATAGCCGACGTCGCGATGGGTGCGCGCCTGCATCACGCCGCCCTCCATCGTCGTCAGCACGAATTCGGCCAGGGTGCGGCGATCGAGGCCGGGCGGCAGGCGATCGCCCGCATCCCCCAGGCACTGTTCGATCGCCGCGGTCCATCCGGAGAAGTTGGCGGCCAGCAGCTCGCGCACCGCGGGGTCCGCCTCGTGCAGCTCCAGCGCCAGGCTGCCGATGGGGCAGCCATAGGTGCAGTCGGTCTGCAGGATCAGCCCGCGATAGGCGGCGAGCAGCGCGAAGATCCGCTCGATCGGATCTTCCACCCCCTCCCACGCAGGCGCGAGCAGCATCGGGTGCAGCCCCTCGCGATAGGCCTCCAGCACCGCGATCAATATGTCCTGCTTGCCCGGGAAGGCATGATAGAGGCTGCCCGAGTTGAGCTGGGTGCGGCTGAGGATGTCGGAGACGGAGGTCGAATTATACCCCTTCTCCCAGAACAGCTCCATCGCCGCCTCGACGATGCGATCGCGCGCGCTGCGGGCTGGGCGGTTCATCGGCGAATCGGCTTCCGGAAATTGGGCATGCTACTTGATTGATCATTCAATCAAGTGAGTCAATGACCCCTTCCGGTTCCCGGCTGGGGGGGGCCCGGAAGGCCGCACGCATCCGCCGCGCGCATCCGCATCCTGCCGGATGACAGCTTACCTACAATGATGTAAGCAAGCGCCGATGCCGCGCCTTCCCAACCCCGTCGACTATGCGATTCCCGCCTTCGTCCTGCTCGTATTCGCAGAGATGCTCTATGCCTGGGCGAAGGACCGGCGGGCCTATTGCCCGAAGGACACGCTGACGTCGCTCGCGCTGGGGCTGGGCAGCACGATCGCCGGCGGGATCACCGCGGGCATCGTCTATGTCATGGCGATGTGGCTGTGGCAGTTCCGGCTCTTCGACATCGGCTGGCAATGGTATTGGTTCGTCGCGGCCTTCGTGATCGACGATCTGGCCTATTATGTCTTCCATCGCTCGGCGCATCGCGTGCGCTGGTTCTGGGCCAGCCACGTCATCCACCATTCCAGCCAGCACTATAACCTGTCCACCGCGCTGCGGCAGACCTGGACCGGCTTCATCAGCCTGGCCTTCGTCTTCCGCATCCCGCTGTTCCTGATCGGCTTCCATCCGGCGATGGTGTTCTTCGTCGCGGGGCTGAACCTGATCTATCAGTTCTGGATCCACACCGAGGTGATCGATCGCATGCCGCGCTGGTTCGAGGCGGTGATGAACACCCCGTCGCACCACCGCGTCCACCATGCGACCAACCCGAGATATCTGGACAAGAACTATGCCGGGGTCTTCATCGTCTGGGACCGGATGTTCGGCACCTTCGAGCCGGAACGGGCGGACGACCGGCCGCGCTACGGCATCGTCAAGGATCTGGGCAGCTTCAACCTGATCTGGGCCGCGTTCCATGAATGGGTGGGGATCGCGAAGGATGTGTGGAAGGCACCCGGGATCGTCGCGAAGTGGAACTATATGGCGAAGCCGCCGGGGTGGAGCCATGACGGCAGCCGGGATACATCGGAGATAATCAAGGCGCGCTGGCAGGCGCGCGGGGAGCGGGGGACCGAGTGGAAGAAGCCGACATCGTCGTCATCGGCGGAGGATCCGGGGGAAGCGCCGCAGCGGGCCGCCTGAGCGAGGACGGACGCTACACCGTCGCGCTGCTGGAGGCCGGCGGGCGCAACAACGGCCTGAAGACCATCATGCCCGGCATGATGCCCTTCCAGAACGAGAAGACCAACTGGCGCTTCGAAACGGTGCCCCAGCCGGGGCTCGACGGGCGCCGGGGATATCAGCCGCGCGGGCGCGGGCTGGGCGGATCGAGCGCGATCAACGCGATGCTCTATGTCCGCGGCCATCACCAGGACTATGACGAATGGGCCGCGCTCGGCTGCACCGGCTGGGGCTGGGAAGACGTGCTGCCGTGGTTCCGCCGCGCCGAGCACAACGTTCGCGGTGCCGGCGAATATCATGGCGCGGATGGGCCGCTGTGGGTCAGCGACCAGGATTATGCCCATGGCGGCACCCGCGCCTTTGTCGAGGCGGCGGCCAGCCTGCAGATCCCGGTGAACGAGGATTTCAACGGCGCGCGCCAGGAAGGCGTGGGCATCTATCAGGTGACCCAGCGCAACGGCGAGCGCTGGAGCGCGGCGCGCGCCTATCTGGGCGGTGAGGCGGGGCGGCGCGAGAATCTGACCGTGCTGACCGACGCGCTGACCGAGCGCGTGCTGTTCGAGGACGGGCGCGTGTGGGGCGTCGCCTATCAGCGCGACGGCGCGGCGCGGGTGATCCGTGCGCGGCGCGCGGTGGTGATGGCGGCGGGGGCGTTCCAGACGCCGCAGTTGCTGATGCTCTCCGGCATCGGCCCGGGCGCGCATCTGGGCGAGCTGGGCCTGGCGGTGCGCGTCGACCGGCCCGAGGTGGGCGAGGGGCTGCAGGATCATATCGACTATGTCGCCGCGTTCGAGACGCAGGGCAGCTTCTTCCTGGGGCGCAGCCTGGCGGGCAGCCTGAAGTCGCTGGGCAACATCGCGCGCTGGATGACGACGCGGAAGGGGCCGATGACCACCCCCTATGCCGAGGGCGGCGGGTTCATCACCACCGATCCCGCGCTGTCGCGGCCGGATATCCAGCTCCACTTCCTGATCGCGATCGTGGAGGACCATGGGCGCGCTGCGGTGAAGGGCCATGGCTTCAGTTGCCACGCCTGCGTGCTGCGGCCCGAAAGCCGGGGCACGGTGCGGCTGCGCTCGCTCGATCCGCACGACGCGCCGGTGATCGACCCGCATTTCCTGAGCGATCCGCGCGACATGGAGACCCTGAAGCGCGGCGTGCGGGCGATGTACCGCATCCTGGAGACCCCGCCGATGACGGACTATAAGGGGCGGGACCGCTATCCGATCGATCTGGCCGACGATGCCGCGCTGGAACGTCTGATCCGCGCGCGCGCCGACACCGTCTATCATCCGGTGGGCACGGCGCGGATGGGATCGGACGATGGCGCGGTATGCGATCCGCGGCTGCGCGTGCGCGGGGTGGAGGGGCTCTATGTCGCCGATGCCTCGGTGATGCCGCGGCTGGTGGGCGGCAACACCAATGCGCCCAGCATCATGATCGGCGAACGCTGCGCAGCGTTCTTGCGCGAGGACCTGGGGTGAGCGGGGCGGGCTAGAGCTCGTTCTCAAACACCTCCTTGACCCACTCGGGAATGCTCTCTGGCTCGCGCGCGCGGTCAGCTGGCGTGCGGCCGGCCAGCGTCAGAACGAAGCTGCCGTCCGGCACATTGTCCCCGTCCGGACTATAGCGCAGGCCGCAGAGCATCTCGCCGACCATCTGCGCCTCGAATACGGTGCCGCCGCCGAAGCGGACGACCAGCCGGTGGTCCTTTCCGCGTTGTTCCCACTTGCCCTGATAGCCGCCGGTAAGACTGATCGTCCGGCCGCTGAATGTCCATGTCTGGGTGCCCCGGAGCCAGGTGGCGGTGCCCTTCCATGTGCCCGCGGGTGTGGATGGCGTGCGCCGGGCCGCGACGCCGCGATAGGTCTCCCGGGCGCCCGCACAGCTCGACCATACTGTGGGAGCGCCGTCGAGGGGTACTGTTCCGGGATCGTTACCTGAGCCGGAAAAGAGACCGCGTAGCAGTTCAAGGACCTTGTCCGGCCCGCCTGCCAGCCCGACCGCGGCAACCGCCGTGCCGGTCAGCGCCAGCGCTATGAGAAGGATCCGCGGCAGCCTGCGCTTGCGGGGCGGCTGATAGGCTTGGCCGAGCTTCCTCGCCTCTCGCTGACGCTTCCATTCGCGATAGGAGCGGGTGGCCGGCCCTAGCAATAGCCCGAAGATCGCGCTTCCAATCATCAGCACGCCGGCCGTAACCATCGCGGTGGTAGGTTCGGTCTCGTCCAGTGCAAGCGCCTTCCACAGGAATATAACCGCATCGCGCAAGTAGATGAAGAAGCCGATCGCATATGTGATCAGCGTCGCGACGGCGACAAGTGTCGGCCAAGGCGCTTTTTCTTTCATGTCCTCTCCCCCCTAGGACAACGAAGTCTCGCTATTGAATATCAGAGGATAGCGGGAATCAAGCTGGCAATTTGCCAATATTGCTGAGGAACAAAAAAAGGCCGGCGCTTTCGCACCGGCCAAGTCGTCCGCAGGAGGAACCTGGGTGGGGCGCCGCGCCCCGAGGAGAGAGAAGGGATGCGGCGCCCGAGCTTGTCAGTAGTTGTAGGCACGCTCGCCGTGCGCGTTGATGTCGAGACCTTCCATCTCGACTTCCACGCTCGGACGGATGCCGACGGTGTACTTGAGCAGCAGGAACAGGACGAGCGACACGCCGCCTGAGAGCGCCAGCGTGACGCCCACAGCCTTCGCCTGGGTCCAGATCTGCGCCATCATGTCATACTTGCCGGCCACGGCGGGGATCACGGTGAAGTCCATGAAGCCCTGGCCGCCGAAGTCCGGATTGGCGACGATGGCGGTGCCGATCGCGCCGATGATGCCGCCGACGCAGTGGACGCCGAACACGTCGAGCGTGTCGTCATACTTCAGTGCGTTCTTCACCGTGGTGACGAAGAAGAAGCAGCCGATCGAGGCGACGGCGCCGAGAACGATCGCGGTCATCGGATGGGCGAAGCCCGCGGCCGGGGTGATCGCGACCAGGCCGGCCACGACGCCCGAGGCCGCACCCAGCAGCGACGGCTTCTTGTGCACGATCTGCTCGATGATCGCCCACATCGCGCCCGCGGCGGCGGTGGCCACCATGGTGTTGATGAAGGCAAGCGCGGCGAACTTGTTCGATTCGAGGTTGGAACCGGCGTTGAAGCCGAACCAGCCCACCCACAGCAGCGAGGCGCCGATCATGGTCATGGTCAGCGAGTGCGGGGCCATCGGCTCCGACTTGTAGCCGGTGCGCTTGCCGATCACGATGCAGCCCACCAGGCCGGCGATGCCCGCGTTGATGTGCACCACGGTGCCGCCCGCGAAGTCCAGAGCGCCCCAGCCCCACAGCAGGCCGAAATCGCCCGGCATGGTCGACAGGAAGTCCGGTCCCGGCCAGTACCACACCATGTGGGCCATCGGGAAATAGACGAGCGTCAGCCACGCGACCACGAAGATGATCAGCGGGGTGAACTTCACCCGCTCCGCAAAGGCGCCGACGATCAGCGCCGGGGTGATCATCGCGAACGTCATCTGGAAGACGACGAACACCGTCTCCGGCAGATAGACGCCGTTGGAGAAGGTGGCCGCGAAGGTGTTGGCGTCAACGCCCTTCAGCAGCACCTTGGAGAAGCCGCCGACGAAGGAATTGAGATCGCCGCCGTTGGTGAAGGCCATCGAATAGCCCCAGGCGCACCAGACGAGGCCCGCGACGCAGACGATCGTCAGCACCTGCATCAGCACCGACAGCATGTTCTTGGTGCGCACCAGGCCGCCGTAGAACAGCGCCAGGCCCGGAACCGACATCATCAGGACGAAGGCCGCCGAGACGAGCATCCAGGCCACGTCGCCCTTGTTGACCATCGTGTCGTCGGGAACGACGGTGGCTGCGGCAGCGGCAGGCGCTGCATCGGCTACGGCGCTGGCGGCATCCGCCACGTTCGCCCAGGCAGGAAATGCCGCGAGCAGGGCCACCGTGGCCCCCGCGGCTATCTTCAGTCCGTGCTTCATCATAACCCCCTTGCTCACAGCGCCGTCTCGTCGGTCTCGCCCGTGCGGATGCGGACGGCCTGACCGACTTCGAGGACGAAAATCTTGCCGTCGCCGATGGCGCCGGTGCTTGCGGCGGCCTGGATCGCCTCCACCGCGCGATCGACGAGGCCGGCGCCGCACACCACCTCGATCTTGATCTTCGGCACCATGTTGGTGCTGTATTCGGCGCCGCGATAGATTTCGGTCTGGCCCTTCTGGCGGCCGAACCCCTTGACCTCAGAAACCGTCATGCCGGTGATGCCGACCCCGGTCAGGGCCTCGCGAACATCGTCCAGCTTGAACGGTTTGATGATGGCGATGATCAGCTTCATTTCGCCCCCTCGTTGGTGGTTGTCCCGGGGCATCTGCAGCAAAGGCCGTGCCAGAGGAAAGAATCGCGCGATTCCGGGGGCTTCCGGCGCAACCAAATATTACGCAAAGGTAAATTTTTGTGCAGTTGCGAATGCGTGCTTAAAAATCGGGCAGCTTGATTCACTTTTCGTTCGCAAGCGCAGCATCTTTCGCGGGCACCGGGCGGGGCGGGCGCGGGCGGGGGTGAAGGGGGCTGCCGGGCGCCGTCCGGCCCGCGGTTGCGAAGCGATTCTGTCCTCTTGTGCCGGGCGGCGGCCGCGCGTATATCGCGCCTGCTTTCTCGACATCGTCAAACATGTTGAGGCCGGGCGCCCCAGGGCTCCGGCGCCAGCGAGGCATTGCATCTGTACGGAACCCGAAAGGCACGCATGGCGGACATCGCCGCACTGACCGCGATCATCGAACCCGAGGCCAAGGCGCTCGGCTTCGCGCTCGTGCGCGTGAAGATGTTCGGCGGCCAGAGCGATCCGACGCTGCAGGTGATGGCGGAGCGGCCCGACACGCGCCAGCTCACCATCGACGATTGCGCCGATCTGTCGCGCCGCATCTCCGACGCATTCGACGCGCTGGAGGCCGCGGGCCGCGATCCGATCGATCATGCCTATCGCCTCGAGGTCAGCTCGCCGGGGATCGACCGTCCGCTGACCCGCCTCCAGGACTTCGCGGACTGGACGGGGCATGAGGCGCGCATCACGCTCGCCGAGAAGCTGGACGGCCGCAAACAGTTCAAGGGCGATCTGGCGGGCGTGGAGGGGCGCGATATCGCGATCGTCGACGCGCTGGGCGCGCGTCATCTGGTGCCGTTCGACCTGGTCGAGGACGCGAAGCTCGCCATGACCGACAAGCTTATCGCCGCAACCGCGCCGCTCTCCGCAGAGGGCGCCGACAAGATCATCGAAGTGGAAGGATAGGGACGATGGCCACCGCCATTTCCGCCAACAAGGCCGAGCTGCTCGCGATCGCCGATGCGGTCGCGAAGGAAAAGCTGATCGACAAGGGCATCGTCATCGAGGCGATGGAAGACGCGATCCAGCGCGCCGCCAAGAACCGTTACGGCGTGGAGAACGACATCCGCGCGAAGCTGGACCCCAATACCGGCGACCTGCGCCTGTGGCGCATCGTGGAGGTGGTCGAGGCGGTCGACGACTATTTCAAGCAGGTCAGCGTCAAGGACGCGCAGAAGCTCCAGAAGGGCGCGGTCGTCGGCGACTATATCGTCGATCCGCTGCCCCCGATCGAGTTCGGCCGCATCCAGGCGCAGGCCAGCAAGCAGATCATCTTCCAGAAGGTCCGCGACGCCGAGCGCGAGCGCCAGTATGAAGAGTTCAAGGACCGCGTGAACGAGATCATCACGGGCGTGGTGAAGCGCGTGGAGTTCGGCCACATCGTGGTCGACCTGGGCCGCGCCGAGGGCGTGATCCGCCGCGACCAGCAGATCCCGCGCGAGGTGGTCCGCGTCGGCGATCGCGTCCGCTCGATCATCCTCAACGTCCGCCGCGAGAACCGCGGGCCGCAGATCTTCCTGAGCCGCGCGCACCCCGAGTTCATGAAGAAGCTGTTCGCGCAGGAAGTGCCGGAGATCTACGACGGCATCATCGAGATCAAGGCGGCGGCGCGCGATCCGGGCAGCCGCGCCAAGATCGGCGTGATCAGCCACGACAGCTCGATCGATCCGGTCGGCGCCTGCGTGGGCATGAAGGGCAGCCGCGTGCAGGCGGTGGTACAGGAGATGCAGGGCGAGAAGATCGACATCATCCCCTGGTCGCCCGATACCGCCACCTTCGTCGTCAACGCGCTCCAGCCGGCCAATGTCAGCCGTGTGGTGATCGACGAGGAGGACGACCGCATCGAGGTGGTGGTTCCCGACGACCAGCTCAGCCTGGCGATCGGCCGCCGCGGCCAGAACGTGCGCCTGGCCAGCCAGCTCACCGCCAAGGCGATCGACATCCTGACCGAGACCGACGCGAGCGAGAAGCGCCAGCAGGAATTCGTCGCCAACAGCGAGATGTTCCAGAACGAGCTGGACGTGGACGAGACGCTGGCGCAGCTCCTGGTGGCCGAAGGCTTCAGCGCGCTGGAAGAGGTCGCCTATGTCGAGCTCGACGAGCTGGCGGGCATCGAGGGCTTCGACGAGGAGCTGGCGCAGGAGCTGCAGAGCCGCGCCGCCGAGGCGCTGGAGCGCCGCGAGGAGGCAAACCGCGAGGAGCGCCGCGCGCTGGGCGTGTCCGACGATCTGGCAACGATGCCGTACCTGACCGAGGCGATGCTGGTCACGCTGGGCAAGGCGGGCATCAAGACGCTCGACGACCTGGCCGATCTGGCGACCGACGAGCTGGTGCAGAAGCGCCGTTCCGAGCCGCGCCGCCGCGGCAACGATTCCGCGCCGAGCCGCAACGAGGACAAGGGCGGCGTGCTCGCCGAATATGGCCTCAGCGACGAGCAGGGCAACGAGATCATCATGGCCGCCCGCGCGCACTGGTTCGCGGACGAAGAGCCGGCCGCGGACGCCGGCGGGGAGGACGCAATTGCGGACTCCGAGCAATGAGACCGGCTCGCTAGCCGATAGCGCAGTCCCGGAGCGCACCTGCGTCCTCTCGCGCGAGCAATCGCCGCGCGAGGGGCTGATCCGGCTCGCGCTTTCGCCCGATGGCGAGGTGCTGCCCGATGTCCGCGCCAAGGCCCCCGGCCGCGGCGCCTGGATCGGCGCGGGCCGTGCGGAGCTGGAGGAGGCGATGGCCAAGGGCCGGCTGAAGGCGGGCCTGGCGCGCGCCTTCCGCACCGGCGATCTGCGCATCCCGCAGGACCTGCCCGATCGGATCGGGGCGGCGCTGGAACGCGCCTTCCTCGACCGGCTGGGGCTGGAGGCCAAGGCCGGCTATCTCCTCACCGGATCGGAACGGATCGAGGCGGCGGCGCGATCGGGCCAGCTTCAGCTCCTGCTCCACGCCGCCGACGCGCGCGCGGACGGCGCCGCCCGGCTGGCCCAGGCGTGGCGTGTCGGATCGGAACGCGAGGGCAGCGGGCTCAAGGGCTTAACATTGCCCGCTCCCAGGGCCATATTGTCCTTGGCGCTGGGCCGCGAAAATGTGGTACATTGCGGCCTGACCGACCACCGGGCGGCGTTGCGAGTGCGTGAGGCGCTCGATCGCTGGCTGCAATTTATCGGCCCCGAACGCGCTCCCAAGCCTTGCGAAACAGGCTCGCAGGGCGCATCGGCGCTTCCGGCGGAAGCGCGGACGGACGAACAGAAGAATACGCAAGGAACTCGAGCAGGCGCATGAGCGATACCGATAACGAAAAGCCGAAGCTGGGCATGCGCGCGCCGCTGGGCCTCAAGCGCACCGTAGAAACGGGCAAGGTGAAGCAGAGCTTCAGCCATGGCCGTTCGAACACCGTCGTCGTGGAGGTCAAGCGCCGCCGCGTCCTGGGTCCGCAGTCGGGAGCCGAAGAGGCGGCGCCGCCGCCCGCGCCCGCCGCCGCCGCTCCCGTCGCGCCGCCGCCCCCGCCCGTCGCGCCCGCGCGCCCGGCCCCGTCCGGGGAGACCGCCCAGGAGCGCCAGGCCCGCCTGCTGCGCGAGGCCGAGGAACAGCGCATGCGCGCGCTGGAAGAGGCGCGCCGCCGCGAGGAACGCGAGCGCCAGGAGGCCTCCGATGAGGAGCGCCGCCGCGCCGAGGAGCGCGTGCGTGCCGAGGCGGAGGCCGCGGCGGCCCCCGCCGCGCCCGAGCCCGCACCCGTGGCTGCTCCGGAGCCCGCCCCCGCGCCTGCCGTTGCGGCCCCTGCACCCGCCCCGGCCCCGGCGCCCCAGCCCCAGCCGGTCGCGCTCCAGCTTGACCCCAGCCGGCCCGCGCCGCGCCGCTTCACGCCCGTTCAGCGGCCCGAGATTCCGCGTCCCGAGCCGCGCCCGGTCGAGCGCGAGGCGCCCGCCGCGAACACCCAGAACACTGCGAACGCCGCAGCCCCCTCGCCGCGCCCGGCTCCGTCCGGCGGCGCAGGCCCCGGCGCCGCGCCGAAGCGCCCGTCCGACACGCCCGCCCGTCCCTCGCGCGACCGCAAGGGCGACGATCGCCGCCAGTCGGGCAAGCTGACGGTCAACCGCGCGCTGGGTGGGGACGACGGCGCCCGCGCCCGTTCGCTCGCCGCGCTGAAGCGTGCGCGCGAAAAGGAACACCGCCGCCAGTTCGGCGGCTCGCGCGAGCCGCAGGCCAAGCAGGTCCGCGACGTGGTCGTCCCCGAGGCGATCACCGTGCAGGAGCTCGCCAACCGCATGGCGGAGAAGGGCGCCGACCTGGTGAAGGCGCTGTTCAAGATGGGCATGCCCGTCACGATCAACGCGACGATCGATCAGGACACCGCCGAGCTGCTGGTCACCGAATTCGGCCACAACATCCAGCGCGTGAGCGAGAGCGACGTCGATCTGGTCGAGTCCGAGGCCGATTCGCCCGAGACGCTGCTGCCGCGCCCGCCGGTCGTCACGATCATGGGCCATGTCGATCACGGCAAGACCAGCCTGCTCGACGCGCTGCGCGGCACCGATGTGGTGAAGGGCGAGGCGGGCGGCATCACCCAGCATATCGGCGCCTATCAGGTAACGCTGAAGGACAAGTCGAAGATCACCTTCCTCGACACGCCGGGCCACGAGGCCTTTACGGAGATGCGCGCGCGCGGCGCCAACGTGACCGACATCGTCGTGCTGGTGGTGGCCGCGAACGACGGGCTGATGCCGCAGACGATCGAGGCGATCAACCACACCAAGGCGGCCGGCGTGCCGATGATCGTGGCGATCAACAAGGTCGATCTGGACAGCGCCAATCCCCAGAAGGTGCGCGAGCGCCTGCTGGAGCATGAGGTGATCGTCGAGGAGATGGGCGGCGAGACCCAGGACGTGGAGGTCTCCGCGCTCAAGAAGACCGGGCTGGACGCGCTGATCGAGAAGATCCAGCTCCAGGCCGAGCTGCTCGAGCTGAAGGCCAACCCCGATCGCGCGGCCGAAGGATCGGTGATCGAGGCCAAGCTGGACAAGGGCCGCGGCCCGGTGGCCACCATCCTGGTCACGCGCGGCACGCTGCGCGTGGGCGACGTGTTCGTCGTCGGTGCGGAGAGCGGCAAGGTCCGCGCGCTGGTCGACGACAAGGGCCGCCAGGTGAAGGAAGCCACCCCGGCGATGCCGGTGGAGGTGCTGGGCCTTTCGGGCGTGCCGATGGCCGGCGACGCGCTGCAGGTCGTCGAGAACGAGGCCCGCGCGCGCGAGGTCGCCGAATATCGCGCCGGCGTGATCCAGCAGAAGCGCACCACCAACGCGCCTGCGAGCCTGGAGAGCATGTTCTCCGCGCTCAAGGAGAAGCAGGCGATGGAATATCCGCTGGTGGTCAAGGCCGACACCCAGGGAACCGTCGAAGCGATCGTGGGCAGCCTGAACAAGATCTCGACCGACGACATCAAGGTGCGCATCCTGCACTCCGGCGTCGGCGGCATCACCGAGAGCGACGTGACGCTGGCCGGGGCATCGGGGGCGCCGATCATCGGCTTCAACGTCCGCGCCAACGCCAAGGCGCGCGAGATCGCCGAGCGGAACAAGGTCGCGCTCAAATATTATGACGTGATCTACGACCTGACCGACGAGATCCGCGCCGGCATGGCTGGCCAGCTCGGTCCCGAGGCGTTCGAGACGGTGGTGGGCCGCGCGGAGATCAAGGAGGTCTTCTCGGCCGGCAAGCACGGCAAGGCGGCGGGCCTGCTCGTCACCGACGGTGCCATCCGCAAGGCGCTCAAGGCGCGCATCACCCGCGACGACGTCATCATCTACCAGGGCGAGATCGCTTCGCTCCGGCGGTTCAAGGACGATGTGGCGGAGGTCCGCGCGGGCTTGGAGTGCGGCGTGACGTTCAGCCAGAACTTCACCGACATCAAGCCGGGCGACTATCTCGAGACCTTTGAGGTAGAGCTGCGCGAACGGACGCTGTGACGGAGAACAAGGAAGACGCCGAGCAGGAGCGGTACGACCGCTTGATGGAGGGCTGTTTCTACAAGGGCCTGGGCCGCGTGTGGTTCGCGGCCCATGGCCTGGCCCTGGTGTTTCTGCTGCCGCTCCTGCTTAAGATGTGAACGGTTGACCATGCCCCGCCCAACCGAAACCCCCGAGACCCGCTCCGTCCGCCTGCTGCGCGTGGGCGAGCAGGTGCGCCATGTGCTGAGCGAGATCCTGCAGCGCGGCGAGGTGCATGACGATGTGCTCGCCAGCCATATGGTGTCGGTGACCGAGGTGCGGATGTCGCCGGACCTGCGCCACGCCACCGTGTTCGTGAAGCCGCTGCTGGGCCAGGACGAGCCTGCGGTGCTCAAGGCGCTGCGCACCAACACCGCCTATCTCCAGCGTGAGGTCGCGGCGCGGGTGAAGATGAAATATGCCGCCCGGCTCAAGTTCCTCGCCGATGAGAGCTTCGACGAGGGCACGCATATCGAGACGCTGCTGCGCGATCCCCGCGTGGCGCGCGACCTGGAGGGCGAACCGGAAGCCTGATGCGCGCCCGCTCAGGCGGCGCGGGCCTCGCCCTGGTCTTCGTCCCAGCGGCCGAACCGTTCCAGCGCGGCGCGATAGCTGGCGCCGTAGCGCGCGCCCACGGCCTCCGCATAGGCGGGCACCGCGGCCAGATTGGCGGCCAGATGCTCGCTCACCGCCTTGCGCACCATGTGCCAGGTTGCGCGATCGCCCGCCGCCTCGCGCAGCCGCTCGCGGAAGAACTTTGCCGCCCGCTCCTGCGTCAGCCGGTGGTTGAAGCCCCATTCCTCCGGCTGCTCGACCAGCACGTCGAACACGCCCAGCCGCCGCATCAGCCGCCAGCCGGGATAGGGATCGCGATCGGCATAATCGTGGACGAACAGCCGCCGCCCCGGCGCGGCGAAGCTTTCCAGGAACGGCTGATAGTCGAAGCAGAAGAACCAATAGGGCGTGGCGCCTTCGCCATGATGCGGCTCGGGCAGGAACAGCACGCCCTTCTTCATCACTTCGCTGAACATGTGCAGCGCGTCGGCATAGGTGTGCCAGCTCAACTGCGAATGGATGCTGGCGAAATAGGCGCCGGGCTCGCGGATCGCGGCATGCCATTCGATCGTGTCGGCCCCGCCGGCGGCCGCGGTTGTCTCGATCAGCTCGGCGACACCGGGATTGAAGGGCAGCGCCTCGAGGTTTTCGGAGGAAAGGATGACGGTGTGGCATCCCGCCGCCGCGGCATTGGCCAGCATCGCCGCGAAAGGGCCGGCATCGCCCACCAGCAGCGGGTTGGCGATATCGTGGTGCGCCGCGAAGCGGTGATGCTCGTACCAGATGCCGCGCGCGGCCATCGCCTCGCAATTGCCGTTCATCAGCGCCTGCAGGTGCGTGGACGCGGTCTTGTGGAAGCCCATGTGGACGATCAGGCGCACTCTGAATTCTCCCGCGCCGGAGCGGCCCTTGCCCCTCCGCCGCCCAGTTCGGCAGCGATGCTAGCGGCGCATGGTTAACCGCGGGATAAAGGGGCCGTTGACCGGCCCGGGCGCGCGGTCCCATCAGGCGGCGATGGCCAAGCTCTATTTCTACTATGCCTCGATGAACGCGGGCAAATCGACCACGCTGCTCCAGGCCGATTTCAACTATCGCGAACGCGGCATGCGCACGCTGCTGTTCACGGCGGGGGTACATGATCGCGGCGGCCATGGCGTGATCGATTCGCGCATCGGGCTGAAGGCGGAGGCGATCCCCTTCGATCCCGCCACCGATCTGCGCGTGATCGTGGAGGCGGAGCATTTCCGCGCGTCCGTCGCCTGCGTGCTGGTGGATGAATCGCAGTTCCTGTCGGACGCGCAGGTGCGCCAGCTCGCCCATTTGGCGGACGAGGTGGGAATCCCCGTACTCTGCTATGGCCTGCGCACCGATTTCCAGGGACGGCTGTTCCCCGGATCGGCAGGGCTGCTGGCGCTGGCCGACTCGCTGGTGGAGATCAAGTCGGTCTGTGAATGCGGGCGAAAGGCGACGATGAACCTGCGCGTGGATGCCGCGGGCAACGCCGTGAGCGAAGGCGCGCAGAAGGAGATCGGCGGCAACGAGCGCTATGTCGCGCTGTGCCGCAAGCATTTCATGCTGCGTTCATCTAGGGATGCATAGAATTTCGTGCGGTTTGTTCAGACCGGTCGCAGAGGGAGTCCGATCATGACAAATATTCGTGCTTTTGCCGTTATTCCCGCCGTGTTTCTCTCAACTGCCGTGCTTGCGCAGACGGATGCGCCCCGGGCCGGCGCGCCGGCTGTAATCGACTATACTTCGCTCGACGGACTGTTCCGCGAGTTCGTCGCGACCCCCGATGGGTCCGCGCTCTATCTGCGCGATCGCAAGAACCAGTGGTATCTCGCCCGCTTCGCTTCACGGTGCGAAGCAGCGTCGCGCGCAGCGATTCTGGGCTTCGAGCGTTCGGGCGACCGGCGAATAGCGGCCGGCACGCGCGTTACCTTTTCGCGCGAGGCAGGCATGGCGGAATGCCGGATTTCCGATCTGCGCTATAGCGCCTCCCCAGCCGCCGGCCTGCGCCGCGGCGCGCGCGCCGCGGATGGCGGGGCGATGCGGGTCGCCAGCCTGCCGGGCAGTGACCCCGGCATGCGACAGAACCCGCGGGGTGTGACGTTGCGTTGACGGGGCTCGCGTTTCTACGAGGCGCCGGTCGATCCTGTTGCTTGCGGATCAGCCTGGGTTCAGGTGGAGCGCGTTAGCGCTGCGGGTACGTGGGGCGGCGTTGCAGGAAAGCGTCCCGGCAGCGGGATGCTGGAAAGGACCTTGTCGTGTTGCGTCCGTCAATCGCGTTTCTGCCTCCGCTCCTGTTGCTCGCAGGCCCGGCGCTGGCGCAGACCCCCGGCCCGAAATCGGGCGAGCGCGCCGATATCCCGTTCATCGATCACGGCGGCATCCGCAATTTCGAGCCCGCCCGCGACGGCAACGGCGTGTACCTGCAGGACAGCCGCAAGAACTGGTATTACGCCAGTTTCTTCACGCGCTGCCATGAGCTGCCCTATGCCTTTGCGGTGGCGTTCAAGACCTGGGGGCCGTCGCTGACGCGCGGCGATTCGGTGCTGGTGCGCGGCGAGCGTTGCGCCATCGCCGATCTGGTGCGCTCCGGCCCGCCGCCCGCCAAGCCCAAGAAGGCCAAGGCGGAGCAGCCCGCGGGCGCGTGACGCTGGCGCGCGCGCGGCGCTGCGGCTAGACGGCCCGCGTGCATGGCTGGATCATCCTCGACAAGCCCCTGGGGCTGGGCTCCACCCAGGGGGTGAGCGCGGTCAAGCGCGCGCTGCGCGAGGGCGGCTACGGCAAATGGAAGGTGGGCCATGGCGGCACGCTGGATCCGCTGGCGAGCGGCGTGCTGCCCATCGCGATCGGCGAGGCGACCAAGCTGGCGGGCCGCATGCTCGACAGCGACAAGGTCTATGACTTCACCATCCGCTTCGGCGAGCAGACCGACACGCTGGATGCCGAGGGCAAGGTGATCGCGCAATCGGACGTGCGGCCCACGATCGCCGGGGTGGCGGCGGTGCTGCCCCGCTTCACCGGGCCGATCGATCAGGTTCCGCCCGCCTATTCGGCGCTGAAGGTGGACGGCGAGCGCGCCTATGACCTCGCCCGCGCGGGCGAGGCGGTGGCGCTGAAGAGCCGGTCGGTGACGGTGCATTCGCTGTGCCATTCCTCCCCCGGAGGGGGAGGGGAACCGCGAAGCGGTGGAGGGGTATTATCCACGAGCGATGCGTCCCTGGGGGCGCTACCCCTCCACCAGCCTGCGGCTGGTCTCCCTCCCCCCCCGGGGGAGGAGTTGGAGACCGTGACGTTGCGTGCCCATGTCTCCAAGGGCACCTATATCCGCAGCCTGGCGCGCGATATCGCGCTGGCGCTGGGAACGGTGGGCCACGTCACCTATCTGCGGCGCGTGAAGGCGGGGCCGTTCACGCTGGACCAGGCGATTTCGCTGGACAATCTGGCGGATACCGCTAAGAGCCGCGCGCTTGAACAACATCTCCTGCCGTTGAGGGCGGGGCTGGACGACATCCCGGCTCTATCCCTCTCCCCCGGTCAGGCAGGGATGCTCCGCATGGGGCAGATGTTGACCGGGATCGCCGCCGACGATGGCCTCCATTTCGCGACGCTGGACGAGATTCCGGTCGCGCTGGTGGAGGCTCAGGCCGGGGAAGTCCGGGTCGTTCGCGGTTTCAACCTGTAATGTGATGTCGAAGGAAAACGCATGTCGATCACGCAGGAGCGCAAGGAAGCGCTCATCAAGGAGCACGCCCGCGTCGAGGGCGACACCGGCAGCCCCGAGGTCCAGGTCGCGATCCTCACCGAGCGGATCCAGAACCTCACCGAGCACTTCAAGAGCCACGCCAAGGACAACCATTCCCGCCGCGGCCTGCTGATGCTCGTGAACAAGCGGCGCCAGTTGCTCAGCTACCTGAAGAAGAAGGACGCGCAGCGCTACACCGATCTGATCGGCAAGCTGGGCCTTCGCAAGTGATCAAAGGGCGCCCCTAGCGGCGCCCTTTTCGCACCGGCGCAAGCCGGTTTTCCAGCAATCCGGGGCCAGCGCGCCCCGCCGGCCGCTGGACCGGACCCGGCACCCGCCGGGGAAGACTGACGGGAGGAAGGCAATCCGGCCGACCTCCACGGGCCAACCCGGCCCGCTCTCATTGGCCCCCCGCGCATAGGGCGCGGGGAGTGAAGGAAACAACATGTTCGACAAGAAGACTGTATCGATCGAGTGGGGCGGCAAGTCGCTGACTCTCGAAACGGGCAAGGTTGCCCGCCAGGCCGACGGCGCCGTGATGGCGACGCTGGGCGAGACGGTGGTGCTCTGTGCGGTGACCGCCGCGAAGAGCGTGAAGGAAGGGCAGGATTTCTTCCCGCTCACCGTCCATTATCAGGAAAAATATTCCGCCGCCGGCCGCATCCCCGGCGGTTTCTTCAAGCGCGAGCGCGGCGCGACCGAGAAGGAGACGCTGGTCTCCCGCCTGATCGACCGCCCGATCCGCCCGCTGTTCCCCGAGGGCTTCTACAACGAGATCAACGCCATCGCTCAGGTGCTGAGCTATGACGGCGAGAACGAGCCCGACATCCTGGCGATGGTCGCCGCGTCGGCCGCGCTGACGATTTCGGGCGTGCCCTTCATGGGGCCGATCGGCGCCGCGCGCGTGGGCTATCTGGATGGCGAGTACATCCTGAACCCGACCGACGAGCAGGTCGCCGCTGGCGAGCTCGATCTGGTCGTCGCCGCCACCTATGACGCGGTGATGATGGTCGAGTCCGAGGCCAAGGAGCTTTCGGAAGAGGTCATGCTGGGCGCGGTGCTGTTCGCGCACGACGCCTGCCGCGAGGTGATCAAGGCGATCGTCAAGCTGGCCGAGCAGGCGGCCAAGGATCCGTGGGAGATGGCGTCGCAGGACGACAACGCCAAGCTCAAGGACTCGATCAAGAAGCTGATCGGCAAGGACATCGCCGCCGCCTACAAGCTGACCGACAAGTCGGCCCGCTCGAACGCGCTGAACGAGGCGCGCGCGAAGGCGAAGGCGAAGTTCGCCGAAGACGGCCTGAGCCCCCAGGAAGTCATGGCCGGCATCAAGCTGACCAAGAAGCTGGAGGCCGAGATCGTCCGCACCGCCATCCTGAAGGACGGCAAGCGCATCGACGGCCGCACCACCACCCAGATCCGCCCGATCGTGGCCGAGACCCATTTCCTCCCGCGTGCGCACGGCTCCGCGCTGTTCACCCGCGGCGAGACCCAGACCATCGCCACCTGCACCCTTGGCACCAAGGACGCCGAGCAGATGATCGATGGCCTGAACGGGCTCAGCTACCAGCATTTCATGCTGCACTATAACTTCCCGCCCTATTCGGTCGGTGAAGTCGGCCGCTTCGGCGCGCCGGGCCGCCGCGAGGTTGGCCATGGCAAGCTGGCGTGGCGCGCGCTGCACCCGGTGCTGCCGGCCAAGGAGGATTTCCCCTACACGATCCGCCTGACCAGCGACATCACGGAGAGCAACGGCTCGTCGTCGATGGCGTCGGTTTGCGGCGGTTCGCTGGCGATGATGGACGCGGGCGTGCCGATCACGCGCCCGGTTTCCGGCATCGCGATGGGCCTGATCCTGGAAGGCAAGGATTTCGCGATCCTCTCCGACATCCTGGGTGACGAGGATCACCTGGGCGACATGGACTTCAAGGTGGCTGGCACGTCCGAAGGCATCACCACGATGCAGATGGACATCAAGATCGCCGGCATCACCAAGGAGATCTTCGAGGCCGCGCTGGCGCAGGCCAAGGATGGCCGCGCGCACATCCTGGGCGAGATGAACAAGGCGCTGGGCGAAGTCCGCGCCGAGCTTTCCGCCCATGCCCCGCGCATCGAGACGATGCAGATCGACAAGTCGAAGATCCGCGACGTCATCGGCACCGGCGGCAAGGTGATCCGCGAGATCGTGGCGACCACCGGCGCCAAGGTGGACATCGACGACGAGGGCGTGATCAAGATCAGCTCGTCGGACCTCGATCAGATCGAGGCGGCCCGCAAGTGGATCCTCGGCATCGTCGAGGAGCCCGAGGTCGGCAAGATCTACAACGGCAAGGTGGTCAACCTGGTCGATTTCGGCGCCTTCGTGAACTTCATGGGCGCGCGTGACGGCCTGGTCCACGTCTCCGAGATCAAGAACGAGCGCGTCGAGAAGGTGTCCGACGTCCTGAGCGAAGGCCAGGAGGTGAAGGTCAAGGTTCTCGAGATCGATCCGCGCGGCAAGGTGCGCCTGTCGATGCGCGTCGTTGATCAGGAAACTGGCGCCGAGCTGGAGGATACCCGTCCGGCACGCGAGCCGCGCGAGGGCGGTGATCGCGGTCCGCGCGGCGATCGTGGCGGTCGTGACGGTGACCGCCGCCGCGAGGGCGGCCGGGATCGCGGCCCCCGCCGCGAGGGCGGCGACCGCGGCCCGCGTGGCGATCGCGGTCCGCGCCGCGAGCGTTCGGAGGGCAAGGACGACGACGGTGCCGATATCGGCCTGCCCTCGTTCATCACCGAGAACTGATCCGCAGCCCGGGCAACCGGGAGGCAGGAACGGAAAGCCGGGGGGGCGCGGGAAACCGCGTCCCCCCTTTTCGTTTCCGGCCATTTTCATTTCCGGCCGGGGAGCCGGAACCGCTTCAGCGATCGGCGCGGCCGGGCGCCAACGGCCTGCCGCATTCCGCTACGGCAATGGGATAATTCGCTGGGGCTCCGCCGGGCGCTGGGCTAGGGTGCCCCGAAAACGGCAACAGGTCGGGGATGGCAGGGAAAGAGGCTTCGCCTGGCGAACGCTGGCACGAACGGTTTCCGATCGCGCCCGCACGCCCCTGGATCGCCCCTGCCGCCGCGCTGGGGCTTGTGGCGCTGGCGCTGCTTTTGCGCATCGCGATCCGGCCCTGGGCGCCCACGGGCCTGCCCTTTCTGTTCTTCTTCCCGGCGGTGATGCTCACCGCGTTCCTGTTCGGCGTGCGCACCGCGGTGGCGGCGGCCGGCTTCAGCCTGCTGTTGGCCTGGACCTTGCTGATCGGCGATCCGATGCGGCCGGGCGTGTTCGTCGCGATACTGCCGGCGGTGGTGCCCTTCGTCGTGCTGGCGGGGTTCACGCTGTGGCTGTTCCACCTGATGCAGCAGACCAACGCAATGCTGCGGCGCGAACGCGCGCGGTCGGCGGCGCTGGCGGAAACGCGCGAGGCGCTGTTCCGTGAGCTGCAGCACCGGGTTTCGAACAATCTTCAGGTCGCCGCCGGGCTGCTGGTCCTTCAGAAACGGCATGTGACCGACGCCAACGCGCGCGCCGCGGTGGACGAGGCGGCGCGGCGCATCGGCATGATCGGCCGTGTCAGCCGCCAGCTCTACGCCGCCGACGGCAAGGCGCGCGCGATGCAGGATTTCCTGGCGCCGCTGTGCGCCGACGCGGTCGAGATGAGCGGCCGCGACGGCATCACCGTGGCCGTCCAGGGTGACGGCGACGTGATGCTGGCCCCCGATGCCGCGCTGCCGGTGGCGCTGATCGTGGCGGAGGCGGTGGCCAACGCCATCGAGCATGGCTTTGCCGCGCGCTCCGGCGGGCGGATCGACGTTGTCCACGCGCGCGATGGCGAAGGCATGCTGACCGTGGAGGTGCGCGACGACGGCTGCGGCCTGCCCGATGGCTTTGCGATGGCGGAGGCGGCGGGGCTTGGGCTCGGCATCGCGCGGACGCTGGCGGAACAGCTTGGCGGCAGCTTCACCCTGGAGCGCGGCGAGCGTACCGTGGCCCGGCTGACGCTGCCCGCCTGAGGGCGGCGGGAGCTTCAGCGGGTGCGGAAGCGGGTGCCGCCGGCGCCTGCGGCGTCGCGATCGGCGAGCAGCGCCGGGGCCTTGATCTCGGGCTTGGGCAGCCTCGGCGGGCGGGTGCCCTCCACCAGCGTAACCGTCGCCATCACCGCGAAAGCCAGCATCCCTGCGGTACCTTGCCAGCGCTTGCCCAGCATTTCGGGCCTCCATCGCCTGCGGCGGAATCGCCGTCCTGATGGTTAACAAAAGAGCGCATGCGGACGGCTGGCGACATTCGGGGGATCGCCGTTACGGGATCGGCACGATCGGGGAATGCCCGGAGGCCGGGGCGGGACGGGAGGGGTCGGGACGCGGAAGGGTGGGGAGCTTCTGTTGCCCGGCGCTCCCCGTGCCGCTGGAATCCGCTTCTGTTGCCCGGTGCGGTCCAACCGCGCTTTTGTCTGACTAACCTAGTCCGTGAAGACTTGGGTTAGGCCGCAATCGCGAGCGCCTCGTTATCGTTGGCACTTGTGTAACGGACCGTCGCAGTGGCCCACGCTGAGAGATGGAATGCGCTTTTCAACACACGTCGATCCTGGTTCGGCCCCGTCAGAAACGGTGTCCAGATACACCACCGGTTATGGTGGAGCCGCCGGGTACTGCCCCCGGGTCCGCTGCGCCTATTGCACGCCTTCGTTTATCCCCATAGCCGGCCGAAACCGGCAACTTCCAATATAGGGATTCGGGCGCGGATGAAAAGACCGCGCAAAGGCTTCCCAGCAAAGCAGAAAATTGGCATGGAGCATGCACCATGCTGACCCAGCGTTCCCGTTATGCGCTGCGTGCGATGCTGTTCCTCGCAACGCAGCCGCCCGAAGGCAAGCCCACGCCGATGAACCGCATCGCCGCCGAGGCGAATGTGCCGCGCAAGTTCCTGGAGCTGATCCTGGCGGACCTGCGTGAGGCCGGGTTCCTGGTCAGCCATCGGGGCAAGGCGGGCGGCTATATGCTCTCGCGGCCCAAGCATATGATCTCGCTGGGAGAAATCATCCGCGTGATCGAAGGGCCGCTGGCGCTGGTGCCCTGCGTCAGCCGCACCGCCTATCGCCCGTGCAACGATTGCAAGGACGAGGCGAGCTGCGCGATCCGCGCGGCGATGGCGCGCGTGCGCGACGAAACCGCGCGCATCTTGGACGGCACCAGCCTGGCCGACGCCACCGCGGCAAGCCTGGCCGCCGCCTGAGCGCAGGCCCGGAAGCCGCCTCAATCTTCCTGCGGATAGAGCTCGAAATATTGTTCCCCGGCTGCGCGGCAGGGCTCCGGGAATAGCGCCGAGTTGTTCACGCCGGTCCCAATGTCGTTCTTGCCGCGCACCGCCAGGCACAGGCCGCCTGCGGTCTTGATCACCCAATAATCGCGAAAGCCGGCCGGTTCGATCGTGAAATGCTGGGCGTCTGCGGGGGTACAGGCTTCGGCGGTGATCCACGGCCTCTTGCCCGCGACGAAACACAGTCCGGCGGGCTCCAGGTTGGCGAGGCGGAAGCCGCGCGGGCCGGTCCAGTCGAGCTGGGTGAGCGAATCGGGGTCGGGCGTGCAATCGCGGCCAAGCCGGACCGTGGCCGCGGCGCCGGTTCCGGTCACGCGCACGCAGGCGCCCTCCCGGCCCGCCGGAAACAGCCAGTAGCGCGCCGGCGGCGGGGCGTTGGCGGGCAGCCCGGCGGGACGGGGCAGCGCGGCCATCCGCTCGGCCCCGGTCGCGGGTGCGCGGGGCGGCGGCGGGGGGGTGATCACGGGAAGCGTCACAGCCGGCGATGGGGCCGCCGGGGCCGGGGCGGCGCCCGTGGCGGGCTGCACCCGGCCATCGGGTGCCACGCGCCCCGCGGCGGCGGGCTGAAGCAGGCGGAAGCGCTGCCCCGCGCTGCGATCGCAGGGGAGCACCAGGATGCCGGTGTCCGCAACCGTCCAGCACTTGCCATCGGCGGTGCGGATGGAAACCAGGCCGTCGCCCGCCCAATCGATGCGGTAACGCAGCTCGATCGCATCGGTGCAGGGCACGGCGGCCAGGCCATCGGCCCAGGTGCGATACATCAGCCCGCTGCCGTCGAAATCGCGGCGGCGGACCGCGACACAGCTTCCGCTGCGGTCCAGCTCCAGCCGCGCGCGCTGGTTGCCATGGAAGCGCGCGTTGAGCAGCACGCCGTCCACGCAGGCGCCGGGGCGCAGCAGATAGACCTGGTTGTCGCGCATCTGCGGCACCAGGCATTTGCCGCCGCTGGTCTCGATCCGGTAGTCGGCTGTGCCGGTTTCGGGCACCGGCGGCCGGGATGCGTCAACCGTCGCGGCCACGACCCCGTTCTGCGGCCGCTCGGACGATCCGGCGGGGGCGACATAGACAGGCTGTGCCGCCGCGGGCAGCGCCCAGCAGGCAAGGATCGCGGCAATCATGGCATCGCGCAGGCGCATGGCATTCCCCCGGCCGGGTTGAGCGGCGAGCCTATCATCGCTCCGCTTCCGCAACAATCGCCCCGGCCCCGGCGCGCGCGTGGCCCGCGACGATCAGCGTTTCTTCAACTCGTCGCGGATCTCGCGCAGCAGCGCCAGCTCGGCCGGTTCGGGGGCGGGCGCCGCCTCAGGCTCGGGCTTTTGCGCCGCCGCCATGACGCGGTTCACGAAGCGCACCATCAGGAACACGATGAAGGCGAGGATGACGAAGTTGATCGCCACCGTCACGAACTCGCCATAGCCGAGCACCGGGGCGCCCGCCTTCTTGAGATCGGCATAGCTGGCCAGCGATCCCGCATAGCCCGCGGGCACATCGCCCAGCAGCACGAAATGGCTGGAGAAATCGAGCCCGCCGAAGATCGCGCCGATCACCGGCATGATCACGTCCTCGGTCAGCGATTTGGTGATGTTGCCGAACGCCGCGCCGATGATCACGCCCACGGCCAGATCGAAAACATTGCCTCGGGCGATGAAGGTCTTGAACTCGTTCCACATTCTGGCGCTTCCTCCCTTTCTTGCGGGTGCCGTTGCCTGTCCCGGCAATGGGCGCCATCGGGCGATTGCGCGCAAGCCCCTTTTCGTCGGGGGTGTCATGCCCATATAAGCCGCCATCAGACTGGTCCGGAGGGAACCCGATGAAGATTCGTGCTGTGCTGGCGCTCGCTGCTGCGGCGCTGCTTTCCGCCTGCGGCCTCAACAGCGTGCCGACGGCCGAGGAGAATGCCAAGGCCAAATGGGCCGACGTGCAGGCCGCCTATCAGCGCCGTGCCGACCTGATCCCCAATCTGGTGGCCACCGTGAAGGGCGCCGCCGCTTCCGAAGGCAAGATCCTGACCGACGTGACCGAGGCGCGCGCCAAGGCCAGCTCGATGCAGGTGACCGCCGACGATCTGACCGATCCGGCGAAGGTGGAGCAGTTCCAGGCCGCGCAGCAGCAGCTCAGCGGCTCGCTAAGCCGCCTGCTGGTGACGGTGGAGGCCTATCCCCAGCTCCAGAGCCAGGCGAACTTCACCGCGCTGATGAGCCAGCTTGAGGGCACCGAAAACCGCATCAACATCGCCATCCGCGATTATAACGCGGCGGTGCAGAGCTATAACACCACCATCCGCACCTTCCCGGATTCGATCGGCGCGACCGTGTTCTACGGCGCCAAGCCGATGACGCCGTTCCAGGCGAAGGCGGGCGCGGACGTGGCGCCGACCGTCAGCTTCGGCAACACCAACTGATCCCGGCGGGCGGCCCGGGAGCACGGGGATGAACATCCGCAACTGGCTGGCGGCACTGCTGCTCGCCCTGCTCTGGGTGCCGCTGGCGCACGCCCAGAACTTCCCCGCGCTCACCGGCCGCGTGGTCGATGCCGCCAACCTGCTCAGCCCCGAGCAGGAGGCGCAGCTCACCGCGCTCTCGGCGGATATCGAGAAGGCGTCGTCGCGCCAGTTCGTGGTGGCGACGATCCCGGACCTTCAGGACTATCCGATCGAGGATTACGGCTATCGCCTGGGCCGCGCGTGGAAGATCGGGCAGGAAGGCGCCAACAACGGCATCCTGCTGATCGTCGCGCCCAAGGAGCGCAAGGTTAGGATCGAGGTCGGCTACGGCCTGGAGCCGGTGATGACCGACGCGCTTTCGTCGCTGATCATCAACGACGTGATCCTGCCCAAATTCCGCGACGGCGACATGGCCGGCGGGATCATGGCCGGCGCGCAGGAGATCGGCGAGCAGATGAAGCTGCCGCTCGAAGCGGCCGAGGTGCGCGCCAAGGAAAAGCTGGACGCCCAGGCCCAGTCGGGCGGGAATGGCGACGATGGGCCGGGGCTGTGGTTCTTCATCGTCGCGATCATCGTGATCGCCACCCTGGCCGGCATCGGCAACCGGCGTCAGGGCCGGCGCTATCGCGGCGGTTGGGGCCCGGTGATCCTGTGGAGCGTGCTGGACGCAGCGACGCGCGGCGGCGGCGACAATGACGGCGGCGGCTGGGGCGGCGGTGGCGGTGGCGGCTTTTCCGGCGGCGGCGGGTCGTTCGGCGGCGGCGGCGCATCGGGGAGCTGGTGATGGCAGGATTTCGCTTCACGCCCGAACAACATGCGCAGGTCACCGCCGCGGTGGCCGCGGCCGAGGAAACCACCGACGGCGAGATCGTGACGATCGTCGCCGGCCGTTCGGACAGCTATCATGACGTCGGGCTGCACTATGCGATCGGCGCGATGCTGTTGCTGATCGTCGCGGCCGCGGTGTTCCCCGGGCTGATCGACATGAAGCTCGCCTGGTTCGGCGGCGGCTGGCACAGCGAGGAGAGCGTGCTGCCCACCGCGCTGTTCCTGCTGGCGATCGGCCAGACGATCGTCTTCCTGATCGTGCGCTATGGCCTGGCCTGGATGCCGTTGCGCATGCTGCTGACGCCCGGTGCCACCAAGACGCGGCGGGTGCGCCGCCGCGCGCTCCAGTTCTTCCGCACCAGCGCGGAAAAGCGGACCGTGGGGCGTGTCGGCGTGCTGCTCTATCTGTCGCTGCGCGAGCACCGCGCGGAGATCATCGCGGACGAGGCGATCCATTCGAAGGTCGCGCCCGAACGCTGGGGCGAGGCGATGGCGGCGCTGATCGATCAGGTGCGCGCAGGCGATCCGGCGGCCGGCATGGCCGAAGCCGTGACGATGATGGGCAGCATCCTGGCCGAGCATTTCCCCAAGACCGGGGACGATATCAACGAGCTTCCCGACAGGCTGATCGAACTATGACGCCCGACGCCGACGCACCGGTAGAGACGCCCTGGGAAGGCAAGTGGATCGTCGCCAAGCGGCAGGGCCGGTGGGAATATGTCGCCCGCGCGCGGGGCATCCGGGCCGCCGTGATCGTGGCGGTGGACGCCGAGGGGCACCTGCTGATGGTCGAGCAGTATCGCGTGCCGCTGGGCCGCCGCTGCCTGGAGCTGCCCGCCGGGCTGATCGGCGACGAGCATGAGGGCGACACGGTGGAGCTGGCCGCGATCCGCGAGCTGGAAGAGGAAACCGGCCACACCGCTGAGCGGGTGGAGCTGCTCGGCGAATATTTCAGCTCGCCCGGCATGGTCTCCGAAAGCTTCACGCTGGTGCGCGCGCATGGCGTGCGGCGCGTGGGCGAAGGCGGCGGCGTGGCGGGCGAGGACATCACCGTCCACCGCGTGCCGCTGGCGGGCGTGAGCGCCTTCGTGGCCGAGAAG
This sequence comes from Sphingomonas canadensis, assembly GCF_026013525.1. Classification (GTDB taxonomy): domain Bacteria; phylum Pseudomonadota; class Alphaproteobacteria; order Sphingomonadales; family Sphingomonadaceae; genus Sphingomonas; species Sphingomonas canadensis. Next base: position 175,894 of record NZ_JAPDRA010000001.1, on the reverse strand, counting down.
CGCGCCGAGGGCGTCGCGATCGACGTCCGCATGCTGCTGCCGCTGGCGCAGGTACTGCTGGGCTGAGCTTCGCTCGATCCTCCCCCCGGCGGGCGAGGATGGGGCGGCCCGGTCCTACCGGAAATTGTCGGCGTAGGCCTGGAGCTTGAGCTTGCGATCGGGCGCGGGGACGACGTGATAGGCCACGCCTTCGCGCTCGGCATAGGCCTTGGCGGCTTCCAGCGTGGGGAATCGCAGGCGAAGCTGCGCCTGGGTGTCGCCCGATCCCGCCCAGCCGGTGAGCGGATCGGCGCGCTGCGGCTCGGCCGGTTCGAACTCGATGATCCACTGGCCGGTGAGCGCGCGTCCGGACTGCATCGCGTTCTTCGGGCGCTGATAGATGCGGGCGGTCTTCATGGGCGAATCCTCTAGAGTCTGTCCGCCTTCGGCGCAATCGGCACCGCCTAATACGAGGGAAATCCTAGCGCGGGCCTGCGCCCCTTGCGTCGGCTTTCTTTGTCCTGAGCGTCGCGGATGCGCTTGCGGGATCGTCGGGCCAGGGATGTTTGGGGTATCGCCCGCGCATCTCCTTCGCCACCGCGGCCCAGCTCCCCTTCCAGAAGCCGGGCAGGTCGCGCGTCGTCTGGATCGGGCGGCCGGCGGGCGAGGTGAGGCTGAGGACGATCGGCACGCCGCCCGCCATCGGATGTTCGGAAAGCCCGAACAGCGCCTGCACGCGCACCTCCACGGTGGGGCCGCCCTCGGCGCCATAGTCGATCGCGTGGCTGGACCCTGCGGGCGTCTCCATCCGGGCGGGCGCGATACGGTCGAGTGCGCGCATCGCGTCCCAGCCGATCAGCCCCTCCAGCGCATGGGTCAGCGCCTCGGCCGCGATCGCGTCGAGCCGGCGCTTGCCCGCGAGCAGCGGCGGCAGCCATTCGTCGAGCCGTGCCACCAACGCCGCGTCCGAAAGCGCATCGTCACCCCCGCCATGCTTTGCCGCGAAGGCGGATCGCGTCCGCAGCGCCGCCGCCCCTTCGGACCAGGGGAGCAGCGCCAGCCCGTGCGTGCGCACGCCCTCCAGCAGCGCGGCCTCGATCTCCGCCGCGCTCGCTGCCGAATCGGGGCCGCCCGACAGGCGGATCGCGCCCAGCCGCCGCTCGCGCTCGGCCTTCACCGCGCCGGTGGCGGGATCGAAGGCCACGCTGCGGCGCGTCTCGATACGGTGGCCGAACAGCGCCTCCACCGTCGCGGCGTCGATCTGCGCGGCGGAAAGGATGCGCGCGCCTGCCGCCATGCCCTGGGTCTCCGCCACCGCCAGCCATTCGGCGCGGGCCAGGCTGGAGGAAGGATCGAGGCGGAAGCCACGCCCGCCCGCCGAAGCCCAGGTCTCGCCGCTGCCGTCGCGCCGCCTGGCGATGCGATCCGGGAAGGCGAGCGCGATGCAGGTAGCGGTTTCCTCGCCGCCGCCGCCGCCGTCTTCGGCAGCCGAGCCGGGGACCAGCTTGCGCCAGCGTTCGGCCAGCCGCCGGGCGTTCTCCGCGCGCTGGCCGCGCTCGCCCCGCCAGCGCCGCAGCCTGAGCTCCAGGTCGGCGTCGTTGCCGCCCAGCCCGCGCTCGCCGAGCAGCACGGCCACCTCGGCGGCGGTGCGCGCCAGCCCGCGCTCGCCCGCGCGCACCAGCATATGGCCCAGCCGCGGAGGCAGGGGCAGCGCGGCGATCGCCTTGCCGTGCGCCGTGGGGCGGCCGTCGCCGTCGATCGCCTCCAGCGCCGCCAGCCGCGCGCGCGCTTCCTGCACCGCCGCTTCGGGCGGGGGATCGAGCCAGCGCAGCGCCCGTGGATCGGCCACGCCCCACAAGGCGCAGTCGAGCGTCAGCGCGGAGAGGTCCGCCTCCAGCATCTCGGGCGGGTCGAACCGGGGCAGGCCGGCGGTGGCGGCGGCCTCCCACAGGCGATAGGCCACGCCCGGCCCCTGGCGCGCGGCGCGGCCGGCGCGCTGGGTCACGGCGGCGTGGCTCGCGCGTTCGGTCACCAGCCGAGTCATCCCCGCCGCGCGATCGTAGCGCGGGCGCCGCGCCAGCCCCGAATCGACCACCACGCGGATGCCGTCCAGCGTCAGCGACGTCTCCGCGATCGATGTGGCCAGCACGATCTTGCGCCGCCCGGCGGGATCGGGGGCGATCGCCGCGCGCTGGGCGGCGGGCTCCAGGCTGCCGTGGAGCTTGTGGAGCACGGCGCCGGGAACCTCGCCGATCCGCTCGGCGGTGCGCTCGATCTCGGCCACGCCGGGCAGGAAGGCGAGCACGCCGCCGTCGGCCTCTCGCAGCGCCTGGCGGATCGCGGCGGCCATCGAATCCTCGATCCGCGCCTCTGCCGCGCGGCCGATGTGGCGCAGCTCCAGCGGGTGGCTGCGCCCCTCGCTCTCGATCACCGGGGCGGCGGCTCCGGTTTCCCCTGCCATCAGCGCGGAGAAGCGGGCGCCGTCCAGCGTGGCTGACATCGCCAGGACGCGCAGGTCCGGGCGTAGCGCCGCCTGCGCGTCGAGCGCCAGCGCCAGGCCGAAATCGCTGTCCAGGCTGCGCTCATGCACCTCGTCGAACAGCACGGCGGACACGCCCGAAAGCTCCGGGTCCGCCTGGATCCGGTTCACGAAGATGCCCTCTGTCAGCACGGTCACGCGCGTCGCGGCGGATCGCTTGCTGTCCATCCGGGTGGCATAGCCATAGGTCCGGCCCACCGGCTCGTCCGCCAGCGCGGCCATCCGCTCGGCGGCGGCGCGCGCGGCCAGGCGGCGGGGCGAGAGCAGCAGCACCTCGCCGGTACACCATTCTTCGCCCAGCAGCGCGGGCGCCACCGCCGTCGTCTTGCCCGCGCCGGGCGGGGCGACGAGCACGGCGGAGCCGCCCGCGTTCAGCGCGGCGAGCAGGTCCGGCAATATGGCAAGGATGGGAAGGCCGCTCATGCGCGGCGGCCTTGGCATATTTCACGGCCGCGCGCACGCCGCCCGGCGCGCGCCGCGGCGGCGGATCAGCCGTGGCGGGGCTCGCCCGCCGGGGTCTCGGCGTTGCGCATGCCCCACAGCAGCAGGCCGACGAACAGCGCGAAGCAGGGCTTGCCCGACTTCATCTCGTGGCTCCGGTTACGCTCGGTTCGCATGGACATGACATCTCCTTGGCGGCGCCAATGGCACGGTCATGTCGCAGTTCGATGACAGTAACATTTGTTTCCCGCCATGTTCGCGCCCGGCTATCGAAATCCGGCGGTGGCTGGCACATAGGCTGCCCATGCGGGTGCTGCTGATCGAGGATGACGACCGCGTCGCCGACTTCGTCGACAAGGGGTTGCGCGAGGAAGGGCATCTTGCCGCGCGCGCGGCGGACGGCGCTGCGGGGCTGGCGCTCGCCAGTTCCGAACAGTTCGACGTGATCGTGCTCGATCGCATGCTGCCCAATGTGGACGGGCTCAGCGTGCTGCAGACGATCCGCGCGACGGGCGACACCACCCCCGTGCTGATCCTGAGCGCGCTGGGGGCGATCGACGAGCGGGTGAAGGGGCTGCGCGCGGGCGGTGACGATTATCTCACCAAGCCCTTCGCGCTCACCGAGCTGCTGGCGCGGGTGGAGGCGCTGGGCAGGCGCCCCGCCGCGGCCCCGCCCGCCACCGAGCTGCGCATCGGCCCGCTGGAGATCGATATCGCCGCGCGCATCGTGCGCCGTGCCGGGCAGCGGATCGAGCTGACCGCGCGCGAGTTCCGCATCCTCGAATATCTTGCGCGCAACGCGGGCCGGGTGGTCACGCGATCCATGCTGCTGGAGCATGTCTGGGACTATCATTTCGATCCGCAGACCAATGTGATCGACCAGCATGTCAGCCGCCTGCGCCAGAAGATCGAACGCGGGTTCGACGATATGCTGATCGAAACCGTGCGCGGATCGGGCTACCGGCTGCGAACGGGATGAGCCGGCTGCTCACCAGCTTCTCGTTCCGGCTGGCACTGCTCTATGCGGTGCTGTTCACCGTATCGCTGTCGATCCTGCTCGGCTCCTTCTACTGGATCAGCATCCACCGCCCGATCGAATCGATCGAGCATGAGGTGGAGGCCGAGGCGCATCAATATGAGCGGTTGTTCGCCGCGCGCGGGCCGCAGGCGCTGGCGCAGGCGCTGCGCGTGCGGGCGGCGGAGCCCGGCGCGGCCTCACTCGCCTATCACGCGCTGATCGCGGCCGACGGCCATGTGCTGACCACCAACCTGCCGAGCTGGCCCGCCGCGTCCGACGCGCGATGGCTGCGGATCGAGGCGGACATCTATCGCGACGGCGACGAGGACGATCACGAGGCGCTGGTGCTCGATCTGCCGCTGGCGGGCGGCATGCGGATGCTGATCGGCCGCGACATCGAGGAATATGACAAGATCGGCGACGTCATCCGCAACGCGATGGCCTGGGGCGTCCCGGCGGTGCTGCTGCTGGTGATCGCGGGCGGCGCGCTGCTCAGCCGGTCGATCGGCCGCCAGATCGAGGCGATGACCGCGGCCGCGCACCGCGTGATGGCCGGCGATCTTTCGGGCCGCATCCCCGAACGCGGCAACCGCGACGACATGGACCGGCTGGCGGCGACGCTAAACGCGATGCTCGACCGGATCGAGGCATCGCTGGAGGCGGTGCGCCGCGTGTCGGACAGCGTGGCGCACGAACTGCGCACGCCGCTCGCCCGGCTGCAGGCGGAGCTGGCCGAGCTGGCCTGTGCGCCGCCCGATCGCGCCCCGGCGCTGGTCGCGCGCGCGCAGGAGGAGGCGGAGCGGCTGGCGCGGATGTTCGATGGCGTGCTGCGCATCTCGGGTATCGAGGCTTCGCGGCCGCGCGCGGCGTTGCGCCCGCTGGATCTCAGCGCGCTGGTGGCCGACGCCGCCGAATATCACGCCCCCCAGGCGGAAGAGCGCGCGCTGACGCTGGAGACCGCAATCGCCCCCGGCATCGCGGTGACCGGCGATCCGGATCTGTTGTTCCAGGCGGTGAGCAACCTGATCGACAATGCCGCCAAGTTCACCCCGCGCGGCGGGCGCATCGCGGTGACGCTGGCGCGCGAGGGCGGGCAAGCGCTGCTGGGCATCGCCGACAACGGGCCTGGCGTGCCGCCCGAACTGGAGGGCAAGCTGGGCGAACGCTTCTTCCGCGCGCCGGGGACGGAACAGGTGCCTGGCTTCGGCCTGGGGCTGGCGCTGGTGACCAGCGTGGCGGCGCTCCACGGGTCGGAAGTGCGCTTCGCCGATGCCGGCCCTGGCCTGCGCGTCGAATGGCGGCTGCCGGCGGGGGATTAGGGGCTCAGGCTGGCTGGCTGCCGTTCGCTTCATCCCGTTCGTGCGCGGCGATGATGCGTTCGAAGCGGCGCTGCGTCTGGCGCAGGAAGAACGCGCGGAACTGCGCATAGGCCAGCACCATCGCGGCGGCGGCGTAGAGCGCCTTGGCGTTGGCGCTGCCCGAAAGCTGCATCGCGATGCCGATGGCGAGCAGCACGAGCCCGATCATCCGCACCGCCGTTACGAGCATGCGCGCGATCCGCCACCCCCTGGGCGCCAGCGGCCTGCCGGTCAGCGGATCGCGTTCGAGTGAGCCGCCGCTGTCCAAGCGCTCAATAGGCGCGGGCGACGGCGAACTCGACCGCCTCGACCATCGCGTCCTTGGCCGCGCCGTTGGGGAAGCCGCCGATCGCGTCGATCGCGCGCTGGCCGTAATGGCGCGCGCGGGCCAGTGTGTCGTCCACCGCGCGGGTGGCGCGGATCAGCCGTACCGCCTCGGCGAAATCGGTGTCGGCGGCGCGGCGGCCGGAGACGGCCTCCTGCCAGAACACGCGCTCGCTGTCGCTGCCGCGGGCATAGGCCAGGATCACGGGCAGGGTCATCTTGCCCTCCCGGAAATCGTCGCCGGCGTCCTTGCCCATCGTGCCGGCGTCGGAGACATAGTCGATCGCGTCGTCGACAAGCTGGAAGGCGATGCCCAGGTTGCGGCCATAGGCGTCGAGCGCCAGCTCGTCCGCCTCGGGCCGCTCCGCCACCACGGCGGCGATGCGGCAGGCGGCGGCGAACAGCGCGGCGGTCTTGGCGCCGATGATCTCCAGATAGCGTTCCTCGCCCAGATCGATCCGGCGCGTGGCGGTGAGCTGGTTCACCTCGCCCTCGGCGATCACCGCGCTGGCGTTGGACAGGATCTTCAGCACCTTCAGGCTGCCGTCCTCCACCATCAGCTCGAACGAACGGCTGAACAGGAAGTCGCCCACCAGCACGCTGGCCGGGTTGCCCCAGATGATGTTGGCGGTGCGGCGGCCGCGGCGCAGGTCCGAACTGTCGACCACATCGTCGTGCAGCAGCGTGGCGGTGTGGATGAATTCCACCGCGGCGGCCAGCTTGTGGTGGCGCGCGCCCGAATAGCCGAGCAGCCGCGCGCTCGCCAGCGTCAGCATCGGCCGCATCCGCTTGCCGCCGCCCGCGATCAGGTGGCCGGCCAGTTCCGGGATCAGCGGAATGTCCGACTGCATCCGGTCCAGGATGACGGCGTTCACAAGGTTCATGTCGGGCGCCACCAGCTCCAGCATCGGCTCAAGCGAAGGCGGGCGCTCGCTGCCCAGGCGGTGGATCGTGGCGCTCATTATGAGGAGGCGCTCTGGAACCAAGCGGCGGCAAAGGCAAGAGCGGGCGGGGCGGCGGCGGCCGATTCCGGTAACGCGATTCCGGCCCTTGCGCGCGGTCGCGCCGCGGGCGAAAGAGGCGCCATGCCGGACGAGACGCTGAATCGCTACCGCCAGAGCATCGACAATATCGACGCCGCGCTCGTTTTCCTGCTCGCGGAGCGGTTCAAGGTCACCCAGGCGGTGGGCCGCCACAAGGCCGAATCGGGCCTTCCCCCCGCCGATCCGGGGCGCGAAGAGGCGCAGATCGCCCGCCTGCGCGCGCTGGCCAAGTCCGCCGATCTCGATCCCGAGTTCTCGGAGAAGTTCCTGCGCTTCATCATCGACGAGGTGATCCGCCACCATGAGCGGATGCAGGGGGCGGGGGCCGCATGATGCCCGCCGGATCGCAGCGGGCGGGGCGCCGGCACCATGTCCGCTGACGATTATCTGATCTTCACGCCCGGCGACGTCGATCTGGCGCAGTCGCCGCTGCGCGGGTCGATCGACGCGCCCACCTTCGTGCTGGGCGCCTTCAACCCCGGGCTCGCGCGGCTGCCCAACGGCAATCTGCTGCTGATGGTGCGCGTGGCCGAGGCGCTGGCCGATCCGGTGGACGGCGACTGGGTGCAGACGATCCGCTGGACGCCCGAGGGCCATGTGCTGGACCGCCACCGGCTGGCCGGCGTCGAGATGGCCGATCCGCGCACCTTCGCGCTGAAGGGCGCGGGCATGCGGCTCTATGGCCTCACCTCGCTTTCCTGGCTGCTGCCGGTCGAGGTGACGCGCGACGCGCGCGAAATCGTGAAGGTGCATTACGACAAGGCGATCGCGCCATCCGCCTCCTATCAGGAATATGGCGTGGAGGACGCGCGGATCAGCCTGGTCGGCGGAACCTGGTGGATGACGACCTGCGGCGTTTCCGCCGATCGCCAATGTACCGCCATGTATCATTCGGTGAACGGCATCGACTACAAGCCGCTGGGGGTGGTGCTGGATCACCAGAACAAGGACATGATCCTGTTCGAGGGCAAGCCCCACGGCAAATATATGGCTCTCACCCGCCCGCTGGGCGACGCCTATTTCGCCTATCCGGAGGATTCGCCCTGGCTGGGCGGGCCGGCGATCCATTTCGCGGTCTCGCCCGATGCGCTGCACTGGCGTCCGCTCGACACGCCCGGCATCCGCGCGCGCAAGGGAACGCCGGTCAGCGCGCGGCTGGGCGGCGGCACCCAGCCGATTCTGACGCCCGAGGGCTGGCTGATGCTCTATCACGGCGTGGAGCGGCGCGAGGCGGTGGGCGTCTATCGCACCTTCTGGGCGCTGCTCGATCGTGAGGACCCGTCGAAGCCGCTTCGGATCGAGGACAGCCAGCCGCTGATCGAGGCGAACCCGGCGCTCACCGCGCCGCTGGCCGATCGCATGTACCTGCCCACGCCCGTGGTCTTCACCACCGGCATCGCGGACGCGGGCGATCATTACATCGTGGTCTCGGGCGAGGCCGATCTGGCGTGCCGCGTGACCCATATCCCCAAGGAACGCTTCCGGTGACCGAAGCCGCCTGGTGGCAGCGCGGGGTGATCTACCAGGTCTATCCGCGCAGCTTCCAGGACAGCGACGGCGACGGGGTGGGCGATCTGCGCGGCATCGCGGCGCGGCTCGACGATCTTGTCGCGCTGGGCGTGGACGCGATCTGGATCTCGCCCATCTTCCCGTCGCCCATGGCGGACTTCGGCTATGACGTGGCGGATTATTGCGGCATCGATCCGCGCTTCGGTACGCTGGCGGATTTCGATGCGCTGCTGGCCGCGGCGCATGCGCGGGGCTTGAGGGTGCTGCTCGATCTGGTGCCCAACCATACGTCCGAACAGCACCCGTGGTTCGCCGAGAGCCGCAGCGCGCGGACCAGCCCGAAGCGCGACTGGTATCTGTGGCGCGATCCCGCGCCCGGCGGCGGGCCGCCCAACAACTGGATCAGCGATTTCGGCGGCTCGGCGTGGGAATGGGATGCGGCCAGCGGCCAATATTATTACCACGCCTATCTGAAGCAGCAGCCCGACCTGAACTGGCGCAACCCGGCGGTGCGCGCGGCGATGATGGAGGTGCTGCGCTTCTGGTTCGATCGCGGCGTGGACGGTTTCCGCATCGACGTGCTGTGGCACATGATCAAGCACGCCGGTTTCCCGGATAATCCCGCCAACCCGGACTGGCGGCCGGGGCTGCCCGAATTCCTGAAGGTCCTCCAGACCAACTCGACGGACCAGCCGGAGGTGCATGCGATCGCTGCCGCAATGCGCGCGATCGCCGATGAACATGGCGCGGTGCTGGTGGGTGAGATCTATCTGCCGGTCGAACGGCTGATGGCCTATTACGGCAGCGCGGAGGCGCCGGGCGTCCACCTGCCCTTCAACTTCCAGCTCATCGGCGCGGACTGGCACGCCCGCAAGATCGCGCACCGCATCGCCAAATATGAAGGGCTGCTGCCGCCCGGCGCCTGGCCCAACTGGGTGCTGGGCAACCACGATCGCCCGCGCGTCGCGACGCGGGTGGGCGCGCGCCAGGCGCGGGTGGCGATGATGCTGCTCCTCACGCTGCGCGGCACGCCGACGCTCTATTACGGCGACGAGCTGGGGATGGAGGATGTGCCGATCGCGCCGGAGCAGGTGCGCGATCCGCGCGAAATCAACGAGCCCGGGCTGGGCTGGGGCCGCGATCCCTGCCGCACGCCGATGGCGTGGGACGGATCGCCGAACGCGGGCTTTTCCACCGGGGAGCCGTGGCTGCCGCTCCACGCGGACTGGCCCGCGCGCAATGTGGCGGCCGAGCGCGCCGATCCTGCGTCGATGTGGTGCCTGACGCGCGGCCTGCTGGCGCTGCGCCGTGCCCATCCGGCGCTGGCGAGCGGAAGCTGGCATGGCGTGGCGGCGGAGGGCGACGTGCTCGCCTATGAACGGCGGCATGGGGACGCGCGGCTGCTGGTGGCGCTGAACCTGGGCGGCGGAGAGGCTGTGCTGGCGCTGCCCGAAGGACGCTTCCGCCCGTTGCTCACCACCGCCGGGCCGCCGGGCGAAACCGTTGAGGGCATGCTGTCTCTGCGCGCGGACGAAGGCGTGGTGCTGGCCCGGGAACCCTGAGCGGACTCAAGCGCTTGATCCCCGCCTGAATGTAACAGGGGACAAGATTATGAAATTGCTCATAAAGGCGGCGGGTGCCGCAGGATTGCTGACGCTTGCCGCATGCGGTGGCGGCGCTGACGATCGTGCCGCGCAGAATGTCGAGGCGAACGCCGAGGCGATGTCCGACGCGCTCGAGGCCCAGGCCGACGCGACCAACAATTCGGTGCTCGCGGAGATGCTCGAGGACAAGGCCGACAATGTCGAGGACGCGGGCGAGGCCAGGGCACGCGAGATCGATGCCAAGGACGACGCGAGGCTGGAGAACAAGGCGCGCTGAGTCCGGATATCCGTCCGCGCTTCGTTCGGACCTGGCTTGCTGGAGACGATATCCCGTGGCCGATCCCGGCCTGGATGGTCTGTGCAAGCTGGGCAGAACGGAGCGCGGGCGCGCTCTTCCGTGGCCTACCGCGGCCTTCCCTTGCACTTGCGGGCCACCTGCAACCCGCGCAGGAAGCCGCGCCGGGCCAGCCCCGCGTCGATGGAGGCGTCCAGCTCGCGCTGCGCCGATGCCGCGCCGCTCACCTCCCGCACGATCCCGCGGAACGGCACGATTAGCCCGGCGACGGTATGGCCCGTCACCTTCATCTTGCGGCTGTATCTGGGGTCGGGGTTCGCTTCATAGTCTGGGCCGAGCACGGCATTCAGTTCCTCCAGCGACGCTCCGATCTGGCGGCAATTGGCCGCGCCCTGAAAGGAATAGGGGTCCTTGCGCACCTCGACGAGCAGCGGGGGCACCTTGGTCTTCATGATCCCCACGTCGCGCACGGGCTGGGTGGCGATATCCTCGGCCACTTCGCCGGTGGTGCGGCTGTCCCGGGCGTCCTTGGGGTCTTTCGCGTCCCGTTCCTTCGGGTCCTTATCCTTCTTGTCCTTCGACGGTACGGGGGCCTCCTGCCGCTCCTTGCCGCGTCCGTCCTGCGCCAATGCCAACGGCGCAGCCACCAGCCCGGCCACGGCAATCGCACCCCAGAATCCGCCGAACCCCGCCATCGCCACACCTCCCTGACGGCACCTTGCCTGGCATCGACAACGTGCGAGCCCCAGGATTCGTTGCGGCGGCGCTCAATCCGCGGCGGTGGTGCGTTCCAGCACGAAATCCTGCTCCAGCCTTGGCGCGGGCGTGATGCGCAGCGATGCGCTGCCCGGCTTCAGCCCGTCGCGCGCCGCGGTGATCGTCAGCGTCGCACCGGCAGGGATATAGCCGCCCGGCAGTTTCAGCCGGTAGCTGCCGTCGATGCCGGTGGTGGTGCTCACGTCCAGCCGCTCGATCCGCACGGTCACGCCGGCTTCGGGCGTTCCCGCGCCGCTGGTCACCCGGCCGGTTACCAGCACGGGCGCGCCCTGCGCGGCGATCAGCACCGGTGCGGCCAGCGCGGCGAACCAGGTCAGTCGGGTCATCCTCTCGCTCCCTTCCGGCTATTCGGCGGCCAGCAGCCGCTCCGCCCCGCCCAGATCGACGCTGACCAGGCGGCTGACGCCCTGTTCCACCATGGTCACGCCGAACAGCCGGTGCATGCGGCTCATCGTCGCGGCGTTGTGGGTGACGATCAGGTATCGCGTCGCGGTTTCTTGAGTCATCCGGTCGAGCAGGTCGCAGAAACGCTCGATATTGGCGTCGTCGAGCGGCGCGTCGACCTCGTCCAGCACGCAGATCGGCGCGGGATTGGTGAGGAACAGCGCGAAGATCAGCGCGACGGCGGTCAGCGCCTGCTCGCCGCCCGAAAGCAGCGTGAGCGATTGCAGCTTCTTGCCCGGCGGCTGGGCCATGATCTCCAGCCCGGCCTCCAGCGGATCGTCCGAATCAACCAGCTCCAGATGCGCCTGGCCGCCGTTGAACAGCGTGGTGAACAGCCGGCGGAAATGCTGGTCCACCGCCTCGAACGCGGCCAGCAACCGCAGCCGCCCCTCGCGGTTCAGCGTGCCGATGCTGCCGCGCAGCCGGTGGACGGCCTGCACCAGCTCGTCGCGCTCGCGGGCATTGCCCTCCGCGGCGGACATCAGCTCGGCCAGTTCGGTCTCGGCCACCAGGTTCACCGGGCCGATCCGCTCGCGCTCGGCGATCAGCCGGTCGTGCGCGGCCGATTCGTCGCCGGGCTCGCGCACCGTGTCTTCCTTGAAGCCCGCGCGTTCGGGCAGCAGCGGCGGGGGACATTCGAAACGCTCGCCCGACAGGCGGCCCATCTCGATCCGCCGCGCGTCCTGATTCTCGGCGCGCGCGGTGGCGCCGGCGCGATGCTCGCGGGCCTGGGCCAGCGCCTCTGCGGCGGCGCGCACGGCGGCCTCGGTGCCGCGCAGCGCGGCTTCGGCGGCGGCCTCGGCGGCCTGGGCGGCGGCGGATTCGCTGCGTGCGCCCTCGCTCTCGCGCTCGGCCTCGGCGATCGCGGCGTCGAGCTGGGCGGGGCGGCCGCTCAGCGAATCGGCCTCGTCGGAAAGCTCCTGCGCGCGCTTGTCCATCTCGGCGATGCGGCGTGCGGCCTCGCCCGCGCGGGTCTTCCAGCTCCGGCTCTCGGCGCCCGCGGCGGCCAGCCGTTCGCGCGCCGACGCGATCTCGCGCTCCAGCCCGCCGCGCTCGGCGCGGGCGGCGGCGGTGGCGGTGCGGCGGGCCTCGGCCTCGGCATTGAGCGCGGAGACGCGCGCGCGCGTCTCGCTGCCGTCGGGCAGCGCGGCCTTGGCGGCTTCGGCACGGGTCAGTTCGCCGGCCGCCTCGTCGCGCTCGGCGTCCACGCGCGCGCGGCGCGCCTCCAGGTCGGCGCGCTGCGCGTCGAGCCGCTCGAGCTGCCCGGTCGCGCGGTCCTCGGCACGCGCGGCATCGCGCCCGGCGGTTTCGGCATGTTCCAGCACGCGGCGGGCGTCGGCAGCGGCGCGGCGGGCCTCGGCGATGTCGGCGTCGATCCGCGCCAGCTCCGCGTCGGCCGCGTCCACCGCACGCACGGCGGCGGGCCGCGCCTTCTCGATCGCGTTCAGCCGATTGACGCGCTCCAGCCGCTCGGCCGCCGCCGCGCCGCCCGATCGCGCGACATAGCCGTCCCAGCGCCGCAGCACGCCCGCCAGCGTCACCAGCCGCTGGCCCGCCGCGAGCGGCTGGCCGCTGTCGCTCTCGGCCACCAGCACCTGCGCCAGCCGCCGGGCCAGCGCATCGGGCGCGCGGACATGCTCGGCAAGCGCGCTGGCGCCCGCGGGGGCCGGGGGATCGCCCGGCTGCGGCGCGGCGCCCGCCCAGTGGCGCTCGTCGTGCGGGTCCAGCCCGGCCTCCAGATCGTCGCCCAGCGCGGCGGCCAGCGCGCGCTCATAGCCCGCATCGACGTCCAGCTTGTCGAGCAGCCGATCCTTGCCGCTGGGCCGGGTGGCCTTGGCCAGCGCGGCGGCCTCGCTGTCGAGCTGGGCCAGTTCGGCATGGGCGGCGGCGCGTGCGGATTGGGCGCGATCACGCGATTCGATCGCCGATCGCTCCGCGGCGTCGGCGCGGGCCAGCCCGGTGCGCGCGGTCTCTGCCTGGTGCAGCGCCTGTTCGCGCGCCTGGGCGGCACGGGTCTTTTCGGCGCGGAGCGGATCGGCATCCGGCAGCGCGCGCAGCTCGGCCTCGACACGCGCCTGATCGCGGTCGGCGCGCTCCACCCGCGTCCGTGCGGCGTTCAGCGCGGCCTCTGCCACGCGCGCCTCGGCCGCCTCGCTCGCCTGCGCCGCCAGCGCCTGGGCCAGCGCCACCTCGGCATCGCGCGCGGCGCGTTCGGCCTCGGCCAGCGCGGTGTCGAGCTGGGGCATGCGCGCCTGCGAATCCGCGATGCGCCGGTCCAGCGCGGCGCTTTCCTCCTCCAGCCGCGCCAGCGCCTCGGCGGCGTCGCGGGCCAGCGCGCCCTCGCGCCCCTTGTCCTCGGCCAGCCGCAGCGCGGAGGCGCGCAGCTCGCCGATCCGCCGCTCCACGGACGCGCGGTCGCTGCGCAGCGTTGCCAGCCGGTGCATCGCCTCGGTCGCGCGGTCGCGGATGCGAAGCGCCTCGGCGCGGGCGGCGGCCAGCGTTTCGGCCGCGGATTGCTGGGCCGCGGCGGCGGCATCGTGCGCGGCGGTGCGCTCGCTCACCTGCGCCTCGGCCGCCTGTGCCTCGCGCCGGGCCGCGTCGGCGGCGGCCGCGGCATCGCGCCAGCGGGCGAAGATCATCCGCGCCTCGGCGGTGCGGATCCGGTCGGAAAGCTCGCGGTAGCGCTCGGCCTGGCGGGCCTGGCGCTTCAGCGCGGCGGCGCGATTCTCCTGGTCCAGGATCAGTTCGTCGAGCCGGGTCAGGTTCGCTTCTGTCGCGCGCAGCTTCTGCTCGGCATCCTTGCGGCGGACGTGCAGCCCGGCGATGCCGGCAGCCTCCTCCAGCATCGCGCGGCGCTCGCCGGGCTTGGCCTGGATGATCGCGCCGATGCGCCCCTGGCTCACCAGCGCGGGGCTGTGCGCGCCGGTGGCCGAATCGGCGAACAGCAGCGCCACATCCTTGGCGCGCACGTCGCGCCCGTTGATGCGATAGGCGGAACCGGCGCCGCGTTCGATCCGGCGCACGACCTCCAGCTCGCTGTCATCCTCGCCGCCCATCCGCTCGGCCAGGATCGACACTTCGGCGAAGTCGCGCGCGGGGCGCGTCGCCGTGCCGGCGAAGATCACATCCTCCATGCCGGCGCCGCGCATCGATTTCGGGCTGTTCTCGCCCATCGTCCAGCGTAGCGCTTCGAGCAGGTTCGATTTGCCGCAGCCGTTGGGGCCGACGATGCCCGTCAGCCCCGGCTCGATGCGCAGGTCGGCGGGATCGACGAAGCTCTTGAAGCCGGTCAGCCTCAGCCGCTTGATTTGCATCGCCTGCGCCCGCGCGCGCCGTGGCCTATCGCGCCCCGGCCGCCTGCAGCCGCTGCTCGATCGCGGGCCACGATCCGGCGCCTTCCTGCTGCCGGTCGTTGATGAAGAAGGTCGGCGTGCCGCTCACGCCCTTGGCGGTGGCGGCCTCGATGTGCTTGGAGATGGTCTCCAGCGACTTCTGGTCGCTCAGACAGGCGTTGGCCTTGTCCTCGCTGACGCCCATCTGCTTGATCAGGTTCACATAGCCGAGGCCGTGCGCCCATTGGGCCGCCAGCGTGAGCGGCGCGGCCGCGGGATCGAGCGAGCGGTACACCTCTTCGGCCTTGGCGCTCAGCACGTCCTGCTGCTCGTACATCGCGTCGAGCACCGGGAAGAACGCCTCGTTCGAAACGCAGCGGCCGACAAGCGCGATGCCCAGATCCTGCGGGTGGACGAAGAACTCGCGGAACTCATAGCTCACCCGGCCGGTGGAGACGTACTTCTCGCGCAGCGGCGCCATGCCGGTCAGCGCGAAGGCGCGGCACGCCGGGCAGCTTCGCGATCCATATTCCACCAGCTTGATCGGCGCTTCGGGATTGCCCTGGATCATCCCGCCCTCGGGCGTGGGGGTCACCACGTCCACCCATTGCTTGCCGGCGGGCGGAGCGATGTTGGCCACGGGCGGCGCGGTGACGTTGCCGTCGCTGCTGCCGCCGCCGCAGCCGGCCAGGATCATCAGGGGAATCAGGGCAAGCGCTACACGCATTTCAGCTCTCCGTTGGATTCGATGCGGCGGTCATCCGCCATAGCCTTTGAGCACGGGCTCAAGCTGCGCCCAGAGGTAGATGCCGTCGAGCCGGTTGCCGTTCACGAAAAAGGTCGGCGTGCTGTTCACGCCCTGGCTGCGCGCGGTTTCGATCAGCGTGCCGAACGAACGGATGTTGGCCGGATCGTTGAGGCACGCCTGGATGCGCGCGGCGCTCATCCCCTTGCGCTGGAGCAGGTCGATATAGCCGGCCTTGCGCGCCCAGAACGCCTGGACCCTGGTCAGCGGCGCGTCGGCCAGCGGAGCCAGTTCCGCGTCGGTGGCCGATTCGGCGTTGGCGTTCAGCCGCTGCTGCTCGGCGTAGAAGGCGTCGAGCACCGGGAAGAAGCCGGCATCGGTGGTGCAGCGGCCCAGGATCGCGCCCGCCGGATCCTGCGGATGCACCGGATAGTCGCGGAATTCATAGCTCACCTTGCCGGTGGCGATATAGTTGGCGCGCAGCGGCCCCACGCCTTCCTGCGCGAAGCGGCCGCAGGTGGGGCAGCTTCGCGATCCATATTCCACCAGCTTCACCGGCGCGTTGGGATTGCCCTGGCGCACGCCGCCGCCCGGCACGCGCGCCACCACGCGCACCCAATCCACCTTCTGCGCCGCCGGCGCGGCAGCGGGGGGCGTGGCAGGCCCGGCAGCGGCCAGCCCCAGCAGCGCGAACGGGGCGAGAAGGGCATGCAGGGGACGCATCAACTGATCTTTCCGATCTTGGGAATGCCCGATTGCGCCGCAACGCCCGCCGCAAGCGATTCGAGCACGGCCTTCAGCTCCGGATCGGCGATGCCGCGCAGGCTCTCGCCCAGCTCGTCGGGCACGTGATCGGGCGCGGGGGGAGCGACGGCGCGGCCGGGGCGCTTCACATCGCCCTGGCGGATCGCCAGCCGCGCCACCGCGGGATAGCCGAAGAAGCGGTTGACCCGTTCGACGATCTCAGGCGCCACATGCTGCAGCATCGTGCCGTGCGCGCCGCTGACGACCAGGTGGAGCACCCCCGAGTCGCGCTGGCCGCGCGGGAAGCGGATCGCCTCGGGCGCGGAAACGGCGGCATAGCGATCGCCGACGATCTCGCCCCAGCGGCTCACCACCGAATGCTGGACGAAGCCGAAACGGCGGAACGCCGCGCGGCCGACGCTGGGCAGCAGCTCGGAAACCGGGCGGGCGCGGTTGGCGCGCTGGGCCTCGGCCTTCGGCTTGCGGGTGGTGGTGCGCGGAGGCTTCGTCATTCCATCCGGTCCATGCCATAGGGGCCTGTGCCCGACAACATCTCCGCAGCGCTTCTGAGCTGGTACGATGCCAATGCCCGCACGCTGCCGTGGCGCAGCGCGCCCGGACCCTATCGCACCTGGCTGTCAGAGGTGATGCTCCAGCAGACCCAGGTCGCCACGGTGATCCCCTATTTCGAGCGGTTCACGGCGCGCTGGCCCGATTTCGAAAGCCTGGCGGCGGCGGACGACGCCGATCTGATGTCGGCCTGGGCGGGGCTCGGCTATTATGCCCGTGCGCGCAACCTGCTGGCCTGCGCGCGGGAGGTGGCGCAGCGCGGCGCGCTGCCGGACAGCGAGGCGGAGTTGCGCACGCTGCCCGGCATCGGCGGCTATACCGCGGCGGCGATCGCCGCCATCGCCTTCGGCCGCCGCGCGGTGGTGGTCGATGCCAATGTCGAGCGGGTCGTCGCGCGGCTGTTCGCGCTGGAAGAGGCGCTGCCGGGCGCCAAGCCGCGCATCCATGCGCTGGCCGATTCGATCACGCCGCAGGAGCGCGCTGGCGATTTCGCCCAGGCGATGATGGATCTGGGCGCCACGGTCTGCACCGCGCGCGCGCCCGCCTGCCTGGCCTGTCCGCTGCGCCGCGCCTGCGCGGGGTTCGCGGGCGGGGCGCCGGAACGGTTCCCGCTGAAGGCGCGCAAGCCGGATCGGCCGCTGCGGCACGGCACGATCTTCTGGGCAGAGCGCGACGGGCATGTCCTGCTCGTGCGCCGCCCGGCCAAGGGGCTGCTCGGCGGCATGCGCGCGCTGCCCACCGGCCCCTGGACCGATTCGCCGCCCGGGCTGGCCGACGCGCCGTTCGATGCGGACTGGCGCATTGCCGGGGCGGGCGTTTCGCACGGCTTCACCCATTTCCGGCTCGATTGCGCGCTTGCGACTGCCACAATCGCGGAGCATTCAGGGCAGGTTACGGGCGAGTGGTGGCCCGTGGCGGCGATCGGCGATGCGGGCCTGCCCACGCTGTTCGCCAAGGCGGCGAAGGCGTTGGGGAGAGGGCGATGATCAAGCGGAACTGGGTGCGGCTGGCGCTGGCCGGCGTGGCGACGGCGGGAATCGCGGCGGGCACACCGCTGTGGCATCCTGCGCCCGCCAATGCCCAGGCGGTGGCCGTACAGGCGGAAACCGGCGGCCCCTGGCCCGCCACGGCGGCGGCGGCATCGGCCTATGTCACCAGCGGCAAGATTCCCGGCGCGGTGGTGGCGATCGGCCGCAAGGGCGAGTCGCCCGACTATCTCACCTATGGCGCCATCGCCGCCGATGCGGGAGCCCCGCGCGCCGACGAGAACAGCCTGTGGCGCGTCTATTCGATGACCAAGCCGGTCACCGGCATCGCCGCGATGATCCTGGTCCAGGAAGGCAAGCTGAAGCTCGATCAGCCGATTTCGGACTTCATCCCGGCGTTCAAGAACATGAAGGTGCTGGTCGATCCGGCCAAGGACCTGACCAGCCGCCCGGCCAAGCGCGAGATCACGGTGCGCCACCTGCTCACTCACACCGCGGGGCTGGGCTACAACATCATCACCACCGGGCCGCTGCTGGCTGAATACAACCGGCTGGGCATCACCCCCGGCGCGCTCAACACGGCGCTGGAGGCGACGGCGCGGCCGGTGCGCCCCGCCAGCCTGGCCGAGTTCGCCGATCGCGTGGCGACGCTGCCGCTGATCGCCGATCCGGGCGACAAATGGAGCTATTCGATCGCGCTCGACCTGCTCGGCCGCGTGATCGAGGTGGCCAGCGGAATGCGGTTCGATACCTTCCTCGAAACCCGGCTGTTCCGCCCGCTCGACATGAGCTCGACCTGGTTCACGGTGCCCGCGTCCGAAAAGGGGCGGCTGGCGACCAACTATACCTGGCTGGGCGAAACGCGCCTGCCGATCGATCCGGGCGCTACATCGGTGTGGCTCACCCCGCCCAGCTTCCCCTATGGCGGCGCCGGGCTGGTCTCCTCGGCGCGCGACTATGACCGGTTCCTGGCGATGCTCCAGAACGGCGGCGACCTGGATGGCGTGCGCGTGCTGAAGCCGGAGACTGTGAAGCTCGCGATGTCGAACCTGCTGCCCCCGGGCACCGATACCGCGGGCCTTCAGGCGCTCTCGGGGCTGGGCGCGCCGCTCGGCTTCGGTGCGGGCGGGTCGGTCTATCTTGCCGATGCGCCTGACGGGCCGGGCAAGGGCACCTTCGGCTGGGCCGGCGCGGCGGGAACGCTCGGCTGGGTCGATCCGGTGCGTGGCGTGCGCGGCACGGTGATGGTCAATTACTTCCCCGACACCCGCTATCCGGTCCGCACAGACGTGTCGAAGGCGGTCTACGCCGACCTGGCCCGGTGAGTCCCGGCTTCACGGGCGCGACAATCGATCGCGCCGATCGCGTCCGCGCCGATCCGGAAGCGCTGGCGGCGGTGATGGCCGATCCGCGCGCGCGGCTGCTGCGCTGGCGCAACCTGGATCCGGAGATCGCGGACGGGCACCTCGCGTGGGGGCCGCTCGCCGATGCCCCGGCGGGCGGGGAGGTGGTGTTCCTGGGCCTGGACGAAGGTGTGCCGTGCTTCGCCGCGGCCGATCCGGCAGAGC
Source organism: Sphingomonas canadensis (assembly GCF_026013525.1). Taxonomy (GTDB): domain Bacteria; phylum Pseudomonadota; class Alphaproteobacteria; order Sphingomonadales; family Sphingomonadaceae; genus Sphingomonas; species Sphingomonas canadensis. The sequence continues at coordinate 156,618 of NZ_JAPDRA010000001.1, read as the reverse complement.
CCCCGGTGAAGGGGCGCAACCCGGCGATCTTCGCGGCGCTGGCGGCGCTTCCGGTTGCGGAGGCCGCGCTCTATGCCGGTGCCCGCAGCGTGGTGGACTGGCACATGCGGCACCGTTTCTGCGCGCAATGCGGCACCCCGACTGCGCCGTTCAAGGCCGGCTGGGGCCGCCGCTGCCCCGCCTGTTCGTCCGAGCATTTTCCGCGCACCGACCCCGTCGTCATCATGCTGGCCGAGTTTCGGGGTCGCGCGCTGCTGGGCCGCGGACGCGGCTGGCCGCCGGGCCGCTATTCGGCGCTGGCGGGCTTCGTCGAGCCCGGCGAATCGATCGAGGAGGCGGTTGCGCGCGAGACGCTGGAGGAATCGGGCGTGCGGGTGGCGCCGGAAACGGTGCGCTATATCGCCAGCCAGCCCTGGCCCTTTCCCTCGTCGCTGATGATCGCCTGCATCGGCGCGGCGCAGGGCGACGCGCTCGACATCGACACGACCGAGCTGGAGGACGTGATCTGGGTGACGCGCGACGAGGTCCGCGCCAGCTTCGCGGGCGAACCCGCGCCGTTCCTGCCGCCCCCGCCCTTCGCCATCGCCCACACGCTGCTGAGGACCTGGATGGCGGAGCAGGACGAGTCAGCGGAGGCGCCGCGGCTTGACGAGGATGCGCGATGACCGTGCTGTTCGCTGCCCTGATCGCCGCCGCGCTGCCGTTTCCGGCCGTGCAGGACGCCGCGGCGCTGGGCCGGGCGGGAACCGCGGCCTTCGATCGCGGCGCCGGCGCCGGCGTCACGCCGCAGACGATAGGCGAGGAGACACGCTGCGCGCTCTACTGGGATCAGTGGCGCCGCGCGATTTCGGACGGCGTGCCCAGCGCGGCGCTGCTGGCCGCACTGCCCGCGGCGGTGAGCGAGGAGGCCACCGGCCGCACCGCCAGCGCCTGGTCGTCGCGCGTGATGGACGTCCATTTCGAACGCAACGGCAATCTGGATGCCATGCACGGCCAGTTCGAGCGGGAGGCACCCGCGCTGCTTTCCGGCATCGACAACGCCGTGTTCGGCGACGTGAAGGCGATGGACGGCCTGATGGAAATGCTGGGCATCTGCCGCAACGTGCCGGGCTGATCCGGCGGACGCGGCTTCGGGCTCAGCCCCGCTTGCGCGCCTGGGGATAGGTGCCCAGCACGCGGACGTGCTTGGCGTGGAACTGCAGCTCGCGCAGCGCCTCGGCCACATTGGGGTCGTCCGGGTGGCCGACGATGTCCGCGTAGAATTCGGTCGCCGCGAAGCTGCCGCCGCGCTGATAGCTTTCCAGCTTGGTCATGTTCACGCCGTTGGTGGCGAAGCAGCCGAGCGCCTTGTAGAGCGCGGCGGGCACGTTGCGCACCTCGAAGATGAAGGTGGTCATCTGCGGCCCGGTGCGCGGGCGTTCCGGCGCGGATCGGGCCAGCACCACGAATCGCGTCATGTTGTGCTCGGCGTCGGCCAGCCCCGAAGCCAGCACGTTCAGGCCATAGAGCTTGCCCGCGCCCGGCGGCACCAGCGCCGCGACTTCCGGATTCGCCATCTCGGCCACCACCGCGCCGGCGCCCGCCGTGTCGGGATAGGCCACCGGCATGATGCCGTGCGCCTTCAGCCAGTTGCGGCACTGGCCCAGCGCCTGGGTGTGGCTCATCGCCTCCTTCACCTGATCCAGCGTGCCGGTGGCGGCGAGCTCATATTTGATCGGCAGGAAATGCTCGCCGGTGATCACCAGCCCCGATTCGGGCAACAGGAAATGGATGTCCGCCACGCGGCCGTGCAGCGAATTCTCGATCGGGATGATCGCGCAATCGGCCGCGCCTTCCTTCACCGCGTCGATCGCGTCCTCGAAGCTGAAGCAGGGCAGCGGCAGCCCGTCGGGAAAGGCCTGGAGCGCCGCGACGTGCGAATTGGCGCCGGGCGCGCCCTGAAAGGCGACCGCGCGCTCCGGATGGGCGGCGGCGGCGGCGGTCATGGCGGCGACGATCGGGCGTGCCGGGGCGGCGAAGTTCTCCATGGTGGGCGCGCGCTAGCCGGGTGCGCGATCGTGGGCAACCCTAGCTTGCGATGCGTCGAAGGCGGTACTAAGGGGGCACGTCTTTTCTTCTGGGGCATCGCTGGAAATGGATGATCGTTCGAATACGTTCGCGGGCTGGGCTCTGGCGGGTGGCATTGTGGCGCTCGGGCTTTCGATCGTGAGCGGCATCGTCTTCAAGTCGGAGCGTCCGGAGAAGATGGGTTACCCGATCGAGGGTGTCGAATCAGGCGGCGAGGGCGGCGGCGCGGCCGCCGTGGCGCCGATCGCGGTGCGCCTGGCCTCGGCCGACGTCGCCAAGGGCGAGACGGTGTTCAAGCAGTGCACCGCCTGTCACACGATCAACCAGGGCGGCGCCAACGGCATCGGCCCGAACCTCTACGCCAGCGTGGGCAAGGCGCACGGCCATGTCGCCGGCTTCGCCTATTCGGACGCGCTGAAGGGCGTTCCGGGCAACTGGACGTTCGAGGCGCTGGACGAGTGGCTCACCAGCCCGCGCAAATATGCCCCCGGCACCAAGATGACCTTCGCCGGCATCGCCGATGCCCAGGCGCGCGCGAACGTGATCGCCTATCTCAACGCCCAGGGCTCGAACCTGCCGCTTCCGGCCGCCGATGCGGCTCCTGCGGCCGCCGCGGCAGAGGGCAATGCCGCCGCTCCGGCGGAAGGCAACGCCGCGGCGCCGGCCGCGCACTGATCCGCGAAGCGATTCGCTGATCCGGCAAAAAAGGGCCGGGCCGCATTGGCCCGGCCCTTTTTGCATCCGGCCTCGAAGCAGCCTCCAGGCCGCCGTCAGGCCCGGCCGCTGGTCCGCGGTGTCTTGCCGCGCCAGAAATCCTGCACGATCTCCCAGCCTTCCTCCGCTCCCTCGCAGAAGTGGAACAGGTTCAGGTCGCGCGGGCTGATCACGCCTTCCTCGCACAGCGCCTCGAAATTGACGACGCGGCTCCAGAATTCCTTGCCATAGAACAGCACCGGGATCGGGCTGACCTTGCCGGTCTGGATAAGCGTCAGCAGCTCGAACGCCTCGTCAAACGTGCCGAAGCCGCCGGGGAACACCGCCACCGCGCGCGCATGGAGCAGGAAGTGCATCTTGCGCAGCGCGAAATAGTGGAACTGCATGCTCAGCCCGGGGGTGACATAGGGGTTGGGCGCCTGTTCGTGCGGCAGAACGATGTTCAGCCCCACCGATTCGGCGCCGACATCCGCCGCGCCGCGGTTCGCCGCCTCCATGATCGAAGGGCCGCCGCCGGAGCAGACCACGAAATGCTTCTTCCCCGATTCGTCGAGCGGGAAGTTGCTCGTCATCCGCGCCAGCTCGCGCGCGACATCGTAATATTTCGATTTGGCGATCAGCCGCTCGGCGATCCGCTTCGACTGGTCATCGTCGGCCAGCGCGCGCAGCGCGACCGCCTTGCCGGGTTCCGGAATCCGCGCGGAGCCATAGAAGACGAAAGTCGACGCGATGTTCGCCTCGTCCAGCAGGAGCTGCGGCTTGAGCAGTTCGAGCTGGAAGCGCACCGGGCGCAGATCCTCGCGCAGCAGGAAATCCATGTCCTGGAAGGCGAGGCGATAGGCCGGATGCTCGGTCTGGGGCGAGCTGCTGATATCCTTGACGCTCTCGGCGTCCTGCTTCGCGGGGCGGAATACGCGCGAAGGTACATGCGTTTCGTCGGTCATTCGTCCGGGCTTAGATCATCTGCGCGATATAGGAAATGGCGGGCACCCGGCGGCGGTTCAGCGGCAGAAGGGGCCGGTGCCCATGTCCAGGTGCAGGTGGTTGTAATGCGCCGCGTTGTAATCGGGGCTCAGCACGGTCTGGAACCGGCGGCACGCGGACTTGTGGATGGTCTGGAGGAAGGCGCGGATCTGAAGGTCCGGCGATCCCCATCCCGTCTCGATCGTGATCCTGCGCCCGTCGGCCAGGACGAAGGCGGAGACGTCCACCGCGTTGCCGCGGCCATGTTCGGAAAGCTTGGCGGCGCCCTGTGCCCCGCGGCCCACCACGCCGCGGCAGGCATAGGTGCCATAGGTCTCGACGCGCACCAGCCGGCTGCCCAGCACCTGCCACGCGGCGGGCGCGACGGCGTGGCGCACCCAAGCGGTAAAGGCGCGCGCCAGCGGGCAGCGCATCTCCTTCAGCCCCGTCACCGGCACGCCGATATCGTTGAGCGAGACCGCCCCGGCGACGATGCAGCCGCTGCCATAGTCGCGATCGGGAACCGGCGTGTAGCGGACGTCCGCGCGCACCAGATCGGTGAAGCATTGCTGAGTCTCGGCGCTGGGCGGAAGATCCAGCGTCACGGGTCCGCCGGGGCGTTCGCGGATGGGGAAGGGCGCAGGCCGCGGCGCGGCCCGGTCGCCGCCGCCGAAGCAGCCCGAAAGGGTAAGGCCGATCAGCGCGGCCGCGATCATCCGGCGCCAGTTTCGCATGCGCCGAGGCTAGGCGAACATGGTTAACGAATTGCCAACGCCGTGCCGGCCGCGACGTTTGAACGGGCGCCGCCAAGGCCGCGATTGACTTTGCCGGCGCCGTCGCTAGTTCGGTCGACGGGCCACGCGGTCCCAACGCCGCGCGTGCTCTCTGCAAGGAGAGTCTGACATGACTGAACTTACTGCCGCGGGCGCCGTTGCGCCTGCCAAGCCTGCCACCCTTCCGGCGCGCCCCTTCTTTTCCTCCGGTCCCTGCGCGAAGCCCCCGGGCTGGTCGCCCGAGAAGCTCGCCACCGAGTCGCTCGGCCGCTCGCACCGCTCGAAGCTCGGCAAGAACCGGCTGCAATATTGCATCGATCTGATGCGCGAGATGCTCGCGCTGCCCGATACGCATCGCATCGGCATCGTCCCCGGTTCGGATACCGGCGCATTCGAGATGGCGATGTGGACGATGCTGGGCGCCCGCCCGGTCACCACGCTGGCGTGGGAGAGCTTCGGTGAAGGTTGGGTCACCGATGCCGCCAAGCAGCTCAAGCTCGATCCCACGGTGATCCGCGCCGGTTACGGCGAACTGCCCGATCTGTCGCAGGTCGACTGGAGCAACGACGTGCTGTTCACCTGGAACGGCACCACCAGCGGCGTGCGCGTGCCCGACGGCGAATGGATCCCCGCCGATCGCGAGGGGCTGAGCTTCGCCGACGCCACCTCTGCCGTGTTCGCCTATGACATTCCGTGGGACAAGATCGATGTCGCCACCTTCTCGTGGCAGAAGGTGCTGGGGGGCGAGGGCGGCCATGGCGTGCTGATCCTCGGCCCGCGCGCGGTCGAGCGGCTGGCCAGCCATACGCCGGCCTGGCCGCTGCCCAAGGTGTTCCGCCTGATGTCGAAGGGCGCGCTGGCCGAGGCCGTGTTCAAGGGCGAGACGATCAACACCCCGTCGATGCTGGCGGTGGAGGACGCGATCTTCGCGCTCGAATGGGCGAAGTCGCTGGGCGGGCCGGAAGGCCTGATCGCGCGATCGGACGCCAATGCCGCCGCGCTCGACCGGATCGTGGAGGCGCGCGACTGGCTCAGCCACCTCGCCGCCGATCCGGCCAGCCGGTCGAAGACCAGCGTGTGCCTGTCCGTCGCGGGCGCCGACGAGGGCTTCATCAAGAAGTTCGCCGGGCTGCTCGAGAAGGAAGGCGCGGCCTATGACGTCGCCGGATATCGCGATGCCCCGCCGGGGCTGCGCATCTGGTGCGGCGCGACGGTCGAGACCGCCGATATCGAGGCGCTCGGTCCCTGGCTCGACTGGGCCTATGCGGCCGTGAAGGCTGGCTGACCCTTTGGCCCGCTCCCCTCCGGGGGAGGGGCCGGGAGAGGGAAGGCCCTCTCCGCCGATCCGAACATCGACAGGGCCGGGGCGCTTTCCCCGGCCGCTCCCCTGAAGGGGGAGAGGGAGAATTGAAATGCCCAAGGTACTGATTTCCGACAAGATGGACCCGCTCGCCGCCCAGATCTTCCGCAACCGCGGGGTCGAGGTGGACGAGATCACCGGCAAGACGCCCGAAGAGCTGATGGCGATCATCGGTAAATATGACGGCCTGGCCATCCGCAGCTCGACCAAGGTGACCAAGGAGATACTGGAGGCCGCGACCAACCTGAAGGTGGTGGGCCGCGCCGGGATCGGCGTGGACAATGTCGATATCCCGGCCGCATCGGCCAAGGGCGTGGTGGTGATGAACACCCCGTTCGGCAATTCGATCACCACCGCCGAACACGCCATCGCGCTGATGTTCGCGCTCGCCCGCCAGCTTCCGGAGGCGGATGCCTCCACCCAGGCGGGCAAGTGGGAGAAGAACCGCTTCATGGGCGTCGAGCTGACCGCGAAGACGCTGGGCCTGATCGGCGCGGGCAACATCGGCTCGATCGTCGCCGATCGCGCGCTGGGGCTCAGGATGAAGGTGGTAGCCTATGATCCGTTCCTGACGCCCGAGCGCGCGCTGGAGATGGGCGTGGAGAAGGTGGAGCTGGACCAGCTCCTGGCCCGCGCCGACTTCATCACGCTCCACACGCCGCTGACCGATCAGACGCGCAACATCCTGAGCGCGGAGAACCTGGCCAAGACCAAGAAGGGCGTGCGCATCATCAACTGCGCGCGCGGCGGGCTGATCGACGAGGCGGCCCTGAAGAAGGGGCTGGAATCGGGCCATGTCGCCGGCGCCGCGCTCGACGTGTTCGCGGTGGAGCCCGCCAAGGAGCATCCGCTGTTCGGCACGCCCAACTTCATCTCCACCCCGCACCTGGGCGCGTCGACCACCGAGGCGCAGGTGAACGTGGCGATCCAGATCGCCGAGCAGATGGCCGACTATCTGACCACCGGCGGCATCACCAACGCGCTCAACGTGCCGAGCCTGTCGGCCGAAGAGGCGCCGCGGCTGAAGCCCTATATGGCGCTGGCGGAAAAGCTGGGCAGCCTGGTGGGCCAGCTTGCCCATGGCGGCATCGCGCGCGTCTCGATCCACAGCGAGGGCGCGGCGGCCGAGCTGAACCAGAAGCCGATCGTAAGCGCGGTGCTGGCCGGGTTCCTGCGCGTCCATTCGGATACGGTGAACATGGTCAACGCCCCCTTCCTGGCGAAGGAGCGCGGGATGGAGGTGCGCGAGATCCGCACCGAGCGCGAGGGCGATTATCACTCGCTGATCCGCGTATCGGTGAAGACCGGCGCGGGTGAGCGTTCGGTGGCGGGCACGCTGTTCGGCGATGCCGCGCCGCGCCTCGTCGAGCTGTTCGGCGTGAAGGTCGAGGCCGATCTGGCGGGCGACATGCTTTATATCGTCAACGAGGACGCCCCCGGCTTCATCGGCCGCCTGGGCACCGCGCTGGGCGAGGCGGGCGTGAACATCGGCACCTTCCACCTGGGCCGCCAGTCGGCCGGGGGCGAGGCGGTGCTGCTGCTCTCGGTCGACGATCCTGTCGGTCCCGATCTGGTGGCCGCGGTCCGCGCGCTGCCCGGGGTGAAGACGGTGATGGCGCTGAAGTTCTGACATCGCCGGCGCGTCATCCCGGCTTTCGCCGGGATGACGGCTTGGCTAGGGACGCTTCCAGCTTCGCCGAAGCGGCACCGGCCCGCTCCCCCGCCCGGCCACCCACAGGATACTGCCGATGGGTGGCCGGGCGGGGGAGCGGGCCAGTGCCGGCGCCGGCGCCGTTGCGGCGTCGCCGAAACAAACGCTAGGGGTCACTCCATGACCGGCCTGTTGCCAGAGGGATTCCACGATCGATTGCCGCCGCTGGCCGATGCCGCGGCGGCGCTGGAGGCGCGCGTGCTGGGGCATGCGCGCCTCTATGGCTATGAGCGGGTCGATCCGCCGCTGGCCGAATTCGGCGATGCGCTCGCATCGCGGCTGAAGGCGGGCGGGATGCGCAACGCGGTGCGATTCGTCGATCCGGTGTCGCAGCGCACGCTGGCGATCCGGCCGGATATCACCGCGCAGGTGGGCCGGATCGCGGTGACGCGGATGGGGCATCACCCGCGCCCCGTGCGGCTTTCCTATGCCGGACCGGTGCTGAAGCTGCGCGCGTCGGAGCTGCATCCGGAGCGCGCGATGCGCCAGATGGGCGCCGAGCTGATCGGGCTCGACAGCGTCGGCGCGGTGGCGGAAATCGTTCGCGTCGCCATCGAGGCGCTGGCAGCGGCAGGCCTTAGCGGCATCAAGGTGGATTTCACGCTGCCCGATCTGGTCGATACGCTGGCGGCGGGTGCGCTGGACGGCGCGTCGCTGGCGGCGCTGCGCGACCGGCTGGACGCCAAGGACGCGGGCGCCGTCGCGGCGATCGACGCGCGCTATCTGCCGCTGATCGAGGCGGCCGGGCCGTTCGCGCCCGCCATGGCGCGGCTGCGCGCGATCGACGCGGGCAATGCGCTGGCCAGCAGGCTGGACGGGCTGGCGGCGGTGGCGGACAGCCTGGGCGGCGCGGCGGCGCTGACGCTGGACCCGACCGAGCGGCACGGTTTCGAATATCAGAGCTGGATCGGCTTCTCGCTGTTCGCGGACGGCGTGCGCGACGAGATCGGCCGTGGCGGCGCCTATGCCATCATGCACGAGGACGGGCGCGAGGAGCCGGCGGTGGGCTTCTCGCTCTATGCCGATCGCATCCTGGATGCCGGGCTGGCGATGGGGGAGCGGCGGCGGCTGTTCCTGCCGCTGGGCACGCCAGCGGAGACGGGCGCGGAGCTGCGCGCGGCCGGCTGGGTGACGGTGGCGGCGCTGGAGCCGGACGATTCGCCGGAGAAGCAGCTCTGCACGCACCTGCTGGGCACGGACGGCCCCCGGGCGATCTGATCGGGGCGGCCTGGATTCGGTCCGGTGCCGACTCCGCCAGAAATTGGCAGACTTTAGAGCGCGAGCAGCGCGTCCGTCCTGCCCCCGTCCAGCATCGCGAAGGTGTCTGCCACCGCGGCGGCGTAGCGCGCGTCCTCGGCCAGCCGCTGCGGGAACACCTGGCGGATCGCCAGCACGGCGGCGACGGGATCGTTCCCCGATGCGGCGGCCGCCAGCTTGTCCGCCAGCGGATCGGTGATCGCTTCGCCCGCCAGCGCCTTGCGGCGGAGGAAGGCGATCCAGGCGGCCACGGGCACCGCCAGCCGGTCCACGGGACGGCCCGCCTCCAGCGCCTCGCGCGTGGTATCCAGGATGCGATAGGGCAGCTTCTGCGATCCATCCCACGCGATCTGCGACAGCAGGTGGCGGATCGCGGGATTGCGGAAGCGATCGAGCACCGCATCGGCATAGGCGGCGGTATCCAGCCCCTCGATCGCCGGGAGCGAGGCGCGGATATCCTGATGCACCAGCCGCGCGGCGAAGCCCGCCAGCGCCGGGTTTGACATCGCCTCGAACACCGTCTCGTGCCCCAGCGCCAGCCCGGCATAGGCGAGCGTCGAGTGCGCGCCGTTCAGGATGCGCAGCTTGGCCTGCTCGTAACCGCGCACGTCGCCGGTCAGCGTCACCCCGGCGGCGGCAAGATCCGGCGCGCCGGGCAGATCGCAGCGTTCGAGCACCCATTGGGTGAAGCGTTCGCGCTGGACGGCGGCGCGATCCTCGACGCCCAGTCCGGCCGCCACCCCGGCCAGGAAGGCGGGATCGCTGGCGGGGGTGATCGAATCGACCATCGAATCGGGGAACGCCACTTCGCCCGCGATCCAGTCCGCCAGACCCGCGTCCCATTCGCGCGCCAGCGTGACGCAGGCGGCGCGCACCTTCGCGCCGTTGCCGGTCATGTTGTCGCAGCACAGCATCGCGAACGGCGGGACGCCCGCCGCGCGGCGATCCGCGAGCCCGGCGACGATCCATCCGATCACGCTGGCCGGCTCGGCGGGCCGGGCGCTGTCATGGACGATATCCGGGTGGGCGAGATCGAGCGTGCCGTCCGGCCCCAGGCAATAGCCCTTCTCGGTCACCGTGCTGGTCGCCAGCCGCACCGCCGGGTCCGCGAGCAGCGCGCGCAGCCGGGCGCCCTCGCCGGGGCCGATCGCGTCGCTGTGCGCGGCCAGGATGCGCGTTTCGGGCTCGCGATCGATCACCGCCAGCGCGTAGAGGCCCTGCTGCGCCTTCAGCGCATCGGTGGTGGTGCCGCTTCGCAGCGAGACCGCGGCGATGCCCCAGCGCGGGTCCTGGTCCAGCAGCCGGTCGACATAGGCGGCTTGGTGCGCGCGATGAAAGGCGCCGGGGCCGAAATGGACGATGCCGGTGGCGATGCCGGCGGGATCATGCCCGGGCCGGAGGATGGCGGGCGGAAGCGAGGCGAGCGCGGTGCGGGAGAGGCGGGTCATCGCGCCACCCTGAGCGCGAGTGGGGCAGCGTTGTCAATCGGCTGGCGGAGCGCGGCGCCGATCGGCCGTCAGCGGAACCGCGGGACGGAGAGGCGCTTCTGCATGCGGAAGCGCACCTGCCGGTTGGGGAAGTCGATCTCCACCTGGCGGAAGCCGCGCAGCGCATCCATGCCGAGCAGCAGCGCGGGCTTCTGCGTCAGCCCGAACTTGGCGAAGGGCGCGACCTCCGCAAAGGCGACCGGAAGCTGGTCGAAGCGCACGCCCCCGACATGCATCTTGGGCACCAGCGCATAGTCCGCGGCCAGCTTGCCGCCGGTCACGCTGGTAAGCTCGATCGGGGTCACCGCCAGCTTGCGCTTGCCGATCAGGTTGCGGAACGCGGTGTTGCCCATGCTCACCTGCGCGCCGGTATCGATCACCACCTCGACGCGGCTGTTGGCGAAATAGGCGTCGGTCACGATCAACTGGCCGAAGCGGCTGCGCGCGGTGACGACGATCTCGTCGTCCGAGCGGGGCGCGCGGCGGCGCTTCTGGCTGGCCGCCACCGTCATCGTCCCGGCGTCGAAATCGATGCGGACGACATGATCCTGCAGCGTATCGATCCCCAGCAGCCCCTGCGCGCCCAGATCGCTCCGCTCCAGCGCGGGGGCCAGGATGTCGTGACGCTTGCCGATCGCCTCGATCGCCAGCCCCGGCACCACCACGGTGTTCACCTGTTCCGTTCCGCTCATTGAGACGAGCTGGACCGGCACGCCCGGCGCCAGGCCGAGCGATCCGGCCAGCTCGCGCGAGACGACGGTGCGTTCGGCGCCGGTATCGATGATGAAGTTGAACGGGCCGGCGTCGCCCACCGCCACCTTCACGGTGAGCCGGGAATCGAGTTCGCCCAGCATCAGCGACCGGGTTTTCGCATCGGGCGGGATGCCCTGCATCTCCCCGGTCGGCGGGTCCTGGGGGGCAGGGTGCGCTGCGCCCAGCGTCCCGAGCGGGAGCATCAGCGCGGCAAGGGCGCGAAGCGCGGCCATGGCGGCAGGATATCGCGCGCCATGCTGCGCAGCAATCGCAAATATGGCCGGGGCGGACCCAGCCGCCAGCGGCGGCATCCGCGCTCAGTCCAGGCGCATCGCCTGCGCCGCCAGCGCTTCGGCTTCCATCAATATCGCGTCGTCGGCGCTGCCCTGGGGCAGGCTTTCGCGGCCGATCATGATCAGCACCGGAACCGCCATCGGCGATACGCGCGGCAGATCGATGTGCAGCATCGTCTCCGCCGCATTGTCGAGCAGGTGGCCCAGCCGCCCGACATCGGTCATCCGTGCGCGCGCATCGGCCCAGGCCGCGCGCAGCAGCAGGTGATCGGGCTCATACTTGCGCAGCACGTCGTAGATCAGGTCGGTGGAGAAGGTGACCTGGCGGCCACTCTTCTTCTTGCCCGGATGCTGCCGCTCGACGAGTCCGCCGATGATCGCCACCTCGCGGAAGGCGCGCTTGAGCAGCGCCGAGCCCTGCACCCATTCGACGAACTCATGCTCCAGTATCTCGGGCGAAAGCAGTTCCTGGGGGTTGCGGACCGGCTCCAGCCCGTAGCAGGCGAGCGCATAGTCATTGGCGACGAAGCCGATCGGCTTCAGCCCCTGCGCCTCCATCCGCCGCGTGATCAGCATGCCGAGCGACTGGTGCGCGTTCCAGCCTTCGAAGCTGTAGATCACCATATGGTGCTTGCCTTCGTGCGGGAAGGTCTCGACCAGGAGCTGGCCCGGCGCGGGCAGGCGTGAGCGCAATTGCTGCACCTCCAGCCATTCGCGCACATCGTCTGGGAAGCGCGGCCATTCGCGGCGATCGTGCAGGAAGGCGCGGACGCGGCGCGCCAGATTGGCGGTGATCGCGAGGCGCGCGCCCATATAGCTCGGGATGCGCGCGGGGCGGCTGGTGGCGCGGACCAGGATGTCGCTGGTGTCGACGCGCTCCACCTCCAGGCTGAGCCCGGCGAAGAAGAAGGTGTCGCCGGGGCTGAGCGAGGCGCCGAACATCTCCTCGACACGGCCCAGCTTGCGGCCGTTGCGGAAGCGGACCTCCAGCATCGGCTCCTCGACGATGATGCCCGCGTTCAGGCGATGCTGCGCGACGAAGCTGGGGTGGCTGACGCGCCACATGCCGTCTGCGCCGCGCGTGAGGCGCTTGAACCGGTCATAGGCGCGCAGCGAATAGCCGCCGTCGGCGATGAAGCCGAGGACGCGATCGAACGCCTCCGCCGTCAGCGCCGAATAGGGCAATGCTGCGCGTACCTCGTGCAGCAATTCCTCCGCGCGGAAGGGGGCGGCGCAGGCGCAGGCCATGACATGCTGCGCCAGCACGTCGAGCGCGCCGGGGCGGAAGGCGTCCGGGTCCAGTTCGCCTTCCTCCACCGCGTCCAATGCGGCGCGCGCCTCCAGATATTCGAAGCGGTTGCCGGGGACCAGGATCGCCTCGCTGGGCTCGTCCAGCCGGTGGTTCGCGCGGCCGATGCGCTGGAGCAGGCGCGACGATCCCTTGGGCGCGCCCATCTGGATCACGCAATCGACGTCGCCCCAGTCCACCCCCAGATCGAGGCTGGCGGTGGCGACCAGCGCGCGCAGCCTGCCGTCGGCCATCGCCTGCTCGGCGCGGCGGCGGGCCTCCAGGCTAAGGCTGCCGTGGTGGACGGCGATGGGCAGGCCGTTGACGTTCACCTTCCACAATTGCTGCAGGATCAGCTCGGCCAGCCCGCGCGTGTTGCAGAAGACGATGGTGGTCCGGTGCCGCTCGATCTCCGCCATCACCTGGGGGATGGCATAGGTGCCCGAATGGCCGGCCCAGGGCACGCGATCCTGCGGCAACAGGATATCGACATGCGGATCGGCGCCCTTTTCCCCCGCCACCAGCGTCACCGCATCGATGTCGCCATGCGGCGCCAGCCAGGCGCGATAGCCGTCCGGATCGGCGACCGTGGCCGACAGCGCGACGCGGCGCAGCCCCGGCGCGATCCCCTGGAGTCGCGCCAGCGCCAGCGCCAGCAGGTCGCCGCGCTTGCCGGTGGCAAAGGCGTGGACCTCGTCGATCACCACGGTGCGCAGGTCGCGGAACAGGTACAGGCTGTCCTCGTGCGACAGCAGCAGGCTGAGGCTTTCGGGGGTGGTGAGCAGGATCTCGGGCGGGTCGGCGCGCTGGCGTGCCTTGCGCTCGTGCGGGGTATCGCCGGTGCGCGCCTCGACGCGGATCGGCAGGCCCATCTCCTCGATCGGGGTCAGCAGGTTGCGGCGCACGTCCACCGCCAGCGCCTTGAGCGGCGAGATATAGAGCGTGTGGAGCCCGCGCGCCGGCGCCTCGACCAGCTCGGCCAGGCTGGGCAGGAAGCCCGCCAGCGTCTTGCCGGCGCCGGTGGGGGCGACGAGCAGCGCATGCTGCCCGGCCCGCGCGGCGGCTAGCATGTCGCGCTGGTGCCGCCGCGGTGTCCACCCGCGCGCCGCGAACCAGCGCGAAATGGGTTCGGGGAGCTGGGAAGCGGCGGGCATCACGGCCATATAGGCATGATGGCTAGGCTGGGCGACTGGATCGAACCGCATCGCGAGGGGATATATGTTCCCGCCGCGGATGCCTGGATCGATCCTTCGCGACCGGTGCCGCGTGCGATCGTGACGCATGGCCATGCCGATCATGCGCGCGGCGGCCATGGCGAGGTGTGGGCGACGCGCGAGACGCTGGCGATCATGGTGGCGCGCTATGGCCCCCAGAACGGCCGCGCGCTGGCCTATGGCGAGGCGGTGGCGATGGGCGCGGTGGCGGTGCGGCTGGCGCCCGCCGGCCATGTGCTGGGATCGGCGCAGGCGGTGCTGGAGCATCGCGGCGAGCGCATCGTGGTATCGGGCGACTACAAGCGGCGGCCGGACCCGACCTGCGCGCCGTTCGAGCCCGTGCCGTGCGACGTCTTCGTCACCGAAGCGACCTTCGGCCTGCCGGTGTTCCGCCATCCGGATACGCATGACGAGCTGGACAAGCTGCTCGCCCGGCTGCGCGCCGAGCCCGAGCGGTGCGTGCTGCTGGGCGCCTATGCGCTGGGCAAGGCGCAGCGGGTGATCCGCGAGCTGCGGGCAATGGGGTTCGACGATCCCATCTACCTCCACGGCGCGCAGCAGCGGTTGTGCGACCTGTATGTCGAACTGGGCGTCGAGCTGGGCGAGCTGCGCCCCGCGACGGGCGTGGCCAGGGCGGAGCTGGCGGGGCGGATCGTGGTGGCGCCGCCTTCCGCGCTCAACGATCGCTGGTCGCGCCGGCTGCCCGATCCGGTGACGGCGATGGCGTCCGGCTGGATGCGCATCCGCCAGCGCGCGCGGCAGCAGAATGTGGAGCTGCCGCTGATCCTTTCCGACCATGCCGATTGGGACGAGCTGACCGGCACCATCGCCGAGCTGGCCCCGCGCGAGGTGTGGGTGACGCATGGGCGCGAGGACGCGCTGGTCCATTGGTGCCGGCAGCGCCAGATCCGCGCACGGGCGCTCGAACTGGCGGGCTTCGAGGACGAGGACGATTAACTCCTAGAAATGGCGTCCCGGCGGGCCTATCCTGACAGCGCAGGACAAGGAGAGGAGGTCCCGATGCGGACGATGCTGCGCAGCACGCTGGCGATCGCGGGGCTGACGCTGGGCGCCGGGGCGGCGCATGCCCAGGCGGTAAGCGCCCCGCCGGCCGTGGCAGGGCCGGACGCCACGCTGGTGGGCTCGGAGGCGCGCGACTTCCGCGGCGGCGATGCGGCGGCCCGCAGCGCGGAAATCGCACGCGACGAAGCGATCGCCCGGGGTCAACGCGCCGAACGGACCAAGGCGCCGCGCGCCGTCCCCGCCAAGCCCGGCGATATCGCGGCGGGGGCGGAGGTGCGCGACAGCAAGGGTGTGGTGATCGGCACGGTCGAATCGGTTGCGATGGCCGATGCGGTGGTGTCCGCGCCCGGCGGCAAGGTCGCGGTGCCGCTCGAAGCGTTCGGCAAGGATCGCAAGGGGCTGCTGATCGGCATCACCAAGGCGGATTTCGACGCCATGGTCGCATCGGCCAACGCCCCGGCGAACTGAGCCGCGTCAGGCGGCGCTCTGATCGATCCCCAGCTCGCCCAGCTTGCGGTAGAGCGTGGAACGGCCGATGCCCAGGCGCCGCGCGACCTCTGTCATGCGGCCGCGGTAATGGCCGATGGCCAGGCGGATCACGTCCGCCTCGATCTCGTCCAGCGCGCGCAGGTTGCCGTCGGGGCGGAACAGCGTGATGCCCGCGTTGCCCGATGCCTGGCCGGCGACGGGGCCGCCCGCGGGACGTCCGGCGGCGAGCTGGGCGATCTGCGGGAAATCGGCGCGGGTCAGCCCGTCGCTCTCGCAGAGCACGGCCGCGCGGAACAGCGCGTTCTGGAGCTGGCGGACGTTGCCCGGCCAGTCATAGCTGCCGAGCAGCGCCAGCGCGTCATCGGTGATGCCCAGCGGGCGCAGCCCCGGCTGATCGGCGATGCGGCCGAGCAGGTGGCGGGCCAGCGCGGGAATGTCGCCCGCGCGCTCGCGCAGCGGCGGGATCGTCACCTGCACGACGTTGAGCCGGTAATAAAGGTCCTCGCGGAAGCGCCCGGCCTCCACCTCGGCCAGCAGCGTCTTGTTGGTGGCGGCGATCACGCGCACGTCCACCTCGCGCACATGGCGCGCGCCGATCGGCTGGATCTCGCCCGACTGGAGCACGCGCAGCAGCTTCACCTGCGCCTCCAGCGGCATCTCGCCCACTTCGTCCAGGAAGATTGTGCCGCCGTCGGCATCGGCGAAGCGGCCGATCTTGCGCTCGAACGCGCCGGTGAAGGCGCCCTTTTCGTGCCCGAACAGCTCCGATTCGACCAGGTTGGCGGGGATCGCGCCGCAATTGACGCGGATCATCTCTTTCTTGGCGCGCGGCGAGGCGGCGTGGATCGCCTCGGCGATCACTTCCTTGCCCACGCCCGATTCGCCTTCGACCAGCACGGGCACACGCGCGCGCGCCGCCTTGGCCGCGATCGCCAGCGCGGCGCGGAACTGCGGCGCGGCCCCGACGATCTCGTCGAAGCCCAGCGGGGCGGAAAGCTTCTCGGTCAGCGGACGCAGCTCGCCCGCGGTCTTGCCGCCGACGGCGCTCTCCAGCGCGGCGAGCAGGCGTTCCGACGCGATCGGCTTGACCAGGAAATCGGTGGCGCCCGCGCGCATCGCGGCAACCGCGGCGGCAACCGATCCATTGGCGGTGAGCACCAGGATCGGAAGCTGCGGCCGGCGCGCGCGCAGCTCGGCGATCAGCGCCGGCGCGTCGAAGTCCGGCGAGCTGTGATCCAGCACCGCCGCGTCCAGGCCCATGCCGTCCGGCGTGCCCAGCGTGGCGATGGCGGTTTCCGAATCGCCCGCGAAGATGGTGCGCCAGCCCCGGCGCGATGCGATCGCGGCGACCAGCCGGCGCTGTGCCGGCTCGTCGTCGATCAGCATGAGGAGGCGCTGCCCGTTGCGCGTCATTCCTGTCCCCAATGTCCCGTTTCCGGTCGCATGAAATAGAGAAGAGGGGTAAAGGCGGCCTTAAGCCTGACACGGAATGTATCGATTGCGTAACGGACGCCGCCGGGCTTGATGCCGCGGGCCGGCCGCGGCTAAGGACGGCGGGCAAGCGTTGAGGGGATAGAAACGCATGGCTGGTGGTGGAGAGAACGGAGCCGAGCTTCAGGCGCATGAGCAGACCTGGACTGGCTTCAAATCGATGATGACGTGGGGCACGGTGATCGCTGCCCTGATTGGCGCTTTCGTAGTTTTCCTGATCGCGCCCAAGTGAAGATCGCGGTCCTCAAGGAATCCGCCGCCGGCGAGCGGCGGGTTTCCGCGACGCCCGAGACGGTAAAGAAGTTCGTGGGGCTCGGCGCCGAGGTGGCGGTCGAGGCCGGTGCGGGCCTGACCGCCTCGATCGACGATGCCGCCTATGCCGCGGCGGGGGCCAGCGTGGGAACGCGCGCTGAGGCGCTGGCCGGCGCCGGCATCGTGCTGGGCGTGCAGGGGCCTTCGCCCGATTCGCTGGGCGGCGCCGCGCCGGGCGCCTGGATCGTCGCGGGGCTGAACCCCTTCGGCGAGCGCGGGCGCGTGGACGCCTATGCCGCCGCCGGGTTCGAGGCGCTGGCGATGGAATTCATGCCGCGCATCACGCGCGCGCAGTCGATGGACATCCTGTCCTCGCAATCGAACCTGTCGGGCTACAAGGCGGTGCTGGACGCTGCGGCCGAATATGGCCGCGCCTTTCCGATGATGATGACCGCGGCGGGCACCGTTTCCGCCGCCAAATGCTTCGTGATGGGCGTGGGCGTGGCCGGGCTGCAGGCGATCGCCACCGCGCGGCGGCTGGGCGCCCAGGTCTCCGCCACCGACGTCCGCTCCGCGACCAAGGAGCAGATCCAGTCGCTGGGCGCCAAGCCGATCTTCGTCGAAAATGTCGCCGGGATCGAGGGCGAGGGCGCGGGCGGATACGCCACCGAGATGAGCGAGGAATATCAGAAGGCCCAGGCCGAGCTGGTTTCCGCGCACATCGCCAAGCAGGACATCGTGATCACCACCGCGCTGATCCCCGGGCGCCCGGCGCCGCGGCTGATCAGCGACGCGCAGATCGCGACGATGCGTGCCGGCAGCGTGATCGTTGACCTGGCCGTCGAGCAGGGCGGCAACGTCGAGGGTGCGGTCGCGGGCGAGGTGGTGGAGCGGCACGGCGTGAAGATCGTCGGGCACAAGAACGTGCCCAGCCGCCTGGCCGCCGACAGCTCCGCGCTGTTCGCGCGCAACCTGTTCAACTTCCTGTCCGCCTTCTGGGACAAGGAGAAGGGCGCGCCCGTGCTGGACGAAGAGATCGGCGACGCGATCCGGCTGACCCAGGGCGGCAAGGTGGTGAACCCGAGGCTGTTAGGGTGAGCTCAGGCAGGCTCCCCCGCATCGGCGCTTCAGAGACTATGGAAGACGCGGACCGGGCGGCTGCTTCGGCCGGTTCGCTTGCAGCGAACCCCCTCCACCGTCCTGCGGACGGTCCCCCTCCCCGTGCCGGGGAGGATTAAGGAAGAGCCATGGACTTCATCTCGATCCTGTCGATCTTCGTGCTGGCGTGCTTCGTCGGCTATTATGTCGTGTGGTCGGTTACGCCGGCGCTGCACACGCCGCTGATGAGCGTTACCAACGCGGTCTCTTCGGTGATCATCGTCGGCGCGCTGATCGCCAGCGTGGCGCCGTTGCCGATCGGGGCGGATCCGCTGCCCAAATGGCTGGGGCTGGTCGCGGTCGGGCTGGCGAGCGTCAATATCTTCGGCGGCTTCGCGGTAACCGCGCGGATGCTCGCCATGTACAAGAAAAAGACCAAGTAAGGGGCGGGGCAGATGCACGAGGGGGCTGCAGTCAATCCGTGGGTGGCGCTGGCCTATCTGGCCGCCGGCATCTTCTTCATCCTGGCGCTGCGCGGGCTTTCCAGTCCGTCGAGCAGCCGCGCGGGCAACCGTTTCGGCATGCTGGGCATGGTGATCGCGGTGGCGACGACGCTGATCGTCCATCCGCCCGCCAACTGGACGCTGCCCTATAGCTGGACCGAGGTGGGCGCCGCGGTGGGCATCGGCGGGCTGATCGGCTTCGTCACCGCGCGCGCGATCAAGATGACGGCGATGCCGCAGCTCGTGGCTGCCTTCCACTCGCTGGTGGGCATGGCGGCGGTGCTGGTGGCGGCGGCGGCGTTCCTGAACCCGATCGCGTTCGGCATCGCCGAGATGGTGCCGCTGGCGGGAACCGATGGCCTTTACACGCCGGTCATCCACTCGGTCAGCCGGATCGAGATGGGGCTGGGCGTTGCGATCGGCGCGATCACCTTCTCCGGATCGGTGATCGCGTTCCTGAAGCTCAACGGCAACATGAGCGGCGCGCCGATCCTGCTGCCCGGCCGGCACCTGATCAACCTGGGCACGCTGGCGGCGATCCTGGGCCTGATCGGCTATTTCCTGACCGACCAGAGCCCCTGGGTGTTCTGGACGGTGACGGCGCTCAGCTTCGTCATCGGCTTCCTGCTGATCATCCCGATCGGCGGCGCGGACATGCCGGTGGTGGTCAGCATGCTCAACAGCTATTCGGGCTGGGCGGCGGCGGCGATGGGCTTCACGCTGCATAACAGCGCGATGATCATCACCGGCGCGCTGGTGGGCAGCTCGGGCGCGATCCTGAGCTATATCATGTGCAAGGCGATGAACCGCAGCTTCATCAGCGTGATCGCGGGCGGATTCGGCGCGGAGAGCGGCGGCGCGGCTGCGGGCCAGGCGATCGACCGGCCGTGGAAGCGCGGATCGGCCGAGGACGCCGCCTTCCTGATGAGCCAGGCCGAGCAGGTGATCATCGTCCCTGGATACGGCATGGCGGTCGCCCAGGCGCAGCACGCGCTGCGCGAGATGGCCGACAAGCTGAAGGAACATGGCGTGCGCGTGAAATACGCCATCCATCCGGTCGCCGGGCGCATGCCGGGGCATATGAACGTGCTGCTGGCCGAAGCAAACGTTCCCTATGACGAGGTGTTCGAGCTGGAGGACATCAACAGCGAATTCGCGCAGACCGACGTCGCCTTTGTCATCGGCGCGAACGACGTGACCAATCCCGCGGCGAAGACCGACAAGACCTCGCCGATCTATGGCATGCCCGTACTCGACGTGGAAAAGGCGAAGACCGTGTTGTTCATCAAGCGATCGATGGGCGGTGTGGGCTATGCGGGCGTCGATAATGAGCTATTCTATCGTGACAATACGATGATGCTGCTCGCAGACGCCAAGAAGATGGTCGAGGAAATCGTAAAGTCCCTCGACTGACGGCGGACGCGCGCGGCACTGGAACAGGGGGCTGCGGCGATGACGACGGTGGGGACCATATTGGGCGATGCGTTCGGCCTGATCGCGCGGCGGCCGGGCGCCGTGCTGATCTGGGTGCTGGTGTATGTCGCGGTGGGCCTGGCGGGTGCGGCGCTGGTGCTCGGCCAGATGCCGCAGATGTTCGAGGCGATGCAGCACATCGATCCCGAGAACCCGGCGGGCGCCCAGATGGCGATGATGAACGGCATGGGACGGTTTCAGGGGCTGTCGCTGCTGATCCAGTTCGGCGGGGTGCTGCTGACGTCCGTGGTGCTGTGCGCGGCGTTTCGCGCGCTGCTGCGGCCGGAGGAGGACGGCTTCGGCTATCTGCGGCTCGGGTGGGATGAGCTGCGCACCTTCTTCACCTATGCGGTGATCGTGATCGCGGCGATCATCCTTGGCTTCATCCTGATGCTGATGCTGTTCATGCTGACCGGCCTGGTGGCGGTGATCACCCGCGATTCGCCGGCCACGGGCGGGATCGTGGGCTTTCTGCTGGCGGTGGCCGCCTTGTGTCTTGTGATCTGGGTGATGGTCCGGCTGTCGCTGATCTATGCGGTGTCGTTCCTGCGCGGCCGGCTTTCGATCGACGAGGCATGGGCGGCGACGCGGGGGCGGTTCTGGACGCTGTTCCTCGCCTATCTGCTGATCGCGATCTTCTGGATCGTGCTGAACACCATCATGTCCATTCCCCTGTTGTTCAGCCTGTTCGGCGGGATGGCGTCGCTGGTGCCGGCCGATCCTTCCGCCGAGCCGGACCCCAAGCTGGTATTCGCCTTCATGCAGCAGTGGTTTGCCGCGAACATGGGCCTGCTGCTCGCGGTCAGTGCGCTGGCCTATGCGGTGCAGGGCCTGATGACCGCGCTGTTCGGCGGGGCGATGGCGAGCGCGGCGCGCGGTTTCCTGACCGATGACGGGCACGCGATGCCGCAGGATTTCGATCCGGAAGGGTAACGTAACCGGTCCGCTCCGGAGCATTCGCGTCCCTAAGCCGCGGGGCCGCGTAGCCCAAACTTCCGAAATGGAGGAATTCGGACTCACCCGTTTCGGAGGAGTGCGGCATTCCGGAACAGAAGACGAACTACATGGGGATCAAGGTGGGGCCGAACGCGAACGCTGACCCGTATCAGGCCGATTATGCCCGCCAGGGAAGCGCGCTGGTGGTGGCGGAGAGCGACGGTGACGCGCACGAAGCCGTCGCGGCGCTGGAGGCGGCGGGAATCCGCACCTGCCGCCGCATCGGCTTTGCCGAGGCCGCGGCCGGGCTGGAGCGCCAATATGCCATGGACCTGCTGTTGATCGAGGGCGAGGCGGCGCCGGACGCCCTGCTCGATCTGGTGCTGCCGCAGGCCGATACGGTGGCACGCGAACGGCAGCTTGGCCTGGTGGCAACCGTTTCGCCCGAACAGATCGACATTGCCGCAACGCACCTGCTGGGCGGCGAGGCGCTGATGCTGTGCCGCCCGACCCAGGGGGATCGCGCCGCGGCGGTGGCGGTGGCGCGGATGCGCGCGGCGCAGCGGCGGCATTTCCGCGTGCGATCGCCCGCGCGCGCGGTGCCCGAGCCGGACGGCTCGCCGCTCCAGCGGCTGAGCGAAGAGATGGCGCGGCTGGCAGAGGAACTCGCGCGGCTTTCCCGCGGCGACGAGCAGGGCAACGGCGCCATGCCGCTGCGCGAGCCGGACGGCGGCTATCGCGGACCCGACGAGGACCGGCCGGAGGCGACGGCGGCGGAGATCCGCGCCGTGATCCGCGCACGGCGGATGCGCAGCCAGTTCTTCCGTGGCGACCTGTTCGCCGATCCGGCCTGGGACATGCTGCTCGATCTGTTCGCCGCGCATCTGGAGCGGCGGCGGGTGTCGGTTTCTAGCCTGTGCATCGCCGCGGCCGTGCCGCCCACCACCGCGCTGCGCTGGATCGGCACGCTGCACGACGCCCGGCTGTTCGAGCGGCAGGCGGACCCCAGTGATCGCCGCCGCGCCTATATCGCGCTGAGCCCGATGGGGCTGGACGGGATGCGCGGCTATGCCGCCGCCGTGAAGCGGGCCGGGTTGGCGATCGTCTGAAGCCCCCTTGCGGGCGCGGCACCGGTCTGGCATCCGCGCTGGCTTCCGGAAGCGGCGTGGCCATGCCCCGCGCGCCAGGCCGGGCGGGCGGTTAGCTCAGTTGGTAGAGCATCTCGTTTACACCGAGAGGGTCGGCGGTTCGAGCCCGTCACCGCCCACCATATTTTCAAGTAGTTAGCGACTGTCGGCCTTCGGGCCGACAATTTTCTGCGCGGATTTTGCGCGACTTCCGATTTGCGCGGGGCGGTGCCGGAACACCGCCCCAAGGTCAGGCTGATGCCATCGCCATTGCGAAAAGGCGGCCCTGGTCGCGACGGGTCATGATCGGATGGCCAGCCGTTGCGCGGATCGTCTTGCTTGAGATGTTGAAGCAGGCATTCGGTCCGTAATCGATCTGCTTCGCCTCGAACCCACAGGCGAGCGCGGCGATGATAAACATGCCGTTCGACACGTAGTCGCCGAGATGGGTGTACTGCCCCTGCTTTCGGGAGAGATTCTCGGCCCTGTGCTTCAGGCCATAACTGCCGAAGTCCATGTTGATGGTCTTCCGCCGCTGTTGCATCGAGAGGTAAATCCAAGCGAGCTCGAACTCGTCCATCGAGTTGTCGTGCAGCGTGTCTTCCCGGCGCTTGGCAAAGGCAGCCTTGCGCTCATCGAGCGTCATTTTCCGCTCGTCCGAAAAGCGCGGCCAGACCGTGTCATAGCCACGCTCCGTAAGCTGCGGCTCACGCTCCATGACCGAGCGCACGGCTACTCGGGCAAGTGCCCGGGACAGAGTTCGCGGCCCATACTCGTCTGCTGTGAAGCCAATATAGTCGGCAAACACCGCGTCGTCCGGTTCCACCACTTGGATGCCGTCCTGTAGGGCGAGCCTCATCGTTGCGTAGCTGCCGTATCCGAAGCCTCGGGCAGCGCCTTCGATGCGGCGGGCGGCCTGAACGTCGATATTGGCTTTGCGTAGATCGCTTTTCAGCGCGGGAAGATCAGTCAATGATAGCGGTAGGCGCACAGCGTCCTCCATCGTCAAGCTGCCGGTCGCCATTTAAGCTGCAGCCGAGATGGAAAGTCGGCGTGCGGAATGTGATTAGAGCAGCGGTTTGACTTGGCGACAGGTCGGGTGCTGCGTGCCCAATCTGATCAAATCACGTCGCGCCGGTTTTAGTCAAGGCTGCTGCAAAGGTGTCGTCGATTATGATGTGGGTAAGCCAGATGACGGAGAGGGACGGGTGCTTAGAGCGGTTTCCGTTCATTCTGGTTCATAGCCGCAGGATTTGAAGTAATTGGTGCATTCGTTGGGCTGGAAGATGTCGACGAGCTTGCCGATCAGGTCCCACAAGCCGCTGACGGTTCGCTCGCCAGCCCTGCGGAGCATGGCCTTGAGGCGGGAGAAGGCCTTCTCGATAGGGTTGAAGTCGGGGCTGTATGGCGGGAGGAAGCGCAGGGTTGCGCCGGCTGCTTCGATCCTTTCCTTCACGGCGGTCCGCTTGTGGCTGGAGAGGTTGTCCATGATGACTACGTCGCCAGGGCGCAGTTCGGGCACCAGCACCTGCTCGACATAGGCCTCGAACCAATCGCCGTTGATCGGTCCGTCGAGTACCATCGGCGCGACCATGCCGGTCATGCGCAGGCCAGCGACGAGCGTGGTGGTCTTGCGGTGCCCGTGCGGGAAGCCCATCCGCAGTCGCTCGCCTTTCGGGCAGCGTCCATGGCTGCGGGTCATGTTCGTGGCAGTCCAGGTCTCGTCGATGAAGACCAGGCGTTCAGGTTCAAGGTCGACCTGGCCGTCGAACCAGTGCCGGCGTTGCCTCAGGACGTCGGGACGGTCCTGCTCGATCGCGTGCCCGGTCTTTTTTTGCGCGTGATCCCGTGACGGACGAAGAAGCGATGCACCGTGCCGATCCCCACCCAGGCGCCGCGCTCGATCAACCGCGCCTGAACCTCAACAAGGGTCATGTCTCCTTGTTCGGCGATCAACTCACGGATGAAAGCGCCATGGGCCTCGATCTTGCCCGAATGCCTGTCGCCGCCGCGCGGCTTGGCCAAGGCCCGGCCATGCTCCAGCGCAAGCCGTCGCCAGCGGATCGCACTCGACACGCTGACATCAAAGCGGGCCGCCGCCGCCCGGCAGCTCAGACCGCTATCGACCGCTGCCACAACCCGGTCCCGAAGATCCTGTGAAAGAGTGCGTCCCATCCATGCCGGCCTCCTGCCACCAGCAGGAAGTCTGAATCACAACGCCACCGCAAAGGGGATCCCCGTCGATTCAGTTCGTGTGGAAACCGCTCTAATCGGCTTTGCAGGCGGCGGCCCCTGGGGGGAGCCGCCGCCGTCGCGATTGCTGTGGGGGTTAGAGCGCCGCCACCATCAGCGGCTGCAGCACCTGCTCCAGCTCCACGCCCTTCTCGGCGCCGTTGTCATGGTCTTCGGTGGCGATCAGCGCCCAATAGCCGTTCTGGCGATCGATCCAGGGCGTGAAGCCCCAGGCGCCGGGCGAGGAGTTGATCTTGTCGTTGGCGCATTGCGTCGCATAGTTGGCGCCGCCGGTGCCATATTCGCACTCCACCCAGCTTCCCTGGGCATATTCCCATTGACTGCCGTTGTTGGCCAGGATCGCGGCCGGCACCTCGCCCTTCGTCGCGGTCAGCGTGCGCGGCGCGAAGAAGTTATTCAGGTCGGTCACCAGCGTCCCGTTGAACAGCGCCTGCATGATCACGGCATAATCCTCCGCCGTGCTCTCGCCGCCCGCGGCCGCCCAGGGGTTGGCGGCGCTCTGCAGCGCATAGCTGGTGTTGGTAAGGCCCAGCGGCGTCGTCACATAGCGGGCGAAGATGGCGCCGAAATCGCCGGTATCGGCCGCGTCGAGCATGCCGGCGGCGACCTGCATGTGATGCGGGCCATAGAAATAGACCGCGCCCGGCACGCTATCGAGGTTGCCCAGATAGATCCGGCGGATGCACAGATCGAGCGTCGTGTAGGCATTGTACACGCAGCTCAGCAGGTTCGCGTCCTTGGTGTTGAAGCCGCTGGTGAACGCCAGAAGCTGCTCCAGCGTGATCTTGCTGCGGTTGTCGCTGGCGCTGTTGGTCCAATAGCCGAAATATTGCTGCGGCTTGGCGTTGGCGGTGATCTTGCCCGCCTGGATCATGCGATAGGAAAGGATGCCGGTCAGCAGCTTGGTGGCCGAGGCGAGCGCGAGCTTCTGGTTATACTCGATCGCGCCCTTCTTGTAGCGGCAGATCTCGCCCGCGCCGTTGCCGAAGATCACCGCGACGTTCTGAAGCCGGGCGGCGTCGATCGCGGCGCGGATCGGCGCGCAATTGTCGACCAGCGCGGCGCCCTCCTGCGGCTGGGCGGCGAGCGACGCTCCGGCCGATCCGCCGGGAGCCTGTGGCCCCGCCGCGACGCGGACGGCACCAGGGGCCTGCGGCGGGGCCTTGACCGCCTCGTTGATCGCATAGGCCGCGAACGCGCTGCTCGATGCGAACAGCAATCCGGCGCCGATAAGTTTCTTCGACAATTTCATTATCCTCTCCTCTGCTTTTTTGGGTGTTCACTCCCTCCGGTACGCATTCGGTTTTGGATCGCCGGCGCGCTGGACCTGCCAGCGAAGGATCCGGCGATAGGAGGTCTCGGTCATCCGGCGGCCCAGCCGCTCGGCGGCGTCGGCGTCGCGCATGCGAAAGGCGGTGGCGAGCTCGATCCACAGATCGGTCGCTTCCTGCATCGCCTGTTCGTTCTGCACGCTCATCGGGATGAAGCCGGAAAGCGCGCCCTGCGGAACCGGGCCGACGATATCGTCGATGCGGCGGTTGTCGGCGAGCGCGATGGCGAAATTTCCCGCGTCGATCGCGGCGCGCGCGAACTCGTCGGGCGATGTCCCCTCGGCGCGGCCCAGCGTGATGACGCGGCTGGCGCGCGCGAAGAAATCGTCGATCTGCGCGTCGCTCGCCTTCATCACCGCGAAGCGATAGGCGAGCCCCAGCATCGAGCCGGAGATCAGGATCGATTCGAGCGTCGGCGAACCGTCGAGCGCGGCCACCCGCGCGCCGACCTTGGGCACGATCTCCACCCAGCCCTTGGCATGGAGCAGCTTGAGCGCGTCGCGCACCGGGCCGCGGCTGGTGTCGAACTCGTCGGCCAGCGCCTGTTCGGTGATGCGCGCGCCCGGCGCCAGCGCGCCCTGGTTGATGCGGCGGACGATCTCGCCCGCGATGCGTTCTGCCGCCGGCATATCGTCATGCGGCGGTGGTATTCTCCGGCTCAAGGCAGCCTCCCGTAGACAAGGCGACGCAGCTCGTCGCGCAACGGGTGGATGCCGGAGGGAAGCTTTTGAGTCATCAGCACCACGCTGGTGCGGGTGACGGGATCGACCCAGAAGGTGGTGCTTGCCGCGCCGCCCCAGGCATATTCGCCGCGATGGCCCATGCCGCCGGCCGCCGCCGGGTCGACCAGCACGGAGCCGCCCAGGCCGAAGCCCAGCCCCTTCACCTCGCCGCCCAGCCCGAAGCGCGCGGCGGCGCTCAACGGCATGTCGCCCAGCGCCGGGGGCAACTGGTTCGTCATCATCGCCGTGACGCTTTCCGCGCGCAGCACCCGGGCGCGGCCCAGCCGCCCGCGGCCGATCAGCATCTGCGCGAACCGCGTGTAATCGCCGAGCGTGGAGAAGAGGCCGCTGCCGCCCATCGGGATCACGCTGTCTTCGCCCCAGGCGGGGATCATCGGCGGGTTGAGCCGCGCGGTCTTGCCGTCCGGGCTGCCCACATACATGGCGGCCAGGCGTGGCCGCTTCGATGCCGGGAGCGCGAAATGGGTGTCGGCCATGCCCAGCGGCTGCAGCAGGCGCGCGCGCAGATAGGATTCGTAATCCCGGCCCGAAGCCGCCTCGATGACGCGCCCCGCCACCTCCAGCCCGCTGCTGTAGAGCCACTTCTCGCCCGGCTGGAAGGCGAGCGGAATCGTGGCCAGCACCTCGCTGTAGCGCTTGAGCGACGTGATCCCGAGCGCGGGGCGGAACTGGCCGGCGATCAGGCCGATGCGATGATAGAGGTCGGCGCTGGGCTCGAAACCCTTATTGAAGCTCTCGCTCAGGCCCGAGGTATGCGTAAGCAGGTGGCGCACGGTGATCGGGCGTTTCGCAGGCTCGGTCACCGGCTTGTCGCCGTCGAAACGCACCAGCACCTGCGGGTCGGACCATTCGGGCAGCAGCTCGCGGACCGGCTGGTCCAGCGCGACCTTGCCGTCCTCCACCAGCGTCATCATGCAGGCGGCGGTCACCGGCTTGGTCATCGAATAGATGCGGTAGATGGTCGATTCGCCAAGCGGCGTCCGCGCCTCGCGGTCGGCGAAGCCGTGCAGCCGCGTGAGCGGGGCGGCCCCCGCCTTTTCGATCCGGACCGCGGCGCCGCTGACCCATCCATTGTCGACAATCCGGGCGAGCCACGTGTCGAGCGCCGCCGCGAGTCGCTTGCGATCCCCCGTGGCGGCGAGGCCCGGCGCGGGCAGCATCGTGGAGAAGCAGGTGCCCGCAAGCATGGCGCCAAAGGCGCGGCGGCCCATCATCTCGGTCATTCGGGTCCTCTCCGTATCGCTGCACATCTTGTAAACAAAATCTAATATCGTTGACAATAGCTGTAACTGCGGAGTAACAGGATGTGCCGCAGGATGGCTCCGGACGAGGGTGCGCGCGGCGGGGAGGATCAGAAAATGAAACTACGGCAAACGGGCCGCACGCTACTTGCTACGAGCATGATCGCGCTCTGCGCGACGTTGGGCGCCACCGCCGCGCAGGCCCAGGCCTCGGACGATCCGGCGGACCAGTCCTCCGAAGGCGACATCGTCGTCACCGCGCGCTTCCGCGAGGAGACGGTTCAGGACATCGGCGGCAGCATCTCCGCGATCGACGGCCGCGCGATCGCGCGCGAGGGCATCGACGAGTTCGAGGATATCGCCCGCCGCACGCCCGGCCTTTCGACCATCGATCGCGGCCCCAGCCAGAATGACGTCAGCGTCCGCGGCATCTCCAACGGCGTCTCGCCGCGGCTGTCCGATCTCGGCGGCTCCGGCCCGCTGGTCAGCCAGTTCCTCGACGACATTCCCGTCGCCGCCGCGACCGCGAGCCAGCGCGACTTCAACTATTTCGACTTCGACCGGATCGAGGTGCTGCGCGGGCCGCAGCCGACGCTGTTCGGCGAGGGATCGGTGGGCGGCACGATCCGCTATTTCTCGCGCGATCCGAACCTTGGCGGCGCCCTGGCATCCGACATGGTGTTCCAGTCGAGCCTGTCGTTCACGGACGAAGGCGGCACCAATGTCGCCGCTTCCGCCGCAAGCTCGTTCATCCTGGTTCCGGACCGGCTCGGCATCCGCGCGGTCGTCAACTATCGCAAGGACGACGGGTTCATCGACAATCCGCGCCTGGGCATCGACAATTTCAACGATTATCGCGCGTTCAGCGGCCGCGTGGTCGCGCTGTGGAAGCCCACGGACGATCTCTCGATCCGGCTGATGGCCTTCGCCGGCCGCGACGATTTCGGCGGCAGCTATGAGGTCAACGCGCCGCCCGCCGCCAAGACCGCGCTGGTCCTCTCGACACCGGTTCAGGGGGACAATCGCGACAAGTTCGAGCTCTATACCGGCAAGGTCGAATATGACGCCGGGCCGGTTACGCTCACCGCGATCACCGGCTGGTACACCCGCAGCCGGCGGGACGAGTTCTTCGACGCCCAGTCGGCCGCGGCATTCGGCCTGTTCACCACCGTGCTGACCGCCACCGGCCTGTCGAACGCGGATGACGAGAGCTTCACCCAGGAGCTGCGCTTCGCCACCGATCTGGGCGGCGCCTTCGATCTGATCGGCGGCGTCTATTATCAGGATGCGAGCTATATCGCCCACCTGACCACTACGGCCCCGGAGTTCGCGCCCTATACGACGCCCGTCGGCGGCACGACGCTGATCGGCCAGGCCGGCTCGGTCGATTCGCGCCAGATCTCGGGCTTCGTCGAAGGCACGCTCAGGGCGAGCGAGCGGCTGCGCCTGATCGCGGGCGTGCGCTATGTCGACGAGAAGATCACGAGCGTCTCGATCCAGTCGATCGCGGCGTTCGGCGGCGCGCCCAACGGCCTGGCGCCTCCCTTCGTCATCGCCGACGTCAACGCGACGGCGACCGCGGCGGGCATCCCGCTGGAGGAATCCTTCCAGCTCCGCCGCTTCCTGCCGCGCGCCGCGATCGAGCTGGACGTCGGCGACGATGCGATGCTCTACGCCATCGCCGCCACGGGCGTGCGCAACGGCAACCTCAATCCCTTCACCTCGGCGCTGCGCGGCGCGGGCACCCCGCCCAGCCTGGCCCGGTTCGAACAGGCGCGCTCGTTCCGCGAGGATGAGGTGCTCTCGTTCGAGATCGGCGCCAAGACGCGCTGGCTGGACGACGCGCTGACGCTCAACGTCTCCGCCTTCCATACCGATTTCAAGGATCCGCAGATCCTGACCGCGAACCCGTTCGTGCTCACGCTGAACGGCCCCGATCTTGAGATCTACGGCGTCGAGCTTCAGTCGAGCTGGCGCGCGGCGCGCGGCGTGAACTTCTATCTGAGCGGCACCTGGCAGGATGCGTCCTTCCAGAGCGGCGCGGCGCTGGCCAATCCCGCCACGCTGGCCGCGCTCGGGTTCACGGAAGACCTTCAGAAGGGCAACCGGCCGGTCAACACGCCGGAATGGGCGGCGGCGGCGGGCGTCGACATCCGCCAGCCGGTGGACGGCGATCTCTCGGTCACCGCCAACCTGTCGTACCAGTATATCGGCTCGCGCTTCGCGCTGTCGCAGAACTATCCGTCGAGCCGGATGGGCGCGCAGAATTTCGTCAACCTGCGCGTCGGCCTGGAAAGCGAACATTGGTCGCTGACCGCGTTCGTCGACAATCTGACCAACGAGATCGAGTATCAGGCGATCCAGGGTAACACCGGCACCCCGATCCTGAACGCCGGCAAGCTGGACTTCCGCCCGACCAGCGTATCGGTCAACCGCCCGCGCACGATCGGAATCCAGTTCGGCACGCGCTTCTAGGCGCCGGCGCCGCTTCCGCCGGGGGCATATACGGGCCGGGAAAGCGGCGGGCGAGGCACATTGCCGCGCCCGCCGTTTCCCGATCCGGACACATCGCGACCCGCGCCGCGCCATCAAGCCCAAAGCCGCCGCGATGACGCGCAGATCGCCCTTGCTTCAATAGGTGCCGAACCGACGTGTTTTTCCTTGCGCCGGCGCCGGTCAACCGCCCCGGCCTGCCAGTTGATGCGGTTCGCCGGTGGCGTCTCGACAGGGCCATGTCCGCCCTGCCTTCAACCTCGCCGCGAGCCGTTTCGCATGCCCGCAAAGATGGAGCGCATTTCAAGCCGCACTGTCGCCGATCAGGCCGCAGGATGGTCAGCCGGGGCATATTGCAGCCTGAGCCGGTCAAGCGCAGCATAGGCCGGGCGTGCGCGCATCTGTTGCCACCAGGACGACACGGCGGGCAGCTCGCTCCAGAGAGACGTCACGCCGAGTTGTTCGAACCTGCGGAAATA
This sequence comes from Sphingomonas canadensis, assembly GCF_026013525.1. Classification (GTDB taxonomy): domain Bacteria; phylum Pseudomonadota; class Alphaproteobacteria; order Sphingomonadales; family Sphingomonadaceae; genus Sphingomonas; species Sphingomonas canadensis. Next base: position 125,806 of record NZ_JAPDRA010000001.1, on the reverse strand, counting down.
GGGCGCCATCGCGATATCGCCCAGGCTCAGCATATCACCGGCGAGCCACCGCGATCCGCGCAACTGCTCTTCCATCGAGATCAGCACCTTTCGGATAGACGTCAGGTACCTGCCAATTTCCTCGTCGCTGAACGGAGCACCCGCTGCGCGATCCCAAAGATCGGCTATCTCCTTCTTGGGGGTCCGGGAAAGCATAGCCGCCCGTTCGGCCTCCGAAAGCGCCTTTGCGCGCGGCGCAACGAAGCGCGCGAAGCTGATCGGCCGCACGGAGGGATGCACGATATCGTCCACCTGGCGCATCCACCAGCGCATCCGGGCACGATCCGCGGCCGCCGCCGGCCGCAGCGCGAAATCCGGAAACGCATCCTCGAGATATTCCAGGATAACTGACGACTCGAGGATGACGTGGCCATCGTGGACAAGCGCCGGGACCACGCCCGCCGGATTGATCGCGAGATATCCGGGCTCGAGCTGCTCGAACTTTCCGAGCACGATATGGCGCGGCGTCCAGTCCACGCCCTTCTCGGCCAGGCACAGCACCACCTTCAGCGCGCACACCGCATTCCAGTTGAAATAGAGTTCCACGCGCCGCCCCCTACATGCCAGCAAACAGGCCTTCGTCGATCAGCAACGTGGCGCCGTGCATCGCGCGTACTTCGCCCGAAACGAGGAAGTGAATCGCGGCGGCGATCTCCTCCGGCGGGGAATAGGTGCGCCCGCTGGGCGTGATCGCCGCCTTCGCCGCCAGGATCTCGGCGCTGCCCGCTCCCAGCCGGTCGTTCTCGTTGAGCGGGGTCGCGGTATTGCCTGGCGCGACAGCGTTGATGTGGATTCCGTGCGGTGCAAGCCGTCCGACCAGCGACTTGGTCAGCATCATGACGGCGGCCTTGGTCGCCGCGTAGAGCGGATAGGAGGACGAGCCGCGAAAGGCGGCGACCGATGCCAGGGTGACGATGCGCCCGCGCCCGTGCGTCTTCATCGCCCCGGCAACGGCGTCGATCGCGAAGAAGGCTCCCTTGAAGTTGATATCGACCATCGCGTCGAACTTCGCTTCGTCGAGCTCGCCCAGGATCGTCGGGTAATAGACGCCGGCCGAATAGACCATGATCTCGATCGGGCCGAGCGCGGCCTCGACATCGGCGACGACCGAGCGGATCGACTGCACATCGCGCACATCGGCGACGAAGCCGCGCGCCTTTCCGCCAGCGGCCGCGATCTCGTCGGCAACGGCGGTCGCCCGGGCCAGCTTTTCGCTGGCGACGACCGCCACTGTCGCGCCTTCGCGCGCCAACCGTAGGGCAGTCGCCTTGCCGATGCCCGAGCTGCCGCCGAAGATGAGCGCGACCTGGTTTGCGAGTTTCATTCCGAAGGGCCTTTCGTGCGGAGTTCAGTGGTTGCGCGGGCATCGATCGCGCCGTCCTCGCCGATCGCGACGCCGTAGGTCAGCCATGCCCGCTGGCGCGATATCCGCCGGTCGCGAACATCCTCGCACACCTTGGCCGGATCGCGCCGCCGCGGATCGCCGAAGCCTCCACCCCCGGTGCCGACCGAAAGCAGCGCCTCGCCCGGGCGAAGGCGCAGATGACCGAAGGGCGGGAGATCCACGACGCCCGCCTGCGTGCGCTTTGCCTGGGCGGCCGCGCCGGCGGCCGCGCCGCCGCAAACGCCCTGCGCCCGATTGATCGTGCCGTCGCTGACATAGGCGATCTCGATCTCGGCCCCGATCGGCTCCAGCTCGACGGTCAGGGCCGGCGCGCCGGTATGTTCGCCGGCCCCTTCACTGTCCGGCACGAGTTCGCGCCGCAAGACGCGGAGCGGGTGGTGCATCTCAACCATCTCAATGCTGTCGACAAACGACATGCCGGCATTGCCTGCGTGCGAATAGGTCAGCCAGGCGTCGGCGCGGGCCGACGCCGCACCTCCGGTGCTGCCCAGGAAAAGCTGGTTGATGAAAGCCCGGCCGTCGCGTGGATCGATACCTGAGACAACGCCCTTGTGCGGGGGATTGACCGCCCCCGTTTCCGCGAGGGCCATTTCCGGCAGGACCTCGCTGACCGCGATCTGCACCGCGGCGACGATGCGGTCGGCGAGGTTGGTGGTGGATACCGAGAAAGACGTGGGGTGGCGCCCGCCGCCGATGCAGCTTCCGTCGCGCAGCAGGATTTCAACCCGGCCGATGCTGCCCGCGTTCTTGACTACGCCGGCGCCCAGCGTGTTGAAGATACCGATCAGCGCGCCGGTGCGCGCGCACGCCTCACTGACGTTGAGGCCACAGGGCAGGACGTCGATGTTGTCGGTCAGATCGACGATAATCCGATGCGCGCCGGGATCTATCCGGACCGTCGCGCGCACTTCCACGCCGTCGGCGGGCGTGCCCGGCATCGGATCGTGCCTGCTCGATCCGGACGCGGTGAGCGCGGGAAGGCCGGCGATCCGATCGCGCATCTGCCGCTCGCCATAGGCGAGCCACCCCTGCGAGAAGGCATCGAGCACGTCCCAGCCGACCTCCGCGCCAAGATCGAGCAACTCCTGCTCTCCGCAGCGTGCTGCGCCGATCATCGCAAGGAAATCGCCATACCATTGGTCCGGAACGCGGATTCGCGCACGGCACATGCGAACGATGTCGTCGATGATCCTGTAGTCGCGCTGCACCTGTACTGCCGGGAAGATAAGCGCCCCTTCCTCGTACACATCGCGCGCGCCGGCGAAATAGGTGGTCGGTGCGCTATCGCCGATATCGGCCTGATGGGCCTTCACCAGCACCGTGAAGCGATGCCGGCCTTCATCGTCGATCACCGGGACCAGGATCGTGTGGTCCGCGGCGTGCGAGCAACCCGTATAGGGGCAGTTGTGCAGAAAGGCGTCGCCCCGGCGCAGTTCGGGATGTGCGTCGAGCATCGATCGCGCCATCAGGTCCGGGCCGCTCAGCACATGGATGGGCAGGCTGTCCGCCGCGCTCAGCAGCGCACATTCCGGAGACAGGATCGCGCAGGACAGGTCCTTGGCGCGATTCAGCACGCCGGATCGTCCCGCGCGGGTCAGCGCCTTCGACATCTTGCGCGAGATGCCGTCCATCCGGCTGCGCAGCACCGCGAGGCGAGCACCGCTCAAGGCAGGTTGCGAGATCATAGGTCGATCACCAGGCTGCCGTCGGCCGCGCGATGAAATTGCGCATGATCGATGACGACGGACGTGAAAAAGGATTCGACGACGGCAGGCCCGGAGAAGATTTCCTGCACGGGCATGTCGGACCAGCGATGCACCGGCGCATCGTGCCGCTCCCCGTTCGGCAGCGTGATCGCGCGCGCGGGCCGATCGAGCCGGCCGGGGATCTCCGCGAGGCGGCGCGCACCGGCATTCTTGAGCCGGCACGCGACGCCGACCCGCCAGCTCACTATCTCCACCGCGCTCGCCGGATCGCAGAATCCGTAGAGCCGCTGGTGCTCGGCATCGAACGCCTGCCGGAAGCGAGCGACATCGGCCGGCCCCTCCAGCCGCCCGGCCGGCAGCATAACTTCGATCTCCCAGGCCTGATCGGCATATCGGGCCTCGACGGTACGCACGAAATCGGCCTCCGCAGGATCGCCGGTCTGCGCTGCGGCGAACGCGGCACATTCCTCCTGCAACCTGTCCAGGACGTCGTTCGCGGCGGCTGGCGAAAAGTCGACGGTCGACATGCGTGCCGTCGCACGGCGCTCGGTCACGAGGTCGGACATGAGCGCGCCGGCCGCGCTCAACGTGGAGCCCGCTTCGGGCACGATGATGCGCGGGCATCCGAGGCGGCGGCCGATGAAGATAAGGTTCATGCCGGCCGCGCCGCCACCGCCCACCAGCGTCGCGCGCTCCGGATCGATGCCTTGTTCCTCGGTTATCTGCAGGATGGCCTGTGCCATCGTCTCGGTCGCAAGCTCGACTACCGCAGCGGCAGCGGCGGTGACGTCCACGCCAAGCGGCGTTGCGATCGTCGCCAGCGCTCGCTCGCTGGCCGTGACATCGAGCGGCATCGTTCCGCCCAGGAAGAACGCGGGATCCAGATATCCCAGGACCAGCGCGGCATCGGTCAGCGTCGGCTCGGTCCCGCCGCGTCCGTAGCAGGCGGGTCCGGGCCATGCGCCGGCGCTTTGCGGGCCGACATGGAGGATGCCGCCGCGATCCACCCGCCCGATGCTGCCGCCGCCTGCACCGACACTGCGGACATCCACCGAAGGAAAACCCGTCAGATGCCCGACGATCGGCGGCCCGACCCACAGTTCCCGGGTGAGCGGTAGGCGCCCGTCCCGCACGACGCTGATGTCGAATGTCGTCCCGCCGGTATCGGCGACGATCGCGTCGCCGGCCATCGCGCCGGCGAAGTGCCTGCCGGCCACGGGCGCCATCGAAGGCCCGGAGTTCAGGACGTGGATCGGCGCCTTGGCCAGCGCTCCCGCGTCCATCACGCCGCCTTGCGAGGTCACCATCAGCACGCGCCCGCCGAAGCCGGCATCGGCGAGCCGCCGGGTGAGCGAGCCCAGGTAGCGGCCCATCATCGGCTTCAGCGAAGCATCGATGCTCGCCGCCGAGGCCCGCCGGTACTCGCGCGGAATCGGGTTGAGCTGGTGCGACAGCGTGTAGGGGATGCCGGGCAGCCGCGCCTCGATCAGTTCGCCGAGGCGCAGTTCGTGCGCCGGATTGACGATCGACCAGAGCAGACAGACGGCGATCGCCTCCACCCGTTGCTCCGCCAGTTCGTCGAGGATGGCGATCACGCGCTCCTCATCGAGCGGGGCAAAGACGCTGCCATCGGCGTCGATGCGCCCGGGCAGCTCCCAGACGTCGCGTCGCGCGACATAAGGCTTTGGAAAACCGGTCGAGAAGTCGAACGGATCTGGCCTGCCGCCTTCGCGCAGGAGCAATATGTCGGGATGGCCCTGAGTCGTCAGCAGCGCGGTCCGCGCCACCGTTCCGGTCAGCACCGCGTTGATCGCATGGGTGGTCGCGTGGATGAACGTGTCACCGCGCTGCAAGAGGTCCCGTAGCGTCAGGCCATAGTCGCCGGCAGCGAGGCGCAGCGCGTCGAGCACGCCCCGAACCGGATCCTCGGCGACCGTGGAAGCCTTGAACGCCCGCCACAGGCCGTCATCGCCTTCCACGACCAGATCGGTGAACGTGCCTCCGGTATCAGTTGCAAAGCGCACCCGCCACCCCCTCGGCCTTCTTGAGCTCAAGGATCTCGCGCGCTTCCGCCGCGGTCGCGAGTTGCCCCCCCAGTTTGCTAACGATATCGACGGCCTGTTCGACCAGCGCCGCATTGCCGGGCGCGAGTTCGCCGCGCCGCAGATACAGATTGTCCTCCAGGCCCACGCGGACGTGCCCGCCGAGCAGCACGCACAGCGCCACCATCGGCAGCGACGCGGCAGAAACCCCGAAGCCGCCCCAATGCGCATCGGGAGGAAGGAAGGACTTGAGGGCGATCAGCGCTTCGGGCGTTGCGGGCGCCCCCCCGGCAACGCCCAGGCAAATCTGGAAGAACGGATTTCCGGCGATAATGCCTTCCCCAACCATTCGCCGGGCATGGTCGATATGCCCCACGTCGAACACTTCGAGTTCCGGCTTGGTGCCGACCGCCTGGACCATCTCCGCCATCGCCGCGACATGGGCGGGCGTGTTGAGCACGGCATGCCGGCCGAAGTTCATCGTGCCGATGTCGAGGCTGCAGATTTCCGGCTTCAACTCGACGACGTGACGGACCCGTACCTCGGGTGTCGTCAGCGTCGATCCCGCGGCAGGAGTCAGCGGATCGTCCTTGTCCGGGATGTAGCGCGCGCCGGCACCGGTGGTCAGGTTTATGACCAGATCCGTGTCGCTGGCGCGAATCCGCTCGGCCACCTCGCGATACAGCGCGGCCTCCATACTGGGAGCGCCCGATGAATCGCGGACGTGGATGTGGCACACCGCCGCGCCCGCGCGGGCCGCCGCGATGCATTCGCCGGCGATCTGCTCCGGGCTGACCGGCACGTGGCGCGACTTCTCGGTATAGGCGCCCGCCCCGGTAACGGCGCAGGTCAGGATCGTCTTGCTCATACTCATTCCCACTCGGCATTTCCGCACACGCTCAGGCACTGGCCCGAAATGTGCCGGGCGGCGTGCGAGGCCAGGAAGACCGCCGCATCGCCGATCTCGCTCGGATCGATCTTCGTGCGCATCGAAATGAAGGCCAGGCGTTGCGCCAGAGCCGCATCGTAGGTCAGTCCCTCGCGCTCCGCGCGCGCCGCCAGCAGCGCGCGGCCGCGTTCGTTTTCGATCGATCCGGGGCGCAGGCTGTTGCAGCGGATGTTGAACGGCCCGAGTTCGCGGGCGAGGTTGGACGTCAGCGCCTCCACCCCGGCCTTGGCCACCACATAGGGGGTGCGTTCGGGCAGGCCCGTCTTCACCGATGTCGTGGATATGTTGATGATCGCGCCCGATCGCTGCGCCTTCATCGCCGGTGCGAACGCGCGGACCACATAGAACATGCTCGACAGGTTCGTCCGCAGCGTGCGGTCCCAATCCTCGTCGCTCAGGGCCTCGATCGGGCAGCGCGCGCCGCCGATACCCGCGTTGTTCACGACCGTGTCGATCCCGCCCAGCGCGGAAAGGGCGTGGGCCGCGAGGTCCGCGATCTGGATCGAATCCGAGACGTCCGTCACGCTCGCCGTCACCGGACGCGTCGCGACGGCCCTGGCGACCGCATCGGCGTCCACATCGCAAAGATGCACCGACGCGCCCGACGCCAGAAAGCTGTCGACGATCGCCAAGCCGATCCCGCTTCCGCCCGCAGTAACCAGTACTCTGTTGCGCATCATTCCCTCGCCGATGTGATATCTGATACAACACTTTTCGGCGGAAGCAATGGCCATCGGTCCTCAGGCCGGGATTTTTATCGCGAAGCAGAGCGCCGGCGCGGCTTTTCCGGACGCTCGCCGACCGACAACAGGGCGTTGCGCAGCTCGACCTCGCCGTCGCGAAGATCCTGTTCGATCGCCTGCCGAACGGCGGCCGGCTGCCGCGAACGCAGCGCATCCACCACGGCAAGATGGTGGACCACGCCCGTTCGCGAATGATTATAGGAAGGATAGAGGAGGTTCATCGTCGGGCCGAGCTTGAGCCAGAGTTGCTCGATCGCCTCGACCAGCATGTGATTGCCGGATTCGGCATAGATGCCGAAATGGAATTTCTCGTTTTCTATCAATACCTTCTGATAATCCTGACGATCCATCGCAGCGATCAGTGACATTTGGACGAGCTCAAGCTCGCGCACCTTTTCGTCCGGGAGGCGCTTTGCGCCCTCTTCCGCGGCAAGGCCCTCCAGCGCGATGCGCATTGCGTAGAGATGGCTCAGCTTCTCCGCGTCGAGTTGGGGCGCGAAAACGTTGCGGTTCGCGTCGCTCTCCAGAACCCGCTCGGACAGCAGCCGGCTGATCGCGTCGCGCGCGGGTGTCGCGCTCACGCCCAGCACCGCCGCAATCTTCCGAATCGTCAGCTTCTGGCCGGGGTGAAATATCCCGGTCATCAGCGCCTGCCGGAGCTGCTGATATGCGCGGTCAGCCAGCGTGTCATAACGCTTGACCGGCTCTATCACGGGAATTTCTGACATTTTCGATGTTTCGGCCATGGAAAATCCGCCAGTTTCAATCGAGCGCCATATAGCGCCGCGCTCTCCGCAGATGCAATTCCTCTCGGAGCGCCCCTACTCCGGCACGCGACGGATTGACAGCATAGTGTTGTAACAGATATCAGATAGCGAATATTGAGCCACAGCAGAGAATAAGGGGGTGCGCATGCGTCTGGGGGATATGAAACATACCATTGCGGCCATGCCCGGCTTATTGGGGGGCGTCGCCGCGATGACCCTGCTCGCCATGCCAGCGGCCGCGCAGGAGCAGGCGGACCAGGCCGAGGCGCCGGCGGCGGAAGATGCGTATCACGGCGATATCGTCGTCACCGCGACCAAGAACGGGGCAACTCGCCTGCAGGATACCGCGATGGGCATCAGCGCCTATGGCGGCGATGCGCTGCAGCGTTCCGGCGCCCGCGACATGCGTGATCTCACCCAGTTGGCGCCCAGCATGACGGTGTCGGAGAACAGTTCGTTCGCGCAGATCTATATCCGCGGCGTCGGATCGAACAACGTGTTCGCCGGATCGGATCCGAGCTCGACCGTACACATGGACGGCGTATACCTCGCCCGCCCCGCATCCTATTTCAACAGCTTCCTCGATGTCGAGCGCGTCGAGGTGCTCCGTGGGCCGCAGGGCACGCTGTACGGCCGCAATTCGGTGGGCGGCACGATCAACGTGATCTCGCGCAAGCCCGACGAGGTCCTTCGCGGCAAGTTCGAGGCGGGTTATGGCAATTACGACGCCGTCCAGCTTGCCGGCTATCTCAGCGGCCCGCTCGGCGGCGACTTCTCGGCCAGCATCGCGGCACTCTATTCGGCCCACGATGACTATGTGAAGAACATCAACCCAAGCGGCAACGACATCGACGACGACGATACCAAGGCGGTGCGCGGGCAGTTGCGCTGGAACCCGGCTGCGGGCACCGACATCATCCTGCGCGCCGATTATCTGCGTCAGAAATCGGCGATCATGAGCTACAGTAAGCTGCTGGAACTGCGCGGCGGCACGAGCCTGAGCGACACGCTGCTGGGCGATTATTCCAGGATCGCGAACAATTTTCCGCACAATTCGCGGCGCGAGGGCTGGGGCGTGGGCGCGGAGGCCAGCTTCGAGCTTTCTCCCAGCCTGACGCTCAAATCGATCACCTCGTACCGCGAATCCGATTTCGCCGCGTCGTTCGATACCGACGCCAGCGATCTCGACCTCAATCGTACGATCCTGAACGAGCGCCAGTCGCAAAAGTCCGAAGAGCTCAACCTGACCGGCAAGTTCGACCGGCTGTCGTTCGTGCTCGGCGCCTATTATTTCTCCGAGACGATCGACTATCCGCTGCGTGTCCAGACGATCTCGACCAACACCGAGACCTTTTCGGCGCCGCACGTGGAAACCCGGAACTGGGCGGCATTCGGCCAGGCAAGCTACGCGCTGACCGACACGCTGACCCTCACTGCGGGGTTGCGCTATTCCACCGAAGACAAGGACTTCACCCAGCGTCGAGCCGTCCGGAACATCACCACGCAGGTGGCCAGCGCCACCCAGAATTACGCGCTCGAAGGCCGCTATTCGGCGTGGACGCCCAAGGCCGGGCTGGAATGGCGCCCGCGCGACGGCATTCTGACCTATGTTTCCGCCTCGCGCGGCTTCAAGAGCGGCGGCTTCATCAACAGCAGCCCCAGCGCCACCCAGGGCTTCGGCCCGGAATATCTGTGGAGCTACGAAGCCGGGGTGAAGACGAGCTGGCTCGACCGCCGGCTGCAGGCCAACATTACGCTCTTCTATTACGACTATACCGACCTGCAGGTGAACTTCTTCATCGTGCCGGGGCAGACCGACATCCGCAACGCGGCGAATGCGTCGATCAAGGGCCTGGAGCTCGAATTGCGCGCGACGCCGGTCGACGGGCTCACCCTTGAGGGCAATCTGTCGCTGCTCGATGGCGTCTACAAGGACTTCACGAGCGCGCCGCGTCGCAACACTTCGCTATCGTTCGACGCCTCGGGCCAGGATCTGAGCGCGACGCCGAACTACACGCTCAACCTGGCGGCGGAGAAGAGCTTCACGATGGCGTCCGGCTGGCGCCCGTCGATCCGCGTCGAAGGAAGCTGGAACGGAAGGCGCTATTTCACGCCGGAGAACACGCTGCTCGAGAGCCAGAAGCCGTATTTCCTGCTGAACGGATCGCTGGTCGTGGCGGCGCCTGGAGACCGGCTGAGCGTCTCGCTATGGGGCCGTAACCTGACGAATACCGAATATGTCACGGGAACCGCGAGCTTCGCCGCCGCGCGCGTGGCGGGGCGTGTCGGGAATCCTCGCACCTTCGGCGTGCGCATCGGCTACAAATTCGATTGAAACTCATGAAATCGGGCGGCGGGCCGGAACCGCTCCGCCGTCCGGAAAGGCCGCGTAACTTGCCCCCGCCATTTGCTATCGATGGCTTCACGGACGACCGGTTTGCGCCCGTCCGCGAAACTTTCGTCGAGAATTTCAGCGCGCGAAGCGAGGTGGGCGCGGCGGTTTGCGTCTATCTGGGCGGACGGCCGGTCGTGGATTTGTGGGGTGGACATGCCGACGCCGCGCGAACCCGGCCGTGGGAGGCCGGCACGATCCTCTGCATGATGTCGGTAAGCAAGGCGATGGTGGCGCTTTGCGCGCATATCCTCATCGACCGCGGCCTGCTCGATCTCGACGCCCCGGTGGCGCGATATTGGCCGGAATTCGCGCAGGCGGGAAAGGCGGACATAACCGTCGACTGCCTCATCAGCCATCTCGCTGCGCTGGTCTATCCGGATGCCGTTCCGCAAGGCGCGCTTCCCGGCTGGAACGCGGTGATCGAGGGCCTGGCCCGTCAGGCGCCGGCCTGGGCACCGGGTACGCGCGGCGCCTATCACTCGTCGACCTTCGGCCATCTGGTGGGGGAGCTGGTCCGGCGGGTATCGGGACGGCCGGTTGACGCCTTTTTCGCGGAGGAGATCGCCGGGCCGCTGCATGCGGATTTCCGGTTCGGGCTGACCGCGGCAGACGACGCGCGTGTGGCTGAGTTCATCGTCAACCCGGACTCGGTGAGCCTTCGCCACATCGCGGCGGAGACCGGATCGCCGTTGAGCCGCGCATGGCGGCCACTGCCAAGGGCCGAGGACGTGTTCAACTCGCGGATGTGGAGAGAATCGGTGCTGCCATCCGCCAACGGCCACGGAAATGCCCGGGCGGTCGCGCGGATCATGGCGGCGGTAATCGGTGAGGTCGACGGGGTCAGGCTGCTGTCGCCCGCCGCGGTCGAGACGCTTCGCGAAGAACGCTGGCATGAGGAATGCGGCCTGACGGGCCGCCGCTTCCGCTTCGGACGCGGCTTCGCGCTTCACAATCCCGCATTCCATCCCATGGGCGTGAATCCGCGTGCCTTCGGCCATGCCGGGGTCGGGGGATCCTTCGCCTTCGCCGATCCCGAGGCGCGGCTCAGCTTCGCCTACAGCATGAACCACGCCGCCTCGGGAAGCGCCATGGACGATCGCCCCAGAGCGCTGATCGATACACTCTACGATTGTCTGCGAGAGGGAATCGCTTGATCGAACACGATATTTCCGGCCGGCGCCCCTTGGGTCTGCCTATCGCGTGGTGGGTCGCGCTGGGCACCGCGATCGGCCTATCTGTGGGCTTCAGCGCCGTCGCATCGACGGTCTTCGGCCAATTCGTTACGCCGCTTTCCCAAGCGTTCGGATGGAGCCGGGGCGAGACGACGCTCGCGGTCGCCTTCGCCAATATCCCGCTGCTGCTGATGGCCCCGCTGTTCGGCGTCCTGATAGACCGGATGGGGGCGTGGCGGACCTTGTGCGTATCGCAGGTAGCGGTGCCGCTGATCCTGATGTCGTTGGCAACGCTGCAGGGGAGCCTGACCCAACTGTATATTTCGTTTTTCCTGCTCGCCCTGTTCGGTGCGGGTACGCTGCCGGCGGCCTATACGCGGATTATCCTGACCTGGTTCGATCGCCGGCGCGGTTTGGGATTCGGCATCGCGCTGTCCGGCGTCGGGCTGGCCTCGCTGGTGCTTCCCCCGATCAGCCAGGCGCTCATCGGCGCCTTCGGCTGGCGAATGGCGATCGTGTCGATCGGCGTATTGTTCCTGCTGGTGGGCGGTTTGAACGTGGCGACGCTGCTGCGGATCAGGCCGCAAGGGCCGCACGAGATCGACGCCGGAGCGGCGTCCGGATCTCACCCGGCAATCGATCCGCTCAGCGGCATCCCGTGGCGCAAGGCGCTGCGCACCATGACCTACTGGACGATAGCGCTTGCGTTCGTTCCGCTGGGGGCGGCGTCGATGGGCCTGCTGGTCAACCTGCCGTCGATCCTGGCCGATCGCGGTTTCAGCCCGCTTGCCGCGGCCTCGGGTGTTTCGATCCTGGGAGCGACGCTGATCTTCGCCCGGCTGGTCACCGGCTGGCTGCTCGACAACGTTAGTACGATGTATGTCGTGGCGGTGATCTTCGCGGCGCCTGCGCTTGGCTTCTTTCTCCTCGCCGATTCCCACACCGCCGGGATTACGGCTTTCGCGATCTTCCTGATCGCTTTCGGCATCGGTGCCGAATTCGACGTAATGGCATTTCTGCTTAGCCGCCTGTTCGGCCCGATCTCTTATGGCGGGCTGTATGGCGGCGTCTATGCGGCCTATAACATCGGTGTCGCCGTCGGACCGGCATATCTGGCAACCCGGTTCGATGCTAGCGGCACATATGATCTCGCGCTGGCAGTATTCGCCGTCCTGTTCCTCCTGTCTGGCGCGGTGCTCACGATCGTCGCCCGGCGCGTTCCGGGGGCCGCCGGCGCTGCATGATGCGAGCATCGCCGGGCCGCCGAAATCGACCGCGATCGCGCCAAACAGCGCCCCGGGGCGCCTCCGGGCCGGCCAGAAGCTCGATAGGTGCCGCGCCACAACGTTGCTGCAGAAATGGCGTAAACCAGACGCTGCGCAACATCGGCGCGGCAAGGCCAACGCCCACCATCCCCCGGCCTGTGCGCTTGCGCGGGGTGGCCGGGGGCGGTGCGATCAATTGGCCGTGTAGGCCGGCGCGCCGTTCTTGTAGCTGATCGTCACGAACGAATTGTCGCAGACGTTGATGCCCGACCAAATCGCGTTCGTGCTGTCCGAAAAGGTGGCGCGCACGTCGTAGCGGCAGGCATTGTCCTTCTTGTCGAAATGGACCGTGGTGCGCCCGCCCACCTTGACCACCTTTTCCTTCTGATCTTCCTCCAGCCTGTTGGTCTGCCAGTCTCCGGCGCCGGTCGGGCTCAGCTCGATCTTCTTGATCTCCTTGCCGGCGTTGTTGACGAGGATGAAGTCCCAATCCTCTGCCGCGGCCGGCGCGGCGATCAGCATCGCGGCAACCGCAGAAATCAGCGCGTAACGCATGTCGCTCCCCTTCCGAATTTCGTTGCGTAGATGCGCCGGTTTCGCGGGCGGGGCAATAGGTGGCTATCCTTAGAGGCCGTGACCGGCGCGGGCTGATTCCGGTCCGCCGAATGTGGGAACGCGCCTAATGCAGCGCGCGGACGAGCCGGACGGCGCGGGCGATCCAGGCCGGATCGGCCACCACCTGCTGCCGCGCGCCCGCGCCGAGGGGCAGGAGATGGAGCTTGCCGCCGCCCTGCGCATTGCCTTCCTCACGCCCGATCAGCCGCCCGAACAGGAAGCGCCCCGCCGGGCGCGGCACCAGCACGTCGCGGTTGAGCGCATGGGCGAAGGCATCGGGCGTAAGCCGCTCGCACCAGATCTCGTCGCCGGCGCGATAATCGCCGATGCCGCCGGTGACGGTCACCGCCACCATCCCCGCATCGGGCGACGGCGCCACCACGCTGGCCGCGCGGCGAGGCGCCTGCGCGCCGTTGCCGTCGATCGCGGCCGCCACGGGGATGGAGGGGCGTTCGGGCAGCGTCACCAGCGCCGCCGCGTCGACGCCCAGCGCCGCAGCGATCCGGTTGAGCCAGGCCACCGATACGGTGCGCGTGCCGGTTTCCAGGCGGCCGATCGTCTGGGCGGTGGTGGGCGGCACGCATCGCTGCGCGACCTCCTCCAGCGTGAGGCCCTTGGCACGCCGGACCTCGCGAATGGCGGTGATCATATGCGCCTCCCCATATAACCCATGTGGTTCGTGTACTTTCCTACATCCTAGCCATTATGGCAAGCCCCCGGCATTCGATTCGACAAGGGAGATTGCGGCATGCGCGAGCTGGTGGAACGGGAGATCGACGGTGACGGGGCGATCGTGGCGCGTCGGGCCGGGGCCGGGCCGCGGCGGCGCAGCGTGACGGTGAACCTGGCGGAATCGCCGCTTTCATGGCTGTTCGCGCGCGGCCACGCCGACGCCCGCCAGTTCGAGGCGGGCGAGCGGCTGCGCGCGGATTACGAGACCGCAGCACTGCCGCCGCGCGTCACGATGCGCTGGGATGCCGGCCCGCGTTCGGCCGGACGGCGCGGGCCGGACGCGCCGCTGGACCCGACCCTGGCGCAGATCGCCGCGCGCCGCCGCTTCGATGCGGCGATGGCCGCGGCCGGCCCGGGGCTGGCCGATATCCTGTGGCGCGTGGTGTGCGCCGGAGAGGGGATGGGGGCGGCGGAGCGCGCGCTAGGCTGGCCCAGCCGCGCGGGCAAGCTGGTGCTGGGGCTGGCGCTCGATCGCGTCGCGGATCATTATGGGCTGCATCGCCAGGCTCGCCCCGCGGCCGGCGGGTGAAGCATGGAGCTTAGTTGCATATTGCAACGCAATTGTTACGATGAGCGCGTCCTGTCATTAGAGGAACCCGGCCATGATCGTATTTGGATCCACGCTCTCCCCCTATGTCCGCAAGGTTATGGTATTCGGCGCGGAGAAGGGCCTCGACCTGGAGCTCAGGCCGGCGGGGATGGGCCGGGGCGGGCCGGATTTCGAGGCCGCGAGCCCGTTCCGCAAGATGCCCGGTTTCATGGACGGCGATTTCAAGATATCTGATTCGACCGCGATTGTAACCTATCTGGAGGCAAAATATCCCGATCCTAACCTGATCCCAGAGGCGGCGGAGGCGCGCGCCCGGACGATCTGGTTCGACGAGCTGGCCGACACGCTGATGATGGCGGCGGGCGGCGCGATCTTCGGGAACCGCTTCGTGCGCCCGCGCGTGCTGAAGCAACAGTGCGACCATGCCGCCGCGATCGCCGCCGAGCGCGAGCTGCTGCCGCCGATCTATGACTATCTGGAGGGCGTGATCCCGCAGAGCGGCTTCCTGATCGAGGACCGGCTGACGCTGGCCGATATCGCGGTGGCCAGCCCTGTGGCGACGCTGGGCACGATCGGCGTGCATATCGACGGCGCGCGCTGGCCGCGCCTGGCGGCGTATGTCGCCGCGCTCCACGCGCGGCCCAGCTTCGCCGAGATCATCGCGCGCGACAATGCGATGGTCCAGGCGATGGGTGGTCCGGTGATCGAAATGGCGGGCGCCGAATAGATTTGCCCGTGACGAACGCCTAGATGGGGGCGATGCGTATCGCCTTCATCAAATGCCACGGATCGGGCAATGATTTTCCGCTGATCGACGCGCGCGCGATCACGCTGGCCGATGCCGAATGGGCGGGCATCGCCCGCGCGCTGGCCGATCGGGCCGGGCCGGTGGGCGGCGACGGACTGCTGCTGCTGACCGCGGGCGACGCCGAACATGGATTCGGCATGCGGATGTTCAATTCCGACGGCAGCGAGGCGGAGACGTGCCTCAACGGGCTGCGCTGCGTGGCGCGGCTGGGGTTCGAGGTGCTGGGGATCGATCGCGCGCGGGTGCGGCTGAAGACGAGCAGCGCCGATGCGGCGCGCGCCGATTCCGTTGCGCCGGGCGTGGTGACGATCGAGACGCGGGCTGGGCCGGCGGGCGTCGGCGCTTTCGCGATCGGACTGCGCACGGGGCTGGATGCGGTGGTGGAGGCGGCGGTGCCCGAGCTGCCCAGCGCGCGGCGCTTCACCGCGGTGGCGATGCCCAACCCCCATCTGGTCGCCTTTGTCGAGCAGGTGGACGAGGACGAACTGGTGGCGCTGGGCGACTGGTGCGAGGCGCGGCCGGAAGCGCTGCCGGAGCGGGCGAATGTGTCGTTCGTCGAGCTGCGCGGGGCCGACCTGTTCGTGCGCACCTATGAGCGTGGCGTGGGGCTGACCGACAGTTGCGGCAGCGCGATGGCGGCGTCGGCGTTCGCGGCGGGGCTGACCGGCCGGATCGGCTTCGGCACCGCGATGACCGTGTTCAACCGGGGCGGGCTGGTCCATGCGGTGGCGGTGGCGCCGGGCGACGGCGGCTGCGTCACCATCCGGGGCAATGCGACCTTCCTCTACGATGCGATGGTGGAGGTGGACCCGGCCGCCGGCGCGGCGCAAGTGCCGGTGATCCTTGCCCGGCGCGACAACGAGGCCGCCGCGTGGGAGGCGGCGGTGGCGGCTATTCGCTGATCGTAGCCGGCGGCGCGATGCGCGCGGCCGCGACCTCTGCGCGGGTGAAGGGCAGGCGGAGCCAGCGCTTGGCGGAGAAATCGCGTGTCCCGTCGGCGAACCAGGGGGATTCGGGGTCGCTCGATTGCGAATAGGCGAGGATCGAATCCGCGACCGGGCCGTGCCGGTCCCAGCCGACGACGAGCAGATAGGAGGTGCCGTGATAGGGCACCACGCCCTCCGGCCCAGCGGCGCTGTGCATCGCGTTGAGCACGCCCGCGGCGCTCGGCCCGCCATGGATGCCGATGCGCTCCCCCAGGCGCGGCGAGACCTGGACCTGGCCCAGCGGCGCGTCGATCGCGATGCCTGCGGCGGCCAGATCGGCGGCGGCGGATTGCAGCGCATCGAGAACCGCGTCCCCCGCGACCGGGTTCAGCATCCGCGGCGTGTTGGCCGGATCGGCGGGATCGAAGGGCACGGCCCAGATGTCGCGGATCGCCGCGGCCTTGCGCCAGAAGGCGAAGAACAGCGCCGCGCCGCGGCTGCCGGTGTCCGCGTGCCGGTCCCATCGCGCCAGCACCTCGCAGGCGCGCGCCAGCGAAGGGCGGCCCGGTCGGATCGCGAGCAGCCCGTTGAGCGTCAGCTCGGCTGCGAGCACGCGGTTCTCCAGCGACAGGCGGCGGACCGCGGCCATGTCCACCGGCCCGGCGGCGAGCGCTCCTTCGATCGCGCCGATCGATGCGCGGGTGCGCAGGGTCTGGCGCTTGCCGTGCGGCCCGAGGATCGGCGACAGCGCGGCCATCGGCTCCGGCGCGTGGGTAAGCCAATAGGAATCATTGGCGTTCTGCACCCAATCCCGCCGGACCATCGCCGGCAGCCGTGCGGGCGGCATCAGGCCGGGGACAGGGCCGGCCGGGTCGACCTCCCAGGCGCAGCCGTTGCGCGTGCCGTCGAGGATGTAGATTGTCGCCGTATCGGCCCCAGGCGTGGCGCCTTCGGCGACGACGCATTCGGACAGCCGCTGGGCGCTGAGGAATGGTATCGCGGAAGTATCCGAGAAGAAGGCGCTTCCCCTGGAATCGGCGGCGATGGTGTTGACATAGGGGATGCCCAGGTTGCGCGTCAGCGCGGCGTGGACCCGGGTGACGTCGCGGGCGCGGGCAAGCGCCAGCCAGGTGTCGCCCGAGCGGACATTGCCCAGCTCCGCATCGCGCAGCGCATAGGCGCGTGCCGCTCCCCAGCCGAGCCCCGCCCCGGGGATCGCGATCATCATCCCGAAGCGGGTTGCATAGACGGTCCGCGTGACCGGCGGCGCGTCTTTAACCGCCACCGTGATCGATCGCCGCGTCATGGACTCATAGGCGCCATCGACGCGGTATCGCGTGGGGTCCGCTGGATCGAGCGCCAGCGCATAGAGCGACTGATGCTGCGAGGTGGAGACGGTGTGCGTCCAGGCGACGTGCCGGTTGTAGCCGATCGACACGAACGGCGAGTAGCTGAGCGCCGCGCCCATCACGTCCATCTTCCCCGGGATGGTGAGCTGGATTCGGCGGAATCGGTTGTGGCCGGACCAGGGGAAGTGGGGGGCGGCGGCTAGGAGGCCGCGGCGGTTGGGGGTGGCGGCGGCGCCGAAGGCCCAGGCGTTGCTGGCGCCCGCCGCGTCCGGGAGCGGGCCGGGGAGGCGCAGGCGCGGCGGGAGGCCGGTGGCGGCGGCCCGCGCGGTTCGTCCGTGGCTGTCCGGCAGGGCGGCGGCGCCCGGTTCGCCGGAGGGGGGCATCACCGGGGCACCGCCGGGCGACGGCGCCGGGCCGGGCGGGGCGGCGCCGGGCACGGGCGGCGCGGCGGCGGCGATATAGCGCGCATAGGGCGCCGAAGCCCCCTGCAGCGCCCCCGCCTGGACCATCAGCAGCACGTCATCCACCGTCATCGGCCGCAGCCACGCCGCGCCCCGGCACGCGGCGGCGAAGCGCCCCGGCTCCATCCGCAACACCCGGTTATAGCCCGCCGCGAACCCCGCGATCATCGCCCGGTGCGCCGCCGATGTGCCCGCCAGCGCCGCGCGCAACGCATCCACGTCGCCCACGATCCGGTGATAGAAATCGCTTTCCAGATTGGCGATTTCGACGAACCCCACGCTCACCCGCCCCGCCGCGCCGAAGAAGCGCGAACGATCGCCCCGCACCGTGAGCAGATGATCGGCGATCACGCAGCCATTGTCCTGCGCCGCGGCATAGCCCGAGCCATAGCCGAGCGACCCCCAGTCGCGCGCGACGACATGCGGCAGGCCCTGTGCCGTGCGCGTGATGGTGGCGGTGTAGCGCGGGCGGGCTGCGGGCGCGGGCACGGGCTGGGCGGGCGCGGCACCGGGGAGCGCGGCGGGGACGGCGGACTGGGGGAACAGGCCCGGGCCGAGGCCCGCGGCGGGCCGCTCAAGCGGACGACCCGGCGTGCGCCGCGCGGGGGCAGGGTTGCGCAGGGATTGCAATGGCGGGGGAGGCACGGCGGACAGCCCCCATGCCAACCCGGCGTCGGGCAGGCCATGCCCACGGCCCGGCCAGAGCGGCGCGGGGCGCGGGGCGCCCGCCGTTTCCGAAGGGGCGGGGCTCAGCGGCGCGGGGCGTGGGGCGATGGGGTCACGCCCGGACTGCGATGGCGGGGGCAATGCCGATGACAGCCCCCACCCCAACCCCTCCCCTGAAGGAGCGGGGCCAAGGGGCGCGGGGCGTGGGGCGCCCGTCGCTCCCGGAAGGGAGGGGCCGAGGGCAGCGGATGCGATAACGGACGCGGCAACCAGCGCGTGACGGACGGACATGCTCCTCCCCGGAGGTTTTGCGGGAGGTTAGGCGGATGGCGGGCGGGAGGGAAGACTGGGGGCTTATGGGTTTCCGGGCTTGTCGGGATCGCGTCCGGATATCGGGAGGGGAAGCGGCGCCTGATCCCAAGTCGTCCCGGCAAGGCGAAGCCCGGCGCGTTCCCATGCGGCGGCGTGTTCGGCATCCGCCTGTGCCGGGGTACGGTAAAGCGATTTGCCGCGCCGCCGTGCCGTCTCTGTCGCGGCCCTGGCGCGCTTTGCCGTTTCCTTCACGCCGACCTGCCGTTCGGCCCGGAGGCGCTGCACCCCCGCCTCCTCGACCAGCATCGTAAGATACTGAGGCGGCAACTGGCACCATTCGAGCTTGTCTTCGTACATCAGCGCGCGGATTCCGGCTGCGTTGGTCCCGGGCAGCCTGGCCGCACGCGGGATCGGGAGCCAGCGGCGTCCGTCGATCCCATAGCTGGGTTTCAGCGCCATCCTCTTTGCCCCCCCCCCCGCCCGGCTTCAGCCCGGCCCAGTCTATTGCCAATCCGGGATTCGGATAGCGGTTTAAACCGGCGGTTGCGCTGCGCGATTGCCCGGCCGTGCAGAACGGCTAGAGTCTGTCCGCCTTTGCCGCCTTTGGCGGAATCGGCACCGGCCCGCTCCCCCACCCGGCCACCCATGGAATAGACTGCCGCTGGGTGGCCGGGTTGGGGAGCGGGCGGAGCAGCCCAAGGTTCCGGCGATGTGCAGCATCGTTGGAAAGGTTGCGGAGGGCGGTGCCGCCTGAACAGGACAGACTCTAGGAACGTTGCATGACCGCCGCGCGAACCGATGGACGAAGGCCCGGATGACCCCGCATGAATTCCTGACCAAGTGGCGCCATGTCGAACTGAAGGAGCGCTCCGCATCGCAGAGCCATTTCAACGACCTGTGCGCGCTGCTGGGCGTGGTGGACCCGGTTTCGGCCGATCCGACGGGCGAATGGTTCACGTTCGACAAGGGCGCGGCGAAGACGAGCGGCGGCGACGGATGGGCCGATGTGTGGCGCCGGGGATGCTTCGCATGGGAATATAAGGGACGGCACGCCAATCTGGACAGCGCATACCGCCAGCTTCAGCAATATGCGGTCGCGCTGGAAAACCCGCCGCTGCTGATCGTTTCCGACATGGACCGGATCGTGATCCGGACCAACTGGACCAACAGCGTGCAGGAGGCGCACGAGTTCGCGCTGGACGACCTGATCGACGGCGCCGTGCGCGACCGGATCAAGGCGGCCTTCACCGATCCCGAACGGTTCCGGCCGAAGAAATCGCGCCAGGAACTGACCGAGGAGACGGCGGGCGAGTTCGCCGGGCTGGCGCAGCGCCTGCGCGACCGGGGGCATGAGCCGCACCGGGTGGCCCATTTCGTCAACCAGCTCGTCTTCTGCATGTTCGCGGAGGACGTGGGGCTGCTGCCCGACAGCCTGTTCAGCAAGATGCTGGAGGTAAGCCGGCGCAATCCGGCGGAGTTCGCCGAGAATGCCCGCACGCTGTTCGGCGCGATGGCGCGGCAGGGCGGCAAGGTGGGCTTCACCCAGATCGAATGGTTCAACGGCGGGCTGTTCGCCGACGATTCGGTGCTGCCGGTCAGCGACGAGGATGTGGACCAACTGCTGAAGGCGGCGGGGCGCGACTGGTCGCAGATCGATCCTTCGATCCTGGGCACGTTGTTCGAACGCGGACTGGACCCGGCGAAGCGCAGCCAGTTGGGCGCGCACTATACCGATCGCGACAAGATCATGATGATCGTGCGCCCGGTGGTGATCGAGCCGCTGGAGGCCGAATGGGCCGGGGCGCTGGAGAAGATGAAGGCGCTGGTGGCGAGCGCGCCCCAGCGCACGGCGGAACGGCTGCTGACCCCGGCGGAGCGCCGCAAGGCGGAGCGGGTGAAGGCGGAAGCCGCGGCGATCCATTCGGCGTTCGTCGAACGGCTGGCGAATTTCCGCGTGCTCGATCCCGCATGCGGATCGGGCAATTTCCTGTATGTGGCGCTGCGTTCGTTGAAGGACCTGGAGCATCGCGCCAACCTGGACGCCGAGGCGCTGGGGCTGCCGCGCGGATTCCCGCGGGTGGGGCCGGAATGCGTGCTGGGGATCGAGCTGAACCCCTATGCCGCCGAACTGGCGCGGGTTTCGGTGTGGATCGGCGAAATCCAGTGGATGCGGCGCAACGGATTCGACGCGGCGAAGAACCCGATATTGCGGCCGCTGGAGACGATTGAGTGCCGGGATGCCGTGCTGAACGCGGACGGCACGCGGGCGGAGTGGCCGGAGGCGGATGCCGTGGTGGGGAATCCGCCGTTTCTGGGCAACAAGAAGATGCTCGCCGAACTGGGCGAGGAATATACGGTTGCCCTGCGCAAGGCGTGGCCCGAGGTGCCGGGCGGCGTCGATCTGGTGTGCTACTGGTTCGCCAAGGCTTGGGCGATGATTGCCAGCGGCGGCGCGCAGCGCGCGGGGTTTGTGGCGACGAACTCGATCCGCAGCGGAAACAACCGTGAAGTCCTCAGGCCCATCGTCGAGCATGGCCGAATCTTCGAGGCGTGGAGTGACCAAGAATGGACAGTCGATGGCGCCGCGGTTCGGGTGTCGCTGGTTTCCTTTGATCTTACGCCTCTGACGCGCGCCACACTGGACGGTCTTCCAGTCGGAAAAGTCTTCGCAGACTTGTCCGTTGAACGGGGCGGCGTCGATCTCACCTCTGCTACGCGCCTCTCTGAGAACCGGGGAGTAGGTTTTCAGGGACCGGTTAAAGTGGGAGCTTTCGACGTAGAAGGCGACGTCGCCCGCCGATGGCTCTCGATGCCGGTAAATCCAAACGGTCGTCCTAATTCAGATGTCGTACGACCGCTCTTAAACGGCCAGGATATCACACAACGAGCGTCTGGCCGCTGGATCATTGATTTTGGAGTTGCGTCCGAAGTCGAGTCAGCGGTCTATGAGGCTCCATTCGAGCATGTTCGCGCGGTCGTAAAACCATTCCGGGACGCAAACCGCCGGGAACGAAGGCGGTTGTTTTGGTGGCAGCACGGCGAAACTGTCCCCGGCATAAAGAAAGCAGCACGAGGACTACAGCGGGCAATCTTCACTCCGCGCGTTGCAAAATATCGTCTGTTTGTTTGGGCCTCTCCAACCGTAGTTCCCGACAGTAGGGTGGTAATCGTATGCCGAGACGACGATACGACATTCGGCATACTTCACTCGAAATTGCACGAGGCTTGGTCGCTCGCGCTCGGCGGCTGGCACGGTGTAGGCAACGACCCTCAGTATACTCCGTCGCTCGGTTTCGAGACCTTCCCCTTCCCCGAAGGGCTGACCCCGGACATCCCTGCGGCCGATTATGCCGATGATCCGCGGGCGCAGGCGATCGCGGCGGCGGCGGCGCGGCTGAACGAACTGCGCGAGAACTGGCTGAACCCGGCCGATCTGGTGGTGCGCGTGCCCGAGGTGGTGGCGGGATATCCCGACCGCATCCTGCCGAAGGACGAGGATGCGGCGAAGGAGCTGAAGAAGCGCACACTGACCAACCTGTATAACGCGCGTCCGCAATGGCTGGCGAACGCCCATGCCGCGCTGGATGCGGCGGTGGCCGATGCCTATGGCTGGGGCGAGGACTGGCGCGCGGGCAGGCTGGACGAGGACGAGATACTGGCCCGGCTGTTCCGCCTGAACCAGCAGCGCGCGGGGAAAATAACCAAATAGGCAAATCGCTCTTGACATCGTCACGCTGTTCCGGTACATAACGGGAACGCTGAAGAATTGCGATTCGGGCCGGGGCGGTGGCGCTTTCCGGCCCTTTTCTTTTCGACATGGAGGGGATGATGGGGGAGCGGCGGGTGACCACCGGATGGACGCGCGTGCGCTGGACGGCGGCGATGCGCGAGGCTTTCCTGGATACGCTGGCGCGCGAATGCAACGTCACCCTGGCCGCCGAGGCCGCGGGCGTGCGCAAGGAGAGCGCCTATCTGCTCCGCCGCAAGGAGCCGGCGTTCCGCGACGCATGGCAGGAGGCGCTGGCGCTGGGATATCAGGCGCTGGAAACGCGGATGCTGGCGCGCGCGATCAACCCGGCGAGCGAGCCGGACCTGGACGAGATGCTGGGCTTTCGCCTGTTGACGCGCCACGGCAACGCGCTGAACGGCAAGGTGCCGCGCACCGGCGTGCTGCCCCGCGCCGCGACGCGCGAGGAGACGGACGCCGCGATCCTGAAGAAGATCGAGATGCTGGAGCGCGCCCGCGCCAAGGGGCTGGCGTGACGGCGGGCGCGGCGGGCGCGGCGGCGGCGCGGCGGCGCGGGCGGCGGCGGCGGCGGAAGGCGGCGCTGACCAGCGGGGAGATCTTCGAACGCTTCCTGGCGCTGGGGGCCGAGGAGCGCGCGGTGGTGGTGCGATCGCTGACCTCGGCGCAGGCGCGCGAGTTCAGCGAACGCTGGTGGCTGTGGGCGCTGAAGGCGCAGCGCGAGCCGGCGGGCGACTGGCTGGTGTGGGTGATCTGCGCCGGGCGCGGCTTTGGCAAGACCCGCGCCGGGGCGGAATGGGTGAGCCAGTTCGCCCGCGACAACCCCGACGCGCGCATCGCGCTGGTGGGCGCCACCGCCGACGACGCGCGCCGCGTGATGGTGGACGGCGAGAGCGGGCTGCTGGCCGTGGCGCGCACCGGCGAGCGCGAGGCGATGCGATGGACGAAGATGGAGGGCGTGCTGCACTTCGCGTCGGGCGCGGTGGCCCAGGTCTATTCGGCCGGCGCCGCGGAGGCGCTGCGCGGGCCGCAGCACCATGCGGCATGGTGTGACGAGCTGGGCAAGTGGCAGCGCGGCCTGGGCGACAAGGCGTGGGACAACCTGAGGCTGGGGCTGAGGCTGGGCGATCGGCCGCGCATCATCGTGACCACCACGCCCCGCCAGACCAGGCTGATGCGCGCCGTGCTGGCGATGGAGGGCGTCCACCAGACGCGCGGGCGCACCACCGACAACGCCTGGCTGCCCAAGAGCTTCATCGAGGCGATGACCGCCGAATATGGCGGCACGCGCATGGGCCGGCAGGAGCTGGACGGCGAGCTGGTGGCCGAGGCGGAGGGCGCGCTGTGGAGCCGCGCGCTGGTCGAGCGGCAGCGGACCCGCGCGGCCCCGGCGCTGGTGCGCGTGGTGGTGGGCGTGGACCCGCCCGCCAGCGCCGACGGCGACGCCTGCGGCATCGTGGCGGTGGGGCGCGACGCGGCCGGGCACGCGCATGTGCTGGAGGACGCGACCGTCGCCGGCGCATCGCCCGAGCGCTGGGCCAGCGCGGTGGCCGGATGCGCGGCGCGATGGCAGGCCGAGCGCGTGATCGCCGAGAAGAACCAGGGCGGCGACATGGTGCGCAGCGTGCTGCTGGCCGCCGACGCCGCGCTGCCCGTGACGCTGGTGAGCGCCAGCCGCGGCAAGGCGGCGCGCGCCGAGCCGGTTTCGATGCTGTACGAACGCGGGGCGGCATGGCACGCGGGCACCTTTCCCGCGCTGGAGGACGAGCTGTGCGGGCTGATGGCGGCGGGGGGCTATGCCGGGCCGGGCCGGTCGCCCGACCGCGCCGACGCGCTCGTCTGGGCGATGAGCGAGCTGATGCTGGGGCGGCGGGCGCGCGCGGCGGTGCGGACGCTGGCGCCGCCGGGCGGTTGACTTGCGCGGCCGGGCGGCGGAACGGGGCGCATGACCCCCCGCGAACTGATCGACACCGCAGAGGTGCCCGGCGGCGAGCCGCTTCGGCTGTTCCGCCGCGGCGGCGACTTCATGATCGTGCTGGAACGCAACGAGCTGATGAACAGCCGGATGAGCGGATCGGAGGAGGCGCTGGCCACCATGACGATCGACCGGCTGAAGGGCGGCTCTCCGCACCTGCTGATCGGCGGATACGGCATGGGCTTCACGCTGCGCGCGGCGCTGGGGCGGCTGGGGGCGGGCGCGAAGGTGACGGTGGCCGAGCTGGTGCCGAAGATCATCGCCTGGGCGCGCGGGCCGATGGCGGAGCTGACCGCCGGATGCCTGGACGATCCGCGCGTGCGCGTGATCGAGGGCGATGTGGGCGCGGCGATCGCGGCGGGGCGCGGCGCCTATGACGCGATCCTGCTGGACGTGGACAACGGCCCGGACGGGCTGACCCGCGCGGGCAACGACGGGCTCTATGCGATGCGCGGGCTGGCGGCGGCGCGGGCGGCGCTGAAGCCGGGGGGCGTGCTGGCGGTGTGGTCGGCGGCGCCCGACGACCGGTTTCGCAGGCGGATGGCGGACGCGGGCTTCCAGGTGGAGGAAGTGGCGGTGCGCGCGCGCAGCAACGGCAAGGGTCCGCGGCACGTGATCTGGTTTGGGCGGCGGGGGTAGGGGGCGGCTGGGCTGCGCCCTTCGACGGGCTCAGGGCGAACGGGTTTGGGGTGCGGCCAGGCCCCTGCCGGCCGCCGTCGAGCGGATTATCTTTCGTCCTCGTCCCATAGCCGGGAATGCAGGTAGCGGGCGAGGTCGCGCAGGTGTTCGCCCCAGTGCATCCGGTACAGAAGCCGGAAATGCCAGTGGGCGTCGTCCGGCCCGAACCTGTCGAACCGCCACAACACCTCCTTCAGGTCATTGGTTATGTCCAGGATGTCGTCGATGGCGTCGCCTATGGTGGCTTCGGCTGGAACCTCATTGGGATCGGCTGAGCCATAGTAGCCGAGACCGGGGAATCGCGAGCCTATGTCCGCATATTCAACCTTATCCTCGGACGTCGGCGCATCGTTGTCAGCAGGGCGGCCGGGAGGTGTGTCGTGATAACTGAGGGCAAGTTCATCCAGCCGCCGCGCGAGCATCGCGATGGAAGGGTTCCCGTCTCTCGTGACAAGGTCAACGAAGCGTTGGGCGGCAGATATGTTTGGCGGCAACATGCCCGCGACCTTACCCGCTGTTGCAACGCCCCGCGACCGCGAAGCGCCTTGCGAGGAAATCGAGCAGCCAGGCGGCGCGGGCGGCGCTGAAGCCGGGGGGCGTGCTGGCGGTGTGGTCGGCGGCGCCCGACGACCGGTTTCGCAGGCGGATGGCGGACGCGGGCTTCCAGGTGGAGGAAGTGGCGGTGCGCGCACGCAGCAACGGCAAGGGGCCGCGGCACGTGATCTGGTTTGGGCGGCGGGGGTAGGGGGCGGCTGGACTGCGCCCTTCGACGGGCTCAGGGCGAACGGGTTTGGGGTGCGGCCAGGCCCCTTCCGTAGGCCGGGGCCGGTTGAACGCATCCTGCGATTTCCGGGCGGGCGGGAACGGCGGTTTCATCAGCATCGGGGTGTAGGACATGAAATGGTTCGGATGGAAATCCGCGCGCGATGGCGCGCGGCCGGCGTTGTCGCGCGTGCCGGCGATGTTTGCCGCGGGCGATTGGCCGAGCGGATATGAGGGCCAGGTGCGCGACGCCTATCTGGGCAATCCGGTGGCGCAGCGCGCGGTGAAGCTGGTGAGCGAGGGCGCGGGGGCGGCGCCGCTGAAGGCCAGCGAGACCGCCGCGCTGGCGCTGGTGCGGGCACGATCGGGCGGGCAGGCGCTGGTGGAGACGCTGGCGGCGCAACTGCTGCTGCACGGCAACGCCTATATCCAGATCCTGACCGATGCCGAGGGGCGGCTGGCCGAGCTGTTCGCGCTGCGGCCCGAGCGGGTGAGCGTGGAGCTGGACGCGGGCGGATGGCCGGTGGCGTACCGCTATCGCGTCGGCAACCACGTCACCCGGCTGATGGCCGAGGAGCCGGGCGGCGTGGCGGGATCGAAGCCGGCGATCGCGCACATCAAGGCGTTCCACCCCGGCGACGATCACTACGGGCTCGGCTGCCTGGGTGCGGCGGCGGGGGCGGTGGCGATCCACAATGCGGCGACGCGCTGGAACAAGGCGCTGCTGGACAATGCCGCGCGGCCATCGGGCGCGCTGGTCTATGATCCCGGCGACGGCAGCACGCTGGCGCCCGACCAGTTCCGCCGGCTGCGCGACGAAATGGAGGCGGCCTTTGCCGGCGCGGGCAACGCCGGGCGGCCGATGCTGCTGGAAGGCGGGCTGAAGTGGCAATCGTTGAGCCTGTCGCCCGCGGACATGGACTTCGTGGGGCTGAAGGCGGCGGCGGCGCGCGAGATCGCGCTGGCGTTCGGCGTGCCGCCGATGCTGCTCGGGCTGCCGGGCGACGCCGCCTATGCCAATTACCGCGAGGCCAATCGCGCGCTGTGGCGGCAGGCGATCCTGCCGCTGGCGGACAAGATATTGAGCGGGATCGCGCAGGCGCTGGAGGGCTGGTTCCCCGGCCTGGCGCTGGCGGTGGACCTGGACCGGGTGCCCGCGCTGGCGGAGGACCGCGAGCGGCTGTGGCGCCAGGTGGGCGGGGCGGAATTCCTGACCGGCGAGGAGAAGCGCGCGATGCTGGGGATCACCGCGTCGCGCAGCGCCAGCGTCGCCTCCGCCAGCAGCGCGCCCGCCGCATCCAGCACGGCGATGTCCGGCGTAGCCGTCATCACCTGCTCGCCGGGATCGCCCAGCGCCGCGCGCGCCGCCGCGTCATGGATGCACAGCCGCCCGTCGGGCATCACCCACCACCAGGGCTCGCCGATCTGGAACTTCACCGCCAGCCCGGCGCCCTGCGCGATCGCGACCAGGGCCAGCGCCACCTGCCGCAGATACGTCATCGCCCCGCCATGCGCGGGGGAGAGCAGCGCCGACGGCGGCTCCCACCCGGTCAGCCCCGCCGATCCGTCCGCCGCGCGCTGCTTCCAGTCGCCCCAGCAATGCTGGTCGAGCAGCTCGAACGACAGCGACCAGATGACTTCGTACCCCAGCGCCTTCGCCCGCGCCGCGAAATCCGCGTGCCACGCCGCGCACGCCGCGTTCAGCGCCCCGCCCGCCAGGCTCGCGCAATATCCGCCGCCGCCGGGCTCCAGCCGGAAATAATGGCTCATCCCGACATAGTGGAGGATCGTTCCGCGCCACCCCAGGTGCAGCATGTTGCGCAGCACGCGCGCGGGGGTGAGGTGATAGCAATCGTCATATCCGGTCGCGATGCCCAGCCCATGCCCGGGCACCGCCACATCGCCGGTGGCCAGCACCGCGCCCGCCCCCTCGCACGCGATGCCGCTCAGCTCGGCCCATGCCTCCACCGGCGCCGCCAGCGCCGCGTCCTCCCCGGTGTAGCCTTCGGGCACCAGCGATACGAACATCCGGTCGACGTCGCCCGCCCACACCGGATCGGCCTCGCCGGGCAACAGGAAGCCGCCGTCCGCCGCGGCGAAGTCGATCGCCACCTCGGCGTCCTCGGGCGTGCCCTCGGCATAGTTCCACAGCCGCACATACCAGGCGCGCGGATCGCCCGCGGCGTCGCGCCCCTCGATCGTCAGCACCGGCCCGTTCACCGCGTCGAGCGCGAGCATGCCCGAGGAGCGCCAGCGGAACCGCAGCCGGCACCCGCGGAAATCGCGCGCCGTCTCGTACCGCAGCAGCACATGGTCGTGCCGGTCCTCTGCCTCCCAGATCAGCCCGGCCAGGTCGTCCTGCCGGTAGAAGACGGCATCCACCCGCAGCGCGTCCGGCGCCGCCACCGTCGCCGCCGCCATCATCGGCCGGGGGAAGTTCACCGTCCAATATACCGGGTCGAACCGCGATATGACGCCCTCGGCCTGCACGGTGCGCGCTTCGGCCAGCCACCATCCCATCGGGGGAACCTCCCTCCAATCGTTCATTGATCGTTACACTTGCGCCAGCTACCGCTTCGGGCCTCAGGGAAGGGGAGTTCCATCCGATGCGTATGTTCCGAATCGCGGCCTTCGCGCCGCTCCTGCTGCTGGCTGCCTGCTACAGCTCCACCCAGCCGCTGTTCGCGCCGTTCGAAGGGCGCCAGCCGGTTCCTGCCGGTGTCTATGTCGGCACCGTTTCCGGCGACGTGATGGATCTCACGCCGCGCGGCCGCGGCGTCTACATGCTCAAGAAGGGCGGCGAGAGCACGCCCACCACGGTCACCATGGTCCCCCTGCGCGGCCAGCGCGACACCTATCTCGTCCAGAACGCGGGCGATTCCAGCGTCGGCTATTCGATCCTGCGCAAGGGCCGCCGCGGCTTCGTGATGCTCACGCCCGATTGCTCGAAGGAGGAGGATCGCGGCCCCGCCCGCGGCCGCGCCGCGAACATCGACGACAGCGAATGCTCGTTCGACAGCCCGCGCGCGCTGCGCGAAGCGGTTTCCGAACTGGCCAGCTCCGCCACCCCGGATCGCTGGGAGCGTTACCGCCCGCAATAACCGCATGGCGGCCCCGGCCCGCTCCCCCACCCGGCCACCCAGTACCATAGTAACCTATGGGTGGCCGGGTGGGGGAGCGGACCGGGGCCGCATCGAAACGCGCGTTTCCGGACAGACTCTCAGTCGAGCCGCTCCAGCGCCGCCTTCACGGCGCGCGCCACCTGGCGGCTCGACTGGGCAAGCGCACGCGGCGCCTCGCCGCCCGGCGCATTCACCGTGATCGCCACGCGCAGCTCGCGCACGCCGCCGCCCGCGGGCGCCGCCGCAATGCCGCCCGCGCTCGCCGGCACGAACAGCTCCGGCCCGCGCTCGCCCACCCAATAGGGGCGTCCGGGGCTCACCGCCCCGCCGGTCGCCCGCCCGGGCGCGCCGAGCAGCGATCCCAGCAGCCCGCCCAGAATCCCCCCGGCACCGCCGCCCCCGCCCAGCAGCGCGCCGATGCCGGTGCGGATCGCCGCCGCGGCGATATCGTCGAGCACCCTCAGCGCCACGCCGCGCAGCTCCTCGAACCCGAACCGCCCGGTGCGCACCGCGCGCAGCAACGCGCCCTCGATCGCCCGCCCCGCGCTCGCCGCGCCCGCGGCCAGCGGCGCGTCCAGCATCGCGCGCATCTCGCCCACGTCGCGCGCCAGCCCCTGGGTGTCGGCGCGCACCTGCACCACCAGCCTCTCGATCACCTCATCCATCGGGGAATTGCTCCTTCAGCTTCGCGATCATGCCCGCGTCGACCGGTGCGGCCTCCGCCCCGCCCAGCGCGCGCGCCAGCGCGCCCAGCTCGGCCGGCGTGGCGTTCCAGAATGCGTCCGGCGCCCATCCGAACATCACCCCGGCCCGGCCCGCCAGCCGCATGGCCTGTCCGGCAAAATCTTCCCCGGCCATGCGCCTCAGCGGCCCGCCAATATCTGGCCCAGCAGCACGCGCAGCGCCGGCGTCGCGGCCGCCAGCCCGCCCGCCGCCAGCCCCTCGCCGAACGCCTCGCGCGTCAGCCCCGCGGGCCGCTCGCGCAGGCAATGCCAGAACAGCCCGGCCATCTCGCCCAGCCCCAGCCGCCCGTCCGCCGCGCGCTCCACCAGCGCGAACAGCGGCCCCAGCTCCTGCTCGGCCGCCACCAGTGCGGCGAAGCTGGGGCGCAGCACCAGCGTCTCGCCCGCGATCCGCACGCTCGCCTCGCCGCGGGCGGGATTGGCCCCGCCGCTCACGCGCTCACCACCGCGCCGGAGCTTTCCAGGCTCAGCGTGTAGGTGCGCTCGCCGTTGAAATCCCCGGCATATTCCAGCCGCGTCACCAGGAATCGGCCGGTCATCGTCTCGCCGCCCTCGAACGCCAGGCGGTAATCGTCGATCGCGCCCGAAAGCGCGTTGGACTTCAGCCGCGTCTCCGCCGCCGATCCGGTGAAGATCCCCGCGTCCGATACGCTCACCGATCGCACGCCCGCGCCGGACATGCGCGCGATCGCGGCGGCGGGGCTGGCGCGCGCCGACGATGTCCGGCCGGGGGACCTGCTGCTGCTGCGCGCCGGGCCGGGGCAGCTTCATTTCGCGATCGATGCGGGCGGCGGGATCATCCACGCCGACGCGATGCTGCGCCGCGTGGTGGAACGGCCGGGCGAACCGTGGCCGGCGATCGGGCGCTGGCGAATGCGGGAGGACTGAAATGGCGACTTTGGTGCTGACCGCGGTAGGCGGGCTGTTCGGGCCGGTAGGCGCTGCGATCGGCGCGATAGCGGGGCAGGCGATCGACCGCGGCGTGCTGTTCAAGCCAGCCGCGCGCGAAGGGCCGCGGCTGACCGAGTTGGCGGTGCAGACATCCTCATACGGCACGGCGATCCCGAAGCTGTTCGGAACGATGCGCGTGGCGGGATCGGTGATCTGGGCGACCGACCTGATCGAGCATCGCAGCAAGGAGGGCGGCGGCAAGGGCCAGCCCTCCACCATAGGCTATAGCTATACGGCGAGCTTCGCGGTCGCGCTTTCGGGGCGGGCGATCCTGGGGGTGGGGCGGATCTGGGCCGACGGCAAGCTGCTGCGCGGCGCGGCGGGCGATTTCAAGACGCGCACGGGGTTCCGCCTCCACCTGGGCGGCGAGGACCAGGGGGCCGATCCGCTGATCGCCGCGGCGGAGGGCATCGCCACGGCGCCCGCGCACCGCGGCATCGCCTATGCCGTGTTCGAGGACATGGAGCTGGGCGATTTCGGCAACCGGATTCCGTCGCTCACCTTCGAGGTAATGGCGGATGCCGCGCCGGTGGCGGCGGGGGCGATCGTGGCGGCTGCGGCGGCCGGGACGGTCGCCGGGGCAGACGCGGTGATCGCGCTCGACGGCTTTGCCGCCAGCGGCAGCGCGCGGGCCGTGGCCGAGATACTGGCGGAGGCCGCGGGCGGCTGGTTTGCCGCGGACGGCGGCGCGCTGGCGCTGCGTGCGGGCGCGGCGGGCGACGCCGTGACGCTGGAGGACGAGGGCGCGCATGCCGGGGGCGGCGCGATGCTGCGCGGCGAACGCGCGATCGCCGCGGCCGATTCGGCGCCGCGCGTGCTGGCGCTGGCCTATCATGACCCCGCCCGCGACTATCAGGCGGGAATCCAGCGCGCAGAACGCCCCGGCGCGGGCAGCCGCGAGGCCCGGATCGAGCTGCCCGCGGCGATCACCGCCGCAGCCGCGCGGCAGGTGGCCGAGGCGATGCTGGCCCGCGCCGAGCTGGACCGCGAGCGCCGCACGCTCTCGCTGGGGCCGGGGGCGATGGCGGTTCCGCCCGGCGCGCGCGTGCGAATCGCGGGCGAGCCCGGGGTGTGGCGCGTCGACCGCAGCACGATCGAGGCGATGGTGGTGAAGCTGGAATGCGTGCGGATCGCGCCCGCCGCCGTGGCAGCCGAGGCGAGCGGCGGGCGCGCGCTTCCGGCCCCGGACCTGGTGGCGGGAACCACGCTGCTGCACGCATTCGAACTGCCGCCGCTGGGCGAGACGCCTGCCGAGGTGCCGCAACTGGCGGTGGCGGCGGCAGGCAGCGCGGCCGGATGGCGCGGCGCGGCGCTGTTGCTCAGCACCGATGGCGGCGCGCGCTGGGAGGCGGCCGGGCCGGCCGCTCTGCCCGCCGTGCTGGGGACGATCGCGGTGCCGCCGGGGCCGGCGCCCGCCGCGCTGGCGGACCGGGCGAATGCGCTGGAGGTGGCGCTGGCGCATGGCGGGATGACGCTGGCGGACGCGGACGCGGCGGCGCTGCATGCCGGGGCGAACCTGGCGATGGCCGGCGGCGAGCTGATCCAGTTCGCTTCGGCGGAGCCGCTGGGCGGCGCCCGCTGGCGGCTGAGCGGACTGTGGCGCGGGCGGCGCGGGACCGAGGCGGCGATCGGCACCCAGATGGCGGGCGACGGCTTTGCGATGATCTCCGCGGAGGCGTTGGCGGTGCTGCCGCTGTCGCTCTCCACGATCGGCGCCACCGCGATGCTGACCGCGCAGGGGCCGGGCGATTCGGAGCCCGCATCGGCAGAGGCGCCGGTCACCGGCCTTTCGGTGGTTCCGCCATCGCCGGTGCATCTGCGCTTCGGCCCCGGAACGGAGGGAACCGAGCTGCGCTGGGTGCGGCGCAGCAGGGCGGGCTGGCGCTGGATCGACGGTGCCGATTCGCCGCTGGGCGAGGAAAGCGAGCGCTATCGCGTCACCATCGCGCCCGAAGGCGGTGAAGCCCGGGTGATCGAGACCGGCGTGCCAGCGGCGGCGGTGACGGACGCCGAGCGCGAATCGCCCTGTCTGGTGACGGTGCGCCAGATCGGCACCCACGGCGTTTCCGCGCCCGCATCGATCCTGCTGCCACCCTTGGGAGAATCATGATGAGCGAGTCCGCAACCGACCGGATGGAGCTGCCGATGCTGCAGCCCGGCCAGGCGCAGAAGGAGATGTCTCATAATGAAGCGCTGGCGCGGCTGGACCTGGCCGTTCAGGCCAGCGTTTCCGCGGCCGGAACGAACGCGCCGCCCGCCGATCCCGCGCCGGGCGACGCCTGGATCGTCGGCGATGCGCCCAGCGGCGCCTGGGCCGGGAACGCGGGCGCCATCGCCGGCTGGACGGCCTCCGGCTGGCGTTTCCTGGCCCCGCGCGAAGGCATGCGCGCATGGATCGCGGAGAGCGGCTTCGCCCTCTATACCGGAGGGGAATGGCGCATCGGCGAAGCACACGGCAGGCTGATCGTCGAAGGTGTTCAGGTTGTCGGCGAACGTGGCGCGGCGATCGCCGATCCTTCGGGTGGCGCCACGGTGGATTCGGAGGCTCGCGCGGCGATCTCGGCGTTGCTTTCGGCAATGCGCGCGCATGGATTGATCGCAGAAGTGTGACCTGTGACGTTCCTGCAACAGTCCCCTGCTTTTGTGCGCTTGCGCGGAAACCTTGGTTTGGCTAGGGAGTTTTCGCTGTCCGTCGTGACACTCTAGAAAGGGGATTAAGATGCGGAAGCTTGCCGTCACACTGGCACTTGCGTCCACCGCGCTGAGCACGCCCGCCCTCGCCCGCGACGATGCGTGGTATGTGGGTGTTGAGGGCGGCGCCATGCTCGTCGAGGACATTCATTTCGACATCGGGGCCGTCGACAACGCCGCTCTGCTTGAGCACGATGCCGGCTGGGACGTCGATGGCACGATCGGCTACGACTTCGGCGGGTTCCGCATCGAGGCCGAGGTTGGCTATCGCGAAGCCGCGATCTCCAGCTACACCTCGAGCCTGTCGACGCCGACGATCACCGGCAACGGCGTGCGCAACGCTCCGCCGCAGACCTTCGGCTATGCCGGCGGCAGCACCTCGGCGCTGAGCTTCATGGTCAACGGCATGCTCGACTTCGGCGAGGATGACGGCGTGCAGGGCTTCGTCGGCGGTGGCGCCGGTGTCGCTCGCGTCGCGACCGACCTGCAGCTCAACACGCTGGGTTCGACGATCGACGACTCGGACACGGTTTTCGCCTGGCAGGCGTTCGCCGGCCTGCGCGCTCCGCTGAGCGACTCGATCGACGTGACCTTCAAGTACCGGTTCTTCAATGCCGACAACTTCAACGTCGTCGACATCACGGGCCGCAGCTTCGAGGGCCGGTTCCGTTCGCACTCCGTGCTGGGCGGCCTGACCTTCAACTTCGGTGCGCCGGCTGCTCCGCCGCCGCCGCCGCCGCCGCCGCCTCCCCCGCCGCCGCCTCCCCCGCCGCCGCCGCCGCCGCCTCCCCCGCCGGAGCCGGAAGTGCAGTGCACCCCGGGGCCGTACATCGTGTTCTTCGACTGGGATAAGTCGGACATCACGCCGGAAGCGGCTGGCATTCTCGACAATGCCATCAGCAACTACCAGAGCTGCGGCAACGCGCAGGTGATGCTGGCGGGCCACGCCGACCGTTCGGGTGCGGCGAGCTACAACGTGGGTCTCTCGCAGCGTCGCGCCGACGCGGTGAAGGGCTACCTGTCGGGCCGCGGCATCCCCGATGGCGTGATCGCGACCGAAGCGTTCGGCGAGAGCCGTCCGCGCGTCGCCACCGCCGACGGTGTCCGCGAGCTGCAGAACCGCCGCGTGGAAGTCTCCTACGGTCCGGGTTCGGGTTACTGAGCCACGGTCCCTTAGGGACGACAGAATTGGGGAGGCCGGGCGACCGGCCTCCCTTTTTCTTTGCGCGGGCGGCGGCGTGGCGGCTCGGGCGGGGCAGTTGCGTGTGGCGGCTTCGGAAATCGCGGCTGGCCTGGTTTGCCTCCGGGCGGCGCCATGGCCGGAGTGGAGGGCCGCCACTACCGTCCGTCGAACCGGAGCGCCGGCCGGCCTCTGCCCTGCATGCCATCCGGGCCGCCAGGCGATGCCGCAGGGGTAGAGCATCGCGCCTCGAATCTAAGCGGCGTTCGTCATCCGTTTGAACGCGCTCCGCTGTAGAGACGGGACGTGGGCGCCCGCCGGCGGCGTTGGCCTTTCGCTATTTGAATCACGCGAAGGCGCGAAGGCGCGAAGCGGTTTTCTTGTTCGCGCAGGGGCAGAGGGGGCGGAGAGGGCCTTGCAGCGACAGCGGCCCGCGATTCCCGGCGGCGGCGCACGCGCGGCCGTTGAGTGGGCGCCTTCGGCGCAAGCCGGCGACGCACCTCCGCGCCCTCTCGGTGAATTCAGTTCGCTAAAATCTTCGCGTCTTCGCGCCTTTGCGTGAAACATAAACTGCGCCGCGACAGCTCAGGGTGAGCGGGGCCGGGCAAACCGCGCCCCGCCGTAGAAAGCGCTCCGGGTCCTGCACGCCGTTCGTGGAACTCTCCCACCCGGAAGCACATGAGATGCTGCCGTTGTGCCGCCGGGCGGAGGATCGCCGGGTGCCGCCCAAGCAGGACAGGCGCTAAGGCCGCGCCTCCCCATCCGTCAGCGCAGGCGCGAGCCAATCCGGCACCAGCGCGTCGCCCAGCGCCTCAACGCGCCGCAATTCCACTATCAGGCCGAGATCGGGATAGAGGGCGCGCGTGCGATCGCCGGCCGCGGCCAGCGGCGCGACGATCAGGCGGCGGTTGACCTTCGCGCGATAATGCATGCGCGCGGTGTTTTCCTGGCCGATGTAGCAGCCCTTGGCGAAGCTGACGCCGTTCAGCTCCGCGGCGTTGCATTCCAGCCAGAGCGTCGCGTCCTGCCCCAGTTCGGCGGTGCCCTCGGTCACCCCTAGCGCCAGCCGGTGCGCGCGCCATGCGCCGTCCGCGGGGGCTCCGCCCGCCGTGCCGAGCCAGCGGCGGCCGAGTGCGGCGAGCCGTGGATCGGGCACGCCCTCCCCGCCATCGCGCGCCCAATGGACGCCGCCTTCCGCCGGCGCGATCACGATCGGGCGGCGCAGGCGATAGATCGACAACCGCCGGGCGAGCGCATCGCGCTGCGTGGCCTCGCAATCGATCAGGATATCGCCGCCATCCTCCCACAGCAGGAAATCGAACAGCGCCTTGCCCTGCGGCGTCAGCAGTCCTGCCCATTGCGGCCGCCCGGCCGCGACCGTGCCCAGGTCCTGCGTCACCAGGCCCTGGAGGAAGCCGCGCACATCCTCGCCGCTGACACGCAGCAGCGCGCGATCGGAAAGCCAGGTCGCCGGGGTGGTGTCGCTCATGCAGGAAAGGTAGGACGCCAGCGACTCCGGCGAAAGAGGCAGCGATGGCGATCGAACTCAAGCTCACGCGCGGGCGCGTCCATCTTCCGGGCGGGCCGGCCGAGGTGGACCTGGGCGTAAGCGGCGGCAGGATCGTGGCGATCGGCGACGTGGGCGACGCGGGCGAGACGATCGACTGCACGGGGCTGGACGTGCTGCCCGGCGTGATCGACAGCCAGGTGCATTTCCGCGAGCCGGGGCTGGAGGCCAAGGAAGACCTGGAGAGCGGCAGCCGCGCCGCCGTGCTGGGCGGGGTGACCGCGGTGTTCGAGATGCCGAACACCAAGCCCAACACCGATTCGGCCGAAGCGGTGACCGACAAGCTGGCCCGCGCCCGGGATCGCATGTGGTGCGACCATGCCTTCTATGTCGGTGCGACCAACCACAATGCCGGGAGCCTGGCCGAGCTGGAGCGGATGCCGGGCACGGCGGGCGTGAAGATCTTCATGGGCGCCTCCACCGGCGACCTGCTGGTTTCCGACGACGCCAATCTGGCGCGCGTGCTGGCATCCGGCCATCGCCGCGTGGCGATCCACGCCGAGGACGAGTTCCGCATGCAGGAACGGCTGGGCGAGCGGATCGCGGGCGATCCTTCCTCCCATCCGGTCTGGCGCGACGACGAGAGCGCGATGCTGGCCACCACGCGCATCCTGCGGCTGGCGCGGGAGGCGCGGCGGCGCATCCATGTGCTCCACGTCACCACGCCCGCCGAGCTGGAGCTGCTGGGCCGGCACAAGGACATCGCGACGTGCGAGGTGACGCCCCAGCACCTGACGCTGGCGGCGGAGGAAGCCTATCCGCGCATCGGCACCTTCGCCCAGATGAACCCGCCGATCCGATCGGGCGCGCACCGCGACGGGCTGTGGCGCTGGCTGGCGCAGGGCGTGCCCGACGTGATCGGATCGGATCACGCGCCGCACACGCGCGAGGAAAAGGCGCAGGAATATCCCAAGAGCCCCAGCGGCATGCCCGGCGTGCAGACGCTGTTGCCGCTGATGCTCGATCATGTCGCCAAGGGGCGGCTGACGCTGGCGCGGCTGATCGACCTGACCAGCGCCGGGCCGCAGCGCGTGTTCGGCATCGCCGGCAAGGGGCGGATCGCGGTGGGCTATGACGCCGATTTCAGCATCGTGGACCTGAAGGCGCGCTGGACGGTGGAGGAAAGCTGGCTCGCCTCGCGCTGCGGCTGGTCGCCGTTCACGGGGATGGAGCTGACCGGGCGGCCGTTGGGCACGATCGTGCGCGGCAACCGCGTGATGTGGGAGGGCGAACTGGCCAACGCCGCGATCGGCGCGCCGGTGAAGTTCGAGAGCGTCGAGTTCGGTTGAGGCGCAAGTTGCGGGCATGATGTGCGACTACTGGCCGGATCGCGGGAAGGTCGGCTAGCATGTTCGCATGGAAACGATCGAAGAAATCTGGGCGGATGATTTTCTGGGGCGCAGACCAGAAGCGGAAGATCTGATCGGCTATCTTGAAAGCGTCGCTTCCCGGCCGCCGCTGCGTGACGATGGGCATGCCCATGTTCTGGCCGTCGATGCCGCCTATGGCCAGGGCAAGTCCTTCTTCCTGAGGCGATTTGTTCGTCACATGCGCACGACCGGCCACGCCGTCGCCTTCGTGGACGCTTGGGTGGACGACCTTGAAGACGAACCGCTGGTTGCGCTGGCGGCGACGCTGGAGGAAGCGCTCAAGCCCTGGACCGCCAAATCCAAGACAGTTGCCGACAGAATGGCGCGTTTTCGCGCCAAGGCGGGGCGCGTTGCGACGATCGTCGGGATGGGCCTGGCCAGACGCGCGGTCGGACTTCTGATCACCCAGGGCGCTGTCGATGCGGCGGGCGAGGTGGTGGCCGGGGCCGACGAGGTCTCGAAGGACGTTCGGACGGATGCGTTGAAAGGGGCAGGATCGGGCATCGCCGACGATGCGGCGACCGCGCTGGGCGCGGCGGTGGCTCCGCCGATGGAGTCGCGGATCCAGCGTTTTCGCGAAGGGAAGGCGGCGATCCGCGAGATGCGCGAGGGGTTGGCTGAGGTGGTCCGGGCACTGGCGGCGGAGGGGATGCAACTGCCCGTCACCATCGTGATCGACGAACTGGACCGCTGCCGCCCTACCTATGCGATCAAGCTGCTGGAGGAGGTGAAGCATCTGTTCGACGTCTCCGGCGTCGCCTTCGTGCTCGGGCTCCATGGCGAGCAGCTCAGCCATTCGGTGAAGGCGGCATATGGCAGCGGATTCGACGGCGCGGCGTATCTCCGCCGCTTCTTCAACCGGCGCTACACGCTTCGGGAGGCGGAGCTGAAGCCGCTGATCGAGCATCTGGTGGTGATGCTTGGAATAGCCGACGATCGCTTCATCCGGCCGCGCATCGAGGCGATTAACGTGCATGGGCAGGATTCGGACGACACGCCATCGTTCATCGCTGCCTATATGCGGCTCTATGGGTTGAAGGCGCGCGATGCGTTCGAACTGATGGAGATGCTGCAGACCGGCGTCGCCCTGTCTGCGCCCCACAAAATCCTGTTACCCTATCTGCTGCCGCTGCTGATCGGTCACATCAAAAGCGAAGCGGGCCTGCCGCCGGTCGTCGGCGAGCCCGATTGGCGCCTTGCACTCGATTTTGTGTCAAAGAAATACGGGCCGGAAAAGTTCGCCAGCGACATCGATCTGCTCGCGAAGTTCTCGGATCAGAAAATACGGGCGAAACTCCTATCAAAATACGACCCGGACCTTCAAAATCTTGTGGTAAACTGTCGTTTCATCAATCCGGATCTGGCGCATGAAGACGAATCCTACGCCCGGCCGGAAAACTACCGCCGCCTGCTCCAGACGGTGAAGCGCTTCACCACCGCCTGAGCGCCGTTCAGAACGGCAGCCAGCGCTTCTTCTCGGTGAATTTCATATAGCCGGCGTTGACGCCCAGCCGCCAGCCGACGCCCAGCCGGATCGGGATCAGCACCACATTGCCGCGGCGCAGATAGGTGGCCGAAAAGCCGCCGACCAGATAGACGCGCCCCTCGCCCGAGGGATAGCGCTTGTACAGGTCCTGGGTGTCGTAGAGGTTGTAGACCAGCACGAACACCTTGGTCGCGTCGCCGCCCAGATCGAAGCCGACCGAGGGGCCGGTCCAATAGACGGGCCGCTCGCCCTCCACCTTGTGGAACATCTTGCCCGAGCCATAGCGCAGGCCGACGACGATCGCGCCCGCGGCCTCGCGCCCGGCGATATAGGCGTTGGGCTCGCCCTGATCGCGCAGGATATTCTCGATGATGCGGGCAAGGCCGGATGCGCCCTTGCCGAACACGCCCTCCGCCGCGCCGATCAGGTCGTCGCGCTGGAAGGTGTTGGTCGCCTGGCGCCGCGCGCTCATCGGATCGGACGAGGGCGGGGGCGCCTCCTGCCCCGGGGCGGGGGCGGCATAGGGATCGTTATAGGGCTGGTCCGGCTGGGGCGGCGCCTCCTGCTGCCGGGGCGGGGCGGGCGGATCGAGGTCCGAATCGATCGCGCTGTTGGGATCGATCGTCCCCACCTGCGCCGAACCGGGCATGGCGGCCAGCACCAGCGCTGCGGCGGCGCCCACCGAAACCCACCTGCGCAATCGCATGGAAACCTCCCCAGACCAATGGCTTGGCGGATGCTATGCCCCGCCGCCTGTCGCGGCAATGAACGCGCGACGACCCGAGTCGAATTCGCGGCCATGCGAGTCGGCAAAAGCTGCGCACGGGCACCGTATCGGCCGTTGATCCGCGCAAACTGCCCCGCTATAGCGCGGCGCTCGGGCCTTCCTCGGAGACGTGGGTGAGTGGCTGAAACCAACGCTTTGCTAAAGCGTCATACGGGAAACCGTATCGAGGGTTCGAATCCCTCCGTCTCCGCCAGAACATCACATAAAGAATTGAAAATAGGTGATTTTCTGAAAACGCTACCCGGCCTACCACCTAAATTGCCACTATAATTCGGCGCTTAATTTTCGCGCTGTTCGGCGAAAATTTGTTACCGCGCCGGGTATGCAGGTTCGCCCTCGCGCTGCCATTCGAACAGATATTCGTAGGGTTCGCCGTCGCCATCGGCGCGAAACTCGTGCGTGAGAGTCCAGCCAAGCGCCTTAAATTGCTCCGCGACGATGTTCGAATGCGCCTTGCCTAGCGGCTTGGGCGCGGCCCGTTCATTCATCGTCCCACTCGTCCAACCCAAGCGATTCCAAATCCCGAAATCGCCCCAAGCCCACAGTATCGAATTCATCCATTCCGCTAGCGGCTTCGACGCCCAACGCCCGAAGTGCGGAATTGATTGGATCGTCTCGACGCACCGGATTTCGCGTTACGGCGGTCGCTGCTTGCATCGCAACTTTTCCACCTGCGATTACGGCTGCGGCTTGGGAACCCGTACCACCGAAATAATTCGTCTCGACGAATGCTAGGGTGCCGCCGTCCACTGCTTTTAGGAGTGCGGCTTGAAGGCCTTCCGAAAACGACTTGAACCCTTCGGAATACCTTCCCGGCTCCAGTCGAGTAAGCTTATCGATCTGCTGATATCCTAGCGGCGCAATATGCAGTCCGCCGTTCAATTCAGTGGGCGCGGGGCATTCGGCAACGCTTACCACTCGCGCGACAACCGCTGGCGAGCCAATAACTGCGGTAATGTCGTGTCCCATGATCCGCCCGATGCCTCATGTAGTGCGCCGCGATGCTTCGAGGACGGCGCGAGTAATTCCCGAATTTTTCGCCCGTCATTCGAAAGCGGTCCTGCGGCCCCGGCGATATCCCTATTGGGGGTGTGGTGGGGGATGGATCGGCGAAGGCTAACAGCAGTCGGACAAACCACTTGCGGACGATCGCTGCACGTTAGATCATCGGATGGCGAAGCGGGTCTATGCCGATGGGTCAAATTGCTGAAGTACAGAAGCGGCTCGCCGCCTACCATGCTCGGGTTCGTGGCACAGCGGAGCATCAGATATGCCCGATGTGCGACGGGCAAGGAGAACTTGTCGATGCGTCAATCGACACAGGAGAGCGCATCCTTATTTGCGACGAGTGCGATAGTCTTTGGCCTTTCAGTGCGCCGGTAGATGCAGCCCATGTTGAGGGCTTCGCGACCTTTATGGAGACGCGCAACAAACAACCCCTATGGACCGAACTCGCTATCGCAGATTGATGCTGTGTCGTTCCCGACCGAACTGCGGGCTGAAAACTGTCAGGGCGAACGCGATCCGGCGGCGGACGTTAGGCCTTATTCAGTATCGCGACGAAATCCGGCATCTCGCCAACGGCCACAATCGGCAAATGGCAGGCGGTTGCTAAGACTGCGGGATCATCCACCCCATCAGTTCAATCCGCCGTTCAGCGTGATCCCGAACTCTTCCATCACCTCCCGGTTGTGTTCGCCCAGCCGGGGCGGCATGCCGACGGGCGGCCGCTCGCCATCGAACAGAACGGGCACCCCGGGCATGAGCAGCTCTCCGAGCGCGGGATCGTGCAGCCGCGAAAAGAAGCCGACCGATTGAAGGTGCGGATCCTCGGCCAGATCGTCGAGCGACAGCACCGGCGAAGCGGGAAGGCCGATCCGATCGCACGCGGCAAGCCAATGCGCGCTGCTCTTGCGCGATACCAGATCGGCGGCAACCGCGTAGAGCGCGTCGATATTGGCGGTGCGGGCGGACATGGTGGCGAAGCGAGGGTCGGCGGCATGTTCCGGCGCGTCTGCCACGGCGAAGAATGCCCGCCAGTGCGCATCCGTATAGGGCATCATGCAGATGTGGCCGTCGAGTGTCCGGTACGGACGACGATGGCGCGAAAGGACGCGCGGATATCCCGTTTCCCCACGGGACGGGACGAACTGGCGGCCATAAAGATGCTCGACGAGGTTGAAGCCCACCATCGTCTCGAACATCGGAATCTCGACGATCGATCCGCGGCCGCTGGCGGCGCGGCCGGTCAGCGCGGCAAGGATGGCCATGGCGGCGACCAGTCCGGTCGTTTTGTCGGCGGTGATCGTCGGGAAATATTGGGGCTCGCCGGTCTGGCGGCGCATCAGGTCCGCGCAGCCCGACAGGCCTTGGATGATGTCGTCATAGGCGGGCCGCCCGCCATAAGGGCCAGCCTCGCCAAATCCGAGCAGCCCGGCATAGATCAGGCGCGGATTGCGCGCGATCAGCTTCTCAGGCTCCAGCCCCAGCTTGGCGAGCTTCTGCGGCCGGATATTGTGCATGAACACATCCGCGCCCCCGATCATCTGCGCCAGCGCGTCGCGCGATGCCGCCTCGGTCAAATCGAGCATCACGCTGCGCTTGTTGCGGTTGGTGCTGAGGAACATCGCGGCCATGCCGGGCTCGATGGCCGGCCCGGTGTGGCGCGTCGAATCGCCCGCGGGTGCCTCGACCTTGATGACGTCGGCGCCGAAATCTCCCAGCCACTGGCTGGCGATCGGCCCCATCGCCACGGTGGTCAGGTCGATGACGCGAATGCCCTTAAGGGGAAGGGAGGCCGTCATGCCGCCGCGTCCGGCCGGCCGCCGATCATCCGGCGCGACGTGTAGCGCAGCACCGCTTCGTTGCGCTGATTGAGGATGGTGATCGTCGAATCGACGATCGCCCGGTTGCCGCTGGAGGTAGGGCGCACGCCGTCCAGTTCGATGATCG
The DNA here is from genome assembly GCF_026013525.1 of Sphingomonas canadensis. GTDB lineage: Bacteria > Pseudomonadota > Alphaproteobacteria > Sphingomonadales > Sphingomonadaceae > Sphingomonas > Sphingomonas canadensis. The sequence continues at coordinate 82,895 of NZ_JAPDRA010000001.1, read as the reverse complement.
CATGCACCGTGTCTCCGACATGCACCGGCGCGATCGCCTCCTGCGTGCAGCCCAGCATCGCGATCCCGGTTCCGCGGATGAGCGACTGGACGATGAACCCTTCGATGATCGAATAGGTCAGTGCGCCCGGAACCGGCCGGGCGCCCATCGCGCCCGCGATCGTAGCATCCAGAAAGGCGCTGTCGATCATGCCCGTCAGCGTGACGAAGGCGACCAGATCGGCCTCGGTAATGGTGCGCGTATAGGTCCGGTATCTCGCGCCGGGCCGCATGTCCTGCCAGTACAGGCCACGGCCGAGAGGAAATGCGTCCTGATCCGTGCCAGGCTGATCGGTCTGCGTCATGCTGTTGGTCCCAATGGCTTGGATCTGGTGTCAGAGCGCGGTGACGACGGTCTTGAGCTCGGTGAAGCTCTCGACCCCCTCGGCGCCATTTTCGCGGCCCCAACCCGATTGCTTGAAGCCGCCGAACGGCAGATTGGCGCCGCCGATCGAGCCGGTGTTGATATTGATCGTCCCCGCCCGGATTTTCCGCGCCAGCCGGTACGCCGCGGAGATGTCGCGCGTGTAGATGCTGGCAGCCAGGCCGTAGATCGAATCATTGGCGAGCGCCGCGAGCTCGTCCAGATCGTCCACTGCGGTCGCCACCAGCACGGGACCGAATATCTCATCCTGCACGACGCGCATGTCCGGGCGAACATCGGCGATGATCGTCGGTTCGACGAAGAAGCCGCGGTTCCCGAAGGATCCGCCGCCGGTGATCACGCTGGCGCCCTCGGCCCGGGCGCTTTCGATGTGGCCGAGCACCCGCTCGTGCTGCCGGTCGGATACCAGCGGCCCCATGGTGGTGCTTGGGTCCAGTCCGGGGCCAAGCTTGTACTGCGCGGCGAAGTCCACCAGGCCTTCCAGCACCTGATCGAACTGGCTGCGCGCGACATAGAGCCGCGATCCGGCGACGCACACCTGGCCGCTGTTGCGAAAGATCGCGTTACCGGCACCCGCCACCGCCCGGCCGATATCCGCGTCCGGAAGGATGATCGTGGGCGATTTGCCGCCGAGTTCGAGCGTCAGCCGCTTCAGGTTTCCCCGGGCCGCGCCGATCAGCGATTTGCCTACCATCGTCGATCCGGTGAAGCTGATCTTGTCCACGCCGTCATGCTCGGCCAGCGCCGCGCCGACGACTGCGCCGATCCCGGTAACGATGTTGACGACGCCGGCGGGCATGCCCGCTTCCTGGATCACCTCGCCAAGGCGCAGCGCGGTGAGCGAGGTCTGCTCGGCGGGCTTCAGGACTGCGGTGCAGCCTGCGGCAAGCGCCGGGCCCAGCTTCGAGACCGCCGACATCAACGGGAAGTTCCAGGGCGTGATCAGCCCCACGACGCCGACCGGTTCGCGCAACGTCATCGCCAGATACTCGCCCGGCAGATCGACGGCGCGCGTCTCCCCCGCGATCTTGGTGCACCAGCCGGCCCAGTATCGCAGCGCCGCCACCGACGCGGGTATGTCGACCCGGCCCGCCATGGTGATCGGCTTGCCGTTGTCGAGGGTCTCCAGCTCGGCGAATTCGACCTGCCGGGCCTCGATCAGGTCGGCGATGCGCCACAGCAGCTTTGCCCGTTCGCCCGGCGGCATGACGGGCCATGGGCCGCTCTCGAACGCGCGGCGGGCGGCCGCCACCGCGCGATCGACGTCCTCCGCGCCCGCGGCGGGTATCGTCGCGATCGTCTGGCCATCGGCGGGATTGATCACATCCAGGCGCCCGCCGCCGGTCGCGTCGCTCCATGCGCCGTCGATGAGCAACTGGAAGGGGCGATCGAGGCTGGCCCGCGTCGGTTCGGCTATGTTGATCGCCATTGGTCGAACTCCTTGGGCTATGCGGCCAGGATCATGGCTGCGGCCTTTTCGCCGATCATGATCGCAGGCGCGTTGGTGTGGCCGCCGATGAGCCGGGGCATGATCGAGGCATCGGCGACGCGCAGGCCATCGATCCCGCGCACGCGCAGTTGCGGATCGACCACCGCATCCTCGCCCCCGCCCATCGCGCAGGTGCCCGCCGGGTGCTGGCCGGTGGTCACGCTGCGCCGGATCGCGGCGTCGAGTTCGGCGTCGGTGCGCGCGTCGGCACCCGGGGACAGCTCTTCGCCGACAAAATCGGCGAGCGGACCTTGCCGGACGAAATCGCGGGTCCAGCGTAGCGCGTGGCGCATGAGGCGCAGGTCCTCGGGCTCCTGGAAGAAGTTGAGCTGGATGCGCGGTGGCGCGAGCGGATCGGCCGAGCGCAGGCGCACGAAGCCGCGGCTTTGCGGCCGGAGCACCATATTGAGCGATGTCAGCATTTCGGGAACCGGAGCGCGCACGCCCGGAAACCACATGCGCGCGGCGACATTGGTGGCGATGAACACATTCTCGAGATCGGGCCGGGCGATCCCCGGGTGCGACTTGTAATAGGCGAAGCTGCTGATCGGCACGCCGGCGGGGGTGCCCCGTCCCGTCAGCAGCCATTCGACGACCGACAGTGCCAGCCGGTCCGCGCGCATCCGGCCGGTGAACCGCGACGGGCGCTTGAGCGCGAAGCCCATCGGGACCAGCGGATGTTCCTGCAGCCCGCCACCGACACCCGGCAGGTCGAGCGTGACGGGCACGCCGATTTCGCGCAGGTGCTCCGCTGGGCCGATACCGGAGAGCAGCAGGATCTGGGGCGACGCATAGGCGCCAGCCGACAGGATGGTATCGCGCCCGGCATAGGCGATCTCCGCCCGGCCTTCGCGGACATATTCCGCGCCCCGGGCGCGCCCGCCCTCGATCAGGATCTTCGTCACCTGCGCGCCGGTGATGACCGTCAGGTTCGGCCGCCGCCGCGCCGGAGCCAGAAATGCCTTGGACGCGCTGGCGCGCCGTCCGCGATGGATGGTGCTGTCGGGAAGCGCGAAGCCCTCGGGGTCTCCCGCCTCGAAATCGTCCAGGACGCGATATTGCATCGATCGCGCGGTCTGGCGGATCGCCTTGGCGACAGGCTCGTCGCTGCGGCCTTGCGTGACGTGGAGCGGCCCGTTTCCGCCATGATGCGGGCCTTCGCCCCTCCAGTTGCGCTCGGATTTTTTGAAATAGGGCAGCACCTCGTCATGGGACCAGCCATGGGCGCCCATCGCGGCCCATTCGTCATAGTCCCGGGGGTGCCCGCGGGAATAGATCATGCCGTTAACCGAGGACGAGCCGCCGAGCACCTTCCCGCGCGGGGCCGGGAAGACGCGGTCGTCCGCGAAAGGCTCCGGATCGGTCTGATACCCCCAGTCGAAGGCGCTGGTGCGTAGCGTGGGGAATAGCAACGGCATGATAAGCGCGATGTTCCGGTCGCGCCCGCCGGGTTCGATCAGTAGCACCCGGTTGGAGGAATCCTCGCTCAGCCGGGCAGCGATCACCGATCCCGCCGACCCTGCGCCGATCACGACATAGTCATAGGTCATGCGCATGGCGGCGGCCCGATCCAAGCGCTTGCGTGCGTCCCGGCCATCGACCGTCACTCTCCCTCTGCCGGGTGGCGCCTGCATGGGGCGGGCCCGTCTCCGTCATGCGGCACATGACGATTCCCGCGGAAATTAGTGGTGGTGAAGGGCGCGATCCAATATTGATTGAATGCATTTCGATTTACGGAGTATATCATGGAACTCAGGCAGGCCCGCCAGTTCGTCGCGCTTGCCGAGGCGCTCAACTTTCACCGGGCGGCTGAGGCATTGGGGATGAGCCAGCCTCCGCTATCGATATCGATGCGCAAGCTGGAACAGGAACTGGGCGTGGCGCTGTTCGTCCGCCAGAGCCGCGGCGTGACGCTGACCGAGGCGGGGCACGCGGCGCTGCCGCATGCGCGCCGGGTGCTGGGCAATGTGGAAGCGATGCGCGATGCGATCCGCGCGACCACCGATGGGATGGGCGGCCGCCTGAGCGTCGGCTTTGTCGGTTCGGCGATCTATGCCCTGCTACCAAAGGTCGTGCCGCTGTTTCGTTCGCAGCGGCCAGCGGTCGACCTGCGACTGCGCGAGGCGACGACGCTCGAGATCCTGAACGGGCTGGAATCGGGCGATCTCGATATCGGCGTCCTGCGCACCCCGGTGCTCGATGCGGGTGACGTCGCGCTGGAACCTCTCATGCGCGAGGAAATGATCCTGCTGATCCCGCGCAACCACTCGCTGCACGGACAGGATCGCCTCCGCCTCGAAGACCTTCGGGATGAGCCGTTCATCGGATATGACCGCGCGCGCCTTCCCAATTACTGCCACCTTTCGCTGAGCGCGTGCGACTCCGCAGGTTTCCAGCCGCGGATCGCGGAGGAGGCGGCGCATCTCCATACCCTGATCGCGCTGGTGGAGAGCGGGATCGGCATTGCCCTGGCCCCGTCGGTTGCGCGCATCCCGGGGGCAAGCCGGGTTGGCTATGCGCGGATAACCGTGCGGGGCGCGCCGATCGTGATCGGTCTCGCGCTGGCGACGCGCCGCGACGACACCCGCCCGTCACGCGACGCCTTCGTGTCCGCGTTGCGGGGGGCCGCCGCCGAACTTGCGGAAGGGGAAACGGTGCTGACCGGCGAGATGCTTCGCTAGCGCGTCTGCCAGCGAAGCTCTGCCGCCGGCCGTCAGAGGCTGACGCCGCCTCCGACGATCAATACCTGTCCGCTGACATAATCGCTTTCGGGAGCGCACATCAGATAGATGCCGCCCGCGGCCTCCTCCGGCGTGCCCGCGCGGCCCAGCGGAACGATCGCCTTGAGCATGCCCAGCGTCTGGGCGGGAACACCGGCCTGGATGGTCTTTCCCTCGATCTCGATCCGGGTTTCGGGATCGTCGTTCGGCTTGGTCAGGCGCGTTTCGATGAAGCCGAACGCGACGCAGTTCACGCAGACCTTGTAGCGGCCCCATTCCTTCGACAGCGTTTTCGTCATGCCGACCAGCGCCGCCTTGGCGGAGGAATAGTTGACCTGGCCCGCATTGCCGTGGGTGCCGGCCATCGAAGAGATGTTGACCACCTTTCGGATGACCTCGCGGCCTTCTTCGGCCTCTTTCCTGGCCATGATGCGGATCGGCTCCGCGGCTGCGCGCAGGATGCGGAACGGCGCGGTCAGATGGACATCGATCATCGCCTGGAATTGTTCGTCGGTCTGCTTCTGGATGACCCCGTCGCGGGTGTAGCCCGCGTTGTTGACGATGATGTCGAGCCCGCCGAAGCTGTCGATCGCGGTCTGGACGAAGCGCTCGCCAAAATCCGCTGCGGTGACGTTGCCGACGCAGGCGACGGCCTTGCCACCCGCCGCCTCGATCGCGGCCACGACTTCGTTCGCGGGGCCTTCGTCGAGGTCGTTGACCACGACGCTCGCCCCTTCCGACGCCAGCTTCAGCGCCAGCGCGCGGCCAATGCCGCGTCCCGATCCGGAGATGATCGCGACCTTGCCCTCGAGTTTGCGCATCCTGTTCCCTTTCAACCGATGGTTACGACGGCTTCGCCGTCGAGTGTCTGAATGTCCTGGCCGGTCCACGCGCCGATCTTCAGCCGGGCGCGGCGTTCGCCATCCTCCTCGAAGAGCTCGGCCACATGGCCCCGGCAATGGACCGTCGCGTGGAGCGGCGTGATCGCGGTGAAGCGCACGTTCCAGTTGCGGATGCGCTCGGCCGGCACCCAACTGCGCAGCGCCTGGGCGAGCCAGGCCATCGACAGCATGCCATGGGCGAACACGTCGTCCATGCCCGCCGACCGGGCGAAATCGCTGTCGATATGGAGCAGCACATGATCGTGGCTTGCCCCGGCAAACAGGGCGAGCATGCCGCGCGTGACGGGGCCGCGGACCAGCTCCGGAAGCGTCTCGTCCTCAACCATTGCGGACTACCGTGACCATGCGCATCTCGGCACACAGTTCGCCTGCGCCGTTGCGCGCCTCTGTATCCTGCACCACGAATTGCAGCGCGCCGCCCTTCTTCGAATAGATGTCGCTGGTCGTGGTGGTCAGCGTCAGCGTGTCGCCGGCATAGATGCGCCGGTGATAGGCGAAGCGCTGTTCGCCGTGCAGCACGCGCGCCATATCGACGCCAAGGCCGTTGGCCTTGTCGAAAATGTCGCCGCGTTTCGCCGGTGCCGACATGGCGAGCGAGAAGAGATAGGTCTCCGGCATCGGAATTGCGGGATGGCCCGCGGCCCTTGCCGCTTCCTCGTCGAAATAGACGGGGTCGGTCTCGCCGGTCGCCTTGGCGAAGAATTTGAGGAAACCCTTCTCCACTTCGACGCGGCGCGGCTCCGACACCACCCCGACATGGGCATCGCGATCGAGCATCAGGCGGCCGCTCCGTAGAGCGTGACGACGCAGGCGCCGCCAAGGCCGACATTGTGCTGAAGCGCATGGCGGACGCCCTCCACCTGGCGCATGCCGGCGGTGCCGCGCAACTGTCGGGTGAGCTCGTAGCATTGGGCGAGGCCGGTGGCACCCAGCGGATGTCCCTTGGAAAGCAGGCCGCCGGAAGGGTTGGTGACGTGTTTGCCACCATAGGTGTTCTGGCCATCGCGGATATAGCGTTCGGCCGTGCCCTCGGGCGTGAGGCCCAGCGCTTCGTAGGAGATCAGTTCGTTCGGGGTGAAGCAGTCGTGCAGTTCGACAGCCTGAACGTCGTCGGGGCCGATGCCGGACGCTTCGTAGACCTGGCGCGCGGCCTCTTTCGCCATGTCATATCCGACAACGCTCATCATCCCGCGATCCTCGAAGGTGCCGGGCATGTCGGTGGTGAGCGCCTGGGCGACAATCTCCACGGATGCGTCGATCCCGTGCTTCGCCGCGAAGGCCGGCGACACCAGCACCGCAGCCGCCGCGCCGCAGGTGGGCGGACAGGCCTGGAAGCGGGTGATCGGGCCATAGAGATGCTTGGAGGCCAGCACCTCCTCCAGCGTCAGCGGTTCACGGAACAGGGCCATCGGATTGTGCGCCGCATGGCGCCGCGCCTTGACGCTGATCATCGCGAACGCTTCGTCGCTGGTGCCGTAGCGCGCCTGGTGATCGCGCCCGCCGCCGCCGAACTGCTGCGCGGCGAACGGCGCCACCGGATCGTGCTCCTGCAGTTCGTCCTGCCGGGTGAGCGCCAGGTCGAGCGTCCGCTTGCGATCGTTGAAGATCATGCCGAGCGCGCCCGGCACCATCTGTTCGAAACCGACCGCGAGCACGCAATCGGCGACCCCGGCCTCCACCATCTGCCGTGCGAGATAGAGCGCGGTCGATCCTGTCGAGCAATTGTTGTTGACGTTGACGATCGGGATGCCGGTGATTCCGACGCGGTAGAGCGCGGACTGGCCCGAGGTGGAATCGCCATAGACGTAACCGGCATAGGCCTGCTGGATCTGATCATAGGAGATCCCGGCATCGGCCAGCGCGAGGCGCACGGCCTTCTCGGCCATCACGTCCCATTCCTCGCTCTGTCCCGGCTTTGTGAAGGGGATCATGCCGACGCCGGCGACGCGAACCTTGGTCATTTCAAACTCCTCGGGGAACCGCGGCTCACAGCGCGCGGGCGATGATCAGCTTCATGATTTCGTTGGTGCCGCCATAGATGCGGCTGACCCGGGCATCGGCGAACATCCGCGCGATCGGATATTCCGTCATATAGCCATAGCCGCCGAACAATTGCTGGCAGGCATCGATGACCTTGCACTGGGTTTCGGTGGTCCACAGTTTCGCCTTGGCGGCGGAGATCGCGTCGAGATTGCCCGCGAGCAGCCTGACCATCAGGCTGTCGGCGAAAGCACGGGCGACGCTCGCCTGGGTGGCGCAATCGGCCAGCACGAACTGGGTGTTCTGGAAATCGAGCAGGGTCTTGCCGAACGCCTTGCGGTCCCGGACGTAATCGGTCGTGAGCGCGACCGCGCGCTCCATGTTGACGACAGCGTCGAGCGCGATCGTCATCCGCTCCCACGCCAACTGGTGCATCAGCAGCGCGAACCCGCCGCCTTCGCTGCCCAGCAGATTGCCGGCCGGCACGAACATGTCGTCGAAGAACAGCTCGGATGTGTCCTGCCCGCGCATGCCGACCTTTTCCAGGTTGCGGCCGCGCCGGAAACCCTCGGCTTCGCCGCCTTCGAGCACCAGCAGCGAGATGCCCTTGGCACCCGCTTCGCCCGTGCGTGCGGCCACGACGATCAGATCGGCGGTCTGGCCGTTCGAGATGAAGGTCTTGGCGCCGCTGAGCAGCCAGCCGCCCTGCGCGGGGTTCGCCCGCGTGCGCAAGCCCTGCAGGTCCGATCCGCCGCCCGGCTCGGTCATCGCGATCGCGCCGATCCGCTCCCCCCGGGCCATCGCGGGCAGCCAGCGCCGTTTCTGCGCTTCGTCGCCATAGGCGAGGATATAATGGGCGACGATCGCCGAATGGATGGTGTTGCCGGTGCCGAAGCTGCCGCCCAGCCCCGCGCGCGACAATTCCTGATGGATCACCGCCTCGTGCGCGAGCGTGCCGCCGCCGCCGCCATATTCCACGGGGATGCTGGCGCAGAGGAGGCCGGCCTCCGCCGCGCGCGCCCAGGATGCGCGATCGACCTGGCCGTTGCGGTCCCAGCGCTCGCGATGCGGCGCGAGTTCGCCGGCGACGAAACGCGCGACATGCTCCTGCAGCATCGCGAGTTCGTCGTCGATCCAGGGCGAGCGTTCAGGCGACATTGCGTGTCCGTCCTTCCCAATAGGGTTTGCGCAGCTCGCCCTTCAGGATCTTGCCAGCCGCGGAGAGGGGCAGCGCTTCGCTGCGGAATTCGATCGAGCGGGGGCATTTGTAGCCGGCGATCCGCGCGCGGCAGTGCGCCACCAGCGCTTCCTCGCTCGGCGCCTCGCCGGGCCGTGGCAGCACCACCGCATGCACGCGCTCGCCCCAGCGCGCATCGGGCACGCCGATCACGGCGACCTGCGCGACGCCCGGATGCAGCGCCAGCACGCTCTCGACCTCAGCCGAAAAGACGTTCTCGCCGCCTGAGACGATCATGTCCTTTACCCGATCGACGACGTAGAGGACGCCGTGGTCATCGAACCGGCCGACATCGCCGGTGTGCATCCATCCGCCGCGCAACGCTTCGGCGGTCAGTTCGGACTGGTTCCAATAGCCGAGCATCAAGCCGGCCCCGCGTACCAGGATCTCGCCCACCTCGCCGGGCGGGACTGCTTCGCCGGCTTCGCCGGCGATCACGATCTCGGCGATCGGCAGCGGCTTTCCCGCGCCGCGGTGGCGCCCGGCTTCGCGGTGCGCGCCCTGGTGGAATTCGGGGCCGAGCAGCGTCGCGGCGCACGAGACCTCGGTCATGCCATAGAGCTGGACGAAATCGATGTGCGGGGCGGCGGCCATGATCCGGTCCAGCGTCGCCTCCGGCATCGGTGAGGCGCCGTAGATCAGCGTGTTCAAGCCTGACAGCCGGGCGGCGTCGAAGCCGGGCGCATCCAGCACCATCTGGATCATTGTCGGCACCAGCAGCAGGTCGGTCACCCCGGCATCGGCGATGGTCTGGAGCGTGGCGGCCGGATCGAACGCCCCGGCGATCACCGCGGTGCCGCCCGCGAGCATCGCCATCGTCAGCATTGCCGCCGCCGCCAGGTGGAAGAGCGGGGGGACGATCAGCGTGCGGCATCCGTCGGGAAACAGCCCGGCCTCCCGCATCGCCAGGCAATTGCGGGTGAACCCGGCGTGGCTGAGCATCACGCCTTTCGGCCGGCCGGTGGTGCCGCCGGTATAGAAGATCGCGAACAGATCGTCTCCGCGGCGGCCGGCATCGGGCGCAGGATCGCTTGCCAGCAGCGTGTCGAGCGTCTTCCAGCCCGGCCGCGGCACGCCGAGCGAAACCAGCGTCAGCCGATCTGCCCAGGCGGCGAGCATCTCCGCGTTCGCTTCCGCCATCGCTTCGCTGACGAACAGCAGCTTGGGCATGCTGTCGCGAATGGCGAAGTCGTTCTCTGCCGGGCTCCAGCGGCAGTTTAGCGGCACCAGCACCGCGCCGGCCCAGGGAATGGCGAGATAGAGCGCCATGAAGTCGTCGCTGTTCGCGCTCAGCACAGCGATCCGGTCGCCAGGGGAAACGTCAAGCGCCGCAAGACCTCCGGCGATCCGCTCCGCGCGCTCCAGCGTTTCCGCCCAAGTCCGCCGCCGCCCTTCGAAGATCGATGCGAGCGTCCCACCCCGCCGCGCGATGGCGGCGCGGATGGCGCTGACATATCCCGGCCCCTCGTCCGCCAACTGCCTCTCCACGGTCGGGCGCGCCACCGCAATCTGACGGCCTCCGCGCCGGACCTAGCAGCGCGGAGGAACGATCAGGCCGGAGTTATCGGCGCCTGCCATGCCTTTCCGGAATGAGGCGCGGGCCCGGGCGGGGAACGAGCCATGCCCTCGAAATGCGTTCGCTGGTCAGCCATGCGGCCCACGCATGGCTGTGGCGTGGAATTCCGTGCTTGCCAGCACGGGTTCCGGCTAGCGATGCGATAGAAGATCAGGTCGCGAAGCTCCCGAAGCGGGGGAGGCGACAGGGAGAGCGACGCCGAATGAGCATGGCAAACGAGCAAGACGGCGAGCCTGGTCGAGGCCCCTTGCGCGCCACTGCGCCAGCCTATGTGCTGACGTTGCTGACCGCTGTCAGCTTCTTCAACTATCTGGACCGCATGGTCATCGCGGTTCTGGTCGAACCGATCAAAGCGGAGCTCGGACTTTCCGATTCCCAGCTTGGGCTGGTGGTCGGGTTCGCGTTCGCGATGCTCTATGCGACGTTGGGTCTGCCCCTGGCGCGGATCGCGGACCGTCGCTCGCGGGTCACGCTGATCTCGATCTGCCTCGTGCTGTGGAGCGGCATGACCGCCGTCACCGGCCTGGTCCGGAACTTCACCGAGCTGTTCCTCGCGCGCGTGGGCGTAGGGGTGGGTGAGGCGGGCTGCGCTCCCGCTGCCCACTCGCTGCTCGGCGACATCTATCCCCGTGAGCGCCGGGCGTTCGCGGTGAGCATGTTCCAGGCGGGCGGAACGCTGGGGCAAAGCGTCGGGCTCGCGCTGGCGGCGATCGTCGCGCAATTCTGGGGCTGGCGCGCGGCATTGGTCGTGGTGGGCCTGTGCGGCATTCCGCTGGCGGTTCTGATGTATTTCACGGTCCGCGAACCGCTGCGAAGCGAAACGCATGCGCGCGACGCGGCGGAGCCGATGCGAGCGACGTTGAGGTCGCTGTTCGTGCGGCCTACCGTGATCCATCTGGTATTCGGAATCTCGATTGCCGCCTTCGGCAGCTATGGGATGAGCCAGTGGCTGCCCGCCTTCTTCATCCGCCTGCATGGGCTGACGCTGGGCCAAGTCGGGCTGTACATCGGCATGACCGGCGCGGTCGGCGCGGTGCTGGGGACGGTTTTCGGCGGCTTCATGCTGACCCGGCTCGGCCGCCGCGACGTGCGGTGGGAGCTGTGGTGGCCGATGCTGGTGTTCGCGCTGTTCCCGCTGCTCATGCTGCCGTCATTCCTGACGCCGGACTGGAGAGTGGCGCTCGGGTTTCAGGTCGTCGCGTTCTTTGTCGGGGCTTCGGGCGGCGGCGTCGCGATGTCGGCGATGCAGACCTATGTCGAGCCGCATCGGCGTGCCACGGCCATCGCGCTGATCCTGCTGAGCTCGTCGCTGCTGGGCCTGGGCCTCGGCCCGGTGGCGGTCGGGGTGATCAGCGACCTGCTTGCCCCCAGCCTCGGGGCGGAGAGCCTGCGCTACGGGCTGATCGCGATGCTGTTCATGCCGTTCTGGGCCGCGGTCCATTTCTATCTTGCCGCCCGTTCGAGCCGGAAATGGAGTCTCGACTGACTCCAGGCTGAAGCATGCGCGGCACCGGCTCCGCGCATCAGTTTCAGACGCCATTATTTTGTTTAGAGAGGTGATTGCCCATGGCCAGTGATTTCAGCGGGTTCCTGCCCGCGGCCCCCGTGATCAGGATCGGCGACGATGGCCGGCCGTTCATCGCTGGGAGCCGATGCTCGAATTGTGGAAACACCTTCCCGGGCGAGCGCATGGCATGTTCCGCCTGCTGCCGCCGCGACACGATCGAGGCGGTGCGGCTCGGCACCAAGGGCAAGCTCTACAACTATACGATCGTCCACCGCAGCTATCCGGGGGTCAAGGTGCCCTTCGTCGCGGCGATCGTGGACCTCGACGAGGGCGGCTCGCTGCGCGGCACGTTGCTGGAGGCCGAGCCCGATCCGGCGAAGCTGCCGCCCGATATGCCGGTCGATGTCGTCTTTCGCGATACCGGCCAAACCGGCCCTGAAGGCAAGCCGTTCGTGAGCTATTTCTTCGTACCCGCCCAGCCGGCTCAAGCACAGGGAGAAGCATGATGAGCGAGGACGTCTATATCGTCGGGATCGATATGACCCCGTTCGGACGCTATCCGAACCGGACCACGGCGCAGCTTGGCGCCGAGGCCGCGCTTCTTGCGCTCGACGACGCGGGGCTGACGATCCAGGACATGCAGGCGCTGTATTGCGGCAACCAGTTGCAGGCGTTCATGATGATCGGCCAGCAGATCCTGCACGAGATCGGCGAGACCGGCATTCCGGTGGTCAACACCGCCAATGCCTGCGCCAGCGGTGGCACGGCGTTCCGCGAGGGCTATTTCGCGGTCAAGGGCGGCATGTACGACCTCGTCCTGGCGGTCGGCGTGGAGCAGATGGGCCGCGGCCTGCTGGGCGCCGCCGGGCGGGGCGACGGTTTCATCGAGGAAGGCGTGATCGGATCGATGACGACGCCCGCGATGTTCTCCCAGATCGGGATGGAGCATCACCGCAAATATGGCACGACCTTTGAGCAGTTCGCGAAGATCGCGGTCAAGAACCACCATCACTCGACCTTCAACCCCAAGGCGATGAGCCGCCGCGAGACTCCGCTGGAGGAGGTGATGGCGTCGGAGATGATCTCCTATCCCAACACCAAGCTGATGTGCTCGATCAACGTCGACGGCGCGGCGGCGGCGATCATCGCTTCGGAGAAGAAGGTGAAGGAACTGGGGCTGATGGGCCGCGCGATCCGCGTGCGTGCGTCGCAGATGACCAGCACGCCCTTTACCCCGCGCCAGGACGCAATCACCGATTTCAATCTGACCACCCGCAACGCCGCCAACGCCGCCTATGAACAGGCCGGCGTGGGCCCGCAGGACGTGCAGTTGATCGAGCTGCACGATTGCTTCGCCACCGCCGAGATGGTGCATTACGAAAACCTCGGCATCTGCGGCGAGGGAGAGGCGGGGATGATGGTGGATACCGGCGCGACCGCGATGGGGGGCCGGATCCCGGTCAACCTCTCAGGCGGCCTGCTTTCCAAGGGCCACCCGCTCGGCGCCACGGGGATCGCAAATCTCTACGAGATCTCGCTCCATCTTCGCGGCGAGGCGGGCGCGCGCCAGGTTGAGAATGCGAAGATCGGGCTGACCCATGTCGTCGGCGGCATGACCGGCCTCGGCACCGCCTGTGTCGTACACGTCCTCGAAAAGGCGTAACGCTGAACCGATCATAGCCGGTTCAGTGCTACGCCTGGCGCGTCGGCCGGACTCAATGCGGGACGGCCGACGCGCGGTTTCGAGGAGCGTGGAATGAGCAGCTATACCCGCCAGCGCTTCGCGACGCCGGATGGTCTCACGCTCGCCGGAGATGCCGGCGGGCGCCCGGGGGCGCCGGCGGTGATCCTGCTCCATGGTGGCGGCCAGACCCGTCATTCCTGGGCGCGAACCATGCATCGGCTGGTCGAGCGCGGCTATTTCGTCATCAACTATGATGCCCGTGGCCATGGCGACAGCGATTGGTCGCCGGAGGGGGATTATTCGATCCAGGCGCTCGCATCCGATCTGCGCGCGGTTCGTGAGACGGTGCCCGGGCCCGCTGCCTTCGTCGGCGCATCAATGGGCGGGATGACCAGCTTCTATGCGATCGGCAGCACCAGCCCGCCCGCCGGGCAGGCGCTGGTGATGGTCGATATCGTCCTGCGCGTCGCGACAGCCGGGGTGCAGAAAATCCGCGATTTCATGACCGGGCACCGCGATGGCTTCGCAACGCTGGAAGAGGCGGTGGAGGCGGTGGTGCGCTACAATCCAGATCGCCCGCGGCCGCGGGACCCGTCCGGTCTGCGCAAGAATCTGCGCCTGCGAGCCGACGGGCGGCTTTACTGGCATTGGGATCCGCGCATGCTGGAGGTGTCGCCGAGCAGTGAGCCGCCGTCGCGTGTCGATGCCTTGATCGAGATCAGCAAGCGGGTGTCCGTGCCGACCCTGGTCGTGCGCGGCGAGCATAGCGACATCGTCGATGACGAAGGCATTGCCGAGATGCGCCGGCTGGTGCCGCAGACCGAAGTCCATGAAGTGCCGGGTGCGGGCCATATGGTCGCGGGCGACCGCAACGACGCATTCAGCGCAGGAGTAGCGTCGTTTCTCGACCGGCATTTTCCGGCGGCATGACGAAGCCGCGCGGCCCGCTGGCTGGCCTTACCCGCCCGCCAGCGGCCTGAGCTTCAGCGCCCCTTCCATTGCGGCAGGCGCTTCGCGGCGAATGCCGCCGGGCCTTCCACCGCATCCTGCGACGCGAGCATCGCCTGCATCGCCGGATAGCTGAACTGCTCGCGGATTCCGTCCGCCAGCGGTGTGTCGAGCCCGCGCAGCGCGGCTTCCTTGGTGGCGCGCACCGACATGGGGCTGCCTTCGAGGATCGTCGCCGCCCAGCACCGGGCAGCGTCCAGCACGTCGCCTTCGACGACCTCGTTGACAAAGCCGAGCGCGAGCCCCTCCGCCGCGGTCACCCGCCTTCCGGTAAGCATCAGTTCCATCGCACGATGGAATCCGATCGCGCGCGGCAGGCGCTGGATTCCGCCGCCCAGCGCCGCAAGGCCGACGCGCGGTTCCGGAAGCGCGAAGACGGCGTTGGACGCGGCGATCACCAGATCGCAGGCGAGCGCGATCTCGAATCCACCCCCCATCGCGACGCCGTTGACGGCGGCGATGACGGGCTTCGCGAGGTCGAAGCGCGAGGTGAGCCCCGCGAACCCCTTGGCTGGCAGATCCAGACCGCCGCCGGCCGCCTGCTGCTTCAGGTCGTGGCCGGCGCAAAAGGCCCTGGAGCCCGCGCCGGTGATGATTGCCACCCATTGCGCGTCGTCGGCGGCGAAATCATCGAATACGGCCTGCAGTTCGAGATGGGACTCGGCGTTCAGCGCATTATGCGCCTCGGGTCGGTTGATCGTGAGGATCGTGAGCGGGCCTTCGCGGCTCACATCTACATAGGTTCGGGTCATCGGGATCTTTCAGGATGCTGGTTGATCTGGGCCGGACACCCGGCCGGGGTCCGCCTATTTCGGCGCCATGCGGATCGCGCCGTCGAGGCGGATCACCTCGCCGTTCAGCATCGGGTTGGTGACGATGCTCTCGACCAGCTGGGCGAACTCGTCGGGCTGGCCCAGGCGGCTCGGGAAGGGGACCTGCCTGCCCAGCGAATCCTGCGCCTCCTGCGGCAATCCGGCGAGGAGCGGGGTCATGAACAGGCCGGGTGCGATCGTCATCACGCGGATCCCATAGCGGGCAAGTTCCCGGGCGACCGGCAGGGTCATCCCAACGACGCCGCCCTTGGACGCGGCATAGGCGGCCTGGCCGATCTGGCCGTCGAAGGCGGCGATGCTGGCGGTGTTGACGATCACGCCGCGTTCCTCTCCCCCGGCGGGTTCGGCATCGTGGATTCGCGCGGCGAATTTCGACAGCACGTTGAAGCTGCCCAGCAGATTGATCCCGACCACGCGGGAAAAGTCGGCGAGCGGGATCGCCTTGCCGTCGCGGCCGATCACCTTGGCCGGCGGGCCGATGCCGGCACAATTCACCAGGATCCGGGCCTTGCCGTTCAGGCCTTCGGCTTGCTCGATCGCAGCCTCGACCGATCGTTCATCGGTGACGTCGACTTTCAGGAATACGCCTCCGATTGCCTTGGCGTGTTGTTCACCCAGATCGGAGTTGAGATCGAAGATCGCTACCTTGGCACCCGCCCTTGCCAGCCGCGCGGCGGTGGCGCCGCCAAGACCCGACGCGCCGCCGGTGACGATCGCGCCGGCTCCGTTGATTTCCATTTTGGGACCTCTCTTCAGTTGGTTTCGATGGCCAGGGCTGGCGCTGTTTCGATCCGCACCCAGGGCTAGGAAGCATGGGCGATCCGCTCGTCGCGAAGCTGCGAGCGGCGGGCCTTTCCGGCATCGTCGCGCAGATTCCGGTCCGCGAATTCGAAGGTGCGGGGAATCTTGTACCGGACCAGCCTGCTCGACAGGAATTCGCGCAGGGCATCGGCATCGGTGCGTCCGCGCGCCTCCTCCGCGATCTGGACGATGGCGTGGGTGCGCTGGACGAGATCGGGGTCGGGCAGGCCGATCACGATCGAGGAGAGGACGTCCGGATGCTGATCCAGCGCGGCTTCCACTTCGGCGGGGAAGATGTTCGCCCCGCCCGATACGATCATGTCGGTCCGCCGGTCGGCGATATAGAGATAGCCGTCCGCATCGACATGGCCGAGATCGCCATAGGTTTCCCAGTCGCCGACCCGTTTCGCCTCGGCGCCGATATATTCGTAGGTCGAGTTCGGGCCCTTCTCCGGCAGGAAATAGATCTCGCCGACCTCGCCAGGCGCGCATTCGCGGCCCTGTTCGTCCAGCACGCACATCTTCGCTCCGGCCTGGATCTTGCCGACCGAGCCCTTGTGCGTGAGCCATTCGCGGCCGGTGATCACGGTCACTCCGGTCACCTCTGTCCCGCCATACATCTCGAAGATCCTGTCGGGGCCCAGCCAGTCGATCCACGCCTGTTTCAGCCATTGCGGGCAGACCGAGGCCATGTGCCAGACGACGCGGAGGCTCGAGACGTCGAAGGCGGTGCGCCGGTCGGCCGGCAATCGCCAGATGCGGTGCATCATCGTCGGCACGAAATTGACCCAGCCGACCCTGTGCCGCTCGATCAGTTCCAGCGCGCGCAGGGGATCGAACCGCCCCATTTCAACGACATGCCCGCCGGTGAACAGGCAGTGGCAGGACGCCACGAACGGGGCGTTGTGATACATCGGCCCGGGGTTCAACATCGTCTCGCCGGAAACCTGACCCATAAGCGGCAAATCCGGATCGAAAAGGCCGGGATTGCGGTCGACGATCAGCTTGGGCCGTCCTGTCGATCCGCCACTTGTCTGGATCTTCCATCGTGGCGCGGTTCTGGACGGCAGCGCGCCGGCGGACAGCGTGGCGTCGGGGCACGCGCTGGTGGACAGGAAATCCCATCCCTCGACCCGCGCATTCTCCTCGCCGATGATCAGGCGCGGCCTGGCAAGTTCCACGATCGCGCGCAGCTCGGCCGGAGGCAATTTCGAGGAGACGTTGTTCGGCGTCGCGCCGAGCTTCCAGACCGCGAATACGGTTTCGAAAAAGCCGGTGCCGTTCGGCACGGCAAGCGTGACGACATCGCCTTCTCCGACCCCAAGCGCCGCGAGCTGGCGCGCCTTGCGGTTCGATCGGGCGTCGAGCTCGGCATAGCTGGTTGAAACGCCGTCGAAGGTCACCGCGGGCCGCGCCGGACCCCGGGCCGCGTGATAGGCGAGCAGTTCGCCGACCGGCCTTGGCGAACTTCCCGCCGGCGCGAGGTCCAGACTGTCGTTCTCCAACTCCACGCTCCTCTCGCGGGCGGCGAATATGGCGCGCGATCTACCGGTCCATTCGCTCTGGTCTTGTCGAATGCTAACCGGAAGCGGCTGGCTTGAGGCCGGATAAAACCGGGCCACACATGCCTGGCGCGCATGGCTGTCGGGCGGATCCGGGACGCGAGGCCGCGATGGCCAGGCATTCCCGCCGGGCATTGCCCATCCGGTCTTTGCATTTCGCGAATGGCTGGCGCTGGCCTAGCGTTCCAGCGGGATCACGCTCCTTGCCCCTGTGCGGAAGCGATGGTTTTTCGCCAGAAACGAAGTTGGGAGAGGCTTATATGACCGACGTGCAAGGGCGCACCGCATTCATCACGGGCGGGGCCAACGGCATCGGTCTGGGCATTGCGCGGAGCTTCGCGCGCGCCGGCGCCAAGCTGGCCCTGGTCGATCTCGACGCCGCAGCGCTCGCTCGCGCCAAGGCCGAACTGGAAGCGATCACCCCGGTAGAGACCTATCAGCTCGACGTGCGCGACCGCGAAGCCTATGCGGCGACCGCGGAGGCGGTCGAGAGCGCCCTGGGCCCCGTATCGCTGCTGTTCAACAATGCCGGCGTCGCGGGCGGCGCCCCGGCCGACAAGATGACCTATGATCTCTGGGACTGGGGGATCGGCATCAATCTGTATGGCGTGATCAACGGCATCCAGACCTTCCTGCCGCGCATGGTCGAGCGCCGGCAGGGCGGGCACATCGTCAACACCGCCTCCGGCGCGGGCCTCGTCGCGACCGGTTCGGGCGTGCTGTACTGCACCGCCAAATATGGCGTGGTGGGCATGTCGGAATCGCTGAACGCCGAGCTGGCGCCCGCGGGGATCGGCGTGACCGTGCTCTGCCCGGGGCCGGTCGCGACCGACATCGTCCAGCGTTCGGCGGATAATGCGCCCACCGTCGGCCTGGCGCTGTCCGAAGAGCAGAAGAAGCGCGGGGCGGAACGGCGGGCGATGATGACCGAATATCTGAAGCAGGGCGTCAGCATCGACGATGTCGGCGAGATGGTGCTGAAGGCGGTGCGCGAGAACGGATTGTATATCCACACCGATCGCGTGGTGAAGGAGCTGATAGAGGCGCGGACCAAGGCGTTGCTCGACGCCATGCCGGCCTGAGCCCGCCCAGCGAACCGGAAACGCAAGACATGGCGCTCAAGTCCCTATCGTCGATCATTCAGGACCACGCCCGGCGAAAGGGCTCGGCACCTGCGGTGACCTATCCGGACGGCTCGCTGACCTGGGACGAGCTCGACCGGCGCTCCAACCGGCGCGCGCGGATGCTCGCCTCGCTGGGCGTGAAGCAGGACGATCTGGTGGTGGTGATGCTGCCCAACGGCAGCGAGTTCCATGAGGCGGTTATCGGCGTGTGGAAGGCGGGGGCGACGCCGTGCCTGTTGCCGCCCAAGCTGCCCGGCCGGGAAGCGGGGGAAATGCTCGCGCTCGCTCGGCCTGCCGCGGTGATCGGCACGCTTCCGGCGGCTTATGACGGCCCGCAGATAGCCCCCGGCACCGCGCTGGACGCATTCAGCGACGCCCCGGTGGAAGACGCCGCAGCCAAGCATTGGAAGGCGGTCGCGAGTGGTGGCTCCAGCGGGCGGCCGAAGATCATCCTGGACAATATGCCGGCCTCTATCGATCCCGACGCTCCGCTCTTTGCGGGGCTGGGATTGCCACCCGAGGGAGCGATGCTCAACCCGGGGCCGCTCTATCACAACATGCCGTTCCTATTCACCAGCTTCGCGCTGCTGGCGGGCACGCATGTGGTTGGCCTGACGCGGTTCGACGCCGAGGAATGCCTGCGGCTGATCGAGCGCCACCGGATCGAGTTCACCGTAATGGTGCCGACGATGATGCAACGCATCTGGGCGCTGCCGGAAAGCGTGCGCAACGCCTATGATGTCTCGTCGCTCAAATTCGTCTGGCACATGTCGGCGCCGTGCCCGCAATGGGTGAAGCGTGCCTGGATCGACTGGCTGGGGCCGGACAGGATCTTCGAGGCTTATGGCGGCACCGAAGGCGGCGGCGGTTCCGCGATCACCGGGCGGGAATGGCTCCTCAAGCCGGGTTCGGTCGGCAAGCCCGCGCCGGGTGTGGTGCGGATCCTTCGCGAGGACGGGAGCGAGGCCGCCCCGGGTGAGGTCGGCGAAGTCCATTTCCCGGCCGCGGGCTCAGGCAAGTTCCGCTACATCGGCGCGGATGCCAAGAAGGACGCATCGGGCGGCTATTCGATCGGCGACCTGGGCCATCTCGACGAGGATGGGTATCTGTTCCTGGCCGATCGCCGCTCGGACCTGATCATCCGCGGAGGCGTCAACGTCTATCCGGCCGAGGTCGAGGCGACGCTGGAGGAGCATCCCATGGTCTCCACCTCGGCGGTCATCGGACTGCCGGACGCGGACCTGGGCGAGCGCGTCCATGCGATCATCCATCCACGCGAAGGCGCGGCGGCCGATCTCACGGCGATCGCAGCGCATGTCGCCGAACGGCTGGCCAAATATAAATGGCCAGCATCCTATGAAGTCAGCGAGACGCCGTTGCGGGACGATGCCGGCAAGGTTCGCAGGACGGCGCTGAAGGAGGAGCGGCGGGCCTGGCTGGCGGCCGGGCGCGCGTTCCAGTTCGAACCGGCATGACCGCCCAGGCCTTCGATCGCGCGCTCATCGGGCGGCGGTCGGAACCCTCGGTCGTGCGCGTCGATACCGCGCAACTGAAATTCTTCGCGAAGGCGACCGACCAGCGCGATCCGGTCTATTTCGACGAGGCGGCGGCGCGGGCGGCCGGGCATCGCGCGATCCCGGTGCCGCCGACATTCGCCTTCTCCTTGTCGAACGCGGCGCCGGAGCAGGCCGCTTACGGGCTGGTCCAGGTAAGGGCCGATGTCCGTTACCTGCTCCACGCCGAGCAGGGCTTCAATCACTACGCCACGCTCTATGCCGAGGACGAAGTCACGATCACCACCCAGATCCTCGACCTGTACGAGAAGAAGGGCGGGGCGTTGCGCTTCATCGCGCAGCGGACGGACCTTGCGAACAAGGCGGGCATCTTGTGCATCGAATGCGATTCCACCTTCGTGCTGCGCGCCCCGGCGCCCGGGGCATGATGGAGCGCTGGAACCCGGCCATCGGCGATACGCTGCCCGAAGTCGAGCGCGGCCCGATCAGCCGCGGCACGCTGGCGCTGTTCGCCGGGGCCTCGAACGACCATGTCCTCCTGCATATCGACAGCGACTATGCCAAGGCCGCCGGCATGCCCGATGTCTTTGCGCAGGGCATGCTGGTGATGGCCTATCTGGGGCATCTGCTCACCTCGACGATCCGGCAGGAAGACATTGTGTCGTGGAAGGTGCGCTTCGTCGCCATCACGCCGGTCCATGCCACGGTGCGCTGCTCCGGCGTGGTCAGGGACATCGTCGGTCGCGGCGGCGAGCGCTGCGCGGTGCTGGATATCGCCGCGCGCATCGGGGACGGCCGGATCGTGCTGTCCGGCGAAGCGCTGATCGCGCTGCCTTGACCGGTTCAGCCATGCGCGCGGGTCCCGCAAACGGCCGGAGGGCATTCCTCTGGCTCATACCGGCGGGGCCGTTGGCATTTGACAGCGCAGCGGCGCTCGGGGAGCTTCCCGCCAGGCGCCGGAGCGCGCGATATCGACAGCAGATCAATCAGTAAGCAGATTTTCAGGAGGGGACGGCATGGCCGCGCAAAGCCGTGAATATGAGCAACTGATCTACGAAACGCCGGCCCCGAAAGTGGCGCGCATCGTGATGAACCGGCCAGGCCGGCGCAATGCGCAGGGCATCACCATGACCTATGAGCTGGACGACGCATTCAAGCGCGCCTGCCATGACGAAGCGATCAACGTGATCATCCTTGCCGGTTCGGGCGACCACTGGAATTCGGGACATGACGTCAGCGGGGACGGGCCAGACAATCCCTCGCCCGATCAGGTCGTGGGGCTTTGCGGCTGCTTCACTGGCAAGGGCTGGGACGGCCCCTATTGCCGCGAGCGCGAAATCTATCTGGAAATCACCGAGCGCTGGCGCAACGCGCCGAAGCCGGTGATCGCCGAGATCCAGGGCTCGGTGATATCGGGCGGGATGATGCTCACCTGGCTGTGCGACCTTATCGTCTGTTCGGACGATGCCCGCTTTCGCGACGCCACGGCGGCGGAGATGGGCATTCCCGGCGCCGAATTCTGGCAGCATCCCTATGAGATGAGCGTTCGCCAGGCAAAGGAATGGCTGATGACGGGGGGCTGGATGAGCGCCCAGGAAGCCAAGGCCCGGGGCATGGTGAACCATGTCGTTCCGCGCGAGGAGCTTGCCGCCAGGGCGCTGGCGCTGGCCGAGAACATCGCCGCGAAGAACCCGTTCACGATGAAACTGGTGAAGCAGGCGATGAACTTCGCGCAGGACCAGATGGGACGCAAGGCATCGATGGATTTCGGCTTCCACCTCCACCAGATGGGCCACATGCAGGCGATGCTCACCAACGGCTTCCCTGTCGATATCGAAAGCCTGCCGCCCGTGATCCGCGCGAATATCGAAAGGCTGCTGGCCGCGCGCAAGGCGGCCCCCGCGGAATAGAACCGGACCCTGCCGCGCGCCCGCAGCGGCGCCGGAAGCATCGGATGGAACGCATATGACGGATATCGCAAATCGCACCGCCTTCATTACCGGGGGCGCCAACGGCATCGGCCTGGGCATCGCGCGATCGCTGGCGCGTCAGGGAGCGAAGGTCGCCCTGATCGATCTCGACGCGGAAGCCCTTGCGCGCGCCGAGGCCGAGCTGAGCCAGCTTACAGAGGTGTTCACCGCCGTCCTCGATGTCCGCGATCGCGGCGCCTATGCGCGGATCGCGGATGCGGCAGAGGCCGTGCTCGGACCGGTATCGATCCTGGTCAACAATGCCGGCGTCGCGGGCGGCGCCCCCGCCAACAAGCTCACCTATGAACTGTGGGACTGGGGGATGGGGATCAACCTGGACGGCGTGATCAACGGCGTACAGACCTTCCTGCCGCGGATCGCAGCGCGGGGCGAGGGCGGCCATATCGTCAACACCGCGTCCGGTGCAGGGCTTTATACCGGCCCCGGAAATTCGCTTTACTGCACCGCCAAGTTCGCGGTGGTCGGCATGAGCGAGGCGCTCCATCTGGAACTGGGAGCGCAGGGGATCGGCGTCAGCGTGCTCTGCCCCGGCCCGGTCGCGACCGATATCATCGCGCGCACGCGCGCCGTGCAGCCGAAGGTGACGAAGACGCTGACCCCGGAACAGCGCGAAAGGGCGTTCGCCCGGAACGAGGAGATGAAGAACTATCTCGCCAACGGCGTCCAGCCGGATGCGGTGGGCGACATGGTTCGCGACGCGATCCTCGGCAACCGCCTGTATATCCACACCGACCGCACTTCGATCGTCAAGATCGAGGAACGCAGCAAGGCGCTGCTCGACGCGATGTGCGATTGAGCCATGGCTGGCGGCGGCGAAGCGCGGGCAGCACGGGGACGGCTCCTCGGCGAAGGGATGTTCTGGGATGATCTGACGTCCGGCGACTGGATCCGCACGATGGGCCGCACCGTCACCGAGACCGATCTTGTCCAGTTCTGCAACCTCACCTGGTTGACCGAAGAGCTGTTCACCAACATCGCGGATAGCGAGCATCGGGCGATCAAGGGGCGGGTGGTGCCTGGCGCGCTCGTCTACAGCTTCGCCGAAGGACTGATGCTGCCCTTCATGCAGCGGACCGGACTCGCCTTCCTGGAGGCCGGGCTGAACGTTCATGCGCCGACCTTCGTGGGCGATACCATCCATGTCGAGTGCGAGGTCGCCGAACTGCGGCCGGCCTCATCGCCCGAACGCGGGCTGTCTCGGACCAGAAACCATGTAATCAACGATCGGGGCGAGACGGTGATGACCTACTCGCCGCTCCGCCTCATGCGCCGCCGCGCGCGATCCACCGGGCGCTGACCGGCCCCCGCCACGGCGGAAGGGGCTGGTTCGTCAGGCCTGGGCCAGGATCGCGAACGTCGCCGCATAGACCTCGTCCATCGGCGCCATGCCGTCGGTGCGGCTGACCAGTCCCCGGGCCTCGTAATAGGGCAGGATCGGCGCGGTCTTCGCGCGATATTCGGCAAGGCGGGTGCGCACCGTAGCGGCGTTGTCGTCGGGCCGGCGCGTGAACCTGTCGTGCCCGCATTCGTCGCAACGGCCTTCTGCCTTCGGCAGTTTGAAGCGGTCGTGATAGCCTTCGCCGCACTGGGCGCATGCGAATCGGCCGACGATCCGCTCGACCAGCGCCTCTTCCTCGACATCGAGCTCGATCACGCGGTCGAGCCTGGTCCCGCGTTCGGCGAGCAGCCTGTCCAGCGCCTCGGCCTGGGCGCGGGTGCGCGGAAATCCGTCAAAGATCACGCCGTTCGCGGTATCGGGCTGGTCGAGCCGTTCGCCGATGAGCGCCACCATGATGTCGTCCGAAACGAGCTCGCCCGCGTCGAGCACCGCCTTTACCTGGACGCCCACCGGCGTTCCCTCCCGGATCGCGGCGCGCAGCATGTCGCCGGTCGAAAGCTGGACCATGCCGCGTTCGCGCTGGAGGCGCTGCGCCTGGGTGCCCTTGCCGGCGCCCGGCGGTCCAAGCAGGATGATGTTCATTGTCGCGGAACTCCTGTCGAGAGCGGATCAGCGGTGGAACGTAACGGCTTCGCTCAGCGCGGCGCGATCGGTCCGCGCGGCGTTGGCCGGATGCGCCGGGTCCTCATATCCGAAGGCCAGGCCGAACAGCAGCTTGTGCCCGGAAGGAATGCCCAGCAGATCGCGCACGAGCGATGGATTGAAGCTGAGCGCCGTCTGCGCGCAGGAGGCCAGCCCATTGGCGGCCAGCGCCAGCATGAGCGTCTGGGCGAACATGCCGCAATCGGCCGCCTCCCGGATGCCGAACCGCTCGTCGAGGAAGACAAAGGCGGCGTGCGGCGCGTCGAAGAAGCGGAAGTTGCGCAGGAACGAGCGTTTGCGCCCCTCCACATCGTCGCGCGCGATCCCCTGCGCGCCGAACAGGGCCTTGGCCGATCCGATCTGCCGCGCGCGATATTCGTCCGGGTAGCTTCCCGTCATCGCGAAATCGCCGGCGGGGGCGCCGCCGGTTCGAGCGGCGTCGTACAGCCCGCTTCGCAGGCGTTCCGCCGCCTCGCCCGAGACGACATGGACGATCCACGGCTGGGCATTGCAATTGGAGGGCGCCAATTGCGCGACCGTAAAGACTTCCTCCAGCAAGCTTTGCGGTACGGGCGTTGGCAGAAAGCCCCTTACCGACCGGCGCTCTTTCGCCAGCGCCGCGAAGAATGCCGCCTGATCCGTCACGCCGGCGCGGCTCCGCTTGTCCCCCGCGCTCACGCGACGGCACCCGCCGCGCGCATCTCCGCGATCCGCGCTTCGTCATAGCCCAGGCCGGCGAGCAGCATATCGGTGTCGGCGCCCGCTTGCGGGGCGGGGCGCGGCGTCGCTGTGGGCGTCGCCGAATAGCGCGGGGCCGGCATGGGCTGCGTCACTCCGTCGATCACCTCAAATGTGCCGCGCTCGACATGATAGGGGTGGGCGGGCGCCTCAGCCATCGAGAGGACGGGTGCGAAACAGGCGTCGCCATGCTCCATCAGCGCGCACCATTCGGCGCGGGTACGGGTCTTGAACATCTGCCCCAGCTTTTGCTTGAGCGGCCCCCAGGCGGCCGGTTCCATCTGCGCGTCGAACGCAGGATCGCTGTCGAGGCCGGTCAAGCGGCGCAATTCGGCATAGAATTGCGGCTCGATCGATCCCAGCGCGATATATTCCCCGTCCGCGCATTCGTAGGTCTCGTAGAAATGTGCGCCCGAATCGAGGATGTTGGTGCCGCGCTCGTCGCGCCACCCCCCCTGAGCGCGCACGCCCCAGATCATCGACATCAGCAGCGCCGCGCCGTCGGTCATCGCGCAATCGATCACCTGGCCCCGGCCGCTCGATCGCGCCGCGAGGATTGCCGAGACCATTCCGAAGGCCAGCATCATGCCGCCACCGCCGAAATCGCCGACCAGGTTGATTGGAGGGGTCGGCTTCCCGCCGGCGCGGCCAAGCGGGTGGAGCGCTCCGGCGAGCGCGATATAGTTGATGTCGTGGCCCGCGGCCTGCGCATAGCGGCCGGCCTGGCCCCATCCGGTCATGCGGCCGTAGATCAGCGCGGGATTGTCGCCCAGCAGCACCTCCGGGCCGAGGCCCAGCCGCTCCATCACGCCGGGGCGGAAGCCCTCGATCAGACCATCGGCTGTCCGCACCAGATCGCGCACCGCCGCGATCCCTTCCGGCTGCTTCATGTCGACGACGATCGATTTGCGGGACCGCGCAAGCGGGTCCATCGCGGTATGCCGCCCCAGCTTGAGCCTGGAACCACCGGGCCGCTCGATCCGGATGACCTCGGCGCCATGGTCCGCGAGCATCATCCCGCAGAACGGCCCTGGCCCCAGACCCTCGATCTCGACGATGCGGACGCCCTCCAGCGGACCCGGCATCAGCGGGTGGCTCCCGGAACGGCCGCGCGCCGGCGCATTGCCACGATCGTCTGCAGGATTGCCTGGGCCACGCTCAACATCCTCACCTGTTTATGCTGTTGGCTATGTGGGCTTGGGGATGCCGGATCAACTCGGCGCTGGACGGCGCCAGCGGACCCGGACAGCAGTCCTGGCATCCGCGACCGCGATATAAGCAACTGATAAAAAGAAAGAATATCGCTCGACCCCGGAGGATGAGCGTGCCCGCTATTCATAGAGGGAATGGCGGCGCTGACGAATGCATTCGACCTTCCGGGGCGGACGGCCCTTTTTTGGGGCGGAAGCGGCGCCGGTGAGCGCCGTGCGTACCGTGGAGGGGAGTGTGATGGCGGCCGCAGCGCCAACCGTCGAAAGGCCGCCGGCAGGTTCGCGCCATCTCGTCGAGCCGGACCTGCTCGCCTTCATCGACCAGGCGCCGCCGCTCAGCCTGACAACGGAAACGCTGCCGATGCTCCGGCAGGGCTTCGGCACCCGCCTCGGGCTGGAGGAGGATCCCCTCGCGGTCGAGGCCGTCGAGGTTATCCGCCGCACCGTTCCGGGGCGCGGAGGCGATCCCGGCGTCGGCGTGGTGCTGCATCTCCCGCGTGCGCCGGGCGCGCCCCGTGGTGCCATCCTGCACATGCACGGCGGGGGCTATGTCACCGGAAATCCCGACGCCCTGATCCCGGCGCACCGCCGGCTGGCGGCTACGCTTGGTTGCGTGATCGCCTCGGTCGACTATCGGCTCGCGCCCGAGACGCGCTTTCCCGGCGCCGTCGAGGATTGCTACGCAGTGCTGGCCTGGCTGTACGCCAGCGCCGATGCGCTCTGCATCGATCGATCGCTGATCGGCGTGATGGGCGAGAGCGCGGGGGGCGGGCTTGCGGCCGCATTGGCGCTGCTCGCGCGGGATCGCGGCGAGTTCGGGCTTGCCTTCCAGCACCTGGTTTATCCGATGATCGACGATCGCACCGGCACGTCGGGCGAATCCAATCGCTTCGCGGGGGAGTTCGTCTGGACGGCGCGGAGCAACCGTTTCGGCTGGAAATGCCTGCTGGGCGCGGAGCCGGGCGGTCCGGGCGTCTCGCCCTATGCGGCGGCGGCGCGCGCGGAGGATTTGAGCGGCTTGCCCCCCGCCTTCATCAACACCGGCGCGCTCGATCTCTTCGTCGATGAGGACATCGCCTACGCGCATCGCCTGGTCCGTTCCGGCGTGCCCACCGAGCTGCATGTCTACCCGGGAGCCTATCACGGCTTCCATTTCGTGGCGGAAGCCGGGGCGACACGGCGCGCTTACGCCGACAGCCACGATGCGTTGCGCCGCGCCCTCAGCGGAAATCGGCCAGCATGAACTTCGACTATTCGCACGAGCAGAAGTTCCTCAAGGACGAGGCGCGCAAATTCCTAGAGGAGCGCTGCCCGGTCACGGCCGTCCGCGGCGTCCTCGATGACGGCGGCAAGCCGTTCGATCGCGGGCTTTGGCAGGCGGTGGCCGGCATGGGCTGGACCGGCGCCGTCATTCCGGAGAAGTGGGGCGGCACCGGCCTCGGCCATATCGAACTCTGCGCGATCGCGGAGGAACTGGGCCGGGCGCTGGCGCCGATCCCGTTCGCGTCCACCGTCTATGTGTTCGCCGAGGCGATCCTCGCGTTCGGCAGCGACGCGCAGCGCGAAGCCCTGCTGCCGGGGATCGCTAGCGGCGCGGTGATCGGGTGCCTTGCCACGAGCGAGCGCGAGGGCGCGCTCTCCATCGAAGGAATGGCCGCGAACGTGGTTGGCGGGCGGCTGAGCGGCGCCAAGGTGCCGGTCACGGACGGCGATGTCGCGACCCACGCCATCGTCGCCGCGTGCGACGAGGCGGGTCCCGGACTGTTCATCGTCGACCTGGCGGGTGAGGGGATCGCGCGCGAGGCGATCGCGACGCTCGATCCCACCCGAAGCGTGGCGCGCATCACCTTCGCTGGCTCGCCCTGCGAGCGGCTGGGCGCGGCCGGGGAAGGGGCGGCGCTGCTCTCCGCGATCCTCGATCGGGCGGCGGTGCTGTTCGCGTTCGAGCAGGTCGGCGGGGCCGGCCGATGCCTCGAATACGCCAAGGCCTATGCCATGGAGCGTTACGCTTTCGGACGTGTGATCGGCAGCTATCAGGCGATCAAGCACAAGCTGGCCGATATCTACGTCAGGAACGAGCTCGCCCGATCGAGCGCCTATTACGGAGCCTGGGCGCTGAATTCGGGCGCGGCGGAACTGCCCGAAGCAGCGGCCGCCGCGCGCATCGCAGGCACCCAGGCCTATGACTTCGCCGCCCGGGAGAATCTGCAGACCCATGGCGGCATGGGCTTCACCTGGGAAGCGGATTGCCACCTCCATCTGCGCCGTGCCCGGCAACTCGGCCTCGCGCTGGGCGGGCTGCCCCTGTGGCGCGAACGGCTGATCCGCACGCTCGAAAGCCGCAACGCGCTCTGAACCGGGAAGAAGCGATGGATTTCAACGATACTCCTGAGGAAGCGGAATACCGGGCGCGCGTGCGGGCATGGCTCAATGCCAACGCGCCCGCGGCCCGGGGTGTCGCGCATGGCCATGAGGACAGCGAATCGATCGCTGCCGACAAGGCCTGGCAGGCCCGCAAGGCCGAGGCTGGCTATGCCTGCATCACCTGGCCCAGAGAGTGGGGCGGGGCGGGCGGCACGACGGCGCAAAGCGTCATCTTCAACGAAGAGGAGAGCAGGCTGGGCCTTGGCTCCGCCGTGTTCGGGATCGGGCTGGGCATGTGCCTGCCGACGATCCTGGCGGTGGGCAGCGAAGCCGACAAGGCGCGCTTCGTCGCGCCGGCGATGCGCGGCGAGCAAGTGTGGTGCCAGCTCTTTTCCGAGCCGTCGGCCGGGTCCGACGTAGCAGCCAGCCGCACCCGCGCAGTGCCCGCCGACGATGGTTCGGGCGACTGGATCATCAACGGCCAGAAGGTCTGGACCTCCGGCGCCCACTTCTCGGACTTCGGCCTGTTGCTGGTGCGTACGGATCCGGACGTGCCCAAGCACAAGGGCCTGACGATGTTCTGGATCGACATGAAGGCGCCGGGCATCGAGGTCCGGCAGATTCACCAGGCGGATGGCGGCAGCGGCTTCAACGAAGTCTGGTTTACCGACGTCCGGGTCGCGGACAGCCAGCGGATCGGCGAAATCGGCAAGGGCTGGAACGTCGCGCTGGTCACGCTGATGAACGAGCGCCTCTCGGTCGGCGGCGAGGCCGGGCCGGGCTGGCGGGCGCTGATGGAGCTGGCTGCCAGCCTTCCGGGCGTGGAGGGCCATGGATCGGCGCTGCAGGACGGCGGGTTCCGGGAAAAGCTCGCCGACTGGTACGTCGCGTCCGAGGGGCTCCGGCTCACCCGGCTCCGCAGCCTGACCGCGCTCAGCAGGGGCGAGACGCCGGGATCGGAGGCATCGATCGGCAAGATCATATCCGCGCGCCACAGTCAGGAACTGGCCTATGAGGCGCTCGACCGGCTCGACCAGTATGGCATCGTCGCGAACGGCGATGTGGCGTCGCTGGCCGGCGGGTTCCAGCGCAACTTCTTCTGGGGCGCGGCGATGCGGATCGCCGGGGGCACCGATGAGATCCTCAAGAACATCATCGCCGAGCGTGTGCTTGGCCTGCCGCTCGACATCCGCGTCGATCGCGACGTGGCGTTCCGCGACATTCCGAGGGGCGCATGACAAGGAAACTCGCATCATGACCGATCCCGTGCTGTTCGATCGCCGGGGCGCGGTCGGCTATATCACGCTGAACCGGCCGGACGCGGGCAACGCCATCGACGTGGCTCTCGCCCGGGGGCTGCTGGACGCGGTGATCGCGGCGGAGGCGGATCCGGCGGTCCGCTGCGTCGTCCTTCGCGGCGGCGGGCGGATGTTCTGCGCGGGAGGTGATGTCAAGAGCCTGCACGCGGCCGGCGACGCCATCCCGGGATTGCTGCGTGAGATCCTCGCCGCGCTGCATCCGGCGATCGCCCGCCTCGCGACGATGGCGAAGCCGGTCGTCACCGCGATCCACGGGCCTGCGGCGGGCGCGGGGGTGGGGCTGGCTGCGGTCGGCGACATCGCGCTCGCCGAGCCCGGCGCGCACTTCACCATGGCCTATTCGCGGATCGGCCTGACGCCGGACGGCGGCACGACCTGGCTGCTGCCTCGCCTCATCGGCCTGCGGCGAGCGCAGGAACTCGCGATCGCCAACCGGCGGGTCTCCGCCAGTGAGGCGGCGGACATCGGGCTCATTACGCGGGTGACGGAGAGCGGAATGCTCGCAAGCGAGGTCGAGGCCGTGGCCGAAGGCCTTGCCCGGGCGGCAATCGGCGCCCTCGGCATGACGAAGCGCCTCTTGCTCGCGGGCGCGGGCGCGTCGCTGGAAGCGCAACTCGATGCGGAATGCGATCACATCGCGCGCCAGGCGGAGAGCGCCGAGCGGCGCGAGGGACTTGCCGCATTCGCTGATCGCCGCGAACCGGATTTCGAGGCGATAGGGGAGTGAGCGCCGGACAACGTCCCGCCGCCGCCGGCGCGGCCAACGCGCCGGCTTATGTCCTCGCGCTCCTCACGATGGTGAGTTTCTTCAATTATCTCGATCGTATGGTGATTGCGATCCTGCTGGAGCCGATCAAGCTGGAGCTCGGCCTGTCGGACTCCCAGTTGGGCCTGATCGTCGGCTTCGCCTTCGCGATGCTCTACGCGACGATGGGCCTGCCGCTCGCGCGCCTTGCCGACCGCCACTCGCGCATCACGCTGCTGACGGTCTGCCTCGCGGCGTGGAGCGCCATGACCGCGCTGACCGGGCTCGCCCGAAACTTCACCGAACTGTTCATGGCCCGGATGGCGGTGGGTATCGGCGAAGCGGGTTGCGGCCCCGCAGCCCATTCGATCCTGGGCGATCTGTATTCGCGCGAGCGCCGCCCGCTGGCGATCAGCATCTTTCAGGCAGGTGGCGTGCTCGGGCAGAGCGCCGGGCTGGCGCTCGCGGGTATCGTCGCGCACCTCTGGGGCTGGCGCGCCGCACTGGTGACGGTGGGCGTGCTGGGCATTCCGCTCGCGCTGCTGATCGCCTTCACCGTGCGCGAACCGGCTCGCGGTGCCGGTCATGCCCAGGCGTCGCCCGAATCAATGCTGGCGACGCTCCGGGCGCTGTTCGCCCGGCCGCCGTTGCGGCATCTCATCCTTGGCGTCTCGATCGCGGCGTTTGGCAGCTATGGCATGCTCCAATGGATGCCCGCATTCTACATCCGGCTCCACGGCCTGAGCCTTGCCGAAGTGGGCGGGTATGTCGGCGCGATGAAGGGAGGCGCGAGTGTGCTGGGCACCGTTTTCGGCGGGCTCGTGCTGACGCGCCTGGGGCCGCGCGACGTGCGTTGGGAATTATGGTGGCCGATGGCGATGTTTTCCATCAGCCCGCTATTCTATCTGGTGTCGTTCATCGCCGCCGACTGGCATGTGGCGCTCGGGCTCCAGATGATCGGCGCCTTCATCGCCGCGACCGCCGGCGGCGTCGCGCTCTCCGCGCTCCAGACCTATGCCGAGCCGCACCGGCGCGCGACGGCGCTGGCCATCCTGATGCTGATCTCGTCGCTGCTGGGCCTTGGCCTGGGTCCGGTGGTGGTTGGCGGGCTCAGCGATCTGCTTGCGCCGAGCTTTGGCCCGCAAAGCCTGCGGTACGCGCTGATGGGGGCGGCATGCATGCCGCTGTGGGGCGCGTTCCATTTCTGGCGCGCCTCGCGATCGGCGAAGCGCTGGAGCCTGGCTTGACGGGCAAGAAGCGGCTCAGCCATGCCTGCCCGGCATCTCTCTCCTCGCTTAGGAATTTCCGCTGCGGATTTGCGGTCTCTACCTAGGCTCTAAGGCCGCGCCGAAAGCGCATGCGAGCGACGGCTGGATTGGGAGGGTGCGTCGGCGGCAACGCCGGCCCTGTTGAAAGGGAATTCCATGAAAAATCTACACGCCGGCGTCGCGTCCATCGCTTTGCTTTGGTCGGGCCAGGCCTTTGCGCAGACCACGCCGGCCGCACAGGTCGCTCCGGCCGCGGAGCCCGGGCAGGATGCGGGCGGGTCGAAGCAGGACGAGGTGGCGCCGACCGACGAGAACGACATCGTCGTGACCGCGCAGCGCCGCTCTGAGCGCCTGGTCGATGTGCCGATCTCGATCACCACGGTTTCGAGCGAGAATATCGAACTGGCGGGGCAGGACAGCCTGATGAGCCTCAACAAGCTCGTCCCCGGACTCTACATGTCCAAGCCCGTCTATTTCCTGTCGCCCACGGTGCGCGGCGTCGGTTCGACCCTCTCGGTCAGCAACGAGTCGGCCGTGGCGGTCTATATCGACGGCGTCTACCAGCCGGCCCAGTCGTCCAACGTCTTCGACCTGGCGAGCATCTCCGGCGTCGAGGTGGTCAAGGGGCCGCAGGGCACGCTGTTCGGGCGCAACGCCACCGGCGGCGCCATCCTCGTGAAGACGCTCGATCCGTCCTTCCATACCGAAGGCAAGCTGAACCTCTCCTATGGGCGGTTCAACGAGGTTCGCGCGAACGGCTATGTCAACCTTCCGATCAGCGATACCGTGGCGGTCAACGCCGCGGTCAGCTACAAATATTCCGAGGGCAGTATCCGCGACGTCCGCACCGGAGTAATCGTCAACGAGGCGAGCAGCTTCGCGGCCCGGGGCAAGCTGCTGTTCAAGCCCGTCGACAATCTGGAAGTGATCCTCACCGCGGCGCACACCGAATATAGCGATCCGACCGCGTCGAACTATCTCTCCAAGGACGGCAAGAATTCGCTGTCGGCGATTCCGGGGGCGGGGCCTCTGGCGACCCGGCGCTTCCAGCTCTCGCACGACACCCGCGACGTGCTGAAGATCAACGCGGACGAATATTCGTCGCACATCAATTTGGACACCGGTGGTGGCGTGCTTTCGTCGATCACTGCGCTCAAGCTTGATACGCTGGTGACGACCAACGATGCTGACAACACCTATCTGCCCGCCTTCCGTATCGACTTCACTTTCAAGCAGCGGACCTTCTCGCAGGAGGTGAACTTCACCTCCCCGGCCGGCGATAATTTCAGCTACGTGGTCGGCGCCTTCTATTACCACAACAAGCGTTTCTATCCCGAATTCAAGTATAACAACGTTCAATTCCTCCTTCAGGACAACCGGAACGAATCGCTGGCGGGCTATGCCGACGGCACCTACAAGATCGGCGATCTCGCGATCATCGCGGGCCTCCGCTACACGACCGAAAAGCGTACGATCTCCAACGCGCTGCTGCCGCATCCGCTAACGCCGGCGATTGCGCAGGGCTCGGTTCACCGCGAAGCACGCGAGGATTCCTGGTCGCCGCGCTTCGGTCTGCGCTACGCGCTCGGCGAGCGTTCGAACATCTATGCGACCTTCACCCGCGGCAACAAGAGCGGCTCCTTCAACGGCACCTCGCTGACGAGCCCGGGCGTGACCCCGGAATCGATCGACGCATTCGAGGTCGGATACAAGGCCTCCGGGCCGCGCTTCACATTCAACACCGCAGCCTATCTCTACAATTACACCGATATCCAGGCTTCCACGCTGACGATCACCAACGGCGTCGCGCTGAGCAACACGGTCAACGCGGCCAAGGCGCGGATCTACGGCCTCGAACTCGACGGCACCTACGAATTCAGCGATGCGTTCAACATCCACGCATCGTTCGGCTACACCCATGGCGAATATACGTCGTTCCCGAACGCGCCGGGCTATGTTCCGTCGGGCGCCGGATACGCGACGGTCCCGATGGATGCGAGCGGCAATGTCATGGTCCGCCAGCCGAAATTCCAGGCAAGCGCGCAGGCGAATTACACGGTGCCGATCGGGGACAGCAAGCTGACCTTCACCTTGTCGCCGTCATACAACAGCCGGGTCTATTTCGATTTCGCCAACCAGTTGAGCCAGGGACCCGTCTTCCTGCTCGATGGATCGATCGATCTCGACCTTTCGAGCGGGATGAAGGTCTCCGTCTACGGGCGGAACCTGACGGACCGGGTCTATTATCGCTCGCTGGGCTATTCGACCTCGACGATTTCCGCGAGCTACGACGATCCGATCACCTACGGGATCAAGCTCTCCTACGCATTCTGATGACGCGAAGGCGGCCGGCGCGATAGCCGGATGGCCAAAAGGCGGGGAACGAGGTTCGCGCTTGCTTGTCATGCGCGGACCTCGAACCGTTGGGGCGCTTTGCGCAATCGAATCTGCGGGGGGGGGCGGGATGGCGTTTCGGGGCAAGGTCGCATGGGTGACGGGGGCGTCGTCGGGAATAGGCGAAGCCCTGGCGTATGCGCTCTCGGCGCGCGGAGCCGCCGTCATTCTTTCCGGGCGGCACCGGGGCAGGCTCGAATCGGCCGCCGCCCGGCTTGGCGGACCCGCCTTCGTGCTGCCGTTCGAGGCGACCGGGTTCGACGCGCTGCCCGCGATTGCCGAGCGCGCGATCGGTTGGCGCGAAGGCGTCGACTTGCTGCTCAACAACGCGGGGATTACGCAACGGAGCCTTGCGCTCGATACCGGGTTCGACGTCTATCGGCGGCTGATGGAAGTCGACTATTTCGCGCCCGTGCGGCTGACCCAACTGGTGCTGCCGCACATGGTGGAGCGGCGATCCGGGCATCTATCCGTGGTGAGTTCGATGGCGGGCAAGGTCGGCGGTCCGCTGCGAACCGGATATGCAGCCGCAAAACATGCCTGTGTCGGCTATTTCGACGCGCTCCGCTCCGAGATCGAAGTGACCTATGGAATCGGCGTCAGCGTGATCCTGCCGGGGCATGTCGCGACGGCGGTCGCGCGAAACGCGCTGACCGGCGATGGCGGCCGCAACGAGCGGGCCGATGCCATGATCGATCAGGGCATGACGCCGGAGCGCGCGGCGCAGATCATTCTCGACGGCATCGCGGCGGGGAAGCGCGAGATCGCGGTAGGGAACGAGGCCGAGCTGGAAATGCTCAGGCTCCGCGCGACGGAGCCGGACCTGCTGTTCGCGAACATGGCGGCCTATGGCGCCAGCCTGTCCGCAGCGCGCAGCGGCGGCTAGGGTCTGTCCGCCTTCGGCGGAATCGGCAGCGGGCTGGGGCCGCCTGAACAGAACAGACTCTGGCCCCGCATCGCCCCGCGCAATTCCCGGATGGCATGGCTTGGCCGGCGATCGCTGTAGTTGACCGGAACGCGGCGTGTAGCATCGCCGCAGGAGGGCAGATGAAGCTCGAGCTGTTTTTCGATTGTTCGAGCCCCTGGGCATATCTCGGGTTCGAGGAGGCGCAGCCTCTGGCGGAGGAGCTGGGCCTCGACCTGGTGTTCCGGCCCGTGCTGGTGGGCGGCGTGTTCAACGCGGTGAACACCAGCGTCTATCATGTGCGCGAGAAAGTCCCGGCAAAAGCCGCCTGGGTGGGCAAGGACCTGCGCGACTGGGCGCGGCTGACCGGACATGAGATCCACTTCCCGCCGGCGGTCTTTCCGGTCAACAGCGCCAAGGCCATGCGCGCCTGCCTTCTGCTGGAGGAACGGGGCGCGCTGATCGCCTTCGCGCGCGCGGCGTTCGAAGCCTATTGGTCCAGGGGCGCGGATATCTCGCAGGAACGGGTGCTCGAAGGGATCTGCCGTTCGGTGGGGATCGATGCGGATTCCGTCGTGCCACGGCTTGGCGACACCGATCTCAAGGACAGGTTGCGCGCTAATACGGACGAACTCATCGCTCGGGGCGGCTTCGGCGTGCCCACCTTTTTCCTGAAGCGGAGCGACATGTATTTCGGCGTCGACCGCCTCCCGATGGTGCGCGAAGCCGTGCGGCGCGCTCGCGCGGGGTAAGCCGCCGGCTGGTGGTCCTATCTGCCGCCGGGGTTTTGCGGCGACTGGCTTAGGGAGGAGATCCAGTCGCGCGTACCCTGGGTCGCCGCGGCGAGATCCACCGGCTCATCGGAAGGGAGCCGCTCGCGGCATGCCTTGATGAACGCGCGAACCGCCGGCCGCGGACTCCAGCGCAGCCGCGTCGCGCAACACAGCGGCGACCGGGGAAGCGATTCGAGAAACGGCACACAGGCGAAGCGGCGCTTGAAGATGCTGGTCTGCGTGTAATGTACGGACACCACGCTGATCGCGTCCGTGTTGAGCACCAGCCGTTCGACAATCGGGAAATAGTCGACGGTATGCATGCGATCGTGCGCATCGACGCCGGATTCCTCATAGATCTGTCGCCAGAAGAAATCGTAGGGCGACGAGCCCGATGGCGCGATCAGGTCGTATTTCGAGATGTCCGCCTTGGTCACTTCGCGGCAGTCGAGCAGCGGATGTCCCTGGCGCACAAAGAAGGTGGTGCGCATCGGCGGCATCGGTTCGCGTCGAAAATCCGGCTGTTCGAGAAAAGCCGCTTCATAGCCCAGGGCAATATCGATCGCGCCCGCGCGGAGCTGCTGGACAATGCGGTCGAAACTTCCACCAGAGATATCCAGCCGGACGCTCGGGTGGCGGGCGACCAGCGTTGCCAGCGGTTCCACGAGCAGCCATTCCAGCGACGCGGGGCACACGCCGATCCGGAGCACGCCGGCATAGGGATCCGATCCGGCGGAAGTGCCGCGCATCAGATCCTGTGCTTCGTCGAGAAGGCGGGAAGCGCGTTCGACGAAGGTGCGCCCCTCTTCGGTCAGGAGAACGCCACGGGCGGTCCGGTTGAAAATCGAGTAGCCGAGTTCCCGTTCCAGGTCCGCGACGCTCTTGGTGATCGCCGACTGGGTGACGCCGACGCGATCGGCGGCTGCGGTGAACGAACCATAGCGGGCGGTGGAAACGACATAGACGAGGCGCCGATCGATCATCCGCCTATTCCTATTGCGACGGGCCGCCGCTGGCCAGCGGCGCCGTGCGGACCCGCGCGTTTCGGATGCCGGAACGATTGGAGCGAGCGATCATGACGCGGCGGAGATCCGCTCCTCCCGCAACTGCGATCGGCGGACCTTCCCGGCATCGTCGCGCAGATTCTGTTCGGTGAATTCGAAAGTCCGGGGAATCTTGTACCGCACCAGCTTCTCCGCGAGGAAGGCGCGCAGCGCATCCGCGTCGATTCGGCCGCGCGCGTCCGCGGCAAGCTGGACGATGGCGTGCGCCCGATTGACCAGATCCGGATCCGGCAGCCCGATCACGATCGAGGACTGGACCGCGGGATGTTCGTCCAGCGCCGCTTCGACCTCGGCGGGAAAGATGTTGGCGCCGCCGGACACGATCATGTCGGTCCGCCGGTCGGCGATGTAGAGATAGCCGTCCTCGTCGACATGGCCCAGGTCGCCATAGGTCTGCCAGCCGCCGAGCGCGCCCTTGGCTTCCGCGCCGATATATTCATAGGTCGAGTTCGGCCCGCCATCCGGCAGGAAATAAATCTCGCCTACGGTGCCGGCGGGGCATTCCTTGCCCTGTTCGTCCAGGATGCGCATCTGCGCGCCGGGCTGGACCCGGCCGACGGAGCCTTTGTGGGTGAGCCACTCGCGCCCGGTGATCAGGGTGCCGCCGAACAGTTCGCTGCCGCCATAGACTTCCATGATCTTGTCCGGCCCCAGCCAGTCGATCCAGGCCTGTTTGAGCCATTGCGGGCAGACCGACGCCATGTGGAACACGACGCGCAGGCTGGACATATCGAAGGATTCGCGCTGCTCCGCGGGAAGGCGCCAGATCCGGTTCATCATCGTCGGTACGAAGTTGACCCAGTTCACCTTGTACCGTTCGATCAGTTCCAGCGCCTGCAAGGGATCGAAGCGTCCCATCTCGACGACATGGTTTCCAGAGAACAGGCAGCGGAAGGACCCGACGAACGGCGCATTATGATATAGCGGCCCCGGGTTTAGCATGGTTTCCCCGGACAGCAGCCCCATCGAGGCATCGGGATCGAACGCGCCGGCCTGCTTGTCGACGATCAGCTTGGGCCGCCCGGTCGATCCGCCGCTGGTGTGCATCTTCCAGCGCGGCGCGATCTTGAGCGGCAGCGGATCTGCGGAGACATCCTCGCCGGGAGGGGTGCCGGTGACCAGGAAATTCCAGCCCTCGATCCGCACATGCGCGTCGCCGATGATCAGCCTTGGTCCCGCGATCTCCACGATCGCGCGCAATTCGGCGGCGGGCAGCTTCGGTGACACGATATTGGGCGTGGCGCCCAGCTTCCAGATCGCGAAGGCGGCCTCGTAGAATTCGAAGCCGTTCGGAATCGCCAGCGTGACCACATCGCCCTCGCCGACGCCGAGCGCCGCGAGCTGGCGCGCCTTGCGATTGGAGCGGGCATCGAGTTCGGCGAAGCTGAGGGTTACGCCGTTGAAGCTTACCGCCGGGCGGCTCGGACCGTTGCTGGCATGATAGGCGAGAAGCGCGCCGATCGGCATCGGCCCGGGCTTCGTGCGCGCAACGTCCAAACCTTCACTGTCCAACTCCACGCTCCTCTCCCGGAATGGGCATTCTACGAGGCGACTTCCGCCGCTCCGCCAGCCCGGATCGGCGAACCTTACAGGCGCCGGGAAGCCCCGTGACCGGATAAAGGCGCACCCCTTATTCCTGCAAGGAATGCCTCCGGCGTTTGTGCAGAAATAATCCGCATCTGGCCGGCAATCGAGCGGGCCGGGCAATTCCGGCATGGCGCATCCGGCATGGCGCAGCGGGCCACTCATGCCTCTCGGGCATTTCTAACGCCGCATAGGAATTTCCGCCCCCGCCACCCGGCCTCTACTAGCTGCTCCGGGCCGTCCGCTGCGATGTCGGCCATGAGAGGGGCGTGCGCTGATACATCGACCGGCAGGCATGGCGCCCGGTGCATCGCCCCGGAGCGGAGATTCGTCCGACGCGCGGCTGGGCCGCACTCCCGATCCACGCCGATGGGACTGGCCGGCCGCTACGGCCGCAGGCGGCGAACTTCCGAAATGACCGACGAAGAAGGTGAATGATGAAGGATTACTCCACGATCAGCGTCGAGCAGGAAGGCGCAGTCGATTGGCTGACGCTCAACCGGCCGGACCGGCTGAATGCGCTCGACGCGACGATGGTGTGCGAGTTGTGGGATTATTTTCAGGGCCTGCAATCCGATTATTCGCGCCGGATCGTCGTCCTGCGCGGCGCCGGCAAGGCCTTCTGCGCCGGGCTCGACCTGGTCTGGTTCAACACAGCGAAGGAAAAGATGCCGCGCGGCGCCACCGACAAGGGGCCAGGGCCGTCGCTGAGCGACATCGTCCTCAGCATGCGGTCCTGCCCACAGGTGATCATTTCGCTGGTCCACGGCGCGGCATGCGGGGGCGGGTTCAACTTCGCGCTGGCTTCCGACATCCGTATCGCCGGGCGCAGCGCGCGGATGAATGTGGCGTTCGTGAAGCTGGGCCTTTCCGGATGCGAACTGGGCACGAGCTATTTCCTGCCCCGCACGGTCGGCGCTTCGGTCGCGGCGGAGCTGATGATGACGGGCCGCTTCATCCACGCCGATCGTGCGCTGGCGACCGGGCTGGTGTCGGAGGTCGTTGATGACGATCAGCTCGAAGCAACCGCCCGAGCGCTGATCGGCGATCTGCTGGCGGCGTCACCGACCGGACTGCGCAAGACCAAGGAAACGATGGCGCGCGCGAGCGGGATGGACGACCTGGCAGCAGTGATCGCGCTCGAAGAGCACACGCAGACGATGTGCATGCAGGCGAGCGATTTCACGCAGACCGTCGCGGCCTTCGGCGAGGTCAAAGCCGAGCGGGTGTAGGGTTTCGCGCCGCGGTGAATTCACCTGGGCCTTCTAGAGCGTTTTTCGATCGATCTGCATCATAGCCACATGCGGCGAAGTAATTGGCGCACTCCTGCGGGGAGTAGAGGTCGAGGATGCGGCCGATGGCGTTCCACAGGCCATGGATGGTGCGCACGGCCGCCTTTCGCAGATGCGCCTCGAGCTTGGAGAAGGCCTGCTCGATCGGGTTGAAGCCGGGGCTGTAGGGCGGGAGGAAGAGGAGCATGGCGCCCGCTTTCGATGGCTGCGCGAACGGCTGGCGCCTTGTGGCTCGACAGATTGTCCATGACGACCACATCGCCGCGACCGAGTTCGGGCACCAGGACGCGGGTTACATAGGTGAGGAATGCGTCGGCGTTCATCGGGCCGTCGAGCACCCAGGGTGCGACCAAGCCGGTGCGGCGCAGGCCGGCGACGAAGGTGGTGGTCTTCCAGTGGCCGAAGGGGATGCCGGCACGCGGCCGCTCGCCGCGCGGACAGCGGCCATGGCCCCGCGCGCGGCTCAACCGCGCAACGTTGCGGAGGTCGCTTGCTATTTCCAAAGCGCGTCGCGCGCGCGCCGCTCGGCCGCGGGGTCGAGCGGATCGCCTGCCATCATGTCCTGCGCAGCCGCCATCAGCGCGGGGTCAGCCGATCCGGCCTGGCGATAGGCGGTGGCCTGGCCGGCGCTATCCGCGGCCCGGGTGTGGCGGAGCTCCCAGCGCTTGCCCTCGCGGCAGGCGATTCCGTCGACGGCGGGGGAGCTGAACACCCGGCAATAGGCCTTGTCGGTGCCCTGGAAGCTGACGAGCACCCGGGTGGCCCCTTCGTCGGAGGCGAGCTGGCGGTCGAGCGCGGTGGCGAGCGCACCCGACGCGACCAGGCGGTTATCGGCGATTGCGACAGGCCCGCCAGGGCGCCCGAACTGTCCGACCATGATACCGAGCACGAGGCTGGCCGCCATCGCTCCCGCGGTCCACCAGACGCGCCGGCGATTGCCCGGCCGGAGGGGCACCACCTTCGGCTTGAGCATCGCGGTGAGGCGATCGGGCACGGGCTCGGCGGCGACCGGCGCGAACATATTGCTCAGCTGTGCGCGCAGCGCACGGTGCGACGCGACCGCCAGTGCCAGAGCAGGCACTTCCGCCATGCGCTGCTCGAACCGCCTTGCCGCAATCTCGTCGAGTTCGCCATCGGCATAGGCCATCGCCAGTTCGTCGTCGGTCATGCCGCCTCTCCCAGCCGCGCCATCAGCGCCTGCCGCCCGCGCACCAGCCGCGAGGTGAGCGTACCGATGGGCACATCGAGAACCTCCGCCGCTTCCTTGTAGGCCAGCCCCTCCACCAGCACGAGCGCCACTGCCTCGCGCTGCTCATCGGGCAGGGCGTTCATCGCCGCGTGAATCTCGCGGGCACCGACCTGAACCTCGATCCGCGAGCTCTCGTCCGCGATGCCCGCGCCCGCGGCCTCGGGCAGGAAGGTCTCGGCGGCGCGGGTGCGCGACCGGACCGTATCGATCCACGTGTTGCGCATGATCCGGTACATCCAGCTATCCATCCTCGTGCCGGGCTGCCACTGGGCGCGGGCCTTGAGCGCCTTTTCCAGCGCCGCCTGCGCCAGATCCTCCGCATCGGCGGCGTCATGCGACAGCGACCGCGCGAATCGGCGCAGACGCGGCAGCATCGCCAGCAGTTGATCCTCGAAGGCGTCCAAGCCCAAAATCTTCCTCTTGCGGA
Organism: Sphingomonas canadensis; assembly: GCF_026013525.1. Lineage (GTDB taxonomy): Bacteria > Pseudomonadota > Alphaproteobacteria > Sphingomonadales > Sphingomonadaceae > Sphingomonas > Sphingomonas canadensis. Next base: position 41,171 of record NZ_JAPDRA010000001.1, on the reverse strand, counting down.
TGAAACGGATGGGATTGGCCGTTTCATCCGCATGGTGCCATATTATTCCGCGATGCGAACCCTGGCTCTGCTCTTCATGCTCGGCCTGATCGCCGCCCCGCCGACGGCAGGGCAGGTCGTGCCCCCGCTGCCCCCGCTGCCAGGGGTGGAGGCCCCGCTGGCGCCGGTGCGCCCGCTGGTCGATGGCGTGCTGGAGACGCCGTCCAGGGTCGCCCGCAAGCTCGCAGACTTGCGGATCGACCGGCTGAAGGCGCTGGTACGCGCCAATCGCGATGCGATCGTCCTCGATCCCGACGGCAATCCGGCGCGGGCAGGCGAGATCATCGTCGCCGATCCTAATCCGGCGCTGATCGACCGCGCGATTGCCGGCGGATTTCGGCTGATCGAGCAGGAGATCGCGCTGGGCGTCGGCTTCGCGCGCTTCGCGGTGCCGCATGGAGTGTCGCTACGCGCCGCGATCCGGACGCTGCGAAAGCTTGGCGCCCGCGACGTACTGGCGGATCAACTGTATTTCCAGGGCGGCCAGTCCGGCCTGGCCATGGTGCCGCTGCCGATGGCGTTCCCGGCTGCGGCAAGCGCGACAGTGGGCATGATCGATGGCGGCGTGCTGGGCAATGGGGTGGAGCAGCGGGGCTTCGCGGCCGGCGCCCCGCGCGCGAGCGATCACGGCACTGCGGTCGCCTCGCTGATTGCGGGCTCGGGTCCCATTCGCGGCGGCGCGCCGAGAGCGCGGGTGCTGGCGGCCGATGTATATGGCAGCGATCCCGCGGGCGGCAGTGCGACTGCGATCGCCAAGGCGCTCGCCTGGCTGGTGGGGCGGGGCGTGCCGGTCGTGACGATCAGCCTGGTCGGACCCGCCAACCCGTTGCTGGGCCGTGTGATCGCCGCGGCACAGGATCGCGGGGTGATCATCGTCGCGGCGGTAGGCAATGACGGACCGGCGGCGCCCTATGCCTATCCGGCCTCCTATCCGCTCGTGATCGCCGTCACTGGAGTGGATGCGAGCAATCGCATCCTGATCGAGGCCGGCCGCGCGCTGCACCTCGACTATGCCGCGCCTGGCGCCGACATGGCGGCCGCGAATGCGCGGGGCGGGACATCGTCGGTCCGTGGCACCTCGTTTGCCGCCCCGCTGGTCGCCGCGCGCATCGCCAGCTTCTATCCGCGGCCCGATCCCCGTCAGCGGGGCGTGGCGCTGGCGCGGGTCGATGGTGAGGCACAGCGGCTTGGCAGACGCTATGGCCGCGGGTTGGTATGCGGGGGGTGCCGCACCTCGGCACGATAAAATCCATCGCGCGATGGATTAAACCGGCGGACCCGCCCGTTATCTCCTTGAAGATGGCTTCAAAGGAGAAGGCTCATGACCCGATTCATGCTTGGTACCGCAGTAGCTGCGCTGATCGCTGCCAGCCCGGCATCAGCGCAGATCCTGAGCGGCGGCGGCGGTTCTCTCGGCGGAACAATCGGCGGATCGATCGATCGCGTGCCGATCGACACGGTCACCCGGACCCGCACCGGCATCCGCGCCGACCGCGAGATCCGGTCGCGCCGTCCCGATCGCCGCGTCACCGGCCGGGTTACCGCGAATGCGGCGACCGACAGCGCGGCGCGCATCGGCGAGCGCCGGATCGTCACGCGGAGCTCGGCGGATGCCGGGCTGACGCTGGAGCAGCGGATGCTGCGCACGCGCGGTGCCGTCGGCGCAATGCGGCGGGGCATGCGCCGGGCCGAATCGACCTCGGCCGGGGTCTCGGTCTTCGTGCCGCGGGTGGCGGTGGTTGCCCCCGCTACGCCCCGCGTCGTGGTGGCTTCCTATCCGTCCTACAGCAGCGCCTATTATTACGGGCCGGATGCGGTGTTCGTCAGCTCGGGCCATGTCGACCGCTATATGGACGGCCAGTATCAGGAAATCCTGGTCAGCCTCGAGGGTAGCGGCGCGACGGTGCATCGCCGCGGCGAGGATCTGGTGGTCACGGTTCCCGCCGACGTGACGTTCGCGTTCGATCGTTCGGATATCCGCGGGCAATTCCATGCCCGGCTGGCTGCCTTCGCGCGAGCGTTGAACGCCTATCCGGGCAGCGACATCCAGGTGATCGGCCACACCGATTCGATGGGTTCGGAGACGTACAACATCGCGCTGTCGGAGCGGCGCGGCCGCAGCGTCGCCGATTTCCTCGTCGCGCAAGGCGTGGACCCGGCGCGGCTGGTGGTCGAGGCGATGGGTGAATCACAGCCGATCGCGACCAACGCGACCGTGCAGGGCCGCGCGGCCAATCGCCGCGTCGAATTCGTCATCCATCCGCGCGCGGGCTGATGGGAGTGCAAGGCGCCGGGGCCAACGCTTTGGCGCCTTGCGAGGGAGGGGAGGATCGATGGACGCGATCTACTTTGCCGCGCGAGCCGCACGGCACGAAGCGATGGTCAGCCGGACTTCCCATCCGGCGGCGCGCCTGGCGCACATGAAGCTGGCCGCGGCGTATCGCGCGAAGGCTGAAGCCGAAAGGTGCGGGGATCGGCGCCATCCCCGGCGCGCTCGATCGCGTCCGCATGCGTCTCATTGCCATCGGCCAGGCCGATGATGAGGCACGGCGGCAACGCCCCGGCTTCGACCTTCCACATGATTTGCGACAGCCGTTGCGCCATGCGGTCCTGCGATGCTGGCGCTTCCATTACGATCGGGCCTGTATCGACGCCTTCGCATTGTGTGATCGGCACGAAGAAGGGCAACGTGATCCGCGACCTGATCGAACGCCGGGGGCCGTGCCGAACATTCCGTCCAGGGCAATCTACCGCATCGCCGCCATCACCCGGTGGTTATGAGGCCCAACCTACCGCGGCGGCTCCACGCCACCGCGATGGGTCCGCCGCCGCAGCCAGCCGTGCCCGAAGCGGCACAGCAGCGCGCTGAGCATCAGCGCGAGCAAGTCACCGCTCGCGCGCGCATTATGGCGCGGCCTGTTCCAGCGGCGGGACGCGCCACTTGCGCGCCTGCAACTCCGGCTTGGGCAGATAGGCGCGCAGCGCCAGCCGCATCGGGCCTTTCGGCGCGGGCAGCCAGTTCGGGGCCAGCCGCCCTTCGGGCCGCTCATGCTGGATCGGGACGATCAGGCTGCCGTCGGGCTCGTACACCAGCCCGGGCGTCCGGTCGCCGATCGAATAGCGGTTGAGCGGGTTCTCCACCAGGAAGTAGCGGCCGTCGGGCTGCGGATCGTACATCGTCAGCGACCAGAAGGCCCTGGCCGGCACGCCGCCGGGCGGCACGCGCCAGCGATAGGGGGTCGCGCCGGTAAGCTGCTGGCCGGCACCGTCGAAGTTGGCGTGGAAGTACATCGCCTCCTTCTCGCTCAGCGCGGCGATGCCGCCGAGCGCGACCAGCGCGCGCAGCCGGTCGTTGCTGCCGAAATCGCCTACGCCGCGCGCCTGATAGGTCCAGCCGCCGACAACGAGATCGCGGAACAGGAAGCCTTCGCGCAGCTCCTGATAGCCCTTGGGAAAGAACGCCGCCCAGCGCGCGAGCAGCTCCGGCGAGGGCTTGTCCGCGCCGATGCCCTGCGAGCGGAAGCGTGCGGCGCGCGCCGTCTGGCCGAGCCCGCCGGGGGAACGGCGCAGCACCTCGTTCACCACCGCCAGGAAATTCGCGGGATCGGGAATGCCGGTGGTCGCGCGCGCCGTATAGCCGCGCGGTTCGCGCGGGGCGCCGGGCACGCTGACCCGCACCTGTTCCAGCAGCGCCGCCGCCGCGGGCAGGTCGCCAGGCCCTTCGACCAGGATGCGGCCGAGCATCCACACGTCGTTGGTGGACGAGCGCAGGACGCGCACCCCGGACGGCGCCCGCCCGCGCCATTGCGGCCCGGCGATCCAGAAGCGGCCGCCCCGCCCCTTGGTCGCGCGGGTGCCGACATAGGCGAAATTGTCGGTGAAGGCGTCCATGAAGGCGATCGAGAAATAGCGATCGGGGATCGTCGGCACGGAAACCTCCACCGGCCCGCCCGACAGCTCCAGGAACGACGAGGCATAGACGGTGTCGTTGTTCGGCGCGGTCACGTTGCGCGATTCCGGGCCGGAAAGCTGCGCCCGGCGCGTCACCGTGTTCAGCCCGCTGGCGCGGCCCATCCCCTGTCCCAGCGTCTGTTCGACACGCGCGAATTCGTAGAGCGGGAAGCCGTAGAAGAAGGCCGCCCGGATCGCCGCCTCATCGGCGTCGAGGCCCGGCGAAGGCTCTGGCACGCGCGGGCTGGCGAACGCGCCGCGCGCGGCGAACGCCCCCGCCAGCGGCAGCGCGGCCGCCGCCATCAGCAGCTCGCGCCGCGCCATTTTGTCGATGCCTTCGATCATTGCGTCTCTCCCAAGCAACCGGTTCGCCTATCGGCGTGGCGCCGCGCCCAGCGCGCGCGGCAGCAGCGTGCGTTCGAGCACGTCGTAAATCGGCTTGTCGAAGCCCGTTCGCGGGGCGGTGACCGCCGCGAAATCGAGCAGCGTATCGCTGGCCGGGGCATAGGCCGGCCACGCCGGCGCCCCGGGACAGACCGGCACGCCGGTCTTGGCGAAGCTGACCCAGCAGCCGTGGATCGTCGCGGCCATCCGGCGGTCGTCCTCGGTCAGCGCCTGCGCGATCGCCGGCATCGCGGACCAGCTATCGAACACGAACGGAATCTCGCCGCCGTGGCGCGCGCCGCTGCGCTGGCCGCGAAGCAGCTCGGCAACGTAATCGAAGCGATAGAGCCAGCTCGGCGCGCCGCCCGCGCTCCTGCCCGCGATCCAGCGTGCGGGCGCGGAAAAGGCGCCGTCCGCGAACAGCCGGCGGGCGAGCGCCTCGTCGGTCGCCCCGCGCGCGCCATAGGCCGCCCGCAGCGCCGCCAGCCCGGCCCCGGGGACCGACCCGAGCATCGTCGAAGGCGCCATCTGAAAGGATTCCATCAGCGATCCCTCGTCGCTGTTGAAGCCGATGATGAGCGGCACATCGACGACGTCGCCCGCCGCGAACGCCTGCGCGGTGCTCTGCTTCAGCAAACGCCCGTCGATCACCGGGCCAAACCCGACACCGGCCTTGAACCCGGCAAAGGCCTCGGGCGGCAGCGCGCGCAGCTCCGCCAGGCTCGCGCCGGGCCTTACCCCGGCGGATTCGAGCGCGGCGGCCCCGTTGCGCTCGGCCTCGGCCAGATCGGGCGTCGCGTTCCATCCGCCGCCGGATTCGACGATCGCCTTGTGGAACAGCCCCCGCGCCTCCGGCAGCGTCAGCAGGCTGAGCGTCGCCACCCCGCCCGCGGATTCGCCGAACAGCGTGACATTGCCCGGATCGCCCCCGAAGGCGGCGATATTGGCCTGTACCCAGCGGAGCGCGGCGAGCTGGTCCATCGTGCCATAGTTGGCGAGCGGCGCATCGGCCGCCGCCTCCGCGGTGAGCGCGGGATGCGCGAGATAGCCGAGCAGGCCCAGGCGATAGTTGAAGGTGACCAGGATCACCCCGTCGCGGGCAAAGGCGCTGCCGTCATAGAAGGGGGCGGAGCCCGATCCGATGCGGTGCGCGCCGCCATGGATCCACACCATCACCGGCAGCGGCCCGGCATGGCGGGCGGGCGCCCAGATGTTGAGCGTCAGGCAATCCTCGCTCGTCGCGCCGCGCACCGCGTTCGCCTCACGCGCGCCCGCGCCGGGGATCACGCCCTGGGGGCAGGAGGGGCCGAAGGCGGTGGCATCGCGCACGCCCTGCCATGGCGCGGCGGGCTGTGGCGGCTTCCAGCGCAGCGCCCCGGACGGCGGCGCGGCATAGGGGATGCCGCGATAGACGCCGACATCGCCCTCGATCGTGCCGCGGACCTGGCCCTGCGCCGTCCTGGGCAGCTCCGGCCGCGCCTGATTGTGCGCGCAGGCGGGCAGCAGCAGCCCCGCCAGCGTCAGCAGCGAGATCGTCATCAGCCTGCGCATCTTCACGCTCTCCCGGTCCGGGCCTGGCTGGGGCGGTCAGCCGACAAGGCGGTCGACCCCTTCCCAGAACGGCTTGCGCAGCTCGCGCCGCAGGATCTTGCCCGCCGCGTTGCGCGGGATGGCGTCGACGAAGCGGATCTGGCGCGGGCATTTATAGCCCGCGATCCGCTCGCGGCAGTGCGCGAGGACCGCGTCGGCATCCTGTACCGAGCCCGCCGGCACGACCAGCGCCAGCACGGCTTCGCCCCAGCGCGCGTCGGGAATGCCGATCACCGCGACCTCGGCGACGCCGACGTGCGACTGGATCGCGTTCTCGACCTCGACGGGATAGATGTTCTCGCCGCCCGACACGATCATGTCCTTCACCCGATCGCGGATGAACAGGAAGCCCTCGTCGTCCAGATAGCCGGCATCGCCGGTATTGAGCCAGCCGTCGCGGATCGTCTCGGCCGTCGCGGCGGGATCGGAGGCATAGCCCATCATCACCAGCGGGCCGCCGACCTGGATCTCGCCGGTCACGCCCGCGGGCACCGGATTTCCGTCCGCATCGACCACCCTGAGCCCCACGCCCTCCACGGCGCGCCCGCACGAGGCCAGCTTGCCGCGGCCAGGCGCGTGATCCTCGGGCGTCATCAGCGTGATCGGGCCGGTTGTCTCGGTCAGGCCATAGCATTGGGCGAACTCGCAGCCGATCCGCTCCTGCGCCTCGCGCAGCACGGATTCGGCGATCGGCGATCCGCCATAGACGATCACCCGCAGCGGGCCGAGATCGGCGCCGTCCATCGCCGGGCTGGCCAGGCAGGCCTGGATCATCGCCGGGGCGAGCGTGGTGTAGGTGACGCGCTCGCGCGCCAGGGTCTCGACCGCCTGGCCCGGATCGAAGCCGCTGGCCAGAACGAGCCGCGCGCCGGACTGGATGCAGCGCAGGACCGGGCCGATGCCGGTGATGTGGAACATCGGCGCGGGCGCATAGAGCACGTCGCCGGTATCCAGATCGAGCGGCGCCAGGCTGAAGATCGCCAGCGACGCGAGCACGTTGGCGTTGGTGAGCTGAACGCCCTTGGGCAGCCCGGTGGTGCCGCTGGTGTACATCTGCAGCACCACGTCCCCGGGTGTGCCGGACGATGGGTGGGCGCGGTTGTCCTGGCGGTCGCGCCAGCGGCGGTAATCGGCCGGGCCGGTGCCGTCGATCGCCTGGACGGGCACGTCCCGGCCGCCGAGCGCCGCCTGGGCGGTGGCCAGGAACTCGGTATCGGCGAACACCCGGCTCGCGCCCGAATGCTCCAGGATATAGGCCATCTCAACCGGGGTCAGGCGCCAGTTGATCGTCAGCGGCGTCTGTCCTGCCCGGATCGCGCCCAGCAGCAGCTCGACCTGCTCGCCCGAATTGCGGCCGATCAGCGCGACGCGATCCCGGGGGCCTCCCTCCGCGGCCAGGCCGTTGGCGACCCGGGTGACGCGCCGGTCGAGCTCGGCGAAGTCGATCGCGCCGGCCAGCGGGCCGATCGCGGGCGCGTGCGGATGCGCCTTCGCCGTTCGCGTGAGCAAAGCGTCCACGGTCTGCGGGGCGGCCGGGTCACTCCCGAAGAGGCCGAGCAGCGAGCGTACCAGGGTCAAAGTCCATTCCTGTTCCGGCGGGCCGCCGCGCGCGGTACCCGCCAAAAAGATGCCGGGGCGACAGAGCCGCCCCGGCAGGGGGTGGGAGAGGGGAAGCTCCCCTCGGAACCTGCATGCGGCCGCGCCGGGGAGCGGCGGCGGCGCATCAGTTGCGGACGTGCTTGCTGAAGAAATCCCACAGCACGTCCGTCGCGCTGAGCTGATCGTAGCGGTAGCGCTCCAGCATGGGCGCGCCCCCGCCGCTGCCCGGCCAGGTGTGGTTGGCGGAGGCGAGGCTGTAGAAGGTCACGTCCGCGCCCTTGCATCCCGTGGAGCGCTCGATCGTCACGTCGCCGGAGGTGCTGGCGGCGGCGGGCGTTTCGCACCCGTTGGCCCGCCGCCAGAAATCGACCGCATAGCGCACCGGCTGGAACGGCTTGCTCTGCGATTTGGCGACGAAGCCCAGCGTGCTCTGCCCGCCCGGATAGGGGACGACCTCGTCCTTCATGCCGTGGATGATCAGCATCGGGACGGGGCCGGCGGGAGCGGGCTCGCCGCCGAACATCGCCCCCGCCACCACGCCGGCACCGGCAAGCCGCGGGCCGAGCGCGATGGCGATGCGGTGCGTCATCATCCCGCCGTTCGACATGCCGGCCACATAGACGCGGCGCGGATCGATCCCGTTGGACTGTTTCACCGCGTCGATCAGCGCGGCGACGAACTCCACGTCCTTGCTGCCGCTCTCCATCGCATGGCCGCAACAGCCGCCCGCGTTCCACGTGCCCATGTTGGCGGCACGCCCGACGCCGTTGGGGAAGGCGACGACGATCCCCGCCTGCGCCGCCTTGGCCGACCAGCGCTCCACCATGGCGGCCGCGTTGCCGCCGCCGCCGTGCAGCACGATCAGCAGCGGCGCGCCGGGGCGGCCCCTGGCGCCGTCCAGCAACAGATATTCGCGCGCCGTTCCCGCCACGTTGATCGTGTGGCTGGTGGTTCCGGCGGGCGTCCCCTGGTCCGCGCGCTGGGCACGCAGGGCGCGAAGCCGCTGGAACGCCTGGGCGTCGGCCTCGACCGTGCCGAGCAGGCAGAGGCCGATGACTCCGGAAATCGCGATACGGGAAAATGGATGTTTCATGCGAGACCTCACCAATCGAAGGAAATGCTTCCTCCCCAGGTCCGCGGCGTATTGTAGTAATTATTGCCGCCGACCGTGACCACGCGATAGATGTCGTTCGTCAGGTTCTTGACGTACCCCAGCAGGCGCCAGTTCTTGCCCTGGATGCCGGCCGAAAGATCGACGTTCGAATAGGAATCGCTGGCGCGGGCCAGCGATGCGTCGTCGAATCCGCCGCCCGCGGTCTGGAAACTGGCGGTGAACAGGCCGTCGATGCCGCCGCCCAGCGGATGAGTGAAGCCGCCGTTCAGCGTGATCATATAGTCGCGCGCGCGCGGCGTATCCTTGCCGGACAGATCGAGCACCGCGCCCTGGAACAGGATCGAGGCGCCGTCCTTCCACTTGCCGTGCGACGCGGACGCATTCATCGACGCGGTGAAGCGCCCCTGGCCGAGCGGGACCATCGCCGACAGCTCCAGCTCGGCGCCGTAGATGCGGTTGTCGCCCACATTCTCCAGCGTGAAGGCGGGATTGGTGGTGGACAGCGTGGTCGTCTGCTGCACGTCGCGCGTCTCGCCGTAATAGGCGGCGAGCTGGCCGCGGAACACCGCGCCGCCGCTGCGGAACATCGCCTTCACGCCCAGCTCGCCCTGGGCGATGTCCTCGGGGTTATAGGCCACGCGATCGAAGAAGCCGGGGACGGGGGTCTGGTTGAACCCGCCGGGCCGGTAGCCGGTGGCGACGCGGCCATAGAGGGTCACCGCATCGCTGACCTCATAGTTGATCGAGACCGTCGGCAGGAAGCGCGTCCAGTCCCGGTCGAACAGGGTCAGCGGGACAGCGTCGTTGGTCGTTGCGTCCAGATCGAAGCGCTGGAAGCGGAATTTCTTCGAATCCGCCTGGAAACGCGCCTCCGCCGTGATGTTGATCCGGCTGGTCAGGTCATAGCCGATCAGGCCGAACGCCGAATAGGAGAACAGGTCCTCGCGCGCATTGTCGAGCCGGAGCTGGCGGCGCACCGTGGTGGTGGCGGCGGGCGATCCGATGACCGTGCCATGCCGGTTCGAATAGATGTTGCTTTCATAGGTTTGGAAGTCGGCGCCGATCAGCCAGCTCAGCGCGCCGTTGCCGGTCGATCCCCAGTGAACCTCCGCGCCATAGCGCTCGAAATCCTCGCCCTGATCGTCGATCAACTGGATGTTGGCGTTGCGGATGCCCGAATAGTGATCGAAGTCGGCGCCGGCGCGATCGCCCTGGCGGCCCTTGTAGTTGGCCAGCACCACCAGCTCGGAATCGCCGAAATCATGGGTGAAGTCGAACAATAGCTGGGTCTGGGCGATATCCACCCGGTCGGTCGTGTCCAGGCCGGTGCGCACGAACGGATCGGGATCCAGCGCGACATTCTGCCCCAGCGAGCTGAAGCCGGGCGCCGAGGAATCGGAATATTCGACGGTCAGGTTGACGGTGTTGTCGGTGTCGATGCCGAAGCCCAGCGTGCCGCGCACGCCCCAGCTCTTCTCGGTATCCAGATATTTGCCGGTGACCTGGTCGATGTAGAAGCCCTGCTTCTGATCGTTGTAGAAGCCGCCGAAACGCAGCGCGACCGTGTTCGCGATCGGCAGGTTCAGCGTGGCCGATCCCTGGAGCTGCTCCACCGAATCATAGCCCGCCTTGGCGCGCACCTCGAGCTGGTTGACCGGCTTGCGGCTGATGACGTTGACCGCGCCGCCCACCGCGCTGCGCCCGTAAAGCGCGCCTTGCGGGCCGCGATACACCTCGACGCGCTCGACGTCGTAGAAGTCGATGTCGCCATAGCTGCGGCCGCCGAAGCCGCCGCCCGCGACATAGATGCCGTCGCGATAGATGCCGGTGGTCGATTCCGAAAAGCCCAGCCGCCCGCCGCCCTGGCCGCGCAGCGCGATATCGTTGAGATATTGCGGGCCGGAGCTGATCAGCAGCGCGCCGGGCGTCTGCCGCGTGTAATCGGCGACGTCGCGCACGCTCAGCCGCTCCAGGTCGTCGTCGGAGAGGACGCTCACCGAAGCGGGAACATCCTCGATCGATTCCGCGCGCCGCCGTGCCTGGACGACGATCTCGTCGCCGGGATCGGCCTGGGTGGAGGCTTCCGCGTCATAGGCGTCCGAACCATCGGCCTGGGCGTGCGCCGGTGCCGCGGCCGCGCAGGCGGCGGCCATCGCGGCGATCGCCACGCTGCCGCGCAGGGCCGGATTCATCCGGGAAATACAGCGATTTGCCATTCGTCTTTCCTCCCCTGTCCAGTACGGCCGGGGCCGCCTCGACTCTTGATGTCACTTGTGAGTAACATGATGTTACGAGCGAGTAAACAGGTGGGAGGTCCGGCGGTGCGCGAGGCGGCAAGTCCATGCCGGATTTGCCAAATCGTCCGGACTGGGCGAGCGTCGGAACATGGAAAAGACCTATTCGGAGATGATCGACGCACACCGCGTCCAGCGCCGGGAGCAGCTTCTGCGCGCGGCCGCTGAGGTGCTGGAACAGCGCGGGATACGCCAGGCGACGATGGATCATGTCGCGGCCCAGGCCGGCGTGTCGAAGGTGATCCTCTATCGCTACTTCAAGTCGAAGGACGCGCTGGTTCATGCGGTGCTCGACGAGGTGGTCCAGGCGATCCTGACCGCCGATCGCGAGGAGGCCGCGTGGTGGACCGATCGCGTCCGGCGCACGTTGCCGGTCGCGCGGGCGCATGCCGCCGCGATGAAGCTGCTCGTCCGCCACGCGGCGCACGATCCCATCTTCGGATCGCATCTTGAGCGGCTGACGGCCGAGCTGGTCCAGGCGGTGATCGACCGCGAGACCGATATCCTTGGCCCGGAAGAGAATGCCCCGGGGCCGACGATCCTGATGGCGCAGGCGGTGACCACCTTCATGCTCGACAGCTATGTGCGCTGGATCGATCAGGGTGATTGCGGCCGCGACGGCCAGTTCCTCGACTGGATCACCGCGTCGGTGCGCTCGATCGTCTACCACTGGCGCGGGCTGAAGCCCTGATATTTCGCTCCGGGGCGGCCCGCGCGGCCGCCCGTCGCGTCAGTAGCCGATCATCACCGCCTTGGTCTCGGTGAAGGCGCGCACGCCCTCCTGGCCGTTTTCGCGGCCGATGCCCGATTGCTTGAAACCGCCGAAGGGCAGGGCGAACTCCATCCCCGCGCCGTTGACCTTCACCGATCCGGCGCGCAGCCGCTTCGCCATCCCGTGCGCGCGGCCCAGGTCGCGCGTCCAGACATAGGCGGACAGGCCATAGGCGCTGTCGTTGGCCATGGCCGCCGCGGTGTCCAGATCCTCCTCCGCCAGCCGCATCACGCTCAGCACCGGGCCGAAGATCTCCTCTCGCACGATCGCCATGCCGGGATCGGCGCCCGCGAAGATGGTCGGCTGGACGAAATAGCCCGCGCCATCGGGCGTGCCGCCGCCGGCCGCCAGCACGGCGCCCGCGCGCCGCCCGGCCTCGACATAGCCCAGCACGCGCTCGCGCTGCGCCGCGGAGATCAGCGGCCCCATCGCCACGCCCTCCTGCCAGCCGGGGCCGACGTTCAGCTTCGCCGCGAAATCGGCCAGCGCCTGGACGAAGCGATCGTGGATCGCATCGGCGACGAACAGCCGCGAGCCCGCCGCGCACACCTGGCCCGCGTTGCCGAAGATTCCCATCGCCACGCCGGGCACCGCGCGTTCCAGATCGGCGTCGGCATAGACCAGCACCGCGGACTTGCCGCCCAGCTCCAGCGAGACGCGCTTCAGGTCCGGGATGCTGGCGCCCAGGATCGCCTTGCCGGTGGCGGTCGATCCGGTGAAGGAGAGCTTGTCGATCCCGGGATGCGCGGCCAGCGCGGCACCCGCCGCCGTTCCCAGCCCGGTGACGATGTTGACGCTGCCCGCCGGGAAGCCCGCCTCCGCGATCAGCTCGCCGAGCCGCAGCCCGCTCATCGGCGCCAGCTCGGCGGGCTTGAGCACCACGGTGCATCCCGCCGCCAGCGCGGCCGAGACCTTGGCGCAGGTGATCGCGAAGGGCGCGTTCCACGGCACGATCAGCCCGGCCACGCCCAGCGGCTCATGGCTGGTATAGCCGTGCCAGTTGCCGGGCACCGACACCGGCACCGTCTCGCCGCACGGCCGCCGCACCCATCCGGCGTTGTAGCGGATCGCGCTCACCGCACCCATCACGGCGCCGCGCGCGTGGGGAAAGGGCATGCCGTTGTCGAGCGTCTCGATCGCGGCGATGGCGTCGGCATCGGCCTCGATCAGGTCGGCGAGGCGCAGCAGCAGTTGCTCGCGCCGCGCGGCGGGCATGGCGCGCCAGCCGGGATGATCGAAGGCCGCGCGCGCGGCCGCCACCGCCGCGTCGATCTCCCGCGCGGAGCCCGCGGCGATCACGCCGATCTGCTGCTCGTCCGCAGGGTTGATCACGGCGATGGGGTCGCCGTCCTGCGCCACCCATTCGCCGCCGATGAAGTGCCGGCCGAACCCGGCGATGCGCCGCCGCGCGGTTTCGAACGGCGATTGGGTTCCGCCTGCGTCAGCCATTGTGCGCTCCATGGGTCTTCAGGATCAGGTCCGATGCCTTTTCGCCGATCATCACGGCGGCGGCGTTGGTATTGGCGCCCACCAGCAGCGGCATCACCGATGCGTCGGCGACGCGCAGCCCTTCGATGCCATGGACGCGAAGCTGCGGATCGACCACCGCCTCCGGCCCCGTGCCCATCGCGCAGGTGCCCACCGGATGGTGGACGACGCCGGCCAGATCGGCCTTCATCGCGTCCAGCGCCGCGTCGTCCTGCTTGTCGGCGCCGGGCAGGATCTCGCGCGTGACATGATTGGCGACCGGCCCGCCCGCGAAGATGCGGCGCGATATCGCCAGACCCTTCTTCAGCGTCGCCCAGTCGTTCGGATGCTGGAGCAGGTTCAGCTCGATGCGCGGCGCGCTGTGCGGATCGGCGTCGCGCAGCGTCAGGGCGCCGCGGCTTTCGGGCCGCAGCAGGCAGATCGAGTTGTAGAAGCAATCCTGCTTCGGCTTGCTGAAGCCCGGGAACCAGATGTTGGCGTCCACGCGCACCGGGCTGACCATGATCTGAAGGTCGGGCCGGTCCAGCCCGTCCTGCGAGCGCGCCAGGATGCACGCGGCGGCGATCTGGTTGGCGAAGGTGCCCGAGCTGAACAGATACCAGCGCAGGAACGAAAGCGCCGCGCGATCGAAGCGCAGCTCGCGCGCGAAGCTGTGCGGCAGCACCGCGTCATATTGATGCGCGAGGCGGACATGCTCCTGCAGGTTGCGGCCGACCCCGGGCAGCGCATGGACCACGGGGATGCCGTGGCGGCTCAGCTCCGCCCCGTCGCCCACGCCCGACAGCAGCAGCAGGTGCGGCGAGCCATAGGCGCCGCCGCTCAGGATCACCTCGCGCCGCGCGTTCGCCTGGCGGCGCTGGCCGTAAACCTCATATTCCACCCCGGTCGCGCGGCGGCCGTCGAACAGGACGCGGCGGGCCTGGGCACGGGTGGCGATCGTCAGGTTGTGCCGCTTGCGCCGGATATCCTCCAGATAGGCGCGCGCCGATCCGCATCGCCGCCCGCCGCGGATCGCGATCTGCACATCGGCGCAGCCTTCGTTCGATTCGCCGTCGTAATCGGGGTTGTAGGGATAGCCGCACAGCGCGGCGGAGGCGCGCAGCTCCGCCGCCATCAGCCGGGCGGTGTCCACCGGCTTCACCGTGATCGGCCCGCCCTTGCCGCGCCATTTGTTGCCGCCGCTCCAGTGATCCTCGGACCGCTGGAAATAGGGCAGCACGTCGGCATAGCTCCAGCCTTCGCAGCCAAGCGCCGCCCAATCGTCGAAATCGGCGGGGTGGCCGCGGAAATGGACCATGCCGTTGATCGAAGAGGACCCGCCCAGCATCCGCCCGCGCGGCAGGGGAAACACCTTGCCGCCCGCCGCCGCCTCCGGCTCCGACGCGAAGTTCCAGGTGAAGTCCGGGTTGCGCAGCGCATGGAGGAAGCCCAGCGGCATCTGCACATAGGGGTGGTCCGCCTCGCCGCCCGCCTCGATCAGCAGCACGCGGATGGCGGGATCGGCCGATAGCCGGTTGGCGATCACCGAACCCGCCGATCCGGCGCCGACGATCACATAGTCATAATTGGCCGCGTTCACGCTGAACCTTTCCGTCGAAGAACCGCCCGCACGTCAGACGAGCCACAGGAATACGCTGGCGGTGCCGGCGGGGGGCGGGCGGCGGCGCACCATGGCGATCAGCGCCGCCTGGGCCTCCGCGCCGCGATCGGCCAGGGGCGCCGCGCCGCCGCCGTTCCACGCCGCGGCGAAGCGCATCGGCCGCCCCGCCTCGCGCGCCAGATCGCGCATCAGCATCATGTCGGTATAGCTGGTGAGCCCCATCACCGGCCCGCCGGAGCGCAGCCAGCCGGCGCCCTGCGCCAGCACATGGGCGACGATCTCGCCGCCCGGATCGCTCACCGCATGGCCGCCCCGCCGGGCCGCCGATGCCAGCGCGGCCACGCCGGGCAGGCGCCGGTCGGCGACGATGCGGATCGCGTCCTGCGCAGATGCGGCGCCCGGAACCCCGGCGCCGGCCAGCCCGGCCAGCGGCAGCGCGGACAGCGCCTTCAGCAGCGTGCGGCGATCGGCGCTCACCGGGCGCGGCCCTTGTCGGCCAGCCAGGCGGCGATCTTGTCGAGCTCCTCGTCGGTCACCTCCACGCGCGAGAAGGGCGGCATGTTGACCAGCCCCTTGCGCGCGACGGTCTTCACATAGTCGGCGTCCAGATCGGTGCGCTTGTGCAGCTCGGCCTTGTCGGGCTCCATGCGGCGGCCCAGCATGATCGTGCCGGTGTTGCGGCCGGCGTGACAGAAGGCGCATTCGCGGCCGTACAGCCGCTCGCCCTCGCTCGACGATCCCGCGCCGAAGCGCACGACCTGCGATTGCGGCATGCGGCCGTCCTTGGCGGCGGGCGCATCGCCGCCCTTGCCCGAACAGGCGGCGGCGAGCAGCCCGAGCGCGGCGGCGAAGACGATGCGGCCCGTCATGCGGGCGGTGGCGGCAGGGTTGCGGGACGCGGTCATCGGCTCGCTCCTCACGCGCGGACGCCGATGCCGTTGCGGCCCGGCGCGATGATGTTGTTGGGGTCCAGGCACGCCTTCACCTTGTCGTTCAGGCGGCGCAGCGCGTGATCGTTGAAATCGAAGGTGTCGGCGATCAGCCCCATGTACGAGATGTGGCCGCGATACTCGCCGAAGCCCTGCGCCGCGGCCTCGGCGACGAGGTGGCGGTAGAGCTTGTCCACCCGGTCCACCATCGCCGGATCGTCGCGGTTGTACAGGATCAGGCTGACGTTGTTCACATGGCGCCGGCCGATCGTGAAGCTGGCGTAGTAATCCTGCCCGACCTTTTCGTAATAGGCTTTGATCTTGCGGGCATAGTCCAGGATCAGCTTGCCGTCGGACGGCATCACCGGCGCGAAGCTCAGGTGCCCGCCGCGCCCGCCGTACCAGTTGACGCTCTGCAGCCCCAGGGTGGAGGGGATGCCGCGCGCTGACTTGTCGGGCGGATCGCCCTGCTCCCAGGTCTCGAACTTCAGCTCCTTGCCGATGCGCTTCTCGAATATGCCGCGGATCAGCTCGATCTGGGCCTTCACCGTGGCGGCGTGGCCGAACAGGTTGATCTTGGCGTTCCACCAGCCGATGCCCAGCTTCTGGATCATCTTCTCGCACGCCGAATCGGGAATGGCGCCGGGGCCGTCATACCAGTCGGCGCGCTGCGACTGGGTGGATGCGGCGCGCACCGGGCTGCCGAAGACGATGTTGTGCTGGATCACGTCGCGGCGGCGCAGGTCGGCCAGCGCGTCGATCGCCCATTCGGCGTCGTCGAATTTGGGGAAGGCCAGCTCGACCTTCGCCGTCATCTCCGGCTCGGGCTGGAGCCACAGGCCGGCCTGGGTGACCACGCCCAGGTTGGACTGGAAGAACATCTGGTCCCAGCCGGGGCCATAGCCGTATTTGTAATGCTGCCAGCCCGCGCCCTTGGCCATCGCGCCCATGCCGGTGCGGATCAGGTCGCCGTCGGGCAGCACCGCCTCGATCCCGCAAATCTGTTCGCAATGGTCGCCATAGGGGGTGTAGCCGATGCCGCGATCCAGCGCGTTGCCCAGCACGCTGCCCCAGCTATTGCCGGGCGTGGACATCCACAGCGGCAGCTTGTTGTCGGCCAGGTGGTTGTAGAGATCGAAGAAGCTGACGCCGGGCTCGATCACGCAATAGGCCTGCTTGGCGTCGACCTCGACCACCTTGTTCATGCGGCTGAGGTCCAGGATCACGTTGCCGCGCTCCATCGGCGATGCGCCGCCATAGCCCAGGTTCTTGCCGCGGCTTACCGGCCACAGCGGCACCTTGTGCTCGTTGGCCAGGCGCACGATCGCGCGCACCTCGTCGGTGGAGGCGGGCGCCGCGATCGCCGAGCAATCGTGGTTCAGCCCGTCGCCCAGCGCATAGGGGTCGATATAGGTCTGGCGGTCTTCTTCACCGTCGAGCACCCATTGCTTGCCGATCGCGCCGCGAAAGGCGTCCAGCGCCTTCGCGAAGCCGTCCGGGCTCAGCTTTCCGGGGAGCGGTGCGCTCATCTGTCTCTCCTGGTCGGATGATGTCGGGGGGCGGGCGCGCGCATCAGGCAAGGCCCTTCTGGACGAAGCGCAGGCCCAGCAGCGTGATGAACAGCCGCATCACGAAGCGGAAATGGTCTTCGGAGATCACCGGCACCATCCGCTTGCCCAGATAGGTGCCGGCCAGGCCGGTGACGGTCGCCACCAGTATCTCCGGCCACCATGCGGCATAGGAAAATCCGGTGGCGGCATAGCCCAGCGTCCGGATCGTCTCGAGCAGGATGATGCAGGTGGCGAAAGTGCCCACGATCGCGGTGCGCGCCAGGCTGGACCGCAGCAGCACCGGCTGGAGGATCGCGCCCAGCCCGAACAGCGTGCTTACCACCGCATGCGCGATGCCGACGCCGAAATAGGATGCGCCCGCGCGGCCGCGCCAGCGGATCGCGGGCGCCCAGGCCAGCACGAACAGCAGCAGCCCCAGCAGCACCGCCAGCACCCGTTCCGGCGTGCGCGCGAACAGCCACAGCCCCGCGCCGACGCCCACCAGCGTGCCCGCGGTGAAATTGCGCACGATCGTCCAGTCGATCTCCGCCCAGAAGGCGTGGGTACGCGAAACCAGCGATCCGAACGACAGCACCGATTGCATCGCGATGGCGGTGGGCAGCGGCATGATCCAGGTCAGCGCCCCGAACAGCACATAGCCCCCGCCCACCGAGAAGCAGGCGCTGATCGCCGACGCGGCCAGGCTGGCCGCGCCCAGGATCAGCAGGTTCTGCCCGTCATGCATCGGCGCGCTTTTCGGTGTAGCCGGCCCAGTAGCGCGGCTGGAAACGCAGCCCCAGCAGCGCGCAGACCACCGCCGTGATCGCCACCGCGATGAACGGGATGGTGAAGCCGCCGGTCACGTCCACGCCGACGCCGATCACCCAGATGCCGGCCGACGCGCCCAGATGGAAGGCGGCGTTGAGGAACGCGATCACCTGCGCGATCGGGCGGATGCCATAGATGTGCCGCGCCAGCACCGGCGCCTGCACCACCACGCCGCCGTGCGAAACGCCGCGCACCACCGTGAACATCAGGAAGGTGACGAAGCCCGATACCGGGAAGGCGAGCAGCACCGCGATGCCGCACAGCGCCCAGCATGCCGCCACGCCCTTGGTCGAGAAACGATCGAACACCCAGCCGAACAGGATCTTGCCCAGCCCGGAGATCACGATGACGATGGTGAAGCCCAGCGCCGCCATATAGGCGCCCAGGTTCGCCTGGCGCGCGACGAACATCGGCACATATTCGTTCACGCCGTTGCTGATCGCGCCCGAAAGCGCGGCTGCCAGCACCAGCATGATGAAGGGCCGCGTGCGCACGATCTGGGAGAATTCGGGGCTATCGCCGCCCGCGGCCGCCGCCTTCGCGTGCTTGCCGCCCTTGGGGCCGGGATCCAGCTCCTCGGCGGTATAGCCATAGGCCTCGGGCGTTTCGCGGAACAGGAAGATCGCGGCGGTGGTGACGAACAGCAGCACCACCACGCCCGCCGCCGCCGATGTCGCGTGCCAGCCGAAATGCTGCACGCCCCAGGTGGTGGCGAAAGGCACGATCGTGCCCGCCACCGCGCCGCCCAGCATCGCCACGCCGGTGATCCGGCCCAGGCTGGCCGAATGCCATTTGGCCAGCGTCACCTGGACGCAGATCAGCGCCAGGATCGAGGCAAAGCCCGAAAAGGCGGCGAGCAGATAATAGATCGGCAGGTTCGACACGAAGTAGAGCAGCATCGTCGCCACGCCGACCACCACGACCGACTGGACGAACACCCGCTTCAGCCCCAGCCGCACGATCAGGCTGCCCGCGAACAGCCCGCCGATCGCCGACACCGCCGATTTGATCGCCATGAAGCTGGTCGTCTGGGTGACCGACCATCCCATGTCCTTGGAGATGGTGTCGTACATCACCGGCATCATCATCGAGACGCCGGCCAGCGCCACGCCCCACACCAGGAATCCGGTGAAGATGTTCATCCACGTATAGGCGCGCATCGTCGCGATCGTGGGGCGATCGTGCTCAGTCATCTTCCAATCCTCTCCCGGTCCCTGGGGTGACCGCCGCTCGTCCGCGGCGCGCGCCTGTCGTCACCCGCAAGCGGGCGAGCTGGTATTCGTTCTCTTGAATAGAATGGTGTTCTTTTATTTGAGGCTCCAACCGCTGTCAATCGCGGCGCGACGGGCCGGGGCGCGGGCCTGAGGGCCGGCCGGGCGGCGGGCCGGGGGGCGGGAGGGCGCGCGCGCATTCAGGCGCGCCCCGCGCGGGCCACGCCCGGCCAGATGCCGTGGTTGCCGGGCGAAAGGATGCCGGCGGGATCCAGCGCGTCCTTGATCCGTCCCAGCGTGCGGCGCATCGCATGATCGTTGAAGCCGAAGGTGCCGGCCACGCCGTCCACCAGCGCGACATGCGCGCGATAGGGCGCGCAGCCCCATCCGGCCGCCTGCGCATACATCTCGCGCACCGCGTCGCGCGCCGCCTGCACCCGTTCCGCGTCGGCGGCGTCGAACACCACCATGCAGGCGCTCACCATGCTGCGCGCGTTGAGCAGCAGCCCCACCGGCGCGACCAGCCCGTATTTCGCCAGCGTGCCGCGCACCATCGCGTCCAGCCGCTGCGCCGCCTCTCCGGTGGCGGGCAGCACGGGCGAGAAGTCCATATGCCCCATCGTCTCGCCGAACGCGGCCTTCAGCCGTTCGAGCAGCACCTGGTTGGGGATGCCGGCGGCGATCAGATCGCGCGGCTCCACCGTCTCCGGCCCCGCGTCGCCCGGGTAGCTTCGCAGCTCCAGCTCGGCGCCGGGGATCGCCGCCACCGCGCGTTCGAGCAGCGACCGGCGGGCCGCCACCATCTCCGCATGGCCATACAGGCCGATGCGTGCGTTCCACCGGCCGGGGCGCAGCACCTTGCGCAGCCCGGCCATGGTGAAGCCGCCCGCGGCGGAGTCTTCGTCCGCCGCCGGATCGGGCGTGCCGACGATCATCGGGATGCCCTGAAGCACGCCCGACTGGACCAGCGATCGCAGCGTATCGACCAGCGGCACGATGTCGCCCTCGCCGCGGCACAGGATGGTGCCGGTCTCGATCCGCTCGGGCCGCGGCACCAGCCACAGCCCGGCCTGGGTCACGATGCCCATGTTCGATTGCTTGAACAGATCGTCGAGCGCCGGGCCGAAGCCGCGGCGGTGGCAGCTCCACAACGGGCTGTTCGCGATCGCGCCCTGGCCGGTGCGCAGCAGCGTGCCGTCGGCCAGCACCACCTCAAGCCCGCACAGCGCCGAGGCGTGGTCGCCGAGCAGGTTGTAGCCATAGCCGTGCTCCAGCGCGTTGCCGATGATGCTGCCCCAGCCCAGATCGGGCACCGACATCATCAGCGGCGCGTCCGCCTCGCGCAGCGCGGCATAGAGCTGGTGGAAGGTGACGCCCGGCTCGATCCGCGCGAAGCCCTGGCGTGCGTCGATCTCCAGGATGCGGTTCATGCGGCGCAGGTTGAGCACCACCGTGCCGTCCACCACCGGTGCCGATCCGCCATAGCCGAAGTTGCGGCCCATGGATGAGGTCCACAGCGGGATTCCCAGCACGCCCGCCAGCCGCACCGCGGCCTGCACCTGCTCCACTGATTCGGGCTGGATCACCAGCCCCGGCCGGTGCGCGCGTGCGTCGGGCCCTTCGAACGGATCGTGGAATTCGGCGAACAGCGCGCCTTCGCGCCGCACCGCGTCCGTGCCCAGCAGCGCTGCGAATCGGCGCTCGGCGCGATCCAGCGCCTCCGCCGATATCCCGTCCGCCCTTGCGCCTTCGCTCTCCACGATCCCGCTCCTCTCGTCCCCGCCGCGGGAGGGCAGCCCCTCCCTTTGTTCTCTCTAATAGAACATCGTTATATTTTGACTTGCATCAACCTGCAACCGTGAATACACGTGTTTTCAGTTAGGAGAAGATGTCATGGCTGTTCGCAACGGCAATCAGTACAAGGCCGGGCTCGATGACGAGCGCGCCGTGTGGCTGGGGGAAGGCAAGGTTCATGTGGCGAGCGATCCGCTGCTCGCCGGGTCGGTCGACGGGATGGCCGGCTATTTCGACTGGCAGATCGCGCACGCCGACGAATGCCTGATCGACGATCCCGAAAAGTCCGGCGAGAAGATGAACGTCAGCCTCATGCTCCCCAAGAGCAAGGAGGACCTGAAGATCCGCCACCGCGGGCTCGAGCGGCTGTCGCGCTATTCGAACGGCATGCTGGGCCGCACGCCCGATTATGTGAACGTCGTCCTTTCCGGCCACACCGCGCGCCGCGACATCTGGGAACGCGGCAAGCCCGAGGGCTATGAGCGGCTGGCGAAGTTCCACCGCGAGGTGATCGACGGCGATCTTTCGATGACGCACACGATCGTCCACGCCAATATCGACAAGGCCGCCCCGCCGCTGGCCGGCATGAACACCGATCTCACGCTGCGCGTCGTCGGCCGGAACGAGAACGGCGTGGTCGTGCGCGGCGGCAAGGTGCTTGCCACGCTGGGGCCGCTGGCGGACGAGATCTACGTCTATTCCTCCGCGCCGATCCCCTCGGGCGCGGAGGAATATGCGCTGATCTTCTCGATTCCCGTGAAGACCAAGGGCGTGATCCAGATCTGCCGCGATCATTACGGCGTCAACGCCAGCGTCGCCGACGCGCCCTTCTCCTCGCGCTTCGACGAGCAGGACAGCTTCGTGATCTTCGACGATGTCGAGGTGCCCTATGAGCGGCTGTTCTGCGACGGCGACCTGAACGTCTACAACATCCTCAACCAGGGCGTGTCGCCGGGCAACACGCTGCAGCAGACCGCGATCCGCGCGATGGTGAAGCTCGAATTCGCCTACGACCTGTGTTCGAGCATCGCGAAGGTGACCAACAGCCTGAACGCGCCCGACGTCGCGGTGCAGCTTGGCGAGATCCACTCCTATCTGTCGCTCACCCGCTCGGCGATCATCGCGGCGGAGGAACAGGCGCATGACTGGGGCGGCGGCGCCTTCTTCCCGCATCGCGATCTTTCGGTGCTGCGCTGCGTGATGCCGGGCTGGATGACGCGGGTGAACCAGATCGTCCGCGCGATCGGATCGCACAACCTGCTGTGCACCCCCTCGCTCGCGCTTTTCGAAAATCCGGAGATCGGCGATCTGCTGCGCAAATATCTGCCCGGATCGAACGGTATGGCGGCGGAGGATCGCGCGCGGATCATGCGCATGGCCTGGGATTTCGCCGGATCGGCGCTGGGCAGCCGCATCGAATTGTACGAGATGTTCTACCTCACCAGCCAGACGCGCGCGCGCATCGGCGATCACATGATCGCCCAGCGCGACTATGAATGGGGCCAGGTGCGCGAGTTCATGCAGAAGTCCGGCATCCTGCCGGGCTGAGGCAGGCGGAGGCGGCATTCATGGCGACATATCCGGCCGCGGCCGGCGAGGAACTGGTGCAGGATTTCCGCGGCGCGATGCGGCGGCTGGCGAGCGGCGTCGCGCTCGTCACCACCGCCGATGCCGCGGGCGGGCGCTATGGCATCGCGATGACGGCGGTGATGTCGCTCAGCATGGAGCCGCCGTCGCTACTGCTGGCGGTAAACGCGGGTGCGTCGCTGTGCGGCCCGCTGATGGCGCGCGGGCGCTTCGGCGTGTCGATCCTGGCGCGCGAGGACGCGGAGACCTGCCGCGCCTTCGTCGCCGCGCCGGCTGCCAGCCGGTTCGACGCGGGCACCTGGGTCACCCACGAAAGCGGCATCCCGCTGCTGGGCACGGCGCTCGCACGGATCGTCTGCACGCTCGACAAGGCGGAGCCGTTCGCAAGCCACATGGTCATTCGCGGCATCGTCGAGTACGCCGCCGTCCATCCGTCGAGCGACGCGCTCGTGTTCCTCGACGGCCGCTATGGAGGGATGTCCGCGGATGGATGAGGCGAAGCCGGCGCGGGGCGGGGACCAGTCGAGCCGCGAGCGTTTCCTGTCCGCCGCCGACGACCTGTTCATCGCGTATGGCTATGACGGCTGCACGATCCGCGCGATCGCGGCGCAGGCGGGCACCAGCCTCGCCTCGCTCAGCCGCAACTGGAGCAGCAAGCGCCACCTGTTCGAAGAGGTGTTCCAGCGCCACTTCGATCCGATCCACAGCGCCCAGCAGCGCAATTTCGACGCGCTGGAGGCTTCGGGCGATCTGACGGTGCAGCGCATCCTGACCGCCTTCTTCGATTCCGCGATCAGCCGCGGCGGCAGCGCGGGCGAGAACCGCAGGAGCTACCGCGTCTATTGCTGCGCGCTCGCCGATCCCTCGACGGAGGCGCGCGAGATCACCCGCCCGCTGGTCACCCCGGTTCGCGGCCGCCTGATCGGGCTGATGCGCCGCGCGCTGCCGGACATGGACGATCAGCGCTTCTTCCTGGCGATGAACGTGGTCCTCGGCGCCTATGTCTACCCCCAGACGCATGGCGAGCGGCTGGCCGGGATCATGGAGCTGGACATCAGCGGCGTCGATTGGCGCGCGGCGGTGGAGACGCTGGCCGGTTTCGTCAGCGACGGGCTGTCGTCGCACGCCCGCTGATCCCGGCGCTACTTTGCAGCACCATTCAGCTTTGCTATATAGCATAGCAAAATGAGGAGACGAGCCATGGCAACCCTGACCACCAATGCCCCCGGAGCCACCTTCGAACGGCTGAACCCGCTGACCGGCGAAGTAGCGTCCCGTGCGGAAGCGATGCAGGCGGGCGACATGGCCGCGATCGCGGCGCGCGCGGGCGCGGCATTCCCGGCATGGGCGGCGATGGGGCCGAACGCGCGCCGCGCGGTGCTGGCCAAGGCCGCGGCGGCGCTTGAGGCGCGGGCGGACGCCTTCGTCGACGCGATGAAGGGTGAGATCGGCGCGACCGAGGGCTGGGCGCGGTTCAACCTGATGCTGGCCGCCGGGATGGTGCGCGAGGCGGCGGCGCTGACCACCCAGATCAGCGGCGAAGTGATCCCCAGCGACAAGCCCGGCTGTATCGCGATGGCGGTGCGCGAGCCGGTGGGCGTGATCCTGGGCATCGCGCCGTGGAACGCGCCGATCATCCTGGGCGTGCGCGCGATCGCGGTGCCGCTGGCGTGCGGCAACAGCGTGATCCTGAAGGCGAGCGAGACCTGCCCGCGCACCCATGCGCTGATCATCGAGGCGTTCGCCGAGGCCGGCTTCCCCGAAGGCGTGGTGAATGTGGTGACCAACGCGCCGCAGGATGCCGGCGCGGTGGTGGGCGCGCTGATCGACGCGCCGGAGGTGCGCCGCATCAACTTCACCGGATCGACCGCGGTGGGCCGGATCATCGCCCAGCGCGCCGCCGGTCACCTCAAGCCCTGCCTGCTGGAGCTGGGCGGCAAGGCACCGCTGATCGTGCTGGAGGACGCCGATCTGGACGAAGCGGTGAAGGCCGCGGCGTTCGGCGCGTTCATGAACCAGGGCCAGATCTGCATGTCGACCGAACGGATCATCGTGGTCGATGCGGTGGCCGATGCCTTCGCCGCGAAGTTCCGCGACAAGGTGGCGACGATGGCGGTGGGCGATCCGCGCCAGGGCAACACCCCGCTGGGCGCGGTGGTGGACCTGAAGACGGTGGCGCATTGCCAGTCGCTGATCGCCGACGCGCTCGCCGCGGGCGCGGTGCAGCTCACGGGCGGCCCGGCGGACGGCGTGCTGATGCCCGCGCATGTGATCGACAAGGTGACGCCGGACATGAAGCTGTTCCGCGACGAAAGCTTCGGCCCCGTTGTCGGCGTGATCCGCGCGCGGGACGAGGCGCACGCGATCGAGCTGGCCAACGACACCGAATATGGCCTGTCGGCGTCGGTCTTCACCCGCGATACCGCGCGCGGGCTGGGCGTCGCGCGCCGGATCAAATCGGGTATCTGCCACGTCAACGGACCGACCGTGCATGACGAGGCGCAGATGCCGTTCGGCGGTGTGAAGGCGTCCGGCTATGGCCGTTTCGGCGGCAGGGCGGGGATCGACAGCTTCACCGAGCTGCGCTGGATCACGATCGAGACCCAGCCGGGCCATTATCCGATCTGAGGAATGGAAAAGGCCCCGGCGATCGCGCCGGGGCCTTTCGCTGCCCGCATCGCGCGGGAAGGGGGGGGCGCCACGGCGCTCCCCCTTTGCGTTTCAGGCGGCTTCGAGCGGGCGGATCGCGTCGGCGTCGGCCCAGTTGCCGTGCAGGCCGAAGCGCAGCCGCACCGGGATGTTGATCGTCGCGATCGGCCCCTTGGCGATCTCGGTCGCCTCGAAGATCAGCAGGTCGCTGCCGCGTTCCTCCAGCCGGTTGCACACCATCACGATCCAGCCGTCGCCTTCCGCCGCATCGGGCGCGCGCGGGACAAAGCAGGGCTCCTGGATGCTGGAAACGGGGCCGCACCACCATTTCTGCTCCGTGCCGGTCTCCAGATCGACCAGGCCCAGCGTGTTCATCACCCAGCCGCCGGCGCTGCCGCCCTTCATCTCCACCGGCTGCGAGGGATCGATCACGACCATCCAGCCATAGCGGTATTTCCTGCCCGCATAGCGATCGTCGAGCCGCGGGAACTCGCCGATCATGTCCGAAAGCCGGGTGGAGCGATATTCCTCCTCATTCTGGTTCAGGTCGACGGTCCAGCGCGTCAGGAAGGTCTGGCCCGCCACCGGATCGAACGGCTTGTCGTTGATGTCGGGGAAGAACGGCATCATGCTGTTGGCGGCCACGGGCAGGTCCAGGTGGATCGTCGATCCTTCCTGCCAGGCGTTCATCACATGCGCGGTGAAGCAGTTGCCGCCCTTGAACCAGCGGATGTCCTCGGCCGTGGTCCCCGGCTTGCGCGGCATGACGGCCAGATAGGTGGGCAGGCTGGTGTCGAAGCCGAAATGCGGCTTGCCCGCCGCCAGCCGCTCCCAACTGCTCGTCATCGGCATGACGGAGAACAGCGCATAATCCGCGGTGATCGCGAAGTCGTGCATCATGCAGTAATAGGGCGTTTCGAACCACACGTCGTAGAGCAGCTCGCCCTCGGGGCTGATCTCGTAATAGGTCATGTCGCGGGTCAGCACGCCCTTTGAGGCATAGCCGAAGCCGCAGAGGTTGCCGGTCACCGGATCGGTCTTGGGGTGGGCGGTGAAGGTCTCGCCCGTCATCCGGCCCTCGAAATCGGTGTAGCCGCGCGTTTCCAGCGTCACCGCGTCCATCACCAGTGGCGGCGAATCCTCCTTCAGCGCATAGAGCCGGCCGCCGTGGATATAGGCGTTGGTGTTGGCGGTGCCGCGGATCTTGCCCTTCACCTCCTCATCGTCGGTCAGCGGGTTGCGATAGGCGCCGAACACCGCGCGCCCGGCGGCATTCTCCAGCTTCCACTTGTCGGTCTTGGCCCAGCGCTGGACGAAATCGACCTTGCCGTCCTTGAAACGGAACATCGAGATCATGCCGTCGCCGTTGAAGGCGATGTCGTCGCCCAGCTTGGGCGGGAACTGATGCTCGGGCTGCACGCGATAGAAGGCGCCGTTCATCTCCGGCGGGATCGTGCCGTGTACGTTCAGGTCCCCGACCTGCGCCTCGACGCGCGAGGGCGTGTTGAAGCCGGTGAAGGCGGGGGTCTCGGGGAATGTCGTCATTTCGGACTCTCCTAATCGCGCGATTCGCAACCGCCGCCTACGGCCAGCTTATCTTACGCAGCCTTAAAAATAGAACGCTATTCTAAAATGAGTCGCATCCCCTGTCCAGTGCCGCCGTCCCAGGCCGGGCCGCAGGCCTCAAGATTGACACAAGGCAAAACATCCGATAAAAAGAACATCGTTCTGTTCAATAGAACATCAAAAAAAGGCGCCTGCCCGGGGGGTGGCGCCGAACCCGTTCAGGGAGTGGAGGGGATACGTATGACCAAGCATTTCCGTACCTTCGGCCTCCTCGCCGGAGCCGCGATCGGCGCGCTGATGCCGATCCAGGCCTATGCGCAGGATGCGGAAGACTCGAACAATTCCGACGGCGAAATCGTCGTCACCGCGCAGTTCCGCCAGGAAAGCGCCCAGAAGACCGCGATCTCGATCGACGTCCTCTCCGCCGACAAGCTGGACAAGGCCGGCGTGTCGCAGGCGACCGATATCGCGCGGCTCTCGCCCGGCGTTCAGATCAGCCAGGGCGGCACGGCGCTGCAGATCTACATCCGCGGCGCGGGCGATTTCTCGACCACCGGCTACAGCAACTCGGCGGTGGCGCAGAGCTATGACGGCGTCTTCGCCGCGCGCACCCAGTGGGTGGCGGGCACCTTCTACGACCTCGAGCGCATCGAGGTGCTGAAGGGTCCGCAGGGCACGCTCTATGGCCGCAACGCCACCGGCGGCGCGCTCAACATCATCCCGGTCCAGCCGCGCCTCGGCACGTTCGAAGGCTATGTCAGCGCCGGTTTCCAGAACTATGACGGGTTCAACGCCGAAGGCGCGATCAACATTCCGATCGGCGACAATTCGGCGGTGCGCGCATCGTTCCAGGGCGTTTCGCGCGATGGCTACATCAGCGACGGCACCGACGACGACAAGCACCACTCGTTCCGCCTGCAGTTCAAGACGCAGCCGGTTGACGCGGTGACGCTGCGCGTCGGCCTGAACTATCAGAAGGTCGGCGGCCGCGGCCCCGGCAAGGTGGTGTACGAGCCGACCGCGCCGAACGCGCCGGGCATCACCACGCCCGTTCCGATCATTCCCGACGATCGCTGGACCTCGATCAACGACTCGCTCAACGCGCTGATCGCCAAGACCACGGCTCCCCCGGGCATCTACACGCTCGACACGAGCAAGGTGTACCAGAACATGGAGAGCTGGGGCATCAACGCCCATCTCGACTGGGATCTCGGCCCGGCGACGCTGACCGTGATCCCGGCCTATCAGCGGGTGAGCATCGACTCGCTGGCGATGCCGGCGCTCTATTTCAACACGGTCAACGCCTTCACCGGCGAACCCTCGACCTCCGACGCGCAGACCGTCGAGGTGCGCCTGGGCAATGCCAACGACGCGCTGAAATGGGTCGTGGGCGGCTATTTCTTCAACGAGGACCAGGACAGCTTCAACGCCGTCCGCCTGGGCTTCGTGTCCGACACCGCGTTCGTGGCGAAGCTCAACACCCGCTCCTATGCGGCGTTCGGCGAGCTGACCTATTCGCTGACCGATGCGTTCCGCGTGACCGGCGGCCTGCGCTACACCAACGAGACCAAGACGGTCGACGCGCACCGCTATACGTTCAAGGGCAGCTCGGGCTGCACCGCGGGCGGCACCGGCCCGGGGCAGAGCTGTGAGCTGCTCACCTCCGGAGGCACCAATGTGAAGGGCCGTTACGAGGCGAACCGCGTCAACTTCAAGGCGGGCGTCGAGTTCGACGCGGGCGCGAGCAGCCTGATGTACGCAAGCGTCGTCACCGGCTTCAAGTCGGGCGGCCAGTCCAACGCCGATCTCGATCCCTATCGCCCGGAAGAGGTGACCGCCTATACGATCGGCACCAAGAACCGCCTGTTCGACCGGCTCGTCCAGTTCAACGCCGAGCTGTTCTACATGGACTATCGCGACCGGCAGGAGAATTTCTCCGCGCTCGATCGCGGCGGCGCGCAGGTCTCGTCGCTGTTCAAC
Organism: Sphingomonas canadensis; assembly: GCF_026013525.1. Taxonomy (GTDB): domain Bacteria; phylum Pseudomonadota; class Alphaproteobacteria; order Sphingomonadales; family Sphingomonadaceae; genus Sphingomonas; species Sphingomonas canadensis. Next base: position 12,246 of record NZ_JAPDRA010000001.1, on the reverse strand, counting down.
GCCGGCAAGGCCACGGCCAAGGGCGGCACCGTCGATCTGACGATCTTCCCGACCAGCAACGATCAGCTCCGCTTCGCCGTCGAATATACCGACAGCGAGTATAAGGAGTTCACCTACCGCAACTATCGCGCCGGCGATCCCTCGCCGCGCACGGCCTGCCCGGTTGCGGCGATCCCCGGCGGCACGGCGCAGACCGGCTTCTGGACGATCAACTGCAACGGCTTCCAGCTTCCGCGCACGCCCAAATGGTCGGGCAACGTCAGCTACAACCACAGCTTCGATCTGGCCGACGGCGGCACGATCGATTTCTCGCCGGAGATGTCGTTCGCCTCGTCGCGCTGGCTGAGCGCGGAGTTCGTGGAGAACGCGCGGGCGCCGGGCTATGCCATGTTCAACGCCAGCCTGACCTATCGCGCGCCCGAGGACCGTTATTCGGTGCAGCTCTTCATGCGCAATATCGGCAACGAGGCGGTGTACACCGGCACGCAGCAATATCCGTTCATCAACAACTACAACGGCCAGGATATCGCGCCGCCGCGTACCTATGGCGCGCGCTTCCGCGCCAAGTTCTAACCTCTCCCTCGAATGGGCAGCCGGCTTTGCGGCCGGCTGCCCTTTTTCTTTGCGCGGCGCCGTCCGGCGGCCTGCGGCGGGCTCCGGCGCGCCCTTTTCGACGCCCGGATTCCGCGGCCGTCCGCCCGGCAGAAAGCATTCGGATTGCGCGCATCGGCCATTGATTTCCGGCCGCAATCCATTAAATAGAACATTATTCTGTTCTACAGAACTTCAGGTGTGGCATGCGACTCGCTCGATTTGATGGCGGAAGGCTGGGGGTGGTGACGGACGGCGGCATCGCCGACATCACCGCGCTGTGCGGCTGCGATCCGCAGGAATGGCCCGCGATGGGCATGGTGCGGCTGATCCGCGACTTTCCGGATCTGCGTGGGCGGATAGAGGCGGCGCTGCCCGCCCTGCCGCTGACGCCGCTGGATCAGGTGCGGCTGGAAACGCCGGTGCCCTGGCCGAACAAGGTGATCGCCTATCCGGTCAATTATCACGCGCACGGCCGCGAGATGCAGGCCCAGTATCGCGCCACCAACCAGGGCTTCTTCCTGAAGCCGAATTCGTCGCTTTCCGGCCCCGCCGATCCGGTGGTGCTGCCCGCGGTGCCGGGCCGCGAGGTGCATCACGAAAGCGAGCTGGCGATCATCATCGGCAAGGAATGCCGCGGGGTTTCGCGCGACGACTGGCGCGACGTGGTGTTCGGCTATGCCTGCCTGCTCGACATGGTGGTGCGCGGGCGCGAGGAGCGCGTGTTCCGCAAGGCCTATGACAGCTTCTGCCCGGTCGGGCCCTGGATCGTCACCGCGGACGCGGTTCCCGATCCCGCCCAGCTCGACATGAAGCTGTGGGTCAACGGCGACCTGCGCCAATCGGCCAACACCCGCGATCTGGTGCTCGACATCCCCGGCATGGTCGCCACCGCTTCGGCGGTGATGACGCTCTATCCGGGCGACATCATCGCCACCGGCACGCCGGAGGGCGTGGGGCCGGTGGTGGACGGCGATCGCATCCGCATCGTGATCGATCACGTCGGCGAGATGAACGTCGATGTGGTGCAGGGCGAACTGGGCATGACGGAGGTGTTCGCCGAATCCTACGTGCCCCAGATCGTGAAGCAGCACTGAGATGGCGGGCGCCCGCGAATCCGGCCTTGAGGCGCTGTACCGCGATTTCGCGGGCCTCAACATGGAAGGGGGGTGGCACCGCCGCTTCCCCGCCCTGTGGCCGGCGCCGCGGCGCAACTTCCTGCCGCATCGCTGGCGCTATGCCGAGGTCAAGCCGATCCTCGATCGCGCGGGCGAGCTGATCGACACCACCCAGGCCGAACGCCGCAACCTGACGATGTTCAACCCGGTCGAGGGCAATATCTACTCGACCGTGCGGACGATCGTCGCCGCCTATCAGATGATCAAGCCGGGCGAGACCGCGCGCGCGCATCGCCACACGCCCAATGCGTTGCGGCTGATCCTGGAAGGGCGCGGCACCTCTACCGTGGTCGACGGGCAGGAGGTGGAGATGCGCCCCGGCGACGTGCTGCTGACGCCGAGCTGGGCCTGGCATTCGCACGCCAACCATGGCGACGCCGAATGCTATTGGATGGACTTCCTCGATGTGCCGCTGGTGCATCTGCTGGAGCCGATGTTCTACGAACCGCACCCGGACGGGGTGGAGCCCGATCCGCGCTGGTGCGACGCCGCGCCGATCGCCTTCCGCTGGGAGGATACGGCCGCGAAGCTGGATGCCGCCGCGGATGCGGGCGGTTCGGCCAGCGTCGCGCTCGGCCCGGCGGAGCTGGACACGATCGCGCTGCACATGATCCGGATCGGCGCCGGCCAGGCGACCGCGCCGGTGCGCACCACCGCCAACGCCGTGTTCGCGGTCGTGCGGGGCAGCGGCACGGCGGAGATCGACGGCGCCACGCTCGACTGGGCGTTCGGCGACACCATCGCCGTTCCCGCCTGGCGCCCGCACCGCTTCTTCAGCGGCGAGGGCGCGGTGCTGCTGCGCGTGTCCGACGAACCGGTGATGCGCAAGCTCGGCTGGCTGCGGAGCGAGCCCGCATGATCTTCCCGAAACTCCCCCTTCCTCATTCGAACTGGAGCCGAGCGTGAGCAAGTCGCCCAAGATCCTGATCGCCGGCGGCGGCATCGGCGGCATGGCGGCCGCCCTGTCGCTGCTGCGCCGTGGCTATGACGTCGAGGTATATGAACAGGCGCCCGAGCTGGGCGAGGTCGGCGCGGGGGTTCAGATCAGCCCCAACGGTTCGCGCGCGCTGGACGCGCTGGGCGTGTTCGACGCGCTGCGCCAGGCATCGTGCGAGCCGCGGCGCAAGGAATTCCGCCTGTGGAGCACCGGCCGTTCGTGGCAGATGTTCGATCTGGGCAAGATGGCCGTGGAGAAATACGGCTATCCCTATCTCACCGTCTATCGCCCGGACCTGCTGGGAACGCTCGCCGATGCGGTGCGCGCGCTGAAGCCGGACGCGGTGCATCTCGGCGCGCATGTCGAGGATGTCGAGCTGACGGACGATTCCGCCACGCTGGTGCTCGGCGGCGGGCGCCGCGTCACGGGCGACGTGCTGGTGGGTGCCGATGGCGTGAAGTCCACGGTGCGCAAGGCGCTGTTCGGCGATGACGAGGCGAACTTCACCGGCATGATCGCCTGGCGCGCGGTGATCCCGATGGAGCGGCTGCCCGAACATATGCGCCAGATGGTCGGCTGGACCTGGATCGGCCCGGGCGGGCACATGGTCAATTATCCGCTGCGCGGCGGCCAGCTCATGAACATGATCGGCACGATCGAGCGCGACGACTGGCAGGTCGAATCCTGGTACGCGCAGGGCTCGATCGAGGAATGCGCCAATGATTTCAAGGGCTGGCACGAGGACGTCCAGACCCTGATCCACGCCGCGCCCACCGTGATGAAATGGGCGTTCATGGAACGCACGCCGCGCCAGCAATGGACCACGGGCCGCGCGACGCTGCTCGGCGACGCCTGCCATGCCACGCTGCCGTTCCTGGCGCAGGGCGCGGTGATGTCGATCGAGGACGGCGTGGTGCTGGGCCGCTGCATCGACAAATACGACGACGTGCAGGAGGCGCTGCGCGCCTATGAGGGCGCGCGCGTCGAGCGGACCAGCAAGATGGTCCGCGGCGCCAAGGACAACACCGGCCGCTTCCATGAGGCCGCGCTCGCCACCGAGGAAGGCGCGATCCGCTATATGGAGAGCGAGTGGAGCCGCGATCCGATCACGGAGCGCTACGACTGGCTCTACCGCTACGATGTCGAGACCGCGGAAATCTGAGCATGGCCGGGGAAGCGAGCGCGGACGCGGCGGCTCCGGCCCCCGCCGGGGCCTATGCCGATCTGCTGGAGGGCGTCCGCGTCCTTGATCTGACGAACGTGCTGTCCGGCCCCTACGCCACCTATCAGATGGCGATGCTGGGGGCCGAGGTGATCAAGGTCGAAAACCCCAGGGGCGGCGATCTGGCGCGCAGCCTGGGCGCGGCGCCGGAGCTCAACGCCGCGCTGATGGGCACCTCGTTCCTCGCCCAGAACGCGGGCAAGAAATCGGTTACGCTCGATCTCAAGAGCGAACGCGGCAAGGCGCTGTTCGCCCGGCTGATCGAGAGCGCCGACGTGCTGGTGGAGAATTACCGGCCGCGCGTGATGGAGCGGCTGGGCTTCGGCTGGGATCGCGTGCGCGCGATCAACCCGGCGATGGTCTATTGCGCGATCTCGGGCTTCGGCCAGAACGGGCCGCTCAGCGCCAACCCGGCCTATGACCAGATCGTCCAGGGCTATTCGGGCGTGATGAGCGTCACCGGCGACGCGCGATCGGCGCCGCTGCGGGTGGGCTATCCCCTGTGCGATACGCTGGGCGGCATGGGCGCGGCCTTCGCGATCGCCAGCGCGCTGTTCCGCCGCGAACGGACCGGCAAGGGCGCGTGGATCGATCTGTCGATGCTCGATTCCACCGTCTCGGCGATGGGCTGGGCGGTGTCCAACTATCTGATCGCGGGCGTCGAGGCGCAGCCGATCGGCAATCAGAACGCCACCGCCGCGCCCTCCGGAGCCTTCCGCACCGCCGATGGCCCGCTCAACATCGCCGCCAACAAGCAGGAACAGTTCGAGGCGCTGTGCGATATCGCCGGCCGCCCCGATCTGAAGGCCGATCCGCGCTTCGCCCGCCGCGAGGCGCGCAAGGCGAACCGCGAGGCGCTGAACGCGATCCTGGAGGAAGCGCTCGCCGCGCGCCCGGCGGAGGAATGGGAAGCGCTGCTCAATGCCGCCGGCATCCCCGCGGGGCGCATCCTCAGCGTGCCGCAGGTACTCGCCCACCCCCAGCTCGCCGCGCGCGGGCTGGTGCAGGAACTGCCGCTGGGCGAGGCGGGGCTGGACAGCGTCCGCGTGGTGCGCGCGGGCTATCGCCTCGACGATGGCCAGCCCGGCGCGCGCTGCGCCCCGCCCGTGCTGGGGGCGGACAATGCCGCCATCTATGGCGCGCTGGGCGTCGACGCGGCGGAGCTGGCCGATCTGGAGGCGGGGGGCGTGATCTGATGCCCCGCGCGGCCGAAGCGCGGCGGCCGGGATCAGCCCGCCGTCAGCGCCGCGAAATGGCCGGGCCGGTCGCCCAGCCGGATCGACAGGCGCACGCTGGCGTCCATCAGCAGCGGACGGATCTTCGCGACATAGTCGGCCGTGAAGCGCACGATCGGGCCGGAAAGCGTGATCACGCCGATCAGCGCATGGTTGTTGCGGAAGATCGGCGCCGCCAGCGCGGCCATCTCCGGCTCCACGCTGCCGAAGCTCTCGGTCACGAAGGTGGCGGGTTCCAGCGGTGCGGCCGGATCGGCCTCGAACCGGCGGAAGATTGTGGAGGCGGCGCCGTTGTTCAGCGGCTGCCGGTCGCCCAGGCGGATGTTGTAGTCGCGGATCGTGTGCCGCCCGTCGATGCGGAACAGGCAGATCTGCTGATCGCCGTCGCGGATGAAGAAGGTCGCGCCCTCGTTGGTCGCGCTCACCAGTTCCTCCAGCGTCGGCTCCACGAACTCGCGCAGGTCGAAACTGTCCTGGAAGATGCTCGCCAGCCCCAGCAGCCCGGGGCCGAGCTGGTAGCTGCCGTCCGCGCGCTGCCAGATGAAGCCGTATTTCTCCAGCGATCCCATCAGCCGCAGGATCGTGCTCTTGTACAGCCCCGTGCTGCGCGAGATCTCGGCCAGCGTCAGCACCGGCTTGTCGCGATGGAATGCGTGCAGGATGTCGAACGCGCGATCGACCGCCGCGACACCGCCCTTGCTCGTCATGCTTCTCTTCCGCCCCTGTTCCGGTCCGTTTCGTTCCACGAAGTAGAACGATGTTTCATTCTGTCAACGGTGCTTTCGGCCGGATCGCGCCTGCATATCGCCCGAAAGGCCGCACCATGAGCATGTTGCCGAAGCGTGTCCATATCAAGGAAGAAGGCCCGCGCGAGGGCTTTCAGATCGAAAAGGCACCGATCCCTACCGCGCAGAAGATCCGGCTGGTCGATGCGCTGGCCGATACCGGGCTCGGCCATATCCAGGTGACCTCGTTCGTCCATCCGCAGAAGGTGCCGGGCATGGCCGATGCGGAGGCGGTGGTGGCGGGCATCACGCCGCGCGCAGGCGTCCATTATTCGGGCCTGTGGCTCAACCAGCGCGGGCTGGAGCGCGCGATCGCCACCGGGCGGCTGGACCTAGAGGGCAAGCTGACGCTCTATGCCTCCGACGCCTTCCTGAAGCGCAACCAGAACCGCACCCCCGATCAGCAGCTTGCCGCCCAGCCCGAACTGATCGCCATGTATCAGGCGCATGGCATCCCGGTGCGCACCGGCTTCGTCACCGCCGCCTTCGGCTGCAATTTCGAAGGCGACGTGCCGGTTGAGCGCGTCGTGCGGCTGGTGGGCGAGATGCGCGCGATCGCGCGGGCCGGGGGCGAGGAACTGAGCCTGATCGGGCTGGGCGACACCATGGCCTGGGCGACGCCCGATCGCATCCGCCGCGTGGTTGGCGCGGTTCAGGACGCCAACCCCGATGTCGCGCTCTCGCTCCACCTCCACGATACGCGGGGCATGGGCATCGCCAACGCCTTCGCCGGGCTGGAGATGGGCGTTGCGCATTTCGATGCGGCGGTGGCGGGGCTGGGCGGCTGCCCCTTCGCCGCGCATGCCGGCGCGGCGGGCAACATCTGCACCGAGGATTTCGTGCTGCTGTGCGCCGAGATGGGGATCGAGACGGGCGTGGACCTGGAGCGGCTGATCGAATGCGCGATCCTGGCCGAGGAGATCGTCGGCCATCCGCTGCCGGGCAAGGTGAAGTCGGGCGGCAGCCTGGCCGCGCTGCGCGCCCGGCGCGGCTGACGCGCGGTGGAGACGCCCTGGTCGCGGCTCGGCGATGCGGCGCGCGAGCGGCTGGCGCCGCTGCCGCGCGCGCTGGCGATCCTGCTGGAGAACATCCTGGCGCATGAGGGCGATCCCGCGCCCTTCGCCGCGCTGTTCGAGGATTGGCTGGCAAAGGGCGCGAGCAGCGCGGAAATCCCCTTCCGACCCTCGCGCATCCTGCTTCAGGATACCGCGGGTGTGGCCGTGCTCGCCGATCTCGCGGCGCTGCGCGATCATCATGCCGATGCCGGCGGCGCGCCGGAGGCGGTGGACGCGCTGCTCCCCGTCGATCTTGTCATCGATCATTCGGTGCGCGTCGATCACAGCGGCACGCCGGAGGCGCTGGAGGCCAATCTGGCGCTGGAATATGCCCGCAACGGCGAACGCTATGCCTTCTTCAAATGGGCGGAGCGCGCCTTCCCCCGGCTGCGCGTGGTGCCGCCCGGCAACGGCATCTGCCACCAGATCAACCTGGAGGAGCTGTCCGAAATCGCCGTGCCCGTGCCCGGCCATCCGGGCTGGACCGGCGCGGAAACGGTGATCGGCACGGACAGCCACACCACCATGGTCAACGCGCTCGGCATCCTGGGCTGGGGCGTCGGCGGGCTGGAGGCGGAGATGGCCGCGCTGGGCGAGCCGCTGTCCTGCCCGCTGCCGTGCGTCACCGGGGTGCGGCTGACCGGCGCGCGGCCGGCCGGGCTCACCGCCACCGATATCGCGCTGCACATCGCCGCCCGGCTGCGCGCGGCGGGGGTGGTGGATCATATCGTCGAGTTCGAAGGCGACGCGCTCGACGCGCTGACGCTGCCCGATCGTGCGGCGATCGCCAACATGTGCCCCGAATATGGCGCCACCGCCGCGCTGTTCCCGGTGGACGATGCGACGCTCGCCTATCTCGCCGCGATGGGGCGGGGGGCGGATGCGATCGCGCGCTACCGCGGCTATGCGCATGCGGCCGGGCTGTGGCGCGATGCCGGGCCGCCGCGCCGCTACAGCCGCGTGATCGCAATCGCGCTGGACGCGCTGGAACCCGTGATGGCCGGCCCCAGCCGCCCGCAGCAGGTCCGCCGCCTTTCCGAAGTGCCCGCCAGCGTCGAGGGCGCGGGGGAGGGGCAGCCGGCCCCGCTCGATCGCGCCCGTGCGTGCGACGGCGCGGTGGCGATCGCCGCGATCACCAGTTGCACCAACACCGCCAATCCCGGGCTGATGATCGCCGCCGGCCTGCTCGCGCGCAACGCGGTGGCGCGCGGGCTGGCGGTGCCGCCCTGGGTCAAGACCTCGCTCGCCCCCGGATCGCGGCGGATCGCCCGGCTGCTCGACGAGGCGGGGCTCCAGCCCGGGCTGGACCGGCTGGGCTTCCATCTGGTCGGCTTCGGCTGCACCACCTGCGTCGGCAATTCGGGCGAGTTGAAGCCGGGGCTGGAGGGCGTGGGGCTGCTCACCGCGATCCTCTCGGGCAACCGCAATTTCGAGAATCGCATCCATCCCGCGGTGCGCGCCAACTATCTCGCATCGCCGCCGATGGTGGTGGCGGGCGCGCTGGCGGGGAACCTGCGGATCGATCTGGGCCGCGATCCGGTCGGCTTCGATCGCGACGGGGCGGCGGTGATGCTCGCCGATATCTGGCCCGGGGATGCCGAGATCGCGGCGCTGCTGGAAAAGGCTGGCATGGGCGCCGCGGGCAAGGCTGCGGATGCCGCCTGGGACGCGCTGGAAAGCCCGCCGGGGCTGCGTTTCCCCTGGGATCCGGCCTCCAGCTTCATCCGCCGCCCGCCCTTCTTCGCGATGGCGCCCGCGCGTCCGGGGGAGGGGCTGCGCGATGCCCGCGTGCTGCTCGCGCTCGGCGATGCGGTGACCACCGATCATATCTCGCCGATCGGCCGCATCGCCGCGGACAGCCCCGCCGGGCGCCACCTGATCGCGCTGGGCGAGGCGCCCGCGCGGCTGGGCAGCTATGGCGATCGCCGCGCGAACCATGAGGTTATGTGGCGCGGCACCTTCGACAATGCCCGGCTGGACAATGCGCTGGCGGGTGGGCGCGGCAACCGGGCGGTGGCGCCCGGCGGCGCGATCCTCTCCGTATTCGATGCCGCCGCCGCCTGGGCGGAGCAGGGGGTTCCGCTCGTGATCTTCGCGGGCGATGCCTATGGCACCGGTTCCGCGCGCGACTGGGCGGCGAAGGGCACGGCGCTGCTCGGCGTGCGCGCGGTGATCGCGCGGAGCTTCGAGCGGATCCATCGCGACAATCTGATCGCGATGGGCGTGGTCCCGGTGGCGCTGGAGGAGGCGCTGCCCGCGGGCGCGCTCACGCCGGAGACGCGGGTGGACGTGCTGGGCCTCGAATCGCTCGGCCGGGGCGATGCGGCGCTCTCGGTGGTGCTGCGCGACCCCGGCGGCGGGGAGACCGTGCTGGCCGCGCGCGCCGCCATCGCCACCGCCAGCCAGCGCGATCGGCTGCTTTCCGGCGGACATTTCGCGCGGATGCGCACGCGCGGGGCCGGGGGATAGCGGCCGGACGCATCCGCATTCGTTGCGCTTGGCATGTGCTTCCGGAATTTCTAGGAGTTATGCCATGATCAAGGGCCAGGCTTCCGATCCCGCAGCAACCACCGCCACGCCCCGCCAGACCCGCATCCGCAAGCCGGCCGGCACCGGGCCTATCGCGCGCGCCAAGCGCCAGCCGCGGCCCAAGTCGCTGCGGCTCCACGGCGCGGTGGCGCGGACGCTGGGCGTGCGCATCGTCTCCGGCGAGTTCGCACCGGGCGACCTGCTGGAAGGCGAGATCGCGGCGAGCGAGAAGTTCGACGTCTCCCGCACCGCCTATCGCGAGGCGATCCGCATCCTCGCGGCCAAGGGGCTGGTGCATTCGCGCCCCAAGATCGGCACGCAGGTCAGCCCGCGCAGCGGCTGGCACCTGCTCGATCCGGACGTGCTCAACTGGATGTTCGCCAACGAGCCGGACCCGGACCTGATCGAGCAACTGTTCGAGCTGCGCCGGATCGTGGAGCCCGATGCCGCGCGGCTGGCGGCGATGCGGCGCACGCCGGAGCAGCTCGCGCGCATGGCGGCCGGGATCGCCGGGGTGGAGCGCCACGGCTTCGGCACGGAGGAGGGGCGCCACGCCGACCAGGAGTTTCACGCCGCGCTGCTGGAGGCGAGCGGGAATGATTTCGTGATCTCGCTCACCACCGGGGTCTCCACCGCGATTTCGCTCACCACCGAATTCAAGCAGCATCGCCTGCCCTCCCCGCGCGATGCGCTGCCCGAGCATGTCGCCGTGTTCGAGGCGATCGCCGCGAGCGATGCCCAGGGCGCGCACGACGCGATGGCCCGGCTGGTGGACCGCGGGCTGACCGATACGATGGAGGCGCGCGCGGAGCAGCGCGCACGGCGGGGTGCCCGTTCCTGACCGCAATCGCCATTCGGCGCTTGAAGCTGGATGCCCGCGCCCCTAAATGCGCGCCAAGGCATCAATGTTACCGCTAACTTTTTGATGATGACCGGGAGGATCGACCCATGGCGCTGACTGGCGAACTCTTCATTGCATCGAAGCGCGTGGCGCGGGGCGAAGGCGGCTTCCGCGCGGTCTCTCCCGCCACGGGCCAGGAGATCGAGCCCGCGTTCAGCATCGCGACGCTGGAGGATGTCGAGGCAGCCTGCGCCGCGGCCGAGGCCGTCTTCCCGGCCTATTCGAACCTCCCGCGTGAGGATCGCGCGAAGTTCCTCGAAGCCGCCGCCGACGAGATCGAGGCGCTGGGCGATGCGCTGATCGAGCGCGCCATGGCCGAGACCGGACTGCCCCAGGCCCGGCTGCTGGGCGAGCGCGGGCGCACCGCGGGCCAGCTCCGCCTGTTCGCGAAGGAGCTGCGGCTCGGCGAATATCTGCGCGCGCGCGTCGATCACGCCAATGAGGAGCGCGCGCCGCGCAAGCCCGACCTGCGCCTGCGCATGGTGCCCGTCGGCCCGGTGGTGGTGTTCGGCGCGTCCAACTTCCCGCTCGCCTTCTCCACCGCGGGCGGTGACACCGCCTCGGCGCTGGCGGCGGGCTGTCCGGTGATCGTGAAGGGCCATTCGGCGCATCCGGGCACCGCCGAGTTGGTGGCCGGCGCCGTTACGCGCGCGGCGGAGAAGACCGGCATGCCCGCGGGCGTGTTCAGCCTGATCAACGGCCCCGGCAATTCGGTGGGCCAGGCGCTGGTCACCGATCCGCGCGTCAAGGCGGTGGGCTTCACCGGGTCGCGCGCGGGCGGCACCCAGCTCATGCAGCTCGCCGCCAATCGCCCGGTGCCGATCCCGGTCTATGCCGAGATGAGCAGCATCAACCCCGTGTTCCTGCTGCCGGAGGCGCTGGAGGCACGCGCCGAGGCGCTCGGCCCCGCCTTCGTCGGATCGCTGACGATGGGTGCGGGACAATTCTGCACCAATCCCGGGCTGGTGCTGGGCATCGACGGCCCCGCGCTCGATCGCTTCCTCACCACCGCGGCAGACGCGCTGGGCGTGGCGCCCGCGCAGACGATGCTGACCCCCGGCATCCACCGCGCCTATGAAAGCGGCGTGGCGCGCATGGCCTCTTCGCCCGCGCTCAGCCAGCTTGCCCAGGGCCAGGAGCCGGGCGGCCCCACCTGCGGCCAGGCGGCGCTGTTCAGCATCGCGGCGAAGGACTTCATCGCCGATCCCGCGCACCACAGCGAAGAGGTGTTCGGCGCCGCCAGCCTGGTGATCCGCTGCGCCGATGTGGAGGAGATGCTGGCGGTGATCCCGCAGCTCGAAGGCCAGCTCACCGCCACGATGCACCTCGACGAGGGCGATTATCCGCTCGCCGCGCGGCTGGTGCCGGTGCTGGAGCGCAAGGTGGGCCGTATCATCGCCAACGGCTGGCCGACCGGCGTGGAGGTGACCGACGCGATGGTCCATGGCGGCCCCTTCCCCTCCACGGCGGACGGGCGCAGCACCTCGGTAGGCACGCTCGCGATCGACCGTTTCCTGCGGCCGGTGAGCTATCAGGACCTGCCCGCCGCGCTGCTGCCGGGCGAGCTGACCGACGCGGGCGCGGGCATCCCCCGCCGCGTGGACGGCACGCCCCAGGTCTAGGTTGAATCGACATTCAGCACCAGAAGCTGAGGGCGGCCAAGCATAGGCTGGCGAGGTAGTTTTGGGGGATGCGGTCGTATCGGGTTGCGATGCGCCGGAGTTGTTTGAGCTTGCCGATGGTCCGCTCGATTTGGTTTCGCAGCTTGTATTTGATCGGATCGAATGCGCGTTGGCGAGGCATGCAAGTGCGC